>NZ_JAFEMV010000001.1 GCF_016892605.1 Desemzia sp. RIT 804
AAAAGCCATAAACAATTTAAAATCTGATGTAATCTATGTAGGGCAAAAATTAACTGTTAATTCTACGTCTACTACAAATACGTCTGTATCAACACCAAAACAAGATTCTATCGTAACGAATCTGGATGCTGTTTATACAGTTAAAAGTGGTGATACATTAACAGGCATCAGCAATAAGTACAGTGTTTCAATTGCGAATTTAAAAAATTGGAATAGTTTGAACTCCGATACGATTTATGTAGGCCAAAAATTAGCTGTTAAAGTCGGCAGCTCGTCTACTTCAAAAGATTCATCTACTACTGCAACAAGTAAAACATACACTATTGCTAGTGGTGATACTTTATCTGGATTAGCAAGAACTTTTAATGTTTCTATTCCTCAATTAAAAGAATGGAACAACTTAACTTCAGATTTGATTTTTGTCGGACAGCAATTAACAATTAAATAATTGGAAATAACCTGAAAGTAGCGAAAGTGTACTTCAGGTTATTTTTTTGTCCTTAAATCTAATAATTGGTATAGTTTAATAGTGAAGCGCTTCAAAAGAGAAAATAATAGAAAATGTAACCGGTATAACTGTTATAATGTTGTGTTAAAGGGCTTTCTTAAGTGTTTTGTTGCAATATTAAATTGACAATATTTATCTTGATTGGTATGATTCAAGTGAAATAATTACTATTTTTATGAACAAATAAGCAGCTGCCATTTTTATTCATTATTCTGTTTTTATTTATTAAACCAAATAAAGAAAAACTGCTTTTTTTTTTTAATAAGTAGTATTTGTTTCATATAATTTTATGCTTTAAGAAGCATTGGAGGAAAAAAATGAAAACTTACTTACAAAGATTAGGTAGATCGCTGATGCTACCTGTTGCTGTACTGCCAGCAGCTGCTATTTTAATGGGGATTGGTTATTATATTGATCCGTCTGGTTGGGGAGGAGACAGCGTTATTGCTGCATTCTTGATTAAATCAGGTGGTGCACTTATTGATCATATGGGAATTTTGTTTGCGATAGGTGTTGCTTTAGGGATGTCGAAAGACAAAGATGGAGCAGCTGCTTTGAGTGGTCTGGTTGCATGGCAGATCGTTACTACTTTATTAGGACCTGATACGGTAGCAATGTTACAAAGTATTCCAGTGGAAGAAGTGGATTCTGCGTTTGGAAGTATTGAAACACAATTTATTGGAATTTTATGTGGTTTGATAGCAGGTGCGTTATATAATCGATTCCACAATGTTAAGTTACCACAAGCGTTGGCTTTCTTTAGTGGGAAACGTTTAGTGCCGATCGTCACTTCGTTTGTGATGATGGTTGTGTCTATGGTTTTATTGTTTGTATGGCCTCCTGTTTATAACGCCTTAGTAACTTTTGGAACATCGATCAGTGATTTGGGAGCTGTTGGAGCAGGCCTATATGGTCTCTTTAACCGTTTATTGATTCCTACTGGGCTGCATCATGCATTGAATTCTGTGTTCTGGTTTGATGTAGCTGGAATTGATGATATTGGAAACTTCTGGGCTGGGTCTGGAGTAAAAGGAGTCACTGGTATGTATCAGGCTGGCTACTTCCCAGTAATGATGTTTGGGCTACCAGCTGGAGCTTTAGCAATGTACCACACTGCAAAGACAGATAAAAAGAAAACGACTGCTTCATTGATGATGGCTGCAGGTTTTGCTTCATTCTTTACTGGTGTAACTGAACCATTAGAGTTTGCATTTATGTTCGTTGCTCCAGCTTTATATGTTACACATGCTGTTTTAACAGGTATTTCACTATTTGTGGCTGCTACATTTCAATGGACAGCAGGTTTTGGTTTTTCAGCTGGCTTAGTTGACTACATCCTGTCTTTCAACTTGCCTTTAGCTAATCAACCTTATATGTTGCTTGTTCAAGGGTTAGTATTTGCGGCTATTTATTATTTCTTATTCCGCTTCATGATTCTTAAATTTGATTTGGCAACTCCTGGACGTGGAGATGAAGTCTTAGATTCAACAGCATTTGCTGATGAGCCTACGTCAAAAGGGAATAAATCAAGTTCTAAAGATGCTGAGTTCAGAAGAAAAGCTGAAATCATTCTTGCCGGTTTAGGTGGTGAAGAAAACGTAGCTTCTATTGACAATTGTGCAACCCGTTTGCGTTTAGAAGTGAAGGATATGTCAGTAGTTAACGATGCTAAAATAAAATCTGCTGGTGTTGCGGGTATCAATAAAGTAAGCGACCGTAATATCCAAGTTATTGTAGGAACTGAAGTACAATTCGTCGCAGATGAAATGTCTAAATTGAAGAACAACTAATTTTGATAGAAAAGCCAGCCAAGTTATTTTTTGGCTGGCTTTTCGTTAACCATAAAAGAGTTGGATCAATGTAAAATATACATCAAAGAGAGTGGTGAGCTTACTTGACGGGTGGAAATAAAGTAGGAATAATTATCAAGGGTGTACTATAAATAAAAAAGGTTTCAATTTAAAAAATTAGAACTCTTTTTTATTGTTTTAAAGTTTTAAAACATATTATATTTAATTAATGAGAATAATTCATCAATTTTTTAGTGAATTCTCATCTTTAATAATTCGTGCATAAATACATTTATATATGCAAAATAAAAGAAGCTGAACAACAAAGTATGCTTCATTTGAATAATTATAAAGACGCTGTTAATTTTGTGACCAAACCGACATTTTGTATGTACGTTTTCTTTTGTTTATTCTTTTTGAAAACGCTACTATAACAGTGTAGAGAAGAAAAAGAGGAGGATATTATTATGTCAGAACCAACTATGCCGATTCACGTGAATTCAGAGATTGGTACTCTTAAAACTGTACTGTTGAAAAGACCCGGGAAAGAAGTTGAAAATTTAACTCCTGAAATTATGGAGCGGTTATTATTTGACGATATTCCACATTTGCGTGTCATACAAAAAGAACATGATGCGTTTGCTAAGGTCTTAGAAAACAATGGTGTGGAAGTTTTGTATTTAGAAAAATTAGCAGCTGAAGCCATTGATGCAGGAAGCGTGAAAGAAGCCTTTCTTGAAAAAATGCTGGATGAATCGAATATCCAATCACCAAGTGTATATGAAACCTTAAAAAAATACTTGTTGAATATGGAAACACAAGAGATGGTCAATACGATCATGGAAGGCATCCGAAAAAGAGATGTTAATATTGGAAAAGAACATTTAAGCAATGTTGCCGAAGAAGGTGGAGATCCTGTCGAACCAAAAGACTCAGGAGATTCATATTTTACAAATGATGAAACAGATCACTTGATTGATGTTTCTAATGATGATGATTACCCATTTTATATGGATCCTATGCCTAACTTGTACTTTACTAGAGATCCAGCAGCAGCTATGGGGAACGGTTTAACGATCAACCATATGATGTTTGAAGCAAGACAAAGAGAATCGCTGTTTATGGAAGTCATTGTTAAGCATCATCCTCGATTTGCTAATAAAGATCTTGAAATATGGCGTGATCGTAATCATACTTCATATATCGAAGGTGGAGATGAGCTGATTTTAAATGATAAAGTATTAGCGATCGGTATTTCACAACGTACATCTGCTCAAGCGATTGAGGAATTGGCAATTGAATTATTTGATCGTGACGCCACATTTGAAAAAGTATTAGCCATCAAAATTCCAAATGTGCGAGCTATGATGCATTTAGATACTGTGTTTACAATGGTAGATTACGATAAATTCACGATTCATCCAGGTATTCAACGGATTGGCGGTTCGATAGATATTTATATTCTTGAAAAAAGTAATGAACCAGGAAAAGTGAAAATTACTCATAAGACTGACCTAGAGGAAGTATTGAAAGAAGCTTTAGGTGTTGAAGAACTAACATTGATTCCATGTGGTGGTGGAGATGCGATTGCAGCACCTCGTGAACAGTGGAATGACGGTTCCAATACATTGACGATCGCACCAGGTTTGGTAGTGACATATGATCGGAACTATATATCGAATGATTTATTACGTGAGCATGGTATCAAAGTAATTGAAATTGCTTCAAGTGAACTCTCTAGAGGGCGTGGGGGCCCACGTTGTATGAGCATGCCGCTAGTTCGCGAAGATTTAAACAACTAAAAATAATTTATTATATGGAGGAAAGAAAGATGGAAAATGTTTTTCAAGGACGCAGTTTATTAGCAGAGAAAGACTTTACGAAAGAAGAATTGATGTACCTTATTGACTTTTCACAACATCTGAAAGAAATGAAAAAAAGAGGTATCCCACATCGTTATCTAGAAGGTAAAAATATTGCATTGTTATTTGAAAAATCATCAACACGTACGCGTGCTGCTTTTACTGTAGCTTCTGTCGATTTAGGAGCTAAACCGGAATACCTTGGTAAAGATGATATTCAATTAGGAAAAAAAGAATCTGTAGAAGATACAGCGCGTGTGTTGGGAAGTATGTTCGATGGCATCGAGTTTCGTGGTTTCAAACAAACCAATGTAGAAAAACTAGCTAAGTATTCAGGCGTTCCAGTTTGGAATGGTTTGACGGATGAATGGCATCCTACACAAATGATCGCAGACTATTTAACAATCAAAGAAAACTTCGGGACTGTAGAAGGAATCAACTTGGTTTATGTAGGAGATGGTCGAAATAATGTTGCAAACAGTTTATTGGTGACTGGAGCAATTTTAGGGACAAACGTCCGTATAGTGTCTCCTGAAAGTCTGTTTCCAGAACAAAAAATCGTGGACATGGCACAAAGTTTTGCAGAAAAATCAGGCAGTAAACTAATGATTACAGACGATGTCCAAAAAGGCGTCAAAGATGCTGATGTTCTATATACAGATGTTTGGGTGTCTATGGGAGAAGAAGACAAATTTGAAGAACGAGTAAATTTATTGAAGCCTTATCAAATCAATATGGATATGATTCAGGCTACAGGAAAGGAAAATGTCATTCTATTGCACTGTTTACCAGCTTTCCATGATACAGAAACAGATTATGGTGAAATGGTAAAAGAAAACTTTGGCATTGGCGAAATGGAAGTAACTGACGAAGCTTTCCGCAGCAAGTACGCGCGTCAATTTGATCAAGCTGAAAACCGCATGCACTCCATCAAAGCTATTATGGCTGCAACATTAGGAAACTTATTCATTCCAAAAGTTTAACAAAGGAACGATGAAGGAGGCTGTGAATTAATCATAGCCTCCTTTTTAATGAAATTACATTTAGTATAGAAGGAGAAATTGATATGCAAAAAAGAAAAATAGTCATTGCATTAGGCGGAAATGCCATTCTATCCGAAGACGCTAGTGCTAAAGCGCAACAGGAAGCATTGAGAAATACAGCGGAGCATTTAGTGCAGTTTATTGAAAACGGTGATGATATCATTATTTCACATGGAAATGGTCCACAAGTAGGAAATCTATTACTGCAACAAGAAGCTGCGAATAGTGAAAAGAATCCAGCAATGCCATTAGATACTTGTGTAGCGATGACCCAAGGAAGTATTGGCTATTGGCTGCAAAATGCCATGAATCAAGTGTTGTCTGAACGTCAACTGGATAAAGAAGTAATCTCTGTAGTGACCCAAGTCGTGGTAGATGAAAATGACCCGGCTTTTGAAAATCCAAGTAAACCAATTGGGCCTTTTATATCTCAACAAGAAGCTGAAAAAGAGATGCAAAAAACTGGCGCTGTGTTCAAAGAAGATGCTGGACGCGGCTGGCGTAAAGTTGTTCCCTCTCCAACGCCCATCAGTATCAAAGAACACAAAGTGATTGATCAATTGGTAAAATCAGGTGTTGTTACTATTACAGTAGGCGGCGGCGGTATACCTGTTATCCAGCGAGAAAATAGCGTAGAAGGTGTTGAAGCTGTTATTGACAAAGATTTTGCTTCTCAAAAGCTAGCTGAATTAGTCCGTGCTGATCTTCTAGTTATCTTAACCGGGGTAGACAATGTTTATGTTAATTTTAATCAACCCGATCAAAAGAAATTGGAGCAAGTTTCGATTAATGAAATGAAACAATACATGAAAGAAAATCAATTTGCAGCAGGAAGTATGCTCCCGAAAGTTCAAGCAGCTATTCAATTTGTTGATCAACATCCAGAAGGTAAAGCAATCATCACTTCTTTAGAAAATATTAGCGGCGTTTTGGCAGAACAAGGCGGAACCATAATCACTGCAAATTAACTTAATAGTCAGTTCTAAAACTAAAATAAGAAAATTCAAATAGTGAAGCACAAAGTAAACGCTTTCTGGTTTACCTTGTGCTTCTATGCTATACTTATATTGTGAATAAGTTATTTTGTGCCCGCCTAATTATTGTATGTAACTAGATTTATGAAATGGGGGATAAGTATGTTAACTACCCAAGAAAAGTTGTATAAAAGCGACGCATTAAGAGTGAATAAAGTTTTTTCGACCTTTACAGATGAAGAATTTAAGAAACTTCAAAAAATGATGAGATTCCGAAAATATAAAAAAGGACAAATTTTATTTGAGGAAGGAGATAGAAAAGACAAGTTTTTCTATCTAATAGAAGGTTTAGTTAAGTTAGAAAGATATGACGAGAGCGCTATTTATATGTATACGGATTATGTAAAAGAAGACAGATTGTTTCCTTACGGAGAAATATTTGCCGATGATGTCTATCGTTACACAGCTTATGCGTTAACGGATATTGAGTTATATTCTATTCCAGCAAATATTTTCGAAGAAGTTCTTTCTGGCAATGCAAAACAGCTGCTGTATTTCTATAAACGGTTAACTGATATTTTAATCGACCATGAAGAACGGATTCAATATTTCGTGGGAACGAGTGCTAGTAGCCGAATTGTAAAAGCGTTAGCCTATTTGATGAACGAACTAGGTGAGTCAGGTTCAAAGGAAGAAGTTATAGTTTCTTATCCTATTACTGTCTGTGAGATTGCTACAATTAGTGGTTGTTCAAGGGAAACAGTTGGAAATAAAGTTAAACAGTTAAAAGAAATGGGTAAATTAGAACACAATCATAAGATACTCACCTTTAAAGATATCGATTATTTCAAAGAATATTCTGAGGATTGATTTGATTAAAGATTACATTAAAAAAAGTAGGAGACGGTAACAATAGCCGACTCCTACTTTTTTCTTAATGCAACAATTCTCCTATCCTAAAACCGCAGCAACACCTAGAATAATGCAACTTACAATAAAGATGACACCAATTAATTTGGCTGTAAACTTCCACCAAGTAGTCAATTCAATGCCTGCAATAGCTAAAGCTCCCATCACAACTCCAGAAGTAGGTGTAATCAGATTGATGATCCCACTGGCTGCTTGATAAGCTGTGATAACTACATGTTCTGGGACGTCGGCGAATGATCCTAGTGGCCCCATGATACCCATTGTTGCAGCTGCCAGCCCAGAGGTAGAAGGAATGAGGAATGACATTGGGATATAGAAAATATACGTTAAGATAGAGAATAAAACAGGAGACAGGTTAGATAGGTTTTCTTCTCCCAGATGCAAAATAGTTGCTGTGATCATTCCTTCATTCATTACAACTTGAATCCCACGTGCTAAAGCTACAACTAAAGCAACACCTAATAGATCCCTGGCACCTTCCATAAAAGTAGAAACGATTTCTCCTTCAGGAATACGGTAGTAAACTCCAATGATTACAGCCATTAAGAAGAAGAGCATGGTAATTTCCATAAAGTACCAATCTCCTAAGGCTATCATTTGTTGTCCGAGTACTGTACCGATTAGAGGAAGTCCCATCAGCCAGTCATTCATTGATTCAAAAAAAGTCCAGTTCTCGTTCAGCGTAGACCAAGGAACTAACCCTAAAATCATGATCAGAAAAGCTAATCCAAAGAGAACCATGACAATTTTTTGTCTTGTATTCATTTCTTCTTTTATTCCAGATACAGCAAATTTCTTTTGATTTTCTTCATAGTCTTCATAAACTAATGAATGCGAAGGATCTTTTTGCACTTTAACAGCATAACGATAAACGAATAGAGTAGCGATTGCATACATCACAACAAAGAAAATCAATCTCCAAATAATACCTTCTCCAGGACTGATACCAAGAGCTTGAGACGCTACTCCTGTCGCGAACGGGTTAACTGTAGAAGCCAATACCCCTACGCCGGATCCAAGTAATACTACAGACACAGCAACCAATGTATCAAAACCAACGGCGACCATAACTGGGATGATTAAAGGATAGAAAGCCATAGTCTCTTCTGCCATCCCATAAGTCGTACCTCCTAAAGCAAAAATAAACATTAGGATAGGGATCAATAGTTTTTCTTTTCCTTTATAGTTCTTGACGACTTCAGCAATACCGGTATCAAGCGCACCAGTATGGTTGACAACACCTAAAAATCCGCCTACTACAATAATGAATAGTGAGACTTCGATTGCTCCAGGTGTAGTTTCAGTACCGATCATTCCCTTGACCGGTGCCATGAAAACATCCCATAAACCTTGCGGATGTTGCTCTGTTAATTGATAACTTCCTGAAATGATATTTCCAACCTCATCTACTTGGTATTCTCCAGCAGGCACAAACCATGTGAGTATGGCAATTGCAAGAATAATAAGAAATAATACGGTATAAGATGAGGGCATTGAAAATCTTTTTTTCTTCTGACTAGTTTCCATGATACTACCTCCTAATAATATATTAAATTTCTAACTTTATTTTACCATTCGTATAGACCGCTTTCAAAATGATACAGACAAACAAAATGCGGAATATTTCACATTTTGGAGAAAACCTTTTATAAAACAAAGAAAAGTAAGAACTAGATTATTTTATTCAAAGCATAATAAGCAATAAAAAATAGGTGAGCGACTTTTCTATACGAATGTTAAGGTAATGTGAGAAAATAAATAAGAATACTATAAGAGATGCTGAAAGGATAGATAAAATGAGTATTGGATATGCCTGTCTAGTTGTGGGAGTACCGGAAACAAATCTTCGAAAGGCGATCAAGAAAAATGCCACGGAGAAAAAATTAAATGAAATAACGCTACACAATTTGCTAGCGTTAGAAAAAATGATTGACTACAATATTGAAAATGATATCAAGCTATACCGCATTAGTTCTGATTTGATTCCTTTTGGATCTAGCCCAGTCAATAGTTTGCCGTGGTGGGATGCTTTTAGAGAAGATTTCGAACGTATTGGACGAAAAATAATTGAAAGCGATATGCGTGTGTCTTTTCATCCAGGTCAATATACGGTTTTGAATTCTCCAAATGAAGAAACGGTTGCTAGAGCCATTGATGATCTAAAGTATCACACCAAAGTACTGGAATGTCTCGGTGTGAATAATGAACACAAAATCGTTCTTCATATAGGAGGGGTGTATGAGGATAAGAAAGCAGCCAGCCTTCGTTTTATTGAAAATTTCCAACGGTTAGATGAAGCGGTAAAGCGACGGTTGATTATTGAAAATGACGATCGTTTGTATACGATTCAAGATGTTCTATGGATTGCTGAAAGGATAGGAATCCCGGTAGTATACGACAACCTTCATCATGCTGTCAATCCTGACTCTGATATGAGAAATGACCGGGAATGGATTCTAGAAGCGAATAAAACGTGGAAAGCAGGAGATGGGAAACAAAAAATCCATTATTCACAACAAGCACTAGATAAAAGAACTGGAGCACATACTGCAACTATTTATCTGGATCCATTTTTAGAGTTTTATAACCAGTTATATGATCCAAGTATCGATATTATGTTGGAAGTGAAGGATAAAAATATTTCAGCAGTCAAATGTATCAATGCCACTCGTCTTGATCATTCTATCAAATACTTAGAAAAAGAATGGATGAGATACAAATATCTTGTATTGGAATATAGCCCTGAACGGTATCAACAGATTCGAACTTTATTGAAAGATAAACTGCTTATCCAGTAGAGGAGTTTTATCAGTTAGTAGAAGAAGCATTAAAAGAAGAACCTCAATCTGGCAACACAGTAAATGCTGCACAACATGTATGGGGACATTTGAAAGAACAAGTAAATGAAAAAGAAAAAAATGCTTTTGAGCGCAAATTAATAGCTTTTCAAGAAAAGAAAGCTACTGTGAAAAGTATAAAAAATCAATTAAATAAGTTAGCCAAAAAATATAATGAACGCTATTTATTGCAATCTTTATTTTTTGAAGTCTAATAATTAGTCAAAAGACAATCTAAATGGGCATAAATTTAGGTTGTCTTTTTATGAGCTTTTTATTATACATCGTACACGATTTAATATATGATGTTGTCAACCAGTAGACTTTTTGCTGAAAATCAAAAGGAGTTGGAAACATGTTTTTAGCATGGAAAGAAATCAAATATTCAAAAACAAGATTTGCACTTATTATCGGAGTCATGATATTGGTCTCATATTTAGTGTATTTTTTAACAGGTTTAGCATACGGATTAGCACAAGACAATCGAACGAGTGTAGATAAATGGGAAGCAGATGGAATTGTGCTGACTGATGAGTCAAATTCAAACATCAACATGTCCATGATTACTTTAGGGCAAGCAGAAGAAGTTTCAGGAGACGAAACAGCGTTATTGGGGCAAACAGCTGGAGTTATTCGTAAAGAAGGCACTTCAGGGGAATCAGCAAAAATCAATGTAACTTTCTTTGGTATTGAACCGGATGAATTCATTATGCCAGAAGTTATTGAAGGTAAGCCGTTTACTAATAATGATGAAGCCGTAGCAGATATTAGTTTAAAAGAAGAAGAAGGCATTGAAATAGGAGATATCGTGCAATTAGCAGGTAGTGACAAGCAGTTAACCGTTACTGGTTTTACAGAAAACGCTAAGTTCAATGTTGCGCCTGTTTTATATACTACAATTGGTTCTTTTCAAGAAATTCGATTTGAAAAAATAGATGATTCTGACGATGGAAGAATCAGTGCAGTGATTGTGCGGGATAATTCCGAAGATTTAGCAGGTATAGAAATAGCTAACAATGACTTGATTCCTTATAAAATTGGTGACTACATTTATAAAATTCCTGGATATAGTGCACAAGTATTGACCTTTGGATTAATGATCGGCTTTTTAGTCGTTATTGCAGCTGTAGTTATTGGAATCTTTATTTATGTATTGACGCTGCAAAAATCTAGTTTATTCGGTGTGATGAAAGCACAAGGTATTTCTTCTGGATATATAGCTAAATCTGTTATCGCTCAAACATTTATTTTATCAACTGTTGGAGTAGGTACTGGATTGCTGTTAACTTTAGGAACTTCTCTTGCTTTACCAGCTACAGTTCCTTATCAAAACAATGGCCTTTTCTTAGGCGGGATCACTCTTCTATTGATCATAGTGGCTGTTTTAGGTGCGTTGTTCTCTGTTAGAACAGTTGTCAAAATCGATCCGCTAGAAGCTATTGGTTAAAATAAGGAGGAAAATAAAATGAAATTGATAGAATGTAAAAACATTTCAAAAAATTTTGGTGATGGTCATAAAGAAATAGAAGCATTGAAGGAGACCAATTTTTCAGTAGAAGCTGGAGAGTTTGTAGCTATTATTGGTCCTAGTGGCTCGGGTAAGAGTACCCTTTTAACCATCATTGGTGGCTTGCAGACGCCGAGTAAAGGAAAAGTATTGATCAAGGATAATCCATTTAGCGAAGAGGAAGAAAAAAAGCGTGCTGCTTTACGCTTTAAAGAGATCGGATTTATCTTGCAAGCATCTAATTTAGTTCCTTTTTTGAACGTGCGAGACCAGTTAAGATTAGTGAATAAAGTAGAAAAAACCAAAATGGAGCAAGAGCAGACTGACGGGTTATTAGAAGAGCTGGATGTATTAAGATTGGAAAAGAATTACCCTAGTGATCTATCTGGAGGAGAACGGCAACGTGTAGCCATTGCGAGAGCTTTGTATCATGATCCATCTGTTATCTTAGCAGATGAACCAACTGCCAGCTTGGATTCAGAAAGAGCTTTTGAAGTAGTCGATATTTTAGCGAGAGAAACGAAAAGCAAACAAAAAGCCACGATTATGGTCACGCATGATGAACGATTGATCGATAAATGCGATAAGGTTTATGTAATGAAGGATGGAGTTTTATCTTTAAGAGAGAATGCCTAGAAAAATCTTTTTACTAAAATAAGTAAGTAGATGAATAGAAAAGGAGTTTTAACATGGATGAATCTATTTTTGAGCGTTCGTTAGAAGACCAGCTTTGTTTTGAAGTATATAAAGCTGCTAATGGTTTCTCAAAACTTTATAAACGAGCTTTAAAACCATATCAGTTAACTTTTCCGCAATATTTAGTATTACTGGCATTGTGGGAAGATGATGGAGTGATCGTTAAAGTGATCAGCGACCGCTTAGGAATGTCTATTGGGACATTAAATCCTATTTTAAATCGATTAGCCTTGCAAGGTTGGGCTGAAAAGAAGCCTTCTTCTGAGGACAAGCGAGCAAGTATCGTTACATTAACTGAAAAAGCTAAAAGAGAAAAAAAAGCTATATCTATGAGCATTTTACATGAAGTGGTGAAATGCAATCAATTGGATATAGATGGAAATCTGTTTTTGGAAAATCTAAAGGATTTAAATAAGGAATTTGAACGTACAGAAAAAATAGCTGATAACAGCGAAAAAAAATGAATTGAGGAGAAGTATGAAAACTAAAAAGACAGTTAGTGTTATTGGAGCAGGCGTAGCAGGGCTAGCAAGCGCTATTCGCTTGCAACACGCTGGCTATAACGTGGAACTATTCGAAAAAGAAGGTATTCCTGGTGGGAAAATGAACCTGATTGAAAAAGATGGTTATCGTTTTGATCTAGGACCAAGTATCGTAATGATGCCCGATCTTTATCGTGAAGTATTTGAATTGGCTGGGCGCAATCCAGATGAGTATATTCCAATGGAAAGATTGGATCCTATGTACACAGCTCACTTTAATAGAGGTAATGAACAATTTGATGTTTCTTCTGATTTAGTAGCATTAATAAAAACACTGGAAGAGCTTAGTGAAGAAGATGCACAAGGTTTTCTGCATTATTTAAAAGATATTTATGAGCGATTTGTTGTGGCTAAAAATCATTTTCTACAACGTCCTTTCCGAAATCAAAGAGACTTCTATAAACCTTCTGTAATCAAGCAAGCACTTAAACTAAAAACATTCGATAGTGCAGATCATATGATCGGGCAATATGTTAAGAATGAACGTTTAAGACAAATGTTAAGCTTTCAAACTCTTTATATAGGCCTTTCCCCTAAAAAGGGGCCTTCTTTATATACGATCATTCCAATGATCGAACTCCTTTATGGTGTATGGTTTATTAAAGGTGGGATGCATACGATGGCAAAAGCTATGGAAAAACTATTTATCGAGTTAGGCGGAAAGATCCACTACCATTCTCCTGTAGAAGAAATAATAATTGAAAACCAACAGGCTAAAGGAATTAAATTAATTGATAGAGAAGTTTATTTTGATTATGTGATGTGTAATGCCGATTTTCCTTATGCAATGAAGAACTTAGTCAAAGAACCAAAAGTAAAAGGCAAATATACGGATAAAAAAATAGACAGCATGAAGTACTCTTGTTCTTGCTTTATACTTTATCTGGGAATGGACCGCAAATACCAAGAGCTAGCTAATATGCATAATTTTGTATTTTCTGATGATTTAGATCAAAATATAGAGGAGATTTTTAATGGAAATAAATTGAGTGATCCTTCTCTTTATCTTTATATGGGGTCTAAAATGGATTCTTCATTGGCTCCAGAAGGCAAAGATGGTTTATATGTGCTGGTTCCAGTATCAGAATTGTCTACGGCTAAATATGAATGGACTGATGAAACGATACGTTATTATAGAGAAAAAACATTAACGTCGTTAAAGAATCTTCCAGGTCTTGAAAATATTGAAAAAGAAATTGTTTCTGAATCTTACATTACTCCATTAGATTTTGAGTCGAAATTCAATGCTTACAACGGTGCCTGCTTTGGTTTACAGCCTAATTTATTGCAAAGTAATCATTTCCGTCCTCAAAGCAAAGCTAAAAAATGTGAGAACCTATATTTTACTGGAAGCAGTACTCATCCAGGAGCCGGTGTGCCGATCGTTTTGTTGTCCGCTAAAATCGCTACAGAAGAGTTAATGTTGGATGATCAATAACCTAAATAAAACAGTTTATATGAAGGAGGAGAAAGTATGAGGGAGCCATTAGATAGGATGCTAAATGAAGATTATCTATATTGTGAAGAAGTGATAAAAAAGCATTCAAGAAGCTTTTATTACGCTTTTTCGCAGTTGCCCGAAGAGAAAGCTAAAGCTATTTATGCCATTTATGCATTTTGCAGGCGAGCCGATGATACCGTAGATATGGCGCCGAATGCCGAACAACAGCGCAAAAATTTAGATCAATTAGAACGAGAACTTGTTTTATTTGAAGCAGGCAAACCTTTGGATGATCCTGTCTGGTGTGCATTAACAGATGTCTTCCAACACTTTCCGATGGATATTGAACCGTTCTATCATCAAATCAAAGGACAGAGAATGGATATTGATTTTGCATCGCCCAATACATTGGAAGACTTGGAAGAATATAGTTACTATGTAGCAGGAACAGTTGGGTTGATGTTGCTTCCGCTTCTAGCTGAAAATCCTACTAAAGAAATTGCTGAAAGTGCTGTGTCTTTGGGAATAGCGATGCAAATAACCAATATTTTACGAGATATCGGAGAAGATTGGAGAGAAAACACCCGCGTTTATATTCCCAGTCAAATTCTTGATCAAGAGAACTATTCAATGAAAGAGCTGAAAAGTGGTGCCATTACATCAAATTTTATTTGTATTTGGGAACGATTAGCTAGTCGTTCAGAAGAGCTGTATGAGAACTTTAAAAAGGACATCCATTTGTATGATAAAGAGAGTCGCTTACCAGTTCTTGTGTCAGCAAATGTTTATCGGGGAATATTAGATGCGGTTAGAAAAAATAACTACAATTGTTTTGACAAACGTAATGCTGTAACTCCGCTGGAGATGGATAAGATTCGTCGCAAAACAAAACAATTTTTAAAATCATTAAAGACATAGTAAACTCAGACAAAAAATACAACATAAGATGGTGGTGATTCCATGCAAAAAAAACAGAAGACAGTAGTGGTGATTGGTGGTGGGCTTGGCGGATTATCAGCAGCTGTATCTTTAGCTCAAAGCGGGTTTAAAGTCTCTTTATACGAAAAAAACCAACACCTTGGCGGAAAATTGAATCGAGCGGAACAGGATGGTTTCGGATTTGACTTAGGCCCATCTATATTAACCATGCCACATATTTTTGAAGAGCTTTTTAAACGAAGCCATAAAAAAATGAAGGATTATATCCCAACTCTTCGATTAGAGCATGAGTGGCGTTCTTTTTTTTCAGACGGTACTCAGCTTGATTTATATGGCGATCTAAAAAAGATGGCATACGAAAATCCTTCTCTCAGTGAAAAAGATATGGAAGAATATAAAAAATTCTTGAAATATGCGAAAAAAATTTACGATGCAACTGAAGATGGCTATTTTGCAGAAGGTTTAGATAGTACGATGGAGATTCTGCGCCATCATGGGGTAGTAGAAGCAATGAGAGACTTCGACTATTTTTCTTCTATGTATGATGGAATTACCAAACGCATCAGTAGTCAAAAATTAAGAGAGATGTTAGCTTACTTTATCAAATATGTCGGTTCTTCTCCATATGATGCCCCGGCTGTGTTGAATATGATGATTTACATGCAGCACAAACAAGGTGTCTGGTATGTTCCCGGCGGAATGCATGGTATCGCAGAAGGAATTGTAAAATTAGGAAAAGAGATTGGCGTGGAGTTTTATACAGGGAAAAAAGTTGTTCGATTATTACCTGATCAAGATGGAAAAATTGAAGCAGCTAAATTAGAAGATGATACGATTTTAAAAGCCGATTACTTTATTTCTAACATGGAAGTTATTCCAGCATATGATACATTACTGGAAGAGGAGGATAAATTTATCAAAAAGTTGGAAGACAAATTCGAACCAGCTAGTTCAGGGTTAGTTATTCATTTAGGAATCGATAAAGAATACCCTCAATTGTCTCACCACAACTTTTTCTTTTCTGAAAACTCTGAGAAGAATTTTGAGCAGGTTTTCCATCGTCACGAGTTACCAGACGACCCAACTATTTATTTGGTAAATGTCAATAAAACAGATCCATCGCAAACTATACCCGGACATGAAAATATCAAGATCTTACCGCATATTCCTCATTTGCAAGACGAACCATTTACTCAAGCAGAATACTGTGCTTTAAGAGAAAGAGTTTTGATTAAATTAGAACGAATGGGGCTAACTGATTTGAGGAAACATATTGTCTCTGAGAATATATGGACTCCTGAAGATATTGAAGAAACGTATCTTTCTCACCGCGGAGCTATTTATGGAACAGTCTCGAATCGTAAACGAAACCGCGGATTTAAACATGCTAAACATAGTGAACGATACGACAACTTATATTTTGTTGGTGGAACAGTAAATCCTGGAGGCGGTATGCCAATGGTGACGCTTAGCGGACAACAAGTTCGAGACAAGATTGTACAAAGAGAGCAAGATGACAATGAAACCTGAATATAAAGTGGATTATTCAAGCCTCTTAAAACGCCAAAAAGAAACTGCATGGAAAATAAAAGATCGTCCATATCAAGAACGATTGGAACGTCTTGAACAACTTAAAAAGGTACTGATAGAACATGAAGAAGTATGGTTGGAAGCTCTAAAAAAAGACTTAGGGAAGTCCTCGACAGAGAGCTATACCTCTGAAATAGCGCTTGTGTTGAATGAGATCGACTTTGTTCAAAGGAAGTTGAAGAAATGGATTAAGCCCAAACGAGCGCATCACTTTGATCTGGGAGGCACAGCAAAAACGACTATTTCTTATCAGCCGTATGGTTCGGTACTGATTCTCTCTCCATGGAACTATCCGCTTCAGCTAACGTTAATGCCGTTGGTCGGAGCTTTAGCAGCAGGAAATAGCTGTGTGATCAAACCGTCAGAATTTTCCCCGATTACCAGTAGTTTATTATATGAGTTACTGAAGAAAACTTTTACTCCAGAAATTGTGACGGTTATTGAAGGAGACAAAGAAGCAGCTGAAGAATTATTGAAATTAGATTGGGATTTCATTTTTTTTACTGGCAGCAAAAGTGTTGGGAAAATTGTTCATCAAGCGGCGGCAGAGCGCCAAATCCCAGTCATCCTTGAATTAGGCGGCAAAAACCCTTGTATTGTAGAACCATCCGGAATGACTAAAGAGACCATTCGCCAAATTACCTGGGGGAAGTTCATGAATGCAGGTCAGACTTGTATCGCGCCAGATACAGTCTATGTTCATGAATCTGTTTATACAGAATTTTTAAACCAGTTAAAAGAACAACTTGAACTATTCTACGGAAACTCTCCAGAAAAGAGTAGCGATTACAGTCGAATCGTTCATTCAGACCATTTAAATGAATTAGTAGATTATTTGAAGGATGGTAAGGTATTTCATGGTGGGAACTTTGATAGAGAAGGACTGTACATGTCACCAACTATTTTAACAGATGTTCAAAAAAACAGTCCCATTATGGAAGAAGAAATATTCGGTCCTATTTTACCAATCATCCCTTATTCAACTATTGAAGCTTTAGGAGCTGAATTACAGTTGAAACCAGTTCCTTTAGTCCTCTACTTGTTCAGTCAAGATAAGGCAAATATAAAATATACAGCTCGTCGATTGCGTAGCGGAGCATTGAGTGTAAATCAAGTTATACGTCATGCGGCTCGTTCAGGAATTCCGTTTGGCGGAGTAAAAGAGAGCGGATTCGGAAGATATCATGGTTTCGCAAGTATCCAAGCATTCAGTTATCAAAAAGTATACTACGAGCAAAAAAATACAAAAAGCTTGCCACACCAATATCCGCCATACCATAAAAATCAGCTGAAGAGATTAAGGAAGTGGCAGAAATGGCTTTTTTAGGAGGACAGCAAATGTTGATACTCATTGTTTGTTTTTTTACGGTTACTTTTTTAACTGGATGGATAGCATTTTTTAGAGTTTCCTATCTTCCAAAAACAATAGAAATGAAAAAAAATGCAATAATCTCTATTATTATTCCAGTCCGAAATGAAGCAGAAAATCTTCCAAGGTTGCTTCGTTCTTTGAATCAGCAATACTTGCAGCCAAAAGAAATTATCGTTGTGGACGATGATTCAAAAGATTGCACGGTCCAGATTGCAAAACAATTTGGAGCTGAAGTAGTAAAAAAAAGCAAAGAAGATTCTACATTTGGCAAGTCTGCTGCCTGCTACAGAGGAGCAAAGAAAGCCTCTGGAGAATGGCTGTTATTTTTAGATGCTGATACTTATTTAGAAAGTCCTGAAAGTTTGCAGCGTTTTGCGGCAGCTTACTATGCACAAAATGGCAGTGGAATTTTATCGATTCAGCCTTACCACACAGTACGATCCTACTATGAATCTCTTTCTATTGTGTTTAATATCTTGGTTTTGGCAGGGATGAATGTTTTTACCATTTTTAAAGACTCTTTTTCTACAACTGGGGCTTTTGGACCTTGCTTATTGTGTTCAAGAGAAGAATATTTTTTGACGGGCGGTCATGAAGTAACTCAAACATCTATAATGGAAGATTTTGTGCTAGGAAAAAGATTTCAAGAACAAGGTTTTTCATTACGTTTGTACGCTGGAAAAGGAGTGATTCATTTCCGCATGTACCCAGAGGGATTCACCCAGTTGGTAGAAGGTTGGTCAAAAAATTTTGCTGTAGCTTCTCAGTCGACACATCCAATCGTTTTATTTTTGATAGCTTGTTGGATTACTGGGGGATTAGGGGCAGGAGTATTTCTCTTTGTATCTTTGACCTCTTCTAATTCATGGCTGATAGCAGCTGGTGTGATATACATGTTGTATTTAGCGCAATTTATTATTTTTGCAACAAGAGTCGGCCGATTTCACTCATTGGCAATGGTAGTTTATCCATTCTTGTTTCTATTTTTCATCATCCTTTTTAGTTGGTCGCTTATCCAAACTCATCTATTAGGAACAGTGTCATGGAAAGGGCGGAAAATAAAGATATGATAGAGGAGGTTTGAACATGCAAATCATTCACCTGTCAAATGTATGGATGATTTTAATCAACATCATTGCTTGGTATTTTTTCCATATGTCTATTTCTTGGGTAGCACGTCAAATCCCGATTCACTTTTTCGTAAAATACCAAGACTGGTTCAAAACAAAGGACTGGGAGAATTCTGGAAATATTTGGCAGCGTTGGTTTAGAGTTCGAAATTGGAAGTCGCACTTACCAGATGGGACTCAGATTACCAGAAAAGGATTTGACAAAAGGACTCTGAAACATTTTAATCAGATCAGCTTAGAACGATTTATTCTTGAAACTCGACGTGGGGAACTAGCCCATTGGATGATGATTCCGCCTGCATTTCTATTTTTCTTATGGAATCCTTTGTGGGCTGGATGGGTTATGGTGATCTATGCTGTTATTGTTAATTTGCCGTTTATTATTGTTCAGCGTTACAATCGACCTCGTTTGGAAAAACTAGCTGATAGAAAAGAACGTAAACTTGAAAAAAACCGCTAAAGTAATGCATCATACATCACTTTTTACGGTTCTTTTTTAGAATAAATCGAGTTGTCTTGGAGCTAATCCAGTGAAGCTGAGCCCTAATATGTCTTGGAGTTCTTTGGCATTTTTGGCTGCATGTCCTCCTGAGTTGTTATTAAAAATGACAGCTACTTCATTAGTTTCCTTTTCCAATTCAAGAATAATCTCTGCAAATTGTTTCAATTCTTCATAATTATATTCATAAAGTGTTCGCTCTGAACGCCAGTTTTTGCTGCTTCCACCTTGCCATCCTTCAAAGTTCCTGCCATGTAATCGTAAAAGTGTCAGATTTTTATTTGTACTTTCAGGAATAAGTGGGGCACTATTATTGGGCGTTGGAGGTTGATCTACTACTGTATGAACAAATTGGTGTTCTTTTAAAAAATTTAGAGTAGCTTCTTTATTTTGCTTGCTGTACCAGCTGGAATTACGAAATTCAACAGCTATTGGAGCGTCTTTCATCCAATTCTTAACTTTTCTTAAGTAGGTTACGTTTTCTTGTGTGCAGCCAAAATAAGGTGGAAATTGGAATAAAAAAGCTTTGACTCGATGTTTTTCCAGCATAGGTTCAAAACGAACTAGAAAGGCATTGAACATTTGTGCTTCACTCGAGAAGTCTTCAATCCACTTTTTATGTTGCGTCATAGCTTGGTAAGCTTTAGGAAGGAAGCAAAAAGATTCAGGTGTCTTACACATCCAACTGTGAAGATTTTTTTCTGAAGGAATGGCGTAGAAACTAGTATCCAACTCTACAAAAGGGAAGTGGCCAGCGTAATCTTCTAATTTTGTACTTCTGCTGGTTTCAAGCAGTGCATGATCACTCCATCCAGTAAGGCCAATCGTAATCATATTCTTGTCTCCTTTGCAGTATTAATTTTTATCAGGCTCAAAGTCTATGCCCACATATGCATCAAATAAATCATACAATTCTTTATCTACTTTTTTTAAAGAAATCGGTCGATTGCTATCACTTAAAAAGCAGTGTTTGCTCTCACCAAATGAACACAACTTATTTGTCTTTTTATCTATGACCCGATAAGATATCTCTAAGCGAATGCCATTAAACACTTCGATTTTAGGAATGATGTACACGCGGTCATTATATCGGACCATCGATTTATATTCGCAATTTACACTAAGTACGGGAACTACGAATCCACGTTTTTCCATTTGATCATATCCAAAACCGATTTGGTCCATTAAATCAGTTCTAGCTTCTTCAAACCAACGAATATAATTTGAATGGTGAATGATCCCCATTTGGTCGGTTTCATAATATTGTGCTTGATGTTCGTATAATTGATAGTCTTTTTTCAACATACTTCCTCTTTTCAGCATAAATTCATTTACAATGACTTCTATTTAAACATTAGTTTTATTTTACCATTTTATTTTCAGATACCAAAAGTAAATGTAGTGTATTATATTGTACAGGAAATAAATAAAGATGGCGAAAAATAGATTTACACAAGTCAGCAGGGACTCAACCGTTCAAATTATGAGTCATTATATAAAAAAACAGTGTTAATACACTAAAATACTATACTAAAACACCAAAAGGATAAACGACACACTAATTAGTGTGTCGTTTATCCTTTTGGTGTTTTAGTTAAAGGTTAATGTAGTAACGTTCTGGAACAATACACTAAAGTTGGCACGAAAATTGCTTATTAATAAGTGAAAGCTAAAAAGCAATGACCGATAAAATTGGTCATGCTAAAATAATTGAGGTCTATTCAAATGAACTATTAGATAATGTAAGGGTGTTCTTATTATTTATTTCCACTAACTCTTGTTGACCAGATATAATTATCAACGGATCAAAAGTTTTAATGGAAGTTTTAAAAGTTATTATTGATAGTAGGCAAAGTCTAATAGAAGTTTTGAAAAAAGCTAAACTTTAGAGTTTAGAACTAAGACGGATATTAAAAAGAAAGGAGAAAAAGAAACCAGAATAATATAGTGAATAAAGTTTTAGATTGAGCAACCTATCGTCAAAAAGAAAAACCATTTATTTAGGAGGTAAAAATATGGTAGGAATTATACTAGCAAGCCATGGCGAATTTGCTGAAGGCATCTTGCAATCTGGAGCAATGATTTTTGGAGAACAAGAGAACGTTAGCGCTATTACTTTAATGCCAAGTGAAGGTCCAGAAGATGTAAGAGCAAAAATGAAAGATGCAGTTGCGTCTTTTGATGATCAAGATGAAGTATTGTTCTTAGTTGATTTATGGGGAGGCACACCATTTAATCAAGCAAATGCATTATTTGAAGAACATAAAGATACATGGGCGATCGTTGCAGGATTGAATTTACCGATGTTGATCGAAGCTTATGGATCTCGTTTATCAATGACATCTGCTCATGAAATTGCAGCACATATCGTTGAAGCGGGAAGAGAAGGGGTCAAGGCTAAACCGGAAGAGTTAGTACCTGATACTGCGAAAGTTCCAGTTGCAGAAGATGGACAACCTAAAGGACCACTTGCTCCAAACACAGTAGTTGGTGATGGAAAAATCAAATTTGTTTTAACGCGTGTAGACTCTCGTTTATTACACGGTCAAGTTGCGACATCATGGTCTAAATCTGTAGGACCAAATCGTATTATCGTTGTTTCTGACTCAGTAGCACATGACGACATGCGTAAAAAATTAATTGAACAAGCTGCTCCTCCTGGAGTTAAAGCAAATGTTATTCCAGTCGATAAACTGATTGAAATCACAAAAGATACTCGTTTTGGAAATACGAAAGCATTGATTTTATTTGAAAATCCTACAGATGTGATTCGTGCAATTGATGGCGGCGTTGAAATTGATGAAGTAAACGTTGGCTCAATGGCTCACTCAGTCGGTAAGGTTGTAGTAAACAAAGTTCTTTCAATGGGACAAGAAGATGTAAAAGCTTTTGAAGAAATGAAATCAAGAGGAATCAAATTTGATGTACGTAAAGTTCCTAATGACTCTCGTGCAAACATGGATGAACTTTTGAGAAAAGCAAAAAATGATTTAGCAAAAGCATAATAATAAAATAGAAATAAATTATTTAGGAGGGCTATTATGTCTATTATATCAATAATTTTAGTAATACTTGTTGCTTTTCTAGCTGGTATTGAAGGAATCTTAGATGAATTCCAATTCCATCAACCTCTAGTAGCATGTACTTTGATCGGTCTAGTAACAGGAAATTTAACAGCTGGTATCGTTCTTGGAGGTACGCTTCAAATGATCGCGCTTGGTTGGGCTAACATTGGAGCAGCCGTAGCACCCGATGCTGCATTAGCATCAGTTGCATCAGCAATTATTTTAGTTTTAGGTGGACAAGGGGTTGCCGGAGTTCCAGCAGCTATCGCAATCGCGGTTCCTCTTGCAGTAGCAGGACTTTTCTTAACAATGGTTGTTCGTACATTAGCTGTACCTATCGTACATTTAATGGACCAAGCAGCTGAAGATGGAAACTTCAGAAAAATTGAAATCTTACAAATTTTAGCAATCTGTATGCAAGGTGTTCGTATCGCTATCCCAGCTGCAGCACTATTATTCATCCCGGCTACAACAGTTCAAAACTTCCTTGAATCTATGCCTGCTTGGTTGACAGATGGTATGGCTATCGGTGGTGGAATGGTCGTTGCCGTTGGTTACGCACTAGTTATCAACATGATGTCGTCTAAAGAAGTATGGCCGTTCTTTGTTCTTGGTTTTGTAGTAGCGGCTATATCTGAAATTACACTTATTGGTCTTGGAGCAATCGGAGTTGCTATCGCTCTTATTTACTTGAACCTTTCTAAAATGGGTGGTTCTTCAAGTAATGGCGGAAACAATACTGGTGATCCGCTTGGTGATATCTTAAACGATTATTAATCCTGAAGGAGGAGAAATTGACATGGAAGAAAAAATTACTTTATCTAAAAAAGATCGCTTAGCTGTGGCATGGCGTTCAACATTTATCCAAGGCTCTTGGAACTACGAACGTATGCAAAACGGCGGTTGGGCATTTTCAATGATTCCAGCCATTAAAAAATTGTACAAATCTAAAGAGGACCGCTCAGCAGCATTGAAACGTCACTTAGAATTCTTTAATACTCACCCATATATTGCTTCACCGATTCTTGGTGTTACTTTAGCTCTTGAAGAAGAACGTGCGAATGGCGTTCCTGTTGATGATGTAGCTATTCAAGGGGTTAAAGTTGGTATGATGGGTCCTTTGGCCGGTGTTGGTGACCCAGTCTTCTGGTTTACTGTACGTCCGATGTTAGGAGCTTTAGGAGCATCATTGGCAATGGGAGGAAATATCCTTGGACCAATCTTGTTCTTCGTAGCTTGGAACTTGATTCGTTGGGGCTTCATGTGGTATACACAAGAATTCGGTTATAAAGCCGGTTCTAAAATTACAGAAGACCTTTCAGGTGGTTTATTGCAAGATATCACTAAAGGTGCATCTATATTAGGGATGTTCGTTCTGGCAGCTCTGGTGCAACGATGGGTATCGATTAGTTTCCAACCTGTTATCTCTGAAGTTCAATTAGATGAAGGAGCATTCATCAAATGGAATGAACTTCCTGCAGGTGGAGAAGGACTGCGTCAAGCCTTTGAACAAGTAAATTCAGGTATGGCACTTTCTCCAACTCAAGTAACTACATTACAAGACAACTTAGACCAATTGATTCCAGGATTGGCACCGTTATTGTTAACATTATTCTGTATGTGGTTATTGAAGAAAAATGTTAGTCCTATCGTTATCATCCTTGGTTTATTCGTAGTTGGTATTGGCGGACATTTAATCGGACTATTATAATAAATGAGTCAAGAAGCAGTCGATTAAATTCTGCAAATGAATAATGGATCGCAAAAAAAGCGGCTGGGATCTTCATCTCAGTCGTTTTTTTATGGTTTATTTACATGAAGAAACGTATAATGAAGATAAGATGATAAATGAAATGGAGCGGTTTAAATGGTTGAGTCAATTAACACAAAAGTAGATTTGGTAATCGATGCTACTGCTTTTACTGGACTGACGGATTACGGAAAAATCATGATCGGCAATAAAGGATTTGAGTTCTACAACAAGCGTGACCCACATAAATTCATACAAATTCCTTGGGATGAAGTAAATCTTGTGATCGCTTCAGTCATGTTTAAAGGAAGATGGATACCACGTTATGCGATCGAGACGAAAAAATCGGGTACGTTTACTTTTTCTTCCAAAGATCCTAAAAAAGTTCTTCGTGCAATACGCGAATACGTTGATCCCGATTACATGGTGCACTCACTGAGCTTCTTTGAGGTCATCAAAGGTGCTTTTAAAGCAATGGGAAAAAAGAGAAAATAGACACAAAAAGCTGAGGACTCTACTTACTTAAGTAAATAGAATCCTCAGCTTTTTAAAACTATCATTGAATCCAGAGCTAGAATTTGTTAAAATAAAGATAATAATCAAAAGACAGTGATAAGGATCAGTAAAAATGTCCCTTTTTTAGAGAGTGCATGGGTGGTGGAAATGCGCAGAGATACATTTTGAACTCGCCTTAGGAGTTGCTTTGCTGAGAAAGATTTTCAAGTAGGCAAAGACGTTTCATCCACGTTAAGGATACGATGAGTCTGCAAGAAACCGTTGCAGTAAATTTAGGTGGTACCACGACTGAGAAAATTGAGTTCGTCCTAAAAATACAAGGAATAAATATCTTTGTATTTTTAGGACGATTTTTTTTACACTAATATAAGAAAAGAGGTAATTTGGAATGAGTTTTAACCACAAAACTATTGAAAAGAAATGGCAAAAATATTGGGACACAAATAAATCTTTCCGCGTGACAGAAGATCCTGAAAAAGATAAATTTTACGCAATGGATATGTTCCCATACCCATCAGGTTCAGGACTACATGTAGGACATCCAGAAGGCTATACTGCAACAGATATTCTGTCTCGAATGAAACGTGCTCAAGGGTACAACGTATTACATCCAATGGGTTGGGATGCATTTGGATTGCCAGCTGAACAATACGCACTGGATACGGGGAATGATCCGGCTGAATTTACAGCTGAAAACATTCAAACGTTCAAACGTCAAATCAATTCTCTAGGATTTAGTTTGGATTGGGACCGTGAGATAAATACTACAGATCCAGAATATTACAAATGGACTCAATGGATATTTACGAAATTATATGAAAAAGGCTTGGCTTATGAAGCAGAAGTAGCTGTAAACTGGTGTCCTGCTTTAGGAACGGTTTTGGCGAATGAGGAAGTCATTGATGGCAAAAGTGAACGCGGAGGACATCCAGTTTACCGTAAACCAATGAAACAATGGATGCTGAAAATTACGGCTTATGCAGATCGTTTGCTAGAAGACTTAGAATTAGTAGATTGGCCAGAAAATATTAAAGACATGCAACGCAATTGGATCGGTAAATCGGTAGGGGCAAATGTAACGTTTAGCGTAAAAGACTCTAGTGAAGAATTTACTGTGTTCACTACAAGACCAGATACACTTTTTGGGGCAACATATGCTGTACTAGCTCCTGAGTCAGATCTGGTTGAAAAAATCACTGCACCAGAACAAAAATCAGCTGTTGAGGCGTATATCAAAGACAGCAGTTTGAAAAGCGATTTGGACCGTACAGATTTGAATAAAGACAAATCGGGAGTCTTTACAGGAGCTTACGCAATCAACCCCGTAAACGGGAAAGAAATGCCTATCTGGATCGCAGATTATGTACTGGCTTCATATGGAACGGGAGCTATCATGGCTGTTCCAGCTCATGATCAACGTGACTGGGAATTTGCGACTAAATTTGAGTTAGAAATCATTCCTGTACTTGATGGGGGAGACATTTCAAAAGAAGCTTTCACTGAAGACGGCACACACATCAACTCAGATTTCTTGGATGGTCTTGGAAAAGAATCCGCTATCGAAAAAATGAATAGCTGGTTGGAAGAACAAGGAATCGGTAAAAAAGAAACGACTTACCGTTTACGTGACTGGTTGTTTGCTAGACAACGTTATTGGGGAGAGCCTATTCCTGTCATTCATTGGGAAGATGGCACGACTACTACTATCCCAGAAGAAGAATTGCCACTATTGCTGCCAGTGACTAATGAAATCAAGCCTAGTGGTACTGGTGAGTCTCCGCTTGCGAATATCACTGAGTGGGTGAACGTAGTGGATCCGGAAACAGGCAAAAAGGGTAAACGAGATACGAATACAATGCCGCAATGGGCAGGTAGTTCATGGTATCATTTGCGTTACATTGACCCACATAATTCTGAACAATTAGCGGATCCTGAAAAGTTAAAAGAATGGTTACCGGTAGACATTTATATCGGTGGGGCAGAACATGCGGTATTGCATCTATTGTATGCACGTTTCTGGCATAAATTCTTATACGATATTGGTGTGGTTCCAACAAAAGAGCCGTATCAAAAATTGTTCAACCAAGGGATGATCCTAGGAGAGAACAATGAGAAAATGTCTAAATCAAAAGGGAATGTAGTCAACCCTGATGATGTGGTAGAACAATATGGAGCAGATACATTACGTGTCTATGAAATGTTTATGGGGCCATTAGATGCTTCTATTGCATGGAGTGAAAACGGGCTAGAAGGAAGTCGTAAGTTCTTGGACCGTGTATGGCGCTTGATGGTAGATGAAGACGATAAGTTACGTGATCGCATTACGACTTTCAATGATGGTAAGTTAGATGTGGTATATCATCAAACAGTCAAAAAAGTCACTGAAGATTATGATGCATTACGTTTCAATACAGCCATTTCACAATTGATGGTTTTTGTGAACGAAGCTTATAAAGCAGAAGCGCTGCCTGTTGAGTATATTAAAGGATTGATTCAACTATTGGCACCAATCGCTCCTCATGTAGGAGAAGAATTGTGGCAAAAAGTGACTCAATCTCAAGAAGGTATTTCTTATGAAACATGGCCAGCATATGATGAAAAATATTTACAAAAAGACGAAGTAGAAGTTGTTTTCCAAGTTAATGGTAAACTGAGATCAAAAGTTCAAGTTTCCAAAGAAATCTCAAAAGATGACATGGAAAAATTAGCGATAGCAGATGAAAAAGTTCAACAATATATTGAAGGGAAAAATATCCGTAAAGTAATTGTTGTTCCTGGAAAATTAGTCAATATTGTAGCTAACTGATCCATTCCACATTAGATGTTTAATATTCTTTTTTTCACATTAGGTGTGCTATTATTCTTGTAAAGGAATAGTAGTACATCTTTTTTTTTTAACGCCTTATAGAACATTCCTAGGAGGGGTTTTAGTGGATGCTGCAAGTTGGTTTGCCATAGCGATAGCCGTAGCAGTTGCCATTGGTTTATTTGATGATAAGAAAAAGAAACGTAAGAAAAAAGAAAAAGACGATAAGCAGTAATAGTTTGATAAAAAAGCGAAGAGCATATTCGCTTTTTTATATGTTCATGACAAATACAATCTAGTAAAAGGTGGAGATACAATGGAACAAGACAAACAAAAAATGATTCGTTTGAACAATGGACAGTTCATTCCATTAATTGGACTGGGTACTTATAATATGGATACTAAAACAGCAGAAGAAACGATCTATACCGCTTTAACGAAAGGATATCGATTAATTGATTCGGCTGCGATGTATGAAAATGAAGCTGAAGTAGGTCGCGCAGTTCGAAGAGCAGTAAAAAATGGAATTTCGCGTGAAGAGATTACTGTTGTGACTAAGATTTGGAAAACAGATTTGGGGTACGAAAAGACTTTGAGAGCTTTTGAGAAAAGTTATGAGACGATGAATCTGGATGTAATTGATTTAGTACTGATTCATTGGCCAGATGCTGCAAATGAGGTGAATATCAAGACTTGGAAAGCACTAGAAGAAATTTATTATAGTGGCAAAGTAAAAGCTATCGGTGTCTCCAATTTTGATGAAGAGCAGTTAAATTATTTATTTGAATGGGGAGATATTAAAC
Organism: Desemzia sp. RIT 804; assembly: GCF_016892605.1. Classification (GTDB taxonomy): domain Bacteria; phylum Bacillota; class Bacilli; order Lactobacillales; family Carnobacteriaceae; genus Desemzia. Next base: position 28,601 of record NZ_JAFEMV010000001.1, read on the forward strand.
CAGTAGTGAACCAGTATTCTTGTTATCCAGGCAAAAGTCAGGAAAGTTTGCGAGTATTTTGTGAAAAAAGTGGTATTCGATCAATGGCTTATAGTCCAATTCATAGAGGGAAAACAGTGGACGATAAAGATATCCAAAGATTAGCTGAGAAATATCAAAAAACACCCGCACAAATTGCTCTACGTTGGAATATCCAACGTGGAGTTATCCCTATACCAAAAACAGAAAGTGTAGACCGTTTAGATGAAAATTTAAATATATTTGATTTTACTTTATCGGAAAATGAGATGTCGCAATTGCTAGCAAAAGGGTAAAAGCAAGCATTAAATGAATAATCAACTTGTTATCTAATAATGAAGTCAAAATTGTCTACATTACTTCAAAGTAGTTAAAAAAGAATTAAGTTTTGATTGAGCTGGCTCTTTAGGCGTTGCATCTTGTCTACTTTATAAGTAGAATGTAAGCTAGCAAAATATTTTGAGAGTAGGCTTATAAATGTCAAATGAAACTATAAGTAAAAAAACGAAACATGTTGAAAGTGATTCACAGAGTAAGATGTTATCGGGTTCTGCTTGGATGTCTGCTGCAAGTATTATCTCTAGATTGTTAGGTGCTATCTACATTATCCCTTGGATGGCTTGGATGGGAGATAAAGCGACAGCTGAGGCAGCAAATGCCTTATATACTGTTGGCTATACACCTTATGCTTTATTTTTAAGTGTTGCTACAGCAGGTGTCCCTTCTGCCATAGCTAAACAAGTTTCTCATTATAATTCGTTGGGAGAGTATGATATCAGTAAGGACATATATAAACGAGGGTTACAAGTTATGTCAATTACAGGTATCGCTTCCGCCATCCTGATGTACGCATTAGCACCATTTATCGCAGCAAATAGCCCAACAGCTTCTGCTGCAGACGGAACACAAGTGATTCGTACATTGTCTTTAGCTTTATTGCTGATTCCAACGATGAGTGTAACTAGAGGATATATTCAAGGTTTCCAATCAATGGCTCCATCCGCTATTTCACAAGTTGTTGAACAAATTGTGCGTGTCATATTTATGCTGGCTTCAGTATTCTTTATCCGTCAAGTATTTGATGGATCAGTTGTAGATGCTGTATCATGGTCTACTTTTGGAGCTTTTGTTGGGGCATTAGCCAGTATGGCATTTTTGGTTTATGTAGTGTGGAGAAAACAGTTAAATGCGAAACCAACTATCGGTTCCAGTTCCAGCAGCAACATAACTGTTTCAACCAATCAAATCTTGTTCTCTATTATCAAAACAGCTATTCCTTTCATTATCATCGGAGCTGGAATTACGATAGCTCAATTAGTCGATCAATTTACATTTGATCCTATCATGAAAGCTGTTAGTGATTATACGCCTAAAGAAATACAGAGAGCTTACGGTGTCGCAGCAGCAAATGCGCATAAATTGATCATGATCGTACTTTCGTTTGGGAGTTCAATGGCCATTACTTCAGTACCTTTGATCAGTAGTTTAATGGCTAAAAAAGATCATAAAGGATTGAGCAGACAATTTAATAATAGTATTCAATTGCTGTTTCTTATTATCATTCCAGCGTCAGTGGGAATGGCTGTAGTGGCTGAACCATTGTACACATTATTTTATCAACATGATGATTTTGGAACAAGTATTACTCAATGGTCAGCTATTATGACTATCTTTTTAGGGTTGTACACAGTAGTGAGCATTATGATCATGTCAGCAAACAGACCCCGTGCTGCGATAAAGGGGCTAGTAATAGGGGTGATTGTGAAATTAGCTTTACAATATCCACTACTAGCTGCTTTCAAAACTCACGGAATGCTGGTTTCTACGATGATTGGTTTTGCAGTATCTTCCCTTATTATTATTCATGCAATGTATCAGACAGAACATTTCAATCTAGGATTATTGTCTAGAAGAACGCTATTGATCACGATATTCTCTATAATTATGGCAATAGCTACAACAATAGCCAGAGAATTGCTCTACTTATTTATACCAGTTAGTGATAGGGGATTGGCTTTAGTGATTATCTTAGTCGTAGCCTTGATAGGAGTAGTTGTTTACGGCTATCTAATTTTTAAAACGAGACTAGCAGATAAAGTAATCGGCGCAAAAGCAACAACATTTAGAAAAAAATTAAAAATGTAAGAGCGTGGAGTGAGGCGTTAAGTTCATCGTACATCTTAAAATGCCGACAGTTTGGTGTTTTTCCAAACAGTCGGTATTTTAAAATGGTAGTATGAACTGCCGAACGCAACGCGTTTAAAACGAGAGCGTGGAGTGAGCCGTTTTGATTTCCGTAGAGTTCATTTTTGCCTTTTAGTTGGGTGTTCTTACCCACCAAAAAGGTAAAATGAAATCATAGGAAATCAGGCTTGCGCAACGCGTTTAAAACCAGAGCATGGAGTAAGCCGTTAAGCCCCACTTAAAAAGGGAGTTAGGATTTAGTGTCCTAGCTCTCTTTTCGATTTTCTGTATAATGGAAACCAGATAGGTGTATTGAGAAAGGAATTTAGAAATGAGATTGGATAAATTATTGTCCCATAGCGGATTCGGTACTAGAAAAGAAGTGAAAAATCTTTTAAAGAAAAAAGTTGTAACTGTTAATGGAGCTTTTCAAAAAGATGGTAAATCTCAAGTCTCCCCAGAAACAGATTTAATAGAAGTATTTGGAGAAAAGGCAGAATATCAAGAGTTTGTTTATTTCATGTTGCATAAACCAAAAGGGGTTATTAGTGCCACAACAGACAATCTGCATGAGACAGTCATTGATCTATTGCAACCGCAGGATCAATTGCAAGAGCCATTTCCAGTAGGCAGATTGGACATTGATACGGAAGGGCTGCTGCTTTTAACTAATGATGGTAATTTAGCTCATGAGTTGCTATCTCCTAAAAAACATGTTGATAAAGTTTATCAAGCCGAAATCAGAGGAATCGTCTTAGGAAAAGACGTAGCAGCTTTCTTAAAAGGTGTTACGTTAGAGGATGGATACAATTGCAAACCTGCAGAATTAGTGATCCATGAAACTGATGAGGCAGAAGGGACTTCAAAAATTGAAGTAACCATCCAAGAAGGTAAATTTCATCAAGTAAAACGCATGTTTGAGAGTGTAGATAAAGAAGTCACTTATCTAAAACGAGTATCTATGGGACCTTTGTATTTAGATGAAGATTTATCATTAGGGGAGTACCGAGCGTTAACTCAAGATGAGATCGAGTCTTTAAAAAATAGAAACAGTAATTAGTTGAAGTTTAAACAATTTAAAAAAGAGCTTGGCATGACCAGGCTCTTTTTTTTGACAGAATCGCTACTATCAGAGGCGATTTTTTAGCCGTCAATGGTGCTCGCTTATTCGACTTGGTGTGATAGTGAATGAACAGGCCTCTTCCTTTCTATTGTTTAACACTGTTAGAATAGTTCCTTTTTTGTACTTAAAAGATTAGTTTTAAGAAAGAAAAAACTTTCTTTAAATAGTCTAGAAGTGTTATTCTGCCAATTGTTCAGTCTACGAATAAAAGGTGTGAACAAGGCTGTCAATTAAATAAAAGAAAGTTGATTTCTAGTGTGAAAAAAAGTAGCTTTTGAAGTTGCCATGTGTTAAAAATAGAAAGATAAAAAAAATTACATCTATTATATGAGGTACATACTAATGAAAAAAAGAAATCCATCTGATTTGTCTATTTTAATTGTCTTATTATTATTAAGTTTGCTAGCTTTATGTTATTTTTCTGAAAGTGATTATCATTATATCAGTTTCGTAGTGTTAATGGTTTCAGCCGTTGCAATGCACTTTCTTTCCGTAGCTAAAAATTTTATATGGCTGTTGACGATTGTATTAATGATGGGATTTGGAATGTTGATTATAGCTGACTCATCTCTAGTAACTCAGGTACAGTTGATTAAAGAATATCTTTTCTTTACTGCTGCAATGATTTTGATGTGGTTAATTTATAATGAAACTAAACAAATAAATGAACAACTAATAAAAGCCCAAGAGCATGCCAAAGAATTAGAAAAATACATTGGTTCTTCTGAGTTATTGACATTGTCAGAATTTATCAATCGAATAATGTTTATAACCACAGGGACAAAGAGACGAGGAGAAGAAAATTACTATGTGCGTTTCCAACTAAATTCATCTGTTCTTACACAAGAAGCATTTGAAACTTTATTCTCACAAACTTTGTTGGCAACTATTCGTACTCAATTTGATTTAGTCACAAAAACGTCTGAGGGATCATATTTAATCTTCTTGCAAAATACCAACCAAGAAGGATGTACGGTTGTTTTGGATCGTTTATTTAAAGCCGTGAAAATGAGTATAAAGACAGAATCTGTTCCAGTTGAAGTGGAGATATTAAATGAAACACAATCCAATCAATACATTGAACAGTTAAAAGAAGGAGTACTGATTTAATGAAGTTGCTGATGATCGTTGTGATTGTTTTTTTCTGGACCATGCTTTTATTTTATTCTGTTTTAACCTTAGCTGGGGTAGTTCAGCGTTTAAGCAAACAAAAATCGACTCAGCTTTCTCATTATCCGTCAGTAGCAGTGTTGATTCCAGCGCATAATGAAGATGTAGTCATTAAAGACACCTTGGAAGCAATGTTAAAATTAAGTTATCCAGGAGAGTTAAATGTCTATTTACTAGACGATAATTCTCAAGATAATACAGCTGCTATAGTAAAAACATTTAGCGACTTATTTTCGCGTATTCACTATGTAAATGTTCCACCAGGTAAGCCGACAGGAAAATCACGTGTATTGAACTATGGATTATCAGTGACTCAATCAGATTATTTTCTTGTTTTTGATGCAGATAATCAACCAGAACCCGATACGGTGGTAAAGCTTGTACATGCTGCTGAGACGACAAAAGATGCAGCAGGAGCAGTAGGTTACGTTAAGACAATCAATGCTGCCCATAATTTACTTACACGAATGATTGCTATTGAATTTCAAGTTTTTCAGTTACTGATGCAAAGTGGTCGATGGAGAATGTTTAAAGCTGGGTCACTGGCTGGTACAAATATGTTATTAAAAAGAAGTATTTTAGAAGAAGCAGGTGGATATGATCCTTATGCTTTAGCAGAAGATGCTGAATTAACCGTTCGAATTACAACGATGAAAAAAACGTTACCAGTAGTTCATCATTCAATAACTTGGGAACAAGAACCTGAAACAATGAAAATTTTTATAAAGCAACGAACTCGTTGGCTAACAGGAAACTTATACTTATTAGAAAAATCTTTACAAGAATGGAAGTATTGGAAAGGCAAGACATTTGTCTATAGTATGCAACATATTTTGACGTATTTCTTTTTCGTATTATTGCTTTTGTTGTCTAATTGCTGGTTTGTACTAGGATTACTTGGTTATGCAGTACCCTATTTTGATACTCCTTTACTATTGTTATGGTTTTTAAGTTATGTAGTATATACTGCACAGATTATTAGCGCAATGGTTTTAGAGAAAACGATCACGCCGTTTAATTTATTCATTGGCTTGATCATGTATTTTACTTATGCGCAGTTGTTTTTAGTTTTGTTGACCAAAAGCAGCAGCCAGTATTTGTGGAGTAAAATTTCAAAAACTACTATCGTATGGGATAAAACGAAGCGATTCAAAAAAATAGGATGATCTAATGAGTTAAATAGCGTAAAATAAATTTATTTGAATGATGGACTGGACAAGGGTTTTTATAAGGGAGAAATAAAGTGAAAAAAGTCCTCTGTTATCTTTGTGTTGTGATTTTTATAAGTGGAGTTTTTTTAGAATTAAAAACGGAAAGTGTACAAAAAACGGTGAGCCGTAATTACACAGCTGAAAATGGGCTGGTCAGAAATTACGGACGTTCACAAGATATTTCTATATTATCTGAAAGTACGGGGCAATATATGGAGTATTTGTTACTTATGAAGGATGACAAAAATTTCTATAAACAAACTGAATTGCTGCAAGATGATTTTTTAGTCAGAAAGAATGATGCTTTATTCATCAAATGGCAGTTAGGAGATCATATATCAACGAATGCAGCCATTGATGATTTGCGCATCATCAAAAATCTAAAAGAAGCTGGGCAAGTTTTTCAGCGTTCAGAATATAATGTTCTTGCAAAAAAGCTAGAGGAAACTTTGCTTACATATCAATTAGAAGATGGGATTTTAACTGATTTTTATGACTGGAAATCCCATCAAAAGAGTCCTTTGGTTCACTTGTCTTATATTGATTTTGATGCTTTTAAAAACATGATTGGTATTGACCAGACAGCTTATCGAGGAATATTAGAACAAGCAAGTCTTAAAGGGCACCCTTTTTTTCAAGAAATTTGGAATACTGAAAAGAAAAAATATGAACAAGCAAATGAAAAAGAAGTTGATTTAATTGATCAATTATTGATAGCCATTCAATACGTAAAAGGGGTAGATGATATACCGGTCCCATTTGATGAGTGGTTAAAAAAAGAGTGGCAAACAAAAGAAAAATTGTATGGAAGATATCAAAAAAAGGGAGAAGCGCCAAGTGTTTCTTATGAATCTAGTGCGGTGTATGCTTTAACTGTCCAATATTTTTCACTCACTGGACAAGATGAGCTTGCTGATGACCTTAATCAAAAAGTATTAAAACAACTACCATTTACTGTTAAAGAATCTTTTTCATCTATTCATTTTTTTGACTACATGTTAGCTCAAATAGCCGTCGAACGCTTCGAACAAGAACAGTCAGAAAATAAATAGTAGAATAAGGTTATTTTTGTTGGATAAGTACCGATTAAAAGAATATGAAAGGAGTTTTAGTATGTCGTCAGTATGTTTACAACTTTATTTTCAACCTAAAATCGATGTTGGTACAAATGTAACTATTGGATATGAAATTTTATTGCGGAATAAAGATTATCCACCTTATTATCCAGCAGTAAAAATGGAAGAAGTTTACTACAATGAAGAGCAACACACACTTTTTTTAGAATGGCTACAAAAAGATATAACGAGGGTGCTCAAAAAGTATCCTGAAATTTCTTTATCGGTTAATTTTTCTCCAAGACAGCTTTTATATTCTGAGACAAAACAATTCTTTAGAGCAATGAAGCAATTTGCCGATCAATTGATCGTGGAAATAACCGAAGATTCGATTTTCTTAGAGGTTACAGAAGAAAAAAAAATAAAACATATTGAAAAAGAGATTGAAGATACATTGGCTTTTATTAAAGAACAAGGATATCTTATCTCTTTGGATGATGTGGGTACGGGACGAAATTCATTCGAGCGTGCTTTAGAATATGCTAGTTACCTTAGTCAAATTAAGTTTTCTATCGTAAAATGTGTTAGGCAAAATGCTTCACCAGAAATGATTGATTTTTTCTTAAAAGCCTGGCATCGATTTGCTATAGAAAATCAAATAGATATTGTAGTAGAAGGCATTGAAGACAAAGATATGAGTGAAAAATTAGTAAAAGATGGATTGATCTTACAGCAAGGGTATTATTTTGGTAAACCAGCTGCTGAAATGATCTTGGAGAGTAATTAGAACCCAATTGTAGTTGGATAGAGTTAAAAGAAAGGGCAAAAGGAAAAGTTATGCTATCAAGAATTTTATTGAATGCAATTGCAAATATTGCAATATTGACATTAGTTTCATATATTTTTGTTAAAATGATTGCTAAAAAGAAAAAATATACTTTAACAGGATGGCAAAAAATAGTGATTATTCTTATTGCTAGCTTAACGTCTTTTATCCTGATGTCTTTTTCAGTTAATTTGCCACAACAAGTCAAAGTTGATATGCGATATAATGGATTGGTTTTGTTACTGTACTACATTGGGCCTGCTGTTTTTGTACCATCTACCATTGTGACAGCCTTTTTGAGACTGAGCTGGGGAGTGTCCAGTGCAGCCGTTTATGCATTTATTCTTTATGTCATTTTAAGTATTGTTTTGCCCTTTCTTATTAAGCGGCTCTCTAAACACTTCAATAGCTACGCAACAGGTTTAATATTGAACGCTGTTTATGTTATTGGGCATTCGATTGGTTTGTATTTTGTCTATTATGATTGGAAACAAACTTTATTTATTTCGTTTTTCAATTTTTTATTTTCTAGTTGTTGTCTAATGATAAATATTATGTTTATAGAAGATATGCGTGTGAATGTTCAACGTTACTTAGATGAAAAAGAACGAGCTAAAAGTGATTATTTGACTGGTTTATATAACAAACGAGAATTTAGTCGGAACTGGAAAGAAATTGAGCATGATCCAAAGGTAAAGCATACAGCATTTCTGATGTTGGATATTGATCATTTTAAATGCATCATTGATCAATATGGCCATGTAAATGGAGACCTAGTATTGAGGCAAGTAGCAGATTTACTGCGTATACAAAATATTGAATACCAACATGCTTATCGAGTTGGAGGGGAAGAATTCTGTATCATTCTAAAGAATCTTTGTTTCTCTGAACAGAAGAAAATCGCAGAAAGAATACGTGTGTCTATAGAAAGCAAGCAGTTTGTTTTAGAAAACCGCCAGGCAATTCAAGTAACGGTATCTATAGGATTGGCTTCTTCTTATTCGATCAAAGACATGAAAAAGTTGTATCGATTAGCTGATCGTGCTTTGTATCAAGCAAAAGAAAGAGGCAGAAATCAAATCGTAGCTTTAGAGTTTGAGGAATAGTTTCAAAATAATAGGAATCTATAAAGAGTGGTCTGGCCACTCTTCATAGATTCCTATTTTAGTTAATTTTTACTTTTGTGAATAGTGTTTCATCGTATAGGGAATCTCTTCTATTATTTGAGATGGAAGAACTACATATTGTTTTTCTGCAAGTGTATCTCCTATTTTACTATGCAAGAACACAGCTGCTAGAATGGCTTTTTCTTTATCGTCAAATTGAGCCACAAAACCAGCGATCATACCCGCTAAGGTATCGCCCATCCCACCAGTGGCCATAGCTGGGTTTCCTGCAGTATTTTTCCAGGCTGCATCGTTAAAATAAACTTTTGTGCGGTTCGATTTGAGTACGATTGTCCCGCCAATTTTTTTCTGTTGAATCGCATTAGCTTCGCCTTCTTGTTCAGCTTGAGACAATCCAGTCATTTTTTTCCATTCTCCCACATGAGGAGTATAAATAACTTGTGTTTTTGGGTAAGGTAAATCATGTTCTGCCATAAGGCTAATAGCGCTGCCGTCAATAACGACATGTTGTTCTTGAGACACACTAGAAAATACAGTAGTTAACACATCCAATGCCTCTTGGGATAAACCTAGGCCTGGTCCAATAACAATGACATCTGTTTTTTCTACTTGCTCAGTTACTTTTTTTAAATCAGTGCTATCCACAACCATTGCTTCTGGAAGTCGTGCATGTAGAGAAACATGATTCGCTTTAGCTGTTGCTACGGTGACCAATCCGGCGCCGCTATAAACAGCTGCGCTAGCTGTTAAAATGGCGGCCCCGCCCATATCTTCATTTCCGCCGATGACCAAAACTTTTCCATAAGTACCTTTATAACTATCTTCTGCCCGTTTAATTAAAGTTGATGTTAGTATCTCTTCTGTAATAGAATTCATCTGATTATCTCCTTTCTGTATTCTTCTTCATTATAAGTTTAAAAAAAACATTAAGCCAAAGATACACAAATAGAAATGAAAAAAGTTTATCTCTACATTGGTAAGTCACTTCAAAAGTGATAGAATAGAAGTGTTAATGAAGAGGGGAGAATTTGACATGGCAATTGATTGGAAAAAAGAAGCAGAAGCTCGGAAAGACGACTTCTTAAAAGATTTATTTATGCTATTAAAAATCGATAGCGTCCGTGATGACAGTAAAGCATCAAATGACGCACCAGTAGGACCAGGTCCTAAAGAAGCCTTAGAGGCCTTTTTAGCTTTAGGCGAAAAAGATGGGTTCATCACTAAAAGTACCGGAAATATTGCTGGACATATTGAATATGGTGAAGGCGATGAAACGATGGGTGTATTAGCTCACGTTGACGTAGTTCCGCCTGGAAATGGTTGGGACACAGATCCGTTTGAGCCTGTAATCAAAGATGGAAAAATCTATGCACGTGGTTCAAGTGATGACAAAGGTCCTGGGATGGCTGCTTACTATGCGATCAAAATGATCAAGGAAATGAATTTACCTATTTCTAAAAGAATTCGTTTTATCATTGGAACGGATGAAGAAAGTGGTTGGCAATGTATGGACCACTATTTGTCAGTAGAAGAAGAACCAGATTTTGGTTTCTCTCCTGATGCTAATTTCCCGATCATCAATGGCGAAAAAGGAAATGTTTCTTTATATGTAAATACTAAAGGAACAAACAAAGGCGGACAAAATACATTGATCAGTTTTGATGCTGGTTTGCGTGAAAATATGGTTCCTAGAGATGCTGTAGCTGTTTTCACTAGTGAAGAAGCTGATGTGATCGAAAAAGCTTTTTATGATTATGTGGAATCAGCACCTATTTCAGGTACGGTGTCTATTGATGGCGATCAAGTGACGATCGAAGTCGTTGGTAAGTCTGCTCACGGAATGGAACCTCGTGGAGGAGTGAACGGCGGAACTTATTTAGCAACGTTCTTAAGCAATTTTAGTTTCGGTGGAGACGCTCAAAATTACATTCAATTGATTGCAGAATACATCCACGAAGATTCAAGAGCCAATAAATTAAGTTTAGACTTTGTTGATGAAGTCATGGGCGATTTAACAATGAATGCCGGTGTGTTCACCTTTACTCCTGAAGATGGTGGAATGGTCGCCTTGAATTTCCGCTACCCTCGTGGAATGAATGTGGAATCGATGGAAATTCAATTGGACAGCAAATTAGCGGAATATGGCGCGACAATCAGCCGCGGTGGTGTGAAAGAACCTCACTATGTACCTGCTGATGATCCAATGGTCAAAACGTTATTAGATGTTTATGCTAAACACACAGGTTTAGAAGCACATGAACAATCAATTGGCGGTGGAACATACGGACGTTTATTAAAACGCGGTGTAGCCTATGGAGCAATGTTCCCAGATAGCGTTGATACTATGCATCAAGCAAATGAGTTTATGGCTGTAGATGATTTGATGAAAGCCATGGCTATTTACGCTGAAGCGATTTATGAATTGCTTAAATAGTCTCTTTGATGAACCAGTACTTTATATTGAAGAGAGTGGGACAAAAGACGTTTTGACCATTGAATATAAACCAGCCTCCCCTTATGAGATGCTTTTTCTCAGAAGGGGAGGCTGGTTTATAGGCATGTGGTCAGGATTTTGGAACGCGTTTAAAAGCACCCGCTTAGTATGTGACAGAGATAAAAACTATTGTCCCATCCTCTTTTTGACGATGAGTGTAAACTTAAAGAGGAGAAGAGTCTTTTTCATTTTGTTTTTTGTAGATAGCATATATTTGTGCCAGTACCATAGGATCTTTAATAGTAGTATCTAAAAAAGTAAGCAGAGCATCTATCACTTTGGTATCTTTATTCTGTTCGATCATCTCTTTTAATGCAAAATTATACTCATACAAATTGTCTAACATGTGGTGGTAGTCTTCAATAAACAATCTTAAGTTGCGACTATCTTGTAAAGCTTCTTTAGTAACAGTATTTTTTTTATGGAGACTCATAAAATAGTCTTCTTTAGTTAATGTTAAGTAGTTCACAATACGTTCTATGTCACGAGTTTCTTCGACTGTAAAGTTTAAGTTCATTTTAAAAACTCCTACCTGTATTTAATTTTTTGCGTCTCAAGAATACAACAAAAATTTAATTTAGTAAAGGTATATACCATTATTCTTAAAAAAATTGTGCTAATCTGATAAAAAAAGGTAACAGAATTGGCACAAACTCGATTTTATTTCTTTTGTGAGATTAATGTTATAATTTGTGCAAATGCTTTTCATTATTTAATTTGAGGAGGAAAATAATGGATTTAGAGTTAACAAATAAAGTTGCACTAGTAGTGGCTTCCAGTAAAGGCTTAGGAAAAGCCATTGCTAAGGAATTAGCTAAAGAAGGCGCCAACGTAATGCTGACAAGTAGAAATGAAGAAACACTGCAGCACACAAAAGAAGAAATACAATCAGGAGATACAGGCAAAGTGGCTTATTTTCCGGCTGATATTACCAATCCAGATGATATTAAAGCTTTGGTTCAGGAAACTAAGACTCAATTTGGAAAAATCGATATCTTGATCAACAACGCAGGAGGACCACCTTCTGGGAAGTTTACTGATTTTCAAGATGAAGAGTGGGAGAATGCTTTTCAGTTGAATTTATTGAGTTATATCCGCTTGATCCGAGAAGTACTGCCTGATTTAAAAGAAAGAGGTGGGAAAATCTTAAATGTTGCGAGTTCTTCCATTAAAGCAGTTCTGCCTGATTTGATTTTATCCAATACTTTTCGCAATGGGATCAATGGTCTAAGCAAATCATTAGCAGTAGAACTAGCGCCTTACAATATTATGGTCAATACTATTGGACCAGGTAGAATTGCAACAGATAGAATCCAATCGCTTGATCAAAAGAAAGCTGAAGCGCAGGGTGTTTCGATAGAAGAAGTTACCGCACAATCAGAAAAAGAAATTCCAATCGGTCGTTACGGAGAACCGAAAGAATTTGCTAAAACAGCTGTATTTTTAGTTTCAGGAGCAAATACTTATGTTACAGGACAATCTATTTTAGTGGACGGCGGATTAGTCAAAGCCATTTAATGTCAAAAAAACAGTTGAGATATCGATTCTCAGCTGTTTTTGTTGTATATGATTCTCTCACTTTGCTCCTTTTTTGAAAAAATACTTATTTCTTGAATAATGAAAGACAATAGCAATGGAATATTTTATAATGGAGATAGAAACAGGAGTATTATAAAAACGTTAGGGGGAGTAAGATGTCTGAATCATCAAATTTAAATCAAACACCGTTATACGGTTATTATAAAGAAAATAATGTGAAGATGATCGATTTTGGCGGTTGGGCGCTGCCGATTCACTTTACAAGCATTATAGAAGAACACGAAACAGTTCGTACAAAAGCTGGGTTGTTTGATGTTTCTCACATGGGTGAGATACTCATTGAAGGCGCAAATGCAACGGCTTACTTAAATCACTTACTGACAAATAATATAGCTTCAATACAAGTCAATCAAGCCCAATATAATGCCATGTGTCATCCGAATGGCGGCACCATTGATGATTTGATCGTATTCAAACTGTCAGAGGAAAAATATCTAATGACACCTAATGCAGCAAATAAAAATAAGGTATGGGACTGGATGAATCAACACTCACAAGATAATGTTACACTCAAAGATCTTTCTACTGAGATGGGTTTATTGGCGTTGCAAGGGCCAAAGGCTGAAGCCATTTTGAGTAAATTATCCTCAATCGATTTGAACAAGATCCAATCTTACCACTTTCTTCCTGAAACAACTGTAGCTGGTATTTCTAATGTTCTTATTGCCAGAACCGGCTACACTGGTGAAGATGGATTTGAGTTGTATACATCAGCAGATCAAGTCGAAAAATTGTGGCATGAACTGTTAACGGCTGGTACAGAAGAAGGAATAAAACCTTGTGGACTTGGTGCACGGGATACATTACGTTTGGAAGCAGGCTTGTCTTTATACGGACATGAATTATCTGATGAAATTACTCCTTTAGAGGGAGGGATCGGATTTGCTGTGAAAACGAAGAAAGTAGATTCTTTTATTGGACAAGAAAAATTAGCTGAACAACGCAATCATGGCTTAAAGAGAAAAATCAGAGGGATCGAACTTCTGGATAAAGGCATTGCTCGTGAAGGCTACCCAATCTACTCAGAAGCTGGAGAAGAAGTTGGATTGGTCACATCGGGAACTAAATCACCGACTTTAAATAAGAGTATTGGATTAGTTTTGATCCAAGATGAATACACTACACTAGGAACAACGGTGTATGTTGGGGTGAGAAAGAAAAAGATTGCGGCTCAAATCACTAACACACCATTTTATAAACGATAATAAAAACTTAAAATAAGGAAGGAAGTTGCAACATGACAAATAACAAAAACAATCTCTATTTTACAAAAGACCACGAATGGGTGCTGGTTTTTGAAAGCAACGTGGCCCGTGTAGGAATTACCAAATATGCTACAGAACAATTAGGAGACATTGTTTTTGTAGAAGTTCCAGAATTGGATTCAGATGTAACGATTGAAGAAGAGATGGCCACTGTAGAATCTGTAAAATCAGCTTCTGAGATTTTTGCACCAATCACTGGAACAATCACTAAAGTGAATGATGAACTAGAAGATAGTCCTGAATTAGTCAATGAATCTCCATACGAAAGCGGCTGGTTAGCAGAAATTCAATTTGAAAATGAAGAAGAATTGGCTCAACTTATGAATCAAGAAGCTTATGAAAATTATGTAAAGGAATTAAAAGAGGAAGAAGGTCAATAATGTGACAAATGAATTTCGCTATTTACCAGATACTGAGCAAGATATAGCTGAAATGATGAAGACGTTAGAGATTGATTCTATCGAAGAATTGTTTCAAGATATTCCAGAACCTATTCGGCTGAAAGAAGAATTCACTCTTCCTGATGCTCTTTCAGAAACTGCTTTAACCACTCACATGCGTCAATTGGCAACTGAAAACGTCAATACAGATGACGCATCTATTTTTCTAGGAGCGGGAACTTATGATCACTATATTCCTAGTGTAGTAGACCATGTTATCTCTCGTTCTGAGTTTTACACAGCATATACTCCTTATCAGCCTGAAGTCAGCCAAGGGGAATTACAAGCTATATTTGAATTTCAAACGATGATTACAGAATTGACTGGTATGGAAGCTGCAAATTCTTCCTTATATGATGGGTTTACTTCTCTAGGGGAAGCAGCTAGCTTAGCTGTGACAACAACGAAACGTTCTAAAATAGCGGTCTCTAAAGGAATTCATCCACAAGGCAGAGAAATCTTAAAAGCTATCTCGACAGGTCGAGAGTTTGAATTAGTAGAACTTTCGCTGACAGCAGATATTACAGATCTTTCACACTTAAAAGAAACGATCGATGAACATACAGCAGCAGTGGTGGTACAATACCCGAATTTTTTAGGTTCTGTGGAAGATTTAAAAGCCATAAAAGAAATAACAGCTGCTCAAAAAGCTCTTCTTATTGTGATGGCTAATCCATTGGCATTAGGTTTACTGGAAGCCCCTGGAAAATTAGGAGCTGACATCGTAGTAGGCGATATGCAACCATTAGGGCTGTCTATGTCAGCAGGTGGTCCACATTGTGGTTATTTTACCGTGAACAAAAAACACATGCGTAAAATTCCAGGTCGGATCATCGGCCAAACAACGGATAAAGAAGGAAAACGTGGATTTGTAATGACATTACAAACGCGTGAGCAACACATTCGTCGTGAAAAAGCGACTTCTAATATGAGTTCCAATCAAGCGTTAAATGCCTTAGCTTCAGCAGTTTGTATGGCTGCTTTAGGCAAAGAAGGTATACAAGAAATAGCTCGATTAAATGTTGATAAAGCTGACTACTTAGCAAATCAATTAAAAAATAAAGGTGTTCCTATTTATAATCAAGCTCCTTTCTTTAATGAATTTGTAGTAAGGCTAAACCGTCCTGTTTCAGAAATCAATACATCACTTTTAGATAAAGGAATCATCGGTGGCTATGACTTGGAACCTGAATATGGGATAAAGAATGCTATGCTTCTTTGTGTGACCGATCAACGGACCAAAGAAGAAATAGATAATTTAGTCTCTGCACTGGAGGAATTCATTCATGAATAATTACACAGACATTCTATTTGAAATCAGCCGATCAGGAAGAACAGCATATAGCTTACCAAAAAGAGATGTTCCTACTATTTCATTAGAAGAAAAATTTTCTAAAGTTCATTTGCGGGAGGAAGCAGCAAAATTACCGGAAATTTCAGAACTTCAATTGATGAGACATTATACGGCCTTATCTAATAAAAATTTTGGGATAGAAAATGGATTTTACCCGCTTGGATCGTGTACTATGAAATACAATCCGAAAATCAATGAAGATGTTGCTCGCTATAGAGGATTCACAAATATACATCCTCTTCAAACTACTAGAACACTTCAAGGAGCTCTTCGATTAATGTATGAACTCCAAGAAGATTTGAAAGTCGTGTCAGGCATGGACGCTATTTCCTTACAACCTGCTGCAGGTGCGCAAGGCGAATGGGCTGGGTTGATGATTATCAAAGCTTACCATGAAAAAAACGAGGATTTAAAAACACGTCGAAAGATTTTAGTTCCCGATTCTGCACATGGAACAAATCCAGCAAGTGCAGTTATTGCAGGTTTTGATGTCGTAGAAATTCCTTCGAATGAAGATGGAACAGTTGACCTAGCTGCCTTAAAACAAGCAGTAGGAGAGGACACAGCTGGATTGATGTTGACCAATCCAAATACTTTAGGAATCTTTGAAAAAGATATTCTTGAAATGGCAGATATTATTCACGGTGTAGGTGGTTTATTGTATTATGATGGAGCGAATTTGAATGCGATTATGGGAATCACCACACCTGGAGCTATGGGATTTGACATTGTCCATCTGAACTTGCATAAATCTTTCAGTACTCCTCATGGCGGCGGGGGGCCAGGATCAGGCCCAGTAGGTGTAAAAGCATACTTAGAACCTTACTTGCCTATTCCAAGAATCGAAAAAACAGGTAATGGGTTCGAATTAAATTCAAACTATCCATTGTCTATTGGCAGAGTCAAAGGATATTTTGGTAATTTCGGTGTCAATGTGCGTGCGTATACGTATATACGTACTATGGGAGCTAGAGGATTAAGAAAAGCTTCTGAAAGTGCTGTGCTGCACGCAAATTATTTACGCAAACGATTAGAGCCGTATTATGATTCTCCTTATAAGCAAGTTAGCAAACATGAATTTGTATTATCTGGGAATCGTCAAAAGAAATTAGGCGTTCGTACAGTAGATATAGCTAAGCGTTTGCTTGATTTTGGGTACTATGCGCCAACAATTTATTTCCCATTGATCGTAGAAGAATGTTTAATGATCGAACCAACAGAAACAGAATCGAAAGAAACATTAGATGAATTTGCAGATGCGATGATTCAAATTGCTAAAGAAGTAGAAGATACACCTGAATTGGTTACCGGAGCCCCTCATCATACATCTGTAAAAAGATTGGATGAAGTAACCGCTGCAAGAAAACCAATTGTACGTTTTGAATAAAAATAAATTAGTCAAAAAGCCACTCATTCTGAGTGGCTTTTTTTATGTTTATACTAGAGAAATAAGAAAAAATCGGAAGATATGTAAAATGAAAAATCTGAAATGAGAATAAGATTAAAATATGATACGTAATGTTTGAACACTTTTTGTCTTATTTTTAGTTAATATTTTTAAAAAATAACGAGCGAATTATAAAGTTTTCCTTAATAAATAACTACTTTAGACTTGATAAAACAGTAAAACGATTGTATTTGAAAGCGCTTTAATATAAGGGGAGGAAATTGGATGAAATTTGAACTATTGTTGTTAAATAAGTGTTTTTTGAGGGTGAAAAAGGTTGAAAACGATTGCAGTAATCTTCTTGTAATATTAGTTGGGTTTTGTTACACAACTAAAATCTTTTAAAGTTTTGTTGTGTGCTATATTTCTCTTAGCGAAAAAACAATAAAAGATTTACTAAATATAACACAACATAATTTTACTAAAAGCGAAATGATTATATGGAGGAAACAAATTGAAAAAGAAATTAATTACTGGTTTACTTGCAGCATCTATGTTAATGAGTCCGTTAGTTATGCCAACTACAGCGGCGGCTGATACATTAGAAGATATGCGTCAAGAAAAAGAACAATTAGAAAAAGAAAATCAAAACATTCAAAATAACATTAACGTACAAGAAGAAACTTTAAAAACATTAGCAGAGGAAAAAGCTGCATTAGAAACAGATGTTGTTAATTTACAAAAAGATATTGATCAAGTAGTTCGTGAATTAAATGAACAAGAAAAGAAATTAAAAGCAGCAGAAGAAAAAGTTGCTCAATTGCAAAAAGAAATTGAAGAATTAAAAGTATTGATTGCACAAAGACAAGAAAAAATCGATAACCAAGCTAGAGCAGTACAAACAGATGGAAACTCTGCTAATTTATTAGATATTGTTATTTCTGCTGAAAGTCTATCTGACTTATTAGGTCGTATTGGAGTTGTCAATGAATTAGTTGATGCCAACCAAGAAATCGTTATTGCACAAATTGAAGACCAAAAAGCTTTAGAAGCTAAAGAAGCAGAAGCAGAGGCAGAACGTGTTGCCATTGAAACACTAAAAGGCGAAATTGAAATGAACCGCAATACTTTAGTTGCGCAAAAAGATGAATTAGATAAAAAAATTATTCAAGTAGCTGCTAATTATGACATGACAGAAGACCAAAAAAATGCTTTTGTTAAAGAGCAAGAAGTCATTGCAGCTAAAACAAGTACGTTAAGTGCAGAAATGAAAGCCGAACAAGATCGTATCATTGCTGAACAAAAAGCTCGTGAAGAAAAAGAACGTCAAGAATTGGAAGCAAGAGAACGTAAAGCAGCTGAAGAAGCGGCAGCTGCAGCAGCTAAAGAAGCTAAAGAAGCAGCAGCAAATAAAGTTGCTACTACATCAAGCAGCTCATCTAGTTCAAGCAGTTCTTCAAATGAATCAAGCAGTTCAAGCAGCTCTTCATCAAGCAACACAAGTTCTACTCAATCTGGATCTGGTTTCATTCGTCCTTCTGGTGGATACACAACTTCACCATACGGATATCGTTTCCACCCTATTCATCACAAAAATATTTTGCATGGAGGAATGGACTTTGGTGGCGGCGGCCCAATCGTAGCTTCAAAAGGCGGTACAGTAGTAAGAGCTCAATACCACAGTTCATGGGGCTGGTATGTGAAGATCGACCATGGAGATGGAATAGAAACTTTATATGCTCATATGTCACAAGGTAGTTTACGTGTAAGTGTTGGACAACAAGTTTCTCAAGGTCAACAAATAGGAACTATGGGTTCAACTGGGGATTCAACTGGAATCCACTTACATTTTGAAGTTTATAAAAATGGCGTTCGTACTAATCCAGCACCATATCTTGGTATGTAACCATAGAAATTTGATCGACAATAAAATAAGTATAAAAAATGGGTGTGGGACTTTTGTTCCACACCTTTTTTTAGTACACTAATCCTATGCAAATGAAGAGAGGGTATTTAAAATGGAAAGAATTTTATCTAAGAAGAATGACCGAGTAAAAAAGTGGAAAAAACTCCATACAAAAAAAGGAAGAGACTTATCAGGGCTGTATTTGATTGAAGGTTTCCATTTGATAGCAGAAGCAATGGAACACGACATATCAATTCAAGAATTTTTAATATCAGAGCGATTAAATGATGAAACCATTGAGCAATATCCTCAAGAAAAAGTAGTCATTATTTCAAAAGAAATTGCGGATTATTTAAGTGACACTGAATCGCCACAAGGTGTATTTGCCGTTATTGAAAAAGAGATACCTGTTAAGCCAACAAGTTTCACGAAACCTTATTTACTTTTAGATAATGTACAAGATCCGGGAAATGTTGGTACGATGATTAGAACAGCTGATGCTGCTGGGTACGGCGGGGTTGTTTTGGGAAAAGGAACAGTAGATCTATACAATAGTAAGGTATTGCGTTCTACCCAAGGTGGTCATTTTCATTTCCCTGTATATGAAGATGATTTATTCAAGTGGTTTACTGATTTTAAATCCAATGGTTTTCCTATTTACGGAACAGAATTAAATGAAGATGCAGCTTCTTACCGTGAAATCAAGGCTCCAGAAGTTTACGGGCTTGTTATGGGAAACGAAGGAAAAGGAATGGATAAAGAATTATTAAAACAAACTACCAAAAATCTATATATCCCTATCACCGGACAAGCAGAATCCCTAAACGTAGCAGTAGCAGCAGGAATCCTTATGTTTAGCCTATAGGATGCGAGGTCGCTTGGTAGACGCGACAAGAAAATAGGAAATTCAACTGAGGATGTTTTTTATCCTTAATTGAATTTATCTTTTTCTCGAGTGTCTAGCGATCACAGCTCTACTACTAGGATGCGGAGTGCCTCCCTTAGCTCCGGCAGAAAGAGACTGTTAATAGTTGCTGTAATCTTGATACAGATTTATGACAGAAATGTTAATTCTATAGTAATAAATCAGGAATTCAATGAAATACGCTTTTATTTTATATCTAAACCGTGTATGATAAGAATCAACGTAAAAGCACTATACTAATTGATAAAGGAAGTTCTTGAATGACACAAGCTAGCTGGAAATTAGATCCTGATTATGTGGCTTTAATTGAAGACTTAATTCAATGTGAAGAAGTACAAAACCTAAAGACCATAACGCATCATCATTTTTCAACGAGATTAGAACATTCAATCAGTGTTTCTTATACTAGTTATAAAATTGCTAAAAGATTGAATTTAAATTGTCGAGCAATAGCACGTGCAGGGTTGCTTCATGATTTTTTCCATGAGGATCGAGAAACATTTGCTACAAGTTATGCTGGTTATTCTCATGCATCGCATCATCCCCATGTGGCTTTGAAAAATGCTCAATTACTGACAGAATTAAGTGACTTAGAATGTGATATTATTGTAAAACATATGTGGTTAGCATCTCCTGCTTGTATATATCAGTTGCCTAAATTTAAAGAAAGCTATGTGGTAACTATAGTAGACAAGTATTGTGCAACCAAAGAAGTATTGATTCCTTTGCCGCAATTGATCAAAACAAATTTGCGACACAAAGCAAAAAGTGTATGGACTCGCTTGAAACCAGCAAATGCATCTCAATAAAGTAGGTTTCCCATTTAATGAGACAATTAAGTGGGTTTTTTTAATGGTAAATCAGGAATATAACGGAAATTTACTTACTTTTAATAATGAAATGTGCTATACTATAGGAAAAAGAGGTGAAATAGGATGATAACTGTTAAAAAAGAAACGGAAAATACTGTTATCTGTGAATCTAAGCAGAAAATGATTTGTCCTAAATTTGAACGTACTTTTGCTTTTTTAGGAAAAAAATGGATAGGCCTTATCATCGACGTATTACTAGATGGACCTCGCCGTTTTAAAGATATTGCTTCAGCTATTCCAGAAGTAAGCGATCGAGTATTAGTAGAACGCTTAAAAGAACTGGAAAAAGAAGGCATCGTTATGCGTACGGTTGACCCAGATGCTACTATGCGTGTCGCATATACTTTGACGGAAAAAGGAACTGCTTTTAGAGGCGTTATGAAAGAAGTGCAACTTTGGGCAGACCAATGGATTTCTTCTGAAGAATGCAAATAACCTCTAAATAAGCTTGACGAATTCACTTAAATTCAGTTAAACTAAATGAGAATTGAATATATCATAGAAACGATGACGGAAAAGAGTAAT
The DNA here is from genome assembly GCF_016892605.1 of Desemzia sp. RIT 804. Taxonomy (GTDB): domain Bacteria; phylum Bacillota; class Bacilli; order Lactobacillales; family Carnobacteriaceae; genus Desemzia. The sequence continues at coordinate 50,082 of NZ_JAFEMV010000001.1, forward strand.
TTGAAAAAAGTTTTTTTAAGAGAACGGATGCCAATGGCTGTAAGCATTTGTAAAAAACATTCAAATGAAGTTCACTTCCTGAGTTGACTTTGGAATTTACACTAACGTAATGAATAAAGTTCCGGTATGCGCCGTTATGTAGTTGAGTGTAAGTCTATTTGACTTAAACTAGGGTGGTACCGCGAATCTAAGCCTCGTCCCTTTTATAGGGATGGGGCTTTTTTGTGTATTCAAAAATAACAATCGGATAGGAGTAGAAAAATGGAAATAAAAACGAAACTTGAATCATTACAAAATGAAGTGTTGAACAAAGTTAAATCATCTGCTGATTTAAAGTCTTTAGATCAAGTTCGCGTAGCGTATCTTGGTAAAAAAGGACCTATTACAGAAGTACTCAGAGGAATGAAAGATCTTGATCCATCTGAGCGTCCCGTAGTAGGATCTTTAGCTAATGTCGTTCGTGATGCTATTCAAGAGGCTATAGAAGAGCGTAAAATGATTTTAGAAACAGAAGCTATTCATCAAGCTCTATTAGAAGAGACGATCGATGTGACTTTACCTGGTAAGCAAATAGCTAAAGGTCAAAGTCATGTATTAACACAAATTATGGAAGAAATCGAAGACTTATTCATCAGTATGGGATATCAAGTTATCGAAGGTCCAGAAGTTGAAGAAGATAATTACAACTTTGAACGGATGAATTTGCCTAAAAATCATCCAGCTCGAGATATGCAAGACACTTTCTATATTACTGATGAAGTACTGCTCAGAACTCATACTTCACCTGTACAAGCCCGTACAATGGACAAGCATGACTTTTCAAAAGGTCCATTAAAAATGGTCAGTCCCGGTAAAGTATATCGTCGTGATAGTGATGATGCTACTCACTCACATCAATTCCATCAAATTGAAGGATTGGTTGTTGCTGAACAAGTCAGTATGGCTGATTTAAAAGGAACATTGGATCTTTTCGCGAAGAAATTGTTTGGTAAAGATCGCGAGATCCGTTTGCGTCCAAGCTATTTCCCGTTTACAGAACCTTCTGTTGAAGTAGATGTTAGTTGTTTCAAATGTGGCGGAGATGGATGTAATGTTTGCAAACACACTGGTTGGATCGAAATTTTAGGTGGCGGGATGGTACACCCTAACGTGTTGGAGATGTCAGGAATTGATTCTTCTGTATACAGTGGTTTTGCTTTTGGTCTTGGTCCAGAGCGCGTAGCTATGCTGAAATATGGAATTGACGACATTCGTCATTTTTATCAAAATGATTTGCGTTTCTTAAATCAATTCAAGGTAAAGGAGTAGACACATGAACGTATCTTATAAATGGTTAGCAGAATATTTGAATTTAGAATCGATTACTCCGGAAAATTTAGCGGATAAGTTAAGTCGTACTGGAATTGAAGTAGAAGACGTGACCGTTCCTCAAGAAGGATTGAAAAAAATCGTGGTTGGACATGCAGTATCTGTAGTGGATCATCCTGATTCAGATCACTTGCATATTTGCCAAGTTGATATTGGAGAAGAAGAGCTTTCGCAAATTGTTTGTGGCGCACCAAATATTGAGGCTGGGCAAAAAATTATCGTGGCTTTGCCTGGATCACGTATCACGGGCAATAAAAAAATCAAAAAAAGCAAGATGCGTGGTGAAGTATCTAATGGGATGATTTGCTCGCTAGAAGAATTAGGCTATTCAGATAAAGTAATTCCTAAAAAATACGCAGAAGGTATTTACGTGCTCCCAGAAAATGCTGAGCCTGGTGAAGAAGTATTTTCTTATTTAGCTATGGACGATGCTATTCTTGATTTATCCGTTACAGCAAATAGAGCAGATGCATTAAGTATGCGCGGGGTTGCCCATGAAGTTGGAGCAATTTACAACCAAAAACCTGTTTTTGAAACAGTAGAACTGAACGAAGATGCAACAGAGCAAATTGAAAATTATATGTCGGTAGCTGTTGAAAATACAGAAGATACACCAGTGTATTCAATTCGTATCGTCAAAAATGTGAAAGTAAAAGAAAGTCCAATGTGGTTGCAGACTAAATTAATGAATGCAGGTATTCGCCCATTAAATAACATTGTCGATATTACAAACTACATTTTATTAGAATACGGGCAACCATTGCATGCTTTTGATTATGACCAATTAAATTCAAAAGAAATTTTAGTTCGTCGAGCAAAACAAGATGAGATATTAGTGACGCTAGATGAAGAAGAACGCAAGCTGACTCCAGATAACATTGTGATCACGAATGGTGTAAAACCAGTAGCTTTGGCAGGAGTTATGGGAGGCTTAGACTCTCACATTACGGATGAAACGGTTACTGTGGCTTTAGAAGCGGCTTTATTTGAGCCTATTTCGGTACGTAAAACAGCTAAAGAATTGAATTTACGAAGTGAATCTAGTTCACGATTCGAAAAAGGAATCAATATGGCCACTTTACAACAAGCTAGTGAGCATGCGGCTGCTTTGATGGTGGAATTAGGGGAAGGAACTGTTGTTTCTGGTATTTCAACTGTAGATACGGTGGACGTAAAAGATGTGGTAGTAACAACAACATTAAGTAAAATCAATCGTTCATTAGGAACCGAGATTACAAAAGAAAAAGTGAAAGCTATTTTTCAACAACTAGGGTTTGGAGTTGAAATTTCAGCAGACAAAGTTGAAGTAGTAGTTCCACCTAGACGTTGGGACATCCACATTGAAGCAGATCTGATTGAAGAAGTAGCTCGTATTTATGGGTATGATAATCTACCATCTACGCTTCCTAAAACTGAATCGATACCTGGTGGTTTATCTACAAAACAACGCTTAGTTCGTCATACAAGACGCTTTTTAGAAGATGCTGGTCTAACACAAGCTATCAGTTATGTGTTGACGACTCCAGAAAAAGCTAGTCGCTTTATGATGCGCGAAAGTGAAGCCACTCAATTGGACATGCCGATGAGTGAAGAACGCAGTACACTACGCATGAATCTGTTAAGTGGATTATTAGATGATGTACATTACAATCTTGCTCACAATAACAGCAACGTAGCGTTATTCGAGACAGGCCGTGTATTCTATAAAGAAACAGATCACATATTGCCGCATGAACAAGAACATTTAGCTGGTGTATTGACTGGATCAATGCTGACAACGGATTGGCAAGGAGAAGGGCAAAAAGTTGATTTCTATGTTCTTAAAGGAATTCTAGAAGAGTTGCTTTTAACTTATGGACTAGTGGGCAAAATAGATTATGTACAAGAGGCTAATTACACTGAGATGCATCCGGGTCGTACGGCTGCTATTACTCTAGAAGGCAAAGAAATTGGTTTTATGGGCCAAATTCATCCAGTAACAGCAAATGAACTAGATTTGAATGAGACTTATGCTTTTGAAATCAATTTTGATGCTGTTATTGAAGCAGAAAAAGAACCGACAATTTATCGTTCGATTCCTAAATACCCTGGTATGACAAGAGATGTTGCGTTATTAGTGGATGAAACAACTACAAACCAACAAATTGCAGATGTTATTGTGGAAAAAGGCGGAAAATACTTGCAACACGTTCGTTTGTTCGATCTTTACCAAGGAGAACATATTGCAACGGGTAAAAAATCAATGGCTTATACATTAGCTTATCTAAATCCTGAAGCAACTTTAGTGGAAGAAGAAGTCACAAAAGCTTTTGAAGAAGTGAAAACAGCTTTAGCAAAACAACTAAACGCAGAAATACGCTAAAAACAAAACTAGTAGAATGTCCATTTTGGATGTTCTACTAGTTTTATTTTATTTGTATCCTGCAATTTTTTTAGCTTTTTCAGTATTGGCAAAATGAAGTTTAACATATTTGTTCAATAAAGACACACCGCCGCGTTTTAATAATTTTGCAGCGACTAAATCCACATTGGATCCGGCTCCCGATGGGATTTTTGTACCAGCTTCTTTTGTCAGGTCCTCTAAACCAGTTAAAAAAGCATAACGAGCAATGATGGAAGCCGCAGCTACTGCTAAATGATGACTTTCGCCTTTTGTTTGAAAATAAACATTTTCTTTTACTTGGACAGTTTGATCTTGAATGTGTTTAAAGTAAGTTGTCGGCAGTTCGAACTGATCAATTAAAATCGCTTCAGGTGTAATAGGTGCAATTTTAGTTAACACGTGATGCAAAGCTTGATTATGCAGTACGGCTTTCATTTTTCCTTGAGTCATTGTTGGTTGAATATGATTGTACTTTTCTGGCATTACATTCAGTAAACTATATGGTAAGAAAGTAACCAAATCTTTTGCCACACGACAAATTTCTTTATCCGTCATTTCCTTAGAATCACGCACGCCCAATTCTCTCAATAGTTCAAACTGAGAGCGATCGACATAAGCCGCAACGACCGTCAATGGTCCGAAATAGCTGCCGGTTCCTACCTCATCACTACCTAAAACAGACCAGTCACTAAAGCCGTTAGGCAAAGAAGAGTCAACGCTTTTTACTTTAGGTTTCTTCTTGGTGATTTCTCCTTTAGCTTTCCAAATAGTTACCTCGTTAGTAGAGTTGTTTCCTTGAAACAATACTTTTCCAGATTTGTATGCCGTAATGTTGACCGCTCCTTTTTTAGCAGCAAAGAGACTACCTGGAGGTGTATTTGGCTTTAAATGACTTTTGTAATATTCTTTCATTTCATTTAGTGTCGTTTTAGATACTAAAAGCACTTCGTTAGACATCCTACCACTCATTTCATAAAAATTTCTTTTCAAAGACAACTAATCGTTTGTTGTCCAAATGTTTCTTTTAATAGTATAACAGGCTGTACAAGAAAAAGTTTATTTTATGAGACAGAACCCAAAAACAGTTTTTTTATTTAAGATGAAAAATTATCACATATGACACAAATATTTAATGGAAATAAATTTTTTATCAAATGTCAAATAGATGGAGATAAAATAACGGTCAAAATATACTTTTCAAAGTATACAAAATGAAAAGTAAAGTTCATGTTTTTTTGTTAAAGTGAACTTAATATATAGCAAAGGGGTGACGAATTGCAAGTAAAGGTTTCTTACCTACAATACTCTCTGTCAATTGCCCTGCACTGTGCCACTCGTAAATTCATTGGACTTAATAAATATAAAAAAAACTTTTAAATATTCGTTTAAAAATGTCATATATGATAAAAACATCTATTTTGATTCTTGAAGAGTAAAGTTCTTTAAAATAGTTGTTCTGCTGCCTTATTTTTGTCACAAATTAGTCAGTAATGAATAGCAACTTTAAGGAAGTATTTTTTTACTTATCAAAATCTCAAAGGATAAAAAAGACAACAGAAGAACCAAACGCCTCTCTTCGCTTCCTTTCTAGGAGAAGCAGACAAACTACCTCGCTCTACGTCATCATCTTATGCACAAAAAAACTGCTTATCCTCATAAGCAGTTTTTTTGTGTTAGGAAGTTAGAAAACTGAACCTACAATTAGACACGTTATGGTATAATAATGTTAAATCTAACGTAACTTAACTTAATTGAATGAGGTGAGCATCTTGCGTGAATTATTAGATTCAAGTAGTTTAAGAAGGCTCAATTTGATTGAATGTCTGATTCAAAATAAAGATTGGCGGAAAATTGAAAAGATTGCTGAACAACTTTCTTGCTCCGAAAGTACAGTAAAGTCTGACATCAACTATTTTCGACTTTCTTTTTCAAATGAATTAGATTTTGAAACCTCCAAACAAAATGGTGTTCGTTTAATTGTGCAAGATACTTTTTATATGGACAGCTTTTATCAACAAATTATGCACGAATGTTTAAATGTCCAGTTTATCAATCTACTCTTTTCTGAGTCTTGTCATACTTTAGAAGAATATGCTGATGCGCTTTATACGAGTACGTCTTCTATTAAAAGAAGTATTGAACAAGTAAGAGCTGTTCTAAAGAAGTATAATCTAGACATTCAACAGAAGCCGATTCGTATAAGCGGAAGCGAAAAACACATTTTATTTTTTTATGGGGTATTGTTCTGGGAAGAATACGGAAGTTCTTTTCTAAAGTTAGATTACGCCTATAAAAAAGAAGCTTATGAATTGGTCAAAGCATTTAAAGAAAAAATGGATCTTTCTCTATCGGTTACTTTGATCAGTAAAATCACTCTTTGGCTTATTCTTTACTTTGAGCGTTTGTCGCAAGGATACCATGTCGAAGAAAATTTTCAAACTATGATTCCAATATCAAAACGGATAAAAGACTTTATGTTTGAATCTACCTATCATTTGCCATTTGAGATAACTATAGCAGATGTCACGATGATCAGCTTTTTTTTGGAAAGCCGTTACTTAAATTTTAAACAGGAAGCAATACAAACTAACCCTGAATTATTGGGTGTGTACAATGATATTGAGTTTTTTTTGGAAGCGCTATCTAAAGAAGTGTCTGTTTTTTTAGTAAATAAACAGGAGCTTAAGAACCGTCTCTTTAGTCAATATATTTATAAACTAGAGTTTAAAGGACTAAACTATTCGCTGGTAGGTAATAATAAACTTAGTGTTTTAAATAATGAAGGGACTTATGATTGTTTTTTGGGAACAGCCCAAAGGTTACTGCATAAGTCTAAAGATACAAAATGGGGAAGAGTCGTTTTATCGGATACTACTGATTTTTTCTATATTCTCATTTCTACTTGGGAAAATTTGACATCTGAAATTTTGAAAAAACGCAGGAGAATCAATACGCTTATTCTCTCTCAATTTGGACTATATCATGAGAGATATTTAAAAGAAATAATTGATGTGCGGTTCCCTTATACATTCAAAAGTTTTCTTTTAACCGAGGAAAATTTTCCTGAAGATGGGATCGAACTAATCGTCACTGATCATGAGGTAGCAGAAATCAAACTGCAACTAGACGAAGACATACCAGTTATCGGTGTTACCTACTCTCCGAACAACCGCAATTGGAGCCAGCTAAAAGACTATATCGAAATGATTTTTGCTCAGAAGCGATTAGACTCTGGTGAATAAATTTATTGCCCCTTTGTATCGTTTAGAATCCAAAAATATAGTAAGTTCAATTACCAGGAAGAAGCGCTATGCTTCAATTCCTGGTTTTTTTTCAAAAACCTACATTTTACTTTCATTTCATGTTAAAATAAAATGAAATGTGCTTAACTAGGAGGGTGTGCAGTGTCTAAAGATAAAATACGGTATAAAGCAACGATAGCAGGAAAAGAGTATACCATTATCGGGGCACGCTCGGTAAAACATCTGCAAGTTGTGGAAAAAACACTGGATGGACAATTACAACAAATCGAAAAATTAACCAAAGGGTTGGACCCAGAACGAAGAGCGGTATTAGCAGCTGTTAATGCTGTTTCAGATCAAATTGAAATGCAGATAAAAATGCAAAGTATGGAAGAAGAAATAGAACTTCTTAAACAACAATTAGATACTGTTCAACAAAATGAACTGAACGAACAATAAAAGGGTGAGCGAAAATTATGTTGATGACCATTGGAATCATTGTTTTTTTATTGATTGGAATATATAGTGGGGCAAGAAGAGGCTTGGTACTGCAGTTGATTCTCTCATTAGGATTTTTAGCCTCTTATTATTTTGCAGGGAAATATTACCTAGCAGTAAGCGAATATTTGCAGTTGCTTATTCCTTATCCATCAGCTTCTCTCAATGATTCATTTGTTTTTTATAATAACGCACTAGGGTTGCAGCTGGATGAGGCTTTTTATCATGGAGTATCATTCTTACTGATTTTATTTATTGGCTGGTTGTTAACTCGTTTTATAGGGGGAGTGGCTCAGGGTGTTAAGTTCTTACCTATTGTAAAGCAAGTAAATTCAATCGGTGGAGCCGTATTAAGCGGAATTGTTTCTTATGTAGGAATATTTTTAGTCCTATTTGTTTTAACGATGCTTCCCATAGATTTTATCCAAGAACAATTTGCCAATAGCGCTTTAGCGAGAATGATTGTTGAAGATACACCTGCATTATCTAATCAGATTTACAATTGGTGGATAAATACCATCATTTAACTTATCATAATTTGATAGAAAAAAGAAATCGTTTCTTTGTTACAATAGAAACGATTTCTTGGCGTATGTACGACCTTTTTTTGAGAAAAAAAGAAATAGGCTTAAACGAGGTGAAAAAATGAATCAAAAAATACTAAACACATTAGAATTTCCAAAAATCATTCAAGAGTTAGCTTCTTATGCATCGTCTAATCTAGGAAAAGAATTAGCATTAGAATTGAAACCTTCTCCGTCCTTAGAAGATGTACAGCAATGGCAAGACGAAACAGCAGATGGTGTGCAAATTGAACGGTTGCGCGGAAGAATGCCGATACCAAGACTGGAGAATGTTCGACCGCATTTAAAAAGATTGGATATCGGAGCTTCTTTGAATGCACTAGAAATTGCTCAAATCGGGAAAATCTTAACAACAACGACTGAAATTCGTCGCTTTTTTGATGATTTGGAAGAAACAGGAATTGAATTTTATCGCTTGTATGACATTACAAAACAATTTATTACCACACCGCAGCTAAATCAACGCATTCGTTCTACAGTGAATGAGGACGGTCATGTGTTGGATGACGCCAGCACTGCATTAAGAGGTATTCGAACGGGAATTAAAAAAGGCGAAAATGCTGTTCGTGAAAAATTAGAATCAGTTATTCGAGGGAAAAGTGCTAAATATTTGAGTGACGCTTTGATCACCATTCGAAATGATCGATATGTAGTACCCGTGAAGCAAGAATACCGAGGTCATTTTGGTGGTGTTGTGCATGACCAGAGTTCTACAGGACAAACATTGTTTATTGAACCAAAAGCCGTTGTAGAATTAAATAATCGGTTACGACAGCTGCAAATTGAGGAACGACATGAAGTAGATCGAATATTAGCAGAACTCTCTAACGAAATCGCTCCATACAGTAAAGAAATCAATAACAATATGCTGTTGCTTGCTCAATTAGATTTCATTGGAGCAAAAGCGGGTTATGCTAAAAGTATCCAAGCAATTAGACCAGAGATTCATTTAGAAAACGAAGTGAAATTATACCATGCACGTCATCCTTTACTAGACCAAGAATCTGTAGTAGCGAATGATATTTTTATTGGTGGCGAGTATCAAGCGGTAGTGATTACCGGTCCAAATACTGGTGGGAAAACAGTCATTTTAAAAACGTTAGGTTTACTTCAATTAATGGGACAATCTGGCTTGCAGATTCCTGCAGCTGAAGAAAGCCAAATCGGGATTTTTCATGAGGTATTTGCAGATATCGGAGACGAGCAATCCATCGAACAAAGCCTAAGTACTTTTTCTTCCCATATGACAAATATCGTATCGATATTGAGAAAAATGGACGATAAAAGTTTGATTATTTTAGACGAACTAGGCGCTGGGACGGATCCACAAGAAGGAGCAGCTTTAGCCATTGCGATTTTAGATCAAATTGGTTCAATTGGCAGCTCAGTTATGGTAACCTCTCATTATCCAGAATTAAAAGTTTATGGATACAACCATGCGAAAACAATCAATGCGAGTATGGAATTTGATGTAGATACATTGAGTCCAACATATCGTCTGCTGTTTGGTGTTCCTGGTAGAAGTAATGCTTTTGAGATTTCTAAGCGATTAGGTCTGAGTCCAGACATCATTCAAAATGCTCGTCACTTAATTGATGGCGAAACGCAAAACCTGAATGAAATGATTGCTGATTTAGAAAATACTCGTAAAATGACAGAAATGGAATACCAAGAAGTAAGAGAACACGTTGATGAAGCGGATGCTTTGTTAAAAGACTTGAAGACTGCTGTCCAAGATTTTTGGCAAGAGCGGGATGACTTAGTGAAAAAAGCTCAAATCAAAGCTAATCAAACCATTGAAGAAGCTCAAGAAGAAGCTGAAAAAGTTATTGCTGATCTGCGCAATAAACAGTTGGAAAGTGGATTTGATGGATCTGTCAAAGAACATGAATTTATTGATGCGAAAACTCGTTTAGCCAATTTAAAACATGAAGAAGCATTGGCTCAGAATAAAATCTTGAAAAAAGAAAAAGCAAAACAAACTTTGAAACCAGGAGATGACGTCAAAGTTCAGTCATTTGGTCAAAAAGGGACGATCGTCGAAAAAGCTGGAGACAAACAATGGGTTGTTCAAATGGGTATGTTGAAGATGAAATTAGACGAAAGCGATCTAATACTGACTGCTCCTGAAAAAGAGCCAACTCATAAAATGACGTCCTTAAAATCAGCGAGTCAAAGTCATGTGTCTCCTCAATTGGATTTACGTGGGGAAAGATACGACAGTGCTTTAGCTCGGATGGATCAATACTTGGATTCGGCTTTATTGGCAAATTACCCGCAAGTAACGATTGTTCATGGGAAAGGTACAGGAGCATTGCGTAAAGGTGTGACAGAGGCTCTAAAACGTCATCCATCCGTGAAAGGCTTTAGTTATGCACCTGCCAATCAAGGTGGAAATGGAGCAACGATCGTAGAATTTAAAAATTAAAGCTTAAGGGTAGAAATTCATTTTAGAGTTTGTTATAATGTGAATTAATAGAACTTACTATTTATAAGTTAAACAACTATGGTAAGGAAATTTATAGGGGGAATTCAACTATGGTACAAGCAGTAACAGATGCAACATTTGAAACAGAAACAAAAGATGGTTTGACAGTAACAGACTTTTGGGCAACTTGGTGTGGACCGTGTCGTATGCAATCTCCAGTTTTAGAAGAATTAGATGCAGAAATCGGTGATGAAGTAAAATTTGTCAAAATGGATGTAGATGCAAACCCTCAGATTCCAGCTTCATTTGGAATTATGAGTATCCCAACTTTATTAGTGAAAAAAGACGGTGAGATTGTAGATAAATTGATCGGTTATCACAGTAAAGAACAAATTGAAGAAGTTTTGGAAAAACATAAATAAACAATCTGAAAAGAAGTTAGGGTGTCGATCCTAACTTCTTTTCTTTTGTCGTTTTAGTAAGTCAATCTGTTGGTTAAAGTGGTATACTTTTCTAAGAATTCTAATGGATAAAAAGGAGTAGTTCATTAAATGAAACATAAAAAATTGAAAGTAGGCCTGCTCATTGTTGTGGCATTAGTGCTTAGCTTGATTGCATCTTTTGCTTGGTACGTTTCTACAGCCTATGAGCCAGAAGAAGAAGCAATTGCAGCTCTGACCTCTACAAATAAAATAGAAGTAGTAGAGGAAGAAGAGTATTTTGTATTCAAGCCAATTGAGAATCTGAATAATGTTGGATTGATTTTTTATCAAGGTGGCAAAGTAGAAGAAGAAGCTTATGCGCCCTTGATGCAACTTATAGCAGAAAAAGGGATAGAAGTTTACTTGTTAAAAATGCCCTTTAATTTAGCGGTTTTTGATAGTCAAGCAGCAGGTGAAGTAATAGAAGAAAATGGAAATATCAGTAACTGGTATGTTGCAGGCCATTCTTTAGGTGGAGTTATGGCGTCTTCATTTGCCAGTGAGAATTATTCTTTATTGAATGGACTCATTTTTCTGGCCTCTTATCCATCAGCGGACCTCTCACAAATATCTATAAATAGTCTTTCTATCTATGGGAGTAATGATAAAGTATTAGATGCTGAAGCTTATGAAAAAGCATTGAGTAAGTTTCCAAATGCAATAAAAGAAATCATTATTGAGGGCGGGAACCATGCTCAGTTTGGAAATTATGGTAATCAAGCTGGAGATGGAGAAGCTGGACTTACAAATGATTCTCAACAACAACAGACAGCTGATTATATTGAAGAGTTTATTAAAAATACGATCATTGAGTAAAAAATAGGTACCATTAAAAATTTTAGAAAAAAATTGTCCATATATTTGTGACAAAATTAATACGACTCTAAAAAAAAGTATACTTTCCATACAAATTTGCTATAATTGGTTCATAAAAATGATAAATCCACAGAATGACCATCTTTCGTACTGTCAGTCTATTGGAAAAACAAAGTAAAAGTGTATTCTTTTCTGTTTCTGTACATAAGGAACTGGTAATTAAAGGTTATAGGTATCAAGAGAAGAATGGTAGAACGGGCAAAATTCAAATTTCTCATTTTTTTAGTGTTATGGGAGGCATCAAGCTATGAGTGAACAAGTATTGGATGAAGCTGTAGATAAATATGAGATGATTTTTGAAGGAAGTAATGAGAAACGGACATTAACTGTATGCCCAGAAGACTTAATAGAAAACGCTGATGGACAATTAGATTGCCCACTGGATTACGTTTTACGTAGAAATCAGTTGGCAATCAGTGATCTAAACGCTTTTTCACCAGAACGTGCTATTTTTGTGCACAAAAAAGGTGAAACGTCGACTATCTTAAACGAGATTGTCTTAAACGTGAATTTCTAGTTTCTAAATAAGATAAATTCCTAGTTTGAACAAGTTAGTTTGTTCAAACTAGGAATTTTTTGTTTGGAAGGTTAAAGGTGTGCTTTATACTTAGGATAACTATTTTATGGCGTTGATAAAGAAATTCCTCCAGAAATTTCTAGAAGTAGAGTTTAAGCAAATTAGACTTTCTACCAACGCTATATGATGAAGAACCTATACTTATTGAAAAAGGAGGAGAAAGGATGAGATCAGTTTACATTCCAACAAATAGTGGAGAGTTACATTGTTGTGTAATGGGCGAAGGAGCACCCTTGTTATTGTTGCATGGCAACGGAGAAAGCTCATCTATTTTCCAGTATCACATGGCTTTTTTTAGTCAATATTATACTGTTATTGCATTAGACACTAGAGGCCATGGATATTCTGACCGTGGAACTACTAAACTGAATTTTGAACAATTTGCTCAAGATGTAAGGTTGGTCTTAGATTATTTACATATCGAACGTACAAACATTATTGGGTTTAGTGATGGAGGAAATACAGCTTTATTATTTGCAGAATACTACCCAAAAAGGGTTCATGCTCTGATAGTGGTTGGTGCCAATATAAAAGCTGAAGGAATGAAAAGTTGGGAATTGCAAAAAGTGAAATGGATGTTTAACTTTTTACAATATATAGAAATGATTTATCCAACTATCCAACTGAAAAAAGAAATAGTCGATTTGATGTTCCATCAAATAAACAATACACTATTTGATTTGAAAAATATTCAAGCACCAACTTTAATTATGGCTGGAGAAAATGATGTGATCAAGCAAAGTCATACCGAGTTGATTGCTCGACAAATAAACGATCATCAATTACGGATTATGCCTAAAGCAGATCATTTCTTTATGTTAAAGCAACCCGATATTTTTAATTCCGTTGCCTTATCTTTTTTAAAAAAGTATTGAAACCTTAGCTAAAGATACTATAATAGATAAGGGCGATAAAATCGGTTTTTGTGAAACGTTAAAAATATGGTAAAGTTAGAACGTGTTGAAAACTAGGTTTTCGAAGTGCGTTTAAGTTAGAGCTGATAAAAAAAGCTCTATTTTTTATTTTTGGAGAAAAATGAACAACAAGATACCAATAGTCCGATCTGTAGTGCAGAAAAAGGTTTGATTGGAAAAACATACGGAGGGTTTACATGAGAGAATTAGGATTTGATCCACAAAAATATATCGAAGAACAGACCAAGTATATTTTAGAACGAGTCAATAATTACGATAAACTGTATTTAGAATTTGGTGGAAAGCTGATCGGAGACAAGCACGCAAAACGTGTTTTGCCTGGATTTGATGAAGATGCAAAAATCAAATTATTGCAAAAATTAAAGGATAAATCAGAAATTATTATCTGTGTCTATGCAGGGGATATTGAACGGAATAAGATTCGTGGAGATTATGGAATTACATATGATATGGATGTATTCCGTTTGATTGATGAATTGAGAGAATACGAATTGGCAGTAAATAGTGTAGTGATTACACGTTACCATGGTCAACCGTCTACTAAACTGTTTATCAATAAGTTGGAACGAAGAGGGATCAAAGTCTATACTCACGAATCAATTGAAGGTTACCCGTCTAACTTGGATGTCATCGTAAGTGAAGAAGGCTTTGGAAAGAATGATTATATTCCAACGACTAAACCTATTGTTGTGGTTACGGCTCCAGGTCCAGGAAGCGGAAAACTGGCTACCAGTCTAAATCAGTTGTATCATGAACGCCAGCATGGGAAAATTGCTGGGTATTCAAAATTTGAAACTTTTCCGGTTTGGAATGTTCCCTTAAAACACCCGTTGAATATTGCTTATGAAGCAGCAACAGTAGATTTAAAAGACGTCAATATGATCGATAACTTTCATTATGAAAAATACAACGAAATTGCTGTAAATTATAATCGTGATCTTGAGACTTTTCCGGTAATCAAACGAATTATTGAGAAGATTACTGGTAAAGAATCTGTTTTTCAATCTCCAACAGATATGGGTGTAAACCGAGTTGGGTTTGGGATCATTGATGACGAAGTAGTAAAAGAAGCTTCTAAACAAGAAATTATACGACGAAGCTTTGCAACAGAGTCTGATTTTAAAAAAGGATTAGCGGATGAAGAAGTCCTGAATCGGATGAAATTGATCATGGAAGAAGTTGAATTAAAACAATTAGACCGAGTACCTGTAGGACCTGCTCGGGATTACGCAGAAAAAGTCAAAAATCATTCAGATACAAATGATGTACAAGCCGTTATTGCATTTGAGCTGCAAGATGGTAGAGTGGTTACGGGAAGAACAACATCATTGATGGACTCAAGTTCTGCGGCAATTTTGAATTCTATTAAAGAACTGGCGAACATTTCTGATGAGATTCATCTATTGTCACCTATGATCTTAGAAACGATCCAAAACATGAAAAAGAATGATTTGCACAGCAAGCTTCCTACGCTGAAAGCCAGTGAAATATTAATTGCATTGGCCATCAGTGCAGTGACCAATCCAATGGCACAATTGGCCTATAACAAATTGGCTCAATTAAACGGTGTGCAAGCTCATTCAACAGTGATGTTAAACAGCGACGATGAGCAAGTTTTACGTAAACTGGGAATCGATGTCACCAGCGACCCAGCCTACCCATCAGAAAACCTATACTATTTATAGAGAATGGAGCAGAGCGCGGAGAGAGGCGTTTAAAAGCATACCAAACCATACAGTAAAACATTCTGCCTATAGAATACAAATACAAAAAAAGGAAAGGGATTTTTCATCCCTTTCCTTTTTTCTGTTTGTATAAAGATCCTGTTTATTTGCGTTTTCCAAAAATACGCAAAATAGCTAAGAAAATATTGATAAAATCTAAGTATAGTTCCAAAGCACAGCCGATTGCTACACTACTTGCAAGAGCTGTTCCTCCATAATAACTGTAAACAGTTTTACACTTTTGTGTATCATAAGCTGTCAAACCCACAAAAATTAGTACAGTAATAATAGAAAGAATAAAATCAGCCATACTACTTTGTAAGAAGAATAAGTTTACCAATGAAGCAATAATCAATCCTAGCAACATGCTCATCAAAATTCCACCCAATGAAGACAAATCCTTTTTGGTCACAAAACCAATTAAACTCATTACAGCGAATAAAGCAAATGTAGAAACGAATGCATTTAGAATACTAGCTGTCGTATAGGCTAATAAAACGAGCGTCAACGTCATACCATTAACAATGGAGTACAAAATAAATTTTATAGCATAGTTTGCCGGGCTTTTTACCTTTTCCGGATTAAAACGGAAACTGAACACCAAAACCAGTTCTAAAATAATAAAACCATAAAAAGCCATCCCGTTAGTGGCGGTAATTAAATTCCAAAACGCGTTAGCAATAGGTGTGTAAGTATAAAGCAATAAATAAACCATTAATGCACTAAGCAAAATTCCTCCAGCCATCCAAGCATAAATACTTGCCATGAATTGTGGAAAGCCGCTTTTCGAGTCTATAACCTTTTGTTGATTATCCATGTATCTTCTCCTCCAAAATAAATATAAGTACTTAATAATTTGAGTTCATCTTATTTTAACCAACTTCTCAGCTAAGGTCAAAATATTTAACAGGTGAAAAATATAGGAAACATTTTTGTAACTGAAATAGGTGTGCTACTATTAAAAATGTACATAGATATGAGTAGTTAGTGAATGGAGGAGCAAAAGATGTTAGAAGCTAAGCATTTAAAAAAGACGTTCGGTCCTTTGACAGCCGTAGATGATGTCAGTTTTACGATTAATGAAGGCGAGATTCTAGGAATGATTGGACAAAATGGGGCAGGTAAAACAACAACCTTTCGTTTGATACTAGACTTTTTAACTTCAGATTCCGGGGAAATTTTATGGAATGGAAGACCGTTGACAAAAGCCGATTATAATATTATTGGGTATTTGCCTGAAGAAAGAGGACTTTATCCTAAAGTAACCATTGAAGATCAATTGATTTATTTTGGACGTTTGCGTGGCAAAAGCAAAAAAGAAGTGAAACCACTAATTGATATGTGGATGGAAAAGTTCAAGGTAAAAGGGAAAAAAACAGATAAGGTAAAGTCGTTGTCTAAAGGGAATCAACAAAAAGTCCAATTGATCGCAACATTGCTTCATGAACCAAAACTGGTGATTTTAGATGAACCTTTTAGTGGCTTAGATCCAGTAAATGCGGGTATTTTAGAAGAAGGAATCAAGGAATTACGTCAACAAGGAGCTTGTGTGATCTTTTCCAGTCACAATATGAACAATGTGGAAGAAATTTGTGATCATTTATTGATGCTGCGCGATGGAGCAGTAGTCTTGAAAGGCCCTGTAAAAGAGATACGGGAACAATTTGGACGTACAAAGCTTTTCTTAGAAACTCCAATGAGTCAACAAGAATTGAACGAACTTCCCGGAGTAGAAAATGTAAAAAAAACCAATGAAGGAATCTATTTATTAGACCTAGAAGACGCTTCATATGGGAAACAAATTTTTGACATTGTGACTAAAGATGGCTTTATTCCAACTTTTAGCCAACAACCTCCAACGTTAGAAGAAATTTTCAAACTGAAAGCTGGTGAGCCACATGAATAAATTTTGGGTTATAGTCGGTGAAGTTTATAGGAAAAATGTTAAATCGCTAGGCTTTATATCAATGGTTTTTGCTCCAATCGTTATTTTACTAGTGATAGCAGCTATTATTTATTTTGTTTCTGCTTCTGAAAATGGTGGAGTGCCTGAAATTGCTGTATTATCAGAGGATCAGCAAGTACAAGCTATATTGCAAGCTGAAGAAGAACAATTTGAAGTCAACACTGAGATCACTACAGTAGAAGATGCTGAAACAGCTATGGAAGCTGAAGAATTAGATGGTTATTTAGTTGTAGAAGAAGAAAATGGGGTATATCAAGGAAATTACGTCTATTCACCAGACAGCCAAGATGTAGACACATACTATTTAACAGGTGTTCTATCTTCAGTCCAACAAATCCAGCAAGCTGAAAGTCTTGGACTAACTCAAGAAGATATTGCCAGTATTTTAACGCCGGCCACTCTCGAGCAAACAAGAATCGAATTTGAAGGTGGAGGAATCACCACAACTGAAAGTGCAGAGGATGCTTTACGAATGGGAAGTGCTTATGCAGTTGGAATCGCAGTTTTTATGTTTATCATGACCTATTCCAGCATTATTGGAGAAGAGATTGCCTCTGAAAAAGGGACTCGAATTATGGAAGTCATTTTATCCAGTGTATCTTCAACTATTCATTTCTTTGGAAAATTAGTGGCTATCGTACTCATTTGTTTTACGCAAATCGCTATCTACGTTGTATTAGGCGCCATTGCTTTACAATTAGATTTTGTGCAAGATTTGCTTCAAGGGATTGATATCTCTGCTATTTTTCAAGGTCTGCTAGGAACGTCTTTAGCTTACTTTATCTTAGGAATTGTGTTGTATGCTATTTTGGCAGCTTTCCTTGGATCTCTTGTTTCAAAAGTAGAAGATGTTTCCAAAGCTGTTACTCCGATCGTATTTTTATCACTGGCAGGATTTTATGCTGGAATGTTTGCATTTTACAATCCAACACATATGATTGTTAAGATCGGTTCTTATATTCCATTGTTCACCTCATTTATCATGCCTTTTAGAGTAGCTAGTGATACAGTTACAACAACAGGTGTTATGATTTCGATCGTAGGGTTGATTTTATTTGTGTTGTTGACTACCTGGTTGTCACTTTTACTGTACCGCTCAAGTGTATTGATCTATTCGGATGCAGGGATGTTCAAAACGATGAAAACTTCTTTCAAAGCTATGAGAAGACAACAAAAAGTTTAGGCTTCAGAATTCAGTGTTTAAACAAAAAAGAAATACCAGTAAAAGGATAAAACCTTGCTGGTATTTCTTTTTTATTTTATTCTAGGTCATCAATAGTATCTTTTTTATCCCATTTTAGCGTAATGACGACCTCTTTGTTTTTGATGACTTCAGCAAAAGCTTCTGTATACAATCCAGTGATTTGTTGCATTTGCTCAGCCAGAAAACCAGCTTCTAGCGAAAAAACAGCTTGCTTGTTTGTTAAACGCAAATCAACGATCTTACCTGTCAAAGTATATGTATGAAAACTCCGCTTTTCTTTAATACAAATAAGCGTTCCAAAAGAAGCTTGTTCAAAGAAACGAGCAACTTCTTCATTACTGGTTAAAGGATGATTTCTGGCTAATTCTTTTCCAGCCCAATATAAAATCGATTCTGCATCCTTGCCTAATAGATTAGTCAGCAGCTCAGTTCGAACTAATTCATAACCAAATAAATTAACCGGTGCATTTGCTAGCTCTGTATTAAGTTCTTCACGATTTAGTTTCTTTCTCAATGATTTCACCTC
The DNA here is from genome assembly GCF_016892605.1 of Desemzia sp. RIT 804. Taxonomy (GTDB): domain Bacteria; phylum Bacillota; class Bacilli; order Lactobacillales; family Carnobacteriaceae; genus Desemzia. Next base: position 68,875 of record NZ_JAFEMV010000001.1, read on the forward strand.
AATAGTTTCATACATTATTATACATTGATTGATGCAATAAACCTACTTTTTTTTCTGCGAGTATAAGAAAAAAAGAAGCCATCGACAAAAGTAATACAACAATTGGATAGAGGTAGAAAAATAAAAAAATAACTACATAAAGAAAACGATATAGACTTGAATTTTTATGTTAAAAAAGGGACAATAAACACTAGAGCAATATAATTTATTTAAAGGTTGTTAAAATATGAAAAAACAAGCAATAGGTTTTATAGATTCAGGAGTTGGTGGTTTAACTGTAGTAAAAGAGGCTATGCGACAATTACCCAATGAGTCTATTTATTATGTTGGTGATACGGCGCGCTGTCCTTACGGTCCTAGACCCGAAGAACAAATATTGCGATTCACTTGGGAAATGACCCAATTCTTGCTCAGTAAAGATATTAAGATGCTAGTGATTGCGTGTAATACAGCTACTGCTGTTGCATTGGAAGACATTAAAAAGAAATTGGCTATTCCAGTAATCGGTGTTATCCTACCAGGAAGCCGAGCTGCGATCAAAGCAACATCTAGTGATCGTGTAGGGATCATTGGTACAGAAGGAACAGTAAAAAGCAACATGTATGAAACTTTTATTCATTCTAAAGATAAACAAGTTGAGGTGACTAGTTTAGCTTGTCCCAAATTTGTTCCGTTGGTAGAGAGTAATGAATACAGAAGCGCTATTGCTAAAAAAGTGGTTGCTGAAACGTTGAAAACATTAAAGAATAAGCAATTAGATACTTTGATTTTAGGATGTACACATTATCCTTTGTTGCGTCCGATCATTCAGAATGTGATGGGTGAAAAAGTTACGTTAATTGATTCTGGTGCTGAGACGATCAGCGAAGTGAGTACTATACTAGATTATTTTAATTTAGCAGAAGAAAGCAAAAAAAATAGTGTGAGTGAGCGCAAATTTTATACTACAGGTTCCAAGCAGATGTTTCATGACATCGCTTCTCAGTGGCTGGGAGCAAATCAATTAGAAGTTGAACAAATCCGTTTAGGTACTGCGGACTAAAACAATAGCGTTTGAAGAATATCAAAGGAGTCTGTTTATGCGTAAAGATGGAAGAAAATTAAATGACATGAGAGAAGTAACTATTGAACCTAATTACTTGATGCATCCCGAAGGTTCAGTGTTGATCACAGTTGGCAAAACAAAAGTGATTTGTACTGCAACGGTAGAAAATCGGGTTCCGCATTTTTTACGAGGACAACACAGTGGCTGGGTACACGCAGAGTACAGCATGTTGCCAAGAGCTACACAAGAAAGAAAACAGCGAGATGCTGTAAAAGGTAAAATAAACGGAAGAACGATGGAAATACAACGTTTGGTCGCCCGTTCTTTACGCTCCATCGTAGATCTTGAAAAACTTGGAGAACGTTCTATTGTAATTGATTGTGATGTGATACAAGCAGATGGAGGAACAAGAACAGCTAGTATTACAGGTGGATTTGTAGCTTTAAGCTTGGCAGTCCAACAATTATTGGATCAGGGGATACTTAAAGAAAATCCTATTACAGAGAATATTGCAGCCATAAGCGTAGGTATGATGACTGATGGTCAAATAGTTTTGGATGTAGATTATTTTGAAGACAGCTCTGCTGCGGTAGATATGAACTTTGTGATGACATCAAGCGGCAACTTCTCTGAAATCCAGGGTACGGGAGAAAAAATGTCTTTTTCTCAAGATGAAATGCTTGAAATGATGGAGCTTGGGAAAAAAGGCATTAATAAATTGATTGATCTACAAAATCAAGCGATCAGAGAGGGAAATCGATTGAACCACAAAATGACAAACTATCCGCTAAATCCAATACGCAAAGAAATTCTGATTGCTACAAGAAACAAAGGAAAAGCTTCTGAGTTTGAAAGCTTGTTCGCTGCAAAAGGTTTTACAATCAAAACATTATTGGATTATCCAGAAATCCCAGACGTAGAAGAAACAGGAGTTATATTTGCTGAGAATGCTTTGTTAAAAGCGGAGACGATTGCGGCTAAATTCAATATGCTGGTACTCGCAGATGACTCTGGTTTAAAAGTAGATTTTCTAAATGGAAATCCTGGAGTTTATTCCGCACGATTTGCTGGGGAAATGAAAAGCGATGCAGCCAATAATGCTAAGCTGCTGCATGAGTTGACTCATGTACCAGCAGCAGAACGAACGGCGCAATTCCACTGTACGCTTGCTTTAGCAGCTCCTGGAAGGGAAAGTTTAGTTGTTGAAGGAGAAGTGGAAGGGCAAATTCTATCTATTCCTAGAGGAGATAACGGCTTTGGGTATGATTCGTTATTTTATGTAGCAGATAAGGATAAAACAATGGCAGAAATGACAGAGGAAGAGAAGAATGCGATCAGTCATCGTGCAAAAGCTTTGCAACAACTGGAAAAAGTCTGGGATGAATGGATTTCTAATATCGACAGATAAGGAGAATCAGGCAATGAAAATACTTGTTGTTAGTGATAGTCATGGAGATAGAGATGTATTGGTAGAACTAAAGGAACTGTATCAAAATAAAATGGATCGGATGTTTCATTGTGGAGATTCTGAGCTAGAAGCGACAGATGAAATTTGGGACTCTTTTGTTACGGTTAAAGGAAATATGGACTTTGATGAACAATTAAAACTTGAACAAGTGGTAGAAGTTGGTAATGAACGATTTTTCATGGTGCATGGGCATTACCACGATGTGAAGGTTACAATGGTTCCTCTTTTAAATGCTGCCAAAGAAGCTAATGCACATTTTGCTTTTTTTGGGCACTCACATGAATTGGGAGTTGAAAAAAAAGAGGGGATTCTGTTACTGAATCCAGGAAGCATACTGCAGCCAAGAGGAAGATACAATATTAAAACTTATGCGATCATTGACATAGAAGAAAAGGGGATAACGGTTTCTTACTATGATCGAGAGCATCAACTTATTGACGATTTAGTGGTGCATTTTGCAAGAAGCTGAAAACAAACCTTTTATGGCAAATAAACTAGTTTTCTAAAAATTACTTAAGGTTAACTTGAATAAATAGGATTTTGTGTCAGCTTGTTGTAAAATGTAAAAGGCAAAAAGTGCTTTTTAGGAGGAAATCATCAATGATTGGAAATAAGATCCAAGCCATGTTTTTAGAGAATCAAGATCATTTCTTAATTCCAGCTAGTGAAGTGGCTCATGTTCAAACCGAAAATAAGTTAAGTCATGCTTTACTTGTGTTAACGAAAATTGGGTTCAATGTTATTGTCGTTTTAGATAAGGATTCACACGTGAAAGGCTTAATTTCTATCCCTCTCATTATGGAAGCTATAACAAGCATTCATCAAATGAACTATGATCAACTTGATGTGCTTACAGTAGGAGAAGTGATGAAAACTGAGTTTGCTGTTTTAGATGAGGATTATGAATTGGAAGATATGTTGCATCTGCTTGTAGACAATCCATTCATATGCACGGTGGATGCTGAGAATAAGTTCTCAGGTATCATTACTAGAAGAGAAATTTTAAAATCTGTGAATCACTTAGTACATGAATTTGAACAGCATTATGATGTTCGCGAAAAAGAAGAGACGATCTGCAATTAGTTTTATAAGACTAAACAGAATGGAAAATAAACCGTCTCAACTGAGACGGGCTTTTTTTAAGTTTTAACGATGTGCTTAAAAGGGCATTATTTTTGATTTAAATTAGAAGAGTTTACAAGGAGAAGTACACTAATGAATAATTTAGAACCGTTTATTAATAGAAGTACTCTAATGAACAATTTAGACCCTTTTATTAAGATAAGAAGAGACTTGCATTTAATCCCTGAAATAGGATTGCAAGAGTATAAAACACACGAATACTTACTAAATGTGATTCGTCAGCTGCCAAGTGATCATTTGGAAGTGAAAACAGATGAAACAGCGATATTAGTTCGCATCAAAGGGACAGAAGGGAAAAGAACGATCGGTTGGCGAACAGATATCGATGGTTTGCCTGTTATTGAACAGACTAAATTGCCTTTTGAATCCATCTATGAAGGAAGAATGCATGCTTGTGGACATGATGTACATATGTCTATAGCTTTAGGCATATTGTCTTATTTCAGTACTCATCCTGCGAAAGATCATTTGGTATTCTTTTTCCAACCAGCAGAAGAAACGGTCAGCGGGGCAAAAATCTATTACGATAAAGGCTTTTTAAATGAGTGGATGCCCGATGAGTTTTATGGGCTGCACATAGATCCCAACCGCCCAGTTGGAACGATTGCCACTAAAGAAGGAACACTTTTTGCGTCTACTTGTGATGTAAAAGTGGATTTTCATGGAATCGGAGGACACGCTGCTTATCCTCAAGAGGCAAATGATATGATTGTAGCAGCTAGCCAATTTGTCAATCAAGTCCAAACGATCGTCAGCCGCAATGTAAATCCAATTGAAGGTGCTGTAGTGACTCTTGGTTCGTTTCATGCTGGAACGACTGGGAATGTCATTAGTGACCATGCTCGTATCGAAGGCACAATACGAGCGTTAACTAAAGATATGAGCTATATGGTCCAAAAGCGATTTAAAGAAATTGCTAAAGGAATCGAGATCACTTATCAGTGCAAAGTAGATGTAGAATTGAATATGTATGGTTACTTACCGGTCATCAACTCTCCAAAAGAAACTATTGATTTTATTGAATTCATGGAAAATAGAGAAGGCGTTCATTTCCATGAAGCAGAAACAGCAATGACAGGAGAAGATTTTGGTTACTTATTAGATAAAGTTCCCGGAACGATGTTCTGGCTAGGTGTAGACACTCCTTATGGTTTGCACCATCCTCAAATGTCACCAAAAGAAGAGGCTATTCCATTTGCGATAGAAGTTGTAAGTGATTTTTTAGAGCAAAAAGGAAACCACTTTATCTAAATAGTTTAAAATAAATAAGACAAGCGGCTGAACTAAAGTGTTCCAGCTGCTTGTCTTATTTATTAAAGTGTTTTTAGACTATATTATAGGTTGTTAATGGAATTTTTATTCCTGCTTCGGTCAATCTGGTTACATATTCTTGGAAAAAGCTATGTTGTACACTGTACTGCTGGCCATTCAAAGTATACATGGTCACTCGAATACCCGTTTGCCCATCTCCAATATCTATTAAACCGGTGTAAGAAGGTTTTTCTGTAATCTCAGGATATTGAGGCACCATACGTTCGTTGACTTCTTGAATAATGTCAGATACTTTTTGGATATCTGCATCTGGGAATAGACGGATATTGATCAGTGCTTGCATATCTTCACGTGACTTGTTACTGACGATTGTAATGTAACGATTAGGTACATAATTTAAAGTACCATCAAAGCTTTTAACTTGAGTTGTTTTTAAATTGACATCAACTACTGTTCCTGAAACGGTATCTAAATCTACAACATCACCAACATCTAATTGCTTTTCTAACAATAAGAAAAAACCATTTACAATATCACTAACGAACCCTTGAGCACCTAAAGATAAAGCTAGCCCGATTACACCAGCCCCAGCTAGTAAGGAACCAACAGGTACACCTAAGACAGTTAAAACTGAATAGGCTACTAAAAAGCCTAGTAAAGCATGGAACAAATTTTTTGATAGACTATTTAATGTATTCAATCGATTTACAGAAATACTTTCTTTTTTTCTATATCTTGTAAAGGCTTGGCTGATTAAAAAATCTCCAATTCTTTTCACAACATAGAACAATATTAAGAAAAAGATAATCTGAATCGATGTAGTTAATACATTACTGATGACTGTATTCCAATCGATCGAATACCAATATTGACTAAAGAGACTTGTTTTTTCTACTACATCATTTACTACAGAATCCGTAACATTATTATCCAATTTCATTCACCTCGTTAAAATTAACTCACGTTGATTTATATCTTAACAAAAAATAGCTGTAAATAAAACTAAGTTCGGCTGTTCTATCAAAAAGCTTAAATTATAAAGGGATAAAATGAGTAACTTATTATGTGAGAGAAAAATGCTGATTTTTTTAGTATTCTATTTCGTATTGTTTGAAGTCCTTTTTTTTAAATGGTATTCTATACACGAAAAGGAAAACGTTTTTTAATAGTTACTTAAAGGTACAAACTGGTCAAACAAGTATCTATTAAAAAATAACACGATAAAATTAATAGGAAGTGAGGAATTCATATGACAGGTGGAGAAATTGCTGCATTGATTGCTGCAGTTGCATTTGCAGTATTAGTAGTCTTTTTAGTGATCGTCTTGCTTAAAGTATCAAAAATTATGGGAGAAGTTTCCAATACAGTTAAGGAAGCGAATTCTAGTCTTCGTGTCATGACTAAAGACGCGGACAATTTATTAATCGAAGTAGAGGGGTTACTAAATAAATCCAATACTACATTAGATGACGTAAACGGGAAGTTAGGTAAAACAGATCCATTGTTCCAAGCTATTGGGGATCTAGGAGTATCCGTTTCAAACTTAAACTCTTCAACACGTAACTTAACTGATCGTGTGACTGGAGTGACCAAACGAACTGCACAAACAGGCGTAGCTACAAAAGTAGGCAAGACAGCGATGAATATGAATCGTAGAAGAAAAAATAAAAAAGATTCAGAATAAAAGTTAAAACTAATCAATGTTAAGACCGAATTTGGAAAGGATGGATAGAGTATGAGTAAAAAAGGCGGATTTTTATTAGGGGCAATTTTAGGAGCGGCAGCTGCTGCGACAACTACATTGTTGTTTGCACCTAAATCAGGAAAAGAATTAAGATCAGATCTTTCTGATCAAGCTGACAAAGCTAAAGGAACAGCTAAAGAATATTCTCAAATTGCAAAAGAAAAAGGATCTGAAATGAAAGATGTTGCGGTAAATGCAACAGATGATATTAAAATCAGTCTAAAAGATACAGCTAATAAAATGAAGAGTCAAATGTCTTCAAGTACACAAGATGTGAAAGATGATTTACAGGATATCCACTCTGAAGTAAAAGATGCTGCAGGTGAAGTGAAGAAAAAAGGTTCTGAAGCAAAAGAAGAGTTCCAAACAGAAAACGAAAAAGTTATTTCTGAAATGGAAAAAACAAAAGAAACTCCTCAATTTACTTCTGACAATATGAAAAAAGAAGTAGAAAGAGCAACAATGGATTTTGATTATGATGAGGAAAAAGCTAAAGAAGGACCTGATTACCGCACAACTAATACAAGTTCAGAACAAACAAAAGAAGACAGTGACGGAGAAAAAACTACTAATACAAATGTAGGTATCTAATTTTCACAAAAAGCACAAAAGAGAGGAATGGATGTAACTCCATTCCTCTCTTTTTGTATAATCAGATAAAAACTTCAAAACCAACGTCTTATGAAATAGTGGTGTACGTCTTTGGAGTATGAGTAAATACTTCACAGCCATCTGCAGTGACATACAAACAATCTTCGATTCTGACTCCTGCAACACCTGAAACATAGATACCTGGTTCAATAGAGAAGCACATACCTTCTTGAACAACAAAATCATTTCCTTCCATGATAGAAGGAAATTCGTGTACACTTCTTCCTAAACCGTGTCCTAAACGATGATTGAAATATTCACCATAACCAGCTTCTGTAATAATGTCTCGAGCAATTTTGTCTAATTCACCAGCAGTCACACCTGGTTTAACCGCAGCAATTGCAGCTTCATTGGCTCTTAAAACAATATGGTAGATTTCCTTAGCTTTTTCACTAGGCTCTCCAAAAGCAACAGTGCGAGTAACATCACTTGTATATCCGTCATATACAACACCTAAATCAAATAAAACGAGATCATTTTTTTGAATGCATCGGCTTCCTGGAACACCGTGGGGACTAGCGGCATTGTCCCCTGTTAGTACCATTGTTTCAAAACTCATATTCTTGATACCCATTTTTTTCAATTCATATTCGATCTCCGCCACAATTTCTTGTTCCTGAACGCCTTCTTTAATGGCTTTAAATCCAATTTCTAGAGCTTTATCGGCCCATATTCCAGCTTCTATCATTTTTTGTATTTCATCTTTTGTTTTAACCAACTTCATACTTTGTATTTTAGGTGTCACATCTGAAAAAGATACACCAGGGAACTCAGTTTGCAACTGTTCCATACGAGTAACGGTTAAGAAGTCCTTTTCAATAGCTAATATCGTCAAATCTCCGATTCGTTGTTTAACGGCATGAGAAATTAAACTCCATGGGTTTTCATGATCTAAATAACCGAGTACATCGTATTCCCAGGTACTATTTAAAGCGTCTTCTTTTTCTAAAGCAGGCACAAAAAGAAAAGGAGAGACATCTTTAAAAACCAAAAGAGCTAAAATTCTTTCGTGAGGTTCACTCTGATAGCCACTAAAATAAGCCACATTATCTGGATCATTGATAAAAATGGCTTCTTTATTTTCTTCTTTTAACCAATTCTGTAACACTTCTAATTGTTTTAACATAGTTATTACCTTCTTTCTAGACAACTTTTTAAACATATCCATTGTAGCACTAATATAAGAGGGAGAACTACTATAAAAAAATGATTGAAACCGCTATCTGAAAACAATTGTGAAAATTTCATGAAAATAAATGTAAACCGCTTGCAATATATAAATAGATTTGGTAAATTAAACATATTGAAAAATGAGGTAAAGAATTGAATTTAAAGGAGATACTTATAATGGAAAAACAAACAATCACGATTTATGATGTTGCTCGTGAAGCTAATGTTTCAATGGCAACTGTTTCCCGCGTTGTAAACGGCAACCCGAACGTAAAACCGACTACAAGAAAAAAAGTTCTAGATGTTATTGATCGTTTAGATTACCGTCCGAATGCTGTAGCACGAGGATTAGCAAGTAAAAAAACAACAACTGTGGGTGTTATTATTCCAGATGTTACAAATCTTTATTTTTCTTCTTTAGCAAGAGGAATCGATGATATTGCAACTATGTACAAATACAATATCATTTTAGCGAACTCTGACCAAAATGATGTAAAAGAAATCCAAGTGTTGAACACATTGCTTGCAAAACAAGTTGACGGAATTATCTACATGGGCCACAAAATTACTGATGAAATGAGAGCAGAATTTTCTCGTTCAAAAACGCCTGTTGTTTTAGCTGGAACGGTAGATCCTGATGAGCAAGTAGGTAGTGTAAACATTGATTACAAAAATGCAACAGAAGAAGTTGTTACAGAGTTGATCAAATCAGGTAATGAAAGAATTGCTTTTGTTTCTGGTTTGCAAGCTGAACCAATCAATAGCATTTATCGTTTAGCTGGATACAAAGAAGCATTAGAAAAAGCAAATATGGAATACGACGAGAGTTTACTATTCGAATCAGAATACACGTTTACAACTGGAGAAGAAATTTTTACAAAATTAGCTGAGTCTGGTGCTACAGCTGCTTTTGTTGGAGATGATGAACTTGCTGTAGGTATCTTAAACGGTGCGTTAGATAGAGGAATCAAAGTACCGGAAGATTTTGAAATCGTTACAACAAACAACTCTAAATTAACTGAAATGACACGTCCAAAGTTAAGCACTATAACTCAACCATTATACGATATTGGTGCGGTCTCAATGAGACTCTTAACTAAATTGATGAATAAAGAAGAAACAGATGAAAAAACAATTATCCTACCGTATCATGTAGCTCATAGAGGAACAACACGGTCAGAAAATTAAAATGAAAAAGCCGATCCTGTTCATGAACAGGGTCGGCTTTTTCATTTTAATTTGAATATCTATTTTATGGCGTTTGTAAAGAAAGCACTGAAGGAATTGGGTTTCCCAAGGCTACCAGCAAACCCGATTCCTCCAGTAATTTCTAGAAGTTAGTGTTTAAGCAACTTAGAGTCTCTACCAACGTTACATGATGAAGAACCTTTAATTTACTCTTCGCTGTTTTCTTCATCAGCAGGAGTTTCTTCAGAGTCAGAGGCTTCCTCTTCCTCTTCCTCTTCCTCTTCAGAGTCGTCACTATCACTATCTTCATTAGATGGTGTCTGAGAACCAGATCCAGCTTTTGATTTCCAGAAAGCATTTTGAATGTGAGATGGACCACCGATTAAGAAATTATAAGTGGTAGCACTTGGAACTTTGTCTTTTGCAAAAATCTCTTGTTTCGTTTGTCCAGAGATAGATACTTTAGTGCCATCTTGTAACCAGCTAGAATTAGAAGTACTTGAATTTCTTTCTTCGAACTCTGCATATTGTAACTCTGACTGTTGAGCTGCAGCAACTGATCCTGATGGAACAGTGATCTCACCAGACTTCATACCTGTTTCAGCTAGTACAGTATCCGTCACAATACCATCTGGTTGGACAAAAGTTTTATCAGTACCCACTAAAGTAGAATTATTCTCATAAACAGCATTCATCAATCTAGCCCAAAAGTTTAGATTTCGTTTACTTGGATGAATACCGTTTTCAGTTTCAATAGAAATATTATCTACATCATACCCCATCCAAGTACTTAATGTTACAGTAGGGGTCATACCAATAAACCAAATATCTTCACGATCATTTGTTGTTCCTGTTTTACCAGCAATATCAGCAGAAAAGTTCAATAAATCTTCTGTACCACTAACAGTGCTGTTCTCCATAACTCCTCTAAGAATATCGACTGTCATATAAGCAGTCTCAGGAGTAAAGACTTGAGTAGCTTTAGACTCGTGTTGGTAAATCACTTCACCATTTTTATTTTCGATCCGTTCAATTAGGAAGGGATCTACATGTGAACCATTATTTGCAAGTGTAGTATAAGCACTTGCCATTTCTACTATTGTTGGACCATAAGTTCTATTCGTAATGACGCCTTCATCATTCGTTTCCGTGTGGCCAGTACCGCCAAGAGCTAAAGCAGCATTTTGGTATTCAGCAGGCTGGATAGCATCTGATCCAATACCCATCAGTGGTAAGTAATCACCAGGAGCAGAATTGTCTTCTAACATTTTCAAATAAATACGAGATGTAGGGATATTCATTGAATTCACTAAAGATTCTCTTACAGAAACATTGTTACCTGAATAAACATTCCCAACGTTTGTTACTTCATGTCCGACATATCTTCCTTCAGCAGCGGACCAGTTGGGTACAAATAAACGTGAATCAGATACCATACTTGCAGGCGTAATCAATCCTTTTTCTAAAGCAGGAGCGTAGACTAAGATCGGTTTTATCGTTGAACCAGGTTGCCTTTCTACATATAAACCATGATTCAGCATATTCTCCATGTAGTTTGTACCGCCAACAAAAGCAATGATTCGACCAGTCGCATTATCTACTAAGGAAGAGCCTACTTGGATATCCACCATTTTAGGAACAGATTCACCAGTTTCTGGGTCTTCTTCCATTGGCTGGATATAAGACCCGGTTTCTCGGTCATAAACAGCAGGAGCTTGCTTCGTTTGTCCTAGGCTAGGTCCATATTCAGAGGCGACCTTTTCTAAGGCATCATGAATAGATTTATCTATAGTAGAGTAAACTTTGTACCCATTCAAGCGTAAATCATCATCAGCTCGCTCGTAATATTGTTGATATAAATCAGAATCAGCACCAATTTCTTCTTTCGTACGACCATCAGCTGTATAGAGCATTTCCATAACAATTGTACGTGCTTCTGTTTCGACAGCATCATAAGCAAAAGAATTCGTTTCTTGCTCGTTATCTTGACGAAGAATAAAATCTTGCGTTAAATCGTATTCGCGAGCACTGCTGTATTCCTCTTCGGTGATATAACCTTCACGGAACATACGGAACAATACTTCATTTTTTCGACTAAACCCGCTTGACTGATCCTCTTTTACTTCACCCGTATTTGTGTAAGGGCTATAAGTGATGGGGTTTTGCGGAAGACCAGCGATGAAAGCAGCTTGCGGGAGTGTTAAATCTTTAGCGTCTACACCAAAGATACCCGTGGCAGCTTCTTGCACGCCAGCAATGTTTTGGCCTAAACTATTTCTGCCAAATGGTGAAATATTCAAGTAAGCTTGCAATATTTCTTCTTTAGAAAAATAATTTTCTACACGAAAAGCAATCAAAATTTCATTTACTTTTCTTTCAAAGGTAACTTCAGGAGATAAAATCTGCTGCTTCACTAGTTGCTGAGTCAGGGTAGAACCACCTGAGGACACGCTAGAACCCATTAATTGCTGTACTAGTGCACGCAACACAGCCTTTGGAACAACGCCTGGATGCTCCCAAAAATATTCATCTTCAGTAGCAATAATCCCATTGACGACATGCTCGGAAATGTCACTTAATGGAACATTGGTCCTTTTTAAATCTGACCTAAAGACACTGATAGTTTCGCCGCTAGCGTAATACATTGTAGAGGTTTGCTCCACATTGCCGATGGCTAATTGCATTTCTTCATAAGCAGGCGGCTCTTGGCCAGACACTAATGAAGCAAACAACCCCATTCCAGCGCCACCTGCAAATGCTCCACCAACGAGCAAAATAATGCTAAGAATAATGACAAGATTTCTAATTACGTTATATGCAACGTTGAAACCAAAAACAGCTTTACCTAAGAAAGTAGCGGATTTTTCATCGTTTTCAGAAGAACCTGCCACAGCTTCAGCATTTTCCTCAGCAACAATCGAAGAGGAGTCTTTAACGGTTTGCTCTTTTTTATGCTTTCTTCTTGTCTTGAAGGCAGTCCACTTATTTTTCAACGTTTCCTTAGTAGAAGAAAAGAAAACTCCTATTTTTCCAAAAAGAGTTAAACTAAATGTTTTAAAAGAAGCCCAACCTTTTTTTAGACCAGTTTTACTCGAGAAATAAATGCTCTTTATAGATGATCTTACTTTGGGGTAGATTTCTTCACTGAAATTTTGCCAGCTGTTCCGTGCATAGCGAGCACTTTTTTGATAAACAGTCTTTCCAGTTTGTGAAATTTTATCCCATAGTGAAGGACCATTATTATTTCCAGAATCATTCAAATGTAAATCACCTCATAATCTATAAAATATAGTTGCAAATTAGAATATAAAAAAAGGAAGTACAATATATCCCTTTCTAAATCAGGTTCTTGTATCTTCCATATTGCTTCGCTCATTATACCAAATATAAAAAAAAAAGAAAATTTTTATCTGGATGAGGAAAAGATAATTGCTAAAAAGTTATATTTTGTCAACTAAACGTTCAAAATTAAAAGAAATCTTTTATGCTAATTAGAATATATGTATAATTAAATGAATGAATTTTAATTTAAATGTTGACATTCTCATCTGAAATCTATTATACTAAAAATATCAAATTTAGATTGCGAGTGATTCTTAATGAAAACAACTATAATAAAAGAACACATAAATCTGAATAATTTTTACTTTAGCTATTTTAGACGGTGTTTGTAGACATATACATTATGGATACAAACAAGAACCAAGTTTGTGTCTATAGTGGCTAAAGAATTTTGGAATGTTTAAAATCCAGCCGCATAGATTAAGAAAATCTAAGTGGCTGCTAAAAAATCAATCAATAATGTACACGATTTGCACCTATTTAGATTTTTAAAATCTAAATAGGTGCTTTTATTTTATCTAAAAGGAGGAACAACAGAGCGTTTTGTAACAAAAAAAAGAAAATAAATTAGGAGGAATAAAAAATGAAAAAAACAAAACAAATGAAAAAAATAGTAGCAGGAGGAATCACATTACTAGCAGGATTGGTATTAGCAGCCTGTAGTTCAGAGGGAGCCGCTGATGATGGCTCAATCAATATTGGCATTTTACAATATATGGAGCATGAATCTTTAAGTTCGGCACGTGAAGGATTTTTAGCTGAGTTAGAAGATGCAGGTTATGTAGAGGGAGAAAATCTAACACTACATTACCAGAATGCTCAAGGAGATCAAGCTAATCTACAAAGCATGAGCCAAAAACTGGTAGGAGAAAATGACGTGATACTATCTATTGCGACCCCAGCTGCCCAATCGTTAGCCAATGAAACTAGTGAAGATCCAATCCTTTTCACAGCAGTTACAGATGCTGTGGATGCAGGATTAGTAGACAGCAATGAAGCTCCTGGACGCAACGTTACTGGAACAAGTGACATGGTTCCAATTGATGAACAAATAGCACTTTTACTTTCACTTGCACCTGAAGCTGAAACTATTGGAATTATTTATAATGCAGGAGAGCCTAATTCAGAGATTCAAGCAAGTTTGGCCATAGAAGCTTTAGAAGCTAAAGGAGTTACGGTAGAAGTTTTAACGGTAGCATCTACTAATGATGTGCAGCAAGTATTAACTACCTTAGCACAAGGTATAGATGGATTGTATATCCCAACAGATAATACATTGGCCAGCACAGCGGCGACAGTAGGTAATATTGCTATCGAATATCAATTGCCAGTTGTAGCTGGGTCAGCCGAGCAAGTAGAAACTGGAGGGTTAGCAACATACGGAATCAATTATGAAAAACTTGGACGTCAGACAGCAAAAATGGCTCTTCAAATTATTGAAGAAGGAGCGAACCCAGCAGATATTGCTGTGGAAACATCTAATAGTCTAGAATTAGTTGTTAACGAAGAGATGGCAGAAGCCCTGGGAATCGATCCAGAAAGCATCTCGTTACCTGAATAGAGTCGTCTTAACCTGAAAGTAAAGGAGCAATAAAAATGGATATTTTATTATCAAGTACATCTCAAGGTTTATTATGGTCAATAATGGCAATAGGGGTTTATCTAAATTTTCGTATATTAAACATTACGGACTTAACAGCAGAGGGAAGTTTTCCATTAGGAGCGGCCATTACTGCAACATTGATTGTGAATGGCATCCCACCTTGGATAGCTACTTTGGCAGCGTTAGTAAGCGGTATGTTAGCAGGAGTTATCTCAGCTGTATTGCATACAAAATTAAAAATACCTTCTTTGATTTCAGGAATTATCACAATGACGGGTTTATATTCCATTAATTTAAGAATTATGGGAAAAGCAAATGTCAATTTACTAGGTGAATCTACTTTAATGAGGACAGTAGAATCTTTGGGAATAAAATCTAACTTGTCTACTCTGGTAGTAGGAGGAATCGTCACTTCTCTTGTCATTCTTGTATTAAAGGCATTCTATAGTACAGAAACTGGTTTAGCCATTCGTTCTACAGGAGATAATCCCTCTATGAGTGAAGCGAATGGAATCAATACCGATAAAATGGAAATTATTTCTTACATGCTATGTAACGGATTGATTGCCATGGCAGGCGGATTGATTGCTCAAGATAATGGATTTGCAGATATTAGTAGTGGTATTGGAACTATTGTAATAGCTTTAGCTTCAATTGTTATAGGAGAAGTTATTTTCCGTCATTTAACTTTTGCTAAGCGTTTGATGACTATCGTAATAGGATCTGTTTTGTATCGTTTGATGTTGTCATTAGTGTTGGAGTTGAACGTAGATCCCCAAGACTTGAAAGTGTTCTCTGCAATATTATTAACTGTTGCTCTGGCTTCTCCACTTGTGAAGCTGCCCAATAAAGGAAAAAGAAAAACGCCTCAAGTGAAAAAGAAAGGAGCAACAACCATATGAGTCCAGTTTTAGAGATGAAAAATATCCATAAAAGTTTTGAAATAGGCACTGTGAATGAAAATCATGTATTAAAAGGAATTGATTTAACGATTCATGAAGGAGATTTTATCACGATCATTGGAGGAAATGGTGCGGGTAAATCTACCCTGATGAATAGTATTGCAGGGAGTTTTCCTGTAGATCAAGGAAAGATATCACTGGAAGGAAAAGACATTACTAACGAACCGACAATGAAAAGAGCAAAATATATCGGACGCGTCTTTCAAGATCCGCGAATGGGAACAGCTTCTCGTTTGACGATTGAAGAGAACATGGCTGTTGCATGGAAACGAGGCAAAAAAAGAGGTTTTGGTATAGGGGTCAAAGATGAACAACGGCATAGCTTTCAAGAAGCTCTAAAACGATTAGATTTAGGATTGGAAAACCGAATGAAAATGGAAATAGGGTTATTATCGGGAGGACAGCGTCAAGCTGTGACACTTCTGATGGCCTCTTTGGTAACTCCTAAGTTATTATTGTTGGATGAACACACAGCTGCATTAGATCCTAAAACAAGTCAGATGGTATTAGATTTGACTAAAAAAATTGTTGAAGAAGAAAAATTAACTACTTTAATGATCACACATAATATGGAGCAAGCTATTCAATACGGAAATAGACTTATCATGTTAAATGAAGGAAATATTGTTGTAGATATTGCTGGAGAAGAAAAACAGCATTTAACTATTCCAGATTTGCTTGAATTGTTTCACAAAAACAGCGGTACGATTTTGAATGAAGATGCACTGATTTTAAGTTAAACAATTTGTATTTTGATAAGGGCACTTGTTTGAGGTTTTTTCTCAAATAGGTGTCTATTATTGTGAGCTTATTAAGTGGTTTTTTTGCTAAAACGATTTACAATGGATGTGAAACGAAATAAGAGTTTAGAAGAACAACATTTGTTTACTATAACTCATAGGAGGCAAAAAATGTTTGTTAGTATCGGTATTAAACTAATAGTGGGATTAATGGGATTATTATTGGTCATGCGTATTTTAGGGAAAAAGACCATGTCAGAAATAACACCGTTTGATTTGGTTTATACACTGGTTTTGGGTGGAATATTAGAAGAATCACTTTATGATGACGCGATTCATATAGGCCATATTTTATTTGCTTTGCTTATTTGGGGGATTTTAATTTACTGCATAGAAGTTTTTGTACAAAAAAACGATAAAGCCAATCAATTAGTGAAAGGAAAACCGAGTGTATTAGTGAATGATGGAAAGTTGAATGTCCAAGAGCTAGAAAAAAACCACATGGAAATGGAACAACTCCGAGCTTTGTTAAGGAATCAAGATTGTTTCTCTTTAAAAGAAGCGAAACATGTCATCTTAGAAACGGGTGGAGAAGTTAGTGTGATGAAGAATACAGAGGTAGAGTCTGTGCTGACGATTTTGCTTATTGATGAAGGGCAGGTAGAAATCAACAGCTTAAGAAGTATTGGGAAAGATGAATCTTGGTTGCGGGAAAAATTAACTAAGGAAGGATATGATAATCCGAAGAAAATCATATACGGAGAATGGTCTAAGGAAAGTGGGTTTTATATAGTCCCTTATCCAGAAGAGCCAAGTCTAGGAATAAAAATTGACGGTTAAGTCAATGGTAGCTGATTTTTTACAAAGTTAGAATAGTAATGGAGGGGATAACATGCAAAAATTAATTCCACATCTTTGGTTTGATAAAGAAGCAATAGAAGCAGCTGAATTTTATACTTCGTTATTTGAAGATTCCAAAATAGAGTCCATTGTTCAAATGCACGACACGCCTTCTGGAGATTCTGACAGTGTAACTTTAAAATTATGTGGACAAGATTTTATGTTTATATCAGCCGGACCCATATTCCAATTATCTCCAGTTATTTCTCTTATGGTTCACTGTTCAACTAAAGACGAAGTTGATGGTTTATGGGAATCATTGTCAGTCGACGGCTCTATTTTGATGGAATTAGGAGAATATCCATTTAGTAAATGGTATGGATGGGTAAATGATCGATATGGGGTATCTTGGCAAATCCTCCTCACCGATCAGTCTGTCCAACAAAAAATCGTTCCTAATTTGTTGTATACTGGCGAGCAAGCGGGAAGAGCTGCAGAAGCAATAGAGTTTTACACGTCTTTATTCGACAATAGCAAAGTAGAATTTCTTTCTAACTACAGTGAAGGAGAAGAACCGAATCAGCAGAACATGGTCCAACATGCAACTTTTACATTGGAAGGGCAACAATTCGCAGCTATGGACAGTGCCATTGATCATGGCTTCGCTTTTGACGAAGCGTTTTCTATATTAGTGAATTGCGACGATCAAGAAGAGATAGATTTTTTCTGGGAAAAACTTTCTGTTGTTCCAGAAGCCGAACAATGTGGCTGGCTCAAAGACCGCTTTGGAGTGTCTTGGCAAATTTCACCAAGAATTCTAGAAAAGTTGATGTCTACGAAAGACGAAGAGCAAAAGCAACGTGTAGTCCAGTCATTTTTAAAAATGAAAAAAATGGATATTGCTGAGTTAAAAAGAGCCTATGAAGGAAAATAAATGATTGATGAATAAAAAAATTAAGAAGCAAAACAAAATAAAACAAGAGACAAGTTTCGAATTATTAGTTCGAAACTTGTCTCTTGTTTATTAATCTAAGCCATTTCAGGTAATTTCTCATTAATTACAGCAAGGCGTTCAGCAACTTCTTCGCGACTCAAATGATGTTGTTTTACATAGCGGTTTTCTGGTGAAATACGGCATTCATGAGAACAGCCACGTAAATATTTGCGTTCATTTTCTTCAGAAGTCAATATTTGGCGGTTGCATTTGGGATCGCCACAGTTAACGTAACGTTCACAAGGTGATCCATCAAACCAATCTTTTCCAATAATGACATGCTCTTTACGGTTGATCGGAACACTGATGCGTTCATCAAATACATACATTTTTCCATCCCATAAATCTCCTTGGACTTCTGGATCAGTACCGTAAGTGTGGATTCCTCCGTGTAGTTGGCCCACATCTTCAAAGCCTTCTTTTAATAACCAGCCAGAGAATTTTTCACAACGAATTCCACCTGTACAATAAGTAACGACTTTTTTATCCATAAACTTCTCTTTATTTTCACGAATCCATTCTGGTAAATCACGGAAATTTTTAATGTCTGGACGTACAGCGCCTCTAAAATGACCTAAGTCATATTCGTAGTCGTTACGAGCATCAATAACAATAGTATTTTCATCTACTAATGCTTTGCGAAATTCTTTTGGTTCTAAGTATTTTCCAGTAGTTTCGTTTGGATCCAGATCGTCTTCTAACTGTAATGAAACAATCTCAGGACGGTAACGGACGTGCATTTTTTTAAACGCATGTCCCTCAGCTGGGTCTATTTTAAAAACCATATCTGAAAAACGTGTATCTGCATGCATTGTATCCATGTATTGTTGTGTAGCTTCAAATGTACCGGACACTGTACCATTGATTCCTTCTTCAGACACTAATATTCTTCCTTTTAAATCATTTTCTTTACAGAAAGCAAGGTGTTGACGTCTAAATTCTTCTGGCTCTTCTATTGTAGTATATTTATAATAAAGTAGTACTCGATAATCCATAGTCATTTTCATAACCTCCAAAATGTTCACTAAAGAATAGGTAAATACGGTTCACCTATATAAGTCTGCTATTCTAGCAACACATTATACACCATACGAAGAAATAAAAGCAAGGACCTAAAAAAACTTACAGAAAAACAACTTATACATAAGTAAAATCTTCAAAAAAAAAAATTGAAAGAAGGAAAGAAAATGAGACGTTGTGCTTGGGCAAAAACAAATTTAATGAAAGAATATCATGATAAAGAATGGGGGAAACCAGTGCATAACGATGCAATGTTATTTGAACTACTAGTTCTTGAGACTATGCAAGCAGGTTTAAGCTGGGAAACCGTCCTTAAAAAGCGAGAGAATTATCGAAGAGCTCTTGATAATTTCGACCCAGAATGTATCCAAAATTATACTAGTGAAAAACAAGCTCAGTTGTTAGAAAATTCTGGAATCATACGTAATCGCTTGAAAGTAAACTCGATTGTGGTAAACGCAAAAGCTTTTATCGAAGTCCAAAAAGAGTGGGGTTCATTTGACTGCTACTTGTGGAGCTTTGTGGATGGAAATCCTATTGACCATCAAATTAAAGATGAATCCGAAGTACCGGCACAAAATGAGCTGTCACAAAAGCTGTCTAAAGCATTAAAGAAAAAAGGCTTCTCATTTGTTGGCCCAACAGTATGTTATGCTTATATGCAAGCGGCTGGATTGATAAATGATCATCATGTTGAATGTGCGTTTAAGTAATTTGTTAGAAAAGCAATTAAAAAGGAAAACAACAGTCATTTTTTGACGAGGATTGTGAACGAATTTCGACAAATGGCCTGTTAATCATTCTGTAATATTAACGATACATTTCTGATATATAGGATGTGCTATACTTCATCTATCGTAAAAAAGGATTCCAGAAGGAAACCTTGACTTTGAAAGAAGTAAAACAACCGTTGGAGGAGAAGATTCCGTGAAGAAGAAATTTGTAACGATCGCATTATTAGGAACGATGACGTTTAGCTCCCTTATTTTACCAACTCAAGTAGCCGCTGAACAATATACGGATAAGATCGAAGAAGCTCAAGAAAAAGCTGAAAACACTCAACTATTGATCAATGAAAAAAACAATCAATTAAACCAAATTCAATCTCAAGTTTCTACAACTGAAAATGAATTAAAATCTATTACAAATGATATTAAAAACAATGAAGAAAAAACAGCCGCACTAGCTAAAGATATTGAAAAAGCTCAAAAAGAAATGCAAACATTAAAAGCTGAAATCGAAGTGTTAGAGGCAAAAATAGCTCAAAGAAATGAAAAATTAAAAGAACAAGCTCGAACAGTTCAAACTAGTGGATATAGTCAAAATTACATAGATTTTATCCTAGAATCAGAATCGTTAGCAGACATCATTGGAAGAATTGATGTCATAACAGACTTAGTAGATGCAAATAAAAGTTTAGTTCAAGAGCAAATTGCTGATCAAGAAGCTGTGGTAAAAAAATCTGAACAAACAGAACAAAAGATCAATCAACAAAATGCAATCGCTATGGAATTAGAACAAACTCGTACAGAGATGGACAAACAATTATTAGAAAAAGAAGTTTTAGTTGCTCAATTAGCTATGGAAAAAGCAACTACTGAAGAAGATATTTCTGCTTTCCTTGCTCAAAAAGAAGCCGCAGAACAAGAAGTTGCTCAATTTACTAGCATTCAAACTGAAGTAGAAGCTCAATTAGTAAGAGAAGAAGAAGAGCGTATTGAAGCTGAAGAAGCAGCACAACTTGCAGCAGCAGAACAAGAAGAAAGCTCAGTGAGCTCTGAAGAGGTTGTTCAAGAAGAATCAGTTGCAACAACTGTATCTGAAACAAGTGATAATGTAAGTACTACAGAATCAAGTGTTACAGAATCAACTTCAAGCTCAACTACAGAAACTGCAACTTCTCAAAATAACAACCAAACAAGCCAAACAAATCAAGCAGCAGCTCAAGAACGTGAAAAAGAAGCTCAAGCAAAAGCTCAAGCTGAAAGAGAACAGCAAGCAAAAGCTCAAAGAGAACGTGAAAAAGCTCAACAAGAAGCAGCTCAAAAAGCTAAAGAAGAAGCTGAAAAGAAAAAAGAACAAGAAACAGCACCTGTGGTTTCCAGCGGAAGCGTACTACAAGTTGCCGGCAGCCTAACTGGTCAAGGAATACCTTATCGCTGGGGTGGAAGAACAACTAGCGGATTCGATTGTTCTGGATTTACGCAATACGTTTTTGCAAAAGCTGGAAAAACTATTCCGAGTAACTCAGGAGCACAATATGCTTCATCAACTAAAGTAACAAGTCCTCAACCTGGGGATTTAGTATTCTTTAGTAACAATGGTAGTCCTAGCGGAATCTTCCATGTAACTATTTATACAGGTAATGGAAGTATGGTTGGATCTCAATCAAGCACTGGTCCCGCTTACGTAAGTAACTTCAAATCTAATGTATATTGGGGCAACTTCTCAGTATTTTATGGTAGATATTAATTTGTAAGTAAACATTAATAAAGATAAAGACGAATAAAAAAGTAGGAGCAGATCCCTCTTTTTTATTCGTCTTTTTGGGTTAAAGTAGCTATAAAGAAATAAAATGAGTAAAATAGAGTTACATAGTTTTTGAAAAATACATATGAGGTGATATAAATGAGTGAAGCAGTATTGATAGTCAATCCTTCTTCTGGTAATGAACGAGCAAAAGATCTAGCCGAATCAGTAGAAGAAAAACTTGCTGGTGTCTATGATAAAGTAACGGTCAAGTTTACAGAAAAAGGTGGAGACGCTACTACTTTTGCAAAGAATGCAGCTGAAAAACTTGTAACAGCTGTTTTTATTATGGGTGGTGATGGAACAGTAAATGAAGGGATAAACGGTTTAGCGGAGCAAGTGTATCGACCAGATTTTAGTTTTATCCCTTTAGGAACAGTAAATGATTTAGCTAGAGCATTAGGGATTCCGATGGATCCAGAAGAAGCGATTGGCCAATTAGATTCTTTGGAAAAGAAAAAACTAGATATCGGTAAGATCAATGAAAGTTATTTCGCGAATGTTGTTGCTATTGGAACCATTCCAAAAGCAGTCCAAGAGGTAGATGTAGAACAAAAAACTAAACTAGGGCCGCTAGCTTATTTCTTAGAAGGAACGAAATCTTTTAACAGTAACGAAGCATATACTTTTGAACTTGAATTAGATGAAGAGAAGATTTCACAAGAATCTATTCTCGTCTTAGTAGCGTTAACAAATTCAGTAGGCGGATTTGAAAAGTTGTTGCCTAAAGCTAAAATAGATGATGGATACTTGCATCTAGTGGCGTTGAAAGGGAATACAATTGTAGATAAGCTGAAAGTGATTCCAAAAATATTTACTGGAAAAGCAACTGATGATGAAAAAGTGCTTTATCGAAAATTTAAAACAGGGACTATTCAAGTACAAGAAGCAAAAGAATTGGTAGCTAACGTCGATGGAGATAAAGGAGATTCCTTGCCTTTGACATTGCAAGTATTGCCGCAGCACTTAACGGTATTAGTTCCTCGATCCTCGAACAACAACTCTTAAGCGAGTCTTAAATAGAATGAGACCACATTTCAAGCAGAGAAGGCTTGAAATGTGGTCTCATTTTTTGTTTAACTGATTATTTTGTTAGGTATTCTTCGGTTAATTCTAAGAAAGTCTCTACATCTTGCTTCACTAAAGAAATGCCTGCTTGCCAAAAGTCTGGTTTTGTTAAATCAACATTTAAATGCTTTTGAGCTAATTCTTCGGTGGTCATACGCCCAGTATCTTTAAGCAAATCAATATATTTGTCTTCAAAACCAGCTCCTTCTTCTACGGAGCTATTGTAGATCCCTAAGCTGAATAGATATCCAAACGTATAAGGGAAGTTGTAAAACGAGATATCAGAAATGTAAAAATGCAGCTTACTTGACCAGAAAGTAGGGTGGTAATTGCTTAGTGCATCTTGGTAAGCTTCTTTTTGAGCTTCTTCCATCAATTCTGAGATACGCTCATCGGTTAAGATCCCTTGTTGTCTTTCTTCATAGAAACGGGATTCAAATAAGAAACGAGCATGAATATTCATAAACATGGCTAAAGCATTTTGCATTTTATTGTCTAATAAAGTAATTTTATCTTCTTTTGTTTTGGCATCTTTGACAGTAGCGTCAGAAATGACAAGTTCTGCAAATGTAGAAGCTGTTTCAGCAACATTCATTGCATATTGTTGGTTCATTGCCGGAAGGTCTTTCATGACATCACTATGAAAAGCATGGCCTAATTCATGTGCCAGCGTAGCTACTTCATTAGCAGACTCAGAATACGTCATAAAAATACGTGATTCTTTGCTTTCGGGCAGACTTGAGCAGTATCCTCCGGGAGCTTTACCAGATCGATCTTCTACTTCGATCCATTTGTTATCGAAAGCCTGTTGAGCAAAATCAGCCATTTTAGTACTGAATTTACGAAAATTCTCTACAACGAAATCGGCTCCTTCATCATAAGGATATTTCTTTGGTTTAGCATCACCGACAATAACTGGAGCTTCAATGTCTTGCCAAGCTAACTGATTTTTTCCTAGTAATTGAGCTTTACGATTCAAGTAATCGACAAAAGGTTGTTTGTTATCGCTGATCGCTTTCCACATAACATCTAAAGTTTCACGTTTCATACGATTGTATTCTAACGGTTTCTTTAAAAAATCTGTCACACCATGTGCTTTGTAGTTTGCTAAACGGAAACCTGACAAATGATTTAAAGTATTGGAAAAGAGAGAGGATTGTGCGCTCCATGCTTTTTCCCAATTCACAAAAAGCTGCTCACGAACTGCTGGATCAGGGTCGCCGTACATTTTATTCTGTGCTTGTCCGGCTGACAAGTAAGTAACAGTACCATCTTTTTCTTCAAATGGAATTTTTATTTGTGCGACTAGTGAATCATAGTGATTGCTCCACCCTTGGAAACCATCTATAGATAAATCATTGATCAGTTTTTCTTCTTGCTCGCTTAATAGATCTTTTCCTTCAGAACGCGTTTCACTCAAAACAAAACCAACGGGTTCAAAAGCAGGTAACTGAACAAGTTGTGTCCAATCATTGTCAGAAATCTGTACAAATTTTTTCGTCAGAATGGTTTGAGCTGTTTGATAACGGCTTGTTACATCAAATATCTTTCCAAATAAAGCTCCGACTTGTTTATTGTTTACGTCTTCTGAACGAAGAGCCTCAATAAACGTATAAGATTGTGAAATTCCATCCATCAATGTATTCTGTAAGTTTAACAGCTGTTCTAAAGCTGTGTAATTTGGTTTGTCGTCTTCAGCGTCCCATTTTTTGACAGCGCTGGTCAATTCATTGACTTGCTGGTCTAATAAAGCTAATTTTTCTTGAAATTCAGCAGACTCGCTTCCTCCAGGAAAAATGGATTCTAAGTCCCAAGTTAAACTATATTTCATAAATAAACAGTCCTTTCAATACGGTTAATATATATATTTGTCAGTTAATTCCATAAACATTTGAATGTCTGTTTGTATCAAGTCGATCCCATGTTGCCAAAAGTCGGGCAGAGTCAAATCAGCAGCTAAATGTTTTTGAGCTAATTCTTCTGTTGTCATAGAGCCTGTGTCTTGCAATAAAGAAATGTAATGTTCTTCAAACTCTGCTCCATCATTAAGAGATTTTGCATAGATCCCCATACTAAATAAGTAACCAAAAGTATACGGGAAGTTGTAAAAAGGTACTCCTGTATTGTAAAAGTGCAGTTTGCTGGCCCAAAAAGCAGGGTGATAGTCACTCAAACTATTTTCAAAAGCTTCTTTTTGTGCTGATTCCATAAGCTCATTTAAGCGACTTTCAGTAACGATTCCTTCTTGGCGTTCTTTATAAAATTGAGTTTCAAAAAGGTAACGAGCTTGAATGTTCATAAACATTGTAGCAGCACGCTGGATTTTACTGTCTAATAAATTGATTTTTTCTTCTTCGCTTTTAGCTTCTTGGACTGTAGCATCAGAAATAAGAAGCTCTGCAAAAGTAGAAGCTGTTTCAGCGACGTTCATAGCGTATCCGCGGTTTAAGGCGGGCAACTCGCGCATCACACTGCTGTGAAAAGCATGACCCAGCTCGTGAGCCAAAGTAGACACTTCATTAGGAGATTCTGCATAAGTCATGAAAATCCGTGATTCACCTGATTCAGGCAAATTTGCACAATAGCCGCCAGGGCGTTTTCCGCCTCGGTTCTCTGCTTCTATCCAACTGTTGTCAAAAGCGTATTGAGCAAAATCTGCCATTTTTCCACTGAATTTACGGAAATTCTTCACAATAAAATCGGCTCCTTTATCATAAGGATAACGTTGAGGAGCATAGTTTCCTAATAGGACCGGAGCTTCTACATCTGCCCAGGAAAGCTGTTCTTTTCCGATTAAAACAGCTTTACGATTTAAGTAATCAACGACAACTTGCTTATTTTTATTGATTGTTTCCCACATAGTATCTAAAGTAGCTTTGCTCATGCGGTTGTATTCCAACGGACGTTTCATGAAATCTGTTACGCCGTGTGCTTTATAATTTGCTAAACGAAAACCAGCTAGATGATTTAAGGAATCAGAGAATAAAGAAGCTTTTTCACTCCATGCTTTTTCCCATTCTATAAATACTTGCTGACGAACTTCTGCATCTGGATCGGATTCCATTTTATTTTGAGCTTGACCAGCAGACAGAAAGGTTGTGGTGCCATCTTTTTCAAAAAATGGAATTGAGATGGTCGCAACGATAGAGTTGTAATGATCTCCCCAACCATTGAATCCATCAAGAGATAAACTGTTGATCAATGCTTCTTCCTCTTCACTCAACAATTCTTTTCCTTGAACACGATCTTCGTTTAAGATAAAAGCAACTTCATTAAAAGGCGATTGAGCAACCAGTTTTTCCCATTCATTGTCTGGTATAGCTACTGTTTTTTTCGTTAAAATAGTCGATATTGTAGAAAAAGAACTGTGTATTTCAGAGATCTTGCTGTAAACAGCACCTGCTTGTTTATCTGCTACATCTGCAGACATTAATCCACGAATAAAGGTTCCAGATTCACTTAAACCAAAAGAGAGTATATCTTGTAGTTTTAGGATGTCTTTTAGCTCTGTATAAGCAGGGTGATCATTTGTCCAGTCCCAACTTACTATTTTTTTAGAAAAATCAGTTAACTGCTGTTTCATGGATTGGATTTTTTCTTGTAATTCAAGAGACGAACTTCCACCAGCAAAAACAGAGTCCATGTCCCAGTTAATATTATATTTCATTCATAACTTCCTTTCTAAATTTTAATCTACCTCTCTTATTGTAGAATTAATTTCTACAAAAATCTATGGATTTAAGGTAAAATATATAATTGAAGTTTATTTTCAATTGAAAACGAGGAGACAGGCATGAATAAAACTATTAAAAGCACAATTTATCTAGGACTAGCCTTTTTGATGATGGGATTACTTTTTTATAGTTCTTCCCAACCGTATGGCGAACAATCTGTTACCGGGATACTGGATCAGCTATTAGCAAATGAACCTTTGAAAGGATTATTGAGCCCAATTCGCTTTACATATGCGGGAAGCGAAGTGAGTATAGCTGCCAGTGGATACAATGAGTTTATTGAGTTTTTTATTCGTAAAGCAGCTCATTTTGGTTCTTATTTTTTATTGGCTTTATTTTGGTTCTTGGGTTTGAAAGAACGTGTAAGCGGAGTTTATTTGACAGCATTACTTTCGTTTATGCTGACAGTAGGGTATGCTTCTTTCGATGAATTTCACCAAGGTCTGACGCCGGACCGAACGCCTTTATTAGAAGATATTTTATTAGACAGCGTGGGAGCTTTTACAGCAATTGTTCTGAGTTTATTGTATTTTTTAGTATGGAAAAAATCTCATTCATCAAAGCGGAAATTTAAACGAACCTATTAGATTACAGAAACCGTTATATAACAGTGTTGCGACCAGTTGTATTTTTTGGTAAAATAGATAAGCTTGATTGAAGCAAAACTATGACAACGAAATGAGGAAATGTGGATGGCAGGACATTCGAAATGGAACAATATCCAAGGACGCAAAAACGCACAAGATTCTAAACGGGCTAAAGTTTTTCAAAAGTTATCGAGAGAAATCTATATGGCTGCAAAGAGTGGTGGACCTGACCCCAACGATAATCCTCAATTACGTTTGGTATTAGATAAAGCAAAATCAAATAACATGCCGAGTGACAACGTTGAAAGAGCCATCAAAAAGGCTTCTTCATCAGGCGAAGGTGAAAACTATGATGAAGTATCCTATGAAGGGTACGGACCGAATGGAATCGCGGTTTTGGTCCACTCGTTAACAGATAACTTAAACCGGACTGCAACTCATGTTCGAACCATTTTTAATAAAAATGGCGGTTCTTTAGGAGAAAAAGGTTCTGTAAGTTACATGTTTGACCGTAAAGGATACATTGCTATCGAACGTGAAGGCTTGGATGTAGATGAAGATACAATGATGATGAGTGTATTGGAAGCTGGCGGGGAAGAATTGGAAACATCAGAACCAGTTTTTGAAATCTATACAGATCCTTCAGATATGGCTGATGTACGTGATGCTTTAGAAGCAGAAGGATATACTCTAGCCCAAGCGGAAGTAACGATGGTCCCACAAACGTATATTGAATTACCAGAAAATAAAAAAGAAACTTTTGAAGAATTGATCTCTAAACTAGAAGATGATGATGATGTTTCGGAAGTTTACCACAATGCTGAAATGTAATTAAAAGAAAAATCGCAACTCGAAAAAATTCGAGTTGCGATTTTTTTATTTTAAAAACGAAAAACTAGAAAATTAACATATATTACAGTAACACAATTTGAAAATACCTTATCTTCTATCAGAGACACACACCCAAAATATAAAGAATGCTTCATATCGTTACATAGAAAAGAGGGATGATATGGAAATGGAAGAAATAGCTTCAGAAATGGTGGCGAAAGCCCACTTTACAGGTGTTAGCGATATTCATATTTTACCGGAAGGAGAAGAAACCTTTTTAATTTATTTTAGAATTGGCGGAAATATGGTGCTTCACAAAACAATCCAGACAATAGAAGGTGAGCGGTTGATTTCTTATTTTAAGTATATTTCAAATATGGATGTAGGAGAAAGGCGGAAACCGCAAAGTGGTTCAGCCAATTTAGAAAATGAACATGGAGTGTGTGCTCTACGTTTTTCTACGATCACAAACTATCGTGCGCAAGAAACAATGGTCATACGGTTATTAAACCAAGCCAAACAAAGATTGTTGCGTTCTACAACGTTTTTTCAACAAGAAGTACAAGAAATTGAACGGTTAGCTAAATTTAAAAGTGGCTTATTGCTCTTTTCAGGTCCTGTTGGTTCAGGCAAAACCACGACTATGTATCAATTGATCCGAGAAAGTTCACAGATTCAGAAACAGCAGGTAATAACGGTGGAAGACCCTGTAGAGATAGAAGAGCCGAGCTTTTTGCAATGCCAAGTCAATGAGAAAGCTGGCATTTCCTATTCTACTTTATTACGTTCTAGCTTGCGACATCATCCAGATGTATTGATCATTGGCGAAATACGCGATGAGGAAACAGCTAAAATGGCTATCCGGGGAGCATTGACGGGTCATTTGATTCTAGCTAGTATACATGCGAAAAATACTTTAGGCGTACTTTCCCGTATAGAAGAGCTAGGCGTTTCTAAAGAGCAATTGCGTCAATCGTTATTAGGGATCGTGTATCAAAAATTGATCCCTCGTTTTTGCCCATTATGCCAAGGAGATTGTCAATTAACGTGTAATCATTATGAAACAGAAAATAAACGAGCTGTTTTGTATGAAGTGATGTCTCAAGATCAACTCAATCAATCACAAAAAGTAAAAACTGTAAACCGAACATTCAATGGTTTATTGCGAAAGGCGGCGGTATATGGATACATCAGTGAAGAAAACTTTCAAAAATACCAGATTCCTTAAATCAAAGCAAACAACTATACAAGCATCTTTTTTGATCAAATTATCCACATTGATCTCCGAAGGTTTCGCCTTAAAAGAAGCTTTGCAATTTTTAGCCACTATCATGCCTAAAGAAGCACATTGGATATCCGCTATCTTGACTGGCTTGGAAAGAGGGAACCGATTTGATGAAATGCTGAAACAACTAGATTTCTCAGAGCGCATAACAGCACAAATTTATTTATCGCTAGTTCATGGACGATTTGCTGAAGCGTTGAGAACCGGTGGGAAATATTTAGAAGAAAAAAGTAAGCAGGAAAAGCAACTCTTAAAGTTATTGCAGTACCCTGTCTTATTGTTAGGGTTTATGACAGGCGTAGTGCTTGTTATTCGGACCATATTGCTTCCAAATCTAATGCAGCTTGGTATAGGCAGCAGTAAAGAACAGTCGTTAGCAGCTTTTCTTTCTATAACTTTTGTCCAATACTTTCCTTACTTAGTTGGAGCCGTCTTTTTAGGCGGTTCTATACTGATGGCGTTCTTTTATTATCGATTAGGCAAACAAACAGCTATTAAAAAAGCTATGACTCTAACTGCTATACCTTTCTTTGGAAAATTGATTCGATTACACTACACACACTATTTTAGCTACGAATGGAGTCAATTGTTTAAGAGCGGATTACAATTGAATGAAATGATCAGCTTAATGCAGACCAGTTCAACGACTACGCTGATGCAAGAAGTAGCTGAAAAAATAGAACAATCATTGATGGAAGGGAAAAACTTTAAAGAATCCATGAATGAACTACCTTTTTTTAATGAAGAATTAGGATTGATCGTCTTACAT
Organism: Desemzia sp. RIT 804; assembly: GCF_016892605.1. Lineage (GTDB taxonomy): Bacteria > Bacillota > Bacilli > Lactobacillales > Carnobacteriaceae > Desemzia. The sequence goes on from NZ_JAFEMV010000001.1 coordinate 98,860, forward strand.
GGAGAAGCCACTAGTCAGTTAGGAAGTGAATTAGCGCTGTATTCAAAAGATTGTAAGCAGCGGTTTACTGGAGCGATCGAAAAAAGTTTTTCGTATATTCAGCCTATTATTTTTATCGTTATTGCATTGATTATTTTGTGTGTTTATTTAGCTTTGCTATTACCTATGTATAGTTTATTTGAGGAGGGAATGTTTTGAAAAAAGTAAAAACATTATCAAGTAAAGGGTTCACATTAATCGAAATGGTAATTGTACTTTTTGTTATATCAGTCATTATGTTGTTAGTCATCCCTAATTTATCAAAAAGCAAAGACTCCATTGATTCAACTGGAAATGCTGCATTTGCAACAGTTGTCCAAACCCAATTGGATTTATATCTGATGACAGAAGACTCATCTGGATTAACAGATGCGAATACATTCAGTTCATTAGGTGCTAAGAAATATTTGAATAACAGCCAAGTAGAACAAGCAAGTCAAAATTTAAAAGTAACCAATGGAATAGTGACGTTAAAAAAAGAGTAAAGTGGGTATGAGGACATGCTGAATAATCAAAAGGGTTTTTTACTACTTGAAAGTTTGCTTGTATTATCCATTGCCGCCAGTTTACTACTTATTCCTCAAATGATGACTAAAAGCGCCACTGCTTCTGTGGAAGGCGAGTTATTTAAGCAAAACTTAGAAAGCAGCATAACAGCTACTCAGAATTATGCAGTATTATCGGGTAAAATGACGAAAGTTGAACTGTTGCCGCAAAATCGAAAGATAGTATTTACAGTCTTGGTAGACAAAAATCATTCATTTAATCATACACTTGTTTTCCCAGAATCTGTATCCTCATTAAGTAATACGATCGCATTTTATTTTCTTGGAGGTAGTGGAAATATCAGTAACTTAAATTCAATAACTTTCAAAATAAACGGAGAAAAAGCTAAGTTTAAATTTCAATTAGGGAGCGGAAGGTATGAGTGGGAATAAGCGGCTCGATCAAGAAGGTTTTCTTCTGCTAGAGGCGATTCTTTCTTGGCTGATACTGGTGACATGCCTCATGATTTATATTCCTTTTTTAATAAATATGACAGTATCACTAAAAAACACAAGAAACGAAGTAGAATTAGCTCGAATTGGATACGAACAAATTCAAAAAACTCTGATAGATGAACCTATAGAAATAACTTGGGTCACAGGTGGGAAAACGTACCAGATTACAGAAATAAAAGCTGGACACTGGAAAGGAATCCGAGTCTATGAAAAGGAACAAGAACTGGTCCTTCAAATGGTTGCGTTCACTAGTACAACTGCCCAATAGTAAAGGTTTTACACTTCTTGAAGCGATTATCGCTTTACTTGTTTTTGCCCTTTGTTTTTCTTTGTTCTCATTAGCAGTGAAACAAGTACACTCTATTAATAATGCGCAACAATCTGATCGCCAGTTGGAATGGCACTTATTTTTAAACCAATTTGAATACGATTTAAAAGAAAATCATTTAAAAGAAGTAACTAAAAATCAAGTTGTATTCAATCAATACGTTGAAAAGACAGGTGGAACAGAACGAGTTTCTTACACACGAAATTTTCAAAAATTAGTCCGTCAAGTTAGCTCTCAAGGTTATCAGCCGATGTTGATGCAATTAAGAGAGTTGACTTTCAGCTTAGACGGAATGTTTTTAGTGATCCACGTTGAATTTATGAATGGGGAAAATTATCGATCCCAAATTAATCTCAAGAGCCATATTGAGGAGTCTTTTGATGAATGAAAAAGGTGCTATCTTGCCATCTATTATAGTATTTGTTCTTTTATTAGTAGTGATTTTATTGGGAAGTGTGAATATTTATCACAATCAAATGCATCAGTTGTTTGCTACTAAAGAAACGTATAATGCAAAAGCGATGTTGATGGTGACAGAACAGGAATTGACAGCAAAGCTAGATAATTCAGAAATGATTGAAACTGGAACGGCAACTTTTCAAAATGGAGAAGTTCACATCAAAAAAACAGCATCGAATCATTACCAATTAACAGCTGTGACAAATAAAGAATTCTCACTTACGAAACAAATAATATATTCTATGTTAGAAAGCTCAGAAGTATCTGAAGGAGCAAGCAGTTCAAAAGAAGCACAAGCTAATCAAAAGGAAAGCGTTCAATCGGATGTACAGATCAATCCACTAAGCGAAATAGAGAATTCACAAGGAAATTAACCAATTAAATAAAAGATAATTTGGAACAATCGTAAATAATGTTGAGATACGATTGTTCCTTTTGTTATAATAAGTTGATTGGCCTATTGGTTTTTTAGCTAGTAAAAGTGGTGTATACTATACATAGATGCAAAATTTAAGGAGTGATGCTCAGTGACACGATTGGATAAATTACGAAATGCAATGAGAGAAAAAGGATTAGATGCTTTGTTGATCACTAGTCCATTTAATCTACGTTATATCTCTAACTTTACAGGAACAACCGGTTTAAGTCTCATTACATTAGACAAAGCTTATTTCGTGACGGACTTCAGATACACTCAACAAGCTGCAAGCGAAGCTGTTGGCTTTGAAGTCGTACAAAATCATGGACCTATCTATGATGAAGTGGCTCAAATTGTAAAACAAGATAATTTAAATAATTTAGGTTTTGAAGAAAATTTTGTAACTTTTACCGTATACCAAAGTTTAACAAATATTATAACTTGTGAATTAGTACCAGTAACAGGATTGGTAGAAGAGTTACGGGAAGTAAAAGATGAAAATGAAATTGCTACGATCAAAAAGGCTTGTGAGATAGCTGACTCAGCCTTCCAGTTTATTTTAGGAGAAGTTAAAACAGGAATGACTGAAATCGAAGTAGCCAATAAATTAGATTTCCACATGCGCAGTTTGGGAGCCACGGGGGTTTCCTTCGATACTATTGTAGCTAGCGGTGTGCGTTCTTCAATGCCCCATGGCGTAGCCAGTGACAAACTAATTGAAATGGGCGACATGATCACATTAGATTTTGGTTGTTATTACCAAGGTTACGTTTCTGATATGACTCGTACATTTGCTATTGGAGATCCAGGCCAAAAAATGAAGGATATTCATCAAATGGTGCTTGATGCACAGTTGATGGTATCAGAGGCTGCTAAACCAGGTATAACAGGTGTTCAATTGGATGCAGTAGCACGTGATTATTTTGTTAAACGTGGTGTTGCTGAAGCTTTCGGTCATTCAACAGGACATGGAATTGGTTTAGAGATCCATGAAGGTCCAAATGTTTCTCGTTTAGCTGAAAAAGCTTTTGTTCCGGGGAATGTGATTACAAATGAACCGGGTCTATACTTCCCTAATATAGGTGGAGTTAGAATTGAGGATGATTTAGTCATTACGGAATCAGGAAATGAAATTATTGTCCACTCTCCTAAAGAGCTGATTATTCTTTAACAGTATGCGGATTATTAATAGTCAGAACGCACAAAACATGGTAAACTTAGGTAGAATGACATTGGAGTGTAGGAGGAAAATATATGATTTCAGTAAATGATTTTAAAACTGGTTTAACCATCGAGGTAGATGGTGGCCTTTGGCGTGTTATAGATTTCCAACATGTTAAACCAGGAAAAGGTGCAGCTTTTGTACGTTCTAAATTAAAAAACTTACGCACTGGAGCAATGCAAGAAAAAACTTTCCGTGCTGGTGAAAAAGTAGGAAAAGCGCAAATTAACAACCGTCGTATGCAATATTTATATGAAAATTCTGGATCACACGTATTCATGGATACTGAAAATTATGAACAAATTGAATTGCCAGGTGAATCTATTGAAGCTGAACTAAAATATTTGAAAGAAAATATGGAAGTCCACGTTATTATGTATGAAACAGAAACATTAGGTGTTGAATTACCTAACACTGTTGAGTTAAAAGTCGTTGCAACAGAACCAGGTATTCGTGGTGATACTTCTTCAGGAGGTACTAAACCAGCAACATTGGAAACAGGAGCAACAGTTAACGTACCGTTCTTTGTAAATGTAGACGATGTTTTGATCGTCAATACACAGGATGGATCATACGTTTCTAGAGCTTAACATACTGTTGAATTGATGCATTTGACTGTTAAGAACAGAATGAGGAGGGATCTTATGGCTCAAGAATCAATACTTGCTGTAAACGATACTAAAGGATCATTAGGTGAGATCGAAGTCGCTCCAGAAGTAATTGAAGTGATTTCAGGTATCGCAGCTAATGAAGTCGATGGAGTCTATGCAATGCATGGAAAATTGGCTTCAGGCGTTACAGAATTATTTGGTCGTGTTAACCATAAAAAAGGTGTTCATTTGACACAAGATGAAGAAGGGTTGAAAGTCGATATTTATTGTTATTTTAAATATGGCGTCTCTGTACCTTCTGTAGCACTTGAAATACAAAGTAAAGTTCGTGATCAATTACTGCAAATGACAGATATCGAATTGAATGAAGTAAACATTCATATCGTCGGCATAGTACCAGAAAAATCAGCAATGAATGATTTATTAAATTTAATGGATGAAGACGGTGAAGAAGAGTGAGTTTGACAAGACGTGAAATAAGAGAAAAAGCGTTGCAATCACTTTTTCAACTTTCCGCAAATAAAGATCTATCCAAAGAAATTGCTATGCAAAAAGCACTGACCAACAACAATGATGGTAGTGAAGAAATAGAAGAAAGTTCTATACCTACTTATTTGGATCAATTGGTTTCAGGGGTGATAGAACAGCAACCACTTATTGATAATAAGATCGAAAAGCATTTAACAAACTGGTCGATCAATCGTTTAGCAAAAACAGACTTATTAGTGATGCGAATTGCTGTCTATGAGATGCTTTTTATTGACGATGTGCCAAACAAAGTAGCTTTGAATGAAGCATTAGAAATCATCAAACTTTATAGTGATGAAAAATCACGTAAATTTGTTAATGGTATTTTATCAAATATGGTAAATGAAGAAAAAGAGGACTAGTCCTCTTTTTCTTTTTTTTAGATTGTTTATTTTATGACGTTGGTAAAGGAAGCACTGAAGGAATCGGAGTGCTTGGTGAGAGCCATGGCTGTAGTTCCACCAGTAATTTCTAGAAGCCGGTGTTTAAGTAAATTGGGTTTTCTACTAAGGTTACATGATGAAGAAGCTTCTTTAGCTCAAAGTAAGTGTATTGCAGTTAAAGAAAGTCGATTGACCAAATTATCTTGCAAAAAAATTTTATTTTATAGAGAATAAAGTTAGAACACTTAAAAGGAGAGGTTAATGTGAAAATTAAATTATTGGAGCCATTACGTGTACCTGATAAAATGATCGAAGAATTATCACAGCCACTTAAAGATCTTGGCCATGAATTTGACTATTATAATGAAAAAACTACCCAATCAACTGAATTGATTGAACGAAGTAAAGGTGCAGACATTGTAATGATCGCGAATAATCCTTACCCAGCAGAAGTAATAGAAGCAACAGAGGGGTTGAAGTTGATCAACGTGGCATTTACTGGTGTGGATCATGTGGATAAAACTGCAGCAAAAGATAAGGAGATTAAGATTGCAAACGCAGCAGGGTACTCAAATCAAGCAGTTGCAGAATTGGTCATCGGTTTAGCATTAGATTTGTACCGAGGAATCACTCAAGGAGACGCAGATATCCGTAAATCTGATTTTCCAGCTCCTTTTCAAGGCAATGAAATCAAAAATAAAACTGTAGGAATCATTGGGACAGGAAAAATCGGTACGATGACTGCCAAATTGTTTAAAGCTTTCGGTGCCAATCTAATTGGATATAATCGTTCTGAACATGAAGAAGCAAAAGCGTTGGGACTTGAATATGTAGATTTAGAGACATTGATGCAACAAAGTGATATTATCTCGGTACATTTACCGTTGAATGATGAAACGAAAGGAATCGTCTCTAAAAACATGCTGGCTAAAATGAAATCTTCAGCGATTCTGGTTAATTGTGCTCGAGGACCTATTATTGATAATGCTGCTTTGGCAGAGTTACTGAATGCAGAGAAAATTGCTGGAGCTGGTATTGATGTATTCGATATGGAACCACCTTTACCAGCTGATTATCCTTTATTAAGTGCTAAAAATACTGTTTTAGCACCTCATGTAGGGTATTTAACAGATGAAGCTATGGTGTTGAGAGCGCACATTGCTTTTGAAAATACTTTAGCTTTTATCAATGGAGAACCACAGAATATTGTTCAAGAATAACCGAATCGGCGTCATATAAAACAAATCAAACTCTTGTTTTACACATACTGAAGTAACAGAATCTTCAAGGCTCCTGTTACTTCTTTTTTTATTAAATTTTATTTCATATAAAGATATAGACTGGAGCAAATAGAAGTAAAGTAATATATAATAATAAAGAAAATAAATTTGTAAGGAGCTGGAAAATGTATTTAAGTATTATAGAAACTGCTGAATACCTTGATTTGCCAGTTAGTGAAATTCAGCGATTGATTCGAGAAAGACAAGTTCGAGTTATTCGCGTTGATAACGAAGTATTCCTAAACAACGAACAGTTCAGTCTTTTTTTGAAAGAGCGTGAAAAGAGGAAAGTGGAAATAGAGGAATATTTAAATACTCCCTTACCTGAAGATCCAGATATAAAAGATGAAGATTAAAATACCAAAGGAGTTTCATCAGCATGAAAAAAATAGCCATAGTTGGAATGGGTGCTGCGGGAGTCAGCGTTCTAAACGCAATATCCAAAAACAAAGATTACCAAAATTGTGAAATTGTACTTTATGATCAACCTAGAACTTTTGGTACGGGAGTTCCTTATCAATCCGATTCCGAAAAACTATTGATTAATCAAACAGCAGATACAATGAGCTTAGATCCTGAAGACTCATTAGATTTTGTGAAATGGGTACAAAAGAAAAAAGGAATACCCAATAGTGAAAAAAGTTTTTTCCCTCGAACATGGTTTGGAGATTACATGCAAGAAAAACTAGCTGAGTCAGTAAAAATGGTGCAGCCGAGAATAATCTATGAATGGGTAACGGATTTAAAAGTAAAAGATGATGGTACATATCTTATAAAATCAGATACGGCATCTGAACATTATGATATCGTTCATTTGTGTATAGGACATTTACCTTATCAAGATCCTTATCAGTTATTAGGTACAAAAGGCTATATTCATCATCCTTATCCAGTTAAACAAGAACTAGCCAATATTCCACGTGGAGTTCGAATCGGGATAATCGGTACAGGTTTAACAGGGATTGATTTGATACGCTACCTCAAACTCCAAGATAAAGGGTATTCCATTCAGATTTTTTCACGGGATGGTCGATTTCCATTGTATCGAGGATATGAACCAGAAATAATATTGAACCATTTAACGATGGAAAATGTACAGCAAGCTAAAGCTCGAAATAATGGTTTTGTACCATTAGAGAAGATGATTGAGTGGTTTCGTTTAGAGTGCGTGGATAAACAAGTGGACATTGAGTATTTACGACTGCACTTTTCAAGAGGAAATAAAAAACAATTGAAGGAGCAACTATGTAATGATAATGGGATAGGGATGTTACAGGCTATTATTCATAAAATGGATACACATATCGCAGAATTTTTACAAGCTTTTACTAAAACGGATAAAGAAAGTTTTTTTACATATTATGAACCACTGTTCAAGCATTTCAGAACTCCAATGCCTAAAGAATCTTTAAAAGAATTGGTTCAATGGTGGGATTCTGGAGAAATTGAAGTATGGGAAGGTTTGCAGTCTGTTGAATTAGAAGACTCAGGGTTTAAAGCAGAAGTTGCAGACGATGAAACAGTAAAAGTGGATTACTTAGTGAATGCTACAGGACACGATATGGAAGTAAAACAGTCTGTTTACCATTCTGAATTGATGAATCACTTAGTTCAGAATGAAATCATACAGCCTGAACGTTTTGGTGGTGTGAAAGTAATTTGGCCAAGTGCAGAAGCGATAAGCCGACGATTTGGGATTTTAAGAGGTTTGTTTATACACGGGCAGCTCATACAGGGTATACAATATGGAAACAATGCACATTTATTGATGCAGCAAGCTTATAAAGTAGTCAATGATTATACTGAAAGCAAAAAAACGGAGCTTAAAGACTGAACGTGCCATTTTGAATACCAGCCTGATGATAAGAACTAGAAAATAAAGAAATAACAGAATGAATCGGCATTCTGTTATTTCTTTATTTGGTCATCAAAACAGATAACTATTTTGCCTTGTAAGGTAGTTTTAGGGTAAATTAAGGCGAAAACTATGATAGACTGTAAATAGATAAAATGACTAATGAGGTGATAGGATATGGTTGCAACCGTAATGAGTGGTAAATTATTATCCGATGAATTAAATGAAGAAATGAAAGTAGAAATAATCAAACTAAAAGAAAAAGGGCTGGTACCTGGTTTAGTTGTAGTGTTGGTTGGAGAAGATCCAGCTAGTCAGACTTATGTAAAAAACAAAGAAAAAAGAGCTAAAAAACTAGGCATTCATTCTGTAATTGAAAGATATCCAGAAACGATTTCAGAGTTAGAACTATTACGAGTCATCGATCGGCTGAACAAAGACGAGCATTTTCATGGGATACTTGTTCAGCTTCCATTACCAAAACACATTGATTCGACGAAAGTACTTGATGCGATCAATCCTGCAAAGGACGTGGATGGTTTTCATCCTATCAATATGGGAAAACTATTTATTGGTCAACCAGACCGCATCCCTTGTACACCTTATGGCATTATGAAGTTATTGCAACGTTATGATATTGAAGTTACAGGTAAAAATGCGGTCATAATCGGTCGCAGTAATATAGTCGGCAAGCCAATGGCACAGCTGCTGTTGATGAAAAATGCAACAGTGACGATAGCCCACTCGAAAACGAAGGATTTAGCTGAATTGGCAAGTAAAGCAGATATCCTTGTGGTAGCTGTTGGAAGAGGGCATATGGTGACAAAAGAGTTTATCAAACCGGGTGCTGTTGTGATCGATGTTGGAATGAATCGAGATGAAAACGGCAAGTTGATCGGCGACGTAAAAAGTGATGAAGTACAAGAGGTGGCAGGTTACCTTACGCCTGTACCAAAAGGTGTAGGTCCAATGACAATAACGATGCTGATGTATCAGACTATTGAAAGTGCCAAAGCTACATTGACCTCGCAAAGCAAATTATAGGAGCAGTGAACGCATGACAAATGATTATTTAACCGTCTCCGCTTTAACCAAATACATCAAGCGAAAATTTGATTCAGACCCTTATTTAGAACGAGTTTACTTAACAGGAGAAATTTCCAATTTTCGTAATCGTCCGGGACATCAATATTTTAGTGTGAAAGACAACAATGCTGTTATTTCTGCTACAATGTTCAAATCGGCTTATCAGAGACTAAAATTCACCCCTGAAGAAGGGATGAAAGTCTTAGTGATTGGACGGATCTCTGTTTATTCTGACCAAGGAAAATATCAAATTTATATCGAGCATATGGAGCCAGATGGAGTCGGTGCTTTATATCAAGCACTAGAAGAGATGAAAAAGAACTTAAAACAAGAAGGATTATTTGATGCACAAAAAAAATTGATCCCTACTTTCCCAAAACGTATTGCTGTTGTGACCAGTCCAAGCGGAGCTGTGATTCGAGATATTATGACCACTGTTAAAAGACGATTTCCAATAGTAGAATTGGTTCTATTTCCTACTAAAGTTCAAGGTAAACAAGCTGCTGATACGATAGTGGAAAGTATACGCCAAGTCGAAGCCAAAGGAGATTTTGACACCTTGATCATTGCTCGAGGTGGAGGGTCGATAGAAGATTTGTGGCCTTTTAATGAAGAAAAAGTAGCTCGAGCTATTTTTAGTGCAAAAACTCCTATTATTTCTTCTGTCGGCCATGAGACAGATACTACTATTGCAGACCTTGTTGCAGATGTACGTGCAGCTACACCAACAGCTGCAGCAGAACTAGCGGTTCCACAATTAACAGAAGAAATAGTAAAAATTGAACAGGTATATTTACGCTTGTTGAAAGGCTATCAACGCAAAGTAGAACGTGCTGATGAACGTTTAAAACATAGTTTGAATTCTTATGTATTTAGACAACCCCAACGCTTATACGAAGGCTACACTCAAAATGTAGATATGCTGAGCGAACGTTTAGGACGCGTGATTTCAGATAAAGTCACCAAACGACAACAAGATTTGAAATTATATACGATGCAACTGCAGACAGCTAATCCTGCAAATTTAGTGCAAAAAAATGAAGAATCACTTATCCAATTAAACCATCAACTAAATCAAGAAATGAAACGATACATGGAGACGCAAAATCAACGATTGGATTATGGGATCCAATCATTGGATTATCTGAGTCCTTTAAAAATCATGCATCGTGGATATAGTTATGTATTGAAAGAGGATAAAATTATCAAGGATGCTCAAAGAGTACAAGTTGGAGATACAGTAGATATTCAGCTTTCAAAAGGAAATTTAAAAGCAACAGTTACTGAAAAAACGGAGGATTCAAATGACTAAAAAAGAAGCAGTACATGAATTAGAAAACTTGAAATTTGAAGAAGCAATGCAACAATTGGAACAAATCGTTGCTCAACTAGAGCAAGGAGATGTGCCATTAGAAGAAGCGTTAGATCAATTTCAAAAAGGGGTCGCTTTAAGTAAGTATTGTAAAGACAAGTTAGAAAATGCAGAACAAACGTTAACGAAGATCGTGAATGAGAATGGCGAAGAAACTATATTCGATCAAGAGTTAGACGCTAATTAAGAAGAGGGGACCGCTCTAATGGAATTTAGTCTATTCAAAAAAGAAGAAGCTCCTAAAGTAGAACAAAAAATGCTGGATTGGTTAGATAAAATACAAACGACTAATGGTACTTTGTATGAGTCGATGAAATATTCCTTGGCAGCAGGCGGAAAAAGAATTCGCCCCATGCTGTTATTGGCGGTAATCCAGTCTCTTAATGGAGAACTTAAAAATGGTTACGATACTGCAGCAGCTTTAGAATATGTTCATACTTATTCGTTGATTCATGATGATTTGCCCGCAATGGACAACGATGAATTGCGCAGAGGTAAACCGACCAACCATATTGTATTTGGAGAAGCGGTCGCTATTTTAGCTGGAGACGCTCTATTGACACAAGCATTTGAAATCATCGGCAAAAGTGACATTACCTTACAACAAAAAGTGGCATTGACCGTTGCTCTAGCCCAAAGTTCAGGAGCGAACGGTATGGTAGCTGGTCAAGTAGAAGACATTGAAGGAGAGGGTAAAACCTTATCTTTAACTGATTTAAAAGCAGTACATCGCAAAAAAACAGGTAAGCTGATTCAGTTTGCTGTATTTGCAGGCTGTACGCTAGCAGATGCTCCAGTTAATGTTCAAGAACTGCTGGCTCGATTTGCAGAGCATTTTGGTCTGGCTTTTCAAATACGAGACGACATTTTAGATGTTATTGGAAATGTGGAAGAACTTGGGAAAAATATCGGACAAGATGAAGAACACAGTAAAAGTACGTATCCTCATTTAATGACATTATCTGGCGCAAAAGAGGCCTTGGATAATGAGCTGGATGATGCTGCAGACATTTTAAGAGAAGTGAAAGATAGTTATCAAGTAGAAAATCAAGGCATTGATATGACTTTATTGAATGACATGGTAGATTTGTTAAGGATTACGAATGAATAAGGTGAATAAATGAAAAAAGAACGGGCAGACAAATTGCTGGTGCAACAAGGATTTGCAGATTCAATAGATAAAGCTCAGCGAATGATCATGACAGGAAAAGTAATCACTGATAAAAATGAGCGTATTGATACAGCAGGAGAGAAAATACCTTTTAATACAACCTTTAGAATCAAAGGTGCCCAAATGAAATACGTTAGTCGTGGTGGATACAAGCTGGAAAAAGCGATGGATGTCTTTGATGTAGACTTCAAAGATAAAATTTTGTTGGATATCGGTTCGTCTACAGGAGGATTTACAGACGCTGCATTACAATATGGAGCGAAGCTGAGTTATGCGCTAGATGTCGGGACCAATCAATTAGCTTGGAAATTACGGCAAGATTCACGTGTAGTTGTGATGGAACAAACCAATTTCAGGTATAGTCAGGCAAAAGATTTTATTCAAGGAAAACCTGATGTAGCATCGATTGATGTATCGTTTATTTCTTTGAAATTGATCTTACCTGTGTTAAAAGAAATCATTTGTGAACATGGGGATGTCATAGCCTTAATCAAACCTCAGTTTGAAGCTGATCGTGATGATGTTGGTTCCAAAGGGATCATTCGCAGTTTAGATGTCCATAAGAAGGTTTTGGAGGATATCTTGTTGTTTGCCACAGAGACCGGCTATGATGTTTTAGGATTAGATTTTTCACCTATTACAGGTGGAGAAGGAAACGTGGAGTTTTTAGCGCATCTAAGATCCGTTGATCAGACTAAAGGACAGATGAATCCAATTGTTGATATCGATCAAACTATTCAGCAAGCATATGCAACATTTTTAAATTGACTATTTTATTTTTAAAGTACAATGAATCTTTATAAAGGATTTTGCTCGCTTATATGCAAAATCCTTTGTTTTTTAATCCAAATACTAAATTGTATTTGAGAATAATTTTGTGTACAAAATAAGCGTTATTTTATTCGCTTTTGGTGTTAAATGAGCTTTATCTATAAATTTTTCTTTCTAATTTGAGGTAAGTAAGATAAAATGAAGTTAAAAATCAGCACTCAATTTGCATAAGATGAGGTGGATAAGTATGAAGAAAAAAGATCGTCATCGATTGTTAAAAGAAATCATTGAAGAACGTGTAATAGAAAAACAAGAAGATTTTGTGCGTATATTACATGAAAAAGGTATTGAAGTAACTCAAGCTACAATCTCTCGAGATATTAAAGAACTGCATCTGATTAAAGTGCCTGCACCTGCTGGGGGTTATCGTTATAGTCTTCCGCCAGATATGAATTATGATACATCAAAAAAACTCGAACGTTTACTGCAAGATGCTTTTGTTTCAATAGACTATCAAGATTATTTTATTATTATTCATACTATTCCAGGAAATGCTTTTGCTCTAGGTGCATTGGTGGATGCTTCGAACTTTGAAGGGGTTTTTGGAACCGTTGCTGGCGATGATACGTTAATGGTGATTTGTCGATCCTCAGCAGACGCCTTGAATTTAAAAGAACATATTATTCAATTAATTTGACCACTAGATAAGTTTTTTGGAGGTAATTAGTGTGTTACAAGAATTAGCTATTAAAAATTTTGCTATTATTCATGATTTGACATTAAGTTTTGAAAAAGGTATGACAGTTCTTACTGGAGAAACAGGGGCTGGAAAATCAATTATTATTGATGCTGTCGGACTTATAGCTGGTGGTAGAGGCTCGAGTGAGTTTATTCGTCATGGTGCGGAAAAATGCACTTTAGAGGGACAATTTGCAGTAGAGAAGAATCCTACAACGTATGCTTTACTGGACAAATATCAAATTGAAATAGAAGAAGAAATTATTGTCATCCAAAGAGACATTCACCGAAGCGGGCGGAATGTGTGCCGTGTAAATGGACATTTGGTAAACATTGGAATCTTACGCGAAATTGGTGAAAGTTTGATTGATATTCACGGACAAAGTGAGCATCAAGAATTAATGCATTCAGAAAGACATTTAAATATGTTGGATCAATTTGGAGACAGTGAATTGGTTCAGATGAAAGACGCGTACGAAACTACTTATAAAGAATACAAAGCAATTGAAAAAAGTTTTTTAAACAACCAATCAAGTGAACAAGAATTGGCGCAACGTGTGGATATGCTTCGTTTTCAAACCAATGAAATCGAAATGGCTGAACTAATAGTTGGCGAAGATACGACATTGGAAGAAGAGAAAAACTTGTTGTCTAATTATCAAAAAATAGTTGCCTCTCTTAGTTCAGCATACGAAGCTTTGCAAGGGGAAGAGTATGGTGGCGTCGATTTGATCGGGAATGCTATGTCTGCTCTTGAAACGATCGAAGATATAGATAGTACTTACAAACGGATTTCTGAAGTTATTTCGAGCAGTTATTTCCAACTGCAAGAAGCAGCAAGCGATATCTTGAAAGAACAAGACGATCTAGCTTATGACGAGAATCGCTTAAATGACATTGAGAAACGTTTGGAGGTCATTCATCAATTAAAACGAAAATATGGTGAATCTATAGAGGAAATTTTAGCCCATTATGATGAAATCTCTATCGAACTAGAAAATATTTTAAACAGAGAAACTCATATATCGCAATTGACTGAACAATTAGCAAGTCTAAAAAAATCTCTTTTGAAGCAAGGAGAAAAATTGTCTCAAAAGAGAAAAGAAACCGCTGCGAAGTTGCAGACGGCTATTCAAGAGCAGTTAAAAGAGCTGTATATGGATAAAGTTCAATTTGAAGCTCATTTTCTGAATACGGAGTCTAATGAAAGAGTTCTATACGAATCTGGAATAGACCATGTGGAGTTTTATATTGCCACTAACTTAGGAGAGCCTTTAAAGCCTTTAGCTCGTGTAGCTTCAGGTGGCGAGTTGTCTCGTGTGATGTTAGCGTTAAAAACAGTCTTTTCAAAATCACAAGGGATCACGAGTATCATTTTTGATGAAGTAGATACTGGAGTAAGCGGACGTGTAGCTCAAGCGATAGCGAATAAGATCTATCGAGTAGCTATTAATTCTCAAGTACTTTGTATCACGCATCTTCCGCAAGTAGCTGCAATGGCAGACAATCATTTGTATATTTCAAAATCTATCGTAGAAGATCGTACAGAAACAAGTGTCAGCAAATTAAAAGATGCACAACAAATCAATGAACTGGCTCGTATGCTAGCCGGAACGGAAATCACCAAGCTGACCATAGAACACGCAAAAGAACTAAAAGAACTAGCATATAAAGAAAAGAGCGCGGAGAAATGCATTTAGCTCATCGAACGCTAGTCAAACACCAAAAGTTAGGTGGTTTCCCTAACATTTGGTGTTTGACTAGTGGTAGTATGAGCTGCATTTCGCAGCGCGTTTAGAAAAGAGAGTGAAGTAAGGTGTTCAGCTCTCCGTACAAAACAGCTTTAGGGAAAATTAGGTGTTCTTTACCTAATATTCCCTAAAGCTATTTTGGGAGCGAGAGCTGCCTTACGCAACTCGTTTAGAAAAGTAAGTGAAGTAAGGCGTTCAATTTATACGATGCATGCATGTAGACATGTAGAAAAGAACATTAAAAAGAAACGAGCTGGAACAAAAAAGTTCCAACTCGTTTTTTATGTTTAAATAAAGTTCATTAATGTGTAGAGGACAGACAATAGACCCGAGCCTAGCATAGCAAACAGAATGACTACAATAAAAAATTTAAGACCATTTTTTTGTTTTTTTGTTTTCTTTTGGTTGTTCACGCAGATTTCCCCTCGCTTTCATACGTGTTTTGTTTAGTTTACAATACGCAGAGATACTTTTACAAGACACTTTAGAAAAACTTTAGAAATACTCATTCTTTTTCATCCAATAAGCTGTCACAGCTCCTAAAATAAGGGTGCCGAAAAGTAAGATCCAGAAACCATAAGGAGACTTTTCAAAAGGAACAGGGACATTCATTCCCCAAATGGAACCAATGATCGTGGGAATCGTTAAGATAAATGTAATAGAAGTCAAGAATTTAACAATTGTATTTAAGTTGTTGGAAATCACTGAGGAGAAAGTACTGCTCAGTTGATTCAATAATTTATATGTCTGGTCAGTCATAACTTCTGCTTGATGATTTTCGACCATGACATCACGCAATAGTTCTTCGTCTTTTATATTGTGTGTGAAGTCTTCTATTTCTTTCAATCGATTAATTACTGGATGGTTGCTGTTGATTGCGCTACTTAAATAAACTAGACTTTTTTGCAATTCCATCAAATCGAATAAATGCTGCGACTTAGAAGTTTTCTTTAATTGGACTTCTAATTCTTCTGTAGATTGATTGATTTCTTTCAAATAGGAAATAAACAACGAAGCAATTTGCATGGAAACTAGCAATACAAATTGAGCACTAGCTTCAAAACTTTCTGCTTGGCTAGTGTCGGTTTCCATAAAACTACGAAGGAAGTCAGGCGTATCGTTCGTTGCAGTAATAAGGATATCTTCGCTCAAAATAATTGATAAAGGTCGATTGTTGTACTCTACTAAGTTTAATCGATTCTTCACTTTTATTGGGTACAACAGGACAATTAAACTAGGCGTATCTTTGTAGCGTTCATCCAATTTTTCATAGCGAGAAACTTCATCGTTATCAAAAGCACCCGTTAAATAATCCATTGGAAGATCATATAAGTTGACCAAATTATTCAGCTCTTTTTCCTCTGGTTTGGTAACATGTATCCAACAGGAAATTGTATTTTCAGGATCCGGATTAGGTGTTATCTTACCATTCTTATCTCGTTTAAAATATTCAATCATAATGTCACCGCCGTATTGTTATAATAGAGCCTGTTCTTTTTCTATATTGTACCTGAAAATTAAAGGAAGTGGTGCGTTAATGCTTTTTTTCTAGAAAATTAGGAATCTAATACTCAAAAACTAATAATGTGGCTTTAATAATTGTTGATTGTCTGCTAAAATTAACAATGAAAAGGCAAGGCTTCAAAAATAGGATTTTATTTGCTTTGAAGGGAGAATGTAATACATGAGTAAACAACAAATTGGTGTTGTAGGAATGGCCGTAATGGGTAAAAATTTAGCGTTAAATATTGAAAGTAGAGGCTATTCTGTTTCAATTTATAACCGTACTACTGCAAAATCAGAAGCAGTGATCGAAGAAAATCCAGATAAAAAATTGGTGTTAACTAAATCAATCGAGGAATTTGTTGATTCATTAGAAACTCCAAGACGTATTGTTTTAATGGTACAAGCTGGAAAAGGTACAGATTTAGTGATTCAATCTTTATTGCCTCATTTGGATAAAGGGGACGTATTAATCGATGGAGGAAATACATTCTTCAAAGATACTATTCGTCGTAGCGAAGAGTTAGCCGAATCAGGCATCAATTTCATTGGTACAGGAGTTTCTGGCGGTGAAGAAGGAGCTCTTAAAGGACCGGCAATCATGCCAGGTGGTCAAAAAGAAGCTTATGACTTAGTAGCTCCAATTTTAGAACAAATAGCTGCTAAAGCCCCAGCTGACGGAGAACCTTGCGTAGCTTATATTGGACCAAATGGAGCAGGACATTACGTAAAAATGGTTCATAACGGAATCGAATATGGAGATATGCAATTAATTGCTGAATCATATCATTTATTGCGTGAAGTTGTCGGTTTATCTTTTGAAGAAACTGCAGAAGTCTTTAGAGATTGGAACCAAGGCGAATTGGATAGTTTCTTAATCGAAATTACTGCCGATGCTTTAACCAAAAAAGATCCTGAAACAGACAAACCAATGGTCGAAGTTATTTTAGATCGTGCTGGAAATAAAGGTACTGGAAAATGGACTTCTCAAAGTGCATTGGACCTGGGTGTTCCTCTTCCATTGATTACTGAATCGGTATTTGCTCGTTATATTTCTGCACTTAAGAGTGAACGTGTAGAAGCAAGTAAAGTATTGCCAAAACCAGCTGCTTATTCATTTGATGGAGATAAAAAAGAATTGGTTGAAAAAATTCGTCAAGCCTTGTATTTCAGTAAAATCATGAGTTATGCTCAAGGATTTGCACAAATGCGTACAGCTAGTGAAGAACATGACTGGAACCTCAAATATGGAGAAATCGCTAAGATTTTCCGTGCTGGATGTATCATCCGTGCTCGCTTCTTACAAGAGATCACAGATGCGTATGATCGTAAACCTGAATTGAAAAATTTGGTATTAGATGAATACTTCATGGACATCACTAAAAATTACCAAGATTCTGTTCGTGATGTTATCGGAATTGCTGTTAAAGCTGGTGTTCCAATTCCTACTTTCTCTTCAGCAATTGCTTATTATGATTCATATCGTTGTGAAAATCTACCAGCCAATATTATTCAAGCACAACGCGATTACTTTGGTGCACACACTTATGAACGTAAAGATAAAGAGGGAACATTCCACTTTGATTGGTATGGAGATAAAGGTCAAGAACAACTGTAACAGTTAGTAAACTTTTTATAAAAGAACCTATTAATGTAAAGACAGGATTAGGACAAAAAAGTTCTAATCCTGTTTTTACGAACGTCTAGATTTCGTTAGAATAAAGTGTGAGCAGTGTCGAAGTATTAAGCACAATTACTCTACGCTCTTCGTAGACGTATTGCAAAATACAGCCCATACCCACTAGTCAAGCAACAAATGGTAAGAAAAAGACTTAACATTCGTTGTTTGGCTAGTGTCTAATGAGCTGAATGGATTATTGGAACTCTGTATATTTGAAAATTTTGGAACTTTAGAAGGTTGTTGTTCTCATTTTATTCTAATTTATGGTAAAATGATAAAAGAGAAATGAGAAATTCATTGAGAAGTTTAAATAATCGTGCTATTGTAACAATGGCGTGTCAACGGATACGGATAAAAAAAGGAGAGAAATTACCTCTATGAGTAAAGTATTGATTATTGAAGATGAAAAGAATTTAGCAAGATTTGTGGAACTTGAATTAAAACATGAAGGATATGAAACCGATGTACGTTACGATGGCCGGAATGGTCTAGAAGCTGCATTAGACGAAAAAGAACATTGGGACGTTATTTTGTTAGATGTTATGTTGCCAGAATTGAATGGAATCGATGTTTGTCGTCGCATACGTCAAGTAAGCAATGTACCTATCATTATGATGACAGCACGTGATTCTGTTATTGATAGAGTTTCCGGGTTAGACCACGGAGCAGATGATTATATTGTAAAACCTTTTGCAATCGAAGAATTACTTGCTCGTTTACGGGCTTTGTTGCGTCGTATCGATATTGAAGGCGAACAAAACATGACCAAACAAACTACAGTCAGCTATCGCGATCTAGTAGTTGAAAAAGAAAACCGTATCGTTCGCAGAGGTGAAGAAGCAATCGAACTAACAAAACGTGAATACGAATTGATATTGGAATTGATGGAAAACGTAAATGTTGTTTTATCAAGAGATGTATTGCTAAACAAAGTATGGGGATATGAAACAGAAGTAGAAACAAATGTAGTAGATGTTTATATTCGTTACTTGCGGAATAAACTTGATGTTCCGGGACATGAAAGTTATATTCAAACGGTTCGTGGAACAGGTTATGTGATGCGTTCGTGAGAGAGTTCCTTAATAATAGGGATAAACAAGCAAAGACATCTAAACGTATTTCTTTAAAATGGAAATGGTCCATTATAGTAGCAATTGCCATTTTTCTTACGTACATGATATTCTCTATAACCATTTTTTTCAGCTTTAGACAAATCATGCTCAGTCAAGAAGATGAAAATGTAAAAGATGTGATCACTGGTGTAACGAATAGATTGAATGTTGAGTCTGCCGTATTAACAAAAGCAACGGTCTACCAAGCTTTGAGTCCTACTTATACACCCTCGGATACAGAAGTGGAAGAGGATTTTGATCAACGTAATTTGCTGATCGGTCCATCTGGGAACTATGAAGACACCCTTTATGCCGAAATGAGTGCAGAAGGTGTAGTAGTGCGTATTTATAGTCCTACATCAAGATTATTGTTTGAATCTAAACCCAGTGATGTTTCATTTGAGCCAAAATCAAAATTAACTGTTAATTTGATTGATATCAATGGTAAAGAAGGGATATCGGGAATTGCACCTATTTATTCTAGCCAGAACGGTATTTTGATTGGATATTTACATGTAACGAATGCATTGCAGGATTACCATGATATGTCTGATCAAATTATTTCAGCCGTATTTTTGATTGGGGTCTTTGCTCTTCTTTTCAGTGGTGTGACTGGATTTTTATTGGCAAGCAGATTTTTAAAACCTATAAAAAATATGACCAGTACCATGAACGATATTCGAAAAGATACTCAATCCCAATCTCGAATTCCAGTGTCGGATACAAATGATGAGTTAGCTTATTTATCGACGGTTTTTAATGATATGTTGGATAAAATGCAGCAGTATATTGAACAGCAGAAACAATTTGTGGAGGATGTCTCTCATGAACTAAGGACTCCGGTAGCTGTTATGGAAGGACATTTGAAATTACTGAATCGGTGGGGTAAGGAAGATCCAGAAATATTGGACGAATCTCTTTTAGCATCTTTACAAGAGGTAGGCAGAATGAAAACTCTTGTTCAAGAAATGCTAGACTTATCCCGTGCAGAACAAGTAGAAATTCATTATAAAAATGAAAAAACACCGATCAAGCAAGTAGTCCATCAAAATTACAATAATTTTAAAATGATTCATCCTGATTTTGTTTTTAACTTAGATGATGATGTGGATGAAGAAATTTATGTTTCTATTTACCGTCATCACTTAGAGCAAATTTTGATTATATTATTGGATAATGCCGTTAAATATTCGACTGATCGAAATGAAGTGCATCTATCTATTGCTTCAGATGATAAATTTGTTCATGTAGCGATCCAAGACTTTGGGGAAGGTATGACTCCAGAAGATGCAGATAAAATCTTCAACCGTTTTTACCGAGTAGACAAAGCTAGAAGTCGTCATAAAGGTGGAAATGGCTTGGGTTTATCTATTGCTAAAGAATTGTTGTTAGGGTATAAAGGGAATATCTCAGTAGATAGCGTGTTAAATCACGGTTCTATTTTTAGAATCACATTACCGATTTATAAAGAAACTGATGACGTAAACGAAAAATAACTCTAAACTAAGCAGACTAAAAAAGCACTTGGCAAATGTTCCAAGTGCTTTTTAAAATGATCTGTTAAAAATAACCAGCCTCCATCAGTGTTTTGATGGAGGCTGGTTATTTTTTTAGAACATTATTTATTTCGTTGTTTTCCAGCATTTCTGCCTTGATTGCTATTATGATTACGGTAAGAACTTTGCGGAACTGTTTCATTTTCTTCTATAATCGTTGGACGTCTTTTTTTCACTTCAACTTTAGGTTTATTTTTAAATTCTTCTGCTAGGCGTGCTTTTAACTTAGGCTTGAAGATCATATTTGTTATCAAAGATTGCCCCATTGCAAAGATCCCACCTGCGATCCAGTATAAAGCTAATCCTGCTGGAGAAGAGAAAGAAATCATTGTGATCATGATAGGACTCATAAACATCATTGTACGTGATTGTTTCTTTTGCTCGGGTGTCATCCCCAACATAGAAACATAGGCTTGTCCCAAGTAAATTGCTCCTGCGACGATTGCAAACAAAATATAAGGTTCTCCAAGGTTGACTCCAAGGAAAGTACTGCTGGCAATTTCATTGGATAAATTAATTGCTTGATACATAGCTGTAAATACTGGCATTTGAATCAATAAAGGTAGACAACCAATACCACCGAGCATATTAATATCATTCGCTTTATAAAATTCCATCATTTCTTGTTGGATCTCAGCTTTTTCTTCACTTGATTGAGCATTTTTCAAAGCTGCTTGAATTTCATCCATTTCAGGTTTTACTAAAGCCATTTTTTCTTGTTGAACCAATGCTTTTTTTGACTGGCTTAGATTCATGGGTAAGATAATGATACGCACAATAACGGTGATTGCGATAATCGCTAAGCCGTAGTTACCACCAAAAAGATCGGCTAATCGAATAATCAATTGTTGTAGCGGTGTCACCAAGTATTCATAGATAATACCTGTAGGGTTTCCATTTGTATCATAACTCATACATCCTGAAAGGAAGAACATAAGTCCAGTAAGTGTTGCTGTTAATTGAATTTTTTTATTCTTTATCATTATTCACAATCCTTCGTATAGTTTGAAAGTCAATACTAACGATAACTATACAGGATTCAATAACGCATTTCAATTAGTTATAGAAAATTTAACATGTTCTTCAATAGTTGCATCTTCCTCTACTGTGACGTGTTCAACTTTAGCGCTTGGAGAAGGGGATTTTCTGATTGCTTCAATAAAGTCGGCTATTTTATCGACATCACCGTTGGCTTCAATATAGACAGTACCGTCATTTTCATTACGCACGATTCCATAAACTCCAATACGATCAGCAACTTGTTTTGTTGTATAGCGAAAACCGACACCTTGTACCATTCCTTCTACAATCATGCGGATTTTTCTTGTGTCTGGATCGACAGCTTGATCAATAGGAGTAGTTGTGGAAGAAGAAACAGGAGCTTTGTCACTTTTAGGATTACCCATCATTTTATCTTTTAACTGTGAGAAAAAATTATTCACTGTAAAAACCTCCTTATATAATATTAATAGAAGAAATATGAACCATCTTGATCGCTGCATAAGAAAAATTCGATAGTCTTTTAAACACTTTCATTTTAACGAGATAAACTACCAGGGTCAACTAATTGACAATGTAGCAGACCGATTAACAAATCTAACTGGCACATTTCTTAGTTCCGAAATTTTGTGTATAATGAATTAGAGAGAGACTGAGAGGAGTAGAACGTTGGCTATTAAAAGAAAAAAAACAACTAAAAAAACAAAAAAGAAACAGAGCATGCACATTGAAGTCATAGGATTTATATTTATCGTTTTAAGTTTGTTTTCAATTACAAGTGTTGGTTTTATTGGAGTATTAAGTGCAAATGCATTTCGCTTTTTTGTAGGAGATACTTATCTTGGAGCATCGGTCTTATTAGGGTTTTACGGACTGTTTTTACTGTTAAAAGGAGAAGAACCACCTTTTAAAAATAAACGTTTAATCGGGATGTTTTTATTGTATCTGGGTATTCTTTTATTCTTGCATACAAGACTCTTTATTGGTGTCATGGAGCCTGGGACGAATGTTGTTACAGCTACGTTTCGCTTTTTCATGGTTGATCTAAGCAATAATGAATTGATTCATCCCTTAGGTGGTGGAATGATTGGTTCAGTGGTTTATGCTGCTAGCTATTTTCTAGGAGCGCAGTGGGGAAGCTACTTATTGTCAGCTGTATTTTGTGTGATAGGGATTTTCTTTATTTTTCAGCTGTCTTTCAAAAAAGCATTAGATCATATTCGAACAGGACTGAAATTCACCTTGCATAAAGTAGTCCAAGTTAGTTTGCTAGTAAAAGAGAGCATACAAAAGAAACAAGTTGAAATGAAAGCAACTAAAAAAAGAACTGAGAAAAAGTCAGCTGTTAAAAAGTCTACAATTAAAGAATCTATACTGGAAAAAGAAAATTTACCTGCCGCTGACTCGGTAATGAAAGATAAGGAGACTATAAATGCTGCAAAAGGAGAACAAGTCACTTTAGAAATCGATAGTTACCAACAAAATACACAACAAAATGCCGCTTTGAGTACGGTAAAAAGTAAAAGTGTATCAGAGCAGACGTTACAGACTACTTCTGAAGAATCTGATAAAGATGAAGCCGTTCCTTTAGATTTTGAGATTTCAGCTGAAGTAGAAAATGAAGATTATCAATTGCCACCGTTCACATTGTTAAATGAAATAGAGCATCAGGATCAATCTGGAGAATACAAAATTGTCGAAAAAAATGTTAAAAAGTTGGAAGAAACATTTGTCAGTTTTGGTGTAGACGCTAAAGTAGTGAAAGCGAGATTGGGCCCAGCGGTAACAAAATACGAAGTTAAACCTGCTATTGGAGTAAAAGTGAGTAAAATCGTTAATTTAAGTGACGATATTGCGCTCTCTCTGGCTGCTAAAGATATTCGGATGGAAGCACCTATTCCAGGTAAATCATTTATTGGTATCGAAGTCCCGAATAATGAAGTAAATGTAGTTTCTTTCAGAGATGTAATGGAAAATTATGCTGGAAACAAAGAAAAAATGCTGGAAGTTCCTTTAGGAAGAGATATCTCTGGAAATATTGCCTTAGCAGATTTGACCAAGATGCCACATCTCCTGATCGCTGGATCCACTGGTAGCGGTAAATCAGTCTGTATCAATGGGATCATTACTAGTTTATTGATGAAAGCAAAACCGAATGAAGTGAAATTGATGATGATTGATCCTAAAAAAGTGGAACTGAATGTGTATAATGGCATTCCGCATTTATTGACCCCGGTTGTGACGAATCCTAAAAAAGCCGCTCAAGCTTTGCAAAAAGTGGTAGAAGAAATGGAACGACGCTATGAGTTGTTTGCAACCACTGGAATGAGGAACATCACTGGTTACAATGAACACGTTCATGAAAAAAATGCAGAAAATGGGGAAAATCAGCCTACATTACCTTTTATTGTAGTTATTGTAGATGAGTTAGCTGATTTAATGATGGTAGCTAGTAATTCAGTAGAAGACGCCATTACTAGATTAGCTCAAATGGCTCGTGCTGCTGGTATCCATATGATCTTAGCTACCCAACGTCCAAGTGTGGATGTTATTACGGGAATTATCAAAGCTAACGTACCTTCCAGAATTGCGTTTGCTGTATCTAGTGGAACGGATTCCCGAACGATCATTGATAGCAATGGAGCAGAAAAATTACTGGGACGAGGAGATATGCTTTATTTACCGATGGGACAAAATAAACCAGCACGTGTCCAAGGAGCCTTTTTATCGGATTCGGAAGTAGAACGAATCGTCTCGTTTGTTACCACACAACAGGCTGCAAATTACGTAGAAGAAATGATGCCTTCTGATGAGCCAGAAAATTCTGTAGCTGGAGAAGCAGAAGATGAATTATTTGATGAAGCTGTATCTTTAGTGGTAGATATGGAGACAGCAAGCATTTCGATGTTGCAGCGGCGATTCCGTATTGGCTACAATCGTGCAGCCCGCCTAATGGATGAAATGGAAATGAGGGGGATTGTTGGCCCTTCTGAAGGAAGCAAGCCAAGAAAAGTAAACTTGCAAAAAGAGGCAGAGTCAATAGAAGAGGATTCGCAACAAATTTAAATCAATTCGCCGTTATTTTTTAATTCTGAATGCTTTCCTATATCTTACAGAACAAAGCGTTCAGGATTAAAAAATGGTTAAAAAATGAACGATATTTGTTAAAAACGGTTTCAATTATCGTTTTGTTATTTATTTTTTTAGGTATTGGTGTTAATATTATATCGAGGTTGAATTGGTAGAGCATCAGTTCAAACTACAAAATATTTTACGGGGGTAAATTATAGTGGAGAATCGCAATATTAAGCGTTTATTAGGTCTAGGATTAACAACAGGTTTAGTTTTAGCTGCTTGTGGGAATGGAGGGGACTCTGAAAATACAGAGACAACTTCGGAAGAAGCAGGTTCTGGAGAAGACTTTTCAATCGTTATGGTTACAGATATCGGTGGGGTAGACGATGGTTCGTTTAACCAATCAGCTTGGGAAGGTATGCAAGCTTGGGGAGAAGAAAACGATAAAGAAGTAAATCAAGGATATGCATATATTCAATCTAATGAAGATTCAGAATTTGTACCTAACATAAACCAAGCACTTAATGCTGACTTTGATTTAATTTATGGAATCGGCTATAAATTACAACCAGCTATGGAAGAAGTCGCTAATGCAAATCCAGATCAAAAATTCGTTATTATTGACGATGTTATTGAAGCAGACAATGTAGCTTCTGTGTTATTTAAAGATCATGAAGCTGCGTTCTTAGCAGGTGTTGCTGCTGCAACAACTACTGAAACAAATCATGTAGGTTTTGTCGGAGGACAAAAAAGTGCGGTTATCGACCGTTTTGAAGCTGGTTTCTTAGCAGGAGTTTACGCAGTTGACCCAACGATCACAGTTGATGTTCAATACGCTGAATCTTTCGGAGATGCTGCTAAAGGGAAACAATTAGCTGCTGCTATGTACTCAAATGGTGCTGATATCATCTATCACGCTTCAGGTGATACAGGTAACGGTGTATTTACAGAAGCTAGAGACCGTATGAATGCTAACCCAGATCAAAACCTATGGGTAATCGGTGTTGACCGTGATCAAACTGATGAAGGTGTATACGATGGCGGAAACTTAACATTGACTTCTACTCTTAAAGGTGTAGGACAAGTGGTTCAAGATATGTCTAATGCAGCTATAGACGGTACTTTTGCTGGTGGAGAAGTAAGCAACTTCGGTTTAGCTGAAGATGGTGTTGACTTAACTGAAGGTAACCTAAGTGAGGAAGCTTGGGCTGCTGTTGAAGACTATAGACAACAAATTATTGATGGAACAATTGTAGTTCCAGAAGACCCAGCTGAAGTAGTAGCTGAATAATAGTAATCTTTGCTATTGTGTAAGGTATACCTTTACTCTTAATATAGTGAGTGTGTAAAACCCGTAAAACTCTTTATAGTTATTCTTTAAATTGTGATAGACGAAGAAATTCGATCTTTGGCAACTTGTATAGCTGTATAAGAGCTCGGGTTTTCACGCGTTTAAAAGTATGAATACAATCGGAATTCATCACTACCCGTAAATAAAAACATAGATAGAATTCATACATTCATGAAGACCAAAGGGGGCTCGACCAAAATATTCTTTTGGACGGCTCCCTTTTACCATGTAAAGAATAAAAAAATCCTCATTAAGTAAAAGGAATACTAGTATTTACCTTAAGAATTCGATAAAATATGTAAAAGTGAGTTCCCATTTTTAAAGCTTAAAAAGCAGATAAATGAATAAAGGAGTGAAATTATCATGCCCGATACAGCAAATGTTATTGAGATGCGTGGCATTACAAAACAATTTGGCAGCTTCAAAGCTAATGATAATATCAATTTGACGGTGAAAAAAGGTGAAGTTCATGCGTTATTAGGGGAAAATGGTGCAGGGAAATCTACTTTGATGAATATACTTTCTGGATTGTTAGAACCAACTTCAGGTGAAATCTATGTAAATGGAGAAAAAGTACATATTACTTCTCCTAGCGCGTCATCTAGATTAGGTATTGGTATGGTTCACCAACATTTTATGTTGGTAGATAAGTTTACCATTACAGAAAATATCATTTTGGGAACAGAAAAGACTAAATTAGGTTTCTTGGAGCGAAGAGAAGCGCAACAAGAAATCAAAGAGCTGTCCGAGCGTTATGGGTTATTTGTAGACCCTTCAGCTAAAGTAGAATCTGTTTCGGTAGGAATGCAACAACGGGCAGAAATTTTAAAAACATTATACCGTGGAAACGATATCTTGATTTTAGATGAACCAACGGCTGTTTTAACTCCTCAAGAGATTACTGAATTGATGGATATATTGAGATCATTGACTAAAGAAGGTAAATCGATCATTATCATCACCCATAAAATAGAAGAAATCAAAGCAGTTGCTGACCGTTGTACAGTTATTCGCAGAGGGAAAAGTGTTGACACAGTAGATGTTAAGACTACTTCACAACAAGAATTAGCTGATTTAATGGTTGGACGTTCGGTGTCATTTAAAGTAGATAAAACTCCTGCTCAACCAAAAGAACCAGTATTGACAATAAAAAATTTGGTTGTAAAAGAAAATCGTGGACTAGAAGCTGTGAAAGATTTAAGTTTAGAAGTTAGAGCTGGCGAGATTTTAGGAATTGCTGGTATTGATGGGAACGGACAAAGTGAATTAATTCATGCGATCACAGGATTAACAAAAGTAGAATCAGGAACAATCACTTTGGAAGGAAAAGAAATCCAAAATTTACCTCCAAGAGTCATTACTGAAACTGGTTTAGGACATATACCAGAAGATAGACATAAACACGGACTTATTTTACCAATGACTATTTATGAAAATATGGCATTACAAACTTATTATAAAGAACCATTTAGTAAAAATAATTTTTTAAATAAAGAAGCTATGCAAAAAAGTGCTCGCAAATTGATTGAGGAGTATGATGTCAGAACACAAAGTGAAAATAGTACAGCTGAATCGTTATCTGGTGGAAATCAGCAAAAAGCGATTATAGCACGTGAAATTTCACGCCAACCTAAATTCTTGATCGCAGCTCAACCAACCCGTGGATTAGATGTTGGAGCAATAGAATACATTCACAGAAATCTAGTAGAACAACGCGATAATGGTAAAGCAGTTCTTTTAATGAGCTTTGAATTGGATGAAGTCATGAATGTATCCGACCGTATTGCTGTTATGTACGAAGGGAAAATCGTAGGCATCGTTGATCCTAGAGAAGTTACAGAACAAGAATTAGGTTTATTGATGGCTGGTTCTTCTTTAGAAAAAGCAAAAGCTTTAGAAAGTCAAAGCGGGAAGGAGTCAGCAAATGTTAAGTGAGAATAAAAAGACATTAACAAATTTAACGGTTCCTATTTTATCTGTTGTATTAGGGTTAGTGCTAGGAGCCCTAATTATGCTTGGGTTTGGTTATGATCCGATAGCTGGATATCAATCAATGATAAACGGAGCTTTGGGAAGTCCATTTTATATTGGGGAAACATTACGTTATGCAAGTCCATTGATTATTATTGGATTAGGTTTTTCAATCGCTAATTCAGCTGGTTTCTTTAACATTGGGCTTTCTGGCCAAGCACTAATGGGGTGGCTCGTATCTGTGTGGGTAGCGATTAGTTTTCCAGATGTTTCAGGATTGATTTTGCTTCCTGTCAGTGTCATTGCCGGTGTTCTGGCTGGAGCGATTTGGGCTGGTATTGCAGGTGTGCTTCGTGCTTACTTTGGAACAAGTGAAGTTATTATTACTATCATGTTGAACTATACAGCTCTTCATGTAACAAATTACCTGATCCGAAACGTGCTAACGGAATCATCTGATGCAACAGCTCGTATTCCGGAACAAGCAAGTCTTCGAATGGATTGGCTTTCTCAATTAGCAGGTGGTTCGCGTGTAAACGCCGGCCTTTTTATTGCTATTGTAGTAACTATTTTAGTATGGATCTTTATGACTAAAACTACTATGGGATATGAAATCAGATCTGTTGGGATGAATCCATTTGCTTCTCAATACGCAGGTATGAATGCTAAGAAAAACATTATTTTGTCGATGTTTATCAGTGGTGGATTAGCTGGTTTAGGTGGAGTTTTAGAAGGAATGGGAACATTTAATAATATTTTTGTTCAAGCAGGTATCCCAAATATCGGTTTTGATGGCATGGCGGTAGCATTACTAGGCTTAAGCCATCCTCTTGGAATTGTTTTTTCAGGATTATTATTTGCTATGCTGAAAATCGGTGGAGCAAGTATGCCTCTTGGATCTGGAGTGCCAACTGAAGTAGTAGATATTGTTATTGCATCAATCATATTCTTTGTTGGGGCAAATTATTTGATTCGATTCTTTATCAATAAATTTTCCGGTAAAAAAGATGTAAAAGGAGGGGTCAAGTAAAATGGATATTGTCTCATTATTACAACTTGTAGTTTCTTCAGCATTGATGTATTCTGCTCCTCTAATCTTAACAGCACTTGGCGGGACTTTTTCTGAAAGAAGTGGGATCGTAAATGTTGGTTTAGAAGGTATTATGGTGATAGGTGCTTTCTCTTCTATTGTATTCAATCTTTCTTTTGCCGGTCAGTTCGGAGACCTGACTCCATGGGTTGGTATGATCGTAGGCGGATTATTCGGAGTAGTTTTTTCCTTAATTCATGCTGTAGCTACTATTAATTTAAGAGCAGATCATATTATCTCGGGTACAGTAGTCAATTTAATGGCACCAGCTTTAGCTATCTTTTTGACTCGCATACTATACGATGGACGTGGACAAACAGACTTTATTTCTGAAAACTTTGGTATCGCAGATGTGCCTCTTTTAGTGGATATTCCAATAATTGGAGATATTTTCTTCGATAATACTTATTTACCTGCTTTCTTTGGTATTATTGTAGCTGTTTTATGTTGGTTTGTGTTATTTAAAACTCGTTTCGGTCTAAGATTAAGATCAGTTGGTGAACACCCTCAAGCAGCAGACACATTAGGTATCAATGTTTATGCTATGAAGTACGCAGGTGTTATGATCTCTGGACTTTTAGGTGGTATGGGTGGAGCTGTTCAAGCACAATTGATTTCCTCTCAATTTGCTGCAACTACTATTGCCGGCCAAGGGTTTATGGCTATGGCTGCAATGATATTTGGTAAATGGAATCCGCTTGGAGCAATGGGAGCAGCAATTTTCTTTGGCTTAGCACAAAGTTTGGCTGTCACAGGCTCTTACATTCCAGTTATTAATACGATTCCAAGTGTCTTCTTAGATATTGCGCCATACGTTATTACTATCGTAGTTTTAGTAGGAGTAATCGGAAGATCAGAAGGACCAGCAGCAAACGGTGTAACATACATCAAATCAAAATAAGAGCGTGTAGTAAGGCGCTAAGCTAATTGAATACAACCCCGTCGAAGACAGTTAGGTGTTTTTCCTGACAGTCCTCGACGGGGTTGTAGACGTGTTAGCTGCCTTACGCAACGCGTCTAATAAGAGCGTGTAACAAACCGTTAAGTGTTTTTCTTTAAGCGAACATTATTTTTATCAATCTATATAAAAAGCTTTGCAGTTCATTCCTATTGAGCTGCAAGGCTTTTTTGTTTGGTTCTTTCTCATATAACGTTGGTAGAAAGCCTAATTTGCTTGAACCCTAACTTTTAGATGCTTCTGGAGGGGTTTCTTTACCAACGCCATAAAATAGATATCTTTTTGTTTTGTGCCAAAATAATCTGAGATTAGCAATAGTTTATCTAAAGAGTTGAAATTCCTTTTACAATCCCTTTATTTTTCAAGCTATTTCATCTAAGATAAATAGGTGCAGTTTATTTGATTGAGGAGGAACAACTATGGTGAGTAACCTAGCAAAAGGTGTTCATTTACATGTATTGCCAACAAAAAAATATAAAACTATTCAAATTAGCTTAAAATTTAAAACTCCTTTGAAAAAAGAGGTAGCAACCAAGAGAACTTTGATAGCCAGTTTATTAGAGGTGAATAGTAAGAAATACCCTAATCAAACAGCATTAAGATCAAAACTGTCTGAACTATATGGAGCTGGATTTGGAACAAACGTTTCTAAAAAAGGTTCTTATCATATATTTTCTGTCAGTATGAGTCTAGTAAATGACAAGTTTATCAGTATGGAATCAAACTTATTAGAAGAAGCAACAGATTTTCTAAAAGAGATTTTATTTTATCCAAATGCTGAAAATGGGTCTTTCAACAATGCAACATTTAATCGTGAAAAAGAAAAATTAGCTGATGATTATGACAGTCTTTTAGATGACAAACAAACTTATGCCAAACTGGCTTTGCTCCGTTTATTGTTTGAAGATGAAAAACAGCAGGTGCCCAGCATTGGAATGAAAGCAGATCTTGAGTCTATTACGAGTGAAAGTTTGTTTAACGATTATCAGGAGCTGTTAGCAAACGATGAGATTGACATCTATGTATTGGGAGATGTGACAGAAGAAAAAGTAGCTGAAGTATTTAGTAAATTTGAGTTTCAGGATAGATTAAAGAAGGAAACGCCGATTTTTTATAATGAGGAAGCTGCAGCAACTGCTAATCATCAAATAGAGAGCCAAGAAATAACACAAGCCAAGTATAACTTAGGCTATACTACACCAGTTTTCTATCTTGGCGAGCATTATTATAGCGGCCAAGTTTTTAATGGACTGTTTGGCGGTTACCCACATTCGAAATTATTTATGAATGTACGTGAAAAAGAGAGTTTAGCTTATTATGCTTCGAGCTCATTAGATACTTTTAATGGTACTATGGTCGTTCAAACTGGAATCGATAGTAAAGAAGTCGAAAAAGTAAAAGAGATTATTTCTCAGCAACTGATAGAAATGCAAAAAGGAAACTTTTCGCAAGAAGATCTTCAACAAACTAAAAGCATGTTGAAAAATAACGTTATCCAATCAGAAGACAATCCAGGTTCTGTTATTGAACGAACTTATGCGAATCACTTGGCTCTAGGTAGAGTTATTAATACAGAGGAATGGATTTCAAACCTTGAACAAGTGACTAAAGAAGAAGTAATAGCTATCGCCAAACAAGTGCAGCTGAAAGCAACTTTCTTTTTAACAGGAGGCACGACAAAATGAAAAAAATTGTATACGACCAATTAGAAGAAACGCTCTATACGGAAACGTTAGATAACGGTTTGACTGTTACGCTACTGCCTAAAAATGAGTTTCATAAAACTTATGCATTATTCACGACGAATTATGGATCAATCGACAATACTTTTGTACCCTTAGGGAAAGAAGAAATGGTAACTGTTCCAGATGGGATCGCTCATTTTTTAGAGCACAAATTATTTGAAAAAGAAGATGGGGATGTCTTTCAAAAATTTGGGAAACTTGGAGCTTCTGCTAATGCTTTTACCAGTTTCACACGAACAAGTTACTTATTTTCCAGCACCGAAAAAGTGAAAGAAAACTTAATGACATTGATCGATTTTGTACAAGATCCTTACTTCACCGAAGAAACAGTCAATAAAGAAAAAGGGATTATTGCCCAAGAAATTCAAATGTACGATGATGAACCAGATTGGCGTTTGTTTTTTGGATTGCTCTCTAACTTGTACCCTAAACATCCTTTGCATATTGATATTGCAGGAACAGTAGATAGTATCATGGATATTACAGCAGACGATTTATACGAAAGCTATCATACATTTTATCATCCAAGCAATATGAATCTGTTTGTTGTCGGTAAATTAGATCCAGAAAAGATGATGCAAGAAATTCGTGATAATCAAAAGAAAAAACAGTTTTCCAAACCTGAATATATCGTGCGCTATTTCCCAGAAGAAACGGTAGAAGATATTAAAGCGTACGATTCAATTTCACTATCTGTCAATCGACCTAAAAGTATTATTGGTGTCAAGGGTGTAAAGATACCTCCAACTGGAAGAGAAGGATTGGCTTACAAAACCAAAATGAGTGTTCTTTTAAGTTTACTGTTTGGTCCAACGTCTAAAAATTATTTAGAATTATATGATTCTGGTTTAATTGATGATAGTTTTTCATATGATTTTACTATGGAGCGGTCATTTCATTTTCTAGATGTCGGCAGTGATACAAAAGAACCAGAGAAATTTTCTAAAACTATTAAAGATCTTCTATTGACGGCTAAAGATAGTCATGAATTGAACGAAGAGCATCTAAGTTTAATCAAAAAGAAAATGATTGGACAACATTTGCAATCATTAAACTCCCTGGAATACATTGCTAACCAATACAGCCAAGAATTGTTTGGGGAAGCTACTTTATTCGATATGGTACCTATCATTGAATCTATCCAATTAGAAGACATAAAAGAAGTAGCTGCAGAATTTATGATGGAAGAACATATCAGTATATTTACTATTCTGCCTAAAGGAGAATAAGGTCATGAGATTTGCGTTGATTATGGGAGCTAGTGGAGGGATTGGACAAGCTATCGCATCTGAACTGGCACAGGATGGTTGGTCTTTGTATCTGCATTACAATAATGGAAAGCATAATGTGGAGCAACAAATAAAAACGTTGCAGGAGCAATTTCCTAAGCAGGATTTTTTCAGCTTGCAAATGGACATGAAAAGAGAAGAAACTGTTTCCAGGTTGATTGACAGTTTATTTCAAGTAGATGCAGTTGTATTTGCCAGCGGTTTTACTGAATACCATTTATTGACAGAAGTAACTGTAGAAGAGATTCATGATCTTTTAGCGGTCCACCTTACCACCCCTATTCGAATTATCCAATTGCTGCAAACAAAATTAGCTCGTTCTGAATTTGGACGAGTGATTTTTATCAGTTCTGTCTATGGAGAAGCTGGGAGTGCGATGGAAGTGATGTACAGTACAGCTAAAGGAGCTCAGACAGCATTTGTTAAAGCTTACAGTAAAGAAGTTGCTAGTTTAGGGATTACTGTAAACGCAATTGCCCCTGGAGCAGTAGAAACAAACATGATCCAAAGCTTTACTTCTGAAGAACTTGAGAGGCTAAAAGAAGAAATTCCTTCAGGAAGATTAGGTAATGTGTGGGATATCAGTTTTTGGGTAAGGCAACTAGTAGATAAAAGAAGTGAGTATTTGACAGGACAGACCATTACGGTAAGTGGTGGTTGGTTAAGATAATCAGTCTATTGTTTTTTTAAGGGATAAATTCAGTAAAAGTTAAGGAATTTCTTAAAAAACAGCAAAAAAGATGTTTCTCATTATAGGGGTATGTTATACTCTTAGATGAATGAGATTTGTATACTCACTAATTTCACAGGATAGGAAGGTGAGAAACTCTGTGGCAGAAGTAGGAGAAAAATTACAAGAAGCCCGAAAAGCTAAAGGTTATACTTTAGACGATTTACAACAAATTACGAAAATACAAAAACGCTATTTGATTGCTATTGAAGAAGGCAACTACAATGTGATGCCAGGTAAGTTCTATGCACGAGCGTTTATTAAACAATATGCAGACACTGTAGGATTAAACGGAGATCAGTTGTTAGAAGAATATGATGACACCGTTCCACACACTCACGACGAGGAATTCGTCGAAAAAGTTTCTTCTAGTCAAACCAGGTCAGGCAATAAGAAACAGGATTCTTTTCTTGAAAAAGTTCAAGACCACTTGCCAACGATCTTAATCGTATTGTTGGTTATTGCGATTGTTGTGGCTATCTATGTAGCAGTAACAAATTCAGCAAGCAATAACTCAGAAGACATGATATCTGTAGATTCTTCGAATATTGTATCTAGCGAAAATTCTGCTCAAGAAGATGAAGAGTCTTCCGCAGAAGAAAGTTCACAAAGCGAATCAGAAGAATCTGAATCTGCACCAAGTGTAGAATTAGTCTCTTCTACCGGCTCATCTTCTGTCTACTCGATTTCAAACCCAGAAGAAACCAATACGGTTACCTTAGCTGCGCAAGGTGGCGATACTTGGGTAAGTGTTGAGGCTGATGGAGAAATGGTGGAACAAGGATTGATCAGTGATGGAAATACATTAGAAGCTGAAGTTCCAGCGGGTACACAATCAGTTGTGATGATTATTGGTAGTGCTCCAAATACGACTATTCAATTGAATGGTCAAGCACTTGAATACGCGCCGGAAGCATCTGAAAATGTGCGCCAAGAAATTGAGCTTCAATTTGAAACAAATGCTTCAGAAACTGATACAGAAACTGAAGAATAAGCACTTACAATTAAACCAACAGCAAGAAGACCTGTGGTATTTTGCCATAGGCTTTCTTGCTTTTAGAAGGAGGGTCTACAGTGAATTTACCCAATAAATTAACTGTTATCAGAATCATTTTAATCCCAGTTTTCATGCTGATCGTTCTTGCACCATTCAATTGGGGAGAAGTCAGTATTCTAGGATCTACTATTGAAGTTACTCAAATTGTAGGAACTATTGTATTTATCATTGCTAGTTTTACAGACTGGTTAGATGGATACATAGCTCGAAAAAGAAATTTAGTCACAAATTTCGGGAAATTCGCAGATCCTTTAGCTGATAAATTACTTGTTGCTACGGCAATGATTGTTTTAGTAGAGCAAGGACTTGCACCTGCTTGGGTCGTTTCCGTTATTATTATGCGGGAGCTAGCTATCACAGGACTGCGTTTATTGCTTGTGGAACAAGGTGGAACGGTTTTAGCAGCAGCTTGGCCTGGAAAAATCAAAACCAATACTCAAATGTTTGCTATCATTTTCTTATTGTTGAATGATTTTCCATTTGGATTATTGCCTTTTTCTATCGGCGAAGTCATGCTGTATGTTTGTCTATTCTTCACGATTTATTCAGGAGCAGACTACTTTATCAAAAACAATGAAGTTTTTAAAGGCTCAATGTAAACAGTTCGTTATACGAGAAGAGAACGATAAAAAAGTCGTTTTTAGCACTAATATAAGCCAGCCTCCCCTTATGAGATGCTTTTTCTCATAAGGGGAGGCTGGCTTATAAGTATGGGGACAGACTTTTAAAACGCGTTTAGAAGCTCCCACTTAGTATGTCACAGAGATAAAAACTATTGTCTCAGCTTCGTACGTTTGTTAAACAATAAATTGTGCTAAAATTAAAAAAGAAACTAGTTCAATGCGTATAGTATAGAAAGGAGAAAGCAAATGAACGCTGAGATTATTGCTGTAGGGACTGAGCTTTTATTGGGACAGATTGTTAATAGTAATGCTAGCTACTTATCTAGTGAATTAGCCTCATTAGGGATTGATGTATTCCACCATACCGTCGTAGGAGATAATGACCAACGCTTAAAAGAAGCTATTGAAATAGCTGAACAAAGAGCAGATGTCATTATATTTTCTGGAGGGTTGGGACCTACTAAAGATGACATAACAAAACAAGTATTAGCTGAGCATTTAGGATTACCTTTAAGAATTGATGGAAAAACTGAACAACATATCACGGAGTACTTTGGAAAAATGAAACGAGAAATGTCCACAAACAATCAGTTGCAAGCGGTGGTCATTGAAGGGACAACTGTTTTAAATAACCGTACAGGCTTAGCAGCGGGAATGTATTTAGAGCATGATAATAAAAAGTACATTCTCTTACCTGGACCTCCAAATGAGTTGAAACCAATGTTTAAAGACGAAGTTATCCCGATTTTATCTGTATGGACAGAGAATAGTAAGATTTTAGTTTCACGGGTGTTGCGTTTATTTGGGATCGGAGAATCGCAATTAGCAGAGATATTAGATGATCTAATAGAGAATCAAACTAATCCGACTATCGCTACTTATGCTGGAAACAATGAAGTGTCTATTCGAATAACCGCTAAAGAGAAAACAACAAAGAAGTGCAATCAAATGTTAGATGTAATGGAAAATCGAGTGCGTGATTTTGTAGGAGATTACATTTACGGTACAGGGAGCGATACTTCTTTAGCACAAGTAGTCAGAGATTTATTGATTGATAAGGACTATCGGATCACTGCAGCGGAGAGTTTAACGGGTGGATTATTTCAGAGCACACTAGTCAATATTCCTGGATTAAGTTTAAACTTTATTGGAGGATTGGTCAGTTACAGCGAAGGGGTAAAAGAAAACGTATTGGGAGTAGCCAAAAAAACAATTGACCATTACGGAGTAGTGAGTTACGAATGTGCCACAGAGATGGCTGATCGAATAAAAGAAATGTTTGACGCAGATATTGGTATATCTTTTACAGGGTATGCCGGTCCGAAAGAAATTGATGGAGAAAAAGCAGGTAGTGTTTGGATTGGATTAGCAGTAGCTGGAAAAGAAACTACGGCTTATCATTATCATTTTGCCAAAGATCGTAATAGCAATCGTCAACGTACTGTGCTTACTGGATTAGATTTAGTTCGTCGTTTGTTATTGGATTTGCCGTCAAAAAATGTTAATAATTAACCGAATGTTTGTTCGCTTTTTTCTTGCTTTTTAGTTTCTAAACAGTTATGATTAACAATGTATCAAGGAAAGATTGTAGAATAAATCAAAACTAAACTAAACAATAGATAAATGAGTTCAAGGAGGATACAACATGTCAGAAGATCGTAAAAAAGCATTAGACGCAGCATTGAAAAAAATTGAGAAGAACTATGGAAAAGGTTCAGTAATGAAAATGGGAGATAAGGTAGATACTCAAATTTCTACGGTTTCTTCTGGTTCATTAACACTAGATGTGGCTCTTGGTGTAGGTGGCTATCCAAGAGGTAGAATCATCGAAGTTTATGGACCAGAAAGTTCCGGTAAAACGACGGTTGCTTTGCATGCGGTAGCGCAAGCACAAAAACAAGGCGGAATCGCAGCGTTTATTGATGCTGAGAACGCATTAGATCCACACTATGCTGCTGCATTAGGAGTAGACATCGATGAACTATTGCTGTCTCAACCAGATACTGGGGAACAAGGTTTAGAAATTGCAGATGCTTTAGTTTCCAGTGGAGCTGTAGATATTGTTATTGTGGATTCTGTGGCAGCTTTAGTACCAAGAGCTGAAATTGAAGGTGAAATGGGAGATTCTCATATGGGACTACAAGCTCGTTTGATGTCTCAAGCATTGCGGAAATTATCCGGCTCAATCAACAAAACAAAGACAACAGTCATATTCATTAACCAAATTCGTGAAAAAATTGGAATTATGTTCGGAAACCCTGAGACAACTCCAGGAGGAAGAGCATTGAAGTTCTATAGTACTATTCGTTTAGATGTCAGAAGAGCTGAACAAATCAAACAAGGTCAAGAAATCTTAGGAAATCGTACTCGTATCAAAGTGGTGAAAAACAAAGTTGCACCTCCATTTAAAATCGCTGAAGTTGACATCATGTATGGAAAAGGGATTTCCCAAGTTGGTGAACTTGTTGATTTAGGAGCAGAAAAAGAAATCATCAATAAAGCTGGAGCTTGGTATTCATACGGTGATGAAAGAATCGGTCAAGGACGAGAAAATGCGAAACAATACTTCTTGGATAACCCAGAATTAAGAGAAGAAGTAGAACAAAAAGTCCGTGCTGCTTATGGATTTGGCGAGTATGTGCCTTCTGTGAAACAAGAAGAAGACGAAGCAAGTGAAGAAATCGAGTTATTAGAAGATTAATTTAATTGAATCTTTATGCAAATAAATGTTCATAAAAGTCCGTTGGAACAGTAAGTTACTCTTCCAACGGATTTTTTGTATAGAA
Organism: Desemzia sp. RIT 804; assembly: GCF_016892605.1. Classification (GTDB taxonomy): domain Bacteria; phylum Bacillota; class Bacilli; order Lactobacillales; family Carnobacteriaceae; genus Desemzia. Next base: position 137,399 of record NZ_JAFEMV010000001.1, read on the forward strand.
ATGAAAACAAGTAGGATAAAACAAAAATGGACTTAATGAGACACTTAAAGGATAATAGTATTTGAATAAATGTATAAAAAATGAATGAATTAGGTTATTGTTGTATAAGAATTAAGTTTTAAATCTTTATTTAAGTTGACATGTCAACTTGCTACAATTAAAATTAAGTTATCTATTAAAGGATAGTTTAAATAGATATAAGTTTTGGCAAAAAATAGGGATTTGCCAATAAAATGAAAATGATAAAAGACAAATTAAATAATAGATACGGAGGTGTTAATTTGGACTTACTAGATATTGCCTTCGCTATCGTTACTTTAGTTGTCGGTCTGTTTGTTGGATACATCATCCGCAAAACAACTTATGAAAAAGATTTGGATGATGCTAGAAACACTGCAACTGGAATTTTGGAGAATGCAAAAAAAGAAGCAGAAACCATGAAAAAAGAAGCGTTGTTAGAAGCGAAGGATGAAAGCCACAGATATAGAACTGAAATTGAAGTTGAACTAAAAGAGAGAAGAGCAGAAGTCTCTAGACAAGAAAATCGATTAGTTCAGCGAGAAGATAAACTCGATCGTAAAAGTAACGGGTTAGAGAAACGTGAACACGATATTGAAGCGAATGAGGAACGATTAAGTTCGAGACAACAACAAATTAACGATTTAGAGCAAAAGGCAAAAGATTTAATTGTTGAGCAACAAGAAACATTGGAACAAGTTGCAGCTCTCTCAAGAGATGATGCAAGAGCAATCATTATGAATGAGACAAAAGAAGAATTGTCTAATGAAACAGCTGTTATGATCAAACAATCAGAAGATGAAGCTAAGAAAGAAGCAGATCGTAGAGCGAAGATCCTAATTGCTACTGCTATTCAAAGAAGCGCTGCTGATCAAGTATCTGAGACTACTGTTTCAGTTGTCACCTTGCCAAACGATGATATGAAAGGCCGCATTATTGGACGAGAAGGGCGAAACATTCGTACGATCGAATCATTAACAGGTATGGACCTTATCATTGACGATACTCCTAATGCAGTTGTTCTTAGCGGATTTGATCCGATAAGAAGAGAAATTGCTAAAATGACGTTAGAAAAATTGATTCAAGATGGTAGGATTCACCCAGCTCGAATCGAAGAAATGGTTGAAAAATCTCGTAAAGAGATGGATGAACGTATCCGCGAGATCGGTGAAAAAGCTACGTTTGATATTGGTATTCATTCGTTACATCCAGACTTGATTAAAATTATCGGACGTTTACAATTTAGAACTAGTTATGGTCAAAACGTATTGAATCATTCTTTAGAAGTTGCAAAATTAGCAGGCGTCATGGCTGCCGAGTTAGGCGAAGATGTCACGTTAGCTAAACGCGCGGGATTACTTCATGATATAGGTAAAGCGTTAGATCATGAAGTAGAAGGTTCGCACGTAGAAATCGGTGCTGAAATCGCACGTAAATATAAAGAAAATGATACAGTGATCAATGCTATCGCCTCTCACCATGGAGATATAGAAGCAACATCTGTTATTTCTGTCTTAGTAGCTGCTGCAGATGCCCTATCTGCTGCTAGACCGGGAGCAAGAAGCGAATCGCTTGAAAACTATATTCATAGACTTGAAAAATTGGAGTCTATTGCAAAAGACTTTGATGGTGTTGAACAAAGTTATGCGATTCAAGCAGGTCGTGAAATCAGAATTATGGTCAAACCAGATAAAATTGATGATTTAACAGCTGTAGCTTTAGCAAGAAATGTTCGCAAACAAATCGAAGAAGAATTAGATTATCCAGGTCATATTAAAATTACTGTTATTCGTGAGACACGAGCAATCGAATACGCAAAATAAACGTATCGATGCTTAAAAAAAGCATTATCTAACAGAGAAGTAGCGGTCCAAAAACCGCTACTTCTTTTTTTTATGCTGTTTGGATGAATCGTTATGTGGATAACCTTTCTTTTCAAGCTGATTCTTGTTAAAATTAAAGAGATATAGCAAACGTTGAACAACTATTTTTGCTATGCGGGACACTTTAGAGAAGAGGATTTTGAATGAGATTAATTTTTGTGGGAGATGTTGTAGGATCATTAGGAAGAGAGATGGTTCATGAATATTTGCCTAAAATCAAAAAAAACTATAAGCCACAAGTAACCATTTTGAACGGCGAGAATGCAGCTGCTGGTCGCGGGATAACTGAAAAAATTTACAAAGGCTTTTTACAAGATGGTGTGGATGTAGTCACTATGGGAAATCACACTTGGGACAATCGTGATATTTTTGAATTCATTCATGATGCTAAGAAAATGATTCGTCCTGCTAACTTTCCAGAAGGAACTACTCCTGGGACGGGAATGACATTTGTCAAAGTAAACAATCATGAACTGGCTGTGATCAATTTACACGGAAGAACGTTTATGAGCGATGTGGATGATCCTTTCAGAAAAGCCGATGAATTGATTGCACAAGCACAAGAAAGAACCAATAAAATCTTTGTTGATTTTCATGCGGAAACCACTAGTGAGAAGCAAGCTATGGGCTGGTATTTAGATGGACGAGTTTCTGCAGTTATCGGAACACATACGCATGTGCAAACCAATGATGCGCGCATCTTGCCAGAGGGAACTGCTTATCTAACGGATGCAGGGATGACGGGACCATATGATGCTGTACTAGGAATGAAAACAGAGCAAGTTCTTCGACGATTTACAACGCAATTGCCAACGCGTTTTGAAGTACCTAACGAAGGAAGACAGATTCTCTCAGCTTGTTACATTGAAATAGATGATGTGACAGGAAAAGCTAAAAAAGTTGAACCGATTATGATCAATGAAGATCGCCCATTCGGATTAGACCGTTAAAATCAGGTAAATCAAGCTTCTCAGTTTAATATAAAGAAATAAGAAAGTAGATATAGAATAGGGGAATGATCAAATGCCTCAAAAAACTAAACACACCCCAATGATGGAACAATATTTAGCCATGAAAGCGCAGTATCCAGATGCGTTTCTTTTTTATCGCTTAGGCGATTTTTATGAATTGTTCAACGAAGATGCTGTAAAAGCTTCTCAATTATTGGAAGTTACTTTAACAAGCCGGAATAAAAATGCGGACGACCCAATACCTATGTGCGGAGTTCCTTATCATGCAGCACAAGGCTATATTGATACATTGATTGAAAAAGGATACAAAATTGCTGTTTGTGAACAAATGGAAGATCCAAAGCAAGCCAAAGGGATGGTTAAACGTGAAGTTGTACAAGTGATCACACCTGGAACAGCAATGGATCTAAAAAGCCAAGATGGCAAAAGCAATAATTACCTGACCGCTTTACACATAGACGAGAAGAACCGATTCAATTTAGCTTATGTAGACTTGAGTACGGGGGAACTGAAAGTTACTCAAGTAGAGACTAAAGAAGAATTAGTGAGTGAATTGATCAGTCTAAAAACGAAAGAAACAGTTTTTATTGAAGGTCAGTCGCTTGAGACTCAAACAGACTTGAATACTAAATTAGGTATATTGATCTCCACTCAAAAATGGAATGAAAAAGAATTTTTATTCGATACTTTAATGAAAAATGTACAGTCTGAATCGAAACAAATGGTCTTGAAATTGTTGCTGAATTATTTATCGGAGACACAAAAAAGAAGTTTAGACCATCTTCAAATAGCTGAAGAATATATTCCAGCACATTTTTTGAAAATGGATCATTATTCAAAACAAAATCTAGAATTGACGACATCTATTCGTGATGGACAGAAAAAAGGGACTTTATTGTGGTTGTTAGATGAAACGAAAACAGCTATGGGCGGTCGTCTTTTAAAACAATGGATCAATCGACCCCTGGTGCACAAAGGGAAAATTGAAGCCAGACAAAAAATTGTTGAAAATTTATTGAATCACTTTTTTGAACGCAGTGATTTAAACGATGTGTTGACAAAGGTATATGATTTAGAACGTCTTGCAGGTAGGATCGCATTTGGGAATGTAAACGGACGCGATTTAATCCAGTTAAAAACTTCTTTAAATCAAGTACCTCTGATCATTGATTTGATTGAAAGTATGAACCAACAAGGTGAATGGACTCAACTTTTGGAACGATTAGACCCGGTTTCTGAAGTCGTTGACTTGATAGAAATGGCGATTCACGATGACTCACCTATTGCGATCAAAGATGGGGGAATCATTAAAGATGGTTTTAATGATAAGCTAGATGAATACCGTGATGCGATGAGGAACGGCAAAAAATGGATCGCAAATATGGAAGCTGAAGAAAAACAACAAACTGGTATAAAAAATCTGAAGATCGGGTATAATAAAGTTTTTGGTTATTATATTGAAGTGACTCGATCAAATTTAGCTCATCTGCCTGAGGGAAGGTACGAACGTAAGCAGACTCTTGCTAATGCAGAACGTTTTATTACTCCTGAACTGAAAGAAAAAGAATCGATCATTTTAGAAGCAGAGGAAAAATCTACAGCTCTAGAATATGAATTGTTTACAGAAGTCAGAGAAACGGTAAAAGATTCTATTGAACGTTTGCAGAATCTTGCTAAAACAGTTGCTACGATCGATGGGTTACAGAGCTTTGCTGTTGTTAGTGAAAAGTACCATTATGTAAGGCCAGATATGGTTCAAGGAAGCCAAGAGATTACCTTGAACGAAGGCAGACATCCGGTTGTAGAAAAAGTACTAGGGCAACAGACTTATGTGCCAAATGATGTTGAAATGGATAAAGATACTGAGGTCATGCTGATCACGGGTCCAAATATGTCAGGTAAAAGTACTTATATGCGTCAATTGGCCCTAACAGTCATCATGGCTCAAATCGGTTGTTTTGTTCCAGCTGATAAAGCAAAACTGCCAATATTTGATAAAATATTCACTCGTATTGGTGCAGCAGATGATTTAATTTCAGGGCAAAGTACGTTCATGGTAGAAATGATGGAAGCTAATCAAGCCTTAATGTACGCTACTGAAAACAGTCTAATTCTATTTGATGAAATTGGACGCGGGACTGCTACTTATGATGGGATGGCATTGGCGGAAGCGATCATTGAATACATCCATGAACATGTCCGTGCCAAAACGTTGTTTTCTACGCATTACCATGAGTTAACGGCTTTAGAAAAAGAATTACCACGATTAAAAAATAGTCATGTTGGAGCCATTGAAGAAGATGGGGAATTAATTTTCTTGCATAAAATGCTTCCCGGACCTTCTGATAAAAGTTATGGGATTCAAGTAGCCAAACTAGCTGGGTTACCAGAAGTGTTGTTGAAAAAAGCAGCTAAGATCCTGACTAAATTAGAACAACAAAAACCGATTGTACAAGAAGTTGTTGAAATTGAGGACAGAGTTGAAGAAGTAAAACGTCCTGTAGCAGAAGAACCTAAAGTAGCAGAGTCTACAGAAGCACAATTGTCTCTATTCAGCTTTGAAGACCCTAAAGAAAAAGAAGTGATTCAATCATTGAAGAAGTTGAATTTGCTTACACTTACGCCTTTAGAAGCCATAAACGAATTAAATGAGTTGCAACAAAGATTGCAAGATTAAAAAATGTGAAGGAGATGGTATGATTGGCTAAAATTGAAGAGCTTTCTGAAATGCTCGCCAACCAAATTGCAGCTGGTGAAGTTATTGAGCGTCCTGCATCTGTTGTAAAAGAGTTAGTGGAAAATGCCATCGATGCGCATAGTACTCAAATAGATATTCGTATCGAAGAAGCAGGATTGAGAAAAATTCAAGTGATCGATAATGGTGACGGGATCCCTTCTCAAGAAGTTGAAAAAGCGTTTAAGCGACATGCTACGAGTAAAATCCATTCCAGAGATGATTTGTTTCGTATTCGTACATTAGGTTTTAGAGGTGAGGCTTTGCCTAGTATTGCTTCTGTTTCTGAAGTCACGTTAGAAACTTCGACAGGTGATGAAAAAGGTACTTATATGTATTTGAAGGGCGGAAAAGTCCTCGAGCAACGTTCAAATGACGCACGTAAGGGATCAAAGATCACAGTTGAAAACCTATTTTTTAATACACCGGCACGATTAAAATACGTCAAAACGTTGCAAACGGAACTCGCTAACATTGGAGACATCATCAACCGTTTAGCAATGAGTCATTCAAATATAGCTTTTCGTCTAGTTCATGATGGAAATCAAATGTTGCGTACTGCCGGAAATGGAGATTTAAGACAAACTCTAGCTGGAATATATGGCGTGCAGACAGCTAAAAAGATGCGACCGATTGCAAATGAGAACTTAGATTTCAAAATAAGCGGATATGTTTCATTGCCGGAGATCACAAGAGCTAGTCGGAATTATTTATCGATCATTATCAACGGACGCTACATCAAAAATTATCTATTGAATAAAGCCATTGTCCAAGGATATGGTTCAAAATTGATGGTTGGTCGTTTTCCGATCGCAGCAATTGAGATTGAAATGGACCCTTTATTAGTAGACGTCAATGTGCACCCTACAAAACAGGAAGTCCGTATCAGCAATGAAAAAGAATTGATGGACTTACTGTCAAAAGCTATTCAAGAATCACTCAGCAAAGAGCAGCTTATTCCAGATGCTTTAGAGAATTTAGGATTCAAAAATAAATTCAATAAAATAACAGATAAGCCTGAACAAATTGAAATGGAATTCAACAAAGAAAAAACTGAGAATGTGCCAAGCAAAAATTGGCAAGAGACTCGAAAGTATTCATCTGAAATGAATATGGAGACTGCATCACCTTCTAAGGATGAAGCTATCGCACAAAACGATAATGATGCGCAGCATGAAGCAAATGAAGAACGTTTTTACCTTAACAAAGAGAAAAGCGATAAGGAATCTATGGAAGGAATCAACCTGTCTCAAATCGAAGAAAAAGAGCCATCTTTTGAGTTGTTGGAAACGCAAAGCGATTTAGCTGATTTGCACCTAGAATCGCATGTGAAAGCAGCCGAAAAAATGATGGCAGAAGAAAACGAGACTAAACAACTTCCTAGATTAGAATACATTGGCCAAATGCACGGAACGTATTTGTTTGCTCAAAATGAAAAAGGACTGTATATTCTTGACCAGCACGCTGCGCAAGAACGGATAAAATACGAATATTTTCGCAAAAAAATTGGAGAAGTAAGTTCTGATCTGCAAGAATTACTGGTGCCGATTATGTTGGACTATCCAAATAGCGACGCTATAAAAATACAAGAAAACCAAGAAGCGTTAGAAAAAATCGGGATACATCTGGAACCATTTGGACAAAACAGCTTTTTATTGCGGAGACATCCGGTATGGTTCACAGCGGGAGAAGAAGAAAAAATCGTACGGGAATTGATTGATCTTCTCTTAGATAATGGAACGATTTCAATAGCTAAATTTAGAGAAGCAACAGCGATTATGATGAGTTGTAAACAATCTATCAAGGCAAATCATTATTTGAATGCACATGAAGCTAGGCAATTGCTGCTAGATTTAGCCGAAACAGAGAACCCTTATAATTGCCCACATGGAAGACCAGTTCTGATTAAATTCAGCAATAAAGATATGGAAAAGATGTTTAAACGCATCCAAGATCCGCATTAAATAAATGGATTTTAAGAAGGAGTATGAAGAGAACTTGCGCCGATTGAATATGAAAGAAAAAACAATGCGTTTCATGCAAGGTCGATATGGAGCAGATGATTACGCTAAGTTTCTACTAGTGATTAGCTTAATCTTTATTTTACTGGCAAATTTTACGTCGAAATCATTTTTTTCTGTAGTTGGTTTAGGATTGATCGTATATGCATACTTCAGGATATTGTCTAAAAATCCACCTAAACGATGGCGAGAAAACCAAAGCTACTTAAAGAAAAAACGTCAAGTAATGACTCAAATCAATAAAATGAAGCATACATGGCAGCAAAGAAAACAGTATCGGTTTTACAAATGTCCGTCTTGCAAACAAAAAGTACGCGTTCCAAAAGGAAAAAACAAAATAAAAATTACTTGTCCAAGTTGCTCAACACAGTTTATTAAAAAAACTTAGCACAAAGGTTATAGGCAAGGAGGGATAGCATTTCCCCGTGAGTTTTTTCCAAGACTCATTATTCTAGAACATCCCGCAGAAACCAAGCGAAATTTTTGTTAAAAATGAAATAAGGAATTTGAAGCCAGAAACGGCTTCTGAAATATATATTTCGAGGAGAGAACTAATGGAAAATGAGAGCATTGGACTATTAATGCTAGGTATTTTTTGGGGTATAGGTTTTCTTCTACTGGTTATTGGTTTGATTGTAAAGAGCAGCAAAGAAAACATGTTGGACCGTTGTACGAAAAAGACAACGGGAGAAGTGGTTGGTTTTAGTGCTTATGGAAAAGGAATTTATCTTCCTATTGTCCAATATGAAGTTCGTGGTTCAAGCTATAAAGGAAAGTTGATTTATCGTTGGACAGTTTCTAGATCAAGTACCCTTACTAAGAATTCAGAAGTAACCAGTGACATATTTGGGCATACCTTAAGTGTCAAAAGAAATAGTATACTTTCAACGAATCCAATAGCTTCTGTTCTTCCGATAGGGACTGCGTTAGATGTGTACTATAATGCAGCAAAACCACAAGAAAACTACATCCAAAGAAGACCAAAAAGTTTAGTCCCTGATATTTTTATATGGACAGGTATAATATTTATTGTATTAGGTATTTTATTTTATTATTTGTTTAGTCAAATCTTTACCTAAACTGATTCAGATAATTGAAAAATAGTTATAGATGGGATAGACTAATAGTAAGCAATAAATTCATCAGCAAGTGAAAAGAAGTAAGGATGGAGTGAAAAGCATGACAAAATATTCAAAAGAAGAATTGAAACAACGATTAACTCCGGAACAATTTGAAGTCACTCAAAACGAAGGAACTGAGCGTCCTTTTACAGGAGAATATGATGATTTTTACGAAGAAGGTATTTATGTAGATATCGTTAGTGGAGAACCATTATTTTCATCAAATGATAAATATGATGCTGGATGCGGTTGGCCTTCGTTTACCAAACCGATTGAAAGTAAAGAGGTTATAGAAAATATGGACACACGATTTGGTATGAGAAGAATTGAAGTACGCAGTAAAGAAGCTAATTCTCATTTAGGTCATGTCTTCCCTGATGGCCCTATGGAAGCTGGCGGGTTACGCTATTGCGTGAATTCAGCAGCTTTACGCTTTGTTCCAGTTGAAAAATTAGATGAAGAAGGTTATGCAGAATACCGTAAATTGTTTGCTTAATCAACATGATAATCGAAATGACTAGCTGCCTCATTATGAGTCAGCTTTTTTCTATGACTTCATGATCAAGAAGAACACCCAACTAAAATAAAAAAGCGAACTCTACGAGAGTCTAAACAGTTTGTTCCACTCTCTTCTGCTCTTAAACGAGTTGCGAAAGTCAGCTCATGCGCCTATATCCCCAACAACGATTGTTAGGAAAAGCACCTAACAGTCGTTGTTGGGGATATATTCGGAGAGCTAAACGACTTTCTCCACTCTCTGGTTCTAAACGCGTTGTGTAAGGCAACTCACGTTCCTAAAACTCGAATACCAATAGTTGGGTAAAAAGCACCTAACTATTGGTATTCGGGTTTTATCCGGTGAGTTAAACGCCTTACTTCACGCTCTGCTTCTTAAACGACTTTCTCCACTCTCTGGTTCTTTGATATGTTCTGTGATAAAATGGAGGGAACAAGTGTGCTGTTTTGCATGGAAAAGGAATAGGGGAATTGTGTAATGTATGAGTACATAAAAGGAATGCTGGCTTATGTTAGTCCTGCATATGTAGTAGTAGAAAATCAAGGGATCGGCTATCAGATTTATTCAGCGAATCCATATCGTTTTTCAACTAAAATGAATGAAGAAGTGACTATCTATATTCATCAAGCTGTTCGTGAAGACAATATTACCTTGTATGGATTTAAGAATTTAAATGAAAAAAATTTGTATCTAAAGCTACTTAATGTTTCTGGAATCGGTCCAAAAAGTGCATTGGCTATTTTAGCAAATGAAGATCATGCTGGATTGATTCACGCGATAGAAAATAATGATGCTAATTATTTGACGAAATTTCCAGGAGTAGGCAAGAAAACGGCCTCGCAAATCGTATTAGATCTGAAGGGCAAATTGGGTGATTTAGATATTGAATGGGCTGATTTAAAAGGGACAGCATTGTCTCTTGGAGAAGAAGCCGAAAACATTCATGTACAAGAAGCTCTTGAAGCTTTGAAAGTTTTGGGTTATTCTGCTCGAGAAGTGAAAAAAGTCGCTGGGGAATTGGAAAAAATAGAACGCGATTCGACAGATGCGTATTTACGCGAAGGATTAAAATTATTGATGAAAAAATAAGTCGAGAAAAAAGGGGTGAGTGCATATGGCTTATGATGAGCGTATAATTTCTGGAGATATTGAGGATAATCAAGAAGAAATAGTGGAAAAATCATTACGTCCTCAATACCTAAGTCAATATATTGGTCAGAATAAAGTAAAAAAAGAACTGTCTATTTATATTGAAGCAGCAAAACTGAGAGAAGAAGCTTTAGATCACGTACTGTTGTATGGACCACCTGGGCTTGGGAAAACAACAATGGCAATGGTTATTGCTAATGAATTAGGTGTCAATATTCGCACAACAAGTGGGCCTGCTATTGAAAAATCAGGTGATCTAGTAGCACTTTTGAATGATTTAGAAGCGGGTGATGTATTATTCATTGATGAAATTCACCGACTTCCAAAAATAGTAGAAGAAGTTTTGTATTCAGCGATGGAAGATTATTTTATTGACATTATTGTAGGCGAAGGACCAAACGCGCATCCTGTGCATTTCCCGTTGCCGCCATTTACTTTAGTAGGAGCCACTACACGTGCTGGGCAATTGTCTGCTCCATTACGTGACCGTTTCGGTATTGTTTCGCATATGGAATACTACACAGTGGAAGATTTAACAGATATAGTCTTACGTTCAGCGGATATTTTCCAAACGAGTATTGATCAAAGTGGGGCAATAGAAATCGCGAGACGCTCAAGGGGAACACCTCGTGTGGCCAACCGGTTGCTAAAACGTGTGCGTGATTTTGCTCAAGTTGAATCAGATGGAATAGTCACTAAACAGACAGCAAATTCAGCTTTAAGAATGTTGCAAGTCGACGATAAGGGATTGGATACTGTTGACCAGAAGTTGCTAAAAATGATGATCGAAAGCTACAATGGGGGGCCGGTTGGATTATCTACTATTGCTGCAAACATCAGTGAAGAAATTGAAACTATTGAGGATATGGTAGAACCTTTCTTATTGCAAAATAGCTTGATTCAACGGACGCCACGCGGTAGAATAGTTACTGCTTTAGGATATGAACATTTAGGGTATCCTCTGCCCAGTATAGACAAATAGATTAGGAGAAATGGCAATGTTAACAACAGAAGATTTTGATTTTGATTTACCTGAAGAACTTATCGCTCAAACCCCATTGGCTGATCGTTCAAGTTCAAAATTACTAGTGTTAGATAAAGAAACAGGTGAAATGAAAGACACTCATTTTACTTCTATCTTAGATGAATTAAACCATGGAGATGCATTGGTCATGAATGATACACGAGTGTTGCCAGCACGTTTGCATGGAGTTAAACCAGAAACAGGTGGCCACCTCGAAGTACTGTTATTAAAGAATAACGAGGGTGACAACTGGGAAACATTGATCAAACCAGCTAAACGAGCTAAAACGGGGACGATCATTCATTTTGGGGACGGACGTTTAAAAGCTGAAGTAAAAGAAGAATTAGAGCATGGCGGTCGTATTGTAGAATTCACATACAATGGGATTTTTCTTGAAGTGTTGGAATCATTGGGAGAGATGCCGCTTCCTCCATACATCAAAGAAACATTAGAAGATAAAGAACGTTATCAAACGGTTTATGCTAAAGAAAACGGGTCAGCTGCTGCACCAACAGCAGGATTGCATTTCACACCAGAATTGTTAGATCAAATCAAAGAAAAAGGTGTAGAATTAGTCTTCTTAACATTGCATGTTGGTTTAGGAACGTTTAGACCAGTAAGCGTAGATAATATTGAAGAACATAAAATGCATGCTGAATTTTATAACTTATCTCAAGAAGCTGCCGATAAATTAAATAAAGTCCGTGGAAATGGTGGGAGAATTGTTGCTGTAGGAACTACTTCTATTCGAACATTAGAAACGATCGGAACAAAATTTGACGGTGAACTAAAAGCCGATAGCGGATGGACAGATATCTTTATTGCACCGGGATATACATTTAAAGTAGTTGAAGCTTTCTCAACGAATTTTCATTTGCCGAAATCAACTTTAGTGATGTTGGTGAGTGCATTTGCTGGAAGAGAAAACGTGCTGGGTGCATATGAGCACGCAGTTCAAGAAAAATACCGCTTTTTCAGTTTTGGAGACGCGATGTTCGTTAAATAAGGACACAAAAATAGAAGTTGGCTATGAAACGCCAACTTCTATTGGTTTGCAGAGGAATTAGGAGGATAGGTTAATTTGAATTGAGTTTTAAAAAACTAGTTTAAACTTTGGTTCAGTTTATCTAAAAGAATTTTGGTTCATAAATTTTTCATTGTTAAGTTGTTGCACACACTTCCAATTCTGTGTTTCTTAACTAAGCTTGAAAGATCGATCGGTAAATCTGTAAAGCATGGTTCAAAAAGAATGTTCCAAAAGCTGTTAATTTAAACATAGAAACCTATCATCCATGCTGCATTCCTCTTCCCACTTATAGAATAGCATATTAGGAAAGCGTTTACTAATTTAATGCTCGCATTTATCAACTTTTTTTGACAAATTTTCGAACGAGTAAAAAATGAAAATTGGAAATGTACTTTAGTTAAAAAACAAAGTATGATAGTATATACCATTGGGTCAGCAATTTAGTATGATAAAGCTGATTAGATTTGGAGGCTCTTGAATTGAAAGACTTACACCCCTTGGATATTAAACAATTAACAAAGACTCAACAAAAGATCGTTGATGCTGCGTTAGATTTGATATCACATGTCGGTTATAAAAGTACCACAACTAAAAAAATTGCAGATCAAGCTGGAGTGAATGAAACAACGATTTTTAAAAACTTCAAGTCAAAACAAATATTGATTGATACTGCGTATAAACAACACACTACTCAAATTACAGACGAAGTAGATGAGTTTTTTAGTAATCAATTTGAAAATACTGAAGATTTAATGCGAAAAGCTGGTCGTTTCATTGCTGAAATGTACCATCGTCATCGTACGATCGTTATTGGAACGGTAAAAGAAGTAGGCAATGAGAACATGAAGTCTATTTCAAATTACAAAGAAGACTATGTCAAAAACTCTTTGTGTAAAAAGCTGCAATCATTTTCAATGGAACATAAGATCAGTGAACAAGAATATGAAACGATTGTGTATATTTTTAGCGGAGCTATCTTAAGCTTACTGATAGACAATGTACGCAGAGAATACATGGAAGAAACAGAAAAGAATACTGTTGATTTAGAAGACATTATCGAAATGATGTTAAAAGTGCTTTAATAGTCGACATGATTTGATTAGAAAGTAGGAACTGTAAAATGTCAGAACCAGCAATTAAATATCGTTTAATCAAAAAAGATAAGCAAACGGGAGCTCGTTTAGGAGAAATCATTACTCCTCATGGAACGTTTCCCACACCAATGTTTATGCCTGTTGGGACTTTAGCGACTGTAAAAAGTATTGCTCCAGAAGAATTGGAAGAAATGGGTGCGTCTATCGTACTTAGCAACACGTATCACTTATGGCTGCGTCCTGGAGAAGATATCGTAGAAGAAGCAGGTGGCTTGCACAAATTTATGAATTGGGACAAAGGTATATTAACCGATTCTGGTGGTTTCCAAGTCTTTTCTTTGTCAGAAATGAGACGGATTGAAGAAGAGGGAGTTCATTTTAGAAATCATTTAAATGGATCGAAAATGTTCTTGTCTCCTGAAAAAGCCATCAATATCCAAAATAAACTTGGTCCAGATATCATGATGAGTTTTGATGAATGTCCTCCATTTGATGAAAGTTACGATTACGTTAAAAAATCTGTAGAACGTACTTCTAGATGGGCAGAACGCGGATTGAGAGCTCATGCTAATCCGGATAGACAAGGTTTATTTGGAATTATTCAAGGAGCAGGCTTTAAAGATTTAAGACAACAAAGTGCTCGCGATTTAGTATCGCTGGATTTCCCAGGTTACTCCATTGGAGGCTTGTCTGTTGGAGAACCTAAATCAGAAATGAATCGTGTGTTAGAATTTACAACGCCATTGATCCCAGAAGACAAACCGCGTTATTTAATGGGAGTAGGTACTCCAGATTCATTCTTTGATGCTGTGATTCGTGGAGTTGACATGTTCGATTGTGTACTGCCAACTCGAATTGCTCGTAATGGTACTTGCATGACCCACAAAGGTCGTGTAGTCATCAAAAATGCTAAGTATGAAAGAGATTTTGGACCTTTGGATGATCAGTGTAATTGCTATACTTGTCGTAATTATTCAAGAGCTTACATCCGTCATTTATTCAAAGCAGACGAAACATTTGGTTTACGTTTAACAAGTTACCATAACTTATACTTCTTATTGGAAGTAATGCGAAAAATCCGCCAAGCTATTCTGGACGATAATCTTCTGGAATACCGTGAAGCGTTTATGGAAGAGTACGGATACAACAAACCAAACGCAAAAAACTTTTAAAAATATGTAGTATTGATACCTTATTTTTGGTACAGTTATTAGTGAGAAATAAAGAAAATCTATTTATCAATTTTTAGGAGTGAAACAAATGGAATTTATTTTTAGTTTGCTTCCTTTTGCGTTGATCATGGTATTGATGTATTTTATGATGATTCGCCCACAAAAAAAAGCACAACACAAGACACAAAATATGTTGGATTCTTTGAAAAAAGGAGACACAGTTGTAACTATCGGTGGTTTGCATGGAATGATCGATGAAGTTAGAGAAGCTGATAAAACAGTTGTTATCGACTGCGAAGGTATTTTCTTAACTTTTGAAAGACGTGCTATTGCACGTGTAGTGACTTCTGCAACTACTGATGCAGTAGATACATTAGGAGACAACACTCTTTCAAATTCAGATTCAAACGACATGTAAGAATGTGGAATTCAGAGTAACTTCTGAAACATTTTGTTAAGGAAAGGTATATTGCCTTTCCTTTTCTTGTCTTTCTAAATTTTATTTTCCATACGACTATAAATTGATTTTAAATTTAAAAAAAGTAAAATAAAGGTAAGTATAGAGGTAAAAACAGAACAGTGCTTAGAAAAGAGGTGTAGAATTCTAATGATCGCTCTCGATTTAAGTTTTTCTCAATATGAACCCTGGATCAACCTAAAAGTAAAAGATTTTAATCGTTTAGGTTACACAGAAATCAAAGCAGAGGATATCTGGAATTATTTAGTGAAATTTTCATGGAAAAGAAATCAACCCGAACATTATCACACATGTGTAAAGCAGATAATGTCCATTGAACCCAATCATTACTTAGATTTTGCATCTCTGGAAGCACAAGTGAAAGTTTCTTCTTTGGATGAAATGGATTTGAATGCATTTTTCTAGAGCATGTAGAAAATTGGTTAGAGTTTCTATATTATTGTTATATGTCTAAGAATAGTGTATGACGTTTAATGAAACGCATTTAATGATCAAAAGGTCGGATCATACAGGGTCGGACCTTTTATCATGCACATAAACGATCAACTATTTAGTATTTGTAGTTGCTCCATATCCAACAAAGAAAGACAGTAGACATTCTAAGGTTGAAGGTGATAAATGATGACTCCCAATAAGGAAGATTATTTGAAAATTATTTTCGAACTAGGTGGGACCGAGCACAAAGTGACGAACAAGCAGATTATGAACAGTCTTCAGATCTCAGCACCAAGTGTAAGTGAAATGATGACAAAATTATTAAAGGATGACTATATTGTTCACGTTCCGTATAAAGGTGTGCAATTGACTGAAAAAGGTGAGAATAAAGCCAGCATTTTAGTTCGAAAGCATCGTTTATGGGAAGTTTTTTTAGTAAAGAAATTAGAGTTTCCTTGGAATGAAGTGCATGAAGAAGCTGAAGTACTGGAACACGTGACTTCTCGAGAATTAGCTAACAAATTGGATAAGTTTTTAGATTATCCTAAAACTTGTCCGCACGGCGGAGTGATTCCATCAGACCACGGGCAATTCCCCGAGAAAAACAATCTAAGTTTGGTTCATTTCGGAAAACTAAAAGAGATTCGAATCAAACGTGTGTTAGACGATAAAGAATTGTTAGATTATCTCTCTTCTTTAGAAATTAAAGTAGGTCAAGTCTATACGGTAAAAGAATACGGTATTTATGAAGGACCTATTACTTTAGAACATGACCGTAAAGAAAAGCAAATTAGCTACAAGGCAGCTTCCAATATTTTTGTGGAAGAAATTTAACATTCAGTAAAACACTCTATTCTTTAAGAAGGAGTGTTTTTTGTCAGTTTTATGAAAAAGCTAGTATAATAAAAACGAAAGGAGCTGAGGAAGGATGGACATAGGTATTCTGCATTTTGATGAACCAAAAAGAGATACCTCTAGAAAAATTATTCATGTAGATATGGACGCCTTCTATGCTTCTGTAGAGATGCGCGAGGATCCAAGTTTAAAAGGAAAGCCGGTCATCATAGCTCGACATCCAAAAGAAACTGGTGGGAAAGGCGTGGTAGCAACTGCTAACTATGAAGCCCGAAAATATGGAATTCATTCTGCAATGAGTTCACAAAAAGCCTATGAGCTTTGCCCAAAGGGTGTCTTTATTCCAGGTAATTTTGAGTTGTACCGAGAAATATCTGCGCAAGTGCGAGAAGTCTTTAAACGTTATACAGATATGATCGAGCCACTTTCATTAGATGAAGCATACTTAGACGTCACTAAAAATAAAATGGACATAAAAAGTGCCACGATCATTGCCAAAAGAATACAGCGAGAAGTATGGAATGAAGTGCAGTTAACTTGTTCAGCTGGAGTTTCTTACAATAAATTTATTGCAAAGCTTGCTTCAGATTACCAAAAGCCTGCTGGAGTAACTGTTATTCCTCCTGAAGAGGCTTTGACCTTCCTACGTGATTTACCAATTGAAAAGTTCTATGGCGTTGGCAAAAAAACAGTTGAACGAATGCATGACTTAAAGATTTATACAGGTGAAGATTTATATCAATTAGATCAAATGACTTTGATACACCATTTTGGCAGAATGGGATTTTCTTTGTACCGAAAAGTGCGGGGAATTGATGATGGGCCAGTACGTATGAGTCGTGAGCGTAAATCAATCGGCAAAGAGAATACGTACAACCAAGTTCTGCAAACGGATAATGAAGTCATTTCCGAACTGAGGCGTCTGGCTAACAGAGTTTACCAAACGCTTGTCAAACACCAAAAGCATGGTAAGACAGTTGTGCTTAAAATCCGTTACGCAAATTTTGAAACCATCACAAAAAGAATGACTTTACCAGATTATTTAGTCAATGAAAATGATATTTTCTTTTATGTGCAAAACATGTGGTATGAAATTGGTGAAATTGAAAAAGAAGTTCGTCTATTAGGCGTCACAGTTACTAATTTGGATCCAATAACTTTTGAAAACATCATTCTTCCATTATGGGAACAAAATGATTGAATCAGACTGTTGCTTTAACGATTTGAATACATCAATAAAAAAGACCAGTAGTTTTGAAAGCTGGTCTTTTTTGTGGGCTTAAACAAATCGATTCATTAAATCTATTTTATTTCTAGAGAAACTTCGCTTTGCCTTCCTAGTTTTTACAGTTCTTGGGTGGTATAATAAAAAAGAGTGATACAGTTAAAAAAATGTGTACTAATAAAGGAGAGGTAAGCAATGAAATTATCATGGCATGGACAATCTTGTGTAAAAATTGTTACTGATTCAGGGCACCATATTCTTATTGATCCATTTATAACTGGAAACGACAAAAGCGACTTAAATGCAGATACTGTTGAGGCAGATGTTATTATTCTGACCCACGCACACGATGACCATATAGGAGACACCGAACCAATTGCGAAAAGGACAGGTGCTTTGATTATCGCAAATGTTGAAATCGCTGCTTTTTTTGCGGCCAAAGGATTAAAGACGCATGGGATGCAAATGGGTGGCAAGCATTTATTTGATTTTGGAGAAATTAAGATGACACCTGCGATCCATGGCTCTTCTTATGAAATAGATGGAAAACCATTTACATTAGGATTAGCTGCTGGAATTTTATTTACTGCTGATGAGCACACTATTTATCATGCAGGCGACACTGCATTGTTTAGTGATATGAAATTAATTGGGGCGTATAAGCCGATTGATATTGCGTTTCTCCCAATTGGAGATAATTATACAATGGGACCAGATGACGCAAAAATAGCCGCAAGTTTTGTGAATGCTAAGAAAGTTGTTCCGGTTCATTACAATACTTTTCCTTTGATTGAACAAGATGGAAAAGCTTTTTGTGAAAGTTTGCCGGGTGAACAAGGGAAGCATTTAGAAATCGGAGAAATGATAGAATTAATGTAAGTTATTATAGATGAGTAGGGGTATGGAATGGCGACGAAACATGATCAAATTTTAAATCATATTGAAAATCTGCCTGTAGGAGCAAAAATTTCTGTTCGCACGATTGCTAAAAATTTAAATGTTAGTGAAGGTACTGCTTATAGAGCAATTAAGGATGCAGAAAACGCTGGAATGGTTTCTACGATTCAACGTGTGGGAACTATTCGAATTGAACGAAAAGCAGCTGATAGCATTGAGATACTGACTTTTGGTGAGACAGTGAATATTATCGAAGGTTCAGTTTTCGGAGGAGAAGAAGGTTTAGACAACCCTTTGCGTAAATTCATTATTGGAGCAATGGAAGAAGAAGCTATGATCCGCTACATTACACCAGGGTCACTGATGATCGTTGGAAACCGAGAAAATGCTCAACGGCTTGCTTTGGAAAATGGTGCAGCAGTATTGATTACCGGGGGATTTAAGGCTTCTCCAGAAGTTATCGCTTTGGCCAATAAGACTAATCTTCCAATCATTGGAACTAGTTATGACTCTTTTACAGTAGCGACTATGATCAATCGAGCAATGGCTGATCAGCTGATTAAAAAAGAAGTCATGTTGATTGAGGACATTTATATCTCGTTATCCGAAACGATTTATTTAACGATTGAAGATTCGATCAAAGAATACCGAGATTTGAATGAGCAAAGTCAGCATTCTCGTTTCCCTGTCGTGAATAAAAATATGCGAGTAGTAGGTATTGTAACGGCTAAAGATGTGATCGGAAAAGGTGATTCTGTGAAAGTTGAACGGGTGATGACGAAAAATCCGGCTTCTGTTAAAACCCATATGAGTGTAGCCAGTGTAGCTCATTTGATGATCTGGGACGAGTTAGAAGTCATGCCGGTCGTACAAGATGATTTAACATTGATCGGCATCATTTCCAGACAAGATGTGATGAAAGCTATGCAGACAACACAAAGACAACCTCAAATGGGTGTGACGATCTCAGATCAAATCGTAGAGCAAGTAGAAAAAGTGGCTGAACCAGAGAATGCATCACTGCCTCCTGTCGAGGAGTTGCCGAAATATTCCTTTAGAGTGACGCCTCAAATGACAGATCCGGTTGGAAACCTGTCTATTGGGGTATTGAGTGAGACCATTACTTACGTAGCTACTTTGAGTTTAGAAAACATTAAAAAGAGAAACGCTGTTATTGAACAATTCAATCTATTTTCGATAAAAATGATCCAGATGGGTAGTGAATTGATCATTAAGCCTAAGCTATTTGAAGTAGGACGCCGTTCCTCAAAATTAGATATTGAAGTATACCATGAAAATATCTTGGTAGCTAAAGCAATTGTAGTTTGCCAAATAATGCAACGCACATAATAAGAAAGCACGTCTATTGAAATTGAATAGGCAAAGGAGAGTTAGAATGATTGAACCACGTTATGAACAAATTCTAGACATGATACAAAAATATCAGACCATCATCATCCATCGCCACATGAGACCAGACCCAGATGCTATTGGGTCACAAGCTGGATTAGCTGAAATGCTAAAAACAACTTTTCCGGAAAAACGAATTTTGAAAGCAGGAGAGTCTGTTGGCGATTTAGGTTTTCTGGCTGAAATGGATGAAGTCACAGATGCTGACTTTGAAGGAGCTTTAGTCATTGTAACAGATACAGCGAACACCCCGCGTATCAGTGATAAGCGATATGAACTGGGAGACAAATTGATCAAAATCGACCACCATCCAAATGATGAACCTTATGGAGATATTGTTTTAGTGAACATTGATGCAAGTAGTTGCAGTGAGATCATTGCTGATTTTTATTTGCAACAAAAAGAGCGCTTGAAATTATCTGACGAAGCGGCTAGATTGCTTTATGCCGGTATCATTGGCGATACTGGACGTTTCCTTTATCCAGCGACGACATCCCAAACAATGCGAATAGCAGCTGAACTAATGGAATACGATTTTATTCCAAATGAAATCAGTAATCAGTTAAATACGATGTCTAGAAAAGTAGCGCATCTATCTGGGTATGTGTTGCAAAATTTAGAAATTAGTTCTTCTGGAGTAGGAAAAGTAGTGTTAACGTCTGCATTAATGAATCAGTTTGGTGTAACGGATACAGAAACAGCTAAAATTGTTTCATTACCAGGAACTATTGATGATGTACTAGTATGGGGAATATTCGTGGAGCAGCCAGAAGGATATTTCAGATGCCGGTTGCGCTCAAAAGGACCTATCATTAATGAAGTCGCCAAACAACACAACGGCGGAGGCCATCCATTAGCTAGTGGAGCAAACGCGAAGGACATGGAAGAAATCAATGAAATCATAACGGCTTTCGAAAGTTTAGCTGAAGAATGGCCTAAATAGTAATCCTAAGAATGACCGGATTTTTCCGGTCATTCTTTGTCTCTAATCATTAATTGATAATTTCTTTATATTTTTGCCATAATTTAGTCAATTAAATAATGTACAATAGAAACAAGCGGAATAACCTTGCTGTAGACAACAATAGCTGAAAGATTTAGAAGGGTTGCTCATAGTTGTCTAGGTATATTGGAATGGATGTTCTCTTACTCTTGGATAGACATCCTACCTAAGTAGGATGTTTTTTATAAAGATGTTTGGTAAACTATCATAGACTTTTATAAAAAAGAAACATCTTAATGATAGATACAACAATTAAGGAATGAATGAGATGAAAGAAAAACTAAAAATTTATTTAAAACAATTTTGGAACTGGCTGTTGCCATATCTATTAAAATTTAAAAATCATGTAGTTCGTTTTTGGAGAAGATTTCATGTAGGAAAGATCCTTATTTTATTAGGCTTGATACTATCTCTATTTGCGACAATTTCTTTATATATTTATGCTAAGGTAGAGGATGTAGAAGACCTTAAAGCGGGAATCGAAGAAGTAACCAAGGTATATGACATTCAAGGTGAAGAAGCAGGTGCACTGTATTCTCAAAGGGGGACATTTGTCTCGCTAGATCATATGACGCCTGAATTGATCGATGCCGTTATAGCTACTGAAGATAATCGGTTTTATACACACAAAGGGTTTGATATTATAGGGATTGGTCGTGCAGCTGTTCAGTACGTGATCAACGGTGGCCAAATTAGTGGTGGGGGAAGTACGATTACACAACAGCTCGCTAAAAATAGTTTTCTGACTTTGGATCAGACAATGACTAGAAAATTAAAAGAACTATTTTTATCTATTGAAATAGAAAAAGAATACACCAAAGATGAAATTTTAGAGATGTATTTTAATAAGTCTTATTTTGGGAACGGTGTTTGGGGAGTAGAAGATGCTTCCCAAAAATATTTCGGAAAATCAGCCTCTGAACTCAATCTTTCAGAATCTACCACTTTAGTGGGAATCTTGAAAAATCCTTCTTCTTATAATCCAATCGATAGCATGGAAAAAGCACTCGGGCGACGGGATATCGTGTTAAGTTTAATGGTAAACAATGAAGCGGTTACACAAGAAACAGCAAGTGCAGTTCAGCAAGAGAGCTTAGCTTTAGCAGATAATTTTCAAAAGTCAAATGGCTATAAATACCCTTATTACTTTGATTCTATTATTCGTGAAGCTGAATTGACTTATGGGTTTTCAGAAGAAGAAATCTTAAGTGGCGGATATAAAATATATACATCTTTAGATCAAACGTACCAGCAAGAACTGGATCAAGTATATCAAAATGATGCTTTTTTTGATGATGCAAATGATGGGACGTTGCTACAAAGCGCATCTATTATGCTGGATTCGAAAACAGGCGGTGTCTTGGCTATTATAGGTGGACGTGGAGAACATGTCTTCAGAGGTTATAACAGAGCTACTCAATCCAAGCTTCAACCTGGATCCGTGCTGAAGCCTTTATCAATCTATACCCCAGCTTTAGAACGAAATTATGAAATAGACTCTATGCTTCCAGATGAAGAAGGGTTGACTTTTGGAGAAGACAATTATTCTGTTTCAAACTGGAACCATCAATATCTTGGAGAAGTTCCTTTATATGAAGCGTTGGCGGACAGTTTGAATGTACCCGCAGTTTGGTTGTTAAATGATATTGGATTAAATACTGGTATAAAAAGTTTATCTAAATTTGGTATTGAAGTAAGCAAACAAGACAAAAACTTATCTTCTATTGCATTAGGAGGTATGTCAACCGGGATATCTCCTATGAAAATTGCGAGTGCTTATACAGCTTTAGCCAATGGTGGAGTAAGAAGCGAAGGTTACTTCATTACAAAAATAGTAGATTCTACTGGAGCAGTGGTGGTAGATAACACGAAGCCTAAACAAAATAAGGCTACTTCACCTGAAATTGCTGAAGAAATGACTAGTCTATTGATGAGTGTATTTACTAACGGAACTGGAAAAAGCAACAAACCAGCTGGTTACACTATCGCAGGGAAAACTGGGAGTACTCAATTAACATTTGAGAATAATACAGATGGTACGAAAGATCAATGGACAGTGGGATACACTCCTGATATTGTGTTGACCACATGGATGGGATTCGATAATACAGATGAAGAACATTACATGACAACCAGCAGTGCAACGGGTGTTGGACCACTATTTAAAGCTCAAATGGAAAACATTTTACCGGAAACGCCGTTAACTGCCTTTGAAACGAAAAGCGCAGAAGCAATCGTGGCTGAAAAAGCCCCTCAAGATAATTGGACTGATAATTTGCAAGAATCTGTTGATTATTGGAAAGAAAAAGTTAATGAAGGAGTATCTAATCTTAAAGATAAGACAGCTAACTGGCTTAACGGATTGCTTGGAAATTGATTTTTGGTTAAACATTAACTTTTTATGTGAATTGATCTGTATCGATAGTGAAATAATCACTGAAGTGTTATAGTTATTGAGATGCAACAGGTTACAATAATTTTCTAGGAGAGTGACTATATGAGTACAAACGTTTATGATACAGCCAACCAATTAGAAAGAGAATTAAGAGAATCAGAAGCTTACGCAAAATTGCAAGCTGCTTTGGGGGAAATTAAATCTGATGCAGATGCAAGTGCTGTATTCCAAGAAGTTCAAGGAATTCAAATGAAATTACAACAAATGCAACAAAGTGGACAAGAAATTACTGAAGAGGATATTCAAGAAGCTCAAGTAATTTCTAGTAAAGCTGGCGAAAATGAAAAAGTTCAAAACTTGATGGAAGCTGAACAACAAATCAGCTCAATGATCGATGACTTAAACCGCATCATCATGCAACCAATCCAAGATTTGTACCAAGGTCAAGGAGAATAATTTCTTCGATTTGTTGAAAAACAAGAGAGGCATTATTTTAATTGAAAAGAAGAGCTGAGACGACCGTATCTCAGCTTTTTTTGTATTCTAAAATATTTTATTGAGCTAAACGACTTTTTCGCGCTCTTATTCTAGACGCGTTGCGAATGACAGCTAACGCGCCTAGAAGCTAACCACTAACTGTTAGGAAACCTCGCCTAACTGTTAGTGGTTGTCTTCTATTCGGTTAGCTAAGCGCCTTGCTCCACGCTCTTCTAGACGCGTTGCGTAGACCAGACTTCCTGTAGTTTCAGTTTATCTTTTTGTTGGGAAATAGCACCCAACTAAAAGATAAACGTGAACCTCCCAGAAGTCAAAATGGTTTACTCCACGCTCTTAAAAAAAGAACATATGTGCGTGTTTTTTGTGTATAATGGGGGTATATATTATTATAGAAAGAGGTATAAGTAAATGGTGCAATTTATTCATGCAGCCGATTTGCATTTAGATAGTCCTTTTAAGGGAATTAAAGGCTTGCCAGTTTTTATCTGGGAGGCTATTTACCAATCTACTTTTCAAGCTTTAACTCATTTAGTAGATTTAGCGATTGAAAAACAAGTAGATTTTATTTGTTTAGCAGGAGATATTTATGATGGAGAAGATCGCAGTGTTAAGGCTCAAGCGTATTTAAAAAAAGAAATGGTTCGTTTAAAAGAGGTAAATATTCCAGTTTATTTGATCCATGGGAACCATGATTTTAAGGAACAAGATGGCTTGCAATTGGACATGCCAGATAACGTACACATATTTCAAGAAGTAGTAGAAACGGCGTACTATGAAACTGCTAAACAGGAAAGAATTGCTTTAACGGGTTTTAGTTACAACAAACGTTGGATAAACGAAAGGAAAATAGCGGATTATCCGGCACGAAGCTCAACAGCGGATTACCATATTGGCTTGCTCCATGGATATCAAGAAGGAAATTCATCTGAACACGATAAGTATGCTCCGTTCAGTTTACCTGAATTAAGAAGCAAACACTATGATTATTGGGCACTAGGACATATCCATAAAAGGCAGGTTCTTTCAGAACATCCATTAATGGTTTATTCGGGAAATACTCAAGGCAGAAATAGAACAGAGAGTGGTACAAAAGGTTGCTATTTGGTCACTTTAGAAAATAAAACAGAAAAAATAGATTTTTTCCCTCTCGCGCCTATTCAATGGAAAACTGTAGAACTATCACTCAAAGGAAAAAAATCATTGCAAGAAGTGTATCAAGTGCTTAATGAAACGATGAGTGTTCATCAAAATGAAGAGCACAGTACATTATTGGCAATAGAATTAACAGATACAGGTGATCTTCTTGAAGGAGTGATGCGTAAAATCCGTCAAGGTGATTTGCTCGAAGGCTTACAACAAGTTTCTAAAACTATTCCATTTGTTTTTGTAGTTCAATTATCTATTCAATCAAAAAAAGAACTGAATCTACCATCGCTGATCCAATTGTTTCCAGATGAATGGCAACAAACTCTAGAAGAACTTCAAGAAGGTACTGCCTTCAAAGAAACCACACAAAGTTTTTTTGAACAACAACGTTTGAATGGTGTTTTGCTTGCGAGAGATGAGAAATACCGTAAACGTATTGTTCAAATGGCCGAACAAGAGATACGCCAACAATTAGGTCATGAAGGAAGTGTCATCGATGAAGATTAAAGAAATAGAAGTTTATGGGTATGGTAAATGGGTAGATAAGAAATTTTCAGATATTGATCAGTTGAAAATTTATTATGGGAAAAATGAAGCTGGAAAAACGACTTTAATGTCTTTTATACACAGTATTCTATTTGGTTTTCCTACAAAACAAAGTTCTGAGTTACGCTATGAGCCAAAAGAAAGCACTCGCTATGGCGGGCGGTTGATCGTAGAAGATACTCCATATGGCGGAGTTGTAATAGAACGAGTAAAAGGGAAAGCCAATGGAGACGTTACAGTAACGTTATCCAATGGTGTAGTTGGGTCAGATGATTTGCTAGAAAATTTGTTGTACGGAATAGATAAAAAAACTTATCAAACTTTATTTTCATTTGATTTAGATGGGCTACAAGATATGCAGAAAATGAATCAAAAGAAACTTAATCGCTATTTTTTAAGTATTGGCACTTTAGGGAATGAGCAGTTGTTGCGAGTGGCAGATAAATTTGAAAAACAAGCCAACGAATTGTTTAAACCGACTGGTCGTAAACCTGAAATCAATCAAAAAATTCGTCAAGTAGAATCCAAGAGAAAACAATTGCAAAAAGCAAAAGATAAAAATCAACAGTATATGGAGTATTACACGCAAAAAATTCACTTAGAAGATGATATTCAAACAAGCAAAGAAAAACGAAATGAAATGGAAGAAACAATCAGTCATTACCAAAGATTAAATCTTAACTGGAATCATTACGCTGAAATGCAATCCATCCATCAGCAAATAGTAAAAGAAAAACTAGCTGATTTACCAGAAGAAGGATTGTATCAGCTCAATAATCTACAAGAACGAATGTCAGAAATAAAAGACAAAATCACTGGTATACACGAAGAATTAATGGCTATTCAAGAAAAACAAGAACCTTCTAGAAAGCTGAGTTTTTATTTCAACAATGAGCAATTGATCGAAGAATTATTAGTCGAATTGGAGGACATACAGCAACAAGCTATTGAGCAAGAACAATTGCAAACAGAAGTTCATCAGCTGGAACAAGAACTGATCCAAGCAAAGTTTAAAGCAGGATTGTCCCCGGATAGTCCGGTTCCTGCATCATTTACTGATGAGACCAGACATTTATTTTCTGAGTTGTCTATGGAATGGCAAGATTTAGAAAAGAAATATGCTGCAGTTAAAGAAAAAGCCCGATTTTTAAATTATCAAAATCAGAGTTTGTATCAACAACTGGATTTGTTGGAGCAACAGTTATGGAACCAAGATAGATTTCAAGAAGCAGAAAAAGTTTTTAAAAAACAAAATGAGGAAAAAAATGCATACACTACTTCTAAAGAGAGTCAGTATCCACAGATCAGAAATCAGCCTAAAAAAATGCTTCCTTTAGTTTTTGGTGTACTTGTAGCGATAGTCGGTTTGATAATGAATAATGCGTTAGGATACAGTATGATCGTTATTGGAGCGATAATAACAATTTGGGCTTTAAAAAGCTTGTTGAGAAAATCTTCAAAGATATCGATTGATTCTCTTGTTTCAGAAAAAGAAGAGCCGTCAGTTTCGTATGAATCGTTTGTACAGCAAAAAGAGATCAAAAAACAATGGCAAGAAAAGTTAGCAGAGAATGACCAAGTTACCTTTGATTTAAATCAAGTAAGAGAATTGGAGTTTGAACTAGATAACAAACTGCATGTATTGAAGCAGCAAGAAAGAGCCTTAAAAGAAGAATATAGCTATCCATTATCTTTCTCGGTCTCTGAATTTGAAAGAGATGCAGACCCTTATCAATCCATGCGGGAAACAGACCAACAAATACGTCTCAAAGAACAACGTATAGCAGTTTTAGAACAAAGTGTATATTCTTGGAGAAATCAAGCCAATATTCTTGAAGCTGTCATTTTTTTAGATTGGAACTCCTTGCCAAGTATTATCAACGGGGTAAAGCATTACAAAGAAGAAGTGACTAATGAAAGAATTCAACGCAACCAATTACTGCAGACAGAAAAAGAAATTCATATCCGCTTACAGCATTGGGATAAACAGCAAAAAGAGTTGGAACAACATCGAACAAAACTCTTTCGCTCCATACAAGTTAAAGATGAAGATGAATTTCGCAGAAAATATATCTTATTCCAAAATCTTACAGATAAAAAGAATCGCTTGAATGTTTTGGAAAATCAATTAGCACAAGATATTACACTCTACAACCAATTTAAAGATCAAACTGAACTTCAAGAAAAAATTCAGCAACTAATCGCTACTATTCAAACGTTGAAAGAAGTAGAAGAAGTAAAGCTTAATGAGAAAATCAATTTTGAATTATCCATGCACCATTTAGAAGAAGGCGGAGAGTATTCAGTCTTGTTGCAAGAAGTGAGTAATTTAGAAAGTGATTTACAACTTTTAGTTGATCAATGGTCCAGTTATAAAATTGCTTCTGCTATCATTGAAAGGACATTAAATTTAGCGAAAAAAGACCGTTTTCCTCAAACTATCAAGGACACTACGACATTTTTCCGTTTACTGACAAGGGGAAATTACCAAAATGTGCTTATAGAAGAAGAGGAACTTCTCGTGCAGCGTCAGGATGGAACTTTATTCAATGCCTTTGAGCTGTCTAAAGGAACAGCCGAACAATTGTATGTAGCCTTGCGGTTTGCTTTTGTCAAAAACACCAGTGATCTGGTTAAACTCCCGTTGTTGATTGATGATGGATTTGTAAACTTTGATACAGGCAGGAAAAATGAAATGCTCGAGTTGTTGAGCAAGATGAGTGAAACCACTCAAATACTTTATTTTACGTTTGATGAAACGATTAATCAAACTTATCCAAAACAGATGATAGAAATGCTATAATGAAAACGTGTAAACAGTTGATTGTGTTAGACTATAGGCTGAAAAAGATAAAAGTTTTTTAGAGGAGGAATATGATGTCAGAAAAGAATTTATATGATTACAATGTGGATGACACATTTGAGATATTTTTGTTGATCAAGTCTGCAGAAGTACGTGTAGCAAAAAACGGGAAAAAATTTATCGCTTTCACGTTCCAAGATAAAACTGGACAAATGGATGGGAAATTTTGGGATGCATCAAACGAAGATATCGAAAAGTATATTTCAGGTGCTATTGTAAAAGTGTCTGGAAAAAGAGAGCTGTATCAAGGGAATCCTCAAATCAGACTGTATAAAATACGTTTGGCTTCAGTGGGAGAACCAGATAAAGCAGAACAATTTATCGAAAAAGCACCTATAAAAAAAGACGATATGGTAGAAGAACTGAACCAAACTTTATTTGAAATTACAAATGCTCATTGGAATCGTATTGTTCGTCATTTATTAACGAAATACCAAAAAGAATATTTTGAATCTCCTGCAGCAAAAAGATTCCACCATGCATTTCATGGCGGATTGGCTTTTCACACTATCTCTATGCTTAGATTAGCCAAAGTCATTGCGAACCAGTATGAAAATATCAATCAATCACTGCTTTATGCAGGAGTGATTATTCATGATTTAGGAAAAGTTATTGAATTGACCGGTCCTGTTTCTACTGAATACACGCTAGAAGGAAATTTAATAGGCCATATCGTGTTAGTAGATGAAGAAATATCAAAGGCTTGCGCAGTGTTGAAAATCGATGAACACAGTGAAGATATACTTCTTTTGAAACATATGGTTTTAGCTCATCATGGAAAACAAGAATTTGGCTCTCCTGTTCAACCTAAATTAAGAGAAGCTGAAATCCTTTACCACATTGACCACCTAGATGCTACGATCAACATGCTGGATACAGCATTGAGTCGAACAGAACCAGGAACATTCTCAGAACGGATCTTTGGCTTAGAAAATCGTTCATTTTACAATCCCAATGTTTCAATTGCGCCTAAAAGTGAATAAAAGTTGGTGAGAAGGTACATTATTTCTGATAGGAAAAATGAAGTCTAAATAAAGTTACTTTCAAATAAATATGATTGACAAAAAAGTGTTTTAACAAATCGTTAAAACACTTTTTTGGTTCTTTATCATGTAACGTTAGTAGAAAATCCAAGTTATTTAAACACCAACTTCCAGAAATTCCGGAAGGATGTTCTTTATCAACGTCATAAAATAGACATCCTTTTTTTGTCATTTTAGGAGTACTTCTTGAGAAGGAGTGCCTCAATTTGAAAAAGAAACGATCATGAACAAAACATTCTTTAGATTTTATTAGATAAACATACTAAGCGGGTGCTTTTAAACGCGTTCCAAAAGCCTGACCCCATGCCTATAAACCAACCTCCCCTTATGAGAAAAAGCATCTCATAAGGGGAGGTTGGTTTATATTCAATGGTCAAAACGTCTTTTGTCCCGCTCTCTTTAAATCCTTTTGAGATTATTCTTCAGAAGATTCCTCAGTAGTTGAATCGTCACTAGATTCACCAGACTCATCAGTAGATTCACCAGATTCATCAGTAGATTCACCTGATTCAATTGATTCTTCAGATGGAGTATCTGTTTCTTCCGGCATCAAGAAAGTATCCATGACTCCTTCTAAGTCTTTATCAGTAATTTGAATATTTGCGTCTTGTAGAATACCTGAAAGAATAGTGAAGACATATTCATCATTCGCTAATTTTTCATTCAAGATCTGTTCAGTCAATACTTCAGTTTCTTCTTCTAAAGTACCTTTTTCAGGTTTTTCATCCATTTTAATAATATGGAAACCAAATGTTGATTGTACTGGTTCTTGAGTCATTTCGCCTTCTTCCAAAGCAAATGCAGCTTCTTCAAATTCTGCAACCATTTCGCCTGTTGTGAAAGTCAATTGACCGCCATTAGCAGCAGTACCTTGGTCTGTTGAATTTTCTTGAGCTAAAGTAGCGAAGTCAGCTCCATTGTTTAATTCTTCAATCAATGAATTAGCTGTTTCTTCGTCAGCTACCAAAATATGAGATGCTGTAACTGGTGCAACATATGAATCATAAGCTGCTTGGATTTCTTCATCTGTGATTGTTGTTTTATCTTTAACAGCTTCTTCGATCAATAAGCTGTAACGAATCAAATCTTTATAAGAGTCAGCAGTATAACCTGATGAAGATAAAACATATTCAAATCCTTCAGCTCCGCCATATGCTGCAGCTTCTTCTTCAAATGAAGCATCTACCGCTTCATCATTTACAACATCTCCGTATGATTTTTCCAATACGTCTGTAATGATCATTTGTTGAAGTGTAGCTGCTCCATAAGATTCTTTCATTTCTTCATATAAGTCATCTTGTGAGATTTTACCTGCAGTAGTGGAAGCCACTGAATTATCAGAACAACCAGCTAATGCAAATCCTGCTAAAACAGCTGTAGCTGTTAATAACATTTTTTTCATTCAAACACATCCGTTTCCTAATTTTTGCTGTCAATAAAATTAACAACCTCGATTACTAATATAACACAATAGATTTGATAAAAAAATCTTCTCTGGGAACTTTTCATTTAAAATCCATGAAAAATCATAGAAAAATCATACTCTATGACAAGTAAGACCTTTTATAAAATAAAATACAGGTGAGATCATTAGCGATCCACCTGTATAAGTATATTGGTTAAACCATCAACCAGAGAGTTGAGAATGTTAGTTTTCTGTAGGAGTTTTCATACTTTCAGTCATATCTTGAACATCACTATTTAATTTATTTGCTTGGTCCTGTATTCTGCGCATTCTAGGTTCGACCTCATAAGAAAACTCTTGAACAGTCTCGTTCATGTCTTTAGCAAAATCGGTTGCTAAAGTTTTTCCTTCATTCGTCAATTCTGAAATAGCGCCTTTTAGATCTTTGACTTTGTCTGTGACATCTTGGACCAAAACGGTAGTGTCATCTAGATAACTTTTCATAGCTTCACGATTTTGTTCACCGGTTCTTGGGGTTTTTAAAAGACCATAAGCACCACCTACAATGGCACCAAATACTATCCCGCTTGCTAATCCTATTTTCATATTTATTCCTCCATTCCGTTTCGAATTGATTCAGCTATTTGATCTAATTCTTCAGGAGCGTATTTTTCTGAATTATCTCCAAAATGAACACTGAAAGAATCATTTTCATCATAACGAGGCAACAAATGAATGTGACTATGGAAAACAGATTGGTAAGCTAGTTTTCCATTGTTATTCATAATGTTCATTCCTTTAATGGAAGAGTCTGATTTTTCCAGCGCTCTAGCAATTTTAGGAATACGTGAAAAGACTTTTTCAGCTAATTCATTATCGTATTCATAAATATCCGCTACGTGTTTTTTTGGTACCACTAAAGTATGGCCCTTAGTCACTTGTGTGAGATCCAAAAAAGCTACGACAACGTTATCTTCATACACTTTTCTACTAGGTATTTCGTTATTGATGATCTTACAAAAAATACAATCTTCCATGCAAATCCTTCTTTCTTAAATCAATAGTTTTACAAATCCGAAAAACTAACTTAGTATACGTCAAATGTATCATAAAACCGATTTAAAGTGAAATAAGACAAGCTTCTTATGGTACAATAAATGAAATAATGAAGTACTGGAGGATTACCAGAATGAGTTTAGAAGTAGCAAATGTCACTGGAGGATATAGTCAAGTACCAGTGTTGAAAGATGTTTCGTTTGAAATTGAAAATGGCCAACTAATCGGTCTGATTGGTTTAAATGGTGCTGGAAAAAGCACGACCTTAAAACACATTATTGGATTAATGGATCCTTTCAAAGGAAATATTGCCATTGACCAACTAACTTTAAAAGAGAACGCTTCTGCTTATCGTAAAAAGTTTGGTTTTGTTCCTGAAACTCCCGCTTTATACGAAGAGTTGACCCTAAGAGAACACATTGAAGTAACAGCAATGGCATATGATCTCCCAATGGAGGAAGCAATGGAACGCGCGGATTATTTACTAAAAACATTTCGATTAGAAAAGAAATTGGATTGGTTTCCCGCAAATTTTTCTAAAGGGATGAAACAAAAAGTGATGATTGTATGTGCTTTTTTAGTAGATCCTAGTCTATACATCATTGATGAGCCTTTTTTAGGGCTTGATCCATTAGCTATCCATGCATTATTAGAATTAATGAATGAGAAAAAAAAAGCTGGGGCATCCATTTTGATGTCTACTCACATTTTAGCGACCGCTGAAAGATACTGTGATGGTTTTATCATCCTTCATGAAGGAAAAATAAGAGCGAAAGGATCGTTAGAAGATCTGCGCCAAGCTTTTCATATGCCGAATGCTAATTTAGATGAAATTTATATTGAACTGACCAAAGAAGAAGGTAGTGCGGTATGAGTGTTTTAGATATATGGAAAAGACGCCTAAAGGATCACCAAAAAACTATGACAAAATATTTGAAATATGTTTTAAACGACCATTTTGTTATTGTGTGTTTATTTTTATTAGGGGCCTTAGGGTATGCTTATTCTGAGACATTAAAAACAGTCTCAACAGAATTCATGTATGGGCGGATCATAGCGGTGCTGGTTTTTTCAAGCATTATTTTTATTGGTAAAATTGCAACTCTCACCCAGGATGCCGACACCATCTTTTTATTGCAAAAAGAAACGGAAATGGACACTTATTTTAAAAAGGCTAAGCAGTACAGTTTAATATTGCCATTAGCTGTCATAGCGTTTATTTCGGCAGCTATGATGCCTTTATTGGTGGCTACTAGTACTTTTGCTTTTACAGATTGGGTACCCTTTTTTGCTTATTTGGCTGTTCTAAAGGAAATGGAACTAGATGCTCAATGGATGAAAATCAAGCAGCCTATTAAGAAAGAGCGATATAAATTGACTTTCCTAGTCGTTTTTTTATCAGTTGTGAGCAGTGTGTTCGCTTTATATATTCATCCTTTAGCAGGTCTTGTAAGTTCTATTGTAGGAAGTACGCTTTGGTATCTTCGAATAGGAAAATCAAAGCAAGTATTTCGCTATCAATGGGAATATTTGATCCAAAAAGAAACTGCACGTCTAAAGTTGATTTATCAGTTCATTAATTTATTTACAGATATTCCTGCATTAAAAGGAACGATAAAGCGGAGAGTTTATTTCGACAGAGTGTTAAAACAAATTCCTTTAAAACACAAAAACACCTATTTATATTTGTTTTCTAAAGCTATTGTGAGAGGAACGGAATACAGCGGGTTGGTATTTCGTTTGAGTTTGATTGGTGTTGTAGTAGTGACTTTATTAGTAAACCCACTTTTAAATGTTGTTATGAGTACATTATTTCTTTATTTGACAGGGTTCCAATTGATTCCTTTGTACTATCATTACGATAATCATTTGTTATCAGTACTTTACCCCGTTGAAAAGAAACAAAAATTGAGTGCGATGCAAGCGATCCTGTTAGTCTTATTAGTGATTCAAAGCAGTATGTTTATGGTTGCTAATCTGCTGACCCTTCCTTTTTTTGTCAGTATCGGTTTATTCTTGGTAAATATCATTTTTAGTTGGTTATTTAGCCGGTTCTATTTGCCAGCTCGAATTAAAAAACTCAATAAAGGCTAAAAGGAAGAAGACAAACAAAAAAAAATAATGCATTTGCGAATAAAATTTGATAGGATAGAAAAAAACAAAAGATTTTAGGGAGAAGGAAAGCAAATGAAAGTCATCTGGAATGACCAAATTGTTGATAGAAGTGAAGTGAAGATTGATATGGAAGATAGAGGATATCAATTTGCAGATGGAATTTATGATGTTGTCCGTGCTTATAATGGACATTTTTTCACTTTGGATGAACATGTAGATCGTTTCTTTTCAGGTATGAGTAAAATCGACTTAGAAGCCCCTTTTACAAAAGATGAATTGAAAAGCCGTTTAAAAGAATTGATTGAGATCAATAAAATCGAAACTGGAAATGTCTATTTCCAAATCACTAGAGGAATAGCTTCTCCTAGAGACCACATTTTTCCAGATCCTACTGATGTGCCGCCTGTTTTTACAGCATCCACTACGGTAGTACCGAGAAATCAAGTCAAAATGACTAAAGGGATCACAGCTAGTATCGTCCCAGATACTCGTTGGTTACATTGCGACATCAAATCTGTCAGCTTGTTAGGAAATATTCTAGCTAAACATACGGCACATAAAAAAGGTTTTGATGAAGCAGTTTTACATCGTGATGGAATAGTAACAGAATGTTCTTCCTCAAATATGTGGATGGTAAAAGATGGTACAGTTTATACACATCCGGATGGAAATTTGATTCTTCCGGGAATTACTAAAATCGTTTTACTTAAAGCCGCAGAAAAAGCAGGAATCCCAGTAAAAGAAGAAACGTTTACGTTAGAGGACCTAAAACAAGCCGATGAAGCTTTCTCTTCAAGTACTACAGTAGAAGCTATGCCTATCATTGAAATTGATGGAGTAGCTGTAGGACAAGGAAAAAGAGGACCTGTCGTAGAAAAACTGCAACAGCATTTCGTGGCTGAAATCGAAGCACAATGTGGCAGCCTTACAGTTACCAATTAAGTAGTCAAAAAACACCTATAAGCAACACAGAGGTCAGACCTCTATGTTGCTTATAGGTGTTTCGTTTTGTTCCAGCAGATCACTATCAAAAGCTAAGGCAAGATTTTCCACTAAGTTGGAAAGACACTCTTCTTTCTGGGTTCTTATCAAATCATTATCATAACCCATTTGTTCTGCTTCAAATAACTTCGTTAAAACATCTTGGAAGTGTGAGTCATATTGGAAAACTCTATCAGGACGTTCTATATTTTCAAAAAAGAAATCGACTTTATTGTCCCATGTAATAGCAATAGTAGGAATGTCTAAAGATACAGCAATAATATGACTGTGTAATCTGAACGAAATGATACTGCGATAATTAGCTATTGTTTGCACCAATTCAGTTGGGTTCAGTGGACGTTTGGCAATGACAGATTCATCATACCCGAGTGAATGAGCTATTTTAAGAGCTAATTCATGATCATCAAAGCTGCCGTTACCAAACAGCTCCCATTCGTCTCCTTTGTTGTTCAATTCAGTAATGATATCTGTATAAAGCTTGACGACTTTCTTATCTTTTTTATTGCTTAAACTAATAACACCTAAACCAATGACATTACTCTCTTTTTTTTGAATATTAAAAGCTTCTTTTGTCCACAAAGCACAATCATGAGATTGGGTAGCCTGAATATCGGTATTAAGCAGTTTTTCATTTATTTGATTTACATGATCTCTAGCAGAGATAGAGTTAATATTTTCGTGGCTGAGTGCTTGTTGAAGTCGTTTCTGTAGAAGAGTACTATTGACTCGTCCCATGCCGCATGCATTAAATATGGTAGGTGTATTGTTTTTGACCAAATATTTCATATGCCGATGGATAGGAAGACTAAAGTAATCCATAAACATTTGTCCACCTGCAAAAATAGCTAGATCATACTCTTGATCACTTTTTTCTTTAATATTTGCGGCTCTATTCCAGCGTCCATGAACGTATAACGCATAAAGGAAAGTATTTTTACTCAAAGCTCTGTGTGTCCATTTAGAAATCAGGTATTTACTACGTACAGAAAATTTTTCTTGCCCTTTATAGGCATTCATAAAATATAAACGTCCTGATAAATCAGAAAGGATCAATTCAGAGTCGGGGAAAAATTGATTAATGAGAAATTCAACTGATTGGCAGATGACGCCATCTCCTAAATTTTCAGAGAAATGTTCTCCTATAACAAGTATTCTTTTTTTCATTTCTCATCATCCTTTCGTTAAAGCCCTAAGAGATCAATTCGAGAAAAAGAAGTATTAGATTAATTTTACAATATCAAAAAAAACTTTTTTTTTCATCTTATAAGTTCTAAAAACAAAGAGAATAGCAATATAAGAAAAAATCTGTTCATTCTAGCAAAGTGAAAGGGCTGCAAACTATTACATTACTGGAAGTTCTGTCTTTTTTAATTTGTTGCTTGACTGATTGTAGTTTTGTATCTAAAATAGATAACGAAGAGTAGGATGGATGTCTGAGCTGATATCTGTCTTTTTTTGTCCAAAGGGTAAATATTTTGCTTTTTAATTTATAGCAAGGAATGATTTTGGTATGGACTTAGAATATAATTCTGGATGGAAGTTGCATCCAATCGGTGGTGACACTGGACAAGCTTATATGGGAACCAAGGCTGAGGAAAAGCTTTTTTTAAAGCGGAATTCTTCACCTTTTTTAGCTGCACTTTCTGTTGAAGGAATCACGCCAAGATTAATTTGGACTAAACGAATTGGCAATGGAGATGTTTTAACAGCACAAGAGTGGTTGAATGGACGTACCTTGAAAAAAGATGAAATGTCATCTTTAGATGTAGCGCATTTGCTAAGCCGTATTCATAATTCAGAAAATTTAAGAAGAATGTTGACAAGAGTTGGAGGACAAGAAGTTAAACCAACTGATTTATTGAGCGATTACCAAACCGATCTACCATTAGATTTAAAAAACCATTCATTATTAACTGATGTATTTCATCATTTATTAGAGACTATACCAGCTACAGATTCATCTTGTTTACGAGTCTGTCACGGAGATGTTTATCGGAAAAACTGGTTGTTATCAGATGAAAACCGACTTTACTTAGTTGACTGGGACTCCGCAATGTTGTGTGATCCAGCTAGAGATTTGGGCGTTTTGTTGTGTCAATATATTGAAAAAGATGATTGGAAATCATGGTTGTCTCACTATGGTATAGAATTGACAGAAGAATTGATTGAAAAAATGATGTGGTATGCAGCAATGAATTATTTGATTCAAATTAAACAACACCATAAAAAAGCCAGGTTCCATAAAATGAACCAAGACATTATTCGATTACAAGAATTGGTTACCACCAAATAGAAATTATCCATTATTTGTTGTAGAACTTATATTGAAATAACACACTGATCAAGGAGCCAAGACAATACGTCCTGCTCCTTTTTCCTTGAAACAAAAATGAACGTTCCAATAGAAGAGGAGAAGAAAATATGCGTTTGAGAAATAAACCAGAAGCACCTGAAAAGATTGCCAGTTATCCACAATTTATTCCTGAAAAACCAGAAGAGTTGAAAGGAAAATGGCAATCTCGATTTGATAACAATAATCCTATTCATATTGAAGTAGGAACAGGAAAAGGTCGCTTTATCTATGAAATGGCTAAACTACATCCAGAAATCAATTACATCGGTATCGAACTTCAAATGAGCGTTATTGTGACTGCGTTAGACAAACTGATTGAAGCTGAGTTGCCAAATCTTCAATTACTTCATGTAAATGGTGGAGAACTTACTCAATACTTTGAAGCCAATGAAATTGATCGAGTTTACTTGAATTTCTCAGATCCATGGCCAAAGAAAAAACACGAAAAAAGACGTTTAACGTATAAAACATTTCTTGCTGGATATGAAGTGATCTTAGTTCCAAATGGAGAAATCCACTTCAAAACAGATAACCAAGGGTTGTTTGAGTATTCATTGTCCAGTTTCTCGCAGTATGGTATGATTCTAAAACAAGTTTGGCTAGACTTGCATGAAAGTGATTTCGAAGGCAATGTGATGACAGAATACGAAGAAAAATTCTCCAACAAAGGAAACCGAATCTACAGAGTAGAAGCTCAATTCAAGAGCGTGGAGAAAAGCGTTTAGCCTATCGACTATAAGAAAATCTCAACTGTCAGGTAAAAAGCACCTGCCTGTTGAGATTTTCTTATAGTCGCGTTAGCTGCCTTATACAAGTCTCATAGTTTAAGACAAAAAAATCAGTACCAGAATATACTCTGGTACTGATTTTTTTGCTTCATCCAATCATAGTCGATAAATATCTAAAACTGTACCTGTGTACGCATCTGCTAAAAACTCGTATTGAACTAGATCATTTTCTTCGACACGAGAAATACCGCCGTAGTAAACTTTGGTTTTTAAAGCAAATTTTTGCATTGGAACTTTTGTGAGTTCAATCCAAGAACCTTCAATAGGACCTTCTTCTAAAAAAGCTTTCTTCACTCTTTTTAGAATGCTATCCCCATTCAAGGGTTTATTTTTTTTCACATAATTGTTTAAACAATAGCCGCCTACAACTCCAACACCAAATAAAACTCCGCCACATACGCTTAGAGTAGTTGTAAGGTTGTTTTTATATGTCATATTCATACCTCCTGACTCTATTTTTCTACACATATAGTATAGCTTATTTCGAGGAAAAAAAGAAATTAGAGCGTTCTACCTTAAAATTAAAGGTAATATCAGTTATAATTAGTATTGAAAGAGAAATTCAAACACTTGAAGGGGGGAAGCGGCACAGTTTCTACTATTAGATGATGTGACTGCACAGAATGGAACAAAATACATTTGATTTGATTAAAAAAATGACCGAGCTACAAGGAACTAGTGGATTTGAACACCGTGTTCGAAAAGAATTGCGCAAAGAAATCACACCTTATGTAGATGAGATCAAACAAGACGGTCTAGGGGGGATTTTTGGAATCCGCAAAAGTAAAACCGAAGATGCACCAAGAATCATGGTTGCTGCCCATATGGACGAAGTTGGTTTTATGATTGCCAGCATTACCAAAGAAGGCTTATTCAGAGTGATACCTCTAGGAGGCTGGAATCCTTACGTTGTTTCTGCCCAACGCTTTACTTTACAGACTGTTAAAGGAGATTATCCTTGTGTATCTTCTTCTGTACCGCCTCACTTATTAAGAGGCACAGATGGAAAAGGAGGCGCACCAGATGTAGCGGATATTTTATTTGATGCTGGATTTGACTCGAAAGATGAAGCAGAATCTTATGGTGTTCGTCCAGGAGATGCAATTGTACCAGCTGTAGAGACTGTTAAAATGGCGAATGGGAAGAAAATCCTTTCAAAAGCCTGGGATAATCGATATGGAACGACAGTTGTCGTTGAGTTGTTAAAAGAATTAGCAGGGGAAGAATTGCCCAATACGTTGATTGCTGGGGCAAATGTCCAAGAAGAAGTCGGTTTGCGTGGCACGAAAGGCGCTGTTCATATGCTAAAGCCTGATTTATTCTTTGCTGTAGATTGTTCAGCAGCTGATGATTTAACTGGAGACAAGTCTAAATTTGGTCATTTGGGAGAAGGTTTCCTATTGCGTTTACAAGATCCTGGTATGATTACACTAAAAGGAATGCGTGAATTTTTATTGGATACTGCAGAAACAAATAATATTCCATATCAATATTTTGTTTCTAAAGGCGGTACTGATGCAGGAGCAGCACAAGTAATGAATAATGGTGTTCCAAGTGCAGTTATCGGAGTTTGTGCGCGTTACATTCATACACATCAAACAGTATTCCATATTGACGATTATGTTGCAGCGAAAGAAATGTTGACGCATATCGTTCGTACATTAGATCGTAGTACATTAGAAACCATTCTAAAAAATAATTAAGTGAAAAGAGCGAAATAAATGAAAGTATTAACGTCTATTGAAGAATTTAAAACGTTAACTGCGGAAGGTAAAACAATCTTTTTCTTTACCGCGGATTGGTGTGGAGATTGTTCTTATATCAAACCAGTTATGCCGGAGATCGTAGACAACCATTCTGAAATAAGATTTGTTGAAGTAGATCGCGATAAGTTTATCGATTTATGTGGAGAATTGTCTATCTTCGGTATTCCAAGTTTTGTAGCTTTTGAAAATGGCGAAGAAATTGGTCGATTTGTTAATAAAGATCGCAAGACACAAGAAGAAATTGAAGAATTTATTTCCACACTTTAGATAGACTAATTTGGAGGGATCATTATGGCAAAAGATATTCAAGAATACAAAAAAATTATGGTTGCAGTAGATGGAAGTGCTTCAGCTGAACATGCATATAAGAAAGCTGTAAAAATTGCTGTACGAAACCATAGTGATTTAGTAATAGCTCATGTCGTAGATACCCGAACATATAGTATGGGTATGCCTGCTTTGTATACTGAAGGAATCGTTACAGAATCCGATGAAATGAGAGATCAGCTTGCTAGCTATAAAGCAGAAGCAGAATCTCAAGGTGTAACAAACGTTACCATCGAAATGGCTAAGGGGCACCCTAGAACACTATTGGCAGAAGATATTCCTAAACGTTATGAAGTAGATTTGATTATTGTAGGTCAAACGGGTCTTAACGCAGTGGAACGCTGGATGATTGGTAGCGTTAGTGAACACATATTACGTACAGCACCATGTGATGTTTTAATTGTTAAAAATGAATTGGAAAATGAGGAATAAGAATGATTGTAAGCAGTTATAATAAGAATGGCGTTGGCGATACATTGATCGTAATGCTGAAAAATAGTGAAAAAGTAGAACAAAGTTTTGAAAGAAAAGGCAACATTGCTCGTATTTTTAATGAATCGACAAATGAAACAGTTGGGTACAATTTTTTTGATGTTTCCGAACTTGTAAATATTGAAGGCAATGGTCAAGTGTTTTTATCTGATCAAGAAATTGATTCATTGAATCAAACTCTAGCAGCTGCTGGATTTGAAGAAATGTTAGAAGCAGACAATAGACCTAAATTTGTTGTCGGTTACGTAAAAGAATGTGCTCCACATCCAGATTCGGATCACTTAAATATTACTCAAACTGAAATCGACAATGATGAAGTCGTACAAATTGTCTGCGGTGCATCTAACATCGCTCAAGGGCAAAAAGTCGTTGTTGCCAAAGTAGGTGCCATGATGCCCAATGGAATGGTTATTTGGGATGGAGAATTAAGAGGAGAGGCAAGTCACGGAATGATTTGTTCTGCACGTGAATTGAAACTTGAAAATGCTCCAAGTGAAAAAGGGATCTTGGTGCTTCCAGAAACGGCTGTTACAGGAGAAGCATTTAAAGGATAAAAACTGGTTACCTATATTTAAGAAAGAAGCTATCTCAAAACGAGGCAGCTTCTTTTTTTGCCTAAATAACGATAATTATATTTAGATTCATTCATCTTATCTTCTTAGCATCCCTACTAACGGTCTTTAATTTGTGATAAAATGGCTTAGGTACCAAGAAGAGAGGAGGAGACCAATTCATGGCCAAATACCAAGGTCCTGTCTTTCACAGACAACTTCAATCAGAGAGAAAAAAGCAAACAGCATCTCCTCATGAAGTCAAAATAAAGCCAAAACAAACTAATAAAAACGATGTCCCATTTTATAAACAACATGAAACTAAACCGTCAAATGACCCAACTTTGTCCTCAAAAGGGTTGAAACATAAAGTGACTTCTTACCAAGAAGACCGCAGCTCAACTCCGTTTAAGGTAAAACAAGTCCCGTCTCCTTTTTATGGATACAAAGAAAGAAGAGAAGAGAAAAAAGAATCTATCAACTACGCCTTCATTTATAAAAATTTGACCAAACAAAATGAAGATTTCTTATTGTTTGATGAGTATTTATCTGAATTAGGCGAAGAACAAATAATAAACTTAGAAGATCCCATTGAAGAAATAGAAATTGTTGAAGCACTAGAACTACAAGAGGTTCCAGAGCAAATGGATGAAGAACCAAAAGAAACCGTTGTTGAAAACAGTCTTTCTCCTATTCAAGAGAGCGCGCAAGCTCCTGTCATCTCAAGTCAAGAAGGATCTGAAGAAGATTTAGAGCAACTCATTAACGAAATAGAGACTCCTATTGAAGAAACAGCGGATAAACTGTTACAGGAGAGTCAGAACGCAATCATTCTTCCAGAAGAAAAACCTGTGGATATTGAAGTGCATCAAGATGAAGAAACTGAAACAGTGGCGAAAGAAACCAAAAAACGGGGGTTATCTCGTTCACTGGCAGGCATGATACGTGACGAACAAGATGAACGGTTAAACAAAGGCAGAAACATAGCGCGTTACTTTGGAGAAATAAAAGAAGAAGCTACAACACAACCTGCGACGATTTCAGAACTTCTAGCTAGAGCCAAGCAGGGGGAACAGCTAGAAGAACTAGAAACTCTCTTGGAAGATGATAAGCCTAATTTAGATGCTCCGACGTTGGAAGAGAAAGATGTGTTTTCAGAAGAGCCTATTGTGATTGAAGCAGATTACACAGAAATAGAAGAATTGGAAACAAAGGAAGAAGTTGCGGCTCAACCAGCAACGTTATCGGAACTTCTAGCTAGAGCTAAACAAGGAGAGCAATTAGACGAACTGGAAGCTCTCTTAGAAGAAAGTCCGTCTGAACTTAAAGAATCTAATTCATATTTAGAAGATTCATCTCTTGAAGAAGATGATTCCTTAGAAGAACCGGTTGCATTTGAAGAAGCTTCTCAAGAAATAGAGGAAACCATAGTTGAGGAAGTTGCAGCTCAACCAGCAACGATTACGGAACTTCTGTCTAGAGCTAGACAGGGTGAAGAACAATCGAGTGAACTAGAAACCCTCTTAAAAGAGAATACACCTCACTCAGAAAGTTCTGTTCTTATAGAAGACAAGAGCTCCAAAGAGGTTTTGATGGATGATCCAGATCATCTAGAAGAAGCAGAACTTGAGTCAACTAAGCTGACGGATCTTCCTGCTGAAACTAGTATAGAGAATCAATCTATTGAAGAAGAGTCGTTTATAACAGGCGAAGAAGTACCTGTAGAAGATAATGTTACCGAAGAAGTGATTGTTTTAGATGCACAATTGGAATCTGAAACAACATCATTTGAAGAATTCATTGAAGAACCGATTGAACCAGAAGTAGAATCAGACGAATGGACTGAAGAGGTAGTAGAAGAAGTAAATGTAACAGCTGTCAATGAAATAGAGGACAATCAAGAAGAAGATTCTGAAGAATGGAAACCAGATGAAAGTTACATTGCAGAAAAACAATTGCTTCATTATCAATACCCTACTTTAGATCTTTTACGAGAACCGGTTACTTTTGAACCAAACGCCATAGATGATTGGGTGTTGGAGCAAGCAGAAATTTTAAATGAAACACTAGAAGCGTTTAATATTGAAGCTCAAGTTGTGGGCTGGACAATAGGGCCTGCAATCACGCAATTTGAATTACAATTAGGTAGAGGTGTCAAAGTAAATAAAATTACGAATCTATCTGATGATTTGAAATTATCTTTAGCTGCTAAAGATATTCGGATCGAAGCACCTATTCCTGGGAAAAGTACGGTCGGGGTAGAGATTCCTAATCTAAAATCGCGGCCTGTCATGATTTCTGAAGTTATCGCAAGTGAAGAGTTCAAGAATAGTGATTCTCCACTGACAATTGCGATGGGTGTAAACTTAGCAGGTGAAGCAGTGGTTTCTACGATCGATAAAATGCCACATGGGCTAATTGCTGGAGCTACCGGATCAGGAAAAAGTGTGTTCATCAATTCGCTTTTGGTAAGTTTGTTGTACAAAGCGACTCCAAATGAAGTGAAATTGATTTTGATCGATCCAAAAGCAGTAGAATTAGCTCCTTATAATGATTTACCGCATTTATTGTCTCCAGTTATATCAGAACCGAAAGCAGCTAATGAAGCTTTGAAGTGGGCAGTAAATGAAATGGAAGAACGGTACCAGAAATTAGCTGCCGGCGGAGTTCGAAATATTGATCATTTCAATAAAAAAGTAGCAGCCAATGGCGATTTTGCGTTAAAAATGCCTTACATTGTTATTATTATTGATGAGTTAGCAGACTTAATGATGGTAGCCAGCAATGAAGTTCAAGACTCTATTGCACGGATAACACAAAAAGCGCGCGCAGCTGGAATCCACTTGATAGTAGCTACCCAACGTCCGAGTGTGGATGTAGTAACAGGTACGATCAAAAATAATATTCCAACTAGAGTGGCGTTTATGGTTTCTAGTCAAATAGATTCTCGTACTATTATTGATACAGGTGGAGCTGAAAAACTGCTGGGAAGAGGGGATATGTTATTCCAAGGAAATGGAATGAATCAACCGAATCGGATTCAAGGAACGTATGTAGAAGATGAAATTGATGATATTGTTGATTTCGTCAAAGATCAACAAGAGCCCAATTATTTGTTCCAATCTGAATCTCTCTTAGCAAAAGCTGAAGCCTTAGAGGGTAAAGACGAACTATTTGATGAAGTACTACCATTTATTATTGATGAAGGTACTGTGTCAGCTTCATCATTGCAACGCAAATTTAGAATTGGTTTTAATCGTGC
The DNA here is from genome assembly GCF_016892605.1 of Desemzia sp. RIT 804. Classification (GTDB taxonomy): domain Bacteria; phylum Bacillota; class Bacilli; order Lactobacillales; family Carnobacteriaceae; genus Desemzia. The sequence goes on from NZ_JAFEMV010000001.1 coordinate 182,041, forward strand.
CTCTAATTTAATTGATACCTTAGAAAGTGAAAACCTGATTTCAGAAAATAAAGGTTCTAAACCAAGAGATGTCTATTTGACACGCAGTGACTACGAAGAAAAATTCTTATAAAAAAGAACGTGGAGCAAGGTGCTTAGCTAACTGAATAAAAAGAACCTCATATCATTTAGGATATTGCCTAAATGGTATGAGGTTCTTTTTGTCTCGCAAACAAATAGAAAACTTGCGATGTTAGAACACTTTTGTAGGATTTAGTCGGTTATCTGGATCGAACACAGCTTTCACTTTGCGCATCATATCGATATTGATACTAGCTGTCATTGCTTCAAAATAAGTTTTTTTTATGACTCCGATTCCGTGTTCTGCTGAAGGCAATCCGCCTAGTTCGCCAATTTTTGCATAAAGCTTATGCAAAACATCGTCCCGCTTAGTTTCCCATTCTGTTTGATCTTCTATCTCACCACGAGCAACACAAGTGTGAAGATTTCCGTCTCCGGCATGACCAAAACTGATCATACTCAACCCGCTTTCTGCTTCCAGTTCTTTTGTATATTGGTACAAAGTTGCTAGTTGATTGATTGGAACAACTTCGTCTAGCGTCACTTGTTCAGTGTAGTTTACAACTGCAGTCAAAAGAGTATCTCGTAAGAACCAAGCAGTTTTTTCAGCAGCAGGGTCTGTAAGTGGCAATAATTCGACTAACTGATGATTTTTTACAGTTTCTTCTAATAAAGACATTCGACGCTCAATAGACTCGCTGCTGTCGCCATCCAAAGTTAGTAACAAGAAAGCTTGGCCATTTTGAACTGGGAATGGCAAGTTGTTTTGTTTTTCACTGATAGCAATGCCGTCTTTTTCAAAAAATTCCAAGGCAGTAGGATCAATACCGTGTTTCAAAATATCCAACACAGCATTTGTTGCATCTTGTAGAGTAGAAAAAGAAACGATTGCAGACAAGCTCGCTTTAGGCAAAGGAATGACTTTTAATTTGATTAAAGTCGTGATTCCCAATGTACCTTCAGATCCAATAAACAAGTCTTTTAAATCATACCCAGAACTGCTTTTGATATTTAATGATCCTAAAGTCATTTCTTCTCCAGTAGCTAAAACTACATCTAGTTCTTTGACGTAATCTCGAGTAACACCGTATTTAACAGCCCGCATTCCACCGGCATTCGTTGCTACATTACCGCCGATAGAAGAATGTTTGGAACCAGGATCGGGTGGATAAAAGAAGCCTTTCTTCTCGATAAATTCTTGGATTTCTCCTAACAAAACCCCAGGTTCAACAGTTAATGTCAATGTTTCTTCATCTAACTCAATAATCTTGTTCATTAAATGAACATCAATAACTAATTCACCTTTAACAGGTGCAGTTGCTCCAGATAAGCCTGTACCAGCGCCACGGGCAATAAGTGGGATATCGACTTTATTGGCAAATTTAACTAATTGCACAATTTCATCTTTTGTAACTGGTAAAGCCACAGCGTAAATACTTCCTGTTTCTCCAGCATATTCATCATAAATGTAATCGTCTGAAATAGCTTTGCCTACAAATAGACGATCAGTATCTGAAATAATTTTTTTCAGTTCGATTAATTCATTTTCTGGTATAGAATGTAATTTATTCAATGATTAAATCCCCTTTAAATACATTATGCACGGCTTGAAACCATTACATTAACTTTAGCACTCAATTTCTGACCTGACAACTATTTCTCAAAATAAAAAGTAATGGAAAAGATAAGTTTTCCATTACTTTTATTGAGTAAATTAGTCGCGAACATCTTTGACATTATCCAATAAAGCTACATCTTCAGCGGATATAGTAAAGTCTAATTGCATATTTTCAATAATTCGTTCTTTATGAGTAGATTTTGGTAAAGGTAAAGTATTTTTTTCCAGACAGTAACGCAAGCAAATTTGAGCAGGTGTTACGTCATATTTTTCTGCCATTTCAGTGATCTCTTTGCCATTTAGCAATTCTCCTGTTGCAAGAGGAGAGTAAGCCTCTACCAAAATGTTGTGTTCATGACAAAATTCAACTAATTCTTTTTGAGCTTGGTAGCGCCCAATATAGAATGGAATCTGGTTGGCCATTGGAACGATATCGCATTGATCAATGATAGATTGGAGGTCAGAAATTTCAAAATTCGAAACACCGATCGTTTTGATTTTTCCATCATTGTATAATTTTTCCATTGCTTTCCAAGATTGTACATTACCTTCTGTACAGTCTTTGCCTTTTTCTTCCCAAGGCCATGGAGCATGAATCAAATACAAATCTAGGTAATCTACCCCTAATTTAGTAATGGTTTTTTCAAACTCTTCTAAAGTAGAGTCATAACCTTTAATACTGGCACGCAATTTACTCGTAATAAATACTTCCTCACGTTTTAAACCAAAATCTTTAATTGCTTTTCCTACATTTTCTTCATTTTGATAAGCCGCAGCAGTATCGATATGTCGATATCCATTTTGTAACGCAATCTTTACTGGTTCGTATACCTCATCATTAGGTATCTGCCAAGTACCAAAACCAATATGTGGAATTTCTACATCATTGTGAAAAACAAATGTATTCTTTTGAGCCATCTGTAAATCCTCCTCTTTATAAATAGTTAACATCCATACTTTACCGCAATGTAATGGTTTTCGCTAGTTATTTACTTATAGAATGACTATTTTTTTGATTTAGTATTACAATCGGTTTTCTGAAAAATAATAAATAAACTAAAACATTACTATTCAAAAAAGCTGAATGGTGTGGTTTTATTCAATAAAAAGCCATATTTATGTTATAGATTTGTCATGAAGGCGGTTTATTGTTGTGAAGACTTTACAACAATAAGTTTTTTGACATTTTTGAGTTTCAGTCTAATTTAAATCATGGTATACTGATTCCATTCTGAGCGTGTACAATAAAACGCGGCTCTAAAGAATTGTAAAGAGACTAAAAATCAACTTAAGGTATGAGAAAATTTGAGGTAATTATCATTTTCTTTGAAAAGGTTGATTTATTTTTGATGTAAAAATGACAATGTAACTAAAAAAATAACGGCGTTGGGTAAGATACGTAAAGTAGATACGGCGCTTGAATGACTATATGGAGGAAATAAAAATATGAATGAAGAATTAATTTATCACTTTGTAGGTATTAAAGGTTCCGGAATGAGTGCTTTAGCATTGATTCTGCACGATAAAGGTTTTAAAGTACAAGGTTCTGACATAGAAAAATATTTCTTTACCCAAAAAAATATCGAAGAAGCTCATATTCCAATTATGACCTTTAACAAAGAGAACATAAAAAAAGGGCAAATTATTATTGCTGGAAATGCTTTTCCAGATACACATGAAGAAATTGTAGCTGCAAAAGAATTAGGACTTGAGGTTATTCGTTACCATAAATTCCTTAGTGCTTTGATCAATAACTATACCAGTATTGCTATTACAGGTTCACATGGAAAAACAAGTACAACAGGTTTATTGGCACATGTTATGGGAAATATCGAAGATACTAGCTACTTAATTGGAGATGGTACAGGACATGGAGTTCCTGATGCAGATTTCTTCGTATTAGAAGCCTGTGAATACCGCCGTCATTTCTTAGCTTATAATCCAGATTATGCGATTATTACGAACATAGATTTTGATCATCCAGATTACTTTACCAGCATTGAAGATGTTTTTGATGCATTCCAAACAATGGCCCATCAAGTAAAAAAAGCGATTGTTGCTTGTGGAGATGACGAACAGTTACAACAACTTCAAGCCAATGTACCTGTTTTATATTACGGATTTGAAGACAATAATGATTTTCAAGCTAAAAACCTGATGCGCTCTACAACAGGATCTGAATTTGACGTTTATATGAGAGATGAATTCTTTGGCCGATTTGAAATACCTACATTCGGTAAACACAATGTCTTGAATGCTTTATCAGTCATCGCAATTTGCCAATACGAAAATATCGATATCGAAAAAGTAAAAGAAAATTTAATGACATTTAAAGGTGTAAAACGCCGCTTTACTGAAAAGAAAATGGAAGATATGACGATCATTGATGATTATGCACACCACCCATCAGAAATACGTGCCACAGTGGATGCTGCTCGTCAAAAATATCCAGATAAGGAAATCATTGCTGTTTTCCAACCGCATACCTTTACACGTACTGTAGCTTTACTGAGTGAATTTGCAGAAGCTTTAAATCTAGCAGACAGTGTCTATTTATGTGATATCTTTGGTTCTGCCAGAGAAGAACAAGGTTCTGTAAAAATCGATGACCTAGCTGCTAAAATTAAAGGGGGAGCCCCGGTTTTGTCAGAAGATAATGTTTCTCCATTATTAGATCACCATGATGCAGTTGTCATTTTCATGGGAGCTGGAGACGTTCAAAAATTCGAAAAAGCTTATGAAACAATCTTAAGTCAAACTTCATTAAGTAATCAATAAGACAAGACTTGCAAGAATAAAAGAATATGTTATAGTATAAGAAATATAAACGGACAGGAGGATTTGGAAAATGACAGCATCAATGAGATTGCGCACAAACTTTTTAAATCGTTAATTAAATAACTATTTAAAAGGTCCTGTTATATTGACAGACAATAGGGAGCAGTCTACCCATTTTTCAAATCCGATGAAAACTATTGAGATATATGTCAAAAAAGAGATAGGGGATCTATCTCTTTTTTGTGTACCCAAAAACTGTTGATTTGCAAGGCCTTAATTAAAGGAGTGCAAACGAAATGGAAGAGTTATCTATTGAATTAAAAAATATTGAAGTCAGTTTTCAACATAAAGAAGTGCTGTCGATTGAACAATTAACAGCCTATCAGAACGATCGAATAGGCGTTGTCGGTAGAAACGGACAAGGGAAAAGTACTCTGCTAAATGTTATTAGTGGAGAATTGGAACCAAATGCTGGAATCATCAATCGTCAAGTGGAATTCAATTACTATCATCAAATGGAAGCAGTTAATGAAGCAGAGCAAGTAGAAAATTTAGATGCAGAGATCATGGGACGATTGAAAGTTCCCACAAATAAAGTTGAAACATTAAGCGGCGGGGAAGAAACAAAATTCCGTTTGGCTCAAGCGCTTTCTCGTTACCAAATGGGATTGTTGATGGATGAGCCGACGACTCACTTGGACGAACAAAGTACTGAATTTTTAGTAGAAGAATTAAGGTATTACTACGGTACGCTAATTGTAGTCAGTCATGATCGTTATTTTCTAGACCAATTAGTGACAAAAATCTGGGAAGTAGACAATGGGAAAGTTCGAGAATACAGTGGAAACTATTCAGATTATACGCAACAAAAAGAACAAGAGAAAATAGAGCAGCAGAGAGAATTTGAAAAGGTGACAAAAGAAAAAAAACGATTGGAACAAGCGGTGGAGCAGAAGAAGCTTCAAGCACAAAAAATGAGCCAAGTGAGTGAAAAACAAAAGAAACGTGCTATCCGACCTGATCGTTTATCTTCTTCAAAACAAAAAGATACTGCTCAAAAAAATGTTCAAAAAACGGCCAAAGCAATGGAGAAGCGGATGGGACAACTCAAAGATTCCGAAGCGGTCCAAGATTCTCGACCTATTCAATTTCCAATGAGCAAAGAATTGGAAATTCACAACCGTTTTCCTATTATGGGAAATGACGTAGAGTTGTATGGAGGAGACAAGCTCTTGTTAGAAAAAGCGAGTTTTCAATTCCCGCTTGGGAAGCGAATCGCCATTACTGGGGAAAATGGAGCAGGAAAAACTACGTTATTGAAACACATTCTCAAGAATGAAGAAAACATCACACTGTCTCCTAAAGTTGTTTTTTGTGCGTATCAGCAAATGGCTTACAAATTAACGGATTCTAGTACCATTCTAGATTATTTGATGAAGCAAACAGATTTTTCAGAAAATACCGTTCGAGCTGTATTGAATAATCTAGGTTTTTCTCAACTAGAAATCACTAAGCCTGTAGATGCATTAAGCGGTGGAGAAGCTACACGCATCTCAATGGCGTTGTTATTTGTCAAACCATCTAATGTACTGATTTTAGATGAGCCGACAAATTTTATTGATGTCCAAACGATTGAAGCGCTAGAAGAGTTTCTGACGAGTTACCAAGGAACGGTCATTTTCACTTCACACGACCGATATTTTGTGGAGCGTGTAGCAGATCAAATATGGGAAATAAACAATCAAACATTGACTCTATCCTAAGCAAGTTTCAGATAGCTGATTTTGTGCTGTTAATTTGAAAAGCCTCATAGTTCGATTCTCGCTATCTAGTAGCTTTTTTGTTAGAATAGTAAAGAGAAAACTTTGTTGGCTAGAGACTGAAATCCAGCTAAATAACAGTTATGAGGAGATATAAGATGACTAAGAAAAAGAAATTAGTGCTGATTGATGGAAGCAGTGTAGCCTTTCGTGCCTTTTTTGGCTTGCACGCTCAATTGGAAAAATTTAAAAACCATTATGGATTGCATACCAATGCTTTATACGGATTCCATAACATGATTCAAAATGTACTAAAAACAGAAGCTCCAACTCATGTTTTAGTAGCTTTTGATGCAGGAAATACAACTTTTAGAACAGAATATTTCCCTGAATACAAAGCTGGGAGATCTAAAACACCAGGTGAATTTACAGAACAGATGCCTTATTTGCGTGATTTATTAAAAGGATTCGGCATTGCGCATTATGAATTAGCAAATTATGAAGCAGACGATATTATTGGAACTTTGTCTGTCAAAGTGGACCCGGAAGAATTTGATGTAGTCGTGATCTCTGGTGACCGTGATTTGACCCAATTAGCTAAAGAAAATGTTCGTGTAGATATCACGAAAAAAGGTGTTTCGGACCTTAAACCTTATACTGTTGATTCGATCAAAGAAGAAATGGGGATCTCACCTTTACAAATCATCGACATGAAAGGATTAGCGGGTGACAGTTCCGATAATATTCCAGGTGTCACAAAAATCGGTGAGAAAACGGCGTTGAAATTATTACAAGAATACGGTTCTGTAGAAGGTGTTTATGAAAATATCGATACGATGAAACAAAGCAAGCGAAAAGAAAATCTGATCAATGAAAAAGAAATTGCATTGATGAGCAAACGTTTAGCTACGATCGATAACGATTCTCCTCTTGAAATCACCATAGATGACTTAGAATATCATGGTGCAGATTTAAAGAAATTAACTGAATTCTATAAGGAAATGGATTTCAAATCGCATTTAAGTAATCTGGATACAACAGAATTAGATGCTGAAAAAGAATCGAAACGAACAGAGATCACATTCGAAGCCGTCACAGAAGTTACAGAAGAGATGTTTGGAAAAGATATGGCACTTTATGTGCAGATGCTACACGACAACTACCATACTGCTGATATCGTGGGCATCAGTTGGGGAAATGAAGATCACATTTACGTAGGGGAAGCGAAAGATATTTTAACTTCGCCGGCATTCAAAAAATGGGCAGAAGATGAAACTCTTTCAAAAGCTACATTTGACGCAAAGCAAGTATATGTAGCTTTAAATCGTTACGGCATTAAACTAGCTGCGGTCCAATATGATGTATTATTAGAAGCTTATTTGTTGGATGTGAAAGACAATTCCAACGACTTAGCGGCGATTGCAGAAGAGTACGATTACCATGATGTCGCTAGTGATGAAAGTATCTATGGAAAAGGGGCTAAAATCAAAGTTCCTGAGGATATCACTATCATGCATATTCATCTGGCACGAAAAGTAAAAGCTATTGCTACTCTAGGACCTGCATTAATGGAAAAACTGGTTGCCAACAACCAAAAAGAACTATTCTCAGAAATAGAATTGCCATTAGCTATTATTTTAGCTGACATGGAAATCCAAGGAATCACCGTGAATGGTAAACGGTTAGAAGAAATGAGAGCTGAGTTTGCGATCCAGTTAAAAGAGATCGAGCAAAAAATCTATGCAGAAGCTGGAGAAGAATTCAATATTAACTCACCGAAACAATTGGGAGTTATTTTATTTGAAAAAATGGGGTATCCGGTGATCAAAAAAACGAAAACGGGTTACTCCACAGCAGTTGGGGTCTTGGAACAATTACAGGATCAAGCTCCGATCGTGGAATTTATTTTAGAATATCGTCAGATCGCTAAAATCCAATCCACCTATGTAGAAGGTTTGTTAAAAGTCGTGCGTCAGGATACTGGGAAAGTCCATACACGTTATATGCAAACCATCGCTCGTACAGGTCGATTGAGCTCGGTAGATCCTAACTTGCAAAACATTCCGATTCGGATCGAAGAAGGACGTAAAATACGCCAAGCTTTCGTTCCAAGAGAAGAAGGTTGGAAGATTTTTGCTTCAGATTATTCACAAATCGAATTGCGTGTGTTAGCTCATATTTCAAATGATGAACACATGAAAGAAGCCTTTATAGAAGAACAAGATATCCACTCCAGTACTGCTATGCGTGTGTTCGGTATCGAAAAACCTGAAGATGTTACTTCTAATATTCGCCGCCGAGCAAAAGCTGTTAACTTTGGTATCGTATATGGTATCAGTGATTATGGCTTATCTCAAAATCTAGGTATCACACGCAAAGAAGCACAGCAATTTATTGATACCTACTTTAAAAAGTATCCTGGAATCGAAGCTTATATGGAAGATGTAGTAAGAGAAGCTAAAGAAAAAGGGTTTGTTGAAACGTTGTTTAATCGCCGTCGTTATTTAGCGGATATCAATTCACGTAATTTTAATCTGCGTTCATTTGCAGAGAGAACAGCAATCAATACGCCAATTCAAGGTAGTGCTGCGGATATTCTGAAAGTAGCGATGATCAAAATTGCTCAAGCCTTAAAAGAATCTGATTTGAAAGCGACTATGTTACTGCAAGTACATGATGAGTTGATCTTTGAAGTACCCGAAGAAGAAATCCCGGCATTACAAAAATTGGTGGAAGATGTGATGGAACATGCTGTTGATTTGAGTGTACCATTAAAGGTAGACAGCAACTTCGGCCAAAGCTGGTATGAAGCGAAGTAGAGTGTTAAATGAATGGGGGAAATAAAGTTTGCCGGAATTACCAGAAGTTGAAACCGTCCGTAAAGGTCTGGAAGCAACAGTAGATCAAGTAACTATTCAAAAGGTCTCTGTTTACTGGGATAGAATTATTGCGGGAACGGTATCTAGCGAATCATTCCAAGAAGTATTGGTGGGAGAAACTTTGCGGAAATTTAGACGTAGAGGGAAATTTTTATTATTGGATTTTGACCACTATACATTGATTTCCCATTTGCGAATGGAAGGAAAATATGAAGTAGTACCGACTGAAGAAAAGTTGAAAAAACATACACACGTCATTTTTCATTTAACAGATGGAAGAGATATTCGTTACCTAGATGTTCGCAAGTTTGGTCGAATGGAGCTCGTTCCTCTGGGAAAAGAAACATCCGTTGCCGGAATCAAGCGGTTAGGCCCTGAACCTTTCGAAGATGTATTTTTACTAGAGCCATTCCAAGGCAAGTTAAGCCGTGTCAAAAAAGCCATTAAACCAGCTCTGTTGGATCAAGGATTAGTTACGGGATTAGGAAACATCTATGTAGATGAAGCTTTATTTCAAGCTGAAATACATCCGTTACGACCAGGCAATTCTCTAAAACCGTTTGAGGTGAAGAGGTTGCATCAAGCTATTATCCAGGTTTTAGGGAATGCCATCAAAGCAGGTGGAACAACGATACGAACTTATCTGAATGCACTGGGAGAAGCTGGACAATTTCAGCAAAAGTTAGCTGTTTATGGTCGTACAGGACAATCTTGTGTCAATTGTGATAGACCGATCCAAAAAGTGAAAGTGGCCCAACGAGGAACGCATTATTGTGCTCATTGTCAAGAATTGACTGAAAAAAATGTCTTACCGGTAAAATTGAGTGAAGTAGAAAGAGAGAATTAAGGATGGGGGTACTTGGATGTCTTTTATTTTAGGACTGACTGGAAGTATAGCCACTGGAAAATCAACAGTGAGCAACATCTTTAAACAAGCTGGTGTACCTGTAGTGGATGCTGATGTAGGTGCTCGTGAGGTGGTAAAACCAGGGACAGAAGGTTTAAAACGGATAGAAGCTGCATTTGGCAGAGATGTCATTTCAGCCAGTGGAAGCTTAGACCGAAAAGCATTGGGAAAAATTGTCTTTCAAAACAAATCGGAATTAAAAAAGCTGAATCATATACTAGGTGATTTGATAGCCATCTGGATTCAGTCTGAAAAAGAAAAGTATATCCATCAAGGAGCTCCCCTTATAGTACTTGACATTCCTTTATTATTTGAGAGTGGATATGATCAGGATGTAGAAAAAGTAATGGTGGTAGCCACTACACCAAGTATACAATTGGAGAGATTGATGCGGCGAGATCAGATTGATACTCAATCAGCTCAGCAAAAAATTGATGCCCAACAATCCATTACAGAAAAAATCATGAAAGCAGACTTTGTGATCGATAATAATGGATCCAAAGAGAATACTCAAAAACAAGTTTTATATTGGCTTGAAAAACAAGACGTTTACAAATAAATGAGTAAAGCCATGAGCTAACGAAATTAGCAGAATCCAACTGATTTCGTTAGCTCTTTTTGTTTTTCCTGTAAAAAATAAATTTCATGCAGCACCAAAAAGGGAAACCTGTTCTGATAAGGAATAAGCTGTTTTTAAGAATCTTTATGTGTGTTATAATAGGCTATATAATAAGGCGAATTAGAATGTTTTTACTAAAAAATACTTTTTTAAAAAAGGATGATGAACAGTGCAATGCCCTCGCTGTCAACACAACGGGACAAGGGTCATCGACAGCCGTCCAGCAGATGAAGGACGAGCTATCCGTCGTAGAAGAGAATGCGAGTCTTGTCGATACCGTTTTACAACATTTGAAAGAATTGAGCGAGTCCCATTATTAGTAGTGAAAAAGAATGGTGACCGTGAAGAATTTAATCGTGAAAAAATCCTTAGAGGGGTTATCCGGTCATGTGAGAAACGGCCTGTCCCCATGGATCAAATGGAAAAAATCGTTAATGAGATTGAAAATGATATTCGAAGTTTAGGAGAAAACGAAGTCTCTTCAACCGTTATTGGTGAATACGTGATGGAAAAATTAGCAGAGGTCGATGATGTAGCTTATATTCGCTTTGCTAGTGTGTACCGTCAGTTTAAAGACATTGGAGTCTTTATGGAAGAAATGAAAGAATTAGAACGGAAAAAAACTGAAAAGAAATAAGTGATACGAAAGGAGTAGTCGAGTATGTCGTATCCTTGGAAAAACCTTAGTCCTAAAGATGGATTTATGGTCAGACAAAGCGCATTGCTTTCGGATATCGATCAACAGATTTTAACCTTTTTGTATCAACCTTTAATTGGTTCTGCTGCATATAGTCTATACATGACGCTGTGGACAGAAATAGAGAAAGATACATTTTGGAGTGAAGGAATTCTTCATGCTGAATTGTTGTCGTTATTGAACATAGGAATGGCTGAATTATATCAAGCAAGAATCCGTTTGGAAGCTATTGGTTTACTAAAAACGTTTCTTCAAACAGATCCGGAAAAGTTGTATGTTTATGAACTCCAAAAACCTCAAACAAGTAAAGCTTTTTTTGAAGAAGACTTGTTTAGTTTATTGTTATTGGAGCGAATTGGAGAAAGAAAGTTCAAGCAGTTGCGAAACCGTTTTTCGGTTCAGCCCATCAACAAGGATCAATTTGCTGAAATCACGAAGTCTTTTCTAGACGTTTATCATATGAATACAGACCAATTGAAACAACATGAAACCTTATTCAAATCTTCTCGTTCGCTCATCGGAGACGCCGCGGAGACTAAGATTTCCTTAAACGCTGACTCATTTGATTGGAATTTCTTTTATAACGGCTTAAATCAGCATTATGTGAATCGCTCGGCGATTACTGCTGATGTTCGAGAGACTATTTTAACTTTGCATCATATGTATGCAATTGATGAATTGGCAATGCAACATTATATTTTGGAAGCATCAGATATGGATACAGGGATTATTGATGCGCGTAAATTGAAGAAAAATGTAGTCGATGATTTCCATCGTGAAAACAATGAAAAAATCCAGTTGAACGATGTTGTTCAACAAGAACTAGAAGTAACTACTGCTACTCAGACTCAAAGAGAAAAAGAGTTGAAGCTTCAAGGCTTTTCTGACGACGATATTCAAATGATTGAAGCCAGCAAGCACTATTCTCCAGCTGAATTTATGAAAGATATCAAAGAACAGAAAAATGGCTATATTTCCAAGCCGGAAGAATGGACGTTGGAAGACATTGTTAAAAAATCTCATTTGCCAAATCCAGTGATCAATATCTTGATCCATTATATTTTGGTGGTTCAAGGAAAAGTAGTATTTGAAAAAGGACTAGCTTATACAATATCGAATGATTGGGCTCAAAATGAGATTCAAACGCCGGAAGCTGCTTTGAAAAAAGTACGTGATCTGTACCAAGAAAACGCAGAAAAATACAAAAAGAATCAAGAACGTAAACAAAATGCCACGGCTTCTCGTTCTAATAACAACTATTCTCGGAATAAAAATGTGGTCCGTAAAGAGAAATTACCAGATTGGGCTAAAGAAGGCTATCAAGCTCCGAAAGAAACACCTGTCAGTCCGGAAATAGAAAAAGAAATCCAAGAGAGATTGGCACGAATTCGCAATATGCAAAAAGAAGGTGAATAATGATGGATGATGTAGGGAAAAGTTTAACCAAAATTATCAAAGAGCGAAAATGGAATGAAGAATTCAATAATTTGATGCAGAATGTTATGAAAGACCCGGATGTTGTTCAATTCATTCAAGAACATGCAGAAGAATTAGATAATCCAGCTATAGAGAAAAGTGCTGCCAAATTGTATGAATTTGTCAATGAAAAGAAAAAATATCAGGACAATAAAGCAAATCAGCTGGCTCCTGGATATGAACCTAAATTGATCATGAATCACCACTACATTGATGTGACCTATGTACCAACATCAGAATTGGTGGCAAAACAACGTGAAAAGAGCATCAAAAACTTGATCCACTCAATGGATATGCCTAAAGGAATCCGTGAAGCTACATTAGATGAATTTCAAAGTACTAATGAAAGACAGGAAGCGTTGATTGAAGCTATAAAATTTGTTGAAGCTTACACAAACGAACCTAAAAAATTTCAACGCGGTTTGTATTTACAAGGTTCGTTCGGGGTTGGAAAAACCTATTTGCTAGGAGCTGTAGCGCATGCTTTAGCAAAAAGCGGCTTTCCTTCTACCCTGATGCATTTCCCTTCTTTTGCGGTGGAAATGAAACAATCTATTGGTCAAAATACCACTGGTGAAAAAATAGAAGCCGTCAAGAAAGCTCCTATTTTGATGTTGGATGATATTGGAGCAGACTCCATGTCCAGTTGGATCCGTGATGATGTGCTGGGAGTTATTTTACAACATCGTATGCAAGAACAGCTTCCGACCTTCTTTTCTTCTAATCTAGCTATGGAACAGTTGGAAGAACACTTGACGTTCACTCAACGTGGCGAGGACGAACCATTGAAAGCTCAACGAATTATGGAGCGCGTCCGTTTTTTAGCTAAAGAAGTTACTATGCAAGGGGTCAATAGACGTCAGCAGCAATACGAAAATGAATAGAGTTGGAAATGTCGGTCTAGTTATAGAATTAGGCTGGCTTTTTTGGTGCGATAAGTTGTTTAGCGGCTTTCTGTCCTAAAGATAATGGCTAAAGCCACTTAATATTTTTGTCTAGTAAAGTTTGAAAAACACTTGCACCAAAACTGTAAAAGTGGTTTAATGAATGTAATATCAAAATCGTTGAGAAAGACAACAACATAAGCGGCACGTTTTAAAGAGAGGGAAAGATTGCTGGGAATTTCCTAAAATGGACTTGTGTTGACCACTTTCGAGAGCAGATGTGAATTTATAGTATCATCTTGCCGTTTAGCTAGCGTTATATAGCCAAGAGAGCACAGATTAGTTGTGTGCTGAACTTGGGTGGAACCACGTAATTTGACGTCCCATTTATGATTTTTTTCGATCATAAATGGGACTTTTTGTTTTTTTGATATTTTTTTATGTACTTAAATTTATTTATTGGAGGAATTATCATGTCAGACATTATCAAAGTAACATTCCCTGATGGAGCAGTAAAAGAGTTTGAATCCGGTGTAACAACAGAGGAAATTGCGGCAAGCATCAGCAAGAGTCTTTCTAAAAAAGGCATAGCTGGGAAGTTCAATGGGGAGTTAGTAGACTACAAACGTCCTTTGGAAGTAAATGGAAATATTGAGATAGTGACACCAGATCATGAAGATGCATTGCAAATTTTGCGTCACTCAACAGCTCACTTAATGGCTAATGCATTACGTCGCTTATACCCAGATATCAAATTTGGTGTTGGCCCAGCTATTGACAGTGGTTTTTACTACGATACAGATACTGAACAACCTATTACAGAAGAAGATTTGCCGAAAATCGAAGCTGAAATGATGAATATTGTTAAAGAAAACAATCCAATCGTACGCAAACAAGTTTCTCGTGAAGAAGCATTAGAATTGTTTAAAGATGACGAATATAAAGTAGAACTAATTACTGCGCTTCCGGAAGATGACATCATTACAGTCTATGACCAAGGCGATTTCGTGGACTTGTGCCGTGGAGTTCATGTCCCTTCAACTGGTCGTATTCAAGTCTTTAAATTATTGTCACTTGCAGGAGCTTATTGGAGAGGAAACTCTGACAATAAAATGATGCAACGTATTTATGGGACAGCATTCTTTGATAAAAAAGATTTGAAAGAATTTATCCAAATGCGCGAAGAAGCGAAACAGCGTGATCACCGTAAATTAGGGAAAGAATTAGACTTATTTATGATCGCTCCAGAAGTTGGATCAGGTCTTCCTTTCTGGTTGCCAAAAGGTGCTACTATTCGTCGTACGATCGAACGCTACATCACTGACCGTGAAATCAGCTTAGGCTATCAACATGTTTACACACCTATTATGGCTGATGTGAACTTGTACAAAACTTCAGGTCACTGGGATCACTATCATGAAGACATGTTCCCGCCAATGGACATGGGCGACGGAGAAATGCTTGTCTTGCGCCCGATGAACTGTCCACACCACATGATGGTCTATAAAAATGATATACACAGTTACCGTGAGTTACCGATCCGTATTGCTGAACTTGGTCAAATGCACCGTTATGAAAAGAGTGGGGCTTTATCAGGGTTACAACGTGTGCGTGAAATGACATTGAATGATGGACACACTTTTGTACGGCCTGATCAAATTCAAGACGAATTCAAACGCACTTTAGAATTGATGTTGGCTGTATATGATGACTTTGAGATCACTGATTACCGTTTCCGTTTAAGCTACCGTGATCCTAATAATACAGAAAAATATTATGATGATGATGAAATGTGGACAAAAGCACAAGTTATGCTTAAAGCAGCTATGGATGATATGGAACTGGATTACTTTGAAGCAGAAGGAGAAGCAGCGTTCTACGGTCCTAAACTGGACGTTTTAGTAAAAACAGCTATCGGGATTGAAGAAACTCTTTCAACGATTCAATTAGATTTCTTGCTTCCAGAACGTTTTGATTTAACTTATGTAGGGGAAGATGGCGAAAATAACCACCGTCCAGTTGTTATCCACCGTGGAATCGTATCTACAATGGAACGTTTTGTTGCTTACTTAATTGAAGAATACAAAGGAGCTTTCCCGACATGGTTAGCGCCAGTACAAGCAACAATTATTCCTGTAAACTTGGATTTGCATACAGGATATGCTTCTGAAATCAAAGAACGTATGCAAAAATTAGGCATGCGTGTTGAACTGGATGACCGCAATGAAAAAATGGGCTATAAGATTCGTGCGTCTCAAACTCAAAAAATCCCTTACCAAATCGTTGTAGGAGATAATGAAGTAAAAGATGAATCAGTCACTATCCGTAAATATGGTCACAAAGAAACTCATGCTCAAAGTTTAGAAGCGTTCTTGCAAATGGTGAATGATGAAGTTAGAACATTTGGTAAAAATATAAAATAAAGCAATCACTACTTTAAAAGTAAAAAAGAAGTTTTTGGGATTTTTCCAAAAACTTCTTTTTCTTTTCTTTAGACAAAAATGAAATCGTAAGAACAAACACAACGTAAAGTAAGTGAAAAGAATAACTTACTTTTTAGAAGGATGAAGTATTGCTTTTGACTAACGAAACATGCTAAAATGTCTGAAATAGGTAGCGCCATCCAAAAACTGTGTGGATAAATAATAGTTCGGAATTGAATAATCAAAGTGATGAGAAGGAAAGTAAATATAAAGGGATGTATACAGAAAATCTGAGATGCTGAGACCAGATGACAAACTTTGTATTGAAGTGCACCTTTGAACTGGTCAATTGAAGGTCTGATGATCTTAGATTGACTCGGACGTAGCATCCGTTATTGTGCAAGAGTATTAGTATTGTATATCATACTAATTTAGTTAGAGTAAAAACTAACTGAAAAACAAGGTGGAACAGCGACAAAAAATCGTCCTTGCACAATTAGTGCTCGGCGATTTTTTTTTATCACTTATTTTTATTTTCTTTTTTGGATAAGCCGCTATAAAAATCGAAGAGTTTAGGAGGAAGCACATGATCAATTTGAAAGGCATTGAGAAAACATTTGATGGGAATAAAGTGTTAAAGGGCATTAATCTTGAAATTAAGTCAGGTGAGGTAGTAGCTTTGATTGGTCCTAGTGGAACTGGAAAAACCACCCTTTTGCGAACAATAAATTTTTTAGAAAAAGCAGATAAGGGATCCATTACCATTGATGAGTTGACTATTGATAATGAGCAAGTGTCAGAAAAAGATATGATTCTAATGAGAAGACAAACAGCAATGGTTTTCCAGAATTACAACTTGTTTCGCAATAAAACGATACTGGAAAATGTTATGGAAGGCCTCATAGTTGTTCAGAAGAAGTCAAAAGAAGAAGCAGAGAAAATTGCACGTCAGGAAATCGAACGTGTAGGCTTATTGGATAAAGTAGAGCAATATCCAATTGAACTTTCTGGAGGACAACAGCAACGTATAGGAATTGCTCGAGCAATGGCATTACACCCTAAAGTCATGTTACTAGACGAACCTACTTCTTCATTAGACCCTGAAAGATCACTGGAGGTTTTAAAAGTTTTGCAGAAAGTTGCCAAGACAGGTATGACAATGGTGATTGCTACTCATGAAATGGATTTTGCCAAGTATGTGTCTAACCACGTTGTATTTATGGAAAATGGCCATATTGTAGAAGAAGGATCCCCAGAAAAAATATTTACCGACCCATCGCAAGAGAGAACAAAACAATTTGTTCAAGAATTGGAAAACCCATTTACTTAACCATTGCAAAAGAACTATAAACTTAAAAGGAGTGGACAATATGTTCAAAAAATTAACAGGATTAGCAATTATGTCAACCGCACTAGTACTAGCAGCATGTGGAAACGGAGAAGATATGGCCGATGAATCATCATCTAACGGAGATGCGACGACTGTCACAGTAGCAGTTGAAAATGCTTCTAATCCATTGAGTTTTACAAATGAGAATGGCGAATTGGACGGATATGAAGTAGAATTGATCAACTTGTTAGATGAAGCGATAGACTCGTACGAATTCAATATTGAAAGTGTGGATGCAGAAGCAGCTCAAGTTGGTGTTGATACAGGAAAATATGCATTTATCGGTGGAGGGTTATTTAAAAATTCAGAGAGAGAAGAAATGTACCTTTTCCCTGAAGAGCATACAGGAGTCAGCATTATCCGTATCTACACGAGAGCAGATGACGACTCAATTCAAACATTAGATGATTTGGTAGGGAAAACTGTTCACCCGGTCACTCCTAATGGAGGTATTTTCAATTTGCTGACGGATTACAACGAAGCTCATCCTGATGCTCAAATTGACATCCAATTGGGTGAGAGTGGTAACTTTGCACAAAGATTCCAAGCTTTAAATGATGGGGTTTCTGATGCTATAGTTATGCCGTCTAATCTTGGAGCCGAAGAAATTATTACAGAATTGAATTTAAATGTAGCACCTGTAGAAGAACCTGTACAAGTTAATCCCACTTATTTGATGTTGGCACAAGATCAAGACGATTTAAAAACAGAGTTAGATAAAGCTATCAACGAACTTCGTGAGAATGGTGAATTATCTGCTCTATCTGAAAAGTGGTACGGAGAAGATATGTTCCAATATGAAATTACAGAATAATTGATAATTTTTACGACGGATGCCTTCCTTTGTTGAGAAACAAGGGAGGGTTTTGAATTTATCAATGAAACGATGAGGTTTTAAAGATATATAGTTTACACAAAAAAGAGGAGGGATAAGATGGATTTAGAATTTATCATGAACATCTTCCCAACATTATTGAAGACATTACCACTGACTATCTATATTGTAGTGGTAACCGCCATCTTAGGCTTCTTGCTTGCGGTGATTGTTACGGCCATTCGCTTAAAAAAGATACCAGTCATTAGCCAGTTAATGGATTTATATACTTCTTTTATGAGAAGTACACCTGGTCTTATTCACATTTTTGTTGTGTATTATGGATTACCAGTTCTTTTTCGAGCTATCGGGATCGACATCAATTTTATCAGTAGAGTAACTTTTTCCATTACTGCATTAGTGCTGTATAATGGTGCTTTTGTTTCTGAAATTTTGCGTCCCAGCTATCTTGCTGTACCAAGTCAGCAGCATGAAGCAGCGACTAGTGTAGGGATGACAAATTGGCAAAAACACATTCGAGTTATCTTCCCCCAAGTATTGCCAATAGCCTTGCCGAGTTTGGGAAATGCCTTGATTGATCTATTGAAAGATACGTCTTTGCTGTTTTTGATTGGGTTAGTCGATATCATGGGGCAAGCAGATATTATCATTGCTAACACACTTGGTGTCTATCAGTTGGAAGTGTACGTGACTATTGCCTTGATTTATTGGGGCTGTTCTATTTTATTGGAACAAGTGATACGTTTTTTAGAGAAAAAAACAGGGAAATATTTACGATAAGGAGGGGGCTTTTATGAATTTTGATTTTCAAGTAATGTTTGAAACAATTTTGATTGTTTTACAGGCGGTCCCTCGTACATTTTTAATAGCATTTCTTATTTTGCTAGTAGGGATTTTATTCGGAGGTATCATAGCCTTCATTAAAATCAAGCAAGTTCCTATTCTCAGTCAAATTATCAATGTATTTGTTTCTTATGTCAGAGGAGTACCATTGATCGTTCACTTATTTGTGGTGATGTCTAGTTTGCCAGAGGGAGCGAGTTCTTTATTGAAAGCTGTAGGATTTGAGATGCAACCTCATGAGTTTCCGAGTATCCTCATTGTATTGGTTACATATTCATTCTTAGAAGCAGCTATACAATCAGAAAATATCCGTGGAGCATTCCAATCTATCGATCCTCAACAAATTGAAGCTGGTTTGTCTATTGGCTTTACAAGACGTCAAAATTTGAGAAGAATTATTATTCCTCAAGCTATGGCAGTAGCTCTTCCAATGTTTTTGAACGCATTACTGAAAATAATCAAGGCTTTGTCATTAGCTTTTACAGTTGGCGCTGTGGACATAATGGCACAAGCTCGTTTTGCAGCAGCACTCAGCTCTCGTTATCTGGAATCCTATATAGCAGCAGCTTTAGTTTATTGGTTTATTTGTGGTATTTTATTGATTGTATTTAACAAAATAGAAAAACGTCTGCAATTAGGAAGTACGCGTTGAAAGGAAGAGTCGTATTGAATAAATTTGAAAAAATACAACGGGCTATAAATGGAGAACAGCAAGCAGAAGTACCTTTTTCTTTTTGGACACACATGCCGGAAGTAGACCGGGACCCGGAAAAGATCGCAGAAGCAACCTATCAATTGTATAAACAATATGATCTGGATTTCATCAAGACAATGAACAATGGTATGTATGCAGTAGAAGATTATGGGACACAGATTGATTTTTCTGAAGTAGCTGCTGGCGGGGTAGCTAAAGTAGTGGAAACACCTATTAATCAGTACGAAGATTGGAAAAACATTCCAGAGTTATCTATTGAAGAAGGTGTAATGAACCGCGAGTTAGTCCATTTGCAAAAGTTATTGGAAAAAGTAAATGGAGAGGTTCCTGTACTTATAACAGTGTTCAGTCCTTTAACTACAGCCCACAAGCTTTCACAAGGGAGAATCAATGAGTATATCCAAATGGATAAAGAAGGATTGCTCCATCAAGCATTAGAAAAAATTGCAGCGGTAACGGCAGAATTTTCTTCAAAGGCTATCGAGATGGGCGCAGCAGGAATCTATTTTGCAAGCCAAGTCAGTTCTTATGGCATGATGGGCGAGGAATTGTATAAAAAGTATGGCGTTCCATACGACATGAAAGTTCTAGAAGGAGCTAATAAAGGTTGGTTCAATACGCTTCATGCTCATGGAAATGATATTATGTTTGACACACTGAAGGATTACCCTGTAGATGTATTTAATTGGCATGCTTGGGAAACTTTACCAGGAATAAAAGAAGGTATTGATTTTTCCAAAAAATGCGTTTTAGGTGGGATCGCTCGTATGGACATTACGAACGAAAATAAAAATGAGTTGCGTCATCAAATATATCATACGATCGTGGAATCAGAAGGAAAACGGTTGATCTTATCACCTGGGTGTGGGATACGTCATCCATTCAATGAGGATACTATCCGCTTTATTCAAAAAGTAAAACAAGAAACAGAACAATTGCTCTGGAAATAAAATAATAAATTGATATAATCTGAAAAACTGTTGACAATAGGCTATAAAGATGATAGAATTTAGTAGTTGAGAAAACAAAGCAGAAGCACCCGCTTCTCGCCTTAGTTGACGTAAAGTCTCTGGGCTGGATATAAACGAAGATGTCTTGCGCACGGCGCAAGTACGTATTTATTTATAGGCGGGTTCAAATATGAACTCGTCTATTTTTCTGCTGATCTTTCTCTCAAATTTTACGGAGGTGAATGACCATAGCAAAAGATAGTATGGTAAATGACGGCATTCGTGCACGCGAATTGCGAGTTATCGGTAGTGATGGTGAACAAATTGGTGTGAAGTCAAAAAGTGAAGCATTAAAAATTGCCGAAGACGCAAACTTAGATTTAGTTTTAGTGTCTCCAAACGCGAAACCACCTGTTGCTCGTATCATGGATCATGGTAAATACCAATACGAACAACAAAAAAGAGAACGCGAAGCTCGTAAAAATCAAAAAACGGTTAGTGTAAAAGAAGTTCGTTTGAGTCCAACAATCGATATTGGGGACTTTAATACAAAACTTCGTAACGCACGCAAGTTCTTAGAAAAAGGGGATAAAGTAAAAGCTTCTATCCGTTTCAAGGGACGTGCCATTACACATAAAGAAATCGGTAAAGAAGTTCTTGACCGATTCTATAAAGAAGTAGCTGATATCGCTGTTCTTGAAACAGCAGCTAAAATGGAAGGCCGCAGCATGTTTATGATGGTGGCACCAAAAACAACAGAAAAGTAAGAAGATTTTAGGAGGATATACACATGCCAAAACAAAAAACACACCGTGGTTCTGCAAAACGGTTCAAAAGAACAGGTAATGGCGGTTTAAAACGTCATCACGCAAAAACGAGCCACATGTTCGCTCACAAAACTAAGAAACAAAAACGTAAATTACGTAAATCAGCAATGGTTTCAAAAGGCGATTACAAACGTATTCGTCAAATGGTTTCACAAATGAAATAATTCTTTTTTTAAAGAGACTATGTTTTTCGGTCGAAAGAAAAACAACTAACTTACAATTTTGTTAAGCATTTTCTAAAGAGAATCTGCTTAGAGGAGGAAATTATTATGCCACGTGTAAAAGGTGGAACAGTTACGCGCCAACGCCGTAAAAAAGTTTTAAAATTAGCAAAAGGTTACTATGGTTCAAAAAATACTTTATTCAAAGTAGCTAACCAACAAGTAATGAAATCTTACCAATATGCTTACAGAGATCGTCGTCAAAAGAAACGTGATTTCCGTAAATTATGGATCGCTCGTATCAACGCAGCTGCTCGTATGAACAACATGAGCTATAGCACATTGATGCACGGACTTAAAGTTGCTGGTATTGATATCAACCGTAAAATGTTATCAGATATTGCTATTCACGATGCAGCAGCATTTACTGCTTTGACTGAACAAGCAAAATCAGCATTGAGCAAATAATTATAAATACTTAAAAGCATCTTCCTAATCGAAGGTGCTTTTTTATTTTAAGCTAAATTAATTTAAAAGCAACACTGAAGTAGAAAGTATGTTTTTTACAAAAAAACATACTCCAGTCAATAAACCATTGTAAGCTTAAAAGTTTGATGCTAATATCAATTAAGAAGATAAAATACTAATATGGCCTAAAAATCAGGGAGATTAAGAAATGAAACGTAGAGAACACACAAAAAAATTAATTGGGACACTCTTAGCAGCAATATTCTTCTTAGGAGCTTGTCAAAAGGAAACTGGAAATCCTTATTTGACGGAAGAATATACTGAGAAACAAAATAACCAAAATATTTTGAATTTAACAGAAACTTCTGAAATACCTACTATGGATTCAGTCAGACAAAGAGATATGGTCAGTGGAAATGTAATGAATAATGTATTTGAAGGACTGTATCGTCAGGCTGAAGATGGGGAAATCGTTTTAGGAATGGCTGCTGACGAGCCGGCGATTAGTGAAGATGGATTGACTTATTCCTTTAAACTAAAGGAAAATGCCATCTGGTCTAATGGAGATCCTGTTACCGCACAAGATTTTGTTTTTGCATGGAGACGTCTAGTTGATCCCGAAACAAAAGCTTTGGGAACTCATTTAATTGAAGATATTGTCCAAAATGCAAGCGAAATTCTAGCCGGAGAAATAAAACCGACTGAATTAGGCGTAGCAGCACTAGACGACAAAACATTAGAAATCCAGTTAGTAAAACCCATCACGTATTTTAGCAATCTATTAACTCTTCCTGTATTTTTCCCGCAAAATGAACAATTCGTTACTGAAATGGGTTATGATTACGCAACATCTAGTGAAACATTACTCTATAACGGCCCATTTACGTTGAAAGAATGGGATGGGACAGGATTGAGTTGGATCTATCAAAAGAATGAACAGTACTGGGATAAAAATGCTGTTCCACTGAAGACGATTAATGTAGATGTCATAAAAGAAACATATACCGCTATAAATTTATACAACAATGGTTTAGTGGATCAGATTATGTTGACGGGAGAATTTATTGAATTGGAAAGAAATCACCCAGAGCTAGCTTATATCCCAACTTCTTCTGTTTACTATTTAAAATTTAACCAAGAGAAGAATGGGTCTCCTACGCCTCTTGAAAACAAGAATATTCGCCAAGCGATTGCCAAAGCGATTGATAAATCTGGCTTCGTGGAGGACGTCCTGCAAAATGGTTCTATTGAGGCGGATGGATTGGTACCTGAAGGTTTTGCTTTTGATCCTGAAAATGGCATAGATTTCAGAAAGCAAAGTGGTCATTTACTTTCTTACGATATGCAAGAAGCTGTAGCTCATTTTAGGTTAGGACTAGAAGAACTAGGAGTAGACAGTATTTCTTTGGAAATTATTGGAGATGATACTCAAATTGGTAGAGAGTCATTGGTTTACTTGCAGAATAATTTGATGAATGCATTACCTGGGCTAGAGCTCACGATTTCCAATAAACCATTTTATGCACGTTTAGCTGCAGATGAAGAGCAAAATTATGATATCCAACTTGCAGGATGGGGTGCTGATTTTGCTGACCCAATCAATTTTTTAGGGCTCTTTACAACCGGTAATGGAAACAATAAAACGGGTTTTTCAAGTGAATACTATGACTCATTGATTGAAACTGCAGAAAAAGTAGAAACAAATGAAAATGAGCGTTGGAATTTATTGTTGCAAGCTGAAGAAGAATTAATGAAGGAAGCAATCATTGCTCCCGTCTATCAAGAATACAAAGCTGTCTTGCAAAAAGAAAAAGTAAAGGGAATTATTTCGCATACAGTTGGTGCAGAGTACACTTATAAATGGGCCGATATTGTTAATTAATGAATCGATTGTCTGTTAAATCAAATTCATCCTTTAGTCCGATTATTTCTTTGATGAGAACCTCTATACTAGAAACGTAGTAAGTAAAACAATACTAAATTTGTCACTTACTATAAATTCTATGAGCAAAGGACAATGTTATCATGAAAGTAAGAAAGAAAACTTTAAAGACACCGATTGGTAAAATCAAGTCATTATGTCTGGCGCTGTTCAATTCAAATGTAAAAGGTAAAAAGAAACTAGCGATAATAGGAATCATTCTTTATATAATCAGTCCAATTGACTTGATACCTGACTTTATCCCTATAGCAGGTTATGCAGATGATATTCTATTACCCATTTTATTTTTAGTGGTAGAGCGTATTCTTAACGATGGAACGGAAAAAGGAACAACTAGTACAATAAAAGAAGCAGAAAAGGCATAAAATATCTGTTGATCCAAAAATGGATTTCTCTACAGTATGAGAATTCATTTTGGATCATTTTTATATTTGTAAATGAATGGTGAAAGACTGAAAATAAAACTACATAAATGAATAGTATTTAACCAAAAGGAAAAAATACGTGATATAATAAAATAAAATAGACTATTTAAAAAACGGATGGAGGGCGTAGATTTGGAGAATAAGGAGTTCAAATTTTTAAAAGAACTAACGGATGCTAAGGGAATTCCTGGAAATGAAGGACAAGTTCGTGAAGTTTTTAATAAATATGCCAATCCTATAGCAGATAAAATGATGTACGATGGTTTAGGCAGTATTATTGCTAAAAAAATTGGAGACCAAGAAGGTCCTAAAATCTTATTCGCAAGCCACTTAGACGAAGTTGGCTTTATGGTAACTTCCATAACAGAAGAAGGTTTTGTTAAATTTACGCCATTAGGTGGATGGTGGGCCAACGTTATGTTAGCTCAACAAGTTGAGATCACTACTTCTTCAAATAAGGTCGTTCATGGGGTAACAGGGTGCAAACCACCACATGTGTTGACCAAAGAAGTTCGTGAGAAAGCTTATGATATTCAGGATATGTTTATCGATATTGGAGCTTCAAGCAAAGAAGAAGCTCTTTTATGGGGTGTCAAACCTGGAGATATGGTCACACCTTATACTGAATTTAAAAGATTGAACGGTTCAAAATTTATTTTGGCTAAAGCTTGGGATAATCGGATCGGTACAGCTGTTGCATTGAAAGTGTTGGAAAACTTAATAGAGTCCGAACATCCGAATATAGCATATGGAGCAGGAAATGTTCAAGAAGAAGTTGGTTTACGTGGAGCAAAAACAACTACTCATTTAGTAGACCCGGATATTTCATTTGCATTGGATACAGGAACGGCCGGAGATACACCGGGAATGACACCAAAAGAAGCTGATTCAAAACTAGGCGAAGGACCGCAAATTATTTTGTATGATGCATCAATGGTCGCACATAAAGGTTTACGTGATTTCGTCATAAGGATCGCAGAAGAGCTGGAAATTCCTTATCAACTTACTGTAATTACTGGCGGAGGGACGGATGCAGGCAGCCAACATGTATCACGTAATGGTATACCAGCGTTAGCAATAACTGTTGCAGTTCGCTATTTACATTCCCACACTTCTGTCATCCATGAAGAAGATTATTTAAATACCGTCAAACTAGTAACCGAAGTGATTAAACGATTAGATTGGGATGCAGTGAATAAAATTAAGTTTGACTAAAAAGTCATCACAGATAATTTTATAAGAAAAAATAGAATCGTTTAACTAAGGCTCTTTTATTTCTTAATACATCTGATGTAGTACTAGTTAAGAAAGGCTTAGGAGGATCAATTGGTTAAAGAATTTAAGTTGTCGGCAGGTGAAGATATAATGGAACGAGCAAAAAAAAGGATTGCAGTTATTGGCGGAGGTATAACCGGCCTTACAGCTGCTTATCGAATAAAACAAAAAATTGAAGCTGAAAATTTACCGTTTGAGTTGATTATTTTGGAAAGTGCTCTTCGAGTAGGTGGTAAAATCTACAGTATGAAAGTGGAGAATCAGTACTTAGACTTAGGAGCGGAATCTATTGATACTCGTTATCCAGAAGCAATGGAATTGGTTAAGGAACTGGGGTTAGAAGACCAGCTTATTTTTAACGAAGGCGATAAGCAAGATTTGTTTTATTATAATGAGTTGCATCAAAATCCTTATCCTACTTATAAAGGCATACCGATAAATAAAAAAGATATTTGGAAGAATAAAATGCTTTCGTTTAACGGTAAAATGGCTACTTTTAAAGATCGTTTCATGCAGCCTGAAGAGCTGGAAGAAGACATAGGAGTAAGCAGTTTCCTGAAAAGAAGATTAGGCGATGAAATCGTCGAACTAATGTTAGAGCCTTTCTTTTCAAAAGTTTATGCAAATGATATAGATGATATGGGTGTCAGAGCAACAAATGAACTCCTTTTTGATTTGGAACAAGAGTATGGCAGTATTGAAAAAGCATTGCTAGATCACCCAGAACTGCAAGATCGATCTGGAAACTATGCGACCTTTGCACAAGGCCTTTCTGTTTTAACGAATAAATTAGAGGAAATTTTAAAACCCCATATTCAATACAGCAAAAAAGTAGTGGAAATCAAGCCGGGAGTAGAAAATACTTATATTCTCAATATAAATCTTAAAGAAGAAGTTAGGGTTGGTGCAATATGTGTGGCAACTCCGACAACAGAGTACAGCAAGCTTTTTAAAGATAAAGAACTTAAAAAACATTTTTCTCAAATAAAAGCAGCTTCAATAGGTCACATAGTATTTAGTTTTGATCCAGAAGCGATAAAGAGTTATCCTGAGGGATTCGGGATATTGACTCCTAGAAGAAATGATTCATTTGTTTCTTCAATCGTATTTCTAGGGAAAAAATGGCCAACCTTGTATTCTTCAAAAGAGGTCTTGCTTGCTGTCAATTTTGGGCGTAAAGGTGAAGATATGATCGTTTCACTAAGCAATAAAGAAATTGAAGAAAAAATCTTAAATGATTTAGAAATGATGCTTGGAGTAACTCAAAAACCGAATTACCGTATCATTAAACGGTGGCCAGATGCTATTCCTCAATTTTCAGTCGAACAGGAAAAAGTGATGAAGGAAGTTGTAGAGCCGCTTTTAAAAGAAAAGTATCCTGGAGTGTTGATAGGTGGAAACGGTCTAGAAGGTTACGGTCTTAGTCAGTGTGTCAGACAAGGGAACCAAATTGGGGTCGAGTTAGTTGAAATAATAAAAGAACGAAATTGTACCTTGCGAACAAATATGAGATAAAAAAGTATTAATAAAACACTCAAATAGTGGTATTTGGGTGTTTTATTGTTTCAAATTACCTCTGGGTCCTGTAAAGTAGTGGTTGTGAGATAGGTGACTTCTAAGAAAGTTTCGTGCTAATATTGTATGAAAGATAATTTTACGAGGAGGTAGCGTATGGAATTAACTATTTTAGGATATTGGGGAGGGTACCCTTCAAAAAACGAGGGTACAACTTCTTATTTATTAGAGTCTGATAGTTTTCATTTGTGGTTAGATGCAGGAAGTGCATCCCTAATTGCTTTAGAAAATCACGTGGATCCGATGGATATTGATGCTGTATTGATATCGCATTACCATCATGATCACGTTGCTGATTTAGGAGTATTTCAATTTACACGTCAATTACGCGGTATAGGAGAAAAGCGTGTTCCTATTGTTCCCATCTATGGGCACGCAGAAGATGAAGAAAACTTTAAGCGATTAACAATGGAGCGCGTTTCTAAAGGAATCCCTTATCAAGAAGGAGAAACGTTTTCTGTGGGGCCTTTTGAAATAGAAACGATGAAAACTCTTCATCCCGTACCTTGTTTTGCTTTTAGAATAACTGAAGTAAAAACTGGGAAAATATTGATTTTTACAGCAGATTCGGGTTATTTAGAAAGTTTTATTTCATTCTCAAATGAAGCCGATGTAATTTTATGCGACACTAATTTTTTTAGAGGGATGGAAAACCATCGAGTTCATATGACTGCTGTTGAGGCAGGAAGGATAGCTAAAAGGGCGCATGCTAAAAAATTGGTTCTAACTCATTTGCCTCAAAATGGAGATTTGGAACTATTAAAAGCACAAGCCATGGAAGAGTTTGAATCTCATTCAGTCATTTTAGCTAAGAAAGATTTGACTATTACAATTTAATGGTCCCGTTATCAGGAACCCTTAAAGGAAATAATTTTTTTGATTTTTTGGTTATTTAAAGAAAAGAGGAATGCAACGTGTATTATGTAAAAAATGAACGCAATGGGGTAGAAGTGACAGACCCACGATTAAATCTAGCCATTGAATACTATTTATTGAATGAAGTTCATTTAGATGAACCGATTCTGTTATTCTACATCAATGAACCATCTATCATCATTGGTAGAAACCAAAATGCTTATGAAGAAGTAAACCGTGATTATGTAGAGCAAAACAATATTCATGTTGTTCGTCGTTTTTCTGGTGGTGGGGCTGTGTATCATGATTTTGGAAACTTGTCGTTTTGTTTCATTACCAAAGATGATGGAGATTCTTTCCGTAATTTCAGTAAATTTACTGAACCTGTAATCAACGCGCTTCACAAGATCGGTGTGGAAGGTGCAGAGTTAAAAGGGCGAAATGATTTACTGATAAATGGTCAAAAGTTCTCAGGAAATGCGATGTATTCTAAAAACGGTCGTATGACTGCTCATGGAACGATTATGTTTGATAGCGAAATTGATGCAGTCGTAAAAGCTTTGAAACCTAAAAAAGAAAAATTAGAATCAAAGGGAATTAAATCTATCAGAAGCCGGGTAACAAACATCAAACCATTCATGTCGGACGAATATCAATACATGAATACAAAACAATTCCGTGAAAGATTGTTATTGAATATTTACAATGTGGATTCTGTTGAAGAAGCAAAACAATATAAATTAACTGAAGAAGATTGGGAAAAAATCGAAGTCTTTTCAAAAGAATACACTGGAAATTGGGAATGGAATTATGGAAGATCACCTGATTTTGATATCGAACGCGGGCAAAGATTCGCTATAGGTTCAATAGATGTTAAATTGAACGTTGAAAAAGGTGTAATCAAAGAAGTGAAAATTTATGGAGATTTCTTTGGATTAGGCGAAATTTCTGATGTAGAGGAAAAATTAGTCGGCATCAAATACGACGCGAAAGAAATATCCGCGGCGTTAGATAATATAGACATCAAAAAATACTTTGGTGATGTTACAAAAGAAGAACTAGTTCAGTTAATGTATTAAAAAAACAACAAAAAAGCAGCACGTTCTTTCTGCCAAATTAAGGCTTAAAAGAACGTGCTGCTTTTTTGTTTTGTTTATTTTTTTCGACCTAAGCCAACGGCATTTTTCATTTTACGCAATGTTTTGTTAGCGACAGATTGCGCAGCCTCAGCGCCTTGATCCAAAATAGTATCTAATTCGTCTGAAGTTAACAGTTCGTTGTGGCGTTGTTGAATAGGTTCTAACACAGCAACTACTGCTTCAGCTAAATCTTCTTTAAATTTACCGTAACCTACACCTTCGTATCGTTCTACAATGGCATTAATCGGTTCATCAGTAAAGGAAGAAAAAATAGTTAACAAATTAGAGACACCTGGTTTGTTTTCTTTATCGTATTCAATGATTCCACTAGAATCAGTCACAGCACTTTTGATTTTTTTACGGATCACTTTTGGTTCATCCAACATAGAAATAAATCCTTTTTGATTATCATCTGATTTACTCATTTTTTTAGTCGGTTCTTGTAAGCTCATGATTCTTCCGCCTGCTTCAGGGGTATGAACTTCTGGGAACGTTAAAATTTCATTGTTGTTTCCATAACGACTATTGAATCGTTGTACAAAATCACGTGTTAATTCTAAATGTTGTTTTTGATCTTCCCCTACAGGCACTAAATCAGTTTGATACAATACAATATCCGCTACCATTAATGGTGGGTAAGTAAGAAGTCCTGCTGATACACCAGCTTTTCCATTTTTAGCAGACTTATCTTTAAATTGAGTCATGCGTTCCAATTCTCCGATTGTCGTGTTGCATTGAACGATCCAAGCAGCCTCCGCATGAGCAGATACTTCAGACTGAATAAAGATAGTAGCTTTTTCTGGGTCTAACCCAATAGCTAAATAGAGAGCGGCTAAGCTTTTTATTTGTTGTCTTAATTTCAGACGATCTTGTGGAACAGTGATTGCATGTTCATCAACGATACAATAGAAACAGTTAAATTCTTCTTGTAATGGAATAAACTGTCTCATCGCTCCAATATAGTTTCCGATTGTAGGTGTCCCACTAGGCTGGATACCTGAAAAGATGGTTTTTGTCATTCTTTACACTCCCTGTATATGTGCATTTCATACTTCTTAAATATCATAACAAAAAAAACGGGCTTTGTTATTGAAAAAAGCAAAGTTTCATAAACTCTCTATCATATTCTATCAAAAGAACTAAAATAAATAATAAACTGCTAAAAATACCATACATAAAATAAATAGTGAAAATCCAACATTTAATGGAAATAAATAAGTTTTTCCAACTTTTTGAGACCAATAGTTAGTTGTTTCTGGCTGATCGAATTTGGATGTAGAAGTAGCTGAACGTCGTTTAAATAATTTTTTTAATAAAAACTGCGTAGAATCAAATGTCCCCATGGCAACCATGGCTAAGAAAAAGCCAACAAATAAAAATGTGGCTGAAAATAAAAAGGTTAGATTAATAGTGTACAACAAATTAATGGTTTTATAAAAAATTGGTTGAAGTACAATGCAGATCACTAAAATAGAAAGGGTGACAAAAGAGGGGGATTTATAATATTTCATCGTAAGCCTCCTTAAAAAAATAAAATAAATGTTCAAAATAGTTAGTGCTGGATAACAGCAATATCTTTATTTTAACATATTGTTATAGTGAATAATATAAACTTAAAAAGAAACGTAAAATGAAATTAATACTTATTTAGAATGATTATAAATATACACAATTAACAACAAACCTTTATTGCAAAAGAGTTTTTGGCATTAAATGTGAACAAAAAAGTTATTATCAATAAAAAGATACAAAAAAAATAACACTTTTTGACAAAAAGATGTCGAAAAGGGGTAGACTTTAGAAAATTAGTTCGTTATAATATCTATTGTAAGCTAGTAATTGAGGAATAGATCAAGAAAATAGCGAAACGCAAAAGGAGAGGAATACATATGGTTACATTATTTACATCACCCAGCTGCACTTCATGTAGAAAGGCAAGAGCATGGTTAGAAGAAAATGACATTCCTTATGTAGAAAGAAATATTTTTTCTGAAGGATTAACGATTACAGAAATAAAATCTATTTTACGTATGACAGAAGACGGCACAGAAGAAATCATTTCCACTCGTTCGAAAGCTTTCCAAGAGTTAAATGTGGATTTAGAGGATATGACTTTACAAAAACTATTTAATCTTATTCAAGACAATCCTGGATTATTGCGTCGACCAATCATGGTAGACGAGAAGAGATTGCAAGTTGGATACAACGAAGATGAAATTCGTCGTTTCTTGCCAAGAGAAGTTCGTGCTTTAGAATTACAAAAAGCTCAAATTATCGCAGGCATTTGAATAGAACAACTGAAAAGAAGAAAAACATTACGAGCTATTAGCTACAGTAAAATTACATGAGGCATGAAAAAATAGAGAAAATTTAAAGAGCTGGTACCAACATAATTGGGCTAGCTCTTTTTAATGTAATTCAGACTTGAATTCAGATTTTTGACTTTACATTTAAATAATTTCCTATACAATAAATTTATAAGACAATTGAGCTTTTCAGCCAGCAATTCTTTAGAGTTGCATAGAAAGTAGGTGTAGGACTATGGAAATGGAACGAATTGATGAGGATACCATTCGAGTAGAAATTGAACACTCTGATTTGGAAGAAAGAGGTATCAAGTTTTTAGATCTCTTAGGTAACCGTAAACAAATTGAAAATTTCTTTTATAGTATTTTAGAAGAAGTAGATATTGATGAACAGTTCCATGAATCTGATGCCATCACTTTTCAAGTTTTGCCAAAAGGGAATGGACTGGAGTTATTCATTAGTAAAGATGGTCCATCAACTGATCAATTAGATTTATCAACTGCTGAGGGATTTAGCAGAGAAGATATAGCTGATTATATTCAAAATAAGATAACAGATGGCGATCAACGAGATGAAATGGATGAGATTGATTCATATATGAATGATATCACTAAACGAACTAAAGAATTC
Organism: Desemzia sp. RIT 804; assembly: GCF_016892605.1. Taxonomy (GTDB): domain Bacteria; phylum Bacillota; class Bacilli; order Lactobacillales; family Carnobacteriaceae; genus Desemzia. The sequence goes on from NZ_JAFEMV010000001.1 coordinate 214,479, forward strand.
GTGTTTGAATTTGAAGATTTTGAAGATTTGATTGGGCTATCTAAAATGTTGTATTTAGAAAATGGCGTATCAAATGTTTATTTCTATAATGAACAATATTATTTAGAGCTGGTTTTCTTTACAGAAGAAATGCAAGTTGAAAAACCAGAACGCGAATTGGCAATGGCTTTGGAATATGCCAAACAGACGAATGTCACTAGTAGTATCTTAGAAGAGTATGGAAGCATGATCATGGAGAAAAGTGCATTAGAACTAACACGACACTATTTTAAGTAATAGGAAAATAGAATAAAGTTTAAAACGAGACAAATTCTCTTTAATTTGTCTCGTTTTTTTGTGTTTTTGAAGCTTATATAAAAATAATACACTCATCTTTTGCGTATAGTATAAGAAATAAATAGTCATAACTTAGGAGTGTATAGATATGTTTGTAGCATTGAATGTGGAAAATCAGCATATAACTGCAGAACAAGCAGAAAAAGAGAAAGAAAGAGAAAATGCTGCTACTTTTTTCTGTCCAGGCTGTCGTAAACCAGTTTTTCTAAAAAATGGAAAACATATGCAAGCTCATTTTGCTCATTATACTCAAAATAATTGTTCCATCTTTTCAGAAGGAGAAACAGAAGAACACTTATCAGGGAAAAAGATATTGTTCGATTGGTTTAAAAAACAGAATATCCCCTGTCAACTCGAGGCGTATTTGCCTGAGTTGAAACAAAGACCTGATTTACTAGTATGGACAACAGATAAGCATCCCGTTGCTATAGAGCTTCAGTGTAGTTCTTTATCGATAGAAAAAATGATTGAGCGAACAGAAGGGTACCAAAAAAATGGATATGAAGTTATTTGGATCGCAGGTAGTAAATTTAAACTGAAAAAACAAGTGACACCCTTCCAACAACTGTTCCTAAGAAACAAACCAATGTTGGGACTCTATTTTGTTAGTTTGAACGTTGAAAAGAAACAAGTTGAACTTTATTCTCACATTTCTTTGCGTCAACCGGGTCAGTATCCTAAAGTTCAAAAACAAAGCATGCCATTAAATAAACTTAAATTTTCGTTTGGGAATCCTGTAAAATCTTTCAAATATCTTAAAGGGCAGAAAGAGTCAGATTTTTCTTTTTTAAAAAGCCATGAGTATTTGATCAAAGGACGCATTTATCAAAATCCAAAAATGGTAGAATTTCAAAAATATATTTATTATCATGGGCAATCTCTTATTTCATTGCCAAGAGAAGTTTACATACCTATTAAAAATGAACTATTGATCAGAACTATTCCGCATTTTTGGAAGCTGATTGTTTTAGAATGGATAGAAGCAAAAGGAGTAGGAACTGTTTTTTCAAAAAAAGATATCAATAAAAAAATTACGGAAATGAAAACTAAAAAAGAAATCGAATTTTTTTATTCTCCATGTCTGTTGGATAAATTTAAAGAAGTCTTTTTATATCAGTATTTATTTTGTTTGGTGGAAAGCAACCTGTTAGCATCTCTTTCTGCAACAGAATGGGTCGTTCTTAGGGTACCCCATTATTATCGAAATGAAAGAGAGAAACTACAAGATTTTGAAAAGCTGGATTTAAAAAAAGAATTGCTACCTTTAAAATGAATAATAAAGATGTAAAAGTAATAAGAAATTTAAATGATGAGACTTCATTTATAGAAAAATTATGGTAAGATTAAAAAGTGATGAAAATTTAGGAGGTCATATCATGAGTGAAACGAATAAATTACCGAAAAGAAATGAATTACCTGAAGAATTAACTTGGGATTTAACAGTTATCTTTCAAACGGACACTGAATTTGAAAAAGCTTATCAAAGTGTAGAGTCCAGTTTATCAAAGATCACGAGTTACAAAGGAAGATTGCAAGAGAGCCCAGAAGTTTTTCAACAAGCTATTGAAACATTGTTAGAGATTTCAAATAATTTAGAGACTGTCTATGTTTACGCTCATTTAAAAAATGATCAAGATACAGCTGATTCTAAGTATCAAGGAATGTATGACTCAGCATCTTTACTAGCTTCAAAAGCAGGAGAAGCAATGGCTTGGTTTGAGCCTGAAGTCCTTGAATTGTCTGAAGCTCATTTATCTAGTTATTTTGATAAAAATAAAGATTTAGAACTATACCGTCACTTTATCAATCAAATGACAGACAATCGTGAACATGTATTATCAGCTAACGAAGAAGCACTGTTAGCTGGAGCAAGTGAGATTTTTGGGGCTTCAAGCAAAACGTTTAGTGTGTTAAACAATGCCGATATTCAGTTCCCAGTAATCAAAGATGAGAATGGAGAAGATGTCCAACTATCTCATGGAGTTTTTGGTGAATTGCTGGAAAGTACTAATCGTTCTGTTCGTGAACAAGCCTTTAAAAAATTGTATAAAGTGTATCAAGGACTAAAAAATACTTTCGCTAGCACGTTAGGGTCTAATGTGAAATACCACAATTACAATGCAAAAGTACACAATTATGGTTCAGCACGAGAATCAGCCTTATCAAACAATCATATTCCTGAGTCAGTACATGATAACTTGCTGGAAGTTGTCGGAGAAAATCTATCTTTATTACATCGTTATGTGGCGCTTAGAAAAGAGTTGCTTGGTTTAGATGAATTACACATGTATGATATGTATACACCAATCACTGGTGAAGCTGGAATCAAATACACTTATGACGAAGCAAAAGAAGAAACATTAAAAGCACTTCAACCGTTGGGAAAAGAGTATGAAGCTGTATTAGAAGAAGCTTTCCAAAACCGTTGGATCGATGTTGTTGAAAATAGCGGAAAACGCAGTGGGGCATATTCTTCTGGAGCCTATACTACAAATCCGTATATCTTATTGAACTGGCACGATTCTTTAAACAATTTGTATACTTTAGTTCATGAGTTAGGCCATAGTGCCCACAGCTACTTTACGCGGGGCAACCAACCATATGTTTATGGAGATTATTCCATTTTCTTAGCAGAGATTGCTTCCACCACAAATGAAAATATTTTAACAGAATATTTATTGCAAACAGTTACGGATCCTAAAGTTCGCGTCTACATTTTAAATCATTATTTAGATGGATTTAAAGGTACAGTATTCCGTCAAACTCAGTTTGCTGAATTTGAACATGCGATTCACGAAGAAGCAAGTAAAGGAACACCTTTAACTGCAGAATTCTTAACTAATTATTATGGTGATTTAAATGCTCGTTATTATGGACCTGCAGTTGAAAAAGATCCTGAAATTGCTTACGAATGGTCTAGAATTCCACATTTCTACTATAATTATTATGTATATCAATATTCTACTGGTTTCTCTGCTGCAACAGCTTTAGCAGATAAAATCATTAATGGTGAAGAAGGTGCTTTAGATAAGTATCTGACATACCTAAAATCAGGAAACAGTGATTACCCGATCGAAGTCATGAAAAAAGCTGGGGTAGACATGACAGAAAAAGATTACATTCAAAAAGCAATGAACGTTTTTGAAAGACGCTTAAATGAACTAGAAACGCTGGTAAAAGAATTAAAAAACGCGTAGTGAGATGATTGTTTGTCTTTATTAAAATAATTGTTAAAAACTCATTCTAAATTTTGATGATACCTTTCATCAAAATGAGAGAATGGGTTTTTTGTCATTATTTATTGTGTCCTCAACAGGGAAGAGTTCAAAGATTTATTTTTGGTTCAACTTTTTTAACGAAGAAAAAAGACTTCGATTGATTGGAATCAAAGTCTTAAGAGATGATAGCAAGAAATGTGCTGTTAGAATAAGGAATTAGTTCAGAACTCTTAATGATGGAAAAACATTTTTTTCAATAACGGTATCCAATTGATTTGGAGCAATAGAATATAAGTTATTCAATAATGAGTAAGAAACTTTATTTTCTAGTAATAAACCATATTCATACATAGAATCATTAAACATTACACAAGAAGGAGTCGTTTCAATGTTCATTTCACGAGCAACTTTTTGATCAGATGAGAAAGTTGTTTTAACAAAGTCAGAAGCTTTGTCTTCAATAAACATTGGAACATCGATTTTTGTTTGTTCTGCAATTTCTAGAATCAGTTCTTCAGAATAAGTGCGGTTTTGGTTAAATACAGCATCTTGTAAATCCAATAAGAAGTTGCGTCCTTTTTTCTTACCTTGCATGGAAGCAGCAATAAAAGATAAACACATGTCATAAGTTTGAGAAAACAGTTTGTTTCTCATATCTAAATCTTTTTCTGAAAGATTATTTTTGTACATGTAGTGATTAAAACTTGGTAAGTTTAAAAGCGGCAAAATATGAAGTTTGACTTTTTCTTGTCTAGTTTTTGTGAACGTTAGTATATTTTGAATATTTTCAAAGCTGTCTTTATCCATAGGGTTAATAAACAAATAAAATTCAATCATTTGGTTTGTAGTAAGCATTCATCTTCACCTTACATTTTGTATTTTTTTGTGCCTATTCTTTGTGGCAACATAGACACTTTATCAAAAAAATAAGGAAATTAGTAATTGACTGAACTGAAAACAAAAAAAAGTTGACAGCCTTGTAACAAACTTGCCACAATTCATGCGAAAAGACTGTTAAATCAATGCTTAGTTTAAGCCACAAGTTATGAAGTTATTTTTCTAGAGCGTCTTTCATACGAGCTATTTTATTTTTTCCGATTCTCCGGGGAAGGTGATGTGTGCTTAGAAAGTTGTTAAAAAAAGCTATTCCGCTTTCATGGTCAGGGGCTTCGTATTCCAATTCATAATCAGTTTTGCCAACATATGAACTTTTGTCTAAGACAATCAACCCTTCAAGAATCTTCTTTTCAAAGCGTACGGTCTTTAAGGAACCAAAACAATATAAATCGCTCACAGCTACACCTATTTCAGAAAGTTTGTTTCCTACAGCCCCATCTGATTTAATCATTTGATGAGTGATATGATAATAGGCTTCTTCGAGTGACAATCTATCTGTTGTTTCTAGCAAATGAAGACCAAAGGGTGTCTTTAATGTTAATTCTGCTGTTGTTGGTAAAATCCGTATTCTAAGTCCCGCATTTAAATTTTTTAATGCTTCTGTATGTGTATCGAAATAATAATTCTCTTGAGTAAAAAAATCCGTTTGTTTCGCACCTAATGAATGGAGTAAAGATAAATATTCTGTTTCGGTCAATAAGTTTTTAAATTCAATTTCTAGTTCTTCACTCATATAATCACTCCTTATTTGATTTATTCTGGTTAATCCGTCTAAATTATTTTAACACAGAATAAGGTTACATGAAGTTTCTTCTTTAATTGAAAATATGGTAAACTAATAATATTGAAAGCTTATGAAAGCTTAAAAGACAAGAAACAATAAAGAAGGTTGTTGCTATGATTGAAAATTGGACTGAGTTTTTGTCTCCGTATTCACAGGCTGTAGAAGAGTTGAAAGTGAAACTAAGAGGAATACGCAGACAATACCATGCGGAAAATATACATAATCCAATAGAATTTGTTACAGGAAGGGTCAAGCCTGTCGACAGTATTTTAGGTAAGATGAAATTACGGAGTATTTCGTTTGAAAACTTAGAAAACGAAATGCAAGATATTGCGGGGTTACGTATCATGTGCCAATTTGTAGATGATATACACGATATAGTAGCATTGATCCAAAAACGAAAAGATATGAAAATCATAGAAGAAAAAGATTATATTTTACACAAGAAAGATAGCGGGTATCGCTCGTATCATATTATTGTAGAATACCCTGTTCAGTTGATAGAAGGAGAACAAAACGTCCTAGTGGAAATCCAAATACGAACACTAGCGATGAATTTTTGGGCAACAATTGAGCATTCATTAAATTATAAATACCAAGACGACTTACCTGAAGATCTGAGAGTACGTCTCGAAAGAGCAGCTGAAGCAGCGTTTAGATTAGACGAGGAAATGTCGCAAATCAGAGGAGAAATTCGATAGGATTTTTTTATGTTTCTTCATATCTATAGAGGACAGAAAAATTTTTGGCCATAAGGAGGGCAACTGTGAATATAGGGATCGTAAGTAATGAAAGCGAAAAATCAGTTGCATTGGTAAAGCAATTTCGTGAATTAGCTGTAAAAGCTAATTTGATATTAGACAATAAAAATCCAGATGTAGTTGTGACGGTAGGAGGAGACGGGACATTACTATCTGCTTTTCATCGCTATGCCCACATGTTGAATCAAGTTCGATTTGTAGGTGTGCATACGGGGCACCTAGGATTCTATACGGACTGGCGGGATTACGAAATCGAAGAACTCGTTGAGAGCTTAATAAGAGATAAAGGAGAAAGTGTGAGTTATCCTTTACTAGATGTTTCTGCAACTTACCAAAGCCGAAAAGAACCTTCTCACTTTTTGGCTTTGAATGAATCTGCGATCAAGCGCGTCGATGGAACAATGGTTTGTGACGTTTATATAAAAGATGAGTTTTTTGAACGTTTCAGAGGAGATGGTATGTGCATTTCAACACCAACAGGTTCAACAGGATACAACAAATCTGTCGGAGGGGCTGTTATCCATCCCCGTATCAATGCTATACAAATCGCGGAAATAGCTTCGATAAATAATCGAGTATTTCGGACTTTAAGCTCGCCGATGATCATTCCTACTGATGAATGGTTGACTTTGAAACCAGTGACTTCTGAAGGATTCGTCTTGACTATAGACCATCTTACGTCATCTGAGAAAAATGTTGTAGAATTATCTTATCGTGTGGCAAAGGAAAGAATTCATTTTGCACGCTACCGCCACACCCATTTTTGGAACCGCGTAGAAGCAGGATTTTTAGGAGCGAAACAAAAATATGATTTTTAATTGGCAATACAAGGAAGAAGAACCGATTCAAGTAAAAACTTTTTTAAAACAGCAAGGCGTTTCAAAGGGCTTACTAGCTCAAGTGAAATTTCAAGGCGGCAAAATAGAAGTAAATAATGAAGAAACAAAGTCTATCTTTAAGCTGTCATTTAACGATGTAGTCCAAATTACGGTTCCGGATGATGAGGGAACAGCGAGTATCGACTGTTCCGACTTGCCGATCAAAATTGTTTTTGAAGATGAGCATTTTTTGATTGTCGATAAACCAGCTGGAGTTGCTTCTATTCCATCAAATGTTCATCTTAAAGATACTATGGCTAATCGAGTGAAAGGGTATTTCAAACGAAAAGAATACTCCAATAAAGTAATTCATATCGTTACTCGACTAGATCGTGATACATCTGGCTTGATGTTTTTTGCGAAACATCGCTATGCTCATGCTTTGATCGATCAAGAGTTGAGAAATAAACAAGTGATCAAAAAATACACAGCTATTGTATCTGGACATTTGAAAAAACAACATGGACATATAGATGCGCCGATTGCCCGTACTGATGATTCTATCATTACACGAAGAGTACATGAGAGCGGAAAATCTGCCTTAACAGAGTACTGGGTCAAAGAAGAATTTGAAGAGCATTCATTAGTGGATATTCAATTGCATACTGGACGTACCCATCAAATAAGAGTCCATTTTAGTTCGATTGGTTTTCCATTAATTGGAGACTCATTATACGGAGGGAAAGAAAACGATTGTTTGCAACGACAGGCTCTGCATTGTCGAGAGGTATCTTTTTATCATCCGTTTTTAAAGGAAAGGATCATTCTGATAGCAGACTATCCTAAAGATTTCCAAATATGGAGATCGCAACAGATTCACAGTCTCACCTCGTAGAAAGGAAGAAACAACGTGAAAGAAAATTTTGAGAAATTAGAAGATAAATTACAATTTTTAAAACAATATTTAGCAGACGGCGATATCAATAATTTTAGAAGATATTTTCTTTCACTGCATACTTATGATCAGGGACAATTTTATTTGTCTTTGGTAGAAGAAGAAAGAAAACGGATGTATAGTTTTCTTTCTCCTGAAGAGATGGCGGATTTATTTGACACCATAGAAGAAGACGAAAAATTTATAGAAGATTATTTACAAGAAATGAATATCCAATATGCTGCGGATATGTTGAGTGAGATGTATACAGATAATGCTGTTGACATTCTGAACCAGTTGGAGCAAGAACAGCAAAAAGAATTCCTGGATTTGATGCCTCTTGAAGAAGCAGAAGAAATCAGCGATTTATTAGTATATGAAGACAATACTGCAGGGTCTATCATGACTACTGAATTTGTGTCTATCTCAGCAAACCAAACAATCAAAGAAGCTTTAACAGAAGTAAAAAAACAAGCTGAAGAAGCGGAAACAATTTATTATTTATATGTGACAAATACCAAGAGACAACTAGTAGGTGTATTGTCTTTAAGAGACCTGATTACTCGAAAAGATGATGAATTGGTAGGGAATGTAATGGGAACACGCTTGATATCTGTAACAGTAACGGATGATCAGGAAGAAGTTGCTCATGCTATTCGAGATTATGACTTCTTAGCGGTTCCTGTTATTGATTTAGTGAATCGTTTAGTAGGTATCATTACAGTCGATGATATTATTGATGTCATTGATGAAGAAGCGACTAGCAACTACTCTGGTTTGGCTGGGGTAGACGTTGATGAGAGATCGGAAAACCCTTTTGTTGTAGCTTCTAAACGGTTGCCGTGGTTAGTGACATTATTATTTTTAGGAATGGGTACCTCTACGCTTATCAGCAATTATGAAATCATGGTGAGTGAAGCCAGTATTTTAGCAGTTTTCATTTCACTGATTACAGGAACTGCCGGTAATGCTGGAACACAATCATTAGCTGTAGCTGTTCGAAGACTAGCTGAAAAAGAAGAGCGCCAAAATAGAACAGGTCGAATGATTTGGGGAGAGCTCTCCTCAGGGTTGATTACGGGATTTGTTACTGGGATCACTGTTTTCTTATTGATCGGTATTTGGCAATCGAATTTTGTGTTGGGTCTTGTTATTGGAATAGCAATGTTGTTTGCTATTACCATGGCCAATCTAGCAGGCAGTTTGATACCAGTTTTGATGGATAAGTTAGGTTTTGATCCCGCTGTAGCTAGTGGACCGTTTATTACAACATTGAGTGATCTGACCAGTGTGTTTATTTACTTTAATATCGCTGCTTATTTTTTGAATTATCTGTAATTCAGACTTTTTTATTTCAACTGTCAGTCTTCGCGGTGTTTTAAAAAATAACCACAAAAGGATCGAGCTAATACGGCTCGATCCTTTTGTGGTTATTATAAAGATTAAGAATATAGCAACTAATCAGTAGCGATCAATCCTTTAATTCTTTCTTCATTGAATGATGAGGTATTCCAGCGTCCATAAAACCTTCACTGTTAGTTACTTGGAACCCTAATTTTTCATAAAACGGCATAGCATAATCTTGTGCATCAAGTATCATGGATTGTCCATCCATTTCTGTAGTATAGCGTTCTACTTCTTGCATCAATTGAGCGCCTAATTGTTGCCCACGCAAATCAGAGTCCACGGCAACTCGTTGTATTTTATATATTTTTGGAGATTTTTCATAAATTCGAGCAGTAGCAATAGCGTTATTGTTGGAATAGCCGACAACATGAAGAGTCTTGCCTTCTAATTCATCGATCTCTAACTCCATTGGTACTTTTTGTTCTTCTACAAAAACTTTCTTACGGATGTATAATGCATCTTTATATATAGTAGATTCAAGATCTGTTGTCCATTCGAATTTCATTTTTGTCAGCCCCATTTTTTTTATTATTTGATAATTAGGGTAACACAATCAGATAAAAAGAACAATTCAAATAAAATGGTACAGGTAGCTGTTAAATTTATTGTGGAGATTTTCAGTATTGATGAAACAAACTATACCAATCTGAGATGAAAAGATAAATCGATAAAGAAAAAGAAATGAATTAGGTGAAATATTGATTGAATTAACAAAAACAACACAAAAAAGCGTACTATATAATATAGAAAAGATTTTTCAAAATGATAAAATGATATATAAATAATAATAGCTCAATAAAATAGAATATTAAGGAATGTGAAATGTATGAAACGCGTTATTTTAGCAGAGAAACCTTCTCAAGCTCAAGCCTACGCTGAGTCATTTGGTAAATTCTCCAAAAAAGATGGATATATCGTGTTGCATTCATCTAACGATATCATCACGTGGGGTTTCGGACATTTAGTGGAGCTATCTCCTCCAGATGAATACAAACAAGAATGGAAAAAATGGGATATGAAAGAACTGCCTATTGTTCCGCAACAATTTAAATTTAAAGTTGGCCCAGGAAAAGTAAAACAATTTCAAGTAGTCAAAAAACTGTTAAAAGAAGCAGATCAAATTGTGATTGCAACCGATAGTGATCGAGAAGGGGAGAATATCGCTCGCTCGATAATTAGTCAAGCGAAAGCAGGCAATAAAGAAATCAAGCGATTGTGGATCAACTCCTTGGAATCGGATGAGATCCAAAAAGGATTCAATGATTTAAGAGATGGAAAAGACTTTTACTCTTCTTATATTGAAGCACAGACTAGACAAATCAGTGATTGGCTCGTAGGCATTAACTTATCTCGTTTGTACACCTTATCGCTGCAGAAAAAAGGGATCAATGAAGGAGTTTTTAGCGTAGGACGTGTCCAAACACCGACTTTGTACATGATTTACACTCGTCAAAAAGAAATTGAAGCTTTTATTCCTAAACCGTTTTATGAATTGCATGCTACCGTAACAGCTGAAAATGGGACATTTAAAGCCAAACACAATAAAAAATTTCAAACAAAAAAAGAATTGCAAGAGTTGATACAAAAACATGGATTACGAGCGAACAATCCGGGCACTGTTACCGAGATAAAAACCAAAAGAATTGCACAACCGTCGCCTTATCTATTTTCTTTAAGTGATTTGCAAAGCCTTATTAATAAGAAATACAAAGTAAGTCCTTCCGACACTTTAAAACATGTACAGTCGCTGTATGAAGCTAAATTATTGAGCTATCCACGAAGTGATTGCCGTCATATCACTGATTCAGAATTTTACTATCTGCTCGATAAAATGGAAGCTTATCAAGGTGTGTTGAACTATACCATTGACAAGCCTAATAAAAGTAAGCGCAAACGTTATGTTGATGGATCGAAAGTTCAAGAGCATTATGCTATTATACCTACAAAAAAGGTTCCTACAAAAAATGATTTAGCTAAACTTTCTTCTATTCAAAAAGAAATTTATTTTACAGTATTGAAGCGAACGATGGCAATGTTCGAAACAGATTATCAATATGATGAAACTATTGTTACGATTGACATTAAAGAGCTGCCTTTTATCAGCAAAGGGAAAACGATCTTAGACCAAGGTTGGAGGAGACTAGAATTTCCCGCAAGTAAAAAAGCAGAAAAAGAAGAGAATAATGAGCTGCCCATACTGAAGGAAAAAGAAATTGTTGAATCTGAGTTGAATACATCAGAAGGGTTTACTTCGCCACCCAAGCCTTATACGGAAGGAACTTTGATCACGGCAATGAAAACATGTGGCAAAGAACTAGACAATGAAGAGGACAAAGAAGTTTTGAAAGCGACAGAAGGAATTGGAACAGAGGCTACAAGAGCGAATGTGCTTGAAACATTAAAAAAACAACACTACATTGATATTCAAAAAAATATTGTGTTCGTTACTCCAAAAGGAAAGATACTCTGTCAAGCGGTAGAGAATACATTGTTAAGCAGTCCTGAGATGACAGCCAAATGGGAAACTTATTTAAAAAAAATAAAAAAAGCAGAAGGTACGCAACAGGCTTTCTTAATTAATATAGAAAAATTTATCCATCATACCATCACATCCAGTGCCCAAGTTATGGAAAATAGCGACTGGTCTAACCAGATAAGTTCCTTAATTCCTGAAAAAAAAGCAGTTGGGACATGTCCAATATGTAAGCAAGCAATGATAGACAAAGGGAAATTTTATGGTTGCCAAGGGTATAGCAACGGTTGCACGTTCACATTACCAAAACGTTTTATAGGTAAAATATTGACTGAAGCAACTATCAAAAAGCTGTTATCTAGAAAAGAAACTACAATATTAAAAGGATTCAAAAAAAAGAACGGACAAACTTTTTCAGCTGCTCTTAGATTGAACGCTGAGTACAAGCTAGAATTTATACCGTATGAAAAAACCAAGAAATAAAGCGAATAAGCGAAAATAAGTGACTGGTAAAATAGGATCACAGCCTTCTCTTTTTAATTAAGTTGTGCTTTTTAAAGCACTCTGTACGCTTGACCACAGATCTCTATGGAAACGCCCACTATGGAATTTTTTCTCATAGTGGGCGTTTTGCTTATATTCAGGTGCTGCAATGTCTGCTTCTCGCTCTTTTTTTACTGTTGATTTGAAAAAATCACAACTGAGAAAAGTCAGAAGTTGATCTCTTGAAAAAGTTACAGGAAAAACAAGTTTGAAAACAAAAAAGCCGCCTTTCATTCTCAAACTCTTTAGCTTATACTAAAACTACAGAAAAATTACATAGAATGGAGTATATGAAAAATGCCTGAAAAAACAATTGATGTAGTTAAAAATTTAACCACTATTCCTTCCCCAACTGGAAATACGTATGAGATCATTGCATCGATCCAATCTACTTTGGAAGAAGCCGGATATCAACCGATCATTAATCGGAAAGGTAGTTTGATGGTTACAGTAGAGGGAGAAGACACAGAACAAGAACGATTCATCACTGCTCATGTTGATACACTCGGAGCGATGGTACGTGCTATCAAACCAGATGGCCGTTTGAAAATCGATTTGATTGGTGGATTCCGGTTCAATGCTATTGAAGGGGAATATTGTACTATTCATACAACAAACGGAACTACTTATTCCGGAACGATCCTGATGCACCAAACGAGTGTACACGTATATAAAGATGCAGGAGAAGCAGAACGAAACCAGGACAACATAGAAGTTAGAATAGACGAAAAGGTAATGACTGCTGAAGAAACAAAGGATCTGGGAATTTCAGTCGGAGATTTTATCAGCTTTGATGCGCGTACTGAAATTACAGAAACAGGTTTTATCAAGTCTCGTCACTTAGACGATAAAGTAAGTGTGGCTATCCTGATTCAATTCTTAAAGAAAATAAAGATAGACAATAATAAATTGCCACATACTACTTATTTCTTTATTTCAAATAATGAAGAAATAGGTTATGGAGGAAATTCAAATATCTCAGACAAAGTAGTAGAATACTTAGCAGTAGACATGGGAGCCATGGGTGATGACCAGCAAACGGATGAATATTCTGTCTCAATTTGTGTGAAAGATGCTAGTGGACCTTATCATTATGAGTTTAGAAAAAAACTGACTGAACTTTGTGAAAAAAATAAAATTCCTTACCAGTTAGATATTTATCCTTATTATGGTAGTGATGCTTCAGCAGCGATGAAAGCTGGTGCTGATGTACGACACGCGTTGATTGGCGCAGGTATTGATGCTAGCCATGCGTACGAGAGAACACATAATGACTCTATTGTTGCTACTGAGCAATTAGTAGAAAATTATTTATTTTCTGAAATAAACTAAAAAAACCAATTACCTTTCGTGAAAGAGGAATACAAAATATGAAAAAAATGAAAGATTCTAAGTTAATGTTCTGGTCAGTTTGGCTATTGATAGTGGTTACTATTATTTTTATCATGACAAAAATCGACTTTTTATTTTTTCCAGTCACCACCTTTATTGCCACACTATTTATGCCTATTCTTACTGCAGGTTTTCTTTATTATTTATTGACCCCAATTGTTTCTTTGTTGGAAAAAATAAATATCAAAAGAAAATTCGCTACTCCTATTGTGCTGCTGGCTTTTATCAGTATTGTGATCATTCTTATTTTGACATTGATTCCAGCTATACTAGCTCAGGTTGGTCAGCTATTAGAAAATTTACCAAAAGTAGTCAGTAGTTTAGAGATGCAAGTGGCTAAATTAGAAGAGCAAGATTGGTTTAAGGAAATCAACGTCACTGAAATTGTGGATTCATTTGGATTGACGATGAGAAATGTATCAAACTTTTTGATCTCAAATGTCACCACAAGCTTGAGTTCGTTAGTGGGAATCGTAGCCAATACAGCTATTTTTGTAGTTACAGTCCCGATTATGTTGTTTTACATGTTCCGCGATGGCAGTAAGCTGCCTCAATCAATCTCACGTTTCTTACCAACTGAATACCGCACAGAAATGATTGGTTTAATGGGGCAAATGAACGATACCATTTCATCATATATTAGTGGACAAGCTTTGGTGTGTTTATTCATTGGTATATTTACTTACCTAGGATATTTGCTCATAGGTCAACCTTATGCGTTGCTTCTGGGATTAATTGCTGGAGTAACTAATATTATTCCTTATCTCGGACCATTTATTGGAGCGGCACCAGCCGTTGTATTAGCTTTTACTATCTCACCTGCTCAAGCTTTGAAAGTTGCTTTAGTGGTATTAGTTATTCAACAGATCGAAAGCAACTTAGTTTCGCCTAATATTATTGGGAAAACACTAGATATCCATCCATTAACAATCATCGTATTGTTATTAGTGGCAGGAAACTTAGCAGGAGTGTTGGGGATGATTACAGCTGTACCAACTTATGCAGTTACCAAAACAATTATTATTTATGTACACAACATGTATAAACTCAGAAAAGAGTACAAATATAAGAATTTGAAAGAAAATACACGAACTTCACAATAAAAGGATTGACACATTTGTGAAAGATGTAGTATTCTGTACCCTGTGAATGAGAATTGATTTTGTTCTCGTTTATCAAATACCGAAATTGGACCTAAAAGTGGTCTACCAGGAGGATTCACAATGAAAGTAATAGTAGTAGGTTGTACGCATGCTGGAACATCAGCGGTTAAAACAATTCTTAATGAACATCCCAATACAGAAGTAACAGTTTTTGAACGTAATGACAATGTGTCATTCTTATCATGTGGAATTGCTCTTTATGTAGGTGGGGTTGTGAAAGATCCAGCAGGACTATTTTATTCAAATCCTGAAGAGTTAACTTCAATGGGTGCAACAGTACACATGGAGCACGATGTTAAAAAAATTGATACTGTGGCTAAAAAAGTTGTTGTAGAAAACATGAAAACTGGAGAAGTTTTCGAAGAATCTTATGACAAACTTGTTAATACTACAGGTTCATGGCCGATTGTTCCACCTATTTCTGGAATTGATTCTAAAAATATCTTGTTGTGTAAAAATTACAATCAAGCAAACGAAATTATTCGTCAAGCTAAAGATAAACAAAAAGTAGTTATCGTTGGTGGAGGATACATTGGTATTGAGTTAGTTGAAGCATTTGCTGAAGCTGGTAAAGATGTTACCTTAATTGATGGTTTAGATAGAATTTTAAATAAATATTTAGATCCTGAATTTACAGATGTGCTGGAGCATGACTTACAAGAACGTGGCATTAAATTAGCTCTAAACCAAACTGTAAATGGTTTTGAAGCTAACGAAAATGGCGAAGTAAGCAAAGTAGTCACTTCTGAAGGTTCATTTGAAACTGAAATGGTTATCATGTGTGTTGGATTCCGTCCAAACAATGAATTATTGAAAGATCAAGTAGATATGCTGCCAAATGGTGCTATTTTGGTTGACGAGTACATGAGAACGAGCAATGAAGATGTATACGCAGCTGGAGACAGTTGTGCAGTACATTATAATCCAAATGGTGGATCTGCTTATATTCCATTAGCTACGAATGCTGTTCGTATGGGAACATTAGTGGGTAAAAACATTGTTGAGCCAACTGTTAAATACCGTGGTACTCAATCTACTTCTGGTCTATACTTATTTGGATTCAACATTGGCTCTACAGGAGTAAATGTGAACAGTGCTTCTCACTTTGGATTAGATGTACGTTCAGTTGTAGTAGAAGACTTCTACCGTCCTGAATTTATGCCAACAAATGAAAAAGTATTGATGAAATTAGTGTATGAAGTAGGAACAAATCGTATCGTGGGTGGACAAGTAATGTCTAAATACGATATCACACAATCTGCTAATACATTATCATTGGCTGTTCAAAATAAAATGACTATTGAAGACCTGGCTTACGTTGATTTCTTCTTCCAACCAGTATTCGATCGTCCTTGGAATTACTTGAACTTACTTGCTCAAGCTGCTGTAGAACAAGAAAGAAAACTTAAAGTTGAAGTAACAGTTTAAGAAATAGAATAACATTAAAATGGCTGGGTTCTTTCCAGCCATTTTTTTATGCTTATTTGAGTAATATAGAGATGCTGACAGTAACTAATATTTGGCTCGCTCTCAGTTTTAAATTATGGTATAATACATTAGTTGTAGTTGGAATTTAACTAAAAAGTACGAATAAAACTATCAGATATAGATAATTTGGTACACAAACGTCTATAGTAAAATTGGTTTTTCACGAGTGATCGTATTCATTTACTCAAATAAAAAATAAATAATCTATTAAAAGAAGAGGGATTTAAAAATGAAACAAACGTTAAAAGAGGAAGTATCGTCCCGTAGAACTTTTGCCATTATTTCCCATCCGGATGCTGGTAAAACGACCATCACTGAACAGTTGCTGCTTTTTGGTGGAGCGATTCGTCAAGCTGGTACGGTAAAGGGGAAGAAAACTGGGAAATTTGCTAAATCTGATTGGATGGAAATTGAAAAACAACGTGGAATTTCTGTAACGAGTTCGGTGATGCAATTTGATTACCAAGACAAACGAATCAATATTTTGGATACACCGGGACATGAGGACTTTTCAGAAGATACGTACCGTACTTTGATGGCCGTAGATAGTGCTGTCATGGTTATTGATAGTGCTAAAGGGATTGAACCACAAACGAAAAAACTTTTTAAAGTTTGTCGTATGAGAGGGATTCCTATATTCACATTCATCAATAAATTAGACCGTGATGGAAGAGAACCGCTGGATTTGATTGACGAGTTAGAAGAAGTGTTGGAAATCGATGCTTATCCTATGAATTGGCCAATTGGTATGGGTAAAGGATTGCTCGGACTATATGATTTGTACAATAATCGTGTAGAAGTCCACCGTCCTGAAATAAACGGAGTAAACGGCGAATCTTACGCTCCTTTAGATGAAGATGGCGAAATCATTGGAGAACATCCGCTTAAACAATATAGTGTGTACAATCAAGCGCTTGAAGATGCGCAGTTACTCAGCGAAGCAGGAAATGATTTTTCAAGAGAGAAAATACTAGCTGGAGAATTGACACCTGTATTTTTCGGATCCGCTTTAACGAACTTCGGAGTACAAACATTCTTAGATACTTATTTAGAATTTGCTCCAGGTCCTTCTGCTCATGAAACGAAAGCAGAAGAGAACGTTGATCCTGCTGATGACAAGTTTTCAGGTTTTATTTTTAAAATCCAAGCAAATATGAATCCGGCTCATCGTGATCGAATTGCGTTCGTCCGTATTTGTTCCGGTAAATTTGAACGTGGTATGGATGTTACTCTTGCTAGGACTGCTAAGAAAATGAGATTATCTAATTCAACTCAATTTATGGCTGAAACACGTGAGACAGTGGAACATGCAGTTGCTGGAGATATTATTGGTCTATACGATACTGGTAACTTCCAAATCGGAGATACTATTTATGAAAATAATTTAAAAGTAGAGTTTGAAGATCTTCCACAATTTACGCCTGAGTTGTTTATGAAAGTTTCGGCTAAAAACGTAATGAAACAAAAGTCTTTCCACAAAGGCGTGCAACAATTGGTTCAAGAAGGAGCCATCCAATTGTACAAAACTTACCATACAGAGGACTACATCATTGGAGCTGTAGGACAATTACAATTTGAAGTATTTCAACATAGAATGCTGAATGAGTATAATTCTGAGATTATTATGACTCCTATGGGAACTAAGATCGCGCGTTGGATAGACGAGAAAGACTTAGATGAAAATATGTCATCTAGTCGAAATATCTTGGCTAAAGATCGATTCGATAATCCGCTATTCTTATTCGAGAATGAATTTGCTATGCGCTGGTTCTCAGATAAATATCCAAATGTCGAGCTAAAAAGTTTACTGTAAGAAGAGACAGCTTTTAATTTTTTTACATTAATCAACACCTCTTTTCAATCTTATACATTATAGGATTGAAGAGAGGTGTTTTTAGTTCCTTTAGTTTTTAATTTAAGAATTAGGCTTTTCGTCCAATTAAATAGTGCAGACTTTATACAAAAAGACGGTTGAGACATAAATATTCTTCATAGAGGAACTTTTATTTTAGAGAAATGAAGTGATTTCCCTTTGTTTTAAGTTAACCTAATCAAATAGTTAGGCGCGGGAAAAAATAAAAACTGGAAGACTATATTATAAAAAAATTATTTGGAGGAGTTCTCCTAAGCTGTATTCTACTATTAGCAGGATGTGCTGAGAATAATGATAATTGCACAGAACCGGAAAAAGCGTAGTTTGAGTACAATTGTCGTTTTTGCTTGATGTGAAATTCTTGGGATGATCACAGTGGTAACAGGGGGTATTTTTTGAATAGTATCTATTCTGTCTCTGCGAAAAGGAATCGCGAGACCTGCTATCCAGCATAATAAAATAAGTTCATAACTAAATCTCATAAAAACAGCTTGAAAACTGGACATTAGAAAGTCCTGTCTTCAAGCTGTTTTTATTTTGGGCAAGTCAAATTTTAACGGAAACTTCAACAAGATGAGGTGCAGGAAATATTTCAACTTCCTCAGGAGTAACGTTTAAGATATTTTCAATTGCAAAATGAATCTCGGAATTTTTTATATTCCGTTTTTTATTTTGTAGAATCACATCTTGATGGGTTGGAGCTCCAGAAAAAATGACCGTAGTGGGACCTAATGAAAAAACTTTTATAAAAACGGCATCTGTATTTTCTAATTGGCTATTTACCAAATGTGAGTGACTATTTGTTACATCGATTAATTTCATGTTCTCCACCTCAATTATTAAAGAATTAGATTTATGTAACTTTATTATAAACCTCAGAAAAGCGTTTTACAAAAGATTATTGATTAAAAAAGAAAAAACCTTCAAAGGATAGGCTAAACGCACTATCTTTTGAAGGCGCAAAGATAAAAAAAATATCGTTTTGAGAATTATTCTGTTTGTTCAGACGAAGAATCATTCGTTGTCTCAACAGCTTGGATGTTCTCTTTAGCTCTAATAGTAATTTCTCCATTTTCTGTAGTTGTACATTCAAGTTCTTTAACATTTGGATGGTCTAGATAAAAGTCAGCTACGCGATCTTCAATTTGTTCTTGTATAACTCTGCGTAAAGGACGAGCACCTAGTTTAGCATCATAACCTAAATCAACGAGTTTCTCTTTAGCTTGTTGATCAACATCAATCGTAATACGTTGATCTTGAAGCATATTATTTACATCCTCAATCATGATATCTACAATTTGAAGTAGATTTTCTTTAGTTAAGGAGTTGAATTCAATAATACCGTCAAAACGGTTAATGAACTCTGGTTTGAAATAATCGGTTAAGTGATTTAAGACTGAGTTACGGTTCCCTTGATTAGTTGCAGAAAAACCTACGCTAGCTTCGATCTCGCCTTGACCAACATTACTTGTCATAATAATGATCGTATCTTTGAAGCTTACGGTTCTTCCTTGAGCATCTGTTAGACGGCCATCGTCTAAAATTTGCAAGAACATATGCAATACATCAGGATGAGCTTTTTCAATTTCATCCAATAATAAGATACTGTATGGGTTACGACGAACTTTTTCAGTCATTTGACCTGCTTCTTCATAGCCTACATAGCCTGGAGGAGAACCAATCAATTTAGATACGCTGTGTTTTTCCATATATTCACTCATGTCAAAACGCACGTAAGCTTCTTTATTTCCAAATAACTCAAAAGCCAATTGTTTAGCCAATTCGGTTTTACCAACACCAGTTGGTCCAACAAATAGGAAAGAGCCGATTGGGCGACCTTTTTTATTAAACCCGACACGGTTTCTGCGAATAGCTTTAGCAATTTTCTCAATCGCTGCGTCTTGTCCAATAACGTGTTCTTTCAAGTCTTTATCTAAATTACGCAATTGAGTTTGTTCTTTTTCTTTTAAGTCTCCCACTGGAATATTGGTTTTCTGTTCAATGATATGAATCATATCTTGTTCTGTGATAACGGGTCTATCAGAGTTAGGCTGTTGCTGGTCTCTCATTGCCGCATATTTAGCTGCTTGATCTCGGTAAAAAGCCGCTTTTTCATAATCTTCATTTTGTAAAGCTGCTTGCTTTTCTTGAGCAGCTTCAGCGATTTTATCTTCAATGATATGCGGATCAACCGTTTGGATCGTTAAGTTTTTCTTTGAGCCTGATTCATCGAGAAGGTCGATGGCTTTATCCGGCAAGAAACGATCTTGAATGTAACGATCAGAAAGGGTTACAGCACTGCGAATAGATTCATCTGAGTATTTTACTTGGTGATATTCTTCATATTTCTTTTGAATACCTTTTAAAATACTGAAGGTTTCTTCTACTGTAGGCTCATCTACTCGTACAGGTTGTAAACGACGCTCAAGAGCACCATCTTTTTCGATAGAACGATATTCTCTTAAAGTAGTGGCTCCAACTAATTGCAATTCACCACGGGCAAGAGCTGGCTTTAAAATATTCCCTGCATCCATGCTGCCGTCTGCACTACCAGCACCCACGATTTCGTGGATTTCATCTATAAACAGAATGATATTATTATTTTGCTTCAATTCGTTCATCAATTGTTGCATACGTTCCTCAAATTGACCTCGAATACCAGTACCTTGAACTAAAGAAGCCACATCTAATCGAATAACTTCTTTATTCATCAATTTTTGAGGGACGTCTCCGTCTACGATTTTTTGAGCTAATCCTTCTACTACGGCAGTTTTACCCACCCCCGGATCTCCGATCAAAACAGGGTTGTTCTTTGTACGACGATTTAAAATCTCTAGTACACGCTCAATTTCCTGATCTCTACCGATAACTGGATCAATTGCTCCAGACTTTGCTAGATCAGTTAAATTAGTACCATACTCACCTAATATACCAGATTTTTTTCTAGTTGGAGGTTGATTGCCGCCGCCAAAGCTAGTTTGAGTAGGAGGTACATTTGGATCAGAATAATTTTTACCTCCGTCTTGCATAGAACGAAATAAATCATCTAAGTTTCCAAAACCAAAAGGATTTTGTGGAGGTCTATTATTCCCCATGCCTCTAGCTTGTGCGTTTTTTAACTCTTGATAACAATTTTGGCAAAGGTCTAATTGACCTTTTTGACCATTCATACTTGTATATAAGTGAATCGTTGCTTCGTTTTGACTACAATTTTGACATAACATAGCTATCCAACCTTTCAAAGATTGATTTATAGGTCAAATCAGTTTTTGACTATGTCTGACCTTTATGGATTTATTATACACTGACCATTCCTGACTTTCAAGTTTTTCCCTTTAAAAATATTTGTTTTCTTAAAAAAAGTGACTTAGTTTCTAACGACAGAATACATCTATTTTCTGTTTTAATAAAGTGATAAACTAGAGAGAGAAAAAATTTATGAGGTGATCACATGACAATGGAAGAAATGAAGAATCAATTGAATAATTTAGTTTCAGGAGAACAGAGCGAGGTAGTTGTTGAAAAAGAAGATTTCATGGTATTTCTTAAATTATGGAACGAACACCCTGAAAAAAACAGTATCGTAGGAATAGCTGAATTAGGCGGAAAAGTCATTTATCGATACAAAAATGAAGAAATTCCTACCTAAATAGTGGATAGATTGTAAAAATAGTTGTGAAAAGAATAAAAAAATGGTAACCTATCTTGTGAAAGGGTTATTTTTGCCTATCAATATTACTGGATTTCAGTAAAAAATAGATGAATCTGACTCTCATAAAAAAATACTCGAAATAAAGGGGAATAACCATTATGGAAAAACGCGAATTTCATATCGTAGCTGAAACAGGAATCCACGCACGTCCAGCTACATTATTAGTACAATCAGCAAGTAAATACAACTCAGATATCAACCTTGAATACAAAGGTAAATCAGTAAACTTAAAATCAATCATGGGCGTTATGTCTTTAGGTGTTGGCCAAGGTGCTGACGTTGCCATTACTGCGGAAGGTGCAGACGAAGCTGAAGCAATCAATGGTATTGAGGAAACAATGAAGAAAGAAGGATTATCTGAATAATGGTAGAAGTGTTGAAAGGGATTGCGGCTAGTGATGGTATTGCTATAGCAAAAACTTACATGCTGATCGAACCTGATTTAACTTTCACCAAGACAACTGTTGAAGACTCTGCTAAAGAGATCCAACGTGTCAGCGACGCTGTAGCGAAAGCTAAAGGTGAGCTTGAACAGATTCGTGAAAATGCTGCGATTAGCCTAGGAGAAGAAGAAGCTCAAGTCTTTGATGCTCATTTGATGGTACTTTCTGATCCAGATCTAATTGGAACAATCGAAAGCAACATCAAAGATAATCAAGTGAATGCTGAAAGTGCATTGCAAGAAGCAACAGACACGTTCATTGCTATATTTGAAGGTATGGAAGACAATCCTTATATGCAAGAACGTGCTGCAGATATCAAAGATGTACGCAAACGTGTGTTAGCACACTTATTAGGAGTTAAATTACCAAGCCCTTCAACTATTGATGAAGAAGTAATTGTAGTGGCTCATGACTTGACACCTAGTGATACTGCTCAACTAAACCGTAAATACGTAAAAGCTTTTGTTACAGATGTGGGAGGTCGTACTTCTCATTCTGCAATCATGGCACGTTCTCTTGAAATCCCAGCTATTGTGGGTTCTAAAGAAATCACAAAACGCGTGGTAGATGGAGACGAAATTATCGTTGACGGTTTAGAAGGTGATGTTTACATCAAACCTGATGTTGAAACTATTGAAGTGTATACTCAAAAAGCTGAAGCTTTTGAAGCTCAAAAAGCTGAGTGGGACAAATTAAAAGAAGAAGTTACTGTTACTTCTGACGGAAAACACATTGAATTAGCTGCTAATATTGGAACGCCTAAAGATTTAGATGGAGTTCACAATAACGGTGCTGAAGCTGTTGGTTTATATCGTACAGAATTCTTATACATGGATTCTTCAGACTTCCCAACAGAAGATGATCAATATACAGCTTACAAGACAGTATTAGAAAGTATGGGAGAAAAACCAGTTGTTGTTCGTACAATGGACATCGGTGGGGATAAAGAACTTCCATACCTAGATTTGCCTAACGAAATGAATCCATTCTTAGGATATCGTGCAATTCGTATTAGTTTAAATGAAGCTGATATGTTTAGAACACAATTGCGTGCTCTATTACGCGCTTCAGTTCATGGTAACTTACGTATCATGTTCCCTATGATCGCTACTTTAGGCGAATTCCGCGAAGCTAAAGCTATTTTGATGGAAGAAAAAGGAAACTTGATCAATGAAGGTATTGAAGTTTCTGATTCTATCCAAGTTGGTATCATGATTGAAATTCCAGCTGCAGCTGTGATTGCAGATAAATTTGCTAAAGAAGTTGATTTCTTTAGTATTGGAACAAATGACTTGATTCAATACACAATGGCTGCTGACCGTATGAATGAACGCGTTTCTTACTTGTATCAACCATATAACCCATCAATTTTACGTTTGATCAAAAACGTAATTGATTCAGCTCACAAAGAGGGCAAATGGGCTGGTATGTGTGGAGAAATGGCTGGAGATCAAACAGCTGTTCCATTATTGTTAGGATTAGGTCTGGATGAGTTTTCTATGAGTGCGTCTAGTGTATTAAAAACACGCAGCTTAATGAAGACTTTGGATTCAACTAAGATGGCTGAATTAGCAGAAAAAGCAATCAATGATTGTGATACTGCCGATGAAGTGGTTGCATTGGTTGAAGAATACTTGAAATAAAGAGCATAAAAACAAAAAAGCTCATCAGGCAATATTGCCTGATGAGCTTTTTTTGATGTATGGACTAAAAAATTCTCTTTTGTTACCTATTAATTCATGCTAAAGTTGGATAAGTTTTTAATTTTTCTATGATAAGGTAAGATAGTAGTATAAATAAACTAAGCATACATAGTATTTTTACAATAGTTAACCTGTTTTTTTTTATAAAAAAAACGTATAATCTTATTAAAGGAGTGAAAATAAATGAGGATTGGAATTTTCACTGATTCGTATTTCCCACAAGTTAGCGGTGTAGCTACTTCAATTCAAACACTTAAAGAAGAACTAGAAGAACACGGCCATGAGGTGATTATTTTTACCACGACAGATCCTATGGCAAAGAAATTTGAAAAGAATATCATTCGTTTTCCTAGTATTCCTTTTTTCTCGTTCAAAGATCGGCGTGTAGCATTTCGCGGAATGCTCAGTGCTTTGAAGATCTCAAAAGAATTGAAACTTGATTTAGTTCATACTCATACAGAATTCAGTTTAGGATTGACAGGCAAGTATGTTGCGCGCCAATTAGGTATCCCGTGCGTCCATACGTATCACACGATGTATGAAGATTATTTGCATTATGTGGCAAAAGGGAAAGTACTCAGACCTTCGCATGTCAAATTGATTTCGAAGTATTTTTGCAATCAAACTGCTGGTGTGATCGCTCCAAGTGAAAAAGCAAAAAATAAGTTGATTTCTTACGGAGTTACCAGAAGCATTAAAGTGATACCAACAGGAGTAAATTTGAAAAAACTAAGTGCCAAGTCGATGCGTGATATACGCTATGAATTAGCTATTTCTGAAGATGAATTAGTATTGCTGTCACTAAGTAGATTAGCACAAGAAAAAAATATTCAAGCCATACTCCATGCTTTTCCAAAAGTACTGACTGAATATCCGACTGCCAAATTAATTGTGGTAGGAGATGGGCCTATTCGAGGTGCCTTGGAACAATTGAGTAAAGAATTGAAAATCGATCAATCTATTCGATTTACTGGAGAAGTAAATGTTAATGAAGTAAATGCTTATTATCAAGCCTCTGATTTGTATGTGAATGCCTCAACTTCTGAATCGCAAGGACTCACTTACATTGAAGCTATCGCTGCAGGTACGGATATTGTAGCAAAATCCAGCTCCTACACGGATATGTTGATTTATAGCGGGAAATTGGGGAAAACGTATGAAAAAGATGAAGAATTAGCTCAAACGATCTTAGAGTATTTAGCAAATATTAAAAAACAAGAAACCACTGTAACGGAAAGAAAAATTTTGTTGAATTCTATTTCAGCTACAGTTTTTGGTGAAGAAGTGCTGCAATATTATAAAGAAGCAATGCATGTCTACCATCAAGAAAAAATGTTGGATCCAAAGGTTTATCGAAAATCAGTAAGGAGAGGTTAAAAAATGCTTCAAGTAAATATGTTTTCTTCTGCTGATAAAGTACAGGGACAAGGCGTTGGAAGTGCTTATTTAGAACTGATTCAATTACTAAGAAAATATCATTCTGATTCTATTGACTTATCTATCAATAACTATTCTAAAACAGCTCTCAGTCATTATCATACCATTGACTTACCTTTTTATTTCAGCACTTTTTTTAGAAAGCGATTTGGGAGAAGAATAGGGTACGTCCATTTCTTACCTTCTACTTTAAAAGGTAGTATCCATTTGCCTCGAGCTATAGAAAACACCTTTTATAAATACGTCATATCTTTTTACAAAAGGATGGACCATTTAGTTGTGGTAAATCCTATTTTTATTGAGGAATTAAAGAAATATGGAATTGCTGAAAACAAAATTACATATATTCCCAATTTTGTTGCTAAAAAAGACTTCTATGCATATTCGTCAGACCGGAAAAAAGCACTCAGAGAAGCTAAAGGGATTTCGACCGAACAGTTTGTTGTTTTTGGTGCCGGTCAAGTACAAGAACGTAAAGGGGTTTATGATTTTGTCAAATTAGCAGAAGAAATGCCAGACGTTCAGTTTATTTGGGCAGGCGGTTTTTCATTTGGGAAAATAACGGATGGCTATGAAAAGTTTAAAAAAATAATGGGGCAGCCTCCAAAAAACTTACAATTTACCGGAATTATCCAACGAGATGAAATGAGAGATTACTATAATATGGCTGATTTGTTCTTGCTGCCTTCTTATGAAGAGTTGTTTCCGATGTGTATATTGGAATCTTTTGCTAGCAACACTCCAGTGATGCTAAGAGATTTGCCTTTATATGAACCAGTTTTACAAGGTTACTACCTTCCTTGTGCTGATAGGTCCGACATGAAACATTCTATAGACCTTTTAAAGAATGATCAGCACATGTATTCTGAATTGAAACAGCAAGCCGTCAAAGGAAATCATTATTATTCTGAAGAACGGTTAGCCGCACTATGGCTAGAATTCTATCAAAAGCAGCAACAAGAAAGTGAACTTTTTCAAAAAGAAAATTAAGAATTTATTTTAGGATTTGGCAGCGATTATTTGATGATTACAAATGTTATACTGGATGCAACGATAGAAAGAATTTGGGGGAGTTAGAGGAATGAGAAAGAAAAAAATTGGTTTTATAGGAACTGGTGTAATGGGTACGTCAATAGTGAAACATTTACTAAAGGCAGATTATGAAGTCCAAATTTACAATCGCACAAAAAGTAAGGCTAGCGAATTGATGGAACTAGGAGCTGTATGGCAAAATACGCCTGCTGAAGTAGCGGAGAACGCAGAAGTGATCATTACCATGGTAGGTTACCCAACGGACGTAGAAGAAGTCTATTATGGCGATAACGGAATTTTCCAGACTGCTTCAAAGAGACATATCTTGATAGATATGACAACCAGTACTCCAACATTGGCGAACAAAATTTACCAAACAGGAAAAGAAAAAGGAATCGCTGTTTTAGACGCACCTGTATCGGGTGGGGATTTAGGCGCAAAAAATGGAACATTAACTGTTATGGTAGGTGGAGATCAAGCTGCTTTTGATAGTATAAAGTCTATTTTTGAAGAGTTTTCCAGCAAACTCAATCTTCAAGGATCAGCTGGAAGTGGTCAACATACCAAAATGGCGAATCAAATCATGGTTGCTGGTACTATGACGGGAATGACAGAATTGTTGGTTTATGCAAAAGCAGCAGGATTAGATGTTGAAAAAGTTTTGGACACAGTTGGGGGAGGCAGCGCTCAGAATTGGTCACTTTCTAATTATGGGCCTCGTATCCTAAAAGAAGATTATTCGGCAGGCTTTTTTATCAAACACTTTGTAAAAGACTTGAAGATTGCTTTAGATGAAGCTAAAAGAATGAATCTTAATTTACCTGCTACAGCTTTAGCTGAAAAATTATATGAAGAGTTAGAAGGCAAAGGAAACGGTAACGATGGAACTCAAGCATTGATTAAACTGTGGTGGGAAAACTAAAATATCCTATTTTTATAAAGAGCTGCGACGAAAATGTTGTAGCTCTTTTTTTTTTTGGCTATGGTAAAGTTTGTTGTTGATCTAAGGTAATAAAATTAGAACTTCCACATTTTGGAAGTTCTAATTAGTAATAATGTCTTATTCCATTAACTCACCAGTAAATGGAAAATTGTTAACATGCTATTATTTACTTTAGGAGAGCATCAATCTCAATTAATGCATGTGTCCACTTATCTCTTGCTTGATTCCTCATATCAACATTCGATAAAAATGAGCTACTTTCACGTAAAATTACTTTAGTAACATTTGGTTGAGTTTCAGTAAACTCTAAGATAATTTCTGAGTTTAGCGTTTGGTCTGGTGACATTGATCCTTCATAGTTCCAACTTTTTTCAATACGTTTATTTGGTTCAATTACCTTATACTCTCCAGATTCAGTATGCATTCCAGGTAATGCCTCAACTTGATTTGCAGCAAAAAAAAAGCTCCCCCCTACACGAACATCCATTTCAATTTCAGTAAGCCCGAACAAGTTTTTAAGAATTTGAGGAGATGTCCATGCTTTAAATAAAATTTCTGGTTTATACTTATATTCTCTGTTTACTTCTATAGTGTAAGTATCATCCGTTTCTAGCCAAGACATTACTTCCCACGTATATCCATCTATGTCTTTAAAAAGACCTGTATACCCCCAATCATCTGCAGCACCTTCTTTCACAACTGTGCCACCAGCCTCTAATGCACTTGAAAGAATAGAATTAACCTCCTTAGTATCTTTGGCAGTGTGACTGAAAATAACACTGGAAGTATCTAAATTATCTTCATGTTGTTCAGTCATCTGTGCAAACCCTGAACGCTGATATAAAACTAAAGACATTTCTCCCTCTAAAAAGAAAGCAACGTGATCATCACCCGATGAAATTTTATCTTCTGGAAGAGCGAATACTTTTCTATAAAATTGCGTTGACAGATCTAAATTCTCAACGGAAATTGTTACAATATTAATTTTTGGATTCATCATTTAATCACTCCTAGAATTTTTAAGTATATTTTAATTATGGAAGAACAGTAAAACGATCTTGTCTACATTTTAGCATCTCTTTTACAACTTAACTATTGTCAAACGGCTCGGTTGTTGTACACAAATTAAACACCACTATTCAACTCTTCTGCCCAATAGTTGAAGAAGCATCAGTTTTTGTATAGCAAATTTAGTTAACCTAAGTGCAACATAGGTTAACTAAGATGGCTCCAGTCGAAATTGATGCTGTGAGAGCGTCAATTAGATATTCTCGTAATCTGTGCTTCTTTGTGGGATTTAGTTTTTGAATGGCTTTAAGAATTTCAGTCGTTCTCACAATCATCACCGAACCTGTTGTAGTTATTTTTATTATAGAACATTAGTTTTTGAAAATCATTTGTCAATAATAAACTTTAACAGAGCCTTTTTTTAAAAACAGTATGACACTACAATGGCTTTCTTTTATAGTGTTTTGCTTTGTTGTTATCATCTTTTTATCATAATTACAGCTTAAAATCTATGGTTAATTAATTGGAAAAGCTTTGTTTTGCAGGGTTATAAAGATAATAATTATTTTTTTTCATAAAAGACAAGTGAGTATAGTGTTATTTGCAATAAAATCTGTTAAAATGGTACTGAGTCAAGTTTGAAAGGGGCACGAATCATGAAGTCTTCACAATTAACAGCCATTATACGAAGATTAGAAGCTATGCAAGAAGGCACAGACGGAGAAGTACAAGTTCGCCGTTTTGAAAAAGAAGGCGCTGAGCGCTGTTTGATTACTTATGATGGAAAAGCAGGAATCTATGAATTAGAAGAAAGAGCAACCGGTCAAGTATATCAATTTGACGATATAGATATCGTAGCCATAGAAATATTTGAACTACTTCAAGATTAAGCAATCAACCGATGCAGAAATAGTTGTATTTCTGCATCGGTTGTTTTATTTTATCTAGAATGATAAGATCCCTTTCGGATTGGTTAGCCATATTTGATAAAGGGTCTGTTTGGCACGCGAAGATTTAGATGCTGCTAACAGGATTTTTGAGCAAACAGCTGACTTTTATGTGGTAACCATCTCATATTTATGAAATCAGTAGAATATTTTGTTATAATAAATAGAAGTTTGTTAAACTTAAGTTAACTTAAGGAGTAGAAGCGGATGAGTGAACATTTATTTGCTGTCTTAGGTGGTATGGGAACTTTAGCAACTGAAAATTTTATTCAGGAACTAAATCGATTGTCTGCTGCTAGTAAAGACCAAGATTATTTAAATTATGTTGTATATAATAAAGCCAGTATTCCGGATCGTACGGATTACATTTTAGATAAAAATGCACCGAACCCAATTCCTTTTCTAGCTTCTGGTTTGCAAAAACTAGTGGCGATGGAACCAGATTTTATTGTGATGCCCTGCAATACAGCACATTTCTTTTATGATGAGTTAGCTAAATCAATTAATGTTCCTTTTTTAAACATGATTGATGAAACTGTTAAAGAACTGATTTCACGTGGAGCAGAACAAGGGATGAAAATTGGGATTGCTGCAACTGAAGGCACAATCAAATCGAAAATATATGAAGATAAACTTAATGAAGCTGGTTTTGATTCTTACGTACCCAATAAAGAGTTACAGCAAATCGTTAATGATTTGATTTACGTAGACATCAAACAAAATTCGGATGTAAATATGCCTCGTTACAATAAAATGGTGTCCTATTTTGAAGCGGAACAGTGTGATTATGTAGTGCTTGGATGCACTGAATTATCTATTTTTAACAGTTACGATCAAAAAAAGAGGGACAATGTAGTAGATGCTGACGATGTTCTGGTTCGAAAAACAGTTGAACTGGCACGACAGACTCAACCATTAGTTTAAGCAAAGGGAGATATGGATACATGAAAGCTTTAAAATTACAAGAATATATCGATCAATTAGTTGCAAATGATATCCTAATCAAAACAACCATTGACCAAGACTCGAAAATTAATGAAAATGTTGTTTTACAGATGACGTATGATTCAAGAGAAGTCAGCGAACCTTCTTTGTTTATTTGTAAAGGAGCAAATTTTAAAGAAGAGTATTTGAGACAAGCTATTTCATATGGAGCTCTAGCTTATGTAAGCGAAGAGGAATATGACGTGGACGCAGCGGTGATCTTAGTGACAGATATAAGAGAAGCCATGGCTTTACTAAGTTCGGTATTCTTTGATTTTCCAGAAAATGAGTTGACCTTAGTCGGTGTAACAGGCACAAAAGGAAAAACAACGACTACGAATTTTATTCGTTCTATATTAGATGATTATTTAGTAGCCAACCAGAAAAAAACTTCCGCATATTTTTCTTCTGTAGAAAATTATGATGGTGTAACAAAAACTCCTTCTCGCATGACAACACCTGAAGCTATGGTGTTGAAACAAAACTTTAGAACAGCGGTTGATTCTGGAGTCGAATTTTTTGAAATGGAAGTTTCCAGTCAAGCATTAAAATATGATCGGACTAAAGGGCTGAATTTTAAGATAGGTATTTTTCTGAATATATCTGAAGACCATCTTAGTCCACTCGAGCACAGTGATATGGACGATTATTTAAATTCAAAACTTTTATTATTCAAACAATCAGATACAGTTTGTTTGAATCTGGATACGGACTATCTTGCAAGAATCGAGAATGCAGCTCAACAAGCAAATAAAGTAATTACTTTTAGCCAACACAATGAAAAAGCTGATATTTATGGATACAACATTAAAAAAGAAAATCATCAAATTACTTTTGATGTTCGTACTCCGAACTATACAGAAAAAATGACCCTAGGTATTGCTGGTTTATTTAATGTTGAAAATGCTCTGGCAGCGATCGCGGCTGTACACATTTTAGATATCCCAGTAGAATACATTAAGTCAGGGTTGCTAAAAGCTCGCGCAAAAGGGCGTATGGAATTGTATACGAGTCAAGATGCTAATTTAGTAGGGATCGTAGACTATGCGCATAATAGACTGAGCTTTGAAGTGTTATTCAATTCTCTTAAAAAAGAGTATCCTGATCATCGAATGATTGCTGTCTTTGGCTGCCCAGGCGGCAAAGCTTTTAATCGTCGTCAAGAAATGGGAGAAGTAGCTGGTCGTATTGCTGATATGGTCTATATTACAGAGGATGACCCTGCTAACGAATCTGTTCGTACAATTTCTGAACAAGTAGCAGAAGCTGTGATAGCTCAAAATGGTTCTTATGAAATTATCGAAGATCGTGCACAAGCTATACAAAAAGCGATGAGTCTTGTAGAAGGCCCAACTCTTGTTGCTGTAGTAGGAAAAGGTGCAGAAACAAACCAACGTGTTGGAAACGGCTATGTTGAATATCAAGGCGATGCATTTCATGTCATCAAGAATCTAGAAAGATATAATAAAAATCATTCATAAACAAGAAAGGCTATGATAGTAATGAAACAAGCATTTATCCCAGTGGTACTTGGGGGTAGTCGTGGAGCGTACGGGATTGGTCGTTCTTTATACGAAGAATATAAAGTGAATGTTCATGTATTTTGTTCACAGATTATTGGACCTATTGCTGATGTTCCTTTTTTTGAGTACCACATTCTACCAAAAATCAAAGAAGAAAAAGTGTTATTTGATGAAGTGAATAAGTTAGAAAATGAAACACCGGGTATTCCTAAATTTATTTTTGGAAGTGATGACCTTTATGCTGAATTTGTTATCGTGAACAAAGATAAATTTCCAAAAAATTGGACGGTTCCATATGTGGACGAAGCAGTATTTAAACGAGCAACAGATAAGCAATATTTCTATGAAGCTTGTGAAAAATTAAATGTCCCTTACCCTAAAACAAAAATTACAACTGAATTTGAAGCGGACCTGCCTTTTGAGTTTCCAATTGTAATGAAACCTATCACTTCCCAAAATTACCAAGATCTGCACTTTGAAGGGAAGAAAAAAGTATACATCTTGGAGACCCCAGAAGAATATAAAAAAAGCTTTGAAGCTATGCGTAAAGGTGGTTACCATGGTGAAGTAGCCCTTCAAGAATACATTCCTGGAGACGACAGTACTCAGGCAGTTGTTACTGTATACCGTTCAATTCAAGATAGCGAAGTGAAGTTGATTTCATTTGGACAAATTTTACTAGAAGACCATACACCATCAGGGATCGGTAACCACTTAGCTATTTTATCGCGAGAAGAAGAAAGTGTGTACGCAAATGTACGCAAATTAGTTGAAGAATTTGGTTTTGATGCATTTTCAAATTACGATTTAAAATACGATGCACGTGATGGACAATACAAGTTTTTTGAGCTGAATGGGCGTTTGGGAGTTAGCCATTATTATGTATGTGCTGCAGGAGAAAACGTAGCTACTTATTATATTAAAGATTGGCTGAATAAAGAGCCGATCGAACCGACCATCGTGAAAAATGAAGCCTTGTTTAATGTAGTGCCTAAAAGGTTGTTATTGAAATACACTAAAGACCCAGTATTACGAGACAAAATAAAAAAATTTTATAAAACGGGGAAAGTGTCAAACCCACTGGACTGCAATGATGGAATTACATTGAAACGCCGTTTATATATAGAATCAGCGAAATTGAACTACTTTAAGAAATTTAAACAATACCCGCCAGAAGAAGCATAAGATTCTTGTCAAAAATTGAAATTACTTCTTTTTTGCGTATAATAAAAACTATAGAAGACTATGGGAGTACTGAACAAAGTGCTCCTATTTTAATGGATAGGGAGATGTCATGTTAAATTTATTTAAGCCAACTTGGATGGTAGAAGCTATATATCAGATCACGCCAGAACAGCTAAAAGAACATCGTATCAAGGCTGTGCTGACTGATTTAGACAATACGCTGATTGCCTGGAATAATCCAAATGGTACTGAAGAATTGATTGCTTGGATTTCAGCAATGAAAGTAGCAGATATACCGATTGTTATCCTTTCAAACAACAATGATGAACGAGTGAAACGTGTAGCAGATGTGTTGGGTGTGCGTTATGTTGCTAGAGCATTAAAACCATTATCCAAAGGTTTTAATGAAGCAACTAGAGGGTTAGAGTTGCCAAAAGAAGAAATTTTGATGGTGGGCGATCAAATCATGACAGATATTTGGGGAGCTAACATTGCTGGAATCCGCAATGTTTTAGTGAAACCAATTCTGAACTCAGACGCATGGAACACAAAAATCAATCGTTTTTTTGAGTTGCACATTATGAATTCCATGATTAAAAGAGATCCAAACATGAGATGGAGGACATCGATACATGACAAAGACAGAGTTAAAGATTGAAGAAGAAATTCGGTGCATTGGATGTGGTGCTTTGTTGCAAACAAGCGACAAAACTAGAGCAGGGTATACTCCAAAAGCAGCTTTAGAAAAAGGACTAGAGACTGGGGACGTTTACTGTCAACGTTGTTTTAGATTGCGTCATTATAATGAGATCCAAGACGTTCATTTGACAGATGATGATTTTTTGAAATTATTGAATGAAATTGGTTCTAAGGATGCCTTGATCGTGAACGTGGTAGATGTATTTGATTTTAACGGCAGCTTGATTCCTGGGTTACACCGTTTTGTTGGGAAAAATCCTGTATTGTTGGTCGGGAATAAAGTAGACTTATTGCCTAAATCGCAAAAAAGAGGACGCTTGACTCAATGGCTCCGAGAAAGAGCGCACGAAGCAGGGTTACGTCCAACTGATGTTGTGTTAACCAGTGCAGTGAAAGCCAATGAGATAGAGCATTTAAAAGAAATGATTGAAAAGTACCGCAATGGGAAAGATGTTTATGTAGTAGGTGTAACGAATGTTGGGAAATCTAGTTTGATCAACCAAATCATCAATACTTCTGCTGGAGTAAAGGATTTGATCACGACATCGCAATTCCCTGGTACAACATTAGATCAAATTGAAATTCCATTAGAAGATGGGAAATCATTGATTGATACACCAGGAATTATCCATCGTCATCAAATGGCTCATGTTTTGGGAGCTAAAGATTTGAAATTGATCGCGCCTAAAAAAGAAATCAAACCGAAAGTCTACCAATTGAATGAAGGGCAAACCTTATTCTTTGGCGGTGTAGCACGATTCGACTTTATCAAAGGAGATAGAAGCTCGTTTACTTGCTACGTGTCGAATGATTTGAATATCCATCGGACAAAACTAGAAAAAGCTGATGAGTTGTATCAAAAGCAAAAAGGTGAAATGTTGCAACCGCCTCGTAATGAAGAGAAAGATGCGTTTCCAGAACTTGTTCGCTTTGAATTTTCTATCAAAGAAAAAACAGATATTGTGTTTGCTGGTTTAGGTTGGGTAACTGTTCCGGAAGCAGGCGTAGTGGTAGCAGGATGGGCACCTAAAGGAATCGATGTTTTAATTAGAAAGTCAATCATATAAAAAGTTCGTATATAGAAATGGAGAATCAGCATGACTTTAACAGGAAAGCAAAAAAGTTTTTTACGCAGTAAAGCACATCATTTAAACCCTATTTTTCAAATTGGAAAAAATGGAATGAATCCTGATTTGTTAAAACAAATTGGGGAAGCGTTAGAAAAAAGAGAGTTGATCAAAGTGTCGATTCTGCAAAATTCAGATGAAGAAGTTTCAGAAGTAGCTGAAGAAATCGAACAAACAGTTGGATGCCAAGCTGTTCAAAAAATTGGCCGTGTAATTGTATTGTTCAAGCCTTCTTCACAAGAAAAATACCGTAAAATTTCATTAGAAATACCAAGAGCATAACTGAAGAACGTGGAGAAAGGTGCTTAGCTCACCGGGCATCTCACGACCACAACAGTTTGGGTTCTTTCCAAACAGTTGTGGTTGTGAGATGGTAGTGTGAGCTGCCTATCGCAACGCGTTTAAAATAAGAGCGTGGAGCAGACCGCTTAGGCTTACGTAGGTTTCACTTTCTCTTTTGAGTCGGGTGGTCTTTCCCGACACAAAAGAGAAAGTGAAAACATAGGAAGTCTGGTCTGCATAACGCATTTAAGAGCACACAGGTAAGAAGGAGTGGAAGACGTGTGAAAGAATCGTTTTTTTCTGGGAAACGGACACAGGTTTTAAGTGAAGTCGCTACTGAAACCGCAACAAAGAAAAGAGTCGGTATTCTTGGAGGAACTTTCAACCCTCCGCATATTGCACACTTAATAATTGCCGATCAAGTATGTCATCAATTGGGATTAGACAAAATTTATTTTATGCCGACCGCTAATCCGCCTCATGTGGATACTAAAAAAACTATTGAGGCTAAACATCGATTAAATATGGTAAAAAGAGCTATTCAAGGTAATCCTAAATTTGATATTGAAACGATAGAAATTGAACGCGGCGGAAAAAGCTATACTTATGAGACGATGCTGCAATTGACTCAGCAGAATCCTAATATTGAATATTATTTTATTATTGGAGCAGATATGGTAAATTATTTGCCTAAGTGGTATAAAATCGGTGAATTAGCCAATTTGATTCAATTTGTTGGGGTCAAAAGACCAGGATACGTGATCGAGAGTCAATACCCTTTGATCTGGGTAGATATCCCTGAAATAGCAGTCAGTTCAACATCTTTAAGAAAAAATATCGCAACTGGTTGTCCAGTGAATTATTTAATACCCCAAAAAGTTCTTGAATATATTCGTCAAGAAGGGTTGTATAACAATGAAAACTAGACCAGAAGAGTTTGTTTATTCAGGCCATTTTCTTCCCCTCTCAAGGGAAGAACTGGCAGCTCAAGTCGAAGCACAAATGAGTGCCAAGCGTTTTAAACATGTATTAGGCGTAGAAGAAGCGGCTATACAACTAGCGGATATCTATGGTGTGTCTAAAGAAGCAGCTAGTATTGCAGCACTTTGTCATGACTATGCTAAAGAGCGCCCTGATCAAGAAATGAAAGAATTGATTGTTGCTGAACAATTGGAAGAAGATTTACTAGATTATGGAAGCAGTATATGGCATGGTCCGTGTGCTGCAGAAATAGTCAAAAAAGAATTTCACCTTTTAGATGAAGACATTTTAAATGCGATTCGCTATCATACAATCGGCAGGAGCCAGATGTCTTTATTAGAGCAAGTGATTTATGTGGCAGACTTTATTGAACCAGGGAGAAATTTTCCGGGTGTAGAAGAAGCAAGAACTCTTGCAGGTAAAAATCTGCAAGAAGCTGTAACTTATGAAACGCAACAGACATTGATGCATTTGATTAAAACGAAAAAAAAGATTTACCCAAAAGCAGTGGCTACTTTCAATAAATGGGTAGCAAACAAATAGGAGGAAACACATGAGTGAATTAAATAAAGAATTACTGGAACTTGTAGTTAAAGCAGCGGACGATAAAAGAGCGGAAGACATTATGGTAATGGACGTACGAAATATTTCCCTTTTAGCAGACCATTTTGTGGTAATGCATGGAAATAACGACAGACAAGTTGTAGCTATTGCAGAAGCGATCGTTGACAGCGCTGAAAAAGCTGGTTACACAGTAAAACAAATTGAAGGAAAAGATTCGGCAAAATGGATCTTAGTTGACTTAGGCGACGTCGTAGTTCACGTGTTCCACTATACAGAACGCTCATTCTATAACTTAGAAAAATTATGGAGTGATGCTCCTTTAGTTGATATTTCTGGTATGATCGCAGAATGAGTTACAACATCTTTGCTCAAGTCTATGACGACTTAATGGATGAAGAGTTGTACGATTTATGGATCGAATTCACTAAACAACACCTTTCTCCTGATTATAAAAATGTATTGGATCTGGCTTGCGGAGCAGGTCATTTAGCGATCAAAATGAAACAAGAAGGCTATAACGTTACTGGGTTGGATCTATCCTCTGAGATGATCGATATAGCAAAAGAACGAGCTGAAGAGGCTGAGGTAACGGTTCCTTTTGTCGTTGGAGATATGTTGGATTTAAGTGCGGTAGATCAGTTTGAGGCTGTGACGTGTTATTGTGATTCCATTTGTTACCTGTCTGATACAGAAGCTGTTCAAAAAACTTTCGAGGAAGTTTACCAGCATTTAACAGAAGATGGTGTATTCCTATTCGATGTACATTCTATTTATCAAATAGATGAAGTTTTCCCCGGATATACGTTTAACGATCAAACAGAAGAAATCAGTTTTTTATGGAAAAGTTATGTGGGAGAATTTCCGCATTCTGTTGAACACGACTTAACTTTCTTTGTTTACCAAGATGAGATCGATTTATATGAACGTTTTGATGAAACTCACAAAGAACGCACATATCCAATTGAACAGTATCTTGCCATGTTAAAAAAAGCTGGTTTTAATTCTGTTGAAGTTTCTGCAGATTATGGAAAAGAAGAGGTCAAAAAAGATTCAATCCGCTGGTTTTTCGTTTGCCATAAAGAAACGAAATAGTTTTTTTATGTAATTGCCAAATGAACTGAGAAAGGTGGACATTCTATGAAAAGTTGCGGAATTATTGCCGAGTATAATCCTTTCCATAACGGACACCAATATCAAATACAAGAGGCTAAAAAATTAACTTCAGCTGAAATAGTCATTGTTGTAATGAGTGGGAATTTCTTGCAACGAGGTGAACCGGCAATAGTGGATAAATGGCAACGTACGAAAATGGCATTGTCTTCTGGAGCAGATTTGGTCATTGAATTGCCAGCAGCATTTAGCGTTCAACCAGCTGATTATTTTGCTAAAGGCGGAATTTCTCTTCTTCAAGAGTTGCGTTGTGATGCACTCTCTTTTGGTACGGAAAGTGGCATAGGAGAGGAGTTTCAATTATTTGCTGAAAATTGGAACAGTCATGAAAAAGAGATCGATGCTAAGTTCAAGCAGTTGAAAAATAATGGTGAGACTTATGCAGCTCAAATGCAACAAGCAGTGAAAGACTCCATACCGGAAAATAAGCTCAATACTATGGCACCAAACACCATATTGGGATTAGCGTATGCAAAAGAAAATAATCGCTACCCAAAACCCATGACACTGCATCCAGTAAAACGTGTTGGGTCCGGATATCATGAACAAGTTCTAGGCGATACACCATTTCAGAGTGCTACGGCATTACGTAAAGAGATGTTGGAAGTATCTGCAGCTTCTCAAAAATTGACATCTCTTCAAACAGCTGTTCCAGCACCAACTTTTGATATCCTTCAGCAATCTGACTTTGCATATTGGGGAAAGTTTTGGCCATTTTTAAAATACCAACTCATTCTTCAATCAGAAGAACAATTAAGAGAAATTTACCAAATGAATGAAGGTATCGAGTATCGACTAAAACAAAAAGTAACTGAAGCAGAAACGTTTGAACACTTTATTGGATTAGTTAAGACAAAACGGTACCCATGGGTCCGGCTCCAGCGGTTATTCACCTATATTTTGTTGCAGTTTAAAAAAACTGAGATGCAAGAAGCTTTACAAAAACCGAAAGCAATTCGTGTATTGGGGTTTACAGAAAAAGGACAATCTTATTTAAGCGCAGTGAAAAAAGAAGTTTCTTTGCCTATCATTAGTCGATTGAATCAAAAAAATAAATTTTTGTGGGAAATGGATATTCGAGCAGGCAGAGTATATCAGTTAGCCGTTAAAAAAACACAAGAAGAACAAGACTTTAATCGGTTGCCGGTGCAAAATAGAGGTAGAAAAGTGCCTCAAATAAGAGGGAAATAACTTTTAGGTGTAAGGTAAAATATCTTGACAAAGTTTTTTTTCACTAGTATAATAAATTTTGTTGCTTTAGGAGTGAATAAAATGAAAATGAAGTGGTCACTAAACGAATTAAAACGATATCTAAATGAACCATTCATCTTTTCCGATAGCGTAGATTTGAAAGAATCTTTAGTAAAAAGGGAAGAAGAAATATTAGACGTTTCACCCATTCATTTAGATGGAATCTTAACTGTTAATGATGATGAATTAATTCTTCATATGAATGTTTCATTGAAATTAACACTTCCTTCTGCAAGATCGCTAGAACCTGTATTATTTCCAATGGATTTTGTGATAGATGAAGTCTATATTCCAAAATCAGATTCTTATGAGAAACCTGTTGATGAAGAGAATGTTGTGATCTATCTAGAGCACGATTGGATCGATTTATCAGAAAGTATCGTAGATTCAATTTTGCTTAATCTTCCGTTACAAGTTTTTACTGAAGAAGAAGAAAAATCACATAATATGCCAAGTGGAAATAATTGGACGGTAATTTCAGAAGAAGATTACTATCATTCGGAAGAAAAAGAATCGGAAGAAACAATAGATCCGCGTTTTGCAGGTCTGAAAGATTTTTTTAAACAAGATGAATCCGGTAATCAAGAAGAAGACTAACTTGTTTCTAAATTAAATAGAAAATGAAACAATTGTTTAAGGAGGTGTATAGAATGGCAGTACCAGCAAGAAGAACATCAAAAGCTAAGAAAAACAGACGTCGTACTCACTTTAAATTAGAAGTACCAGGTATGAACGCTTGCCCTAATTGTGGGGAATTGAAAAAAAGCCATCACGTATGTGCATCATGCGGTTTCTATGATGGAAAAGAGGTAACATCTAAAGAAGTTTAATAACATTGAATAATCTATTCAATGGATGAACGAAAAAATAATCTCGAGAATTTCTCGAGGTTATTTTTTTGCTAATTTTTTATCAAATTGTTAGAGTAATTAAAGTGAAAATGATGTACAATTTTATTTGAGAAAGAACTAGAATGGATGGTGGATAAGAAAATGTTGATGGACTCTAATTTTGCTATGCTCATAGTGTTATTTTTATTACCTGTAGTATTATTTGTGTTCTGCAATAAAAAGGTTAACCGACATTTTATGAAGCAGCAACTAACCGTCAAGATGGCAGATTTATTAGTTCCTTACTTAGTTGTTGGAATCCATGTCATCAGTTCGTTGACATTAGGGATGTCTCTTTTTCCATATTTCCTCATTTTCATATTTACTCTCGCAATCATTTTGTTGCTGTATCTAGCCGTAAAAAAAGGAGAAATTTTATACTCTAAATTCTTCAAGAGCTGGTGGCGTTTTGTTTTTCTTAGTTCAATCGTTACATATTACGGATTAGTGGCTACAAATATCATTACTTCTATTTGAGAGCGTGGAGAGAGGCGTTTAGCTTACCGAACAAAAACCAACCGGCGACAATTAGGTGTTTTTTAACCTAACTGTCGCCGGTTGGTTTTTGGTAGTGTAAGCTGCCGAACGCAACGCGTTTAAAAATAGAGCATGGAGCAAAACGTTTAGACTTCTGTGAGGTTCATTTTTCTCTTTTAGTTGGGTGAACTTTCCCAACAAAAAGAGAAAATGAAACTGCAAGAAGTTTGTTTTGCGTAACGCGTTTAACGAGAGCATGGAGCAAGCCTGTTGGAAAATTTAGTAATAACAATAAAAGAAACCAAATAGAGCAGTGAGCTAAAACTCACTGTTCTATTTTTTTGACCAAAACATTTGATCAATAGAGAAGAAGATTTATCAAGGATGCACTCCATATAAATGAATTATTTAAAACTACACCCACTTTCTACCACCTCCTGCAAAAAAACACTCTACATTCTGATAAATACAGAAAAACACGGAAAAAATCAAATAAAGTAATCGCTTTGAGATAAAAAGAAACATTCAGCACTGATTTTAATTTTATCGTAATAACAGTAATGAAAGCGTTACATAATTCGCGTAAAAAGTTCGAATTTTTTTTGGTTTGTGGTGGTGGAAAGTGGGGGATTGTGGTAGACTAAATTTAAATAGGAATGATAGGGGTGACAGTAAACATGCTTATCGGTGAATACCAGCATAATATCGATGCAAAAGGACGGTTGATTATGCCCGCTAAATTTAGAGAAGATTTAGGCGAGAAATTTATTATTACTCGTGGTTTAGATGGCTGTTTATTTGGATACCCGCAAGAAGAATGGTCAGTACTAGAAGAAAAACTTAAACAATTACCGTTAGCTAAAAAAGATGCACGACAGTTTACACGTTTCTTTTATTCAGCAGCAACGGAATGTGAATTAGACAAACAAGGAAGAATAAATATTCCTCAAAATTTAAGACAATATGCAAAATTAGACAAAGAATGTCATGTTATAGGAGTTTCTGAACGCATTGAAATTTGGAGCAATGAAAAATGGTCTGAATATGCTTTGGAAGCTGAAGAATCCTATGAAGATATTGCTGAAAATATGATCGATTTTGGATTTTAACTATCAAATGAAGACGAAAGGGAGATGATATTGATGCCTGAATTTAAACACGAAACAGTCTTATTACATGAGACAGTAGATGGATTATCTATTTCTCCTGAAGGAATATACGTAGATTGCACTCTTGGAGGAGCGGGACATAGTGAATATTTGTTGTCCCAGTTAAACAAAAAAGGCCACTTATATGCATTTGATCAAGATGAAACAGCCATCGCCAATGCAAAAGAAAAACTTGCTGGATATATTGAAAAGGGAATGGTCACTTTTATTAAATCCAATTTTCGAAATATCAAAGAAGAATTGAATGAACGAAATATTCTTTCTGTAGATGGTATTTTATACGATTTAGGAGTTTCTTCCCCACAGTTAGATCAAGCAGAGCGAGGGTTTAGCTACCATCAAGATGCTCCATTGGACATGAGGATGGATACCGATTCACCGTTGACCGCTCGTATCGTCGTCAATGAATGGCCATATGAAAAACTAGTCAAAATTTTTTATCGTTATGGAGAAGAAAAGTTTTCTAAACAAATTGCCCGAAAAATTGAAAAAGCTAGAGAGATTGCTCCTATCGAAACGACGGGAGAATTAGTGGAATTGATTAAAGAAGCGATTCCTGCTCCCGCCAGACGAAAGGGAGGACACCCAGCAAAAAGAACTTTCCAAGCTATTCGAATTGCTGTAAATGATGAATTGTCAGCTGTAGAAGAATCGTTAGAACAAGCGATTGATTTGTTAAACGTCGAAGGAAGAATCAGCGTGATCACGTTTCATTCTCTAGAAGACAGAATTGTCCAATCAATCTACAAAGATCGTGCTAGAGGCCCTGAATTACCACCTGGACTACCAGTATTGCCTACTGAGTACATGCCTGAATTAAAAATCATTACACGTAAACCTATTTTGCCTAGTGAGGAAGAATTAGAACAAAATAATCGTGCAAGAAGCGCCAAATTAAGAATTGCAGAAAAACAAGTAAAAAGCGAAAAATAATCCAATAGACTTTAGATGAAAGGAAGTATCTTAATGGCATTAGAAAATAATTTAGCTAGAGACTTACATAGTGTGATGCCTGAAAAAGCACCACAAGTACAACCTCAAAGGCCACAGCAGCGACCTGCTTATACGCCTGAACCTAAGAAACACGGACTCTCAAAAATTGAAAAAATACTTATTACAATAGCAAGTATGATCATTTTTTCTTTAGGTGTGGCCTGTATTTCACTAGAAATTATGGTAGCAACTTCAAATCGAGAAGTTCAAGATACTAATCGAGAAATTGAAGAAATTGCTGTGGTCAATACTAATCTAGAGCAAGAAGTGCAAGAATTATCTCGTTATGATCGTGTCTATCAAATTGCTAAAGCATATGGCTTAGAAATGAATGAAGAAAACGTAAGGAATGTCTCGAAATGAAAAAAAGAAATCCTTTAAAAAATAGAAAGCTGATTGCTATTCTCTTATTTTTTGCATCCATAGTGATATATGCTGTATTGGCTGGTCGTTTCTCATATATTATGGTCAAAGGGGAAGTCAACGGGGAAAACTTAGAGACGAATGTAAATAATCTATATACAAGAAGTAGTGTCCTTGAAGCTAACCGCGGTACCATCTATGACGTAGGAGGGAATCCGGTTGCAATGGACGCTACTTCTTATTCATTGTATGCAGTATTAACTGATGCGTGGTCCAATAATAAAAAAGACCCTCAATATGTAGTTGATAAAAAAAAGACAGCTGAAGCTTTGGCGCAATACATATCAATGAGCGAAGAAGAAATTTTGCAAAAACTCAATCAAGATCTAAGTCAGGTTGAATTTGGGATAGCAGGCAAAAATTTATCTTATGATATTAAAAGCGACATAGAGTCGGCAGATTTACCAGGAATCTTTTTTACAGAAACTCCAACTCGACTATACCCTAATGGTGTATTTTCCTCGCATTTAATTGGTGTTGCGCAATTACCTACTACCGAAGATGGAGAAGCTGAACCTGGAAAAGAAATGGTAGGTCTTATGGGCATTGAACAAACCTACAATGAACAATTGACCGGGACAGATGGCAAGTTGAAATATCAAAAAGATAGTTTTGGCTATGCTTTGCCAAATGAAGAAGCTGAAGTTATTGAACCTGTAGATGGGATAGATATTTATTTGTCCCTGGACAAACGAATGCAAGTTTTACTGGAAAGTGTTATGACAGAAGTAAATGAAAAATACAATCCAGTGGCTATGACGGCTACTTTGATGAATCCAAAAACTGGAAAAATTATTGCAACTTCTCAACGTCCTTCTTTTAATGGAACTACTAAAGAAGGAATAGACGAACTATGGATGAACCTGTTATCTGAATATACCTACGAACCAGGGTCTACTTTAAAAGTATTGACTCTTGCAGCAGCTATTAATGAAGGTGTCTTCAATCCTAATGCTTATTTCGAATCTGGTTTAATTGAAGTATCTGGTATACCAATACGAGATGTTAACCGAAATGGATGGGGGACAATATCTTACCTGGAAGGTTTGGCACGTTCTAGTAACGTAGCGTTTGTAAAACTAGTTCAACAAATGGGATCGGAAACTTGGAAAGAGTA
Organism: Desemzia sp. RIT 804; assembly: GCF_016892605.1. Classification (GTDB taxonomy): domain Bacteria; phylum Bacillota; class Bacilli; order Lactobacillales; family Carnobacteriaceae; genus Desemzia. The sequence goes on from NZ_JAFEMV010000001.1 coordinate 258,626, forward strand.
TATGGATGCATTTGGAATAGGCAAATCTACTCAATCCGGTCTATATAATGAAAATGCAGGTACAAACAGATACAATCGAGAAATTGACCAAGCCAATACTGCATTTGGACAAGGGCTCACAGTAACAGTTTTGCAAATGATGCAAGCGTTCAGCGCAATCGCCAATGACGGGCAAATGATGAAGCCGCAATTTATTGATAAGTATGTAGATCCAAACACTGGAGAAGAGACTATAATCGAACCTGAAGTGGTTGATACACCGATCACAAAAGAAACAGCGGATCAAGCGTTACAGTATCTAAAAGAAGTTGTGTACAACGAAAACGGAACAGGTGAAAAGTATGCGATCGATGGTTACGAAATTGCGGCTAAAACCGGTACTGCACAAATTTACAATGCAGAAACTGGCAAGTACTACAGCGGAGGCAAAAATTTCCTCTATTCTGTAGTTGGAATGGCTCCGGCAGATGATCCTGAATTAGTTATGTATATTACCATGGAACGTCCGACTGTGAATGACCCGACTGTAACAACAACTGATATCATGGCTTCCATATTTAACCCTGTTATGAAAAGAGGGTTGGAATACTTGCACTTAGATGATGCGGCTAAAAACGGATTAGAGAATCAAATCGTTATGCCAAAAGTTACAAGTGAACCAAAAAATGACGTGTTAACAAAATTAGAAGAAATGCAATTAAACGTGACCGTGGTGGGAAATGGTGATACAATAGTACAGCAATTGCCTTTGGCTGATGAGACGATTATTGAAGACCAACGCATCATTCTGTTGACCAATGGAGCGATGACTATGCCAGATATGACTGGATGGTCAAAAAATGACGTATTAAAAGTTTCCGAAATCACAGGGATAGAGTTTTCTTTTAAGGGTGAAGGTTACGTCACTCAACAAAGTCTAGAACCAAATGCCTTACTGACTGAGGAAAGCCAAATTGAAATTGTGTTAGAATCTCCATAAAAAATTAAAGATTTTTTAAGTCAGAAGGAGAGCAAGATCACCATCTTGGCCATGTTCAAAGTAATGAATAGGCAATCTGATTAAAAGTAAAAATAGGAGCGATTCATTATGCAATGGGAAGAAATACTGATTGCAACGATTAGCAGTTTTGCAATTACACTTATCTTGATGCCATTTGTTATTGGTTATTTTAGAGTCAAACAATTAGGACAAACTACTAGAGAAAGCGGTCCGACATGGCATGAAGTAAAAACTGGTACACCGACAATGGGTGGAGTAGTTTTCTTGATTTCTGGTATTATCACAATGATTTGGACAGCTCTTTGGCAAGGTTCTTTTACAGTAAGCCTAGGACTAGTGATGTTTATTCTTGTTCTATATGGAATGTTAGGCTTCTTAGATGATTACATCAAATTAATCAAAAAAAGAAACTTAGGTTTGACTTCACTACAGAAATTTATAGGTCAAGTTGTAGGAGGTCTGTTATTTTACATTGTTTACCGTATGCAAGGATTACCAAGTGAGTTGATTCTTCCTGGTTTGGGCGACATTAACTTAGGTTGGTTTTACGGATTGTTTGTGATTTTCTGGCTGGTTGGCTTTTCAAATGCTGTCAATTTAACAGACGGATTGGATGGTTTAGCGACTGGAACAAGTATTGTGGCTTATTCAACTTATGCCATTATCGCTTTTCATCAACAACAAATTGATGTATTGATTTTTTGTTTAGCTATTATTGGTGGATTGATCGGATTTTTATTCTTTAATAAAAAACCAGCAAAAATTTTTATGGGAGATGTTGGTTCTTTAGCTTTAGGAGGAGGGCTTGCAGCTGTATCTATCCTATTGAAGCAAGAATGGACACTCCTTTTAGTGGGACTGATCTTTATTGTTGAAACAGCTTCAGTTATTCTGCAAGTTGGATCGGTTAAACTACGAAATAAGCGAATTTTCAAAATGTCCCCAATCCACCATCACTTTGAAATGAGTGGTTGGAGTGAATGGAAAATCGTGTTGACTTTTTGGGCAGTTGGTTTAATCATGGCATTGCTCACATTATGGATCGTACTTTAATATTGAAAGAGAACTGGGGGATTTCGCGTGAAAAATGTAACGACGTATCAAAATAAAAAAGTATTGGTTTTAGGACTAGCCTTAAGTGGAGTAAATGCAGCTAAATTGCTGCATAAACTTGGGGCTTTAGTGACCGTGAACGATTATAAAAGTTTTGAAGAAAATCCAGAAGCGCAAGAATTATTAGAAGATGGAATTCGTGTCGTTACTGGCGGACATCCGGTTGAATTGTTGGATGAAGACTTTGAATTTGTCGTAAAGAATCCAGGTATTATGTACAATAATCCTATTGTAGCTAAAGCGATCGAAAAAGGTATCCCAGTTTTAACTGAAGTTCAATTAGCATACGAAGTTGCTGAAAGTCCTATTGTTGGAATCACAGGTACAAATGGAAAAACAACTACTACAACAATGATCACGGATGTGCTGAATGCTAAGCGTCCACAAGGGAAAGCTTTTGCAGCTGGAAATATTGGAACTCCTGCAAGCCAAGTTGCTCAAACAGTAACTGATAAAGATGCTATTGTGATGGAGCTATCCAGTTTCCAATTAATGGGAATAACCACATTTAAACCTCATATAGCTGTTATTACCAATATCCATTCTGCTCATATTGATTATCATGGAACGAGAGATGAATACGTAGCTGCTAAAATGCGGATCACAGAAAACCAAACAGCTGAAGATTACTTAATTGTCAACTGGGATCAACCAGAATTACAAGAATTGGCTAAATTGAGTAAAGCTACGATCATTCCTTTTTCTAGACAAGAAATGGTTGAAAACGGCGTGTTTGTTGATGGAGACTCTATTTATTATTTAAATGAAGTAATTATGGATAAAAAAGATATTTTAGTTCCTGGTGAACACAATTTGGAAAACGCCATGGCAGCTATAGCTGTCGCTAAATTATTGGGTCAAGAAAATGACATGATCCAACAAGTGCTGGCATCTTTTGCAGGAGTGAAACACCGGACTCAGTTTGTAACTGAGTTTAAAGGAAGAAAATTTTATAATGATTCCAAAGCAACCAATTCTCTAGCTACGATCAATGCATTAAATGGATTTAAGCAACCCGTTATTCTGTTAGCAGGTGGATTAGATCGCGGAAATAATTTCGATGAGTTGATTCCTCAATTGAGAGGTGTAAAAGCGTTGATCGTATTCGGAGAAACGGCTGCCAAAATTACAGAAGCTGGAGAGGCAGCAGGCGTACCGACGATTTTATCTGTACAAAATGTCGAGGCTGCTGTTCCTTCTGCATATGATGTCAGCGAAACCGGAGATGTTATCTTGTTGTCGCCTGCTTGTGCAAGTTGGGATCAATACCGTAGCTTCGAAGTTCGTGGAGATGCCTTTATTCATTCTATAGAACAATTAATGGCAAATGTAGAAGAGGAGGAATAGACCTTTTTACTGGTCTTACAATTTAAATGAAAGTATTGTTATCTGGTGGAGGTACTGGAGGGCACATTTATCCAGCCTTAGCTTTAATGAGACGCTTAAAAGCCATTGACCCTACAACTGAATTTCTTTATGTAGGGACGGAAAGAGGACTTGAGAGCAAAATCGTGCCAAAAGCAGGAGTCCCTTTTAAAGCAGTAAAAGTAGAAGGGTTCAAGCGATCCTTATCTTTAGAAAATATAAAAACGATCCAATTATTTGTACAAGGCATTTTTAAAGCAAGAAAAATCGTCAAAGAATTCGATCCAGATGTAGTCATTGGTACAGGAGGATATGTATGCGGACCAGTAGTGTTTGCAGCAGCTAAATTAGGGATTCCGACTATCATACACGAGCAAAATAGCATAGCAGGCGTAACAAATAAGTTTTTAGCACGCTATGTGAATAAGATTGCAACGTGTTTTGAAGAAGCTGAAGCAGAATTTAGTAAATATTCTTCAAAAGTCGTCTATACAGGAAATCCAAGAGCTCAAGAAGTGGCTGGTATTCTGCCCTCAAATGTATTGGATGAATACCATTTAAAGCCGACTGTCCCAACGGTTTTGATTTTTGGAGGAAGCCGTGGCGCAAAAGCGATTAATACGGCTTTCGTGGAATCTTTGCCAGAACTGGCTAAGAGAGACTATCAAGTCATGTTTGCTACAGGAGAAGTACATTATGAAGCATTAAGTAAGATAATAGGACAAACAAGCGAAAATGTATCAGTAGTGCCTTATATTCATAACATGCCGGAAATATTTGCGAATGTTTCGGTAGTAGTTTCCAGAAGTGGGGCGACTACATTGGCAGAACTGACTGCACTAGGACTGCCAAGTATTTTGATACCTAGCCCAATAGTTACCAATGACCATCAAACAAGCAATGCAATGAGTTTGGTAAAGCATGATGCAGCTAAAATGATTGCGGAAAAAGAGTTGACTACAGCGTTCTTACTTCAAACAATTGATGAACTGATGAATCACCCAGAAAAAAGAAATGAAATGGCTTCTCAAGCTAAAAAAATCGGTGTTCCAGATGCCGCGGATCGACTAATAGAAGTGATCAAAGAAATCACTTCTCATTAACATTGTTAGGAGGATGATATGTCATGGGGAAATTCCAAATTAAATTAAAAAATAAAGCTAAAAACAGCCATACACGTGAGTCCTCCTTAAACAATGGACAAAAATCTATAAAAGAAGATAAGACCCTGGAAAAACATTTACCTAAGTTGAAAAAGCAGCGGCGAAAAAAGATGTATAGTCGTTTGATCCCGCTTCTTTTACTGTTTTTATGTGCAATTTTGATAGTCGCTTATTTCGTTTCTCCGTTAAGTAAAATAGGCACAATATCTGTTGATGGAAATAGTGATGTCACAGATCAAAAAGTGATCAATTCTAGTCAGTTAGTCTCTGGATTACCATTGTGGGATTCTTTGTGGAATGACCAAGATGTTGAGAAAGCTGTTTTAGAAGATCTACCACAAGTGAAGACGTTGGAATTAAACCGACAAGGATGGAACGATATTTTAATTAAAATTGTAGAGTACAAAATCATTGCTTATTCATATAATAATAATGAGTACTTTCCAATTTTAGAAAATGGCAAAATTGTAGATGAAAGCAGAAAAGTTTCAATGGGCAACAATCCTATATTTAAAAATTTTTCTGAAGGAAAACCTTTAAACTATATAATTGAACAATACAACTTGTTAAATTCTTCAGTACAAAATAGTGTTTCAGAAATTGAGCACACGCCAAGCGAGACTGATCAATACCTTGTGACAGTTTACATGAATGATGGAAATCAAGTGGTAGCAACATTACCTACTTTTGCAGAAAAGATGAATTACTACCCCGACATGGTCCAAAAAATTGGAAAACAAAATGGTATCATTAATTTAGAAGTTGGCGGTTATTTTGTTCCATTTGAAGAAGAGAATAACGAATTACTTGAAGAGTCTGAAGATGAAGTTGATTTAGAAAAACCTGTTACAGAAACAGAGAATAGTGATGAAGTAGTTGAATAATGAAATCCAGCATTTCAAAGCAAAATAAACAATTGTTTTTAATAAAATAATCTGTAATCTACAGTAATATCTTCAAAAAATGGTCACAAGTATGGTAGAATTGTATTTATATAAATAAAGTTTAAATAGAAAAGTTGAAATTAAAAGCTAGGAGGTTTCAATGTATGAGAAATTCTGAGATGTATGTTAGTTTAGATATTGGAACCACTTCAATAAAAGTTGTTGTAGCTGAGTATGTTAATGGGCAAATGAATATTATTGGAGTAGGAAACGAAAAATCTGAAGGACTGAGCAGAGGTATCATAGTTGATATCGATAAAACAGTTGAATCTATCAAGAAAGCGATTAAACAAGCTGAAAAAAAAGCAAATGTTGAAATTTACAATGTTATCGTTGGAACTCAAAGCACATCTACAGAAATTGAGACCTGTCATGGAATGATCGCAGTTTCAGGCGAAAATCGAGAAATCACAGATGAGGATGTGCGCAATACAATCGGTGCTGCAATGGTAAAATCGGTTCCTCCAGAACGTGAAATTTTAGCCATCATTCCTGAAGAATTTATTGTTGATGGTTTTGACGGAATTAAGGATCCTCGAGGAATGATAGGTGTTCGATTGGAAATGCACGCGACTATGATCACTGGCCCGAAAACAATTGTACATAACATCAAACGTTGTGTGGAAAAAGCTGGATTGCAAATTGAAAATATTGTTTTACAACCTTTAGCTGCTAGTACAGTTAGTATGTCTAGTGGAGAAAGAGATTTTGGAACAATTTTAATTGATATGGGTGGAGGCCAAACTGCGGCTTCTGTTATCCATGATAATCAATTGAAATTTGCTTTTGTAGACCCTGAAGGTGGAGAATACGTTACAAAAGATATTTCGATCGTACTAAATACCACTTTAGAGAATGCAGAAAAAATAAAGCGTGATTTTGGATATGCAACCTCTCTTGAAGCTTCAGCAGATGAAGTTTTTCCAGTAGAAGTTGTTGGGAAAACAGATCCCGTGAAAATGACGGAATTGTATTTGTCTGAAATCATTGAAGCACGTGTAGTCCAAATTTTTGAAACAGTCAAAGCAGAATTGGATTCTGTAAGAGCTAGAGAGTTGCCGGGAGGTATTGTCTTAACCGGCGGTGCAGCATCTATACCAGGTATGGTAGAATTAGCTAAAGAGATATTTGAAGTGAATGTTAAATTATACATCCCAGATCATATGGGAATGCGTTACCCATCATTTACAACAAGTATTGGTTTAATAGAATATCAAGCTAAACTAAATGATATTCAAAGAATAGCTAATCAAACAGCAACAGGGTTCAATGTTGAATCTGCTTCTTCTCCACGTCAATCGGTAGTTGAGATGCAAAGAGATGAAGAAGTTGATGAATACACAGTCAAGAAAAAACCAGTCAAAAAACCTAAAAATGAAGAAGATGGTTTTGTATTCAAAATGAAACAAATGTTTAACAACTTTTTCGATTAAACTATTAAAGAGACTAAAAAGAAATTTACTAGATAGTAGGGGGAAATAAGATGGACTTAGAATTCGACACAGCACCAGTTAGTGGAGCTGTTATTAAAGTAATTGGTGTAGGTGGAGCAGGTAATAACGCAGTAAACCGTATGATCAGCGATAATGTAAAAGGCGTTGAGTTTATTGTAGCCAATACAGACTTACAAGCTTTAGCAAGTTCAAATGCGGAGACTAAAATTCAACTTGGTCCAAAGTTAACTCGAGGCCTAGGCGCAGGAGCAAACCCTGATATTGGACATAAAGCTGCTGAAGAAAGTGAAGAACAAATTGCTGAATCCTTAAAAGGAGCAGACATGATCTTCGTTACTGCTGGAATGGGTGGAGGTACTGGTACTGGTGCTGCTCCTATTGTCGCTCGTATTGCTAAAGAACAAGGAGCTTTGACGGTTGGTGTTATTACTCGTCCATTCTCATTTGAAGGACCAAAACGTGGCCGTTTTGCTGCAGAAGGTCTAGCACAAATGAAAGAATACGTTGATACATTGGTGACTATTTCAAATAATCGTTTGTTAGAAATCGTAGATAAAAAAACACCTATGCTGGAAGCATTCCGTGAAGCAGATAATGTATTACGTCAAGGTGTACAAGGTATTTCTGATTTGATTACTTCTCCTGGTTACGTAAACTTAGACTTCGCTGATGTCAAAACAGTTATGGAAAATCAAGGTTCTGCACTAATGGGAATTGGTACAGCAAGTGGAGAAAACCGTACTGTTGAAGCAACTAAAAAAGCTATTTCTTCTCCTTTATTAGAAGTATCGATCGATGGAGCAGAGTCTGTATTATTAAATATTACTGGGGGATCAGATTTAACATTGTTTGAAGCTCAAGATGCTTCTGATATTGTTTCTTCTGCTTCAACAACTGAAGTGAATATCATCTTTGGTACTTCTATTAATGAAGAATTGGGTGATGAAGTAGTGGTAACTGTTATCGCTACTGGTATTGATACTACAGAAGCAGACAAACGATTAGCACAAAACAGCCGTGTTCAACCTGCATCAAATCGTGGGCAACAAGCTAAACCAAATACTCCTGACACTCAAAAAAATGATCCATTTGCTGACTGGGATATTCGTCGTGAACCGAACACACGCAGTCGTAATGTACAAAGTTCTGATACGAATATTTTTGATGATAAAGAAAAAACTGAATTTGAACCTTCAAGCCGAGACCATGCAACAGAAGAGAAAAAAGAAACACCTCAAGATAGTTTAGATACTCCTCCATTCTTTAGAAGAAGACGGAAGTAAATGAACCACATAGAACAAAATGTTCACAACATAGAAGATCAACTGAAAAAATCACTGGACAGCTCAAAACGTGATAGAGTTGATCTTCGCGTTGTTGTTGTAACAAAATATGTTTCTATTGAAGAAGCAGAAAAAATGGTATCGCTCGGTTACAAACATCTAGGAGAAAACAGACCAGAAGGATTGATCCAAAAGCAAGCAGCTCTACAGCAAAAAGAGATTGTATGGCATTATATTGGGTCCCTTCAAACTAGAAAAGTAAAACAAATCATCAATCATATTGATTATCTGCACTCTTTAGATAGAATGTCCTTAGCGGAAGAGATTGAGAAAAGAGCTGAAAAATCTGTTTCTTGTTTTTTACAAGTCAATATTTCAGGTGAAGAATCAAAAAGTGGTTTTTCTTTCAAAGAAGTAATGGAAGTTGTTGAGGAGCTATCAAAATTTGAAAAAATAAAGATTGTTGGCTTGATGACAATGGCGCCAAAAGATGTAGAAGAATCAACTATTCGAAAAGTATTTAGTGAATTAAAAAAATTACAAGAGAAAATCGTATCGCTTGATTTGGACTATGCACCTTGTACAGAATTAAGTATGGGAATGAGTCAAGATTATCCCATCGCTATAGAAGAAGGAGCCACTTTTGTTCGTATTGGATCGGCTTTTTTTAAGGAAATAGAAGCTGATAAAACCTAATTTTTTTAATTGAGGAGGGTTTAAAATGGGAATGATAAACCGATTTAATAGTTTTTTTGGTTTAGGTGATGAAGATGAATCCTTTTACATGGAAGAAATGGAACAAGAAACCAAAGTGAAAAATACTAAACAAAAGCCTCAACTATCAAATAGACAAGGAAGTCCAGTTGCTATGAATGTACGCAAAGATACGAAAAAACCAAGTAATGTAGTTTCTATCAATCAATCGCAACAACAAGGGAAAATCATCGTTGTAGAACCAAGAGTTTATTCGGAAGTAAAAGAAATTGCTGATCTATTACTGGCAAATCAAGCAGTAGTTTTAAATTTCAATCGTATTGAAAAAAACGAAGCTAAAAAAATTGTAGACTTTTTAATGGGTACGATTTACGCCATTGAAGGAGACATGCAACGAGTAGGAAATGAAATTTTCCTTTGCACGCCTAAAAATGTGGAAATCGATGGAGTCTTAGACCAATCAAGTAATTTCGATGATCTTGAGATATATTAATAGAGAGGAATTTTAATCCAGTGTTATTTATACTAACTAGACTTCATAGCGTATTATCAGCAGCATTAGAGATTTATTCTGTGTTATTGGTAATTTATATACTATTGTCATGGTTTCCAAATGCATACCAATCAAAATTAGGACAATTGTTGGCTCGGGTCTGTGAACCTTATTTAGATGTGTTCAGACGCATTATCCCACCTATTGGAATGATCAGCATATCGGGGATCGTAGCCTTACTTGCATTAAATGTGATCAGTAGAGGATTGGATAGTATTTTTATATTCATTTATCGATTAGTTCTTTCTTAAACAAGGAGTAGATCGCAGTGATTGAAAATGTGTATCAGCATTTCAGAAAAGAAGAAATTCCTTTTATCGATTCGGTGGCAGAGTGGGTCAGAGAAGTAGAGGATCAATACATACCAGTATTGACAAATTTTTTAGATCCTAGGCAATACTACATTTTAGAATCGATCGTTGGTAAAAATATGGATATTAAATTACATTCTTTCGGAGGATATGAATCCTCTGAAAGAAACCGTGCTTTTATTTGTCCTGCTTACTTCGAGCCTAAACAAGAAGACTTTAACATTAAATTGTACGAAGTAAAATATCCGACTAAATTTGCTACTATGTCCCATGGAAAAATTCTGGGTACGTTGCTTTCTAGCGGCATCAAAAGAGAGTTTTTCGGAGATATTATTTCTGATGGAGAAAGATGGCAATTTTTTATTGACGACTCCATCAAAAATTATGTTATCTCTCAAATTGATAAAATCGGTCGAGTCTCCGTTCGCTTGGAAGAACGTGACTACACGGATTTAATTCTTCCGAAAGATAGTTGGACAATCGTGCATGATACTGTTTCATCTATGAGAATCGATACTCTTATTTCGAGTATATTTAAGATTTCTAGACAACGAGCAAAACAAATGATAGAATCAGGGCATATTAAAGTAAATTGGACTGAAATGCAGCGACCAGATTTTGTATTAGATTTATTGGATATTGTTTCAGTACGTGGCTTTGGACGTTTCCAAGTGCAAGAAATCGAAGGAAAAAGCAAAAAAGACAAGTGGAAGCTTGTGTTAGGTGTTTTATTCAAATAAACAATCATTACTTACTAACTAACTTTACTTTTGGAGGTGTCAATAATGGGACTAACACCATTAGATATACATAATAAAGAATTTCCAACAAAGATGCGTGGTTACGATCAAGACGAAGTAAACGATTTTTTGGATCAAATTATTAGAGATTATGAAACAGTTCTAAAAGACAAAAAAGAATTAGAAAAGAAATTAAAATTTTCTGAAGAAAAAGTACAGCATTACAATAATCTTCAAGATTCATTAAACAAATCGATTATTGTAGCCCAAGAAGCTGCAGATCGATTAAAAGAAAATTCCGATAAAGAAGCAGCAATCATTCTGCAGGAAGCTGAGAATAACGCGGATCGATTATTGAATGATTCCGTTGAAAAAGCGAGAAGAATCACAGCAGAAACAGAAGAACTGAAGAAACAAAGTCGTGTCTTTAAACAACGTTTGCAATTGATGATTGAATCTCAGTTAGAAATGGTAAAAAACAATGAGTGGGATGAATTGCTGAAAAGCGAAACAGAAGAAGTTATTGAAATTCCTACAGTAAAAGAGATCCTTCAAAAAACTCAAATTGAAGAAAAACAGTTGCCAGTGGATGTTGAAAAAGCTATAATAACAGATGATGCTTCTTCAGAAGAAGAGACAGCAGAAGTTGAGTTAGGTGAATCAACAAATGTTTCTGAGGATACACAAGATGAAGCAGATAAAAAAGACTATGAAGAAGGCAGTATGCCTGCTGTAGAATTACCTTTGTAAATTAGAGACATCTAAATAGCTTATAGCAATGATTGGAACAGAAAGCAATAATAATACTTTACAGCGAGTTAGAAAGCAGTGTGAGTCTAACAAGTCCCTATTATTGTAAGATCCTCCATGAGTATTAATTTGAATTCTAAGTAAAATTAATCGTTTGATTGGCGTTAACAATCGTTAGAGGAGAAAAGAGAGCTCTTTTCTTGAACTATGGGTGGTACCACGAAGATTTCGTCCCTTTTGGGAAGAGGTCTTTTTTTGTGCTCTTATTTAGATTCTATGAAAGTGTGAGTTAAAATCAAAAAGATTTCAATAGAAGAGAGGATTTCGTGATAATGAAAATGAAAGAGACATTAAATTTAGGTCAAACTAAATTTAAAATGCGAGGAAATTTACCTGTTCGTGAAGTAGAATGGCAACAAGAGTGGAAAGATGCAGATATTTATGAAAAGCTTCAAGAAAAAAATGCTGATAAACCTACCTTTATATTACATGATGGCCCTCCATATGCAAATGGAGATATCCATATGGGACACGCATTAAATAAGATTACTAAAGACATCATCATCCGTTCTAAAAGCATGAGTGGTTTTCGTTCGCCGTATGTTCCTGGCTGGGATACTCATGGATTGCCAATCGAACAAGCTGTTACCAACAGTGGTGTAAAACGTAAAGAGATGGCAGAAGCAGCATTCCGTAAAATTTGTGAAGAGTATGCTTGGAAACAAATCAATCAACAAAGAGAAGATTTCAAACGTCTTGGGGTTGCAGGTGATTGGGAAAACCCTTATGTTACATTAGACCCAAAATTTGAAGAACAACAAATTCGTTTATTCGGAAAAATGGCAGAAAAAGGATACATCTATAAAGGATTAAAACCTATTTACTGGTCACCTTCAAGTGAATCGTCATTAGCTGAAGCGGAAATCGAATACCATGATGTAAAATCACCAAGTATTTATATTGCTTTTAAAGTAGTAGATGGGAAAGGTCTATTAGAGGAAGATACATCTTTTGTTATTTGGACAACTACACCGTGGACTATTCCATCTAACTTAGCCATTGCTGTAAATGCAGATTACAGTTACGCAGTTGTAAATGCAGACGGTAAAAAATATGTTGTAGCAAAAGATTTATTAGAAGATGTTTCTTCTACAATAGGTTGGGAAAATGTAGAGATCTTATCTGAAATAAATGGGAAAGATTTAGAATATATGACGGCTCAGCATCCAATGTATGATCGTACTTCTTTACTCATTTTAGGAGATCACGTTACTTTAGAAGCAGGTACAGGGTTAGTTCATACTGCACCTGGCCACGGTGAGGACGACTACATTGTTGGTCAAAAATACAAATTGGGTGTTCTTTCTCCAGTTGATGATAAAGGCTGTTTCACTGATGAAGCTCCAGGGCTGGAAGGTATTTTTTACGATGAGGCCAATAAAAAAATTGCTGAATGGTTAGATGAAAATGGAAGTTTATTAAAATTAAACTTCTTTACACATAGCTACCCTCATGATTGGAGAACAAAAAAACCAGTTATTTTTAGAGCGACTCCACAGTGGTTTGCATCAATTGATAAATTCCGTGATCAAATTTTAGACGCTATTGAAAATGATGTCAATTGGTTACATCCATCTGGAAAACCGCGTATCTACAATATGGTTCGCGATCGCGGAGATTGGGTTATTTCACGTCAACGTGTATGGGGAGTACCATTGCCAATTTTCTATGGGGAAAATGGAGAACCCATCATCACACCTGAAACTATCGATCACGTAGCTGCTTTAATCGGCGAATTTGGTTCAAATGTTTGGTTTGAACGTGAGGCAAAAGATTTATTGCCTGAAGGATTTACACATCCCAGCAGTCCAAATAATGAATTTACAAAAGAAAAAGATATTATGGATGTTTGGTTTGATTCTGGATCGTCTCATGCAGGTGTTTTAAAAACACGTCCAGACTTATCCTTCCCAGCTGACATGTATTTGGAAGGATCAGATCAATATCGTGGCTGGTTCAACTCAAGTTTAACAACTTCAGTAGCAGTAAACGAAGAAGCTCCATACAAAAATGTTCTTTCTCAAGGATTTGTCATGGACGGTGAAGGCCGCAAAATGAGTAAATCTCTTGGAAATGTGATTGTTCCGAATAAAGTGATCAAACAAATGGGTGCAGATATTATTCGTCTATGGGTATCTAGTGTGGACTATGAATATGATGTCCGTGTATCTGATGATATCTTGAAACAGGTATCAGAAGGATACCGTAAAATTCGTAACACCATGCGTTTCCTATTAGCCAACACTTCTGACTTTGATCCAAAAGAAAATACTGTGGATTATCAAGATTTGAATGCATTAGATCAATATATGTTGATCCGTTTCAATCAAGTAGTCGAGAAAATCAGAAAATCTTATAAAGAGTATGATTTTAAAGGTATCTACCAAACGGTGATGAACTTCTGTACTGTTGACTTGTCTCAATTCTATTTAGACATTGCTAAAGATGTAGTGTACATCGATTTAGAAAATGGACATGATCGCCGTGCAATGCAAACAGTCTTTTATGACATTGCTGTGAAATTAACAGCTTTGCTTACACCGATTCTTCCACATACAAGTGAAGAAATTTGGAAACATTTGAAGGAAGAAGAAGAATTTGCTCAATTGGCAGAATTGCCAGAAGTAGAAACTTTTGAGAACCAAGAAACAGTTTTAAATGATTGGAAAGCATTTATGGATGTACGTGATGATATCTTGAAAGCTTTGGAAGAAGCACGTAATGAAAAAGTGATCGGTAAATCATTTGAAGCAAAAGTAACACTTTACCCAACTGCTGAGGTGAAAGAGTTATTGACACAATTGAAAGCAAATATTGCTCAGTTATTGATCGTTTCTGAATTAGAAATAGCAGATAGCTACGAAGCGGCTCCTGAAGCAGCTCGTAAGTTCACCAATGTAGCTGTGACGATTGAGCACGCCCATGGCGAAACTTGTGAAAGATGCCGTATCATTAGCGAAGAAGTAGGAACATTTGAAGAGGCTCCGACACTTTGCTCACGTTGCTACCATATCGTAAAAGAACATTATCCTGAAGCTCTAGAAGCTGAAGAGGAAGAATAAAATATACTATTCATACATCTCATGAAACAGAGGAATCTGTCTTGTGAGATGTTTTTTTAGGATGTCTATTTTATGACGTTGGTAAAGAAAGCACTGAAGGAAACAGGGGTTGCTGGGTGAGAGCCATGGGAACGCGTAGAGCCCAAATCCTCCACGCTTGCAAGCTACCAGCACCAGGAATTTCTACAAGTTAATATTTAAGCAGCTTTGGTTTTCTATCAATGTTATATAATAAAGAACCTATTTTTTGCTTGTTGTTCCTGGTTAAATTATACGTGGCTTCTTTTGTGTAACTATGTGTCTGTTGCAAGAAAGAGTAAGAAATAAATGAGAGTGGGATCGATAGAGAACAAAAAATCAAAAAAACAAAAATTACTTTTAAAAGGCAATTGGTAGCCCTTGCAAACCAAAAGATACTGCGTTATAATATATTATGTAATGGATTTATTTTTAATAAATGAGAAAGTTGAATTTATGTCACATCAATAATTAATCAATAACATCGTTTATATTTTATAAATGACTTTGATAGTTGAGTTACATAAATAAACCTCTAACGAAAAAGATCTATTGCAATACGATATATGGAGGTAGATAGTATGGAAAAAGGGACTGTAAAATGGTTTAATGCTGAGAAAGGATTTGGCTTTATCGAAGTTGAAGGCGGAGAAGATGTATTCGTACATTTTAGCGCAATCACTGGAGAAGGTTTTAAATCTTTAGAAGAAGGACAACCGGTTGAATTTGAAATTGTTGAAGGTAACCGTGGACCTCAAGCAGCTAACGTTGTTAAATTATAATTGATCAAAAAAAACGGGAACAAGACAACAGTCTTGTTCCTTTTTTTCTGCAAGTGTATTGAATTAGATAACGGATATAAAAAAAAGCTCGCTATAAGCGAGCTTTTTAAGGGGGTAAAAAAGGTTATCCTTTTCGTCTTCCAGAAATTAGTGAGAAGATCAAGATAAGAACAACAGCACCGATTAAGGCTGGGAAGACATAAAATCCTCCAACGTTCCATCCCCATTCTCCTAATAATGATGTACCTAACCATGAACCAATAAATCCGGCAACAATGTTACCAACGATTCCAAATGGTACGTCTCGTCCAACTATCATACCTGCGATAGCTCCTAAGACACCACCAACGATTAATGACCAAATTAGTGACATAAATTCCACTCTCCTATATAAATAATATTTGTAATGAACTATTACAATTATTAGTATAGACACAATTCGTTCAAAACTCAAAGAATATGCTTTGTTATACACAGAGGGTTCTTTTATTAGGCATCTTTACTTGTCAGTTCAAGTAATTGATCACGTAAGGTTGTTTCCATAGTAGTCAATTCACGTTCAGCTTCTTTACGTTTGATACGACCTTCTTTTTGGATCTCTAATGTTTGTTGCAAGGTATCGATCAAATCGGTTTGAGTTTTCTGTAACGTCTCAAGGTCAATAATGCCACGTTCATTTTCTCTAGCTGTTTCAATGGCGGAAGTTTTCAAGAGCTCTGAATTTTTCTTCAGTAAATCATTAGTGGTTTCAGAAACTTGTCGTTGAGCTTCAACGGCATCTTTTTGTCTAAGCAAGGTCAGAGCAATCACAATTTGATTTTTCCAAAGAGGAATAGCTGTGTTGATAGAAGATTGGATTTTCTCTGACAAGGCTTGATTGGTATTTTGGATCAAACGGATTTGAGGAGCTTGTTGAATCGTCATTTGACGGGCTAATTTCAAGTCGTATACTCTTTTTTCAAGTCGATCAAGGAATTGGTTCAAATCATTAACACGTTGTACATCCATTTGATTTGTGCTGTTCTCTGCTTTTTCTACAGCTTCCGGAATCAATTTCATCAATAGTTCTTCAGATTTCACTTCGCCGGCAGCAATATAAATATTTAAAGCTTCAAAATAGTCCAAATTTTTTACATATAGTTGCTCCAGCATTGAATTATCCCGTAACAATAGATCTTTTTCTTTATCCAATTTCCCTGCGATCTTATCTACTTGAGCACCGATTTTTTGATACTTGGCAGTAACTTCATAAATTGAACGATTGATTTTTCCAAATAGCTTCTTGAAAATATTGCTATCCTCAGCTTTTAGATCGTCTGGATTTGCTTCGTTCAAACGATACATCAACTCGTTCAATGTTTCTCCAATCTCACCTGTATCTTGATTTTGTACATGGTTCAACATAGAGTGAGAGAAGTCTCCTAATTTCTTTTGAGCGGCTGCTCCATAAGACATAACTGATTCAATGTTGCTTTCATCGATTTGACCAGCTAATGAATAAGCTTGCTCACGGCGTTCTTTTGGCAATTTATCCACCAATCGTTCATTCTTTTGTTCTTTTTGCAACTCTGTATCAATTGGATCAGCTGCTGAAGGTAGTGAAGGATTTGCAAATGGGTTCGACAGTAAACTGTCTAGTTCTGAATTTACATCTTTAACTGTGGATGGTTGTTCATTTTGATTTGTATTTAAAGGCTCTTTGTTTGTATCGACCATAGTGTCAACTCCTAAAATTATAGTTCCTCATTATTGATTTCATTTGTTGTATCATTATCTCTTGTAATGGTTTTCTTTGCAAGTTCGATCTCTAATTCGATATCTTCAATATCATCTGATTTAAATGAGACATAATCTTCTGCAATTAGATTACACATGCCATCTATTGTATTTGCACTTTCTTCAAGTACGTCAAATGTAGATTTGTGTTTTACTTCATGATTATCTACTTCAATATATTTAGCTGTTAAGTCTTTTAAAGAAGGAAGATGTACATACAAGAATTTATCCACATCATGCAAACGATGAGGTTCTTGGCTAATTTCTTTAAATAACGCTTTTGCTAAACGTAAGGTATTGTTGCGTCTTTCAATAGCTGCTAACTTAGTAGACTTACGCATATTTTGTTCTAATTCCAGGATGTTTATTTTTGCAGATTGCATTGTTTCTCTAAAGAATTTCATTTCATCTTTTGATAAACCTTGTGATCTGTAGAAGGCTTCTTTTTCCGGAGTCAATCGTTTCAACTTTTGTACTTTGGTTTTGGAAGATTTCTGTGGTTCTTTTTTAAAAAACATAAAACCGCCTATGATTAAACTGATAATTAAGGATGGCCAAAATCCAAAATCAAGCACCAACAACACTAAAAAAACAGCAATAGTTCCTGCAGTTGTAAATGTATACTTTAATATGTCACCTAAACTTTTAATAAAATTATCCATATCTGTCCACCTCTTAAATAAATTTGAAAAACATTTCGGAGTCTTTTCTTGTTAAGTATATTTTAGCATAAATACTTAGCACAAATACATCCGACTTAAGAATGAATTGTTACTCTCAGTATAATGTAAAATAAGGATTCTTTCGACTGATAGATGTTCAGCTGCTTGTTTTTTTGAACGTTCAACGGTATCATATAACAAGACCTTGTCGAACGGAGGAAGGCGTCATGAAATTCGAAGAAAAAACGTTATCCAGTAAACAGATCTATAAAGGGAACTTAACGGAATATGTTGTAGAATCAGTTGAATTACCAAATGGAAAAGTTTCTACTAGAGAAATTGTCAGACATCCTGGAGCAGTAGCTGTCATGCCTTTTACTCCCGATGGGAAAATGATTTTTGTGGAGCAATTCCGCAAACCAATTGAAAAAACGATTATTGAAATTCCAGCTGGTAAAATTGATGATACAGACTCCAATCCTCATGAAACGGGATTACGAGAATTAAAAGAGGAAACTGGTTATCATGCATCAGTCTTTGAATTGGTAAAAACTTTTTATACCACTCCAGGATTTACAGATGAAGTGATTCATTTGTATAGAGCATCTGAGTTGGAAAAAAGAGAAGAGCTGACTTTAGATGAAGACGAATTTTTAGATATTAAAGTATTAACCTTTGAAGAGGCTTGGAAAGCCTATGAAGATGAGCAAATAGTGGATGCAAAAACTATTATGGCCTTGCTTTATTGGAAAATTGAACGATTAGCCGCTGAATAAAAGGATGATGGATATGGGAAAAAGTTTGAGAGAACAAGAAAGAAAAAAGCAACAAGACGAATTAAAAAATCAAAAAAAATTCGCAAAAAAACGTGACAAAGCAGAAAAAAAATATCAAAAACAACAAGAAAAAAAAGGTTTTGCTACTAGAAGCCGAAAAGGCGAAAATGACAAAATGAGAGAAGCAGGAAAAAAACTCAATCTGGCCATTTTGATTGTGTCTGTGTTATTGGTCATTATGTTATTGATAGTATTTCTAATTTAGTTGATGGAAGAGGCCCCAATGCAGCGAACAGTAACAAAAGATCTAAGACAATATAGTGTATGAGGAGAAATAAAATGAGAATTGGAATTATTGGAGCAATGGAAGAAGAAACGATCGCGTTGAAAAATAATTTAACGGATCGAGAAGATTGGGCTAAAGCAGGAGCGACTTTTTCTGCTGGAAAGATGGATGAACACGACATTGTTTTAGTACAGTCTGGGATCGGGAAAGTTAATGCAGCTATTGCGACTACGTTATTGATTCATGATTATCAAACGGATATAGTTATCAATACGGGGTCAGCAGGAGCGATTGATCCTAGTTTAGCTATTGGCGATGTGGTCATTTCTTCTGAGTTAGCTTATCATGATGCAGATGCACGTGCATTTGGTTATGTGATGGGACAAGTACCGCAAATGCCAGCTCGCTATCCAGCTGATGGACGATTGATCCATGCAACAGATAAGGCTACACAAAAGGTTGGCTTGAAGTCTATTAAAGGAGTGATCGTAACAAGTGATTCCTTTATAGCCGATAAGGCGGTGATCGAACGCATCAAAACTGATTTTCCTGATGCATTGGTGTCTGAGATGGAAGGCGCAGCAGTAGCGCAAGTGTGTTACCAGTTTAAGGTTCCTTTTGTTATCGTACGTGCAGTTTCGGATACTGCAGATGATGAAGCGGGAATCAGTTTCGATAAATTCATCATTGATGCTGGAAAAAAATCAGCAGAAATGGTAATGGAAATCATTCAACATTTATAATCCAAAAAGGACTGTCCTAAAATGAGGGAGTCCTTTTTTTCTTGTTATAAAAAAAGGCATACTATATGGTGAAGTTATAAATAAGAGTGCCTTGGTCAAATGTAAAGAACTGTCTTAAAATCAGTTAACTTGATTTTTAATACAGTTCTTTTTATTTTGATGAAATTATACTCTTTTTTGAGCGATTTCATTATAGATCGTAAAACCATTTTTAAGATAAGTTTCTTTAGCAATTTCGTTGGTAGCCCAATAATGTAATTCTACAAGTTCAATGTTTCTTTCACGAGCGTACTCATCAGCATAGTGCAGCAACTCTTTACTTAAGCCTTGGTTTTGATATTCTGGTAAGACAGCAATATGGCTGATGTATAAGCGAGTGTAGCCATAACGGTAGACCGTTTCTTTGATGGTCTGTTCATCTAACCAGAGGTAAGCAGCGATAGACTGTTCTTCTTTTGTGTCATCTACCCATAGAAAAACTTTTTCTTTAGGGTTTTGAAAAACAGTTTCAAAATGAAGCGCAATAGCTTCTTCATTGTAAGGTTTGAAAAAATCCGGATACATATTGCGGTGTTTTTCTTGCATGGTTTTTCCGAGTTGTCCCATTAGTTTAGGATCTCTTGTTTCTACTATTTGCACGTGTGACTCACTCCTGCTTCCAAATAAAAATTAAGAGAAGAAGCGTTTAAAAAACGACTTTTTCTGCTTAGTTTGTTGAGGCTCATCTTTTTTAGGCAAAGGATACTTCTCGGTAACATCAATAATGGATTCATTTACATCTGATGAAGCAGTGAAAACTAGAGCATAAGGACAAGTTTGAGCGTATTCATTAGCTACTAACGTAAACGGAATATTGGCTTTTTTACTGGCTTGTATGAAAGGCTGAAATTGACTCATATCCAAGGCTCCATTTAGCAGCAAACTGCCATCAGGATGGCGTTGAAACTCTTTAGTAAAAGCAGCTAAAGTATTCCCTGTGGAAAGTTGGTCTAAAGTCGCCGTTAAATAAATTCTTTCCCGCAAACTGCCTAAAAATTCTTTTCTTTCCGAAAGCAACGTTTGTTTTGTACCGTATTGTCCTTTTTGTAAATAATCATTAGGATCTTTATTGACCATATCAAAAACTCCTTATTCAAAAATGATTAGTCTCATCAATTATTCTATCACATTTTCTGAATGAAAAATAAAAAGGAGGATTATCTTATTCAAAAAATGAGGAACCAAACTTTTGTGATGGAGATTATGTTGTAATAAAATCTGGCTCATGATATTCTATCTACATAATTAATAAAGTTAATAAAGTTGTTTTGGAAGGATGTCAAATAGTGAGAACACAAAAAGAGAGAATGTTAGCTGGCGATTTATATATAGCCAATGATCCTGAATTAAGAGAAATGAATAAGAAAAACAGACGCTTGATGTACGAATTTAATCATTCTAAATTCGATGAAAAAGAAAAAAGAACTGAGATCATCAAAGAATTGCTTGGGAAGACTGGTGAAAACGTCTATTTTGAACCGCCATTCCGTTGTGATTATGGAAGCCATATTACAGTAGGGGAGAACTTTTATGCGAACTTTGATTGCATTATGTTGGATGTAGCTCCAATTACCATTGGCAAAAATGTTATGTTTGGTCCCAGAGTGGGAGTGTACACTGCCGGTCATCCGATTGATCACGAAGTCCGTATTTCAGGTTTAGAATTTGGCACATCTGTAACCATAGGAGACAATGTCTGGGTGGGTGCGAATGCAGTGATCAATCCTGGTGTGACGATTGGAGACAACGTTATTATCGGTTCAGGATCCATTGTTACAAAAGATATCCCAAGTAACGTAGTGGCGGTTGGAAATCCTTGTCGGGTATTGAGGGAAGTCGACGAGTCAGATAAAGTCTACTGGAATAGTTTGAAAGAAGCTTATGAAAAAGAAATGATTGAATGCCATACTGTTTAAGGAGTAATTAAGAAGGAGGTGAGAAGTTGAGATCCCACAGACCTAAAAATATCAAATCACATAATCTTAATGTACTTCGTTACCTCCTGAGAGAAAACCGATTTTTATCCACCAAAAAAATCTCAGACATTTCTGGTTTGAGTGTAGTCAGCATCAACAAATTGTTGCCAGAATTATTGGAAACTGGTGAAATCACAATTCAAAAAAATCCTGCTATTACTGGCGGAAGAAGAGCAGCTGTCTATGAATTCAATCCAAACTTCAACCTTATCTTAGTGGTGAAATTTTCTGAAATAGATAAAGAAATACAAGGATCGTTTCATGTATGCAATTTGTTTGGTGAAGTCATCAAAGAAAAAAGTTATCAAAAACATGAATTAACATGGGAAATGCTGAAACAGCACCTGTCTTTGTTTATAGAAAAGTATCCTATGATCAAATGGATCATTTTTGGGATTCCAGGCGTTGAAATAGAAGGAAAACTAAAAATAATGGATTTTGAGCCCTTGTATTTGCTGAATTTACGAGAACTCATTCAAGAAGAATTTGGGGTTGATGTATGGATAGAAAATGATATCAATGCAACTACATTAGGTTATGCTGCTCAACTGAAATTAGAGGATGAAATCTACGTTTCGCTTTATTATCCAGAGAGTTATCTACTAGGGGTAGGAATCGTTTACGACGGCAAATTATTTCGTGGAAAGCATGGTTTAAGTGGAGAGATACAACATCTTCCGCTGCAAAACAATCAAAATAGTTTACCTAAAGCGCATGATAACTTAGTCAAGAACATACAAGAAGTTTTGCAAACTGTCATTAGTTTGTACGATCCTACTAAAATCGTTATCTATACCAACAGCTCAGGTTTTTCAATAGCAGATTTGAAAAGGATTCAATTGGAGTTAACAACTATATTTCCATACTTTGAACTGGCAGACTTGGAGTTAGGTGAAAATTTCCAAAAAGATTATTTACAAGGTCTGATTCATATAGGAATTGAGCAATCAATAAATGATATACAATAGAAAAGAGGAAATTTGAATGATCAAAGCTGTTGTAGTTGATATGGATGGAACATTTTTAACTTCTGAAAATGATTATGATCGTGAACGGTTTAAAAAAATCTATCAAATATTATCCAATAAACAAATTCGTTTTGTAGTCGCTAGCGGGAATCAATTTGCGCAGTTAAAATCGTTTTTTCCGGGAATGGAGGAAAATATTGCGTTTATTTCTGAGAATGGGGCATTGGTATTTGAAAACAATCTTTTGATCAAAGAAAGCCATTTTGAGTTGGATCTGGTCCAACAAGTCATGTCGTATTTAAAAGATCATCATATAGATGCAAATTTTGTTTTATGCGGAGTCCATAAAGCCTATATTGAAGCAGCAGCTTCTGAAGAATTCAAATCATTTGCTGCAACATATTATTATGCATTAAAAGAAGTCGACCGCATAGAGGAACTGGAAGAAGATAAATACGTGAAATTTGCATTGAGTGTTCCAGTGGAAAAAACGACATCCATTCAAGAGGCGTTGCAACACTCTTTTGGGAAGAAAATTGTAGCCGTATCTAGCGGACATGGAAGCATAGATATTATCATACCTGACAAGCATAAAGCATTTGGTTTGAGTTACTTAGCGGATAAATGGGGAATCTCACCGAAAGATATATTGGCTTTTGGAGATGGCAATAATGATGCTGAAATGCTTCAATATGTCGGACATAGTTATGCTATGGCCAATGGTTCTGAATTGGTAAAAAAAGTAGCCAAACATTCAGCCCCCAGCAATGACGAGTCGGGCGTATTGCAAGTGATTGAAAAATACTTATAGGACCGTATCTAACCAAATTAAGGGACGTTACAAAAGAGGAGTGTTTCACTATTTATGGAGAAAGAAAAAGAACCTTTTTTTACAGCAAAAGAATTTTCTGTTTTTTCAATTGAAGGATTGGAGGAACGGATGAAAGAAATCAAAACATATATCCAACCGAAATTTAGTTACTTAGGAAAACTGATTTCCGAATCGTTAGAATCAGAATTAGATGGAGCAGTACTGCCTGTGCATGTTGCTAAACATTTAAGACGGACCAAATTTGCTCCTGAGAATACTTGGGTCGGAATTGGCGGGGATGCCAGAGGATATAAAAAATATCCCCATTTTCAAATTGCCATCAATAAAAATGCCGTTTATATCTGGTTGGCATTTATTGACAATCCACAATTTGAAAAAGAAATGGCAGCCTGCTTTTTGAAAGACACAGCATCCATTAAGCAATTATCTGAAGAATACATTATTTCCTTGGATCATACAAAAGATCAAGTAACACCGATAAAAGAAGTAGATATCGCTGCAGCACTAACAAGGTGGCAGAAAGTGAAAAAAGGAGAGTTCATGATAGGCAGATGTTTAAAGAAAGAAGACTCGATTTTAAACGATGCGGAACAGACGGAACAGTTTATTTTAAACACTGTCTGTGAGCTTATCCCTATATATAAACAAGCCTATGCAGCTTATCCAAAAGAAATGGTGCAGTAAAAAGAGTATTCGAAAAGCCTGACCAAATAATTATAATCATTTGTTCAGGCTTTTTTGAGTGCATCTAAAAACTTGCTTTATTGTTTATTCATCGTGTGCAAATACTAAATGCCATTCGTTGCGTTTACCCAAGAAGTCACTAGCTAGTTGTTGTGCACCTTTAAGAGTATGGTGTGCTGCCCAACCACATTGTTTTTCATTGCTAGCCGGAACTTCAGTAGCTATTAATACATCATTCATCGTTTGTTCTAAAACATCTAAGATTTCATCATAATTTTCATGGTTTAAAACAGTCAAATAAAAACCTGTCTGACAACCCATGGGACCGAAATCAACGATGTAGTCAGCATGGTTACGAATCAATTCTGCTACTAAATGTTCTAGTGAATGAACTGACATCATGTCCATATGCTCTTCATTCGGTTGTACCATGCGTACATCATATTTAAGAATACGGTCTCCATTAAGACCGGTTTGTTCGCCAGCTAAGCGTACATAGGGAGCACGCACTTTTGTGTGATCTAAGTTAAAACTTTCTACATTCATTTTCTTTGTCATATTTGATGCTCCTTTTAAAATAGAATCTTTTTTAAGTATAACAAGAAAGACTTGAATTTGTAATAGTTCTAAATAAAATGTACATAAAATAAAAAAAGCTCCAACACCTTAATAAATAAGATGTTGGAGCTTTTGAAATTGCAAAACTTATTAACGAGAGTAGTACTCAACGATAAGAGTTTCGTCGATTTCAGCAATCAATTCTTCACGTAATGGAAGACGAGTTAATGAACCTTCTAATTTTTCTTCGTCAAAAGATATGAATTCTGGACGACCAAATAATGATTCAACAGCAGATTTGATGATTTCCATGTTTTTAGATTTTTCACGAACAGAGATTACTTGTCCTGGTTGAACGCTGTATGATGGGATATCAACGCGTTTTCCATCAACAAGAATGTGGCCGTGGTTTACTAATTGACGTGATTGACGACGAGTAGTAGCTAAACCTAAACGGAAAACAACATTGTCTAAACGTTGTTCTAAAAGGATCATGAAGTTATCCCCATGTTTACCTTCTTTAATTTTACCAGCTTTTAAGAAAAGGTTGAAGAATTGACGTTCATTTACACCGTACATGAAACGTAATTTTTGTTTTTCTTGTAATTGCATACCGTATTCAGATAATTTTCTACGGCTATTTGGACCGTGATCTCCTGGTGCATAAGGACGACGTTCGATTTCTTTTCCTGTACCAGTCAATGAGATTCCTAAACGACGTGATTTTTTCCAACTTGGACCTGTATAACGAGCCATTATAAAATTCCTCCAATAAATAATTTTTTTGGAGTAAAATAATTAAGTTAAAAGTTCAGTAATACGTGCAGTTCATTTTCAATCTTCACCTTTGCAGCCGCAGGTTACACAATTGTACTGTTCTAAAGAAGTTTAGTCCTTTAGGCAATGAACTGTTGACGCGGTTACCACTTTTTTCGCTGCATTATTTTACACAACCATCATTATAGCTTAAAACTTATACTAATGTCAATTTTCTTTTTGAATTATACTTCCTTCAATTTAGGCAACTGAAGTGTCCATTAAAATAGTGGCAAATTCTTCTAAGTATTTGCGATCAATTTCATCAAAACGATTCGTAATAGGCGCATCGATATCTAATACTCCGATCCAGTCGCCTTCAGATGTTTGAAGAGGCACAACAACTTCAGACTGACTAGCTGCATCACAAGCAATGTGACCTGGGAATTGGTTTACATCTTCTACTACGATAGAATTTTTTTGTTCAAATGCTGTTCCACAAACCCCTTTGCCCGGTTGGATACGAACACAAGCTACTTTTCCTTGAAATGGGCCTAATACCAGTTCCTGTGAAGCTTCTTCGTATAAATAAAATCCAGACCAATTGATTTCAGGTAAAGATTCAAACAATAAAGCTGAAGCATTACTTAAATTAGCGATTAAATTTTTCTCTCCAGCTAATAGTGCACGGAGTTGATTATTCATTAATTGATATTTTTTTTCTTTTGACATTTCAGAGGCCCAACTTTCTAATAAGAAATAAACAAAAAGATTATTTCAGAATTTTTTTATTTGTACTGTTAGAACTTTTTCATTATGTTATACTAATTAATAGGTATTTTACTAGGAAAATCGGAAAAAATCCATCCCATTATACAGGAAATGATAAACGGACTATTAAAAAATGGAGTATTCATTTTTAAACGGAGGGCTTTACATGAATGTTGAAATTACCGTCATCGTCATCATTGTTTTAGCGATAGCTGCTTTTGCAGCAAGTTATGTAATGAGAAAAAAACACTATCGGATCGTTGATGAACTGGAAGAACAAAAATTACAATTATCTAATATGCCAATAGTGGACGACATACATATGATCAAAACACTAAATCTTACTGGACAAACAGAAGAAAATTTCCAAAAATGGAAAACGGTGTGGGAAGATGTAGAAAAAGTCTCTCTCCCAGCAATTGAAAATCATTTATTTGAAGCCGAACGATCTATTGATAAATTACGATTGAAAAAAGCGCAAGACTCTGAAAAACAAGCAGAAAGTATGATAAAAGAGACTAAAGACACATTGCTTAAAATTCAAGAGGCTCTGAGCGAACTCGTCAGAGGAGAAGAAAAAAATCGTTTAGAACTTGAAAAAGTAAAAGAGATGTATCAAAGTATTCGTAAAAAACTGCTCACACAAAGTTTTAGCTTTGGACCAGCTTTAGAAAAATTGGAGCACAAATTAACGATATTAGAAACAGATTTTGCTACTTTTTCTGAGTACACTTCTCAAGGAGACCATATAGAAGCTAAAGAAGTACTGGAAGAAGTACGGACTAAAACACAAAACTTAGATATCCTTGTACAAGAAATTCCTGCCTTATTGAAAGAAATCAACGGAGAATTTGTAGACCAATTAAAAGAAATCAAACTTGGCTATCAAATGTTAAAAGAAGAAGATTTCCAATTCCCAGATGACCGTGTTTTAGAAAAAGTTTCAGAAACGGATCAAGAACGATTGGCTGCTGAAAAATTAGCTGGAAACCTAGAAATAGAAGCGGCTAAAGAAAAAATTCCATTGATAGAAGAAGAAATCGATCAATTATATGATGTGATGGAAATTGAGATGGAAGCTAGTCAGTATGTAACTGAGAATAAAGAAAAAATCGAACAGTTGATTACTTATTTAACACGTAAAAATAATAAATTACTCATTGAAATTGATCGAGTTTCTCAAAGTTATAAATTAAACCATGATGAATTGAAACAAACGAAAGATTTTAAAAATCAATTAGATGAACTAACGGAAACAGTGAACTATTATTTACAAGCATTACAACAAAAAGACATTGTCTACTCTGAAGTAAAAGAGAGTTTCCAGTCTAGTATTGAAAAACTTGAAGAAGTAGATAAAGGTCAAAATGATATTGCACAACATTTAAAAGAACTACGTAAAGAAGAAACTGAAGTGAAGGCAAGCATTGATGATTTTGAATTCAATATGCGAGCAATGAAACGGTATATTGAAAAACAACATCTTCCGGGACTTCCAGCTGATTACATGGATTTGTTTTTTGCTGTGACACAAAAAATTGAAAATCTTTCTATTGAAATCAATAAACTGAGAATTGACATGGATGAAATAAAGAAGATGGCAGATTTTATTGAAGATGATATTGAATTATTGTTAGATAAGACAGAAGAAATCGTGGATACGGCATTATTGACAGAATACATGACGCAATACGCTAATCGCTATCGTCAAAGTACTCCACAGATTGCATCAGCCACTCAAAAGAGTTTTAAATTATTCAATCAAGAGCACAATTACCGTGAAGCGTTGGAAACTATCTCAACAGCTTTAGAAGAAGTAGAACCGGGTGCCTATAAAAAAGTGGAAACTATGTATTTCAATGAAATCAAACCGAAAACTTGATGGCATAAGAAGCTGAGAGAATAAAAACTCAGCTTCTTATTTTTTAGATCCTGCGATTTTTTTTATTTCTAAACCAAAGTGTAATTATGTCTAGAAATTGAATGCCTCAAATGAAAGCTTGTACTTACAAAAGATTTTGATATAATAAGTAAAGAATTTTTCAGCTAATAAAAAATTAGTTGAAGTAGAAAGAATGTGAAAAAATGATTTACTTTGACAACAGCGCGACCACTCAAGTTGAGGATAGCGTATTGGAAACTTTTATGAAAGTTAGTCAAAAAATGAATGGAAACCCATCTAGTTTACACAAACTAGGGGACGTAGCAGATGGATTATTACAACAATCAAGGAAACAAATCGCATCTATTATCGGTGTACAAGAGTCCGAGATCTATTTTACGAGTAGCGGTACAGAAGGTGATAATTGGGCTATTAAAGGAACAGCCATTGAAAAAATGCGTTATGGAAAACACCTGATTACAACAATGATTGAGCATCCCGCCGTGAAAGAGAGTATGGCACAATTGGAACAATTAGGTTTTGAAGTAACTTATTTGCCTGTGAACGAAGAAGGAATCATCTCGGCTGCTGATGTGAAATCAGCTATTCGTCCTGATACTATTTTGGTGTCTATTATGGCGGTAAACAATGAAGTGGGGAGCGTCCAACCGATTGAAGAAGTAGGGGAAGTGCTGAGAGAATACCCTTCTATTCACTTCCATGTGGATGCCGTACAAGCAATAGGGAAAGTGCCGCTGGACTTAAGTTCTTCTTCACGCATTGATTTAGCGACTTTTTCTGGACACAAATTTCATGGATTGAAAGGGACTGGCTTCTTGTACATCAAACGCGGCAGAATCATAGCACCATTATTAAATGGTGGTGGGCAAGAAAAAGGTCGTCGAAGCGGTACAGAAAACGTGGCAGGTATTGCTGCTATGGCTAGAGCTTTGCGCCTGTTGTTTGATCAAAAAGAACAAAAAATAGCTGCTCAAAAACAAATTAGAGATTACATGATCGATGAGTTGGAAAAGTACAGTAAAGTTCAACTTTTTTCTACTAAAAATGGAGCACCTCATATTGTTTGTTTTGCTTTAACTGGTATTCGAGGTGAAGTAAGTGTTCATGCATTTGAAAAAGAAGAGATTTTTATTTCAACGACTAGTGCGTGTTCGAGCCGCAACAAAACCAGTTCCAGCACTTTAGCAGCAATGAATGTACCGAACAAAATTGCCACAGGAGCGGTGCGTGTAAGTTTAACCGATACAAATACAAAAGAAGAAGCGCAACAATTTTTGCGTTCATTTGAAAAATTGTACGAAAACTTTAAAAATATTAAATAAGAGCGTGGAAAAAAAGCTAGAAAGTTTAGCTTTCGCAGCGCATCTATAAGTGGGAAAGAAGAAAGGAAGTAAGATATGCAATACAACGAAGTGATGGTTCGTTACGGCGAATTGTCTATAAAAGGAAAGAATAAAAAAGCTTTTATCAGTCGTTTGGCACAAAACGTAAAAGCAGCCTTATATGATTTCCCAGAAGTAAAAGTTCATGGAGAACGGGACCGCATGCATCTAGAATTGAAAAATGCGGATAGTGACGAAGTTTTAAAAAGATTGGAGCCTATTTTTGGAATCCAAAATTATTCTCCCGTTATGAAACTGGATAGAGATATGGAACAAGTAAAAAAAGTGGCTATTGAAATGGTAAGAGAGCAATACGCTCCTGGTAAAACATTCAAGATAGCTACCCGTCGAGCAGATCATGAGTTTCCATTAGATACTAATGATATCAATTTGATGTTAGGTGATGAAATTATTGATCACATTGAAGGCATCCAAGTCCAAATGAAAAAACCCGATATTACATTACGCGTTGAAGTGCGCCTAAATGGGATTTTCTTATCCAGTCAAACAATTCAAGGGGCAGGTGGTCTTCCAGTAGGAACAAGTGGCAGAGGAATGTTGATGTTATCTGGCGGAATCGATTCTCCAGTTGCAGGGTATTTGGCTATGAAACGCGGAGTAGAAGTGGAAGCTGTTCATTTCCACAGTCCTCCGTATACAAGCCCAAGAGCTTTACAAAAAGCTAAAGATCTAACTTCTAAAATTGCTGCTTTTTCAGGAAGATTACAATTTATTGAAGTGCCTTTTACAGAAATCCAAGAAGAAATCAAAAAGAATGTTCCTGAAGGTTATTTGATGACTGTCACACGCCGTTTTATGATGCGTATCACAGATCGTATTCGAGAACAGCGTAGAGGATTAGCTATATTCAATGGCGAGTCTTTAGGCCAAGTAGCTTCCCAAACTATGCACAGTATGATTGCTATCAATGATGTGACCAATACCCCTGTATTGCGTCCAGTGGTATCAATGGATAAAAATGAAATTATTGATATTGCTAAAAAAATCGATACTTTTGAACTGTCTATTCAACCCTTTGAAGATTGCTGTACCATTTTTGCACCACCAGCACCAAAGACAAAACCTGATTTACAGAAAACTAGAGACTTTGAAGCTAGATTAGACGTAGAAGGTCTGATCGAACGCGCAATGGCAGGTTTGGTTATGTCAACGATCAGTGTTGGAGATACGTTAGAAGAACAGCAACACGAAGCATTTAGCGATTTACTATAAGCTGAAAAATTTAATGGACTGAAAAAAACTGAGACGATCGTCTCAGTTTTTTTGTTACTGTTGCGTCTAGTCATAGTTTTTCCGACATAAAAATAAGTCTTAAAATAATGTATAGAGATTATGGTTCATACATTATAACAGGAGGCTTATTACCGTGTTTATATTTTATAATAATCGTCGTAACTAGTATAATAACAGAAAGGTATCATAACTTTTTACACGATTAAGACGGTTGTTCGTTGTGTAAGTGATAGATGAGAAGGAGGAAAAAATGAATATCATATTAGGTGCAACTGGACAAGTGGGTTCGATACTAGTTGAAGAACTATTAAAAAAAGGACAGCCTGTAAGAGCTGTTGTTCGGAACGAGTTGAAAGCACAGAAACTAAAAAATATGGGAGCAGAAGTGTTTGTTGCAGACTACTTTGAATTAGACGAGTTGAAAAAAGCTTTTCAAGGTGGAAGATCAGTCTTTCTTTTAACACCAGAAAATCCTGAAAGCAATCATTTTTTTAAAGATACTCAGATTATCTTACAAAACTATAGAGAAGCTATTTTATCAACGGATATAATCAAATTAGTTGGTTTGTCATCAATGGGAGCGCAGCATGAAACAGGAACGGGCAATTTACTCGCCTCCCATATGCTGGAAAATGCATTTTCAGATATGGATATCGAACAAATTTTTGTACGTCCAGCCTACTATTTTAGTAATTGGGTTGGATATATTGATTTGGTAAAAGAGCATGGAATACTCCCGACTTTTTTTCCAGTCAATATGGAATTGCCGATGATTGCACCTCAAGATGTCGGCAAGTTTTTATCAGAAGTGATGTTGCGTCAGGAACCGCAAGAGAAAGTGTATGAATTAAGTGGCCTTGAAGCATACAATTCCTTAGAAATCGCCAAAATATTTGAAGAAGTAATGAATAGAGATGTCACGCTGCAGCAAATCCTGCCTGAAGATTGGGAAAATACGTTTCTCCAGGTTGGGTTTTCAAAAGATGGAGCTGAAAATCTTATACAAATGACGCAATCAGTGATTGATGGAAAAACTCAAAGTGAAACCAATCATCCAATTGCACTTTCTATGGATTTTAAAAGTTACTTAAAAAACACCTTATAATAAAAACATGGCTTACAAAAGGATTCTAATGCAAACTGTAAATTCGTGTATCCTATACCTGTCTAGAAATAGTTTATTTTACGTATGGTATAAAAAATTCACTCACTAGGAAAGATTCTTTTTTTATAGCTTTAGCAACCAAAGAACTTTATAATGAAAACAGAATGTAAAGTTTAGGAGTGAAGGTCATGCAAATCACAAGAAAAGGTACACCTTATCAATTAGAGGGTATTCAAACAACCGTAGGAGACAAAGCACCAGATTTTTCGGTAAAAAATTTAGAAGGTGGCATGGTGCAGTTACAAGATTTCGCTGGGAAAGTAATTCTGATCAGTGTGATCCCGGATATCGACACACGTGTATGTGCTCAACAAACGAGAGCTTTCAATGAAAAAGCGAGCAATATTGATGGTGTCCAGTTGGTAACTATCTCTAACAACACGCAAGAACAGCAAAGCAATTGGTGTGCTGGAGAAGGCATTTCAATGGAGATGCTGCACGATACGAATTTGGTTTTTGCAGATGCTTATGGGTTATATATGCCGGAGCTTGAAAAATTAGCTCGTTCGGTCTTTGTAATTGATGCTAACGGTGTTATCGTGTACCAAGAAATTGTTTCCGAAATGGTGGATGAACCAGCTTATGAAGCTGTTATTGAAGCTGCAAAAGCTGCTCGATAATTAAAAAAGATGATCTAACAAGGTGGTCACGCAAAACAAGTTCATTAAGCGAAATAAATGCAAGATTAGATTAGGTTCGTTCTTCGTCAAAAAAATTTTTTTGATTGACTTGGAGTCGACTCTAAGTGTTACTATAAATTAACACCGACATCAATCTTGGGAGGTAAAACAAATGAACATTGCAAAAGCTAGCCAAATCAGCGGTGTTTCACCAGACACATTGCGGTACTATGAAAAAATCGGCTTAGTTCCATCCGTAGAGAGAACAAAAAACGGTAACCGTAACTATGGTGAGGACGACTTGAAGTGGATTGAATTTTCTAAATGTATGCGTACAGCTGGACTTTCCATTAATGTGTTAACAGAATATCTTCGTTTGTTCAAAGAAGGTGACAGTACGCTTGAGAATCGATATGCTTTATTACAAGAGCAGCGAATAGAATTGCAGCAGCGAATCGATCAAATGCAAGAAACTCTTGAACGGTTAAATCAAAAAATTGAGAATTACGATACTCAACTGTTAAAAAAAGAAAAGGCATTAGTCAATAAGCAGCCTAGGAATTCTGTTATTGAATTTTAAAATGTAACATGCTACTATAATACAGAATAAAGCGATGAACAAGAGGAGTAATTTCAGGTTTCAATTTGAAGAGAAAAGGATGCTTGGTGGAAGTCCTTAATTGAACTGAAGTGAAGGTAGCTTGGGAGCTGTCAGAGTGAATGAAGAGTAACTTTGTCCGGTCTAACGTGACGTTATCCACGTGAATGAAGTGGTCTATCCAAGATAAAGGATAGGCAATATAGGTGGTACCGCGAATCCAAAAGCATTCGTCCTAATGTTAGATTAGGACGAATGCTTTTTTGTGTTTTCAACAGAATCAAATAAAAAAAAGAAAAGGAGTTGTTCAACATGGCAAAAGAAATCACAATGCCAACAAAATATCAGCCGAATGAAGTTGAAGCCGGCCGTTATGAAAAATGGTTGGAAAAAGACTTGTTCAAACCGAGTGGAGATAAAACGAAAGAACCTTATTCAGTGGTTATTCCGCCTCCCAATGTTACAGGTAAATTGCATTTAGGTCATGCATGGGATACAACGCTGCAAGATATCCTAGTACGTCAAAAACGGATGCAAGGTTACGATACGTTATGGTTACCGGGGATGGACCATGCTGGAATTGCAACCCAAGCAAAAGTAGAAGCTAAGTTGGCAGAAGATGGGATTTCTCGCTATGACCTAGGAAGAGAGAAATTCATTGATAAAGTTTGGGAATGGAAAGAAGATTATGCCAACGTTATCCGTGAACAATGGGCAAAAGTAGGTATTTCTGTAGACTATAGTCGTGAACGCTTTACATTAGACGAAGGGTTGTCGGATGCTGTACGTAAAGTATTTGTAACCATGTACGAAAAAGATTTGATTTACCGCGGTGAATACATTATCAATTGGGATCCAAAAGCTAAGACGGCTTTATCAGATATCGAAGTTCTCCATCAAGATATTGAAGGTGCTTTTTACCACATGACATATCCTTTGACTGATGGTAGTGGAGAAGTGGAAATCGCTACAACTCGACCAGAAACAATGTTAGGGGATACAGCTGTTGCTGTACATCCAGATGATGAACGCTATCAAGGGTTGATCGGCAAAACAGTTATGCTGCCATTGATGAATCGTGAAATACCGGTTATTGCGGACGACTATGTGGATATGGAATTCGGTACTGGAGTAGTGAAAATCACTCCTGCACATGACCCTAATGACTTTGAAGTCGGTAATCGACATAACCTTCCTCACGTAAATGTAATGAATGGTGACGGATCAATGAATGAGTCTGCTGGAAAATATGCAGATATGGATCGTTTTGAAGCTAGAAAAGCTGTTGTAAAAGATTTGGAAGCTGAAGGACGATTAGTTAAGATTGAAAAGATGGTTCACAGTGTTGGACATTCTGAGCGTACCGGAGTAGTTGTAGAACCTCGCTTATCTACTCAATGGTTTGTCAAAATGGCTCCCTTAGCTAAAGAAGCTTTAGAAAATCAAGATACGGATAAAAAAGTAAACTTTGTTCCTGAAAGATTTGAAAAGACCTATACTCAATGGATGGAAAATGTGCATGATTGGGTAATTTCTAGACAATTATGGTGGGGACACAGAATACCTGCTTGGTACCACAAAGAAACTGGTGAAATGTACGTAGGTATGGAAGATCCAGCAGACGTTGAAAATTGGGAACAAGATCCAGATGTATTGGATACTTGGTTTAGTTCAGCATTATGGCCATTTTCAACAATGGGTTGGCCAAATGAAAATGCGGAAGATTTTAAACGTTACTTCCCAACCAGCACATTAGTTACAGGCTACGATATCATTTTCTTCTGGGTAAGCCGTATGATTTTCCAAAGTTTGGAATTTACAAATGAACAACCCTTTAAAGACGTATTAATCCATGGATTGATACGGGATGAGCAAGGACGTAAAATGAGTAAGTCATTGGGTAACGGAATCGACCCTATGGATATTATCGACAAATATGGTGCAGATGCTATGCGTTGGTTCTTATCTACCGGATCTGCTCCAGGACAAGATGTGCGCTTCAGCTACGATAAAATGGATGCAGCTTGGAACTTTATCAACAAAATATGGAATGCGAGTCGCTTTGTTTTGATGAACTTAGAAGATTTTGACGTGAAAGATATTGATTTGACCGGTGAAAAAACAGTTGCCGATCGTTGGATCTTAACCAAGTTAAATGATACGATTCGATCAGTTACAGATTTAACAGACAAATATGAAATTGGTGAAGCTGGCCGACATCTGTACCATTTCATCTGGGATGATTTCTGTGATTGGTATATCGAAATGAGTAAAGAGATTTTATTCGGCGAAGACGAAATAGCTAAACAAACGACAAGAAGTATCTTGGCGCATGTATTAGACCAAATCTTGCGCTTGTTGCACCCGATCATGCCGTTTGTGACAGAAGAAATTTGGGAAAACATTCCGCACGAAGGAGAATCACTTGTGGTTGCAGAATATCCAACAGTTCAACCAGAATTATCTGATGAAGCAGCTACTAAAGGGATGGATGTCTTGATGGAATTGATTCGTTCGGTACGTAATATTCGTTCAGAAGTGAATACTCCATTATCGAAAAAAATCGATATCTTTATTAAGACGAACGATGATACGATCGAAGCGTTTTTGAATGAAAATACTTCTTACATTGAACGTTTCTGTAACCCAGAAATATTGACGATTTCTGAAACGATTGAAGCGCCAGAAGAGGCTATGACTGCCATTATTACTGGTGCAGAAATTTACTTGCCACTAGCTGGACTGATCAATATTGAAGAAGAAATTGTACGTTTGGAAAAAGAATTGGATAAATGGAACAAAGAAGTAAAACGTGTCCAAGGGAAACTAGCCAATGAAAAATTTGTCAATAATGCTCCAGAAAAAATCGTTCAAGAAGAAAAAGCTAAAGAAGCTGAATACTTGGAAAAACAAGCAACAGTAAGCGACAGAATTGCTGTTTTAAAACAAAAATTATAGACGTTTTGAATGAATAGTGTGGTACTAAAAAGCTATGTCCAAAATAATAATGGGCATAGCTTTTTCTACTGCAAATCACTCAAAAGTAATCTATAATGAAAGAGTCAATAGTTTAATGTAGAACGGTGGAATAGACATGTGGAACACATACGAAGAAGCACTTGATTGGATACATAGCATTCGAGTATTTGGTAAGAAACCAGGTTTGAAACGAATGGAATGGATGCTGGAACGATTAGGACGTCCAGATAAAAAAATCCCAGCGATCCATGTAGCTGGAACGAATGGAAAAGGTTCTACAGTAACTTTTATTCGTAGTATGTTAGAAGAACACGGTTTGGTAGTAGGAACCTTTACGTCGCCTTTTATAGAAGTATTTAACGAACGTATCAGTGTGAACGGCGAACCAATAGCAGATTCCGAAATCTTACGTTTAGCAAACGTAGTTTTTCCTTTAGCAGAAGAGCTAGAAGAGACTGAATTAGGCGGGCCTAGTGAGTTCGAAGTGATCACTACAATGATGTTTAGCTATTTTGGAGAAGGGCATGTGGATGCTGCCGTGATTGAAGTTGGTTTAGGTGGATTATACGATTCGACGAATGTCGTCTTGCCTGAAGTATCGGTGATTACCACTATTGGAATGGATCATATGGCTATTTTAGGAGACACGTTGCCAGAGATTGCTCAGCAAAAAGCAGGTATCATTAAGCCTTTCATCCCAGTTGTGACAGGAAATATCCCTCCAGAAGCGATGAAGGAAATTGAAAAAATAGCTACTGACTGCGACAGCAAATTGTACGCCTTTCAAAAAGATTTTGTCATTTCAGATTGGCATACTTTACCTACTTGGGGAGAACAATTCAGTTACGAAGACGAAGCGATGCGTTTAAGAACGATTCAGTTGTCTATGTTAGGCAAGCATCAAGTAGAAAATGCCGCTGCAGCTATCCAAGCAGTTGGGCTGTATGCGGAACGTACTCAATTGACGCTCAATCACGAAGCTTTATTAAGAGGACTGAAAAGAGCTTTTTGGCCTGGGAGAATGGAAAAAATCAGTGACGATCCAGTTATCGTATTGGATGGAGCACACAATGAACCCGGGATCGAGCGGTTGATAGAAACGATACAAAATGACTTTTCTCAACAAGAAGTCCATATTTTATTCGCAGCTTTAAAAAATAAAGAGATCCAAAAAATGGTCGATTTGATTCAATCTTTACCGAACGTCCAATTGAGCTTAACTTCTTTTGATTTTGATAAAGCAGCAGCAAAAGAAGAAATGCACCCATACGTTCAATCTGGCGTAAATTACTACGCACATTGGCAAGAAGGTTTGTTGAGTGAGCTGGAAAATATGAATGAAGGTAGCGTTCTATTGATTACAGGTTCGTTATACTTTATTTCTGAAGTCAGAAGAAATCTTTTAAATACAGGAGCAGACAATTAGGAGGATCAAGATGGAAAAGTTGAAAACAGTAATTTTTGATATGGATGGATTAATGTTCGATACGGAAACGATGTATTATAAGGCCAATCAAAAAGCAGCAGATGAATTAGGATTGCCGTTTACTTATGAGTATTATGCCAAATACATCGGGATATCCGATGAAGAATTTTTTGCGAGCTTGTATCAAGAGTTCAACGATGATGAAAAAGTCGATGCATTTATTGAAAACAGCCGTACGTATTTGTTTGAACAAATTAAGACGGATGGTATTTTAGTGAAGCCTGGTTTATTGGAACTGCTGGAATTCCTTCACGAACGAGGAGTAGGGAAAGTAGTTGCTTCGAGTAGTATTCAATCCATGGTCCAAATGTGTGTGGACAACGCAAATGTAGCGCATTATTTTGACGAGATCGTTTCTGGGGATCAAGTTGCGTTTGCTAAGCCTGATCCAGAAATATTTGAAAAAGCTTGGGGACTATTTGATGGCAAGAAAGAAGAAACCGTTATTCTAGAAGACTCTTTAAATGGTATTCGAGCAGCGTATGATGCGGGAATCTCGGTCATTATGGTGCCGGATTTATTTGATCCTAATGAAGAAGCTAGAGAAAAGACTCTTGCAATCCATAAGGATTTAGTAGACGTGAAGAAATTTCTTCAACAAAAATGGGATTTGAATAATTAAATAAATAGAAGACCTCTTTTTTGCATATACTATCTGCAAAGGAGGTTTTTTATGTCTACAAACAGCGCAAATTTATTAGCGGAAATGCCAATAGAGTCGCGTCCACGAGAAAGATTGGAACAGTACGGTGAGAAGGCTCTGGCGAACCATGAGCTATTAGCCATTTTATTGCGAACAGGGATAAAAGGGACCAATGTGGTCTCGGTGGCTTTACAGGTACTCAATGCAGTGGATGATTTGTATTATTTAAAAACAGTGTCATTGGAAGAATTAATGAGAGTTTCTGGGATCGGGAAAACAAAAGCGATCGAATTGAAAGCAGCGATTGAATTAGGAATGCGGATTGCTCAAGCTCCTCAATTGAAGACTGGTCAAATCACTTCTAGTCGTCAAGTAGGAGAAATGATGCTTGCCGAGATGAGAGATCTGCAACAAGAGCACGTGGTTGTTTTGTATTTGAACACCAAAAACGAGATCATCAAGAAAGAAACGATTTTT
Organism: Desemzia sp. RIT 804; assembly: GCF_016892605.1. Classification (GTDB taxonomy): domain Bacteria; phylum Bacillota; class Bacilli; order Lactobacillales; family Carnobacteriaceae; genus Desemzia. Next base: position 297,272 of record NZ_JAFEMV010000001.1, read on the forward strand.
AAGGGTGGGCTAAATTCTTCGGTCGCACATCCGCGTGAGATATTTAAAGGAGCAGTCCGTTATTCCGCTGCTCGTTTAGCCATTGTACACAATCATCCATCAGGTTGTCCGGATCCTTCTGAAGCCGATATTTCATTTACCAGACGTGTAGCAGAATGCGGAGAACTTATGGGGGTAGAATTGCTTGATCATCTTATTATTGGTCAAAATCAATACCTGAGTTTAAAAGAGGTAGGGATTTTTTAAAAAGGAAGCAAGATACAGCAAGGTTGTTTGGAAATAAAGACAAATTAATAAATAAACTTCGTAATATGGCTTGCTAAGTTTTTTTTATCGTGTTATACTTTGTTTAGCATTTTGTTAGGTGGAAAAAAGAATTGTTTCAAAACATTCCGAATCGTACCGTCAGCAACAATGTGAATTATAATGTGCTTTCAAGCACGAGGAGGAATTTTTCATGGAACAAGGTACAGTAAAATGGTTTAACGCAGAAAAAGGATTTGGATTTATCGAACGCGAAGGCGCAGATGATGTATTCGTACACTTCTCAGCTATCCAAGGAGACGGATTCAAAACTTTAGAAGAAGGACAAGCAGTTTCTTTTGACGTAGAAGAAGGAAACCGTGGACCTCAAGCTGCTAACGTTAACAAAATTTAATTTAACTAAAAAAATTAAAAGTTAGCTCAAGAACAGTCTAGTTTATACTAGACTGTTCTTTTTTTTTGTTTTGTTTTTAAATGTGAGTTAAAGGAGTTGGGTTCTTCATCATGTAACGTTGGTAGAAAGTTCAAGTTACTTAAATACCAGCTTCTGGAAATTCCTGGAGGAAACGGGGTTGCTGGTAGCCATGTAAAGGATGCAATGTGAATTACAAAGCGTTGGCGCTTCAGCGCTTATGCTTTGTTTGAAGCTTGCAAGCGTGGAGACTTTAGGCTCCACGCGTTCCCATGGCTCTCACCCAGCAACCCCATTTCCAGAAGGAATTTCTTTACCAACGTCATAAAATAGACATCCAGGAGTTGTACAATATTCATTGAAACAAAGAACTGGATAACAGCGAATATGCTATAATAGAATTGACAAAAATTAGAGAACCATTAAGCACTTCATGATGAAGAACACTTCACTAAAAAAACTTAGGCTTCTCTTTGGTAAGAAGAGTCTAAGTTTTTTGAAATTACTTATAGATTATTAAAAGGAGATCAATATGAATATAAAAGAGGAAGCCTTAAAATTACATGAACAAAATAAAGGGAAAATAGAAATGAAAAGTACCATTGAATTGAGCAACAATCGTGATCTTTCTTTAGCTTACACACCGGGTGTAGCTGAGCCTTGTCGCAAAATTGCAGACAACAAAGAAGATGTGTACCGTTATACATCTAAAGGACATTTTGTCGCTGTAGTAACAGATGGAACGGCTGTATTAGGCTTAGGAGATATCGGGCCTGAGGCAGCATTACCAGTTATGGAAGGGAAAGCTGCTTTATTCAAATCTTTTGGGAATATTGATGCAGTTCCTATTTGTTTAGATACAAAAGGAACAGAAGAAATTATTCAAGCGGTCACATACATAGCTCCTTCATTTGGCGGAATCAATTTAGAAGATATTGCTTCGCCAAAATGTTTTGAAATCGAAAAAAGATTAGATGCAGCATTGGATATACCTGTTTTCCATGATGATCAACATGGTACTGCAATTGTAGTAGCAGCTGCTATGCTAAACAGTTTAAAATTAGCTGGTAAAGACATTTCCAGGGTGAAAGTAGTAGTAAATGGCCCCGGATCAGCAGGGACAGCTATAGTGAAGATGCTGATGACAATGGGTGTCCAGACATTAGTCGTTTGTGATGAACATGGTATTTTGTCTGAAACTCGTAAGGAAGCATTAAAAGATCATAAGATAGAATTAGCTAGAATAACCAATCCGGAAAATAAAAATGGGGATTTATCTTCTGCGATCGTTCAAGCGGACGTCTTTATCGGCGTTTCAATCGGGAATATATTAAAACCTGAAATGATCAAAATGATGAAAAAAGACCCTATCGTATTTGCAATGGCTAATCCAGAACCAGAAATCGACTACAATGTAGCAAAACAAAGCGGAGTAAAAATAATGGGAACTGGAAGATCTGATTTTCCAAATCAAATCAATAATGTACTAGCTTTTCCTGGAATTTTTAAAGGAGCTTTAAGTGCTCGCGCTACAACGATTAATGATGAAATGAAACTAGCGGCTGCAGAAGCTATTGCTGCTCTAGTTACTGAAGAAGAACTAACAGAAGAATATATTATTCCAGGTGTCTTTGATGAGAGAGTTGCTCAGCAAGTAGCTGACTATGTAAAAGCTGCTGCTGTCAAAACAAAAGTAAACCGCGTTTAAGAGAGGAAGAAGTTTTAATGCAAGGATATCGCCAAGAAAAAGATGCGCTAGGTATAGTTCAAGTCAAAGAAGAGAATTTATGGGGAGCGCAAACGCAACGGAGTTTAGAAAACTTTGACATTGGAACTGAAAAAATGCCTTTAGAATTTATTTATTCTTTTGTCAGAATCAAAAAAGCAGCTGCAATCGTTAATCACAATGAAAAACGGTTAGCTGGAGAAGAAAAACATCGGATAATAGAAGCATGCAATCAAATATTAAATGGCAAATTTGATGACCAATTTCCCTTGAAAGTTTGGCAAACGGGGAGCGGAACACAGACCAATATGAATGTGAACGAAGTGATTGCAGCTATTGCAAACCAATCTAGAGAGTTGCCTAAATTGCATCCCAATGATCACATCAATGCTTCGCAAAGTTCCAACGATGTTTTTCCGACTGCAATGCAAATGACGATTTACCAATCTATTCAAAACAAATTGCTTATGGAATGCCAAGAGTGGGTCACCTTACTCAAAGAAAAAGAACAACAGTATCAGACTCTTATTAAAATCGGCCGTACTCATTTACAAGACGCAGTTCCTATGACGTTTGGACAGGAAATAAGCGGATGGCGCACAATGTTAGAAAAAAATGCTCAATTCATTGAAGAAAGCAGTAAATCATTGAAGAAACTTCCTATTGGAGGAACTGCTGTTGGAACGGGATTGAATGCGCCTGATCATTTTGATCAACAGATAGTGGATGAATTAAATAAAACATTAGGATTTTCGTTTGAAGTAGAAGAAAACAAGTTCTATGGTTTATCTAGTCACAGTAATCTGGCTTATTCTCATGGAGCCTTGAGAAGTTTAGCGACAGATTTGATGAAAATCGCTAATGATATCAGATGGTTAGCTAGCGGACCAAGAGGTGGTTTAGGAGAAATTCTTATCCCGGCTAACGAACCAGGCAGTTCTATCATGCCAGGAAAGGTGAATCCGACTCAAGCTGAAGCGCTGACCATGATCGTTGCTCAAGTTATGGGAAATGATGCAACGGTTCAATTTGCTGCAAGCCAAGGTAATTTCCAATTGAATGTCTTTAAGCCTGTTATTTTATTTAATATGTTGCAAAGCATTCAATTATTATCAGAAGGGATGCGGTCATTTAGAATAAATTGTTTAGCCGGTATGCAAGCTAACGAAGTCCAAATGGAAAAATATTTAAAAGATTCTTTAATGATCGTAACGGCGCTATCTCCTAAAATCGGGTATGAAAAGAGTGCTCAAATCGCTAAATTTGCTTATACACAGCAACTTTCTATTCGAGATGCAGCGCTTCAATTGGAGTTGGCTTCTAAAGAAGAATTAGATCGATGGCTCGATCCGAAGTGGATGATACACAAACGCTAATAGAATTTTTATAGCAAAAAAGAAAAAACAATTCTTCAAATTAGAAACGAAATTTGACGTTTCCGTTGAAAAAAACTGACGAAATAATTGTATACCTTTATATTCCTCAAAGAAAATTGTATACTAGATATGCTTGCTATTTTAAAAACTCAATTGCAAAGATTACTAAGATGTTGAGTTCTACTTAATTTTATATTAAAAACAACGGTTATTGATGCGAATTAATTGAAATTAAAGTATGATAGTAAAAGTGAAAAATTACAGTAAGATGCAATAGTGCTATTGTGAAGAGTCTAATGTTTTTTTCTCAAAAGATTGAGTAAAGAAACAAAGCCTTTATAGGTTAGACAATTGAGAGGATGAAAAGTGTGCTTAATTTTGGAAATAAAAACATGGGAATTGATTTAGGAACAGCTAATACAAACGTATTTGTTGAAGGGAAAGGAATTGTCTTAAGAGAACCTTCAGTAGTAGCCAAAGACGTGAATACAGGAGAAATCGTAACTGTAGGGGAAGACGCTAGAAATATGATTGGTAGAACTCCAGGTTCGATTATTGCGATTCGCCCTATGAAAAATGGTGTTATCGCAGATTTTGACATTACAGCTGAAATGATGAAGTATTACATCAAAAAAGCTATTGGTAAAAGAACTTCTAAACCATTCGTAGTAGTTTGTGTGCCAAGTAGTGTAACGGAAGTAGAAAAAAGAGCCGTTATCGATGCGACTCGTTTAGCTGGTGCTAAGGATGCTTACATTATTGAAGAACCTTTTGCAGCAGCAATTGGAGCTGGATTGCCGGTAATGGATCCAACAGGTAGTATGGTAGTCGATATAGGTGGAGGAACTACTGATGTAGCGACTATTTCTTTAGGCGGTATTGTCAGCAGCAGAACAATTCGTTTAGCTGGTGATCGAATGGATGAAGTAATCATTCACCATATCCGTAAAAAACACAATTTGTTGATCGGAGAAAGGACCGCTGAACAAATCAAAATGGATATTGGGTGTGCTTCAGTTGAAAAAGCAGCTGAGTACGGAACTATGGATATCAGAGGTAGAGATTTACTTACAGGTTTACCGCAAACTATTGAAATATCCGCAGTCGATGTAGCTGAAGCTATTCAAGAAGTCGTTGAAGGAATCGTGATAGCGGTTCGTGAAACACTTGAAGAAACATCCCCAGAGATTTCTGCAGATGTTATCGATCATGGAATTGTTTTAACTGGTGGCGGGGCGCTACTTAAAAACATCAGCGATGTAATTGCTCAAGAAACAGACGTGCCGGTATTTGTAGCGAATGAACCTTTGGATTGTGTTGCTAACGGTACAGGTGAAGCATTAAAACACATGGATGTTTACCAAAAACGTGGCATCAAATAAAAACTGACCATTTTCAAGCGGGTATGGATTATCCATCCCGCTCTTTTTGAGTGAATCAATTCAATTTTTACTAAAAGGAAATTGAAATAAAATTGAAAACAGTATGCTTATTTTGAGCAACCTATGGTAAAATATACACAGCCTGCAAAAATCAACGAGGTGGTACTTTGAACCAGTTTTTTTCAAATAAAAAACTTATTATTTTATTAGTCAGCGTAATTGTTGTTCTTGGGCTTATTGCAGTTTCCATTACGGGCAGTGGAAATGTTCCTATAGTTCAGCGATTTACAAATGATGTAACAGCTTTAGTCAGTCGCGTTTTCAGTAAACCTGCTAATGGCGTAGTCAATGTCATTGACTCAGTAGAAGGTTTACTTGACACGTATGAAGAAAATAAATTATTGAAATCCAAGATGGATGGACTGTATGAAACAGAAGCAAAAATTGCAGCTTTGCAACAAGATAATGACAAGATGCAAGAGCAATTAGCATTAACAGAAACGCTGACTGACTATAACAGCATCAATGGTGCAGTGATTGGCCGTAATCCCGATAATTGGGTCGATCAGTTAGTCATTGACAGAGGTAGTCAGCATGGAGTAGAAGTAGATATGTCTGTCATGGGCGGAAATGGTTACATTGGCCGAATTGTAGAAGTCAGTCCTACAAGTTCTAAAGTACAACTGGTGACGACTTCACATCAAAATACAGGACGTGTCTCTGCACAAGTGGTAACGGATAATGGAGCAGTTCACGGGATTATCAGCGGCTATGAAGCAGAAACCAATCGTCTGATCCTGAACCAAATCATTACAGATGCTACTTTGAATGAAGGAGATCAGGTAATGACTTCCGGACTAGGAGGACTTTCACCAAGTTCATTATTGATCGGAACTATAGATGAGATTCGTTTGGATTCTCATGGGTTAGCTATGGAAGCATACATTACTCCTGCAGCAGATATGAACGATATTCGTTTTGTTACCATCATCCAAAGAGCATCTGGAAGTGGGGAATAGAGCATGACTAAAAAATCAAGAATCCATCTATTCGTCCCACTGACTCTTTTGACAGCTCTATTATTTGATGGGATCATTGCATCGGTATTTTCAACTCAACTATACACCGCTACCAGCGATATGGTTTCCAGATTGATTATTATCTGTATTGTTTTATTTTCTTTTTATGTTGATCGGAAATACATGATTCTTTTTGGTATTCTCTTTGGATTGCTATATGATAGTTATTATGTAGGGATTTTAGGTCTGTACACTTCATTATTTCCGATCATCATTTATTTAAGCGACAAAATGCGGAAAATATTAAATCCTAATTTATTGGTGATAGTCATGATTTTAATTATTCATATTAGTCTGATAGAGACTTTATTATATGGATTTTATTCTGTCATTGATCTCACTGCTATCGATTTTTCAGTGTTCTTAGCAAATCGATTAGGACCAACACTTTTATTAAACAGCATTTTCTTGTTGGTGCTTTACTATCCAGTAAAGAAACTAGCTATAGCCATTATGCAAGATTGAAAATTTGTTCATAAGTCTTTTGAGATTGGGGGAAGGGTTTAATGAAACAAAATGTAACATTAAAGGGTATTAAGGAAGGCTTTTTGTTAAATTTGAATGATGCGGCTTCTTTTGAAGAATTGACTAATGAACTAGATGAGTTGTTAGATCATTTGAGAGCAGAGCGCAAACTATCAGGTGAAACTCGTAAAGATATTCATTTAGAGATCCATTCGGGAGATCGTCTATTGAATACTGAACAAAAAGAACTGTTATCAAAAAAAATTGAAGAAAAAAGTCATTTCTCAATCAAATCTTTTGACTCAAATGTGTTGACTTACGAATGTGCCATCGAATGGCAAAAAAAAGTCAGTTTAGAAATGAAAGTTCAAACAGTAAGAAGTGGGCAAATCTTAGAAGCTCCTGGAGATATTCTATTGATTGGAAAAGTCCATCCAGGAGGCAGCATCCGAGCAAAAGGCAGCATCTTTATTATCGGAGAACTTCATGGGGTAGCTCATGCTGGCGTTGATGGAGATACTTCAGCGGTGATTGTTGCTGATTTCCTTACCAAAGCACAAATTCGCATTGCAGATAATGTAGAAGTTATTGAAAATGAGGACGAAGAAAGTAAAAAGAGCAAGGTAGAAGTGGCGTATATAAATGATTTACATATCTTATCTTTTGAAACGTTGGATCGCTTAAAGAAGATACAGCCATCTATCGATAAAGTGACAGGAGGATTATTTGAATGAGTACAGCTATTGTCATTACGTCTGGTAAAGGTGGAGTTGGGAAAACAACTTCAACGGCTAATTTAGGAACGGCCTTGGCACTACAAGGGAAAAAAGTGTGCTTGATCGACATGGATATCGGATTACGTAACTTAGACGTTATTTTAGGTCTAGAAAACCGTATCATCTATGATATTGTGGATGTAGTGGAAGAACGAGCAAAGTTACATCAAGCGTTAATTAAAGACAAACGTTTTAACGATAACTTGTACTTACTTCCAGCTGCACAAAATGCAGATAAAAACTCCATCAATGAACAACAAATGATCGATATCGTAGAAGAATTGCGCAGTGATTATGATTATATTTTGATTGATTGCCCAGCAGGTATAGAACAAGGATTTAAAAATTCTATTGCTGCGGCTGATCGAGCCTTTATCGTAACAACTCCAGAAATTTCTGCTATCCGGGATGCAGATAGAATTATTGGATTATTGGAGCAAACAGAAATTTCTGAGCCGAAATTGATTATTAATCGTATTCGTAAACGTATGATGCAAGATGGAGAAGTAATGGATGTAGATGAAATCACACGTCATTTGTCTATTGATCTATTAGGAATCATATTTGATGATGATGATGTTGTTCGTTCATCTAATAATGGAGATCCCATTGTATTAAATCCAAAAAATGCTGCTTCTCAAGGGTATCGAAATATTGCCCGTAGAATTTTGGGTGAAACCGTTCCTTTAATGTCATTGAAAACAGAAAAACAAAGTTTTTGGCAGAAAATATTTGGCAAAAAGAAATAATTGTGCTATAGTACTTTTAAATTAAATATCCATTAAAAAGGCATTGATGAGGAAAAGTAAAAATGGAATCTTTAAAGAGAGGTTGCGGATGGTGAAAGCAACTAAGATAAAATTTTGAACACACACCTTTGAGCTGGCAGCTGAAAATATAAAGTAAGTTGACTCGGGAGTACCCGTTAAAGTACTAGCGTTTAGAAGTTTTGAACGTGATGAGGCAAGTACTCTGCGAAGAGCTTGCGAAAAAAGGTGGAACCACGATAATAATAATAATCGTCCTTTGAATTTCGAATACCGAAATTCAAAGGACGTTTTTTTTTGTTTTTAAGGACTGCAGCTTTAAAAAACAAAGAATGATCTAAAAAAAGGAGAGAATAACAATGAATAAAAAAATCATAAAATCTTTTGTTGGTGCAATAGCGTTAGTTTTAGTAGGGTGCGGTTCGAATGATACAGAAACAGATTCATACGATCAAATCGTAGAAGAAGGGACATTCACAATAGGTTTGGATGATACTTTTGCTCCGATGGGTTTTCGGGATAGTAATGGTGAAGTGGTAGGTTTTGATATCGATTTGGCGAATGAAGTAGGAGATCGATTGGATTTAAATGTAGAGTTCCAACCGATCGATTGGGCTTTAAAAGAAACGGAGTTGAATAATGGCAATATCGATGCTATCTGGAATGGCTATACCATTACAGATGAACGAAAAGAGCAAGTAGACTTCAGTACGCCTTATTTAGAAAACAGTCAAATTATCATTGTGCTAGAAGACAGTTCAATCCAAACAATCGATGATTTAAGTGGCAAAGTAGTCGCAGCACAGCAATCTTCAAGCGCTGTGGACGCTGTCAATGCAGATCCTTCGAACATAGTGGAGGAATTCGCTAATCAAGAAATTGTTTTATATCCTTCAAATAACGATGTTTTCAATGATTTAGGGTCTGGCAGAAGTGATGCTATCGTAGTGGACGAAACACTTGGACGTTACTATATGAAGCAAAATGACGACATAGCTTATCGTGTGCTAGAAGAAAATTTCGGGGAAGAAGAATATGCAGTTGGTTTCCGTAAGGTAGATGACCAATTGACTGAAGCTGTAAATGGAGCTTTAGAAGAAATGAAAGCAGATGGTACATTTGAGGAAATTTATGGCAAATGGTTTTCAGAATAAAAAGCAACCGATCAGTCTTTAAGCAAGCATCTTAGGGGGATTCAAATGAGATTGAAAAAAATAAAAATGATATGCAGTGTACTGATGCTTTCTATGTTCTTAATGGCGTGTGGTAAGGCAAATACTGCTGCAACGAATAAGAAAGAAATTTTTTTAGGTGAGTCCGGAGATACATTTGTTATAGGATTAGATGATACATTTGTGCCAATGGGTTTTAGGGATAATGAGGGAAATTTAGTAGGTTTAGATGTTGATTTAGCAAATGAAGCTGCGAAACGATTGGAGTTAGAGATTAAATTCCAACCTATTGACTGGGCTATGAAAGAAACAGAATTGAATTCAGGAAAAATAGATGCTATTTGGAATGGGTATTCGATGACGGAGGAAAGGAAAGAAAAAGTTGATTTCAGTACTCCTTATCACCAAAGCGGACAAGTCTTTGTAGTGTTGGAAAATAGTCCGATTGAAACTTGGGAAGATTTAGCCGGTAAAGTAGTAGCTTCTCAACAGTCTTCCAGTACAGTCGATTTACTAGAGAACCATGAAAGTGGAATCATCGATACCTTTGCTAATGGAGAAATCATTCAGTATCCTTCATACAATGATGTATTCAATGATCTAGAGAGTGGCAGAAGTGAAGCGGTCGCGGTAAGTGAATTATACGCTCGTTATTACATGAAGCAAAAAGGCGAAGAACAATATCGGATTTTAGAGGAAGGTTTTGGTTACGAGGACACTGCTGTTGGTGTGAGAAAATCGGATACCGAATTTCTAGAAAAACTAAATGCTGTACTAGCTGAGATGGAAGAAGATGGCACACTAAAAGATATTAAGAGCAAATGGATCACTGAATAAATAAAGCTAAACAAAGGATGAATAAAAAATGGATTTGATTGCTGAGATAACACCTAGTCTGTTAGACGGACTACAAACTACTTTATTATTATTTTTTATTATCGTGATCGTAACGATTCCTTTAGGATTTTTGATTGCCTGTGTTAGAGTATATGCCCCTAAATGGATTTCTTGGATCATCCAAGTATATATTTATGTGATGAGAGGAACGCCGCTTCTATTGCAATTGATGGTCGTATTTTTCGGACTGCCATTTGCAGGCATTACCTTTGAGCGCTTTCCAGCTGCAGTTTTCACTTTTGTTATCAATTACGCAGCTTACTACGCAGAAATTTTCCGCGGTGGAATTTTATCTGTCCCGAATGGTCAATTTGAAGCCATCAAAGTGCTGGGTATTGGAAGAATAAGAGGGTTTAGAAAAATCATTATTCCACAAGTTATGCGTGTAGTCTTACCTTCAGTAGGGAATGAAGTCATTTCTTTAGTAAAAGATACTTCATTGATCTATATACTAGGACTTGGTGAACTATTAAGAGCTGGGCAAATTGCAGCCAATTCCTATGCTTCATTGATTCCGTATGTAGCTGTCGGAGCGATTTATTTACTGGTTACTGGAATTATCACATTACTATTAAATGTGGTCGAGAAGAAAACAGATTACTAAAGGAGAAAGATAAACATGGGATTGAAAGCAATCAATATCTCTAAAGAATTCAATGACATAAAAGTAATCAAAGATTTTGATTTTGCCATTGAAGCAGGAGAAATCGTTACTTTAATAGGAAAGTCAGGTACTGGAAAAACAACATTCATGAGATTGTTGAATCAACTTGAAAAAGCGGATAACGGAACCATCTTCATCGAGGATGATTATTTGTGCCGTGAGACAGCTAACGGGAAAGCTGAATATGTTTCTAAAAAAGAACGTTTAGCTTACAGCAATCAAATAGGAATGGTATTCCAAGATTATCAATTGTTCCCTAATTTAACGATTTTAGAAAACTGTATTGAAGCACCAACGGCTCAAAAATTGATGTCTAAAGAACAAGCTGTAAAAAAAGCCGAGCTTTTATTGGGGCAAATGGATATCTTGGGTAAAAAAGATGAGTTTCCAGGGACGTTGTCTGGTGGGCAGCAACAGCGTGTTGCTATCGCTCGTGCAATGATGTTGAATCCGCAAATTTTGTGTTTTGATGAACCTACTTCAGCTCTTGATCGAGACACAGCAAATGGAGTCGGAAAAATGATTCAAGATATCGCAGCTGACGGAACAGGTATTTTGATTGTTACTCATGATATCGAATTTGCTGAACAGTATGGTACTCGTTCAGTTTCATCTGATTCATTTATTTAATAAAAATAAATAGGACCTTTCAATGAGAAAAAATTCGTTGACGGGTTCTTTTGTTTTTGGTATGATGTTAATGTTGTAAATGTGTAGCACCACAACTACAACCGCACGGAAATGAGTATGTAAGCCCATAATGGCACTCACAACGGCGAGTCTAAGTCTAATAAGGAGGTGCGAATAAATGTACGCAATTATCAAAACTGGTGGTAAACAAGTAAAAGTTGAGGTTGGACAAGCAATCTACGTTGAAAAATTAAACGTTGAAGCTGGTGAAACAATCAATTTTGACGAAGTAATCTTAGTTGGTGGAGAAGACACTAAAGTGGGAACTCCATTCATCGAAGGCGCGACTGTTGAAGGAACTGTTGAAAAACATGGTAAACAAAAGAAAGTTACTACTTTCAAATACAAACCTAAAAAACACAGTCACCGTAAACAAGGTCACCGTCAACCATATACAAAAGTTGTCATCAATGCTATCAACGCATAATAAAGAGGTGATCCAAATTGATTCAAGCATCTATTAAACGAAATGACAAAGGAAACATCGTTTCTTTTGAAGTGACGGGACATGCAGAGTCAGGACCCTATGGCAGCGATATAGTTTGTGCAGCTGTTTCTGCGTTAACGATCGGGACTACAAATAGTTTGATCACTTTGACTGGAGTCACTCCAATCATCGAACAAAATGATGAGGTCGAAGGCGGTTACTTATATGTTGAACTGGTTAAAGAGTTAACAGAAGAACAGTTGAAAATAGCTCAAGTTTTACTTGAGAGTCTGCTCATTTCCTTAAATGGAATAGTAGAAGAATACTCTAAATATATACGATTAAAGATTAAATCATGATGGAGGTGCATTCCAAATGTTGAAAATGAATCTACAATTCTTCGCTCACAAAAAAGGGGGCGGTTCTACTTCTAACGGTCGTGACTCACAATCAAAACGTTTAGGCGCTAAACGTGCTGATGGTCAAACTGTTTCAGGTGGATCAATTTTATACCGTCAACGCGGTACTAAAATTTACCCAGGAGTTAACGTAGGTATCGGTGGAGATGACACATTGTTTGCTAAAGTTGACGGCGTTGTTCGTTTCGAACGTAAAGGCCGTGACAAAAAACAAGTTTCTGTATACCCAGTAGCTCAATAATACATTCAAAAAAAGGGAGTGGACAAATGTTCACTCCCCTATTTTTTAGTTATTTTTAAGGGAGTTTCAGTTAACCGATTTACTATAATGAAGAGTTTATTTCTTATGTTTGTTATGAAATTCTGGTGAGCTGAACGCCTTACTCCACGCTCTTATTAGACACGTTGCGTAAGGCAGCTCATAGGCACTTCACGAGAATAAAAGTTAGAGGAAAGCACCCTATCTTTTATTTTGTGAGGTGTACGATGAGCTGAACGCCTTACTTCACGCTCTTATTATGAGCAATATTGTTCTGGATGAGGTATACTTAACGAGGAAATAATCCACTTTAAGTCTAATTCTAAGGCATAAGTTGCTTTGTACCTTGTGTACATAGTGGAGATTAGATAAAATAGTAAAGTAACTTGAATTCTATTGAATAAATTTTATTTCAAGTAAAAGACAGGTATGAGGAAGAGAGGATGATTTTTTTGTCTCAAAAAGACATTGAAACTCTTTTTAGTCAATTAGATAGTACAGTTCAATTGTTAAGAAACGAAATCGATTTTTCATACTTGGAAGCATTGACTGAATCAGGAAGTAATCTGATTGAAAAAAATATTCCTGCTGAAATGAAGAATATTTTGAGTCCAGCAACAGCAGATAAATTAACTGAAATTTATCAAGGTGTAGATACAGCTCATACGGAACCTGAAGATATCCGAAAAAGTTTGCAATTAGCTATCTTAAAAGGATTGAAAGAGGATAAAGTACAAGCGAATCATCAAATGACACCAGATGCTATTGGATTTATGTTTGTGTATTTTATCGAAAAAGTGCGAGACACTTCTTTGAAAAAAATGCGTATTCTAGATCCAACTGTTGGTACAGGCAATTTGCTTTCAACAGTTTACAACGCTTTAGCTACTGCAGATATTGAGGTAGAAGCAGAAGGAATTGAAAATGATGATTTACTTATTGACTTAGCAGCGATGGCCACAAAGCTTCAAAGGCAAAACGTTAAATTGACACACCAAGATGCTGTTCAGGATCTATTAGTAGACCCTGTGGACTTAGTGGTTAGCGATTTACCGATTGGCTACTATCCAGTTGATGAAAGAGCGAAAACTTATACGTCGGCAGCAAAAGAAGGGCATTCCTTTGCGCATCATTTGCTGATTGAACAAAGCATGAAGTACTTGAAACCAAATGCGTTTGGTCTATTTTTAGTGCCTAAACTGATGTTTGAAACGCCAGAAGCGGCATCTTTGATGAAAGCCATCCAAGAATTAGGTTATTTACAAGGAATGTTGCATTTGCCGAAAGAATTATTTGCAAATGAACAATCACAAAAATCTATTTTGCTGCTTCAAAAAAATGGGGACCAAGCAGAGCAAGCCAAACAAGTATTGCTCGGAAATATTCCTGATTTGAAAAACCAACAATCCATGTTAAAATTTATGCAGGAAGTGGATAACTGGAAGAAAGAAAATTTGTAAGAGAAGAAAAGGGGAAGAAACATGTCAAAAACAATTGCAATTAATGCTGGTAGTTCAAGTTTAAAATTTACTTTATTTGAAATGCCGGAAGAAAGAGTTATTTCATCTGGAATTATTGAAAGAATCGGATTAAAAGATTCTATCTTCACTACAAAATACAATGGTGAAAAATACAATGTTACAGAAGACATTGACAACCATGAAATTGCTATCCAAAAAGTGTTGGATAAATTGATTGAATTAAATGTTATCGCAAGCTACGATGAAATCGAAGGTGTCGGACACCGTGTAGTTGCTGGGGGAGAAGATTTTAAAGAATCTGCTCTTATCGACAACGACGTATTAGCAAAAATTGAACAATTAGCAGACTTAGCTCCTTTACACAATCCTGCAAATGCAACAGGAATCAAAGCATTTAAAAAATTATTACCAAACATTACTAGTGTAGCGGTATTTGATACTTCTTTCCACACTACAATGCCAGCTGAAAATTACTTGTACAGCTTGCCAATGGAATACTATGAAAAACATGCAGCTCGTAAATATGGAGCACATGGTACTTCACACCAATACGTATCTGAACGTGCAGCAGACATGCTGGATCGTCCTCTTGAAGATTTAAAGTTGATCACTTGCCACTTAGGTAATGGAGCGTCTATCACAGCTGTTGAAGGCGGAAAATCTGTAGACACATCTATGGGATTCACTCCTTTGGCTGGTGTAACAATGGGAACTCGTACTGGTGATATCGATGCTTCTATTATTCCATACTTGATGGAAAAAGAAGGCATCACAGATATCAACGAAATGATCAATGTCTTCAACAAAAAATCTGGGCTACTTGGTTTATCCGGTATATCAAGCGATATGCGTGATGTTGAAGATGCAGCAGCTGAAGGAGATGACAGAGCGCAACTTGCTTTAGATATTTTCTATAACCGTGTGCAAAAATACATTGGTCAATACATTGCATTGATGAATGGTGTAGATGCAATTATCTTCACTGCTGGTATCGGTGAAAACTCACCTGAAACCCGTGAAATCATCATTGATGCTATCAACTGGTTTGGTGCTGAAATCGACGACGAAAAGAACAAAGTTCGTGGCGAAGAACGCATTATTTCAACAGACGACTCCAAAGTTAAAGTCCTGCTGATCCCTACAGATGAAGAAGTAATGATCGCTCGCGATGTAGAACGTCTAAAAAAATAAGAACGTGGAGTAAGGCGTTTAGCTCTCCGTACAGCATTTAAGAGCGCGAGTCCGCTTAATTTTCAATAAAAGCACCTCACTATGAATTTTTCTTCATACGTGAGGTGCTTTTTTCACATGGAAAGATGTCTACTTCATAAACCAATAAAAAATGAACGAGACTATGAACTATAGCTCCTATAACTTACAAAGCTCAACTAAAAAAAGGCAGATGATGCACAAGAAAAAATTTCTACATCATACTCCACCAAAAAAATAGGAGGCAGGAAAAATATCCTGCCTCCATCAATAATATTATTCATTTTTTTCAACTAATCCGTTGGTTGATTTTCTAAGTCCGTACGTACGATTAAAACGTCACAAGCAGCGTTACGGATAACGTATTCTGAAACGGATCCAATGAAGATTCGTTCAACAGCACTTAAACCAGTAGCTCCTAACATAATCAAATGAACATTGTGTTCTTCTGGAATTTGTTTAGAAATCAATACTTTTGGTGACCCATATTCAATGACGTAGCTGACGTCTTCAACACGATGATTTTTAGCGTATCGAACGTATTCTTCTAGAGTATTTTTAGCTTGCAAACTTGCTTTGTCTGCCATAGAACCATCAAAAGTAGAAATACTTTGGAAAGCTTTAGTGTCGATAACATTTGCGATAAGTAAAGAGGCTTTGTTTCGTACCGCCACTTGGACCGCTTTTTTGAAGGCTAATTCAGCTTCTTTGGAACCATCAATAGCTACTAGAATTCGATTATACTGTTGCAACATATAAACCACTCCATTCTATATCAATTGAAAACAACAAATTTAATCTTTGTTCAACTATAGTATAACGCTTATTTTTTCATTTTCATAATAAAACGCCAGTTAAATAATAACGTTTTCAAAATCATTTATAAAAAAGCGGATGGTTAAGACATTTACTTCAAAACCATCCGCACAGTTTAGTTTACATACTCTTATTCAAGTAAACTAAGAACGCTAGTATCAGCACCATCACAATTCCTAAGAAAGTAAAAGCTAAAGGTATGGTGTAGAAAAAGGTTAGGAACAGAGAAAAGATTCCGCACAACAGAAAGCCGATTCCGAATCCCATAAAAATAGGTTTTGTTCGTTCACTAGCATCACTACTTTTATAATAAAGAAATACTTGAGCTTTCATAGTTAAGAAGAAGTAAGCTGTATACAATAAAAGCAGCGCAAAAAGAGCAAACAAAATGGATAAAATCATATTCATACCTCCTAGAAATGATAAAATCTTTCTTTAACTCATTATACACCACACAAAAAGCCATTCCAAAATAGAATGGCTTTTAAAAGACGAAACTTTATGTAAAATTCCGATGGTACCGTTTATACGTCCAATTAGTATTGAACCCGCACGTTAGCAGGTGGGCTCCACTGTCAAGCATCTAACTACCAAGTGAAAAGGCTTGTTATCCGTTTGATTCAGTTTGGATCCCAAAGTATTCGTAAAAAATGTTCGGTCAACACATGTC
The DNA here is from genome assembly GCF_016892605.1 of Desemzia sp. RIT 804. Lineage (GTDB taxonomy): Bacteria > Bacillota > Bacilli > Lactobacillales > Carnobacteriaceae > Desemzia. The sequence goes on from NZ_JAFEMV010000001.1 coordinate 314,223, forward strand.
AGGACATCGCGCATACCTCAGAATTCTTATCCTTATATTAGCACGAGAGGTATTCTCTGTCAACCAAATACGCTCACGGATATCACAATAAAACGTGACGGTATAATAAAGGTACCGCTTACGTCTGTTTTTTCTTTCTTTGGTTGATTGACTCATATTGCTGTGCTAATGTATCTTCGTATTTTCCAGTATGATTGGGTTCAAAGTAGCGAGAACCCTTTAATTTATCCGGTAAATATTGTTGATCTACCCAAGCACCTGGATAACTATGAGGATACTTGTAGTCTACGCCGCGGCCTAATTTACTGGCTCCGCTATAATGAGAATCTTTCAAATGATCCGGTACATCTCCGCTTTTTCCATTTTGGATATCGCTGATTGCAGCATCAATAGCTGAGATACTGGAATTGGATTTTGGTGACAAGCACAAATCAATGACTATATTGGCTAATGGAATTCTCGCTTCAGGAAAGCCAATGCGTTCAGCAGCTTGAATGGCTGTAACAGTACGCGAACAAGCACCTGGATTGGCAAGTCCGATATCTTCATAAGCAATTACCATTAATCTTCGAGCAATAATCGGCAAGTCGCCAGCTTCGATCAATCTGCCGAGATAATGCAATGCAGCATTCACGTCACTACCACGAACAGATTTTTGCAAAGCTGAAATGACATCGTAATGTGCGTCGCCATCTTTATCATGTGTCAAAGCTTTTCGCTGAACACACTCTTCAGCGATACTAAGAGAAATTTGAATCAGACCATTTTCATCTGGTTTCGTCGATTTAATAGCTAATTCCAAACTGTTGAGAGCACTTCTTAAGTCTCCGTTGGTTGCTCGAGCAAAGTGTAATAGCGCCGTTTCACTTACTTCTGCTGAATAACCGCCTAAGCCATTATCTGTGTCTTTTAAAGCTCGTTCCATAGCTATCTGAATATCTTCAATAGAAAGAGGTTTTAATTCAAATATTTGTGCTCGGCTTCTTAAAGCAGGATTAATTGTAATATAGGGGTTTTCTGTAGTTGCACCAATCAAAATAATGCGTCCGTTTTCCAAATGAGGCAATAAAAAATCTTGCTTAGGTTTATCCAAACGATGAACTTCATCCAACATTAAAATAACAGAGCCGCTCATTTTGGCTTCTTCTGCTATGATCTGCAAGTCTTTTTTTGAATCTGTTGCGGCATTCAGCATCCGAAAAGCATATTGTGTAGAACCAGCAATAGCACTAGCAATACTGGTTTTTCCTATTCCAGGAGGACCATACAAAATCATGGAAGACAGCATTTTAGCATCTACCATGCGTCGAATGATTTTTCCTTCACCCACTAAATGAGTTTGTCCGACGACTTCATCAATATTTGTAGGACGCATCCGAAAAGCTAATGGTTTACTCGTCAATGTTGAAACACTCCTCCTAGAAAAATTTTTCTTTTAGTATAGCATTTATCAGCATTTGTTTCTATTCATAACGAACATTTGTTCAGTAATTAATAGACACTTACATAAAAGAAACAAATAGGTTCGCTTTTTTTAGTCAATTTTGCGATAATAGTTTTGACAATAGAAACTTCTGATTTAAAATAGATTAGAAAAAGAAGTTGGTAGGAAGGTAGTGGCAAATAATAGTTATGAAAACAGTAAAACAATTAATCAAAGAAAATAATATTGATCCGGTATGGAGCGAATCCATTATTGGAATTGAAAAAGAAGGGTTGAGAGTCAATCCAGATGGCACATTAGCTACTACCGATCATCCAGAAACACTTGGAAGCAGAAGTCACCATCCTTACATCCAAACAGACTTTAGTGAAGTCCAATTGGAATTGATCACGCCTCCTTTAGGCAGCAGTAAAAGTATGAATCGTTGGCTTTCTGCGTTACATGACGTCACTTACCATTCTATGAAAGAAGAAGAAGCGATTTGGCCGTTGAGCATGCCTGGGATATTACCGGAAGAGGAACAGATTCCAATCGCTAAATTGGAAAATCAAGCAGATGTAGCTTATCGAGAGTATTTAGCCAGTATATATGGTAAGAAAAAACAAATGCAAAGCGGGATCCACGTCAATTTTGAATTTGATCATGCATTTATCGATTCTCTGTATCAAAAGCAAACAGAGATAGTGAAAAAAGAAGACTTTCAATCAGCGATTTATATGAAATTAGCACGGAATTTTTTGCGCTATCGTTGGGTATTGAGTTATCTATTTGGAGCTTCTCCAACAGTTTGTGATGATTTTTATCCAACCAGTGAATCAGTACCGAATGATTTTGTGCGTAGTTTACGCAATAGTCAATTAGGATATGTTAACAGTAAAAATGTTGTAGTCTCTTATGAGTCTTTAGATTCATATGTGGAGAGCATTGAAAAATTGGTGAAGTCTGGTGATTTGTCAGAAGAAAGAGAGTTTTATGCTTCCATTCGGTTGAGAGGAACTAACCAAGTCCATGGTTTATTAGATAAAGGAATCTCGTATGTAGAATTGCGCAATTTTGATTTAAATCCGTTTGATGCTTTTAGTGTCAACAAGCAGACATTGAGTTTTGTAAAACTATTTTGTTTTATGCTGATTTGGATGGATGAAGAAGATACTAAAGCCAACTCTAAAACTGGAAATGAAAAAAATCATTTGACCGCGTTAGAACATCCAAAAACAGTATCTCAATTTAAAGAAGAAGGATTAACCTTACTGGAAGAGATGCGTGATATGATAGAGTCTACAAACCAACATGAGAAAGCTTTGGAAATCGTTTCATGGGCTGAAGATGTATTTGAACATCCAGAAAAAACATTAGCTGCTCAAATCGTAGATGGTATCCAAACAGCTGGAGATTATGTTTCGTTTGGTATGAGCCTAGCAAATCAATACAAAAAAGAAGCCATGGAAAAACCGTATCAACTACGTGGATTTACCTCGCTTGAAATGTCGACTCAATTACTGATTCATGACGCGATACAAGTGGGCATTAAAGTAAAAGTGATGGATGAATATGATCAGTTTGTCAAATTGACCTATAAAGGTCATGTAGAGTATGTTAAAAATGGCAACATGACGTCTAAAGATACTTATATTTCATCGTTGATCATGGCCAATAAAACAGTGACGAAAAAAATACTAGCAGAAAATGGTTTCTATGTTCCAGGTGGCGGAGAATACCAGACAGTTGAAAAAGCACAAAAATCTTTCTGGCGTTACGAAAATCAGCCGATAGTGGTGAAACCTAAATCTACTAACTATGGAGTAGGCATTTCGATTTTTAAACATGGACCTACAAAAGAGGATTTTAACCAAGCTATAGCGATCGCGTTCAAAGAAGATGATTCGATTCTCGTAGAAAAGTATATTCCGGGAACTGAATACCGCTTATTCGTAGTAAATGAAAAAGTACCTGCTGTCTTACTGCGTACTCCAGCAAATGTGATAGGGGACGGAGTGTCATCCATCAAAGAACTGGTCGATTTGAAAAATCAAGATCCATTGCGGGGAACGAATCACCGTGCGCCGTTGGAAAAAATCCAATTGGGTGAGATTGAACAACTGATGCTGAAAGAACAAGGGTATTCTATTGGGAGTGTTCCCCTAAAAGAGGAAATAGTTTACTTAAGAGAAAATTCCAATATCAGTACCGGTGGCGATTCCATTGATGTTACAGATGAAATGGACGAGAGTTACAAACAAATTGCAGTACAAATGGCAAAAGCAATTGATGCAAATGTATCAGGAATCGATTTGATCATCCCAGATTTAACCAAACCCAGCACTCCTAAAGAACCTGGGTATACAGTGATTGAAGCCAATTTTAATCCTGCTATGCATATGCATGCTTATGTTTACAAAGGGAAGAATCGACGACTAACCAAAGAAATATTAACGATGCTGTTTCCTGAACTCTAAAAAGTGAGAAAGGAAGTGAGGTTGTGAAAGTAAAAAAAATACTGATGGTACTGTGGCCATTTTTACTGCTTTTGTCAGTAGAAACCCTGTTGCTGTTTACTACAGTCGACTTAGCTCCTTACTCTTTCACCTTTACTTTCTTATCCTTTTTTATATTTGTATGGATTCAAATCATTCTTCATGAAGCAGGACACTTAGTTTTGGGGTGGGCTACAGGCTACCGATTTTTGTCTTATCGGATTTTTAGTTTTGTGATAGTAAAAGAAAACGGGAAACTTGTTTTTAAACGACAAGCTATCAATGAAGCTGTTGCTCAGTGCTTGATGGTCCCTCATAAGGAATGGCAAACCACTCATTATCCATATAAGCTGTATCTTAGTGGAGGAATTCTCTTCAATGCAGTCTTTTCGTTCAGTGCGCTGTTCCTGCTTAACAATGAGATCATTCCAGCCGTTCAAGTTATCCTGTTCAGCGGAATCGGTTTGTTTCTTGTTTTTTCAAACGCTATACCAAAACAAATGAATGATGGAGCAATCCTAAAGAAATGCAGGGGAAATCCAGCTTATCGACAAATGATGTACCGTCAATTGCGCACCATATATTATTTAACGGAAACCCGTACTTTAAAGAATCTGCCGCCGGAATCCTTTGAATTATCTAAAGACGTTTCGTTAAGCGACCCTTTTTCGTTGTATGTGATGCGACTAGAATACTACAAGTACTTGGAACAGTTTCAATTTGATAAAGCCGCAAACATTTTAGATAAACAGTGGCAAATAAAAGAGGATTTGACTCCTATGGATAGACTAATGGTCCAAGCAGAAAAATTGTTTTGTTTGAGTATTCAGCAACTGTCGATTGAAGAAGCAAAAAGACTGTATCATCAAACCGAAATGCAACTGATTCAAAAATATGAACAAATCACCTTCAAGCGTATTTTTACGACTTATTTTCTTTATGTAGAAAATGACCCAGCTAAAGCTCTCACGTGGGCTAAAGCAGGATTGCTATTAGGGAATTCTGATATTTTTGACAATAGTTTGCAAGTGGAACTAAATGTCTTAGAATGGTTGCAACAAAAAGCTCAAACTAAACTAGAACAACAAATTGTTCATGAAGAACGTTATTAAGAGGCTAACATTCTCTTTTACGAAGTTGTTCTATGAAGTAATTAGTGGTACAATTTGGTGACAAATAATAAGTGAATGAGAGGATAACATGGAAAAAATTTATTTAGATCATGCAGCTACCAGTCCGGTTCATCCTGAAGTAGCTGAAGTAACCTACGAAATGATGAAAGCACATTTTGGTAATGCTTCAAGCATTCATGGTTTCGGACGCGACAGTAGAAGAATATTAGATCAATCCAGAATTATTTTTGCAAAAAGCATTGGAGCAAAACCAAATGAGATTATTATCACGAGTGGTGGAACAGAAAGCGATAATACAGCGATTATGGAAACAGCGATTTCTAGAAAAGAAGAAGGCATGCATTTGATCACGACAGCAATCGAACATCATGCTGTTTTGAGGCCAATGGAGCATTTGGAAACATTAGGATTTGAAGTAACGTATTTGCCGGTTGATGAAACTGGTCGAGTAAATCCAGAAGACGTAAGAACCGCATTACGTCCAGATACGATATTGGTGTCGATCATGTATGGAAACAACGAAGTGGGTACTTTGATGGATATCTCAGCTATTGGCGAAATTATTCAAGAAAGTGAAACTAAGGCCTATTTCCATACGGATGCAGTACAAGCTTATGGTTCCGAAGATATCGACGTTAAACTCGACCACATCGATTTATTGTCTGTGTCAGCGCATAAAATCAATGGATCTAAAGGAATTGGCTTTTTGTACGTTAGCGACAGCATTCATTTACCTAGTTTTATGCTAGGGGGCGAACAAGAACAAAAACGCCGTGCAGGAACAGAAAATATCCCAGGTATTGCTGGCTTCAAAAAAGCTGTTGAGATCATGTTGTCGCAAAGAGAAGAACGCAAGCAGTTTCATCAAGAATTGCGGGCTTACTTGATGAAACAACTAGACGAAAGCGGCATAGACTATGACTTGAATGGTTCTTCTGAACATCATTTATCACATATCATCAATATATGGATCAAGAGTGTTTGCTCTGAACAATTGTTGATGAGCTTAGATTTAGTAGGAATTGCTTTATCTGCCGGTTCCGCTTGTACAGCTGGAAATATTGATCCCAGCCATGTCTTGGGTGCGATGTACGGTGAAGATAGTCCGCGTATCAGTGAGTCTATCCGGATTAGTTTTGGATTAGGAACAACTAAAGAACAACTGGACATTCTTATGGAAGAACTTGTCAAAAGTGTTGCACGTCTAAAAAAATAACTTAATTCGCCTACGAGAATGTGCTATAGTTAAGGAGAAAAGGCTTTACAGTGATAAGTCTTAACACGATAATAAAGGTGGTAGTCAAATGGCATTTTTAGAAAAAGATAAATTAGACGGCGCAGCAGATATGTATCGGATGAGTGAAACTGTAAAAAAATATACTTTACGAGATAACGGGTTCGAACAATCAAAGAATGGCCACTTTCAATTTAGCCGTGATCTAGAAATCGGGTCACCAAAAAGTCCTAAATTAAAAATGACAGTTGCTGGCGATTTAAAGACCTTCAAAATGTCAGCTGTAACTGCAAATGGTTTACGTTCTGTGAACTTATACAAAGGCGATGCCTTTAAAGAAGCACAAGAACGAGCAGGATATATTTTGACTGGTTTTGTCGAAAGCGGCATATTAGAAAAAGTGTAATTTTAAAACGCCTAGAACATACCGATTAAACTCGGCAGTGTTCTAGACGTTTTTTATATAGGCAAAAGGTTGTCATTCAGTAAATTTATTTTTGTAAAACATATCCCAATAAATCTTGCCTAGTCCGATATTTCTACGAGTGATCATAGCGCATCTTTTTAAATCACTGTCTTGAAGATCAGATAGATCATAGTGGCTTAGGTATTTTCTGAGATTAGTGATGAGTGGATCATGCACATTTTCTACTGTTACTAAGAGGAATAAAGACGATAGTATTAAATGAGCATAATAGTCTTTGAGAAGTTGAGTATCGATTGAAGGATCTTGTGCTAATAAATCAATCGCTTTTTTTAGTGCTTTTAGACCAGTTAATTTGCCTTTATTTTTAAGGACACTGATAGGCAAGTGCTGACTCAGATAATAATGGTAGTGGGGAGGCGGGCTGTATACAATCGTTTGGCTTTTGAAAAAGCATTGCATAGCGACCAACAGATCTTCGTAGTAATCGACCTCTTCATCGAATCGAATAGTAGGATAAGAATGAAACAACTCCAACTTATACAATTTATTACATAAGAAACCATGAACTCTCGTTTGAGCTAAGCAAAGTTGAATCGCTTCATTTTTTGACATCAATCTTGTTTCGATAGGTCCGGGAACAATAAACAATTCGGAAATTGTGTCTTCATAATACCTGCAAGTAACTATGTCTCCTTTGTAAGCTTCAATACTCACCACCAGCTCTTCCATCATCTCTGCATTGATCCAGTCAACAGCGTTGACAAAACAGACATATTCACCCAAAGCTTGTGAGAGACCGGTGTTTTTAGTAGCAGAAAGACTTTTGCTCTCAGTATGGATCACTGTGAATCGGGGATCGTTTTTAGCAAACTTGTCGCAAATATTCCCGCTTTGATCAACCGATCCATTATTGATCAAGATAATTTGTAAATTACGATAGGTTTGATTTCTAATACTATGCAAACATTTAAGTAAAGACTTTTCGACATTTTGTACTGGGACAAGGATTGTAATCATATTACTCCCTCCTAGCAACTCCACTTTTGGGACTAAGAAAAGGCTGTTTTAGAATGTAGAGATCTATAATGATGAAATAAGGGCAGAAACCATATAGAAAAATCTTTAGAATATAAATTCGGTAGAGGTATCTTTAGCTTAAGTTTACCGTTATCTCAGGTTTTGTCAATTATTCAGAATTTGAATAGAGGGGTCTGTTTGTTCATAAAATGAAGTTTTTATGAGCAAACCTTGCATTCTTATTAATAGTTAGTATAATAGAACAGACTGGAAAAAAATACGACCTTCAAATCGTTAAGATTTTCAGAATCTATTTGAAATGATGGTGATAAAATGACAGACAACAGTAAAATTCGTGTTGTTGTAGGAATGAGTGGCGGCGTTGATTCGTCAGTAACAGCTCATGTCTTAAAAGAACAAGGATACGACGTTGTAGGTATTTTTATGAAAAATTGGGACGACACAGATGAATTCGGTGTTTGTACCGCAACAGAAGATTACAATGATGTAGCTCTTGTAGCAAATCAAATCGGGATTCCGTACTATTCGATAAACTTCGAAAAACAATATTGGAACAAAGTCTTTACGTATTTCTTAGAAGAATACAAAAAAGGCCGTACTCCTAATCCAGATGTGATGTGCAACAAAGAGATCAAATTCAAAGCATTTTTAGACTATGCAATGGACTTAGGCGCAGATTATGTAGCTACTGGTCATTACGCTAGAGTAGAACGTGATGAAGATGGTGTGACACACATGTTGCGTGGAGTAGACAATAATAAAGATCAAACGTATTTCTTAAACCAATTATCACAAGAACAATTGTCAAAAGCCATGTTCCCATTAGGTGGCATGGAAAAACCAGAAGTACGCCGTATTGCTGAAGAAGCTGGCTTAGCAACCGCTAAGAAAAAAGACTCTACCGGAGTTTGTTTCATCGGAGAACGCGACTTCAAGAAATTTTTAATGGAATACTTGCCGGCACAACCTGGTAATATGGTCACTCCAGAAGGCGAGATCAAAGGACAACACGATGGATTGATGTACTATACTATCGGACAACGCCAAGGATTAGGTATTGGCGGCGGCGGTAAATCAAATGATCCATGGTTCGTGATCGGTAAAGATCTTGAAACTAACACTCTTTACGTTGGACAAGGCTACCACCATGAATGGTTATATGCGACTCACTTAGATGCATCAGATATCCACTTTACATCTAATGAAGCAAAACCAACGACTTTCAAATGTACCGCTAAATTCCGTTACCGTCAAGCTGATACAGGCGTAACAGTTCATATGAACGAAAACGGAACCAGCGCAACAGTTGAATTCGACGAGCCTGTACGTGCGATCACACCAGGGCAATCTGTCGTATTTTACGATGGTGACGAATGTCTAGGTGGCGGAACAATCGATAAAGCTTATAGTGATGTTAAAGAATTGCATTATGTTTAAAAATGAATGAAAAAAAAGATTGGAACAGACCTGTTTCAATCTTTTTTTATGCGATAGTTTGTCAAATTAAGCGCAACACTTTTTCCATGAACACCTCATGTGGTATTTCCCATTTTAAACATTTCCTTGGTAGATTGTTGATTAATGTTAGCTCTAAATCAATTTCCTGGGGAGTAACTCTATCAAAACTGGCCCCTTTTAAGGAAAGATTCTCGAAATAAACCGTTACTATTTTCATTGCTTCCTTTTTGCCAAGTTAAGTAGGGATCTGCAAAATAAACAGATATGTCTAATTCTGCTTCAACTATAGGGCTCCAGCTGATAGCAAATAAAGAAAGCAAGTCAAACATCTCCCTAAACAAGACTTTTTGGTCGGCTTTGGGGAGATGTTTTTGAGCAAATGAAACTATGAGTTGCCGCATTCTTTTACTTTAAGAGGAAATCCATTTATTATTAAAGGGAGTAAGAAAAATCACTTAATTTTGAGGAGGAGAACATTGGATCAATTAATGAAACGAGCAGTAGACTTAGCGTTGGAAAATGTCCAAGAAGGCGGCCGACCTTTTGGAGCAGTGTTGACAAAAGACGGTAAAATCATTGCAGAAGGAGTAAACGAATTACACAAAATACATGATGTCAGTGGACACGCTGAATTGTTGACCATTCGTCGAGCACAGCAAAGGCTAGAGACACATGACTTAACAGGTTACACGATGTACGCCAGCGGTGAACCTTGTTCGATGTGCATGACAGCGATGTACTTTGCGGGGATCAACAATTTGTATTATTGCCAATCGCTTGAAGAAACCATAAGTTATGGAATGAAGGATTCCGCGATAATTTATGATGAATTGAAAAAAGAGCGTTCGGAGCGAATGATGAACAGTCAATATCTGCCGCTTGAAGCTGGGCAAGAGAATCCGATGAAGTTGTGGCAAGAGAAAAATAAATAAATATTCATTTTTTTCACAAAGCCAACATAAGAGCTGTTCTTTTGATGGTTTTTTTGTCGGGAGTATGAAACCAATGACTGGAGAGATCTTTTTCGAAAACACCATGGCAACGAGAACATTTGAAAACAATAGGTTCAATGATCTAGGGATCAGCTGTTTATGAAAATTCAAGAGTATTAACATTATTGCTTGAGTTATTGAAAGAACGAATCGATGAAGTATTGTGCAAATCGAAGAATTAAGCAAAACAGGAAAGAAAACGGTTAAACAGTTTTTCGTTAGGAATGAAACAGCATTTAGGGATCGGAATGGCTAATTAGATTAGGTTGAAAAAACTGTACTTTTCTTTACGAAAATGTATTTTAATGGGAAATAATGCTTGATTCTTAATTTAAACGTGGTAAAATTGGTTTTGCATTTATTTTGTGAAAACAAACTGGGAGGATTTTTTAAATGGAACATGGAAAAACTAAAGTTAGTACAGCTTCACTAAAAGTATTAGCAGGATGGGGAATAGACACAATTTATGGTATTCCTTCAGGAACTTTGGCTCCTTTAATGGAAGCTTTAGGCGAACAAGAAGAAACAGATATTAAATTCCTACAAGTAAAACATGAAGAAGTTGGAGCAATGGCAGCTGTAATGCAATGGAAATACGGCGGAAAATTAGGTGTTTGTGTTGGATCAGGTGGTCCTGGTGCTTCTCACTTAATCAACGGTCTTTACGATGCAGCTATGGATAATACACCAGTTTTAGCTATCTTAGGATCTCGCCCTCAAAGAGAATTAAACATGGATGCGTTCCAAGAATTGAACCAAAATCCAATGTTTGACCATATCGCAGTATACAACCGTCGTGTTGCTTACGCTGAACAATTACCAAAATTGATCGACGACGCAATTCGTACTGCTATTTCTAAACGTGGAGTAGCTGTCTTAGAAGTACCTGGTGACTTCGGTTACCATGAAATTGCTAACGACGCATTCTACTCTTCAGGTCACAGCTACCGTGATTACGTTTCTTCTGCAATCAATGAAGCAGATATCAACGCAGCTGTTGAAGTATTAAACAATTCTAAACGTCCTGTAATCTATGCAGGTATCGGAACTATGGGACATGGTCCAGCTGTTCAAGAATTATCTCGTAAATTAAAAGCTCCAGTTATCACAACTGGTAAAAACTTTGAAACTTTCGACTATGACTTTGAAGGTTTAACTGGTTCAACATACCGTGTTGGTTGGAAACCAGCTAACGAAGCTGTTAAAGAAGCAGATACAGTTCTTTTCGTTGGTTCAAACTTCCCATTTGCTGAAGTAGAAAATACTTTCGCAAACGTTGAAAACTTCATCCAAATTGACAACAACCCAACAATGCTTGGTAAACGTCATAATGCAGATGTTGCTATTCTTGGAGACGCTGGTGAAGCAGTTCATTCATTACTTGAAAAAGTAGCCCCTGTTGAAGAATCAGCTTGGTGGACTGCTAACTTGAAAAACATTCAAAACTGGCGTGACTACATGACTAAGTTGGAAACAAAAGAAAATGGTGCGTTACAACTTTATCAAGTATACAATGCTATCAACAAATATGCTGACGAAGATGCAATCTATTCAATTGATGTTGGTAACTCAACTCAAACATCTATCCGTCACTTACACATGACTCCTAAAAACATGTGGAGAACTTCTCCATTGTTTGCTTCTATGGGTATTGCACTTCCAGGCGGTATTGCTGCTAAGAACGTTTACCCTGAGCGTCAAGCATTTAACTTAATGGGTGACGGCGCGTTCTCTATGAACTACCAAGACGTTGTTACTAACGTACGTTACGATATGCCTGTTATCAACGTAGTATTCACTAACACTGAGTATGGATTCATCAAGAACAAATATGAAGATACAAACACAAATACTTTCGGTACTGAGTTTACTGATGTAGACTACGCTAAAATTGGTGAAGCACAAGGTGCTGTTGGTTTCACAGTAAGCCGTATCGAAGACATGGATCAAGTAATGGCTGATGCTGTTAAAGCTAACAAAGAAGGTAAAACAGTCGTAATCGATGCTAAGATCACAAAAGATCGTCCAATTCCAGTAGAAACATTGAAATTAGACACTGCATTGTATAGCGAAGAAGAAATCAAAGCTTACAAAGAAAAATATGAAGCTGAAGAATTAGTACCATTTAGCGAATTCTTAAAAGCTGAAGGTCTAGAATCTAAAGTATCTAAATAATTTTCTAATATACAACTTGTAGATTCACAAATAATAATTGATTTAGGCTGGAGCGAATTTGCTTCAGCCTTTTTATATAGGGACAGAAATTTCTTCCGGCCTAGTGGTTGCTTGGTGAGAGCCACGGGACCGCTTTGAGCCTGTAGTCTCAAAGCTTGAAATCTTCAAACTAAGCATAAACGCTAAAGCGCAATGCTTAGTAATTCACATTTCATCCTTAGCATGGCTACAAGCAACCACAATTCCTACAGAAATTTCATGTGTGTAAATATATTAAATTGGTCTTTAAATAAAGACTTGATGATGAGAGCTTTAATTTTGTTCGTGTTGCCAAATTGATCGAATTTAAAAAAATATAAACATTTGTTCGCATTTTTTTGCTATAATGAAAGGTAATTGCGCTTACGTTGTAGAAGAGCGATAGTTAATTATAGTATAGATTAAAGTTGAAATATGCTGAAGCATATTAAAGTTAAAAAAGAACAATAGAAAATGTTATAATAGGGAGATACATAATAATGAGTGAAAATAATACAAAAACGCTGTACCAAGTTTTATGGAACTCAGCGGATATACTAAGATCGAAAATGGATGCAAATGAATACAAAAGTTATTTATTAGGATTAGTTTTTTATAAATATTTATCTGATAAGATGGTTTATTATTCATCAGTCCTATTAGAGGGGAAAACGGATGACTTACAAGTTGCTCAAAAATTTTATAAAGAAGCCTATGAAGATGAAAATACAAGAGAAGATTTACTAGAAGCATTGCAAGATGAATGTTCTTATACAATTAAACCAGGTATTACTTTTACATCATTGGTCAATGCTATTAATGATGGACGTTTTCAATTAGAAGATTTAGCGCAAGGTTTTCGTGATATTGAACAATCTAGTGAAACATTTGAAAATATGTTTGAAGATGTTGATCTATATTCAAAAAAATTAGGAGCTACACCGCAGAAGCAAAACCAAACTATTGCTCAAGTGATGCAAGAGTTATCCTCTTTGAATATGGCCGGTCATGCAGGAGATGTTTTAGGTGATGCGTATGAGTACTTGATCGGACAATTTGCCTCAGATTCTGGTAAAAAAGCAGGGGAATTTTATACACCTCAGCCAGTAGCAAAACTAATGACTCAAATTGTCTTGTATGGTAAAGAAAATCAGAAAGGTCTCTCAGTATATGATGCTACCATGGGTTCAGGTTCACTATTGCTAAACGTAAAAAAATATTCAAATGAACCAGGAACGATTTCTTACTTTGGTCAAGAATTGAATACGTCAACTTATAACTTAGCCCGAATGAATATGATTCTTCACGGCGTCCCGATAGAGCATCAGCACTTACATAATGCGGACACTTTAGATCAAGATTGGCCGACTGAAGAACCGACAAACTTTGATGGAGTACTGATGAATCCACCATATTCTGCCAATTGGGCTGCAGATAAAGGCTTTTTGGATGACCCTCGTTTTTCGCAATATGGAGTGTTGGCACCAAAATCTAAAGCTGATTTTGCTTTCTTGTTGCATGGTTTTTATCACTTGAAAGATACTGGGGTAATGGCTATTGTTCTTCCTCATGGAGTGTTATTTAGAGGAAATGCTGAAGGGAAAATTCGGAAGAAAATGTTAGAGAATGGCTCACTTGATACAGTGATTGGTTTACCATCAAATATATTCTTTAACACTTCAATACCTACAACCGTAATCATCTTGAAGAAAAAACGGTCTACAAAAGATGTATTGTTTATTGACGCTTCTAAAGGATTTGACAAAGGGAAGAATCAAAATAATATGACAGATGAGCACATTGATGCAATATTAGAAGCTTACATCAAACGAGAAAATAAAGATAAATTTTCTTATGTAGCATCATTTGATGAAATCGTAGAGAATGATTTCAACTTAAATATCCCTCGATACGTTGACACTTTCGAAGAAGAGGAACCAATTAATATGGTTGATCTGGGGAAAGAGATTGTCGAACTAAATAAGGAAATTCGTAAATCAGAAAATGAATTCTTGGCTATGTTAGATGAACTAGCAGTCACAGAAGAATCTAAAGACATCATCGAAGCAACAAAGGCGGTGTTTCTAAATGAGCAATAAAATGACTCCCGAGATGCGATTTAAAGGGTTTACTCAGGATTGGGAACAGCGTAAGTTGAAAGAAATAGCTGAGATAGTAACTGGTTCTACTCCAAAAACTTCAGACAAACGAAATTATATTGGTGAATATTTGTTTGCAAGTCCTGCTGATATACAAGAGAATAGATATATTGATAAGACAATTATTACATTAACAGAAAAAGGTTTTAATTCAGGCAGACGGGTTAGAAAAGGAGCTTCACTTTTTGTAAGTATAGGTTCGACTATAGGAAAAGTTGGCCAAGCAAGTACACATTTGACAACTAATCAACAAATTAATTCAGTTATCGGTTCAAAGTTAGTTGATGACAACTTTCTATATTCGTCTTTATTTAAAGAATCAAGTAAAATTAAACAGCTTTCCGCTACTCAAGCTGTTCCAATTATCAATAAAACTACTTTTTCTAATATTGAAATATTTATTGCCAACTTAGAGGAACAAAAAAAAATTGGCACATTCCTTAAAAAACTAGACGATACTATCGCTCTTCATCAGGATAAGTTAGACAAGTTAAACAAACTGAAGAAAGGCTATCTACAGGTGATGTTTCCTCAAAAAGGAGCAAAAACACCTAGGTTGCGATTCGCTCACTTTTCTTCGGACTGGGAACAGCGTAAATTTAAGGATTTCATTACTAAAGCAGGTAAAAAGAATTCTAAAGGGCACGACTATCCTGCATACTCAGTCAATAATAAATTAGGGTTAGTTAGTCAAAAGGAACAATTTGATAATAGTCGTTTAGAGGAGTTAGATAAAACTACATATAAGATGGTGGAGCCAGATGAGTTCGCTTATAATCCAGCAAGAATTAATATTGGTTCTATTGCTTTTAATCATTTAAATAAAACGGTAATTGTTAGTTCTTTATATGTAGTTTTAAAAATGAGTAAAAAATTGAATGATGAGTATGTTCTTCAATTTGTGAATTCTCCAGAGTTTATTACTGAAGTCAAACGCAATACAGAAGGTAGCGTACGAGAATATTTGTTTTTTGAAAGCTTTAAAAATATAAGATTTCCATATACGAATAATCTTGAAAAACAAAAAAAGCTGGGCTCTTTTTTCAAACAACTTGATGGTGTTATCGCTCTTCATCAGAAAAAAATATCAACTTTACAAGAAACAAAAAAATTATACCTTCAAAAAATGTTTGCTTAAAACTATACAAAAATATAAAACCTTTTAATAATAGAACTGATGATACTTTCATCAAAATTTATTAGGAGGTTTTATTATGGTAAGAAGAAAAAAGACGGAACAATTATTACATGCCTATTTTGAAGAATGGATTCATTTATATAAAACTGATGCTGTACGATCTGTTACTTTGAGAAAGTATTATATGTCTTTACAAAAAGTTGCTGAACTAGCCCCTAATTTAAGATTGAAGGATTTAAGTAGAAAAGAGTACCAAAAATTACTAAATGAATATGCTTTGACTCACGAAAAACAAACAACAATGGATTTTCACCATCAGTTAAAAGGAGCTATTTTAGATGCGGTTGACGAAGGCTTAATAGAAGTGAATCCAACTAGAAAAATAATCATCAAAGGAAAGAAACCTAGTGAGAAGAAACCGAAATTCATCAACCAATTTGAAGTCCAAGCATTATTAAAACAATTAGATTTAACTGAAGAAATTAGTTGGGACTGGTACATCCTTTTGGTTACAAAAACAGGTCTTAGATTTTCTGAAGCTTTAGCATTAACACCAAATGATTTTGATTTCTCAAAACAACAAATAAATATCAATAAAACATGGAACTATAAGAGTATAAATGGTGGTTTTCAACTCACTAAAAATAAATCATCTATTAGAAAAGTGCAAATTGATTGGCAAACAGCTATGCAATTTTCTCAACTAATTAAAAGTCTAGCACCGGAACAACCTATATTTGTAAAGGTTCGAGTATTTAATTCTACGATAAATAATCGGTTAAAAAAGCTTTGTCTAAAGGCAGATATTCCCATTATTACAATACATGGATTACGTCATACACATGCTTCTCTTTTATTATTTGCTGGCGTAACAATCGCAAGTGTTGCTAGTCGGTTAGGACATTCTAGCATGACAACTACTCAGGAAACTTACTTGCACATTATCCAAGAGTTAGAAAATCAAGATAATGATAAAGTAATGAAGCACTTAGCTACTTTGTTTTAGAATAATTATTGAAATAAAAAATCACAAAGTCAGATAATTTATTGGTTCTGACTTTGTGGTTTATTTAACTATTTAAACAAATAATTTTTGTAAATAGAATTTTTTCAATTGTTTTAGTTTTTCTGTTTTATTATGTTGGAGAGTGATAGTGTGGTCGAGTTGTTTGAAGAAATTTCCAATTTGAATCTGTACTTCCACTACAGGATATGTTAAATCAATTTTTTTTAAATCAGAATTACGCAAATGTACAACTGATTTCCCTTGAGCTTTCTTACTTAGTTCTTTTTGTTGTTTTCCATTTGAAATATTTAATGCTAGAAAAGTCGAATTAATATCGCTAATGGTTTTAATTATATTCAAATCTCCACCAAGCAGAATATCAGCTGTAGCAACAACTGAAGCTCTGGCAATGTCCTCAGATGATTCCCCAGAAGAAGGGACAATAACTTCATCACCTTCACTTAATACAGATTTTTCCTTCATTTTTACAAATGTATCAACATGTTCAATAATAGTTTGATATTTAGTATATAAACGACCATATAGGATAATAGGTGTGCCTTCTTCAACCAAATCACTTTTAGTATATCCCGAACCTTTAGAAAAAGTAGCTAAATCCTCCAACTTACGCTTTTCCCAGTCTGAAGAAAAATTAGCGAATCGTAAATGAGGTGTTTTTTCGTCCTTTTGAGGGAATATAATCTGTAAATAGCCATTTCTCAACTGATTTAGCTTCTCTAACTTATCCTGATGAAGAGCGATAGTATCGTCAAGTTTAGTCAAAAAAGCTACAATTTTAAGTTGTTCATTAATTTTCGGAACCGAAATAACGATATTATTTTTTAAAGAATCTATTCCAATATTTCGTTGTGATCCTGTATTAATTTCCATTTCAATCCGTTGTTGAGCAACACCTGTCTGTAAATAATAAAAAACATATTTCCCATTTACGTCTTTATTTGGTTTCAATATTGCGCAAGAATATGAAATTAAGAATTTCCGCTTACTCTCAACATATCTGACGGTTCCAACAGAGGCATATCGTGCAAACAATATATTCCCTTCTTCCGGTTTAATTTTTTGAGAAAACCGCTCATAATCTTTTTCAGAAATTAGTTTTGCATTATCAAAATCTATATCATTGTTTCCAATAAAATCCCCAGTCATTACATATGGAATCCCAACCGAAACAGATTTAGGCATTCGATGGTCAATATCTCCAATAAAACATAGCTCACCCAACTTACGCTGTTCCCAATCTTCAAAATTAATACCGACCATTGTAATTTCGCGTGTTATACTAAATAATAAGAATACATAATAGATAATTTTTGTGGGGTGAGTAAACGATGGGAAATAAATTCACAACAGAATCAGAGTTAGAAAGAAATTTAATTAATCAATTAACTAACGGGGTTTCTCAATGGACATATCGAAAAGATTTAAACACAGAAGAGAAGTTATGGAAGAATTTTAAAGATAAATTGGAAAACAATAATAAAGACGTGTTAAATGAAGTGAATTTAACAGCACAAGAATTTCGTCAAATACAAAATCAATTGAACTTCGCGAATTTTTATGATGCAGCTAAGTGGCTTTCGGGGGAGAATGGAATTGCAAAAGTACAAGTACAAAGAGAAGATGCGTCGCTTGGAACAATCCGTTTAAAAGTGCTGAATCGAGCAGATATTGCTGGCGGAATATCATCCTATGAGGTAATTAATCAATTTATCAGTTTTAAACAAGAATCTGATGATAGAGAACGTAGATTTGATGTCACCTTACTTATTAATGGCTTACCAATGATACATATAGAACTAAAAAATAGAGCACATTCTTATATGGATGCTTTCAGACAAATTAAAAAGTACTTAGTGCAAGGAAAATTTACAGGTGTTTTCTCAGCATTGCAAATGTTTGTGATTTCTAACGGTAGTGACACTCGTTACATTGCTGCAGCAACAGATACTAACTTAAAAGAACCTTTTCTAGCTAAATGGGTAGATGGCACTAATCAACCAGTAACCAATTATCTTGAATTTGCACAACAAGTATTGTCTATTCCCCAAGCACATAAGATGGTCACTCAATACACCGTTATTGACAGCAAACGTAAAGGGTTAATTTTGTTGAGACCCTATCAAATTCATGCCATTGAAGCTGTGAAGGCCGCTTCAAGAAGACAGGAGTCAGGTTATGTTTGGCATACAACAGGGTCTGGTAAGACGTTGACTTCATATAAAGTAGCACGTAATTTGTTGCAGATTCCTTCTTTAGACAAGACTATATTTATTGTTGACAGAGTAGATTTAGATCAACAAACGACAGCATCTTTTTCTTCTTATGCAGAACATGATGTGATTGACATTGATGAGACAGATAATGTAACTGAATTGGTTAATAAATTATTGTCTAAAGAAAGAACCGTTGTCGTCACTACAATTCAAAAGTTAAATCACGTAATGAAACGGTACGAAGGCAAAGAAGAATCAACTAAATACAAAAAGCTTACTCAAGTGAAAATGGCTTTTGTAGTAGATGAGTGCCACAGAGCTGTTTCTCCTCAAAAGAAACAAGAGATTGAGCGCTTTTTCCGTCGTTCATTGTGGTACGGCTTTACAGGAACACCCATTTTTGCAGAAAACGCAAGAGCCGCTCTAGGTGACTTGGCTCGTACAACAGAAGAGTTATATGGTAATCGGTTACATGAATATACTGTTAAAGAGGCCATTCATGATAAAGCTGTTTTAGGTTTTCAAGTCGAATATAAAAGTACTTTCTCTGAATATGAATTAGACATGATGCTGAAACAACTAAATCCAAAAGTAGAACTTTCTACAATGACTAGTCAAGAAAAAGAAACTTTGATTCCTAAAGAAGTATATGAAGATGAGGAACACATGCTTGAAGTAATCCATTCGATTGTTAATAAATCACGCTCTAAATTAGGTTTTCCCAATGGAGTTGGAAATACGAATAATGCCATTTTAACAACATCTTCTATTTCACAAGCTCAAAAATATTATGACTTATTTAAAAAAGTTATAAATGAACAAACAAGCGTAAAAATAGGAAAACGCACAAAGAGTGTGTTACCTGATTTTCCGAAAATAGCCATTACTTATTCTATTTCTGAAAATGAGGAAGCTTCTGAAGAAAATCAAAAAAAGATGGCAGCATCGATTAAAGACTATAACGAAATGTTCCATACAAATTATTCTTTGACAGAAATGAAGGCTTACAACAGAAATGTAAATGATCGACTAGCAAGAAAGCAAGAGAAATATAAATTTCGAAATGAACAACTAGATCTTGTTATTGTCGTGGACCGTTTATTAACGGGATTTGATGCTCCGAGTTTATCTACGCTATTTATCGATCGTCCGCCAATGAAACCGCATGACATCATTCAAGCTTTTTCTAGGACAAATCGTTTGTTTGATAACGCAAAACATTACGGACAGGTAGTAACTTTTCAAACACCAAAAACATTTGAAGAAAAAGTAACCGAGGCTTTAATACTTTATTCAAATGGAGGAGAGAACGAAGTATTAGCTCCAACATGGGAAGAAGCAAAAAAAGTCTTTCAAGACTCTGTGCACGAATTACGAATGATAGCAGAGACTCCTGAAGAAGTAGACGATACAAATATTGCGAAAATGAAGAAATTTGCTAAGGCCTTTCAAGTTTTTGACCGATCTTTGGCCGCAATAAAAGTCTATTCTGAATTTGAACCAGAATTAGTTGAAGACAAATATGGCTTAACAGATGAAGAAATTGAAGAATACCATGGGAAATATGTAAATGTTATAGAAATTTTAAAAACTCCACCAGATGTTATTGATGATCCGGAAAAAATTGAAATAGATATAGAATATGAATTGGAGTCTGTTAGAACGGATGAAATCAATTATGAGTATATTCTGATATTAATCCAAGCATTTGTTCCTAATGATAATGACAGTTCAAAAGTTAAAGAGTTTAAGCAAAACTCAAATGAAGTTGATTCGTATATTAGTGATTTAGGCAGAGGAAATCCAAAACTAGGAGAATTGATGGGAAAACTTTGGAAGGATATTCAAGAAAATCCTGATAATTATCGTGGAGCACAAGTTTCGACATTGTTGGAAGATATGATTCAAGAGACTACCCAATCGTTAGTAAAAGAATTTTCCAGTAAAATGGGATTGAAATCAAATGAATTTCAGTATGTAGTAGAAAATTATAATCCATCAAAACCTCGTCAGAATGGGGAACATGAACTGAAGCGAACGAGTGATTATGAAACCTATAAACAGCATTCAGAAAAACCGGTAAGAAGATTAACTTATTGGAAAGAAGTTAGGAATCAATTCACTGATTTAATTGAAGAGGAAATCTTACCACTACAAAAGAGGTAAAGCAGCTTAAATTAAAAAAGACATCAAACACTTTGATAATTTGTTTGATGCTTTTTTAGTATTTGCAAATCCTAAGAGAAACTTTGATAAGTTACGATATACATTTTAAAACGTCAACTGCATAAACAATGATAGTACTTTGAGTTTGAAAATTTATAGTAAACCCACAATAACAGTTGTATAATTAACTAAAATAATTATTTTTAGGAGTAAATATGGCAAATACAATAAATGCTAATCAATTCTCTAAAACTAAAAAAGAAATCGTTTCAAAAGGTAACAACAGTGAAAAGAACGTTACTATTCGTAAACGACCGTTTGAAAAGTACAAAGAAAAAAGACACTTGCAATTGTTGTCAACAATTGCAGCACAGTTGCCTAATATTCCCATCTTTGTTGAAGAGTTAAAACGACATGGTGAGATTGTTTTAGATGTCTCACAAGAAATGGCGGAAAAATTAGCTAATGGAGAAATCACTTTTGGTACTTATGCTGAATCTGGTACAAAATATGCTCAATTTGTAAATTCTAAAACAGGGCAAATATTTAAAAATATACCTATCAAAGAATTACCTGTTAATTTTGGTTCTGCAATTGCTACAGCAGGCTTAACTATGCAACTAGAAGAAATCACCCGGCAACTAGATGTACTTGGTGAAAAAGTAGATCGTGTAAATAGAAATTTTGATTTGAACCGATATGCGGAAGTTCAGTCTGCAAAAGAGAAGTATGAAATGGCTATGCTTGTTAAAAATTCTGAATCAAAACAAACTTTGTTGCATAGCGCACTAACTCAAGCGACAGACGCTAAGAATTTATTATTAAACCAATTACTTGAAAGTAAAATTCAATTGGAATCACAAAAATCAAATAGTAAGATTCCTATTTTTAATAGTAACATATCGGCTGTAGAGGGAGACAAGCTTGCGAATATTGCTTTAGAAAACCTCTCTTATATGAAGGATGCGTTTAGTCTTCAAATCACATCTCTATTTGAATTAGGGGAGTTTGATGCACTTAATTATGTTGTTTATGAGTTTAAAGAAATGATTATAAAAAATTTCTCTGGAATCGATGCATTATTTCTAGATGAACATTTATCAATCCCAACGAATCCTTTTAAGTTTTTATCAAACAATGTTGTTGCAGCATCAGATTCAATTATTGAATTTCTTGATGATAAAGAAGAATTCCTTGAAGCTCATTTCATACCTGTTTTATTGGAGAGAGTAGACAAAAAGGAGACTATACAAAATGAAAACGAATCATTGTAAGAAATGTGGTAAGGAAATAGTTGCAGATAAAAAAATATGTGAAAATTGTAGAAAAAAGAGAAATGAGAAGTGGAATAAAGTCGGCACAGGTGTAATAACTTTAGCGGGAACTGCACTTTTGGGAGTAGTTACAAAAAATAAGATCAAATAAAATCACTTTTATAGAGGAACTTCAAGAAGCGTTATTAAATGCAGCAAAGGGGTAAATAAGTGATGAATAATGAAAAAAACAGTATGGAAAAAGTAAATGAATTTAGAGAAGCTAGAGATTGGCGTCAATTCCATAACGAAAAAGACTTAGCCATCTCTATTTCTTTAGAGGCGTCAGAATTACTTGAATTATTTCAGTGGAAATCAGCAGAAGAAGTAAAAGAAACCAACTTAGAACGGATTAAGGAAGAATTAGCAGATGTATTGATTTATTCTTATATGCTTGCAGATAATCTCAATTTGGATATTGATTCCATTATCGAAGAAAAGTTGCAGAAAAATGATGAGAAGTACCCAGTAAGTAAAAGCAAAGGGAAGAGTAATAAATACACCGATTTGGAATAGTAATAGAATTTAAAAAGCCAACAAGCATATCAAAATTGCTTGTTGGCTTTTTATTAACTTTTATTTCCCGTGACAATGTTTGTATTTCTTTCCGCTGCCGCACGGACAAGGCTCATTGCGGCCAACTTTTTTTACTTGGATAGTTTCTTGCTTTCCAGCGTTCCGATTTGTAAAAGGAACAATATTATTAGGAATCAAGGACAACGTGTTATGATTTTTAATTAGTTTTCTTGGGGTGTGGCCTCGGTTGGACCATTTGCGCGAATGGTTGTTTAAGTCTGTATACAGAAAGCTAAATTCTTTTACGTCTTCTAAGCTATCAAAAAGAATGCCGAACTGAGTGTTTAGTTCTTGAACTAGACCTTGCATGCCTAAATCAAGTTTAATAAAAACCATAATCATATCCATAACATCTACAAGTTTTTCTGAACTCAACTTTTTAGAGAAAAATCGTTTCATTTTCTTGTACTGAGCAGTTCGTTCGTCGAATTCGTGTTTAGCAAAATAGTTGATGTCAGCTTTTGTTGGTTGGTAATAATTGTGGTGCGAAGACCGTGACATGAAAAGAAGTACTTCATCCTCATCCATAACAGAGTTGTCAAAGATGTGTTCCAGATTATCTGTAATTCTTAGTCGTTCATTAAACCAAGCTAACCCAATTAAGTCATGCAATAATTCATGGAGTTCTAATGGGTATTGTTTATTGTGTTGATGCCACACTTGTAAGAAAAAATCCGTTTCAAAAGCGCCGTACAGGTTCATAAAAGCATCTGCATATTCACAAAGTAGACTTTTCTTTTTGTTTTCTTCTCTAAAATCAGGATCATGAATAATGCTTTGCAGCACTTCTTTGGTCTCATTTGGCAATACTAATGTGTAAGTATCTTCGTAATAAAATAAGAAGACCCAGCGAAAATAAAGTAAATCAAATATCTCTGGATTTTTACGAGAGAAGGGAATAAAATCAATTTTTTTTGGATTATTCATCAGTTCTTTTAAGAGTTGAATGTTTTCTTTTGGTTGATAAGATAATCGATGTTGGCTTTTAAGAGATAATTCTGCGAAGAAATCTTCAGCAATAACGTTTTTTGTTTTACTGCGGCGCACTTTATAACGAAGGTCAGAGGCTATTCCAATCATGTCATCTTTTGAATAAGTGGTTAGACATTTCGTAAACGAAAAAACTGGTTTATGCAAAACAAGGAAGTGGTCATATAGTTCTTCGATTATTTGGTATGTCTCCTTTAGAAAAGTACTTGTTCTTTTTGGTAGTTTAAGAATAACTTAAAAATTATTTCCCTGCACAAAGAATTGTGCTTCTTCGTGATGGTATTTAATTAGGGAATAGTTGAATGGACGACCGTTGCTTAAATAATAAATGCTTTCGATATTTAAAGAGGGGTCGTGAGTTTCCAACTCTAAATATCCAGCTTCTTCTTGATTTAATTTGCCAATCCGCATAAATAAATCTGAAAAACGAATGTTTATTTTTAAATCTTCCGTTAAATAGTTAAAAATAGATTGGCTGGCGATTTCTTCATTCAAATAAGGCACGATTGTTTTAAGGTAATAGGATTCTTCCACACAAAATGGACGTGATTCAATGTAGCGGACGCGTTTAATGTAATAAACTTTTTCTTGATCGGTGAATTCTAGTATTTCTGCGACATTTGAAGGAGCTTCGATTTCTTTTAATTCAATGACTTTAGAAGATAAATTGAATTCTCTAAAAATACTATGGAACCCTTGAACATCCGTTAAATTAACAAAGCCTTTGCGATGGCGCCCACGTACATACGTACCGCTGCCTCTAACTTGATAGATAACACCATTCGTCTCTAAAACTTCCAATGCTTTAATAATCGTATTTTTACTGACTTCGTATGTATTTGCTAACTCAGTGAGAGTAGGCAGTTTGCTTCCTCGTGTTAAATTATTTTCTTGAATAAACAGATTAATTTTATTGGCGACATCATGGTATTTATTCATCACTTTGCTCCTTTTCAAAAAATTATAACATATTTCGAATTATCGGGGCATTGACAAATTATATGGGTATAATTTATGATGTGTTTATACCCACATAATTTTATGAAAAATAGGAAAAGACGAAAATATCCCCCATTCTACACACTGTTCGACCTCGTCTACGATTAGTATCAAAAAAAGTAACAGGTTCTATATTAACAATCGAAAAAATAGGAGGCAATAAAAATGTCTAAATTTCCAAAAGATTTCTTATGGGGCGGAGCATTAGCAGCCCACCAATTCGAAGGTGGCTGGGATCAAGATGGCAAAGGTCCAAGTGTGGCTGATGTGATGACGGCTGGAGCAGCTGGTAAACCACGTGAAATCACTAAAACTGTTGAAGAGGGGAAATTTTATCCGAACCATGAAGCGATTGATTTTTACAATCGTTATAAAGAAGATGTGGCGTTATTTGCTGAAATGGGTTTGAACAGTTTACGTACATCTATCAACTGGACACGTATTTTTCCAAAAGGTGATGAGGCTGAACCGAATGAAGCTGGACTTCAATTCTATGATGATTTATTCGATGAATTATTGAAGAATGGTATTGAACCGGTAATCACGTTAACTCACTTTGAAATGCCCTTGCACTTAGCTCAAACATATGGCGGATTTAGAAATCGTAAAGTAGTCGATTTCTTTGTCAAATTTGCGGAAGTAGTTTTCGACCGTTACAAAGATAAAGTTAAATACTGGATGACGTTCAATGAAATCAACAATATGATGGATTACACAAACCCGATCTTCTTATGGACGAATGTGGGAGTTCGAGTCGAAGAAGGTGAAAATGCCAAAGAAGTGATGTATACTGCAGCTCATCACGTTTTACTAGCAAGTGCACTATCGGTGAAAAAAGGGCACGAAATCAATCCTGATTTCCAAATTGGTGCAATGGTATCTCATGTACCGATCTATCCATTAACAGCTCATCCAGAAGACGCTATGTTAGCTGAAGAGTCTATGCATTTGCGTTATTTCTTCCCGGATATACAAGTTCGCGGGTATTATCCAAACTATACGCTGAAAGAATTCGAGCGTGAAAGCTTGGATATTCCGATTCAAGATGGAGACGAAGAAATATTAGCGCAAGGCAAAGTTGATTACCTAGGGTTCAGTTACTATATGTCTAATGTGGTTGATCATAAAGCCGAAAATGGTGATGATGAAGCAGCTAATGTTCATGGTAAGATTCCTTATCAAGTAGACAATCCTTATCTAAAAGCTAGTGACTGGGGCTGGACGATTGATCCTGTAGGTTTGCGTTACACGTTAAATCGTTTCTGGGATCGTTATCAAATTCCGCTATTTATTGTAGAAAACGGATTCGGTGCTATCGATACTGTCGAAGAAGATGGCAGTATCCATGACG
Source organism: Desemzia sp. RIT 804 (assembly GCF_016892605.1). GTDB lineage: Bacteria > Bacillota > Bacilli > Lactobacillales > Carnobacteriaceae > Desemzia. Next base: position 340,548 of record NZ_JAFEMV010000001.1, read on the forward strand.
AAGCACGTATTTCTTATTTACGTGAACACATTAAACAAATGGGCATTGCTATGAATCACGACGGTGTTGAATTAATGGGTTATACACCTTGGGGCATCATCGATATCGTATCATTTACTACTGGAGAAATGAAGAAACGTTACGGTATGATTTATGTAGATCGTGACAATGAAGGTAACGGAACTATGGAACGGAGTAAGAAAGATTCCTTTGACTGGTATAAAAAAGTCATTGAATCGAATGGAGAAGACCTATAAGATAGTTAAAAAGGCAGCTAGAGACCTCAATCGAGGTCCCTAGCTGCCTTTTTTGATAGGTTAACTTTTTCTAGTATCATTTCTGCTGCTTCATTCAGTTTCAAAAAATAGTAAAAGCTGTTTCTAAACTACAATATCGTTACTGACTAGACTGAGATAGCGGAAAACTCAAGTTCAAGTTCGAATGACCGTCAGTCTTTAAGATATTATCCATGTACCGAAGCAGAAAGCCTTTAGAATGTTTTTTGATAGTTTGGTACCCCGGTTCTTCTTTCATTTGATCAAGATCTTCAGTACTGATTTGTGAAGCTTCGCCGCTAAAGAAGAGGCGGTTGCTTTCGCCGACAAAAGCTCCAACTTCCTCGGCATAGCTGTCATCATACCATTGTTCTTCGATCAATTGTCGCAAACCCATATTGATGCCGTCTTCTACGAATAGATTTGTGGCATAATCTGTATAAGTCAATAAGTTGTTATCGGTTTGATTCGTTTCTAATGCCCAAGATTCCACATTTACAACTTGTTTTTCATAATGGAATTGATTGCCGTCAAAAATTACTTTGCCAAAACTTGGTGTCATAACAGAAAAAGCAGCAGTAGTGATGTCATATAAGCGGTTCTGTTCATTGGCAATATCCTGCACATGAGTATGCCCAGTGAATACGACTGGAATAGTGTATTTTAGGAATAAAGCTTTTACCTCTTTCTCATTATCCAAAGTAAATCCATTGGTCATAAAGTCGTTGTGTTCCAACAAATTATGGTGTAATACTGGTAGAACTATTGCACCGGTCTTTTTGGCGTCTTCGAATACTGACTCTATCCAAGCTAGTGTTTCTTTTTTCAAACGACCATTTGAAGGAGGTGCGCCTTTTCCTTCTGTTTGTGTGTATACATTGGTATCCAGCATCAATAGAGTCAAATTAGTGTACGGTTTGACGGCGTAACTTAAAGAGTGTTCATCTAGAGTATAAGCTTCTTTATACCCCATATCACTGAAGATAGTTTGAAAATCTTCCGGGAGGATCTGTTTTGTTTTTTCTTGTTCGTCTCCAACAAATTTTCTTGCCCAGCCATTTGAAATATCATGGTTTCCAGGAATGACATATACTTGTGTACCACGTTCTTCGATTTGCTGGAAGTAATCTGCCAGTTCTACAGCGCTTTGTTTTTCTCCATTCAAAGTGAGATCTCCGCTGACGAGTAATAGCTTTGGCCGTTCTTTTTCAATTTGCCAAATAAGAGCTTCCATGCGTTGTGCGGGGTAATCTAAATCTTTTCCGGCAGATGTTTCTTTGATAAAATTAAAACTTTCTCCATGATCAAATAAAGAGGGAGACAAGTAGTGGAGATCGGTAATGACCCAAATAGCATCGTTCTTTGAAATAGCTTCAGTAGGTGTAATAGGGTCTCTTTCCCATTTGACAGGTTCCGTCGGATGTTCAATAGCTGCTGTCATAAAGAATAAGGCAACCAGTATAAAGAGACTAAATCCTATCAACAATTTTTTTTTCATCTGGGAATGCTCCTTTTAAAGGATAATTTATTTGTTTATTATCATATACATATTGGCGAAATACAATACAAGAATTATCGTAAAAATGTAGTGAGAAAAGATCAAAACTTATAAAAACAAGCGATAAACTCATGAAATGATGAGTAGTCGCTTGTTTTTATAAGTTTTGAATCGAACATAAATGATTCATTATTTATTAAATACTGTTTTTTAGTTTGTTTAGTAGTGAGTAAGGAACCAAGGAGTTTAGGTTGCTTTCATTTCTTTTGCAATTCTTTCTAAGATATACAGAGCAGGGAGTTGTGAGGTTATATCTGCCCCATGTGAAGATTCTTGATTGATGTAATAAGCAATATTTACATGAGATAATTTAGCGATTGTAGAATTGGAGCTGTTCGTGATGGAAATGATCATACTGTCGCACATGTTGATATGAGTTAGATAATCAATGATTTCTTTTGTCTCTCCTGAAACAGAGAGTACCACTATACAAGTCCGTTTAGCTAATTCTTGAGACATGAAATTGATCGGATAATTAGTCGGATCTTCGATTCTTAAAGCCATTCTAAAGATAGAGGAGAAATACAAAGAACCATATTCAGCAATAATATTAGAGGATCCTACGCCTAGAAAAAGGACTAATTCTTTGTCTTTTAGAATAGAAACGGCTTCATTTATTTTTTCAGTCAATCCCGACTCTGTAGCGCGTGTCAAAAAATTGATCAGTGCTGTTTCATCTATCAGATTGATGGAGGTTTGTTTTTGTTGGTCTTTATACAGGTTCAACTTGATACGAAATTCTGAATATCCTTCACAGTCAAATTTTTTACAAAACCTTAGAATTGTAGTCGTACTGGTATGTGTTTCATTCGCTAAATCACGTATCCGCATAAAGCAGACTTTGGATAAGTTATCTCTGATGTACTGATAAATAGCCAATTCCAATGGGTTAAGATCTGGTATGTAATCTAAAAACAGCATCTGCATTCTCCTTTTCTAAATAAAACATAGTGTTTTTTTAAGGAACACGTTTTTTGTTGAGTGATTCGTTCCTAAAGGATTGAAGTTTGTTTTTTATAGGATTATTTATATTATAATATGAATGTGAAAAGAAAGCGAATACATTTTAGAAAGGGTCTTTTATATGGAAAACGGATTGAAAATCGTTACTATCGGTGGAGGTTCAACTTATACACCGGAATTAATTGAAGGATTCATAAAAAGATACGATGAATTACCAGTCAAAGAGATTTGGTTGGTAGATGTACAAGAAGGGAAAGAGAAACTGGAAATCGTTGCTGCATTTGCCAAACGAATGGTTGAGGCCTCAGGAGTTCCCATTAATATTTTTACTACTCTTGATCGTGAAGAAGCTTTAAAAGATGCAGACTTTGTAACAACGCAATTTAGAGTTGGACTACTTCAAGCACGGGCTAAAGATGAAATGATTCCATTAAGATACAACAATATTGGACAAGAAACTAACGGAGCTGGAGGATTATTCAAAGGATTGCGTACCATTCCCGTTATTTTAGATATCTGTTCAGATATGGAAAGACTTTGTCCAGATGCTTGGCTGATCAATTTTACCAATCCCGCTGGAATGGTTACAGAAGCTGTTGCAAGATACAGTAACATCAAAAAAGTAGTTGGGTTATGTAACGGTCCTATAGGAATCGAAAAAGGAATAGCAGAGATTTTAGAAGTCTCTCATGACAGAATTTATGTAGAATTTGCAGGACTGAATCATATGGTATTTGCAAAAAGGATTTTTCTAGATGGCAAAGAAGTAACGAAACATGTGCTTGGTTTGATGACGGATCATGAAGATAAACTAGCGTTAAAAAATATTGATGAAGATGGATGGGAAACACAATTTATCAAAAAACTGAATATGATCCCTATCGGTTATTTGAGATACTATTACCAAACCTCTAAAATGTTGGCACATCAAAAAGAATCTTTAGCCAAAGAAGGAACCAGAGCTGAAGTGGTTATGAGAGTAGAAGAGGAATTGCTTGAAATGTACAAGGACCCTAATCTGAAGACCAAACCAAAACAGCTGGAACAGCGTGGCGGAGCTTACTACAGTGAAGCAGCTTGTAAACTCATCACCTCTATTTACAACGATAAAAGAGATATCCAAACCGTCAATACAGTCAATAATGGGGCCGTCGCTGATATTGATGCACAATCAGTTGTCGAAGTGAATTGCGTGATCACAAAGCAAGGACCCCTTCCAATCACAACAGGTGAACTTCCAATACCAGTAAAAGGTCTGGTTCAACAAATAAAAACATTTGAAAGATTGGCTATTGAAGCAGCCGTTACAGGAGATTACGATACAGCATTATTGGCATTGACGGTCAATCCGTTGACCACCAGTGATACAGATGCGAAAAGCATGTTGGATGATTTGTTGGAGGCTCATAAAGATTACTTACCTCAGTTTTTTTTAAAACTATAAAATAACGATGAAGGAGTTAGTTGGATGGAATTAACAGCAGTAAAAGATTATGCAAGTATGAGTAAAGAGGCAGCTTCACTAATTATTAAAGTGATGCAAGAGCATGAAGGTGGACTATTTTGTTTCGCTGGAGGAGATACTCCAGTTGGAACATTGAAAGAATTGGTACAAGCCCACAAAAATGGGAATATCGATTTGCACAAGTATCATTACGTTGAATTAGATGAATGGGTCGGATTAGGAGAAGAAGATGAAGGAAGTTGTATTCAGTATTTGAATCGTTACTTGTTCAAACCGGCAGAAATCCCACAAAAGAACTGCCATATATTTAACGCTAAATCTGAGAATCTAGCAGAGGAGTGTCAGCGTGCAGATGAATATATCAAAAAAAATGACGGTCTGACATTGTCGCTATTGGGAGTTGGAGTAAACGGACATCTTGGATTCAATGAACCAGGTGTAAGCTTCGAACAAGCCGCTCATGTTGTCGATCTTCAAGGAAATACTAAAGAAGTAGGGAAAAAATACTTCAACGGATCTTATGTAATAGACAAAGGGATCACTTTAGGGATCAATCAATTGTTTGCTTCAAAGTATTTGATACTTTTAGCCAATGGCGAAACCAAAAAACAAGCTGTTGAACAATTGATGAAAAGCGACCAAGCGGATAATAAATGGCCGGTGACTATTGTGAAAGAGCATTCGAACAGCTATGCATTCATTGATGATAACCTATTACATTAAAAAGAAAAGGGATGATACGATATGATGGATTTATTTGAGAATAAAATTGCTCCTCCATTGATGAAAATCAGTGCGAACAAAAGATTGATGGCTATAAGAAATGGGCTTTCATTAACTATTCCTTTTACAATCATTGGTAGTATCTTTTTAATTATTGGCAATTTACCAATTCAAGCTTGGATGGATTTTATTGCTCCTTATTCAGGATATTTGAATGCTACAGTAAATGTGACATTTGGTATACTGGGATTGATTTCGACTATGGGAATCGGATTTTACTTAGCGAAAGAATTTGACGTAGAACCGATATCGAATGCTATGATTACGACCATTGCCTTTTTATTAGCGACAGTGAATGCGGAATTTTCTATTGAAATAGATAATCTAGGGGCCACAGGCATGTTTACTGGAATCGTAATTGGGCTTTTGACAGTTGAGATCCATAGTTTCTTTGTAAAAAGAGGGATCACGATTAAAATGCCTGACGGAGTTCCCCCAGCTGTCTCTAGCTCATTTACTAGTTTGATTCCCGCTTTAGCGATTATCGTAATTGTGTGGGTCGTTAGAGTGATTATGAATATTGATTTGAATCAAGTAATCCAAACTTTATTTTCTCCACTTGTTGTAGGTTTGGATAGTCTGGCGGGTATCACAATCTATGCTCTCTTAGCTTGTTTATTATGGACAGTAGGTATTCATGGGGATAATGCCTTGTCAGGTATAGCAACACCGATCTTCTTAGCTAATTTAGCTGCTAATACACAGGCTTTTCAAGCCGGAGATGCCTTACCGCATATCGTTGTAGATGGATTTTGGATCATTTATATGTGTTTAGGCGGAACTGGGGCAACAATGGGATTAGTGATCAATATGCTTTTTTCAAAATCCAAAAGGTATAAATCACTTGGTAAATTATCCTTGCCTTCAGCTATTTTCGCCATTAATGAACCAGTTATCTTTGGATTCCCAATTGTGATGAATCCATTATTGATGATTCCGTTTATTTTAACCCCAGTATTGTTTGGCGCGGTCGCATATGTGTTAACGAATCTTGGGATTTTAGCCCCAATTGTTTTTCAAGTTCCATGGACTACTCCACCAATTATTGGTGCATACTTGGCTACTAACGGAGATATAAACGCTGCAATATTCCAAGGGCTTTTAGTAGTCTTTTCATTCTTGATTTATAGACCATTCTTTAAATTAGCTGAAAAAAAAGAGCTTGAATTGGAAGTCAGCAATGAAAAAGAAGTTATTGGTGAAAAAGTGACTGGTTAATTCTGTTGCTGAAATTCAATTAAGTAAAAAGACAATATGAATATCAAGTGATTAAAGACTGCAGAGTAAAAGATTTATTTTACTCTGCAGTTTTTTTTGAACATAGCGCAAAATTGACATGACATTGCTAATGTCCTTTCTATAATTACAAGTTCTCTTCCAAACGGTAGTCCAAAAGCTACTTTTAGTGTAAAATAGAATGGAGTGTTTTAAGGAGGCTGAAAGTATGGATTTGAATCAAGAAGCCTTATTGTTATGGAATAAAGGTCGGGCTAACGAAGCAGTAGCAACTTTATTCAAAGCTATTGATGAAAAACCGGAACAAGCAGAAGCATATTACAATCTAATCAATGTACTGATTTCAGCTCAAAAGTTTTCTGATGCTAAAGTCGTGTTAGAGACGGCTGTAGAGAAGTTTACTGAAGAAGAGTCATTTTTGTATGCATATGGAAACTGGCATTATCAACAAGGCCAATACAAAGAAGCACTGATTCACTACTTAAACGTATTCCAGCACCAAGATAGTCTCTTTAGAGGAGAGGCAGCAGCTATGATCGGTCAGTGTTATATGGCTTTACAACAACCGAAATTAGCGTTAGCCTACTTGTTGGAAGCAGAAATAAACCATCCAATAGACACAACGATTTTACTGATGATCGGAAATGGGTTGTTACAGACTAAGTCATTTGTGGATGCAGAAAGCTATTTTAATAAAGTGATCGTTTTGGACCAAGAGAACGCAGAAGCTTGGTTCAAAAAAGGATTAGCGAAAAGAGCGCTGCGGCATGATCCTGAAGAAGTGAAGCAGTGTCTCCAAAAAGCCAAACAGCTTGATTCAGAAAGATTTTTGACGTATGTGAAGCAATTAAAAGAAATCGAAGAAGAATAGTAAGGAAATAAGAAACACGTAGAAAAGGGTGGAGAGAATTTGAGTGTCCAAGAAGAGTTATTTGATGCTACAACAGAACCATATATCGTTGGGGGAGTCAAAGCGATCTTTTTTCAAAACCCTTCCAATTTTTATAAAGTTCTGTTGATTCAAGTTACCGAAACCAATAGTGACTACAAAGAACAAGAAATTGTGATTACAGGAAATTTTGGTCAAATCCAAGAAGAAGAAGTGTACCGTTTTTATGGGAAACTAGTGGACCATCCTAGATTTGGCGTGCAATTTACTTCTAGTCGGTATCATCAAGAGAAGCCCACTTCGGCTGAAGGAGTCATTGCGTATTTATCCAGTGACAAATTTCCGGGTATTGGCGAAAAGACGGCTGAAGCCATTGTAGATGCACTTGGAGAAGAAGCGATCGACCGAATCAATGCAGATCCCGATGTCTTGCAGCAGATTTCTCAACTAAATCAAAAGAAACGCGATACGATTGTAGAAGTGATTCAACAAAATAATGGGATGGAAAAAATCATTATTGGGCTGAACCAATATGGCTTTGGGAGCCAGTTGGCATACAGTATCTACCAGACTTATCAAGAACAAACACTGGAAGTGATTCAGGAAAATCCGTATCGTTTACTAGAAGAGATTGAGCATGTAGGGTTTAAAAAAGCAGATGCGATCGCCGAACAGTTAGGATTTAAAGCTGACTCGCCAATGCGGATCAAGGCAGCGATCATGTTTGCGTTGAATGAATTATGCATGTCTAATGGAGATACGTATACGAATGCCGAAAATCTGCTCACCAAAACAATAGAAGTCTTGGAATCCAGCCGTTCTTTCTTGATCGAACCAGAAAGCGTAGCGGATGAAGTCGTTCATTTGATAGAAGAGAACAAGCTGATCGAAGATGAAGGGAAACTATATATTAAGTCGTTGTATGCTGCCGAATGGGGGATCGCTACTTCTATCGAGCGTTTGTTAGAACATAAATCTAAAATCAGTTACAGCCAAGATATTGAAAAAGAAATCGGGATTGTCGAGAAAACATTTGATATCAAATACGGCAATTCGCAAAAAGATGCGATTGAAAAAGCTGTTCAATCTCCGGTGTTTATTCTGACCGGTGGGCCGGGAACTGGTAAAACGACTGTTTTAAATGGAATCGTCACATTGTATGCTGAATTGAATGGTTTATCGTTAGACGTCAATGATTATACTGAAGAGAAGCCTTTTCCTATTTTGTTAGCTGCTCCTACAGGGAGAGCTGCGAAAAAAATGAATGAAGCTACTGGATTGCCAAGCAGTACCATCCATCGCTTGTTAGGATTGAATGGAACAGAAAATCCGGATAAAGAACAGTCAGAAAAGGAACTGGATGGCGGATTGTTGATCGTAGATGAAATGTCTATGGTAGATACTTGGTTGGCCAATCAATTGTTGCGGGCTGTTCCGAATCATATGCAAGTTTTATTTGTAGGGGACAAAGATCAGTTGCCTTCAGTTGGTCCTGGTCAAGTACTACATGATTTACTAGCTACTCAAAAAATCCCTAGTATGGAATTGAATGAAATTTACCGTCAAGGTGACGGTTCATCCATTATTACCTTGGCGCATGATATTAAAAATGGCGAACTGCCTAGCGATTTTCAAAAACCGCAACGTGATCGTTCGTTCTTTAATTGTTCTGCTTTTCAAATTGAAGAAGTCATTCGTCAAGTCGTAAGCAAAGCAAAATCAAAAGGTTTTACTGCTCAAGATATTCAAGTATTGGCACCCATGTACCGTGGTCCAGCTGGAATCGATGCGTTGAATAAAATGCTGCAAGAAATTTTCAATCCCAATGACACTGGCCGTCGAAAAGAAGTGACTTTTAACAATAAAATTTATCGTATTGGTGACAAGGTCCTGCAATTGGTCAATTATCCGGAAATGAATGTGTTTAATGGTGACATGGGCGAAATTGTTGGGATCTCTTACGCCAAAGAAAATGAAGATAAAGTAGACGAATTAGTCCTGCGATTTGATGCTAATGAGGTCACATATAAACGAAATGAATGGAACAAAATCACATTGGCTTATTGTTGTTCGATTCATAAATCTCAAGGGAGCGAGTTTAAAATGGTGATCTTGCCGATGGTGCGCAATTACCACCGCATGCTTCGTCGAGATCTATTGTATACAGCTATTACCAGAGCCAGTGAATTATTGATTTTATGTGGAGAAATTCCTGCTTTTCACGAGAGTGTGATGAAATCTTCAGCGAATCGTTTGACCACGCTAAAAGAGCGTATTACAGGTAAAACAACCGAAGAACAGGAAGTAACTGAGGCTTCAGAAGTGAAAAAACTCAGCAAAACAAATGAAACAAGCATTCAAGTCGAACGTGTTGTTCCAACTGAAAGAAAAGAAGCTTATTCAGTAATAGAAGAAACAACAGCGAAGAAAGCTGTTCAAACGGTCATGGACTATCGGCTAACACTAGCTAACTTGAATGAAATCGATCCTATGATTGGAATGGAAGGCGTATCTCCGTATAGTTTATAAATAGCAAGACTGCTGATTTTAGAATGGTCAAACTAAAAAATAGAAAAAACTTCCTTTTCAATTTTATTTGAAAAGGAAGTTTTTTTGTTGAACGATGTTAAATAAAATCGATCCATAAGAATACACCTAATAAAATGATCAACATAAAAACGTAGCGAATAAATTTTTGGCTGGGAATCCGATCATATAAAAAGTTTCCTAGCCAAATAGCACAAACAATAGCCGGAACAGAGAAGCCGTATAAGACAAATAACTCTTTTGACCAGAAACCACCTAGAAAATGGCCTATGATAATCATCAAACTGGAAACTAAAAAATGAGCTTGCAAGGTTCCTCTAAATACTTTTGGATTCCATTAGCGCATAGTCCCATAAACCACAATAGGAATGCCATTCATATTATATGCACTGCCCAGCATACCAGAAGCAAAACCGAAAGGCACTGATTTAATCGATCGTTGCAAATGTTTGCTAATTTTAGATTGTTTAAAATTTGGGCTCGCTAGTGAATATACACCGTAAAGGATGAGAAAAACACTTAACAGTGAAGTAGTCCATATTTTTGGAGCAAATTTGACGAGGCTCAATCCAAAAGGTATACCCACCAATGTAGCTAGTGAAAGGTGTAACAAAACTGGACGATCTACATCTTTCCAACCCGAGAGGACTGTTAAGATCGCCACTGTAAAGCCTACTAGTCCGATCAAAGAAACGGAAGTTGAAAAACTGATGGGCAGTAAAGCCAGTAAAGGCATACTGACGATTGAATCGCCGAAACCAAAAACAGCTCGCATCAAAGAGCCAAGAAAAACAATTCCCATCACAAGCAAAATAAGTATTGTATCCAAAGATATAAACTCCTTTTCTACTCCATAAAATGTGAAATCTGCTCTTTTTATTTCTGTGCAATTTAATTTTTTATTTTACCATACTTGTTCAAGAATTAAGACACAAAAAGAACAGAACCAGAAGCGAGCCTGATTCTGTTGCGGATTTTATTTAATGATAAACCAAAAGCGTCTTTTTGTAGTTTGAATAGTTAAATCAAATGGATAATAACCAAGTTCTTCTCCATCTGTTTGACCTTCAATAGCAGAAGAAACGGAGAGACGTATTTGTTCACCTTTAAAATAATGAACTACCTTATCCTCTAAATGCTTGCCAGTTGTAAAGAGAATGAAGAACAGTTTTAAAAACTTAACTCCAGAAATGCGTTCGACGACAATCAAATCCATTTTTCCGTCTGTTACACTTGCTTTAGGAGAAATTTTAATCCCGCTTCCAAAGTAAGGATGATTATTTGTGGTCACTAAAAAGGCTTTTTCAAAAGATACTTTTTCCCCGTCTACATCGACCATTAAAGGAAATGGTTTTTGACGAATAAAATGTGAAATAACGGCTGACAAATAAATCAAGGACTGCAATTTGAGTTTATTAAAGATCGTTTTGGAAGAAGAGTGATTGACTTCCTTGATAATAGAAGCATCTAATCCAAGACCAATATTGTTAACGGAAAAACCAACGTGCTGAGTGGGAGCGTCCAAGAAAGATAAAACGTCTAGTTCTTTAGGCTCTGATGCTGCTAAAATCTGTTCGAGAGCTTTTTTGGGATGATGTGAAATTCCAGCACCGCGAGCAAAATCATTTCCAGATCCAGACGGTATGTATCCTAAAGGAATAGAGGCATAGCGTTCACCCAAACCATTTAGACTTTCATGAATCGTTCCGTCACCGCCAATAACAATGATCAGGCTATCTTGAATAGAATGTTGTGCTATTTTTTGAGCGAGATCAGCTGCAATTTTCGTCGTATGTCCTGCATATTGACTCTCATGGACATAAACAACCTTATTTTTTTGTTCTAAGTATTGCTTGACCTGTTTTCCTATTTTCCCCCCTTTTCCTGAACCAGAATGAGGGTTAACGATAAGATGAAATTCTTTGATGGTTGACATATGTACTCCTACTAATAAATTATATTTCTTAATGTGTCATGCTTCCATATTATAAACCAAAGAATAAAAAAAAGAAATCAGCTAAAAAATTACAGAAGCATAAAGTCTTGATTGGAAAACGAACACCAGAAGAAGCTTGCCAATTTATTGTACAAGAATAGTCAAATATTTATTGGGCCACTCTGCTTCTTTTACAGAAAAAATTCAATTTTATTTGCCATAAACTGAGCAGAATAGATAGCCATTTGATAAATGCATGTTATTGTAAATATGAATCTATGTGCCCATTAGAAACGCTAACATGAATGGAAGATGAATGTATGTCTAAAAAGCAAGTGGGAGGCTTACTTGTCTTATTTGGTGCCACCGGAGACTTAGCAAGTCGCATGTTGTTGCCTGCCTTACACCAGTTGTATCAGCGGGGGTTAGTTTCTGAAAATTTCGCTATATTAGGAGCATCTCGGACAAAAATGACAGATAAAGAGTTTCAAGAATATGCACGTAAATCTGTCGAGAAAGGTTCTAATTTTGAGAAGTTTGATGAGAGCTTCTTTGAACACTGTCGTTACCAAGTAACTGACAACACGAAGCTCGAAGACTTAAAACAACTTCGTGAAAAAATAGAATTAGTAGCAAAAGAGTTCGAAACGCCGGATGAATATATCCATTACTACTCCATTGCTCCTGAATTATATGACGAAACTACGATGAATATTAAAAAAGCTCAGATTACTGAATTACAAGGAAACCACCGCGTTATTATTGAAAAGCCATTTGGAAACAGTTTAGCAACTGCTGAAGAATATCAACAACTACTTTTGAAAACATTTGATAAAGAAGAGATCTACTTCATGGATCATTTTCCTGGAATGGATTTTATTCAAAATATTCTAGCTACACGATTTTATAACCCCTTAATTGAAGGAATCTGGAATAACAAATTTATCGAGAATGTTCAAATTTCACTTCCTGAGAACTTATCCATAGGTACGCGTGGCAGTTTCTATGAGGAAAATGGAGCATTACTTGATATGTTCCAAAATCATTTATTACAAATATTAGCCATTGTAGCTATGGAATTACCTGACAAGTTAACTACTGAGATGATTCATGAGAACAAATTACTACTTTTACAAAACTTACCGACACTTACCAAAGAACAAGTTGAACAAAAAGTAGTTCGTGGTCAATACAAAGCGGATAGCGAAGGAAAATATAAGAGTTACCGCAGCGAAGAGAATGTAGCTAGCGAAAGTGATACGGATACTTATGTTGCGATAGAATTAACTATTGATACACCACTTTGGCAAGGTGTACCTTTTTATTTGCGAACAGGAAAAGCATTGATAGAAGATTATACAGCAATCGATATTTTGTTGAAATCGTCCGATGCTCTTGATTCCGATGTAGCTACACGCATTACTTTTATGGTTGAACCTGCACATGGAGTGTCGCTGGTACTTAATCAAAAGATGCCGAACAATGAATATGAGCCGGTTACCACATTTATCGGTCCTGATGAAGAAACATTCAAAGATCATTACATTGCTGACCCGTATGAAAATATGATTCATGATGCTTTAGAAGGAGACCAGACCTATTTCCCGGCTTATGATGAAATCAAGGAACAATGGCGCCTTACGGACAGTATTGTTGCTGATTGGAAGGAATTACCAGAACCTGATTTTCCAAATTACCGCGCAAATACTTTTGGTCCAATTGAAGCGGAAGACTTACTGACAAAAAACAATCATGAATGGGCCAAACGTATTTAATAAATTAAAAAATTTATAGACTAGGAGAAAACATGTCAATAAATTGGAAAGATTTTCTTTTACGCTCGTTAACATCGATTATTGGAATTACTTTAATCAGCTTTGGTTCTGCTCTCAGCGAATCAATGGATATGGGCTTGGATCCATTTACCGCAATGAATAGAGGAGCATCATCCTTATTGGATTTTAGTTTAGGGAACTACCAACTCGTTGTGAATTTAATTGTCTTAGCAGTCGTGTTTTTTATGAAACGATCGTTGATTGGATGGGGGAGCATCTTTAACATGGTATTAGTAGGATACCAAATCGATTTTTTCAAAAGTATTTTTGATAATTACTTTGCAGTTGAGGAAATCAGTTTAGTTATCCGAATAATCATTACCATTATGGCTATATTGATTTTTACTCTTGGTGTAGCAATTTATATGGATATAGAGTTGGGTGTCTCGCCTTATGATGCAATAGCACCGCTTATAACAGATAGAACAGGATGGAATTATACCCCTGTTAGGATAGGACAAGACATTATTGTAGTGCTTATATCCATACTAGTTGGTGGACCGGTTGGAGTAGCAACATTTATCACCGGTTTTTTTGCCGGAACACTGATCACATTCTTCTCAAAGAATATCTCCCAACCTATTATGGAAAAATTAGAAAAAAATTCTCAATAACTTTATTACAAAAACTAAATAAGAGACACACCATACCGCAATGTTGAAATAACATGAAAGGTATTGAGTGAGTCTCTTTTTTTATGAGGAATTGTAATAAGCTTAATTTTATTAATCAACTTTTTGATTATTTAAAATACGTTCAGGATAATCAGTACGGTGTGATCAGGATGTGGATTAGAGTTGATCCAAAAACGCTCATTTAAAAATTCTGAAAAGGAAGGCAATTGACTTTTGACCAAAAATTATCTATACTTTATAACGATAGCAAAAGGACATGCCAGTTTTAAACTTGATTTGCAGAAAGGTCTTTCATGGCTGAAAGAAGACCATCAAGCAAAATTTGACGCTCCCTTTTGAAATACAATAGAAATATTGTCGGTTCTCCCGTTATCGAGACTATAAGAGGTAATGAACTGGTCGAATCCATTCATTGCAAGCAAGGTGGTACCGCGATGCGTCGTCCTTGTTTGGCAATGGGAGATTGGGCTTTTTTTATTGTCTTTTTATCTAGATAGGCCTATTTGAACAAGCAGAAAGAAGGAGTAGAAGAATATGAAACACATGACAAGCAAAGAAGTTCGTTCGCTGTTTTTAGAATTTTTTGAATCAAAAGGGCATAAAATAGAGCCCAGTGCATCATTAGTTCCTATTGATGATCCAACTTTACTTTGGATCAATTCAGGAGTAGCAACACTAAAGAAATATTTTGATGGATCTGTGATTCCTGATAATCCTCGTATCACGAATTCACAAAAAAGTATCCGTACTAATGACATTGAAAATGTTGGGAAAACTGCCCGTCACCATACATTATTTGAAATGTTGGGAAATTTTTCAATTGGTGACTACTTCAAAGAAGAAGCAGTCGTTTGGGCATGGGAATTCTTAACCGATGAAAAATGGTTGGGATTAGATCCAGAAAAACTATACGTGACCGTTTATCCTGAAGATAAAGAAACAAAACAATTATGGAAAGAAAAAGTTGGCTTAACGGATGAGCATATTGTTGAAGTCGAAGACAATTTCTGGGATATTGGTGCTGGTCCAAGTGGTCCAGATTCTGAAATTTTCTATGATCGAGGTGAAAGTTTCAATAACTTAGCTGAAGATGATCCTGAAAACTACCCAGGTGGTGAAAATGAACGTTGGTTAGAAATTTGGAACTTAGTATTCTCTGAATTTAACCACAAACCAGATGACACTTATGAACCACTTCCAAATAAAAACATTGATACGGGAATGGGTCTAGAACGTATCGTTTCGATCATTCAAGATGCGCCCACTAATTTTGAGACGGATTTGTTTATGCCGATCATTAAAACTGTAGAAGAAATGAGCCAAGGTAAAAAATACGGAGAAAATCCTGCGACAGATATTTCTTTTAAAGTCATTGCGGACCACATCCGTGCAGTAACTTTTGCAGTTGGAGATGGTGCTTTACCTTCTAATGAAGGACGCGGTTATGTCTTGCGTCGTTTATTGCGCAGAGCTGTTATGCATGGCAAGAAATTAGGCATCGATAAAGCTTTCTTTTACAAATTGGTTCCTGTAGTAGGCGAAATCATGGAAAGTCATTACCCAGAAATTTTAGAAAATCAAGACTTTATCGCAAAAGTGATTCGTACAGAAGAAGAAAGATTCCACGAAACAATCAATGATGGTTTGAGTATTTTAAATGATTTAGTGACGTCTCTAAAAGAAAACGGAGAAAAAGAAATTGCCGGTACGGATATTTTCCGTCTGTATGATACTTACGGTTTCCCAGTAGAATTAACGGAAGAATACGCTGAAGAAGAAGGTTTGGTTGTAGACCATAAAGGATTTGAAGTAGCAATGAACGAGCAAAGAGAACGTGCTCGTGCTGCTCGTAGTGATGAGAAATCCATGAGCGTTCAAACGGGCTTATTTGCAGAGATTGTAGAAGAAAGCCGTTTTGTAGGGTACAACCAAACAAGTAGTGCCGGTAAATTAGTAATAGTCGCTACTGACACAGCTTTGACAGATACAGCTCAAGCTGGAGAGACAGTACGTGTGATTTTTGATCAAACACCTTTCTATGCAGAAATGGGAGGACAGGTTGCGGATACAGGTCTCCTTTTAAACGGTTCGGATGAAGTAGTTGGTAAAGTAACTGACGTACAAAAAGCCCCAGCAGGACAATCGCTGCATACTGTAGAAGTTGAAAAAGAATTAGTAGCTGGAGAAACTTATACATTATGTGTTGATGAAGACGCTCGTCGTAAAATAACTCGTAACCATACAGCGACACATTTATTGCATCAAGCTTTGAAAGATATTTTAGGTGAACATGCCAATCAAGCTGGATCATTAGTGGCTCCGAAGCATTTACGATTTGATTTTACGCATTTTGGCCAAATCACAAAAGAAGAATTAGTCCAAATGGAACAAATCGTAAATGAAAAAATCTGGGCTTCTATCCCAGTTGAAACAGTTGAAACTGACATCGAAACAGCTAAAGAAATGGGTGCTATGGCACTCTTTGGGGAGAAATATGGTCAAGAAGTCCGCGTTGTGAATGTTGGTAATTACTCTATCGAGTTATGTGGTGGGGTACATGTCATGAACACGAGTGACATCGGAATCTTCAAAATTGTTTCTGAATCAGGTATTGGAGCAGGGGTTCGTCGTATTGAAGCGGTAACCAGTGAAGCTGCATATCGTTTAATCAACCAAAATCAAGCTTATCTGGAAGAAGTAGCTGCTTTGACGAAAGCTCAACAACCAAAAGATGTTGTGAAAAAAGTAGAACAATTGCAAACTGAAGTCAAAGAATGGAAAAAAGAAAACGAGTCTTTACAAGCTAAATTGGCAAACAATCAAGCGGCTGATATTTTTAATGATGTGGAAGAAATCAACGGAGTAACGATCATTGCAGCAAAAGTTGACGTCAAAGATATGAATCAATTGCGTCAATTAGCCGATCAATGGAAACAAAAAGCTTCTTCTAATGTTCTTGTGTTAGGACTAGTGAAAGATGGCAAAGTCAACTTGTTGACTGCTGTTGATGATGAAACTGTCAAAAAAGGTTTGAAAGCAGGCGACTTGATTAAAACGATCGCTCCATTAGTCGGCGGAGGCGGTGGTGGACGCCCTGACATGGCTCAAGCTGGAGGGAAAAAACCAGACGGCTTACAAGATGCTCTAGCTAAAGCAACGGAATGGGTAAAAGAAAAAAGTGAGTAATTTAAGAATTTAATGACAAAAAGCAATATAGAGACCATTCATGCTGAGTGGCTCTATATTGCTTTTTGTTGAATGCTTACTAGAATATGTATTAGTCGTGAAAAAATAAACGGGCTTTTAGAGAAAACTAAGGAAACGTGCGTACATTAACAATGTATCCAGTGCAAGTGGCTTTCTTTGCAATAATCTTGTGATAAGGTAACCTAGTATATAGGGGCTGAGGTTTAGTAGGGCGCAATAGGGTAAATGGTATCTCACAATAAAAAAACTAAATTGAAAAGAACTATAGAAGAGTAGTTTATAGAGTAGATTATATGGTAAAATGAATTTGTAATATCATTTTTTTGAATAGCATTGTAGTTTGCATGAGTTTCTTGTAAAATAAAAGGTGTAGTTAACAGAAATAGAGGTGTAAATGATGGGCACAAAAGATGAAACAGTCCGCTTCAATGTTCCGGAGAACAGCGAAAAAGACGTTAAAGAAACATTATCTATTGTATATAAAGCACTGAAGGAAAAAGGATACAGTCCAATCAATCAAATCGTTGGTTATCTTCTATCCGGTGATCCAGCATACATTCCACGTCACAATGAAGCAAGAAATTTAATCAAACGTCATGAACGTGACGAGATCGTGGAAGAGTTGGTGAAAAGTTACATGGATAAGAGTGTAAACGAAGATCGATGAGAATAATGGGGCTAGACGTAGGTTCTAAGACAATCGGTGTTGCAGTGAGCGATCCATTTGGATGGACTGCTCAAGGTATTGAAATCGTTAAAATTGATGAAGAAAATGAAGTGTTTGGGTTGGAAAGAATTGGTGAGTTGATCAAACAATATGAAGTATCTAAAATTGTTGTTGGCTTACCAAAAAATATGAATAACTCTATTGGTCCCCGAGCTGAAGCTTCATTATCCTATGGAGAAATGCTGACCGAATCTTTTAATCTTCCAATTGAATATCAAGACGAACGATTGACAACAGTTCAAGCTGAGCGCATGCTGATTGAAGAAGGAAATACGTCACGTAAAAAGAGAAAAAAAGTGATAGATAAAGTAGCTGCTGTGATGATTTTACAAAATTATTTAGATGGTCATCACAACTAGCTTTTTTATCTGTCTTAGGGTAAACTAATAAAGTTAATTTGTAAAAAAGAGAGGAGCCTCATTTATGGCACACGACCACGACCACGAGCATGACCACGAGCATGACCATGACCACCATGATCATGAACACATTACCATTATTGACGAACAAGGAAACGAAGAATTATACGAAATTTTATTCACTTTCGATTCTGATGATTTTGAAAAATCTTATGTATTGGTTTATCCATCTGGTGCTTCTGAAGGAGAAGAAGTTGAGTTATCTGCTTTTTCATTTGTACAAGAAGAAGATGGTAAGCAAGGACAATTAGGACCTATCGAAACAGAAGAAGAATGGGACATGATTGAAGAAGTATTAAATACTTTTATGGCTGATGAAGACGAAGCATAAGCCTTTTATTAAAGTTCACGCTAAAAGCTAACAATTTTGTTGGCTTTTTTTGTTCTATTTAATAGGGATATCATGTATAATAATAAAGGTTAAGCCGGTAGATTACATAGCAAATGGTTTTGAATCCACTAAAAGTTGAATAGATAAAGTGTTTACCTTCTTAATGAAAGGTCACTTAGTAATGAATAAGACCAACTAAATAGGGATTTATGGATTAGTGGAGTACTACAGCTTTAGAAATGAAATGTAGTTACTCTTATGATTATCATAGAAAATTAGCTAGCTTCAAGCACTGATTTAGGAGGGAATTTGTTGAAAGACACTAACAAAGGAAAAAAGGATCAAAATTTAGACGAAAAACTCAAAAATGAAAAAAAAGAGAAAAGCGTAGTGACAAAAATCGTGTTGAGTATCATTGCTGTCTTAGTTATTCTTTTAGTTGTTCTAGGTGTAACAGCCTATAACTTTTATACATCGTCTATTGAACCGCTTGATCCAGCTAGCGAGGACGAAATCCAAGTGGAAATTCCAAGTGGATCTTCTCCCACTAATATCGCACGTATTCTGGAAGAAAATGGAATCATCAAAAGTGCTTCAGTATTCAATATATACACTCGTTTAAATAATGAAGGGGAGTTTAAAGCGGGCTATTATCTTATGTCGCCTTCAATGAATGTTGATGAAGTTATTGATTCCTTACAAGCCGGTGGAACGGATTTCCCTGCAGACTCTGTTGAAAGAATTACAGTGCCGGAAGGTTATACCATTACTCAGATAGCAGATATCGTTGAAGCAAGAACAAGTTACAGTGCTGAAGAGTTTATGGCGTTGATCGAGAATGAAGAATTCCAGCAGAATTTACTAAATCAATATCCTGAATTGTTGACTGGTGCTTTTGAAGCAGAAGATGTCCGCTATGTACTAGAAGGCTATTTATTCCCTGCTACTTATGAATTTTACCAAGAGATGACAATAGAAGAAGTTGTGCAAGCTATGGTTGCTAAAATGAATGAAGTCATGCAGCAATATTACGCTCAGATTGAAGAGCAAGGCCAAACGGTTCACGAGATATTGACCATTGCTTCATTAGTGGAAAGAGAAGGGCTCAGCTACGAAGACAGAACACAGATTGCGGATGTTTTTTACAATCGGATCGAAATCGGCATGCCGTTACAAACAGATATATCAGTCTTGTATTCTCTGGATACACATAAGGAAAGAGTCTCTTATGATGACCTGGCAGTAGATTCACCATATAACCTGTACCAAAATACAGGGATAGGACCTGGTCCGTTCAATAGTCCGAGTGAAGAAAGTATCAAAGCAACAATCAATCCAGTTGATACTGATTATTTATACTTCCTTGCTGATATAGAGACACAAAAAGTTTACTTTGCTGAAACTTATCAACAACATTTAGAATACAAACGCGAGTATGTAGACAATTGATTATTTGATGATGTGTCCATGTTTTGTGAATGAACTTAAGAAGCATTCCTAGTGAGAATAGAAAAAAAGATAGAGGCTGGAAGAATTTTCCAGCTTTTTTAAATGAAAAGGGGCAAATGCAATGAATAAATTAACAAAACCTATCGTTATTGGGGTAACAGGAGGTTCAGGTAGTGGGAAAACAAGTGTTAGCCGGGCAATTTTTGATCACTTTTCTGGTCATTCCATCTTGATGTTAGAACAAGATTTTTATTACAAAGACCAAAGTGAACTTTCATTTGAAGAACGTTTAAAAACCAACTACGACCATCCATTTGCATTTGATACAGAGCTGTTAGTTCAACACTTGCAAGATTTGATTGAATATAAAGCGATCGATAAACCTGTTTACGATTATTCTAGACATACTCGTAGCGAAGATATCATTCACCAAGAACCGAAAGAAGTTATTATCGTAGAAGGAATCTTGATTTTAGATGATCCTAAATTACGCGCATTAATGGATATTAAGGTCTATGTGGATACAGATGATGACATTCGCATCATTCGCCGTATCAAACGTGATATAGAAGAACGTGGACGTACATTGGATTCTGTTATCGAACAATACTTAAATGTTGTTAAACCGATGCACAATCAATTTGTAGAACCTACAAAGCGTTATGCAGATATTATTATCCCAGAAGGCGGACGCAATCAAGTGGCGGTAGATTTGATGACTACTAAAATCCACAGTATCATTGATTACCGTTAATAATGCAATTATGTATATTTATTTTCTGGTGAATGGAAATAAAGGAAAGAGAAAGCTTAAATAAGGCTGAAATTTTAAGGTTTTTTTTAAAATAGACAAAATTATTTTATTTGTTATTTACAATTGCTTTGTGTCGTGGTATCTTGTCATTATTATAAATATACAAGCAATGATGACGCTACCAAATTGTGTAGCTTAACTTAGAGGAGAGAAATATAATGATTGAACGCGTATACCCCATGACAATTGAAGGTAAAGAAAAATTAGAAGAAGAACTAGATTTGTTAAAAACAGAAAAGCGAAAAGAAATCATCGAGAGAATTAAAATTGCTCGTAGTTTTGGAGATTTATCTGAAAATTCTGAGTATGAATCAGCTAAAGATGAACAAGCTTTTGTAGAAGGAAGAATTACAAGATTAGAAACGATGTTGCGTTTCGCTGAAATCATCGATAGTTCTGAAACAGCTGCTGACGAAGTTTCGTTAGGTAAAAGAGTAGCATTTATTGAATTACCAGATGGTGATGAAGAAGAATACTTTATCGTTGGTAGTGCAGAAGCTGATCCATTTAATGGGAAAATTTCAAATGATTCACCGATTGCAAAATCATTGATTGGTAAAAAAATTGGCGAAGAAGTTGTGATTCAAACCCCAGGTGGAGATATGACAATTAAAATTACGAACGTAGAAGTTGCTTAATTTTTTATGAGACTTAAAAAAAGTTGCCCTTTATTAAGAAGGGCAGCTTTTTTAGTTTGAAGAAATTTACTTATCAGACTTAAGTCGTAGAAGAAAATCCTGCTTTAGAACACTGTATGTTTTTTATAGAAAACGGTATACTGTATAAAGAGAATTTGAACGTTCTAAAGAATAAGTTAGTAAGAAGGAGATACAGCAAATGAGAAGCCATTGGAAATTTTTCTTGACCATAGAAGCCTTATTGATCATTTGGTTTTTCTATCAGCTAACCACTAATCTATTTGTTGCTTTATTAGCTATTAGTGGGGTAGTCATACTGGTTACAACCAGCCAATCTAAAAAGGTAAATAAGTTCCCCTCTTATTTAGTAGGTGTTTTTCTCCTTTCATTTGCAGTGTTATCCACTAGTGCTTTTTGGGTCATTGTCTTGTTTACATTTTTATTTATCAGTATCAAAGACAATGGCGCTTTCGTGAGCAATTTTAATGGGAAGTTGTTTAAAAAAGCACCTTGGAATGAAAAAGATATCATTGTAGTGGAAACAGCTGAACAAACACCTAAAAGTGGAAAACGTAAAAAACAGGATTGGATCGGTCATCATAAAATCGGGCAATCGATTTTTGAATGGGATGATATCAACTTATCCATTTTAATGGGAGACACTATTGTGGATCTAGGAAACACCTTTCTTCCAAAGACCGAAAGCTATATTGTTATTCGCAAAGGATTTGGGAAGACACGTATTTTGGTTCCTAAGGGTGTAGGTGTCATGATCGAGCACAGTGCCATCAAAGGAAAAGTGTTATTTGAAGCAGAAGAGCTCTCTTTAATGAATGAATCAGTGAAAGTGTACAGTAAAGATTATGATCAGCATAATCGTAAATTAAAAGTCATCACTTCTGTAGGTGTGGGAGATTTAGAGGTGATTGCCATATGAATAAAAAGGCAACGGGGAAATTGTTCTTTTTGGCATTTGGCTTAGCATTTTTGGTATTATTTTTTGTAACAGCTTCATTTAGTTATTCAGTTTATCCAGATACTTGGTATGTTGAGTTAGTAACAAGACAATTTTTTTACATTCCTATTTTCTTATATTTGTTTGTATTAGCAGGAATTATCGCAACGATTATCGCTTTATATGGGTACATTTCGATTCGTAAACAAAACAAACGATTATTTAATTTATTAGAAGAATTGGCTAATGGAAATTATGAAGCCGATATATTTCAGCTGTCTTTAGACAATGATTTTTATTCATTATCAGCGATCGAGACACTTGAAAAGGATATCGATGTGATCCGAGAAAAATTATTGGAACTGTCTCGAGAAGTACAAAAAAGCAGCAATCAACCTAAATTTGTAGATGGCCAGACCAAAGAAGAAATATTGGAGCAAGAACGCCATCGTTTAGCGCGAGAATTGCACGATTCAGTTAGTCAGCAGTTATTTGCAGCAATGATGCTACTATCTGCCTTAAATCAGCAATTAGCGACTTCTGATGAGACCACACGTAAACAAATGGATATGATTGAAAGAATCATTAATGAGGCCCAATCTGAAATGAGAGCTTTATTGCTTCATTTGAGACCAGTGAACCTAGAAGGCAAGAGTCTGAAACAGGGGATCGAGCAGTTATTAAAAGAATTGAGTACAAAAATTCAAATTCAATTATCTTGGTCAGTAGCCGATGTATCCTTACCCAAGGGGATTGAAGACCATTTATTTCGTATTGTTCAGGAACTATTGTCGAATACACTGCGTCATGCAAAAGCCCATGAATTGGAAGTGTATTTGAATAATGTAGACAATACAATATCTTTAAGAGTGATAGATGATGGAGTAGGGTTCGATCCACAGAAAAAGACTGTGGGAAGCTATGGCCTGCAAAACATCCGTGAACGCGTAGCTGGTATGGGCGGTACATGTAAAATTATCAGCTTTGCAGGAAAAGGAACGAGTATTGAAATAAAAATACCGGTTATTAAGGAGAGTGAAATGAATCATGATTAAAGTGTTATTGGTAGATGACCACGAAATGGTACGGCTTGGATTGTCATCTTACTTGATGATCCAATCAGATATTGAAGTCGTAGGGGAAGCAGAAAACGGGAAAATAGGCTATGAGAAAGCATTATCGTTAAAACCAGATATTATTTTAATGGATCTGGTTATGGACGAGATGAACGGGATCGAATCTACGCAAAATATTTTAAAAGATTGGCCTGAAGCTAAAATCATTATTTTAACAAGTTTCATTGATGATGAAAAAGTATATCCAGCTTTAGAAGCAGGAGCGTCTAGTTATATCCTAAAAACTTCAACTGCAAATGATATAGCCGTCGCCATTCGCAATACATACAAAGGAGAATCCGTTTTAGAACCTGAAGTAACTGGAAAAATGATGGAGCGTTTCTCTAAGAAGCAAGAGCATAAATTGCATGATGATTTAACTAGCCGTGAAAATGAGATTTTGTTGTTGATTGCTCAAGGTAAATCGAATCAAGATATAGCAGATGAGCTTTTTATCACGTTGAAAACAGTTAAAACTCATGTGTCGAATATCTTATCCAAACTTGAAGTAGATGATCGTACGCAAGCTACGATTTATGCCTTTAAAAATCAGTTGATTGAATAAAAGAGCCAAAAGTAATAAGTCTTTATTTGTCTCAGGTGTGTAAAGTTTTATTTTCTGTGATACACTGAAGGTAAGCAAATTACTGAGAGGGGGATCACGGGGTTTCCTGTGTAACTAATTATGAAAATAGATATTACAAAAGCAGCACAACAATGGTTTCAAGAAGAGCTAGGCTTGTCAGAAGGGTCAGGTATCCATTTTTCTGGAAAAGTTTATGGTAAGACAGAAGTACACGAAGGTTTTTCGGTAGGGATGGCAGTGGATAAACCAGGCTCAAATGTAATGGCTTCTACTGAGGTAGATGGAATCGTCTACTATGTAAATGAGGGAGATGATTGGTTTTTTAACGGATATGATCTAGAAGTAGATTATGATTCAAAAAGAGATGAACCAATTTACCATTTCCATGAACAGAGCGCGTAGCAAACCAAAGAAAAGCATACAAAAAAGGAATTGAGCTGTTAACTCAATTCCTTTTTTGTATGCTTTAAATCGGCATAATGACC
Source organism: Desemzia sp. RIT 804 (assembly GCF_016892605.1). GTDB lineage: Bacteria > Bacillota > Bacilli > Lactobacillales > Carnobacteriaceae > Desemzia. The sequence continues at coordinate 365,396 of NZ_JAFEMV010000001.1, forward strand.
GGTAAAATCATAGGGCTTCTTTCTGTGCGTTCATATAAGAACGGTTTTAAGCTTTGGATGATTTCATTTTTTACAGAATGTTCTGTTATTGTTTCTTTTTTCATTTCTTTAGTTAGGCTACGTGACACTACATTTTGTGCATCATGAATCAATTTTCCGGATTCACGCATGTAGATAAATCCACGAGAAAGAATGTCAGGCCCAGCTAACACTTCATGAGTTTTAAAGTCAATTGTAACAACTACTACTAACAAACCTTCTTCAGATAATAATTTACGGTCACGTAAGACCACGTTCCCAATATCTCCAATTCCTTTACCATCGACATAAACGTCACCAGCTTCAAAGTGGCCGGCTCTGCGTGCGGAATCTTCCGTTAATGCGACAACGTCTCCATTTTCAAGAATAAAGCAATTTTCTTTTGGCACGCCAGTTTGTTCAGCTAGTCCAGCATGAATTTTTTGCATTCTGTATTCTCCATGAATAGGAATGAAGTATTTCGGCTTCATTAAACGCAGCATTAATTTCTGCTCTTGTTGACTACCGTGACCAGAAGTGTGAACATTATTTAATCTACCATGGATTACATTTGCTCCTGCTTCTGATAGCAAGTTGATCAAACGGTTTACACTTGCGGTATTTCCAGGAATTGGTGAGCTGGAGAAGATAACTGTATCTCCAGGCTGAATTTGAATTTGACGGTGAGTACCGTTCGCAATTCGACTAAGAGCAGCCATCGGTTCACCTTGAGAACCTGTACATAAAATAATCGTTTCGTTTGCGGGATAACGATTGATTTCTCGTTGATCTACAAATATTTCTTCAGGAGCAGTGATGTAACCTAATTCACGTCCAGTTACTGCAGAAGCTTCCATACTTCTACCGAAAACAGCAATTTTTCGGTCTGTTTTGATAGCAGCATCAGCTACTTGTTGCAGTCTAGAGATATTTGAAGCAAAAGTTGCGAAGATGATACGTCCTTCGACTTTTTGCATAATACTTGTAATAGAGTCACCAACCACTTGTTCTGATTTTGTGAAGTTTGGTATTTCTGCATTAGTACTATCAGAAAGGAGAGCCAGTACTCCTTCATCTCCGATTTTTGCCATACGGTGTAAATCTGCAGGTTCACCAACAGGGGTAAAATCGAATTTATAGTCACCTGTGTGAACGATATTACCTGGTGGAGTTTTTACGATAATTCCATATGCTTCAGGAATACTGTGAGTAGTTCGGTAAAAACTAACACTTGTTTTACGGAATTTAATCACGTCATGTTCATCAATTTTATGAAGTTCTGCATCACGCAATAATCCACGCTCATTTAATTTGTTTTGAATCAAGGCATACGCTAAAGGTCCCGCATAAATAGGGATATTTACTTGTTGCAGTAAAAACGGGATCCCGCCAATATGATCTTCGTGACCATGAGTAATGAATAAGCCTTTTATCTTACTGATGTTTTGTACGATATAGCTATAGTCAGGAATGACATAATCAATACCGAGTAAATCATCCTCAGGAAACTTGATACCTGCGTCAATCAAGATGATTTCATCTTGGAATTGAACACCGTAAGTATTTTTCCCGATTTCGCCTAATCCCCCAATGGCAAATACGGCAGCTTCATTGTTTTTGATATTTGGTTTCATTAGCTAAACTCCGTTAAAGCGAAGTCAGGATTTTTTTGTTCGTATTCTAAATGCGCAGGATTTAATGGTTGTACAAATTCAATATTGTAGGGGGTGTTTTTTTCAACCGTCGCACGTGCTTCTACGTCTGATTCAGCTTCAAGGTAAAGAGATTTTGTTTCTTCTCTTTTTGGATTACTCATTTTGTTTTCTTGATAAGTTACTTTAAATATCATATTATATTCTCTCCTTTGATCTTTCATTCTTTTAAAAGTAAAAAGCTAGTTAAGTGAATCTTTAGTATAACAAATTAAATTTGGGTACAAAAAATAAACGATTTTTGATAAAAACGATCGATTTATCTCCTAATGTACATTTTTTCTCCCGAACTGGTTGTTGTGGTAAACCACAACGGCTATAAGTAGTTTAACACAGTTTGCAAATTAAGTATAGAATGGAAGGCTTAGTAGATCAGCAAATTTTTTTGAAAAAAGATAACCTTTGTAAACAAGAAAAGAAGAGTTTGGTATCATCTAGTTAGAAATAAAAAGGTTTTCAAAATCACCTTTCTTTTTATATCGTAATTCGATAGAATAGTGAAGAAGAGAGAATTTAAGAAAGCGGGTAAATACATAAATGAGAAAAAAAATCGTCTTTTTTGATATCGATGGCACATTATTGACCGATGAAAAGAAAATTCTGGATACTACTAAAGAAGCTTTACAAGCATTGCAATCTAATGGACATGAAATTGCGATCGCAACAGGAAGAAACTATGCTATGGCTAAAATCGTGATCGATGAATTGGAATTAAAAAACTATATTGTATGTAATGGTGCTGCTGGTTTTTTCCATGATGAACAAGTATATGAAGATCCTTTGGATGCTGCTGACTTCGAAAGACTGCTGACAGTGGCAGACAGAAATCAACATCAAATGGTGTATGAAACACCGTTTATGCTTAGAAGGCGTGATGAATTTGTCGATGCAAACATCAAAACCGCTATGGAGGCTGTTGGATTTGGAGTACCTGAATACGATAACGATTTTTATAAAAATAACAAACTTGTACAAGCATTGCTATTTTACCGCGAAGAAGACAAAGCTATTTATGAAAATGGATCATTCCCTAAATTTAAATTTGTCCGCTGGCATGATGCGGGAGTAGATATATTGCCTCGTGGAGGTTCTAAAGCCAAAACTATTCTTAAACTATCAGCTGATCAAGGTTTTGAAAGAGAAGACATCATTGCTTTTGGAGATGGATTGAATGATTTAGAAATGATCTCAGAAGTTGGTACTGGTGTGGCAATGGGGAATGCGTTAGAAACCATCAAGTTACGCGCAGAAAAAGTAACGGCGGATAACAATAATCATGGAATTGCTCTTGCGTTAAAAGAAATGGACTTGATATAGCTTCTAGAGATTGTTTCCCTGCTGGATTTTAATAAAAAGGAGGCAAAATAGATGAAGACGATTGCTTTACTTCGAGGGATCAATGTTGGCGGGAAAAATAAAGTGCCGATGAAAGATCTGAAAGCTTGCTTTCTAGATATGGGCTTTACAGAAGTTGAGACGTATATCAATAGTGGAAATATTTTATTTAAAACGGATTGGGAGAATGCCGAACAATCGCTTCAAGACTATTGCCAACAAAGGATTGAAATTGCTTTTGGTTTTCCTGTTTTAGTATCTATTGTTACAGCTGATGAATTAATAGAAGCTGTCCAAAAAGCTCCGTCATGGTGGGGAACAGATCCAGATATGAGACACAATACTCTTTTTGTTATTCATCCAGCAAAGGCAGAAGAAGTATTGTCTGAAATTGGAGAGATTAGTGTTGAATTTGAAAAAGTAGCTTATATAGGAAATATCATTTTTTGGAGCTCTGCTTTAGAAAAAAATAGTAGGACTAGATTTTCGAAGATCGTGGGGACAAAACCTTATCAACAGGTGACTATTCGAAATGCGAATACCACGCGAAAATTGTATGCTATGATTCAAGACTGAATAAATAAGAAAGTTTATTAACAAAAATAGTTTTACAAAAACAATGCCAATGGTATAATTCAGGTGTTGTTTCTTGCGGGGGTATAGCTCAGTTGGGAGAGCGCTACGCTGGCAGCGTAGAGGTCAGGGGTTCGAGCCCCCTTATCTCCATCATTTATTTCAGGACAAGTCGTTAAAACATCTCAATGACGTTTTAACGACTCTTTTTTTATTTTCATGACTAAATGCTAATAATTAATAACAATTGATGTACTTATTAAGATACTGCTATATCTAAGTTACTCATTCATTTTAAAAATTAAAGTAATTCAATAATAATTATGATACAATTGAACGTGTGTTCCCTTGGGCGAAAGAGAAAATGTTTGTTCGAGCGAAGCCTTATTTGTGTTGAGAGACAATCTCAATTGAGAGGTCTAACAGCAAGAGAAGATTTTTTAGGCATCCTCAATGAATGGTAAGAATTAGGATTTTACTTATTCATGGTTATGGTGTTTATTTTTGAAAGGGGAAAAAATGCAATACAAAACACATTTAGCCGTTACTTATGCGGCTGCTTTACCTATGTTGGTTTCTTCTGATTCTTTAACGATAGGGAACTTAGTAGTATTAGGAGTGGGCGCGTTATTTCCTGATATTGATCATCCTGGTTCTTTTATCGGAAAAAGGCTACCGATAGTCAGTGACAGCATGAGGAAGTTATTTGGCCATAGAGGCATTGTGCATTCTTTGATTGGAGCAGTTTTTTTTACAGCAGTCGTTCGGTTTTTATTGATGACATTTGATTTACCGATTGATTGGGCGACTTGGTTTTTAATGGGTTTTTTTGCTCATTTAGTGGAAGATTCTTTTTCAAAGCACGGTATAGCCTGGCTGCAGCCTATTTATAATAAGAATATTCAATTTGGTCTAAAGCAAGTGTATTACACAACTGGCGGAGGAAGTGAGTTAGCTATTTTTTTTGTTGCTTCTGCTATTTTAATTTATCAAATTGTGCAGATAGATCTATTTGCACAGCTCACTTTCCCATTCCTAGAAATTCAAAATGTTGTAAACCAAATCAAAAACACTTATTTTATATAGTTGTTTGCACAAAAAAGGAGACGAAAAAACGTCTCCTTTTTTGTGCAGTTTTTTTTATTGTATAGGAATTAAGAAATCACGTTCATTCCTTCTTCTAAATCAAACGGATTTTCTTCATTAATGCGGTCATAAAACATTACGCCGTTTAAATGATCGATTTCATGCTGTACAACCATAGCAGCATAATTTTTCAGACGAATTTTTTGTTTTTCTCCGTCTAAGTCATAATATGTTACAGTTATTCTGCTGTGACGAGGAACATATCCGGGTACATCGCGATCAACAGACAAACAACCTTCGCCTTCTGCTAAACAAGAAGATTGCACAGAGTGGCTGACGATTTTAGGATTGACCATAACAGCACTTAAAATATAGTCTTCACTGTCTTCTTCAATTCCAGGAATATGAACAGCCAACATACGGATAGATTGGTTGATTTGAGGTGCAGCCAATCCTACACCAGCTCTTAACTCATACTTTTCTGCTATTTCCGGGTCTTGGCTATTTATTAAGAACTCCATCATTTCATTCCCCATATCGATGACTTCTTGTGACAATGGGAATTCCAATTCTTTAGCGACAAGGCGAAGAGTAGGATGGCCTTCTCGAATAATGTCTTTCATTGTAATCATTACTATTTCACTCCTACTAAATATAGGGGTTCATGTACCCCTTAAGATTATTTTCAACTCTTTTATTTTAACAGGAACAAAGCGATATTGCACGAGTATTTGTTCTTTTTATCTTTGATAAAATGTGCGATAATAAAAAAGTCATCTTTTCAACAAAATTTTATTTTTAACGGATAGGGGAAATACTATGTCAGATGCAAAAAAATATATTGAAGAAGTGTACCAAGAAGTAAGCGAAAGAGATTCTTATCAGCCCGAGTTTTTACAAGCTGTTCGTGAGTTTTTCGACTCTATTGAACCTGTCTTGGTGTTGCATCCTGAATTGGTTCAACAAAATATTCTAGGACGATTAGTAGAACCAGAAAGAATCATCCAATTTAGAGTTCCTTGGGTAAACGATCAAGGAGAAGTTGAGGTCAATCGTGCTTTTCGTGTCCAATTCAATTCAGCTATCGGACCATACAAAGGTGGAATGAGATTTCATCCTACAGTTAATCAAAGTATCGTTAAATTTTTAGGTTTTGAACAGATTTTTAAAAACAGTTTAACAGGATTACCTATCGGTGGAGGAAAAGGTGGTAGTGACTTTAATCCAAGAGGCAAGTCCGATGGAGAAGTGATGCGTTTTTGTCAAAGTCTGATGACTGAATTGCAAAAATACATTGGTCCAGATATGGATGTTCCTGCAGGAGATATTGGTGTAGGGGCTAGAGAAATCGGTTATTTATATGGCCAATACAAAAAATTAAACGGTTCTCACAATGGTGTCTTAACTGGAAAACCTCTATTATACGGTGGAAGTATCGGTAGAACCGAAGCAACAGGTTTTGGTTTAGTGTATTTTACTAAAGCTATGCTGAAAGATGCTGGAAAAACTTTTAAACACCAAAAAGTGATTGTTTCAGGTAGTGGAAACGTAGCTATTTACGCTATGGAAAAAGTTAAAGAATATGAAGGTACTGTCATCGCTTGTTCTGATTCTGATGGTTACATTATTGATGAAGCAGGAATCGACATTGAATTAGTCAAAGACATCAAAGAAAAGAGACGTGGACGTATATCAGAATACGTCGCCCAACGTCCAGAGGCAAAATATTTTGAAGGAAATGTATGGAACCACAAAATAAACTACCAAATCGCTTTGCCATGTGCGACTCAAAATGAAATCTTTGGAGAAGCGGCAGATACGATCATTGCAAATGGCGTGTATGCTCTTGCTGAAGGGGCTAATATGCCGACAGACTTAGAGAGCACTAAAAAATTACAAAAAGCAGGAGTTTTATTTGGACCAGCTAAAGCTGCGAATGCTGGTGGGGTTGCAGTATCCGCTCTTGAAATGTCGCAAAATAGTCAACGATTGAGTTGGGAATTTGAAGAAGTAGACAGTCAACTAAAGACGATTATGAAAACTATCTACCGACAAATTAGTGAAACAGCTAAAGAATATGGTGTTGAAGGTGATTTTGCAGCTGGAGCAAATATTGCTGGATTTACTAAAGTAGCTTTTGCTATGTTAAGTCAGGGAGTAGTATAGAATAAAAAATATAAGGAAGCTGGGTTGTTTTTGAACCAGCTTCCTTTTCATTTAGTTTATTTGTTGTGTTTGTCATTAGAGAAAAAAGAAAAGTGTTTTTCACTCACACTACTTATTCTTCTCAAGAAGTACGATAATTAGGGAATACGTCATGAAAAAGGATTTAAGAAGTACAACAAATAGTACAGCCGTTCACTATTTATATAACAGATATTGTGAATCAGCGAACTAGTTGCTAAGTGTAATGCCTTCTTCGAAGAATAAACCTCAAGTGAAGCGCATTATTCCTTGTATATGAGGAATGATTTTTGCTATAGACAGAAACAAGTCGTGATTTTAAAGAAAAATTCTTTTGATTTAGAAGAAAAGGCTAGTTTAGTTGATTAGAGAAATATTAAGTGCTTGCAAAATACCCTGAAGAGTGATAGATTTGTAGAGTAAACGGATTAAATTAATACAGTTTTGAAAATCTGTATTAATAGTTTAAAAATTATACTGTTAAAAGAGAGGAATGGGTATTAAATGGCTAACAATAAACAACCTGTAGATTATGAAGCGTTGTTAAGTGCAATTGATGCTGCTTATCCAATGGTACAAATCTTAGACAAGGATGGAAATGTCGTAAACGAAAACATTATGCCTGAATTAACTGATGATCAGTTAGTAGAATTAATGGAGAAAATGGTGTGGTCACGTACCTTACATGATCGCTCAATGGCTTTAGCTCGCCAAGGACGTTTAGGTTTCTATGCTCCAACTGCTGGTCAAGAAGCATCTCAACTTGCAAGTCATTATGCATTTACAAAAGAAGACTGGTTATTCCCAGGTTACCGTGATGTTCCGCAATTGATTCAACACGGATTGCCTGTAAGCCAAGCTTTCTTATGGTCAAGAGGACATGTTGAAGGAAATAATTACCCTGAAGCATTACACGCAATGCCTCCGCAAATCATTATCGGAGCACAAATTATCCAAGCAATGGGTAGTGCTGTTGGACAAAAATTAAATGGCGATAATGCTGTCTCATTCACTTATACTGGTGATGGTGGTTCTTCGCAAGGGGACTTCTATGAAGGTTTAAACTACGCAAGTCGTTACAAAGCACCTATCGTGTTCTATATTCAAAATAACGGTTATGCTATTTCGACTCCACGTGAAAAACAAACAGCTGCTACAACATTAGCTCAAAAAGCTGCTGCAGTAGGGATCCCAGGTATCCAAGTTGATGGTATGGATCCATTGGCAGTATACGCTGTGTCTAAGCAAGCTAGAGACTGGGCTTTAGCAGGAAATGGTCCTGTTTTAATTGAAACTGTTACTTCTCGTTTCGGTCCTCACTCAACTTCTGGAGATGACCCATCAATTTATCGTGATCAAGAAGGTATTGATTACTGGGCAGAACGTGATCCATTGATCCGTTTCCGTAATTTCTTAACTGAAAAAGGCCTATGGTCAGAAGAAAAAGAAGAAGCGTTTATTGAAAAAACTAAAGAAGAAATCAAAGACGCTGCTAAAGAAGCAGATAAAGCACCTAAGCAAAAAATCTCTAGTTTCTTGAAAAACATGTACGAAGTACCTGGTCAAGCAACTGAAGAGCAAATTGCGAAGTATGAAGCAAAGGAGAGTAAATAATCATGGCACAAAAAACAATGATTCAAGCGATCACTGAAGCGTTAGATCAAGAAATGGCAAAAGACAACAAAGTGATGATTTTTGGTGAAGACGTTGGTAAAAACGGTGGAGTTTTCCGTGCTACTACTGGTCTTAGCGAAAAATATGGTGAAGATCGCGTAAGTGATACTCCACTATCTGAATCTGCGATTGGTGGAATGGCTATTGGTTTAGCTCTTCAAGGATTCCGTCCAGTACCTGAAGTTCAATTTATTGGTTTTATTTTTGAAGTAATGGATTCAATCGTTGCTCAAGCAGCTCGTACTCGTTACCGTATGGGTGGTACTCGCACTATGCCGATTACTTTCCGTATGCCATTTGGTGGTGGGGTTCACACTCCAGAACTTCATGCTGATAACCTAGAAGGATTGTTTACACAATCACCTGGTTTGAAAGTTGTTGTTCCATCAAACCCTTACGATGCAAAAGGTTTATTAATCTCAGCTATTCGTGACAACGATCCAGTTGTTTTCTTAGAGCACATGAGACTTTACCGTTCATTCCGTGACGAAGTTCCTGAAGAGTTATACACTGTTCCTCTAGGAAAAGCTGCAGTTGCGCGTGAAGGAAAAGATGTATCTATCATCACTTACGGAGCTATGGTTCGTGAATCATTAAAAGCAGCAGATGAGTTAGAAAAAGAAGGCATCTCTGCAGAGATCATTGACTTAAGAACAATTTCTCCATTAGATATCGAAACTATCGTTGCATCAGTTGAAAAAACCGGTCGTGCAGTTGTAGTTCAAGAAGCACAACGTCAAGCAGGTGTGGGGGCAACCGTTATTTCTGAAATCTCACAACGCGCTGTATTGTCTCTTGAAGCTCCTGTTGGATTAGTTGCAGCTCCCGATACAATTTTCCCATTCGGTCTTGCTGAAGACGACTGGAACGTTAACTCAAAAGATATCTTTGAACAAGTGAAAGAAACTGTAAACTTCTAATAATAGAAGAGTAATTGCTTTATTAAAAAGAAATTTTTTAATAAAATATGAATGAATGTACTTCGATAATCAAGAAGAACATTCATTCATGTTATTGTTGTAAAAAAAGTGATTTAACAACTACAGTGAGAGAGAAAGGAAGAAATAAAACATGGCTTTCAAATTTAAAATGCCAGATGTTGGCGAAGGAATGGCAGAAGGCGAAATCGTAAAATGGTTAGTCGCTGAAGGAGATACAGTAGAGGAAGAAGATTCAGTTGCTGAAATCCAAAACGACAAATCTGTTGAAGAAATCGCAACTCCAGTTTCTGGAACAATCAAAAAAATCTTAGTACCTGAAGGAACAGTTGCAACTGTTGGAGATGTATTGATTGAAATCGATGCTCCAGGACACGAAGACGTTAACGAAGAAGATGCAGCACCATCTACTCCATCTTCACCTGCAAATGAAGAAAAAGCTACAGACCCAGCAGCTTCTGGTTCAAATGGTTCTTCAATTTACAAATTCTTGATGCCAGATGTTGGTGAAGGAATGGCAGAAGGCGAGATCGTAAAATGGTTGATCGCTGAAGGAGACACAATTGAAGAAGAAGATTCAATTGCTGAAATCCAAAATGACAAATCTGTTGAGGAAATCGCTTCTCCAGTATCTGGAACGGTTAAAAGCATTTTAGTATCAGAAGGAACAGTTGCTAGTGTTGGTGACGTACTTGTTGAAATCGATGCTCCAGGATATGTTGATTCATCTGCTCCAGCAGCAGAAACTACTTCGGCTGCTACTTCAACAACTGAAAGAGAACCAGCTGCAGCAACTCCACAAACTGGTGAACGTAACGAACGTGTATTGGCTATGCCATCTGTACGTCAATTTGCACGTGACAATGATGTAGAAATCGCATTAGTTACTCCATCAGGTAAAGGCGGACGTACAACTAAAGAAGACGTACAAAGCTTTATGTCTGGAGAAACTACGGCTCCAGCTAAAGAAACTGAAAAAGCTGCTGCAACACCAGCTAAAGAAACTGAAAGCAAAAAAGAAGCAGCTCCTGCTGCACAACCTTTCTCTTCTTCTATGGAAGAATCAGAAACTCGCGAAAAAATGACTGGTATGAGAAAAGCTATTGCTAAAGCTATGGTAAACAGCAAACAAACTGCTCCTCATGTTACTTTACATGACGAAGTTGAAGTTTCTAAATTATGGGATCACCGTAAAAAATTCAAAACAGTTGCTGCTGAAAAAGGTACTAAACTTACTTTCTTACCATATGTTGTTAAAGCATTATCAGCAACCGTTAAAGCTTATCCAGTAATGAATGCTTCTATTGATGACGCAACACAAGAAATTGTGTACAAAAACTACATCAATATCGGTATTGCAACAGATACTGACAATGGGTTGTATGTACCAAACGTTAAAAACGCTGATGCAAAAGGTATGTTTACCATTGCAGATGAAATCAATGCTAAAGCAGCTCAAGCTCACGAAGGTAAATTAGCTGCAGCAGATATGAGAAATGGTTCAATCTCAATCAGTAACATTGGTTCAGTAGGTGGCGGCTGGTTCACTCCAGTAATCAACTACCCAGAAGTAGCCATTTTAGGTGTTGGAACAATTGCTCAACAACCAGTTGTTAATGCTGATGGTGAAATTGCTGTTGGTCGTATGATGAAACTTTCATTAAGCTTTGACCACCGTATTGTCGATGGAGCTACTGCTCAAAAAGCTATGAATAATATCAAGAGATTATTGGCAGACCCAGAATTGTTATTAATGGAAGGTTAAGGTGAATACTAAATGGTAGTAGGAGATTTCGCTCTAGAATTAGATACAGTTGTCGTAGGTTCAGGCCCAGGTGGATATGTTGCGGCTATCCGCGCTGCACAACTAGGACAAAAAGTAGCGATCGTTGAGAGAGAGTACATCGGCGGAGTTTGTTTAAACGTTGGATGTATTCCTTCAAAAGCATTGATCAGTGCTGGACACCGTTACCAAGAAGCTCTAGACTCATCAGTTTTTGGTGTTTCTACAGAAAATGTAACTCTTGACTTTACTAAGACTCAAGAATGGAAAGATACTAAAGTTGTTAACAAATTAACAAGCGGTATCGAAATGTTGCTTAAAAAGAATAAAGTTGAAATTTTACGTGGAGAAGCTTATTTCAACAATGATCACCAAATGCGTGTGATGACTGAAACTAGTGCACAAACGTATGTTTTCAAAAATGCGATTATTGCAACTGGTAGTCGTCCAATCGAAATCAAAGGATTTAAATTCGGTGGACGCATTATTGACTCAACTGGCGGACTTAACTTAAAAGAAGTTCCTAAAAAATTAGTTGTTGTAGGTGGAGGCTATATCGGTAGTGAATTAGCTGGTGCTTACGCCAACTTAGGTGCTGAAGTAACGATTCTTGAAGGAGCTGCTTCAATCTTAGGCGGTTTTGAAAAAGATGTTGTTAAATTAGTTGAAAAGAACTTCAAAGATAAAGGCGTTAAAATTGTTACTAAAGCAATGGCTAAAGAAGCTGTTCAAACAGACAATGGAGTAACTGTTAAATACGAAGCTAATGGAAAAGAAGAATCTATTGATGCTGACTATGTAATGGTAACTGTAGGCCGTCGTCCAAATACAGATGACTTAGGTTTAGAAGCTGTTGGGATCAATATGACTGACCGTGGCTTGGTTGAAGTTGATGCACAAGGACGCACTAACGTTGACCATATCTATGCTATCGGAGATATCGTTCCTGGAGCTGCATTAGCTCATAAAGCAAGTTATGAAGCTAAAGTAGCTGCTGAAGCTATTTCTGGTAAAAAAGTTGCTGTTGATTATCGTGCAATGCCTGCTGTTGCGTTTACAGATCCTGAAATCGCAATCGTTGGTCTTAACGAAAAAGAAGCAAAAGAAAAAGGCTTAGATGTTAAATCAGTTAAATTCCCATTAGCAGGTAACGGTCGTGCTCTTTCTCTAAACGCAACAGAAGGATTTGTTCGTTTAGTAGTAACTAAAGACGACAACGTTATTGTTGGTGCTCAAGTTGCTGGTGTTAGCGCAAGTGACTTGATTGCTGAATTAGGTTTAGCTGTTGAAAGTGGTATGAACGCAGAGGATATTTCTCTTACAATTCATGCTCACCCATCTTTAGGTGAAGCTGTAATGGATGCAGCTGAAGCAGCATTAGGTATGCCAATCCACATGTAAAACGTTGTGACTTAAGATATTGTTTGATAATACTGGGTTAAAACTTTTACTTGAATCTATCCAAGAAGAAGCTGGGACATTGTCTCAGCTTCTTCTTTTTGTGTGCTAGTCTTTTTTTGTTGACGATGTTGATCTTCTCAATTTAACGTCACATAAGGAAAAAAGCTAAATAAAGCTGAGTAAAGCTGAGTAAAGCAATATGGTTACATTTTTGTTATAATGAAAAAGAAGGAAAACGACAAAAACAAGCAAATGAGGATAGTATTATGGAAAAAAATTATGAGTATCCACTAGATTTAGATTGGCAGAAAGATGAATTAGTGGACGTGGTTCAATTATGGAGATTAGTAGAGTTAGCATATGAAAAAGGTGTTGAACGAGAAAAGTTTTTAACGCAGTATGCTTTATTTAAAAAAGTAGTTCCTTCTAAAGGTGAAGAAAAAAGATGGGGCAATAAATTTGAAGATGCTTCTGGCTATTCTTTGTATCAAGTAGTAAAAACTGCTAAAGCGAGCAATAAAAAAATCATACGCTTATAGGCTTGCGCATTGAAATAGAAGTAAAAGCAAACTGTTCTATTCTAAATCAGATGAGAGGATGTAATAAGTTGAATCAAGTAGAAAAAAGAAATCAACTCATAACAGAATGGATTTTAGAAGCAGGAGAAAAAATCAAAGACTCTTTTAAAGAAACTATTCAAGTTGAACAAAAAACCAATCGTAATGACTTAGTCACGGAGATGGATAAAAAGACAGAAAAGCAATTGACTGAAAATATTCAGCAGTATTTTCCTGGAGAACGCATCTTTGCAGAAGAAAGTAACAATAAAGATATTCAGGATTTATCTGGAATCGTGTGGATTATTGATCCTATTGATGGGACACTTAATTTTGTGAAACAACAAAATGACTTTGCTATCATGGTAGCTGTATATGAAGATGGTATAGGACAGATGAGCTATATTTATGATGTTATGAAAGGCGAATTGTATACTGCAATTAAAGACAAAGGTGTTAGTTGTAATGGGCAACCGATAGAAAAGGCCCAAGATATAGCACTTGAAAATGGCTTAGTAGCTATTAGTAGTCCTTTGTTATCTGGAGATAATGATGCAGTCCGGAAAATAGGGCGCAAAAGTAACGGAGTTAGAATGGTTGGGTCAGCTGGTCTTGAAACAGTATATGCTAGTACAGGAAGAATCGTTGCCTATATAGCCGCTTCATTAGCTCCTTGGGATATAGCAGCTGGAAAACTTATTGCAGAAGAGTTAGGGTTGGTTTATACCCAACATAATGGTAGGAAAGTAGATTTATTGCAAAAAAATCCAGTTATTGTCGCTACTCCAACAGCACATGAAACGATTGTCGAGATGCTTACACAAAAGGTATAATTAAATTTACTTTTGATTTTATGGAGAAACATTCACGAAAAGTTTTGTTTTGGGCTAGTTCCTTAAAAAAAAGAAAGTTTTTCTTTTCAAAGTACCGTTAAAGTGTTACACTATGAAAGTTGAAAGTTGAACATTGCACGTTTTCATAGCGTTTTCATAAACGAGAACGGTGAGAAATAAGACAATATAAGAATGATATCAGTCATTAGAAACAGTTTGGCTTTTTAATTTTGCTCAATTGAATTTGAACAAAAGTATCACATGATTTAAAAAGAGATCTTGGAGGAATATAGAATAATGAAAAGAAGAGAAAATCTTAGAAACATCGCAATTATTGCCCATGTTGACCACGGTAAAACAACCTTAGTAGATGAGTTGTTAAAACAGTCAGATACTCTTGACGCGCATAATGAACTAGCAGAACGTGCTATGGATTCAAATGCAATCGAACAAGAACGTGGTATTACTATCCTTGCAAAAAATACAGCTGTTAAATACAAAGACCATCACATTAACATCATGGACACACCAGGACATGCGGACTTTGGTGGAGAAGTAGAACGTATTATGAAAATGGTTGATGGAGTTCTGTTAGTAGTTGACTCATACGAAGGAACAATGCCTCAAACTCGTTTCGTATTGAAAAAAGCTTTAGAACAAAAATTGACTCCAGTTGTAGTGATCAACAAAATTGATAAGCCATCTGCTCGTCCTGCTGAAGTTGTAGACGAAGTTTTGGAATTATTTATTGAATTAGGAGCAGATGACGACCAATTGGAATTCCCAGTTGTTTACGCTTCTGCATTGAATGGAACAAGTAGTTTAACAGAAGAATTAGATACTCAAGAAGCTTCCATGAACCCTGTTTTTGACACGATCTTAAAAGAAATCCCAGCTCCGATCGATAACAGCGAAGAACCATTGCAATTCCAAGTTTCATTATTGGACTACAATGATTATGTTGGAAGAATTGGTATCGGACGTGTATTCCGTGGAACGATCAAAGTTGGGGACCAAGTTACTTTGAGTAAATTAGATGGAACGACTAAAAACTTCCGTGTAACAAAATTATTAGGTTTCTTCGGATTGGACCGTGTTGAAATTCAAGAAGCAAAAGCTGGAGAATTGATCGCAGTTTCTGGTATGGAAGACATTTTCGTTGGGGAAACAGTAACGCCTGTTGACCACGTTGATCCATTACCGATCTTGCACATTGACGAACCAACATTGCAAATGACATTTTTAGTAAACAATTCTCCTTTTGCTGGACGCGAAGGAAAATGGGTAACTTCACGTAAAATTGAAGATCGTTTAATGTCAGAATTGCATACAGATGTTTCTTTGCGTGTTGACAATACAGAATCTCCAGATGCATGGATCGTTTCAGGTCGTGGAGAATTGCATTTGTCTATCTTAGTCGAGAACATGCGTCGTGAAGGATATGAGTTGCAAGTTTCACGTCCTGAAGTTATTGTTAAAGACTTTGATGGTGTTAAATGTGAGCCATTTGAACGTGTTCAAATTGACACTCCTGAAGAATACATGGGTTCTATTATTGAATCATTAAGCCAACGTAAGGGTGAAATGATCGATATGGTAAACAATGGTAATGGACAAGTAAAACTTATCTTCTTAACTCCAGCTCGTGGATTGATCGGATATTCAACTGAGTTCTTATCAATGACTCGTGGTTACGGTATTATGAACCACACATTTGATCAATACCTTCCAGTAGTTAAAGGGAATATTGGTGGACGTCGTAATGGTACTCTAGTTTCTACTGAAACTGGAAAAGCAACGACTTACGGAATAATGGGTGTTGAAGACCGTGGAACGATTTTTGTTGAACCAGGTACTGAAATTTATGAAGGTATGATCGTTGGGCAAAATAGTCGTGACAATGATATTACTGTAAATATCACTAAAGAAAAACAAAAAACAAATATCCGTTCCGCAAACAAAGATCAAACAAACGTAATCAAAACTCCGCGTAAATTAACGTTGGAAGAATCGCTACAATTTATTGCAGATGACGAGTACTGTGAATTAACTCCTGTAAGCGTGCGTTTACGTAAACAAATCCTTAATAAAAATGAACGTGAAAAATCTGCTAAGAAAAATAAAATGAAATAAGAAGTTGGCTTCTTATTTTGAGAAGGGCTGAACTGTAAAAGTTTAGCCCTTTTTCTGTTTCATGGATGGCCGGGATATTTTAAATTTTATTTCTAGAAAAAAATTGACCTTAAAGCAGCTGTATTATTGTTGCTGGGTCTTTTTGTTGTTATAATAAACTCATTGGTCATTTAGAAGTCAACAGGTTAAAGCTAAGAAAGAAAATTAAGAGTAAAATACTGGCGTAAGTAATGTATAATGAATACTTATAAGATCGTATTGAACGTTAAGTTAAAAAGCACCATAGTCTTATACTTAAGTTGAATGACTGGGAAATGACAAATAATAAACTTTAAGTAGATTATAATTTAAAAAAGGGGGCTAAGGCTGAATTAGCCGCTTTCATGAAAAAATTGAGTTATCTCGACTATTACATCTTGATACCTTACTTGGTGTTGACCAGCGTAGGGATTTTAATGGTGTATAGTGCTAGCAGTTTTATAGCGTTAAAATCTTTCGATAATGCACAATATTACTTTATACGACAAGCTGTATTTGCAGGTGTTGGACTATTTCTTTGTTTTTTTGTTTATATGCTTCGGTTAGAAATCTTAAAATATAAGGCGTTTGTTATTTCTGCAATTAGCATTATTGTAATAATGTTATTGTCTCTTTTGGCTGTTGGAAAAGAAATCAATGGAGCAAAAGGTTGGCTCGATTTAGGTCCTCTTGGAAGAATACAACCAGCAGAATTTGCTAAAGTAGTGGTTATTTGGTATTTTGCTTATATTTTTTCAAGAAGGCAACAAAGATTTGTTCAAGATCTTAGAGAAACAGTAAATGCTTTTTTGGCTCCTTTGCTGCTTTTTGTGGTAGGAATTGTATTCCCGATCATTTTACAACCGGATATTGGTGGAGCCATCATTATCTTAGCTATTGGAGTAGTTATGGTTTTGACCAGCGGTATCTCTTATAAGTTCGGTTTCGGGCTAGGAATTGTAGGAAGTGCCGTTATATTTGGTGTGATAGAACTGATACGCAAATTTGGTACAAGTCTTCCCTTTATCGAAGATTACCAATATGACCGTTTTTTAGCTTTTTGGGATCCTTTCGCAGTATCCGAATCTACAGGACTGCAATTGGTGAATTCTTATTATGCATTAAATAGAGGGGGATTATTCGGAGTAGGTATTGGAGAAAGTGTTCAAAAAACTGGATATTTGCCTGAGCCCTATACGGATTTCATAATGTCTATATTAGGCGAAGAATTAGGTCTCGTAGGTGTTTTAGCCGTTGTGTTGCTTTTTGGATTTTTGATTTTACGAATTTATTTAATCGGTATTAAAACTAAAGATTCATTTGGCTCATTATTGTGTATTGGAATAGCTACAATGCTGCTTATTCAATCAACTATCAATCTTGGTGGTGTTTTAGGTTTGATGCCAATCACCGGAGTGACATTCCCGTTCATTAGTTATGGCGGTTCTAGTATTTTAATTCTCTCTGCTTCAATGGGAGTAGCATTAAATGTGAGTGCTACTTCAAAAAGAAGAGAATTGAGGGCAAAAAGTACACAAAGCAACTCAAAAAAATAATGATATTCACTAGTTGTAGCAAATAAACCAATTTGAGACATTTGCTGTATAACTTGAGTCACATAAACGAGGAGAGATAGCATGAAGAAAGTATTAGTCGCTAACCGGGGAGAAATTGCAATTCGTATTTTTAGAGCTCTGACAGAGTTGCAAATAGATACAGTAGGAATTTATGCACAAGAAGATGAAAAGTCGGTTCACCGTTTCAAAGCGGATGAGGCTTATCTAGTTGGAAAGGGTAAAAAACCGATTGAAGCTTATTTAGATATTGAAGATATCATTCGTATCGCGAAAGAAAGTGGTGCGGAAGCTATCCATCCAGGATATGGATTTTTATCTGAAAACATTGGTTTTGCTCGCCGTTGCAAAGAAGAAGGGATTATTTTTATTGGTCCTCAATTGCATCATCTAGATATATTCGGGGATAAAATCAAAGCTAAACAAGCAGCTTTAGAAGCAGGATTACAAACGATTCCTGGTACAGATGGACCAGTTAATAACTTAAATGAAGTAAAAGAATTTGGAGATACACACGGATACCCTATTATTATTAAAGCAGCTCTTGGTGGTGGTGGACGTGGGATGCGTGTAGTCCATGACAATTCAGAATTAGAAGAAAGTTTTCAACGTGCTCAAAGTGAAGCGAAAGCAGCTTTTGGTAGTGGTGAAGTATATGTCGAGCGCTACATACAAGATCCAAAACACATTGAAGTGCAAATATTAGGAGACAAACACGGGAATATTGTTCATTTATACGAAAGAGATTGTTCCGTACAAAGACGTCACCAAAAAGTTGTCGAAGTAGCACCGTGTGTTTCTATTTCAGAAGAGCTACGAGAAAAAATGTGCCAATCAGCTGTTCAATTGATGCAACACGTTGGATACGAAAATGCAGGTACAGTTGAGTTTCTACTTGAAAACAATCGTTTTTACTTTATTGAAGTAAATCCACGTGTCCAAGTCGAACACACCATTTCAGAAATGATCACAGGGATTGACATTGTTCAAGCACAAATCATGATTGCTCAAGGATTAGATTTGCATCAAGATATCCATATCCCGCAACAAGCTGATATCCCATTAATCGGAGCTGCGATTCAATGTCGGATCACTACAGAAGATCCATTAAACAATTTTCTGCCGGATACCGGTAAAATCAATACTTATCGTTCGCCGGGTGGTTTTGGGATACGTTTAGATGCTGGAAATGGTTTTCAAGGAACTGTGGTTACACCGTTCTTTGATTCTCTATTAGTAAAAGCTTGCGTTCAAGCGAGTACATTTGAACTGGCAGCTCAAAAAATGATGAGAGCTCTAAAAGAGTTCCGCATTCGCGGAGTGAAAACAAACATTCCGTTTATGCAAAATGTTATTGCTCATAAAGAATTCCTTTCAGGAGATGCTAAAACAACATTTATTGATTCGACTCCAGAGTTGTATCAATTTTCAAAAGTACGCGACCGCGGTAACAAAACAATGGAATACATTGGCAATATCAGTGTCAATGGATTTCCGGGGATCAGCCATGGACAAAAACCATTTTTTGAAGAACCGCGTAAACCTAAACAGTTGATTTTACCTGCAGAGCCTATTATTAGTGCAAAACAAATCTTGGATACAAATGGTGCAGAAGCAGTTAGCTCATGGTTGAAAGAACAACAAGCTGTTCAATTAACAGACACCACTTTTAGAGATGCTCATCAAAGCTTGTTGGCAACTCGAGTGCGTACACAAGATTTCTTAAGCATAGCTGCCGAGACTCAAAAAGCTTTGCCGCAACTCTTTTCTACTGAGATGTGGGGAGGTGCTACATTTGATGTGGCTTACCGTTTCTTAAATGAAGATCCTTGGGACAGATTGAAAAAACTACGTAAAGAAATGCCGAATGTGTTGTTCCAAATGTTATTTAGAGGCTCGAATGCAGTTGGCTACCAAAACTATCCAGACAATGTGATCGAGGCTTTTATTAAACAAGCAGCTCTAGATGGTATTGATGTGTTCCGTATTTTTGATAGCTTGAACTGGATTCCGCAAATGGAGAAAAGTATTCAGGCCGTAAGAGATAACGGGAAAATAGCTGAAGGAACAATTTGTTATACTGGTAATTTATTAGACCCTGCACAAACTAAATATACATTGAACTACTACAAAGAAATGGCAAAAGAATTGGAAAAACTAGGTTCTCATATCATCGGGATCAAAGATATGTCGGGTATTTTAAAACCGCAAGCAGCTTATCAATTGATTAGTGAATTGAAAGAAACGGTCGACTTACCGATTCATTTGCATACGCATGATACTAGCGGGAACGGTATTTTCACTTATGCAGAAGCGATTCGTGCTGGTGTAGATGTTATAGATGTGGCCACAAGTGCTATGAGCAGCAGAACTAGCCAGCCAAGTATGAGCAGTTTATATTATGCAACTGAATCAAGCGAAAGACGTCCGCAGATTGCAATTGATAATGTTGAGCAGATTGATCATTACTGGCAAGATGTTCGCAGATATTATAAAGATTTTGAAATCAAAGTTACTGGACCTCAAACAGAAGTTTACCAACATGAAATGCCAGGTGGTCAATACACTAACTTGCAGCAGCAAGCAATGGCCGTTGGCTTGGAGGCTCAATGGGATGACATCAAGAAAATGTATACTGTTGTGAACCACATGTTTGGAGATATCGTCAAAGTGACACCATCTTCTAAAGTTGTAGGTGACATGGCTTTATTCATGGTTCAAAACAAACTTTCTCGTGAAGATGTATTTGAAAAAGGGATGGATATCGATTTCCCAGATTCAGTCATCAACTTGTTTATGGGGAATTTAGGTCAACCAACTGGTGGTTTCCCTGAAGAATTACAACGCATTATCCTAAAAGGCAAGAAACCATTTACTCAAAGACCAGGAACTTTGGCAGAAAGTGTTGATTTTGATACGGTCAAACAAGAATTACAAGAGACCATTGACAGAGAGCCGACAATGGAAGAAATATTGAGTTACTTGATGTACCCTCAAGTGTTCTTGGATTATACTCAATCTTACAATCGCTATGGCGATGTTACGTTACTGGATACTATGACGTTCTTCCATGGAATGCGTAAAGGTGAAACGATCGAAGTGCAAATCGAAAAAGGAAAAACATTGATTATAACGTTAAATCAAATCGGTGAACCTAATTCAGAAGGTATGCGAGTGCTTTACTTTGAATTAAATGGACAAGGTAGAGAAATAGAAGTCAAAGATTTGAGCATTACCAGTACGAAAGCTTTACGTAGAAAAGCTGAACCTACTAATAAACAACATGTTGGTGCAACAATGTCTGGTTCTGTTTTAGATATTTCTGTGAAAAAAGGAGATCGTGTGGTAAAAGGACAATCTTTGATCACTACAGAAGCTATGAAAATGGAGACAACGATTAAAGCAACCACTGAGGGAGTTATTGATCAAATTTACGTTGAAGTTGGCGATGTGATTGATTCTGGGGACTTGTTGATTGAAATAGTTGCTAAATAAATAGTCAAGACGGGGGGAATAGAAATGAAAACAGTTAGAAAAACGTTGTTGTTATTTGTTGTTTTTCTATTGGGATCTTATCTTTTTCCTCTTATTTTTCATTTCGATCAAACAGAATCTATTGTAGTTCCTGAAGAATCTTCTAGTGAAAATCCAGAGATAACTTCTATGTTAGAGACGGCGGATCTAGAACAGTCTTTTGTGTCATCTGCTGGTTTTTCTAATTATGTTGGAATGGCTGTAGATGATTTTATGGTTGATTACGGAGATCCATCCGAAATTAAATTTATAACAGATGATAGTGAAATATGGATATATGGAAGCGAGAGTGTGGATTATCTTCAGCTTATGGTTACTAATTATGTTGTTTCCGAAATCTTAGTTTTAGGCTCTTCTATTGAAATTCCTCCATTTGAGATGGGAATGGAACGTGCTGATATGTATCAAGTAGCTTCTTTCGATCCAACCTTTGAAGTTCATTATGAAAATCAATTGGTTCAAATTAATTTAAATGAAAATGAGTTGAACAACCAACCTTTAGTGGCATTTGATAATCAAACATACGCCGTTTTGACTATGGATAAACAAACGAATACTATTATTGGAATCCATTATATGAGTAATGAAAGCCTAATTCACTCAGGTATGTATGAAGTGAGTTCATTCTCTTCACTAACAGAAGAACCTGTTGTTCAAATGAATCAAGCCATTCAAGAAAAAGTTAAGTCGGAACAAATTCTTCAATACATTAATATTATGAGGAGAAAAATGGGGTTAGAAGCACTAGAATATAGCCTGGTCTTATCTGCTGTGGGGAATGAACTGTATAAGTTTCACGAAACTACGCAGGAAGAAGAGTCTTCATTAGAACCAGCCTCACAACAAGAGTCTAACAACGATGCTTTAGTGATTAATGATGACGCATCTATAGAAATAATTGAAGAAGGTAAAGAAGCAGCAGATTCAGCTACGGAATCGGAAAGTGAACCTTTAATAGAAGAGAATACATTAGATCAAGAAACCATTCAAGCTTATTTAAATGAAGAGAGTATTCAATTAGATAATGTTAGGTTGTTGTACCAGCCCGTTCTAACCAAACCTTCAGTTTATGTGTTGCAGTGGTTCACGTTGGTAGAATATCGTGAAATACTGATGGATAAATCTATGAAACGTATAGGCATTTCATTCAGAGGTGATGAATTATTGTTGATACTAGATAATGGTTTTGAGATTGGATTGTAGTAAAATAATAGAAATTGTATAATGAAGAAAAGAGCAATATACGTTTCAACTAAAAGATCGTTTCACGGATTGGAGGTACAATATGGAATTAGAGGTAAATGAAAGACAAGGAATTATCGTTTGGGTATACAGCTTAAAACACATGAAAACTTTGAAGAGACAAGGATTGATACACTACGTCTCCAAACGCATGAAATATGTCGTATTATACGTGAACCGTTCTGAAATCGATGCAACTGAAAAGAAACTAAATAGTTTCCACTTCGTACGTAAAGTAGAACGTTCTTACCGTACGAATGTTGATATGGATTTTGCTCATGTCTTGGAAGAAATCAGTCAAATAACTGAAGAAAAAACAACTGAAGAAGTATTTAGTGGAGTAGGACAAATGATCCACTAATGTGTAAAATAAAGGAATACATTTTTTACAGTATTCCTTGTTTTGCATTTACCAAATATAATTGAGAGGAAAAAGTTGCGTATGAGAGTAATTTCAGGAGAGTACGGTGGAAGAAGATTAAAAGCAGTACCTGGAAATAGCACTAGACCAACAACAGACAAAATAAAAGAATCTTTATTTAATATGATTGGCCCTTATTTTGACGGTGGACAGTGTCTGGACTTGTTTGCTGGGTCTGGGGGATTATCTATCGAAGCTGTTTCCAGAGGAATGGATGGAGCGGTATTGATTGATAAAGCTCCAATTGCGATCAAAACGATTCAAGAAAATATTGCCGTCACTAAAGATGCAGAAAAATTTACGGTGATACGCAGTGATGCCTCCAGAATTTTATCTACACTTAAAGGCAAAAAAATGTGTTTTGATTTAGTTTTTTTAGATCCTCCTTATGCGGAACAACAAATTCCATCACAAATAACACAATTACTTAAATTGGATTTACTTTCTTCGGACGCATTAATTGTGTGTGAAGTAGACAAAAAAGTGGATTTACCAGAACAAATCCAAAATGCAAAAGTGTATAAAACGGCACAATATGGGATAACCAATATTGTGATTTATGAACTGAGTACAAAAGAGGAGGGAAAAGATGTCTAAAGTTGCTTTATATCCAGGAAGTTTTGATCCTATTTCAAACGGACATATCGATATAGTCAAACGAGCTGCTAAATTATTTGATCGTGTTGTCATAGCAGTGGCGACCAATACATCGAAAAAAACGTTGTTTACAGCTGACGAAAAAGTACAGCTGATTCAAGAGAATGTCGCTTTTTTGACTAATGTTGAAGTAGTCAAGCATTCTGGTGGATTAACGGTTGATCTAGCAGATGAATTGAACGCAACTATTCTTCTCAGAGGCTTACGAAGTGTAAAGGATTTTGAGTACGAAGCAGATATTGCAGCGATGAATAAAACCCAAAACAACCGAGTAGAAACCGTATTTTTAACAGCTGACGAAACGTACCGTTTTGTCAGCTCTAGTCTGATCAAAGAAGTAGCGATGTTTGGAGGCGACATATCAGGGTTGGTTCCGGCTAACGTTAATAAAGCTATGAAGAAAAAATATGAAATAGAGTAGTTTTGGTAAATAACTGGCACAGGATGTGTTGTAATGAATAAAAAAATAATTAAAAGTTTCAGTTTAGTCTTAATCATAATAGCTATTTTTTGGCTCTTATTTATGCCGCTGCCGTACTATGTTGAATCGCCGGGATCAGCAGTTCATTTAAACGAACTGGTGCAAGTTGATAATGAAACTGATCAAGAACCTGGAAGTTATATGCTGACAACTGTAGCTGTTCGTCGAGCTACACCGTTAACTTACTTAACAAAATTTTTACCTTTTCATGATGGCTATACTGAAGAAGAATTGTTTGGAACGACTACGACATCTGAAGAATACAATAATCTTCAGCAATTTTATATGACCGGTTCTATCAACAGTGCTGTTCAAGCTGCTTTTGAAGCAGCAAATGAACCGTATGAATTTTCGTACAATGGAGTTTATGTGATGTCTGTTTTAGAAAATTCTAATTTTGAAGGGATGCTTCAAGTCGGCGATATTATTATTGATTTAGACGGGAACGCCTTTAAAAGCTCACAAGAGTTTATTGAATACGTTCAAAATAAGGAAGTCAACCAAACGATTGAAGTAACTTACCAACGGAATGGAGAAGAAAATACGGTTTCTGCTCCATTAATGGAAATGGAAGAGACTAAATACCCTGGGTTAGGTATTAGCTTAGTGGACAACACTTCCATTACTACTGATATTCCAGTGGAAATAGATGCAGATGGAATTGGTGGTCCTTCCGCTGGTTTTATGTTCGCTTTACAAATCTACACTCAACTTGTTGATCAAGATCTGCGAGATGGGCATGAAATCGCAGGAACTGGGACTATAGCAGCAGATGGAACAGTTGGAAGAATCGGTGGGATCGAGAAAAAAGTTGTTGCAGCAAATGATGAAGGAGCGACAATTTTCTTTGCACCAGATGATGTAATTGATCCAGTGATTCTAGAAAATTATCCTGATCTGAAAAGTAATTATGAAGAAGCAGTAGCTGCTGCAGAAGAAATAGACACTGATATGACTATTGTGCCAGTCAAAAATATACAAGATGCAATAGATTATTTGAATCAATTAAATTAAACCAAAAATTTTGCAAATAGTATACGAAGAGAGAGAAAAGACTGAAGTGTCTTTCTCTTTTTTTTATTTATTTTTTTAAAACTTTCAATGAAAAAGAGGATTTTTTCGTATAGTAAGGAAATAGAACAAAATCATAATAGGAGCAAAAAAAGATAGGCAGGTGTCAGACTATGTTGCAAAAGTTAAAGGAAAAAATGACGAATATTCCTTTGTTGATTGGAATAACTAGTGGTGTAGTTGGACTAATTTTTTTAGTCGTCTCATTGCTATTATTTATCAACTTTAAAGAGGGAGCGCAATCAGAAAACGAGTTGGGGGAAACAACTGAAAATTACTTGATGGAAATTACAAAAGAAGGTGGATCAGCGGGGAGTGGGGAGACAGAATCGTTAGCTACAACCGAACAAAATCTTTATGTAGATGTAAAAGGAGCAGTACACAGTCCAGGAGTTTACCAAGTAACTTCTGACATGCGATTGATGGATGCCGTTGAACTTGCTGGAGGATTATTGATCTCTGCAGACCAATCGCAAATTAATCTGGCATTAAAATTAACTGACCAAATGGTCGTATATGTTCCTCAAATCGGAGAAGAAGTAAAGGAAATTAGTGATGAAAATAGCTTAATCAGAAACAAGAGCGCTGAACAAGAAGGTAAAATAAACCTCAACACCGCTGATACAGTACAGTTACAGACTTTAAATGGCATTGGAGAGAAGAAGGCAGAAAAAATCATTCAGTACCGCGAAGAAAATGGATCTTTTCAATCTACAGATGAATTGAAAAATGTGTCTGGAATCGGAGACAAAACTTTTGAAGCGCTTAAAGACTTTGTGGTGGTAGATTCTCAATAGCAAACCATAAAAGACTTGTTGCAACTCATTTTGGGCTTTTGTATACTTGAGGTAATTATCTTTATGTCACGTGATACACGAGACATGTAATGAATAAAAAATAGGAGGAACAGAATGGTAGAAAGAATTCCATGGGATCAATATTTTATGTCCCAGAGTGTATTATTGGCTCAAAGAAGTACCTGTACACGCTTAATGGTTGGTGCAACGATCGTTCGAGAAAAAAGAATCATTGCGGGCGGCTATAATGGCTCTGTAAGTGGAGATAGTCACTGTATCGATGAAGGCTGTTATGTAGTGGATGGACATTGTGTTCGAACGATTCATGCTGAAATGAATGCCATTCTTCAATGTGCTAAATTTGGTGTGGAAACAGAGAATGCAGAAATTTATGTTACCCATTTTCCTTGTCTGCAATGTACTAAAATGATTTTGCAAGCAGGAATAAAAAAAATCTATTACTTAGAAGATTATCACAATAATGAGTATGCAATGAAGTTGATTGAACAAGCCCATGTTCAATGCGAAAAAGTAAGTTTACCGAGAGATTTTTTTGGAAAATTAGACCTTCTGGTACGAGAACAGTCTAAAGTAAATCAATCTGAACACATCCATGAAACTTAATTGACAGGATACTTTATTTATCCTGCTCTTTACTCTCTATTTATCGTCTGTATGGTGTTAAGTGATTATTACTGGTTGACTATCTTACTAGTCCTTTATTTTTTAGTCCGTTTAGTTTGTTTGAATCATAAAAAGATCTTATTATTTTCACTAGTTATAGGATCTGTGATAGGACTGGTGACATGCTGGCATCACTATTCCAATCAGACCCAATTGTTAAGTGATGCAAAACAATTTGTGGTCGGAGTTCAAACAGCTGATATAAAATATGACGGCAATCAGATTCAATTTTATGGGACAATCCAAGAAACCAACCAACAAAAGAAGCTGTCGGAAAAAGTCGTAGTATTTTATTATGCAGAGACTCTTGAAGAGAAAGAATGGTGGCAGTCTCAGGAATCAATCGATAAAATAGTGATCGAAGGAGTGCTGACTCA
Source organism: Desemzia sp. RIT 804 (assembly GCF_016892605.1). GTDB lineage: Bacteria > Bacillota > Bacilli > Lactobacillales > Carnobacteriaceae > Desemzia. Next base: position 392,479 of record NZ_JAFEMV010000001.1, read on the forward strand.
GCCGGAAAGCAATCGTAATCAATACCAATTTGATTATCAAGAATACCTGTTTAACAGAAAAATCCATTGGATACTTTCAGCTGACACCTTATCATTAAAAAAAGATCCAGTACAAGACAATTTTTGGCAACAGCTTTCTCTATCGACTATGAAGCATCATCTCCTACAGCATATTGATGAAACGGTAACACCTAAAATAGGAAATTATATGAAAACTCTTCTTCTAGGCGATGTGGGAGCATTTGAAACAGACCTCTTACAAGATTTTAAAGATTTAGGCTTGTTGCATTTACTGAGTATCTCTGGACTGCATATTCAATTTTTATTCGCTGGTTTGTCTTATCTCTTGTTGCGGTTCGGAGTAACGAAAGAAACGAGCTATTTTATTTTAGTCCCGATTCTTTTTGCCTACGGTAGTTTGATTGGTTGGGGTACAAGTGCTTTTAGAGCTGTTGTGGCCAGTTTTATTTCTTTGACCGCGCTTCATTTTCAAATGAAAATTTCAAGCCTAGATGGATGGTCTATCACATTATTATTGGCACTACTCATTGATCCTTATCAAATCAGTAGTGTAGGATTTCAATTGAGCTATCTACTGAGCTTATTATTGCTCTTATTTTCTAAAACATTTTTAACACCCCAACAGTCGTATTTAAAAAACAACTTTATGATTTCATTTGTCATGACGATTGCTTCAATTCCAGTATTGATGTTCCATTTTTTTGAATTTCCATGGATCGGTACAATAGCTAATCTTATCTTCATTCCTTTTTTTTCATGGGTTCTTATACCATTAATGATTTATTTGGTGTTATCTTTTTTGATCACTGGAACAGCTTTGTTCGATGGCCTGCTGATGGTATTTGAAAAAGTGTTGAGTTTTCCTGAATGGATAGCAAAAAGCTTATCTAAAATCCCTTTTAACTTGATCGTGACTGGAAGAATACCCTTTTTTTTGATGATCGTATTTTGTGTTGTCCTCACTGTCTGGTTTATTGCTCTAGAAACAAAAAAAAGTGTGGGGAAAGCATCTGTTTGTGCGCTAGTGGTTTTAATAGGTGCTGCTCAGTTTCAAAGTTATTCTCCTTTTACAGAAGTTATTGTTATTGATGTAGGGCAAGGAGATGCGATTTTCATTAAAGAGCCTTATGGAAAAGGGAATTACCTAATTGATACTGGTGGTACAGTTCTTTTTGATCGGGAAGAATGGACCGAAAAGAAACAGCCTTCAACAGTTGCTAGTAGAGCCTTGATTCCATTATTGAAAGCAAAAGGGATCAGGAAATTAGATCGTGTTTTTGTAACCCACGGCGATGCCGATCATATCCAAGCCTTAGAAGAATTAGCAGAAGAGATACCTATTGATGAAGTCGTCTATTCAGCAGGGACGGAACAAAAAGAATTGTTTCGTCATACAGCCCAAGTTCTTAAGAAAGAAGGTGTCACTCTTATCAGTGTATTAGCTGATCGAGAGAAACCACTCAAAGTTACACCTTCTTTATATGTGGTATGGCCATTTGTGCCAGGTATGGGCGAGAATAAAGATTCGTTAGTCTTGTACGGTAAAATTGGAGCTTACAACTGGCTGTTTACGGGAGACATGGGTGCTGAAGAAGAAAAAGAATTGTTAAATCAATTTCCTAATTTAAAAGTAGATATTTTAAAAGTGGGTCATCATGGCAGCAATACATCTACGAGTGAATTTTTTGTGCAGCAGCTGCAACCTCAAGTGGCATTGATTTCCACTAAACAAAATAATCAGTTTGGACACCCTCATGCTGAAGTACTTGATTTATTGGAACAAGAGAAAGTTAAAATCTACCGGACAGATAAGCAAGGGTCCATACATTATACGTATTCTCCTTTTTTGTTGCTGGATCCATTTGGTAGATTTGATACGGTCTTAAAGGATGCAACCAACTTCTAATCTAAGAATAGTCAAAATATACTTGCTTTCTAGAGAATCAATTTGTACGATTAAAGAGATATAGAAAGTGGGGAAGAAGTTGAATTATACAACTGAATTAACTAAGATAAATAAAAAAGAGTTTTCTGCTGTGTATTTGGTGCTTGGAACTGAGGAATATCTGGCGGATAACCTTAAAAAAGCCTTCATTGAACACGTGATTGCTCCAGATGAGATGGATTTGAATTTTAGTTCATTTGATATGGAAGAAACTCCATTAAGTACTGTATTGAATGACGCTGAAAGCATTCCTTTTTTTGGGGAACGACGTTTGATTTTTGTTAATCGTCCCGCATTTTTAACAGGTGAAAAAGCAAAGCATAAAATTGAACATGATATTGAAGGATTAATCGATTATTTGCAACAACCTTCCCCTTCAACAGTGTTGGTTTTATTTGCACCATACGAAAAACTAGATCAACGCAAAAAAGTAGTCAAACAACTCAAAAAAACAGCTACTACTATTGACATTGCGGCTTTATCTGAAAAAGATACCCGGAAATTTTTGCAAGATACTATTGCAAATGAAGGGTATACGATCACACCTGAAGCTTTTGATACGATGATTCAATTAACAGATGCAAATTTAAGTACTGCAATTGGAGAATTGCCCAAGTTGTTTTTATATGCCACGGAAACGAAAAAAATTATTAAGTCGGCTGTAGAAGAATTGATCTCGAAATCGTTGGAACAAAATATCTTTTTACTGAATGAAATGGTATTAAAAAAACAAGTTGGCTCAGCATTGGACTTGTATCAAGAGTTGTTGCTGCAAAAAGAAGATCCTATTAAAATCAATGCAATCATGACAAGCCAATTTCGTTTATTGTTCCAAGTATTTATCTTAGCAAAACAAGGATTTCAACAAAATGAAATTGCTGCAACGCTTAAAGTTCATCCTTTTCGAGTGAAACTGGCTAGTCAACAAATTAGAAAATACGATGAGCATACCTTAACAGAAGCTTTTGAAGGATTGATTGAAACGGAATACCGATTGAAAACAGGTCAAGGTAATCGCAACATGCAATTTGAATTGTTCATTCTACAGTTTGCTGAAGGGAAAGGGATAGGGAAACAGAAATAAAAAAGTCCGTTGTTCTATCCTATCAAGTAAAAAAACTTTACACTTTAATATTGCATTCAAGAGTTTCATCCGGTATAATAAACGATGTTGAAATAATTTTACAATTATTTTAGTTGTTATATATGGAAAGAGGGGTGTACTAAATGCCAAACATCGAATCAGCAATTAAACGTGTTCGTACTAATGAAAAAGCAGCAGTTCTAAACAATAATAAAAAAAGCTCAATGCGTACAGCTGTGAAAAAATTTGAAAAAGCAGTTGAAGCTGGAGACAGCAATACAAATGCTTTATTCAATACGGCAGTTAAATCAATTGATATGGCTGCATCTAAAGGATTAATTCACAAAAACAAAGCAGCTCGTGATAAATCTCGTTTATCAGCTAAATTAGCTAAATAATCCAATGAAACGGGTCTGGTGTTCCAGGCTCTTTTTTGTTTTAGATAGCTCATAGTATCACTGTAACATAGTTTCACAGCTTTCGAGGAAGTTCAAAAGCTGAAAATAGACAACTCACAAAACACAAAAGCTCTGCTGATCAGAAACTGATCAGCAGAGCTTTTGTGTTTTAATGAGTATTAAATTCAATGCTACAAAAAAGTAACAACTTTTGTTCAAATTAATGAAGTGAAAATTGTTTAACCACAAGCCGGAAAAGGTCTCTAGTTCACAAATCAGTTGCATCTGCACGCTAGTATCATTACTCTGTGTCCTTTATCTTGTAAGAACATACGTTCAGTGCTAGAATATAAAGGAGATATTTGTGTTGTGAGTCATGCAGAAGTGAGGAGATTATATGACAGAAAAACAATTTGAACTAGTTTCTCAATATCAACCAGGTGGGGATCAGCCAGAGGCTATCAAGCAATTGGTTAAGGGACTCGAAACGGGTGTTAAAGAGCAAACTTTACTTGGTGCAACTGGAACCGGTAAAACTTTTACGGTTTCCAATGTTATTCAAGAAGTGAATAGACCAACCTTGGTCGTTGCACACAATAAAACGTTAGCAGGACAATTATATAGTGAGTTTAAAGAGTTTTTCCCGAATAATGCGGTAGAATATTTTGTCAGTTACTATGATTATTATCAGCCAGAAGCATATGTTCCTCAATCGGATACGTTTATTGAAAAAGAAGCCAGCGTCAATGATGAAATCGACAAATTGCGTCACTCTGCTACAAGTTCATTGATCGATAGACGTGATGTTATTGTAGTAGCATCCGTTTCTTGTATCTATGGACTAGTAAATCCGTTAGACTATAAAGAATTTGTGTTGTCTTTACGTGTTGGTATGGAAATCAGCAGAGATGATATGCTGCGCAAATTGATCGATATGCAATTTGAACGTAATGACATTGATTTTCAACGGGGACGCTTTCGTGTTCGTGGGGATGTAGTGGAGATCTTTTTGGCTTCAAGAGATAGTGAAGCTGTTCGAGTAGAATTTTTTGGAGATGAGATCGAGCGCATCCGTGAAGTAGATGTATTAACCGGCGAAGTCAAAGCTGATGTAGAATTTGTTGCAGTCTTTCCAGCTACTCACTTTGTTGCTAATGATGAACAAACTCGTTTGGCAGTTGGGACCATTCAAGCCGAATTGGATGAAAGACTTAAAGAACTACGCGCAGAAAATAAGCTCCTTGAAGCACAGCGTTTAGAACAACGAACCAATTATGATATAGAAATGCTCTTGGAAATGGGATACTGTCCTGGGATTGAAAATTATTCTCGTCATATGGATGGAAGAAAACCTGGACAAGCGCCTTACACATTGTTGGATTTCTTTCCAGAGGATTCATTATTTGTAGTGGATGAGTCACACATCACCATGTCTCAGATCAGAGGAATGTACAACGGAGATAGAGCCAGAAAGCAGCAATTGATCGATCATGGTTTCCGATTGCCGAGTGCTTTGGACAACCGTCCGTTACGCTTAGAAGAATTTGAAGAACATGTTAATCAAATCATGTACATTTCAGCTACTCCAGGACCATACGAATTAGAACGAACAAATGGAGTTGTAGAACAAATCATTCGTCCTACAGGTCTCCTTGATCCAGTTATCGAGATTCATCCAATTAAAGGCCAAATCGATGATCTGATTGGTGAAATAAATGAACGAATCGAGAAGAATGAGCGTGTGTTCATTACAACGTTAACCAAAAAAATGTCTGAAGATTTATCGGATTATTTAAAAGAAATCGGTTTAAAAGTGGAATATTTGCATAGTGATATAAAGACGCTTGAGCGGACAGAAATCATTCGGAATTTGCGCTTAGGAGTCTTTGATGTTCTTATTGGAATCAACTTGTTGAGAGAAGGTCTTGATGTTCCAGAAGTTTCATTAGTGGCCATCTTAGATGCTGACAAAGAAGGATTCTTAAGAAGTGAACGCTCACTAGTACAAACTATTGGACGTGCTGCACGAAACGAGAATGGAAAAGTTATTTTATACGCAGATAGAATAACTGATTCTATGCGTTACGCTATTGATGAAACAGAACGTCGTCGTGCTATCCAAATGCAATACAATACAGAACATGGTATTGTTCCAAAAACCATCAAAAAAGAAGTCCGTGATTTGATTTCTATCACCACTGCAGTAGATGGATCAAAAGAAATTCCTGTAACAAAAATTTCTAAATTAAATAAAAAAGAACGTGTCCAGTTGGTAGAAATGATGGAGCTTGAAATGAGAGCTGCCGCTAAAGAATTAGACTTTGAAAAAGCAGCTAACTTACGAGATTCTATTCTTGAAATCAGAGCAGAATATAAAATATAATCACTTCAAAGATAACTAAGTAAAAAGATAGCATTCACTATATTAGTACTTGCATTTTGAGAGAAAGTTCTGTAGTATTTAGATGTGCGACAAGCACATACCTTTTACTTGGTTGTACGATTCACCAACGTCTACTCAGTAAGAGGAAAAAATCAGAAAGAGGTGTTTAGAAATGGCTATTTCTAAAGAACACAAAAATGAAATCATTAAACAATACGCAAGACACGAAGGAGATACAGGTTCTCCAGAAGTACAAATTGCTGTATTGACAGACGAAATCAACCACTTAAATGAGCACGCACGTACTCATAAAAAAGACCACCATTCTTACCGTGGATTGATGAAAAAAATCGGTCACCGTCGTAACTTACTAGCTTACTTACGTAATAAAGACGTTGCGCGTTACCGTGAATTAATTAAGAGCTTAGGCTTACGTCGTTAAGATCCGTTTGTCTATATTAAAAGCGGGGTTCTAAGGAATCTCGCTTATTTTATTAAGAGAATGCAGAAAAGTCTTTAGCCTATCGACTATAAGGAAACACCAACAGTCAGGTGCTTTTTGCCTGACAGTTGGTATTGGCTTATAAGGCGCATAGGCTGCTTTTCGCAATTCGTTTTAAGATAGAGAGTGGAGCAGAGTGTTAAGGATTCCTATGATTTCGTTTTTACCTTTTACTGGGGTGTTTCCCAAGAAAAAGGTAAAAACGAAATCATAGGAAACCTGCTCTGCGTAACTCGTTTTAAAATTGAGAGTGAAGCAGAGTGTTAAGCCCTTCATCTCACCAAGCATCCGAACTTGCTTATATTACAGAGAGAACATTGATCTATCCGTTATATCCTACTATGCAAATGTGAGCGTTTAAACTTTAAATACTGACATTTGTTTAGTAGATTGCATGGATACCAATAGTTCTCGGAAAAAGGAGAACAAAATATGACAGAAAAACAAGTTTTCACAACTGAACTTGGCGGCCGTCCTTTAACAGTTGAAATAGGACAGTTAGCTAAACAAGCAAATGGAGCCGTTTTGGTCCGCTATGGAGATACAGTTGTTTTAACAGCTGCTGTTGCCAGCAAAGATGCAATGGATGTAGATTTCTTTCCTTTGACAGTTAATTATGAAGAGAAAATGTATGCAGTAGGGAAAATCCCAGGAGGATTCATTAAACGCGAAGGTCGTCCTAGCGAAAATGCTACATTGACCGCCCGTTTAATTGACCGCCCGATCCGCCCAATGTTTGCGGAAGGTTTCCGGAATGAAGTTCAAATTACCAATACAGTTATGTCTGTTGAACAAGATTGCTCTCCAGAAATGGCAGCGATGCTAGGATCTTCTTTAGCTTTAGTAGTTTCTGACATTCCATTTAATGGTCCGATTGCCGGAGTAAATGTTGGCCGTGTGAACGGTGAATTAGTTATTAATCCGTCTGTTCAACAAGATGAAGAGTCTGATATTCAGTTAACAGTAGCTGGAACAAAAACAGCTATCAACATGGTTGAAAGTGGAGCTGCAGAAGTATCTGAAGAAGGTATGCTGGCAGCATTGATGTTTGGTCATGAAGAAATCAAAAAATTAGTAGCCTTCCAAGAAGAAATCCAAGCAGCTGTTGGAAAAGAAAAAATGGAAGTTTTATTATTAGAAGTAGATGCAGAGGTACAAGAAGAAGTACAAGCAGCCTATAAAGAAAAAATGGTAAATGCTATCCAAATTTTTGATAAACAAGAACGTGCTGAACAAACAGCAGCAGTGAAAAAAGAAGCTGTAGCCTTTTTTGAAGCTAAATATGCTGATCATGATGAAGCAGCCCGTATCAAAAAAGAAGTGAAGAAAATTGTTGAAGATCTGGAAAAAGATGAAGTACGCCGTTTAATCACTGAAGATAAAATTCGTCCAGATGGTCGTAAAATCGATGAGATTCGTCCATTGGCTTCAGAAACGGGTATTTTACCAAGAGCTCATGGTTCCGGTTTATTTACACGTGGACAAACACAAGCTTTGTCTATTGCAACTTTAGCGCCACTTGGAGAACATCAAATTATTGATGGGCTTGGCATCGAAGAGAGCAAACGATTTATTCATCATTACAATTTCCCTCAATTCTCAGTAGGTAGTACTGGCCGCGGCCGTGCACCAGGTAGACGTGAAATTGGACATGGTGCACTAGGTGAACGAGCTATGGCTCAAGTAATCCCTAATGAAAAAGACTTCCCTTACATGATTCGTGTAGTATCAGAAGTTCTAGAATCAAATGGTTCTTCTTCTCAAGCAAGTATTTGTGCAGGAATCTTAGCACTTATGGATGCTGGTGTACCTATTAAAGCTCCAGTTGCAGGTATTGCAATGGGATTAGTCAGTGATGGAAACAACCACACTGTCTTAACAGATATCCAAGGATTGGAAGACCACTTAGGCGATATGGACTTTAAAGTTGCCGGAACTGCTGAAGGAATCACAGCACTACAAATGGATATTAAAATCCAAGGAATCACTCAAGAAATTTTGACTGAAGCCCTTACTCAAGCTAAAAAAGCTCGTATGGAAATTTTAGATGAATTAGTGTCTACTATTTCTGAACCACGTAAAGAACTGAGCAAATATGCTCCGAAAATCGAGATGATGCAAATCAAACCAGAAAAAATCAAAGTTGTTATTGGACGTGGCGGAGACCAAATCAATGCAATTATTGAAGAAACTGGCGTAAAAATTGACATTGATCAAGATGGAAAAGTCAGCATCGCTTCTGATAACGCTGAAATGATCCAACGTGCCAAAGAAATCATTGAAGAATTGACAAAAGATATCGAAGTAGGCCAAATTTACAACGGCACAGTCAAACGAGTTGAAAAATTTGGTGCATTTGTTGAAATTGCTAAAGGAAAAGACGGGTTAGTTCACATTTCTCAATTGGATACTAAGCGTGTAGCAAAAGTAGAAGATGTTGTAAATATTGGAGATAAATTAGATGTTAAAGTAATTGAAATTGACCGTCAAGGACGTATCAATCTTTCACACAAAGTATTGATGGAAGATGACGAACAAGAAAAAACTGAATCCAACTAATAGCTCCTTAAAAGAAGACCGCGCTGAATAATTCAGTGCGGTCTTCTTTTGGTTTCTCATCTTGTAATATTGGTTCTGTATCATTTGACGTTGGTAAGTAAAAAATAGATTTCTTTTTAACTCTAAGTCTTTTAGAAATTCATTCCTAGAAATTTTTGGAGGAATATGGGGTGGTTTACAACCATGAAAAGGATGCAATGGGGATTGTTCTCCGCTTCACTACGCATACCATATCCGTACGTCGCTAACGCTCCAATGGCTACGGCAAAGCTTGCAAACCTTGAGACATGGTTTTTGGCTCAAGGTGGTCCCATGGCTTTCCATAAGCAACCCCATAGGCCGGAGGAAATTTCTTTACCAACGTTAGAAGATGAAGTTCCGTAATGTTGGTAGAAAGCCTAAGTTGCTTAAATACCATTTTCTTTGCAACGTTATAAAATAGGTATCCCTTTTTTAGTCTCTGGCAGGGACGATTTGGATAGAAATGTGATCATACGGATTTTTTTCATAAGACTCAAGAAAGCCTTTTTGAGTAATAGAATCTTTAGTAATCTCCTTTTGTTTAAGCAGACAATTAAAAGACTCTTCAAAAGGAAAAGGATTTATTTCAATGGTATGGTCATCTAACCAACTCAAGGTTATGCGTTTATCTACTAAACCTAAAACATCCGGAATTTCCAAGCCATCCTTAAAAAACGGATGACTGGTTTTCTTTCCGTGTTCAGGTTCAGTAATAGCTGCAAAAAGAGAAATTCCGTCTAAGAGATTCAACAAACCAAAATGATACAAAAATAGAGCTTCGTTAAAATCTGGAAAATTTTTTTTGATCCGAATTTGGCGCTGCTCTTCGTTCTGTACAAATTGTTTGGCTGCAGCAGCTTTTTCGCCAGTAAAAAAGTTTTGATAGTGCTTGCTGCATAAGAGTGCAGCATATGGATTTTCCTTTTCGATCTCATCTACACCATGCTGATAAATAACTAATTTAGCCATCATTGGAAAATCGATAAAAGAATAAGGTTGCTGAGTTTGATCGTTCCAAAATGGTTGTTTGTCAAAGTTTTTCCAGCCATAATCATGCATCGAAATCGCATAATGCAATGAAGGATAAAAAGAAGAATGTTTAACATTTTCGTATTTCCAATAAGATAGCATCTCACCAGAAACGATAGAATGGTGGAGTTGTTCGGTTAATGTGAATGAGTCCTTATTTTCTCTTGAAATCAACTGTACTTCATCCTTTCTGATTTTACTTACAGAGATGATGTTCTAAATATTTCATCACTATTATAAAGAAAATAAGAAAAAACAAAAAATATAGGGTTTTGATTTGATCTGAGCTGTCTAAAGATTTTGTTTGGTATGATTTCAGGATTAATTATGCTAAAATAAGTAATGGTACTAATCGAAAGCAGAAGTTTAAGATAAATAGTAATGAATCAGGAGTGAATGTTATGAATGGGTATTCAGTCGCAATAGTTGGAGCAACTGGAGCAGTAGGAACCAAAATGATCCAAATGTTGGAAAACGCAGCTTTTCCAATCAAAGAGGTAATATTATTGGCTTCTAAACGTTCAGTTGGGAAAAAACTGCTATTTAATGGAAAAGATATTGAAATTCAAGAAACAACTAACGAATCATTTGATGGAATCGATATTGCGCTATTTAGTGCAGGAGGAGATATATCAAAACAATTCGCTCCTGAAGCAGTGAAGCGAGGAGCCATCGTGATCGATAATACGAGTGCATATCGTATGGATCCAGAAGTTCCTTTAGTTGTACCTGAAGTGAATGCAGAAGCATTGAAACAGCACAAAGGGATTATAGCGAATCCGAATTGCTCAACCATCCAAATGGTAGTAGCACTAAATCCTATAAGAAATAAATTTGGATTGAACCGAGTGATCGTCTCTACTTATCAAGCAGTTAGTGGAGCAGGAAATGCTGCATTAAAAGAAATGCATGATCAAGCACAACAGATGTTGAACGAGGAAACTTATGAAGCTCATATTTTGCCTGCTGGTGGAGACAAAAAGCATTTCCCGATTGCATTCAATGTATTGCCTCAAATCGATGTATTTGATGAAGACGGTTATACTAAAGAAGAATGGAAAATGACGAATGAAACCAAGAAAATCATGGGCGACGATGGAATCAAAGTATCGGCTACTTGTGTGCGTGTACCTGTTGTATTTGGTCATTCAGAATCCGTTTATATTGAAGTAGAAGATGAAACGGCTTCCGTTGAACAGATTCAAAATCTGTTAAATACAGCTCCAGGAATCATTCTTCAAGATGATCCCTCTCAACAACGCTACCCAACAGCCTTAGCTATACAAGGGGAAAAAGAAGTGTTCGTTGGTCGTATTCGAAAAGATATAGACGAAGAAGTCGGTTATCATATGTGGATCGTATCTGATAATCTATTAAAAGGTGCAGCATGGAATTCAGTACAAATCGCCGAAAAAATGCATGAATTAGGTTTATTGAACGTCAAAGCGTAAAAAAACGTATAATAGGAAGGTGAGAGTTTGGATATTCAACAGGCAAGAGTCATCACAGCAATGGTTACCCCTTTTGATCAAGAAAATAAAGTAGATAATGAAAAATTAAAAAAACTTATTGAGTACTTAATTTCAACAGGTACTGAAGGAATCGTAGTTGGTGGCACAACAGGTGAGTCTCCAACCCTTTCCCATGACGAAAAATTAGGCTTGTATCAAAAAACAGTTGAATATGTTGCTGGACGAGTCCCTATCATTGCCGGAACTGGTTCAAACAATACAGCTGAAACGATTTCTTTTACGCAAGAAGTAGAAAAAATCAGCGGTATCGATGCAGCATTAGTTGTTACACCATATTACAATAAACCGAATCAAGTTGGGTTATTTGCTCATTTTGAAGCTGTAGCCAAAAGCACTACATTACCGATCATTGTGTATAATGTACCGGGTAGAACCAGTGTTTCAATTGATCCAGAAACGACTATCCGTTTATCGGCAATCGATAATCTGATTGGAATCAAGGAATGTGCAGGACTGGATGCGATGAGTTACATTATTTCTCACACTCCTGAAGATTTTTTAGTTTACACAGGTGAGGATAACTTGTCACTACCAGCTAAGGCCATTGGAGCAAATGGAGTGATTTCAGTAGCCAGTCAAGTATTTGGTAAAGAGATGACTGATATGTATGATGCTTTAGAAAACGGACAAATGAAGACAGCTGCTGAAATATCAGCTGATCTTTTGCCAAAAATGGACAGTTTATTTTCCGTTCCTTCTCCGGCACCTACAAAATTTTTATTGAATCACAGCGGTGTAGATGTTGGGGGATTGAGACTGCCTTTAGTAGACTGTACGCGTGAAGAAAAAGAGCGTATCTTAACGATTTGTAATCTATAACATATTAAACAATGCATTGAAAGAAAATCAAAGAGGTGAAGTAATGAGTAAAGTTAAAATCATTCCACTTGGTGGCGTGCGTGAAAATGGTAAAAATATGTACGTTGTGGAAGTAGATGAAGAGATTTTTGTGCTGGATTGCGGTTTAATGTATCCAGAAACAGAATTATTTGGAATCGATGTTGTTATTCCAAATTTCAATTATTTAGAAGAAAATAAAGATCGCGTTACGGGTGTATTCTTAACACATGGGCATGAAGATTCAATAGGAGCTTTACCTTATTTTTTACAAAAATTCAATGTTCCAGTATTTGGAACTGAGTTAACGATGGCTTTAGCCAAGATGAATGTAGAAGAAAAAGGACAAGTTTCAAATTTTGATGATTATCATGTCGTTGATGAACACACAGAAATTGAATTTGGTAATGCAGTAGTGAGTTTCTTCAGAACGACTCATTCTATTCCTGATTCTGTTGGGATCGTAGTCAAAACGGATGAAGGCAGCATTGTGTATACAGGGAACTTTAAGTTTGATCAAAGCGCTAAACCGATGTACAAAACAGATTTAAATCGTATCAGTGATATTGGAAGAAGCAATGTACTGGCTCTTTTAAGTGATTCAAGTGAAGCAGAAAGTCCTGTTGAAAATGTGAGTGAATTAAAAGTTGCTGAAGAGGTATTGGACACTTTCCAAAATACAAATGGTCGAATCATTGTGGCAGCTGTTGCTAGTAATATCTTAAGAATCCAACAAGTTTTAGATGCAGCACACCGTTCGAATCGGAAAATCTTCATTACAGGGAAACATTTGGAAGAAATCGTAGAAAAAGCTTTGAAATTAGATAAATTACAATTGCCAAGTGACGAGTTGATCATTCCTGTAAAAGAGATTGAAAAATACGAAGACCAAGAAATCGTTGTCCTTGAAACGGGAAGCACTGGCGAACCGATTCAAACATTGCAACGGATGGCAAAAGGTAAACATCCACAAGTAAACATCAAAGAAGGCGATTTAGTTTATATCGTAACGAGTCCTTCAAATGAAATGGAAGTTACCGTAGCAACCACTGAAAATATGGTTTACCGTGCGGGTGGAGAAGTGAAACAGATTACTGATAATCTGAAAGCTTCTGGACATGCTACACCAAACGATTTGAAATTAATGATCAATCTGATCCAACCAAAATACTTTATTCCAGTTACGGGTGAATACCGTATGTTAGCGGCGCACGCTGATTTAGCTCATGAAGTAGGGATCTCTTATAAAAACATTATTATTCCTGGTAAAGGGGATATTATGGAATATTCTCATAATCGTTTGACGATGTCTGGTCAAGTAGAATCAGGAAATACAATGGTAGATGGAATTGGGATCGGAGACATCGGAAATATTGTTTTGCGTGACCGTAAGCTATTGTCTCAAGATGGTATTTTGATTGCAGTTGTTACGATCAACCGTAAAACAAAAGTAATTACATCTGGTCCTCAAGTCATGACTCGTGGTTTTGTTTATGTCAAAGAAAATACGCAATTGATTGAGCAAAGCAGTGAAATGGTCCAAAAAGTTGTTGAAGAAAACTTGCAACAAAATGAATTTGAATGGGGAGCTCTAAAGCAAGATATCAGAGACTCTTTAAGTAAATTCTTGTTCGATAAGACACGCAGAAGACCTGTGATCTTACCGATCATCATGGAAGTCAGCAATTCAAAACGCAGAAGATAAATTATTTTTAAGTGAAGAGAGCGAGACAAAAGCCGTTTTGGCCACTGAATATAAATGGAATTCCCATTAGGAGAAAAAACACCTCCTAATGGGAATTCCGTTTATAGGCATTTGGTCAGTTTTTTGGAACGCGTTTATATAAGAGCATAGAGCAGAGCGGTCAGATTACTGGATATAAGAAGAAAATGACCAGTTAGGTGAACTTTCCTAACAGGCCATTTTCTTCTTATAGACGTGTAACGTGCTCTGCACAATGCGTTTAAAAAAGTAACCTCATTAAGAAGTCAAGACTGTGACGCTTTTGTCCAATTCTCTTATTTAGAGTTTTTATTTAATAGATAAGGATAGTTAGAGAGGGTAAAGAATGGAAAAAAATGTTCAAAAAGAAATCATTAAACAAACAGAACAATTCGTATTTCAATTATTAGAGAAGGACGCTTCTGGTCATGACTGGTGGCACATCCATCGTGTCCGTAATTTAGCTTTACAAATGGCTGTTGAAGAACCAGGAGAAGTAAATGCTTTTATTTGTGAAATGGCAGCTCTATTGCATGATGTTCCTGATGAAAAATTAAATAAAACTGCTGAGGCAGGCGAAAAAAAAGTAAAAGCTTGGTTAAATCAACTTTTCTTGCCTGAAGAAGAAAAAGAGGCCATTCTGTTTATTGTTTTAAACCTTTCTTATAAAGGCGGAACCAATAAAGTGGAGTTGACTTCTATCGAAGGAAAACTTGTACAAGATGCAGATCGATTGGATGCCATCGGAGCTATCGGCATTGCAAGAACAATGGCTTTTTCAGGTTCCCGCGGACGATTAATCCATGATCCTTCGAAAAAACCAAGAGAAAATTTATCCTATGACGAATATCGTTCAGGAGAAGATACAGCAATCATGCATTTTTATGAAAAACTATTGAAGTTGAAAAACACGATGAATACTCAAACGGGTAAATCTTTTGCTGAAAAAAGACACCAGTATATGGAACAGTTCCTAGAAGAATTTTATTTAGAGTGGGATGGATTAAAGTAATAAAGGCGATTTGAAATGGGATGAGTTGAAACCGTTTTAAGAGACATTTATTAGTTCCGTCTGTTATTCTTAGTAGTGAAAAAGAATAATGAAAAGGGCAAGGTGAAACGCTATGGAAAAGATAACTCTGAGAGAAGCCGTTATAGAAGATGCACCAAAGTTAGAAAACTATGCCATTGATTCAAACCCTTATATCACCAAACCAATGGATGCTTTAACGGAAAGCATGCATGAAACTGAAAAACACCCTATTTTGATTTTAAAAGAGGATGAATTGATTGGTTTTTTTATTCTTCAACTTGGAGTTGGAGTATCCGAGTATACAGATAATCCGAAGGCGATCCTTTTTAAAGCGCATTCGATCGATTTGAACTATCAAGGTGAAGGGTATGCTAAAAAATCCTTAGAGTTGTTATCCGATTACGTTCGCTACCATTATCCATTTATAAATGAAATTGTTTTATCCGTTTCTATAGACAACATCAGTAGTCAAATGCTGTATGTACGATCAGGTTTTTCAAGCAACCAAAAGCGAATCAATATAGGAGAGAGTGTAGAATTTGTATTATCCAAAAACTTGGATGAGTAAAAAAATATCCAACAAAATCAATGTTGACAAGGCCTGGAATATTCGATACACTTAAAAGGTAAAAAACTAAATGAACGTCCATCACAAAGGGGTGCTTTTTTAAAGCTGAGATTGAATCGCTGATTCTGACCCTTCGAACCTGTTCGTTAGTACGAGCGTAGGAATTGTGACGGAGCACAAAAAGTATGTAATTTAACTACTCAAGTGATCTCCTCCTTTGTTGTTTGGCATTGTTCAAATTATAAAGGAGGTTTTTTTATGCGCAACAAAAAATTTGGTGTATGGATCGAAGGTACGATTATTGCAGCGTTAGCCATTGTATTGTCACTCATACCAACGAATATTGGTCCATCTTTTACAATTTCATTAGGAATGGTACCTCTAACACTATACGCATTTAGAAGAGGTTTTGTTCCAGCAGTTTATGCTGGATTTTTATGGGGAATCCTGCATTTTGTGGTTGGAAATGCTTATATACTAAGTCCTGTACAAGGCTTTATCGAGTATTTTATTGCCTTTGCTTTTGCAGGTTTTGGAGGTTTATTTGCTGCTAAAATCCAATCGATCAATCAATCAAGCAATCCTGTTAAGTTGAACATGTATATTGTTCTAGGAACATTTGCAGGTACGATGGCAAGATTTTTCTGGCATTTTGTAGCTGGATATTATTTCTGGGGCAGTTATGCTCCTGAAGGAATGGGTGCTTTGCTGTATTCGTTCATTACGCAAATATTGAGCGGAGTGATCACTGCAATCGTAGCCAGTATCTTATTAATAATCATTAATAAGACAGTACCAAAATTATTTTCTCCAACAACACTATAGAAATTTTGAAGGACTGGATAGTGATATCCAGTCCTTTTTTTGATAAAAAAGCAAATCAAAGCAATATTAAGATTGACTTTTTTCTTGGATAAGACATACTAAATAAGTAATGTTATCCTTTTTTGGCGACTAGTTTATTAAGGACGTGAAGTACATATGGTAAAAAATAAAATTGAAAAAAAGAAGCACCAAGGGAGTAAAATGCCTCCTGTAATACTGTGCTCAGGGATTATTGGTGCAATGATCGGATTTTTATCAGGACCAATTTTAGAAAATTATTCAATTGAAGTAAATATAACAGCTTTAATTATAGGAACTTCAGCTTTTTTTATCAGTTATCTCATCCATATTTTATTGCATGAAGCAGGTCATTTGATATTTGGACTTTTGACTGGATACCAGTATGTATCTTTTCGAGTCGGTACAGTTACTTGGATAAAAGAAGAGGGGAAATTTAAGCAAAAACGTATGAACTTGCCAGGTACTGCTGGACAATGCTTGATGTCTCCGCCAGATTATAAAAATGGTGATTTTCCGTTTGTACTATATAATTTAGGTGGGGTTTTGATCAATCTACTATTTTCTATCTTTGCTGTGAGTCTGATACTAAATGGTATATTTTTATCTCCTATTACTATATTATTGTGTAGTGCTTTCGCATTGGCAGGTTTGTTCACAGCCGTAACTAATGGAATCCCTATGAACATCGGTGGGATGCCTAATGATAGTTACAATCTTTATTTGATGCTAAAAGAGAAAGAAAGTAAGCATGCCTTTTTTATGCAGCTAAAAATAATCGGTTTGATGACAACGGGGACAAGATTAAAAAACATTCCTTTAAAACAACTGCACTTAGAAGGAGAGAAAGACTATTCAAACTCTTTAAAAGTTTGCATGTATTTAATGGAATACAATTGGTATATGGATCAGTTGAAGTTTGATGAAGCCGAGAACTGTTTAGCAGCTTTTCGACCCTATTCAAAAGAGTTGCCGGCAGTATACAGAAATGAACTGGATTGCGAACATCTATTCTTTGAGTTGATTAATGAGTCAGATCCATTTGTAGTTAAAAATTTATACACTAAAGAATTACAGCAATACATCAAAATAACGACTCATTTGCCCAATAAAAAAAGGCTCATGATGGCTTATGAAGCTTTTCATCAAAAAAATCATCAAACAACTCATGAATATTATGAAGAATTGTTGAACACAGCTGCTAACTACCCTGTGAAAGCAGAAGCAGACATGGAAAGAATGCTGGGAGAATGGATAATAGAAAAAATGTCATATCCTACTATTGGTGTTTAGAAAAAAGAGTATGATCCCTAATATAGGATATCTTTTAAAATGTACGTTAGTCACAGAAGGAGTGAGTTTTATTGAGTTATGTTCTTTACTTTATGTCGCTATTATTAATGGTAAATACTGTATTTGCAGCTGTTACTGTTTTTCGTGAAAAAAGAGATATAGCTGCTACTTGGGCATGGTTACTGGTTTTGAACTTTTTACCAGGTGTAGGATTTATTATTTATTTTTTCATTGGTAAAAAGATATCTAAAGAAAAGATTTTTGATATTCAAGCTCAAGAAAATATTGGTATGCCAGAGCTTGTTGAAGCCCAAAAACAAATGTTATTAGAAGAAGAGAAATTGTTATCCAGTAAACAGTATACTGAGGATTCAAAAGAGATCACCAATTTATTTCTGGAAAGCAGCGAGTCTATTTTAACTAAAGGAAATGACGTAGAAGTTTTTATAGATGGCAAAGAAAAATTCAAGTCGCTTATTCGCGACATTTATAAAGCTGAAAATCATATACATATGATTTATTATATCTTTCATAATGATCAAATAGGAAGTATGGTCTTGAAAGCTTTAGAGGATAGAGCAGCAGCAGGTGTAGAAGTTTTAGTCATCTATGACGCTTTAGGGTCTCGTGCTCTGAAGTTGGCTTCTTTTAAACGGCTGAAAGAACTAGGCGGACAAGTCGAGACATTTTTTGGTTCAAAATTAGGCTTGATCAATTTCCGTATCAACTTCCGGAATCACCGTAAAATAGTAGTTATCGATGGGAAAATTGGTTACATTGGTGGATTCAATGTAGGAGATGAATACCTTGGGGAAAATAAGAAGTTTGGTTATTGGAGAGATACTCATTTAAAGATAGAAGGAAACGGTGTTCTCGCTTTACAAAGTCGTTTTATTATGGACTGGAATGCAGCTGTTCCATCCAATAAATTAGAATACGAAGAAAAATATTTTCCGTATATCGAACGAAAAGGAAAAACAAATCTTCAAATTGTGTCCAGTGGTCCAGATTCAGAGATTCAGCAAATCAAAAAAGGTTATATCAAAATGATTAGTACGGCTGATGAATCTATTTATATTCAGACTCCGTATTTTGTACCAGATGAAGCTTTGATCGAAACTTTGCAGATCGCTATCATGTCTGGAATCGATGTCAAAATCATGATTCCTAATAAGCCGGATCATCCATTTATTTATCAAGCCACTCTATCGTATGCAGCCCAAATGGTGGAAGCAGGCGCGGAAGTGTATATTTACGATAATGGTTTTTTGCATAGTAAAACAATTGTGATCGATGGAGAGATCTGTTCTGTAGGTACAGCCAACTTTGATATTAGAAGTTTTAAATTGAACTTTGAAGTGAATGCGTTTATGTATGATCCAGAGATTGCTAAGCAACAAGAAGCTTATTTCTTTAAAGATATGGAAAAAAGTTATTTGTTTACTAAGGAGCTTATCGAAAAACAATCTAAATGGGTCAAATTCAAACAGAGTTTCTCACGTTTATTGTCGCCAATTTTATAACTAAATTGAACCGAAAAAAGGAAGGAGCATACATTTGCTTCTTCCTTTTTTATATCCATGATATGCATCAAACATTTTTTGAAAATGTTATGAAAACTTGATTTTGAGCAGATTATTTGTAATTTATTTTAATTTATGCAACACTTGTATAAAGTATGGCTAAAAATAAAAAATTAAAGAGGTGGACTAAATTGATCGAATTTAAAAATGTATCCAAAATATATAAAGACGGCACAAAAGCGGTAGAAAACATAAATTTAACATTTAATGATGGTGAGTTTATTGTTTTTATCGGAACAAGTGGAAGTGGAAAAACAACTTCTATGCGGATGATCAATCGCATGATCGAACCAAGTAAAGGACAAATTCTAATTGATGGTGAAGATATCATGAAGAAGGACGCTGTTGAATTGCGTAGAGGAATTGGTTATGTTATCCAACAAATCGGACTCATGCCGCATATGACAGTGTATGAAAATATTACGTTGGTTCCGAAGTTGCTCAAATGGTCAGAAGAAAAGAAACGAGAAAAAGCAGAAAGTTTGATCAAACGAGTTGATTTGCCTAACGAATTCTTAGATCGCTACCCAAGTGAATTATCTGGTGGTCAACAACAACGTATCGGAGTTATCCGTGCATTGGCTGCTGATCAAGACATCATTTTGATGGATGAACCATTTGGAGCTTTGGATCCGATCACTAGAGATGCTTTACAAGAATTAGTCAAACACCTCCAAGAAGAAATGGGACGTACTGTTGTCTTTGTTACTCATGATATGGATGAAGCCTTGCAATTGGCTGACCGTATTGTCATTATGCAACACGGTAAAGTGGTGCAGTTTGATACCCCGGAAAATATATTAGCTAACCCCGCTAATCAATTTGTTGAAGATTTCCTTGGTGAAGATCGCTTATTACAAGCTAGACCTTCCATTCAAACTGTTGACCAAATTATGATCAAAAATCCAGTTTCCGTAACACCAGGTAAGTCTTTACAAGATGCTATTCGATTAATGCGTGATCGTAAAGTCGATACTTTGTTTGTAACAGATGACTCAGGCGTTTTAAAAGGTATGGTAGGTCTTGAAGATATTGACCGTTACCGCAGAACAGCCACAAGTGTAGGCGACGTGATGCAAGGTGAGATTCGTTTTGTTCGTTCTGGGACACTGTTGCGTGATACCGTGCAACGTATGCTGAAAATTGGATTTAAAAATATTCCTGTTGTAGATCAAAAAGGTAAATTGATTGGTTTAGTAACTAGAGGTTCTCTTGCAGAAATTGTGTACGACAATATTTGGGGAGATATAGAAGAAGCAAAAGATATTCCATTGGGAACTACAGCTGATATAAGTGTAGAGCAATAGAAAGGACGGGTATTCATGATAGACTTTTTAACTAATAATGGTTCACAACTTCTATTATTGACATGGGAACATCTTTATATATCCGCTATTGCTTTAGGATTAGGGATACTTGTAGCTGTGCCCATTGGGGTTGTATTGACTAGATATAAAAAATTTGCAAGTGGATTTATTAGTGCGATAACAGTATTGCAGACTGTGCCGTCACTAGCTTTATTGGCGTTGATGATTCCGTTGTTCGGAATTGGAAAATTACCAGCTATTGTTGCGCTATTTTTATACTCATTGATGCCGATACTAAGAAACACATATATCGGTATGGAAGGAGTAGATAAGGATTTGATCGACGCAGCTAAGGGAATGGGGATGACCAACAGACAATTAATTTTTTCTGTTGAATTGCCACAAGCAGCACCTGTTATTATGGCAGGTATTCGTTTATCAGGTGTGTATGTTATTGCCTGGGCAACGTTAGCCTCTTACATTGGTGGAGGAGGTTTAGGTGACTTTATTTTTAACGGTTTAAACTTATACATTCCTGAACTGATCATTGGTGGAACGATACCTGTTACCTTATTAGCATTACTGGTCGATTTTCTTTTAGGAAAAGTAGAAGAAAAACTCACTCCAGTAAACTTGCGAACTGCGAAATAGGAGGAAACAACATGAATTTTTTAAAAAAGAAAAAAACAATTGCCTTATCATTCGTCAGTGCACTGGCTTTAGCTGGATGCTCGTTACCAGGACTGGGGAGTGGGACATCTAATGAAGGGATTACTGTAGCTGGTGTAACTTCAACAGAAGGGTTGATCATGAGTTATGTAGTTGAAGGGATGGTTGAACATTACATGGATGATATGGATGTTCAAGTTATCAACAATCTGGGTTCTTCAACGGTAAGTCATCAAGCTTTATTAAATGGAGATGCGAATATAGCTGGTGTAAAATACACGGGGACTTCCTTGACTGGAGAACTCGGTCACACGCCGATCACCGATCCTGACGAAGCACTGGAAGTAGTTGTAGAAGGATTTCAAACTGAATTTGATCAAACCTGGTTCCCATCCTATGGATTTGCCAATTCATATGCATTCATGGTGACACAAGAGACAGCTGATGAATATGGTCTAGAATCGGTCAGTGATTTGGAACCATATGCTCAGGACATGCAAGCTGGGGTAGATAACTCATGGATAAACCGTGCAGGAGATGGCTATGCAGCATTTTTAGATACGTATGGCTTCGATTTCAATAGGGTATTTCCTATGCAGATCGGTCTAGTCTATGATGCGTTACAAGCTGGAGAAATGGACATTATCCTAGGTTATTCTACAGACGGACGAATCGCAAGCTATGATTTAGTAGTATTAGAAGACGATTTAAGACTATTCCCACCCTATGATGCGAGTCCTGTAGCTACTAATGAAGTTTTAGAAACTCATCCTGAGTTAGAAGAAATATTATTGAAACTTGAAGGGACTATCACTGACGAACAAATGCAAGAAATGAACTACGAAGCAGATAATAATTTAAAAGAGCCGCAAGTAGTTGCGGAAGAGTTTTTACAAGAAAACAATTATTTTGAAGATGTATCTGTTTCTACGAATGGAGGGGAGTAACATGGGTATTGCAGATATGAATATTTTAGAGCAGCTGGTTTATTATTTCTCTCAAAATGGTTCTTATGTATGGGCTCAATTTATACGTCATTTTCTAATGGCGATATATGGTGTTTTATTCGCAGCCGTTATCGGGATTCCGTTAGGTTTTTGGATATCCAGACATGGTAAATTAGCCAATTGGATCATCGGAATAGCTAATGTACTTCAAACGATCCCATCTCTAGCCATGCTGTCGATATTGATGTTAGGTTTTGGATTAGGAGCTACAACAGTTGTTGTAACGATTTTCCTGTATTCCTTACTTCCTATTTTGAAAAATACCTATGCAGGTGTCAGAAGTGTTGACGATAGCCTATTGGATACTGGAAAAGGTATGGGAATGACGAGAAGGCAAGTTACTATAATGGTAGAATTGCCCTTAGCCTTATCTGTTATCATGGGTGGAATACGTAATGCTCTTGTAGTAGGTATTGGAATCGGAGCGATCGGGACCTTTATTGGAGCCGGGGGATTAGGAGACATCATTGCCAGAGGAGTCAACGCAACTGATGGTGGAGCAATTATATTAGCGGGAGCTATACCAACCGCTTTAATGGCCGTTATTGCTGATGTGTTCTTAGGATGGATCGAAAAGAAACTGGATCCGACACAATCTACTAAATTTTTTGAGAGCAAAACAGCACAACCAAAAAGTTGATGCTTTCGAAAATATGTTTCAGAATATATTTTAAAAACCAAAAGAGGGAGGATTTTGTCCTCCTTCTTTTGGTTTTTGATCAGATCATTTAAGAGTTTGTGTAGTCAATTGAATATACCGGATTTCATCTATTTTAATCATAGAGATTGTTTTTTTGTCCAAGCTAGACAAAATAATCTTTCCATTATCTTTAGGAGAAGTCATTAATTTCCCGGTATATTCATGAAACGCTGAAGCGTTCTTTCGATCAGTGGTTTGAATAATAATTGGCTTAGACTTTAAGTAAGCTTGCTCTAAATAATAAAGGATTTGTTCAATTGGCATTTGGGGTAGTAAAGTGGGCGCAGCGGCATCTGTCAAAAACAACTTCGTTTTGTGCAAAAAACTGAAAGCGGATAATTTTACAGCACTATTTTTTTCCATTTGTGCATCCTCCAAACATTTGTTCGTTTCTTATATTATACGAACAAATGTTCAATAATGCAATCTTTTATTTTTCCTTTTTAATTTTCATAAAACCTGTCATAATAGAGAGGGAATAAAATACTAAAAGTTGGAGTGAATTGAATGAGTTATAAGTTGATTACGGATTCTTGTTGCGATTTACCTTATACATTTATCGAAGAACAAGATATCGATATAGTAAGTTTAACTGTTCATATGAATGGAAATGAATTGATTGATGATATGGGCAAAACATTTGACCGCAATCAATTCTTTCAAGAGTTAAAGAATGGAGCCATGGCTACTACTTCTCAAATTAATATCGGGACGTACATCGATGTGTTTGAAAAATATGTTAAAGAAGGCATGCCTATTTTGTATATAGCTTTTTCTTCAGCTTTAAGTGGTTCTTACAACAATGCTGTTGCAGCTGTAGAACAATTAAAAGAAGACTATCCAACTGTGAATATTACTATAGTAGATTCAAAGGCAGCTTGCCTGGGAGAAGGATTATTGGTTTATGAAGCTGCAATGCGTAAATCAGCAGGGGCTACTCTTGAAGAAGTAGCTACATGGTTAGAAGAAAATAAAATGAAGGTCCATTCATGGGTAACCGTAGATGATATCAAGCATTTAGAACGTGGGGGTAGAGTATCAGCTTTGTCTGCTACTTTAGGAACGTTGTTAAATGTGAAGCCCATTATTATCGTCAATCCAGAAGGTGGTTTAGTCCCGACTGGTAAAGTCCGAGGACGCAAAAAATCTTTACACTATTTAGTAAATAAAACTGTAGAAGGAATTGTAGACCCTGAGCAACAGACATTATTTATAGGACATGTTGGTGTTCCGGAAGAAGCTGAGATGGTAAAACAAGAACTTTTGGATCAGATCAATGTGAAAGATATTAAAATTTCCCCATATGGTCCTACGATTGCAGCCCACACTGGATTTGGTTCACTTTCAATTTTCTCTATGGGAGAAGAAAGAACGTAAGATATATCTGCTAGTGTTAACAAATTGTTTTGTGCGTATAAAGTTGGTATATGTTATAATGTATATATTATTGTAACTACAAAAAGAGCTATTATTTTAATGTTTAGGGAATGTCCAGAGTAAGATAAATTCTATATAGAGTAACGCTTTTATTACTCATTATTAATAAAAAACTTAACTCAATCATTGGATGACCGATATAAATCTTGCAAGTTAGGTCTATATTGACGAAATATTTCAATTATGTTAGAGTTTTGTTAGTTGAATATGTAATAATCGGTTGGGCATTAGCTTTCAAGAAGTCGTCTTCTAGGGTGAGAAGACACTTTTTGCTGATGCCTTTTTTTGTATTTTTAAGGGGGTGATAGAATGGGTTTAGAAGCCGTTGAATATGTTAAACAAGCAGAAGAAAAGATTGAAGAATTGCGAAAAAACAGTCAATCTGAAGCGAGAAAAATTGTTTTAGATGCTGAAAAAACAATTCAACACAATAAAGATGTCCTCGAACAAGAGTTAAAGGAATTTGAAAAGGCTGAGAAAGCAAAATACAACACTCTACTAGCAAAAGATCAGCAAGTAAT
The DNA here is from genome assembly GCF_016892605.1 of Desemzia sp. RIT 804. Classification (GTDB taxonomy): domain Bacteria; phylum Bacillota; class Bacilli; order Lactobacillales; family Carnobacteriaceae; genus Desemzia. The sequence continues at coordinate 417,474 of NZ_JAFEMV010000001.1, forward strand.
TGCAGATGAAGTTGCGCAAGAAACCAAAAAGATTCAACTAGTTGTTGAAAAAAATAAAGACGAAGTTGTCAATGATATATTGAAGGTGGTGTTTACACGTTATGGCAATAGCTAAAATGAAACAAATAACACTTTTAGCGGAACAAGCCAATAAAGAGCAACTATTAAAAGCAGTACAAGAGTTGCAAAAGCTTGAACTATTTGATTTGTCGACTTTGGAAGAAAGTGAATTACTCGCTTATTATTCTCGTGAAACTCAACCTCAAAACCGGAGCATTCATGAGGAAAAAATGAAAACTATTCAAGGTACATTGGCTTATCTCATTCAGTATGTAAAACAACCAAGTGCATTGAAGAAAATGAAGCAAGGAAGAAAAGAATACACACTAAAAGAAATCGAACAAAAAGTGTCTGATTTTCCTTTAGAACGAGTAATTGATGAAGTTAGACAAATTGAAAGAAAAATAATCGATATTCAGCAACAGCGAAAAAGTTTGATCGATACCGAAACCTTTTTGAGAAGATGGGACCGCTTAGACTTTAATCCAAATGATTTAAATGATTTTAAAGTGACAACCGGGAGAATCGGGGTCATTTCATCTGTGAATGCAGAAAGTTTTAATACCGCTTTAAAAGAGGGTGGTCCGGCATATGTTGAAGAAATTTTCCGATACAAAGATGAAGCCGCTTATTTAGTTATCGCACCAACGGATTCATTTGCTGAAGTCAATGAGGTATTGAATCAATTTCAATTCACAAATTTAAATTATCCTTACTCGGCATTGCCAAAAGAAGAATTGAAATTAGTATTAGCTTCATTAAATAAGCTTTCTGAAGAAGAAAATGGATTAAAAGAAAAACTTCGTGCTTATGATTCTGATATAGATGATTTGAAATTGGCAGAGGAGTACTACTCTAATCTGGTTCAGCGTGAAAACGCAAAATCGTTATTACTAAATGGAAGTAGTTTATTCATTTTGAACGGTTGGCTTGAAGAAGAAGAAGTTTCTGACTTATCAGTTCTATTGGACAAGCATGTTGGAGAAGAAAACTATGCGATCATGTCAAATGACATTCGAAGCAAAGACTATGATGTTGTTCCGACAGTTTTGAAAAACAACAGATTAGTCGAACCATTTGAAAGTGTAACAGAAATGTACAGTCTTCCTAAATACAATGATGTAGATCCTACACCTTTTATGATGCCTTTTTACCTAGTGTTCTTTGGTATGATGAGTGCTGACTTAGGTTACGGACTTATATTGCTGGTAGGGACATTAGCAGCATTAAAATTATTTAAACTCGACAAGGGCATGGCAAGATTCATACGATTTTTCCATCTATTATCCTATTCAGTTATTGTTTGGGGAATCATCTATGGAAGTTTCTTTGGAGCTACGATGCCGATCCAATTATTGTCGACAACAGATGATGTCATTACGATTCTTGTTCTCTCCGTTGTCTTTGGTTTTATTCAATTGGTATACGGTTTAGTACTTAATGGTGTTGTAAAGTGGAAAAAACAAGAGCGAGCATCTGGATACGTTGATGGATTAGCTTGGGCTGGGGTGTTAATCGGTTTAGCTCTCTTGGTCGTAGACATGCTGATTCTACCAAACACTATTATCCGTGTGTTGTCATATGTATTGATTTTCGCAAATGTACTTGGGATTATCCTAATATCTACTATTGCATCTAAAAATAAAGGTCTTGGTTTTGCTTTAGGTTTGTATAATTTGTATGGTGTAACAGGATATGTCGGAGATTTGGTTAGTTACACCAGATTAATGGCTCTAGGGGTATCTGGTGGTAGTATTGCTGTAGCATTTAACATGATTGTACAATATTTACCGGTACCTGCTAGATTTACAGTAGGAATTGTACTGATTGCTGCATTACATGCTTTGAATATTTTTCTAACGTACCTAAGTGCGTATGTGCATACTGCACGTTTGCAATACGTTGAGTTTTTCGGCAAGTTCTATGAGGGTGGCGGTAGAGCTTTGTCTCCACTGAAAACTCTCGAAAAACACATTTATCTAAAAAAAGATAGTCATCAAACAAAAAATTAATTTATTTATAAAATGGAGGAATTACACATGGAAAACTGGTTAACATTTTTTATTGAAAACAATGGTGGATTTATTTTTGCCGCATTCGGGGCTGCTATCGCAACGATCTTCTCAGGAATTGGATCATCTAAAGGGGTAGGTATGACTGGGGAAGCTGCTGCTGCTTTAACAACAGAACAACCAGAAAAATTCGGACAAGCTTTGATCCTTCAACTATTACCTGGTACTCAAGGTCTTTATGGATTTGTTATTGCTTTCTTGATTTTCTTAAATTCAAGTGTTGATACTACTTTTGCTCAAGGTCTATATCTATGTATGGCTGCTTTACCTGTAGCATTCACTGGTCTATTTTCTGGTATCTCTCAAGGTCGTGTAGCTTCTTCTGGTATCCAAATCTTAGCTAAAAAACCTGAACATGCAACTAAAGGGATCATCTATGCTGCCATGGTTGAGACTTACGCTATCTTAGGATTCGTTATTTCATTCTTGTTAGTATTGAACGCGTAAGGATTCGCTCTATCATCTACAAAGTGAAATAGAATGGAGGGAAAACATGGCTGACTTAAAATTATTGACAGATCGATTAATGGAACACAAAAGGTCTGAAATCCAAGTCATCATCCAAGAAGCAGAAAAAGAAGCACAACAATCGATTCAAGCTTCTAATGAACAGTTGAAAGTTGAAAAGCAAAAACGTGAAGAACGTATCAAATTGGAACAAAAAGCACAATATGAACAAGATAAAAATGCATTATCTAACAAAAAAAGAAATCAGTTATTAACAGAGAAACAAAAATCATTAACAGCTATCTTCGACTCTGCAAAAGAACGTATGGAAAACCTAACTCAAGACGAGTTCCAGCAATTTCTATCTGGTGTTTTGACTCAATATCAAAACAAAGAAGTGGAACTTGTTTTAGGCGAAAAATCACGTTCATTTGTCTCTTCAAAATGGGTCGAAGAATTGAATCAAGCAGGAAAAACTGTTCATCTAACTGAAGAACAAATACCTAAAAAAGCAGGATTTGTTATTCGTCATGAAGGTATTGATTACAACTATATTTTTGATGCTTTAGTAGACGATACAAAAGAAGATATATTACCGACTGTATCACAAAAATTGTTTCAATAAGGAGGAGGAGAATAAATGAAAGATACAGCATTTGCTGGATCGAATGCAAGAATTCGCGTTTATGAAAGTAGTCTCCTTCAAAATGATCAATTTGAACGTATGTTGCAAGCCAATAGTTTTGAAGAAGCAGCGCTTGTTTTAAAAGATACTCCTTATCGTAACGACGTAGACGAGCTTTTGGAAACAAGAGACTACGATGCTTTGTTGACAAAAGAATTGCAGCGTGTCTACTCAGAAATGTATGCACTTAGTCCAGATCCTGCATTAGTAGAGCTTTTTTCACTACGTTATACGTACCACAATTTGAAAGTTTTATTTAAAGCTAGATTTACTGGTGAAGATTTCGATTCGATGCTGATTCCAATTGGAAAAGAATCAATCTCTGTTTACAGACAAGCTGTTCAAACTGGTTTATCAGAAGATTTAAATCAAGCTTACATCGATAGTATTCAAGAAGTTCTAACGGCTGAAGAAGAGTACCATAATATTCAATTTGTAGACATTATTCTAGATCGACGTTATTTTACTCATTTAAGATGGTTAGCAGAGAAAATAGGCGATAAAAAAATTCTTGAGTTTGTAAAATACTACATTGATTTAAACAACTTGTCTACTCTATCAAGAGCTATCAAACAGCAAAAAAGCCGCAACTTTTTAATCACTATTCTATCTAGTTCTGGAAATATCCCAAAAGAAGAATTAGTAGAGTTAGGTAAAGAGAATCTAGAAAGTGCCGGGAAATTATTATCTGAAGGTCAATTTGCTTCTATCGTGCAAGCTTCACTGGATGCAGAAACGCAAGAACTGTCTCCAGTCAAAATTGATTTAGCAACAGATAATGCCATTATGGAAACGATGAAAGAAGCTAAATTACAAGCTTTTGGTCCGATGCCATTATTAGCTTTTATCCATGCTAAAGAAACTGAAGTTAAAAACTTACGAATGATTTTAGCTGGAAAAGAAAATAATTTGCCAGTAGAAAGTGTAAGAGAAAGGATGCGTATGAACTATGGCTCATAAAATTGGAGTAGTTGGAGATAAAGACTCTATCTTACCATTTAAAATGTTGGGCTTTGATGTTTTTTACGCATCTGAAGCCAAGGAAGCAAGAAAAATGGTTGATCACTTAGCAAAAAATGAATATGGGATTATTTACCTGACTGAAACATTAGGAGAAAAAATACCAGATACCATTCGTCGCTATGATAGCAAAATACAACCCGCAGTTATTTTGATCCCCAATCATACTGGCTCTTTAAATATTGGGAAAAAACGCATTCAAGATAATGTAGAAAAAGCAGTGGGACAAAATATTTTATAGGAGGTAACCAGTTTGAACAAAGGAAAAATCGTAAGTGTCTCTGGGCCGCTTGTTACGGCTGAAGGCATGGAACATGCCAACATTCAAGATATTTGTAGAGTTGGAGATCTTGGATTAATTGGCGAAATTATTGAAATGCGAGGAAGTATTGCTTCTATTCAAGTGTATGAAGAGACTTCGATGGTTGGCCCGGGAGAACCCGTTGAAACAACAGGAGAAGCTTTATCTGTTGAACTGGCACCTGGGATTATGTCACAAATGTTTGACGGTATCCAAAGACCGCTAGATACGTTCTTAAAGCGCGCAGAAAGCAATTATTTAAGTCGTGGTGTCTCTATCGAACCGTTAGATCGCGAGAAAAAATGGACATTCACACCTTCTGTTACAGTAGGAACAAAAGTAACAACAGGAGATGTGATCGGACATGTTCAAGAAACTCCAGTCGTAGACCACAAAATCATGGTCCCTGTTGGTGTAGAAGGAACTGTAACAGATGTTAAAACAGGCGATTTTAATATTACAGAAACTATTTATACTCTTGATACAGAAGAAGGCAAAAAAGAGTTTACAATGACTCAAAAATGGCCTGTTCGTCGTGGACGTCCAACTGCTCGTAAATTGAATCCGACAACTCCTTTAAAAACAGGACAACGCGTAATCGATACGTTATTCCCAGTTGCTAAAGGCGGTTCTGCTGCAGTTCCAGGACCTTTTGGTGCCGGAAAAACAGTTGTACAACACCAAATCGCTAAATATGCTGATGTAGATATTGTAGTTTATGTTGGATGCGGAGAACGTGGAAACGAAATGACGGACGTTATCAATGAGTTCCCTGAATTGATCGACCCAAATACAGGCGAATCTATTATGGCGCGTACTATTTTGATTGCCAATACATCAAATATGCCGGTTGCGGCTCGTGAAGCTTCTATTTATACAGGTATCACTATTGCGGAATACTTCCGTGATATGGGGTATAGTGTAGCGATCATGGCTGACTCTACTTCTCGTTGGGCAGAAGCCTTACGTGAAATGTCTGGACGTTTAGAAGAAATGCCAGGGGATGAAGGATATCCAGCGTATCTAGGAAGTCGTTTAGCTGAATTCTATGAGCGTGCTGGAAAAGTTATTACCCTAGGTAACGAAGGCAGAGAAGGTAGTATTACTGCTATCGGAGCTGTTTCACCTCCAGGTGGGGATACTTCTGAACCTGTTACTCAAAATACATTGCGTGTAGCGAAAGTGTTCTGGGGCCTTGACGCAGGACTATCTAGAAAACGTCACTTCCCAGCTATTAACTGGTTAGATTCTTATTCACTTTATGTGAATGAAATGACAGCTCATATTGGCGAAACGTTAGGCGTAGACTGGAACAAGATGGTTACTCGCAGCTCTTCTTTATTACAAGATGAAGCTGAGTTACAAGAAATCGTTCAGTTAGTTGGAGCTGAATCGTTATCTGAAAAAGATCGATTGAAACTAGTCGTTGCACGTATGATCCGTGAAGACTATTTGCAACAAAATGCTTTTGATGATGTAGATTCAACGACATCTATCCAAAAACAATACGAGATGTTGCATACGATTCTGACTTTTGAAGAAGAAGCGAAAAAAGGAATGGAATTAGGCGCCTACTTTGATGAAATCATCCAAGGTACGGTGGACATAAGAGAACGTATTGGCCGTGGTAAATTCTTACCTGAGAATGAGATTGCTCAATTCGAAGACATGCGTAGCTCTATTCAAGAAACCATTCACCAAGTTGTTGAAAAAGGAGGAATGGATACAGATGCTTAAAGAATACCGTACAATCAATGAAGTTGTAGGTCCCTTGATGACTGTTGAAGGCGTTGAAGGTGTTAAATTTGATGAATTAGTAGACATTCAAATGCAAACTGGCGAAAAACGTAGAGGACAAGTTTTAGAGATTGATGGTGACAGAGCTATGGTCCAAATCTTTGAAGGTCCTTCTGGAATCAATTTACGTGATACCAAAGTACGTTTTACCGGTAAACCTTTATCTCTAGGAGTTTCTGAAGATATGGTTGGACGTGTTTTTAATGGAATGGGTGAAGTAAACGATGGTGGTCCTGAAATCATTCCTGAGAAAACATTAGACATCAATGGTGAAGCTATCAATCCAATGGCTCGCGATTACCCAGATGAATTTATTCAAACCGGTATTTCAAGTATCGATCATTTGAATACTTTGGTTCGTGGACAAAAATTGCCTGTGTTCTCAGGATCAGGATTGCCGCATAAAGAATTAGCTGCTCAAATTGCTCGTCAAGCTTCAGTATTGAACTCTGATGAAAAATTTGCGGTTGTATTTGCTGGAATCGGGATCACTTTTGAAGAAGCTGAGTTCTTTATGGAAGACTTCCGTAAAACAGGAGCTATCGATCGCTCAGTAGTCTTTCTTAACTTAGCTGATGACCCTGCTATCGAACGGATTGCTACACCACGCATGGCCTTGACGGCTGCTGAATATTTAGCGTATGAAAAAGGCATGCATGTATTAGTTATCATGACTGACATGACAAACTATTGTGAAGCTTTACGTGAAATTTCTGCTGCTCGTCGTGAAGTACCTGGACGTCGTGGTTACCCTGGTTACTTGTATACCAACTTAGCAACGTTGTTTGAACGTGCAGGACGTTTAGTGGGATCAGCTGGTTCAGTAACACAAATTCCTATTTTGACAATGCCAGAGGATGATATTACGCATCCAATTCCTGATTTGACTGGATATATCACCGAAGGACAGATCATTCTTTCTCGTGATCTATACAATAACAATGTAGAGCCTCCTATCGACGTGTTGCCGTCATTGTCTCGTTTGAAAGATAAGGGTACTGGGGAAGGTAAAACCAGAAAAGACCATTCTGCTACTATGAACCAATTGTTTGCTGCTTATGCAGAAGGTAAACAAGCGAAAGAATTAGCGGTAGTTTTAGGAGAGTCTGCTTTATCGGATACGGACAAAAAATTTGCAGCATTTGCAACTGAGTTTGAGAAAGAATATGTAAACCAAGGATTCTATACAAACCGTACTATCGAAGATACATTAGATTTAGGATGGAAATTGTTGTCAATCTTGCCTAGAACTGAACTGAAACGGATCAAAGATGACATGTTAGATGAATACTTACCAAAAGGGGAGTGAACCTAAATGGCTAAGTTGAACGTTAATCCTACACGTATGGAATTAGCAAACTTGAAAGACCGATTGAGTCTTGCAAGTCGAGGACACAAATTATTAAAAGATAAGCAAGATGAATTGATGCGTCAGTTTATTGAATTGATCAAAAAGAACAATAAGCTGCGTACTGTGGTAGAAGAAAAGTTGATTTCTGCAATGCAATCTTTTGTGATGGCAAAATCTTTGCTGAATGAAAAATATATTGAAGAATTAGTGGCTGTTCCACCGCGTACTGTTAATTTAAGTGTTTATGAAAAAAATATTATGAGTGTCAATGTTCCTGTAATGAATTTTGATTATTCTGAAGATGATTCTCATACTAGCGATATTTCATATGGTTATTTAAATTCCAATAGTGAATTAGATGTTTCAATCGAAGAAATGTCAGCTGTTATGAAAGAACTTCTTGAATTGTCAGAAATCGAAAAAACGTGTCAATTATTGGCGGATGAAATTGAAAGTACAAGACGTCGAGTGAATGCACTAGAATACCGCACTATTCCGCAATTGGAAGAAACCATTTATTTCATTCAAATGAAATTAGATGAGAGTGAACGTGCTGGAATCACTCGATTAATGAAAGTTAAGGACATGGGCTAAATTGTGTTCGCTGATCATCATATTGTACTGGTCTATAAAAAGGGTGGGAAACCAAATCGGTTTCCTTCCTTTTTATTTGGTTTAGCATAGATGATAAAGTTAGTTTCTAGAGTGCACTTTTATCTGGCTATCTACTTTATGGCATTGGCAAAGAAATTACTGAAGGAAATTCTAGAAATTGGCATTTAAGCAACTTAGGCTTTCTGCCAACGTTACATGATGAAGAATCTTTTCTTTCGGAAATATCAGGAATCTGTTTATACTGTAGGTAATAAGTATTTTAGGAGCGGATCAGTTTATGAAAGAAATAGCGGGTTTACCACAAAATCAATCAGAAAATAAGAAAGTAGCTTTGGTTCTTGGTGGAGGCGGAGCACGAGGATCTTATCAAATCGGTATTTGGAAAGCACTAAGAGAATTACAAGTAAAGTTGGATATCATTACAGGAACTTCTGTGGGAGCTTTGAACGGAGCTGTGATTTTACAAGGAGATTATGAGCTGGCTGAAAAAATGTGGAGAGAATTGGAAGTCAACAATGTTGTAGAATTTGAACTGTCTTTTAAACCATCCAATTTTAATGAATATAGCGAGATCCTTAGTAAATTTATATTGACTGCTATCAAAAATAGAGGAATAAGTTCTAAACCGTTACTGACTTTGATACGTGAATACATCATTAAAGAAAGTGATATACGCAGAAGTGGAATAGAATTTGGGCTCACCGTTACTGAAATGGTTAGCAGAGAAAGACAAATTTTTTATCTTGAAGACATTCCAAATGGGCAATTGGATCTTTATCTTTTAGCGAGCGCTTCGCTATATCCTGCTATGACTTCTACAGAAATCGAGGACAAACTCTATATAGATGGTGGTTATAGCGAAAATGTTCCAGTAGATGTGGCCTTAAAACGGAATCCTACACATTTGGTTATTGCAGATATCAACACCAATGGAAAAGTAAGAAACTATTCTATACCTGATAATGTTCAGTCATATCATATCAAAAGCAAATGGCCTTTAGGAGATATGCTGTTATTTGATGGAAATCGAGCAGAACTTAATATTCAGCTTGGTTACTTGGATGCAATGAAAAAATTTGGCAGGTATGAAGGTTCGTGGTATACATTTGAAAAAGAAAGTTTTCGAGAGCATTATGCCAAATTTTACCAAGAAGTGGCTTTGTTTCTTGTGAATTCTCATCAGCATGTAGCAGATTATTTGTTGGATGAAAAAAACCAGCAATTTTTGTTGGAACAATTGAATGTCAATTGGTACGGTAGAGTTCAAAAAGAAGAAATAACTTATGCTTTTCATGAATTAACGGGTAAAATGTTCCGTCTTCAACCAACAAAAATTTACACATTTGATGAATTTGAAAACGAAATAACAGCTAAATATAAACAAATGACTAAAGAAACTACTTTTGATGATGTAATGGCTGTGATTCAAGATTCTAATACGAGTGATATCATCAAAACGGCTAAAGAATGGCAAGAAGAATTTAGGGAAAGTATTCCGTTGCTATCCAATCTTAAAGTTTGTTTTTATTTCTTATCTGTTTTAGAAAATGACCATAAAAATGAATTAAACGATTGAAAAGTACAATTGTTGATTCGTGTCCGTCCATATCCTTTTTTAATTGCTCTATTTCTATTTTTTTTAAAAGAAAAATCTTAGATTTTTACTTTATTTCTTAGATTTTTACTTTATTATAGAGTAAAAAATAAAAAAAGTTTTTAAAGTACAAAAAGTAGTTCAGTAAGTTGAGAGTTTATGTTAAACTAGAAGATAAGCAAAAAAAATCTAATTAGGCTTTTTCAATTTTCTTAATCGAGGTGAACGATATGGCACAAAAAATTTCTTTTGATATTAAAGAAGAAATTTTAGTACTCTCTCAAAATGCAAAGGGTTGGCAGAAAGAATTAAATCTTGTAAGCTGGAATGGGAATCCACCAAAATTTGATTTACGCGAATGGTCTCCTGAACATGATAAAATGAGTAAAGGGATTACGTTAACCAATGAAGAAATGAAAAAACTGACGGATTTTTTAAAAGAGTCTGAATTCATGTAATGAGGATCATCTTTAGGTGTAAACTGTGTAGATAGGAAGGGTAACATATGACTGAACGTGGTTTATTGATTGTTCTTTCTGGGCCATCCGGAGTAGGGAAAGGTACAGTAAGAAAAGCAATTTTTGATAGTGGAGAAATCGATTTCGAATATTCAATCTCTATGACAACTCGTAAGCAACGAGTTGGCGAAGAAGATGGAGTAGATTACTTTTTTAGATCTAGAGAAGCCTTCGAAGAATTGATTGAAAATGGCGGCTTGTTAGAGTATGCTGAATATGTAGGCAATTACTACGGAACACCGCTTGAGTATGTAGAAGAAACGTTATGTAAGGGTAAAGATGTCTTCCTTGAGATCGAGGTCAATGGAGCGAGGCAAGTACGCGAAAAAATGCCTGAAGGAATCTTTATTTTCTTAACTCCGCCCGATATTATGGAGCTCAAAACTCGTATTCTTAATCGAGGCACTGAAGAAATAGCTTTAGTCGAAAAACGTTTGGAAAAAGCTGTTGAAGAAATCAAAATGATGGATCATTATGATTACGCTGTTGTGAACGACCAAGTGGAAAATGCCGTTGCTAAAATCAAACATATCATCGAAAGTGAACATTTAAAAGTACCTAGAGTAATAAACAGATATAAAAAAATTGTTGAGGAGATGTAAGAATTATGATGTTGGATCCTTCTATAGATGCATTGTTGGAAAAAATAGACTCAAAATATTCTTTAGTAATTGTAGCCAGTAAAAGAGCATATGAATTGGAAGCAAAGGCAATGCCAATGTTAGAAGAATATAAATCTTTTAAAAATGTTGGGCGAGCTTTAGAAGAAATTTCAAGCGGGGATTTAGTTATCGATCCTACTACAGTAGAACCGGAAGCTTAATCAATCAATAAAGGAGCGGAACAGCGACAAATGTTCCGCTCCTTTTGTTTTTTATGGTGTAAATTATCCAAGGCATAGGGTATGTTGATGAACTAAGCGCCTTATTCCGCTCTCTGGTGTAAACGAGTTGCGAAAGTCAGCTCATGCGCTCGTAAGCCAATCAACTACTGTTAGGAAGAACGCCTAACTGTAGTTGTCTGTCTTACATTCGATGAGCTAAACGACTTTTTACACTCTCTGGTGTAAACGAGTTGCATAAGGCTGCCTTCCTATGATTTCATTTTTCTTTTTTGTTGGTAAAGAACACCAACTAAAAAGAAAAAGTGAACTCTATGGAAGCCAAAGCGCCTTATTCCGCTCTCTGATATAAACGAGTTGCAAAAAGCTGTTTACGCGCCTATACGCTCAACAACAATTGTCAGGGAAAACCACCTGACTATTGTTGTTGGGTGTATATTCGATAAGCAAACCGCTTTTCTCCACTCTCTGGTGTAAACGAGTTGCATAAGGCTGCCTTCCTATGATTTCATTTTTCTTTTTTGTTGGTAAAGAACACCAACTAAAAAGAAAAAATGAACTCTACGGAAGCCAAAGCGCCTTATTCCACTCTCTGATATAAACGAGTTGCGAAAGTCAGCTCATGCGCTTGTAAGCCAATCAACTACTGTTAGGAAGAACGCCTAACTGTAGTTGCCTGTCTTACATTCGATGAGCTAAACGACTTTCTCCACTCTCTTTAAAGACAAATGGGTTGTTTTTTAGTAGAATAGGGTAGAATGCATGGTTAAGAGTGCTATAGAGATCGGGGGAAATAATAGTGTTAAAAGGGAAAAAAATTGCGGTATACATTACAGGTGGGATCGCAGCTTACAAATCTGCGGATCTGGTAAGACGTTTGATTAAAGAAGGTGCTGAAGTAAAAGTAGCCATGACATCAGCAGCGACAGAATTTATCACACCTTATACATTACAGATATTAAGTAAACATGATGTATACACAGACATATTTGACGAAAAAGATTCTGCAAATGTCAGTCATATTCATTTAGCAGATTGGTCTGAATTAGCTGTTGTAGCGCCTGCTACAGCCAATATCATGGCAAAAATGGCGAATGGAATCGCTGATGACTTTGCAACCACTACTTTGTTGGCGACAACAGCTCCGATTTTTATTGTACCGGCAATGAATACTCATATGTTAGGAAATGCTGCTACAGTACGTAATTGGAAGCAGCTGGAAGAAGATGGCCATTTTATTATGGAACCTGATACTGGTTTTTTAGCAGAGGGTTATGAAGGAAAAGGACGATTTCCAGAACCTGAAAACATTGTGGAAACGATCCAAAGCTTTTTATTAAGAAATCAACAGGATTTACCATTAACAGGAAAGAAATTTGTAGTGACGGCAGGAGGAACTAAAGAACGTTTAGATCCTGTTCGTTATATTACCAATGATTCTTCTGGAAAAATGGGATATAGCTTAGCGATAGCCGCTAGAAATATGGGAGCAGATGTAACGCTAGTTTCTGCCTCGGATAATTTAGAAACCCCATTTGGAGTTCAAATGGTCTCTGTCGATTCTGCAGGTCAAATGTATGAGGCTGTATTTAAAGAATTCGAACAAGCAGATGTCATTATTATGGCGGCAGCAGTGTCTGATTATACGCCTAAAAATCAAGCGAAACAAAAAATAAAAAAGAGTGAAGAAGATCTGACGATTTTTTTAGCTAAAACAAAAGATATTTTAGCTACAATGGGGCAAAAGAAAACGCACCAATTCTTAGTGGGATTTGCAGCAGAAACACATGATGTAGCAAAGTATGCTAAGGGAAAACTAGAAAAGAAAAAAGCTGATATGATTGTAGCGAACGATGTATCTAAACCTCATGCCGGTTTTAATAAAGATACAAACGAAGTTACGATTTTTTCAACTGATGAAGAACCAGTGGAAGTATCGGTTAGGACTAAAAAAGAAGTTGCAGAAGAAATCATTCAACAAGTGATTAAGAAAATGAGCAAGTAAAGGTGTGAAGTGATTTTGAATTTAATCGCTAAAGTAATTGTGGACGTTCCAACCATGCAAACAAATCAACCATACGATTATCAAATACCAGAAGAATTCACAGGACAGATCCTTCCTGGAATGAGAGTAGAAGTTCCTTTCGGACAAGGAAAAAGAGTCGTTCAAGGGTTTGTCGTCTCAGTAGTTGAAGAAGCTTCATTTACAGGACAGTTGAAAAATATATCTGGCGTAATGGATCTGCATCCTGTACTAAATAATGAGTTGATCCAATTAGGAAAAGACATGGCAGATAGAACATTTAGTTTTCAAATAACATGTTATCAAACGATGCTGCCTGCGGTGTTGCGAGCCAAATATGAGAAAAGTGTTCGCTTGATTGATGAACTTGATGAGGAACTGTTTTTTGAATTATTTAAAGGAAAAGACGAAATAGCATGGGAAGATGCAGTGAACCGCGGGATTTTACCTCAATTAACACAGCTGAAAAAACAAGATACTGTTGAAGTTGTGTATTCTATAAAGAATCGAGCCAACAAGAAAAAAAGAAGAATGGTAAAACCTAGCCTATCTTTTGAACAGCTTGAAGAGGAAAAAATGAGTTTGCGGAAAACAGCTAAAAAGCAATTGCATCTATTAGATGTACTACAATCGTTGTCTTTATCTGAACAATCAATCAGTACCCAAGAATTAAAGAAAGTTTATGAACTTCAGTCTGCGGTCATTCGTGAAGCAGAGAAGAAAAACTGGCTAACTTTATTTGAAGAAGAAGTTTACCGAGATCCATTTAAAGATCATACCTTTGAAAAAACAGCGCCTCACATGCTTACTGAACAGCAACAACATGCTTTCGATACTATTCAATCCGCTGTAACTCATGAACAATCAGAGACCTTTTTGTTAAGAGGGGTTACGGGTAGCGGGAAAACTGAGGTTTATCTGCAAACTATTGCTTCAGTGTTGAAAAAAGGGCAAACGGCATTGATGCTGGTTCCTGAAATTGCATTGACACCTCAAATGGTAACTAGCTTTAAAGGCCGTTTCGGAGATGAAGTAGCTGTTTTGCATAGTGGTTTATCTGATGGTGAAAAGTTTGATGAATGGCGCAAGATAGAAAGAGAAGAAGCAAAGGTAGTTGTTGGTGCTCGTTCTTCTATATTTGCACCTGTTAAAAACTTAGGTGTAATCATTATGGATGAAGAACACGAGAGCAGTTACAAACAAGATGAAAATCCTCGTTATCATGCTCGAGACGTGGCTGTGTGGCGTTCTAAATTTCATAACTGCCCATTGATTTTAGGGAGTGCCACACCTTCTTTGGAATCTCGCGCAAGGGCTCAAAAAAAAGTGTATACTTTGGTGGAACTGCCTGATCGTGTCAATAAAAGGATGCTTCCTGAAGTAACTATTATAGATATGCGTGATGAAGGAAAAAGTGGAAACCGTAGCAGCTTTTCATTAGCGCTGCAAGAAAAAATACGTGATCGTCTGGCTAAAAAAGAACAAATTGTATTGATGCTCAATCGAAGAGGGTATTCTTCATTTGTGATGTGCCGAGATTGTGGCTTTGTGCTGCCTTGTCCAAATTGTGATATTTCTTTGACTTTGCACATGGACACGAAAAGCATGAAATGTCATTATTGTGGGCATGAAGAGGGTATTCCTCACACTTGTCCAGTTTGCAAAAGTTCTAAAATCCGGTATTATGGTACCGGGACGCAAAAAATCCAAGAAGAATTAGAGCAAGTGATTCCTGAGGCCAGAGTTATTCGGATGGATGTGGATACGACTCGTAAAAAAGGCGCACATGAAAAAATTCTAAATACCTTTGGAAAACATGAAGCAGACATTTTATTAGGAACACAAATGATTGCTAAAGGACTGGATTTTCCAAATATTACTTTAGTAGGTGTGCTGAATGCTGACACATCACTAGGATTGCCTGATTTTCGATCCAGTGAAAAGACGTTTCAGTTGTTGACTCAAGTGAGTGGTCGAGCAGGAAGGGCTGATTTGACGGGGGAAGTCATTGTTCAAACATTTAATCCTGAACATTACTCTATTCAATTAGCTAAAAAACATGATTACGATCATTTTTACCAAAAAGAAATGGTTATTCGCCATCGTGGAAATTATCCACCTTATTATTTCACTATCTCTATCACGGCTAGTCATACAGAAGAAAAAGTAGCGGCTAAAAAAATGTACGAAATCGTTAATTTCTTAGCGCCGCAATTGCAGCAAGACACGATTGTATTGGGTCCAACACCCAAATCTATTGCGAGGGTCAATAACCGGTTTTATTACCAAGTATTGATAAAATATAAGTCAGAACCCACATTGATTCCTTTGCTGCACCAAATTTTAAATGAATCACAAAAAGAAATGGCTAAAGGGTTAAATATTGCGATAGACAAAGAACCACAACAATTTATGTAATGAAATAAATTATCAGAAATGCCCACAATAAGTTTTGGAAGTGGGATAAAGGAGTTTTGTTCAATGAAAATAGTATTTATGGGAACACCAGCTTTCTCTGTGCCTATATTGGAAGCTTTAGTTGATTCAACATACGAAGTAATAGCTGTTGTTACACAACCAGACAGACCTGTAGGAAGAAAAAAATTATTGACACCTTCTCCAGTAAAAGAAGCAGCTTTAAAACATGGTATCGGAGTATTGCAACCAGAAAAAATTTCTGGTTCTCCAGAAATGGAAAAAATCATAGAAATGAATCCTGATTTGATCGTTACGGCTGCATTTGGACAATTTTTACCAACTAAGTTGTTAAACGTGCCTCGTTTACGTTCTATAAATGTTCATGCTTCTTTGCTGCCTAAGTATCGTGGTGGCGCTCCAGTGCATTATGCTTTGATCAATGGAGAGACTGAAACCGGAGTCTCCATTATGTATATGGAGAAAAAAATGGATGCTGGAGATATCATTTCCCAAAAATCTTTACCGATCACAAGAGCGGACGATGTGGGGACATTGTTTAAGCGCTTAAGTGTATTGGGAAGAGATTTGTTAATGGAAACTATCCCTCAGATCATTGACGGCACTATTGAGCCTATCAAGCAAGACGAAGAAAAAGTTACTTTTTCACCAAACATCACTCGTGAACAAGAAGTATTGGATTGGAATAAAGAAGCTGCAGCGATCGATTGTCAAGTTAGAGGGATGCGTCCATTTCCTGGAGCTTATACCTTCTTGGAAGGCCAACGGTTAAAGATTTGGGCTGTTACGCCTCTATCCAATCAAACCGACAAAGAACCTGGAACGATTATCGATATTCAAAAAGAATCGATTTTAGTTGCATGCGGAAACAATACGGTAGTGCAACTGGATGAGATTCAACCAGCAGGCAAAACAAAAATGACAGTAGCTGCATTTGTCAGCGGGCTAGGCAGTAAACTGAGTACGGGAGAGGTCTTAGGATAACATGACGGAACAATCTTCAAATAAAAGAGCGGTAAAGAAAACAAGCCGCTATCAAGCTATGCAAATTTTAGACAAAACAGAAAAGAGCGGTTCATATTCAAATTTACTCTTAAATGAAGCAATTCAAAAAAATAACTTAAGCTCTGCGGATGCACGTTTGATGACAGAATTGGTATATGGTGTCTTACAACGTAAAATCACATTGGATTACTATCTAAGTCGATTCTTAAAAGAAAATCAAAAAATAGATACTTGGGTAAGAAACTTATTGCGTTTGTCTATTTATCAAATGATCTATTTAGAAAGAGTACCCGCTCATGCCATTTTATTTGAGGCTGTTGAAATAGCAAAAAAACATGGTCATGTAGGCATTAGTAAGTTTGTTAATGGAATTTTGCGAAATGCTGAAAGAAAAGGATTTCCAGCTATTGAAGACATAGAAGATCCGATTGAGCGGTTGAGTGTGTCTTGTAGTTTGCCTAAATGGTTGGTAGAAAAATTCGTTGCGGAAATTGGGTATGAAGAAACAAAAGCTCTAGGAGAATCATTATTGATTCCGAGCCATTCGAGTGCTCGGGTAAATGAAAAATTGACCACAGTACAAGAAGCTTTAGATTATATGGAAGAAGAAGGCTTTTATGTTCGTAAAAGCGAGCTTTCAGCGCACGGAATCGTAAGCGATAATGGGCATTTTGCTTCTTCTGAATTATTCAAGAATGGGAAAATCACTATTCAAGATGAAACCTCTATGCTAGTTGCTCCTGCATTACAAGTAGAACCGCATCATCAAGTTCTAGATGCTTGTGCTGCCCCAGGTGGTAAAACGACTCATATCGCAGCGTATCTTTCTAAAGAAGCGGGCGGTAAAGTAACGGCGCTTGATTTGCATAAACACAAAGTCAAGTTGATCAAAGAAAATGCAGAAAGACTGCAAGTAGCTGATGTGGTAGAAGGGCTTGAGCAAGATGCCCGTAAGGTTGACGATACATTTGCTAATGAAACGTTTGACCGGATATTAGTGGATGCGCCTTGCTCTGGATTGGGT
Organism: Desemzia sp. RIT 804; assembly: GCF_016892605.1. GTDB lineage: Bacteria > Bacillota > Bacilli > Lactobacillales > Carnobacteriaceae > Desemzia. Next base: position 435,263 of record NZ_JAFEMV010000001.1, read on the forward strand.
TTAATGAGAAGAAAGCCTGATATCAAGTACACTAAAAAACTTCAAGATTTTGAACAATTGCATACTATCCAATTAGATATTTTAAAACATGTAGCACCTAAATTAAAAACTGGTGGACTTCTAATCTATAGTACGTGTACAATAACTAAAGAAGAAAATAGTCAAACAGTAAATGATTTTTTGGCAGAACATCCCGAATTCGAAAAAGAAGAGGTATTTGTTGAAGGACCTGCTAGAGATTGTTTAAGTGATGGGTTTTTAACAATCTATCCTCATGATTTTCAATCAGACGGATTTTTCATCAGTGCTTTAAGAAAGAAATAATGGAGGAAATCTCACAGAAAAGTCTTCTTTTCTGAGAGATTGTCCTTTTTAGTGTCTTATACTTTACTACATAGAAAAAGACAACAGTGTTCATAACTTGAATCAGGCGAAAAAGAGGTGTCAGTATGAAATTGGTTGTAAAGACCGATAAGGGTAGAAAAAGAGGAACAAACCAAGATTTTGCAAATACATATAAGAATCAAAATGGTTTAACGTTGGCTGTTTTATGTGATGGTATGGGTGGACATCGCGCTGGAGATATTGCAAGCGAGATGGTAGTATCACATTTGGGAAACAATTGGGAAAAAACAAAGCTTCAATCTGCAAAAAAAGCAGCAGAGTGGTTGAAAAGACGTGTCAATCGTGAAAATCAACGATTGGTTGAAAAAGCTAGTCAATATCCTGACTTAAAAGGAATGGGAACAACCTTAGTTGCAGTAGCAGAAGCTGAGGATGGTTACGTTATTGCGAATATAGGAGATAGTCGTGCATATCGCTTGATTAATAATCATTTAACTCAAATCACTGATGATCACTCGTTAGTAGGCGAATTGATGCGCAATGGCCAATTGACCGAAGAAGAAGCTTTGAATCATCCGCAAAAGAACGTATTGACTCGTTCATTAGGTGTTGAGGAGACGTTAGGTATTGACATCGATATTTACGCTTATGAATCGAACAGCCCTATATTACTATGTTCGGATGGACTGACCAACATGGTGGCAGATGAAGAGATCGAAAAGATCTTGAATACATCTGATTCACTGAAAAGCCAAGCAGCTATGTTAATTGATTTGGCTAATGAACGAGGTGGAATAGATAATATTACCGTAGTTATTATCTATTTAAATGAAAGAAAGGAGGAATAAAGAATGGAGAACGGGAAAAAATTAAATGGTCGTTATAAAATTTTAAAACCAGTTGGCAGCGGCGGCATGGCAAATGTTTACTTAGCACATGATTTGATCTTAGATAGAGATGTAGCTGTTAAAGTACTGAGGTATGATTTTAGAAAAGATCAAGATACTATCCGTCGCTTCAAACGTGAAGCTTTATCCTCCACTGAATTGGTTCATCCTAATATTGTCAGTATTTATGATGTGGGTGAAGAAAACGATACACAATATATCGTCATGGAATACATTAAAGGAATGGATTTAAAAGAATACATTAACAATAATTTTCCTATTGCATACCGTAAAGTCTTAAATATAATGAGTCAAATTTTGTCAGCTGTTTCATATGCCCATCAAAATCAAATCATTCATAGAGACTTAAAACCGCAAAATGTTTTGATAGATGAAAGCGGCGTTGTGAAGATCACAGATTTTGGGATAGCCGTTGCAGTTTCACAATCTTCTATTACACAAACCAATTCTTTGCTGGGGTCTGTTCATTATCTTTCTCCAGAGCAAGCTCGTGGTGCCATGGCCACAAACCAATCTGATATTTATTCTTTAGGGATTATTTTGTATGAGTTATTGACAGGGAGTGTACCTTTTGAAGGCGAGTCAGCAGTTTCGATTGCGCTAAAACATTTCCAAGAAAGTATTCCTTCAGTTAAAAAGTTTGACTCTAGAATCCCACAAGCTTTAGAAAATGTGGTACTCAAAGCTACCGCTAAAGAAACGGCAGACCGTTATAAATCAGTTCATGAAATGGAAATTGATTTAGAAACAGCTTTATCTCCTAGTCGAGTGGATGAGCTGCCCTATGCTCCTGTAAGCATGTTGCAAGAGACAAAAGTGATCACACCTATTTCTGTTACAAAAGAAAGTGATTTGGAAGATACCATGGTCATCCCGGTTCTGAAAGAGGAACCGAAAGAAGAGTCCGCTCCAGAAAAGAAAAAGAAAAAGAAAAAACGAAAATGGATATGGGTAGTTTTATTAAGTATCTTTTTCGTGGCCATTGGTGTTGCTCTCGCAGCATATTTATTAACACCTAGAGACGTCACCATTCCGAATCTGGAAGAAATGACACTAGAGGAAGCCGAAACGGAACTTTCAAAAGTGAATCTAAGTGTAGATGAAGTGTTTGAAGAACCGAACGAAGAAATTGAAGAAGGACTCGTTATTCGTTCAAACCCTAATATAGGCAATAGTGTCAAAGAAAACACTCAAGTTGATCTATTTATCAGCTCTGGGAAAGCAACGTTTGAATTCATGGATTACACGAATAAAGATTATCAGGAAATCCGTGCTGAACTGACTGAACTTGGGTTTACAGTAGAGAGTGTGCAAGAAAACAGCGAAGTTGTCCCAGAAGGCGATATAATCGCCCAAGATATTGATGAAGATGAAGAAGTGATCCCATCAGAAACGACAGTTACATTTACTGTTAGCAGCGGTAGAGCTGGAACTGAAATGAGAGATCTTAATGGATATTCTCAAAAAAGCGTAGAGGATTTTGCTTCTGAAAACGGATTAAAATTACAAATTACGGAAGAATATTCTGAGGAGACCCCTATTGGATATGTGATTTCACAAGATATTGATCCAGGAACAATCGTTTATAATGGAGATGAATTAAACATTGTAGTTTCACTTGGAAAAGAAGATATTCCTGAACGTCAGTTTACGATTCCAGTGACGATTCCATACCAAAATACTGCTGAGACTTCCTCAGAAAGTGAGTCCTCAACTGAAAGCGAATCTTCTGAAACTGAGACAGAGGAAAGCTCAAGTGAGTCACAGCTTGTACCAAATACTATTGAGATCTATATCGAAGATGCTGAGCACAGCTTGAATACGTTGTTCCAGCAATTTACGATTACAGAAGATTATGATTTAGAAATTCCATTTGTTTTAGAAGAAGGAGCAACAGGAAGTTATCGCATTGTACGTGATGGAGAAACGATTGAAGAAATTACCAATGTCACTGCTCCGGATGTTGATGTAAACGAATAGAAATAAAAATGCTCCATAGGCACATGCAGAAATTGTTTTGCAGCTGTCCCTATGGAGTTTTTAATTTTTAGGTTTGCATTCTGGCTCAGAGTTAAGTAAAGTAAAAAGAGAAAAGAGAGTTGAGGAGGGCGCCTATTTGCCACAAGGACAGATTAGAAAAGCGTTAAGTGGTTTTTATTACGTATATTACCAAGGAGAAACTTATCAGACTAGGGGAAGAGGGAACTTCAGAAACCGTAATCTAACACCATTAGTAGGAGATTTTGTTGAATTCGAGAGTGGAAATAAAGATGAAGGTGTCGTCAAAGAACTTTTAGAACGGAAAAACGAGCTGGTTCGGCCGCCAATCGCAAATATTGATCTAGGCGTAGTGGTAACATCAGCAGTAGAACCAGACTTTTCTACACAACTGTTAGATCGGTTTTTAGTTACCTTAGAAAATAAAGGAATCGAAGCTGTTATCTACATTACTAAAACTGATTTAATTGATGAAGAAACTTACAGATCTTTAAAAAAATATCAGCAGTATTATGAGTCGATAGGCTATATGGTTTATTTACCGACGAATGATGAAAAAGAGCAAGCGATCCAAGATTTATGTGGTCATTTTGCAAATCATTTAACCGTATTTATGGGGCAATCTGGAGCAGGGAAATCTACCTTATTGAATACGATCTCACCGGAATTAGTTTTGAAAACAGCCGCAATTTCAACTTCTTTAGGCCGTGGAAAACATACCACCCGACACGTGGAATTGATTCCTTTATACGAGGGTTTAGTGGCGGACACTCCAGGGTTTAGTGCGATTGATTTAGCAGAAATTGAATTAGTTGATTTGAAAGAATTATTTCCGGATTTCGTTCAAGTCCAAGATCAGTGTCGTTTCAGAGGGTGTATCCACCACAAAGAACCTGGCTGTAAAGTGAAAGAACTGGTCGATGAAGGAACGATCGCTAAATACCGTTATGCCAATTATGTGCAATTTTATGATGAAATTAGACAACGTAAACCTGATTATTCTAAAAAGAAATGAGGAAAATAAATGAAATTAGCTCCATCGATTTTAAGTGCAGATTTTGCCAACTTAGAGAGAGACATTAAACTGGTAGAAAAAGGGGGTGCTGAGTATATCCATATAGATGTTATGGATGGGCATTTTGTACCAAATATTACATTTGGTCCTAACGTTGTTAGTGCAGTCCGTCCTACTACTAAATTAACTCTGGATTGTCATTTAATGATTGAGAATCCAGAAAATTACATTGTTGATTTTGCTAAAGCAGGAGCAGATATCATTAGTGTTCATGTAGAAAGTACGCCTCATATCCACCGTACGATTCAACTGATCAATGATTCAGGAGTGAAATCTGGTGTAGTTATCAATCCAGGTACGCCAGTTTCCGCGATTGAACCGCTGTTAAATGATGTGGATTTGGTGTTAGTTATGACAGTAAATCCGGGTTTTGGCGGACAAAGTTTTATCTCTCAATCACTTGAGAAAATTCGTCAGCTAAAAGCATTAAAAGATACAAACAACTACCAATATGAAATTGAAGTTGATGGAGGCATCAATCACGAAACACTCAAGCTTTGTCATGATGCAGGAGCTACTGTGTTTGTAGCTGGTTCTTATATTTATTCAGCGGATAAACCTTTAGAACGCATGGAAAAACTAAGGGAAGCGGTTCAAAAATGACACACATTAAAATCATGGTTGGAGGACCTGAAACAGCTCTTCCACAAGATGTCTACACTGTCAAGCAAGATGATGCGATTTGGATCGGCGTAGATCATGGAGCAATCAGGCTGTTAAAGCGAGGGATCACTCCTGCAATCGCGATTGGAGATTTTGATTCTATTACTGCTGCAGAAATGGAGTATTTAACAGCAAAAGTAAGCGATGTTCGTTCATTTCCTTCTGAGAAAGACGATACCGATACAGAACTAGCCATCCAATTAGCGCTAGAAGAATGCTTACCAAATAAAATATCTGTTTACGGAGCCACAGCTGGGCGGTTAGATCATTTAATGAGTAATTTATTTTTCATTTTCCAACCTAGATTCCAGCAACAAGCTTCGAAGATTTATTTGTATGATAAATTGAACAGTGTTTCTTTTTATCTTCCTGGGGAATATACCGTCACTAAAGAAGAAGATAAAAAATACATTGCTTTTGTCTGCATGACACCTGTTAAGAAATTGTCTCTAAGGGATGTCAAATACACCTTAAAAGAAAAGAATTATGACTATCCTATCTCGTTAGCGAGCAATGAGTTTAGAGGACAAGTAGCTTCTTTTTCATTTACACAAGGCTTGGTAGCCGTCATACAAAGCAAAGATTGACAAAAAAGACTAAAATAAAAAAGCCTAGGCTTAAACGCTTAGGCTTTTTTTATCTTCTTTATAAGTAGGAAAATTATACACGTTCAACTTTTCCTGATTTAAGAGCGCGAGCAGAAACCCATACACGTTTAGGTTTTCCGTCAACTAAAATACGAACTTTTTGCAAGTTAGCGCCGAAACTTCTTTTTGTTTTGTTTACTGCGTGAGAACGGTTATTACCGCTTCTTGCTTTACGTCCTGTTACATAACATACTTTTGCCATTTTACTTTCCTCCTTTGCCAATAACTGAAGCAAAGCTTCAATCTTCATACCTAAACAATTTAGCATATCTTTCTCTTATTTGCAAGATAATTCTTTCAAGTATTTTTACTTGACACAATTAAATTAGCATTAGCAAAATAGATAGAAAAATGAGAGAATAGGTCTAGAAATAAGCTGTTTTCGCTTTTATCTTTTATTCTTCAATAGGCTATGCTACAATGTAAGGTAGTTATTTATGACTTTTTAAGTCAAGAGGAGGATTTTAAACATGGCAGTTAAAATCAAAACACAATATGGATTAGTGGATATTTCAAATGAAGTAATCGCTACAGTAGTTGGCGGTGCGGCAACCGAAATTTTCGGAATCGTTGGAATGGCTAGTAAAAATCAAATCCGCGATAATTTAAACGAGATTTTGAAAAAAGAAAATTATTCTAAAGGCGTTATTGTTCGCCAAGAAGATAATGGCGTAGCTGTAGATGTGTATATCATTGTCAGCTATGGTACAAGAATTTCAGAAGTTTGTCGTAATGTACAAGAAAAAGTGAAATACAATTTAGAATCTATGTTAGGTATTTCTGCAAATGCAGTAAATATATTTGTTCAAGGTGTACGTGTAATACAAGACTAGAATAGAAGGTTAATGTCACCGTTTCTTGGCGTAGTGACATAAGGAGGAAATTAACGGTGAAAGTCGAAAATATTGAAGCGAAGCAGTTCCGTTTAATGGTAGCAAGTGGAGCGAAACGGTTAGAAAAAAATGCAGAATATGTGAATTCTTTAAATGTATTTCCGGTGCCAGATGGCGATACTGGAACAAACATGAATTTATCCATGACAAGTGGAGCGAAAGCAGTGACTTCTAATCCATCTGATCATGTTGGAGAATTAGCTGGAGCTTTAGCTAAAGGTCTTTTAATGGGAGCTAGAGGAAACTCTGGAGTTATTTTGTCTCAGTTATTTAGAGGATTCGGAAAAGCTTTAGATGGGAAAGAAACTGTAAACGCAACAGATTTAGCAAATGCTTTTACCAAAGGTGTAGAAATTGCCTATAAAGCAGTTATGAAACCAGTCGAAGGAACGATTTTGACAGTGGCTCGTGAATCAGCAAAAGCTGGCGAGAAAAAAGCTAAAGAAACAACCGATACTATTGAAGTAATGGAAACTGTTTTGTCTTCTGCAAAAAAATCTTTGGCTAAAACACCAGACTTATTGCCTGTCTTAAAAGAAGTAGGCGTTGTAGATAGTGGTGGACAAGGTTTGGTTTATGTTTTTGAAGGGTTTTTAGAAGCTCTATCTGGTAAAGTAGTTGCAGAAGAAGTGCATCAGCCTACTGAAAGCGAAATGACTGATCTGATCAGTGCTGAACATCATAGAGGCGTGCATAATCATATAGCAACAGAGGACATTCAGTATGGTTATTGTACTGAAATCATGGTTCACATTGGACAAGGAGAAACAGTAGACAGCGAATTTGATTACGATACTTTCCGCAACCATTTAAATGAGATCGGTGATTCATTACTAGTTGTCAATGATGATGAAATCATTAAAGTTCATGTTCATACTGAAAAACCAGGTGAAGTAATGAATTATGGTCAAAAATTCGGATCATTGATCAAAATAAAAGTAGACAATATGCGTGAGCAACATGATGCATTGATGGATAATGAAGAATCTGCTCCACCAGCTAAAAAAGTTCCATATGGCATTATTGCTGTAGCAGCTGGGGAAGGTATCCAAAATCTATTCAAGAGTTTAGGGGCTAATTACATCATTAATGGTGGGCAAACAATGAATCCTAGTACAGAAGATATCCTGAAGGCTATTGATGCAGTAAATGCAGAACAGGTTCTTGTATTACCAAACAATAAAAATATCTTTATGGCTGCAGAACAAGCTGCTCAAGAGAGTGATATACCCGTAGCTGTGATTCCAAGTCGTACGATTTCTCAAGGGATGACTTCTATGTTGGCCTTCAATGAGCAAAACGATTTAGATACCAATAAAACTGAAATGAGCAGTGAATTGGAAAATGTTATCAGCGGACAAGTCACGAATGCTGTACGAGATACTGAAATTAATGGCATTAAGATCAAAAAAGATGATTTCATGGGAATTGTAGATGGAGACATCATTTTATCTAAAGTGAACCGTAAAGAAGCTGCTATTGAAACCTTACAACAAATGCTTACAGAAGATAGTGAAATTGTGACTATCTTACTAGGTGAAGGTGTGCCTCAAGAAGAAGGAGAAGAAATTGCAACAGAAATCGAAGCTCAGTTTGAGGACGTAGAAGTTGAAATTCACGAAGGTAAACAACCAGTTTATCCTTACCTTCTTTCTGTAGAATAAAGTAAAGAGTAGACAAAAATAAATGATTCTCCATCTTATTTCTGTCTACTTTGGATCGTTTTGAATCAATCAGTGAGGAATATAGAAGCAATACATAGAGAAAGAGGATGGAAAACACATAAAACTGAACAAGTATTTTTCATCTTCTGATTGCTACTTTTGGTTTTAAAACTAAACTCAACTAAACAGTATGATGTATAGTAAAAAAAGGAGCTGGGATATAATCCAAGCTCCTTTTGTAGATATTACCTAATGAAAAGGAGGCTGGAGACAATCTGGAGAAAAGCAATTTTCTTTTATCTTAGATTGTCAGGTACAATGGAAAAAACAATCTATGATTCCGTCTCAGTTCTGCAACATGTAGGAGAGAAAAGAGTAGAAGCCTTACAGGATTTAGGGATCTATACTATTGCAGACTTACTCAATCATTTTCCGTTTCGTTATGAAGATATACAAGTAAAGGATCTATTTGAACTAGTTGATCAAGAAAAAACGAGTTTAAAAGGAGAAGTCCTTGCTGATGCAGTTGTTTCTCGTTTCGGGTATAAAAAAAGCCGCTTGTCTTTTCGTATGAAAATCGAGCATGCTATTGTAGTTGTAACTTTTTTTAATCAGCCTTATTTAGCCAATCAAATTGTTGCGGGCAACGAGATAACGGTTTATGGGAAATGGGATGATAAACGGAAAAGTTTGTCAGGTATCAAAATAATCGGGCAAACTTCAAATCATGGAGATTCAGATTTTGAATCGGTCTATCATGTCAATAAAAAAATTAGGCAAAAGACACTCATGAATTTAGTGAAACAAGCTTACGAAGAGTATAAAGACGTGATTCCGGAAAGCATCCCTAATGAGTTGCGTCAAAAATATCGGTTGATCTCACACAAAGAAGCAATCTACGCCATGCATTTTCCTGTCTCTCCAGAGCAAACGAAACAAGCACGCAGAGAAGTGGTATTCGAAGAGTTTCTGGTTTATCAAACAAAAATGCAACTGTTGAGGAAAAAACAAAAAAAGGTTGGTTATGGTACAGCAATTGATTACGATATCCATCAATTGAAACAGTTCATTGCGACACTTCCTTTTGAATTGACAAATGCTCAAAAAAGAGTGGTCAATGAAATCTGTAAAGACTTAAAACAACCTGTGCATATGCATCGATTATTACAGGGTGATGTAGGAAGTGGAAAGACTTTAGTAGCAGTTATTGCGATTTATGCAGCTGCTACTGCTGGGTTTCAATCAGCTCTAATGGTTCCGACTACCATACTTGCTGAACAACATATGAAGAGTTTGAACAGTTTATTTGACCCATTGGAAATCAAAACAGCGCTTTTAACTGGTTCTACAACTGCAAAAGAAAAACGCATTATTGAAGAACAATTACGTACAGGTGAAGTAAATGTAGTTGTTGGTACGCATGCACTAATCCAAGATAATATTGAATTTGCCCATCTGGGATTAGTAATCACAGATGAACAACACCGTTTTGGAGTCAATCAAAGAAAGAAATTGCGCAGTAAAGGTATTGAACCAGATGTATTATTCATGACTGCTACTCCTATTCCAAGGACGCTAGCAATCACTGCATTTGGAGAGATGGATGTCTCTATTATTGATGAAATGCCAGCTGGGCGTATACCTATTCAAACGACTTGGGTAAAACCAAAACAATTTGAACATACGTTGGAGTTTATTGAAAAGCAATTGAAAATTGGTTCTCAAGCTTATGTTATTTGTCCTTTAATAGAAGAATCCGAAAGTCTGGACGTGAAAAATGCGACAGAAGTTTACCAAAAACTAACACAGTTTTATCATGGTAAATACAACGTAGGTTTGCTGCACGGCCAAATGAAACCCGCAGAAAAAGAAGCGGTGATGCATTTATTTCAGCAAAATGAAGTACAAGTCTTGGTTTCTACTACGGTTATTGAAGTAGGGGTAGACGTACCAAACGCCACCACTATGGTGATCTATGATGCTGACCGTTTCGGTTTGGCTCAATTACACCAGCTCAGAGGACGAGTGGGACGAGGAGACAAAGCTTCGTATTGTATACTCGTTTCTGATCCTAAAGGTGACGCAGGGATAGAACGCATGAAAATAATGACAGAAACAAATAATGGTTTTATCTTAAGCGAAAAAGATTTAGAATTAAGAGGTCCGGGTGATGTGTTTGGGAATAAACAATCTGGGATACCGGATTTTAAAATAGGAGACATTGTGAGCGATTTTGCGGCATTAGAAACAGCCCGTTTAGATGCAGCAGAATTGGTTCAACGTTCTGATTTTTATACTCAACCAGATTTTGCAGCTTTAAGGGAAGCGATCGGAACTGAAACAGTGGATTCTGACACTTTTCATTGATCAATAAAGTGAAACGAAGAAAAAAGTGCTGATGTATTGTAATCAGTCTTTAAAGGGAGGAAAAATAAAATGAGAATCGCAGTAGATGCAATGGGTGGAGATAACGCGCCTAAAGCAATAGTGGAAGGAGTGGTTTTAGCTGCTCAAGAATTTAAAGATATCGAATTTCAATTGTATGGAAAAGAAAGTGCGATACGTGAACATTTGATTAACGAAACAAACATCACCATTATTCACACGGACGAAAAAATAGATAGTGAAGACGATCCAGTACGTTCAGTGCGCAGAAAAAAAGAAGCTTCAATGGTGCTAGCTGCCAGAGCTGTTAAAGAAGGCCGAGCAGACGCTTTATTCTCAGCAGGGAATACAGGTGCTTTATTGGCTTCTGGATTATTGGTGGTAGGAAGAATCAAAGGGATCGATCGTCCAGGGTTATTGGTTACTTTACCTGCTCTTGGTGGAGGTATCGATGCCTTTAATATGATGGATGTTGGCGCAAATGCGGACAGCAAACCGGAAAATTTGAATCAATTTGCTACGCTTGGGAGTTATTATGCTCATTTTGTACGCGGAATCGATAAGCCGAGAGTCGGTTTATTAAATAATGGGACAGAAGAAAATAAAGGAAATGAACTTAGTAAGCAGGCTTACGCATTATTAAAAGAAAATAAAGATATCCACTTTATTGGAAATGTCGAAGCTCGTGAGCTGTTAGATGGCGTAGCGGATGTAGTAGTTACAGATGGTTTTACTGGGAATGCAGTGTTAAAAACAGTTGAAGGTACTGCTTTGAGTATGATGAAGTTAATTAAAAAAGCCATTATGGAAAATGGAACAAAAGCTAAACTTGGCGGTATGTTGTTAAAAGACAGCTTAGCTAATCTGAAAGATGTATTGGACTATTCCAAACATGGTGGCGGAGTTTTATTTGGTTTGAAAGCTCCAGTTGTAAAAACCCATGGTTCTACTGAAAAAGAAGCTGTATATTATACGATTAGACAAATCCATGAAATGTTGTCATCAAATGTTATGGAAGATTTAGTTAATACTTTTGAAGCAAGAAATGAAGCTGAAAAAAATGTTACAGAATAAAAACAACCTTAGAATGAAAAGAACGTTTTCTAAAAAAAGATAGACATGTTTTAGGAATAAAGTTAAAATAGTAAAGGATAAAGTTAGAATATTATAGTCACACGGCTATAGACGAGGGCTGGAGGTGTATTGCGTGTCAAATAAAGAAACCTTTGAAGTGGTAAAGAGAATTATTGTAGAACGGTTTGGAATTGATGAAGATCGTGTAACGGCAGAAATGACGTTCAAAGATGATTTAGGTGCGGATTCATTGGATATTGTGGAATTAGTGATGGAAATGGAAGACGTTTTCGGAACAGAAATATCAGATGAAGATGCTGAACAAATAACCACAGTTGGCAGTGCTGTTACTTTTATTGAAAATAATCGTAAATAAATATAAATGAACAATCAATGAACCAGAAAGGATTCTTTCTGGTTCATTTTACATATAATCAACCTTTGTTAAATGTGAAGAATGAAATATAAAATTGTTTTATTTGCAAATGAAATGCTCATAATTTATTGTTTAAAGTCTTTTTTATTATAAAATGATTAAAAAACTATTGCAATGTAAGAATTCGCTGTGTATAATTCAATTATGTTATTAAATTGTATACGATACACATTTAATGCTTTTCTCATATTCAAATGAGATGCAATGTTTTTAGGAGGTATTATTTTGGCCGTAGAACGTTCTTTATTAGAAATTAATCATTTAGAAACTGCGTTTAGAATTAATGATCAATATTACAATGCCGTTGATGACGTTTCATTAACATTAGAAAATAATGAGATTTTAGCAATCGTTGGGGAATCAGGTAGTGGGAAAAGTACATTAGCTACTTCCATTGTAGGATTACACGACCCACTAAACACTCAAATCAAAGGGGAAGCGCTATACAAAGATTTGAATTTATTGAATTTAAATGAGCAATTGTATAACCGTATCCGTGGAAATGATATAGGGATGATTTTCCAAGATCCTTTAGGTTCATTAAATCCTTTAATGACGATTCATGACCAAATTGCTGAAGCATTGATCTATCACACAAAATTAGATAGTGAAGCTCGGACGAATCGTGTTTTAGAATTATTAAATCAAGTTGGTATTCCAAATCCACCACGCGTGATGAAACAATATCCTCACGAATTATCAGGAGGAATGAGACAACGGGTAGTAATCGCAATTGCATTATCTTGTAAGCCGCCGATCATTATTGCTGATGAGCCAACAACCGCTTTGGATGTGACCATTCAGGCACAAATATTAGATTTATTAAAAGACTTACAAGAAGAAACTGGAACTGGAATAATACTTATTACTCACGATTTAGGTGTTGTAGCTGAAATGGCTGATCGAGTTGCAGTAATGTATGCAGGAGAAATTGTTGAAGAAGCTACCGCTTTGGAGCTTTTTGAAAATCCTATGCATCCTTACACTCGTTCTTTGCTAAACTCAATGCCGCAAACCAGTGATGAATTAGAAGATGAGACTAAAGATTTGCATGTGATTCAAGGAACTGTGCCATCCCTTTCTAAAATGAAACGTTCTGGCTGTCGATTTGCTCCACGTATTCCGTGGATCGCAGATGAAGAACATGAGGAAAACCCAACATTACATGAAGTAGCACCCAACCATTTTGTAAGGTGTACTTGCTACAAACATTTCCATTTTGAAGGGGAGGGTGAGTAGCATGGGATTTATTGAAATAAAAGACTTGAATGTCCATTACCCGATACGTGGTGGTTTTTTTAATACCATTCAAGATCACGTACGCGCTGTAGATGGTGTAACTTTTGAGATAGAAGCTGGGAAAACATATGGACTTGTCGGAGAATCTGGATCAGGAAAAACAACTATTGGAAAATCCATTATTGGATTAGAAAAAATCACCTCTGGTCAAATTTTCTATGATGGTGAAGATGTAACTAATAAAGCTAGAAAACGTTCTGGAAAGTATGAAGAATACAATCGTGAAGTTCAAATGATCTTCCAAGATTCTGCATCTTCTTCCAATCCGAAGAAACGAATTATTGACGTTATTGCTGAACCAATCCGAAACTTTTCTAAACTGACTCCAGGAGAAGAGAAAAAACGTATCCTTGAGTTGTTAGATATTGTTGGTATGCCGGAGGATGCATTATATAAATATCCGCATGAATTTTCTGGTGGACAGCGTCAACGTATTGGTGTGGCACGGGCAGTTGCTTGTCAACCTAAATTAATTATTGCAGATGAACCTACATCAGCATTAGATTTATCCGTTCAAGCACAAGTATTAAACTTCATGCGTAATATTCAAGACCAGTTTAAATTAAGCTATTTGTTTATTTCACATGATTTAGGTGTTGTAAAACACATGTCAGATGACATTGCGATCATGCATAGAGGAAGATTTGTTGAAGTAGGAAGTAAAAACGAGATCTTCAACAACCCTCAACACATTTATACTAAACGTTTGCTATCTGCGATTCCAGATATTAACCCAAGAGACAGGGAACAACATAAGACACTTAGAAAAGCAGTTGAGAGAGAATATACTGAATCAGAAAGTCAATATTACGATGAAAACAAACGTGTATATGATTTGAAACCTCTGACAGATACCCATCTTGTTGCGTTGAAACCAGACGGAAAAGGAGGAGATTTCTAATGTGGAAAACAATATTAAGACGTGTTGTTGTAATGATTCCTCAAGTTTTTATCTTAAGTATCATTGTTTTTGCTTTAGCTCAAGCAATGCCAGGAGACCCGTTTACTGGATTGATTACTCCACAAACAGATCCAGCAGTTATTGAAAACCTGCGTGAACAAGCAGGATTAAATGATCCTATTCCTGTTCAATATGTTCGTTGGTTAGGAAATGCTGTGCAAGGAGACTTTGGACAAAGTTATACGTATAAAATCCCTGTAGCCTCTATTATAGGGCAACGAGCAGGTAATACGATTTTATTATCCTTGTTATCTTTTATTTTAACGTACCTTATTGCTATTCCTCTAGGAATGTTAGCGGGTCGTTACAACAATTCTTGGCTAGATAAGATAGTTGTTATATACAATTACGTTAGTTATGCTATTCCAACTTTCGTTCTTGCGTTATTAATGTTATGGCTGTTTGGGTATACACTAAATTGGTTCCCAACGAGTGGATCAGTTGATGTGACTCTTGCAAAAGGTTCAATGGACTATTATTTAAATAAAGGTTTCCATTTGATATTACCAGCTATCACCTATGCTTTACTTGGCACAACAACTATTATTCAGTACTTAAGAAGTGAAGTAGTGGATGCAAAAACACAAGATTATGTTAAAACTGCTCGTTCAAAAGGTGTGCCTGAAAAAGTGGTCTACAGTCGTCACATTTTTAGAAATTCAGCCTTACCGATTGCATCGACTATGGGGTATCAAATTACCGGTTTAATTGGTGGGTCGATATTCATTGAAAAAATCTTTGCTTTTCCAGGAATGGGGCAATTGTTTATTAGTTCCTTAACCTCTCGTGATTACAGTGTCATTGTGGCATTGACTCTGCTATTCGGGGTAGCTACTTTAGTTGGTACACTCTTGTCAGACATTATTATGACTATTGTAGATCCTCGTATCCGCATTGATTAACAGCGAGAAACCAGATGAAAGGAATGAAATAAATGGCTGCTAATACAAATATGGAAGCACAAACACAAGATATGAATACTGGTGTCCCACCTATGGGATTTAAAGTTATCGCCAGAGAATTTGTTAAAGATAAAGGCGCTCTAATTGCCTTAATCCTTTTGGTACTTTTAATTGTAGGAGTTATGATTGGCTCTTATGTTGTTGATCAAAATGAAATAATGTGGGTAAGTTTGTTAGACCAGTATGCTCCACCAGGGGATAAATTTTTACTTGGAGCAGATTCGGGTGGACGAGACATCTTTGGTCAATTATTAATTGGTGGTAGAAACTCTATTTTAATTGGTATCGCAGTGACTTTTATTACCAGTATAATTGGAATCACAATTGGTTTAATTGCGGGTTATTATGGAGGATTAATAGACAATATTTTAATGCGTATCATCGATTTTATCATGGTGTTGCCTACAACGATGTTGATTATTGTATTTATCACGATTATTCCTAATTATAATGTATGGACATTCGTTTTTATTATGAGTGCGTTCTACTGGACTGGACAAGCACGGCTCGTTCGGAGTAAAGCTTTATCTGAAGGAAGACGTGACTATGTAAGTGCCTCTAAAACAATGGGGACCAGTTCTTTAAAAATTATGTTCCGAGAAATCATGCCAAACTTAAGTTCGATCATTATTGTTGATCTGACCTTGAATTTTGCAGCAAATATCGGAATCGAAACTGGCCTATCTTATCTTGGGTTCGGACTTCCGTCCAGCACACCAAGTTTAGGAACTTTGGTTAGTTACGCTACTTCTCCAGATGTTTTGGAGAATAAAACATGGGTTTGGTTGCCAGCATCGTTATTGATTTTAGTATTGATGTTGTGTATAAACTATGTCGGCCAAGCATTAAAACGTGCGGCAGACTCTAAACAACGATTAGGATAAGAAAAGGGGAGAGTTACATGAGCAAGAGAAAATTAGGTTTATTAACAGGTTCAGCTGCATTAGCGCTGATTTTAGCTGCATGTGGTGGAGGAACTGATGATGCGACTGAATCATCAGCAAACGGCGGAGACGCTTCTGAAGGTACTGAAAGTGAAGGCTCAGGGGTTGTTGACTTTGAAACAGTTGTAACCAACGAAGGCGAAGTTATGGATGGCGGAACGTTAAACGTAGCTTTAGTAACTAGTTCTCCTTTCCAAGGAATCTTCAGTCATGAACTTTATGAAGATGCGTACGATGCTGATTTAATGCAATTTGCTATTGAAGAAATTTTTTCAACAGATGAAAACTTCCAAATCACAAATGACGGAGCAGTTAGCTTAGACTTTGATCAAGAAGCTAAAACAGCTACATTAACAGTTAACGAAGGGGTAACATGGTCAGATGGGGAACCTGTAACTTCTGAAGATCTATTGTATTCATATGAAGTTATCGGACATCCTGATTATACAGGTATTCGTTATGACGCTAACTTTACAAATATTGTAGGAATGGCAGAATACAAAAGTGGTGAAGCAGATACTATTTCTGGAATCACTGTAAATGATGATACAAGTATTACAATTGAATATTTAGAAGTACATCCTGGTATGCTGCAATCTGGTGGTGGAATCTGGAGTGGTGCAATGCCTAAACATCATTTAGAAGATGTTGCAATTGCTGATCTAGAAGGTTCAGAACAAATCCGTAGCAATCCACTTGGTTTTGGTCCATTTGCAGTTTCAAACATTGTTCCAGGAGAATCAGTTGAATTTGTAGCTAACGAATACTACTACAAAGGAGCACCTGTTTTAGACAGCGTTATCGTTGAAGTTGTTCCTCCAGAAAGTATCGTTGCGGCTCTTAGCAATGGAGAATACGATGTTGCTTTAAAAATGCCTACTGATGAGTACCCAACTTATGCAGATCTTCCTGGATACACTTTATTAGGTAGAGAAGAATTAGCATATACGTACATTGGTTTCAAATTAGGTACTTGGGATTCTGAAGCTAGTGAAGTTGTTACAAATCCTGATGCTAAAATGTCAAGCAAGGAATTACGTCAAGCAATGGGCTATGCTATCGATAACGATGCTGTCGCAACTCAGTTCTATAATGGTTTGCGATCAAACGCGAATACAGCAATTATTCCAGCATTCGGAGACTTCCACAATGCTGACGTCGAAGGATATACGTATAATCCGGATCTAGCCAACCAATTATTAGATGATGCTGGATTTGAAGACACAGATGGTGATGGATTCCGTGAAGACCAAGATGGCGAACAGTTAGTAATCAATTTTGCTTCTATGGCTGGTGGAGATACAGCAGAACCGATCGCTGAATACTACATGCAATCATGGCAACAAATTGGATTAAATGTTCAATTAACTGATGGACGTTTACTTGAATTCAACAGTTTCTATGACCGCCTTGAAGCAGATGACGAAGGTATCGATATCTATCAAGGAGCTTGGGGAACAGGTACTGACCCTAACCCAGAAGGATTGTATGGAAGAAATTCAGCGTTCAACTACACTCGTTGGAGTAGTGATGAGAATGATGCACTTCTTGATAAAATCTCAGGAAGAGCTGATGATGAAGAAGGTAATGCTTGGGATAGCGAATGGATCATGACTCAATACCATGATTGGCAACAATACTTCTCTGAAGAAGCTCCAATCATCCCAACATTATTCCGTAACGAAGTATTGCCAGTTAATAACCGCGTTGCTCACTATGACTGGGGTTATGATGCAGATCCAGAATTTGGATGGCATGCAGTTGGGGTTACTCAAGATGAAGCTGTAACTGAATAATTCTTAACTTTTCTGAAAAGAAGCTGGAGCATTTTGCTCTAGCTTCTTTTTTTATGTATAGTAAAAATGGATTTATTGAATAAACGTTTATTTTTACTACAAAAACCAGTATAATAAGGCAGTAAGAGTATTATGATGGAAAAAGGGGAGACAAGAATGAATAAAGAATTCTTAGCAAAATTAAAGTCAGCCTTTCAAGTAGAGTTTAATAATATTGACTTTTTAAGTGAAGCCTTTACCCATTCATCATATGTGAATGAGCACCGGGAATTAGATTTGAATGACAACGAACGCATAGAATTTTTGGGAGATGCAGTATTAGAATTGACTGTAACAAAGTACTTGTTTAGAGAATACCCCCATCTTCCAGAAGGCAAATTGACCCGTTTGAGAGCGGCTATAGTTTGTGAAGCTAGTCTTAGTCAATTTGCTAAAGAGTGTGAATTTGATCAATACATTCTTTTAGGTAAAGGCGAGGAACGTATGAACGGAAGAAAAAGACCGTCTTTACTATGTGATTTGTTCGAATCATTTATTGGAGCTTTATACTTAGACCAAGGACTAGAAGGAGTTACCAGCTTCTTAAATAAAACGGTATTTCCACGAATCAAGTCCGGCGCTTTTTCACATGTGATGGATCACAAAACAAATTTGCAAGAATTTTTACAACGCAATGGGGAAATTACAATAGACTATGTATTGAAAGAAGAAGTCGGGCCTGCACATGAAAAAGAATTTTTGGTTGAAGTCCAAGCTGAAGGAAGTATTCTTGGACAAGGAAAAGGAAAATCAAAAAAAGCTGCAGAACAAGTAGCAGCAGCCAATGCATTAGAAAATTTACAGAGCGTAGAGTAAGAGAGCGTGGAGCAAGGCGTGTGAGCTGCCTTGCGCAACGTGTCTAGTAACAGGACCAACGCGTCAATCTTTCTATAGATTACACAAGCAACGAAAGTTAGGGGCTTTTGCTAACATTCGTTGTTTGTGTAATGATAGAAGTAAACAAAGCTTTTTATAAAAATAAACATATAAAAATGGGTAAGAAGAGTATCTTAACCAGTGTGAGAGTATAGGAAGGAGCCAGTCTTCGTGCAATTAAAGAGAATAGATATTAGTGGTTTTAAGTCATTTGCTACTAAAACGACTATCGAATTTAACGAAGGCGTAACGGCTGTCGTTGGGCCAAACGGAAGCGGAAAAAGTAATATTATCGAAGCCATTCGTTGGGTCATGGGAGAACAGTCAGCAAAGAGTTTACGTGGGGGAAGAATGAATGATATCATTTTTGCAGGTTCAGATTCGCGTAAGCCGGTTAATATAGCGGAAGTAACATTGGTATTAGACAATCAAGATCATTTTTTACCACTTGATTTTTCTGAAGTCAGCATTACTAGACGCTTGCATCGATCAGGAGATAGTGAATTTTATTTAAATAAACAAGCTTGCCGCTTAAAAGATATCGTTGATTTATTTATGGACTCTGGTTTAGGAAAAGAATCATTTTCTATTATTTCTCAAGGGAAAGTTGAATCTATTTTTAATAGTAAACCAGAAGACCGACGTGCGATTTTTGAAGAAGCAGCTGGAGTATTGAAGTATAAAACGAAAAAGAAAAAAGCAGAACAGAAATTAATCGAAACAAAAGACAATTTAAATCGTGTTCAAGATATTGTATATGAATTGGAATCACAAATTGAACCATTAAAAATTCAAAGCAGTATTGCAAAAGATTATCTACAGCAAAAAGAGCAACTGAGAGATGTTGAAATTGGTCTCGCAGCGGTCGAAATCAAGCAGTTTAAATTGGAGTGGCAAGAACAACACCAAAAAAACGAAAAGCTTGATAATCAACTGATTGAGATGAAAAAAAGTACTGAAGCAATGGAAGTCGACTTAGCAGATTTCCGTAAAAAGAAGCAACACCTTTCTCAAAAAGTAGAACTGTATCAAGAACAATTAGTCCATTCTATTCAGTCCATTGAACAGTTTGAAGGAAAGAAAAACGTGTTGACAGAGCGGACGAAACACACTCAAGAAAACAAAGAGAAAGCCCTTCAATCAAAAGAACAACTGGCGCACCAATTGCAAGAAAGTATGAGCCAATTAGATAGTGTCACAGCCAATATCAAGGTTAAAGAAAGTGAGCAGAAACAGCTCTTACAAGAGTTGAAAGAAGTCAAAAAAGAACGTGAATTGTTGTCTGGTAATCAAAAGCAAACGGAAGACAATTTGCGTGATGAATACATTGACATGATGCAACAAGAAACCTCTTTAAAAAATGAGCAGACTTATTTAGCGAAAAACTCTTCTCAGCACGAACTGCGAAATGTTAGATCACAATCATCCAAAAATAGTTTGCAAAAAGAAGTCCAACAATTAACGGGATTAGCAAATACCCAAACCGAACAATTAAAGCTGGTACAACAAGAAATCGCAGAAAAACTATTGCAATTCCAAGAAAAACAAGCTCAATTGCAGTCGCTAAAAAAAGATCGTGAAGTAAAAGAAAATCAGTTGTATGACGCTATGCGCGTTTTGCAACAAGCTAAAGCGAAACGAGATAGTTTGAAAGAATTAAGCGATGATTATACTGGTTTTTATCAAGGTGTCAAGGAAGTGTTGACGCAAAAGGATCGAATAGGCGGGATTGTTGGGGCTGTTACAGAATTGATCGAAGTTCCCAAACGGCTAGAATTGGCTATTGATATTGCCTTAGGAGCAGCCGGACAACATATCGTAGTTCAAGATGAGACAAGCGGAAGACGTGCCATCCAGTTCTTGAAACAAAAGCATTCTGGGAGAGCTACGTTCTTGCCTTTGACGTCTATTAAATCGAGATTTTTGTCAGAGTCCGTTCAAACACAAGCAAAATCCATTACAGGATATATAGGTGTCGGAAGCGAGATTATCCAGTACCCCGATCAGGTGAAAACGATTGTACAAAACTTGTTGGGAACTACTTTGATAGCAGAAAATTTAGAAGCAGCTAATCTATTGGCAAAACATTTCCACTATAAATATCGTGTAGTCTCTTTAGAAGGAGACGTGATGAATGCTGGAGGCTCAATGACGGGTGGATCCAACAAAAAAGGCAATAGAGGAAATCTGTTGTCCAGAAAAAATGATTTGCAATCATTAAAAGGGCAAATTCAAAAAATGGACGAGCTGATGCAGCGAAAAGAAATCGATATACGCAGCATCAAGCAAGCTGAAAGAAAAGAAGAACAGTTATTAAATGAATTTCGTGAAATTGGTGAAAGGAAAAGACTAGAAGAGCAAGAACTTAAAAGCAAATCTAATCACCTGGAAGAAGAAATCCATCGGTTAACGAGAGAATTAAAAGCTCAAGAATATGAAGAATCTGCTGCTAAGCAAGAAGCTGATGAGACAGCTCAACGATTAAATACCATTCAAATAGAATTGGCATCTGTACAAGAAAAGATGGCTATTCTATCGAGACAAATGGAAATGGTATCTTCTCAAAATGAAGAAAAAGAGTTGAGAAAAACTCAATTAACTGAAAACTATCAGCAATTGATCGCTAACTCAGCTACTCTTCAAGAGCATTTAAGCGGATTGGCCAAAGAACAAGAGCGTTTAAGTAAGCACACCATCCAACTTGAACAACAAATAATGGCTTTAGAAAATCAGTTAAAAGAAACGAATCAATTTGACGGCAATCATCAGCTCACTAAAAAAGAGATCGAAGAAACGTTGAGCCAGTTAAAAGCTGAAAAAATTGAGATCGAAGATAGCTTGAAGCAACACAAACAAGAAAAACAAGTAGTAGAAGAAAAAATGGATGCATTAGACCAACAGATATCCATTAAACACAATCAACGTCAGTCTATTCTAGAGAAAAAAGCAGCTATTGAAGTGGCTATGAACCGTTTAGATGTAGCCGTTGAAAGTCGGCTAAACATTTTGAGCGAAGGATATGGGTTAACTTTTGAAGCCGCAGCTAAGGATTATACTATCACAGTGTCTTTAGAAGAAGCCAAGCGAAAAGTAAAATTATTGAAACAAGGCATTGAGGAGTTAGGTACAGTTAATTTGGCTGCTATTGATGAATACGAACGCGTCAACGAACGCTATACCTTCTTATCGGAACAAAAGGCTGATTTGGAAGATGCCAAAAACAGTTTGTTTGAGACGATGGACGAGATGGACGCGGAAGTTACCAAGCGATTTTCAGAAATGTTTGAAGCCATACGGGGGCAATTTTCTGCTGTTTTCCAACAACTTTTTGGTGGAGGTACAGCTGAATTAAAACTCACCGATCCATCTAATCTGTTAACCACAGGAATAGATATTATAGCTCAACCGCCTGGTAAAAAGCTGCAACAATTGAGCTTGCTTTCTGGTGGAGAACGTTCCTTGACGGCTATTGCGCTTCTATTTTCTATCCTACTCGTTCGTCCTGTTCCGTTTTGTATTCTAGACGAAGTGGAAGCTGCTTTAGATGAAGCGAATGTCGTTCGTTTTGGACGTTATTTGCGCAAATTTGAAAAAGACACGCAATTTATTGTGATTACTCACCGAAAAGGAACAATGCAAGAAGCAAACGGACTGTATGGGGTTACCATGCAAGAGTCTGGGGTTTCAAAAATTGTATCTGTACGTTTAGAAGAAATGGGAACATTGCCTTCGAGCAAGTAATATTGGAAAAAAGAGGAGCGTAGCCTAATTATGATTAAATTGATTGCAGTTGATTTAGACGGAACTCTATTAAAGAGTGATGGAAGTATATCGTTAGAAAATAAGGCAGCTTTAAATCGTGCAAAAGAACTGGGCATCAAAGTAGTGATCTGTACAGGACGTCCGTTACTCAGTGTAGCGGCAATTTTGGACGAAATGAATTTAAGAGAGCCTGGCGACTATGTGATTACTTACAACGGCGGTTTAGTGCAAAGAGCTGATACTGGTGAGATTTTGTCCGAGAAGTCTTTGACTAAAGAAGAAGCCATTGAGTTGTATGAATTAAGCAAGTCGCTTGATTTACCTTGTAATTTATTGGATTTAGACAATATCTATGAGTTGCCCTATCCAAAAGGAAGAGAATCATGGTACCCTAGGACCAAACCAGCATTGCCATTTGTTCCAACTACACTGGAAGAACTTCCAGAGGACAGTCGGTTCAATAAAATTATTTTTTGTTATGACGAGAATGTGTTGAATGAAGAAATCAAAGGGATACCGGCAGAATTTTATCAAAAATTCACTATCATGAAATCACGTCCCATATTGATCGAAATGATGAATAAGGAAGTCGATAAAGGTGAAGGAATAGCTGTTTTGTGCGATTTGCTTGATTTCCAAGCTGATGAAGTGATGGCTTTTGGAGATGAAGCTAATGACCACGCTATGATTGAATTTGCTGGGATGGGTGTTGCAATGGGAAATGCTACGCCAGCTTTAAAAAATATTGCCCAATACATTACCGATACAAATGATAACCATGGTATTGCCCAAGCGATAGAAAAATTTGTTCTAATTAAAACAGAGCACAGTGAGTAAAGACAAGAAAAGGGGATGAAGGCATGGGGTTATTTGATCGTATTAAACAAGCATTTACCGGTGAAAAGCAAGAAGAGACTCAAACACCGATCGAACAAACTGAAACTACTGAAAAGTATGAAAAAGGCTTAGAGAAAACGCGAAAAACTTTTTCTAGTCGAATGAACGAATTATTTGCGAATTTCCGTACTGTGGATGAGGATTTTTTCGAAGAATTGGAAGAAGTATTGATCGAATCTGACGTGGGCTTTGAAGTAACGATGGAAATAACGGAAGCATTAAGACAAGAAGTGAAATTAAAGAATCCTAAAGGGAAAAAAGATGTTCAGCAAGTCATCATCGAAAAAATGGTGGATATTTACGAAGAAAGCGAAGCAGGAGACCGTTCTATTGCGTTGAAAGAAGATGACTTGACTATTATATTGTTTGTCGGAGTAAATGGTGTAGGAAAAACAACTACAATCGCCAAGATGGCTCATCAATACATCACGGAAGGTAAAAAAGTATTTCTAGCGGCTGGAGATACTTTTAGAGCTGGGGCTATTGAACAGTTAGAAGTATGGGGCGAACGAGTTGGAGCGCCTGTGGTTTCAGGTAAAGCGGGTGGAGATCCGGCTTCTGTTGTATTTGATGCTGTCAAACGAGCAAAAGAAGAAAATGCAGATATTCTTTTTGTCGATACAGCGGGAAGGCTGCAGAATAAAGTCAATCTTATGAAAGAACTCGAGAAAATGAAGCGTGTTATCTCTAAAGAGGTTCCGGATGGTCCTCATGAAGTGCTATTGGTTTTAGATGCTACAACAGGACAAAATGCGTTGATTCAAGCTCGTCAATTTAAAGAGACAACTAATGTTACAGGAATTGTATTGACTAAATTGGACGGAACAGCAAAAGGTGGAATCGTGTTAGCCATTCGTAAAGAGTTAGGCATTCCTGTTAAGTATGTAGGACTTGGAGAAAGCATGGATGATTTACAGGAATTTGAACCGAATGATTTTGTTTACGGCTTATTCAGTGAGTTGATTAAAGATAGCCTTTAATTGAATTTTTATAAATGAAATGCAGACGTTTTCACTGTTGAGACGTCTGCTTTTTCTATTTTTTCTATTTTTATTCAAAAAAATATGAATATTGTTTGCGTTAATGAAATGTGTTATCATCTATTTTGCTGCATTATTTCTTTCCTTGAAGGCTGGGAAGAATTTTTGTAAGCGTAATAGTAGTTTTAAGGAGGAATTTTTTGTGAAAGACAAGATTTTTGAGACCTTGCAACGAATGGGTAAAACATTTATGCTTCCAATTGCATTATTGCCTATTGCTGGGTTACTTCTCGGTATCGGAGCATCTTTTACCGGAGACGCATTTATTAATTTATATAATTTAGATTGGTTGTTAGGAGAAGGTACCGTTCTCAACAAAATATTAACTATTCTAAACGACTGTGGTCAAATTATTTTTGATAACTTGCCATTATTATTTGCAGTTGCAGTGGCTTTAGGATTTGCTAAAGCTGCTAAAGAAGTTGCTGCTATTTCTGGAGTCGTAGCGTATTTTATGATGTATGCTGCTTTAACTAGTACAGTTGCTAACTTTCGAGATATCGATGCATTATCTTCTATTCCTGGGTTGATGAGTAGTTTCCTAGGATTTGAAAACACCATGAATACAGGCGTTTTCGGTGGAATCATTATTGGTTCAGTAGTAGCTTTTTTACACAATCGTTACTATAAAATCGAATTACCAGATGCGTTATCATTCTTTGCTGGGACTCGATTTGTACCGATCATTTCAGCTTTAGGTGGAATTATTACTGGTGTTTTATTAGCTTTCATGTGGCCTTTTGCAGCACAATTTATTGCTTGGTTAGGATCATTGGTTGCTGACTTAGGATACGTTGGAACGTTCTTATACGGATTTATTTACCGTGCATTGATTCCACTTGGCTTGCATCACGTATTTTATTTACCATTCTGGCAAACAGCTTTGGGTGGGACTGCTGAAATAGCAGGTCAAACTGTTGAAGGAGCACAAAACATTCTGTTTGCTCAATTAGCAAATGGACTACCAGTCGGCGCAGAATCGGCTAAATTCTTCTCTGGTATGTTCCCATTCATGATTTTTGGGTTCCCAGCTGCAGCTTTAGCAATGTATCACACTGCTAAACCAGAACGTAAAAAAGACGTCAAAGGGTTAATGACATCATCTTCTTTAACTTCTGTTTTTACAGGGATCACTGAACCATTAGAATTTTCATTCTTATTCGCTTCTCCTCTATTGTACTTTGGGGTACACTGTGTGCTTGCAGCATTTTCATTTGCTTTGATGCACTTCCTAAACGTTGGAGTAGGATTGACCTTCTCTGGTGGTTTGATCGACTTTGTACTATACGGTGTTTTACCTGGACAATCAGTAACTAACTGGATTCCCGTTGTACTTGTCGGTGTAGTGTATGCATTAGTTTACTACTTCGTATTCCGTTTCTTTATTTTGAAGTTCGACTTAAAGACTCCGGGACGTGAAGATGAAGTAATAGAATCTAAAATGTATACTAAAGCAGATTACCAAGCTAAAAAAGCTGGTGAAAAGCAAGGAAATTCTGCTGATACTGAAGACTCATTATCAAAAGATATCGTTGAAGGATTAGGTGGGAAAGAAAACTTAATAGATGTAGACAACTGTGCAACACGTCTGCGTGTAACGATCAAAGATGGCGAACTAGTTAATCAAAACTTGTTGAAATCAACAGGAGCTGCCGGAGTAGTCGTCAAAGGTAATAATGCTCAAGTCATTTACGGACCAAAAGTGTCTAATATCAAATCAAATATTGACGAGTATTTAAATAAATAGAGTAATACCTTAAACAGGGAGTGGGACTTAGGTTCTACTCCCTGTTTTTATGATAAAAAGGCCAGCTTCTATTGACTAAAACAGTAAAAATAGGTACTCTTAAGTAGTGTGTAAAAGGAAATTACTTTACAGTAAGTGCTGGGAGAGAACAAATAATGGAATTAGAAAAAACAAATCAAATGAATGCGTTATTTGATTTTTATGGTGCTTTACTGACGGAAAAACAAAAAGAATACATGCAACTGTATTATGGGGACGATTATTCTCTGGGAGAAATAGCAGATGAATTTAATGTCAGTCGTCAAGCCATTTATGACAACATCAAGCGTACAGAAAAGATTCTCATCGAATACGAAAATAAGCTTAGTTTATTTGAAAAATTTAGTAAAACCACTGCAATTATCAACCAGCTTGAAGAATATGCAGCTGCTCACTATCCAAAGGATGAAGAACTGAGAGCAGAAATAGAAAAACTTAGAAAAACAAATGATGAAGAGTAGGAAAGGTGAATAAATATGGCATTTGAAGGATTAACGGAAAGACTCCAAAATGCAATGACGAAATTACGTCGTAAGGGAAAAGTTTCTGAAGCAGACGTTAAAGAAATGATGCGTGAAGTACGCTTAGCTTTACTTGAAGCTGATGTAAACTTCAAAGTTGTAAAAGAGTTTGTCAATAAAGTAAGTGAACGAGCTGTTGGAACGGAAGTTTTAGACAGTTTATCTCCAGGTCAACAAATCATCAAGATCGTAAACGATGAATTGACTGATTTAATGGGAGGGGAAACTGCAACTATCAATTTTTCTGCAAAACCTCCAACTGTTGTCATGATGGTCGGTTTGCAAGGGGCAGGTAAAACAACGACTGCTGGTAAGCTGGCAAATTACTTGCGTAAAAATGACAATAAAAGACCTTTATTGGTTGCGGCGGATATCTATCGTCCTGCTGCGATTCAACAATTGCAAACGATAGGTGATCAACTCGACATGCCTGTTTTTTCAATGGGAGATCAAGTTAGTCCAGTAGAGATTGCTCAAAAAGGGATTGAAGAAGCGACGAGAACAGGTCGTGACTTTGTTTTGATCGATACGGCCGGACGATTGCACATTGATGATAATTTGATGACAGAATTAGCAGATATCAAACAAATAGCAAATCCTTCTGAAATCTTTTTAGTAGTTGATGCAATGACTGGTCAAGATGCAGTCAATGTAGCAAAATCTTTTAATGAACAATTAGACATCAGTGGTGTCATTTTAACGAAACTGGATGGGGATACTCGCGGGGGAGCGGCTTTATCTATTCGTTCCGTAACTGGTAAGCCAATCAAGTTTGTCGGTCAAGGAGAAAAGCTTGATGCCTTAGACCCATTCCATCCGGATCGTATGGCTAATCGAATCCTTGGTATGGGTGACATGTTGACGTTAATTGAGAAAGCCCAACAAGATATCGATGAGAAAAAAGCGGAGGAAATGGCTGAAAAGCTTCGCGAAAACACTTTTGACTTCAATGATTTCATTGATCAAATGGACCAAGTCAGCAGTATGGGACCATTAGAAGATATCATTAAAATGATTCCAGGTATGAACAATATGCCAGGTTTGGATCAATTGCAGATCGACCCACAGGATACGGCTCGAATGAAAGCTATTGTTCTTTCCATGACACCAAAAGAAAGAGAAAATCCTGATATCATTTCCCAAAGTCGAAGAAAACGGATCGCTAGAGGTTCAGGTCGTCCGTTGGTAGAAGTAAACCGTTTGATCAAACAGTTTAATGAGTCGAAAAAAATGATGAACAAAATGTCTAAAGGCAATTTCCAAGGGATGGATGGCTTATTTGGAAATGGCGCTAAAGGTAAATTAGGTAAAATGGCTATGAATCAAATGGCCCGAAAAAATAAGAAGAAAAAGAAAAAAATCATCCGCAAAAAGAAATAAGTGCAAAAAAGCGTAAAAAAGCGTAAAAAAAATCAAGTGTAAAGAAAAAACACTTTACAAGCATAGAAATAACTGATAAACTATCTTTTGTGAGATTGTTAATGGAGGTGTTAAAGTATGGCAGTAAAAATTCGTTTAAAACGCATGGGTTCTAAAAGAAATCCTTTTTATCGTATCGTAGTCGCAGATTCACGTTCTCCACGTGACGGACGCTTTATCGAAGAAATCGGACACTATAACCCAGTTGCTGAACCTGTTCAAGTAAAAATTGATGAGGAATCTGTGTTAAAATGGTTAAGTAATGGTGCTCAACCATCAGATACTGTTCGTAATATCCTTTCTCGTGAAGGTATTATGAAAAAATTCCACGATTCTAAATACAGTAAATAAAAGGGATGATTAAATGAATGACATTAGTGAATTGATTCTTGCAATCGTTCATCCACTTGTTAGCCATCCAGAAGAAGTTCAACTGGAAACTGATGAATCAGATGAATTTATTGAATACCATTTAAGCGTCCATGAAGAAGACGTTGGACGAGTAATCGGTAAAAAAGGACGTGTAGCGAAAGCTATTCGTACGATTGTATATAGCGCAAAGATCAAAGGATCTAAGCGTGTGAGATTAACCATTGTCGACAATTAATTATCCATCATAAGACAAAGCCGTTTCTTTTTAGAAATGGTTTTTTCTTTTTTTATTGAAGAAATAAGCTGTCTACTGTAGACATATTGAGAATTCCTAGTAAAATAAGTCTGAAGGCTAGACAATAATGAATTAAATGAGGGAATCAAATGGAAAAGTTGTTTAATGTTGGAAAAATAGTCAATACCCACGGTATTAAAGGGGAAGTCCGTGTCATTTCAGTAACGGATTTTCCAGAAGAGAGATACAAAAAAGGTTCTGTTTTGATTTTAGAAAGAGAAAAAACAGAACCCATTGAACTGGTTGTTGCAAGTCACCGAAAACACAAAAATTTTGACTTGCTGACGTTTGAAAATCATCCGACAATCGAATCTGTAGAGATATACCGCGATGGCATATTAAAGGTTACAGAAGAAAGACTGACAGAATTGCCGGAAAATGAATTCTATCTTCATGAAATCATCGGCTTGGCAGTAGAAGATGAAGCTGGTAACGAAATCGGAAAAATCAAAGAAGTATTGCAACCTGGAGCAAATGATGTATGGGTGATCCAAAGACAGAAACAAAAAGATTTGCTGATTCCCTATATAGCTGATTGTGTATTGAACGTCGATTTAGAAGCCAATAAAGTCACGATACACTTAATGGAAGGGTTAGACTAATGAAAATAGATGTGCTCACGTTGTTCCCTCGGATGTTCGAAGGTCCTATGTCAGAATCGATTATCGGAAAAGCTGTTGATAAAAATCTGTTGTCTATTAATGTCATGAATTTTCGTGATTTTTCAGATAATAAACATCAGAACGTTGACGACTATCCTTACGGTGGCGGAGCTGGGATGCTGTTAAAAGCTCAACCGATCTTTGCTGCATTCGATCACATCCAAAAACAAGCTCCAGAGACTAAAAAAAGAGTGATCTTATTGGACCCGGCTGGAAAAACATTTGATCAAAAAAAAGCAGAAGAATTAGCAGAGGAAGAGCATTTAATCTTCATTTGCGGTCATTATGAGGGGTATGACGAACGTATTCGCTCTATTGTGACTGATGAGATATCATTAGGAGATTATGTGTTAACGGGTGGAGAATTGGGCGCTATGGTAGTCATTGATGCAACGGCTCGTTTACTGCCAGATGCATTAGGAAATCAAGAGTCAGCAGTCACTGATTCTTTTTCAACCGGATTGCTGGAACACCCTCACTACACTAGACCAGCTTCTTACAGAGGGATGGACGTGCCCGAAGTCCTTTTAAGCGGTAATCACCAACGTATTGAAGAGTGGAGAGAAAAGGAATCTCTGAAACGAACTTATGAGCGGAGACCTGATTTGCTTGATCATATGGAACTGACGGAACAACAGCAAGAATGGTTAAAAGAAATAATGGAATAAACAATAAAGAAAAAATACTTTACAGGCTTAAAAGAATGTGATAAAGTTATTCAGTGAGTGGGAAAACCACTGACATTAACGATATTCCGCTGTATCCGAATGGAGATATATGAATGTTTGTTGGAAGGAGATAAAAATCATGAGTCAATTAATTGAAGCAATTACTAGCGAACAATTACGTAACGATGTTCCTACTTTCCGTCCTGGAGATACAGTTCGTGTACATGCACGTATTGTTGAGGGTGAAAGAGAACGTATCCAGTTATTCGAAGGTATTGTAATCAAACGTCGTGGAGCAGGAATCAGCGAAACTTATACAGTTCGTAAAATTTCTTACGGTGTTGGTGTTGAGCGTACATTCCCTGTACATTCACCACGTGTTGCAAAACTTGAAGTTATTCGTCAAGGTAAAGTACGTCGTGCTAAATTGTACTACATCCGTGCATTACATGGTAAAGCTGCTCGTATCAAAGAAGCTCGCCGTTAATTCGCAAATCAAAAAGTCTGGACAATCCATTGATTGTTTAGGCTTTTTATTTTGTCTATATATTCTGCTATGTTTACGTTATAATAGGAGAGAAACATAGACTTACGACTTTAGCTAGGGGGAAACAAAAGTGACAGAAACAATTGAAAATTTTGAAGCATTGATCAAGGAAAAAAAGATTCCTTTGAAAAAAAGCGAGCTTAAAAACGGACAAATCTTATTTAATGGAAGTTTTCGTCTAACGAAGACAAAAGTTTTGCCATTCGGGATCGTATTTGACAGCAAAGATGCCCAATCTGTTGATTTTCAAATTACATATCATAAATTGGCTTACGTACAAGATTTTTCTAAGAAGGCAGCTATCTTAGAGTTGTTAAATGAGTTAAATCAAGTAAAAGCAGGCTATTACAGCGTTATTTTAGCTGGAGATGGAGAAGTCTATTTAAAACAACTCAGCCGCACTACAAATGATATTTTAGCTGCGTATGAGATGATGGTCTTTGGTTCTACGATTGCTAAAGTACTGATTAAAGAAATCGAAAAAATTTTGGAACCTGAAAGCGCGGAGTAACATAGATATACTGGTAAACAGAAAGTAGGGATCAAATGGTTCATCCAAATAGTTTGTTCCACACAGAAGTAGTAAATGATAAAGGTTTACATGGGGATGCTTTTGTAAAAAATGGAGGATTGAAGGTCACTATTTCTGATCCACTTACTTCAGCTCCTGGAACTAATCCTGAAGAATTATTAGGATTGTCCTTAAGTACTTGTTTAAACGCTACTATCCAAGCTCTATTGAAAGGCAGAGGTCTAGACAATAAAAGCAAAGTGGAAGTTCAAGTAGATATGGTGCCAGAAGAGAAAGGTGGCTATTTTTTCAACGTGGACGTTTTAGCCACGATAGAGGATATGCCATTTGAAAAAGCGGACAGAATCGTGCAATCTGCAGAAAAGCGTTGTCCAGTAGCAAAATTAATGAGCAGCAGCAAAACATTAACCGTTAAAACTATCGCATCATAATTGATGATGGAATTCAATAGGAAATACAGACTGCGACATAGGTGTCGCAGTCTTTTCTTTTGAATGAAATTTCAGGTTTAAACGCCTTCCAAAAGCCAAATCACATGCCTATAAGCAGAGCTTCCATTGTGAGTGAAAGCGGTTCTATAATTTTTAATGTTGGTGAAATAATTTAGTTTGATCTGTAATGACTTCTAGAAATTTCTGGAGGTAGTGGTGCTGCTTGCAAGCCAGGAGACCTGTTTGGGCTCCAAGCATTCCCGTGGTTGCTAGAAGCAATACCCACTGCCAGGATAAATTTCCTTACTAACACCATAAAATAGACATCTGAGTAAACAACTCATAAAGGGGATTTGTTTGTATTCAATTGTCAAAACGACTTTTGGAACGCTCTCTTTTTTACTTATCAGACTCTTATTGTTAAGCGGATTCAATGAGACTTTTCTTAATGTACAAAGATTCTTCTTTCTTTCTGAAAACTTTGTTGCTATCCTTGTCTAGACTTATAATTTGGAGGTGTCTGTGGTGAAAAATTTTAAATCGCCAGTGGTATGGTGGGAATATTTGAAGATAACGATCGTGTTGATCTTTTCAGCTGTAACAGGAGCGATATCTTTTAACTTCTTCTTTATCCCAGCGAATGTTTATGCATCTGGTTTAAATGGTTTTGCGCAATTATTTACAGGTATTTCATCTGAATTTTTTAATATTCAAATGGAAACCGGGTTGATTATTTTATTATTGAATATCCCAATTGCTATTTTAGGATGGTTTAAAATAGGGAAGACATTTACACTATTGAGTTTTATGTCCTCTTTTCTAGTCTCCATCTTAATGGTAGTCCTTCCAGTTGTACAACTAACTCCTGATCCAATTATGAATGCTTTATTCGGTGGCGTTATAGGTGGAGCTGGGGTAGGATTTGCCTTAAAATATGGTTTCTCAACTGGCGGAATGGATATTATCGCCATGGTTCTTGCTCAAACAACAGGGAAAACAATAGGAAACTTAATGATGGTGATGAACGCGATTATTGCGATCACTGCCGGAGCTATTTTTGGATGGGAATATTCTTTCTACACGATCTTATCTATTTTTGCTTTTACAAAGGTAGTCGATGCGATACACACAAGTCATCAAAAAGTGACAGCTATGATCGTTACGACAGACCCCGATACATTAGTAGAATCTATTCATAAACAATTGGTCAGAGGAATAACGGTTTTGCCTGCTACTGGTGGGTACAGCAAAACAAATCGTGCCGTATTGATGGTCGTTATATCACGTTACGAAATATATAGTTTAGAACAAGCTGTTAAAGAAGCTGATGCTGCTGCATTTGTCAACTTTATGCAAACAAATAGTGTCTTAGGAGAATTTTTAAACAGTGATCAGCAAAAAGAAAGAAGAGCTGGTGAAGTTCATTAATTTTTACAGATCCAAAAACAACCTCTAATCACCCGCGGGTGATTAGAGGTTGTTTTTTAGATTAAGAAATGGAGACAATAGGAAGTTGATTGAGCAGTAATTACTTCATCATTTTAGAAGTTGTTCGAACTCTTGGTATTGTTTTAAAGTTTCTGTTAGCAGCTCTGAGGGATCATTCGATAAGCGACTGCTCCATTGTTGTGCTTGCTGAAAATAATGAACAGCTGATTCATTTTTATTTAGTATGAGAAAGATATCCACCAGTAAAACAAAAGCTTGAAACACTAAATCAGGTGACTCTGACTCAAGAGATGTTCGCTTGAATCCTTGCTCCATCATTTTTTTAGCTTCCATCGGACTTTCATGTGAATAGAGAAGAGTGTAGCTTTCCCAATACAATTTTTCGAAGCGGTTTTCTTTACTGCGTTCTTGTTTAGCTTCATTAGTCTGCAGAACAATAAAAATATTTCCATTTGGATCTGTGATGCTGAAACGGCGATCATAAGTCAATGTGTGAGGTCTCCCGACTTTTGGATACCCGCTTCGAGGAGGCAATTTTCCATGTTTAGCTTTATAAGAGTCAGCTACCAAATTATAAGCAGCATCTACATTGTTGACCTGAATCAAAGTCATGTTAGTTGGAGTAGGGATCACAAGTTTTTTATATACATACAGATGGAAGGTTAAAAATTTATTCTTCATTACTGCATAGCCTGAAGAGCGCTTGTGATCCTTATAGATATTGCTAAAGCCTAAGTCTTCAAAAAAAGCTTCTGTTTCTTTTAATGAAACAACCGGTAATAAAGGAATACTTGCTTCTAATTGTATACGTTCCATAACAATCTCCTTTTAGCTATAATAGGTACAAAAGCACAGCCTTTAGTATACTTGAAAGATAGTAATGAAACAATTAGAAACACAAGATAAATTATTTTGTACAAAAGAGGTGAAAGGTATGAAATGGCAGTTCTCAGATTCATGCGGGAATTCTCCTAAAAATCAAATGTTAGTGGATTGGATGAAAAAGTTTGTGGACGGCAAAGATTGTTCCGATTTCATAAAAGAATATTCTGTTATTCAGATAGGAAATAAAGAGTTGCCAATGGAAAAATATAAATTCCCTGATACAATAGAAAAAATACAGATTGAAACAGCCATCAGTCATGGTAAATCTGGCGCTATACGTGGTCAGGCAATGACCCAAAATAGCACTATCAACTTTGCTCTTTTTTTTGAATTTACGCTTGGAAAGCGACCAAGATTAATCAAAACTACATGTATCTACCAGTAAAACTACTTAGACGGAGGAGAATATATGCGGAGTGAAGAGGAAATTTTTGCATTATTATTAAACTATGCTCAAATGGATGAACGGATCCGTCTCGTTAGTTTAGAAGGGTCGAGAGCCAATCCAACAATAAAAGATGACGAATTCAAAGATTTTGATGTGGCTTTTTTTGTAACGGACATGCAATCGTTCTTAGCAAATGATGATTGGCTGGAATTTTTAGGTGAACGGCTCATTCTTCAAAAGCCAGACGAGATGGAACTATACCCATCACAACAGAGAAATAGATTTGCTTATTTGATGTTGTTTGAAGACGGAAATAAAATAGATCTCACATTAGTTCCAATTAATGAGCTTCCTGCATACTTAAAAACAAATGACGGTTTATTGAGGATTTTACTAGATAAAGATCAGGAAATCAAAGAAGAAATCGTTGCTACTGATCAACATTATTGGATAACTAAACCTACTGAGCAGAAATTCAATGATTGTTGCAATGAATTTTGGTGGGTGAGCACTTATGTGGCAAAAGGCTTAGCACGAAAAGAATTTCTGTTTGCTCAAGATCATCTTAATAATAATGTTCGCCCCACATTATTATTGATGATGTCATGGAAAATCGGTACAGAAAAAGGATACGGTTTTACCTTGGGGAAGAATTACAAATTTATTCAGCAATATTTGTCTATTGAAGACTGGGAACAATTTTTACTGACTTTTCAAGGTGCTGGTTACAGGGAGAGTTGGGAAGCTTTGTTACTTTGTCAGAATTTATTCCGACAACAGTCAAAAAAAGCAGCTCTGGCATATGGGTATGTTTATCCAGACTATGATGAAAAAGTGAGTCTATATATCCAAGATCTTTATGCTAGTTATTTATGAATAGGCATAAAATATATCCGTAAAGCAAGTAAAGAAGCTGGCTGCGATTAAGTATCGAAGCCAGCTTCTTTATTAATAGTTAGTCTTTAATTTAATTTGAAATAGCTTTTTAGGTAATCAGCTAAACCATTTTCGTGATTTGTAAATTCGGTAACGTCATTAGCAATTGATTTAAGTGCATCAATACCATTCCTCATGGCCACACCATGTCCCGCGTATTGAATCATTTCGTAATCATTAGCTTCATCGCCAAATGCTAAAATATCTTTTTGTTGTATACCATAAACATGAGCGATCCTTTCTACACCGAGTGCTTTTTGAACGCCTGCAGCCACTACTTCCAAACAAGGCGTTTGTCCACCCCAAGTTCTCACTTCTACAGCATCTCCATAGCGACGAACGATCTTATTAATGATCACTTTTTGATTTTCATGTCCAGTAAAAATACTGATAGCAGTTGGTTCTTCTTTCAAAGTGTCTTCAGAAAGCTTGAAAGACATCGTTTTACCTGTCGCAAAAAAGTCTTCGTAAGGAATGAAATCGTCATCCACATAAACAGAGTCACGTAATTCTGCAGCAATCAGCTGGATATCCATTTCTTTTCGCAAAGAAAGCATATCGATCGCGATCTCTCTGTCCAACGTTTTGTGGTATTGAGATTCCCAAGCTAATTCATTTGGTTTGTGGCATAAAGCACCATTGAAATTTACAATAGGAGTATCTAAATCCAACTCTGCATAGTATTGACGACTACTACGGTATGGTCGTCCTGTAGCAATTGATACGATGTGCCCAGCTTGTTTTAATTTGGTCAAGACATCGTTCGTTTTTTGTGAAATGAGTGATTGGTTATTCAAAGTAGTTCCATCTAAATCAAGCGCGATTAACTTTTTATTCATCTGTATCCTCCAAGGTTTTTATGCTAAACTAAATTAAAGTATTTAAATACACGATACCACAAAACTTATTATAACAAAATACACAAAAAGAGGTGTCCATGTGATTTCCATAAAAAATGTAACTGTAGAGGGACTTCCTTTGCTAGAAATCGCTCCTGAAGCAATCTTTACTGAAAATTTGCCAACCGTATTTTTCTATCATGGCTGGACAAACGTAAAAGAAAGTTCTTTAGTGAATGGGTATGAATTGGCCAAAAGAGGTTTTCGGGCATTGCTTCCAGAAGCTCATCTGCATGGCGAAAGAAAAAGTACTGAACCAACCAAAGGAAATACTGATTTTTGGGATGTCATCGTACATAATTTATCCGAGATCAATACTATAAAAGAATATTATGTTGCACAAGGATTAACAGATCCAGAACGTATCGGAGTATCGGGTTTATCTATGGGTGGGATCACTACCAGCGCCATGCTGACTCAATTTCCGTGGATAAAAGCAGCTGGTGTATTGATGGGAACCCCATCTCCAGTTGATTTTTCCAAATGGATCCTAAAATCGCCTTGGACAGAAGGTTTGGATATTGATTTAACAGAAGAACAAATTGATCAAATGACAGAACCTTTAAAAGCCATTTCATTAGACTTGCAACCAGAAAAAATTGCAGGACGTCCAGTTTATTTCTGGCATGGTACGAATGATGAACTAGTGCCTTATTCATTGACAAACGAGTTTATCCAAACTATCCAAAATAAAGAATACGCTAAAAATATTCGCTTTGAAACAACAGTAAACGGTACTCATAAAGTTCCATACGCTATTTCTGTAGAAATGGCCGACTTCTTTGCTGAAAACCTTAAGTAATGGAATAGAAAGGAAAATAAATATGTCTGAACAACCTACATCTTGGTCTGTAGAAGAACAAGAAAGAATCATACAAAATATCATGGCGGCATTGGAACAAGTTATTGACCCTGAATTAGGCATTGATATCGTTAATTTAGGCTTGGTATATGGAGTTGATTTGTTTGAAGGCGGACATTGCGTCATCAACATGACGTTGACTACGATGGGATGTCCATTGGCAGATGTCATCACAGAAGAAGTCATGAACGCTCTCAAACCAATTTCAAAAATAGAAACGAGTGAAGTGAAATTAGTGTGGTATCCAGCATGGGATACTTCTAAGATGTCTCGCTATGCTCGGATCGCGTTAGGGATACGCCAATAAAATACTAAAAGTATAAAAAAGATAGCTAGGTATTGGTACTAGCTATCTTTTTGCACTCTATACTAAATATTGGTTGCCTAATTGGAAATAAAAAGATCTCAACCAAGCTATGCTCAAAAAATAAGCCATTAATATTGCTATAAAGATATTATCGGTTTATTTTTCGCCAACTAGTATTAGTAAAAGATGACTAGAAGAATTATAATGATGATAATATTTATAAGTGTTAGGCTGTCATGCGCTAAAAGCATTTAACATGCAGTATAAAGGAACACAGTCAGGAGTGTTACGGTATGAGAAAGACGTTCTTTATTTCTTTCCTCGTTATCTTATTCAGCTTAATAAGCATAGGGTGCGGGAAGGAAAAAACGGAGCCGGTTAAAGAAAGTCGCACATCTGTTGCATCAAATTTAACGAATACTAGTGAGACTGTTCTTTCCAGTAGCGCTTCTCTGACCACAAATCAGACAACCATTCCGACCCTTTTTATACATGGATATGGAGGGGCAGAAGGTAGTTTTAATGGGATGTTGTCTCGTTTTGAATTCGATAATTTTGGAAATAAGGTACTAACTGTAACCGTTCAGCCGAATGGAACTGTTTCTGACACTGGAACTTGGGGTGATCAGTTAGACAACCCATTGATTCAGGTATTGTTTGCGGATAATAAAAGTAGTGAACTGAATCAAACCGAGTGGATCAAAGCTGTTTTAAACTATTTAAATCAAACGTACCAGATTGAGGAGGTCAATCTGGTTGGCCACTCCATGGGTGGTGTGAGTAGTTTCCGGCATTTAATTACCTATGGAAATGATGATTCGTTGCCAATGGTCAATAAATTTATTGCGATCGGCGCACCGTTCAATAATTTTGTTTCAGGCAATGAAGAACAGACTATTGATGCGTTGATTCAGAATGGTCCAATAGTTCTTAGTGAACGATACAGTGACTATGCAGCTAGCATCCAATATTATCCTAAAACAACCAAAATGCTGAATATCGTTGGGGATTTAGAAGATGGATCAGAAGGGGATGGTACTGTACCAATCAGAAGCTCACTGGCCATTGGTTATTTAATGCAAACGAATGAATTCGAGTATCAGGATGAAATCATTGCTGGGTCACAGGCTCACCACAGTCAGCTACATGAAAATACTCAAGTTGATGAGCTTGTTGCGAACTTTTTATGGGATAGCCCATAAAATCGAAATAAGGACAGTAGAATGTTGGCATCCTACTGTCCTTATTTTCGTTTCATATGCTAAGTTTGAAGCTTGCAAACGTTGAGACTGAGTCTCGTGATGTTCCCGTGGCTATCACCAGCAATACCGATGACGGAAGAAATTTCTTTTCCATCGCCATAAAACAAATAACCTAAAAAACTTGTTTATTCATTCATCTGAACTACGATTTTACCTGGCACTCCATGTTCTTCACTCGTTCTATGAGCTTCACGCAAGCCTTCTTGTGTAAACGGGAGAGTCTTTCCAATGGTTGCTTTTAACTTGTTGCTTTTCATTAAATCTGCTAGTTTCTGTAATCTTTCACCATCTGGTTCCAAGAAGAAGTAACCAGTTTTGATACCTTTTTCCGCTGCTTTTTCTTCATCTGGGGGAGTCGCGATAGAGACTAATGTGCCTCCGTGTTTTAGAACCGAAAAACTTTTCTCTTGCGTTTCTCCGCCTTGCGTATCCAGCACGATATCGTAATCATTCAACAAAGTCTCAAAGTCTTGCTCTTTATAATTGATAAACTCATCAGCGCCAAGAGACTTGACAAAGTCTTCATTTTTTTCACTAGCTGTTGCAGCTATATAGGCTCCGAAATGTTTGGCAATTTGGATCGCTAGATGACCAACACCACCAGAGCCGCCGTGAATGAGTACATGGTCGCCTTCCTTGATTTGGCCGATTTCTACTAAGGCTGCCCAAGCTGTTTGCCCAGTAAGCGGGATAGCTGCAGCATCATTAAATGAACTATTTTCGGGCATTTTACAAATGAGGTCTTGGTCAACAGCCACATATTCAGCGTAGGTACCAGTCGGATTGGTTTTTGGGCGTGCAAAAACTTTCTCTCCTAGTTGAAAGTTTGTAACATCTTTCCCAACTTTTTTAACGATCCCTGCTGCATCCCAGCCTAAAATGATTGGAAATTCATACGGCAACTTTTCTTTCAAATAACCTTCACGCATTTTCCAATCAATTGGGTTGATCGAAGTAGCTTTCAATTCGATCAACACTTGATCATCTTTGATTTCTGGAAGAGGAACTTCTTGTTCTACTAATTCATCAGCAGAACCATATTGATTGATCACTATTGCTTTCATAAAAACATCCTTTCAAAGTATTTTTTATAAGCTAATGACTCATGTTTAGTATACACTGGTCGTGGAATCCTCAAAAATAATTTGTTTGCGCAGAAAACTCTCTGAAAACATTTGACCAAATCTGACCAAAAGAGTAAAATAGACGTATAGAAAATAGAAATAACGAAAGTGGTGAAAAATATGGAATTGAACAAATTAACGAGTACTATGCAAGAAGCGCTAAGTGAAGCGCAACAAATTGCTGTAACTAGACAGCATCAAGAGATAGATATCGCTCATTTGTGGAAAATATTTTTGACGCCGAATCATTTTGCAAAGAACATTTATGAACAAGTAGGTGTCGATACTGCTCAATTTGAAGCAACCATCGATCAGGAGCTAGATAAATTATCAGTGGTCCAAGGAAGCACTATTCAATATGGGCAATCAATGAGCCAAAATCTATTCCATTTGATGACAGAAGCCGATAAAATAAGTGAAACGTTCCAAGATGAGTTTGTCTCTACGGAGATCTTTTTATTGGCATTGATGAAACTGAAAAATCATCCCCTTACTAAGCAACTAACTGCTCAAGGGTTAACAGAGAAAACATTGCGTAATAAAATTACGGAATTAAGAGGTGGGGAACGAGTGACTTCACAAAATCAAGAAGAAAATTATGAAGCATTGAAAAAATACGGAACTGATTTGATCGAAGCTGTAAAAAGCGGCAAACAAGATCCTATTATAGGTAGAGATGAAGAAATCCGGAATGTCATTCGCATTTTATCGCGGAAGACAAAAAACAATCCTGTCTTGATTGGAGAACCTGGAGTAGGTAAAACGGCGATCGTAGAAGGATTAGCTCAACGAATCGTGCGTAGAGATGTTCCGGAAAATCTAAAAGATAAAACGGTCTATTCTTTAGATATGGGTGCTTTGATAGCTGGAGCGAAATACAGAGGTGAATTTGAGGAACGTTTGAAGGCAGTTCTAAAAGAAGTGAAAAAAAGCGATGGGCAAATCATTTTATTTATCGATGAAATTCACACCATTGTAGGAGCTGGGAAAACAGAAGGCAGCATGGATGCTGGTAACTTACTGAAACCCATGCTAGCTCGAGGGGAATTGCACTGTATCGGGGCAACGACTTTAGACGAATACCGTCAATATATGGAAACTGACAAAGCTTTAGAACGCCGTTTCCAAAAAGTATTGGTGAATGAACCATCTGTTGAAGAGACGATCAGTATTTTGCGAGGACTAAAAGAACGTTTTGAGATCTACCATAGTGTCAATATCCACGACAATGCTATCGTAGCGGCAGCAACATTATCTAATCGCTACATTACTGATCGCTTCTTACCCGACAAAGCAATCGATTTGGTGGATGAAGCTTGTGCCACCATTCGTGTAGAGATGAATTCAATGCCTACCGAATTGGATCAGGTCAGAAGACGAGTCATGCAGTTAGAGATCGAGGAAGCTGCTTTGAAAAAAGAACATGATGAGGCCAGCAAACGAAGACTGGAGCTGATTCAAGAAGAATTAGGTGATTTAAAAGAAGAAGCCAGTCAGTTACAATTAAAATGGGATACTGAAAAGACTCAAGTGACACATTTGAGAGACAAGAGAGAAAAGTTGGACCAATTGCGACATGAACTAGAAGAGGCAGAAGGGCAATATGATCTAGAGCGAGCTGCTGTATTGCGACATGGAGAAATACCAGCGCTTGAAAAAGAGCTGAAAGAATTGGAAGAAAATCAAGTTCAAAAAGATTCCAACGTTAATCGATTAGTACAAGAATCGGTTACTGAAGAAGAAATTGCTTTAGTAGTTGGCAGATTAACAGGGATTCCGGTTAACCGCT
Source organism: Desemzia sp. RIT 804 (assembly GCF_016892605.1). Classification (GTDB taxonomy): domain Bacteria; phylum Bacillota; class Bacilli; order Lactobacillales; family Carnobacteriaceae; genus Desemzia. Next base: position 477,061 of record NZ_JAFEMV010000001.1, read on the forward strand.
TAGTCAAAGGAGAACGTGAAAAGTTGTTGAACTTGGCTGAAAATATGAAATCAAGAGTGATTGGCCAAGATGAGGCTGTCGAGAGTGTCACAGATGCGGTTATCAGAGCACGCGCCGGAATTCAAAATCCGAATAAACCACTAGGCTCATTCTTGTTCTTGGGACCTACAGGAGTAGGAAAAACTGAGTTGGCTAAGACGTTGGCTGAGAATTTATTTGACTCACAAGACCACATGGTGCGGATCGATATGAGTGAATATATGGAAAAACATACTGTCTCAAGATTAGTCGGTGCTCCTCCTGGTTATGTAGGGTATGAAGAAGGCGGACAATTGACAGAAGCAGTAAGAAGAAGTCCATACACGATCATACTATTGGATGAAATTGAAAAAGCTCATCCAGATGTATTCAATATCTTATTGCAGGTTTTAGATGACGGTCGATTAACGGATTCCAAAGGTCGCGTAGTAGATTTTAAAAATACAGTCTTGATCATGACCAGTAATATTGGATCAGGTTTACTTTTAGATGGAACGAATGACAAAGGTGAAATCGCCCAACAAACGAAAGATGCAGTGTTTGATATGCTAAGAGCAAGCTTTAAACCAGAATTTTTAAATCGGATCGATGATACGATTTTATTTGCCCCATTGAACTTTGAAGTCGTGAAAAAAATCGTATTGAAAATGACCAAAGACTTAGAAAAAAGGTTGTCACAGCAAGAGATCAGCTTGGAAGTCACTGAAGCAGCTCAAGCTTGGATAGCTGAGAAAGCTTACGATCCCGCGTATGGAGCTCGTCCATTGCAACGGTATTTAACAAAAGAAGTGGAAACACCGATCGCCAAACAAATTATTGCAGGAACGATTTACCCTGGAGCGACAGCTGTATTAACCGTTAAAGAGGATCATTTGGACGTTGAGGTTGCCCAGTCAGATGCAGAATAAGCAAAGAGAGCGGTACAAAAGACGTTTTGACCATTGAATATAAGTCAGCCACCCCTTATGAGATGCTTTTTCTCATAAGGGGTGGCTGACTTATAGGCATGCGGTCAGGCTTTTGGAACGCGTTTAAAAGCGCCTGCTTAGTGTGTGACAGAGATAAAGACTATTGTTTTAGTCTTTTCTTTTTTTGAGATGATTTAAGTAGGATCCGTATTAGATTAATGTTGAGTTTCTGGAGGTTTAGGAATAGCAGAAGTCAGTAATAGAACAATTACTGCACTTAATAAACCGATTAAAGTAGCTGTGAAAAACGAATAGGTTCCACTGGTTAAAGAACTTCCGATATAATTCACTACTTGTCCTAAGCAAAATCCCCAAAATAATGTTGCGATATATTTCATAGTATCAACACCCTCTTTCTTCATCACCATTCTACCACTTTTTTTGAAGAATGAAAGTAAAAGCTGATTGTTTTTAATGAGAATTTGCGGTTTTCATCAACTTCAGAGTATAATGAAGAAGTGTGCAATTCGATAGTGGATCTTCCATAAAGAAGAGGAGATTCAGCAATACATATAGTTAAAAGAATTCAAACTAACGACAAGGAGGATGTTAGATGTCTTTTGTGCAATTACAGGTGAACAGCGCCTATTCTTTGCTTCAAAGTACTTTATCTATTGAAGAATTAGTCTTAACTGCTAAAGGTAGAGGTTATAAAACTCTCGCTTTGACTGACCAAAATGTGCTTTATGGAGCTGTTGATTTTGTTAAATTATGTCAGAAAAACGAGATCAAGCCAGTCGTTGGTTTAACGCTAGAGATGCAGGGGTTAGTTCAATCGGACAAAACGTTTTCGCTTGTCTTGTTGGCTGAAACAAATCAGGGATACCAACACTTGATTTCGTTGTCTACTAAAAAAATGATGTCTCCGGAACAACCATTCTCCTTTGAAGACTTGGTACCTTACACAGATGGGCTGATTGCTCTAACACCTGGAGAAACGGGAGAAATAGAACAGTTATTGTTGAATGGACAAACTGAAGAAGCGAAAACAGTGGCTGCGAGATTTAAAGATCATCTTTCAACAAAACATTTTTTTATAGGTGTCCAACTGCATGAAAATTTGTTATCGATCAAAGATGATTTAATCCAGTTAGCTGAAGAATTAACGATAGAAATGGTTGCGTTGAATGATGTTCGCTATCTAAATCAAGAAGACGCATTCAGTTTAAAAGTACTTCGTTTTATTGATAAAGGAGAACAACTAACAGGTCAAGGCGGAAGTTTATTTGGTACCCGTAATTTGCCTGAGAGTTCAACGATCGAGCAGCAATTTAAAGAAGCTGGACTAGAAGAAGCAGCTCGCAATACGAATAGAATTGCCGAACGTATTGCAATGGATATTCCTTTGCAACAACGGTTGCTGCCTAAATACCCCATTGATAATGACGAACCAACTTCTGCTTTCTTAGAGGATTTGTGTGTTCAAGGTCTGCAAAAAAGAGTGCCAAACGCGGATGAACGCTATCAAAAACGGTTGAAATATGAATTGAATGTCATTCAAAAAATGGGGTTTGAAGATTATTTCTTGATTGTGTGGGATGTCATGGCTTATGCTCATCAAGCAAAAATCGTTACAGGAGCAGGTCGCGGGTCAGCAGCAGGTTCCCTAGTGTCATTTGTCTTGGAGATAACAGATGTAGATCCCATTCAATACAACTTACTTTTTGAACGTTTTTTAAATGAAGAACGGTACAATATGCCGGATATCGATTTGGATTTTCCTGACAATCGGCGAGATGAAGTCTTGCAGTACGTTAAAAACAAATACGGTAAAGATCACGTAGCTCAAATCATCACATTCGGGACTTTAGCGGCGAAAATGGCGCTTCGAGACACGGCGCGTGTGTTTGGTTTGACACAAGAAGAGTCTAATCAGTGGTCCAAAGCTATCCCTAGTCAGTTAGGTGTCACTTTGGAAGAAGCTTACCAAAAGTCTTCTGCTTTGCAACAACTGGTAAACAAAAACGAACAAAATCAATTGATGTTCACTACAGCTAAAAAAATTGAAGGGTTGCCGAGACACACTTCCACTCATGCGGCAGGTGTAGTGATCAGCGATCAGAAATTAGAGAACATTATCCCGCTTCAAGAAGGAAGCAGTTCTATAGCATTGACTCAATACCCTATGGGAAATGTGGAAGAAATAGGACTACTAAAGATGGATTTTCTTGGTTTGAAAAACTTGACGATTTTAGGAGAAGCTTTGAAAATCGTCCAACAAGATACTGGCAACCTTCTTCAAACCCAGGATATTCCGATGGATGATCCAGAAACGCTTAACCTGTTTCAACGAGCAGATACAGTGGGAATATTCCAATTTGAATCAGGCGGTATCAAAAATGTGTTGCGGAAGCTTCATCCTGAATCGATTGAAGATATCGCTGCGGTAAATGCTTTATACCGTCCAGGCCCGATGGAACAGATCGATGTCTTTATCAAACGCAAAAAAGGCGAACTGCCGATTGAATACCCGCATGAGAGCTTAAAAGAGATTTTAGAGGTAACTTATGGAGTAATGGTATATCAAGAGCAAGTCATGCAAGTGGCTTCTAAAATGGCTGGCTACTCTTTAGGACAAGCCGATATTTTGAGAAGAGCTATTGGGAAAAAGAAAAAAGAACTGATCGATGCTGAAAGAGCACACTTTGTAAAAGGAGCGAAAAACCAAGGGTATCCCGAACAAGACGCTAAGAAAGTCTATGACTATATTGAACGTTTCGCCAATTACGGGTTTAACCGATCACACTCCATCGCTTATTCATTTATTGGGTATCAAATGGCATATATAAAAGTTCATTACCCACAAGCTTTTTATATTGCGCTCTTAAACTCAGCATTGCACAATACGACCAAAATGAAAGACTATTTGCTGGAAGCAAAGAAAAGAAAAATACCTGTTTTTAACCCTGATATCAATCAAAGTTACTCGCATTTTACAAAAAAAGAATCTGGAATCTTATTTGGCTTAGCCTCTATAAAAGGGCTGAGAAGAGATTATGTGTCAGAAATCATCCAAAAGAGAAAAAATGAAGGAGCGTATAAAGATTTTATTCATTTTTTAAGAAGGATAGATTCTAAATGGGTGAAAGAGGAATTTATGTTGCCATTGATTTATGTGGGGGCATTTGATGGATTCGAGTATTCCAGAGGGACATTGATTCATTCACTGGAAAATATTCTGACGAGTGTCAAATTTAGTGGCGACAATGTGGGGCTGTTTGATGTGCTGCAGCCTAAATATGAAGAAGCTCCAGATCTGACTTCAGAAGACAAACTAGAAGCAGAAAACACTTATTTAGGGATTTATTTGTCTGGACACCCTACCGAAAGATACGATGATCTACGTAAATCAAAACAAGCTTCTCACATCAAAGATTTGACTAATGGACAAGCTGCTAAATTGATTGGACAAGTAAAAGAAATAAAGAAAATCACGACTAAAAAAGGTGAACCTATGGCTTTTGTAATGATCAGTGATACCTCTGGAGATATTTCTTTGACTTTGTTTCCTAAAGTCTATCGCAAATACATTCATTCGATTGAAAAAAATAAAGTGTTGTATGTTGAAGGGAAAATAGAATCTAGAGCAGGGCAAGGAATGCAAGTATTGGTAAGTCAAATCCAAGAAGCAGAAAAATTGGAAGAAAACCGGGAAACAAAAAAATGTTTTATTCGCATTGAAGAAATCAATGAAGATAATTCAACTCTAAATCAGTTGAAAGAACTTTTAGCAGCTTACCCAGGTGTTATTCCAGTCATTTTATACTATGTCAAAGCCAATAAAAAACTGGGATTGCAAGAGAAATTTTGGATAAAAAATTCACCAGAGCTGGTAAAAGCAGTAGAAGATTTGTTGGGCAAAGGAAATATTGTCGTCGGGTGAGATTAGAAAATTCTTAAAAATGAAAAATAACTGAAAAGATTAACAGAATTCATAAGACAATTTATCTTAAAAATGGTAGAATGTCTTTGTTGGCTTATTTATGTATAAATAAACATCACATTATTTAGGCGGAATCATCTTTGTATATATTTTTTTACTATAACTTTTATGAGGTGAAAATGGAATATGAAACGTATTGCTGTTTTAACAAGTGGAGGAGACGCTCCTGGAATGAACGCAGCCATCAGAGCTGTTGTTCGTAAAGCTCTTTACGAAGGGATGGAAGTTTTTGGTATCAATTATGGGTATGCTGGTTTAGTAGCTGGAGATATTCGTCAATTGCACCATAACGACGTAGGAGACATGATTTCTAGAGGAGGTACTTTCCTTTATTCAGCACGTTATCCTGAATTTGCTACTGAAGAGGGGCAATTAAAAGGGATTGAACAATTAAAGAAATTTGGTATCGAAGGATTAGTAGTTATTGGTGGAGATGGTTCTTATAGAGGAGCTCTTGCACTTACTAAGCATGGCTATCCGACTATCGGACTTCCAGGAACCATTGACAATGATATTCCAGGGACTGACTTTTGTATTGGGTTCGATACTGCCATTAATACTGTATTAGACTCTCTAGATAAAATTCGTGATACAGCTACTAGTCACGTTCGTACTTTTGTTGTAGAAGTTATGGGACGTAACGCTGGTGACATTGCTCTTTGGGCAGGTGTATCTGGTGGAGCAGAACAAATCATTATCCCGGAAAAAGAATTTGATATGCAAGAAGTAGCGACTAAAATCACTGAAGGCCGTGAAAAAGGTAAGAAACATACCATCATCATTCTTGCTGAAGGTGTGATGAATGGAAATAAATTTGCAGAAGAATTGTATAAGTTTGGAGATTACCATGCTCGTGTAACTGTTTTAGGACACGTTCAACGTGGGGGATCACCTACTGCTAGAGACCGCGTTTTAGCAAGTCAATTCGGAGCTAGAGCTGTTGACTACCTAAAAGAAGGTAAAGGCGGCTTGTGTTTAGGAATCGTAAACAATCAAATGATTGCTTCGGATATTATTACGACGTTAGAAAAAGGAATACACAAACCAGATGTATCGTTGTACAAATTGAATCAAGAAATTTCTAACTAAATATTTCTTCAAAAAAGTGGATTTACTTATTTTTCTACTGTAAGATAAATAGTGAATCATATAATCATGTGGACAAATTTTAAAAAGTTAGACTAATAAGTTAGGAGTTTTGCATAATGAAAAAAACAAAAATTGTTTGTACTATTGGACCAGCAAGTGAGTCCGTAGATTATTTAGTGAAAATGATCGATGCAGGGATGAACGTTGCTCGATTAAATTTCTCACACGGAGATTTTGAGGAACACGGAGCAAGAATTAAAAATATTCGTGAAGCTTCAAGAATTACTGGGAAAATGGTTGCTCTCTTATTAGATACAAAAGGACCAGAAATCCGTACGCACAACATGAAAGAAGGAAAAGTTGTCTTTTCTACTGGAGATATTGTACGCGTAGCAATGAATGAAGTTGAAGGAACGCAAGAAAAATTTTCAGTGTCTTACTCAGATTTGATCAATGATGTACATCCTGGTTCTCATATTTTATTAGATGACGGACTAATTGATTTATTGGTTACAGACATCGACATGGAAAACCAAGAAATTGTTACCACTGTTCAAAATGCTGGAACATTGAAAAATAAAAAAGGTGTTAACGTACCTGGTGTTTCTGTTAACCTTCCAGGAATTACTGAAAAAGATGCTGCTGATATTCGTTTTGGTCTAGGTCAAGATATCGACTATATCGCAGCAAGTTTCGTACGCCGTCCAACAGACGTGTTAGAAATTACTAAAATTCTTGAAGAAGAAAACATGACTCACGTTAAAATTATCCCTAAAATTGAAAACCAAGAAGGGGTAGACAACATCGACGAAATCTTAAAAGTTTCTGATGGTTTGATGGTTGCTCGTGGAGATTTAGGAGTAGAGATTCCTACAGAAGAAGTACCTGTAGTTCAAAAAGACTTGATCCGTAAATGTAATGCTTTAGGTAAACCAGTTATCACAGCTACTCAAATGTTGGATTCAATGCAAAACAACCCTCGTCCAACACGCGCTGAAGCTAGTGATGTGGCGAATGCTATTTTTGATGGTACAGATGCAATCATGTTATCTGGTGAAACTGCTGCTGGAGATTACCCAATCGAAGCTGTTGAAACAATGGCTCGTATTGCTGTTCGTACTGAAGAAGCTTTAGTAAACCAAGATTCATTCACATTAAAAGCTTATGACCAAGGCGATATGACAGAGGCTATTGGACAATCTGTAGGACATACAGCTCGCAACTTGAACATTGATACAATTGTTGCAGCAACTGAATCAGGGCATACAGCTCAAATGATCTCAAAATACCGTCCAAAATCTACTATCATAGCAGTTACTTTCTCTGAAAGAACAATGCGCGGATTAGCTTTATCATGGGGAGTATACCCAACTGTTGCTGAAAAACCAGAATCAACAGATGATATGTTCAATCTAGCTACAAACATTGCTCAAGAAAAAGGCTATGCTAAAGAAGGCGACTTGATCATTATTACTGCTGGTGTTCCAGTTGGTGAACGTGGAACAACTAACTTGATGAAAATCCAAATGATCGGTTCAAAACTAGTACGTGGACATGGTGTGGGTAACGAATCTATTATTGGAAAAGCTGTTGTTGCTATGAACGCACAAGAAGCAAATGAAAAAAGTGTAGAAGGTTGCGTATTAGTAACTAAGACTACAGATAAAGATTACTTGCCTGCTATCGAAAAAGCTGCTGCAATTATTGTTGAACAGGGTGGTTTAACAAGTCATGCTGCAGTAATTGGGATTGCTATGGGAATTCCAGTTATTGTTGGAGCAGAAGATGCAACTAACGTGATTTCTGACAATGAATTGATCACAGTAGATTCTCGTCGTGGTATTGTATATCGCGGTGCTACATCTGCTATTTAAGTTCATTTGTTCAGCAAGGAAGGAAAACTCTCAGAAAATTAATTTCTGGGAGTTTTTTCGTTTTGAAATCTATTTTACATAATAAAATTATGGTAAACTAAAGAAAACGCTAAGGAGTGTATAAAACAATGAATCAATCATTAGGAACTATTATTACAGGGATCGTTACAGATATTAATGATAAAGCTTATTTTATCCAAAAGAGTGGAATCACTTACGAAATGCCCAAAACCGAAACGACTTCATATGAATTAGGAGATGCAGTAGAAGGTTTTGCTTACATTTCTCAGAACAAATCATACAAATTAACTCAGGATATTCCGAAAGTACAAATTGGATATTACGCCTTCAGTAAAGTCATTGATGTTCGTAGAGACTTAGGTGTTTTTGTAGATATTGGCTTACCAGATAAAGAAATCGTGGTTTCACTTGACGAATTGCCAACAGAAAAACAATTGTGGCCTAAAAAAGGGGATCAATTGATGGTGACCATTCGTGTAGACGAAAAAGATCGTATGTGGGGAGAATTAGCTGACGAAGAAGTTTTCATCTCGTTGTCAAAAAAAGCTTCAGAAGATCTTATTAATAAAGATATCAAAGGAATTGCTTACCGCTTGAAAGTGGTTGGCACGTATATTTTAACAGAAGGCGATCACTTAGGGTTTATCCATCCTTCTCAAAGAGATATAGAACCTAGACTTGGAGAAGAAATTTCTGGTCGTGTTATCGGAATTGGTCAAGAAGGAGCCGTTAACATCTCTTTAAAACCTAGAGCTCATGAAGCGATACCAGAAGATGCTGCGATGTTATTAGCCATTCTAGAGCGCTCAAAAGATGGTAGCTTTCCATACACAGATAAAAGTTCTCCGGAAGATATCAAATTGCATTTCGGTATTAGTAAAGGTCAATTTAAACGTGCTATTGGGAACTTATTGAAACAAAGAAAAATTGTTCAAGTCGATGGTGAAACACGTTTAGTAAAAAATGAATCTGCTGACAATGAGTAATCTTTAAGAACTCAAAGCGCATTTTTTTAAAAGATTTATGAACGTACCTTTTTAAGCGGAAGGGAGCGGATTTTAAGTGAGTAAAGATTTAGAAGAGTATATCCGCTATTTAAGAATAGAACGCGGATTAGCAGAAAATACAATTGAAAGTTACAACAGAGACTTGAAACAGTATTTGGATTATTTAGCAAAAGAAGAATTAGATGATTGGCATAAAATAGACCGATACACTATATTATCTTTTTTGCAGCACTTAAAACAGTTGAAGAAGTCTTCTGCTACGGTTATCCGAATGGTCTCCAGCTTAAGGAAATTTCACCAATACTTGAAACAAGAACAACGGTCTGCTATTGATCCGATGCTGCACATTGATACGCCAAAAAAAGCTCAAATTTTACCTAAAGTGTTGTCAATGTCAGAGGTAGAAAAAATAATTGAAATTCCCAATGTCGATGAGGTTTTAGGATTAAGAGACAGAGCCATTTTGGAAGTGATGTACGCTACTGGTCTGCGGGTTTCTGAATTGACTGAACTAAAAATGGATGATTTGCATTTATCTTTAGGATTGATCCAGACAATCGGAAAAGGAGATAAAGAGCGCATTATTCCCATTGGAGATCTTGCGATCAAATGGATCGAAAATTATTTGAAATACAGCCGTATAAAATTAGAAAAACCTGATAAGAGAAGCCCATATTTATTTCTGAACCACCATGGGAGAAAATTGACCCGTCAAGGAATATGGAAAAATCTAAAAGCTTTGGTGAAAAAGGCTGGAATAGAAAAAGAAGTGACTCCTCATACATTGAGGCATTCGTTTGCAACTCATTTGCTCGAAAATGGAGCTGATTTAAGAGTGGTACAAGAGCTGCTTGGACATTCTGATATTTCAACCACTCAAATTTACACCCACATCACAAAACAGCGAATGGCCAAAGTATATAAAACCTATCACCCAAGAGCATAAAGGTAGCGAAAACTCTCGATATTTTATCCGTTTTCATCTATAATTGTAGTGTGATATAGACAAGTTATAAGGAGGAATTATTTTGGGATACAAAAGAGTGCATTTGATCGTAATGGATTCAGTAGGCATTGGGGAAGCTCCAGATGCAGATAAATTTAATGATGTAGGCAGTGACACATTAGGTCATATTGCTGAACAAGTTGGATTAACTATTCCTCATTTAGAAAAATTAGGCCTAGGAAATATCCGTCCTTTAAAAGGTGTTAATAATGTAACTGATCATTTAGGGTATTATACGAAATTGGAAGAAGTTTCCGTTGGGAAAGATACAATGACTGGACACTGGGAAATCATGGGATTGAACATCCAAACTCCTTTTAGAGTATTCCCAGAAGGATTTCCGGATGAGTTGATCCAACAAATCGAAGAACATACTGGACGTAAAATCGTTGGAAATAAACCAGCTAGTGGAACAGAAATTATTGATGAATACGGTGAACATCAAATGAAAACAGGCGATTTGATCGTCTACACTTCAGCTGACCCTGTTCTACAAATTGCTGCTCATGAAGAAATCATTCCATTAGAAGAGTTATACAGTATTTGCGAATACGTTAGAAGCATTACATTAGAAGACCCTTATATGATCGGTCGAATAATCGCTCGTCCGTACCTTGGAGAACCAGGTAACTTTACACGTACCAGCAACCGACATGACTACGCGCTGGACCCATTTGGCAAGACAGTCTTAGATTCGTTAAAAGATGCTGGTAAAGACGTTATCGCGATTGGAAAAATCAATGATATCTACAACGGACAAGGTATCACAGAATCAGTTCGTACGAAGAGCAATATGGACGGTGTAGATCAATTACTAAACGTAATGGACAAAGATTTTAATGGTTTGAGTTTCTTGAATCTAGTAGACTTTGATGCTGTATTCGGACATCGTCGAAACGTCAAGGGTTACGGAGAAGCTATCGAAGCTTTTGATAATCGAATTGAAGAGATTCTTGGTAAATTGAGAGAAGATGATCTGCTTCTCATTACAGCAGACCACGGGAATGATCCTACAGCACCAGGAACTGATCATACACGTGAATATGTGCCGTTATTAGCGTATTCTCCGTCAATGAAACAACAAGGGGAGTTAAAACAAGGACATTTCGCCGATATTGGAACGACTGTTGCGGACATTTTTGATGTACCAAATACAGGATTTGGTGAAAGTTTTCTAGCTCAATTAAACTAAACTATTCAGGAGGATATTATGACTCAAACATTGCAAGAAAGAATTACAGAAGCAGCAGCGTATATTAAAGAACAAGGTGTGAAACAAGTAGATGTTGGTTTGATTCTCGGTTCAGGACTAGGAGAATTGGGCGAAGAAGTAGAACAACCTATTGCGATTCCATACGAAACCATTCCTCATTTCCCTGTATCCACAGTAATCGGACATGCGGGACAATTAGTGTACGGTACGCTAGGCGGGCAAATGGTATTGGCGATGCAAGGAAGATTCCATTATTATGAGGGATATTCTTTAGAAGATGTTACTTTCCCGGTTCGTGTAATGAAAGAACTAGGTATACACTCTGTTATCGTAACTAATGCAGCAGGTGGAGTAAACACTTCATTTGAACCCGGTGATTTAATGATGATCACAGATCAAATCAACTTTACAGGTGTCAACCCTCTCCATGGACCTAATGATGAAAATCTAGGACCGCGTTTTGCAGATATGAGTCACGCTTACGATGCAGAATACCAAGAAATGGTTCGCAAAGTTGCACAAGAAAAAGGTGTGGCTTTAAAAGAAGGGGTTTACATGGGATTCTCTGGTCCAACATATGAAACGCCTGCGGAAATCAAAATGGCTCGTACATTTGGAGCAGATGCAATTGGAATGTCAACTGTGCCGGAAGTTATTGTGGCTAATCATGGTGGATTAAGAGTTATTGGTGTTTCTTGTATCACTAACTTGGCTGCTGGAATGCAAGCTAATCTAAACCACGAAGAAGTTGTTGAAACGACTACTCGCGTAAAAGAAACGTTCAAATCTTTTGTAAAAGCTATTTTAGCGAGCATGTAAGCATTTAAGAACAGTAACGAGGGCAAAACTAGCAAGGTGTTAGATCAAAATCAACATTTGGTCTAACACCTTCCTCTTTTCATGGGCTCAGTAGCTTGTTTAAGCACGTTGTGAAAAAACTTTTATTATGATACAGTATCTAAAGTATATTAAGGGAGCAAGGGGTATGGTGAAGATGAACAAAAATATGTTGACTGGAACAATGAAAATCAATTCTAAAAATCATTTAGAAATTGGCGGAGTCGATACAGTGGATTTAGTCCAAAAATACGGTACTCCTGTCTATGTTTACGATATTGCAAGAATAAAAGAGCAAGCGAATGAATTTAAAAAAGCTTTCATAGATAAAAATATAACTGCACAAGTAGCTTATGCGAGTAAAGCTTTTTCTTGCTTAGCTTTGTATCAAATTTTAGCTAAAGAAGACGTTTCGTTAGACGTAGTATCCGGTGGAGAATTGTATACTGCTTTTCAAGCTGGTTTTCCGAGTCATAAAATCCATTTTCATGGAAACAATAAGTCTGAGGAAGAAATAGGGGCTGCTTTAGACTACCAAATCGGCTGTTTTGTGGTGGATAATTTTTTTGAGCTGGAACTATTGGATAAACTGACGCGTGAACGTAAACAACACACAAAAGTTCTCATTCGAGTAACTCCTGGTGTGGAAGCTCATACGCATGAATACATTTCAACTGGTCAAGTGGATTCAAAATTCGGGTTCGATCTAAACAGTGGTCAAGCTGAACAAGCTCTGCAGTTGATTTCAAAAATGCCATATCTTGAAATATTGGGTTTACATAGCCATATTGGGTCTCAGATTTTTGAGACAGATGGCTTTAAAATGGCAATTGAACGTCTTTTTAACCAAGCCAAAAACTGGCAAACAGATTTTGGTTTCGAGTTAAAAGTGCTAAATCTAGGTGGAGGATTTGGTATTCGTTATGTGCCAGAAGATGAGCCTTTACCAATTGAAAAGCATGTAAAAGCGATCATATCTGAAGTAGAATCAAGTACCGCGCGTTTAGAATTACCTGTGCCAGAAATTTGGATTGAACCAGGCAGAAGCTTAGTAGGAGATGCGGGGATCACATTGTATCAAACAGGTTCACAAAAAAGTATACCAGAGGTCAGAAACTATTTAGCTGTTGATGGAGGCATGTCAGACAACATTCGTCCAGCTTTATACGATGCAAAATACACAGGTATTCTAGCGAATAGAGCTAATGATTCTGTAGAAGATGTGTATTCAATAGCGGGGAAAGCTTGTGAATCTGGAGACATGCTTATCTGGGATCTGCCTTTACCTAAACCGGCTTCTAAAGATATTTTAGCTATTTTTAGTACGGGGGCATATGGATACGCAATGGCAAGTAATTATAATCGTATTCCGCGGCCACCAGTAATTTTCGTGGAAAATGGAAAAGACTTTTTGGCAATCAAGCGCGAAACGTATGCAGACTTAATGAGACTGGAACAATCCATTGTATCAGAGTAATTTTTGTTCGATACTGTAAAAAATAGGTTATTTAAGCTTTTTGGATTATCAGGAGGATAATATGTTAGTAGGTTATAAGAAAAACTATAAAAAAATCACGATGGGATTACTATCGTTTATTCCAGATTTTAAAGACATTCAGCGTTTGAATGATGAAATGGAATGGTATGAACGGGAAGAAAATCGCAAATTATACTTGTGGTCAAGTGAAGAAACAAGTGATTTTATTGGAGTAATAGGGGTAGAAGCAGGAGAAGAGATGGTGCTGCTTCGACATATTGCAATCAATCCTTCTTATCGTAATGAAGGAATTAGTTTTGATATGTTAAATGCTTTAGAAGAAAAGTACCCAAATCAAAAAGTCATCAGTACTTTGGAAACGGGTCAGATCGTTGCAAAATGGGAATTAGAAAAGAAATAACGGTAAAGTAAAAGGAGGATAACATCAATGTCAGAAATTAGAATCAAAATTGATGTTTTTGAAGGCCCTCTGGATTTATTATTGCATTTGATTCAGCAATTAGAAGTAGATATTTATGATATTCCAATTGCGGAAATCACCTCTCAATATCTAGCATATGTTCATACAATGAAAATATTGGAATTAGACGTGGCAGGCGATTATTTGATCATGGCTGCAACATTAATGGCTATAAAAAGTAAACTATTGTTGCCAAAGCCGGAATTAGACGAAGAAGAAGCCTTTTACGAAGAGGGGATCGACCCAAGAGAAGCATTAGTAGATCAATTGCTAGAATATCAAAAGTACAAACAAGCTGCTTCTATGTTGAAATCAAAAGAAGAAGAGAGAAGTCTTTATTTTACGAAAGATCCTAGTAATTTAGAAGACTATCAAACAGATATTGAATTGGAGCCTGAGAAAGTTCACGTGATCGATTTGGTTATGGCTTTTCAAGAGATGCTCTCTAAAAAGAAACTAAAATTACCGGTTCAGACTAGGATTGTTTCTGAAGAAGTGACTTTGGAAGAAAAAATGGATACCATTATTCAAAAAATAAAGCATAATGGGAAAAACAACCCGATTTTATTTTCAGATCTGTTTGACTCTATCAATCGTAATGAAATTGTGGTCACTTTTTTAGCCTTGTTGGAATTAATGAAAGGCAAAGAAATCGATATCCAGCAAGAAAATGCATTTGAAGAAATTAAGATCTTTTCAACGGAACCAGAACGAATAGGAGAGAGTATAAATGGATGAAGCAGCTATTGAGGCCTTACTTTTTGTTGCAGGGGATGAAGGTCTATCTTTGGAAGAAATAGCCACTTTGTTGGAAACTTCAACCCAAAAAGTCTATGCAGAATTAATGAAGCTGCAAGAAAAATATAAGATCAATGAAAGTGGCTTGACCTTATTGGAAGTTGGGAATCGCTTTGAATTAGCCACTAAGAAAGAGTTCTCAATGGTCGTAAAAAAATATGCAGCCTCTCCTTTCGCCACTAATTTATCTCAAGCTGCACTAGAAACCTTGGCTATCATAGCTTATAAACAGCCGATTACGCGTATGGAAATTGATGAAATTCGTGGTGTTCAGTCTAGTGGGTCTTTGCAGAAATTGGTTTTAAGAGGATTGATCAAAGAAAGAGGACGTGTAGAAACTCCGGGCCGTCCGATATTGTATGGAACAACAGACTATTTTATGGATTATTTTGGATTAAAAGAAATGTCAGAATTACCAGACATTACTGAACTAGATATGGAAAATGAAGAAAAAGAAACAGATCTGTTTTTTGAACGTTTCAATGAGCAGTTTACTGATGCCGGGAATAATCAATAAAATAAATCGAATAAAAAAATAAGGGGTGAAGACGTGTGGAAAGATTACAAAAAGTAATGGCACATGCGGGCGTGGATTCACGACGCAAATGTGAGACTTTGATTACACAAGGGCGTGTAAAAGTGAATGGGAAAGTAGTGACTGAGCTAGGCGTTCAAGTCAATCAAAGCGATTTGATCGAAGTAGACAATATTCCAGTAGACCGAGAAGAACCAGTATATTTCTTATTAAATAAGCCGAGAAATATGATCACAGCTGTATCGGATGATAAAAGTCGTCCCGTTGTAACGGATCTATTCTTTGGTGTAGAGCAACGTATCTACCCTGTTGGTCGTTTAGATTACGATACTACAGGCGTGCTGATTTTAACCAATGATGGTGAATTGTCTCAATTATTGATGCATCCAAAACATGAGATAGAAAAAGTTTATGTAGCTAAAGTAAAAGGTTTGATCCAAAGAAAGATGTTGCGTCAACTTGAAAAGGGTGTCGTGATCGAAGGCAAAAAAACAGCTCCAGCACATACAAAATTATTATCGTCTAATGTAGAAAAACAAACTTCTATTGTACAAATCACCATCCATGAAGGAAGAAACCGTCAAGTTAAAAAAATGTTTGAAGCAGTGGGGCATCCAGTTCAAAAATTGACCCGAGAAGCTTACGGAAATCTGAATTTGAATGGTTTATCCTCTGGTGAGTGGCGAGAATTAAAACATTTTGAAGTACAACAATTACGTGAATTAGCAAAAGATTAGTCTATTTCAAAAAAAGTATTCGCTTTTGATAAGAAATCAAAAAGCGAATGCTTTTTTTTGAACAAATTGTGTCGTAGGTATGTTATGATTAATTTATATTTTCGATAAGTAAGCGTAATTATTATTGGGATAGTGTTTACTCATTTGAATGAAAGCGAATAAGTTGATTAAGATACTTTACGTTCTGTATAATGAATTTAGTAAAGTATACACTTGACGAAAGGGTGTAAGAATATTATGAATAATGAAACAGTAAATATACTTGTAGTCGATGATGAAGACCGTATTCGTCGTTTACTGAAAATGTACCTAGAACGTGAAAACTATGTTGTTTCCGAAGCTAGAGATGGTGAAGAAGCTTTAGAAATGGCTTTAGAAAATGAGTATGATTTAATTTTATTAGATTTGATGATGCCTAAAATGGACGGTATTGAAGTAGCAGAAAAAATCAGAGAAGAAAAAGCAACACCTATTATGATGATCACAGCTAAAGGAGAAGAAACAAACCGTATTCAAGGATTTGAAATTGGAGCGGATGACTACATTGTTAAACCTTTTAGTCCTCGTGAAGTTGTTTTGAGGGTGATTGCTGTATTGAAAAGAACACATGTGGAGAAAAAAGATGAAGAAGATTCAGATGTGATCACAACGCCTCATATTGAAATTGACAATCGTTCCCATACTGTTTTTGTAGATAAATCTGTCATCAATCTTACACCAAAAGAGTATGACCTTCTTCTTTATTTAATGAAGTCTCCCAATCAAATTTTTGGTAGAGAACAATTACTGAGAGAAGTATGGAAATACGAATTCTTTGGGGACTTAAGAACAGTTGATACGCACATTAAACGTCTGCGAGAAAAATTAGCTAAACAGTCTAAAGAAGCGTCAAAAAATATTGTAACTGTTTGGGGACTGGGCTATAAGTTTAATGCGTATCCTGAGGATTCAGAAAAGTAGGTTGAAAAGTACATGAGAGTAACCAATATTTCTACAAAAATATGGCTGATTATTATGGGGATCATAGGATTGTTTTTTTTTACTTGTATCTTATCTTTTCGTTCTTTATACAATCAAAGTATAGAAAGACAATACATTAGTGAGTTTGAAGAGACCATTCAAGAGACGGAAAATTATGCTGAGACGAATCCACAACAGTTTTTAGATCAGCTGAACAGCATCAACAATGCCAATATGCACATTCAGTACATGACGTTCAACGATGAAGACCTAGCTCAGCAAGTTGACTTGAATAACCTTGGACTAACAGATTTTCAACAGGAAGTCATCGAAGATCCGGAAGTGCTGTCTGTTTTAGTTGAAAGAGATGATGCACAAGTCATTCAAACGATTCGACAAGAAAATCGGTTAAAAGTTCCTTTTATTTTACGCGTATATAATTTTGAAGCAAATCAACAAAATATGTTGCTCATATCTTTTGGAGATTTATCATTTCTAAACGAAGTGCAAAGCAGCTTTAGAGACTGGGTAGCTATCATCGTAGTACTTTATCTGATCATTGGTGTCTGGTCGTTTTACTATTTAAAAAAACGTCTGGGAGAACCAGTGACCGAACTTCGTGATATTGCCTTTGATTATGCTACTAATGACTTTAGTCGAAAAGCACAAGTAAGACACAAAGATGAATTGTCTCAATTAGGTTTAGCAATGAATAAAATGGCTCGTTCTTTAGAGACCAGTGGTGCAGCAACTCGACAAGAGAAAGAACTGCTGGAAAATATCGTAACGAGTATTACAACCGGGATTTTATATTACAATCAAGATAAAACCTTATTGATGTCTAATCCAAGCGGAGAAGAGTTTTTAGAAAATTCTGAACAAGGCTATTTACTAGAAGATGTTCGAGTGCCGGGATTTTTACAAAAAAAAATGGAAGAAGTTATTTCAAGTTCAGAAAAAATGCAATTTGAGCATATTGCCAATGATTTTTATTATGAAGTGTACATTATTCCTCTATTTGATGAAAATATTGAAAGTGTTCGGGGCGTTTTAGTTTCTGCGCAAGATATCACTCAAGAACGGCGCTTAGACACTATGAGAAACGATTTCATCAATAATGTTTCTCATGAACTTAGGACTCCTTTAGTAATGATCCAAGGCTACAGTGAAGCCATTGTAGACGATGTCGCTGAAACGACAGAAGAAAAACATGAGATGGCAAAAATCATCGGTGAAGAGTCCAGAAGAATGAATCGTATGGTCAATGAAATGCTTGATTTATCACGAGTTGAATCAGGATACATTACCCTTGAAAAAACTACTGTTAATTTGTCGGAGTTTTTCAATCAGTTATTTTCACGCTTTAATACGATGGCTTCTAATGGAAATGTAGAATTAAGCTTAGAAATACAGCCTAATTTAGAAACGTACATCATGGATAGAGATAAAATGGATCAAGTTTTTGTCAACCTAGTGAACAATGCTATTCGACATACGATTATGGCAGACAGAGAAAGAGGTCAAGTTAAAATCAAGGTTTATCTAGA
Source organism: Desemzia sp. RIT 804 (assembly GCF_016892605.1). Lineage (GTDB taxonomy): Bacteria > Bacillota > Bacilli > Lactobacillales > Carnobacteriaceae > Desemzia. The sequence goes on from NZ_JAFEMV010000001.1 coordinate 495,593, forward strand.
TGTTATTGTTGATGAAGTTCTTATGGAAGTGCAAGACAATGGAACAGGTATTCCTGAAGTGGATATCCCATTTGTCTTTGAACGCTTTTATAAGGCTGACAAATCTAGAGCAACTCAAAGAGATAACCGGATCGGAACTGGCATCGGTTTGTCATTAGTCAAAAATATAGTGGAAGCACATGATGGGTATGTTGAAGTGAAAAGCGAATTAAGTAACGGCTCCAGTTTTATTGTTCATATGCCTTATATTGATGAAAAAGAAATCAATATCGAGGAAAATAATTAATTTACTGAAAAAAAGTAAGTGGAAAGACTTGATTTTTTATCTTGAATTAGATATACTAATTTATGTAAGGAAAATAAAAAAATTGATTCGTCTTCAGGGGCAGGGTGTAATTCCCGACCGGTGGTAAAGTCCACGAACTGAATGAGTTTACTCATTTTGGTTGAACTGGTGTAATTCCAGTACCGACAGTAAAGTCTGGATAAAGAAGATGGGGTTATTTGAATCGTTATATATTCAATGCTCCGTTTGCTATTCTGAAGAACAGCAGACGGGCATTTTTTATTTCTATTCGGTTTAACCGCAAGATGCTCACGCTGATGAATCCTTTTAGGAGGATTTTTATGCAAACAAGAAACACAAAGAAAATGGTTGGAGTAGCAATATTAGGCGCTATGTCGTTTATTTTGATTAATTTCTCTTTTCCATTAGTACCAGGAGTCTCCTTTTTAAAGGTAGACTTTAGCGATATGCCAAGTATCATTGGAATGTTTTTATATGGACCAGTTGCAGGCATTGCCATCGCATTTATCCGAAGTTTACTACATTATGTTCAAACTGGTGGAGATGCTGGATTCCCAATTGGAGATGCTACAAGTTTTATCGCTTCAGTAGCTTACCTACTTCCTCTTTACGCTGTCATCCGTGCAAAAGGGACATCTTTGAAAGGTCTTATCTTAGGTAGTGCTGCTGGAACAATCGTGTTGACGATCGTCTTATCAGTATTGAACTATTATATTGTTGCACCACTTTATATGATGGTATTAAATTTTAATGTTGGTCCAATGATAAACTATGTATTATATGGAGTACTTCCGTTCAATATAGCAAAAGGTTTCTTAATCAGTGTAGTCTTTATCGTATTGTTTGGTAAATTAAAACCGTGGCTTTTACGAAATAGCCAGTACAAACAAGTTCCTGTAAATAAATAGTAGAACATAAACTAGAAACTGCCTTAGTTGCAGTTTTTAGTTTTTTTTTGTGCTGTGAACAATATTTTAACGTTTTATTTGGTATAGTAAGGTTAAGAGGTTTCAATCACCTTTTCACTGAAACAGAAATTTAAAACGTAAAGGCTGGAAAAAAGTTATGGCACTCACATATAACGACTTATTTATATTGAATCTTTTTTCTAACTCTCAAGCTAAAAAAGGGTCAACGGTATTTCATATTCTGCAAGGAAAGCGCACAGCTTCAATTTTATACCGTGCAGTAGATTATTCCTTGGAACCTTTTTTTGGTTTTTTCCCAAAATTGGATCGGTCGACTTTTTATAACATATTAGAAGAATTGACCTCTTTGGGCTATTTGTCGCATCTGCAAGAAAATAACGAATACCTTCAAACGAGAATGGCTGAGGACAGTGTTCAAAGTTATCTTTCAAATCATTATCAGCCAAGAGATTTAAATTGGCTGAAACAAGGACGCGCTGTACAAGACATTCAACGGAAAATTTATTTTCTTACCCAAATTTTTTCAGAAATTCGTCATGAAAATAAACGTTATCTACCTGTAGAAAAAGATTACGATATTCAACAATGGGCAAAAAAGTGGATAGCAAAACAAGAAACGGCTCTTCCAGAGTTAGCGGTTGAGTTTGGGATGGAATGGAAAAGACTGTTGTCTAGTTTAGAAACAGAAAATGCAGTTATTTTAGTTCACCTTATGTCGGGGCACAATGTCGTAGGCTTGACCAAAAATCAATTGGCACAACAAATGAATTTACCAAGATTGGAAATTACACTAAGGCAATACGATTCTATGTGCTACCTTATCAAGCAAATGAATGACGTCTATAAACAAGTTCCTTTATTTGCCTCTGTTGCACAAGAAGCAACAATTCTAAATGAAAGTGGAGTGTCAAATAGCGCAAAAGAAACAGCTGTATTGTTGAAAAAGGGTTTCTCAATAGAAAAGATTATTCGCATTCGCCAATTAAAGAAAAGCACTATTTCCGAGCACCTGATAGAGTTGGTGATTCTTTTCCCAACAATAGAAATTCAACAGTTTATACCAGATGAGATATACCTTTCACTAAAGAAACTACTAACAGATTTCCCTGAAGCGTCATTTCAAGAACTGTCAGACCGCCTTCCGAATCTGGAATTTTGGTGGTATCGATTAGCACAAATTGAAAGGAGGAGAGAAAATGAAGGAAAAGACTGATATCCATCAGCTGTTAGCTGCTAAATTTGGCTTTCATAGTTTTAGAGAAGGACAAGAGGAAGCCATACAAGCAGCTTTATCTGGGCAAGATACATTAGTTATGTTGCCAACGGGCACTGGAAAATCCATTTGTTATCAATTGACAGGTTACGCTTTGGGCGGAACGACCATCATTGTCTCTCCTTTGATCTCATTGATGCAAGATCAAGTAGAACAACTAAAAATGAACAGCGAAAAAAGAGTGGTTGCATTGAACAGTATGCTCCCGTCTAAATACAAGAGACGAGTATTGAGTCAGTTGAATCAATATAAATTCATTTATTTGTCTCCAGAAATGCTGCATCAACCAATGGTCTTAGACGCACTAAAAAAAGTTCAATTGAGTTTATTTGTGGTGGATGAAGCCCATTGTATTTCGCAATGGGGAATGGATTTCAGGCCGGAGTATTCTACTTTAGGAGCTGTGCGTGAAGTTCTTGGAAATCCGCTGACTATGGCACTGACAGCTACAGCAACTCCACGAGTAAGGGAAGAGATCGTAGCGAGTTTACGCTTGGACCGCAGTCATACTCAACAGGTCCTTTATTCAGTCAATCGATCAAACATAGCATTTGGAACAATTCTATGTGAAAATAATAAAAATGAATTGATTATTGAGCAGCTGCAAAAATTGCAAAAACCAGGTATCATTTATTTTTCGAGCAAAAAAATGGCAGATGAAATCGCAATGGTGATTCGTTCTAAAACTGATTTGACGGTAGAAAGTTATCATTCCAGCTTAGAAACAGAAGACAAAATAAAAATCCAACATCAATTCATCCAAGGTGAAATAGATATTATTTGTGCAACAAGTGCATTTGGGATGGGAATCAATAAAAATAATATTCGATTTGTTTTTCATTATCACTTGCCGGCTAGTCCAGAAGCTTATTTGCAGGAAGTTGGTAGAGCTGGGAGAGATGGAGAGCCCAGTATTGCTCTCTTATTTTATGAACGAGGGGATCATTTTATTCATCAACGGTTCCAAGAAGAAGCTCTACCATCAGATGACGTGATCGAAATGGTTTACCGTGATCCGTCTAAATTGGATTTAATTCATAAAGAGGATGTGCACAAACAACTATTGAGTTCTTTTTTAGAGACTCACCAGCCAATACACGAAGTTAAACAAAAAATAGCTTTGCAACGACAAGTAAAAGAAAATCAGCTATATTTTATGCTGCAGTATATTCAAACGTCAGCTTGTAAAAGAGAGATGCTGCTTCATTATTTTGAAGAAACGGTGCAAGACAAGCCAGAACAATGTTGTTCATCTTGCGGAATTGATCTTAAAAAATATGAGTTATCCTATGAGAATAAAGGAAATAGTCATAAAGAGTTCAAAAGAGAATGGGAAAACAGGCTAAATGACTTATTTTTGTTGAAAAATTTATAAGGAAAAGAGCATAATCCTATGCTATAATAATCTAGAAGTTTAGAAAGGAGAGGGATTAAGATGGCCAGAAAGAAAAAAGGTCATTCAAATGATACGGATGAACTATGGTCTCGTACATTTGACGAAAATGAGGGATATACAAATGGCAATTACTCTAGAATTGAAAGAAAAAGAGCGGATAAAGCGATATCACCTGTATTGAAATCATTGTGGATATTTTTAGCCCTTTTTATTATTTTACCAACGAGTGTTTATTTATGGTATACCTATAACGATCAAAATACATCTGAACCTGAAACTGAAAAATTAGTAGTTAAAGAAAATGAATCTAGTGAGAGCGAAAGCAGTGAAGCAGAAGAATCAGAGGACGAATCAACGGTATCAGAATCTGAGGAATCTGAGGAAGCAGATGAATCCAAAGTCGCTCAAGCTGAAAGTGAAAGTAAGATACAAGCGGAATCAGTTTCAAGCGAGCCAGAAAGCGTTGAGTCTTCTAAAGTTGTGGAAAGTGAATCTCAACCAGTCCAAGAAAGCTCAGTAAGTGAAGAATCTACACAAGTCGTTGAATCTCAAACGACTAATACTTATACGGTCAAAGCAGGAGATAATTTATATAGAATCGCGTTGAACCATGGTATGTCAACAGATCAATTAAAATCTTTAAACGGGTTGACTACGGATGAAGTTTCAGTAGGGACGATTCTTGTTGTAAACTAAGTATCGAATAAGATAGTAATGGTTCTTGTCCCGTTAATAGTGGTAAAATCATAAAATTATCAGACTTTTGGATACAATTAAAAATAGATGCTTTTTTATAGAAGCTTTGACATTGCTGTCTGAGCTTCTTTATTTTTGTGTAAATTTTCTGTGAGTAAATTACTTATCTGATGTATAATAACAATTAGTGATATTTTGTAGGAAAAGAAAGTAGGCTAACAAATGAATAAAAAAATTAAAATTGCAATTGATGGTCCAGCATCTGCTGGTAAAAGTACAGTAGCCAAAATTTTGGCCAGTGAGTTAAATTATGTTTATTGTGACACAGGAGCAATGTATCGTGTGTTGACATTGCAAGCTCTGAGAAATGATGTAGATGTAGAAGATGAAGAAAAGCTCGTAGCTTTGTTAAAAGATACTAATATCTCATTTGAACCGGATGAAGACCAGCAAAAAGTATTTTTAAACCTTGAGGATGTTACGATAGATATTAGACAACCAGATGTTACCAACCATGTTTCAGCCGTCTCTGCTCACAAAGGCGTCCGTGAAGAATTGGTACGCCGTCAGCAAGAAATCGCTCAAGCGGGTGGTATTGTAATGGATGGAAGAGATATTGGAACAGCGGTTTTACCAGATGCAGAAGTGAAGATTTTCTTAGTGGCTAGTGCAAAAGAAAGAGCCGAAAGAAGATACAAGGAAAACATCAGCAAAGGCATCGCCACTCCACTAGAAGTACTGCAAAAAGAAATAGAGGACCGTGATTACAAAGACTCTCATCGTAAAGTTTCTCCTTTGGTACAAGCAGATGATGCTATCCGCTTAGATACGACAAGTTTAACCATCAAACAAGTTGTGGAGAAAATGAAAGAAATGATGAGCAAATTCATTGAATTTTAATCTTTTTTAGGAAATGCGTGTCTTTTATTGGCATTCTGCTATATAATTCGGTAAAATAAATGTGTAGGATTTATTTGGTTATTAGGAGGAAGTCACATGACAGAAAATGAGAACATACATGAAGTAGAAGAACAACAATCTATGTCAGAAGTAATGAAGGATGTTGAAGAAATCAATATCGGCGACGTTGTCCAAGGCGAAGTGTTAGCAATTGACGAAAACAAACAAGCAATCGTTGGGCTAGGCGGCGGACTAGAAGGAGTTATTCCACACAATGAATTGTCGGCATCTCCTTTTGAAAATGTAACAGATGTCATTACAGTTGGTGAAAAGCTTGATTTAGTAGTCATCAAAGAAAGTAAAGACAAAGAAAACGGCAGCTTTATGCTGTCAAAACGACGCATTGATGCAAAAAAAGTTTGGGAAAAAATTCAAAAAGACTATGAAGAAGGCACTATTATCGAAGCACCTGTTACGAATGTCGTAAAAGGTGGGCTGGTAGTAGATGTGGGTGTACGCGGTTTTGTTCCTGCTTCTATGGTTGAAGTTCAATTTGTAGAAGATTTTTCTGAATACAAAGGAAAAACAATGGCCTTTAAAATTATTGAGATCGAACCAAGCGAAAATCGTTTGATCCTTTCTCATAAAGCTGTGGTTGAGGCAGAAAACGAAGCTAAAAAAGGTGAAGTTCTTGACAGCCTAGTAGAAGGCGAAGTTATCAAAGGAACTGTTGCCCGATTAACAAATTTTGGTGCTTTTATCGACCTTGGCGGAGTGGATGGTTTAGTTCATATCTCCCAAATCTCTTATGGCCATGTCAATGAGCCGGGTGACGTATTGACTGTTGGAGAAGAAGTAGATGTGAAAATTCTTTCTGTCAATAAAGAAGAAGGACGTATTTCATTATCTATCAAAGATACGTTGCCAGGACCATGGGAAGACATTGAAGAACGCGCTCCTGCAGGTGCAGTATTAGAAGGAGAAGTGAAACGTCTAACTAGTTTTGGTGCTTTCGTTGAAGTTTTCTCTGGAGTAGAAGGGTTAGTTCATATTTCCCAAATTTCACACAATCATATTGCAACTCCACATGAAGTATTGAATGTCGGAGACAAGATCAAAGTGAAAGTATTGTCAGTTAGTCCAGATGAACAACGGTTGTCTTTAAGTATCAAAGCGTTGGAAGCCAAGCCAGAACGTATCCATCAAGAACCTAAAGCCGAAGAAGTTCCTGAAGTAGAAGAAGAAACCGGCTTTACGTTAGGGGATCTGATTGGAGATCAATTAGCGGATATCGATACAGAAGATCAGAACGAAGATAAATAATTTTCAATGTGGCATGTGGTTGGGATACTAGTAATTTATCTCTGTCACATACTAAGAGGGTGCTTTTAAAAAAGCACTCCAAAAGCCTGACCACATGCCTATAAGCCAGCCTCCCCTTATGAGATGTTTTTTCTCATAAGGGGAGGCTGGCTTATATTCAATGATCAAAACGTCTTTTGTCTCGCTCTGGTGCTTTTTTTAGTGCAAAAAAATAAAAAAATATTCTTGTCCATAATGTAGCAATAAAATGGTAAAATAAGATAAAATACAATTGGTGTTTGCATGTTTAGGGGAATTCAACTAAACTAGTAAAGTACTAAAGTAGAAAAAGAGGAGGCTAGAACATGGCAAAACCAGTAATCGCCATTGTTGGTCGTCCAAATGTAGGAAAATCAACAGTTTTTAACCGTATTGTCGGAGAACGTGTTTCTATCGTTGAGGATATAGCAGGGGTAACGCGTGACCGGATATATTCTCCAGCAGAATGGTTAGGAAAAGAATTTAATGTGATTGATACAGGTGGAATTGATATAGGGGATGAACCCTTTCTAGAACAAATTAAACAACAAGCAGAAATTGCTATTGAAGAGGCAGATGTGATAATCTTCCTTACTAGCGTAAGAGAAGGCGTAACAGATGCGGATGAAAATGTAGCTCAGATTTTATACCGAAGTAATAAACCCGTGTTATTAGCGGTAAATAAAGTAGATAATCCTGAAATGAGATCAGAGATTTTTGAGTTTTACTCTTTAGGTTTGGGAGATCCATATCCTCTTTCTGGAAGTCACGGAATTGGATTAGGAGATCTACTAGACGCAGCAATCAAGTACTTCCCTGAAGAAGAAGAAGAAGAGTATGATGATTCTGTCATTAAATTTAGTTTGATAGGAAGACCTAACGTAGGTAAATCTTCTTTGGTCAACGCTATTTTAGGCGAAGACCGAGTTATTGTGTCGAACGTAGCCGGTACAACTCGCGATGCGATCGATACTTCCTTCACCTCAGCAGATGGAGAAGAATTTGTCATGATTGATACTGCCGGGATTCGTAAAAAAGGTAAGGTATACGAAAACACAGAGAAATATAGCGTTTTAAGAGCCCTTAGAGCTATTGAACGTTCAGATGTCGTCCTAGTTGTTCTGAATGCTGAAGAAGGTATCAGAGAGCAAGATAAGAAAGTTGCCGGCTATGCGCATGAAGCTGGAAAAGGAATCATTATCTTAGTCAATAAATGGGATGCTATCGAAAAAGAGAACTCTACAATGAAAGATTTTGAAGAAACCATTCGCGAAGAATTTGCGTACTTAAGCTATGCGCCGATTATTTATGTATCAGCATTGACAAAACAAAGATTGCATAAATTGCCGGAATTGATCAGTATGGTTAGTCAAAACCAAAAACTGCGTATCCAATCTTCAACATTGAATGAAGTAATTTTGGATGCAGTAGCGATGAATCCGACACCAACTGATAAAGGGAAACGTTTGAAAATCTATTATGCTACTCAAGTGGCGATCAAACCGCCTACATTCGTCGTGTTTGTTAATGATTCTGAAATGATGCACTTTTCTTATTCACGTTACTTGGAAAATCGTCTGCGTGATACCTTCTCATTTGAAGGAACACCTATCCGTTTGATCACTCGTAACAGAAAGTAAAAAAGTGGTGTAAAAACCTGAAGCTAGGCATTTTATCATAGTTCGTACAGAACTTCAACAGTTTTGGAAGATTAACTAAAACCTTGCGAAAAAATGCTTAAAATCAGCAAAAAACATTGCAGTATCAACTTTTGTGTGATATCTTTTTAAATGAAATGTCATTTAGATTAACTAATTTTCATTTCGCTAGATGTCATTTTTGGACCACTCAAAAATGGCTTAGGATGTTTACAAAAATAAAACATCGAATCTTCTTTTCGAGGAGGTGAAATTATAAATGGCTAATAAAGCACAATTAATCGAAAGCGTAGTTTCTAAAACAGATCTTAACAAAAAACAAGCAACAACAGCAGTTGACGCTGTTTTCGGATCTATTCAAGAACTATTAAGCGATGGTGAAAAAGTTCAAATCATCGGATTTGGTAACTTCGAAGTACGTGACCGTGCAGCTCGTAAAGGACGTAATCCTCAAACTGGGGAAGAAATCGAAATCGCAGCAAGCAAGGTACCTGCTTTCAAACCAGGTAAAGCGCTTAAAGATTCAGTTAAATAATCTAGCAATTAAAACCCTTGAGAAATCAAGGGTTTTTGCTATGTCTAGAGTAATGTTATTTCAAAAACTAGCAGAAATTGGTAATTAGCTTATTTTATGTTGTTCGATTAAGGTAGTACTCTAACACCATTTATAATTAAACTACAATACACTTATTGCTCTATTTAGGGACTTTAATTTTCGCTACCAGCTTAGCCAAGTCACTGTTTTTATCCTCTAACCTGTGTTAAACTGGGGAATAACTAAATTGAATTGAACTGTGAAAGAGGTCGTACGAATGTCATATGGAGAAAAAATGATTCAAGCTTTACAAGATAATGATTTAGGTCAAGCTACTGAGCTATTCCAACAAGCCATGAAACAAGATACGGATGAAGAACTTTACCTTTTAAGTGACAGCTTGTACCAACTCGGATTTAATGAAGAGACTAAAGCAATCAACTTGCACTTACTCGAATTGTATCCAGATAACGATGAATTAAAAGTGAGTTTAGCGGAGATCGCTATCGAAGAAGGCGATATGGAAACGGCCACGGATTGGTTATTGCAAATTGAAGAGACAAGTGAAGCTTATCCTCAAGCTTTATTGGTATTGGCAGATTTGTATTATGTACAAGGATTGTATGAAGTGAGTGAGCAAAAGCTTCTCCGTGCTAAAGATATAGTAGGAGATGAGCCCGCTGTTATCTTTGCGTTAGCTGAGCTGCATTTTTCAATGGGCAAATATGCTCAAGCAATCAAGAATTACGAAGATTTGATGATCCAAGGCCACACTGAATTATCCGGTATTAATTTAGCAGCCAGATGTGGTGGCGCATATAGCGCTTTAGGTGACTTCGAAGAAGCTGTCAATTATTTGAAGCAGAGCTTGGAAGAACACGAACACGTGGATACTTTATTCCAACTTGGATTTACTTATTTGCAGCAAAAAGAATTCCAACGTGCAAATGAGACATTATTTAAATTGAAAGAACTAGATCCTAGCTACACTTCAGTATATCCATATTTAGCTAAAGGGTTAGAAGAAGAGCTGCGCTTAGACAAAGCGATAGACGTGATCCAAGAAGGGTTGCAGTATGATGAATTCAATCCTGACCTGTATCTTCAAGGGGCAGCTATCAACCTTAAACTAGAAAGAGAAGATGCTGCAGAAGAATACTATCAAAAAGCGATTGAACTAGATCCAGATAATGCGGGCTATTTATTGGCGTATACTAACTTGTTGAATAAACAAGAAAGGTTTGCTGAAACGATCGATATTATCCAACAAGCATTAACGGATGAAGAAGTAGATCCACAATTCTACTGGAATTTAGCGATTGCTAATGAAGGCATTGAAGAATATGAAGCTGCTGGCAAAGCTTTCTCAAAAGCTTATCCAGCATTCCGTCAAAACACAGCCTTTTTGAAAAGTTACATTGCCTATTTGAGAGAAGAAGGAGAGCGAACGGTCATCAAGGATGTTTTAACAGATTATTTGCAGTTGGAACCTACTGACGAAGAGATGTTGAATTTTTACGAGTCAATCAATGGCAACTATTATTAGACTAGGGTATAATGTACTAAAGGGATTATAAGGAGGTTTTCCTATGAACATCCAAGTTTCTTTAGAAGAAAAAAAATCCTTCATCGGTTGGTTTTTGGACCGTCATCAACTAAAAAGAAGAGAATCTATGTGGATTTTAAACTATCTGCTAAATCACGATATTGTGTTAAACAAGGTTCATTTTGTTGAGGATGTGGAAACTACTCCTAGAGGGATCATGATGTCGACTGTTGGTATGGATAACGAACCGTTTTTGTTTTATAAAGACGGAAAAGTGTTTAGTGACCCTGAGCAAGCTTTTCATGAAGTGCGACTCAATTGGCAGGAAGATATGTATTTAGAACTGGTATTCAGAGAACCCTGGAAAACAGAACAGTACCTTGCGATTTTGGAAGACAACCCTTATCATCGATGGAACGAGACTATCCCCCCAGATCTTATTCAAGAAGTAGAACATGCCATTACAAAACTCTCTTTGAGCGAAAAAAAACACTTGATGTTGAGCTTGATTGATGAAGCCTTAGAAAATGGCAATCGAGATGAATTTATTGAATTTTCGACAGAATTAAAAGAAATTGAAAAAGAACTGTTGGATCATCAAAAAAAGACTAATTTATAATACCTAATGCTCTTAGCTTATACAGGTTTCTGTAAAACAGGCTGAGGGCTTTTTTTATTTACTATAAAAATACACTAAACCTCGATTAAAGGCCTAGTGCATTTTTTTGATCAAATATTACTGTGTATGGTTTGAAGAGTTTTTCGCCGTTCGTTTATTTTTTTGAAAACGGCCTTTGGGTTTAGGGTCATAAGAAAAACCTTCTCCTAAGACTTCATGAACAGATAAAATTGAAATAAATGCATTCGGGTCTGTTTGATTAATGATATTTTTCGCCGTTACAATTTCATGAGAACCCATGACACAATATAAAATGTTTTTTTCTTGTTTGGAATAAGCTCCCTCGGCTTTGATATAGGTTACACCGCGATCTAGCTCAGCTAAGATATTGTCAGCGATCGCATCACTTTTTTCTGAAATAATCAAAATACCTCGACCACTATAAGAACCTTGTTGCATAAAATCAACCATTTGCGTAAAGACAAAAGAATTCAGCAACGTATACATCATATGCGGCAAATCTATATAGGACAAAGACAATACAAGTACCAGCACATCAAAAGCCAGTAAAGTTTTCCCCATAGCGATACCGTATTTCTTTTCTGCGATCCGAGCGATGATATCTGAACCGCCTGTCGTTCCGCCTGCACGGTAGATCAATCCACTTCCGATTCCCCCAGCCAGACCGGCTAATAGAGCAGCAATCAGTAAGTCACCTTCAGTGGGAATAACAACAGGGATGCGTTGCCAGATTTCTAAGAAAAAAGACAGCATAAAAGTCCCGTAAAGAGTATAAACCAAAGACTGATTTCCTAATATTTTCCAGCCGATCAAAATCATAGGTATATTTAAGATAAGTATCGAATAGGCAGGATTGATATCAAATAAACTATTTAAAATCAATGTGATCCCTGTGAAACCACCTTCAGCAAGTTGGTTGGCGATATTGATATTGACTAAACTAAAACCAAATAAGGCACACCCCACTGTGATGAGGAAGATATCTTTTGCTATTTCCAGTTTATTTTTCTGCATTGTTGTAGTCCTCCATTTCAAAAAAATAGTTATCTATTCTTTCTTTTGTCACGAATTTAGCGACACTCTTAGAATCATACATTTTTTTAAAAAAAGAAGCAATAAAGGCTTGTAAAATAGCTTAAACAATCGTTATATTCTTCAAAAAAGAAGCCCGTATCTATTCTGGGCTTCTTGGGTATAAAATAGAGTGTATAGAAAAAAATAGAACTCTTTAACATGTAACTTAAAAATCAAAGTTCTCTATGATACGTTTAACATTTTCATTTTGCCATTTATAACCAGCAATTTTTTTATTGACTTGGTATTTGTCTTTTTTTCTGTTTGGATGATTCTTAAACTTGATGACCATGCTGTAAAAAATGACTTTGTTTTTAAACTCAAGCTTATTGATATCTGAAAAAGGTATCACATAAATATCGTCCGGCATTAATTTCCCCATAAAAGATAAAGGGAGCACGACAATTTCATTTTGGTTATTAAAGTTTAATAATTGGACTTTTACTTTTGCTGCATTCAGAGATGGAGTCAAAATACTGCCCTTGTGTTCTAAGTTTCCCATGATCGTTTGACCCAACACTGCTTGATAACCTTTTTCTTGTAGAACTGAAACTACTTCTTGTTCTTCCATACAATATTCCTCCAATAAATAAAAAATTTCCATTCTACATGAGTATAGGAGCAATTTAAATCAGGCGCTACTTTTTTGCCTATAATTGACCAAATATTTTATCTTTATCAGAGAGTTGCTAGCTATCTTCTTGATTTTTGGTCGGATAAAAGAGAAAATAGAAAAGAATTAAAATGAATTGGAGTGACACATGTGGAAAAGAATCTTTCAACCATCCAAGAAGAAGTAGATGATTACATTCAACAATTCAAGACGGGTTATTTTTCTCCGTTAGCTCAACTTGCTCGTCTTACTGAAGAGGTGGGAGAGTTGGCGAGAGAAGTCAACCACCATTATGGCGAAAAGCAGAAGAAAGCTTCTGAAGACACAAAAGAATTAAATGAGGAGTTAGGGGACACATTATTTGTTATCGTTTCACTAGCCAATTCGTTGGATATTGATTTAACGGAAGCCTTTGATTTAACTATGAAAAAATTTAATGAACGAGATGCAAATCGTTTTGAAAGGAAAGAATAATGATGATAAAAATCGTAGTGGCTGGTTTTAAAGGAAGAATGGGGAATACTGCAACTAAAATGGTATTGGAGCATCAAGAATTTAAATTAATGGGTGTTTTAGATCCATACGCTAAAGAAAGAAACTTAAATGAAATGACAGATTATACTTCAATTGATGTTCCGGTTTTTAAAGACAAACAAGAATTGGTCAATAGCGTTGAAGCAGATGTTTGGATCGATTTTACTGTACCTGAAGTGGCTTTTGAAAATACTCAGTTTGCTTTACGAAATGGAATTCGTCCAGTAGTGGGCACGACAGGCCTTAGTGAGGATAATGTAACTACTTTACAAGAGTTGGCAGCAAAACACCATACAGGTGGCTTGATTGCTCCCAATTTCGCTATAGGAGCGGTATTGATGATGCAATTTGCTGCACAAGCCGCAAAATACTTTCCAGATGTCGAAATAATGGAACTGCATCATGACAATAAACTGGATGCGCCAAGCGGAACGGCGATCAAAACAGCAGAAATGATTGCAGAAGAAAGAGGGTTCCACCAGCAAGGGCACCCGGAAGAAAAAGAAAGTATTGAAGGAGCTCGAGGAGCAGATTATCAAGGTATGAAAATCCATAGTGTGCGTTTACCAGGACTGGTCGCTCATCAACAGGTTCAATTTGGAAGCAAGGGCGAAGGATTGACAATACGCCATGATTCTTATGATCGTTCTTCCTTCATGTCAGGTGTGGCTCTTGGGTGTACTAAGGTGATGGAATCAAATGAATTGGTTTATGGATTGGAAAATTTATTATGATAGAACTCGATAAAATATTTAAAGAAGCCTTGCCGATCATCGAAAAAATCGAAGAAGCAGGCTTTGAAGCTTATTTTGTAGGGGGAAGCGTACGGGATGCCTTGTTAAAAAAAGACATCAATGATGTCGATATCGCAACCAGTGCATTTCCCGCAGAAATCAAACAGATATTTCACAAAACCATTGATGTAGGGATCGAACATGGTACGGTCATGGTCTTATGGGGTGGGGAGTCTTACGAGATCACTACTTTTAGAACAGAGTCTGCATACCAAGATTTTAGACGTCCAGATACAGTAGAATTTGTCCGCTCTTTAGAAGAAGATTTAAAGCGGCGCGACTTTACAGTCAATGCTTTAGCGATGGACAAAAATGGCCAAATCATGGACTATTTTGAAGGACAACAAGATCTAAGCAACCGTGTGATCAAAGCAGTGGGTTCACCGCAAGAACGATTCCATGAAGATGCTTTACGGATGATGCGAGCTATTCGTTTTGTAAGTCAATTAGAGTTTACGATGGAGCAAAACACCCAAGAAGCTATTGCTGAGCACCATGCGTTGCTTGGGAAAATCTCTATTGAACGCATTTCGATTGAATTTATGAAGTTATTGCAAGGAAAAGGACGACCAAAAGGGTTAGACTTATTTATTCAAACAGGACTATATGCATTTTGTCCTGGTTTGGAGAAGCATAAAGATAGTTTAAAAAAATTCGCTCGATTTGAAGGAGAACTAGCTACTAGACTGGCTGCATGGACGATGTTGATTCACTATTTAGAGATCCCAACATCTGAAGTCACGAAATTTTTGAAGTTATGGAAATGTTCGAATAAAGAAATGCAGGAAGTTCAGTTAGCAGTCAAGACATTGAGAGCTAGGTTAGCTCATCCTTATACGGCTGTTGAATTGTATCATTCAGGATTGTCTATTGCTTTAGAAGTGGAACACATTGTAGAGCAATTGCAATTCTCTGCTGACAAAGATTTGGTAAAGGAACAATATGAAAAGCTTCCGATCAAAGAAAAAAAGGAAATCCAAATCAGCGGGAATGACATTTTAACAGAACTAAATGCGAAACCTGGAAAGTGGCTAGGTCAGCTGTTAGAAGAAATCGAGTTATTGATCATTACGGGAAAGCTAGCGAATAGTTCGAAAGAAATTCTCATTTGGGTGAAAAATCGACCCGGGATTGGAGAGCGTTAAGTATGTCATTAGAAAAGAAAACACAGGTATTTGTGGTTGAGCCAAAAGATACTGCTGCTGCAATGAAATCAGGAGACTTAGAAGTCCTAGCTACTCCTGCTCTTGTTTCAATGATTGAAAATACCGCTAAAGAGAGCATTCGAGAACATTTGACGCCAGAAGAAACAACCGTTGGTATAGAGATACAACTCCAACATCTAGCTCCCTCCGCTGTCGGAAAACAAGTAATTTGTGAAGTGATACTGGAAAAGTTTGAAAAATCAATCTTTTCTTTTCAATTCAAAGCGTTGGTGGACGGTCAGTTGATCACATCTGGCACACACAAGCGAGCCCGTGTAAATAAAGAAAAATTTCTGCAAAAAATGAACTAACGGAAACGGCCATACTGTCTTTAAGGAAAAGCTGAAGCGGTGTGGTTTTTCCCTATTATTGCTGTGTGTTTGTAGGTACAAAGGTAGGAAGAAACTACATAGATCGATAAAATATGGTATGATGTAAAGGATGTAAATTGAGAAAAGAATTAGGTGACAAGAATGGATGAAATGACCACATATGCTGTTGTTGACATTGAAACAACAGGAGGAAATGTTCAGAGTGGAGATCGAATCATTCAATTTGGCTGTACATTGATTGAAAATGATCAAATCGTACACCAATTTGCGACTGATGTAAATCCGTTGAGAAGCATTCCCAAAGAAATCGAGCATTTAACTGGAATCTCAAACCAATCTATTGCGCACGCCCCTTATTTTGAGGATGTTGCTACAACCATTTATAATTTATTAGACGGTTGTATTTTTGTTGCGCACAATATTCAATTTGACTACCAATTTCTTTCCGAAGAATTTGTTCGGTGCGGACTGCCTCCGTTGACTCTAAAAGGAATTGATACAGTCGAACTAGCCCAAATTTTATTACCGACTGAACCAAGTTTTACGTTGAATGATTTAATGAATTCTCAAAATATAGTGCATAAAAATCCGCATCAAGCTGATAGCGATGCTTATGCAACTGCAGAATTGTTCTTGTTACTCAAGCAAAGATTAAAAAGCCTTCCGTTGGTTACAGTAGAAAAATTAGCTTCTATAGCGCCTAACTGTACGATGGATACAGAAATTTTTATTTACAGTATTTTAAAGGAAATGAAACAACACGTTGCAGATCTACCAGAAAATTTGATGATCAAAAAAGGGTTAGCCATTCGCCACAAAGATATTCCCTTTGAGCAAGATACTTATCGTGAAGCCAAAGATTATCCAAAAGGCCAGCAAGAAAAAGCCGATTTGTTTCTGCCCCAATTCGAGCTTCGTGGAACGCAAATCGAAATGATGGATGCTGTACAACAGGCGTTTGCTTCTGGTCATAAAGAGCACCTGATCATTGAAGCTCCGACTGGAATCGGAAAGACATTTGGGTATTTAGTGCCAGCAGTTTACAATGCTTCTAGTGTAGATCCTATTGTGATCAGCACATATACGACATTACTGCAGCAACAACTGTTTCATAAAGATCTAGTGCAGTTGCAAGAAATGATTCCATTTCGCATTCAAGCAGCTATTTTGAAAAGTAAAAGTCATTACATTCATTTATCTAAATTTGAAAGTCTGCTGAAAGAACCTGTGACACAAAAATTAGAGGCTATTTATCAGATGCGGATTTTGGTTTGGCTTACTCAAACAGAAACTGGGGATTTAGATGAACTGAATTTGACCAACTACAATCAACCTTTTTGGAATAAGATTCGTCATCGAGGGTGGCTGGGAAATGAGACGGAAGATGAGTGGTATGAGGAAGACTTTTTCCTCCATGCTCAAAAGGTAGTGCAGCATGCCGGAATCATTGTAACCAACCATGCTTATTTATGTCATGACTTGCAAAAGGAAGATAAGATATTGAAAGACTTCCAAAGGTTAATTGTCGATGAAGCTCATCATTTAAGCGAAGTAGCTCAACAATCAACCAGCCAGATTTTTCGTTATTATTATCAGCAGAAATTATTCAAATGGTTAGGCAAAAAAGAAGATAAAAATAGTCTTATCGGCCGATTGATGGAATTAGCAGACAAACCAACTGCTTCAATTACACATCAACTTGAGAACATTGAAATGAGTGTCTATTTTTTAATGGAGTCGCTGTCCTCATTTATTGATGAGCTACTCCAATTTTGCTGGGAACAAATCCCACAGGATGACTATAAAGACCGTTATGATATCCTTTACGATAGAGAAGAACATGCAGTCAGATTCAAAAGAACCACTAAAAAAATCCTGTCACTGATGAATGAAGTAAGCTATTTAGGTTTTGAGGTAGTAGACGCGTTGTTTAAAGAAAAAGAACGGTTTACTCAAATTGAACTGCATTTGATTACAGATTTTTATGATTGTTTAACTGATTTAAAAAAGCAACAAGATATTTTTGCTGCTGTATTTCATCAGTCAAATGAACAAGAAGTAACGTGGTTTTCTTTTGCAGAAAAAACGCCAAAAAATAGTTTTACTGCCCAACAATCTTATGTATCCAACCATCACTTTTTAAAAGAACAGTTGGTCAACAAGGTTTCGACCATTATTTATACGGGCGCCACTTTGGAAGTAGATGGCAGTTTTGACTATTTCCAAAAACAAATCGGTGAAACAAACGTCGACACTCTAAAATTGGATTCACCGTACAATTATGAAAAACAAGTCAAATTTTGGGTTCCAAAAGGAGTCAAACCAGTCAAAAGCATGACAAAAAAACGTTACGCACAAATGATCGTTGAGTATTTAAGCACGATTTGTAAAAACTCTGACGAAAATGTACTGGTGTTGTTTACAGCTTTTGAACCGCTGCATGATGTCTATGAACAATTGCAGAGAAAACCAGAGTTTTTTGGAAGAGAAATATTGGCTCAAGGATTGTCAGGAAGCAGGGAAAGAATCCTTAAGCGATTTTTCAGGTCTCAAGGAGGCATATTACTAGGAGCGGACAGTTTTTGGGAAGGTGTCGATTTACCTGGAAAGGCATTAAGTATTTTAGTAGTGACTCGTCTGCCATTTGAATCACCTGAACGCCCTTACGTGAAAGCTAAACACTATTGGATGAAAAAGAATCATTTAAATCCATTTTACGTTGATACACTTCCCAAAGCCACTTTACGGTTAAAACAAGGTCTGGGACGGTTAGTCAGATCACAATCAGATAAGGGAGTCTTTATTGTGCTAGATGAAAGACTGTTGTACTCTAATTTCGGGAAATTGATGCAACGTTCGTTGCCGAAAGGAATAATGATCGAAGAGATGGCTGAAGAAGAAATGGAAGTAGAACTAAGAAAATTCTTAACAGACGAAACATAGAAAAATGCTTCTATTTCTGCTATACTGTTGTAATTAGAAAGACTATTTTTTACAAAGAAAAGACGGGATTGTTGGGAAAATGAAAAAAAATATTTTTATTGTTTCTATTGTTGTCATGATAGCGGTGATCGCTTTTTCTATTTCAGTGTATCAAACTGCCAGCAATCCTTTACATAAAGCTGAGGATGAAACATTTGCTGTAGCCAAAAGTAGTGCCGGATTAACTGAAGTAGATGACTTCTATTGGTATAATGGAACAGAAACTTATTTTACTGTTACAGGTACCAATCAAGAAGGTGAAGCAATTGTAGCGATTGTTGCTCAAGATGGCGGAGCTACTACTGTGTTCAACCAAGCAGATGTCATCACTGAATCAGAAGCTATTCAAATAACCAAACAAGCAGCGAATCCAAAAGAAATCCTTGAAGCAAGGATCGGGATGGAAAAAGGAAAGGCGATTTGGGAAGTTGCTTACAAGCAAGAAAACGGACGCTTAGGCTATTATGTTTTGTCTTTAGAAACAGGAGAATGGTTAAAAGGAATCGAGAATATTTAAAATTCCTTTTTCAAATTGAATTGCTGTAGTACAATATACTAGGTAAAGTACAGTGAAACTTTAAAAAAAATCGATATACAAAAAGGAGACTACTAAGTTGAATCGTATTAGAATTATTGACTCTAAAAAACACGTTGGCGAAGAAGTAGAAATCGGGGCTTGGATCGCTAACAAACGTTCTAGTGGGAAAATAGCGTTTCTAGAATTAAGAGATGGATCAGCCTTTTTCCAAGGTGTTATTGTAAAAAGCGATGTAGAAGAGAAAACGTTCCAACTAGCTAAAAGCATCACGCAAGAATCTTCTGTTATGATCAAAGGTATCATTCAAGAAGATACACGCTCAAAATTTGGGTATGAGATCTTAGTGAAAGACATTCAATTGATTGGTGAAAGTCATGATTATCCAATCACACCTAAAGAACATGGCGTGGAGTTTTTGATGGATCATCGTCATTTATGGTTACGTTCTTCTAAACAACATGCTATCATGCAAGTTCGAAACGAAATCATTCGTGCAACGTATGAATTCTTTAATAAAGAAGGGTTTTTGAAAATAGATCCTCCTATTTTAACAGGAAATGCTGCTGAAGATACTACAGAATTATTCCATACCGAATATTTCGATCAAGATGCATTTTTATCTCAAAGTGGACAATTATACATGGAAGCTGCAGCAATGGCTTTTGGAAAAGTATTTTCATTTGGTCCAACGTTTAGAGCAGAAAAATCAAAAACAAGAAGACATTTGATTGAATTTTGGATGATGGAGCCTGAAATGGCTTTTACCTCTCACGAAGAAAGTTTAGTTGTTCAAGAAAACTATGTGGCTTATATTGTTCAACAAGTTATTGACAACTGCGAACAAGCACTTCATACACTAGACAGAGATGTAGAAATGTTGCGTAAATACACTCAACTTCCATATCCAAGAATCAGTTACGATGATGCAGTGACATTATTGCAAGAAAATGGTTTTGAAGATCTTGAATGGGGTATAGATTTTGGTTCTCCACATGAAACGTTTATTGCTAGCCAATACGAAACTCCTGTCTTTATCGTGAACTATCCAAAAGCGATTAAAGCCTTTTATATGAAACAACATCCTGAAAGAGAAGATGTGGTGTTATGTGCGGACATGATCGCACCTGAAGGTTATGGAGAAATCGTTGGTGGTAGCGAACGTGAAGAGAACTTAGAACTTCTAAAAGCTCGTATCCATGAATTCGGTCTTAAAGAAGAAGACTACGATTGGTATTTAGATTTACGTAAATATGGTAGTGTACCGCATTCTGGATTTGGTTTAGGTTTAGAAAGAACCGTGGCTTGGATTTCAGGAACAGAGCATGTACGGGAATCTATTCCGTTCCCACGCTTGTTGAATCGAATTTACCCATAATCAAAAAAGAACAAACCCGAATGGGAGCTGGGAAAAAAATCCTAGCTCTTGTTTTTATTTAAATGAATAGTTATTGATTTACCATAAAGATAATAGCAACACAATTTTTTAGGAGTGAAAGAAAGGAGCTGATTCAATGAGTCTTTCACTAGTACAAAAATGGGTAAAGTTTGGCGATACAACTATTTCGAATTTATTATTGTCCCACTACCGTCAGCTGGGCATAACCAACAACCAGTTGATTTTGATTATTCAATTGAAATCACTTATGGATAGCGGAAATGATTTTCCGGATATTGAAATTATCGCCAAACGGATGCAGTTACCAGCAGCTAAAGTCTTTACTGCTATTCATGATTTGATTCAGCAAAAATACTTGTCTATTGAAACCAGTATTGACAAAGAGGGCAAATCAAAAGATAGCTACCAATTAGATTTTCTTTGGGAACGATTAGCTACTTTATTGGAACAAGAAGAAAGATCTACTAAAAAAGAAGAACAGCAGTTAACTGAAAAAGATTTATTCAATCGATTTGAATCTGAATTTGGCCGACCGTTGTCGCCGATGGAAATCCAAACTATCGGTATGTGGTTGGATGAAGATAAGTATGAAATCGATTTGATCGAAATGGCCTTAAGAGAAGCAGTATTGAGTCAGGTATATAACTTGAAATATGTAGACCGAATCTTATTGAATTGGGAAAAGAAAAATATCAAAACCAAAGCACAAGTTGTGCAAGAATCAAAAAGAAGACGCAACCATCAATCGAATGTACAACAAACTACGACTGCTAATGAAACAACTGTTAAGCCAAAAGTACCGTTATACAATTGGTTAGAAAATCAGGATAATCATTAAGGAGGGGTTTCTTGCTTTCAAAAAAGAAAACCATTCAAGTTATTGAAGCTATGGGAGCTATTTTCCCGGAAGCTAAATGCGAATTGATTCATCGCAATGCTTTTGAGCTGCTAATTTCTGTGATGCTTAGTGCTCAGGCAACGGATGTTTCTGTAAATCGAATTACACCAAAACTCTTTGAATCTTACCCCACACCGGAAGATTTTGCTAAATCACCGATAGAAGAGATCCAAGAGCACATTAAAACGATAGGCTTGTACCGGAATAAGGCGAAATACATCAAAGGTTGTTGCGAGAAACTGATCAGCGATTTTAACGGCCAAGTCCCGAAAACAAGAACAGAACTTGAGTCTTTACCTGGTGTAGGGAGGAAATCAGCCAATGTGGTCTTAAGTGTCTCATTTGATATCCCTGCAATAGCTGTAGATACTCATGTTGAGCGTGTCACTAAACGATTAAAGATCGTACCGCAAAAAGCGAGTGTTAGAGAAGTAGAAGAAGTACTGATGAAAAAACTTCCTCCAGAATTATGGGGGAAAGCACACCATCGCCTGATTTTCTTTGGCAGATACCAATGTCCGGCCAGAAAACACGATCACGAAAAATGTATAGCATTATTAGAAAGTCACATGACAGAATCTTAAAAATGCACTCCCAAAACTATGAACTATTTTCAGTAGTGGGAGTGTATTTTTGTATATACCTATCAAAATTAACGAAAGTGGGACTACTTTTTTCACAAAAAGACTTTTATCTCAGCGTCATATTTTCCGCTCGATATATGAAATTGCTTGAAATTGTGTATCGATCCCCTTATTTTGATAAGTTTTTTTACATGAGACTTAGTGCAATCATGTAAAAAAACTACTTTGTTATCAATATCAAAGTAGTTTTTTAGTGTAAAATAGAAATTAATTATATAGTTTTTAATGTGGCTAGAGATTGCACGCTATATAACTTCAAAAAACGGAGGTTGGACTATGCAAACTAAAGTAAATCAGCATATTGAAATTGTTACATTGTGGGATAAAGATCTTACGAAAGAACATCTAGTTGGAATTAAAGAACTTTTTGATAATGAATATGCAGCACTATATGGTGCTTGGAACCAAACGCAACCATATGGGTACTCTCCCGCAGAGCTACACGCTCTTGCGGTAAAAGATGGACAAGTCGTAGGAAATGTTGGAATGCAACGTCGTCAAGTTTCTGTAGGTAATCAAGAAATTACTATCGCAGGAACGGGTGGAGTACTTATTTCGCCAAGTTATCGAAAGTACGGTTTAGGACGAAAATTACTTTCTTCTTTACAGGAAGCTAGTTGTACAATAGCAGCAGTGGACTATGGTTATTTAGGATGTAGAGAAGAAGTTGTACCATTTTATGAGGCCAGTGGTTATACAAGAATTTATGCAACTGAACGATTTGTATCAGATGACGATCAAATCACTGTAATTGAACACACAGGATCGCCTATAATGATTTGTTCAGGTACGAAAGCTGTTAAAGAGTGGCCTACTGGAACAATCGATATCCGGGGAACGGCATGGTGAATATAATTTCAAACTGATTTTCTCATATCACAAAAACTACTAATACATGAAATTAGATAAAATCGTATATACGTTTTGCGAGAGTTGAGGTCATTCCATTGACTTATAATGAATGTACCATTAAGAACGCAATAAAAATGCCAAACGAGATAATTTTCTATTTTTGAACGGCATAAATAAGTGGGTTACATCTTATAAAACTCCAGAAAAAAGACATGATTACTCTAAAAATCCACGCATTGTGGAACAAAAGACCGGAAAAACATGTATTTTATATACTTGTTCAATTATAAGTAATAAATGAAAAAATGCTAATTGCACTTTGCAATTAGCATTTTTTCATTTCCTAGGAGGTTTTGTCACAACCTCTTATTTTTTATTCTTCGTTTTCATCTTCATTATCTGGTTGTGAACTTTGACTACTTTCTGTTGAGCTGCTGCTTTCTTGTGCTTGAGACGATTCAGAAGAACTAGAACTGCTTTCTTCTGATTGGCTTGATGAACTTTCAGAACTTGATGATTCTGAAGATTCACTTGATTCAGAAGAAGAACTTTCGCTTTCTTCACTTTCCGATTCATCTTCATTCTCATCGCTTTCTTCTTCACCTGATGGTGGTATAGTGACGTTAACGGAAGCAGTCGGTCCTGTTTTACCATAAGCTTTAACAGCTAATTGGATGGTCATTGTTCCTTCAGAAGGATTTTGAACCACATAACCTAAATCTCCAGTAGATACTTTTTGATCACCAATGGTCAACTCATAAGCAACATTTTCATCTGAATTGTCTAAAGAATAAGCCTCCCAATTAATAATGACCTCATTTGCTTCAGCATCATACGATGCCTTTAATCCACTCGGAGCAGATAAGTCTTCTCCAAAGTTTGAAGATACTGTTTTAGGTTCTGTGCCTTTAACAAATAGTTCTCTGACGATTTCTGAACTAGGTGTGTTTGGTCCAGGCAAGGCAGCAGGGTTGGAACCTTTTTCTACTGCAACTTCTGAGACAGAACTTGGTCTTGTCCAGTCTGTATTTTCGACTGATTCTGAAAGGTGCGCCATAACTTCACGATATACTTTTCGAGGTATTTCTCGTGTACCATCATCATCAGAAAGCCAGTGGCCTTCTTCAAATATATTCGTGTATCCACTCCAAACAGAAACAGAGTAATTTGTAGTATATCCTACATATGCAGAAGCAGGAACAGCTCCGTTAGGGATGTTGTGTTCCGCCATCTGATCAGAAGTATAGTTTGCGGTTCCTGTTTTTCCAGCTTGTGGAACTCCTGAAATACTGACTAAGTGAGAAGTTGTTCCGACATCAACGACATCTTTTAACATATCGGTGATCATATAAGCTGTAGAATCACTGATAGCTTGAGTGGTAGAAGGAGTTAAATCGATTTCTTCTCCATCAGCTGTAACAACTTTTGATACCGTGTACGGCTCAGTATATTCGCCGCCATTTGCAAATGGTGCATAAGAAGCTGCTAAATCAATTGGCGATAGCGATCCACTAAAAGAATCGGCTTCGTAAACGGTGTTATCTTTCGCCAAACTAGGGTAGTCAGAAAGTCCTACACTCGTTAAGAAACTTTTAACGTTTTCTTGACCAACATCTTTAAAAATCTTGTATGTTGGAACATTGCGAGAATCGACTAAAGCACGTCGCATGCTGATTTGACCTTCATAGTCTCTGTCCCAGTTATTGATAGTTTGACCAGACTCGTAAGTGGTCGGTTCATCTACAACTTGATGGTACGTAGAGTAGTCTAGATATTCGATCGCTGGTCCATAAGTTGTAAGAGGTTTAATGGTAGAGCCTATTTGTTTTATTTCAGTAGCATGATTGAAGAGCATTTGACCTTCTTGTTTACGTGATCCGCCAATAGCTTTCAATTGTCCTGTGTTGACATCTACAACAGTTACCGCAGTCTGCATTTCATCATCAGGGAAGATGTTGTAGTCATCTGAATTCAAGACGTTATAGACTTGTTGCTGAGCGTCCATATCTATATTGGTATAAATTTTTAAGCCTGCAGTCTGAGGATCTAAACCAGTTTTTTCTCTAACCTCAGCAATGACGGTTGATAAGTAGCTGTCAATAACTTGAGAATCAGCTGAATTGTCTTGCTTTTCTACTAATCCGTCAGTAACAGGTATATCTTGAGCCGCATTCATTTCTTCTTGAGAGATTTTTTCATTTTCATACATCATGTATAATACAGTATCTCTTCTTTGCTTAGCACGTTCTGGGTTAGTGTAAGGATTGTAAACATTTGGAGCTTGTGACATTCCGGCTAATAAAGCTGCTTCATGAAGTTCTAATTCACTCACAGGCTTGCCGAAGTAATGTTCACTGGCGGTACCCATGCCGTATTGGTTATCAGACATATAAACTTTATTGATGTAAAAAGTCAAAATCTGTTCTTTTGAATATTCTTGTTCTAGTTTTATAGCTAACCAAGCTTCTTGAGCTTTTCGTTTCAAGGTTTGGTCTTCTTGTTTAGTAGAGAAGACAGACAGCTTGATCAATTGTTGGGTGATCGTGCTTCCACCTTCAGCACCAAATCCGTCCGTTACGTTGGCTAAAACAGCTCCTGCGATCCGGATAGGGTCAATTCCGATATGGTTATAAAATCGTTGATCTTCAATAGACAAAACAGCGTCTACTAAAACTTGTGGTATTTCGCCAGCTTCAACGAGTTCTCGTTCTTGGCCACTTGAGTAGATTTCATTACCCTCTGAATCATAGTAAACAGTAGAAGGGTTATCGACCAGATTTTCCAGCGTGATTTGAGGTGCGCTGGAAGCGTAATAAGTAAACAAACCGACACCGCTTAGTAAAGCAATGATGAACAGCGCAACAACAGCAATTAAAATCTTTTTAAACCAAGATTTATTAGATTTCTTTTTCTTTTGATTATTTTTTCGTTTTCCAGACTTTTTTTGATTCTTTTTATTGGAAACACGAGACATTTCTTTGTTTTCTGGCATATCTTAATTCTCCTTAACAAATATCGAGGGAGGTAAAAAGAACCTCCACTTCTTATATGCAATTTTTACTTAAAATGTGTAGAACTAGCCTTACTTTAGATTCATTAAAATCTACATAAGGCCAATGGTTTATTCATACTAACTTTCTTTTTGACAACTTGGCTCCATTTATTATATGTTAGATAGAGACTGATCTATCAATTGATCCACCACATCCAGATAAGGAATGCGCGGCGAAAAACCATAATACATCTCATAGCCAACTTTTTCAAGTTCTGATACAGGAATGGACTTTCTTCCGTCTGCTTGTTTTTCCCAATAAGTGAGCAATTGCTTAGCTTCTAAGAGAAAAAGGCGATTTGTTGACGAAAATCTTAAAATGACAAAACAAATTCCTTTTTGTTTCAGACATTGATGCATATGAGTGATTTGGTGTTGATGAAAGTTTTTTAAAGGAAACGATAATTTATTTTTCGTTTCTTTAGCTTCGAAATCCAAATAAAGACCACGATAAACTCCATTATAATCGGTAGTAGAAGCTTGTCTAAAATAAGCTTCTTTGATGACCGCAGCGCTACGTTTAGGATAGTCTACATTGACGATCTGGATAGGGGTTGGTTTTTTATGGATCACCGCCCGTTCTTGTCTTAAATAACTTATATTGCTATCATTGATGTCATCTTCTAAAGACATTCCCCGATTACTAAATGTAGTTAGATTCCTAGTTTTCTTTTGAGGTGGTCGCTTTATTTCTGGTTTAGCATAATGCTTCCCATTAGGGTAATTTACTACCATTTGCATCACTTCCTAGTTTGCATTATACCAAATATGATACTTGAAAGAAAAGGAGATTCACAGAGTTTATGACAAACTTATATATTAGTGGCTATCGAACTTATGAACTAGGCGTTTTTTCAGTAAAGGATGCCAAAGTAGATGTCATAAAAAAAGCCCTCAAACAAGAAATTACTAGTTTTATTGAAAATGGAGTCGATTGGATCTTGACCAGTGGCCAATTAGGTGTGGAGCAATGGGCAGTAGAAGTAGTAGAGGAATTGAAAATAGATTATCCAGAAGTCCAGCAAGCGATTATTTTTCCATTTTTAGAATTTGGTTCAAATTGGAAAGATGAAAACAAACTGAAACTAGTGGAACTGCAAGAATTAGCAGACTACACTGAATCAACTTCTCACCAGCCGTATAAAGATCCTTCCCAATTGAAAAATCATCAACAATTTTTATTAGAACATTCAAATGCGGCGTTGTTGGTGTACGATAGAGAATTTGAAGGAAAAACAAAGTTCCTCTATGAGGCGATACAAAAAAAACAAGAAAACAGCTCATATGAATGCCGATTGATTGATTTTGATCAGTTGCAAAATACGATTGAAAATGAAACAGAATAGGTGTTTATGTATGAAAAAACAGTATATTCTATTTAAAGTTCAGTTTGCTATTTTTTTTTAGTCGTATCTTTGTTATAATACGAGTGTAGATAAAAGTTTCTAAAATATTGTAAAAGTTGAAACGAATGAGGTGCAATTATGGCGAATAGAACTTTAACGACTAAAGACATCCTTCAAAAAGAATTCAAGACAGGTATGCGTGGATATAATCCAGCAGAAGTTGATGAATACTTGGATGAGGTTATTCGTGATTATGAATCATACAATAAAGAAATTAGTCAGTTAAAAGCTGAAAATGAACGTTTACATAGTAAAGTAGACGAGCTGACTAAGCAAGCAACGTTGCAAAAACCAGGTCAATCTGGTCAATCCAGCAATACAGTAACTAATTTCGATATTTTGAAAAGACTTTCAAATCTTGAAAGACATGTATTTGGTTCAAAACTAGATACGGACAATTCAAGTGAATTTGAATAGTTAGTATGGTTAAAAATATATTTGTAAATTTCGGGCAATCGCGGTCTAGCTAGACTAGGCTGAGGAAAGTCCATGCTCGCACAAGCTGAGATGCTTGTAGTGTTCGTGCTTAGCGAAATCATAAGCTAAGGCCTTTAACGAAAGTTGAAGTGACGGCAGAAAAAAAGGCTAAGGCGGCAACGCTATGCCTGAGTATTCTTGAAAGTGCCACAGTGACGAAGCAATAGCGGAAACGCTATTGGTGGAACGGGTAAACCCCTCGAGCGAGCAACCCAAACTTTGGTAGGGGCACTCTTTCTATGGAAATGAACAGATGAAAGAGGCAATTCTTTGCAGACAGATGATTGCCTCCGGATAATTTTTGCCTGAAAATTATCTGAGACAGAACATGGCTTATAGAAATTTACAAATCAGGGTAACCCTCCTTTTTAAGGAGGGTTTTATACATATTTTTTGCTTTTTACCTAAAAAGCAGTTTAGTATAGTAGAAAAAGAATGGAGCATTCTATAATGAAAATAGAAAAATTTAAGCTCGTTGCTACAGCGGCTAGTGGAATCGAAGCATTAGTTGGAAAAGAATTACGCCATCTTGGTTACGAGTGCCAAGTGGAAAATGGAAAAGTTTATTTTGAAGGCGGATTAGAGGATATTGCCAAAGCCAATCTTTGGCTGAGAACGGCCGACCGCATCAAAATTGTAGTAGCTGAATTTGAAGCTTACACATTTGACGAATTGTTTGAAAAGACAAAGGCGATTGCTTGGGAAGACTTGATTCCTATGGATGGAGAATTTCCAGTAGCTGGTAAATCGATCAAATCTAAATTATATAGTGTTTCAGATTGTCAAGCCATTGTAAAAAAAGCCATTGTAAACCGTCTAAGCGATGTTTATCACCGGAGTAGCCGTTTACCTGAAACAGGAGCTTTATTCCCATTAGAAGTGGCTTTGTTAAAAGATAAAGTAACGATCACATTGGATACAACAGGTTCAAGCTTGTTCAAACGTGGCTATCGTACTGAAAAAGGAGGAGCTCCTTTGAAAGAGAATATGGCTGCAGCTTTGATTCTCTTGACCACTTGGCGCAAAGACAAACCATTTCTTGACCCCATGTGTGGTTCGGGCACGATCCCGATTGAAGCAGCTTTGATCGGACACAATATTGCACCAGGGTTCAATCGCTCTTTTGTGAGTGAAGGATGGGACTGGTTTGATGAATCTGTGTGGGAAACAGCACGTGAACAAGCCGAAAACGAAGCAGATTACGATGTGGAATTGGATATCCAAGCTTCGGATGTAGATGGACACATGATTGAAATTGCTAAGCGCAATGCTACTGAAGCAGGCGTTTTAGATAGTATCACTTTTAAACAAATGCAAGTAGCAGACTTCAAAACAGATAAAGAATATGGAGTAATTGTAGCAAATCCTCCTTATGGACAACGATTGGGAGAAGAAGAATCCGTGCGAAAAGTTTACCGAGAAATGGGAGTAGCTTTCCGTCCGTTGGAAACATGGAGTAAATATATTCTGACAAGTGATTTAACATTTGAAAAAGAATATGGTCAAAGAGCTACGAAGAAACGGAAATTATATAATGGTGCTTTGCGTACAGATCTATTCCAATATTGGGGCAAACGTCCGCCGCGCCAAGATCAGAATCAATAGATAAGTGCTGCTATAGCACGCGGTTGTTTAATACAACTAACAAAGAATATACTGTATTTGTCATCTGCCCGTTAGTTGTCAACAGCAACTAACGGGCAGATGTTTGTTTTAAAGGGAA
This sequence comes from Desemzia sp. RIT 804, assembly GCF_016892605.1. Classification (GTDB taxonomy): domain Bacteria; phylum Bacillota; class Bacilli; order Lactobacillales; family Carnobacteriaceae; genus Desemzia. The sequence continues at coordinate 525,334 of NZ_JAFEMV010000001.1, forward strand.
TTTCTCTTTGTTGTTCTCTGAACAAAAATAAGTTATGCTTTAGGAGAGTCGGAATCCAATAGAGCTTTTCTTAGTGCTTGTCTTGCTAAGTTGTCTGCACCTTTGTTTTTCGCATCTGGAATCCATTCAATGAGGTACATCTCAAAGTAATTTAAAAGCAGTTTTAGTTGTTGCAAATGAGGTTTAAAGGTTTCGTTTTTCACATAATTTTTTTCCAGAGCAGAAACAACGATTTTGCTGTCTGAAAATATTTGAAGTAATTCTTTATTCATTTTATGATCTACGAGATACGTCAAGCCTTTAACTAAAGCAATGAATTCAGCTTCATGGTTACTGTATATACCCTCAAGAGGTATTGCGATTTGTTGGTATAGATTTTCGCCCACTAAAACAAATCCTATTCCACTAGGACCGGGATTTCCTTTAGTTGCAGCATCTGTATAAATTTTTATCATTATTTAAAACTCCTTAAAAAGTACAAGTTTATTCAAACTTAAGTGCTACTATTATAATACTACATTTGAATAAAGATGTTATTGTATTGAGATACATAGGATGAATGTGAGGGAATTGTGTGAAGCGCTCAAAAAAAACAAGATTTATTCTTTCGTTTGAACCAGCTTATCAAATAATCTATTGGTCAATCTCTTGGCTGACTTTTTTTATAGCTGTAATAGCAATGTTAGAATACACATCTATCAACTTAATAAGTATTATCTTTGCCTTGTTGACGATTGGGTTAGTTGTCTTGGCTAGAACGATTCATCTTAAGATAGAAAATGATCAACTTTTTTTTTATTGTTGTTCCAAACAAAAAAAGATAATTTCTGTTACAACGATCCATAAAATTATTTTTTCTAAAATGAGAGTAGTAGTTTTGTTAAACAGTAATGATTCAGAGCAATATCGATTTTATTTGAATCAAAAAAACAAAGAAATTTTTTTATCTTACATGAAAGAACACTATCCCGAAATTATTCTAGAAGAACAACAAGTTGCTTCTAATGAGTATTAACAGCCGTCAAGGCAGAACAATTGTATAAAAGAAGAGTTTATCTATTTTATGTTTATGACATTGGTAAACAAAGCACTGAAAGAACCGGGGTTGTTTGGTGAGAGACAAGGTACACTTGGGCGCATGCCCACAGTGCTTCCTTTATTGCATCCTTTACATGGCTACTAGCAACCCGATTCCTTCAGGGATTTCTAGAAGTTGGTGTTTAAGTAACTTGGACTTTCTACCAACGTTACATAATAAAGAACCAAAAAAGAGCGGAAAACTCCGCTCTTTTTTATACTTACGATAATCAATCATTTAATTTGTCATTTATTTTTGTGGAAAATAGTCTTGATCTTTTGTATGTAAAGCTTAATAACAAAAGGACAATGTTACTCCGCTGCTCTTACCTTGGTCGCTTGTGGGCCTCGATTTCCTTCTGCAATATCAAACGTTACTTTTTGTCCCTCAGCTAAAGATTTGTACCCTTCTGCTTCGATACCCGTAAAATGCACAAAGATATCTTCAGAATCGTTGTATTCGATAAAACCATAACCTTTGTCATTATTGAACCACTTAACAATACCATTTTCCATGATAGGTTTCCTCCTAATAAGGGGATTTTTCAATTACAAGACAATTGAGACTGTGATACTACGTCTTTCAATCATTATATGAATAAACAAATAATCCGTCAATGGAAAACTTATCATAAAAAAGTTCTCTTCACTAAAATCTGAATCTTATACTTTTCAATTGTACAAAAGAGAAAGTTTTTTTCAGTTTGCAAATACGGTATACTAATCAAGAGATACTATATGATTACCATAATGAAAAGTGAAAGGATGATTCTTCAATGCTGACAGATATCCAAATTGCACAACAATCAGATAAGAAAAAAATCAAAGACATTGCTCAAAAAATAAACTTAAATGAAGAGGATCTTGAGTTATACGGCGATCTTAAAGCAAAAATCAAATTAGAAACGATTCAACAATTGAAAGATAAGCCAAACGGAAAGTTGGTATTGGTGACGTCCATTAATCCAACCCCAGCAGGAGAAGGGAAGTCAACAGTCTCTGTTGGCTTGGCAGATGCATTAAATCGAGTGGGGGAATCAACGATACTTGCTTTGCGTGAGCCTTCTTTGGGACCGACGATGGGAATCAAAGGCGGAGCTGCTGGCGGAGGCTATGCACAAGTAATACCAATGGAAGATATCAATTTACATTTTACAGGTGATTTGCATGCTCTTACTTCAGCGAATAATGCGTTGTCTGCATTTATCGACAACCATGTTTATCAAGGGAACGAATGCAATATCAATCCAACGACAATCAGTTGGAAACGAGCTGTTGATTTAAATGACCGTGCTTTGCGAAACGTGGTTGTCGGATTGGGTGGAAGATTGAACGGTGTGCCTAGAGAAGATGGTTTTGATATCACAGTTGCCAGCGAACTGATGGCGATCCTTTGTTTGACTACAGGTCTTCAAGACTTAAAAGAACGATTGAAACAAATCGTAGTAGCTGAAACATACGACAAACAACCTGTTACAGTAGCAGACTTGCAAGTAGAAGGTGCCTTAGCGTTATTATTGAAGGATGCTATCAAACCAAACTTGGTTCAAACATTGGAACACACACCTGCTTTAGTACATGGCGGACCTTTTGCAAATATTGCTCATGGCTGCAACAGTGTGTTGGCTACTAGCACAGCATTGAAATTAGCCGATTATACAGTAACAGAAGCCGGTTTTGGAGCAGACTTAGGCGCTGAAAAGTTTTTAGACATCAAAGTGCCTAATCTTGAAAAAGCTCCTGACGTTGTGGTTATTGTGGCAACTATTCGAGCCTTAAAGATGCATGGCGGAGTAAAGATTGATCAGTTAGAAGAAGAAAATAGCGAAGCGATCACTAAAGGGTTTGAAAACTTAGAAAAACATGTCGAAAATATTAAACGCTATAATTTACCTATCGTAGTGGCCATTAATGAGTTTAGTAAAGACACTCCAGCTGAAATCAATCGACTAGAAACTTTATTGAATCAGCGCCAAATCCCATTTGCAAACACTTCTGTATGGGCAAATGGTTCAAAAGGCGGAGTTGATTTGGCCAATAAAGTCATTTCAGCTGCCAACCAAATACATGAAGATTTCCAACCATTGCATGAGCCTTCCAGTAAAGTAGTCGACAAAGTCCAAAAAATCGTCACTGAGATCTATGGAGGACAAGAAGTGTATTTCACTAAAAAGGCCTTGTCTCAAATGAGATTATTTGAACGACGCGGCTGGGATCAACTGCCTATTTGTATGGCAAAAACCCAATATTCTCTTTCAGATGATCCTAAAAAATTAGGAAGACCAACTGATTTTGCGGTTACCATTCGTGAATTTATTCCAAAATTAGGAGCAGGTTTTATCGTGGCGTTGACAGGAGACGTGTTGACAATGCCTGGATTGCCTAAAAAACCGGCAGCTTTGAAAATGGATATCAAAGAAAATGGAGATATCACCGGTTTGTTCTAAATAATTTAGAGTATAGTATCTTGAACACCTTGACCAGAGTTGAATGGGTCAAGGTGTTTTTAAGTAGCGTATCGATAAAGTAAGTTTCTTTAAAATACTCAACTAGGGTTTCTATTTGATATAAAAATGGTAAAATAAGAAAGTCATCATATAAATACGAAGTATATAAATAAATGAAATGAAAGAGTTGAACCCACTATGAAAGAATTAAAAGCAGAAAACTTAACGCGGACTTATGGTGAAAAGATTTTGTTAAACCAAGTGAATTTTTCAATTATGGAAGGCGATCGTATTGGTTTGATTGGTGTGAACGGCTCTGGGAAAACCAGTCTATTAAACACATTAACTGGAAAAGACAAAGCAGAACATGGTTCTATTCAAACACCCAAAGATTATCGTATTGGATATTTGATGCAAGACCCTGAACTGGATACAGAAAAAACAGTTTTTGATGCGGTTTTCCAAGGTGAAACACCGATTCTAAAAGCCGTTCGAGAGTATGAACAAGCATTGGAAAAACTGAATGAAGATGCTGTGGATCCAGGATATCAGGAACGTTTTTCTAAAGCAGAACAGCGCATGACTCAAGAAGACGCGTGGATCGCAGATACTAATGCGAAGATCATATTGACTCAATTAGGCGTTTTCGATTTAAATCAACGTGTTGCGACATTGTCGGGAGGACAAAAGAAACGTGTTGGTTTAGCCCAAGTATTGATTCAAGCTCCTGATTTATTGATTTTAGATGAACCAACCAACCATTTGGATTTTGAAACGATCAATTGGCTGGAAGATTACTTGAGTCAGTATAAAGGTGCTTTATTACTGGTAACCCATGATCGTTATTTTTTAGATCGTGTAGTGAATCGAATCATCGAATTATCTCATGGTGATTTATTCTTTTATAATGGAAATTATATGCAGTATGTGGAGGAACGCGCTATTCGTCAAGAAGCTGCTATGCAAGCTGAACACAAACGAAGCCAATTATACAAAAAAGAATTGGCATGGATGAGAACTGGTGCAAAAGCTAGAACGACTAAACAACAAGCTAGAATCGACCGGTTCCAAGACTTAGAGGACAATTTGCATCAAGTAAAAACGGATGGTCAAGTAGAAGTCAATCTTGAGGGATCTCGTTTAGGAAAGCGAGTCTATGAATTGAAAGATGCTACCCTAACGATCGATCAGAAAACGCTTTTGAAAGAATTTAATTTATTGGTACAAACAAAAGATCGAATCGGGATCACTGGTAAAAATGGGACAGGAAAATCTTCATTATTGAACGTATTAGCAGGTAGAATGACATTAGATTCTGGTGTTTTTACAGTCGGAGAAACTGTCCGGGTGGCTTACTATACGCAAGAAATCGAAGATATGGATCCCACTAAACGAGTCATTGCCTATTTGCAAGAAGTTGGAGAAGAAGTTTCGACAAGTGCAGGTGAAAAAATCAGCGTCACCAACTTACTGGAACAATTCTTATTTGAACGACATACTCACGGGACTCAAATCGGGAAACTTTCTGGGGGAGAGAAAAAACGGTTGTATTTGCTGAAATTATTGATGCAGCAACCAAATGTTTTATTGCTGGATGAACCTACGAATGACTTGGACATTGCCACACTAACAGTTTTAGAAGACTATATTGAAACGTTCCCAGGAGCTGTTTTAGCTGTTTCACATGATCGTTATTTCTTAGATAAAATTGCAGAAAAAATGTTGATTTTTAAAGGGAATGGAGAAATCGTCTCTCATTTTGGCAATAGCAGTTCTTATATGGAACAAGAAAAAGAAGAACAAGCTACTAAATCAGGCAATCCTAAATCTTCAGGAGCGGATTCTGCCGTTGAAGACAAACCAAAAGAAAAAGTGAAATTGACTTATATGGAGAAAAAAGAATGGGAAACTATCGAAAATGATATCGCTGAAATAGAAGAATCGATAGAAACCATCAAAGAAGAGATGATTCAAAAAGGCAATGATTTTGCACTGTTGCAAGAATTGCAAGAAAAGTTGACATCACAAGAAGACCAATTGGAACAAAAGATGGAACGTTGGGAATATTTAGCTGCGTTTTCTGACATGTAATAGCAAGGTTGTCGTCAAAGAGTCGTAAAGAGAGTTTAAAGTGGAGGGATACTAGTGGAAGAAGCTTATCTAGCATTAGCGAGAAAAATATTAGCAGAAGGAACGGTTAAAAGTGATCGAACAGGGACCGGAACAAAAAGTATCTTCGGTCATCAAATGCGTTTTGATTTGCAAGAAGGGTTTCCTTTATTAACCACTAAACGAGTTCCTTTTGGGTTGATCAAAAGCGAATTGTTGTGGTTTATCAAAGGGGACACCAATATTCGTTATTTACTTGAACACAATAATCATATTTGGGACGAATGGGCATTTGAACGCTATGTCACAAGTCAAGACTACACTGGTCCTGACATGACCGATTTCGGAAGACGTTCATTGACCGATGAAACTTTTAAAGAAGTCTACCGAGTTGAAATGAAAAAATTTACGGAACAAATTTTAAATGATACCGAATTTGCGGCTCAATATGGTGAGCTGGGTAATGTCTACGGTTCTCAATGGAGACAGTGGAAAACTACTCAAGGGGAAACCATTGATCAGCTGAAAAGTGTCATTGATATGATCCGTACAAATCCCGACTCTAGACGATTGATCGTATCTGCGTGGAATCCAGAAGATGTGCCTAATATGGCACTCCCTCCTTGCCACACTTTATTCCAGTTTTATGTAGCAGAAGGAAAATTAAATTGTCAATTGTACCAAAGAAGTGCAGATGTCTTCTTAGGAGTACCGTTTAATATCGCCAGTTACGCTTTATTAACGCATTTAATTGCTCATGAAACGAATTTAGAAGTAGGAGAATTTGTTCATACTTTTGGAGATGCTCATTTATACTCCAATCATTTTGAACAAATCACAGAACAATTGTCTCGTGAACCTAGAGCCTTTCCAAAGTTAGAATTAAATCAAGAAAAAAGCAGTATCTTTGATTTTGAAATGGAAGATATCCAAATCGAAGGGTACGATCCGCACCCAAGAATCAAAGCTCCGATAGCTGTATAACACATTAAACACCCGAGATAACATAGTAAGGAGTGGAGTATAAATGATCGCATTTTTATGGGCTGAAGATAAAAATGGTCTAATTGGAAAAGGTGGGTCTTTGCCTTGGTATTTGCCAAATGACTTAAAATTTTTTAAACAAATGACAGTAAATCAAGCCATCGTGATGGGAAGAAAAACGTTTGAAGGAATGGGGAAAAGACCTCTTCCAAACCGTATCAATATTATTTTGACAACAGATCCATCATATCAAGCTGATGGAGTAAAAGTGATGTACAGTCGCGAAGAAGTTTTAGACTTTGCAAAAGAATATGAAAAGGATACTTTGATCACTGGAGGTTCAGGTGTTTTTAAACATTTCTTAAAGGATGTCGATATCTTGCATCGAACAGTTATTGATGAAGAATTTGCAGGCGATACGTATATGATCCCGATCAATTGGGATGACTGGATATTGACTCACGTAGAAGAAGGCGTAATGGACGAAAAAAATAAGCATCCTCATCGCTTTGAGACTTACCACAGGAAAAACAGTTTTTAACAAAAGATAAAAAAGCTTTGCTGCAGTTTTAGAGCAGGAAAGCTTTTCTTTTCCAAAGAAATTCAAAAGATTGGATAAATAAGTAAGCCAGAGCTTATTTTTTGTGTGAAAAGATGTTAAAATAAACCAACGCAGAAAATAAAGTAGAAAGGAACAGTGTATCTATCATGAAAAAAGTACGTTCATCACTGATCAGTTTACTGTTCCTATTAGCAGGTAGTTTATTGGTGATAGTGCTGCTCAATACCTTCATCAAACCACCTGAAGAGGAACAAACATTGCCTGAAGATGTGACTCATTCCATTGAACTTGTGGCTATTGGGGATTCTTTGACAGAAGGGGTCGGCGATAGTTTATCTAGTGGAGGGTATGTCTCTCGAATTGCTGAATTATTAGAAGAAAAAGAAGAGATCGCTGATGTGACTACTCAAAATTTTGGAGTCAGCGGAAATCGGAGTGACCAAGTTCTTTCGCGAATGGAAACTATGCCTGAAATAAAAACAGCTGTTGAATCATCGGATGTAGTAACCTTTAGTGTTGGTGGGAATGATGTCATCCGGATTTTTAAAAATGAACTACTCAATGTTCAATTAGACAGCTTTAAACAGCCGTTGCAAGCCTATCAAGAGAACTTAACGAAAATGATCCAATTAGTTCGTGAATGGAATCCAAAAGCAGCTATTTATATTTTTGGGATCTACAATCCTTACGCTATTTATTTTTCAGAAATCGAAGAAATGCAACGCATCGTTGACGAGTGGAACCAAGCCACTCAAAACATTGCGACTGAATTTTCTGATACGTATTATGTACCGATAGATTCAGCTTTTGCCGTGAAAGATACCAATAATTTGGCTCAAACGAAAGAGACGAATGAAGTAATCAACAATCCATATCTTTACGAAGAAGATTTATTTCATCCTAATGATGCTGGTTACAGCAGAATGGCAGCTTTATTATTGAAAGAAATGGAAAAAGCGGAAGATTTTTTGGATTAATAAAATAGTAGTTGATATAATGCAATTAAAAAGGAGACGCAATGGACGAAAAAAGAACAGATAAAGAGAAAAAAGAACCAATAAATTTTTGGAAATGGGCATTCTTGACTTTAGCAGCTATCCTCCTAGGAACAGGGATTTGGTTTGTCCAACAATTGCAGCCGACTAGATATGGAGAAGTTAACGAAACACCTATAAACACCGAGGATGTAATGACCTTTAGTATTGCTGCTCAAAAAGAAGAAGTTACACAATTGATGAATCAATACATTGATGAGGAAGTAAAAGGAAACAATGTGAATTATGAAGTCTTGCTTGATGAAACTTTCCAACTGACAGGAAATTTTGAAGTGTTTGGCTTTGAGGTACCTTTTAATTTGTACATGGATCCCTATGTAACAGATAATGGAAATATTCAATTAAAAGCTAATCAGTTATCTTTAGGACAATTGAATTTGCCGATTTCATTTGCAATGAACCAAATAGGCAATCAATTATCAATTCCAGATTGGGTAGTGATTGATGGCGAAACAGAAACGATCACTTTAAATTTAAATAATTTTCAATTGGAAAGCGGAATATTTTTCTCTGCTGAACGTATTGATCTAGTAGAGAATGAACTATTAGTCAATGTTCATATCCCAGCTTCAACGAGTGAATAAAAGATATGAGGAGACAGATAATATGACAGAAACAGCTATTTTTGCCGGGGGATGCTTTTGGTGTATGGTTTCCCCATTTGATCAACAACCTGGAATTGAATCCGTTATTTCAGGTTACACTGGCGGACACACTATTGATCCAACTTATGAGGACGTAAAGTCTCAATTGACTGGACACACAGAGGCTGTTAAGATTACTTTTGATCCAGAAATGATCTCTTACGCTGATTTAGTCGAAATCTACTGGCAGCAGACGGATCCAACTGATGCTATGGGACAGTTCATGGACCGTGGAAGCAGTTATCGTCCAGTGATCTTTGTTCAAAATGAAGAACAACGAAAAGCAGCCGAAGCTTCTAAATATTTGTTACAATCTAGTGGAAAGTACTCTAAACCAATTGTAACAACTATTGAAGAAAGTTGCCCTTTTTACGAGGCAGAAGAAGAGCATCAAGAATTTTATCGTAAAAATCCTGAACGTTATCAACAAGAAAAAGTTGAGCGCGAAGTATATTCGACTAAACAAAAAATGGGGCAAGTATAATGACTCGTACATTTTACCAGTATTTAATGACTGAAAGAGATGCAGATATGAAAGATCCAATAACGATTTTTGCCAACTCAGCTTATCGCGATACAAGTTTTCCAAAACAATCTAAAGATTACCATGAAATCAGTCATTATTTGGAGATGTATGGTTCTTATTTAGAGACGATGACCATATTTGATGAAGCATGGGAACGGTATTTGGCTACAAAAAAATAAAAAATGATATTAATGATATTAAATGGAGGAATCATACATGAGTGTACATATCGAAGCAAAAGAAGGACAAATCGCAGAAACGATATTATTACCAGGAGATCCATTGAGAGCAAAATACATTGCGGATACATTTTTAGAAGATGTAGAACAATATAACTCTGTTAGAAACATGTTTGGTTACACTGGAACTTATAAAGGAGAGCGCATTTCTGTTCAAGGAACAGGTATGGGGCTTCCATCTATGATGATCTATGCTGAAGAATTGATGACACATTACAATGTACAGAACTTGATTCGTGTGGGAACTGCCGGCGGGATGAAAGCTGACATCAAAGTTCGCGATGTAGTTTTAGCCCAAGCAGCAACTACAGACTCAAGCGCTGTAATGAATACTTTCAATGGACAAGTTCAGTTTGCTCCGATTGCTGATTTCGATTTATTGAAAGCTGCTTATGAAATCGGAACGGAAAAAGGCTTGAAAATGCGAGCTGGAAATGTATTGTCTGCTGATCGTTTTTACAATGAAGAACTAGATAAGAAAAAATTAGCTGACTATGGTGTGATGGCTGTAGAAATGGAAGCTGCAGGGTTGTACACACTTGCTGCTAAATACAACCGCAGAGCGTTAACGATTTTAACGATCAGTGATCATTTGATCACTGGAGAAGAAACAACAGCTGAAGAGCGTCAAACGACATTCAATGACATGATCGTCATTGCTTTGGAAGCTGCATTAAAAGTAAAAAAATAGTCTATCTTACATGTAAGTGGTACACTTTTCTCAAGTGGATAAATTAACTGACTATTATTAAGCAGAAAGGAGCAAGCCATGAATAATGATCCGAACAAGAAAAAAATAACTCGCGTTCATCCAATAGCATATATTGTCTCTTTAGTTGTTGTAGCATTGCTTTCTGTTGGGTTTACCCTTTTAGCAACAAATGCTTCAGTTTCCAGTCCAGCAGAAACTGAATCGTCTAGTTCAATCGAATCTAGTCAATCAGCTGCTCAAACGGAATCCGAAGATACAAGTACGAGCAATATAGATTACACGAAGTTTGAACAAGTATACAACACATTGATGTCTCAATATTTTCAAGAAGTCAGTAGTGAAGATTTAATGGAAGGTGCTCTTTCTGGTATGACGAGTGCTGTTGGAGACCCTTATACAGAGTATTTAGATTTATCGGATTCTGCTTATTTAAATGAAAGTATCGATGCTTCGTTCGAAGGAATCGGTGCAGAAGTTCAAAAGCAAGGCGATTACATTATGATTGTCTCTCCAATCGCTGGCTCGCCAGCAGAAAAAGCCGGCTTGATGCCGAATGATATTATCTTAAAAGCAGATGATAAAGAATTAAGCGGTTTATCTTTAAATGAGGCCGTCTCTTACATTCGTGGAGAAAAAGGGTCTGAGGTCGTTTTGACGATCCAACGAGGAGATAATACTTTTGAAGTAACTCTGACAAGAGATACTATTCCGGTAGAAACGGTCGTATACAATCTGGATGAGTCAGATCCAACAGTCGGCTATGTAGCGATAACGAGTTTCTCTACACCAACTTATGAGGAATTGGTAGCCGCAATTGAAGAATTAAGATCACAAGGAGCCACTTCATTTATCTTTGATGTCCGACAAAATCCAGGTGGTTTGTTAGATGGAGCCATCAATATTTCGAATATGTTTTTAGAAGATGGAGATACGATTGTACAAACACAAGAACGTGATCAAGAACCTATTTCTGTTGTAGCGGACGATGTTTCTATGGGAGAATTTCAAGTGACGGAGCCATCTGTTTTATTGGTAGATGAAGGTAGTGCTAGTGCCTCAGAGATTTTAGCCGGTGCCTTACAGGAATCTGCTGATATTTCTATTGTGGGTTCTACAACATTTGGTAAAGGAACGGTGCAATCTGTTATTCCTTTTGCAGATGAAAGCGAATTGAAATTAACTATCGCCAAATGGCTCACGCCAAGTGGAAATTGGATTCATGATAAAGGAATCGAACCAGATATCGTGGTAGAATTACCAGATTATGCGTATCTATTAATGATCAATTCAGCTGACACTTATCAAGAAGGCGACACATCTGAAGAAGTGGAAAACTTAGAAAAAGTTATTGATGCATTAAATTATGAGGTAGGCGAGGTAGATGGATATTTCGATGAAACCACTGCTCAAGCAGTAGAATCGTTCCAAGCTGATCAAGATTTAACGGTGGATGGTGTCGTGACAGAAGAAACAGCCATTATGTTGATCACTGAATTACGAAATTTAATTGATTCAAATGATACACAATATAAGGAAGCTTTGAACTATTTGCAACAATAAGGTGAATAGAGAAAGAAGAAGATAGAAGAGGTTCTGTCTTCTTTTTTTCGGATTGATCACAAAAATATAGTTATTTCAGTTTATTTTTAGTATGATAAAGATAAACAAAGTTTGGAGCGAAATGATATGAAGAAATATTGGAAGGAAAATGGTAAGGGATGGTTGAAAGCAGTGCTTTTTGCTGCTGTTGCTGTAACCATTATCAAATATTTTATTTTTCTTCCAGTTTCCATAGATGGCTCTTCGATGTTTCCTACGTTTCAACAAAATGATCAGATCATAGTGGAAACTATCCATCAGATCGATCGGTTCGATGTGATTGTTTTTCGTGATTCTTCAAACAGGACATTTGTGAAACGAGTGATAGGTCTTCCTGGAGAGAGCGTACGGTATGAAGATGATCAATTATTTATTGATGATAAACCGATTAGTGAACAATTTTTGGAAAACGACTATGTAGAAAAAGCAGGCGGTGTTTGGACTTCCAACTTTACACTTGAAAGTCTTACTGGAGATGTCGTTGTTCCAGAAGGACACTATTTTGTGTTGGGAGATAATCGACGTTTGAGCCATGACAGTCGTTATTACGGGCCCATACCAGCTGAAACGATCATAGGTGAAGCTATTATGGTGTATTATCCGTTTGAACGCATATCTATCGTGAATTAAAGGATGAAGGCAGGAGATATCAATGAACAATAATCATGATTCAGGAACTGAACAACCAACTCATTCGTTTGAGGCTAGAAGAGACAAATACCCTTCAAAAAAAAGAAAATCCGTTTCACCTGAGAATGAACCTTCCAGCAAATGGAAAGAATTTGTCAGTACAATATTGTATGTTATTGTAGCTTTAGTCATTTTTCTGCTGGTTCGCCAATTTTTATTTGCGGCAGTGAGTGTTGAAGGAGATTCAATGGTCCCGACCTTACATGATAATGACCGCTTGATCTTAAATAAAGTAGCTGCTATTGATCGATTCGATATTGTTGTATTCAATGCGCCGGATGATCCAGAAAAGCAATACATTAAACGTGTGATCGGGATACCTGGAGATACAGTTGAAGTTCGTGATGATGTATTATTTGTTAACGGAGAAGAAGTTCCAGAAGAGTATTTACAAACTGATTATTTTACTTTAGATGAGTCAGACAGTTTTACAAATGATTTTAATTTGGCTATTTTAACGGGAATAGAAAAAGTTCCTGAAGGACATTACTTTTTATTAGGTGATAATCGAATCAATTCAAAAGATAGCCGCTTCTTTGGATTTGTGGAAGAAAGTGCGATTATTGGTACAACAGATCTAAGAATCTGGCCTTTGGGCGATTTTGGAGATATGAACCCAGCAAATGAGTAAGAAAAATAGGATAAAACTAATCAAGAGATTCTAACCAGAAACTTTATTGGTTGAATAGGAGATTAGTTTTTCTTTTTGGAATAACGATTGAAATAAAGGACGTGAATGGTATGAAAGTAATACAATGGTATCCAGGTCATATGGCCAAAGCCAGAAGACAAGTATCAGAAAAAATAAAATTAGTCGATGTAGTTTTTGAATTAGTGGATGCAAGGCTTCCTGTTTCTAGTCGAAATCCTATATTAGATGAGATTATTCAACATAAACCTCGGATCATCATATTAAACAAGAGTGATCTAGCAGATAAACAAGCTACACAACAATGGGTAGAATATTTTGAAGCAGCAGGGATTCCAGCTATTCCGATCGTAGCTCAAGAAGGAAAAGGTGTCAAAGAAATCACAGCTAGAGCAAAACAGTTGATGCAGCCTAAATTTGATCGAATGGCTGAAAAAGGTATGAAACCTCGTCCTATTCGGGCAATGAGTATCGGGATACCAAACGTTGGGAAATCTACACTGATCAATCGATTGGTCAAAAAAAACATTGCTAAAACCGGGAATAGACCAGGTATCACAAAAGCCCAGCAATGGCTCAAACTTGGAAAAGAAATTGAATTATTAGATACACCCGGGATTTTATGGCCTAAATTTGAAGACCCTGAAATAGGGAAAAAATTAGCTTTGACTGGAGCTATTAAAGATACGCTATTGAATATAGACGATATTGTTTTATATGGATTAGGATTTTTAAAAGCCAATCACCCGAGAGCTTTAGCTAAACGGTACAACTTGACTGAAGAAGACTTAACTCTCTCAGAACCTGAACTTTTGATGTTGATCAGCGAAAAGAGAGGTTTTAGAGACGATTACAATCGAGCAGCAGAAATGGTTTTGTATGAAATTCGAGATGGAAAGATCAGTCCATTTACTTTAGATGTTGTGCCTGTACAATTATCTGAAGGAGAAGATTCCAATGACTGAAATTAATAAACCACTTAGTATCGCCGAAATAAAAAAAGTTTTGCAGACGATCACGGATCCAACCGATGAACGTTTAGAAGCTTTTAGACTAGATTCTCGCAAAGGCGCCTTAGCTGCTTTAAACAGTTGGGAACGAAAAGTAGAAAAACAACGAATGCAAGAGATGAAACTTCAAGAAATGTTGGCTTACGAAAAACGTGTGTGGTCTAAAGGTAAAAAATGGGTCGCTGGGATTGATGAAGTGGGCCGTGGACCATTGGCCGGACCAGTTGTATCAGCAGCAGTCATTTTACCCGAAGATTTCAATGTCGTTGGGATAAATGATTCTAAGCAATTATCGTTAGCTAAAAGGGATGCATTGTTTGAAGTCATTCAAGCTGAAGCTTTGGCGATTGGGATCGGAATCAAAGATTCAACGGTAATTGATCAAGTCAACATTTATGAAGCTTCTAAACTAGCTATGATTGAAGCTGTTGAGCGATTGAAAGTTCAACCAGATCATTTATTGATAGATGCTATGACATTGCCTCTTTCGATTTCTCAAGAGAGTATCATCAAAGGGGACGCCAAGAGCGTATCAATTGCAGCCGCTAGTATTATTGCCAAAGTGACGAGAGACCGTATGATGGAAGAGTATGATACTGTATATCCAGGTTATGGATTTTCAAAAAATGCCGGATACGGAACTAAGGAGCATTTGAATGGTTTAGATAGTTTAGGGGTGACTGCAATTCACCGTCATAGTTTTGCGCCTGTAAGAGAAGCCGACAATCAACAAAAGTCTTCATTATAATAAGTAGAAATAAAAACTGGGACCAACGTCCTAGTTTTTTTGCGTTGTAAAAAAAATCCTCTGTTTTTTGCGTATCCTTATTTAAAGGAGAGTGAAAAATGTTGGATATTAAACAGTTAAACTTAATAATGCTTCATTTAACTTTGTGCAAAGGAATAGATTCAAGTCAACGTATTATGATGATTGTCGCGGTTATGGAGAATCCTGATTGTACATTAGTAGAACTAGCTGAAAGTGCAGGATTAAGGGAAAAGAATAAAGCAATTTTTTATGAAAGTTATCGGTCGATTTCTTTAGCGGAGGTAGTACAGGATTACCAAAAATACAACATTCATTGGGTATCCATTCTTGATCCTCAATTTCCAGAATATCTTAGACATATTTATGATCCGCCAGCTTTATTATTTTATAAAGGAAATATAGGGCTGGCAAAAGAAAACTTGTTGTCTGTGGTGGGGTCACGAGTACATAGCCCATACACTACAGAAGTATTGAGACAATTCATACCGGTTTTAGTCGAAAAAAAATTAGTTCTTGTCAGCGGATTAGCTAAAGGTGTAGATACTCAAACGCATCAGTTAACGTTACAAAAATCGGGTAAAACGATTGCCGTTATTGGTTGTGGGCTGGATTACTATTACCCTAAAGAAAATCAAATGCTGCAAGATGAAATAGCAAAAAATCATTTATTGTTGTCTGAATATCCTATGGGAACAAAACCGTTGAAACATCATTTTCCAATGCGAAATCGGATCATCGCCGGCCTCAGTATGGGGACGTTAGTCATTGAAGCCAAATACCGTAGTGGCAGCTTGATAACTGCTAATTTAGCTTTGCGTGAAGGACGGGAAGTGTTTGCTGTTCCCGGAGATATAACGAACCCCTTTTGTGCAGGAACTAATGATTTGATCGTCCAAGGAGCGACATGTGTATTGAACGGAGAAATGTTGGCGCAAAATTATCTTTTATAAAAAAACTTTTCTTTTTTTATTCTTCCTATAATGCCCGTCTAAAAATACAAAACAAAAGGTTGCTGTTACAACATTTATTCGCTATTTTTGACCACCTTTTTCAAAGAGGTGAATTCTAGAAAAATTAAAAAGCTTTCATTTGAATAGTTGACAAATGACTCTTGAATAGCATAAGATGATTTACGATTTCAGTTAGTTATTCAAACCATTGATAAATACAACGAATATGTTCAAATGGAAGGAGTCTTTTTTTGGCCTATAAATATTTGGTGATCGTTGAATCACCTGCTAAAGCAAAAACAATCGAAAAATATTTAGGAAGAAATTATAAAGTAGTGGCCAGTTTAGGGCACATACGCGATTTGCCTAAAAGTCGCATGGCGATTGATACAGAAAATAATTACCAACCAGAGTACATTTCCATTCGAGGCAAAGGTCCTTTGATCAAAGAATTGAAAAAATATGCAAAAAAAGCTGAAAAAGTTTTTCTCGCAGCTGACCCGGATAGAGAAGGGGAAGCTATTGCTTGGCATTTGTGTCATTTGTTAGGTTTAGATATAGAAGATAAAAAACGAGTAGTATTTAATGAGATTACCAAAGATGCCGTTAAAGGAGCTTTTAAAGAGCCTCGTTCCATTAATTTGGATCTAGTGGATTCTCAACAAGCTAGACGCGTATTGGACCGTTTAGTTGGTTACACCATCAGTCCTATACTGTGGCAAAAAGTCAAAAAAGGCTTAAGTGCTGGTCGAGTCCAATCAGTTGCTTTAAAATTGATTTGCGATCGGGAAGAGGAAATAGCTGAATTCAAACCGGAAGAATACTGGACAATTGATGGGAACTTCAAAAAAGGAACTAAAAAATTCAAAGCCTCTTTTTATGGAGTAAAGGGTAAAAAGAAGAAATTAACGAATGCTGAAGAAACGCAAAAAGTGATTCAACAAATCGACGGCGATGAATTTGAGATCACAAAAGTCGTTAAAAAAGAACGCAAACGTAATCCATCATTACCTTTTACAACCAGTAGCATGCAGCAAGATGCTGCACGTAAAATCAATTTTAAAACACGTAAAACTATGATGATCGCTCAACAATTGTACGAAGGGATTTCTCTTGGTCGTGGCGGAGCAGTCGGTCTGATCACTTATATGCGAACAGATTCGACACGAATATCTGATACCGCTAAGAGTGAAGTTTATGACTTTATTAATGAAAAATATGGGCAAGAGTACACTAATGCAAAACCTCGAGTAGGTAAAAAAGCAGAAGGTTCCCAAGATGCTCATGAGGCTATACGTCCTTCTAGTGTGAAAAGAACACCAGAAGAAATCCAAAAATACTTGTCGAAAGATCAATATAAATTGTACAACTTGATCTGGTCACGTTTTGTAGCTAGCCAAATGAAGCCAGCTGTTTTTGATACGATGACAGTTGATTTAGAACGAAATGATGTACTATTTAGAGCAAACGGTCAAAAAATGAAATTTCCTGGTTACCAAAAAGTGTATATTGAATCCACCGAAAGTGGTAAATCTGAAAAAGACAATATTTTACCACCTATGGAAGAAGGAGAAACGGCCAAAACAGTTGATATTGAGCCAAAACAACATTTCACTCAGCCGCCAGCTCGTTTCTCTGAAGCTACTTTAATCAAGACGTTGGAAGAAAATGGTGTTGGGCGGCCTTCTACCTATGCCCCGACCTTAGAAACAATTCAGCGAAGATATTATGTTAAATTAGCCGCTAAACGATTTGAACCTACTGAACTAGGAACGATCGTCAACAATCTGATCGCTGAATATTTCCCTCAAATCGTAGACGTTCATTTTACGGCTCAAATGGAAAAAGATCTGGACCAAGTTGAAGATGGAAAAGAAGAATGGGTCAATGTTATTGATCGTTTCTATCAACCCTTTGAAAAAACGGTCAAGATCGCTGAAGAACAAATGGAAAAAGTACAAATCAAAGATGAACCAGCCGGTTTTGACTGTGAAGTATGTGGACACCCTATGGTCATTAAAATGGGCAGATATGGAAAATTTTATGCTTGCAGCAATTTCCCAGAATGCCGCAATACAAAAGCTATCGTGAAAGACATTGGAGTCACTTGCCCGACTTGTGGTGAAGGCCATGTCATTGAGCGCAAATCGAAAAAGAACCGTATTTTTTATGGCTGCGATCGTTACCCTAAATGTGAGTTCGTTTCTTGGAACAAGCCAGTTGGACGAAACTGTCCTAAGTGTGAGCACTATCTAGTTGAGAAAAAAGTCGCTAAAGGTAAACAAGTTATTTGCAGCAACTGTGATTATCAAGAAGAATTGCAAAAATAATACTTCTATAATATAAGATCTGATTAAGGAGAAACAGCCTTATTATTCCCAAAAGTTCTTGTGTCTAGATGCTTTCTAAAAGATAGATTTTACAGACAATGAATTCATCCTAATGAGTGAAACGATTGATGTATTTCTCTGATTAAGTTTCGTTTAAAGAATCCTCAATCGATTGTAATCCCTTTGCTGGTATGATAAAGTTACTTTGTCGTACGAGTGGAGGGATTTTTGTGAACAATCAAAAGTTGATTGAGCTTTTTTTAAATTATTTGATTTCAGAGCGTGATTATTCCGTCCTCACAAAAAAAGCTTATCAAGAAGATATTGAACAATTTAGTGCCTTTTTAAACCAAACTGGAGAATCGGCTTTTAATGCAGTCTCCATCCAAGATGTCAGGATTTTTTTAGGCGAATTAAATAAAAAAAAATTGAGTCGAAATAGTGTTTCTCGAAAGATATCGAGTTTACGAGCCTTTTACCAATTTTTATTGAGAAATGATCTCGTGACGGAGAATCCTTTTTCTTATGTTCATTTAAAAAAGAAAAATTTAAGATTGCCAAGATTCTTTTATGAGAAAGAAATGGATATCCTTTTTCAAACGGTTAAAGGAGACAGTCCATTAGATACTCGCAATGAAGCTATTTTGGAAGTTTTATACGGTACAGGAATTCGTGTCAGTGAGTGTGCCGGGATTAAATTACAAGATATTGATTTCGATTTGAATGTACTGTTGATTCATGGAAAAGGCAATAAAGAGCGCTATGTTCCCTTTGGACATTATGCAGCTGTAGCGATGCAGAACTATTTGGAAAAAGGACGCAATCCCTTGATGCAGAAACACCATAAAGAACACAAGACTTTATTTGTGAACCATCATGGAGATGGTATCACTTCCACGGGAATTGAGTATGCATTGAATCAAGTCATCAAAAAAAGCAGTCTTACATCAGATATCCATCCGCATATGCTCCGTCATACATTTGCTACTCATTTATTAAACAATGGTGCAGACATGCGTACTGTTCAAGAATTACTTGGACATGCTAGTTTATCGTCAACTCAAATCTACGCTCATGTTACAAAAGAGAGTTTACAAAAAAATTATCGTCAATTTCATCCTAGAGCTTAACAAAGCCTTGATGAAGTCAAATGGAGGAATTATTATGACAGAGTTTCATTCTACAACTATATTTGCCGTTCAACACAATGGAAAAAGTGCTATGGCTGGTGATGGCCAAGTAACAATGGGCGAACAAGTTATTATGAAAGGGACTGCGCGTAAAGTAAGACGCTTATACAACGATGAAGTAATAACCGGTTTTGCTGGTAGTGTGGCAGATGCGTTCACATTAGAAGAAAAATTTGAAAACAAACTAAATGAATACAAAGGGAACTTAACGCGTGCAGCTGTTGAATTGGCTCAAGAATGGCGAACAGACCGAGCGCTGCAAAAATTAGAAGCGTTATTGATCGTGATGAATAAAGATGAAATGCTTTTAGTTTCAGGCAACGGAGAAGTTATTCAACCTGACGATGGTATTTTAGCAATCGGTTCAGGCGGAAACTTTGCTTTAGCAGCGGGAAGAGCTTTAAAAAAACATGGAGAAAACCTTTCAGCTTCTGAAATCGCACGTGAAGCTCTTGAAACAGCTGCTGATATTTGTGTCTTCACCAATCACAATATCATAGTAGAAGAATTCGAATAACCCTTTAAAAATAGAATGGAAAAAAGATACAAGGACGTGAAGGATAATGAATGAATTAGACAATATTACTCCAAGACAAGTAGTCGCAGAGTTAGACAAATACATTATTGGTCAAGACAAGGCTAAAAAATCTGTTGCTGTAGCATTGCGCAATCGCTACCGTCGTTTTCACTTAGGTGAAGAGATGCAACAGGAAATCACCCCTAAAAATATCTTGATGATCGGAGCAACTGGTGTTGGTAAAACAGAAATTGCCAGACGACTAGCATACATTGTTAAAGCACCTTTTATCAAAGTCGAAGCGACTAAATTTACAGAGGTCGGTTACATTGGACGAGACGTAGAATCAATGGTTCGTGACTTAGTTGAATCAGCTGTCCAAATTGTGAAGAAACAACAATATTCAAGAGTGTATATCCAAGCCGAAAGAAGAGCAATTGAACGAGTGGCTAAGATCTTAGCACCTGGAATCAAAAAAGAACAACAAGCGAACAACAATAACAATCCTTTTGGAGCTATGTTCCAAAATATGGGCATCAATCCAAATCAATTTGGTCCGATGGAAGAAGAATCAGAGGAAGTAACACCTGAAATTTCTACGAATCGAGAAAATATTCAAAAACAAATTCGTGACGGGATTTTAGACAGCCGTGAAATCTCTATTAAAGTAGAAGAACAAAAGAAATCGATGAATTCTCCAATGAATGCAGGATTGGAACAAATGGGCATCGATTTATCAGACACATTGGGTGCATTGTCTCCTAAGAAAAAAGTAGAACGAAAAGTTACGGTTAAAGAAGCAATAGAGATTTTTGTTCAAGAAGAATCAGAAAAATTAGTCAATGCAGAAGACATTAATGCTGAAGCAGTCAAGCTAGCTGAAAATTCCGGCATTATTTTCATTGATGAAATTGACAAAATCACTTCTAAAGGAAAAAATGATGGCCAAGTTTCTCGTGAAGGTGTTCAAAGAGATATTTTACCTATTGTAGAAGGATCTACAGTATCTACAAAATACGGGACGATCAAAACCGATCATGTTTTATTTATTGCTTCAGGGGCATTCCACGTGGCTAAACCAAGTGATTTGATTCCCGAATTGCAAGGACGCTTCCCGATTCGCGTAGAATTAGATGATTTAACTAAAGAAGATTTTATTAAAATTTTAACAGAGCCAAACAATGCTTTAATTAAACAATATCGAGAATTACTCAAAACAGAAAACATCACCGTTACCTTCACGTATGAATCTATTGAACGGATGGCCGATATTGCATATCAAGTGAATACTGAAACAGAAAACATCGGCGCTCGCAGATTGCACACGATTTTGGAAAAAGTACTGGAAGATCTATTGTTCGAAGCTCCAGATATGCAAATGGGTGAAATCACAATTACGGAAAATTACATTGATGATAAGCTTCAACATATTGTTGCTGACAAAGATTTGAGTCGTTATATTCTGTAACTTGGTGGTGAACAAAAGATGGAAGAATTACTTGAAAAAATGCGTAAA
This sequence comes from Desemzia sp. RIT 804, assembly GCF_016892605.1. Classification (GTDB taxonomy): domain Bacteria; phylum Bacillota; class Bacilli; order Lactobacillales; family Carnobacteriaceae; genus Desemzia. The sequence goes on from NZ_JAFEMV010000001.1 coordinate 546,909, forward strand.
ATGAATCGTATCCTTCAAACAGTTGGAGGGATCGTTGATTCAAAAAATAGCGATACTGATCAACTGCCTTTTACAAATTTAACTAAAAACTTAGGCGATATCTTGAAAGTCAATACGTACCTGATTGATGAAAAAGGTAATTTGTTAGGATTCTTTGAAAAACACGCGATCAACAATGATCGCGTGAAACAAATGTTAGTTGAAAAACAGTTCCCAAAAGAATATGCTGACAGTATGTTAGAAATAACAAGTACTACTGCCAATATTGGGATCGAAAGTGACTATACGGTTTTCCCTATCGAATCAAGAGAAAAAGTTACATCTGGTTTAACAACGATCATTCCGATTTTTGCAAGTGGTGAACGATTAGGTACATTGATCTTAGCGCGTGAAACGCCTGCATTTGACAACAGCGATTTGATTCTAGGAGAGCATGCAGCGATCATTGTCGGTATCGAAGTATTGAACATCAAGAAACAAGAAGTAGAAAAAGATGCTCGTGACGACGCCATGGTTCAGTTAGCTTTAAACACTTTGTCCTACAGCGAATCAAAAGCTGTAAAAGCGATTTTTAAACAACTAGATGGACTGGAAGGACGCTTAACAGCTGCCAATGTGGCCGATGAAGTGGGCGTTACTCGGTCAGTAATCGTTAATGCCTTAAGAAAATTAGAATCTGGCGGGATTATCGAATCTAGATCGCTTGGTATGAAAGGTACTTACATTCGTATCAAAAATGAAAAATTGTTGCAAATGCTTGAACAAGTGATAATTTAAGTTGAATAGAGCAGCTTAGACGATGAGAAAAACCTCCATGTTATGGTGTGAGGTTATTTTTCTTATGTTGAAGTAAGCGCTTAGTCAAATAGATAACGAGAGATGTATAGGGGATGATGAAATGACCGTCAGCATAAAAAATGAACACCTCACTGTAGAGGTCGCTCCAAAAGGGGCAGAACTGCAAAGCATCCGAAGTAACGAAACTGGAATAGAGTACCTTTGGCAGGGAGATAAGGAGTACTGGAATAGAAAATCCCCAGTATTGTTCCCAATAGTAGGGAGACTAAAAGATGACTCCTATATCTATAAAGGACACTCTTATTCAATGACACAACACGGTTTTGCCCGTGATAGTATTTTTGAGATAACGGAACATGAAAAACACAAAGTTGCCTTTCAACTGCATTCTACTGAAGAAAGTAAGGAGATGTATCCTTTCAACTTTCTGTTGACCATTACTTATGAAATCATAGAGAATACGGTACAGGTGCAGTACTCAGTTAAGAATACAGATAACAAAGAAACGATGTACTTTTCTATTGGAGGACATCCAGGATTCAACGTTCCTTTAACGACAGATACAAAATTTGAAGATTATTACTTGAATTTTCTACCTAGACGTTCACGGAGACAAATTCCTTTGAGTGGCCCTTTTGCAGATATTCTTCATACCACTTTAGCTCAAACCAATACCACTTTGCGTTTGGATAGAGAGTTGTTTAATAAAGATGCCTTAGTCTTTGAGGTGAAAAATAGTAATACATTCGGCATTCTTTCAGATAAGACGCCTCATTCTGTAGAAGTTACATTTGAGGACTATCCTTATGTCGGAGTCTGGTCTGTCCCTGGTAAAGACGCTCCTTTTGTCTGTATCGAACCCTGGCATGGAATCGCAGATACAGTAGATGCTTCTGGAAAGCTAGAAGAAAAACTAGGTATCCAAACTTTGACTGCCCAAGAAACATTTCAAACAAAGTACTCTATCCAAGTGAATTGATGGATGTAGTTTGACGGATTCAACAAATGAAAAAGGCTTTAAAAACATTGATACACAAATGTTTTTAAAGCCTTTTTTTACTTTGTCAGATCAACAAAATTATTTCTAAAATCTGCAACCGCTCTAGTTATAAAAGATAGCAGCCGGTTATTATTCTTTTTTGTAACGAAACCCAAAAGGAACTTTACTTTCTGTCCCATTCTTGATACGAGTAATATTATCGCGGTGTCGATACGTAATAAATATTGTTAAAATAAAGGCAATGATGGTTAACACCCAGTCTTGGATAAATAACGTGGAGATAGTTATCAGAACTAAGGCTGTCATACTGCTTAAACTAACCATACGTGTAAAATACAACAGGACACCAAATACTAGGATACAGTAGATAAAGAACGGTGGGTTATAAGCCAGTAATACCCCTGCGCTAGTTGCGACAGCTTTGCCGCCTTTAAAATGTGCAAATAAAGGATAGGTATGACCCAAAATAGCACCCAATCCTACGACCATGGGGTTCAAATCAGAATTAAAAAAGTAAGGCAAACTAGCTCCTAATGTTCCTTTAAGAACATCGGCTGCTAAAACTGCTATTCCTGCTTTTACTCCAAGCACTCGAAAAGTATTGGTGGTTCCTGTATTGCCGCTTCCATATTCACGAATATCAGTATTATAAAATTTCTTGCCGATCCATACACCTGAGGGAATCGATCCTAAAAGGTACGATAGGACAAACATGAGTATTGTTGTCATCGATCAAGTTCTCTCCTTACCAACTTTATTTGTTGCATACGGTTCATTTTACCATTTATTCTTTTAAAATACTATAAAGGATGTGAGTGAGATGTATCTCTTCTGGGAAAGAAAGTGTTTTCGAAAGAGTAGTTTTTAAGGAAGACTGCCATTTTAGGTTTTTTTTTGGTATAATAAACCGAACACCTATTCGGTTTCGCTTGGACATCAGTGCATGGATTCAAGTCTATCTTTGACTAGTTGACTAGCATTCATAAAATAGGTATGATTTGAATGTTCTTTTTAAATGCTCTGTAAACGGTATAAGTATGTTAAAATGACTTGATTCATGATGTTAAGATTCATTCAAAAAATAATAAAAGTAATACATGCAAGAAAAGAATTTGTATGGTGTAGGGAGTTTTGAAAGATATGGCAAAAGATAATTACGAATATAATGACTCTTCCATTCAAGTATTAGAAGGATTGGAAGCCGTCCGTAAAAGACCAGGGATGTATATTGGGTCTACGGATACAAGAGGATTGCATCATTTAGTTTATGAGATCGTGGATAATTCGGTTGATGAAGTCCTTTCAGGTTTTGGAAATGAAATCAAGGTAACGTTGCACAAAGATGACAGTGTGACAGTAAAAGACAACGGCCGCGGAATGCCTATAGGAATGCATTCTTCAGGCATACCGACGATCCAAGTTATTTTTACCGTTTTACATGCAGGTGGGAAATTTGGCCAAGGCGGTTATAAGACATCTGGTGGTCTACACGGTGTAGGTGCCAGTGTGGTCAACGCACTTTCAGAGAGACTTTCAGTAACGGTGTACCGTGATGGCTTACAGTACACCCAAGAATTTATTGACGGAGGGAAGCCTAAAGGAACCTTAACTAAGAAAGCTACTCGTGAGAAAAATGGGACGTCTGTTCATTTTAAACCGGATGCCTCTATTTTCTCGACAACAACTTTTTCTTACGACGTTCTATCGGAACGTTTGAGAGAATCTGCTTTTCTATTAAAAGGTGTTCGCATTGAGTTACACGATGAACGCAATGAACAGACAGAAATATTTCATTATGAAGAAGGTATCAAAGAGTTCGTGGATTACTTAAACGAAGACAAAGATACTTTAACACCGGTAGCTTATTTTGCTGGAGAGAGCAATGGGATCGAAGTGGAATTTTCCTTCCAATACAATGATGGTTATTCAGAAAACATCTTGTCTTTCGTCAACAATGTTCGGACAAAAGATGGCGGTACTCATGAAGTAGGTATGAAAACCTCTCTAACTAAAACCTTTAATGAATATGCCCGTAAAGTGAATTTGTTGAAAGAGAAAGATAAAAATCTTGAAGGAAGCGATGTTCGAGAAGGTCTAGCCGCTGTTATCTCAATTCGGATACCTGAAGATCTGTTGCAGTTCGAAGGACAGACTAAAAGCAAATTAGGGACCCCTCAAGCTCGTTCAGCGATCGATGCAGTCATTAGCGATCAAATGAATTATTATCTCACAGAGAACGGTGAATTGAGCCAACAGCTGGTGCGTAAAGCGATCAGAGCTAGAGAAGCTCGAGATGCGGCTCGTAAAGCTCGAGACGATTCCAGAACTGGCAAAAAACGTAAAAAGAATGACGGGTTGCTTTCTGGTAAGCTGACGCCGGCACAAGGTAAAAACGCGAAAAAAAATGAATTGTATTTGGTGGAGGGAGATTCGGCTGGTGGTTCAGCGAAACAAGGCCGAGATCGTAAATTCCAAGCTATTTTGCCGTTACGAGGTAAAGTAGTGAATACGGAAAGAGCCAGCATCCAAGACATTCTGAAAAATGAAGAGATCAACACAATGATTTATACGATCGGTGCTGGAGTTGGCCCAGAATTTGACATTGAAGACTGTAATTACGATAAAGTCATTATTATGACCGATGCGGATACAGATGGAGCTCATATTCAAGTATTGTTGTTGACGTTCTTCTACCGTTACATGAAACCATTGATCGAAGCAGGAAAAATTTATTTAGCTTTACCTCCTTTGTATAAATTATCCAAAGGCTTTGGGAAAAAAGAAAAAATTGCTTATGCTTGGACAGATGATGAGTTGGTTCAAGTGACGAAAGATTTTGGTAAAAATTATGTCTTGCAACGCTACAAAGGGCTTGGGGAAATGAATGCTGATCAATTGTGGGATACAACAATGAACCCAGAGACTAGAACATTGATCCGTGTGCGTATTGATGACGTAGCTCAAGCTGAAAAACGCGTATCTGTATTGATGGGGAATAAAGTTGAACCTAGGAGAAAATGGATCGAATCCCACGTAGAATTTTCTCTTGAAGAAGGCGGAAGCATTCTAGAAAATTCGCAAATCATGAACGACAATGAATTAGAGGACGAAGGAAGTGCGCTAAATGGAGAATAAAAACGAAATTCAAGAACTTACATTAGAAGAAGTTATGGGAGATCGATTTGGACGGTATTCCAAATACATTATTCAAGAACGTGCACTGCCAGATATCCGTGATGGATTAAAACCTGTACAAAGAAGAATCCTTTTTTCAATGAACGTTGAGGGAAATACTTCTGAAAAAGGTTTTCGTAAATCAGCTAAGACAGTTGGGAATGTTATCGGTAATTACCATCCTCACGGGGATTCCAGTGTGTACGAAGCCATGGTACGTTTAAGCCAGGATTGGAAGCAACGTCAAGTGCTGATCGAGATGCATGGGAACAATGGTAGTATGGATGGAGATCCGCCAGCAGCTATGCGATATACTGAAGCGCGCTTGTCGTCAATTTCTGATGAGTTGTTGCGGGACATCGATAAAGAAACAGTAGAATTTATGCTGAACTTTGACGATACTACTGAAGAACCAACTGTATTGCCTGCGCGTTACCCTAATTTATTGGTCAATGGAGCGACAGGTATCTCAGCTGGTTATGCAACAGATATTCCACCTCATAATCTAAGTGAAGTCATTGATGCGACAATTTATTATGTTGATCATCCTAATGCAACGACTGATAAATTGATGGACTACATTAAAGCTCCTGATTTCCCCACAGGTGGGATTATTCAAGGAATCGACGGTATTCGCAAAGCCTATGAAACAGGTAAAGGAAAAGTGATCGTTCGTTCAAAAACTGAAATCGAAGAGTTACGCGGCGGGAAACAGCAAATCACTATCACGGAAATCCCTTATGAAGTGAACAAATCCAACTTAGTGCGTAAAATGGATGAAATCCGCCTCAATAAAAGAATTGAAGGGATTGCTGAAGTACGTGACGAAACAGATAGAGAAGGGCTTCGAATCGTCGTTGAATTGAGAAAAGAAGCCAACGCTGAAGGTATTTTGACATATCTGTTGAAAAATACCGATCTGCAAGTCAATTACAACTTCAACATGGTCGCTATTGATAATAAACGTCCGATGCAAGTGGGTATCGCTCGAATGTTGGAAGCTTATCTGGAACATAAAGAAGAAGTGATCACTAAACGTACTCGTTATACATTGCGTAAAGCAGAACACAGACAACACATTGTAACAGGATTGATTAAAGCTGTTTCTGTAATGGATCAATTGATTGTCACTATTCGTAAGAGTACAGACAAAAAGAATGCTAAAGACAATATCATAGCTCAATTCGGCTTTACTGAAATTCAAGCAGAAGCTATTGTATCCTTGCAATTGTACCGTTTGTCCAATACGGATGTGACGGCACTTCAAAAAGAAGCAGAAGAACTGCATCAAGCTATTGAAAGCTACCAAAAAATATTGAACAGTTCTACAGAAATGAAACGTGTGATCAAGGCTGAATTGAGAGAGATCAAAAAGAAATACGCTACGCCTCGATTGTCTCAGCTGGAAGAACACATTGAAGAATTAAAGATTAATAAAGAAGTATTGATCTCAGAAGAAGAAGTTGTTGTCGTGGTAACCAATGAAGGATACATCAAGCGTTCAAGTCTACGTTCTTACAGTGCTTCGCCGGCTGAAGAAGTGGGGATTAAAGAAGGAGATTATCCTATCTTTGTAGACAAATTGACTACATTGGAGCACTTGTTGATCTTCACAACTAAAGGGAATGTCATTTACCGTCCAGTATATGAACTAAGGGATGTGAAATGGAAAGAAATGGGAAATCACCTATCTCAATACATCAGTTTAGAGGCGAATGAAAAAGTCTTAAAAGTATTTGGGTTCAATGATTTTATTGCTGGCCCAACATTTACCTTGATGTCAAAAGAAGGGTATATCAAACAAGTAGAAGCAAATGCATTTAAACCTTGGAGAAGTTACAAAACCAAATCAACTAAAGCGATGAAATTAAAGACTGAAACAGATCAAGTGGTCAACGTAGAAATAACAGATAATGCATTGATGCAAGATGTTTTCTTGGTAACCAATCGTGGTTTTGGGCTGCGTTATTCGCTTAGTGAGGTCCCTGTCATTGGAGCAAAAGCTACTGGTGTACGTTCCATCAATTTGAAAGACGATGATTATGTTGTTGATGGAGTATTGATGGACGTAGAGGCGCCTAAAACAGAAGTTATGGTTGTTTCTCAAAGGGGCGCTATTAAGAAAATGGATCTTACGGAATTTTCTGTCTTAGGCAGAGCAAAACGTGGGTTGATGGTCTTTAGAGAATTGAAAAAGAATCCACACCGTGTTGCTTTACTGACAAAAATAAACACAAAAGACAATAAATCATATTCTATTGTCACAACAAAAGATAAGCTGATCGATATGAATCCTAAAAATTATGCTGTCAGCGATCGGTACAGTAATGGATCATTTATATTGGATCAAGTGTCTGATGGTGATCCGAAAGCCTTAAAAGAAAACAATATTGTGTACCTTAAAGAAGATGAACCAACAAACTAGATAGTCATTTAAACCAAGCCGTATTATGCGCTTGGTTTTTTTATACTTGGAATGGAAGTAAGTAAATATTGGATAAATTGTAATCAGGCTTTCAATTTAGTAAAATGAATGAAAATAAAAGTATGCGCTTTAACCTCAAAGGCAGGAGAATCTCACATACAATAAGCTGCTTGAGTGAGATGAGAAACAATCATGTTTTATTGTGGAAGTACCCGTAACACATCCATCAAATAATTTTTGTCTATCTTTTTTAATTCGAATCATTGTCAAAATTTTAGGAGGGATTTATATGTCAAAAGAAGCTTTATTAATCGTTGACATGAGTAATGATTTTGTTGCTGATAATGGAACCTTAACAGTAGGCAGGCCTGCACAGGAAATCAGCCCTTATATCCAAGAATTAGCTACTGAATTTTTAGCAGGTAGTAATACAGTTGTCGTTGCGATGGATGCTCATCAACCAGATGATCCGCATTTTGAATTATGGCCGCCTCATAATGTTGTAGGAACGAAAGGGCAACACCTATACGGAGAGTTAAACAATTGGTTTCAGAGAAATCAAGACCATGAAAACCTCATTTATCAACCGAAAACCAACTATAACGCCTTTTTCCAAACTGGTCTAGCGGAAACCTTGAGAACTTTAGGAGTGGGCAAAATCCATGTAGTAGGTGTAACAACAGATATTTGCGATTTTCTAACTGTGGCAGGAGCAGATGCGGAAGGGTTCAAAACAGTCATTCATAAACGGGGAGTAGCGACTTTTACTGATCTTGGAGAGACTATGATCGAACATATGGTGCGTTGTTTCCATACGGAAGTAATGGATTAAATGGTTTTCGAGAAGGACATTGCTAAGCTTATCTCGTGAAAAAACAGATTTTTAGAAGAGAAATGGGTTGAAAAAATGAATACACACCGACAGCAGCATCCGTCAAACTGGGTAAGGAATATTACCCTCTTTCTAAGCAGCCAAACGATTACATTGTTCGGTTCATCTCTTGTTCAGTATGCCATGTTGTGGCATGTCACCTTGACAACAGATTCAGGAACAATGATGACACTGTACATTATTTGTGGTTTTATTCCAACGTTTCTATTATCACCTGTTGCAGGGGTATGGGCAGACCGCTATAACCGAAAAGTACTCATCATGTTATCGGATGGGTTGATTGCGTTTGCAACATTGATTCTCGCTATCCTTTTCTTTCTGGGATTTGATTCCATCTGGTTTCTTTATTTGATGGCTGCAATTCGCGCTTTTGGGACTGGGATCCAGACACCAGCAATCGGTGCGATTTTACCACAAATCGTCCCCGAAGAAATGCTAACGAAAATCAATGGTATCAACGGTACTATCCAAGCAATGATCATGTTTATTTCGCCAGTAGTTAGTGCCGCTTTGTTAGATATTGCGACAATGGAAATGATTTTCATGATTGATGTGGTTACCGCAACTTTAGCTATTGCTGCCTTGTTGATCTTAAAAGTACCGACTCACTACAAAGCAACAGAAGAGGAAATGAATAGCTATTTCACTGATTTTATGCAAGGAATCAAATATATCCAGCATCATGACTATTTAAAAGTTTTCTTCTTTTTCATGTCTATCCTATTCTTGTTGATAGCACCTGCTTCATTTTTGACCCCGTTGCAAGTAACACGTACGTACGGAGAAGAACTTTGGCGTTTATCGGCAATTGAAATTGCATTTTCCATTGGTATGATGGCAGGCGGAGCTCTCATTGCTATTTGGGGCGGATTTAAGAATAAAATCATTACAATTGCTGCCGCCAGCATAGTAATGGGGCTGTGTACAATTGCTCTCGGTGTACTGCCAAATTTTTGGTACTATCTTGTCTCATTTGGTGTGTTTGGAGTCGCACTTCCTGTTTTCAATACACCTGCAACTGTGATGTTACAGGAAAAAGTGTCGGAAAATTATTTAGGACGAGTATTTGGCATTATGAGTATGATATCTACTTCTATGATGCCATTAGGGATGCTTGTGTTTGGGCCGCTTGCCGATATTCTAAAAATAGAATGGATCTTGGTAGGAACCGGAATTTTGATTAGTATACTGGCTATTTTTCTGACTCAAAACAAAACGCTCATAAAAGCAGGAGAATAACCGACCGTAATGATAAGTAATGATTCCCCAGTACCATCCTGAGCGATGAAACTGGGATTTTTTTGTATATATGTTACTTATAAATGGTGTTTTTTATTCAGTGTAGAACAGCATGTGATTTTGAAAACTTGATTTTTATTAGGTTTTTATACTTTATTCACAAAGTTTAAACGGCGTTTTAAAGGTAAAAAGTAAAGAACTTCCAGAAGCTAGAGACCTGCTATTGTTAAAAATATTCTATATAGGAATTGGATATTATTTGTTTATGTGATACAATGAGCTTGTAGAGAAATGATCTATACTGAAATAATACCAAATCGATATACGGAGGTAAGAAAATGGAACAATGGAAGGGCTTTAAAGGCAAAGTTTGGAAAGAAGAAGTAAATGTTCGAGATTTTATTCAACAAAATTATACTCCTTACGATGGCACAGATGAATTTTTAGAAGGCGCAACAGAAGCAACAACTGCGCTTTGGGAACAAGTAATGGACTTAAACCGCCAAGAACAACAAGCAGGCGGAGTATTGGATATGGATACAAAAGTTGTTTCTACAATTACATCTCATGCAGCTGGTTATTTAAACAAAGAATTAGAAAAAATCGCAGGTTTCCAAACTGAGAAGCCATTCAAACGCAGTTTACAACCCTTTGGCGGTATCCGTATGAGTGAACAGTCTGCAGAATCTTACGGCTATGAAATAGATCCGGAAGTTTCTCATATTTTCCGTGAATACCGTAAAACTCATAACCAAGGCGTTTTTGATGCGTATACACCTGAGATCCGTGCTGCTCGCCGTAGTGGAGTTATTACTGGGTTGCCAGATGCTTACGGTCGAGGACGGATCATCGGCGACTACCGTCGTGTAGCGCTGTATGGCGTCGATTATTTGATCAGAGAAAAGAAAGAAGATTTAGCTAATAAAGGATTCGGCACAATGAGTGAAGAAATCATTCGTGATAGAGAAGAAATCAACGAACAAATCCGCGCACTTGCTGAATTAAAAGAATTAGGGCATATTTACGGCTTTGATATCTCACAACCGGCTACGACAGCTAAAGAAGCTTTCCAATGGTTATATTTAGGTTACTTGGCTGCAGTTAAAGAACAAAATGGTGCTGCTATGTCTTTAGGACGTACTTCAACGTTCTTGGATATTTACATTGAGCGTGATCTTAAGGCTGGTACGTTAACGGAAGAAGAAGCTCAAGAGATCGTGGATCATTTTGTCATGAAATTACGTTTAGTGAAGTTTTCTCGTACGCCTGACTACAATGACTTATTTTCAGGAGATCCTACTTGGGTGACTGAGGCTATTGCAGGTATGGGTGTTGACGGACGTCATATGGTAACTAAAAACAGTTATCGTTTCTTACACACATTATCCAATCTAGGACCAGCTCCAGAACCAAACTTAACTATTCTATGGTCTAAACAATTGCCAGAGAATTTCAAAAAATTCTGTGCGAAAGTATCTATCGCTTCAAGCGCTGTTCAATATGAGAATGATGATGTTATGCGTGTTGAATGGGGAGATGATTACGGGATTGCATGCTGTGTGTCTGCTATGCGTATTGGAAAGCAAATGCAGTTTTTCGGAGCGCGTGCCAACTTGGCTAAAACGTTGCTTTACGCGATCAATGGCGGGATAGATGAAAAATCTAAACAACAAATCGGACCTAAGTATCAATCCGTTACTTCTGAATACTTAGATTATGATGAAGTCATGGAAAAATACGATACAATGATGGAATGGATCGCAGGCTTATATTTGAATACATTGAACATCATCCATTATATGCACGATAAATATTCTTACGAACGCATCGAAATGGCATTACACGATAGTGACATTCTTAGAACAATGGCAACAGGTATTGCAGGATTTTCAGTAGCCATCGACTCTTTATCTGCTATCAAATATGCCAAGGTAAAAACTATTCGTGATGAAGACGGTTTAGTAGTGGATTACGAAATCGAAGGCGATTACCCTAAATATGGGAACAATGACGACCGCGCTGATGAAATTGGGATCTGGTTATTGAAGACTTTCATGGGCAAAGTGAAGAAACATCCTGCTTACCGTGGTGCTACGCATACTACATCTATTTTGACTATTACATCTAATGTAGTTTACGGTAAAAAGACAGGTAATACACCTGATGGACGTCGCTCAGGAGAACCATTTGCTCCAGGAGCTAACCCAATGCACGGAAGAGATACTCACGGAGCGTTGGCTAGTTTGACATCTGTAGCCAAAATACCGTACAAATATTCATTAGACGGTATTTCAAATACATTCTCTATTATTCCAAAAGCATTAGGAAAAGAAGATGATGTACAGCAAGAAAACTTAGCTAGTATGTTGGATGGATACGTAACTAAAGGCGGACATCACCTAAACGTAAACGTATTTAACCGCGAAACATTGGTTGATGCAATGGATCATCCTGAAAATTATCCTCAATTAACGATTCGTGTATCAGGATACGCAGTAAACTTTATCAAATTGACACGCGAACAACAAATGGATGTTATCAATCGAACAATGCACGAAAGCATGTAAGAGATAATAAATACCGTACTGTTATTTTTAGTTTAAATGAAAAAGAGGAGGACTAAGGAGGTTTTCTTCTTAGTCTTTCTTTAAAAAGGAGCGAAAAAGCAATGGGGATTCAAAAACAAGTCATCGGATATGTGCATTCAACCGAAAGCTTTGGCTCGGTCGATGGTCCTGGGATTCGTTTTGTAACATTTATGCAAGGTTGTCGTATGAGGTGCGAATTTTGTCATAACCCGGATACATGGAACATGGGCGGAGGTACACCTTACACTGCTGATGAATTACTGGATGAAGCTTTGCAATACCGTGACTATTGGGGTAAAAAAGGCGGAGTTACTGTTAGTGGAGGTGAACCATTGTTGCATATTGACTTTTTGATCGAATATTTCAAAAAAGCAAAAGCAGAGGGAGTTCATACTACATTAGACACTTGCGGGCAGCCGTTCACTCATGATGAACCATTTTTCAGCCGCTTTGAAGAATTAATGACATATACGGATTTACTATTATTTGATATCAAGCATATTGATGCAGAAAAACACAAACAATTAACGATGCATTCCAACGAAAACATTCTTAATATGGCGCGTTATTTGTCAGATATTGGAAAACCAGTATGGATCAGGCATGTATTGGTTCCAGAACGTTCTGACTTTGATGAAGACTTAATTCGACTAGACCAATTTATAAAAACGTTGAAAAATGTGGTGAAAGTAGAGATTCTTCCATACCATAAATTAGGCCTTTACAAATATGCAGCATTGAATATTCCTTATAAATTACAAGGGATTGAGCCACCTACGCAAGAAAGAATCGATAACGCTAATCGATTGTTAAACATAGATGATTATAAATTGTACCAATTTGTTCAATAACTATTGAAATATTCTACTAAAAGAGCAATTTATGATTGCTCTTTTTTTGATGTTTGCTTATGATGAAGGTGTGAAAAGGTTAAAGAGGAAGTGAGAAAAACAAATGAAATTAAAAGATCAAAGTGTGTTTTCAGGGAAAACATTAAATTATTTTATTCAATTAACTGAAACAATGAACTATACACATGCAGCACAAAAGCTAGGGATCTCACAACCAGCTTTAACGCAAAGAATCAAAAAGTTTGAAAAAGCACTAGGAGCTCCTTTATTTTATTTCAAAGGTAGAGAAATGCGCTTAACAGAAGCTGGACGGATCATGACCAGAGCAACTCAATCAGTACAGACAACGTTTAAGAATGCTATTGAAGATATAGAATATGCACAACATGAAAAGAAGAGTCATCTGAAGATTGGTTTGTTATCATCGATAGAAGATGGGGTTTTTATGGACTTTATAGCAACTTATTATGAAAAATTCCCTAACTGTAAAGTCTCGTTATATATGTTATCCCGAGAAGAAATTTGGCACCAATTAGAGAACAATCAAATCGATTTTGCTATTTTGTATCTTCCAGAAGATACGATCAAAAATTGGACGCATTATTCCACAAAAACCATAGCAGCTGAAGAATTGTTTCTGTTGCACCAAAACGAACAGCTGAAAAGTCGAGATTCTATCCAATTAAGCGAAACCACTAATGATAAATGGGTATTTTACCCTAGAAGTTTTTACATAAATGATATCTTACGGTTTAAATTCGTACAACAAAACCTTGATTTGCCAGCTGTTTCTGGTTATTTTTCTACGCCAAAACAATTGCAGGCATTTAGTCAAAAAACAAATTGTTTATCTGCATTACCTAAATCTTATATTGACGCTAATCCTTTGGAAAAGAACCAACAAATTCTGCCTTTTAATCCACCCATTACATATACATTGGCATTTGTGTATCAAAAAGAAAAAGGATTGATCGATCGAGTGAATAGATTTTTTAGACATTTTGATAAATTTTTAGAAGAAAAAGATTACGCTACTAGACTAAAAGAGTAATTTGTTCTACTATAAAAGATGTGAATAAAATAAAGGAGTGTCATGATAAATGAGTAAAATTTTAGTTTTTGGACATAAAAACCCAGATACAGATGCTATTGCATCAGCTATTTCATTTTCTTACTTGCAAAATGCATTAGGAAAAGAGACAGAAGCAGTGGCTTTAGGAGAAGTTAGTGAAGAAACCGCTTACGCATTGGAATATTTTGGTATGGAAGCTCCTAGAGTGATTGAAACTGCAGCAAATGAAACCAATACGGTTTATTTAGTGGATCATAATGAAGCGCAACAAAGTGTTTCAGACATTCATGATGTTGAGATTGCATCTGTTGTAGATCATCACCGTATCGCAAATATTGATACTGCAAATCCGTTGTATTACCGTGCTGAGCCAGTTGGCTGTACAGCAACTATCGTGTTAAAAATATTCAAAGAAAATAACATTGCGATCCCTAAAAACATCGCAGGTATAATGTTATCAGCAATCGTTTCAGACACATTGTTATTTAAATCACCAACATCTACACAAGAAGACGAATCAGCAGCAAGAGAACTTGCTGATATTGCTGAAGTTGAATTAGAAGTATACGGTCTAGATATGTTAAAAGCTGGAACAAACATGGGCGATAAAACTGCTGAAGAATTGATTGATATGGATGCTAAAAGTTTCCCGATGGGCGATAAAAATGTCCGTATTGCACAAATCAACGTGGTAGACGTAGAAGATGTCTTTTCTAAACAAGCTCAACTAGAAAAAGCTATTCAACAAACTAATCTAGCTAACCATTATGATTTATTTGTTTTAGTTGTGACTAATATCTTAGATAGTGATTCAGTGATTCTAGCTATCGGTAATCCTATAGCAGCTGTTGAAGAAGCATTTAATGTTAAGTTAGATAGCAACAAAGCTGTGTTAAAAGGTGTAGTATCACGTAAGAAACAAGTTGTACCACAATTAACTGAAGCTTTAACAAAATAAGCTGAAGCAAGCATAAAAATCCTGATGACTAGAAAATAAGTCGTCAGGATTTTTTAGTAGGTAAAAAATGGTTTATGGATAGTTATCAGCAAAATAAACTGAAATGGTCTCAGAAACGATCTGTGACGCAACACGCACAAATTAAATCAATAAAGACACATAACAATCCAATAAGTATAAGTTAGTGATAACAAATGGATCTAATAAAAGTAATCGACTGTTAAAACAATTAAAAATGACCAAGTAATTTAAAAAAGGTAATGCAGAAAAATAATTTTCTCAAGTCTAAACGATAAAACGTCAAAAAGAAGAAAAAACGATAGAAATAGATATAATTTTAAAGTTCTTTAAATGATTTACCACTATTTACTACTTTGTATAATATATATTATGTAAACTAGAAAAAAGATGAAATAGCAGACTAAGTAACAGACTCATTATCTAGGTTCTTCTCTCTTTTAATGGGCCAATACAATTTTTGTATCAACCATATTCCTTTTTTAACTATTTGGTTAAATGAAGCCATGCTAATAAGGATAAAATATTGCAGGTAGATATATTGTTAACCATAGTTGGAGCTTGACTTTTTCGGCATCTTACAACTAGACAGCAAAAAAATTTATAACTTTAGAATATTTTGCAACCATCTACCTTAATTTTAAGTTTTAGAATTGAAAAATACTAATTTTTGGCAAGTTTACGAGCTGTAAAACATATTTTACACTGGCAATTATTTTTTGAATAAAATTATTCATAGTAACCAAAAAAACAAATCCTCCTATGTAGATAGTTTGTTGCATAAAATTAGTTGTCCTAAATAACAAAAAGCAATAAAGACCCATTTATTTTTTAGTCATCTTTATTGCTTTTTTCAGGTGCCACTAGCTCAAGTTTGATCCGATCTGGATCTTCACAGAAAACAGCATAATGATTTGGTCCCCCTGCAAATGGATGTTTTTCAGGATATAGGATCGTTGTACCACGTTCTTTTAGTTTTTTCGTCATCTCATCGACCTGATGACGTGATTCGGCCTGGAAAGCCAGATGATTGAGTCCGACTCTGCTCCGATGATATGGAACATCTAAAAATCTATCTTCAGTCTGTACAAAAACGATATAAGTGTCTTTTAATTTCCAGCTTCGGCCGTTTTCCCATTCTTGAAAAGGTATATAGCCTAACTCTTCTAGAAACCATCCCCAAAACAGTATTGTTTTTCTTAAGTCAGATACGTAAAGTTCAATATGATGAAGCAATCCTGTTGATAACAATAACCGCTCCTCCTTACCTTTTGCTTTCAGGAATCTATACTTCTCTAGTCACCAGATCAGCATTGCTATTCCTTCTATTTAAAGATTACCATAATAAGAAATAAATTGCTTTAATAGCTGGTATTATCTTCTTTTATTCGATTATTTGACGTGAAAAAGAGGAGAAATCACTTCTCTCCTCTTTTTCTCCCCTTTTACAGCTGTACGGATAGATTCCAATATTTTAAATGAGTTAAGCTTTCTTTTGCTTCTCATAGTTGATATGGTCGTATTTATCTGGATTCTTTTGAAACTTCCAGATAACAAAGGAGCAAGTAGCATAAATTGTTTTATGCTCTTTTTCCATCTCAGTAACTAGTTTATCCAGTAGCTGTTCTGCTATTCCTTGACCTCTTAAACTTTCATCTACTACTGTATGGTCAGCAATGACATAGTCTTCATCAGTTTCTTGATAATGGATCTCAGCAACTTTTTTCCCTGCTTCATTGTGTAAAACAAACGCTGTTCCTTCTTTTTTAAATTCTTTATCCAATACCACTCATCCTCTCTTAGTTAAGTACTCTAATAAAATATTACGTTGAATAGACTAGACTTTCAACTAATTTGATTAAACAAGACGACAGAAAAGAATACAAAATTCAGTGTTCTTTTCTGTCGTCTGTTCTACTCTTCCCCTCTGCTCTTACCTATAATTGCTGGGACTGGGACAATAGTCTCTATCTCTGTCACATACTAAACGGGCGTTTTTAAACGTCTTTTGTCCCGCTCTCAGCAATTATATTGAAATAATGAATTTATTCAATGGCTTTTAAGTTTTCTAAGTCAGCTAAATCAACATCAGTTAACTTGTAACCAGTATGGAATAGTTCTTGTGCTTTCTTTGAAATACAAGCTATTTCACGATTTTTGTAGATTACTTTAGTGAAATAATCTTTTTCAAAATGATAAAAACCACTTTCTAGGTCAGCTTGTTTGGCAGATCCGTCCTCATCTAAAATAAGTGGGTGAATATCAATGTATCCATAATTTTCATGCCATAATTCCATTCGTGCTGGCATCCAATCTACTACCACTTCATAACCTATCTTCGTTAAAGTTTCTATAACCTTCTCAGTAAAATTAGCGTCAAAATCAATATCGATATCTCGATGTTCGCGATTTTGTTTTCCAGTAAGGATATCCACTCCCCAGCCACCATCAAGCCAATATTTCATGTCAATTTTATTTAAAATTTCTAAGATGGCAAATAAATCTTTTTCTGTAACTGTTTCTTTTTTCACGATAATTCAATTACCTCCAGTTGATTCTCTATTCATTATCAATCACATGAAAGCGTTCTTGATGATGTTTCGGGCTTTCAATTTCATCTAAGATCACATTAGCCAATGTTCCGGAAGATAAATGAGACTCACCTTGTTCATTAAACAGAATATGGTTTTTCCCGTATTTAGCCGGTTTCGCTTCTCCTGTTTCAAAAACAGCCCCTGGAGAAACGCCGACCCATTCGACGTTATCGACTTCACGTAAGAAATTTAATTCTTTTAATTGGTTTTCAGGGATACTGATGTACGATTTACTTTTCGGCGCTTTGCGTATCGTTTCAACAAATAATTCATCCTTTTCATCTAATAAACTACCAGCTCCTAGAATAAAGAATAAACGAGGAGTTGTTGTACCACGAAATAGTGCAACCAGTTTAGTTGCTAAATCTACATGCAAATAAGCTGTGTTGGGAGGAGTTCCAAAAGCATTGACAATCACATCAAACTGTTCCAAATCCGCTTTCGTCAGTGCAAAAGCATCTTTTTCTACTACGTTGATATTCTTTCCCAATAACTCTTGTGCTTTTGCTGCATTTCGTACTAAAGCTGTAACTTCATGCCCTCTTTGTGACGCTTCTTTAAAAATGGTTGAACCAGCTGTTCCAGTTGCGCCTATGATTCCTATTTTTGTCATAAAATTCATCCTCTCTTTTTATCTTTGATACTGACACTTAATTAAAGAAAATATGAATTAAAGTATACTACTTTAACGCTTTAATATAGTTCATACACTTTATCAAATAAGTCATGTTCACTTTCAATTTGAGCTTTATTTCCTATAACTACCACTGTACTCTCTTCCAAGACTCTTTCTAGGCTTTTATAGAGTCTCGATAGCGTTTTTGAATCAACTGTTAAGATCTCTTCTTTCAAATGGATCAACTCTTCGCGAGTCACGCCTGTTTTTAAACGATTGAATGCAGCCAAACCTTTACTGAAAGCAGATTTTGGTTGTTCCATAGGGCTAATCGTCCCAATGATGTATTTCAATAACTCGCTTTCGGACAGTTCCATTTGTGAAACATAGTCAGGTAAACCTTTATAAGCATCTAGTGTTTTACGGATATTTGGATCGCGATAAGAGCTTAAGGCAAATTGGCCATTGCGTTGGTGATTGTACAGTGATCCATAAGCGCCACCTTTAACACGAATCTCATTCCACAAGTAACTGTAACGAATCGTCGTTGCCAATACTTTCGATGCCCCATTGTAGTCAAATTTATCGCTGGCATTTGAAGCAGTAGCCACATAGTTTACGTCTTGAGCTGCAATAAACGCTTCGTTTTGTTTCGTTCCAGGCGTAATAACTGCTGTCTCACTTAGTTCAGCACTAGAGAGATCAGAAAAAGCTGTTTGCAGTTTTTCTTTGACTAGTTCTCCTCGCTCTTGTTCCCCGACATATAAAATGTTTAAGCGATTTTTATTGAGTAGACGTTTTAAGATACGCGTGATGTGATGTTTTACGCTACCTGCCTGATCAGATTGCAAATCAGTACGAATGTCTTTTAAAAACTGGAACTGGTCCATTCCGCTGACCATTTCATTCAGTTTTGCGGATGCCTTCATTTGGCTCAAAGCACGATTAGCCGCTAGAACATGGGAACCGGAATTAATGCGTCGTTCAAACTGAGAAATCAGTTGTTGAGTGATTTTTAAGATCTCACTATCATCTTCGTATTGCGTGTGACACATGATCTCTTGCATCAATAAGACCAGTTCTTCCAATGAAGAATCTAAAGCTTTTCCTCGTAGTACAAAATAAGGGCTCAAATTTCCAGATTGATCTTCATAGATCGCTATGTTCCCATAAATACCACCTGTATACAAATCCATTTGGCGCTGCAAAGTTGCTACATCGTATTTCTTAGTTGCTAATTTTCCAACCAAACGACTTAAAAAGCTCAACCATAGGTATTCTTCAGCTGTAGCATCCTTCAAATCGACATACAAACTAATGTAATCAATACCTGAAGTAAATTGTTCAGCATGATAAAAAATCGTTTCTTTATTGAATGTAGTTTCTGTTAGAGGATACTCTTCTACATGAGTACTCAAATCCTCCTTGGTCAATGTTGGAATCTTAGCCAACTCTTCTGGTTTATCTGGAGTCTCTTGTCGTTCGATCAACGATTGAGTTTGCCGAACTACTTCTGCGACTTCTTCCTTTGATAGGCTAGCTTTATAAGCTTGCAATCGCTTATGAGTTTCTGCTTCTAGTTGATCATTTTTACCAGGTTCAGCTTTTAATATCACAGCCGTCTGCAAGGAATTGTTCAATAGCTTTTCTTTGATCAATTGTTCAAAATACCCTTTACCTGCTAATTCTCCTAATTTCTTCAAATAGTCCGAAAATTGCAAGTTCACATAAGGACTCTTGCCGTATAACCAAGAGCGATAAGCATTGATGGCATAAATGACGCCACGTGGGTTGTCTTCTGAAATAGCGGCTTCCTTAGTGCGGAACGTAATTTTATTTAGAGCTGCATCAATCAGCTCAGAATCAATTCCTTCAGCTGCTAACGATTCTAATGTTTCTTGTACAATTTGTTTGAATCGATCCATTTTGGAGGCATCTGAATACTTAGCCGTGATCATAAAGGCTGTTGGGTAACCAAAATCTGCTACTCCCCCTACTATATCTCCCCCGATATCCGCATCCAATAAAGCTCTTTTAAGCGGAGCTTGGTTGTTCCCAAGTAAAATCTCTTCCATCACTTCTAATCCATACAGGTCTAATACATCTTTAGGTTCAGCCACATGCCATCCTAAAGCTAAATAATCTTTTCCTTCAGGGTCATCGCCTGCAGTTATCGAATAAGTATCTTCAAATACACCTTCAGCAGGTATAACCGCTTCAAAAGACAAATCGACTGTTTCTGTTTGTTTCTCTATACTACTGAAATACTCTTCCAATGCAGCAAAGACTTCTGTTTCATCAAGATCCCCATATAAAACAGTGAGCGAATTGCTGGGGTGATAATACTGTTGATGGAAAGCTGTAAATTCTACTTGCGTCAAGCTGGGAATTGCTTTAGGGTCTCCACCTGATTCATGACGGTAAATACTATTTGGATACAACTGGCGAGTCAAATGCTGTTGGACTTGTCTTTCAGGAGAAGCTGTAGCACCTTTCATTTCATTGTAAACAACCCCTTTATAAATCAACTCATCTTCTGCTGATTCTAAATGATAGTGCCAACCTTCTTGCGCTAATATTTGTGCATTGTCGTAAAAGTGTGGTTTAAATACAGCATCTAAATAAACACTCATTAAATGCATGAAATCTTTTTGATTGGTTGATGCTACTGGGTAAATCGTCTTATCTGAAAAAGTCATTGCATTGACGAAAGTATTCAATGATCCTTTGATCAATTCGACAAATGGCTCTTTTGAAGGATACTTTTTGGAGCCGTTCAAGACAGAATGTTCGATAATGTGAGCAATTCCATTGTCGTTATACGGTGGTGTTTTAAATCCGATCGTAAACGCCTTATTGGAATCATCATTTGCTAGATAAAGAACCCTTGCCCCTGTTTCTACATGTTCATAAAGTGTCCCTACAGATTGAATATCTGGTAGCTCTTGTGTTTCGACTTGTTTGAATGCCATAGAATTCTCCTTTTCTTACAATAGATGTATTTAGTTGCGGTTAATTAAATACGTATTCCAAAATCTGTACAGCCTGTTGAATCGTTTCAACTGTAACGTTGGCTTTGTTGGTGAGTTCTTTTAATGGATGAATGAGACTCTTAGGACGCACGATAATCAATGGTTTGTTCAACTGGACAGCTGTGGCGGCGTCCATAGCCGTATTCCACTGTCGGTACTCTTCTCCAAATAAAGCGATCACGATATCTGCTTTTTGCAGAAAGACTTGGGTTCTAAAATTGTTGATATCTGAAGCCTTATCGTCTTTCACCAACGAATTCGGCTGTTTTCCTAAAATCTCTTCGCCAATATTATCGGAAACTTCATGATTAGTTTGTGGCCCTACGAAACGATACGGCAGGTTTTGCGCTGCTACTTGTTCTTTCAATTGTTCACGCCACTCGTCATGAATTTGTCCTGCTAAGTAAACGGTCAATTCCATTCTATTCCTCCTAGTAGTTTGATCTATGGCTAGTATACCATTTAATTATTTCTTGCTAAGTATTTTTGTTTTCGGATACACAAAAAGATTCGCCAAATGACGAATCTTGTCTAATGATTCCTTTTAAGCTGAATCTTTAAAAAATGAAGAAATAGCTGATAATGATTAACAAAGTACTCAATAGTGTCCCTAGTAAATAATATTCGGCAAATTGTGGATTCTCTGAAATTTTGTTGTACCGAGCAATTGACTTCGCTGTCAATACAAAACCGATAGCTGTAAATTGACTTGCATAGAGCATCAATAAAATAAATAGCCGTTCAAATACCCCTATCAAAGCTCCAGCATTAGGGATTCCTTCATCGACATGTTCTTCACTAGATGGTCGATAATAATTCAAGACTTTTTTATAGTTATACTACACGGTTGCATCAATACTAAGAGAATCAATATCCAAGACAACAGACTGGTCATTTCTACTCCTAAGCGATTGATTACTGTCTCTATACTTAAAATATAGTTAATCTGTAAAGATTCCCCCGCAATATAAATACCTGCTGCCAGCAATACCAGAATATGTAAAGCTTGATCTACAAGATAGATGATGGTGTCTTTCCCTTTTTTAAAAAAAAAGTGCGATGGCAGCAAAAATTTTGCTCCATCGATCAGGAAATGACCTACTGAGACCCAGAGAGCTACCTTAATTAAACTCCACCCAAAAATAGTAAATGATATTCCTAGCATAGTTGCCAAGTAAATCAAACAATGAAGCAGCAACTTTTTCCAAGAGGAGTCTTTTACTTTAGCCAACTCTGTAGACTGAAAATAAAAGTCGCCTAAAACATGACCAATAAATAATACGGGCAATACTTCTTGCATCAATTACTCCTCCCCCTGACTATTTTTGCTTAAAAAAAGACTGACGTTTGTAAAAGCTGTTTTATAGGTATAGTATTTCGCTGCATTCAATGCTTTATTGACACTTGATTGGCCAATACCTAAAGCTTCAGCTGTTTTATATTGATTTTCTCCATTCGTAAAGTAAGCATACATGACTTCTTTTTGACGATCAGTCCATTTTGATTTTAAAGCTGTAGCCAGCGATAGGATAGTATTCAATAGTTGATCTGTTTGTTGGTAATCATCACCGGAAAAAATCATCATATTGGTTTCTCTTTTGGTGTACTTAGTTTCATTGTCTTCAATCGTTTCAATCATTTGTCGGGCACGGTGATAAGCCGTCCCATCCATTTCCATCGAATTTTCTCGTTGGATGGTTGTACTAACATCTCCTAGCCCGATGCCGAAACGCAGTTCAATAGGAGACATAGCTAATTCGATTTCAAAAATGATGTTCATAATGGATTGTTTATTTTTTAAGAGACCTTGAAAACTGTCTCCTAATGTAATAATGAACTGAGAAGCAATGTCATCTGCGTATTTCTCATTTATGGACTGTAAAACAAAACGAAACTGTTCTTGCGCTTCTTTTCGATTAGCGATTTTCCTAGAATGTTTGATATCGCCTATAATAGCTGCATATAAGTTATCTTCAAATTGTTTAGTCATTTATTCACCTCTTTTTTTGATTATAACATAAGATTCGCTGTAATGTGAATCTTGTGTTAAGAATCGTTTCTAAGGGCATCTTATTTTATAAAAAAGCGGCTGCTCAAGAACTATCTCTGTTCTTGAGCAGCCGCTTTATTTTGTTAGTTGAGGTTTGGAAAAACGTCTGTGACAGTTTTTTCTGGATCAATCAGTACATATAAGTGTCCATCTGCACCCATATGCGTAGATTGATGTTTATTGTCTAAACCATCTGGGTCTTGAGCTTCGTAAGGGAAATAGATTCGTTCAGATTGAATCGCTTCTGAATCGGGATCAGTGGGAGTTTTATATAAGAGATCCATTGTTTCGATGTCTGAGTATTTTTTGATGCGTTCAAACATTCCTGATTCCAATCCACCTAAGTTGATATCATCAGAATCTACGCGATCAGCTTCTGGCAACAATTCAATTTTAAAAGACTGGCATGGATGGATTTCTTGGAAATCACTGCCATTGATTCTGCCGTAAGAGGTAGTTACTTGTTTAATCCATAAATCTCCGATAAATTCACGATTGATGACTAATGTGTCTCCATTACGAAAAAATAGTTGCAAAGCGGTCATTTCTTTTTGCATATTTAACACTCCTCTAGATAATTTGTTTTTATTAGTTCATTACTTCACAATTAGATTTTACCATTTAATAAAGTTTTTATCAACTACTAACCGCGTATTATTTAAGATTTAGTGAATAAATTACTTTGTTTAGTTACCATAATCTAATTATGGTAAACTACATCTCAGCGAAAAAAGGAAGTTAGAAAATTGCTTCCTAACTTCCTTTTACAGTTATAAAATTCTTATTGATTAAACCGTCTCTGAAGAAAAAGTTCCAATCGGCAATTGATCGTTGATAAGTTCTCCGTCTGGGTCAACAATAGCTTTTTGTTTCTTACCGGATATCCAGAACAACACTAAAATACCCACAGAAATGACAATGGCTATGATAAAGGTTACAGCAGTCAGCCCCATGCGGAATCCAATCGGTTCACTTAATATATAGACGACTACTGCATAAAGCATAAAAGCTCCAGGCAATAAAGTAACTAAATAATTTTTCCCTTTTAGATACAAGTAACGAGTGGAAACCAATAAGGCGATCACAGCAGTTACTTGATTTGCCCAATTGAAATATCTCCATAGTATATTGAAATCTACATTTGTTAGTGCAAATGAAATGAGGTATAACGGAATCGTGACCATCAAGATTTTTTTCATCGTGTCTTGCTTGATATTCAAGTAATCCGCTAATATTGTACGTAAACTTCTAAATGCTGATAAACCAGAAGATATAGGTAATACAATAACGCCAATGATCGCTACTGTACCAAACACATTTCCTAATAACATCATAGATACTTCGTTGACTACTAATGAAGCTGTTCCGGCATCAATCATTTGGCTCAATGTTTGGCCATCAAATAAACTCATTGAAGCTGCTGCCCAGATCATAGCGATGACCCCTTCAGCAATCATCATACCGTAAAAAGTAAAGCGCCCTTCTCTTTCGTTCGTGCTGGTTCTAGATACCATAGGTGCTTGAGTGGCGTGGAAACCAGATAACGCTCCACAAGAAATGGTAAAGAAGATAGCTGGGAAAATAGCTAATCCGCCTGGATGGAAGTTTTGGATATTGTTGATGGTCAGATTTGGAATAGGGCTGCCACTAAATAGTAAGCTGATTCCAATAGCGATTGTACTGATAATCAAAATCGCTCCAAACCAAGGATAAACTTTCCCTAGTGCTTGGTCGATCGGTAAGATAGTGGAAATGATGTAATACACAAAAATTAATACAATGATCACGCCTAATCCTACCCAGTTTGGTGTGATACTGTCGATCAAGTTAGCTGGTGAAGTAACAAACACGGTTCCTACAAGCATCAATAACAGCATCGTAAAAATGTTTACGACATGTTTGACCGGTTTGCCTAAGTATTTGCTAGCCAATTCCGGCAAATGAGCTCCGTTATTTCTTAGAGAGATCATCCCTAACATATAGTCATGGACAGCTCCAGCAAAAATACATCCGACGATGATCCATATATAAGCTACAGGACCATATAAAGCACCCATGATCGGTCCGAATATAGGACCAGTTCCTGCAATATTCAATAATTCAATAATAGCGTTCTTTCCTTTTGACATCGGTACAAAGTCATACCCGTCTTTCAGTACCTCTGCAGGAGTTTTTCGATTAGGATCAATCGAAAAGTTTTTTTCAATGTATTTCCCATAAGTAAAATACCCTAAAATCAATAATGCAATACCACCAAGTAAAGTGATCATTTCTTTCTCCTCCTTTTTATGAATACCCTTTCAATCTACACTGCTATTTTACTCATTTTTCATTTCAAATAGTCTGTTTTCTGCTGAAATGACAAAACTGCAGGCTGAGATGCACGCCTGCAGTTCTGAAATTCATTCTTATAATCCAATTTTTTCCTTAAATGGTTTCATATACGAACGACTTACTGGTACTTTCATCTGATTCACCATCGTCAATTGATAAGTATGGTTAAACCAAGGTTGGATTTCGTTTATCTTGGTACTGTTAATAATAAAAGAACGATGCACCCGGATAAAGGAAGGATGACCGGCTAACTTTTCTTCCCAAGTATTCAATGTATCATGGATAATGTAGGTTTTGTCTTCTGTGTCTAAGTAGACGTCTCCTTTGTTGATGCTTATCGTTACAATAGAAGAAATTTTCAATAGAAAAATACGTTCTTCAGCTTGGATGGGAATGGTATCTTCTATAGGAACTTTATTTGCTTTTTGAGCAGGTTGAGAAAAATCGACGGACAAGCTTTGATAAGCCTTTTTTACGGCTTGTTGAATTCGATCCAATGAGAAAGGTTTTAGTACATAATCTCTAGCATCCAATTCAAATGCTTGAATCGCGTATTCATCATAAGCTGTCGCGAAAATAATGATCGGTGGATGCTGGAGCTGATTTAATTTATTGGCTAAAGTCAGTCCGCTTTCTTCTGTTAGATGGATGTCTAAGAAAACCAGTTCTATGTTGTGTTCGATCAATACGCCGATTGCATCTTCGATAGAATCGGCTTCTTTGATAGCTGTGATTTCTGGACATTGTTTCAATAAATAAGTTAATTCATTTCTCGCTAATGGTTCATCATCTACGATTAGTGTATGCATCTTTTTCCTCCTCTATTTTAGTGTGGCTAATGACACAAGAGACGGTCGTTCCTTCAGGTGTAGAATCAAATTGCAGCTGAGCACTTTCACCAAATAAGCTAAGCAACCGCTTGTTTAAATTTTCTACCGCTGACCCTGACCCTTTTTCAGAAAAGACGATCTCTTTCCCTAATCTAGTCAAGACATCGGGCTCGATCCCTACTCCATTATCTTGGACACTGATATGAATAGCATCTCCTGAGTTTCGGATAGACACTACAACTTGATTGCCTTTTTTCCTACCTTTAAAAGCATGTCTATACGCATTCTCTACCAAAACTTGAATCAAAAATGGCGGCAATAAAACTTGCTCTAATTTCTTATCGTATTGAACAGTTAAGTGATAGCGCCCAGGAAAGCGTGCTTCTTCTAGTGTTTGAAAGGCATTTACCTGCTCCAGTTCTTTTGTTAAAGGAATTAAGTTGGTTCTAGCCCCTGTAAGGTTGGATCGAAAAAAATTACTTAGCTGAATCAGCAACGAACGAGCCTTTTCACTATCGATGCGAATCAACGCGGAAATGGTGTTGAGTGTATTAAAGAAAAAATGCGGATTTACTTGCGACTGAAGCGACTTGATTTCAGCATCTTGTAATAATTTGCTTTGCCATTCCACTTCGCCTAATTCGATTTGTTGAGAAAAAATATTGCCTAATCCTTCCGCTAATTGGCGCTCAACGAACGTAAGCTTGGATTTATCTGTGAAGTACATTTTTAAAGTTCCGATAGTTTTCTGTTTTGATTTTAAAGGAATCACAATAGCGGCTTCTAACGGACATCCGTTATGGTTACAGCCAATTTCTTCACGAGAATGAGCCTCGCTTATTTTGCCAGTCCGCAACACCTTTTTGGACAAATCTGTGAGTATTTCAATGGATGGGATATGATGATCACTTGCTGCTCCTACATGAGCCAATATTCTTTCTTGATTCGTTATGCTCACGGCGTCTACTTTAATAAATTGTTGAATGGTTTGAGCTGCTTTTTCACACGATCTTTCATTCAAGCCAGAGCGGAAATAAGGCATGGTTTGGTTAGCCAACTGCAATACATCATGCGTTTGTACAGCTTTTGTTTGTTCTTCTTGACGTAAGGTTGTTTCGATAATGGAAAGAAAAATACCCGTTCCAATACAGTTGGTCAACATCATCGGTAAGGCAATGAATTGAATCAGACTCCAGGATTCTGCGTAACTATTTCCAAAAATAAAAATACAGACCATTTGAATGGCTTCCATCAAAAAACCTAAAGCTAACCCTTCAAAAGCAGTTGGATAAGTATTCTTTTGGATAGACTTGTTGCCAAAATAGCCAGAAAACAAACCAATAAGGATAGAAGAAAGGACGTAAATATGGACATCTCCCCCTCCTTGGAAAAAACGTACAATGGCTGAAACCAGGCCAACAATAATCCCTACTGATGATCCTCCGATCAAACCAGAAACTCCGATCGTTAATACACGAGTATTGGCCAGAGCAGAATTTGAAGAAAGTTGAGTTACAAATTGGTTAACGATCATTTCATCTTGGTTGATTTCAACACCAGTATAATTTGAAATCAAGGCAAACAAACTAAAAATAACGATCAATTTTATTTTAGCATCCCATTTATGGCGGTTAGTTAATACGTTTTTAAAGTATGGGATATTGATCAACAAATAAGCCAGAATAATAATGAGTCCGCCACGTTCAAGCATTAAAATAAACAATGAAAACATTCCCACTCCTCCTATTCTTTACCACTAGTCTACACTAAAATCATCAAAATAATGATATTTTATTCAAAGATTTTTATTTCCTGAATCAAAAAAAAGGTTTTTTTTCTTAGAAACTCCTCTAAAACATTGCATTTATATAATGAATACTGTATAGTTTGTAACGGTTAATGAACTGAATATTATTCAATGTGATGTAGAGGCTGCGGTAATTAAGAGTAAGGTTTTCTGAAAGGAATTATCGCCGAAGTGCAGATGTACTGGGGTTACGCTAAATAAGCGTGACACTGCCTGAACAAATTGCCCAAATTTGTTTTTAGGAGAGCTCTTCATGTTGCGGGCAGAAGGTATAGTATAATAAAAAGACTATGAGCCCTTTTGCTCATAGTCTTTTTGTGTTTTTAAGAGCTTATTCTGCTTCTGTACTCAAGGGAATACATTTTATTTATTAGTATTTTGTTTCGAGAAATTATTAGGAGGATTTACCATGGAGAAACAAAGAAGATCGAGAATTCCTCATACATTTGTAACATTAATAGCATTTACAATTGTTATGGCGATTTTAACTTACATATTGCCTGCAGGGCAATTTGAACGGACTGAGGTGGGCGGTCGAACAGTTGTCATACCAAATTCCTACACAATAGTGGAATCTAATCCCCAAGGATTATTTGACGTATTGAAGTCTATTCCAATAGGTATGGCAGAAACAGCAGATATCATCTTTTTCTTGTTTATTGTCGGCGGGGCTTTTCAGCTGATTACTGATTCGGGAATGATTAGTTCAGGAATCAGTTTGCTGGTTCAAAAATTAAAAGGAAAAGAAAAATGGGTCATCCCTATTTTGATACTGGTATTTGGTATCTTAGGTTCTACAATGGGACTTTCTGAAGAAACGATCGTCTTTATTCCTATCGGTGTAGCTCTAGCATTAGCATTGGGATACGATGCTTTGGTCGGTTTAGGGATGATTTCACTTGGTGCAGCTATTGGTTTCTTTGCTGGTTTCATGAATCCATTCTCAGTTGGGGTCGCACAAGAAATTGCAGAATTGCCTCTATTTTCAGGTGTAGGCTTTCGTGTGATCATACTAGCTGTATTATGGATTGTCACTTCAGTGTATGTAATGCGTTATGCTGAGAAAGTGAAAAAAAATCCAGAAAACAGTTTGTTGTATAACCACAAAAAAGGAACGCATGTCACTGAGGGTGCAATTGACTTTGACGATTTGCCTCCATTTACTAAACGTCATTTAGCAACACTAGTTGTGTTTATCGGCGGATTTGCGGTTATTGCTTATGGTGTTTTCCAATATGGCTGGTTTATTGTAGAGATCGGTTCTGTATTCTTAGGAATGGGAATTTTGACAGGTTTTATTTCAAGAATGAGACCTAGCGAGATTGCAGAATCTTTTGTTATTGGTGCTAAAGAAATGGTGTTTGCTGGATTAGTAGTTGGTGTAGCTCGTTCTATTTTAGTTGTTATGGAAAATGGATTGATCATCGATACTTTGATTAATAACTTGTCTAGTTTGATCAGCTCTCTACCGGATTCACTAGCAGTTGTTGGAATGTATGTGACACAAATCGTGGTCAACTTCTTCATTCCATCAGGTAGTGGACAAGCTGCTGCTACGATGCCTGTAATGATCCCTCTAGCAGATACACTTGGTATTACTAGACAAACAGCTGTATTAGCATTCCAATTTGGAGATGGGTTTATGGATTCAATTATTCCTACATCAGGTGTCTTGATGGCCCAATTATCGATTGCCAAGGTCAGTTATGATACATGGTTGAAGTTCCTTGGAAAACTCATGTTGATTTGGTTAGTTATTGGGCTTGTGTTCTTATTGATTGCAAATGCTATTCAATATGGACCGTTTTAATTAACTGTAATAAAAGACCTGAAAATAGTGAAGAAGCATTTTGCTCTTCACTATTTTCAGGTCTTTATTTGTCTAATAAATCATATTTTTTCACTAAGCTGATAAAACGCTGTGTCAACGAAGCGGTGAATCCCCATAGGTAATGATCTTCCAAATTGTAAAAAGCAATCTGGTTTTTAGCATTTCGAAATTTATAGTTTTTTCCATTTGGAATACGGTCGTAAGGAAAATCTGCAGGATAATTCATCTTCATCTCCACAGAATAGTAATCAGGTTCGTTTTCCATGAAATATCGTATGGGAACAGTATACACTTCAGCCACTTCCTCATTCCATACGATGTCTTTGATGTCTATACCTTTAATTTCACCTATAAACGAGTGAATAATGGTATTATTTTGGACAATAAAATCCATCTCTCCAATAACTTGGATCAAATCTTCAGGAATCTGCAGTTCTTCTGTCGTTTCCCGTACGGCAGCATTCTGATAGCTTTCTCCAGGTTCTACTTTACCGCCTGGAAAAGAGGTATCTCCAGGTTGAGAGATATGCTGACTGCGGACTTCATACAAAATATGAGGAAATCCGTTTACCATAATAATCGGAATCAAGACAGCATACTCTCTCTTTACATGTAGTGCTTTTGGATCGTATTCTGAGAAAAAGCGTTGAATATTCTCTAACAAGTTGTTCTTCCCTCTTTTCTATTATTTTATACCTAAACCTAGAATGCCATTTGTTGTTTCTCGATTGCACGATAGACCAAA
This sequence comes from Desemzia sp. RIT 804, assembly GCF_016892605.1. Classification (GTDB taxonomy): domain Bacteria; phylum Bacillota; class Bacilli; order Lactobacillales; family Carnobacteriaceae; genus Desemzia. Next base: position 577,763 of record NZ_JAFEMV010000001.1, read on the forward strand.
TGACCATTGATATGGGTACTTTCAAATAAAGTTATATTGTCGATCGTTAAGGGAATAGCATTCCAATGCAATTCTTTTTTCACCTGTTCAAAAGAGTCATTGAGCACAATGTTTCTGCCTAGCGTGATATGAGGAGTGTATTGCTTCTTATCCATTTCTAGGTAACGGGAAGAAAATTCTACATGCAGTCTGTCGTACAATTTGTTTAAAGAATAGGCTGTACTTGGGCCAGCCCATAAGATGGATTTGTTTTTTTGGATAAATTTACCAATATGATCCAATGAAACTACAAAAGAACTTGAAACCTCTGCTACTGACGAGATAATCGTCTTGTATACCTCGATCTCTTTTTCAGTCGCTTCGCCAATGAACTCTAACGTTAAATGAAAATTTTTTGGAGAAGTGAACTTCCCTTTTATAGAATAGGGTTTAAGCTGTTGCTGCACAACGAATAAAGATTCTTTAACAGACTGGCTTAATTCGATACCGATAAATAGACGCATAGTAAGTCATCCCTTTATTCTTTCTTTCGGTGCCACCATTTCTTTTTTGTTTTTTGTTTAGGATCTTCTAACGGAGTATCAGAGGAAATATTGCCTTGTTTTCCTTTGCCGCCTCTTTTTAACCGTTCTTCAAATTTTTCTCGCATCAGTACTTCGATGTTCTTCAAGTCTGGGTATTTGCCATCTTTTTCTCCTTTAGCAATAATGGTTAAAACTTCGATATAGCTCATCGCTAAAGCGGTAGTCACCATAGAAGCAGTTGTCCCACTAATGAACCCTCCAGCAATTGTTCCGGCACCGGGAATAAACTTGACAATATTAGAGACAATGTAACGACCAGCAAATGTCGCTCCGCCTGTCCCGCCAATTGCAGCCACTAAACTAGTTATTGTCGCTTTATCCATGGAAATGCCAAAAATAGCGGTAATATGAGCCAATAGGCCGATCTGCATAGGCACTAGTAAAGAAGCATCTGAAAAAGGAATTGGAACGAATCCGATACCGAATGAAGAAACAATGTACTTCACTGCCCAATTACGAGCTGATTTTGCTTTCAGTGCAATGTCAACTTGCTGGGCATTATTAAAAGCTTCCTTGGTTTCCTCCGGGATGATCTCAAAAGTCGTTTGGATCAATTCTTTTAAACCAAAAGCAGGAATAGCCATTTCTTCTGTGATTTGAAAATCTTCTGCCATAATATTGATTACACTCGCTACGTCCAAATTCAAATCCTCAATATACGATTTGAATTCATTTGCAGGTTTGCCCATAGATTGAGTCAGCACAATAATTACGGGTATTTGAGCACTTAGTTCTCGAATCATTTCGATTTCCATTTGCTCAATTCTGGAAGAGTTGGCATTGATACAATAATAAGCAACATGGATCGCTTCCTTAGCGCCCAATTCTTTTCTATTCTTGATAGTCTCGAAAATTTCTTTTTTGACTGTTTTTTGTGTTTCTTCTTTTAGTTCGAGTCCTTTGGTATCATACAAAACAATTGGAATATGTTCTTTAGAAATTTTCCTCAAGTGTTGAGTAACGGGTTTTCCGACACCTGTAGCAGCCAGACGTTCTCTAAATACGTTATTGATCAATGTACTTTTTCCAACGCCGGTTTTCCCAGCTAAGAGAATATTGATGGGATGCATATTGGCGACTTCTTCTTTTGTTTTGTGAAGGATTTCTTCCACTACACTAAAATCAGCTTGCTTTTTCATTTTCCCAGCCTCCAAGTAACTCTATTTTCACTTTTTTAATTGGATTGTTTAAGGAGTAGTTTAGTTTAAGTTTATCACACTGTTGTTTTAATCAAAAGAAATCAAGCAACTTCATTATGATAGATAGGTTTTTGAGGTTTATTTTTTGATAAGCGACTTGAATTGATCTGGATATGATTTACAAGTCAGTTTTGCCCCTTTTTTTTGATTTTAGATATTATTTAAAACAGCTAAAGTTCCTATTCCTTCTCTAGAGTGACTTCAGCAAATCAACCTTCTCCGTAAAATCATTTTTACTAAAGAAAATAAGCTTTTTGCTAGAGTTAGATGAACCCTAGCAAAAAGCCTATGTCGTATAACCGTTTTAGTTATAAGGATTATTGGATAACTCTTCTACTTGAACAGGTTGCCAGCCTTGATTATCTACCCATCTTAATATGACACGGTAGGTAACGGTTTGAGCTGTATTGGAAACAGTTGTTTCTACTTGTTGATCTCCAGCGTTTCCAACCCACCATTCAATTATATCGCCTTCACTGATGCCTGTTGCAACAGATGAAGCACGTTTGATTTCAATGCGGTCTTGTGAGCCTTCAGAATAATTAGTTGTGTGTTCTCCTGATTGTTCTGTTCCAACTGGGTCCCAATCTCCAGAAACAGCTTCTTCAGATTCTGACGATTCGTCTTGCTCCTCACTACTTTCGGCAGAACTTGATTCAGATGACTCTGAGCTTTCACTTTCTGAACTGCTCTCGCTGCTTGACTCTTCTTCACTACTTTCAGAAATCACTGAACTTGATTCGCTAGAAGTATCTAGGAATGAATTTTCATCCTCTTCTCCGCCACCGCCAAATATAGTATATGCAAGGAATAGCAAACTCAAAATAAGAATGACCACTAAAGCAATGGTAATTTTTTTCGTTAGAGATTGCTCTTTGCTGTTGGTAGAACGATTATTCGTTCGTGTTGGTTTATTAGGATCTTTCATGTAAATACCTCTCCATTTCTATCACACTAATTGTGAAGATGAAATATCATCTTCCACGAAAACTAGTATAACATTGAACTTGATGACAAATCATTTCGAAAAGATTACTATTAGATGACTAAAATGGTTTATTTTTATTAGTTGATGAAATTTTCAATAATGGCTTAGCAATGATTGGGCCTAAGATCCCTGCTGCTACAGCTTCAGCAACACCATTGGTCAAGACGACACCGCCTAATACATACATCAAATTTGAACTATCTACATTAATAGCTGTTGCATAATCATCTTTGTAAAAAAGATAAATAAAACTTAACACCAATACTGTATTTGTAAGAGAGGCTAAAACGGCAGATAGAGCCATCCCAAAAGTTTGTTGTTTTTCCTTTTTTCTAAAGGTATAAAAAACAAGTCCGGCTACAAGTCCCACCAATATTCGTGGCAGCACTGAAATCAATGGATTGGTAAAAATCAGAGGATCCAATGGCGTTTGCGGTGCAGCGAATGCTCTGACCAAACGAACGAGACCCCATACCCCACCAACGATCATTCCTTCTTTAATACCTAAAACCAATGAGGCAATAATAACAGTAATATGGATTATGGTAGGATTCAGCGGTGGAATCGGAATATATCCAAGAAAAGGAACAAAGCTTTGCAACAAAATAATAGCCGTAAAAATACCTAAAATAGCGGTACGATAAGCTTTGTTTTTTGAATTTTTCATTTTATGTTTTCCTTCTTTCTAAATGTTGTTTTCGTTATTATATTACCCGATGTCAGAAAGAATTACATTAAAAAATAACTCCTTTAAACAGAACACTAGTTAAATATGATCATCCATGTATTGATCCAGTAATTCTATGACAGGTTCTCTACCATAATCTTGAATAAAATCATTGAACAGACCTAAAAAAATGCTGCCTTTCTTGGCTGTTCCTTCACTCTCATCTTCAAAAAAACGGATAAAGTAAGAGCGATGATCTTGAAATCCATCTACAAAGCCTAAACTTTTAATGAATCGATTTTCCTCGATTTCTGCATCTATATGCTTTTCTAACCTTTTGATTTCTTCTGACTGATCTATTACCAGTTGAACCAAATCTTCTTTTGATAAATTATTTAGTGTTTTAAAATCCATTCTTTTAACCCCTTAGTGCTTCTTCTTTGTTTTGTACTTCAAAATGATTCATGCTGCGATTTGCTCTACCCAATAAAACAAGCAGCAGCTGTTTTTCATCTATGGGCCATCCTCTTAAAATGAAGCCCAATTGTTGTTCGATTTCAAAAAGCAACGTATTCGTTAAGGCCAGAGCCTCTTCAGTAAGGTATAAGTACGCATAACGTTTATCTGTGCCGGCTTCTTTTAATATCCATCCCTTTTTACTCAATGTATTGACTTGGCGACTTAAAGTAGATTTATCCAAAGCTGTAATAGCTGTTAGTTCTTTTAATGTTTTGTGTTCGTCTTTAATGGTCTTCATAATCAAAAAAGCTGATTGATTGACATTGTGTTTGATTAATATCGCACTCAATAATTTACGGTAATGATTTTGAAACTCTTCCATTTTTCCTAATAAGTCATGACTTGAAACTTCATAATTCAAAATGCTCGCTCCTCCTATAAAATTACGCCAACTCCTGTTATTTGTATGTAGCAACTATATCTTAAATCTATAGCAAATGCAATTGTAATCAGGAAAGGAATTGATTTTTTAAACAGCTGTTAAGCAGTTTTTTTGAACAAAAAAAGGAACTCAGCCAATAGCTTAAGCTCCTTTTAACAACTGAACAGTTAGTTGTATATCCAAACAAACAGATTTATCCCTAGTTTCTGTTAACTAAACAACATCTCATTAGATAATTGATCGCCAGCCGTAGCTTTTTGAAATAGTGACATCACATCGGGAACGGTCAATCTTGATTTTTCTTCTCCAGACACATCCACGACAATTTTCCCTCTATTCATCATGATCATTCGATTACCATATGTTAACGCATCTTGCATATTGTGTGTGATCATTAAAGTAGATAAATGATCTTTTTCGACCAGTTGTTGTGTCAAACGCAACACGGTTTCTGCTGTTTTAGGGTCTAAAGCTGCAGTGTGCTCATCAAGCAGAAGCAATTCTGGTCGTTTCATAGTCGCCATCAATAATGTGATCGATTGTCTTTGACCACCAGATAATAAGCCCATTTCAGTATTCAAGCGGTTTTCCAGGCCTAGGTTCAAGGGCTCTAATAATGACTTAAAGTGAGCTTGTTCTTTCGTATTTGTACCTAATTTGAAGGTTCTTTTTTGACCTCTGCGTAAAGCTATAGCCAGATTTTCTCCGACTGTCATTCGTGGTGCCGTTCCCATTAAAGGATCTTGGAAGACTCGACCCACTCTTCCAGCCCGGCGTTCTTCTTTTATTTTGGTTACATCATCTTCATTGATTTTAATGCGTCCACTATCCACTAGTACATTACCAGCTATACTATTGAGCAAGGTTGATTTCCCTGAGCCATTTCCTCCAATGATAGTGATAAAATCGCCATTGTTTACTTCTAAAGAAAGATCTCTTAAGACTGGATTTTCGTTTGCAGTACCTCGTTGAAAAGTCTTGGAGATACGTTGTAAAGACAATACAGATACAGCCATTAGTCCATTCGCTCCTTTCTAGTGAAAAAGTTTAATTGTAAAGCATTTCTTAGGCTTGGTAAAGCTAGACAGATCGCTAATAAAATAGCTGATATCAGTTTTAAATCATTGGGATTTAAACCAAGCAGGATCACTAAAAGAATGATCAGTCGGTAGATAATCGCTCCTAAAATAACACAAATCAAACGATTGACGAACGATAAGTTGCCAAATACGACCTCACCTATAATAACTGCAGCTAATCCAATTACAATGACACCAATCCCCATACTGATATCCGCATAGCCATTGTCTTGCGCAACGAGTCCGCCTGACATCGCTATAATTCCATTTGACAGCATTAGACCTAAAATTTTTGTACGGTTTGTAGTGATTCCCATTGCACGTGCCATTTTCTCATTGTCTCCTGTCGCGATAACAGCTTGACCCAGTTCTGTTTTAAAGAAAAGAGCTAACAATAAAATAACAACAGTAACAATAATCAACCCTAGGAAAATCGAATCAAATTGACTCGGCAATTCAAATGACCGGAAAATATCAGTTACTCGTGATTCTCCCAGTAAGCTTAAATTGGCACGATTCATAATACGTAAATTAATCGAGTACAACCCTGTCATAGTTAGAATTCCAGCCAATAGACCTGGAACTTTTCCTTTTGTGATCAAAATTCCGGTAATGGCTCCTGCCAACATACCTGACACAAAACTGACAGCTGTCGCTAAAAAAGGATCCATGCCGTTAATGATCAATTGTGTGGTTACAGCTGCTCCCAGTGGAAAAGAGCCCTCCGCCGTCATATCCGGCAAATTTAATATCCGGTAAGTGATAAAAATTCCTAAAGCCATGGTTCCCCATAAAAGTCCTTGTGATGTAGCAGTGACGATTAAATCCATTTTTATTCTCCCTCATTTCTCCTATTGATCAACGATAGTTGCTTGTTCCATAATTTGTTGAGGTAAGGTAATACCCAACTCTTGTGCTTTCTCTGGATTAACAAAAATTTCGCCTTGTTCCAAATACTGGATAGGTGTCGTTGCTGGATCTATTTTTCCATCTAAGACAGCTGCCGTCATCTCTCCAGTCAATTTACCTAATTCATATTGATTCAATCCTACTGTTGCCAAACCGCCTTGTTCTACCATAGTGTCCACTGCAGGGAAAATAGGTATTCCTGCAGCATCTGTCGCTTCAACTAACGTATTCATAGCACTAGCAATAGTGTTATCCGTTGGTATCCAGATAGCATCTACTTGTGATGCTAATGCTGAACCGATCTGAGCTACATCGTTAGTAGATGAAACAGTCATAGTTGTTGTTTCAAAGCCCATTTCTTTAGCGATCTCCGCTGCTTTTTCACCTTGAACGATCGAGTTGTCTTCACTAGAAGAATAAAGAATCCCAATATTATTTGCAGTAGGTAAAATTTCTTGGATCAATGCGAATTGCTCTTGAATCGGTGTTTCATCGCTCACCCCTGTAATATTTCCGCCAGGTTCTTCATTACTTGCGACTAAATTAGATGTTTCTGGGTCTGTTACTGCTCCTAAAATGATCGGAATCTGAGAAGAAGCGTTTGCTAAAGATTGTGCAGCTGGAGTAGCAATTCCTACCATCACATCTGCATCTCTACTGACAAAACGAGTACTCATTGAATTGAGATTACTTTGATCCCCTTGAGCATTTTGAAAATCTAAGATCATGGTTTCTCCGTCTATATAGCCTGCTTCATTCAACGCGTCTACAATGCCTTCATAGATCAAATCTAAGGCTGGATGACTTGTTAATTGTAAAACACCTACAACCGGTAAATCATTTTCGGATGGTTGAGTCGTGGTATCGGCATCCGAGAAAAAAGCATAAGCGAGTATAATTGTTAAAATAGCGATAAAACCAAACATTTTTTTCATATTCCTATTCCTCCTAAAAGTATCTAAGATTTATTTTTTCTACTTGTTACGCCATCGCTTGGTGACTTTTTTCTTCATTGGTTTCTCTCCTTTTTTATAAAAAAAAGGAACAGTTTTCCGCGTAGACGCGGTAACTGTTCCTTGATAAACAAAGACCGCATAGAATAAGTATTACTCTATGCGGTCTTTGTTTATAAACTCAAATAAACCAACATAGATACAAGTTCAGTTTCCTGAAGGTTGCATCTATGAAATTCTTCATAAACCAACCTATCTATTATGGCTTTGCCAATTCATATGTAATTGTAACTGTTTGATAGAATAGTATTGGCTCATCATGAAGCTCCTTTTCGTATAAAAGATATTAAATCAATAGTACGCTTTCAGTTAAAAACTGTCAAGTTTAAACTAAAAATTCCACTGTTTTCTTGTTTATAGAGTTTACTTTTTTCTTTCTATCGGTACAGAGTACTCAACTAAAAGAAAAAAGTAAATTCTGCAAAACTCTAAACGATTTTCTCCCTACTCTTGTTATTCATACAAGGTAATCTCGCGATCATGAGCAGCTTGTAGAGGACGGTTTGTTTTTCCAATAACCATTTTGAAAGCTTCTATAAACTCTATTGGTAATAAAATAGCATTCTTCATAACGATCCATTGCACTGGACCAATCGTAGGTGGCGTAGTCAACGAGCCTGAATAATGAAAGAAAGATCTATTTTCTGGTCTTAAACGCTCCAAATCCAATTCTAAAATATGATGCTGTTTTAATTCTTCTTTGGCCAACAATTCCTGGTAACCGTTCAATAAATAATCTTGGATTTCTCCATTTCTGGCTTGTCCCATCACACCGACCACCAACACTTCATTATCAGCTGAACGATGGACAAAATGAATTTCCAAATCAAATGAATTCCCATCAATCACATGTTCACTTGGCAAATGAGCATGGATATCTTCTAGCATATATTGTTTTTGTTGAAACGTAACACTTGCTGGCTCTTGGTTCACTTCTGGAGATAAATGAATCGTATGGTTGAAAAAATCTGTTTCAAATCTCATTACATCATTCCCCATAAAAATCAACTCTTCGTCATATGCAGCTTTCTTTTGTGCAGCTGTTTCCATCAACAGTATTGGCGATTGCCATTTCGTTTCTGTTTCAGCTTTTTGAAAATCAGGGCATAAACTGCTCCAACATTCTGGACCTGTTTTGCCACTATAACTCCATTTCATGTTTAACACCTCTTCTATATTTACAACAGGGTCAATTTTACACAATAACTAACAAACATTTCAAGTAATCTACTTAAATTGTCTTAAAAAGACAAAACCGCTCCTCTACTTTTGTTAGATAAAAAATGTTATAATGACCAATAGACAACTATTATACTTATGAATATAAGTACATGAATAGCAATGAAAGAAGGGATACACATATGTCATTTGATGGTGTCTTTACCCATGCAATGGTCAATGAATTAACGGAACTTCTTGCCAATGGCAGAGTTTCCAAAATACATCAGCCTTATCAAAATGAAATCATTCTTGTTATGAGAGCAAACGGAAAGAATCAAAAAGTATTGCTTTCTGCTCATCCGAGTTACGCGCGTATCCAATTAACAGAGATACCGTATGAAAATCCTGATACTCCTCCACAATTCTGTATGATGATGCGCAAGCATTTAGAAGGAGCTATACTCGAAAATATTGAACAAGTTGAAAATGATCGGATCATTCGATTCCTTTTTAAAAGCCGAGACGAAATCGGTGATGTCCAAAACGTTATGCTCGTTGTGGAACTGATGGGTCGTCATAGCAATATTTTCTTGATCGAGCAAGATACTTTGCGTATCTTAGATAGCATTAAACACATACCCAGCAGTCAAAATTCTTATCGTCTCATTATGCCAGGAGCAACGTATAAATCACCTCCTCATCAAGACAAATTAAATCCTTTTACGGTGTCAAAAGATACGTTGACGGAAATCATCCAAGCTGAAAGCGAACTTCCTTTAGGAAAACAACTGCAAGCTCATTTCCAAGGATTAGGCTCTGATACAGTAAAAGAATTGATACAACTTTCTGAAGAAGACGCTACTCGATTGCCAAGTATTTTTCAGGACTTTTTCACTCGTATCGAAAAGAAAGAGATCCAGCCGACAAAAACTCAATTAAACAATAAAGAGTTATTTACGCCGCTTCCGTATACTTCACTTGAAGGTACACAAACCACATACGCTGCATTAAGTCAGTTGTTGGATGATATTTACCGCAATAAAGCTGAAAAAGACCGTGTAAAGCAGCAAGCAGCTAACTTGTTCCATGTCTTACAGACCGAATTAGCGCGGAACAAGAAAAAATTAACTAAATTGCAACGTACATTGGATGAAACAGAGCATGCGGATGACTATCGTGTAAAAGGCGAGATCCTAACAGCTTATTTGCATGAACTGACTAAAGGACAAGAGTCTGCTGAACTGCAGAATTTCTATGATGACAACAACCTTATTACGATTTCATTGGATCCAAGAAAAACTCCGTCTCAAAATGCTCAAAAATACTTTTCTAAATACCAGAAATTAAAAAATGCTGTTATTTACGTCAACGAGCAAATGAAACAAACTCGTGAAGAAATCGATTATTTAGACTCTATTATGACTCAATTGGAACTAGCGACTCCTAAAGATGTCGCTGAGATCAAAGAAGAATTGATTCAAGAAGGCTATTTAAAGAAAAAATCGAAAAAGAAACAGAAAAAACAAAAAGCTAGTAAACCAGATCAATACCAATCTTCTGACGGTACGACGATATTAGTTGGAAAAAATAATCTCCAAAACGATCAATTAACTTTAAAGACAGCCCGTAAATCCGAGATATGGCTGCACACTAAAGATATTCCGGGTTCACATGTGATTATCCAAGACAGCGAACCTTCTGAAACAACACTATTGGAAGCTGCCAATCTTGCTGCTTATTTTTCTAAATCTAGATTATCGGCTTCTGTTCCTGTAGATTATGTAGAAGTTAAAAAAATCCGCAAACCAAATGGAGCCAAACCTGGTTTTGTGATTTATGAAGGTCAGCAAACAGTATTTGTCACACCAGACGAAGAGTTGGTTAACCAATTGAAAATGTAACGCTAAAAAGCACCGCATTCCCATAAGGAGTGCGGTGCTTTTTGCGGAACTTCATTTTTTGTGAGGAGTTTGCTAAACGAATAAAAGCTAACCCATTATTGTTTGATTTTTTGAATCAATACATGATCTTTGCCATCTACTTCTTCTACAGCTACTTTGATTTGTTCATCTAGAGAAGTGGGAATGTTTTTACCGACAAAGTCTGCACGAATAGGCAGTTCTCTGTGCCCTCTATCAATCAGCACAGCCAATAAGATTTTTTTCGGACGTCCGAGATCCATTAAAGCATCTAAAGCGGCTCTTACTGTTCTTCCTGTGTAAAGAACATCGTCTACTAAAATCACTTGTTTGCCTTCGATCGAAACCGGCATAGAAGAACCTTTAACTTCAGGATCGGTGTCTCTACTCGTATGGACATCATCGCGATACAAGGAGATATCTAGTTCTCCAACCGGAACCTCGATACCTTCCAATTGTTTTAATTTTTCTGCGATCCGATGAGCAACAAAGATTCCTCTAGTTTTGATCCCTACTAAAACTAGATTTTCAATCCCTTTGTTGCGTTCGATAATTTCATAAGAAATACGTGTCAAAGCGCGTCTCATTGCTGCTTCATCCACTACTTCAACTTCTGAATGAAATTTCATTCTTTCCCCTCCACTCTGTCATCAAAAAATTCTTTAATAATTTTTTATTCTGAGACTTGGCGTAAACTTTCTAAAGTCTCTTCAAATAAAGTTGGTAATTCAGATTCAAATATCATCATTTCATTTGTTTTCGGATGTTTGAAACCTAATTTTTTAGCATGTAGAAATTGACCTTTTCCTGCTAATGTTTTTCTCGGACCATAAATTGGATCTCCCGCAAGTGGGTAACCAATGTATTTCATGTGGACACGAATTTGGTGCGTACGGCCAGTTTCGAGCTTTAATGAAACCAAAGTAAAATCTTTAAAACGTTCCAAGACTTTAAAATGAGTTACAGCTGGTCTGCCGCCATCTACGATATCTTGTTTTTTACGATCAAGTTTTGAACGTCCAAGTGGAGCATCGATCGTTCCCTTTTCATGTGGGATAACACCATGGACCAATGCTACATATTCACGTATGCTGGTTTTATCTTTCAACTGAGCAGCTAGTTTTTCATGGGCTAAGTCATTTTTAGCGACCATTAATAAGCCAGATGTGTCTTTATCGATTCGGTGTACGATTCCTGGACGGATTTTACCATTGATGCCAGACAAATCATTGATGTGGTATAACAAAGCATTCACTAGTGTCCCATTAGGATGACCGGCTGAAGGATGAACGACCATTCCTTGATCTTTATTGATTACAACTACATCTTCATCTTGATACACAATTTCTAACGGGATATTTTGTGCTACTACATCTAATTCTTGTAATTCAGGTTCTGTTATTTTTACTTCGTCCCCTGTTTGGACTTTATAGTTGGTTTTGACAGCTTCATCGTTTACTAATACATAACCGTCTTTAATCCATTGCTGCACAGCTGAACGTGTTTTGTTTGGAATCAGCTCTGCCAATACTTTATCAATTCTTCCCTTTTGTTCTTTGATCGTTACTTCGTATTCATTTGTCATGAATTTAAACTCCTTCTTATTTTGCTTGTTTGATTTTCTTTTTTTCTTTTCTTTCGTCCGCAAATACGTAAACAATCAGTAAGACGACTCCAACCGATAGCAAACTATCAGCTAGATTAAAGATGGGAAAATCAATAAACTCTAGTTTGACCATATCTACAACATATTGCACTCTCAAGCGGTCAATAAAATTCCCTATTGTACCGGCTAGAATAAAAGTTAGTGACCAAGAGAATAAACGGTCCCCTTTTCCGTATTTCTGCATATTGTAAACCAATACACCAAGTACAACTGCAGTAACGATATAAAAGAACCACATTTGCCCTTCTAAAATACTCCAAGCTGCCCCATCATTTTGAATATACGTCCAAGATAAGAGCCCCGGTATAAATTCGATTGTTTCGTATAAGTCGATATTTGCTACAGTTAAATATTTTGTCCATTGGTCTACTCCGACCATTATGGCTGCGATGATATAATAAATAAACATTTCTAAACCTCACTTTATTCTCTAATCATAACACATACCTATTTTACATGATTCTGCAGTTAAGCAACAGGTTTATTTTCAAAAGACTTTTGGGTTAAATCCATTTATCTAGTGCTGAATGGTACAAATAAATAAAAAACAGGCTTTTTCATTGGGTATTGAGAACGCTTTTGTTATAATTACATTATGTTCATTTTTTCTGAACATATAGGACAAGTAAAAAGGGAGTTAAAACATGAAGAAGATAATAAGTGCCGTAAGTTTCATTGGATTAAGTACCGTTCTTACTGGTTGTGATACAGGGGTTGCACAAGCTGTAGATGTGACAACAGAAATCGAAACGATTGAAAGTACAATTATTGAAAAATTGAATACGATTGCTTCACAAGAAGCTACTTTACAATCTGAATTTGAAACTACTTTAGCTGAAGATGAAGATCTAAGTACATTAAAAGACGGATCAGCAACAGTCTTTGAAAATATCAAAACACGCCAAACTGATTTAGACAGCTTAACAGAAGCTGCCGAAAGCCTTAAAGAACAAAGTGATCAGTTGACGGCTCTTGATAGTGAAGAATTGCCTTCAGAAGAAATCTCCACTGTCACAGACGATTTAACAACTCTAAACGGATCATTAGAACAGTTTATTGAGCAATATGGTACATCGTTAGCGGAACAAGAAACTTATTTCCAAGCTCTCGTTGAAGAAGATGCTACATATGAAACACTTCAGTCAGGGATCGAACAACTTAACGAGCAGCATACCGCTACAAATGACCTTTTCATTCAATTAGACAGCAATTTAGCTCAGTTACAAGCTTCACGGACAGAAGCCGCCGCTGCTTTAGAGTCCCTTGAAAATTAATAAATAGGAGGATACGTTCATGAGAAAAAAAGTAATGGCATTGGCCTTATTTAGTACAGTACTTCTAGCAGGATGTACTACAGAATCATCTGGAGAAAATAATGAAGAGTCTTCCTCTTCTATTGTTGAATCCGATGATCAAGAAAGCCAAACTGAATCTAGTACTGAATCAGAAGAATCCAGTGAAGAAGCTATTGAAGAAACGGTTGAAGAGTATCAATACCAAGTAAACCCGACAAATTATGCTATCGAGCCACTTGATGAAGAAGCTGCTGATGAAAAGATCGCTTTACTCACTATTGATGATGCCCCTGATAAGTTTAGTGTAGAAATGGCCCATAAATTGAAGGAGATTGATGCTCCTGCTATATTCTTTATAAATGGGATGTACATAGAATCAGATGAAGGCAAAGAAGCTCTAAAAGAAATTCATGAACTAGGTTTTGAAATTGGGAATCATACACAAACGCACCCTAATTTACAAACCATCTCAGCTGAAGAACAAAAGGCTGAAATTCTAGAAACAAGCGCATTGATCGAAGAAGTCATTGGCGAAAAACCACGCTTTTTCCGCGCTCCTCATGGCGCCAACACCGATGTTTCTAGACAATTAGTGGCTGATGAAGACATGACATTGATGAACTGGACATTTGGATATGATTTCCAACCAGATTATCAAGATGCTGATGCCTTATTGGATATCACGTTGAATACAGAATTGCTTTACAACGGTGCTAATATTCTGATGCATGACCGTGAGTGGACAAATGAAGTGATTGTTCCTATTGCTGAAGGATTAAGAGAAAAAGAATTTACATTAATCGATCCAAAATTAATTGCTTCACCTGAAAGTGAGGAAGAATAGTATGAAAAAGAACAGACTAAAATGGTTTATCCCCTTATCTGCTACTCTCTTATTTGCTGTCTACTCGCAAGATGTACATGCAGAAGAGACACCAGAAACACAAGTATTGACTATTTATAACGAAGACCTTTTATCGATTCCAGAAAATTATCCTACCCAGTTCACTTTTGATAGTGGCGTAGAGATCGCTTATCCAGAAGATGGCGTAAAAGGAGTTTATGTTACAGGTCATTCTGCGGGCGGCTCTCGATTGGCTGAATTGACCAATTTATTAAACGATACAGAATTAAATGCAATGGTCGTAGATATCAAAGATGATTACGGAGATATGACACTGGATTTAGACTCTGACAATCCTATCATTCAAGAAAATACACAAAACTACGTGAATGACCCTGCCGCATTAATGACTCACTTTGAAGAAAATCAAATCTATCCTATTGCTCGTATCGTTGTCTTTAAAGACACACGTTTAGCTGAAGCTCGTCCAGAATTGAGCTTTACACACTCAGACGGTTCTATTTGGAAAAACAATCGTGGTGAAAGCTTTGTAAACCCATTTTCTCAAGAAGTTTGGGAGTACAATGTTGAGATCGCGAAACAAGCCGCTAAAATGGGCTTCAAAGAAATCCAATTTGATTATGTCCGTTTCCCAGAAGGATTTGAAACACGTTCAGATGAATTGCAATACACGCGTGGCGGATATGAAGACATGGATCTGGATGATGTCCAACAACGTGTTGAGTCAGTAACGGATTTCGTCAAATATGCTAAAAAAGAGTTGGAACCTTACGGTGTTGATGTTTCAGTAGATATTTTTGGTTATTCCGCTACTGTTCCAGAAGCTCCTGGTATCGGACAAAACTTCTCTAAAATATCTGAAAATGTAGATGTTATTTCTTCTATGATCTATCCAAGTCACTGGGGTCCTTACTTCGGTATCGCTAAACCCGACTTAGAGCCGTACAACATTGTATCAGAATACATGAAAGTAGAAAATGAAGTCTTAGGCAACTTGGAATCACCGCCGCAATCTCGTCCGTGGTTACAAGACTTTACTGCATCTTATCTAGGTTCAGGAAATTACCTGCAATATGGACCAGCTGAAATCGAAGCTCAAATCAGAGCCCTAAAAGAAGCCGGAGTCAATGAGTTCCTACTATGGGATGCAGGAAACACTTATACAAAAGGCGTTAATTATGATCTAGAATAGAGCGGGGAGCAAACCGTTTAGACTTCCGTAAGTTTTTCGCAGCGAGTCTACAAAGCGCCTATCTCTAATTAAATCAAAACACAAAAAAACGAGCTGAAAGTTTATTTTCAGCTCGTTTTGCATGTCAATTTTAAACAAAAGTACCAAACCCAAAGTATTAAAGCGCCTCTAATGAGTTACTTCTAATACTTCCCCACTATCCAACAAACACAGATATGTCTCCGTAACTGGTTTAGCTAAGATCGATTGCAGGGCGGCTTTATACAATAATAACTGCCCTTTATATTTTTGGATCATTTCTTCATGAGCACGATCTTTGAATCGAGCTAAGCGGTCCGTTTTGTAATCAAACAACACTACTTTATCTGGATATTCTATATACCCATCCATGATCCCATGAATCAAGATTTTATCTTCTGCGCTGCCATCCATATCAGAGAATATAGCTGCAGCATTCATCAGCAATGAAAAAGGTTGTTCTCTTTCGACCAACTCAGCATCCTTTATCAACTGATCGCCTAAAGAGGTCTCAAAGAAAGCTGCTATTTTATCGATCTCAATTCGATTTGCAGTTTCTTTCTGCAACATACCATTTTCAACCAATTCTGCTACCAGATTGTTTAATGATTCTATGGTCGGCTTTTCATGTAAATCAATCGACTGCATGACCATATGTGTACCCGTTCCGATTTCAACACTGGTCGGTGCTGTTGTTTCGGTCAGAAATGCAGGCCGTTTCAACTTATCTTCTGTGTAACGGTTTTGGTTTCGGGGCTCGTTGACATCGATTTTGACCAATTGACCTTCATGCGGCTCTTCAAACATCCGTTTAATTTCAGATACCGACTGATAGCTGGTCGTATGCGTTGCAGCTTGGTGAGAATACCGATGTTCCAATAGACGTTTCACTTCTTTAAAGTCTTGCTGCAAGTGCCCTTCCAGTTCGACAGTTGGTGCTTGTTCAATTTTTTCCAACCATTTAACAGCGTCAAAATCGATCTCCAACTCTTCATTTTGTTCAAGCAATTCTTTTTCATTTACAAAGTGAACACTGAAGGCAGCTGAATGCTGTTGCACTTCGCCATTTTTAGCGGTAATGTGCAGGTAATCATTTTGACTATCCGGATGGCGGACAATAGCTAATCCGATCCATTTCATCAAACTGCTGGCTGTTAAGCGCAAGTCGCTCGGCAGGACAGTTTGCTGGTGTGAACTGACGACGCCCCAGTCTTTCCAAGCTGTTTCTTCATTTTTATAAGAACCGACTAAGAAAAGTTTCTCTTCGGCTCGCGTCAAAGCCACATATAATTTACGCATTTCTTCTGCCAATAATTTTCGTTTCTTTTCCACTTTCAAGGCTGTTTCAGGCAATGTAGTATAGCGGACTCTCTTAGTTAAATCTTTGAATTCTGTCCCAACACCCAAATGTTCATTGAAGACATAACTATTCATTGTATCTTGCAAATTAAAGCGCTTGGTCAAATCTAAAACGAATACTACTGGAAATTCTAGTCCTTTACTGGCATGGATCGTCATGATTCGGACTGCATTTTCATCTTCAGAAAGAGCAGTCGGCTCAGCTAAGTCTTTGTCTTTTTGCTGCATTTTTTCAATGAAACGCACAAATTGGAATAGTCCTTTGAAACTAGTCTGTTCGTAATTTGCTGCTCGCTCATACAAAGCATGGAGATTAGCCTTTCGTTGTCGACCAGATACCATGCCACCTACATAATCCAAGAAATTCGTTTCTTGGTAAATACTCCAAATCAGCGTGACGATTGATTCTCTGCGTGCAATTTCTCTCCAAACGGTCAGCTGTTCTAAAAACAAACGAATTTTTTCATACAGATTACCTGTAAAACGGGTTTCCTTGTGGTTTCCTGGATATTCCCGATAAAAACTTAAAACAGCATCATAGTAATCACCTGTTTTTTTCGTTATCCGAATATACGCCAACTCTCGCTCGTTCAAGCCAACTAATGGTGAACGCAAGACGCTCGCTAAAGGAATATCTTGATAAGGATTGTCGATGATTTTCAGTAAAGACATCATGATCGTGACTTCAGTCGTTTGAAAATAATTTTGCGTATCATTGACCAATAATGGAATATTCAACTGTTTAAAAAGCGTTTGAATAGTCGCATTATTTTTTTTTGTCGGCGTCAATAAAACGATGTCTGAATAACGAATCGGTCGATACTGTTTCTTTTTCTTATCGTAGATAGGAAACTCTTCCTCGATCAAATCTTTGATTTTTTGACCGACCATAGTCAATTCGCCTTCTGTCTTGGTTTCGATGGTAAACTCGTCTAAATCGGTCTCTTCTTCGTCATCATCGGTTTCTTTTTCATAGATCAGAATTTCCGGTTGATGAGCAGTAGAAACTGGAAAGTCTTTAAATCCTTGAACGAGTTTAGCTGCCTCATCGTATTCCATTTGCCCGACAGATTTATCCATCAATTGAATAAACAATAAATTGATAAATTGCAGTACTTCTCCTCTGGAACGGAAATTATCGGCTAAGATGATTCGTTCTCCATCTTGCAATTTCCCATAGGCTTCATATTTTTTCAAAAATAAGCCTGGATCTGCTAAACGGAAAGAATAAATAGACTGCTTCACATCACCCACCATAAAGAAATTACCGTTGTTTGACTCTTCTTTCGTTAACCAATACAGAATATTTTCTTGCAACTGGTTGACGTCTTGGTATTCATCCACCATGACTTCGCTGAATTTGTCTCGGTAATGAGTACTGGCTTCACTTGGCGTCCATTTTCCTTCGTCAAAGTGTGCCAAAATATTGAGCGTCAAATGCTCTAAGTCATTAAAATCAAGCAGATTGCGTTCCCTTTTCTTAGCTGTGTAAGCTTGTGAGAATAACTGAGCCACTCGCGCCATTTCTTCAATCAAAGGAACCGTCTGCTTCATCAAGCTGAGTTGAGTTTCTAGAGGCGCAGCAAAGTAATCCTCTTTCATTGTCGTATATCGTTTTTTATTTTGATCCCGAATGGCTTTCATATCTTGACCGACTTCTTTTACTTCATCATCAGCACTCTTTTTCGGTCCTTTCCATCTCGCGAATTCGAAAGATCGGATAGTGCTGTAAACTGCTTCAATGTTACCTTCATCCATCAAGTGCAGCAATTCAGTGATATGACTGCATTCACTTTCCACCAACTCTTTAGCAGCCGTTAATTCATCACTGTTTTCTCCCATACTGATCGCATAGCGATATTGTTCTTCCAACCCTACCAATATTTCTCTCACTTGTGGTTTAAGCAGATTTTGATATAAGGTGCTTTCCGTAAAAGAATTTTCATCTACTTTATACAAATCTCCTAAATGCTCCAACCACAATTCAGGATTTGGGTTGGCCCTGGAAAATTCAAATAGTGAGAAGACCAACTCTTGCAGTCCACTATCCGTTCGGTCATTGGAATAAGTAGAGGTCAGTGTTTTAAATAAGCTATCTTCTTCCCCGTACAGTTCTTCCCTGACATCATTCCACACATCTTCTTGCAGCAAGACGATTTCCGTAGCATCTGTCAATAAGCGGAAAACAGGATCTAGATCAATCAAATAGTAATAGCGACGGATGACTTGCAAGCAGAAAGAATGAATCGTACTGATAGACGCTTGAGAAAGCAGCGGGATCTGTTTTACTAAATGGCGTTTTTGATCTGTCAAACTTTCTCCTGTAACAGCTTCTTGCAGCGCAGATTGGATCCGCTCTTTCATTTCTCTGGCAGCAGCATCTGTATAAGTTACGATCAATAATTCATCTACATTCGTTCCGGCTTTGATCTTTTCAATCACTCGTTCTACAAGTACGGTGGTTTTTCCTGAGCCTGCAGAAGCTGAAACCAGCAAATTGGTCCCTGAATCATATACGGCTTGCCATTGATCATCTGTAAAGCGACTATTTTCAGGCTTTAGTGGTAATTGTTTCACTCTTCTGCATCTCCTTCCTGTTTCATTCTATCCAATATATCTGGAATACTTAATTTTTCCATTTTACGGTATTTATTTTCCGTATAAAGAGCTGCATCAAAGAAAGAAACAGCTTTTAAGGGACCATTGACAGAAGAAATGAATGAACTTTTCTCCTTGATCGGGCTCAATCGAGTATCTCCTTTGATGATATTGTTTCCGGCTTGGATGATTTTCTTTTTATTGAAACTCAATAAGGTTTCAATATCATCCAATGTTACAAACTTATTGGACTTCATCGTTCCTTTAGCCAATTGTTCAAATGGGTAAACCAGTGATTTCTTCTTCGGTTCGACCGTTAAATCTAAAGCTTCCAACATGTCTTCATCATCCAATAAGAAACCATCCATTTTATATGTTTTCAATAAAGCGTCTTGATACTGGACGTCATCAACAAAAGTCCCTTCCTTAAGAAACGGATTTTGCACTTGCAGGTAAAAAGCTCCAGCAGGTAACGATTTTTTACCGATCAGTTCATCCGAATGAGCTAAAGCAATATCTAAATATGTCAACATTTGCATCGCCAAACCATAATAAGCATCGATAAAACTAAACGAATGCTTACTGGATTTGTAATCGACTACAGACAGATAGTGTTTGTCATTGATTTCCATGGCATCCACTCGATCAATCTTCCCTCTTAAATGCAACTCACCGCCATTATCTAACGGGAAGATATGTCCTTCGATCCCTTTTTGAGAAGCAATTCGTCCAAATAAGACTTCCGTTTGAGCATTAGCCATATTGGTTCGTCTGCTTTGGTTTCCGATAGCCCAAGCCATCCGCTGGATCGTATTCGCTAACTGCTCTCTAATATACATCATCCGATTCGAAGCAGATAAGATTTGGTATTTCCCTTTGCTGACTAAGGATTCTAGGACTTCATTCGTGATTTTTTCTAAAGTTTCTTTATCCAATTGATCGAATGAAACATCTTTTGTGACCAGCGTTTTAAATAACAAGTCCAAGGCTTCATGGAAATATTCACCCGTTCCCGCTGCAGATAACTCAAATACATCTCGTTCTCTTAATTTTAAACCATAGGTCAAGAAATGTGTGAATGGATCTGCATAATAAGATTCCAATTGAGAGACCGACAAATACAGATCTTTCCCGTATAGCTGTTCAGCTAGCTCTTCTGTTAATGGGATAGGAATATTTTTCCGACGCAAACTTGATAACAGCCGATTAAATTTCAACGAAGTTTTTTCGTTCAATTTGAAATACTGGTACAGCATTTGCCAGAAAGGATGTAAATCAGCTTGCTGATCTTGAGCTTTTCTTAAGATCATTAGTAATTGTCCCATAGTCGCGTCTCTAGAACCGACAAAAGATAAGACATCTTCTTTTTTCAGTTCCGTCAGTGAGATGACATCTGCATGCTTGGAATGAACAGGAATGTCAAAGTAATCCGCAACTCGTTGTACATAAGGCGACAGTTTGGGACTTTCTTTTGAATCGTTACTGGTCGGGTACATCATGTACAACTTTTCAGAAGAATCAAAAAAAGCTTGATAGGCAATAAATGGTTCAGCCGCCATTTGCGATTCAACAGAAGGTTTTAAAAATTTTTCTTCCGTAGACAAAAAGTCCCCAATCAGCGTTCGGTCTTCTTCCGTCAAAATCGTTTTGTTTTCTGCTTTGATCGGTAGATTAGTATTGGTCAGACCTAAAATGAAGGTTACTTTAGCTGTACCGATTCGAGCTCCTGCTAAACCAGAGAAAATTACTTGATCGATACTTGGCGGAACGATACTGTAAGAAGCATTCTCAAACCCCGTGATCAGAATCATTCTGAAGCTTTCTTCATCAAACCCTTCTTCACCTAGCACTTCAACATATTCATCCAACAACTGAATAAACACTTGCCAGATTTGTTCATGCCTTCTAGCCATTTCTAGATCATTCTGCTGAATCAATTCATCGCGCCAAAAGAGCAATTGGTCTGGCACCCCATTGTTTTCTAAAAACTGGTACACGATTTTAGCGGCATCCATACTGGTCTGCGCTTTATCCAAGCGATTAAAGAATGGAGTCAAGGTATGATTCAAGAAATCTTTTACTTTATTAGCAGTCTGTTCAAAAATCACATCTGCATCGGACTGAAAGTTAGCATCATCGTATTGGAAACGTGTGTATTTCCAAGGATCTTTTTTCGTCCAATGGTACCCTTCATATCCATAGGCCAACACTACATTCTCCGTAATATCGACTGCATCTCTGAAGTCAGCTGCGTGTTTCATATACTGTTTGACTCGAATCGTCCGGTCAGCAGATAATTCTACAGTCGCAGCAGGCATGAATAACTCTGTTCTCAATAAACGCATGACATCTGAGTAACGCCAATTATTTTTCTTGATCGCAAAAAGAGCGTCCAGCAATTCACTTAACGGATGATGAGACATCACTTCAGCACTGTCAAAAAATGTTTCAATATGGTGTTTATCAAATGTCGGCTGCAGCAGCGTCCGGTAATCTTCAGGATTTCGTGCCAACACTAAAATGTCTTTGTAGCGGTATCTTTCAGTAGCTACCAGTTTCAAAATCTCTGTGGCAACATGATTCACTTCAGCTTGCTTGTTTTCTGCTCCCCAAATCTCGATACAGTCATCCATTGGGATCCGTTCTTGCTTCAAATTCAAATTGATAGGCGACAATTCATTACTTTCCACCCAGTACTGTTCTAACTGATTCAATTCTTCACAGTAATGACTATCTTTTTCCGTGATCACTTTATCGATATGGACCTTGACTTGGTTCAACCGAGCCAGTTGGTAAAGCTTATAGTAAGTGGTACCTGTTACTCGGAATAAACTCATCAATTCCGGCTTTTCGGTCGGATAAGCTTTATCCAGTGTCAAAGAAAGTGTCACTTTTTTGGTGTGCTGCATCAACGTCAAAATCAAGTCTTGTTCTTGAGCGGTAAACTGATAAAAACCTTCAACATAAATGTAAGCATCCGATAGATCCATTCCTTGGATTTTTTCGATCAGCGTGGTTATCACGTCTTCTGTTTCAATATACTTCCCTTTAACAGCTTCTCCAAATGCTCGATAGATTAGTGAAATATCTTGTAGTTTTAGCTTGAAATCCGCTTCCTTAGGCGTTTCTCCTAAATTTTGGATCATTTGCAGCAAATCTTGTTCAGCGATACGCCCGCTGCGCAATTCAAAAAAGAGGTCGCTCAATTTTTGCACAAAACCATTTTTTCGTACTTCTCCTCGATAAATAGTGAGTTCATCTTCATATTGCAGCAACAATTTCCGGATCAACATCGATAACCCGGTTTGGGTCAATTGCGGTTTGACGTATAAGTCCGTGTCTTGTAAAAAGTACCATGCTAAACGACTGAAACTGAAGACTTGGACTTGCATCATTCCCAACAGTTCTTGTTGCTTGAAAGGCTCTCTTTCTCCTAATTCTTTCAATACCGTCATCTCTGCATCAAATTTGATATGTTCCGGCACCAGATAAAATACCGGCGTCTTTCTATTTTTTTGTAAAATATCTGAGATCTCATTCAGCATGACATCTCTTTTGTCTGTATTGGCTCTTCCTAAAATAAACTGTAAACTCACTAAAGTCACCGCCTTTTGCTTAACTGTTCTGTTACCTATTTTACCATATACCTACTGGGTTCTCTCATTTAAAAGGACAAAAAAAGCAGAACTTAGTCTGCTTTTTTCGATTATATTAAATTTGTTGTTGCTAGTCCTGCAATCAATATGCATGTTCCTAGAACATAAACTGCTTTGAATTTGAATTCTTTAGTTTTATGCCGGTACAATTTCATACCTAACAGACCGCCAAATCCACCGCCAATTAATCCAATCAAGAGCAAATTTTTTTCTGGAATACGCCACTTACGCTGAACAGCTTTTTTCTTATCTACACCCATCATAATAAACAATAGAATGTTTACTAGAAGAAAATAAAGCATCAACCACATGCTCTATTCTCCTTTCAATGCGTTCAAACGTGCGATAGCTATGATAACATCTGTAGCTTTTTGCATGCTTTCAATCGCTACAAATTCATAACGGCCATGGAAGTTTTCTCCGCCTGCAAAAATATTTGGTGTTGGAAGACCCATAAAAGAGATTTTAGAACCATCTGTACCACCGCGAATCGGTTCGATAATCGGTTTGATATCTAATGACTCCATCGCTTCTTGAGCAATTTCGATCGGACGCATATCTTTTTCAATGATTTCACCCATGTTGTAATATTGATCTTTCAACACTACCTGCACACGTTCGCTGTCTAAAGCAGCGTTCATATCATCAGCTGCTTTTTGGACTGTTGCTTTACGCGCTTCAAATTTTTCTCTGTCGTGATCACGAATGATGTAAGTCAATTGAGCATTTTCTTCTGTTCCGGAAATGCCAGACAAGTGATAGAAACCTTCTCTGCCTTCCGTTTTTTCAGGAACTTCAGCTTGAGGCAATCGAGCATCAAATGACATTGCTAATTTAATAGCATTGACCATCTTACCTTTAGCTGTTCCTGGATGTACATTTTTACCTTGAATAGAAACTATTGCAGAAGCTGCATTGAAACTTTCAAATTCCAATTCTCCTACAGGCCCGCCATCCATTGTGTAAGCAAAGTCAGCATCAAATGCTTCTACATCAAATAAGTCTGCGCCAATACCGATTTCTTCATCTGGCCCAAACCCAACACGGATTTTTCCATGCTTGATTGAATCATCTTTCAATAAAATCTCCATAGCTGTCACAATTTCAGCAATACCTGATTTGTCATCAGAACCTAACAAAGTCGTTCCGTCTGTAGTGATCAGCGTTTGACCAATATAATTTTTCAAATTTGGAAAATCTTCTGGAGAAAGAACGATATTTTCAGCTTTGTTTAAAACAATTGTTTCTCCATCATAGTTTTCATGGAATTGCGGATCAACATTTTCCGCGTTAAAATCTGCTGTATCCATGTGTGCAATAAAGCCGATAGTTGGAACTTCTTTATCTATATTGCTCGGTACTGTCGCAGTAACAAAACCATTCTTAGTGTTGTATGACACTTCAGACAGTCCGATTTCTTTTAATTCTTCCATCAATGTTTTTGCAAACTCTACTTGTGATGGTGTACTTGGAATAGTTGTACTGGTTTCATCTGAACGAGTTTCTGTTTTTACATAGCGGATAAAACGCGGGATTAAATTTTCATACATATAGATTAAACTTCCTTCCGATTCAAGAGTAATTTTTTTCTTGTAGACAATTATCTCGCAATTGATAGCTTCTTTGCAAGAGTGAATCTATAAAAATTGATAAGGATCTGTATTCAATGCGGAAGAAAGGATCTCTACGTCCCAGTTTTCTTCTGATTTCCAATCCGTAAATAATTCTTCCAACTTCGTTTTGCAAATTTCTTCGATATGGTGCCCTGGATCGATCACGGATAGCCCATCTGCCAACATATCATGTCCAACATGATAATAGACATCTCCTGTAATATAGACATCTGCTTGCTTTTTAAGCGCATCTGAATAGAATTTACCACCATCGCCACCACAAATAGCCACTCGTTCAACAAGTTTATTTTCGTCAGCAGTAATGTAGCGTAAACTAGACACGTTAAAAACATTTTTGACTTTTTGAGCAAATTCTTTAAAAGGCATTGGTTCAATTAAGTTCCCTACTCGACCTAACCCATAATTATCATGCAGATTTTCGATGGTGTATACATCAAATGCCGGTTCTTCATAAGGGTGAGTATTGACCAACGCTTGGATCACAGTATCGATGAGGCGATTTGGAACGACTACTTCCACTTTGACTTCCGTCAATTGCTCTTCTTCGCCTACTTCTCCAATTGTCGGGTCAGCCCCTTTAACGGGTGTAAAACGTCCAGTTCCTTCAAGAGTGTAGCTGCATTTCACATAATTCGTGCCAATTTGACCTGCTCCAGCTGCTGTCAAAGCTTCTCTTACTTCAGCTGCATTTTCAGGCGGTACCATGACAGCCAGTTTTTTGTAACACACGCGTTGTGTCTCTGTCATGATCTCTGTATTTTCGATTCCTACAGCTTCTGCTAACCAATCGTTCATTCCGTTTTCAGTGATGTCTAGATTCGTATGTGCCGCGTAGACAGTGATGTCGTGTTTGATCAAGTCATGAAACATTTTATTTTGCGGAGTATCGCTCGACAGATTTTTCAATGGTCGAAAAATCGGGGGGTGATGAGCAAATATAAAATCCACTTGATTTTCGATAGCTTCTTGTACCACTTCAGGGCGCACATCTAACGTGACCATGATTTTAGAAATCGGTCTGTCTAACGTTCCTACAGCCAACCCTATCGGATCTCCCTGTTCGGCTAAATAAGTTGGTGCGAATGCTTCAAATTTTTGCACCAAATGTCTTCCAGTTATACTCATTTTTGTAACAACTCCTCTATTTCTTGAATAGTCTCTTTTACGTTTCTGAGTTTATCTGTCTGATCAGATTTTGATTGGAGCAAGCTTTCTTGAATGTACTTGTTTTTCTGAAGTTCTGTTTGCCATTTTTTCTTGAACATCGGCGTAGGGTCTTTTTTCAGCAAGAAACCAAACTGTAAATCAGCTTCACTAGCCTCAACAGGCTGTTCACTTTTTTTTGCAATCATGATTTCATACATTTTATGGTTTTCTTCCAACAAGTCTTCGGCCACAATTTGATAATCATGCTCGACCAACCATTTGCGCAATGTGTATTCTCCTACATTCGGTTGCAGCAATAAGCGTTCCTTACCACTTAATTTTCCCGCTTTAAAACCTTTATCCAGAATAGAGGCAATCAAGCTGCCGCCCATTCCACAGATCGAGATCGCTGTGATGTTATCTTCCAATTCAACCACATCAAGGCCATCTCCAAAACGAACATCGATTTGTTTTTCAAAGCCTAATTCAGCTACGTGTGATTTGGCAGATTGATAAGGGCCATCCACTACTTCCCCGGCAATTGCATACTTGATCGTCTGATTCAACACTAAAGCACTTGGCAAATAAGCATGATCTGAACCAATATCTGCTAAGCGATCATTTTTTTTGACGTAATTCGCTACGCGTTCTAAACGCAACGACAAATTTTTTTCATCCATATAAACTACTTTCCTCCACGTACATTTCTTTGATTAATCCTCTAAGAACCCTTCATCCATCAAGTAACCTTCAGCGGCTTCTTTAGTTTTGAAGATCCCTTCGATTTGTCCATTTTCAACTAATATAGCCCACATTGGATGGTCATACTGCAAGTATAATTTTTCTCCATATTGGTCCGTCCAAAGTTCTTGGTATCCAACTTCATAGCCGTTTTCTGTTTTTCTTAAATAAGCAAGAGCTTTATCTACTAAGTCTCTGATCTCATCTTCAGAAGCTTCTAATACAGAAATGTAGCCTTCTTTGGCAGTCTCTTCTTTAGGCAGATATCCTCCATAAATTAATGCATTTCCATTTGGATGCAAAAAACGCACGACCATCGTTTTTGCGACAGCACTTTCTTCAAAATGATAATTCAAGCGATTCATTGAAACAGATGCTGCTGTTAGTTCTGGGTAGCTATCAAAGATAGCCTTTTTTTCTTCAAATGATAACATGTAATTACTCCTCATTCATACTTTCGTTCTTTATTAGTATAGCAGTTTTTCATTGAAAATACCTAACTAAGCAGCATTTATTTGTCAAAACAACAGCTTGCATAGAATGATATCTAGGCAAGCTGTGATTATTTTATTGAGTTATTTTACGATCGGCAGCCAGCCTGGTCTAGATTCAACATATTCCCACATAGCATCCGGCAAAGCTAAGTCTTCTCTGTCTTCTGGACGAATCTCAGTGCGGATCGTACCTTCTTTTCCAGTTTTCACTTTTTCGATCCAGTCGGGTTCCACAATCAATTCTCTGCCAATCGCTACCAACGGAAGATCATGATCTTCCATCGCTTTAAGTGCGTCATCCGGTGTGATTACTTGTCCTACACCCATAATAGGAATTTCAGTGCCAAATTTCTCAGTGATGATGTCGATCACAGGTGTGTTGTTCTCTTTATCCCGAAGAGATGTTTGTGCAACACTGCCTAAAGAAACATGAATGTAATCAAGCCCTGTTGTTTTTAATCGTTCCATTAAAGCGAGCGTGTCATCAAGAGTGATTCCTGGCTCTTCCATTTCTTCTGGAGAAATTCGGTAACCAAAAATGAATGGCTTGTCTGAGTATTCATCAATCGCATCTTTAACCGATTTGACCACAGCCAATGGAAAATTCATTCTTTCTTCAAGCGTACCGCCCCAGTAGTCGTCTCTGCGATTAGAATGCGGAGAGAAGAATTGTTGAATCAAATAAGTATTCGCTCCATGAATCTCAACACCATCGAAGCCAGCTTGAATGGCTCTTCTCGTTGCTTCTCCAAATGCTTCTATCATCTCACGTACTTCATGATCAGGCAGTTCACGCGGAATTTCTGCTTCATCGCGCAGAGCTGGAACAGCACTAGCACTTACCGGTTGCGTACCTCTAAGAGAAGAACTAGAACCCATTCTCCCTACATGAAAAATCTGTAAAATTGCTTTTGTTCCTGTGCTTTGAATCGTTTTAGCCAGTTTTGATAAACTTTCAACACGGTTATCTGATGCAGCACTCAACGAGCCGGCGAATTTGCCATCTTCTCTAACTTGAGCACAAGAAGTAATGACAACTCCCAAACCAGCTGATCTGCGTTTGTAGTAAGTGTGTTCATCTGTTGTAACCATACCATTCTCAAAAGCTGAGTTTGTGGTCATGGGTGGTAAGATGATACGATTATCAATCGTTGCCCCTGAAGCAAATGTAAATGGCTCAAATAATTTTTCGTACTTTTTATTCATGCTGTTTATAGCCTCCTATGTTTTACTTTCTGTTCGAGTATATCACTAAAGATGCACTTAAAGTAAGCATAGTGTTTTTAAAATCGTTCTAGAGAACAAAAACAGCCCAGTAGAAAGCAAATCCTAATAGAAAAAGTGACAGTAAACTATTGAATCCAACAGCTAATTTAGCTCCTTGAACAGAACTATCACGATATCGTAAGGCAATCAAAGCAAAATTACCTGCTAATAATAGATAGACTAAAACTTGCCAAGTGCCAAAAGATATTTTGTTCATAAAATAAAGGACAACTAATATGAAAACCGCAACAACTACTGCTATTCGTAAACTAACGTATCGTTTAGTAGACTTCATTCAGACTTAGCCCTCCTCCTCTTTTTTAGTTTTATTAGAAATGGCACGCCTTTTTTTGAAAAATTCCCAAGCTCTCACGATTATTACAGCTAGTATAGAAGTTACAATAACGTGAATAGTATCTGCAACAGATCTATCCAACCAAAACTCATAAGCTAAAAAATAAAAAAACACCAATAACAATACACGCAATATAAAACTTGCTATCTTCTTTTTCACTAAAATCCTCATCTCAGTTCAGTAGTTTTTGCTTAAAAAGTTATGTAAAAGAATTGTTGTTAAAGCAAATACACATTATTTTTGATAATATTCCCACTGTTTTTGGTAGAAATAATTATGTTCGTCTGCTCAAGAAAAGCGTAACTGCATAGGCCGAAAGGACTAATACTCCCCAGTAAAAGAAACTTAGCAAAACACCTACTCCGTTAATTGGAATGAATGCATTTGCAATAGGATTGAAAATAATGTTCAGCGCAAAGAAATTTAATACTGTTTGAATGGTGGTTTTTATAGTCATTTTTGAGACCTCCATGTATCTTCTGTCACCAAGCTATTTCTAAAATGAAAAACAAAACCTATTAATAAATAAGCACCGTAATGTATTACCCTTATTTTAAACTTACTTGCCCCTTTTTTCTATAGTTATATGTAAAAAAAGA
The DNA here is from genome assembly GCF_016892605.1 of Desemzia sp. RIT 804. GTDB lineage: Bacteria > Bacillota > Bacilli > Lactobacillales > Carnobacteriaceae > Desemzia. Next base: position 607,067 of record NZ_JAFEMV010000001.1, read on the forward strand.
CACTTAGTTTTTCAACCTATACTTAAAAGACTACAAATTATTTTTTGTCAGCGAAAAAGCCTGAAACTTTAACGTTTCAGGCTTTTAAAAAGTATTTTATTTTTATAGATCGATCGGCTGTCCACCTGTGACACCATAAATCTGACCAGTGATGTAACTTCCTTCACCCGAAGCTAACAATACATAAACTGGTGCAAGTTCCACTGGCTGTCCAGCACGTCCAAGTGGACTATTTTGACCAAATTCAGGAATCTGACCCTCAAGTTTACCATTATCTAACTGAAGTGGTGTCCAGATTGGGCCTGGTGCTACACCATTGACGCGTACGCCTTTAGAAGCAAAGTAGGAAGATAACGAAACCGTAAAGTTGCTTATCGCTCCTTTTGTAGCAGCATAATCCATTAATGGCTCACTTGGATTAAAAGACTGTACTGATGTGGTCGTTATGATCGCGCTGCCTGGTTTCAAATGATCTTCTGCAGCTTTCACCGTTTCAAACATACTGATAATATTTACTTTGAATGTATCGTGGACTTGTTTCATTGTTAAGTCGCTTAGAGATGGTTGTGCAATTTGTTGCGCAGCATTTAATACTAATATGTCTAACGCTCCGAACGCTTCAAGTGTTTTTTCAACGATTTCTGTCGCTGCTCCATCTTCACGCAAATCATAAGGCAGCAATAATGCTTTTTTACCTTCTTTTTCAATCAATTCTTTTACTTCATTAGCGTCCTCTTCTTCACCTGGAAAAAATTGAATGGCTACATTAGCGCCTTCACGTGCATATGCAATCGCAGCAGCTCGTCCCATACCTGAATCGCCACCAGTAATTAAAGCATTGCGTCCCTTAAGACGGTCATACCCTTTATACGATTCTTCACCGCAATCAGGTTTAGGTTCCATTTTGCTTTGTAATGCCGGAGTGTTTTGTTCTTGTTCCGGAAACTTCTCTGCGTAATATTTCTTACGTGGATCTGTTAAATGTGAATTTTCCATCAAAAGTCATCTCCCTTTTTTATGATTACATTAATAAGGATAACAAGATAATCATGAAAAAACTATTGATACGCATTCTATCATTAGGTTTGTACATAAAAAGACTTGTCACAGTATAGATTACTTTTTTAAAACTTTATTTTTCATTAATAACATAAGGTATAAAAAAATGTAATAACATTTCACTAAGGAGGCGGCAGATGAAATTTTTAAGTGGTGTAATCGCTATTTGTAGTACTTTTTGGATGCACATTTATCTTTATGGTTTGGAAGCAACTTCTTCTTTAGAATTCAAGGCTTCATTTTACTTGAATGCTATCATTTTATTCTTATTAGGTGTTTATTGCTATAGTGATGTCTTTTAAAGAAAACAAGCGTTAACAATAAAGATGTCATGTTTTCCACTATCAACAGTAGAAAACATGACTCTTTTTTTATTATTCTTTTGTTTCAACTGATAGTTCCTGCATTCTCATAGTGAATAAAAAGTAATGTCTAACAATATTAGCATTATGCAAACTTAACAAAGGTGTCACCTGACATATCCCATTCCACGCCAGGTAGATATGGTAGTAAAATGACTCTCAACTACCATATCTACCGACAAAGAGAATGGATATAGTTCATAACCCATTCTCACCCCCCATACAGAGCTGAGTAAATAAAAGATTTGGTCAGTGAGAGAGTTCCTGACCAATCTGAATGCAGTTAAATTTTAACACTTAAATAGTGCATTCCTTTCTGATTACATCTATAGCTTAATACTTTTATTTTAGACCGATTACTTTTTAAAATTGTATTAACAAAAAAAGGTTCCCTAAAAGAATCAATACTTTTAGGAAACCTTTTTTATATTATTCAATTCAATGTTTGATTCTATATTATTTTTTTCTAGCACTGAGAATAAATCTTGATACTCCTTGTTCATCTTTCTCTTTTTTTGCATCATAGAAAATATCTGACTGGATATGCTGATAGCCTATTTCTGTTAAAGCAGCAGCTAATACTGATCTATCGATTCCATGTTGATGACCGCTTGAAATTTCTTCTTGTTTCTCCATTTCAATAATCAGCAATTGTCCATCTTCATTTAAGGCATCATAAAGTTTAGAGAGTAGTTTATGACTGTCTGAAATATGATGTAATACGAGCGAGAGTATGATGGTATCCGCCTTATAGGGCAGTTGAACGTCTTTTTCAATATCGAGACAAAGTACTGATGCTTTTTTGGTATCCATATTAGCTAATTTCTTCTCGACCTGTTCAATCATTTCCGGAGATGCATCTACAAACAACATAGATTCAAACTCTTCCAATAAATCTAGCCCTACATTCCCTGTACCGCAACCTAAATCGATAGCTGTCTTAGTATGGTTTTTGTCTAACAAACTGCGTATAGCATCAGTAGAACGTTTTGCCATATCCTTATTTTTTGTTGTATCATATTTTGCTGCCAATTGATTAAATTGATGTATATGTCCCATTACTTTCACTCCGTTCTTTTTGTTTGAATCATGTTATATTCCTTGAAATGCTGCCTCACAGGAGTCGACTATAATACCTGCACCTGCCATATGACCTTGACTGGCAGAAACAATCAATTGAGAGAGTCCTGTTATTTCCCCTGCGGCATAAATACCTTTTATGTTTGTGTGTCCCATAATATCCGTAATAACAAATCCTGCTTCGTTGACTTCTAAGCCTAATTGCTCAATGAATGGAAGTTTATTATCCAATACTGTAGTACAGAAACCACCTGATCTTTTGATTTCTTCTCCGCTTTCGAAGACCACGCCTTGAAGTTCTCCTTCAGCACCTTTTAGTTCAATGATCCTTTCTTCTATCAGGCGAATATTATTTATTTTCAGAAATTTCTTCTGATCAGCATCAAAAACTGTATTTCCGTTAGTTGCCACAATCAGATCATCTGTCCAATTTTTCAATAATTTAGCAACATGTAAAGCCTGAATTGATTCTGCTATGAGTACCAGAGGTCTGTCTTTCATTTCCCATCCGTCACAGAAAGGACAAGAGAAAATACTGTTCCCATAATAGTTTTCAATTCCTTTAACATCTGGAAGGGTTTCTTTCACTCCTGTAGCTAAAACGATATTTTTAGTGTGGATTGTTTCCCTTGACTGGGTAGTTAATTCAAAAGAATCTTCCATTGTTTTTTCAATGGATAGAATTTTGCCCCTTTTGATAGAAATGGTTGGATATTTAAGTAAATCTCTTCTACCTTTTTCTCTGAAAACTTCTGGCTTAATACCGTCTCTTGTTAAGAATCCATGAGTTTCATGCGTCACAGCATTTCTCGGCTTTTCTTCATCAATAAGAAGCACTTGTTTTCGCCCTCTTCCGCCTACTAAAGCGGCACTCATACCTGCTGGACCTCCACCGATTATCACAACATCAATCATCTTTTCTCCTCCTATAAACTCTATTAAAGACCTTTAATATCTATAATTAAAATAAAAATTAGCTAACCACTAATTTTTTTCTTGTCTTTGATTCAATATATCAGCAATTGTCTTACGTGCAAGTTCATCTTTCAACTTATCTTCTGCATCTGCTACTGCACGTTCAATCAAGCACTCTCTATTCCACTTACCATCATGAGACATCGTACAGTTCAGTAATGATTCATATCCTTCTATCGCTTGAATGATATCAAGAAATGTACATTCTTCCGGCGAGCGTAATAAACGATATCCGCCTTTTACTCCAGGAGTTGATGTAATCAAACCAGATTTTGATAATTTTGTCAGTATTTTTGACAAATAAGTGGGTGATAGTTTTTGACGTTTTGCTAGGTCTTCTACCCTTACTGCTCCATGGGTAGATTCCATTGCTAAATGAACCATAGAATGTAAAGCATAGTTTGTAGCTTTTGAGTATTTCATATTGCTCTTCCTTTTAATTACAGAGTCTTTTTGTCTTTAATTAAATATAAGGTACTTCTGATTTAAAGTCAATACACTTTTTATTAAAAGTAATCAAAAAAAATATCAATAACCTTGATTAACCAAGGTTATCGATACACAATTCTATAGAACTTAGTGTGTCCAAAAGAAAAAAACTTGTTTATTTCAATCTTACTTTTCATTTTTTTGTTTTTTTTTATGATAACTGTAATAATCATAAGAAAACAAAAGATTGATAAACCTACATCCACTAAAAAACTCCTTATCTACTTATACATCATTAAAAATTCGCTTTGTTAATCCATATTAAGTTACTCCTCAATTTAGATTTAACTTATTTTTTGACGATCTTGTTTCAATAGAGAATACATATATAAATCATCAAATTTACCATTAGTGAACTCATAACTTCTTAATAAGCCTTCTCGGATAAAACCTAATTTTTCAACGACTTTTTGAGAAGCTAAATTAGGCGGTTCAATCAAGGCTTCTATCCGTTGGAAATTCATTTGTTCAAATCCATAGTCAATAATCGCTGCAATTGCTTCAGCAGCTATTCTTTTTTTCCAGTAATCTCTGCTCAATTCAAATCCAATTTCAGTACGAAAATGTTGAGCAACTGTGTTATGAAAGCCGCAGCTTCCTATAACCACTCCAGAATCTTTTAAAGTGATCCCCCATCTAATCCCTGTTTTGTTCTCTTTAATAGATTGATACCAGGCAATTTCATCTAAAGCATCTTGTATTGAACTGAAAGGAGCGAGTCCATAATATTGCATGACTTCTTCATCAGACAAATATGTGAAAATACTACTTGCATCATCATTGGTAATTTTTCGTAAAATCAACCTTTGTGTCTCAAGTACAGGAAAAGCACTATTATCCATAACTGTATCACCCTATTTATAAAATTTATATGTCGTTTATTAATAGTCGAACTGTCTCAAATACAGAATGATTCTTTTTTCTTCATCTAGTTTTACATTGTACTGCCTTATAGCATCTTCTAGTTTTTTCTTTGTTTTGGGTTCATCGCTGAACACATTCAACACTTTATAAACTAATTCTGAAAATACATAGACCAGTCCTGAAGAACCTAGTTCAACTCCCAGTAATTCCTCATCAGATAACTTAGTCCCTACTAATTTTTTCACTTCATGATTGTATTCACCTTGAATCAATATGTATTCCTCTTTACGTTGAAATCCTTCTAGTAAATCTTCTTCATTCCATACTTCAAAATACGTTACTTCTTTTGTCAAATTAATCCCCCCATATAAGTATTGAACTGCTGAAAATAAATTAAGCGCCTCTAGTCAGTCTTATTTTTTGTGAAATATAGAGTATACGAGTATCCCACCATAAAACCCTGCATATTTAGGGAAATCTTGTAATAGATAAGTTATCCTAGGAACATGTTCTATAAGAACGGTTGAAAATAGCTGAGAGACAGACAATGCCAAATAGACTGCAAAACAAACGATAGCAATCAAACGAAAATTCATTTCCTTCATAAACTTTGTTGAATATAAAGCCATAGATACCAATAGCATGATCATGAAAGTCGGCAGCAATATATAAAGCACCTGAGCCCAGGTTTCTGAAACAAACTCACCTCGTAAAAAAGCTTGATCTGTTGCATTTAAAAAATATCGGTAGCCGATCATCAAAATCGCTGGAACAAAAATAAATAAACCATAAAAAGTCGTTTTTTTCATAGACATCCTCATTCTTATATTAATAGTTTTATTTCTCACATAATTCCCTTTAAAAATTAATCTTCCTTTATCACAATGTCTCAGTTAAGCCTTCTCCACCCTCTTGACTACCCCCGGGCAGATCATAACGATTCTGATAAGGCCCAGCATTTTTTTCAATACAGAGCAGTTTCCCTTCGTTCAAGTTAACTCCATAAATTCCAAAATGTTGATGATAATTTTCTTCGTGGTCCACTTAATCGCCTTCCTTCTTTGCAATTATATTAGAATTACATAAGTTTATTTTAATTATACTATAGAATAAAAATGCTTGTTGTTATTTTTTAATTAAAAAGACCATAGTCTTGTTTACAAAACGATGATCGATGATCTTTTATGTAATTTCCTCTGCTGCGCAGCGCAAATAATAAAAATAATGGACGATATCCTTTTCTTGCTTAACAGATTCGCTCATTTTCTTTAAAGTTCTCTTTCCCACTCGCCTATCGATTATAGAAAGGATTTTTATCAGTATGTTATCTGAAGTTAATGCTTTTTCTATTGGTAAATTCAAATATTCTTCAACGACATCAAAAAAATCATATTGGGCAAAAATACCATTAGCCATAATCATTTCATGAGCTTGTGTTTGAATATCAACATTTTATTGTCCATTATAGACATCATAATTAATATTTTGCTGGGCCATTATTTCTTGTTCTTTATTATATAGTGCATTGTTTGCTCTCAGAGTGCACATATTGAATACTTCTTTTTTATCGACAGTAATAAAAGCTCTCCCCGTTTCATCTTGAGCCCATCGATAATTGGTTACCGTAAACTGGACTCTGTCTTTTAAAGAATCACAAATGAAACCTTCTATTTTCTTTTTTACTTTGCTCCACTTTTTATCCGGCAATGCTTTATCCTCCATAATTTAAATCTTTTATACTATTGACAAATTTTCTTTTTGTTTCTTCTAAATTAGACTTATCTTCAATATAATTTGTATTACCTTCTAAATAAAAGTCTGCGAAATTCTGACCTTTATATCGTGGAATGAGATGCATGTGAAAATGAGTTAATTCATTAAAATAACAACCATTTTGGCATACAGTGATCCCGTTAGGCACGTACAATTTTTTTATTGATTTAGATATAATTGCTGCTGCTTTAGTTAAAGATTTTGCCGTATTCTCATCCAGTTCATCAAAATATCGTACATGTTCCTTAGGTAAAATCAACACATGTCCTTCATTATATGGAGCATGATCCAAAATACAGCAAACAAATTCATCTTCAAATACCACATATACAGTTTCGTTCTTATTTGCTAAATCACAACCTAAACATTCCAAATGTAATACCTCACTTTTTTTAATATGATCAGTATTGCTAATTATTCATAAATTCAAATTATTGTAATCCCTACAATGCTTTCTCAGTAGTTCATTTTATTGAAATTTATTTTATTCTATTTCTCTGATAGTTTGAATGATAATTTCAGTAATTTTAGAAATCGGTAACGTTCCATCAACAATCAAGTCAGAATTAGGTTTAATTGTTCTTAACATATTTAGGTATCCAAGTCTTGCTATCTCCTGATAGTGATCTAAATCTGATATTATTTCTTCAACTGTACTATTCTTAAAATCTCTTTTTATTTTTCGAAGTAATGCAATATCTAAAGGTGTGTCAATATAAACTGTCAAATCAATATATTTACTAGTTTTGATATGTAAATAAGCAAAGGGGAAATTTAAAATAATATAGTTTAATGGTTTCTCCAGCAATGCTTCTAAATCATTAATAAATGGATTCAAATCCCATATATTAGGATTTGAATCCATTTTTTATCCATTCTATGTAATCTATCGGACCTTTAAAGTCATAATTATCAAAGAATAGAGACTTAGAGGAATCTAAATTTTTTTCTAGATTAGTTGTTAACGTAGTCTTTCCGCCACCTGAGATTGAAGCTACAGTAATAACGATAGGCTTCTTTCTTCTGTTCAAGAGTTCTCACCTGATTTCATTTAGTTCCTTATCGTTTTTTCCTTAATAATTAAATTTATTCAATATTTCATTTTGTTGTAGTTAGGCCTTTTCTTTCGTATTTCGCTTACGTATTAAACCAATAAGAAAAATTACTGATAGAGTTAAGAAGACAAAACTCAAATATTTAGTGCTAGGCGGACTAGTAAAATAAGTTAAAATAGAATAAAGAAAACTCCAGATGACTGTGCTGAGTTTGGTCATATGATTCCAAAGTTGCTTTAGCAGCTTTTTCATTGTCGGGTCTCCAATCTACTGGCTTTTTAAATTTTTGTGATAATAGATTTTAAAATTAATATAATTATAACGCTTACATATCCATTATAACCTAGGCCAATTAAGAAATAAAATAAATTACGCTTACAGGAGGTCCTACTATGTTGGTAATGGAACTGATTTTGGAAATTATTACTCTGCTCAGCGAGTCTTGGATCTGGTCAAAGATGGACCATAGTTTGAAAGAGTAAGTCAACGAAGATAAGATGTTTAAAACTTTGGGTGTATAATTAAGTAGAGTAAATAACTTGCGGAAGTGGAAATTGATGACTAAATGAATGAAAAAACACAAAGAGTTCTTAGAATTTTAATTTGGTTAGGAATTATTTATTGGGAATAAACATTTTTCTTATGTTGTTTACTTCCGTTTCACCGTTCTTACCTGCGTTTTAAAAAGAAATCGCCTAAAGTGCTTTCTACTTTAGGCGATTTTTTACTATTCTATTTTAGAATTCATTTTTTCTTTCTCTTCTTTTATCCACTGCATTTCGTACAAAATATGTGATGGGAATAGCTAACCATATCAGCCCACCAAATGTATAGATGAAATCAGAGCTCACTTTACCTTCCACAAGTGTATTACTAAAATCTAAAGCCCTTACTTGAAAAGAGGAATGCAGATTAATGATTCCTGTTACTAAAAATAACCATATGTAACCTTTAACATTGTCATTTTTTCTAAAATATGCGTTGTGATAAACACTTAGAATAACAAAAAACAGCATTACTAAAAATAGTATAAATAACATCTCAACCTCTTTTGTTTCACCCCATTGAGCGTCAAATATTATACCTAGTAAAGTATTTAAGACAAGTAATCCCACTAATAAATTAAACGAATAATATCCATATTTATACCTCATCAACTTTTGATATTCATCATATTTTTTCATCTCTATTCCTCCCAAAATAAGTCATTTAATGTTACTCCAAGTACTTTACAAATCTTAATACAAAGATTTATTGTAGGGTTATAGTCTCCTCTTTCAATAGCACTGATCGTTTGCCTAGTTACGTCAACAGCATCCGCTAACTGCTGTTGTGACAAATCCATTTGCGTACGCGCTACCTTTAATCGAATATTTTTCGCCATATTCTTACTCCTCTTAATGACAACTATATTTTACATTTAGTTAATTATAACATACGAAAACATTGGAGTATACAATCTAAATTTATTCACTCCTATTTAAATTACGTTGTTCAATTCCCAATTTTACAGTCACTTTCTGCCCAACTATGTTATATTAAATATACACTTTCATTGTTTTATAAAAATTACTTCAATTAGTTAGTTTATCAATTTAGGTAGGGAGCCACAAAACATGAAACACTCAAAACTTAGCCGTATCAAAGAAGGATCTCTTTATGCGCTCTTATTTATGGGCTTTAATGTTCTAAAAAATTTGATTTTTGACCACAAAAATGCAGTTAGCCTTTTCCAAGAAATGAGTCAAGATACAGCAGTTGGGATACCACTCTTCATTATTACCTTAATCAGCTCTTGGTTTTTCTTAAGTCTAATCATTGGAATAGGTCTAATTGTATATGATTTTTTTAAAAAGAAATCGGCACAAGAATCATAAAAAATAAAAAAGCACCTTTTAGCCTCATACTTCCAGATAAGCAATCTAAATAGCTCCGCCACAATAAAAGTGGCGGAGCTATTTGAATTATTCTAAATTATTTCTATCAAACCTTTAAATAATAACTAAAAAATTAATTTTCTTCTTTCGTTCTTCTACGGACTCTAAAAAGTTCAATCAAAGTAAGTGCTATAGCGGTATATAATCCTCCGCCAATAAAATTTTTATTTACTATATATTCTATTGAAATACCAATAAAACTAGTCAATACCATTAATAGTATGACATGGGCATAAGGTTGTTTTTTGGAAAATTCTTTATAATTATTAAGCATAATCTCCTCTTAATATACACAATTAATTTTGTATTTGGGTGCAACCACTTTTCCAGCTACAAGTATTTAAGTACACCGCATAAAGATGCTACGATTCATTCTGATAAAAGCGTTCAATAAATATGCAACCTCGCTTTTTAAAAGCTACTGAACCGCGAAATATCTTGGACACGGACTAATGCAGGAGTTTAAATTATTATTTTGAATCGTCTGTGATAATTGGTTCTTCAGCTACAATGGTTGTTTGACTTAATGTGTCGTTTAGATTGTTGATTTGACGACCCACATTCTTTGTTCCAGCAAATGAGCTGATCAAATTGTTGATATCTAAGCCTGTTGCGTCTTTAAAGGCTTCTTGAGAAGCAGCCAATGTGTTTAAGGCTATTTTGGTAATAGCTGATGCACCATTTCCGTTTCCGCTGTCTACCACTGTGATCTTGTCAATGTTGCTCATTGGTTCAGCAGCAGCGCGAACAATTGCAGGATAAGCTTCAATCAGTAAGGTTGCAATGGCTTCATCACCATATTGTTTCAGGGCTTCGGCCCATGCTGTCTTGCTATCAGCTTCAGCTTTACCGATTAAACGAATACTTTCGGCTTGAGCCATACCGTTTAATTCTATTTCTTTGGCTCTCGCTTCAGATTCAGCGATGGCTCTGTTTTTGTCGGCTTCCGCACGTTGCTCAACAGAGTAACGTTCAGCATCAGCTTTCTTACGGACAGTTGCATCGTATTCGCGTTCTTGTTTAATGGTTTCTTTTTCTTGCAATTCGATTTGTTTTTCACGTTCAATAATTTGAGCATTACCTTCTTCGATGATAACTTGTTTCTTTAATTCGGCTTTCTTTAAGTCATATGCACTTTCAGCTTCGGCTTTAGCGATATTTTGTTCTCTTCCATACTCAGATATGCGCAGACTTTTTACTTTTTCAGCTTGTGCAATCTCTGTTTGGCGTTGCAATTCAGCTTCCTGAGACAATTGTTCAGCTAATGCACGTTGAATACGCGTTTCTTTATCAGCATTTGCTGTTTTGATATCTGCATCTCGTTTAACTTCGGCAATACGTCCTTGACCTAATGAGTCTAGGTAACCGTTTTTGTCCGTTACTTCTTTTACCGTAAATGATAAGATAACTAATCCCATTTTAGCTAAATCGCCAGAGGCTTCATCTTGGACATTTTGGTTGAATTTATCACGGTTTTGATAAATATCTTCCACAGTCATGCGTCCTAAAATCGAGCGTAAATGTCCTTCTAAGACTTCTCTTGCTTCGCTTTCTAATTGCACGGTTGATTTACCCAGATATTGTTCCGCAGCAGTTGCAATATCTTCTGATGTGGATCCGATTTTAATAATAACGGTTCCGTCAACTGCCACTGGAACACCTTCTTCGGTATACACTTCGGGTGTACGAACGTCTAATTTAGACGACAGTAATGACAACTTATGAACGGATTGAATAATCGGCCAGACGAATGTTCCGCCTCCACTAACGATTTTCATTTTATTGCCCGTATTTGGGTCAACATACACGTTCTTGCTGCCTAATGCCGTACCACTGATAATTAAGGCTTCCGCTGGAGAAGCTGTACGGTAACGACTGACCAATGCTACTAATAAAACGACTGCGATGACGACTGCGCCAACGGTTACAAATAATGTTGAATCCATGTGTAAATTCCTACTTTCTCGTATCTGTTTTTGATAGTGAGGTTATTTTTGTTGTTTCTCATTCCATGTCGGCTTTGGTTTGCCAATGGCTTTAATGCTGTTTGTATAGGGAAGTACATAAAGAATGTTGTCTCTGACGTCCATAATTAAAACATTTTCATTTTTTGGAATGTCGGTTATGCCGTCAGCATTGTCATAGATTTTAGCCATTTTATTGACTCTTTTAAAACCAGTAGAGACGATGACTTCTCCTGTTCCATTGAGTGTAATTGGAATGGAAACTTTCGCTTCTTTGCCCTCTAATTCGTGAATTGAAGTGATGCTCGTATTTTCTGCACGGCTCTTAAAAGGCAGTATAACAAGAATATTCATAAGCATAATAACAATCATAATGGCAAAAAAGATGCCCGCAAAAAGCCAAATAGATATAGTTGCACGATTGGTCACTAAAACCCCATATGTGATGAAAAAAGCAATCATACCCGTGACAAAAAAATCACTGATATCATAAAAACCGACACTGATAATATCTTTTAGCGGCAATGTCAAAATAGCTAATGCTATGCAGCCAGCAAAAGCAAATTGTAAGTACAGAGGGTCTTCTAAGATAGCGGTTAACACTTCGTTTTCACCTCCTTTCAGTGAGGAATATCATTTGGTTCCTATCAAAGTAAAAAACTTTTCTTTACTATTGAATACAAATTTTTTTCTCTTAAAGTATATAGTAAACCAATTATTTTTTATACCAGCTATTCTCCCTGATTTGATAATATTATTATCTACGTAAACTATTGGGAGTAATAGAACGCAATGGTTTACATCGTAGCAACCATTAGTTGCTAAATGAAATATGTCGTATAAGTTCGCGTTATTAATCAATATTTATAAAGTGAGTTATCATAATTTTATTTAATATAAGAATGCTTAGGCAAATAATATTCTATAAAGTCATACATCAGAGGCTTGTGACAAAGGACTAGCCTCTTTTCTCTTAATCTTCAATTTCTTGATTGTAACGCTTAATTTTGTGCTCGCCCCATAGATAAGAAGTTCCTACTAATAAGAAGAATACAATGATCGAAATCACCAATTCACCAGACCAATGACTCCAACCTTCAAAGAAATAACTCCCCACTGCAAACCCTAACGTAAAAATAATGCTTTCTGGGATATAGGCTTTATAAAGACGTTCTTTTTTTGCTGATTTAGATAGACCTGTCGATAAAGTTTTGCCTAAAAGAGATTTTGGGAAACTGTATGTTTTACTGCGATACAAACTGAAAAAAACTGTTACCGCTAAAGCTGAAACCAATATAATATCCCAACCTAAATTTGCAAGAGAATCCGTGTTTGTTGCAAAAAGGTAAACAAACTTACAAAGTATCAATAACAGTACCACTACCGCTCCATTTGCTAAAGCCTGGATCGTATTTCTTTCCACCCGTTCATCATCAAATTTTTTCATCGGTTAATTCACTCTCCTCTATCCAAAAGACTTCATCTAGTTTTTTATTTAATACATAACAAATAGCTAAACACAGCTTTAAAGTAGGATTGTATTCCCCTTTTTCAATTAAACTCAACGTTTGTCTTGTCACAAAAGCTTTCTCAGCTAGTTCTTTTTGTGATATACGCTGTTCTTTACGAATTTCTCGAACCTGGTTTTTCATTTTTTCACCTCTAAAGGTAATTTATAAATTCCTTATACGGAAAATATACATTACATTTATACCGAAATCAACTATTATTATTTTTTAAATAACATTTCATTTAGTTTAGGTTACAATAAGACTATCAGGAATTAGGAGGTGCTCTATTATGGGTATCAGAAACTTGAAGAACTCTTTGTAATTCAAAAGAATAGCAAGGAGGAAAAATATGCAATCTAATTGGGAAAATAAATTTTATAAAGAGCAATTTGAAATGATTCATTCAGAAAATAATCAACCAGAAGATGCTTATTTCAAAGAAGTTGCTTCTCTGATTCACGAACAATTTGGGCGGTCTTTTAACACAGTCTTAGAATTAGGTGCTGGCCGTGGCGAAGTAGCAAATGAAATGGCCCGTTTAGGTAAAAAAGTGACCACTATTGAATTGGTAGAAGAAATTAGTCAATATGCGGCTTCTCATGCACATAAAAATATTGAAGTCATGTGTGCTGATTTTTACAAGGTAGATCTACCTAAACAGTTTGATACTGTCTTGTATCTTGATGGATTTGGTGTAGGAACAGATGATGAACAACTCTATCTGCTTCAGCGGATCAATGACTGGATGAATGAAGACGGCTGTGCTTTAATCGATATTTACCAACCTCTGTATTGGGAGAAAATTAATGGTGTCGAAATGTATCCATTAAGCGGCCAAAATACTAAGCGAAAGTATGGCTATGATCAATCGAAGCAACGTATGACAGACACTTGGTGGTCTACTGCTCATCCAGAACAAACTTACACGCAATCTCTAGCCTGCTACTCTCCTGATCAAATTCATGCATTATGCCAAAAAGCAGGTTTTCAAATTTCAGCTTACTATCCAGGAGGGGCAATGAATTTTGAAACAGGCGTGTATCAAGAGATAACCACTTTAAATGAGTGCCTTTCTTACCGCATAAAAATGAAAAAGAACTAAGGTACAATAAAAATGACTGTAAGTTTACTATAACAAGCCAACTTACAGTCATTTTTATTGTATTCTATTTTCTTAAGAAGAAATGTTAAGGTAAATAACTTTCCAATTTGGTATCTAATCCTGTAAAAACCATGATAGCAGCTACTGGCAAGGAAACTAATGCAAGCCAAATCATGGAAGAAAGATTTAGAGAGCCGAATAAAATATCATAGGCATAACAAATTAACACTAGGTGAATGTAACTCTTTATAAATGGTTTCATTTTATCTATCAAATTACCACTCCTCACATTATAAAAAAATGTTATACCTTTTTTTGATACTTGTATCTTAAAACAATTCAATGTACATCATTACTAAATAAAATGGAATGGCCACTACTAATAAATTCCACCCTGTAAAAATATTCCTTTTTGTTCTCTCTTGGTTGGTTGCGTAATTAGACCTCATTCGATCCCCACTTGCCAAAGCACCAGATAAAATGATTGCTCCAATAGTTAAAGCTGTAGCGATCCATTTTGTTACTTCATAAAAAGAATAATTCAGTAATAAGCTTCCTAAGTAACTCAATAAAATAAATCCTACTGAACCAATTAACAAATAACTTTTTTTCATTTTTTCTCGCCTCTCTTCTACATATAAATTTAAATGAACAACGAAAACAAATCTACTATTTGCTATTGCACACTATAATGTTAAACTTTCACTCGAATTAACTAGCTGCAGCAACATATGTAATGGCAGTAATTATAATGACAAATGAGAAAGTAAACCAAACTTTATTTATTACACAATTTCGTCTATATCTAATTTTTTCTATGATAGAAACGAGATTGAGGCAAAAACCGATTCCCAAAATTGGTATTGTCACTGCTCCTGCAATAAATAAAAAAGAAAAAACATTATCCTCTCCTTTTCTTTAAAACCTAAATGGAAAAAATTATTCAGATTTACTAATTATCATCTTATTTCAAAAGATGTTAACGTAATCATAACACAATAGATAATATAAAATGAATCTATTCTTAACCCTCGTGATCAGGATAGAATGTTGGAACCTTAGACATAGAAATCATGTGGTGCATAGTTTCTTCTACACTAAGTTCAGATTGAAAGTAGAAACTATCATCCTCTTGCAAGGTAATGTATACATCTTTTTATTCACTTTTCAATGCATATACATTATCTATAATTTTATGATACTCTCCGATATCAATATACTGATTATTGACATGTTCATAGAACTTCCCCTTTTGATGTTGCTTACGGAAACATGGGATCGCCTTGAGCCAAAAACCATGTCTTAAGGCTATAAACAACCCCATATTTCTCCAAAAATTTCTAGGAATGAATTCTAAATAGTTTTAGATTAAACAGAAATTTATTTTTTACTTGGCAACGTTAAGTGTTGTAGAACCAAAAAAAGCGATCCACACATATTTATCTTGGAATCAGACTTGCAGGATCGCTTATTTAGTTGTATCAAGTAATTTAACTAATTAGTGTAGTTTCTTTATCCATTTACTTAAGGAAAATTTGACTAGCTTGTCTACTTATAAATCTCTCTTAACTTGTACAATAAAGTAGAGCCAATTTGTATACTTAGATTAAAACAACCTGGAGGGTAAAAATCGGCTCTACTAGTCATTGCACATCAACAAATACCATCATTAAATTTGCCATTCACCATTTCTCATGATAAGGATTTCTTCATCATCTAATAATCCATAAACATCCATCGAATTGTCACCAATCATAACGTCCTCATGAATCGCTGACTTATTCATGCCTAACTCATCCAGATCTTCATTAGTAATTACCGAAATATTATCCAGATAGGCTTGTCCCAGAGCAATATGGCAAGCTGCATTTTCATCAAATAAAGTACTTTTAAAAGTGATGCCCGTTTGAGCAATACCGGAGCTTGCCGAAACAAGCGCAACCTCGCCCAACATTCCAGCCCCTTCATCAGTATTGAGTAAATCAAGAACGACTTGATCTTTTGGTTCGATACTTGCAACTCTCCCGTTTTCAAAAAAGAACTTTAAATCCCCAATCGTTTTCCCAGCTAAAATAAGTGGTTTCGTAATCGCAACGTATCCATTTACCTCATACTTGTTTGGCATAGTCCACACTTCTTCAACCGGAATATTAGACATAAATGTTTTCCCGTCACTAGTTTGTTCTGACCCACCCAACCAAATATGATTTTTAACTAATGAGACAGTTAAGTTCGTTTTGTCGCTTATATACCGGATTGCAAAAAAGCTGAAATTGTTTAGTTGCTCAGCTTTATTTTTCAAAGCTGCATCATGTTGTTCCCAAGCAGCTACAGGATCAGATGTGTTCGATTTTGTAGTCTCGTATATGTATTTCCATAACAGTTCTATGGCTTCATTTTCAGGATGTTCTGGAAAAACTTGTTGCGCCCATTCTTTTGTGGGAGCATTCACCACTACCCATTTGTTATTGTTTTCCATTCCATAGGTGCGACGAGGACTCATTGCGATCAGCTTAGCTCTATTGATCATCGAAGCTCTTTCAATTTCATTCGAATCACCATCTGAAAAACTAGGAGCCACTATTGTGATGGTTGAATAGCCAGACTTTGCATAGTTTAGTTCATTCTCAACAATGGAGTTTGGGAAAGTTTCTAAAAATTCGTCTGCTAGATAGCGCGCCCGATTCTTTTTGATTTCAGAATCTCGTAAATCAAGAGCGACATATTGTGCCCCACTTTTGTAGGCTTCTTTTGATATTTCGCGAACTAAAGGCAAATGCTCAGGAGAAAAGTTGATCTTTACCAACTCTCCTTTTTCGACTGCAATTCCAACATTCACGATGATTTTGGCATAATTGTTTAAGTACATAAACTGAACACACCCGCTTTATTTTAAAAATTATATATATCACGATTAGACTAAAGAGAATTTTTCAATGAGTTGTGATATCCATCCCTTCAATGGATAATCTGTTAAATGAGTGTTACCTGTACAAATTACTTTCGTAGGAAAAATTTGTTATAACAGGAGGGCAATCAACAAATGAAACTATTTGGTAAGTTGGCTTGTTTTGAAATGGCTAAGGTCTTATTAAAATGCTTTTCTAATAAGATAACCGACGCCAAAATGGCTTCTTTGAAACTCTTACCTTCCTTTGTATCTGAACTTAATTACACAGTGGTTTAGACTGAATCAATTAATTTTTAGTGACTTGCACTAAGGGCTTTCTCGCTTACATAAATAATAGAAGCACATCCAGCTAAATTCAACTAAGAAGTGGAAAAATATTTTAAAAATAAATCAGTTGGATTTCATAGTTAGATAGGCTTTTCTCCTCTTATATATATTTACTACCTTCACGAATGCTCAAGGGAGCCATCAAAGATTTATTTTCATTAATAAAATTTGTCACCCACTCTGGATTGGATTTACTATAGTCACGCAAACTCCAGCCAATCGCTTTGTTAATGAAAAATTCTGTATCGTTCAAGTTGTTTTTAATAATTTTAGCTAATAAGTTCGTATCCGTTTTTTCTTTAAACAGCAGTTGATGATCGATGGCTACTCTGCGTATCCAAATGTTGTCCTCTAAACTCCATTCAACCATTGTTTCTTTTAGTTCTGGATAGCATAGTACTAAAGAGCCTACTACTCCATCTAGTCCATCCACTGTATCCCACCAGGACTTCATCATAATATATTTCTTAATTTTCATTAGGTCTTCAGGTAAAAGAATCGATTGAACCGCCAGTAAGTAATCCACGCCAGCATAATGAAATTCCCTTTCTGATT
Source organism: Desemzia sp. RIT 804 (assembly GCF_016892605.1). GTDB lineage: Bacteria > Bacillota > Bacilli > Lactobacillales > Carnobacteriaceae > Desemzia. The sequence goes on from NZ_JAFEMV010000001.1 coordinate 625,031, forward strand.
TTGAAAAACAGATTTCAACAAAATGAAAATCAATGATTCTCTCTTTTAAAGCTTTACGAAATTCTTTTTGATAAACGGCTTTTCGAGGAGCAGCAGCAATCCCTAAGAAAGGAAACTGATTCCGCATGTAAGCTTCCATCTGAACAGCACGAACCGGATCCCGCAATTCCTCTAATTGTTTAAATATATCTTCATACCACATACTTGTTCTCCTATTCAAAAATACTTTTTTCTTGCAAGGACTATCCTATCATAAAACATTTTTATGCCATAAATTTTTTCCTATTGCTCGTATTTCGGAAGTTATTACAAGAAAATCGCTGCTCAAATAAAAGTATCTACCGGTACACGGGTAATGCCTCCTTATAAGATCCTAAAAAAGTTAAGAGTAGTGAGAACATGACCTCTCTTTTCAATTAACTATCGCCTATTTAAGATTAGTTATTGTCTCAATGTTCGTTTCTTAATGGAATTTGCATGTAAATTTACTTGACTCTTCTATATAATACGGATGAAGAAAACATGATATAGTGAATCCCTACCCGAAAACTAGACACTCAAAAAAAAGTGTTTTAGTTTTTGGGTTGGGGGTTTTAATCAACTTTTATCTGTTTTTTACTCATTAATTTACTTTCCCTCTATATAACAAATTCAAAACCAGTTTCCTTTTGAAATGGTGCTTTATATTCTTTAAAGACTAATTTGTACTTAGATTTATCGTCAGGTAAGGCAGGAGATACAACGAACATAAAGGTCTCACTCCCCATAGAACCTCCGCCACCTTCGTTTCGACAATCATATTGAATGTCTGATCCTTTAATGGAAAGTTCAAAATGGCTCATTTCTCGAAGTTGCCATTCAGAAATATCCTCGATAGCGTTGCTATCAATATTCAAATGAACGGTACTTGCATTTTCATACTGACGCATAAAAGTTACCGAATAAAATTCATCTTCTCTTTCAAACGACTTTAAAATCGGGATATTTTTACGAAACCCTGTTGGTTTTACAACAGGTCTATGCACATCTTCGTAAAAGAAATTTGAAAAAATGCTGTTTAGAAAATCCTCATAAAAATGGTGCTTTTTTGACCAGTCTGCAATATATTGTTTAGTCGGAAAGCCAGGATTATTATTTGATAGCTCTTTCCGTTGATTTATTAATTGACAAATTTGTTCGTCTATCGTTGCAATTCGTTCATCATAGTGATCTGTTGGCGGTTCAAATGACATTTGTTCCATACTTTTAGTCCCCCTAATTAAATGATAAGTACATTATAATGCTTAAAAAGCGATTTCATTTCAAAGAATACTTTAACCAAAGTTAGCTTTTTTAACTTCTTTGATTCTATATCAAACTTCATTTTTATAAAGGTTGATTAATAGCTTTATGATCAATAATTTTTAACCGATAATTATTAAATGTAAATAAGACGAATAACATCAATAATAACATTATTGCAACAGTACTTGTTGTATAATGGAAGCTTTCCATTACTCTGCTAGCAATAATGAAAATAAAAGGTATAAAAATTGCAATATAAGCTAATTTTGTTGTTGTAACTTCCACTACATCTCCGTCTTTCACTTCGACTTGATTACTTTTCGCTCCAAACTGTGATACTCTCAATAACGAGTTATCTCCTTTGATATCCAGTTCTATGGTTTCTTGGTGACTAATTTTTGTTACCTTTTCTCCATTCACTTTCACTGAGAATCTTGCTCCCATACCTAAGGTACCAGTCTTACGTTTGATAGTGACAGACATATGTTTCTCCTCCCCTCCCCTGTAATGTATTATATAGTACAAATTATTCTAGTTTTTAAATCGAGAGATTATTGTCAATTCAAACTAATTTATTTTAGGTAATGACTTTCTTATATATGTTTGGATCCCAACTCCTAATAAGTAAGTTATACCCGATACTATCGTTAAGAAATATAAACCTCGCTATGCTTGGCAACATGGCGTGGGTTATCATAATTCAAGCAAGTTCAACCATTTTTTCATCAGAGGCATCTCTTAACTAGTTAGCTTTGCTGAATATCTTTAGAATACCTTTTGAGCTTAAACTTCCTAAAACTAGTGAGATCATTAGCAATGCTAGTGAAGGTAGGATTTCGTTTAATCCTTCATTATAAAAATAATCTTGAAAGATCCATAATCCTAGCAATATATACATAGCAACGAAAATTCCTGTCATAACATAAAAAAGAAACGTTTTAAGAAGTGAGTGGTGTTCGTCTACTCTCTCATCAGGGTTATTCATACTGCCTCCAGTATGCAGCATTTGCACACCATCAGATTTATTACTAGCGTTCTGTCCTGTATTTACTCTTGCATATAGGGAGCTACTAATATGGCTATTTTTATTCTGTTTCATCTGCTGATCTCTATTGCTCATTACAATTCACTCCTTTTTACCGTTTATATTTATATTATAACTTACATTATTTAGGAAACCAATCGACTACTCTCTATAAACATAGACTATATGGTGTTGAGCTTAGCTGTCTTTTTAAGAATTCTCCCATAAGGATGCATATTATTTTCTATAATCATCAGCTTTTCTTCCTTAATCAGTTTATCAACACGCAAATCGTACCAGCTATCTGTTACATTTAGATTGTATTCCGTCATTAATTTAGCTATCAGTTCACCTATTCTAAATTCAGTATTTGGAATGTTTTGATTGATTATAAAATCATAAAAATTCTCCGGTACAGAAATTAACTTTCCATTTACAATTGCTCGAAGCAGTGTATTTTCTTTTTTTAGTGCCTCCCAGCTGCGTCTGTGTCAATAATGATTCGTCTCATGTGGCTTCTTCCTTTTTTACTATTTCAATATTATTTAGACATACAAAAAAGGCCTTTCGTCATGAGCAAACATGACAAAAGACCTTACCTATTATATGCGCAAGTATAAAACTATCTCTCGTGTAATTTGTCCTTGTCAGCCTCTCCGGATTATCTTAAAACACTAAATTAGTTATTTTCTGGAGATTCAATAGTATAAAAGGTGTTTCCTTGGTCATCCACTAGTTCTAACATATCTGCTTCCGGAGCGAAGGAATTTTCCAAAGAAATTTCAATCTTTTCATTATTTTGATCAAATAATAAATTTAAATCCGTACTCAGCATCAATGACACTGTACTTCCATTTTCAGATCCATTCAAAGAATAAAGAGAAAGTTCTCTATACGCGGGCAGATCCTTAATACCCACTTCTAAAGCATATCCACTAGAAGTCTTTTCTAAAGTAAAAGATTCTAACTGTTCACGGTCAGAAAGTGTATGTATCCGACCGGGTTGTCCTAGTATCATCCAAATAGTTACTGAACTTACCATTAATACAATAAACGATAGGATACCTATTAACCATTTATTTTTCTTTCTCACCTTAGTGTCATTAGCAATTTTTTCCACCACTATTTTATCCCCCTTTAATAGCTCATCAAGAGAAATGTCTAATTCATCAGATAATAATACTATCGTCTGAATATCGGGATAATTTCTGCCAATTTCCCAATTAGAAATAGTTGACCGTGCAACATTGATTCTATCAGCTAAATTATCCTGAGTAATTCCTAATTCATTTCTCCGTTGCTTTATTTTCTTTCCAATCTCCATTCCACATTTACCTCCTGCATTTATTCAATCATAAGGATACTAAAAATTATAGCGCATATTCCACACATTACTTATTTTTCTCATGTCACAATATGCAACATTATTGGTTTGACAACGTTTCTAATAATTATTTTTTATGTATGTTTTTAGTTACTTCAATATCAGAATTCAATTAAAATGATATAATATTTGTATCACTATGTTTCCATACAAGGGCGAAAGCATAATGGAAAATTACAAATTGTTGGTGCTTTTGGAATAGTTTTATTTGCGTTAGAAAGCTATGGATCACCTACATGAACGAACAAGAGACTAATGGAACTGAATACTCCAGTCAAACTCGTGTTTTCACTTTAAAAGAACTCAGTCAATATGATGGTAAAGATGGCATATGAGAGTTAGGGATTCCAACATGGCAAAGGTGTATTGGATAACTTCCCAGTTGTAGGTACTTTAGCAGAAGAATAAAACAGCACAAAAGACCTAGACAATGATTTTGACTAGGCCTAGTGAAAATAAGAATTAAAATCCCTAAATCTGTTACGGTAGTGGTCAAAAATATATGTCTATCCGCAAAAAATAAAGTTGATAAAAAAATTACCGGTTTTTTCTACAGCAAACGCAAATCTTGTAAGTCTGTCTTTAAACTCATTGATTTGTATACTCGTTTATATCATAAACTCAAAACCTGTTTCCTTTTGAAAGGGCATATCATATCCCTTAAAAATCAATTTATACTTAGAAATGTCTTCGAGTAAAGCTGGAGAAACAATAAATGTATATGTTTCATAATATCTCCGCCTTCTTTATTACGGCAATCATATTCAACATCTTCTCCCTTAATTGAAAATTCAAATATAAATCATTTAAACGTTGCTTATTTGATATTTTTCGTTGTATTCTTCTACATCTAACACCTCAATAACATTCGACCAATGCAACACAGATCCTACAAAATCTCTTACATCCAAGCCTTTCATCTCATAGGCAGCTTCGTCATTCACTGTCCCGGTAGCATCTTCAATAAACGTTACCTTATAACCCCTGTCATAGGCTGCTATTGCAGTAAACTGACAACAAAACTCTGTGTTAAAACCTGTGATGAAAAGATGATCAACCTCAAGTCGATTCAACTGTTCACTGAGTTCTGTTTGGAAAAAAGCACTAGGTGTCTTCTTTTCAATAATTATGTCTGCATACTTTTTTAAGGAATGATGCAATTCTGAGCTTGAGGCTTCTTTATAGAATAAACTGGTTTCATCCTCTTCTATGTTTCGTATAAAGATTACAGGAGCATCTTCTTCTTTAAAATCCCACATAATATTTTCTATATTTTTCAATTCTTCCTGAAAATCTTTAAATTCCACAATCACATTTTGGACATCAATGACTAATAATGCTTTCATACTCTCACCGCCTCATTATTTTTTATACAGGCTTTCGACAACGATAATAGAATTTCATATACTTATAGTATAACTACATTGTCCTTTAATTCGTAATGCAAAACATATTCGTTATCTTCTTTATTGAAAGACTGATCTTTAAAGCCTTCTGAACGCAATAACTCTCCCATTACCTCATTCCCTTTAACATAACCTGCAATTAAAATAGTGTATTATTTTGCTCTTTGCTCATTTGAACGATTTTTTTTATTGTCTCTCGTCCATAGCCTTTACCTTGATATTGTTTTCCAATCATCATTCGCCAAATCATGATTTCTTCTTCATTTTCGTCTGTATCCAACAATAGAAAACCAACCACTTTTTCTTCACCTATTATGGCATAAGGAAAAACATCATTGTTATTGCAGTACAAATAACACTCCGCCAGTGAACGAACACTGGGAGCAACAAAATAATTTTGGATCTCTGCAACTTCTAGGTTAATCACATCTTTAAAGTTGTCTTCGTTAATAGTCACAAATTCAATCATCCAGTAATTCTCCTTTTAAGTTCACTGTAATTGACTTAAAATCATATCTATCACATCTTCTTGGGACAATTCACTTGTCAATAGGATTTCGTTATCTTCATCAAGAAAATCACGCGGCGCCCACCATGCACGCATGGAGTTTTCACCAAACTCCAACTTTTTGGGACGTTCATTATGTCGTTTGACGGTTTCTTCAAATGGTAGATCAAAATAATAGATATCCGCATTTTGATTATAAAACTGAATCAGTCCACGTAACATATCACCATAACGCCCCTTATCCAGAATGCCTTCTACAATCACGAATTTGCACTTATTTTTGCCGAATTCTGCTATTTGACGTATCAAATCAATCGATAAATTGCCTTCTCGATCCGCAACCTTCAGCATGTCTCGACGAATAACGTCTTGAGAAATAAGCAGTGTTCCTTGTCCCAAATGACTTTGAAGAATTTCAGATGTTGACGTTTTCCCGCTTCCGGAATTTCCGCGGATGATAATTAGTTTAGAATGCATTTTCTTCTCTCCTCAGTACCTTCTAAAACTCACCTTTTTCTAAAATGAAATCTTTGTCTGTGTTTTTTATAACTATATCAAAGTTTTCATGATATGGATGCATAAACAATTCATATTGTATCCTACGTTGTTTATGTGAATTGTTCAGGTGATTAATAGTTGCTCCTCTTTCAGAAACATCCCGAACACCTCTTCTAATGAGCTCAGTTTCATCATCCGTGTAAAGATAGACGGATAAATCAAATAAATCTGGTTTTAAAAACGCCGCACTCATGCCTTCTATGATCGTAATTTGGTTCTTTGCGGACATTAAAGTACTCTCCATGTAATGCGTGCCGATCGTATAAAAATCTAATCCTTGTTGAATCATTTTGATATCTCTTTCCAAAGCTAGTAAATTGTGAGCAGATGGATGGCACGCTGTCATTTTATAAATATATTTCTGATGATGATATTCATAATTTATCGTAGTATATTTTCTGACTTCAGTAATGATGTAAGGATCGGTATTTATGTAGTTCACTTTAGAATCTAACAAACTTATTAGTTTATTTGCAAAGGTTGTCTTGCCTGAAGCACCGTGTCCAGATATACGAATAATGACCTTTTTATTTGTATGGTCAATCTGATGAGCTAACTGCTGTAATAATTCTTCCATTTGCATTCTCCTGACTATACTAAGGACGTTTAACTAAAATAGGTTTGCCTTTTTGATAAACAGTTAACTGTTTAATACCATGTTGCTTCAATACTTCAAAGATTTCTTTGAAGTGATGTTCATAATCTTGTGCTACGTGAGCATCTGATCCAACTGTAAAATATTTTCCGCCTAAAGACTTGTACAAATCAATTCCATATTCATACAAATGACCATTGTTGTATTTGAACATACTCTTACCATTCAGTTCAAAAGCTAGATCATTCTCGATGGCTTTCTTGAATATTTTCTTCAACAAGGGTTCGACTTTTTTCAAATCTTCTACAGATACGTTATATCGTCTCAAACCGTATTCAAAATGCGCCAATACATTTGCCTGCGAAAAATCTTCGATGGCTTTTAGCATTAATTGAAAGTATTCTTCCATCGTTTCCTCTAAGGAATGCTCTAAAACAGCGTCTTCCATAAAGTCATACTGTCCATTTTGATGCACACTCAGCAATACAATGTCGTATTCTTGAGAAGATAAATGCTCTTTAATGGATTTACTATCTGCTTGTGTATAGCCAACTTCGATCCCTTTTAAAAGCCGATTGCTATATTGTTGATTCAATTCTTCGATTTTTTTACTATACGCTGAGTAATCAGGATAATTATTTTGAAAATGAGTTATTGGATTATGAAAGTCTAAATGCTCCGTTGTTACTACAAACTTGTTGGATAATTTAAGATAATTCTCAAACTCTTCTTCTGAATCAAATGAAAAATAAGTATGCATATGTTGATCGTAATAGTCCATATTTTACCTGCTTTCTATAATTAAGTCCTTACTACATCTCCTGCAACTGCTTTTTAGTATGTATTTTGTTTAATGTTTATACTTTATCAGTTCTTATTTTTCTAATACTATTAAATATTTCCCAAATTCCCATAACTGCGGCTACCCACATTCCTATATCAGTTAATCCAATACCTGAATCAGAAGTGCCTCCTAAAAGCGTCAGTACAATAATTAAACCTAAAAAATAAAGAAAGGAAGAAGTTTGTCTGGTTACTGATTCAATTCTATCCATATCGTAGTAATGTCTGAAAATCAACAAGAAGACAATCACCGCTATCATAAGCCAAACATTCCATGATCTTGGAATCACGTTTGATAAGATATTATTGGGAAAGAAATCATAGATAATCAAATTGGTCAGGGTAATATAAAAAATGAGGTCAATAATTTTTAAGAATTTCATAGGGCATACCTCCTTTTGTGTGCCAGCATATTCTTGAGAGATCACTTGTTGCTATTTATAACAAGCAATCCCATTAGGGCAAAATAGAAAATATAACTGTTCCAACTATAATTGACATAAAATCGATTTCAGATTTAAAAAAATACTGCCCGATTACATTTGAAATAAAATAGACTGCTAAAATGTCAAGCACACTTTTTAAATTCTTTATAAAATTACTTTTTACATTAGCTTTAAAAGACTCTCGTTTATTATTCTCAATACTATTGTCATACCTATTTTCGATCGCAACTTTTCCTCCTTACAAAATCACTATCCTTTTATTTTGCTTCGCTCTTAGCAACTCGAAACACAAAATAAGTACATAAATTAGCTAATACGATCTCCAATATAAAAATAACAAAATAGATTAAAATCGCACCTTTCATTTCTTCGGGATTAGGTATTATAGAACCAAAATAAAAACTTATCAACTGATTAATATGGTAAACAAACATAATTGTTAAAATGAGTCTAGTAACAGAATTGATTATTTTTTTCATTAGCTAACCACCCTATTGGTTTATATAAGAACCGTCTTTATTTTATAAATACAAGTTTTTTTATACTATGGTTACTTTTTTCTTTTTGAAGAAAAGATTCCTATTGCCAAAAAAAGACCAAAGGTAACTGGAACTCTTAATGAAGACATGAAATCTATTTGTTGGTTTTCGTTTGCCAAATTAAGTTAGACAGTGCCTACTCATTAATGTAACTCAAAAATACTTCCGATTGTGTCTGGTTGTGCAAAGGTTCTCTGAGTATGTTGTTTTTTATTGAAGCTACTGTAAAAACAAAATTTTGATCCACTTGGTTAAAATTCATTTCTTTTGGTAAACCCTTTTTACGAAACAGGTCGTTAGAATACTTGTTTAAAGCTCTTTGGGAGGGAGTTCCTGGATCCGCCAAGTAAATAGCCGCATCATTTTGATTACTGATGGTTTCCAGTTAGAAAATTCATTTTATTTTATTTGTCCTTAGTTCCTAAATAAATATGAACATAGGAATCAGAAGTTAACACTATTCCTAAACCTTGTCCTACCTCAGGCAACAAAAAAAGCTCAATGGAATGATTCCAACAAAAAGGATGATAGCGGAAATCATTTCTTTCGCCTCCAATTTTTTAGTTCATATTGGTAATTTATCATTTTTTCTAATAACTCTTTTGCTCAAAATAACCGTATATTCCTATAAAAACTAAGTAATAGATGAACATATTCACCCAAAAATCCATATTTTCTAAAACAAATACTCCTAAAAATGTTGTTACTACCGCAAATAGAAACAATTCTAAATTTGCATTCTTAAATCCTCTAATAAGATGGGGGAAATATTTTTCAAGTAGTTTTTTTCCTAAAAAACCAGAAATGAGCGCGACAATAAAAGCCATCGCATAGTAATAATTTCTATTTAGATTAAAAAACGATACTACTGTAAACATAATAATCATCATCAATAAAAAGTAAATTGTATCCCCTAGTATATGGTTTCTTACTTCATTCTTCATTACATCATTTCTCCAATCTATAAAATATAAGTATCTAAAGACAAACTAATATCGTATTCAAAACGATTTAACGAAGTAAAGACACACAGGTCCATATCATCTGCTTCGATGTTCAATGTTCCAAATTAAGTAGACAACCAAGTCATGGAGTGTGAAATTTAAAGAGATTGATTTATATTGTTAAAGGAAAAATGCATTTTTATCAGTTGATTTGGAGCCTTGCTTGCTTATACTGCTTACCTCCAAGGTATAAAAATAAACCAAATAAAAAAGAGATAACCTAAAACTAAAATAGTAATAATATATCCAATCAAGATCAATAAACTTATTGGTTTAATTGTTCGCCATTTGATAAAAAGATTTTTCTTAGCAAATAAAATAAAAGTTACTAAACAAAATAGCAGTAAACACAATAGTCCTATCCCCATAAAATGTACCCCTAGATTAAAAGGACCTGCTAAATAGACAGTAAAAATCCCAATAAATATTACTATTGTTATCAAAAGTGAATATGAAGCTTTCTTAATACTCATCGTATCTTCTCTCCTCAGAGCAAAACTTTAATCATTCTTCTCTTTAACAAAAATCTCTTGCTCTTCTCTTAAAATGTCGAAACGAATCAGGAGATTCTTCTTTAAAACTAAGCTTTCAACCATTAGTTATCATCTACTTCTACTAAATTACTTTTTAATTAGCTCAAGAACATAAGCTAAATCTATATCTTCTTCCAAATGCTCTGGTGTCCAAGGAATATAAATATCAGGAGCAATTCCTTTGCCATTAGTTGCATATTTTTGATTCATCTTAGAGATGCTGTAAATAAAATCATAATCTCCATAATCTACAGACACTACGTTCATATAATCTATAATGCCCATTGTAGACCGCCCTACTACAGTAACCTTGGGTGATTTCTTAGCATTTGCAACAAAGGTATCTCCAGAACTTCCACAATAAAGATCTGATAATACATAAACATTTGGAGGTGTTGAACGTCCTTCAATTAAATAATCATCTTTGTCAGAAACTTTTATTAAACCTTTTCTTCTATTTTTGTCAAAAACCTCTATTTCTTCTTTTAACATAGTTTTCGTGAAATCATCTAAATCTTGCATTAAATATTCCTTTAGCTCTGGAATCCAAAGTTGATAGTTCCGTTCTGTATGATTAGTGAATATATTTTGGTCCTCAGCAAATAAATCCGAAAAATTAGTCGGTTGATCAAACATATAATTCAATAAAGGAAAATAAAATGAATCATTTCCCCCGTTATTCACACGCACATCAATGATGAAATTTTCGCTGCTTTCCAAAGCCTTTTGATTCTTTTGAATAATTTTTTTGATTGGTGCTTCTTGTGCAAAATCAGTCAATTTAATATAAGTAATATTTGATTCGATTTGCTTAAATGAATATTCTGGTTTCGAAGGGACTTTGTCATAGTTAGCAAGAGCTAATTCAAACGATTTATTTTCTCTCAAAATCTGTACAGTATTTGCTTTGGACAAAACTGCATTCCATCTTTGACGTTCAAGCATGTCGTCCTCTAAACGTTTTTTATAAGTACGTGCTGTTTCTGGAATATCAACTCCATCAATCAATATAATTTTATCTCCAATAAATAAGTTTTTCTCTTTAGGAGCGCTTGTCACATACAATGCGTCTTCATAGCGTCTAACTGAAAAACCAAGATAAGGTATATCTGTATTTTTAGCCTTAAAGGATAGATGCCCATCATTAAAATTCAACAGATAATCTTGTATCATTTCTTCAAATTCTTGAGCACTCATATCATTGGATACCTTATAGTTATCAGGATGATTTAAGTGTTGGTTATCTCGATACCCAGCATAATCTTCACTCATAATACTTTGAATATCCATAAATATCTGTTCTTTTGTATACATAGTTAACCCCTTCTACAAATGATACTGTATAACTTTTACTCAATTTTTATGTCAGCAAAGATTAGTTTTTCTCTCATTATTGTATCATTAATATCTTGTTGATTGAATAGTTCATGTTATTATTTTCTCTAAAAAAGTAGCCTTATCCAAGTATCATATACTCTTTCTTTTAGCTGTTCAGTTATTAAAGTTTGATTGACTAAAGCCTGTATATCGCAAATGAGTTTATTCGTCAACTAACGAAGCAAACAAATTAGTTTGATTAATAGATAAATTAACGAGGATAGTTCTCTAATCTAGTAATAAGAAGTCTTTTCTTTCCTCACATAGACTAAATCGCTTAAAACGCACTCTATAGGAATTTCTGGAGGAATCGGGGCGGCTTGTAGCCATGTCAAAGGATGCAATGTGAATTACTCAACGTTTGGGCTTTAGCCCTTACGTTGAGTTTGAAGCTTGCAAGCCTGGAGACGTTTTTGGCTCCAGGCGGACCCGTGGCTCCACCAGCCGCCCCGATTCCGGAGGAAATTTCTCTGTTAAAACCATACATTATGCAACAGGCAGCAAAAAAACTTATACGACAAAAAGAGACACTCGCCATCACAGCAAGTGTCTCTTTCATATAGCTTGGATTTTTATTCCAAGAAATCTTTCAATTGTTTAGATCTGCTCGGATGACGAAGTTTACGCAAAGCTTTCGCTTCAATTTGACGAATTCGTTCACGGGTAACGCCAAATACTTTACCAACTTCTTCCAATGTTCTTGTACGTCCATCATCTAAACCAAAACGCAGACGCAAGACATTTTCTTCACGATCTGTTAAAGTATCCAATACGTCTTCCAATTGTTCTTTCAACAATTCATAAGAAGCATTTTCTTCTGGACTTGTTGCATCGTGGTCTTCGATGAAATCGCCTAAGTGAGAATCATCTTCTTCTCCAATTGGTGTTTCAAGAGAAACAGGTTCTTGAGAGATTTTTAGGATTTCACGCACTTTTTCAGTCGGCAAGTCCATTTCAGCACCGATTTCTTCAGGTGTAGGATCTCTTCCTAAATCTTGCAATAGTTGACGTTGGATACGCACTAATTTGTTGATCGTTTCAACCATATGAACCGGGATACGGATCGTTCTGGCTTGGTCAGCAATAGCACGAGTAATCGCTTGTCTGATCCACCAAGTTGCATACGTAGAGAATTTAAACCCTTTTGTATAGTCGAATTTCTCAACAGCTTTCATCAAGCCCATGTTACCTTCTTGAATCAAATCTAAGAATTGCATCCCACGACCTACATAACGTTTTGCAATACTAACTACCAAACGCAAGTTGGCTTCAGCCAAACTTTGTTTAGCTTCTGGGTCGCCTTCTTCAATACGTTTAGCCAAGGATACTTCTTCATCAGCTGATAATAGATCCACACGTCCGATTTCTTTCAAGTACATACGAACAGGATCATTGATTTTGACACCGGGAGGAGCAGTTAAATCTTCTGGTTTTTCTTCTTCTTCCTCTTTGATCAATTGACGTTCAGTAGGATTTCCGTCTTCTCCGACAACACCGATTCCAGCATCTTCAACACGTTGGATCAATTTATCCATGTCTGATGCATCAAGAGTATAAGGTGTTGCAATTTTATCGGATAATTCATTGTACTTGATCGTACCTTTTGCCTTGTACTCGCTGATCAATTCTTTAACAGCTTGATCATACGTTTGATTGCTTAAAGTTTCTTTTTTTGCCATCAAAAAATGCCTCCCTTTTCCAACTGAATGATTTAAGCTTGCTTAAATCCCATTATTACTAAATAACTTACTTGCTTTTCAGCAAACGAGACAAATCGACTACTTCCTTCATCAATATACGCATTTGTTCTTGATTTCCTTGTCTGGAAGCTTCTTTTATTTGCTGCTGCTTATCTTTCAATTGTTCTTGTAACCCAGATTTCCTGGTAATTACGTCTACACAATCAATGATTTCCTGATTACTCATTTCATCACTGACAGACATTAATGCCAGTTCTGCTAACTGATTTTTTAATTCAGGTTCTTTGACGAAATCCATAAAGGCTTCTACAGATCCCTGGTTTTCTGTTCGTTCTTTGAAACTTTCATACAGCACATACAACATCTGGTACTCATCATGCACAAAATGAAAGTCCTCAGCTGCACTTCTTAATTGAACCCAGGCGGCCTCAAAATGAAAAAGTCGATTCAACAACAATCTTTCTGCACGTTCAACAGGGCCAATAACGCGTCTCTGTTTTTGAACTTGAGGAATAACCGGCTGTCTTCTTTGCGGTTCCGGCTGCTCTGCGTGGGCATGTTGATTTTTTTTGCTTTGATACGTATAAAAAGTTTGTTGGAACTGTTCTTTAAGAGTTTCCAGAGTGATATCAAATTCTTCTGCTAATTGCTTCAGATAAACTTCTCGTTCAATAGCTGAAGGAATCGTCAACATTTCTTTTAACAACTTATCTATATACCCTAAACGTTCGGTCTCATTGTTCAAATTAAGCGATCTTCGGTAATACCTCATCTTAAAATTGAACAATGTGTCCCGTCCATGGCGGATAAACTCTACAAAAGCTGCAGGGCTTTTTTGTTTGATATAATCATCCGGATCTAATCCCTCTGGAAAACTGATGATTTCCACATCAAAATGAGTTTCTTCACTCAGGAGATCTGCTGCTCGTTTAGTAGCCTCAATCCCAGCGCTATCGCCATCATAAGCTACCACGATCTTATCAGTGATCCGATCAAGCATATGAATCTGTTCATTGGTCAAGCTAGTCCCCATTGTAGCAATGGCATTGGTCACACCTGCTTGATAAGCAGAAATGACATCCATAAATCCTTCAGACAAAATCGCTTCTTTTTCTTTACGAATGGTAGAACGGGCTCGTTTATAATTGAACAACACTCTTCGTTTATTGAACAAAGCTGTTTCAGGACTATTTAAATATTTTGGTTCGGTAAAATGTGGGTTCTCAGTAGCTTTAAAGAGCCTTCCTGAAAAAGCCACCACTTTCCCTTGCTGATTTTCAACCGGAAATAAAATCCGATTGGAAAAACGATCCAATTTGTCGCCATTTTCGCGGGTAATAAATAGACCGGATTCTTCCAATTGCTGATCAGTATAATTTTTACCTTGTAAATACTGTAAAAGTACTGTACGCTCTTTTGGCAAAAAACCGATTTTGAAAGTTTCTATTGTCTCTGTGGTTAATCCTCGTTCCAATAAATAATTTAACGCTTCTTCACCTGCTGTAGTATTTAATAAAATATGATGAAATAACTCCGTACTCTCTTCATGCATTTGAATAAGCTGATCATTTTTTGAATCTCCAGCCGAATGATATTGACCTTGCTGTTGAATCAATTCATCATTTAGAGGGATATTGCTCAACTCAGCCGTTTTGACAACTGCTTCAGGGAAAGATAAACCATCTACTTCCATTAAGAAAGAATAGACATTCCCTCCTCGTCCACAACTAAAACAATGAAAAATTTGTTTTTCTTCTGTAACTGAAAATGAAGGCGTACGTTCTTCATGAAATGGACAAAATCCAAACAAGTTTTTTCCTTGCTTTTTTAATTGGACATATTGGCTGACCACATCAGTAATATTCGTTTTTTGCCGAATTTCATTGATCGTCTCTTCAGGAATTCTCACTGCCAAATCATTCACCTCGATCCATTCAAGACATCTATTTGTCAAACAAACAGTAAAAGTATCTAAGAGTCGCACTCATAAAAAAGTGCGACTCAATTTTTCATAGCTATTATTATACACAACAATACATTATGTATTGTAGCACGAAACACTCTAAATTTCAAATTGAACTCCCTTATTGGATGTGAGAGATCTTTTTAGAAACGTTTGTTCTCTTTTCCAATCCAAGCCAGATAACTTGAGCAATAGAAAAGTCGACCATACTGTGAATAACAGTCCCTACGCCTACTAACAATAATACAGAAGTCATAAAACCTTGAGCATAGTATCCTTCTGTCATTCCACCTGCAAAATAAAACAATGAAACAACTGCGATTTCACTTACGGCATGGATGATACCGATTATAAACGAAAAGAGCAAAGATCGTCCTTTTTCTTGAATCAATGAAGGACGTTTTTTTAGTAATTGAGATCCAATGATCACAAAAATGACGTGTGTTAAAGCTCTTAAGGTAACAACGATCGGGAAGCCGCCTAAAAAGAATCCAGCTGTTGTTCCAAGAGCTACCGCTGCAGCTACGCTAGGAGAAATGAACATCCCGATAAAAATGGGAACATGGCTAGCTAATGTAAAAGAAGCTGGTTCTAATATCAGTTTCAGAGGACTGATCATGGGAATAAGGATCCCGATAGCAATTAAAATAGCAGATAATGTCAGTTTATAAATATTTTTTCTTGTTTTCATGTGTATACTCCTCATACAACTTTTTTACAGGTGTCTTGACACCTGTAAGGTAATTATATAAGTTGTTGCCAAAATGTCAATACTAAATCAATCATTATACACGATATCCAGTTCTTGCAAGAGTTTTTTAATCGTTTCAAAGGTTTCTCTGTCTTCACAAGCAATGGTGTGTAAATGAATACCATTCGTCAGGTCAGATAAAAGCCCTGTCTCTGTTTCAGCTACACGTCTCATGAACTGGTCTGCATCTTTACGTGAAGCTATATTTAATCTCCCTGCCAACTCTCCGTAAATCGGATGTTCGACGATAACATCTAACAGTTCTCCACCATTATCGACTACCGTGTACAATTCATCTTCTGTTTGGCTAGCAGTATGCTGGCAAACTATTTTTCCTACAAATTGCTTATTAGCATTCTGCGACTTGGCAGTTGACTCGAGCAGGTATCCTCTGGGTGTAGCGATAATATCTATACCTGCAGCACGCAGTAAAGATACATCTCCCACAATCACTTGTCTGCTGACTCCGAATTTTTCAGCCAATTTGGAAGCACTAAAAGGTGTGTGTTCTTTCTTTAAAGCAGCGATGATTGATTCTCTTCGTTGACTAGCATCCATACTATCCGTCCTTTGTTTATTCTAGTTGATAATTCAATTATACAAAAAGAACCCATCAAATAACAATGGGAGTTCTTCTGTTTCTTTCATTAAAAACTTTACGAAGAGAATTGTGCATCGTACAACTTTTTGTAAGCACCATTTAAGAGCATCAATTCTTCGTGGTTTCCTTGTTCCGCAATGCCTTCTTCATTGACCACCACAATACGAGTAGCATTTTTAATCGTCGCTAACCTGTGCGCAATGATCAATGTGGTCCGGCCTTTAGCTAGTGACTCTAACGATTCTTGAATCACTTGTTCGGTTTCGGTATCCAATGCAGAAGTGGCTTCATCCAAGATCAAAATAGGTGGATTTTTTAGAAACATCCTTGCTATCGACAAACGCTGTTTTTGTCCTCCTGAAAGTTTGACTCCCCGCTCTCCTACCACACTATCCAAACCTTCCGGCATACTTTCTACGACTTTTTCCAAATGAGCTAAGCGCACGGCCATTTGAATTTCTTTCTCTGTAGCATCCAATTTTCCGTAACGGATATTTTCCCGAATCGTTCCTGGGAATAAGAAAACATCTTGTTGAACGACACCAATTTGATTGCGCAATGATTTTAGCGTCACATTTTGAATATCGTAGCCATCGATCGTTATCTCACCCGAATCAATTTCATAAAAACGGGGAAGTAAATTACAAATAGTGGTCTTTCCTGCTCCACTTGGACCGACAAATGCTACTGTTTCACCAGCTTGTATCGTTAAGTCAATGTTCTCTAATACAGGCGTGTTCCCTTCATAACTAAATGTAACACTTTTATATTCAATATTCCCTATCAAACCCGAAACTTCCATAGCACCAGGTTTGTCATGAATCTCTGGCTCTAGGTCCAACTCTTCAGCAAAACGTCTGAAGCCGGCGATTCCTTTAGGATAGCTCTCGATCATCGTATTGACTTTTTCGATTGGACGTACAAAAACATTGGCCAATAAAATAAAACCAATAAAGTCTCCGTAACTGATTTCTCCTTGAATCGTATAATAAGCTCCGAAAAACAAGGCAAATAAACTGATTAAACGAATTAATAAATAATTGTAGGAATGGCTGATTCCTAACATCTTGAAAAACATCAACTTAGATTGACGGTAAGCTTGGTTCAATCCTTCAAAACGCTTGCTCTCATAATTTTCATTGGCAAATGCTTGAACGACACGAATACCCCCTACTGCTGCTTCAATACCAGCACTAAAATCTCCTAGATTTTTATAAATTCGTGTATTCACTTTAGTCATTCTTTTGTTGAAAAAAGCTAGAGCAAAGGCAATAAACGGTACTAAAATAAAAGTTGCGATCGCAAGATCTGTATGTATCTGCATCATCATATAAAAAGCCCCTGATAAGGTGAAAACCGTTATAAAAATATCTTCAGGTCCATGATGAGCTACTTCAGCAATCTCAAACAAATCTGAAGTCAATCGTGTAATCAGCTGTCCTGTCTCTCTGTTGTCAAAATAACGAAACGATTGCCGTTGCAAATGAGAATACAAATCTCTACGCATATCCGTTTCAATATTCGTTCCTAATTTATGTCCATAATAAGTAACTACGTATTGCAGTACTGTTGTGACTACGTATAAGAGCAATAAACCAATAGATGAAGCAACAATCAAACTCCAGTTTTCTGAAGGCAATAATGTGTCTGTCACTTTACTGACCACCAATGGGAAAGCCAGCTCCAATACAGCCACTACAACAGCCGAACTGAAATCCAATGTGAATAATTTTTTATATGGTTGATAATAATTCAAGAAGCGTTTTAGCATGTTTTCCCCCTAATGTATCCTTGTTTCTATCTTTTTTCGATATATTCTTTTAAAATAACCACATGGTTGTATGTTTCATCTTTTGCAGCATACACTAATGTTACGGTTTGATCGTTTAATAATTCTTTTACTTTTTGAATAAAATTTGGTGCTTCAGGATTCTTGTCTAATTCTTTAAGATAGCGTGTTTTGAACGTTTCGAAATTTTCAGGGTCATGTTGAAATGCTTTTCTAGCTTCCGTTGTAGGCGTGATTTCTTTGCACCACTCATCAATATGGGCATCTTCTTTCTTTACCCCTCTTGGCCAAATTCGGTCCACTAAAATACGGTACCCATCACTTGATGATGCTTTTTCATAAATGCGTTTCATTTTTAATTCTATCATCAAAAACGCCTCCTCTAATGGCATGCTACTTAAAGAATTATTTCATTTAAAAAAGAACCCCACTAAGAAAGTAAATTCCTAATGGAGTAATGTTTAAAACTATTTTATCACGAGTTTATCTAAGCTTGCAAAAGATAACGTGAAGTCGGCAATTTGACGGAGAATAGACAAACGATTGTCTCTTATTTCTGAGTCCTCTGCCATGACCATATTTTCATCAAAGAAAGCATTGATGATTGGTGCTAAGTCAGCTAATGCAGTATATTTTTCTGCAATTGTCAATCCAGCATAATGATCTTTGAGTAAGAGTACATTATCATACAAGTTCTTTTCAGAAGTTGTTTCAAAACGTTCCGGTTTGATGACAGTCCCTTCATTAGCTTTACTTGCTAAATTCAATGCTCTGGAAATAGCTTCGATAGTTGGTTTAAAATCTTCTGTAGTACTTTCTTTAGCTAAAACTTGAGCCGTTTCAATGACTTGAATGATATCATCTTGAGTAGAATCCAATGCAGCATCAATGACATCGTGATTTAATTGAAGTCCATTCAACAACTGACGAACTCTTCCTTTGATAAAGCTAAGAGCTTCTGCGTCTGTCTCTTTGAATCTATCCAACATCAATGTAGCATTTCCTTCTAAATGAGATAGAATAGTGCTCCATATAGTCCGTATATGGAACGTCCATTGTTTATCAACGATGATACGGATCATTCCGTAAGCTTGTCTTCTTAAACCAAATGGATCATTTGAACCTGTTGGAATAACGCCTGCAGCAAATAGACTCATCACACTGTCTAATTTATCCGCAATTGCCAATATCGCCCCTATATCGCTAGTAGGCAATTCTCCCTCACTAGAGATCGGTTGGTAGTGTTCGCGGATAGCATGAGCAACAGCTTCGTTTTCGCCAAACAACAAAGCATATTTCTCACCCATGATTCCTTGCAGTTCAGGGAATTCATCTACCATATTTGTCACTAAATCAAATTTGTAAATAGCAGCAGCTCTCTTTAAATCAGTTAATTCTTGTTCTGCTAATCCAATTTGTTTTCCGATTACTTCCGCAAATAATCCCACACGTTGCATTTTATTGAACATAGAACCCACTTTTTCATGGAATGTAACAGATTTCAGTTTTTCTAAACAGTTCTCGATAGTCAATTTCTTATCTTCTTCAAAGAAGAAATTAGCATCATCTAAACGCGCCACTAATACTTTTTCATTACCTTTAGCAACATTTTCAATGTGTTCAGCATTTCCGTTACGAACTGAAATAAAGTAAGACATCAAGTTGTTTTCTTCGTTCATCACATAGAAATAGCGTTGGTGATCTTTCATAGAAGTGATAAGCACTTCATTTGGCAATGATAAGTAGGCTTCGTCAAAAGTCCCATAAAAAGCAGTAGGGTATTCTACAATATTGGTGACTTCTTCCAATAAATCATCATCCATCGGCACTGTCCATTGGTGTTCAGCAGCTAATGTATTGATTTGTTCAACGATCATTGCACTTCTTTCTTCATTGCTTGCAATAACAAACTCTTCTCTTAGGGCATTTTCGTAATCTAGAGCGTCTTTAAACTCAACATCAGTTCCCAAAAAACGGTGTCCGCGACTAGTATTGGAAGTTTCAATATCCAATACTTTAAATGGGATCACTTGATCATCTGCTAAAGCAGCGATCCAATGAATCGGGCGAATGTATTTTAAAGAATAATTTGCCCAATGCATACTGACAGGGAATGTCATAGCTGTGATCACTTCAGATAAATTCACTAAAATATCCATAGCTTTTTTCCCAGGAACAAATTTGTCAACGTGGACATATTCAATGCCTTTGATCTCTTTTAAGTAGATATCTTCTGTTCTCAGACCTTGACCTCTAACAAATCCTTGTGCTGCTTTGGTCCATTCGCCATTGTCATCCAACGCGATTTTTTTAGCCGGTCCTTTCGCAGTTACTTCTTCATCTTTTTGTTTTTCAGCTACATCGTGTATCAACACTGCTAAGCGGCGAGGAGTAGCGTAAGAGTTGACTTCGCCAAAAGCTAAACGATTTTCAGTCAAAAATTTTTCGATTCGTTGCATCAATTGGATGCGACTTTGGGTAATAACATTAGCGGGCATTTCTTCCAACCCAATTTCAAGCAATACATTGTGACTCATATTATTCAGCCTCCTCCAATTTGATGTCTTCATTCTTTAATAACGGGAATCCTAATTTCTCACGTTCCGTCACAAATGCTTTAGCAATTGCACGAGCCATGTTTCGAATACGGGCTAAGTATCCTGCTCTTTCCGTAACCGATACAGCTCCTCTAGCATCAAGCAGATTAAAAGCGTGACTGCATTTTAACACGTAGTCGTAAGCTGGATGTACGAGGCCTGCTTCAATTTGTTTTTTTGCTTCTTTTTCGTATTCTTCAAAGAAGTTCAATAACATTTCTTGATTGCTGTGATTAAACGCGTATTGAGAATGTTCGTATTCAGGTTGAATAAAAATTTCTCCGTATTTAACACCTTTAGTCCATTGAATGTCGTATACACTGTCAACTTCTTGAATATAAGAAGCTAGACGTTCTAAACCATAAGTAATCTCACTGGTTACTGGTTTACATTCCAAACCACCGACTTGTTGGAAATAAGTAAACTGAGTGATTTCCATTCCATCTAACCAGACTTCCCAACCTAAACCAGCACATCCCATAGATGGGTTCTCCCAGTTATCTTCCACAAAACGAATGTCGTGTTCTAGTGGATTGATTCCTAATAATTCCAAACTTTCCAGATACAATTCTTGGATATTTTCAGGCGACGGCTTCATGACGACTTGGAATTGGTGGTGTTGGAACAAACGGTTCGGATTTTCTCCATAACGGCCATCAGCCGGTCTTCTTGAAGGTTCCACATACGCTGCATTCCAAGGTTCTGGTCCAATTGCACGTAAAAAAGTATACGGACTCATGGTACCGGCACCTTTTTCTGTATCGTACGCTTGCATCAACATACAGCCTTGTTTAGACCAGTAATTTTGCAGCGTTAAAATGATTTCTTGAAATGTTAAGCTGTCTTTTTTCATCTAAGCTCACTCCTCTTTTTGTCTTGAAATAGAAAAAGCCCCTATGCTCAACGACTTGGTTAAGCATAGGGACGATTATATATTAACCGCGGTTCCACCCTAATTCTAGTTTTGTTCAAAACTCCACTAGCTTCTTTGTTGGTTTCAGCTCCAGACGCCTTTCAAAATCCACTCTATATTTGGCTTACACTATCCCAAATTCGCTTAGATAAGAGGACCGGATTTTTACTTCTTCCTTCAACGCTGTTTCTTCAATTCTTTATTATAATAGCCTCTTTTTAGAGAGGTTGTCAATCTTTTCTATCATTTTTTTCAGGATCTCGCGAGTCTTTGAGAACATCGCTCCACTTACCCATTTTTTGGATAAAGCTTTTGCTCTTTAATTTGATCCCTACCGAATCATCATAAATTTGATCCACTAAAAATTGAATTTCTTTTTTCGTTTCTTCTTTTACACTAATGTTGCCAATTTGATCTAATGAGATCCTCGAAAACAAGCGAATAAAGTAAATACTTTTTTGACTAGCATGGTACCGATGTTGATCCATATGCCAATGTTGCTGGCACAATAATCCTCCATAATTCAAGGAGTAATCAAAAGGACCATCTGTATTTCCACATACTCTGCAACCTCTTAATTCAGGAGCTACACCAAAATAAGGCAGCAGCTGAATTTCAAAAATATTCATGATTATTTCAGGATCTGAGCCTTCATCGATTTCTCTTAAACTAGCAGACAATTTATGGTATAACGCACCATCCGGCTTTCTATCTTCTATAGCTACATCTGTTAAATTCAATAAATAAGTCGCGTACGCATTCAAGAAAATATCCGTTTGCATGCTTTTGTATTGTTCTTGATCTTTGGCATCATTTAGAAAACACAATCCAGTAGTGCGGACATCACCAATATAAGTGGCTTTCGTAAAAGGGAGAATGGCAGTTTTCAGTTTATTGTTCCGCTTGCCTGTACCTCTGCTAAAAAACATCAATTTACCAAATCGATCAGTAAACAACTTGACTAAATGGTCTTGCTCGCGATGTTTTTTGACAGATAGCACAATGCCTTCAAATTCTTCAATTTGAGACAACTTCTCCACTCCCTTTTAACTGATTTTAGTAGTCTTCTGAACGATAACCGTAGTCTTGCAAATTGGTTTGACGGTCACGCCAGTCTTTTTGAACTTTTACCCATAAGTCTAAATAGATTTTGTCTCCCAACAATATCTCAATGTCTTTTCTAGCTCGGATACCAATATCTTTCAGCATTTTTCCGCCTTTACCGATAATGATTCCCTTTTGAGTAGAACGTTCGACAATAATAGCTGCATGGACTTGAACTTTATCCGTTTCACTGCGTTCGATTTTCTCTACAACAACAGCTACTGAATGCGGAACTTCTTCGCGAGTCAATTGCAATACTTTTTCACGGATCAATTCTGAAATAATAAAGTATTCAGGGTGGTCGGTAACTTGATCTTCAGGATAAAATTGAGGACCTTCAGGCAGGTAATTCGTCAATTCTTTCAATAATGTCGGAACATTGTTTCCTTCTTTAGCAGAGATCGGTACAATTTCAGCATAATCCATTGTAGACTTGTAATCTTCAATGATCGCTAATAATTTATCAGGATGAACTTCATCGATTTTATTGATCACTAAGAAAACAGGAGTTTTACTCTCTTTTAATTTATCAATGATAAAGTTGTCTCCCGGACCTCTTTTTTCGGTCGCATTGACCATAAATAAAATCACTTCTACACCTTTAAAAGAACTCAATGCTGAATCCACCATGAAATCCCCTAAGCGATGTCTTGGTTTGTGAATCCCTGGTGTATCAATAAAAATGATTTGTTCTTGTTTCGTGGTATAGACACCTTGAATTTTGTTTCTTGTCGTTTGCGCTTTATCACTCATGATCGCAATTTTTTGACCTACAACTTGATTTAGAAAAGTTGATTTTCCTACGTTAGGTCGTCCTACAATAGATACAAACCCTGATTTATAATTTTTCTTACTCATTAGACCATATCCTCCGATCGAAATGCTCCAGGCAGAAGCTCGTTTACTGTTGTTTCATATTGTTTGCCTTTTTTGTTTGTTAGCAATACTGGCATATCGGGTTCACAAAATTCTGCCATCACTTGACGGCATGCCCCACATGGGGAAATCGGTCCATCTGTGTCTCCTGTTACTACTAGGTAATCGAATTCTTTTTTTCCTTCTGAAACAGCTTTAAAGATAGCTGTTCGTTCAGCACAATTCGCTAATCCATAAGAAGCATTTTCGATATTGCAACCTGAAAAAATTTCTCCATCTTTTGTGACAAGTGCTGCGCCGACTGGAAAGTTTGAATAAGGTACATAGGCGCGTCCCAGCATAGCTGTTGCATTATCGATCAATGTTTCTATTACTGTATTATTTGGTTTCATTTAGCTTTATCTCCTTGAGAATAAGTATTTTCAACACATCTGTTCACTATTTTAAAAGAACCAATCCAGAATCTTAGGCAATAGAATAAGTCCACCAACAACAATTGAAAATAAAGAAGTCACCAGTACTGCTGAAGCAGCCATGTCTTTAGCTTTTTTTGCAATTGGATGAAACTTATGATCGGTAACTAAGTCTACCACATTCTCAATTACTGTATTCCATATTTCCATTACAAATACTAAAAAGACACACAATAACATCCAAAGCCATTCTGTGGTTGAAAGATTACAAAATAGACTAAATAAAATAACTAAAAAACCTAATATTACATGCGTTCGCATGTTCCGTTCTTCGCGGAATACAGTTACGACTCCCATAAAAGCATATTTAAAAGAATCAATGTATCTTCGGTTTTTTGTACTTTTTTTATTCTCGTCCAAGACCATACTCCTCTAAAATTTCTTTTTGCAAACTAAACATTTCTTTTTCATCTTCCTCATTCATATGATCATACCCGTTTAGATGTAAAAAACCATGTAAAGCGAGGAATCCTAACTCTCTTTGGAATGAATGGCCATATTCAGCAGCTTGTTCCTTCGTTCGGTCAATAGAAATAATAATATCTCCAATATTTTTAGGGATCATTCCTTCAAAATCACCTAAAAAGAATTCTGGTTCATCGTCCACTTCGTCTTCCAACGCAAAACTGATCACATCCGTTGGTTGATCTTTATCTCGATACTCCCGGTTGATTTCTTGAATACGTGGATTTGTGACAAAGGTAACTGAAACTTCTGTGTTATCTGGCAACTCGAGTTTTTTTGCAGCAAATTCTAAAATCGTACTTACCAACTCTTTATGTTCTTCCTCAACGGTATTGGTTTCATCAAATAAATCTAATTCCATAGAATAACCACCACTCCTTAAAAAATCTATTAGGTATTATTTTGTTGGTTCAGTTTTAGGATACTCGATTCTGCTATGGAAGGTTCCCACCAAATTATCTACCAAAGCAGCTTCAACGATACGTAATTCTTTCATCGTAATGTCACACTCATCAAATTGCCCATCTTTTATGCGGCTCACGATCAATTCATGTACAAACTCTTCAATAGACTGCTTTGTCGGTTTTGACATAGAGCGACAAGCGGCTTCTGCGCTATCCGCTATATTGATCACGGCAGCTTCTTTTGTTTGAGGTTTAGGACCAGGGTATCTAAAGTCGCTTTCTTTAGCCTCGCTATTCTCTTTTTTAGCTTGAGCATAAAAATACTTCATCAGCGTTGTACCATGATGTTGTGCACAAACATCAATAATCGATTGAGGCAGCTTGGCTTCTTTGAGCATCCTAACGCCTTCAGAAACGTGTCCAAAAATAATCTCTTTGCTTTCATATGGCGACAACAAGTTGTGCGGATTATCCATCCCACTTGGTAAATTTTCTACAAAAAACAAGGGATGAGTCAATTTCCCAACATCATGATAATAACAAGCAACTCGAGCAAATAATGAATCTCCCCCAATTGCACTAACTGCATTTGAACTTAGATTTGCTACCATCAGACTATGGTGGTAAGTTCCAGGCGATTTCGTCAGCAATAATTTCAACAAAGGCTGATTTGGGTTGGATAGTTCTGTCAATGTTAAAACAGCATTATCTGCATAATAAACATCGATATAAGGAATCAAGATAGTTGCTAAAGCATATGCTAGCACGCCACTAAATACAGAATACGTCACCATCGAAAGTGTTTGAAATGTTAAGATGGGTTGATTAAGATAGAAAATCATTGACAACATAACTATACCATTTCCAACAATCATTAACCAAAGTAATTTACCCGGTATTTTTTGTTCTTTTCGTTGTCTCATCAAAGCTCCAAATAAGCCACTCAAAGCATAGATCACAACAATAACTAATGCATTAGTAGTCCCTCTATAACCTGTATAAATGAAAATTGAAAAGGCTGGTAAAAAAGTATTCAACAAGTAACCGAATTTAGGCGTCAGAAAGGCATTTGCCAACATCGAAGCTAATGCTGCTGGATAAAGGAAAGCGATATTGTCAATTCCTGCTAATTGCAGTAATTGCAAACCTTTCATAATCGCGACGCTAACGATAACAATTAAACTGTATAGCACCAATATTTTAGAAAATTCTTGAGAAGTAAGCGATTCGATTTTACTGATCAAATAAACCCCTACTAATTGCGCTATCAGTAAAATGATTAAGCTGTAAATCATATGATAAGAAGGCTCATCATCCAACATACCCAATAGTTCCAATTGGTGCATATCTGTACTATCTACTACATGACCTTCTTGAACAATTACTTGTCCTTGCAAAATCATGACAGGTTGAACATTTCTTAGTGCTTCTTGTCGTGCTTGTTCCGTAGCTTGCTCATTGAAGATATTGTTTTCTATAATCGCATGCTCTAGTATCAAATTAGCGACTCGTTGGTATGTATTCTCTAATTCTACATATTGTATACTGTCTTGAGCATCTTCTATTGCTTCCTTTAATTCTTCCAAACGGATAGATTGAGCCATTTTTTCAGAAATAATAGTCGTAAGAGCTTCATTTAGTGTGGTCAATGTGCCTGCAGGAGCCTCTAATAATGCCGTAATAGCCCATTGGGGTAATTCAGATATAAATTCTTGAGTTTCTTGTTCTAAACTCTTTGCTTTATTTTGAAACAAGCCATATTTTTCTTCCTCTGTCAAAGGTTCTACTGTTGTAGGAGTGGCTAGAGATTCGCTGCCTTCATTTGTATTTTCAGGAATAGCTGGTTGAGAGCTTTCTACTTTTTCAGAATAAATTTTATTAGCTTCTTTTTGAACTTCTTCAATTGTCACAAATAAAATTTGTACTTTTGATAATTGGACTTTTTGCGTTTCTGAATTAAAGCTGTAAACCGGTGCTACATTATCTTCAGCGACTTTTTGATTGGCTTCTGTCTGTGCAGTGTCTTCTACAGTAGCGTTTGCTCGAATAGTGGTTTCGGCTACTTGGTACAATTGGATATCCAATATAGCAGGTTTTATACCACTATACATCAACAAAAACAACGCAGAGGAAAACAACAGCATGATCAAAGGCACAAAAAACTTTTCTACTTTTTTTCGCAGTGCAGTGAACGCTCTCATCATGTGTAATCTCCTCTGGTAGTCATTATTTCTTATTTTCTTGGTTTAATAAGGCTTCATTTTTTTCATCACTGTATGCTGCTATGATGCTGGCTACAACAGGGTGACGTACTACATCTGATGCATCAAAATACGCGAATCGAATACCTTTGACTGATTTTAACACTCTCTCGGCATGTACTAAACCGCTCATGGTTCCTCTTGGCAAATCGATTTGCGTTACATCACCATTGACAATCATTTTTGAACCAAACCCTAATCGTGTCAGAAACATTTTCATTTGTGGTACAGTCGTGTTTTGTGCTTCATCTAAGATGACAAAAGCATCATCTAGCGTTCTACCTCTCATGTAAGCTAAAGGAGCAATTTCAATCACTCCACGTTCCATCAAACGCGTTGTGTGTTCAGAACCAAAAATACTGTACATTGCATCGTAGATCGGTCTCAAATAAGGGTCGACTTTTTCTTTTAAATCTCCTGGCAAGAAACCTAAGCTTTCACCAGCTTCTACAGCTGGGCGACTAATGATAATGCGTTTAACTTCACCTTTTTTCAAAGCAGACACTGCCATCACTACAGCTAGATAGGTTTTACCTGTACCAGCAGGTCCTACACCGAAGACAACATCATTTTTTTGAATAGAATGAACATACTGGCGTTGACCAAATGTTTTTACACGAATCGGTTTTCCGCCATGGTCTTTGCCTATTTCTTCTTCATACATACTAATAAATTTAGATAAATTGCCTCGATTTGCCATTTTTATTGCTGTAACAATATCAGCTTGCCCAATTTGGATCCCAGTTTTTAATAACACTTGCAACTGAATAAAGATTTCACTTACTAAGTCAACATTTTCTTTAGATCCAATAATCTCTACTTTGTCTCCACGACTATGGATCACTACATCCATAGAGTCTTCAATCAACGTTAAATGTTTATCTTGGTTACCGAATAAGTTCACGGCACTATCAGGATTTTTCAGTTCTAATACACGAGTTTCATTTGTAAGTTCAGACAATCAGCAGACACTTCCTTTTTTTATTTATACAAATCATAGCATATTTTACGGATAAAAAGAACCCACTTAGCATGTGACAGAGATAGAGACTATTGTCCCAGCCTCAATCATTCTATATTAGATCCATGGAACAATGAATCCTTTTAACCATTTACTTGTTTGAATTTATTATATGTCTCCACTATTCATTTCTACGAGTCTTCTTTTGATGTTCAAACCTCATTGTTCATCACTACGAGTTTAGAACATAAGCTCACAAAGCTATGAATGTTTTAGGGTATGGATTTTTTTCTTAACCTTACTTGTTATCAGGAAAATACAAGAAGACAAAAAGCCGAAGCTGCCTGTACGCATTAAAAATTTCCCTAAAGGATAATTTATAGCCAATTCTTTTTGTGTGCTCAGTATTTCTTCGTCCTCCATAAGATGAAAGTCTTGGATAGGAATAAGGATCGTCCAGAGGAAATAACCATAGATAACAGCAAGTATAGATAATACAAAACAGAGGAGCATAATTATTTTCATATTAAGATTCACTTTACCTCCTCCTTCCCAAGTTTCTTTATTCTCATTCTAAACTATATTAGCGCTTACACAAAATTAAATTTTGTTAATAATGTATGCAACTAGAACCTCTAAATACCTTGATTGTTATAAATAAGAAAAAAAAAGATGACTCGAATTTTCATT
This sequence comes from Desemzia sp. RIT 804, assembly GCF_016892605.1. Taxonomy (GTDB): domain Bacteria; phylum Bacillota; class Bacilli; order Lactobacillales; family Carnobacteriaceae; genus Desemzia. Next base: position 654,080 of record NZ_JAFEMV010000001.1, read on the forward strand.
CGAAATCATCTTTTAGCTGGAATAAATCAGTTTATACAACAACCTAAGAAAGTTGCTCTTTAACGATTCGATTAATGTCATTTCCATCAGCTTTGCCTTTTACTTTTGGCATGACGGCACCCATTACTTTACCAAAATCTTTCGCTGATGTGGCATTTACAGAAGCAATAACATCTTGAACAACAGACCGAAGTTCATCTTCAGTCAACTGTTTAGGCATATAATCTGCAACAATCGCTATTTCATTTTCCAGAGGGTCCACTAGATCTTGTCGATCTGCTTTCTTGAACTCTGTTAATGAATCACGTCTTTGTTTCATTTCACGAGAAAGAACCGCTAATTCGTCTTCTTCACTCAAGTCAGTGCCTTTTTTGATTTGTTCATTTTGTAATGAAGATTTTATCATACGCAATACAGAAAGTTTATTTTTGTCTTTAGCTTTCATGGCTGTTTTAATATCATCATTAATAGTAGTTAATAGAGTCATGCTTCTTCAACCTCAATTCTAAAAACTTCCAAGATTAATGCTTGCGTTTTCTAGCTGCTTCGGATTTTTTCTTACGCTTCACGCTAGGTTTTTCATAAAATTCCCGTTTGCGAGCCTCTTGCATTGTACCTGTTTTAGAAACGGTACGTTTGAAGCGACGAAGAGCATCATCAAGAGATTCATTGTTCTTAACGACTGTTTTTGACATATTCAATTACCCCCCTCCGTGCTATTTAAGTAACCGTTATTTCTTATGCCTAAATTGCATAATTAAAGAACTGTCCTTCTATATTATATCGAATCGTTAAAGCCACGTCAATATGACTTTGGTTTTATTCAAAAAAATATGCGAATTTATTTTTCACTAGTGAAACCTACTGAATCCAAGGATAAATGCCTATTTCACAGGCAATGCACACTGCTCGCATGTTCCGAAAATTTCGAAACGGTGAGAATTTATTTGGCAGCCGTTTAATTGACCTTCGAAAAAATTCATCGGACACATTTCAATTTTTTTTGTTTTTCCACATGCGGTACAAATAAAATGGTGGTGATGACCAGAATGCGAGCAATTTAAACGAAACAATTTTTCTCCATTTAATTCTGTCTCTTCCACGATGTCTAGTTCTACAAAAGTATATAAGTTACGGTATATCGTATCATAGCTAATATTGGGGTACTTAACTTTTAAAAACTGCTGTACTTCCTTAGCAGTGATATAACGATTTTCTTGATTGAAGTAACTCAAGATATGTTCCCTCTTATCGGTAAACTTGTACCCATTGGTTTTAAGCACTTCAATAGCATTTTCTACTTCGTTCACAGGAATCTAACCTCCTTTAAAACGGATTCGTTTCGATTTACATTATACCACGACAACATGTTAAATCAAGTTCTTTATGCAATGTTTTCCAAAAATAAAAACAAGAAGTCTGTTCTAAACTATAATTTTATTCCTCAATCCGTTATACTAAAAGAGTATATAAAAAATGACTGGATTACAACCACAATTTTTCAGCGCATAGAACTATTCTGTCAGATGAATCTATCGATTGGGAACAAAGCTTCTTCGTATTTTGCTAAGAGAATGCTTTTGTCTCTTCTTTTGGATATCTGTTTCATTTGACCACCTGTCTCAAATACATTTTCAAAGGAGAAATCAGTTATGGACAATAATCATCCAGTAGAGATCTACATTGTTTCGGATTCAGTAGGAGGTACTGCCAACTCAATAGGAAAAGCTGCTATGGCTCAGTTTCCAACAGCAGATATCAAATTACACGGCTACCCTTTTATTCGCGGCGAAGATACGTTGATTTCCATATTAGAAAAAGCTCAACGTCAAAACGCTATGGTGCTTCATACTTTAGTTTCTGAAAATCTCAGTCAAATCGCACAAGAATATTGTTCAAAAAACCAAATTTTTTGTGTGGACTTATTAAGCCCCGTCATTCGAGAAATTCAACAGCGTTCTGGAATCACTCCTCTGCATAAACCAGGCGCTTTACATGAAATGGATAAAACTTATTTTGATCGTATCAAAGCAATCGAGTTTGCGGTAACTTATGATGATGGAAGAGATCCAAAAGGTTTCTTGGAAGCTGACATTGTTTTACTTGGTATCTCAAGAACTTCTAAAACTCCTTTAAGCATGTTTTTAGCCAATTTAAACTACAAAGTAGCGAATTTGCCATTAGTACCTGAATCTCACATCCCTGAACAATTGTGGCAAGTGGATCCGAAAAAAATTGTCGGTTTGACTAATAATTTGGACATGATCAACTCTATCCGCAAAGAACGCATGATTGCTTATGGTTTAAATCCAGATACTCCTTATTCCAATAAAGAACGAATTGAAAAGGAATTGGAGTTCTCTAACGATTTATATCAAAAATTAGGTTGTTTAGTGATCAACGTAGAAAAGAGATCGATTGAAGAAACAGCTGCGATCATCGTGAGCACATTGCAATTAGACAAAAAGAAACAAAACCATCTTCAAGAATACGATTAAACAAAAACAACTCGAAAATGTGTCTTAGTGCCAGACCATTTCCGAGTTGTTTTTTGCTATTTAAAAAGCTGTTCCATTTAAAATATCTTCTAACAGATTAGGATTAAACGTTTGTTCCTTGAACATGCTTATTTCATGGCCATAAGGAGCTTTTTTATTTTTCTTGTCTTCTCCCACAAACGGTGTTTCCAATATTTTGGGTAGATCTGCTAATTGTGGATGATGAACAATGGTATTTAATGCATCAAAACCGATCGTTCCAAAACCAATATTTGCATGACGGTCTTTGTGGCTTCCTATTGGATTTTTAGAATCATTGATATGCACCACTTTTAAGCGATCCAATCCTATGATGTGATCAAATTCATTCAACACACCATCAAAATCTTCTTTCACATTGTATCCTGCATCGTTGGTATGACACGTATCAAAAGTAACAGACAGCTTCTCATTCAAGGTCACCCCATCTATGATTTTAGCAATTTCCTCAAATGAACGGCCGATTTCTGTTCCTTTTCCAGCCATTGTTTCTAAAGCTATTTGCGCCTTTTGCTCTGTATGCAAGACTTCATTCAATCCTTTGATGATTTGTTGGATCGCTGCATCTGCTCCTGCTCCAACATGGGCGCCTGGATGCATAGTGATTTGTCTAGCACCGAGTGCTTCTGCTCGTTCGATCTCAGCTCTTAAAAATTCCACACCGAAAATAAAATTTTCTGGTTTGATCGTGTTCCCCAAATTAATAATATAAGGTGCGTGTACCACGATATTAGACAATCCATTTTCTGCAATAAATTCTTCGCCTGCTGGAATATTCATTTCTTCCACTAGTTTACGGCGTGTATTTTGGGGAGCTCCTGTATAGATCATAAACGTAGAAGCATTATAGCTGGCAGCCTCTTGAGCTGCTCCTAATAGCATTTCTTTACCTTTCATTGAAACATGTGAGCCAATTAAAACCATACAATTATTCTCCTGACTTTTCTAAACTCTTATTTTCTATATAGAGGACGATGGAGAGAAGAATAAAGCCTACTGACTATTCTTCTGCTGCTTCATCGGATTCGATCTTAGTTGTTTGAATCGATAACTCTTCTAATTGTTTGCCACTCACTAAGCTAGGTGCTTGAGCCATCGGATCAACTGCGCTACCATTTTTAGGGAAAGCAATTACTTCACGAATATTTTCTTCGCCAGCCAACAACATTGCAAATCGGTCTAATCCCAATGCAATACCGCCATGTGGTGGGAAACCATATTCTAAAGCGTTCAACAAGAAACCAAATTGTTCTTCTGCTTCTTCTTGTGTGAACCCTAATGTTTTAAACATTTTTTCTTGAATGTCACGTTTGTGGATACGGATAGACCCCCCACCTAGTTCATAACCATTCAATACAATATCGTAAGCTCGTGCTTTGACTTTGCCAGGTTCAGTTTCTAAGAATTCAAGCGTACTTTCTTCAGGCATTGTAAATGGATGATGAACTGCTGTGTAACGACTTCCTTCTTCATCAAATTCTACTAATGGCCAGTCCACGACCCATAAGAACGCAAATTTGTCTTGTGGAATAAGGTCTAACTCTTTACCTAATTTAACACGCAATGCACCTAATGAATCATAAACGACTGCAGCTTTATCTGCTACAAACAATAATAAGTCTCCAGCTTCTGCTTGAGTACGTTCGATCAATGCTTCCGCATCTTCTGTAAAGAATTTTGCAATTGGTCCTTTTAGTCCGTCTTCGTCAACTTTCAACCAAGCAAGTCCTTTAGCACCGTAAATACCTACAAATTCGCCTAAAGCATCAATATCTTTACGTGAATAGTTAGCTGCAGCGCCTTTAACGTTCAATGCTTTTACCATACCGCCATTGCTTACCGCTCCACTGAATACTTTGAAGCTGGAGTCTTTCACGATATCGTTCAATTCGATCAATTCCATTGCAAAACGGATATCTGGTTTGTCGCTACCATAACGGTTCATTGCGTCGTCGTAAGAGATGCGCGGGAATGGCAAAGGAACTTCTATCCCCTTTGTTTCTTTTAAGACTTTTGCCAGCATATTTTCTGTAAAATCTTGGATTTCTTCTGGCTCTAAAAAGCTGGTCTCAATATCGATTTGAGAAAATTCTGGTTGGCGGTCTCCACGCAAATCTTCATCTCTAAAACAGCGAACGATTTGGTAATAACGGTCAAAACCAGCGCCCATTAACAATTGTTTAAACAACTGTGGTGATTGCGGCAACGCATAGAAATGCCCAGCGTGTACACGTGAAGGTACTAAGTAGTCTCGAGCTCCTTCTGGAGTTGATTTAGTCAAGTAAGGTGTTTCGATATCAATAAACTCTTGATTGTCTAAGAAGTTGCGTACAGATCTTGTAATGTTGTGACGCAAAACGATATTTTTAGTCATTTCCGGGCGACGCAAGTCTAAATAGCGGTATTCCATTCGTTTTTCATCTGAAACAGAAACGCCGTCTTCAATGTAAAAAGGTGTCGTTTTAGCTTCGTTTAATACGTTCACTTCGTGTGCTTCGATTTCAACGTCACCTGTTGCGATTTTGTTGTTTTGCATACCTTCAGCACGTTTCACTACTGTACCAGTTACTTCAAGGACGTACTCGTTTCTAACAGACTCTGCTATTTCTAAAGCTTCTTTAGAGAACTTAGGGTTAAATACTATTTGAACAATTCCTTCACGATCACGTAAATCGATAAAAATCAAGTCACCTAAATCTCTACGTTTTTGTACCCATCCTTTTAACACAATCTCTTGCCCAACTAAGTCTTCAGTGACTTGGCCACAATATACTGTTCGTTTAGCCATTTTAAATCAACCCTTCTCTTTTATCTTCATTTTTCGTTCTGATTAATCTTCTTTTTGGAAAAATTCGTTGAATGCTGTCATATCGGCAACTTTCAAATTAAACAACTTCTCAAAATCACCATCATAAATGTCTTCCAACTCTACAACGGATTCTTTACCCGTTTTCATAACTTTGAAATTGATCGTACGATTTTCCAATTCATTTTCACCTAGTGTCAAAACTACTTTAGCTTTTTTCTTGTTCGCTGTTTTAAATTGGTTTTTCAGCTTACGATTCATAAAATCACGGTCAGCGGATAAGCCGGCTGAACGAACCGCTTGTACAACTTTCAGAGTCTCTAAGTTAGTCGATTCGCCGATACCGATCACAAACACATCTAACTCGTCTTCTTCAGCCAACTCAATATCCTCAGCACTTAAAATAAGCAATAAGCGTTCCATACCGATAGCAAAACCAAATCCTGGAGTAGCTGGTCCGCCTACTTCTTCTACTAAACCATCGTATCGTCCACCTGCACAAATGGTTGTCAATGAACCAAATGTTTCAGCTTCTGTCATTACTTCAAAGATAGTATGGTTGTAATAATCCAATCCACGAACCATATTACTGTCAATTTCATAAGGAATGTCTAAAGCTTCCAACATTTCTTTAACTGCTTCAAAATGTTTTTTAGATGTGTCATTTAAATAATCCAAAATAGAAGGAGCGTTTGCAACGATCTCTTTATCTTTTTTATCTTTACTGTCCAATACACGTAAAGGATTTTTGTGCAGTCTAGCTTTTGAATCTTCGCTCAATTCCTCAAAATGTGGTTCAAGATAAGCAATCAAAGCTTCACGGTAGGCCGAACGACTTTCCAAGTCTCCTAATGAGTTGATAACCAGTTTCAAACTTTCTAGTCCTAATTCTTGGAACAAGTCCATCGCTAAAGCAATCGTTTCGACATCAGTTGCTGGGTTGTCGCTTCCAAAAGCTTCTACACCAAATTGATGAAATTGACGCATACGACCGCTTTGAGGGCGTTCATAACGGAACATCGGTCCTTGGTAATACACTTTATATGGCTTCGCGTGTTCAGGTCCAAACAATTTGTTTTCTACAAATGCTCTGGCAATCGGCGCAGTTCCTTCTGGACGTAAAGCTAATTCTCTGCCGCCTTTATCTTGGAAATTATACATTTCTTTGGAAACGATATCGCTCGTTTCACCAACACCTCTTGAAAATAAGTCGTAACTTTCAAAGATCGGTGTTCGAATTTCTTCAAATTGGTAATCTGCTAAAACAGCTCTAAAAATGTCTTCTACATATTGCCATTGCTTTGTATTTTCTGGCAATAAATCGGCTGTGCCTTTTGGTTTTTGAAATGCCATTGTCATTCTCTCCTTCTATCTACCCTTTTATAAAAAAAAATCGTCCTTATTCTACATATGCAGAATAAGGACGATTGAACATGTCAACGTGGTACCACCTTGTTTTGAAAGCCTTCAGCTTTCCTCTACGATTAACGCTCGTAACGCAGCAGCTTTTCACTACTGTCCCTCCAGAGTGTCTTTCGTTTTATCTTGCGCAGAATTTTTTTCAGCCTATGAAAATTCTCTCTTGGTACGCTAATAAAGTTACTTTCTCTATCATCGGGGGTTCAGATGTATTTGTAATAGTTAAAGATTACTAGAAAGACAACCGATTGTCAAGACACATTCTTATTTCTTAGTTCTCTAAAGGCCTTGTCTGTATTTCCTTAGTTCATGGTCAACCAAGCTTTTTTTCTGCAGATCTTTTTCGATAGTCCTTTACTTTTGAAACTAGCACTATTGAGTCACCAAAAACTTTCTAGACAACTATTTATTCATAAAAAACAATGATTTAAATTAATCTTATCATAATTGGTTCTCCAACTATCCGTAATAGTACACTTCTATAAACATAGGAAGAATCGAATCATTTTATATTTTAATTGCTTAATCAAGTAAACAATTGTTATAATTAATTGTGACGATTATTCTTTTCTACATAAGTATGTTAAGAAAGTAGTGATAACTTTTATGCAAGATTCGACTATAGTACATAAACCTAAAAAAACAACTTTACTCATTATGATAGGTCTTTTCTTACTATTAACTACCTATGCAACGGTTGCCATGGCACAAACCAGTACAGTGACAATAAACGCGAGCGTAGTCAATGTGCGGACTGGACCTGGTTTATCTTATGATGTGATGTCTCAAGTTGTAGAAGATGAAAAAGTTCAAGTCATTACCGAACAAAACGAATGGTACAAAGTCCGTATCAGCAACGATCAAGTTGGTTGGATAGCCAGTTGGCTAGTAGACAACATTGAGATCAGCGCTGCTACAAACTTGGTTGGAACAATCACTAATCCTGAAGTGAATGTTCGAGCAGAAAGCAATACCGATAGTGATATTTTGGGTACTGTTACAGAAGGCACTCAACTGACAGTCTTATTTCAACAAGAAGGCTGGACTCAAGTTCAATACTACAATCAAGTTGCTTGGATCAGTTCAGACTTGATTGAAGTGGAAGTCAAACCTAAACAAGAAGCCACTTCTACTGTAGCTACAGAAAATGATGCAGCAGCACCTGTCCAACAAGTAACAATTCGAACAGACGGCACAAATATTCGTAGCGGTCCTTCGATCGAAGATTCAGTAGTTGAAACAGCTTTCAAAGGAGATTCATTCGCTTTTGTCGAAGCAGTAAATGATTGGTACCTGATTGAATTGGCAAACGGAACTCAAGGATATGTAGCCAATTGGGTAGTTGATTTGTCAGCGAACAATGAAGCCGCTCCTACTGCTAATATCACTACTATATCGGAAGCAACCATTGTGATTGATGCAGGTCATGGAGGACACGATTCAGGAGCTTTAGCAAAAGACTTTTACGAAAAGGACGTTACACTGCAAACAGCTCAGATGCTGGCTTATCGATTAAGAAGTGCTGGCGCAAACGTTATTATGACTCGTGATAGTGATGAGTTTATTGAATTAAAAGACCGCGCTTATATCAGTAATAGCAATAATGCCGATGCCTTTATCAGTCTGCATTACGATTCTACCGAAACTAGGAATGAAATCAGCGGAACCACGACATACTATTACCATGAAGAAGAAAAAGCCTTAGCTGACTTGATCAATCACAATTTAAGTCAATACGGACCGTTACCTAACAATGGTGTTCGTAGAGGAGATTATTTCGTGTTAAGAGAAAATTATAGACCTGCAGTACTATTAGAACTAGGCTATTTAAATAACGACACCGATCAGCAAATCGTTAATACCAACAATTATCGTTCTCAAGTCGTTGAAGGTATTTATCAAGCCTTGAATCAATACTTTACACCATAAAATAAACACCATTCCTTTTTTGAAAGATCAAAAGGAATGGTGTTTATTTTTGTTTGTAGTAAGTGCTTTTAGCTTATGAATAAGGGTTTTAAAGGTATTCATTACCTCTAAAGAGATTTTACAACCTAGAAATCCCAACCTAAAGGAAGATCTTCTCCAGTATAATGCCTTTACAGAATATACCTTGATAAAATTCTCTTATTTCTGCTTGCTATCGATTAGAATCGTTACGGGACCATCATTAACTAATGCCACTTGCATATCTGCTCCAAATTGTCCTGATGCAACAGTAAACCCAGCGTTTCTTAGTTCTTGATTGAATGTTTCATACATTGGAACAGCTTTATCAGGTCTGGCTGCATCGATAAAACTAGGACGGTTCCCTTTTTTTGTATTTGCATGAAGCGTGAACTGGGAAATCGATAAAATTTCTCCTTGTACATCAGCTAATGCCAAATTCATTTTTCCTTCTTCATCTTCAAAGATTCTTAATTTGCTGATTTTACGCACTAAATAGTCTACGTCTTCTTTAGTATCCGCTTCTTCTATGCCTACTAACAGCACAAACCCTTTACTGATTTCTCCTACTACTTCATTGTTTATAGACACTGATGCTTTTTTTGATCGTTGAATAACTACTCTCACTTCTATGAACTCCTTTTCTCACCTTATAATACAAAAACACATTCTCAACCAGAAAAACAAGGACATTTTAAATCCCCTCTTTTTCCTAGCCTTAAAATGTGCTTCAGCATCCTGTTGTTCTTGTTTACGAAGTAATTCTTCGTACAGTATAGACATCAGGGATATTTTTAATTTTATCGACGATTTTCTCTAATTGGTCCAAATTGACTATTCCGATAGTCATCGTAACGGTAGCCATTTTATTGTTGTCGATACGGCCGTTCACGTTGCTGAGATTTTTTGTCTGTGTATTGACGACTTGTAAAATCTCATTCAATAAACCTGAACGATTGTATCCTTCAACTTGTAATTCTGCGTTGTATTCTTTTACTGCATTAGATGTATCTTCCCACTCTACTTCGATAAGTCGATCTTCTACTTCAGGAGATGCATGAACATTTGGACAATCTTTACGGTGAATAGACACACCTCGACCTTTGGTAATGTACCCTACAATTTCATCTCCAGGAACCGGACTACAGCATCGGCTCAAGCGAGTTAATAAATTATCGACTCCTTGAATAACTACTCCGCCATCGTGTCGTATTTTCATTTTCTCTGGTTCAGTTTTTTTAGGTTTTAGTTCGATCGTTTCAAGTTCAGTGAATTTTTCATCGTTTTTCCGGTCACGTCTTTCTTTTTCTGTCAAACGATTAGCGACCACTAAAGCAGTCAACTCGCCATAACCAACAGCTGCAAGCAAATCATCTTCACTTGTAAAGTTAAATCTATCCAACAGCATTTTCATATTGCTTTTGTTGATATACTCTTTTGGTTGGAAGTTCATCTCAAGCAATTGTTTTTCGATTAAATCGCGACCTTTGACAATATTCTGTTCGCGGTCTTGTAATTTGAAAAAGCGTTTAATCTTATTTCTTGCTTTGGAAGTAGACACAAAATTGAGCCAATCTCGACTTGGACCATAAGAATTAGTAGACGTTAAAATTTCTACAATGTCTCCAGTTTTTAATTTGTAATTCAATGGTACGATTTTCCCATTGATTTTAGCTCCGACTGCTTTATTTCCAATTTCCGTATGCACACTGTAAGCAAAATCTAAAGGACCTGAACCTGACGGAAGCTCCGTTACATCGCCTTTTGGTGTAAAGACATATACTTTGTCTTTAAAAATATCTTCTTTGACACTTTGCATAAATTCATTGGCATCAATCGACTCATCTTGCAACTCAATGATGTCGCTGAACCAAGAAAGTTTATTGCCGGCTTGATCGTCATCGATTTTCTTCGTAATGCCTTCTTTGTACGCCCAATGAGCCGCAACCCCATATTCAGCAATATGATGCATTTCTGCCGTTCGGATCTGCACTTCTACTGGATTACCGCCTGGTCCTATGACCGTCGTGTGTAATGATTGATACATATTAGCTTTGGGCATCGCGATATAATCTTTGAATCTTCCAGGCATTGGTTTCCAACGCGTATGGATCGCTCCCAGCACTGCATAACAATCCTTGATTGAACCTACTATCGCACGGATCGCCAGTAAGTCATAGATCTCATTAAATTGTTTCTTTTGATCTCTCATCTTACGGTAAATAGAATAAATGTGTTTTGGTCGTCCTGTGATTTCTGCTTCAACATTTAAATCATCTACAGATTCTTGTATTTCGGCAATGGCATTTGCAATGTAACTCTCACGTTCTTCCCGTTTAGAGCTCATCAAATGAACGATTCGATAATATTGCTGCGGATTCAAGTAACGCAAGGAAGTATCTTCTAGTTCCCATTTGATGCGGTTGATCCCTAATCGATCTGCTAAAGGTGCATAAACTTCCAGCGTTTCGTTAGCGATACGACGTTGTTTTTCCGGACGGTGGTATTTTAATGTTCGCAAGTTGTGCAACCGGTCTGCTAATTTGACCATGATAACTCTCATATCATTTGCCATAGCTAGCAGCATTTTACGATGATTAGCCGCTTGTTGTTGCTCATGTGATTGAAATTGGATTTTACCTAATTTGGTTACACCATCAACCAGTTCAGCAACTTCTTGCGAAAATTCGTTGGCGATGTCTTCAAAAGTATAATCTGTGTCTTCTACTACATCATGTAAAAACCCAGTAGCTACTGTGACAGGGTCCATTTTTAATTCTGCTAATATTCCTGCTACTTGGATGGGGTGAGTAATGTAAGGTTCTCCTGATTTACGGAACTGCCCTTCATGAGCCTTTCCGGCAAAATCACTTGCCTTTTTGACAAAAGCCACGTGGTTACTATTCATGTAAGTTAAGGTTAGAGCAATAACCTCTTTGGCTGTATATTCTTTATTTTTAGGCATTTTGTCACCTTCTTTTTTATTTACTAAACCAGTATATAAAAATAGCACTCGAAGCGAGTGCTATCCAACTGTTTAATCTCACATATATTATACTATTTCTGTTTTTTTATTTCAATAGCTGCTTGAATCATCGGATACAGAACCATCATTGTTCAGCAAAGCGATTCCATTTGATGAACCCAAACGAGTAGCTCCAGCTTCAATAAAGTCTGCAGCATCTTGAGCCGTACGAACGCCCCCGCTTGCTTTAACGCCTAGATCTGGGCCAACTGCGCCACGCATCAATTTAATGTCTTCTACCGTAGCTCCGCCAGTTGAAAAACCAGTTGATGTTTTTACAAAGTCTGCTCCAGCTTTTTTAGCAATTTCACAAGCTCTGACTTTTTCTTCCTCTGTCAATAAGCTTGTTTCAATAATAACTTTTGTTAAAGCTTTACCTTCAGCAGCTTTCACTACTGCTTCAATATCACGTTCTACAGCAGCATCATCTTTATCTTTTAATGCTCCGATATTGATGACCATATCCACTTCAGTTGCCCCGTTTTGGATAGCGTTTTTCGCTTCAAACGCTTTTACTTCAGATGTAGTGGCTCCTAAAGGAAAACCAATCACCGTACATACTTCAACGTCTGAACCGTTCAAGTAAGCAGCAGCTTTTTTGACCCAAGTAGGGTTGACACAAACTGACATAAAATGATGTGCTGCAGCTTCTTCACACAACACTTTGATTTGCTCTTCAGTTGCATCAGCCTTTAATAATGTATGATCGATATATTTGTTCAAATCTTTTACCACGATACATCCCTCTTTTCTAAATTCTCTTTCTAAGTATAACTTACTTTTGTTTTGATGAACAAGCTTTTTAAAATCCGTTTAACTCAGTTGCAAAAGAAATGGCCGATAAAGCATACAACGGTGCCGTTTCTGTTCTTAAAATACGTGGCCCAAGGGAACAAACCGTAAAACTTCGCTCTTCTAACTGGCTAATTTCGCTAGGTGATAATCCGCCTTCTGGGCCAAATACGATCAAAACCTTATGACCAGACTTCAATCGGTTCATTACTGAACGAAAGTTTTGCATTTCCCCATTTTTAGCATTTTCCTCATAAGCCACTAAGCAAAAATCATATTCAGCACTTTGCTGTAAAACTTCATTAAACGTTGCAACAGATTTTATTTCTGGCACCTTCGTTCGGTGCGCTTGCTCTGATGCTTCTTGAGCGATCTTGCTCAAGCGCTCTTGCTTTTTGGCAGCCTTTTTTTGATCCCACTTGACAATAGCGTATTCTGATTTGAACGGTATAAAAGCGTTCGCTCCTAATTCCGTTCCTTTTTGAACGATCCATTCTAATTTATCACCTTTAGGCAATCCGCTAGCGATTGTAACCTGTACGGGCAATTCTTTAGATTGTGTTTCGTCCGCTATCCATTTCAAATGTACTTCTTCTTCAAGAACTTGAATGATTTCTGCTTTAAAAGCCAAATGATCCGGCAATACCAAAACTACTTGATCTTTTTCTTTCATCCGCATCACACGAACTATATGGTGGTATTGATCATCTTTCAAAACAATCTCAGTGGAGCGATGCTCAGGCATCTGCTGATTTAGAAAATAGCGTTGCACAGCTTAATCCTCCTCCACTTTTTGGGCGACGATCGCAAACCAGTCATTCATTTGCAATACTTGCAGAATCGTAAATCCTTGTTTCGCCAATCCATCTAAGATCAGGTCTTTCTTCGCTTCAATGATACCTGAAGTAATGAACAGACCGTTTGATTTTAACACACGCCAAGCATCCGGAATCAAAGGCACAATGATCTCTGCTAAAATATTAGCTACAACAATATCTGCTTCAATATCAATTCCCTTCAATAAGTCGTTAGCTGAGACATGAATATTGTTTGCAAAAGTGTTTAAAGCCACATTATCTTTAGCAGAACGCACAGCGACCTCGTCCAAATCAAATGCATGCACTTCTGAAGCTCCCATAGCAATGCTGGCGATACTTAATACCCCAGATCCTGTTCCGACATCTAAAATAGTTTCTCCGCCTCTAATGTATGTCTCTAGCCCTTGTAGAGATAGACGAGTAGTTGCGTGTGTTCCTGTGCCAAAGGCTAGACCTGGATCAAGTTTGATCACTATTTCTCCATCCATTTTTGGTTGGTAATCTTCCCATTGGGGAGCAACGGTTAGATAACGCGTGATGTGCTGTGGATGGTAATGTTTTTTCCAGGCTGTCGCCCAATTTTCTTCTTTCACATCATTTACTTCCATTACATTAGGTTCGATAGACAAACCAAATGATTGCAACTCTTCAATACGTTGCTTGATCTCAGGCAATAACTCCAGCAAGTTTTTAGTCTCAGGAAAATAAGCTTTCACTAAAGATCCTTGAGCTACATATTCTTGATTTTCTAAAATGCGGATCTCTCCAAATCCATCGTCTGGAGTTGATAAAAAATCTTGTACATTCTCAATAGCCACACCGCCTGAACCAGCTTCAATAAAAATATTGGAAACAGCTTCGATGGCTTCGTTTGAGGTATGTACACTGACTTCGTTCCATTTCATACTACTGCTAACTCCTCTCAAATACTGCTTTTCGTTAAAATTTTGGGTAAGTCACTAAGTTTGTCTCATAATGATTGGTAGCTTTCATTGTTTCGATTGTTTGGTTAAAATTCTCTTCTTGCCAATTCATCTCAAACGTTTCGATTTCAGGATCTTGAGCAAATTCTGTTAGATTGGTTTGTCCTTCGCTGACTACTAAACGCAATACTTTGATCACAGCATCCAAGAATCCTTGCTCGATACCTTTTTTGATTGAAAAGGGGAAAGCTTTTAAATAGTCATCCAACAATATTTTAGATTTTTCAGGATCGTAAAAACAGATCACATCTTCAAATTGAATTCCTTCTTCTTCATTTACTGTACCTTCTACATCGGAAATCACCATATCATCAGCCGTTTCAGCGTAAATCGTAACGAATAGTTCAATTACATGTTGTCTTTTATTCCAATTCACTTCCCAATCAAAAGATGCTTCATTTTCTTCTAAGGTTGCTACTAAATAATCAATCATGTCTTTGTTCATTTGAGTACCTTCTCTCTTATTATTTTTATTGCCAGCCGAAATCTAAATCAATAGGCCCTTTTTTTCTTGATACATAGGGATTGCCAGCTACGATGAACCGAAGCGGCTCATCGGTCCACTTCCCTTTATTCGGGATTCCGATCCTTGGCGTAGTTAAAATTTGTCTAGGCGTACGTCTTTCTTTTGGAGAAAGATACAATGGTGCTTCACTAATCGAAGTACCATAATCGTCTTTCGTGATACCCATGGCTTTTGTTAGTTTACCAGGTCCATTGGTGACGTTTATGCCAGTCATTTTTCTTCGCTCTTCCATCAACTCCACACCGCTGAATGGTTCAACTGCACGAATCAATATTCCTTGCGGGTTTCCTGCCTCTTTGGCGACAATATTCAACATCGTATGTGTGTGCATATGATAAATATAGATTGTTCCTGCTGGTTGATACATAGCTTTTAACCTAGGAGTCTTTCTTAAGCCAAAACTATGTGCAGCTTGATCAAATTCTCCTACGTAAGCTTCTGTTTCCACGATCCAACCTGAAGTAATTCCTTCTTCTGTTTCCTTGATCAGTAAACAACCTAATAATTGTTGAGCCACTTTTTCAGTCGGCAGCTCGCTATTAAACAAAAATTCCATTGAATCCCTCTCTATACAATAAATAATCTTTAATCCTAGTATACCTTATCTTCTCCTATAATTTGAAGAATTTATGCCTTAGTTATTTAAAATAAAGATAGAAAAAAATGCCTACCTAAATATAGTCCTTATATTTTTGGTAGACAGCAGAAGGCATAAACAACTAGTTTGAAGCCTATTTAATTTTCATATTCATAGAACGTTATTTTTCTTCGTCGATGTTCAACACAGACATGAACGCTTCTTATGATATTGTAACACGAACTTGTTCGAAACTAAATGCTCTTAGTCTTTTTCACCTTATAGATATGGCGTTTATCGGATAACCCTTTTGTATTCAAACGAAATTAATCGTTCCTAATTACTGAACATTGTCAGAAAAATGTAGACAATCTAAAAAATAAATCAGTTATTCTGTGTAGACTAAAATAAAGCTAGATGATAAACAAACGGACCGACTAATTTACAAAGTTTCTGCACAAGTAACAAAATATTTAATTTTGCTCATCCTGTTCACGTTTATTCATCTTCTAAGTTTACAACTTCCACATGCGAGTGTTTATTTTGTAATTTTATGTATAAAAAAAGACCCCCTAAAGGAGTCTTGGAATTTATTTTACTTTATACACAACTGTCGTGAGCAAAATATGCGGTTCAGTTAGAACCTGGTTGAAAGAAACGATTTCTCCTTCATTTTCACTGACTTCTCCTAATAATACTTCTACATCATTTTGTACACTTTCACGTCCTTGAAATTCTCCAAGAGGATTACTCGTAACAGTCAAAACTCTATAGTTAATCATATTCACCCCTCCTTTCTGGCACCCATATCATACCAGAAATTAAGTCTCAACTTGAAGTATATAGCTTGCTAAAAAAACACAGCAGTGAACGCTTTTTACAATCAGACTACGTGCGGTAGGCAATACTTTCATGCTTTGCGGGATGAAATTTTCAACTCCAACTCAACGAGAACTTTAATGTGCTGATACATCGCCTGCCTGTGTTATTTAACTTCTCGGATTGCTTACAAAAAATGCCTACCAAAGTCATAAAAAAATTCCTTTGGCAGGCAAATATTGGTTATACGTTTAAATCCAATTCATTTTAAAATCTACATACGTTATTTCTCTTCGTCAATATTCAACACAGACATGAACGCTTCTTGCGGGATCTCTACAGAACCGACTTGTTTCATTCGTTTTTTCCCTTGTTTCTGTTTGTTCAATAGTTTTTGGCGTCTAGTTGGATCTCCACCGTACAATTTGGCAGTAACGTCTTTACGGAACGCTTTGATTGTTGAACGTGCAACGATTTTTTGTCCAATAGCCGCTTGTACAGGAATCTCAAACATTTGACGAGGAATTGTTTTTTTCAATTGTTCTACGATGGCTTTACCACGGTCATAAGCAAAATCTTTATGCACAATAAAGCTTAATGCGTCTACTTGCTCTCCGTTTAATAAGATGTCCATTTTCGACAAATTACTTTGTTTGTAGCCAATGATCTCATAGTCTAAAGAAGCGTATCCTTTAGTGCTTGATTTTAAGCGGTCAAAGAAATCATAGACAATTTCAGATAACGGCAATTCATAAACAACATTCACTCGAATTTCATCCAGGTAATCCATAGTGATAAAGTTTCCACGTTTGCGTTGGCAAATTTCCATTACAGCTCCAACATAATCGTTGGGTACCATGATATTTGCTTTAACGTAAGGTTCTTCTACAGAAGCAATTTTAACCGGTTCTGGCATTTCTGAAGGATTTGAAACGACCAACTGTTCTCCGTTCGTCAAATTTACATGATAGATTACAGATGGTGCTGTAGTAATCAAATCCAAGTTGAATTCGCGTTCCAAACGTTCTTGAACAACATCCATGTGCAGCATTCCTAAGAACCCACAACGGAAACCAAATCCAAGTGCTTGAGAAGTTTCTGTTTCAAATTGCAAAGCAGCGTCATTCAACTCTAGTCTTTCTAATGCTTCACGCAAGTCTCCAAAACGAGAAGAATCTGTAGGGTACATTCCACAGAATACCATCGGTGTTAATTTACGGTATCCTTCTAAAGGTGTTTCAGCAGGATTGTCTGCTAATGTGATCGTATCCCCAACTCGTGTGTCTTGAACCGTTTTGATGTTTGCAGTAACATATCCTACATCCCCAACCATTAAGTAATCGCGTTTGATTGGTTTCGGAGAAAAGACCCCTACTTCTGAGACTTCGAAAGCTTTCCCGTTACTCATTAATTTCATCATATCTCCAGGCTTGATCATACCTTCCGTCACACGGATATTCAACACTACACCACGATAGGGATCATAAGCAGAGTCAAAAATCAATGCTTTCAAAGGATTGTCCACATCTCCTGTAGGAGCCGGCACTTTTTTTACGATTTCTTCCAGTATCTCTTCGATTCCGATACCAGATTTGGCACTAGCCAATACCGCTTCACTAGCGTCTATTCCAATTACATCTTCAATTTGCGTTCTGACTTTTTCTGGATCAGCTGCTGGCAAATCAATTTTATTGATAACTGGCAATATTTCCAAATCATTGTCTAGAGCCAAGTAAACGTTAGCCATTGTTTGCGCTTCGATACCCTGAGCTGCATCTACAACAAGAATAGCTCCTTCACATGCAGCTAAACTACGCGAAACTTCATAGGTAAAATCGACGTGTCCTGGAGTATCGATCAAATGAAATGTATAGGTTTCTCCATCTTTAGCCGTATAATTCAATTCAACAGCATTTAGCTTGATAGTGATTCCACGCTCTCTTTCTAAATCCATCGAATCCAGCAATTGTTCTTGCATTTCTCTGTCAGCAACAGTATGCGTCATTTGCAAAATACGATCCGCTAACGTCGATTTTCCGTGATCAATATGAGCAATGATCGAGAAATTCCGGATGCGTTTTTGACGTTCCAAATAATCATTTTTATTCATTGGTTATTTCCTGCTTTCATTCAGTTATTCCAAAAGTATTCTAGTGAATTATAACAGTCTAAAGGCTAAAATACAATGTTTCTCCCATTTCTCCATTACAAACTGCACTCAAATGAAACTTTAGTTTGACTATTTTTTCTTCATCATACAAAAAGGAACCTGATTGAGACCAGGTTCCTTTTTATTTGTTAGTCTTTTTTGAAGACGTCTTTCACTTTATTGAAGAAAGATCCATCTGCTTGTTCATTTATCGAGACGTCACTTACTTTAGCGAATTCTCTCAATAAATCAGCTTGTTTCTCATTTAAATTTTTAGGTGTCACTACATTGACTTTTACGTGTTGATCACCTTGTCCAGTACCTCTTAATCTAGGAGCACCTTTTCCTTTGATACGGAAAGTTGTCCCAGTTTGAGTTCCGGCCGGAATTTTTAATTTCACTTTTCCATGAACAGTAGGGACTTCGATTTCATCTCCCAAAGCTGCTTGGACAAAATGGATCGGCGTTTCAAAGTAAATTTCTGGTCCTCTACGTTGGAATTGAGTGCTTGGTTTCACACGGAAGATCACATACAAATCTCCGTAAGGTCCGCCATTTTTCCCAGCTTCTCCTTGGCCGTTCAAGCGCATTTGATCTCCATCTTCTACACCTGCAGGAACCGTAACTTTTACTTTATGAACATCTTTTACATGGCCAGCCCCACCACATGTAGGACATTTTTCTTTGATTTCTTGACCAGTACCCCCACAAACATCACACACTGTACGTGTTTGCATTCTGCCAAGTGGAGTATTTCTTTCCACGTTGATTGAACCTGTACCTGAACATTTTGAACAAGTAACAGGAGAAGTACCTGGTTTTGCTCCGTCTCCGTGACAAGTGTGGCATTCTTGGCTGCGATTGTATTTAATCGTCGTTACTTTACCAAAAACAGCTTCTTCAAACTCTAAGTTAAGTGAATACTGTAAATCTTCTCCTTGACGGGGAGCATTCGGATTGTATCTACTGCGTCCACCGCCGCCGCCGAAGAACGAATCAAAGATATCTTCAAAACCACCAAAACCAGCACCGCCGCCACCGAAGCCACCATAGCCACCACCAGCTCCAAAGTTTGGATCGGTACTAGCGTGTCCATACTGATCATATGCAGCGCGTTTATTTGCATCACTCAATACTTCATAAGCTTCTGCTATTTCTTTGAATTTGTCATCTGCATCCGCTTCTTTATTGATATCTGGATGGTATTTTTTTGATAACTTTCGATAAGCTTTTTTTATTTCATCATCAGATGCACTTTTAGAAACACCTAAAATTTCATAATAATCTCTTTTTGCCATATTTTCCCTCCGTTAGTACATGCAATAACCAACCGTGCTGCTCTATTTGTTATACATCACAGGCTGTTATTGTTAGGGTTACTGTTAAACCTGCTTTAAGAGCATATCATGATTGAAGAGAAAAAGCCAAAAGCAGTTTGCCCTGGCTTTTTCTCCATCTCAATCAAGGTGCTTATTTGTCGTCTTCTACTTCTTCAAAGTCTGCATCTACAACATTGTCATCGTTTGATGCTTCAGTTGCTTCACCTTCTGGGTTTGCAGCTTGTTGAGCAGCAGCAGCTTGTTCATATAATTTAACCGTCAAAGCTTGAACGATTTCGTTCAAAGCATCACGTTTAGTTTTCATGTCTTCAAGGTTGTTGGCTTCAACAGCAGCCTTCAATTCATCACGTGCATCTTCAGCTTTTTTCACTTCATCTGCATCAACTTTTCCTTCAAGGTCAGTTAACGTTTTATCTACTTGGAACAATAATTGATCTATTTCGTTACGCAATTCTACTTCTTCTTTACGTGTTTTATCTGCTTCAGCGTTCGCTTCAGCATCTTTCACCATACGATCGATTTCATCATCTGTTAAACCTGAAGAAGATTTGATCGTGATCGTTTGTTCTTTGTTTGTACCTAAATCTTTAGCACTTACATTAACAATACCGTTTTTGTCGATATCAAATTTAACTTCGATTTGAGGTACACCGCGTGGTGCAGCTGGAATATCAGTCAATTGGAAACGACCTAATGTTTTATTGTCAACAGCCATTGGGCGTTCACCTTGCAATACATGTACATCAACGGCTGGTTGGTTGTCAGCAGCAGTTGAGAATACTTGAGCTTTGCTTGTTGGGATAGTTGTGTTGCGATCGATCAATTTAGTGAATACTCCACCCATTGTTTCGATACCTAATGATAATGGAGTAACATCTAATAAAACAATATCTTTTACATCACCAGAGATAACTCCACCTTGGATAGCAGCTCCCATAGCAACTACTTCATCAGGGTTAACTGATTTGTTTGGTTCTTTACCAGATTCAGCACGTACAGCTTCAACAACAGCTGGGATACGTGTAGATCCACCAACTAGAATAACTTCATCAATGTCTGATTTGCTTAATCCAGCATCTTTAAGAGCTTGTTGAACAGGTTTTTTAGTACGATCTACAAGATCATAAGTCAATTCATCAAATTTAGCACGAGTCAAATTCATTTCTAAGTGCAATGGTCCAGCTTCTCCAGCAGTGATGAATGGTAAGCTGATTTGTGTTGACGTTACACCTGATAAATCTTTTTTAGCTTTTTCAGCAGCATCTTTCAAACGTTGTACAGCCATTTTATCTTTAGATAAGTCAATACCGTTATCTTTTTTGAATTCAGCTACTAAATAGTCAATAATCTTGTCATCAAAGTCATCTCCACCTAGTTCGTTATCTCCAGATGTAGACAATACATCAAATACTCCGTCACCTAATTCAAGGATAGATACGTCAAACGTACCACCACCAAGGTCAAATACTAGAACTTTTTCTTCTTTATCTGTTTTGTCTAAACCGTAAGCTAAAGCAGCTGCCGTTGGTTCGTTAACAATACGTTCTACTTCTAAACCTGCGATTCTACCTGCATCTTTAGTAGCTTGACGTTGTGCATCGTTAAAGTAAGCCGGTACAGTAACAACAGCTTTTGTAACAGGTTCTCCTAAATAAGATTCAGCATACCCTTTGATGTATTGTAGAATATTTGCTGAAATTTCTTGAGGAGTAAAGGTTTTACCATCTACTTCTACTTTGTAATCTTCACCCATGTGACGTTTAATAGACGCAATCGTATTTGGGTTAGTGATTGCTTGACGTTTAGCAACTTCCCCTACTTGAATTTCTCCGTTTTTAAAGGCTACAACGGAAGGAGTTGTACGATTTCCTTCTGGATTAGGAATGATTTTTGCTTCTCCACCTTCTAATACTGCTACAGCAGAGTTTGTTGTACCTAAATCAATACCGATAATTTTTGCCATGTGTAATCCCTCATTCTTTAAAATTTTTAGTTTTTTAATAAATCCTCAAAGCTTATTGTGATTTTTGCAGTTTTTATTGTGCTACTACAACCATTGCTGGACGTAAAACACGTTCGTGTAGAGTATACCCTTTTTGATGAACTGTCACAACCGTGCCTGCTTCTTGACCATCTTCTACGGCAACCGTTTGAACAGCTTGGTGGTAATTTGGATCAAATGCTTCATTTAGCGGATCAACTACTTGAACACCTTCGCTCTCAAGTGCTGATTTGAAACTAGCATAAACCATTTCGATTCCCTTTTTAAAGGTTTCGTTTTCAGCTGACGTTTCGATCATTAAAGCACGTTCAAGGTTATCCAATACATTGATCAATTCTTTCGCTAAAGATTGAGAACGGTATTTTGCATCTGTTTCTCTTTCTTTGCGGTTTCTCTTTTGGATATTAGCCAATTCAGCTTGTAAGCGAAGATAAGCATCTTCTTTTTCTTCCAATGCTGCTTGTAATTGTGCTAATTCATCCGTTGAATCCTCTGTACTGAATTCTTCCACTGTTTCCTCAGATGCAGTTTCAGTATCCAATTCTTCATTTACCAAATCATCTACTGATTCATTTTTTTCTAAGTGTGAATCTTTATCTTCCACAATACATAACTCCTTTTTAGTAGTCATCCATAGAATGGTAATGATCCACTATTTTTTTTGACAATTCGTTTCTAAAAACATCCATTAACCCAATCATTTTTGAATAAGGCATACTAGTTGGGCCTAATATAGCAATTGTCCCTGTACCTAATTCATCTGCATCATACGTTGCAGATATCAAACTGAAGTTTTCCAGAATATCAATATTCAACTCATTGCCTATTCGAACTTGTATCTCTTCATTTTGATGCCCAAGCAATGAAGATAGATCGTGCTTCCCATCCATAAATGAATAAATAGATTTGAATTGATCGACATCCATATTTTCTGAATAATCGAGCATGTTCATTCTTCCACCTATGTGTATTCGTTCTCTGGCGGTTTTTATGAATAACTCATTGATCAAATCCATCATACCTTCAGCAGTATGCATATATTTATGAATCAATATCGGAACTTCATCTTGCAGCTTTTTAAATACTTCTACTAGAGGCCGACCGACCAATTGATCATTAAATAAAGAAACGATTTTTTCTAGATTATTCAAATCAAACCCTTTTGGCACTGTAAAAATCTGGTCTTCAACATGACCCTTGTCTGTGACCAATATAGCCATCACTTTTCGTTCATTCAATGGTACTAAACGGAATCCTGTCAACTTGCTTTCTTTGATTTCAGGTCCTAAGGAGATAGCTGTATAACTAGTCAAATTAGATAATACTTCAGCTGATTTAACCACGATCTCATCTAATTGAAAGAACGGATTATCAAAAGCTTTCTGTATTGTTTCCACTTCATCATGATTTACTTTTGCAGGCCTCAACAAGTAATCAACATAAAAACGATACCCTTTTTTGGAAGGAATTCTTCCAGATGAAGAGTGCGTTTTTTGAAGAAAACCCAATTCTTCTAAACGAACCATTTCATTACGTATCGTTGCGGAACTCGCTACGATATTCGTTTCTTCAAGCAATGTTTTAGAACCTATTGGTTGACCATACTTTGTAAATAGACCCACGATGGATTTGAGGATTGAAATTTGTCTTTCCGTTAACATATACCTCACCTCTTTTTTTAGCACTTCAATTAAATGAGTGCTAACACAATTAATAATTTATCAAATTATCATTCTTTTGTCAATGGATAGACATGAATTTTCTGACTAACTTTGACTTTCTTTTTTATTACCCCTACAGAAAAAGAATGAACCTTCAGATTTGTAAATTCCTCCAAATCTTCAGCAATATTAATTCAACTCCCAAAATCAAAAGCGTTTACTTCTATTGATCGGGAGTTGATTTTACGGCTCATTGTTATTTTTGTATTGTGTCCAGCTGTTTAAAATAGTGACGCACATCTATTTCATCTTGTGCTAACTGGTCGATCAATGCTTCAATAGATGGGAATTTTTTTTCTTCACGAATGTATTCATGCCACTCGACAGAAACTTCCTCGCCATAAATGGCACTATTGAAATCAAATATATTTACTTCAACGGACAGCTGACGATTCGCTTCAAATGTAATATTGTATCCAATTGAAGCCATGCCATCATGCCAAGTACTCCCGACTTTTATTCGAACAGCATAAACACCTACTTTAGGCAACCCAATTCCAGCATGTGTATCGATATTAGCTGTAGGATAGCCTAATTCTCTTCCACGGGCGTCTCCGTGAATAACAATGCCCGGTGTTTGATAGATATATCCTAGCATATCATTTGCTTCTGCTATGTCCCCTTCTATCAATGCTTTACGTATTCGAGTAGAACTGATTTTCTCTCCATCTCCAGTCACTTTGCCTATTTCAACGACATCGAACTTTCCTTTAGCGTATCCTGGCAAATGTTCCATAGATGCAATGTCTTTTTTTCCATACGTATAGTCAAATCCAGCCACTACAGTAACCGCCTGCAGTCCGATAATGTATTGATCCACAAATTCTTGAGGAGTCAAAGCTGCAAAAGAAGAAGTAAAATCGACTTCATATAAATAATCGACTCCCAATTCGGCCATGAATTCTTCTTTTCTTTTGATAGTGGATAAATACGTAATGGCTTCTGGATCTACTTTTTTAAACACAATAGACGGGTGTTGATTAAAGGTCATTAACGCTAACTGTACGTTTTTTTCTTCTGCAATTTTCTTAGCCGATGAAATAACGGTTCGATGACCCTTATGGACTCCATCAAAAAAACCCAGCGCTAAGACTACTGGTTTATCCGGAATATTTTCTTTTTGATAAGGATGATGAATTTTGATAATCTTCATTTTTTAAGGACTCCTTTTAAACAGATGTTCGCAATACTTTAATAGGTTTCAACAAGTTTGGTTTCGTCGGGTGTTCCCCGTAAATACTTCGAGCTTTTCCTTGATACATCAACACAACTGGAAAAGAAGTCCCTTCAGAGAATATTGCGGCAGGTAAAACAGCTCCATTTTTCACCTTTTCCCATAATTCTTCTGTAATGTCTTTTTTATCCATATCGCCAAGTGCATATTCTAATGGGTACAGACGTTCTTCAATCGATTCCTCTGCCATCAATGCAGCGACTTGATCTAATGTTAAACAATCTTTGACTGTAAATGTCCCACTTTTTACACGAGTCAAATCAGACATATGAGCTGGATAACCTAGTTTTTCCCCCAGGTCAACCGCCAACGTCCGTACATAAGTTCCTTTCCCACAGTCCACTTCAAATGCCCAAGAAACAGTTTGCTGTTCTTCATTTATTAGGGGTTCTGAAGTCCGTACAAACCGGTAAATGGATACTTCTCTCTTAGGTCGTTCTACTTCTTCCCCTGCTCTGGCATATTCATACAACTTTCTTCCATTTACTTTAATAGCAGAATACATTGGAGGAATTTGGATGATATTTCCAGTCATTTCTTCCATCATTTTATCAATGATATCATTTGATGGCACTTCTGTTACCGGAAGTGAATCCACGATTTCACCACTTTTATCTTCTGTAGTAGTACTAAAGCCGATAGTTATTTCTCCTACATAAGCTTTTCCGGTTTCCATCATGTATTCCACAACTTTCGTAGCTCTACCAATGCAAATTGGCAAAACTCCATCAACATCTGGATCTAACGTACCTGTATGCCCGATTTTTTTCGTTTTGAGTATTTTTCTTAATTTAAAAACGCAGTCATGACTTGTCATTCCACGTTCTTTCCATAACGGTAAAATGCCTTCCATTACCAATCCCTACTTTCTCAATTAGCCTTTATCAGTATAACATATTTCTTCCAACGACTTAACTATACAAATCAGTATTTTGTTGAGTTTCAAATGAATATACTAGATTTTTCTCCTTTTGTAATAAATCTTTTGATATAATTAATGCAACATTTGGATAACGTTTTATAGGAGGATTTAGATATGACAAAGATTAAAATCATGACCGACTCAACAGTACAACTGTCTAAAGAAGAACAGGAAAAATACGGGATTACGGTCATTCCTTTATCAGCCATGATTCAAAATACACTGTATTATGACAATCAAACAATCAGTAAAGCTGAGTTCTTGCAAAAAATGAATGAGAGTCCAACATTGCCTAAAACATCTCAGCCTGCTGTTGGTCAATATATAGAACTGTATAATCAATTGGGAGCAGATGGTAGTGAGATCTTATCGATCCATGTAGCCAGCTATTTAAGCGGAACCTACGCAGCAGCAGTTCAAGCCAGCAAATTAACAAAAACAAAAGTAACCGTTGTAGACAGCGGAACTGTTGATCGTGCTATGGCTTATCAAGTATTGACCGCAGCGGAAATGTCTCAAAACCATGCAAGTATGGAAGAAATATTAGTGGAAATAAGAGCCGTTAAAGAAAAAGTTGAGTTATATGTAGGAATCGTTGATTTAGAAAATTTGATTAAGGGCGGACGTATTGGAAAAGTCTTAGGACGTGTCTCTACTATGCTGAATATGAAGATCATGTTAAAAGTAACCGACACGGCATTAGAACCTGAAGCTAAAGGACGTGGTTTGAAAAGTTTGAAAAAGAAAACCCAACTTATCATAGAAGAAATGAAACAATATGAAATGATAGAACAAATTGGAATTACTCATGTTGGATTAACAGACTTTGCAGAAGAAGTCATAGCTGAACTTAAAAAACAATTCCCAAATGCGGATTATCATATCGCTTATGCCAGCCCGACATTAATGACACATGCAGGTAAGGGAGCATTTGCAATTAGTTATATGGCTAAGTAAAAGAATACTGCATCAACCTTATCAGAAGTAGTTCCTTATACAATAGATAGCCAAAAAAGCAGGAAAGAGAAGTTAACTTCTCTTTCCTGCTTTTCGTCTAGTCTTTGTTTAGATCTCTCAATAATTCATCGATACGATTTCCATAAGCAACTGACTCATCTCTTTCAAACATCAATTCTGGTGTTTTGTAGATAGATAAGCGTTGACCTAATTCTTTACGAATCAAACCACTTGCTTTATCCAAGCCAGCTTGAGCATCTTGAACATCTTTTTCTTTGTCAGATAAAGTACTATAAAAAACAGTAGCTTGCTGTAAATCACCCGTTACACGTACGTCAGTAATGTTGATCCCTTGAACTCTAGGATCACGAACTCGTTTACGTATAATGTCATTAACTTCTCTTTGAATTTCTTGAGCAACTCTTCCAACTCTGTAATTCGCCATTATATCTCCCTACTTTCTTCTTAGACGAGTTACGAAAGGCAGCTCATGCGCCCATTTCATACCTGAGACTATTCGGAAAGAACACAAATTATCTCGGGTATGAGAGGGTCGATGAGCTAAACGCCTTTCTTCACTATCTTATTTAGGTTGAATTTGGACCATTTCATAAGCTTCAACAACATCATCTACTTTAATATCGTTGTAGTCTTTAATCATTAAACCACATTCGAAGCCTTTTTTCACTTCTTTTGCATCATCCTTGAAGCGTTTCAAGCTGACTAGTTCACCTTCGTAAATAACAATGTTGTCACGAATCAAGCGAACACCACTACTGCGTGTGATATGTCCATCAGTAACAAATGCTCCAGCAATTGTTCCCACTTTAGAAACAACAAAGGTTTCACGGATTACTGCTTGTCCAGTTACTTTTTCTTCGTATTCTGGATCTAGTAAACCTTTCATTGCTGTTTCAATCTCATCAATAGCATTGTAGATGATACGGTGAAGACGAATATCAACTTTTTCTTGATCTGATTGAGCTTTTGCTTGCGGAGTAGGACGAACGTTAAATCCAATGATGATGGCATTACTTGCAGCAGCTAATGTAATGTCGCTTTCATTAATTGCTCCCACACCTGTATGGATGATTTTAACGCGTACGCCTTCAACTTCTATTTTTTGTAAACTTGCTGCTAAAGCTTCACTAGAACCTTGTACATCTGCTTTGATGATAACATTAACTTCTTTTAAATCTCCCTCTTGTAAACTAGAGAATAAGTTATCGATCGTAACGCGGTTGGTTACTGCACGTTGTTCAGCTTGAAGTTGTTTTTCACGAGTTTCTCCAACAGAACGAGCCGTTTTCTCATCTTCAAATACTACAAATTGATCTCCAGCTAAAGGAGCGTTGTTTAAACCAGTAATTTCGACTGGAGCTGACGGACCAGCTGTTTTCAAACGACGGCCTAATTCATTGACCATAACCCGTACACGTCCATACGTTGAACCTACTACAATAGGATCTCCTACCTTTAAAGTACCTTCTTTGATCAATAATGTAGCAATAGGTCCTTTAGCTTTATCTAAACGAGCTTCTACTACACTTCCGATAGCTAAACGTTGAGGATCTGCTTTTAATTCTTGAACTTCAGAAACCAACAAAATCATTTCTAATAGTTCTTCAATATTTTGACCAAATTTAGCAGAAATATTAACAAAAATCGTATCTCCACCCCAAGCTTCAGGAATCAGCCCATACTCTGTTAATTCTTGCATTACACGATCTGGGTTTGCTGTAGGCTTGTCGACTTTATTTACAGCAACAATAATTGGAACATCTGCTGCTTTAGCGTGGTTGATAGCTTCTACTGTTTGTGGCATCACTCCGTCATCCGCTGCTACAACGATAATAACGATATCGGTAACATTTGCACCACGTGCACGCATGGTAGTAAATGCCGCATGTCCTGGTGTATCTAGGAACGTGATTTTTTTACCATTCTTAGTAATTTGGTAAGCTCCAATATGCTGAGTGATTCCACCAGCTTCGCCTTCACTTACGTTAGCGTTTCTTAGTGTATCCAGTAAAGTCGTTTTACCATGGTCTACGTGTCCCATGATTGTTACAACTGGTGGACGTTCTTGTAGACGTTCTTCATTAACTTCTTGATCAAAGTAAACATCTAAATCGGAAATATCCACTTCGATTTTTTCTTCAGCTTCAATTCCATATTCTGCTGCTAACAACTCAATAGCTTCTTTACTTAAACTTTGGTTTTGGGTAGCTACGACACCAAGCAAGAAAAGTTTTTTGATGATTTCTGCTGGCTCACGATAAATTTTCTTAGAAATTTCAGCTACGTTCATTCCATCTGTATAAACCAATACTTCTGGCAAATCTCTTTCTTTTCTTGGTACTGGTGGTGCTACTGGTCTGCTTTCGCCTTTTCTACCTTTTTTCTTGCGTTTATTGTAACCACCATGTGTTCCCATACTTCCACGGTTGCGGTACGGTTTGTTTGTACTCTTTTTCTTATCAGAAGAAGTACTTGCGTTTGGAGTCCCAGCACTTGCAGTTGTTCTTGGTTTAGAAGGAGCTGCATTCTTTGGAGTAGAACTTGTTTTTGCGGTCGTATCTTTTTTCGGTCCGCGGTTATCATTTTTAGGCTTTTCAGCAGCTGTACGTGGAACTACTTTCTTTGAAGAAGCCGTATTTTTGTTACTGCTTGCTTTACTAGATGCTGCTTTGTTTCCGTTAGTTTGTTGCGCTTGGTTCTTATTTGGTTTGTTTTGTTGATTATCTATAGTATGATCTCCCTTATTTTGCTGCTGCTTCTTAGGTGAATCAGCATTATTCTCTTTTTTTTGGGTTGCTTGTTGGTTTACTTTATTTGAAGCAAGAGCACTATTCAGCTTTGTAACTTGCGAATCATCCATTGATGACATATGCGTCTGATACTCAATACCAAGTTTTTTAGCTGTATCAATAACATCTTTGCTTGAAACATTTTTTTCTTTTGCGTACTCATATACACGTTTCTTAGCCATGCAATCACCCTCCATTAAATTGATAATAGTTCTCGGATTTTTTTCGCAAAGCCACCATCTGTCAGACAGACTATTGTTCGTTCCTTTCCTATAGCTTGACTTAATTCAGTTTTGGAAAACTGAACAGTATAAGGAATTTCATAGTATTGGCATTTATCCGAAATTTTCTTTCGTGTATTGTCACTGGCATCATTTGCAATGATCACCACTTTAGCTTTTTCTACGCGGATTTGTTTGAGCGTCAGGTCTTCTCCAGAAATCAATTTTCCAGCTCGAGTAGCCATGCCAAGCAAATTCAACGCTTTTTGTTCATTGTTCATAAACTCATCCGTGCTTTCTGATGCGTCACATAATCCAGCAATGATTGATAAAAATCATCTTCTATTTTAGCTCCAAAAACACGCTCTAAAACATGCTTGTCCCAAGCAGACTGTACAATTTCAGGTTCTATAGAAACATAAGCTCCACGTCCTGGTAATTTTCCGCTGGGATCGATTGCGATTTCGCCTTCTTTATTTCTAACAATTCGAATCATTTCTTTTTTAGGCTTCATTTCGTTTGAAACAACGCATTTTCGCAGGGGAACTTTTCTTTTAGTCATAGAGATCACCTCACTAATCTTCAGTAACGTCTTGCTCTTGATTATCTTGGTCTGCTAACTGTTCGTTATCGATTAGTTCTTCAGCAATGTCATCATTACTTTCTAAACTTTCCACAACTTCTGGATCTTCTGTCAAAGGTGCTACGATCTCTTCTGCATCTACAACAGCTTCTACCGGCATATCTTCAGCAGCAGCATCGATCAAATCATCAGTTGACACTAAACCAGCCTCTTCCTCAGCTTCTTGCAAGGCTGCCATGTCAGATTCAGATTTGATATCGATTTTAAATCCTGTCAATTTTGCAGCTAAACGAGCATTTTGTCCACGTTTACCAATAGCTAATGACAATTGATAGTCAGGAACTACTACTAAACAACTGTTCGTTGCTTCATCAAAAACCACATCAATCACTTTTGCTGGGTTTAAAGCATTTGCAATATAAGTTGCTGGGTTTTCACTCCATTCAACGATATCCATATTTTCGCCTTTTAATTCATTTACAATAGCTTGAACACGTTGCCCTTTAGGACCTACACAAGTTCCGACTGGATCAATTTGTTCATCTCTCGAGACAACAGCTACTTTCGCACGATCACCAGCTTCACGAGCAATAGAAACGATTTCTACGACACCGTCATAGATTTCAGGCACTTCTTGTTCAAATAAACGTTTTAGTAAATCTGGGTGGCTGCGGCTAACAAAAATTTGCGGACCTTTTGAAGTATTTTCAACCTTAGTCACATAAACTTTGATGCGATCATGAGGTTTGTAGACTTCATTGGGTATTTGTTCTTGTTTTGATAATACAGCTTCAATTTTACCAAGATTTACATAAATGTAACGATTATCTTGGCGTTCAACGATACCTTGCATAATGTCATTTTCATAAGCAATAAATTCATTGTAAATAATGTTTCTTTCTGCTTCACGGATTCGTTGCATGATAACTTGTTTTGCAGTTTGTGCAGCAATACGACCAAAGTTTTTAGGAGTAACTTCAAAACGGATTCTATCGCCGATTTCATAAGCTGGATTGATTTGGACCGCTTCTTCAAGGCTAACTTCTAAACGAGAATCATAAACAGTATCAACCACATCTTTTACGGAATAAACACTAATGTTTCCTTTTTTTTGATCAAATTCAACTTCAACATTTTGTGCTTGACCATAATTTCTTTTGTACGCAGAAACTAATGCAGCTTCCAAAGCTTCAATAACTAGTTCTTTGGAAATCCCTTTTTCAGTTTCTAAGTCATCAAGAGCATTTAATAATTCTTTGCTCATTTTTTTCTCTCCTATTCAATTGTAGTCTATTTAGAACTGTATTGCCAATCTAGCTTTTGCAATTTTAGATCGATTCAGTTCTATATCTTTTGTGCGTGTTTTTATTCGAACAGTCAATGTTAAACTATCTTCTGTAAGATCTTTTAAGGTTCCTTCATACACTTTTTCACCATCAACCGGTTCATATAATGAAACATGAATGAATTTTCCTACTGCATTTTGAAAGTCTTTTTCTGTTTTGATCGGTCTTTCAGCCCCTGGAGAAGATACCTCTAGGAAATATGCATGTGGAAAAGGATCAGGTGTGATTTGGTCTAAACGTTCGCTGACTTTTTCACTCACCAACGCACAATCTTCTAAACTAACCCCTTGTGGCTGATCGATATACACACGTAAAAACCAATTTTTTCCTTCTTTTATATATTCAATATCTACCAATTCATATCCTAAGTCTTGTATCATTGGTTGTACAAGATCAGTAACAGTCGTTACAATATTACTCAATACTTTTCGCCTCCTATCATTAGACGTATATAATCGCTTAAAAAGAGTGAGCGTCGCCGCTCACTCTAACAGAATATCTAAACACACTTGAAATAGTACCATAAAATCAAGGAATACGCAAACAATCAGCAACTTCCATGGTCAAAAAAACCAATAAATGTCTGATTACATCATATCAAATAAAGACAATTGGTTTTCATCAGGCAATCCTTTTAAAACACCGTTTTCGTTCATATACTCAATGACTGTTTTAGAGACTTTCCCTCTTTTTGCCAAATCTTCCTTAGACAAGAATGGTTTTTCTTCTCGTGCAGCAACGATTTGTTGCGCCACATTCGTTCCTAAACTTGGTACAGCTCTAAAAGGAGCGATCAATGTGTTTCCTTCAATTACAAAGTTTTTAGCATCCGACTTTTCCAAGTCGATCATTTTGAAATCAAAGCCACGTTCGACCATTTCATTCGCCAACTCTAAAATAGTGAGTAAACTCTTGTCCTTAGCTGAAGCGTCTAAACCTTTATCTGTGATTTCTTTGATTTTCACTTTGATAGCTTCTTTCCCTTGTGCCATTGAGACCAAATCAAAATCGTTTGCTCGCACTGAGAAGTAAGCTGCATAATATAAAATCGGAAAATGCACTTTGTAATAAGCTACCCTCAAAGCCATCAACACATAAGCTGCAGCATGAGCTTTAGGGAACATATACTTGATTTTCAAACAAGAGGCAATATACCATTCTGCAATACCTTCATCACGCATTGTCTGTTGCCAATCATCCGGAATCCCTTTCCCTTTACGTACGTGTTCCATGATTTGGAAAGCTAGTCCAGCTTCCAATCCATTATAGATAAGGTAAACCATAATATCATCACGACAACCAATAACTTCAGATAAAGGTATGTTATTATTTCGAATCAATTCTTCAGCATTGCCTAACCAAACATCAGTCCCATGAGAAAGACCAGAGATCTGCAACAATTCAGCAAATGTATTCGGTCTCGTCTCTTCTAGCATCCCCCGAACGAATCGTGTTCCAAATTCTGGGATACCGAGTGTTCCGGTTTTAGAAAGAATTTGTTCAGGTTTGACCCCTAAAACTTCTGTTCCTTGGAATATTCTCATTACTTCAGGATCATCCGTGGGAATGGTTTTTGGATCTATTCCAGACAAATCTTGCAGCATACGAATAACAGTCGGATCATCATGTCCCAGAATATCGAGTTTCAAGACATTGTCATGGATCGAATGGAAATCAAAATGCGTTGTCCGCCATTCTGCTCCTTGATCATCGGCTGGGAATTGAACCGGTGTAAAATCATACACATCCATATAATCTGGGATAACGATAATCCCACCGGGATGCTGTCCAGTCGTCTTTTTAACCCCAGAAGCACCTTTGGCTAAACGATCGATCTCTGCAGCACGAAGATTTTGATTCGTATCACGTTCATATCCTTTTACATACCCATAAGCTGTTCGATCCGCTACCGTACTAATTGTTCCAGCACGAAAAACATAATCTTCCCCAAATAAAACTTTAGTATAATCATGAGCTTTCGCTTGGTAATCACCTGAAAAGTTCAAATCGATATCGGGAACTTTATCCCCATTAAATCCTAAAAATGTCTCAAACGGGATATCATGTCCATCTTTGTGCAAACGAGCTCCGCAATCTGGACACATTTTTTCAGGCAAGTCAAAGCCAGATCCCACTGAACCATCTTCGAAGAATTCAGAGTATTTACATTCTGGACAACGATAATGCGGAGGCATCGGATTCACTTCTGTGATCCCAGTCATCGTAGCCACAAAACTCGATCCTACCGAACCACGAGAACCTACTAAATAGCCTTCAGATACACTTTTGTGTACTAGTTTTTGAGAAATCAGGTAAATTACTGAGAAACCATTACCAATAATACTGGTTAATTCTTTTTCTAACCTTTTTTCAATCACTTCAGGAAGCGGGTCTCCATATAACCGATGTGCTTCATCGTAACTCAGCTTCCTAATTTCTTCTTCTGAACCAGGAATTTTCGGTGTATACAAGTCCGTTTTTACCGGAGTAATATTGTCATCCACCAAATCCGCAATTTTATTTGTATTGGTCACTACTATCTCATGAGCTTTTTCTTTTCCAAGAAACGCAAATGCCTCTAGCATTTCTGTCGTCGTTCTAAAATGGACTTGCGGCAGTTCAGCTCTATTTAATTCAGACGCGCCACCTAAAGAATGAACCAATATTTTACGGTATACTGCATCTTCCGGATTTAAATAGTGTGTATTTCCTGTGGCAGCGACAGGCTTATTCAACTCTTTTCCTATTTGAAGTAAATTATGGATAATTTCTTCTAAATCTTTTTCATTGCGCACTAATTCCCGTTCGATCAACGGCGCATAAACTTCTTTAGGCATAATTTCAATATAATCATAAAAACGAGCTTTATTTTTGGCTACATCGTATCCTTTTTGCATCATAGCTTCGAAAACTTCTCCATTGCTGCAAGCAGAACCAACTATCAATCCTTCCCGGTATTTTGACAATTCTGACCGAGGAATTCTTGGTGTACGGAAAAAGTATTGAACATTCGATAATGAAACCAGTTTAAATAAGTTTTTAAGCCCTTCTTGAGTAGTTGCCAATATAGTTGCATGGAACGGACGAGCTCTTTTATAAGCATCTCCTTCACCGATTTTGCTATTCAATTGATTGTGATTGGTTATCCCGTGTTCTTCTTCTGCTTCCTTTAAAAACATCCAACATAGATGAGCTGTTGTTTCAGAATCATAAATAGCTCGGTGATGCTGCTCTAAAGCGACCCCGTATTTTTTAGCCAAGGTATTCAATCGATGACTTTTAAATTGCGGATGTAAAAAGCGAGATAATTCCAACGTATCGATAACGGGATTGTCAGCTTCTGAAAAATTATGACGAGTGTATCCCGTATTTAAGAATCCCATATCGAAGCTAGCATTGTGTGCTACGAGTATGGAACCTGCTGCAAACTCACTGAATAATTTCAAAACCTCTTCTTCCGTTTTCGAACCACGAACCATATCGTCCGTAATCCCGGTCAAATTAATAGTTGTTTGAGATAATCGATGTCCAGGATCAATGAAATGCTCAAATGTCTCAGTGATATTCCCCTTGTACATTTTAACTGCTGATAACTCAATGATTTTATCATACACGGCTGATAGACCAGTAGTCTCCACGTCAAATACCACATAAGTGGCTTCAGCTAGATCCACATCAGCGGGATTGTAGGCAATATCTACTCCATCATCTACAACATTTGCTTCAATCCCATACAAAATTTTTACGCCATGCTTTTGTCCTGCACTAAA
This sequence comes from Desemzia sp. RIT 804, assembly GCF_016892605.1. GTDB lineage: Bacteria > Bacillota > Bacilli > Lactobacillales > Carnobacteriaceae > Desemzia. The sequence goes on from NZ_JAFEMV010000001.1 coordinate 689,384, forward strand.
TGCATCTGGGAAACCCTGTGCCCCTGAATGATCAGTAAGGGCGATAGCTTTATGCCCCCATTTTGCTGCTTGTTCCACATAATCTGCTACATTGTTCGTAGCATCCATAGTACTCATATTGCTGTGCAGATGCAGTTCTACTCGTTTATCACCTTCTGGAGCATTGTCTTTCCGGCTTTCATGACTGACTTGTGCCAAATCTTGGGCATTCATGACTAAATCTCTCATGTAAGTATCTTCTTGAATACCACCTCGAGCTTTAAACCACATTCCTTTTTTAATGGCTGCAAAAGCTGCTTCATCTTCAGGAGTATTGGAAAACTTCTTGATCGAAAATGAAGACGTGTAGTCTGTCATTTTAATGGTCAATAATTGTCTGCCTGAACGCAATTCACGAATCTCTGCATCAAATACATACCCTTCGATCGTAACACGTCTTTCTTCCTCTACGATCTCACTCATTTGCTTAACTTCTTCAGAGTCAGCAATTTTTCTACCCAATACAATTGGACCAGAAATAGGTTGTACATCTTTATTCGCTTGCCGTTCTTTTTCAGCTTTTTGAATGTTTTCAGAAGCTCGCTTAGCTAATAGATCATCCGCTTCTTCTTTTTTCGCTTTAAATTCATTAAGTTTTTGCTCATAAACTTTCTGATCAACTATAGGTTCGATTTTAAAGTTAGGAAAACCCATTTGTTGATAAGCTTCTTCTACTGGAGGCAAGTACATATTTTTCAAATGTCCTTTAACAATATCATTTTCGACCAAAAAATGGATTTTTCGTTCCTGCATTATTGGAAACTGGTCTCTAAAAGGCTGATCGCATATCGGTGAAGAAATCTTACTCATCTTCACAGCAGTAGACCAATAATTTTCCAGTTTCTCTGTTGTTAGTTTAGGAGCCATTGTATGAATCGTTATTTCAATAGTTGCAATAGAAGTAAATGCCATGTGCATTGACTCTAATAAATTTTGATAGACTTCAAATGGCAAAATATCTTCAAACTGAAAATCAAATTGCCATATTTTTGATGCTTTATGGACCGTAACTTTTTGAATTCTGCCATTTGCAAAATATGGACGGTACTCGACTTTGTGGTGTAACCCAATTTGTTCTAACAATTGGTGAAACAAATTTTCTTGATCTAAACTCATTAGTCCATCCCTTCCTCTATGCGCTGCCTATGAGGCATTTGACAATAGAAAAATGATAGAATGCAAGCAACATCAAAAATCGATGTAATCTGTTTTCTATCATTTCTCATCTCATTTTATCCTAAACGTTAAAGCGTTGGAAAACTCTCTGTTTTAGTTTACAGGAAATACCGTTGAATGTCATTCCATGTAACAGCTAACATAAGCAGCAACAACAATCCAACTCCAATTAGCGTGATGATCCCTTCTTTTTCTTCGCTTAGCGGTTTTCCACGTACCCCTTCCACGATGTTCAACAGCAACTTTCCACCGTCTAGCGCGGGAATCGGCATCAAGTTGATGATTCCTAAGTTGACACTTAAAAACGCCAGCCAGTTTAAAACACCGATAAAACCTGTTGAAACTACTGCTTCAGTCGTTGCATAAATGGCTACAGGGCCACCAAACATGTCTACTGAAAATCCTGATGTGAAGATAGAACCCAGTACAACAAAAATCTGACTTGCTACTGACCAAGTTTGAGTGAAACCTGAGCTGATTTTAGCCCAAACAGACGTATTCATGTAAGCTTCAATTCCGATTAATCCCACCGTAGTTCCGTCAGTCGCCTCACTTGCTTCTGGCACAACTGTCAATTCTTCAGTAGAACCATCTTCATGTTGAACAGTAAAGTCTAATTCTTCTTCTGGATTTTCTTGGATGATCTGCACCATCTCTGTCCAAGCTTCAACTGGTTCTCCATCGATTTCTTGAACCAAATCTCCAGCCATCATTCCAGCCTCTTCAGCTGCACTACCCGGTAAGATATTTCCAACCATGCTTTCAGAACTTGGAACTCCACCTCGGATAAAAGCTAGTAAAATAAAAGCTACAATAGCTAGAATGATATTGTTCATCGGACCTGCAAAATTTGTCATCATCCGTTGCGGCAAACTAGCAGATTGGAATTGAACATCAAGCGGTGCAATTTGAACTTCTGTACCATCTTCTTCAATAATTAAAGCATCCCGTTTAACTGAATAACGAACAGTGTCATCAGATTCACCATTCACAAATCCTTCTACAAATAAGTCTTTTTCTAAATCAATATTTGTTACTTCAATAGGAGTAGCATTGACCAGTTGTTTCTTTTTAGAAGTATTGATCGTAGTTACTTCACCTTTTTCGTTTAATACTAAGCCTACTGGAGTACCAGGTTTGATTTCAATATCCTCTTCGTACCCAGCCATCCGAACGTACCCACCGACTGGCAATATCCGTATAGTATATGTCGTTTCGTTTTTTCGATAAGAAAAGATTTTCGGTCCGAATCCAATGGCAAATTCTCTTACTAGAATACCTGACTTTTTAGCAAAATAATAATGTCCGTACTCGTGAAAAACAACTAATATACTGAATACAATAATAAATGTAATAATTGTAGTTACCATTTATTCGCTCCTCTGCTATGCGTCTTCTTTTTTCTAAAAAATTTATTAAATTAAACCGACTATACTTAATATAGGAAAGACAAATAACATACTGTCAAAACGATCCAATACACCACCATGCCCAGGGAAGATATTTCCTGAGTCTTTGATACCATAGTGACGTTTAAAGGCAGACTCTACCAAGTCTCCTAATTGACCTGCCATAGATAACAATAACATCAAGATCAAAGACCCAACGAATGGCATACTGATAGGTGCAAAATAAAGATAAAGAGCAGCGATTAAAACTGCTGCCAATGTACCTCCCACAGAGCCTTCTATCGTTTTATTGGGACTGATATTGGGAGCCAGTTTACGTTTCCCGATCTTGCGTCCAATCAAATAAGCAAAAATATCAGTTGCCCAAATTGTGATCAAGACTAAAATCAATAAACCTAATCCACTTTCTCGTGTTTCCAATAAGGATCTAAAGCCAATTCCAATGTACAAAATCCCTAAAACAGAAACTGCTGCATCATCAAAAGAAAAATGATTCTTTGAAAAGACTGTACAGACTAATAAAACAACAGTAGCTAGATAGATGAATGTTTCTGAACTGAACCCTTGCGGAAGAAAATTTATTAGTTCACTTGTAAAAATAAATCCTATTAAGGAAATAGCTGAGACTAAACCTTCTGCGGAAAAAATTGTATTGCCCTTCATTTTAAATAATTCGAATAACCCAATAATTGCTAATAGTGCAATAATAATACTTAATAACCAACCACCTACGTATACTACTGGTATAAAGACAGCGCCCATTATTAAAGCAGTGATAATTCTTTGTTTCACAACATTTCCTCCTAAAACCTCAATAAGAGTTTTTTAAACTCCACCAAATCGACGTTGTCTCTTTTGGTATATTGCTAAAGCTTCATCAAAAGCTTTTTCATTAAAATCAGGCCAAGCAAGTGGTGAAAAATAAAATTCACTATAAGCATTTTGCCATAACATAAAATTACTGATTCTTTCTTCTCCGCTGGTCCGTATCATATAGTCTACATTTTGATATTCACCCAATACAGAACTCATTAAATAACTTTCGAAGTCCTCTTCAGTAACCTTTTGAGGATTTTTCTTTCCTTCAGCAATATCTTTTGCTAAATCTTTTGCAGCAGCTAATATCTCACTTCTGCCACCGTAATTCACAGCAAAATTCAACACCATTCCTTTATTATTTTGTGTGCTTTTTATAGCATTTTCCATTACTTTTTTCGTTTTTCTAGGTAATTTATCTGGAATACCGATCATGGTTACTTTGATATTAGCTTCCATGATTTCAGGCATAAATGTATCAAAGAACTCAACAGGTAGCTGCATTAAATAATTCACTTCATCTAATGGCCGTTTCCAATTTTCTGTAGAAAAAGCATAGACCGTTAAGGCTTTGACTCCTCTTCTATTGGCATGCTTTGCGATTGTTTTTACTTGATCCATACCTGCTTTATGACCTAAAGAACGTTTTAATCCTCTACTTTTTGCCCAACGTCCGTTCCCATCCATAATTACAGCGACATGGTTAGGGATACTATCTTGTTGAGAGAAGAAGTTTTCTTTATTATTCTCAATTTCTTGATTACTCATTGCGATTTGACCGCCCTTCACTATCAAACTTTTCTCTTCTTATTGTAGCAAATCATTCTTTAAAATCCTATGAGTTTAAAGAAAAAATAACAATTGCCATAGGAAGATAGCACAAACTATTGATCTTTCAGAGTTCAATAGACAGGCTAAGCTCTTGCTTCACGCTTTTTCGCAGCCGCGTTGCACAGACCAGTTTCCCTATGATTTCACTTTTCCATTTACTTAGGAAAGTACCCAAGTAAAAAGAAAAGATGAACTCTATAGGAATCTAAATGGTCTGCTCCACGCTCTGATCAAACGCGTTGCGCAAGGCAGCTCATGTGCCCATTATTCTCTCCAGACAGTTGGGAAAGAACCCAAACTGTCTGGAGAGAATAATGTTCAAAGAGCTAAACGCCTTGCTCCACGCTCTTGAGTATATGTTTCGATTCTATTTTGTTCGGGTGTTATACTATATGTAGAATCAGTGTTTAAAAACTAAGGAGGCTATTTTTATGAAGAGAAAAATCACACAATTTATTGTAGGATTGATTCTTTCAGCCATTGCAGCAAAAGTAACTTCATGGATTTTAGGCGACGATACTAAGAAAGAACCTAAAAAGGCCAATTTTTTAGACTTTTAACTTATGTAAAAAGCAGCATCTCTCTATACCGATTTGGTGAAAGAGGCATGCTGCTTTTTGCATTTATTTTTTGATAAAAAGAATTAACCTTCTACTAATTCTTTTTCTTTTTCAGCTGCTATTTTATCTAACTCACTTACACTGTTGTCCGTTAACTTTTGAACTTCGCTTTCAAAGTAACGTTGGTCATCAAGAGTAATGTCGCCACTTTTTTCAGCTTTTTTCAAATCATCCATAGCATCACGACGAATGTTACGTACAGAAATTTTTGCATTTTCTGCTTCTTTCCCTACTTGTTTTGCTAATTCTTTACGACGTTCAGTTGTTAATTGAGGCACGACCAAACGGATAACATTTCCATCATTTGTTGGACTGATCCCAATATCACTTTGCATGATTGCACGTTCAACGTCTTTGATAGAAGATTTGTCAAAAGGTGTGATCATTAATACGCGAGGTTCTGGAACATTGATTTGAGCTAGTTGATTTAATGGTGTAGGTATCCCATAATACTCAACTTGGATGCGGTCCAATAAACTTGGGTTTGCGCGTCCAGCACGAATTGCACCTAATTCACGTTGCAATGATTGTTCTGTTTTGATCATTCTTTCTTTTGTGTCTTTTAATAGTTGTTCACTCATTGTACTTTCCCCCTAACAGTAGTTCCGATAATTTCACCTTGAACTACTCGTTTAATATTTCCTGATTCATTCAAATTAAATACCACTAAAGGAATATCGTTATCCATACTTAACGAACTAGCAGTTGTATCCATAACTTGCAATCCTTTATTAATAATGTCTAAATGAGTTAATTCATCAAATTTAACCGCTTCTTTATCTAATTTTGGATCAGCTGAATAGACGCCATCCACATTGTTTTTCGCCATCAAAATAACATCTGCTTCGATCTCAGCAGCACGTAATGCTGAGGTAGTATCTGTTGAAAAATAAGGATTTCCTGTACCACCAGCGAAAATAACTACTCGCCCTTTTTCTAAGTGACGCATTGCTTTTCTACGGATATAAGGCTCAGCGATTTGACGCATCTCAATTGAAGTTTGAACTCTAGTTGGGACTCCTTCATTTTCCAAGCAATCTTGTAAAGCTAGAGCATTCATTACCGTCGCAAGCATACCCATGTAGTCTGCTTGTGCTCGTTCCATGCCCATCTCTTCTCCAATTTTCCCACGCCAGATATTTCCGCCACCGACAACGATAGCAATCTCAATACCTAATTCATGAACTTCTCGGATTTCTTTACAAATTTCTTGGATAGTTGGCGGTTTTATTCCAAACCCAGAATCTCCAGCCAATGCTTCACCGCTCAGTTTAAGTACAATTCTCTTATACTTTGGTTCCTTCATCACATTCATTACCTCCATTGGCTATTTACTCTCATATTTTAACATACTCTATTCAAAACTTCATCATGATTATACTACATGATATGATCAGTTTTCACTTTTAAAGCAGTTTTTTAATCCAAAACAGCTGTTTTTGTATAGAAAACCATACAAAAATAGAGAGGATAATAGTACTCCTCTCTATAAAAATGTTTTATTTTTTAACTTGGTTCATTACTTCATCAGCAAAGTTTTCTTGACGTTTTTCGATTCCTTCTCCAACTTCAAAACGTGCAAATTCTTTAACAGAAGCGCCATTAGCTTTTAAGTAGTCACCAACAGTTTGATCTGCATCTTTAACGAATGGTTGATCTACTAAACTAATTTCTGACAACCATTTGCTTAAACGACCTTGAATCATTTTTTCAACAATGTTAGCTGGTTTGCCTTCATTTAAAGCTTGTTCAGTCAACACTTTTGTTTCGTGGTCGATTTTTTCAGCTGGAACTTGTTCACGAGTAGTATACAATGGGTTGATAGCTGCGATATGCATAGCAACGTCACGAGCTATTTCTTCATTATCAGTACCTTCTAATTGTACTAATACACCAATGCGTCCACCCATGTGCAAGTAAGATCCAAATACTTCGTTATCAGCTTTTTCAAAGCGTACAAAACGACGTAAGCTGATTTTTTCACCGATAGTAGTTGTAGCAGAAATAATTTCTGTTTCAACCGTACCTTCGCCAGCAGTTAATTTGTTTGCATCTTCAACTGATGCTGGATTTCCGTTAGCAATGACTTCTGTAATGTCTTTTACTAAGTTTTGGAATTTTTCATTTTTAGAAACAAAGTCTGTTTCTGAGTTGATTTCTGTTAAAGCAGCAATGTTACCTTCTGTGTAAACACCAGTTAATCCTTCAGCAGCAATACGGTCTGCTTTTTTAGCAGCTTTTGCCATACCGTTTTCTCTTAAGTGGTCTACTGCAGCGTTCATGTCTCCATCAACGGCTACCAATGCTTTTTTAGCATCCATCATTCCAACACCAGTCATATCACGTAATTCTTTAACTAAAGCAGCTGTTACTTTTGCCATTTTATTCATTCCTCCTAAATGCTGTTTGTGTCTATTTTAATTTTTTGAGGGTAATTGTAAAAAAAAACTATCTCAAAAAAAGGAAATGACGCCGCTTTGTAAAAAGTCGCTATTCACTTCTCACTTTTATCGAGACAGCTTTTATAAGGTTTATTGATTATTCAGCGTTGTCGCCTTCAACAACTTCTACGATTTCTTCGATTGAAGCTGTTTCAGTTGATTCTGAAGCTTCAGCTGTGAAAGTTTCTTCAACAACTTCATCTTCACCTTGATTTCCTTCGATCATAGCGTCAGCCATTTTTGAAGTGATCAATTTAACTGCACGAATAGCATCATCGTTAGATGGAATGATTACATCGATTTCATCTGGGTCACAGTTAGTATCAACCATTGCTACGATTGGAATGTTTAATTTATGAGCTTCTTGAATTGCAATACGTTCTTTACGAGGGTCAACTACGAACATAACATCTGGGATTCTAGGCATATCTTTGATTCCGCCTAAGAATTTTTCTAAACGGTCACGTTCTTTGATCAAGATACCTACTTCTTTTTTAGGAAGTAAGTCAAAAGTACCGTCTGCTTCCATTTTATCAATATCTTTCAAGCGTTTGATACGTTTTTGGATAGTATCCCAGTTAGTTAAAGTTCCGCCTAACCAACGGTGGTTAACGAAAAATTGACCAGAACGTTGAGCTTCCTCTTTAATTGACTCTTGTGCTTGTTTTTTAGTTCCAACGAAAAGAGCGATTCCGCCATTTTCTGCTACATCTCTTACATATTTGTAAGCTGTATCTGCTAATTTAACTGTTTTTTGCAAGTCAATGATGTAGATACCGTTTCTTTCTGTAAAGATGTATTTTTTCATTTTTGGGTTCCAACGACGTGTTTGGTGTCCAAAATGAACTCCTGCTTCTAGCAATTGTTTCATAGAAATTACTGCCATGATTGTGTTCCTCCATTTGGTTTTTGTATTTATCCCTCCCTCAAAATCAACTGCAGGGAGACTTAAGTAAACTTAAGCACCTTCCGTTGCATCCTTTGAGGTGTGATATAGTTGGCGCTTTTTGCACCGTCTTATATTATACAGTCATTTTTTGTATAATGCAAGAAAAAAATTCAACAACACATTTAGTTTAATGTGTTGTTGAATTTTTAGTCTCACACAGACTCCATCCCCGCACTGAGGATTTCGCGAATATCTTGTTCAGTCAATTGATTTGCTGTTCGTCTATCTCCATGATCTTCTGTAATGACTTGATCAAATAAAGATTTCTTTTCTTGCTGTAATGCGTTGATTTTTTCTTCAATCGTTCCTTCTGCAATTAAACGCCATACTTCTACAACATTCTTTTGCCCGATTCGGTGAGCTCTACCTGCAGCTTGCTCTTCCACAGCTGGGTTCCACCATAGATCATACAAGATAACCGTATCGGCACCTGTTAAGTTCAATCCAGTTCCTCCAGCTTTTAAAGAAATAAGGAAGATTGATTTTTCACCATCATTGAATTGATTTACCATATTGATCCGTTCAACAGGTTTTGTTTTTCCGCTCAAATAAAAGCTGGAAATATTTTCTTTATTCAATTCTGCTTCAATAATATCTAACATTGATGTGAATTGAGAGAAAATAAGAATTCGTTTGTTGTTCTCTAGAGCATTTGAAACAATTTCTTTCAATTGCAATAATTTACCCGACTCACCTTCATAATCATCTAGGAATAATCTAGGATCACAGCAAATTTGACGTAAGCGAGTTAATGAAGCTAGAATCGCAATTCGATTCTTCTTGAAATCGTCTCCGCTCATTCCTTGAACTGTTTGCTGGATCTGTTGCAAGTATGCTAAATAAACTGTTTTTTGCTCTTTAGTCAGCGTGCTGAACATATTGGTTTCGATTTTTTCTGGCAGTTCTTTCAGTACATCTTTTTTCACCCTTCTCAAAACAAAAGGCTGAATCATTTTAGCAATTTTTTCATTTGACATACCTTTGAATTTTTTGATTGAAGGGAAAAAACCAGGCATGATCAATTGAAAAATAGCCCATAATTCTTCTATTTTGTTTTCTATAGGCGTTCCGCTTAACGCAAATTTTCTAGGTACCGAAAGGCTTCTTAAAGCTTGAGAAGTCTTGGTATGGTAATTCTTCACCATTTGAGATTCATCCATGACTAATGTACTGAACGATTGTTGCTTGTACAATTCCACGTCTTGACGGAAGCTTTGATAAGAAGTAATCAAGATATCGTTGTGTTCAACATCTTGGATTTGTTGTTCTCTTTCTTCAATACTTCCTGTAACAACTGTCGCCCTAATACTTGGCGCAAACTTTTTCAATTCATGGTACCAGTTGTATGTCAGAGATGCTGGAGCAATAATAAGAAATGGGTTCTTTTCTCCTTGCTCAATTTCAGATTGGATATAAGTGATGACTTGAAGTGTTTTTCCTAATCCCATGTCATCTGCTAAGATTCCTCCAAAACCATACTTTGACAGCATTTTAAGCCATTTGAATCCAGTAGCTTGGTAAGATCTCAATTCACCATTTATTTTTTGTGGGAGTTCTACCTCAATGGATTGAGGTTGATTTAAATCTTGGACCATTTGCTGGAATTTTTTCGATAATACCGGTTGAACATCATTTTCTTTTTCTAGGAGATGAGAAAGCTCCAATCCTCGGTAACTCGGAACAGTGACTCCTCCATTTTGAAAATCTTTAGAACTGCGTAATTCATTTAGAACTCGACTGATTTGTTGTAGTTCTTCGGATTCTAATGACAACAGTTTCCCATTTTCCAATTTATGGAATTTCTTTCTGTCCATCAAACTTTGTAAGACTTGATTGACTTCATCTTTACTGATGCCTTTGATGTCAAATCGAATATCCAGTAAGCCGCCTTCTTGCTGGATATCTACATTCGTATCTGGATCTATTTGATCCAAGAAAATACTGTCTAAACTATCATTGATATATACCTCTGCTGATTCTTCCAGCAAAGGGATCTCTTTTGTAAAGAATTGATAGAATTTCTCATCTTGTACCAAACGTTTGGTATAATCTTTTTCTTGACGCTTGTAGCCTAATTCATTCAATAAATTCAAGGTTTGGATTTCTTTTTTGCTGTCTCTAATGACCTGGACTTTTTCTTCTGGTAATTGATTTTCTTTTGGATCAGTAGACAATACCATGTGTCGATAATTGAATTCCACTACTGCATGGAGTTCTTCTTTTTCATACGTAAAATAAATGCAGGTCTTCAACGGCTCATGGATAAAAGTGCTTTCCACTTCTTCAGACATATGAACAGGCGCTAATTTAGAGAGCATTGGTAAAACATATGCTGAAAAATCCGGCATGTCTTCTTGCTGGATATCAATTCCATCTCCTTCATGTCGCTGTAAGAAGGACTGCAACGGCTGTATCGCTTTTACTTGCTCACGAGTCGGATTATAAATAGTATCTTGAACAATGTACCAATGATACTCTTTTAAGTACACATCTGTATTATCATCAATACTTAAAGAGATGTGCCCTTCATGATCGTTTAATTCAAATTGATAAGGGATCTGCCCTTCAACAAAAGTTACTCTTGAGTAATGAGAACCGTTTATATCAAATTGCATGTTAGCTGTTTCTTGATATTGTTCTATAAACCTTCTTGTAAAAGAAGGTGTTAATACAAAGTACCGTTTATTGTTAAAAATCGATTTTGGCTCTGTATAATTTCCACGAACAAAAAATTGAGATTCCATTTCTGCATTCAAATCATTTAATATTTTTTCATCAATAAGTTCCAATTCAATGGATTTAAAATCTACCCATTGATTTGTTTTGTATTCAAATTTATCCTTATTCATAAAAGCCGTTAAAAAAGCTTGTATATCTTTTATGACATATAATTTGTCTAAACCTGCTCGCAAACTGACAACCAGGACTTCTCCAGAATGCCGCACTAAGGCCGTACTCTCCGGCTTATGTTCTACTCTAAACTCTAACTTAAAAGTTTGACTTTCTTTTTTCTCCACAGTATACAAACTACTTGTATCATCTAAAAATTGTCTGGAGAATAACACTGTTAGCTCTTTTCCAGGGTTGAGAGAATTTTTCGCCACTTTTTCTGCATTTTCAGGTGTCATGATCCTGCTGATCTGACGATCTTTCAACTCTAATTCCACCGCAACCGTGTGTTTACAGTAGCCATGATTTTTCCAATAATCACATTCACAAAAATCTTGTTCGCGTGTTGTTCCATCTAATTCCACATGATAGCGATCATCATCCAACACATCAGCTGACCAAATCTTTTCGTCGATTGAAGCATTTACTGAAAGAACTCGCTTTTCATCCACCAAACTTCTTCCTACTTCAATTAATCGTTCAGGTATACTCCACTTCACGAAACCAACCTACTTTCTTGCCGTTTTTCCAAAAAAAATGTTCTTCAATATTTGTTGAACAAAATTCTCCATCTATCTATTTTACGTTATCTTTTCAAAAAAAGAAACACTAATGTATTTCATTAGCTATTCAGTTAGTTTACTTAAGCATGTACTGCAGACAATTGACTTTTTCCAGTCCCTAAAGCATGTACCAGTATTTTATCCGGAATTCGGTCTTTTAATTCTTTAACATGGCTGATGATACCGACTAATTTTCCGTCCCCATCAATTTGCATCAATGCTTCTATCGCTTGGTCTAACGCGTCCTCGTCTAAAGAACCGAAGCCTTCATCAATAAAAATCGCTTCGATCTGAACTCCACCAGACTGGCGTTGCACCACATCTGAAAGTGATAAAGCAAGCGAAAGGGCTGCGGTAAAGCTTTCTCCACCAGAAAGAGTCCCTACGTTCCGAATCCCGCCAGCATGATCATCGTAAATATTGATCTCTAAACCTGTTCTATTTTTATATGATCCATCTTCTCGATTCAAATCAAACAAATAGCGATTATTAGAAAGTCTTTGCAGTCGCTGATTAGCCAACACGAGCACTTCTTCCAAGAAATAAGACAACACATAACGCTCAAAGCCCAGCTTACTATTGCCAGTATCTCCATTAGCAACATCGGATAGTTTTGCAATCTCCAAATAGAGGTCCATGTTTTTTTGATGTGCATCCAAGATAGATTGGCATGTTTTCAATACATTTTTATTTTGATGGAAGTGATCTTGCAGAACCGCTTTTTCTTCAGCTTTTTGAGTCTTTTGTTTCACTAATTGATCATACTGAACTTGAGCTTCTTGTAACTCAGGAAGAGGTTTCCCATCTAGCTTCTGCATATTAAGCTCTAAATTATGTTGAACATTATAGTAAGTTTTTTCAAAATGATTGATCTCATTGCGCCATTCAGTTACAAAAGAATTATTTTCTACGTGTTTTTCTACTTCTTCTAGAGTAGTGAATGAACTTCTTTCTAATGCCTCTGTTAATTGTTCAGTCAGAGCTTGCTGTTTCTCTTGTTCTAAAGTAATCGTTTCTGTTATGGAATGTAACGTATAAGATACCTGTTCTTTTGTTTTTTCAGCCTCTATGTGCGTTTGGATAACTTCTTCATAGTGCTCATCCCATTCGTTAATGGCTTTGGTTATTATTTGTACTTCTGTTCTGTAGTGTTCGGTGTCAAGATATTCTTTTGGAATATCCTGACTCAACTGATTCAGTTGTCCTTTTAGTTCGCTCCATCGATTCCATTCTAACTGAAGTTCTGTTTCACCAAGTGTTAATTTTTTTTGAACCTCTGCTAGCTCTTTCTCGATTAGAGCCTTTTTCTCCTCCTGACTAGTTTGAGAAGTTAACTGAGCATCAATGATTTCTATCTGCTCCTTTAACTCATTTATTTGTCCAGTTAGTTCGGCTGTTTGTTTTTGAAGATTGTCCTTCTTTAACTGTAAAGGAGCTGCTTGTTCACTCCAATAATGATTTTTTAGAATGAGTTCCTCGGTAAACCTTTGCTCAGTCATTTTCAGTTGATCTATTTGCTGATGAAGCAGTTCTGCTTCAGCTTGATAGGCAGCGATTTGTTTTTCTTTTTCTTCTAACCTTATTTCCAATTCAACAGCTGTTTGTTTGGGTTTTTCTTTGTTCACACTGTGCAACGGGTGTTCCGTTGAACCACAAACAGGACAAGGTTCCCCTTCAATCAAATCTTCCGATAATTTTTGAATTTGGATTTTAGCCCAATCACTTTTAACTTCTTTATATTGTTTGTTAGCCTCTTCTAATTTCGCAGCAACTACATCTTTGCGGCCTGTTTTATGAGCTAAATCGGTTGTTACTTGATTTTTTTGGGTATCGAGTTGAATAGTCTCTTGCAGAAAACTTTGAGCCTTTTCAAATTCTTGAAGCTTATCTTTCAACAGATAAAATTGATTTTTTTTGTCTTTCAATTCATCTAATACCTGATTGAGATTATTTTTTTCTTTGACTAAACCTTCATGTTCCACAGTGAATTGTTTGAGTTCAGTTTGAATATCTTTTACAACAGCTTCTTGCTGCCTGTTTTGCTTTTCACTTATGATATAAGCTTCGATCGACTGCTTTAAGTGAGCTAATTTTATCAACTGTTCTTTTCGCTGCTCTTGATGTATTTTGTCTTTTTCAACTTGTTCTTTTTTTTGGGCTGAGTTCTTTAAATCTTCTTGTACAGTTTGAAGTTGACTAGAAGTGTCCAGTTGTTTTTGTTTAAACATAGAAAGGGTTTGTTGATTTTCTTTCAATTTAAACAACAATGGTTCAAATGGTTTAGTTTCTTCACACAAGTTTATTGCCTGATGAAGTTCGTTTATGTGGGTTTGTTCCTTCTTCAATTGCTCTAAAGCAGCGATCAATTCTTCTTTTTCAGTCAATAACTGTTGGATCGTTTGTTGTTCAGTTAAAAATTCATTCGCTTGAGTTATCTTGTTCGTCAAATCGGTAAGAGCGGCCTCTAAAGCTGCTAAAAAATTGAGCATGTCACTTTGGTCTTCTTTTAATTTTTCTAATTCCTCTTTCATACCTGCAAAACCTGTTAAGTCAGAAACAGGTTTTGCTTCAAGCCAATGTGCTCTGCTCAAAGTAGCTTCCAGTTCTTTTTCCTTTTCAAGTAACTTAACATGCATCTCTTTTTTCTTGTCTTTTAACTTTTCACTAAATTGACGGTAAATTCCAGTACCAAAGAGTTTTCTTAAAATATTTTCTTTGTCTCCGCTGTCCGCATTTAAAAAGCGTCTGAATTCACCTTGGGGAATCATGACGATTTGTCTAAATTGATCACAGGTCAACTGCACCACTTCTTCAATCAAAGCATCTACTTCACTGATCTTCGTTACTTGTTGAAGTTCAGTCCCTTCTTCATTAAAGACACGAATAGAAGCTTTTGCTGGCACCTCACGGGTGCCTTCACCTTTTAGTTTTAACAACGTTTGAGCAGGGCTGCGAACGATCTCATATCTTTTATTTTGCGCGTGAAAAGTAAACGTCACGCTCGTTGTTTCCTTGGAATTGGCAAATGTAGAACGCATTTCTTTCGGTTCGCGATTTGACCCATTTGTTTTTCCAAATAACGCAAAACAGATTCCATCAAATAAAGTTGTTTTCCCAGAACCCGTTTTTCCTGCAATCAAAAAAATATTATTTCCATAAAAATTGGAAAAATCAATAGTTTCATCCATATAAGGACCAAAAGCCTTAAGTGTTAATGAATGTGGACGCATTTAGTCCTCCTCCTTTTGAAACTCTTCAAATAACGATTCCACTAATTGAACTTGTTTAGGGGATAAAGTTTCTTGCATAATTTCTTCAAAATACTGACCAAATAATATATTCGGAGCTGACGCAGTGGGCAATTCTTTTTTTGTCTGTTTCATACCTGAAAGCAAGCCTTTCTGATTGACTCTTTCCATACCTATCACGTTTGGATAGACTTCCCTTAATCGGTTCATGGCATTAGGCAGCATCACTGTATCTTTTAATTTGATATACACAAACTGGTCTCGTTCCACAGTTTGGTAGTAAGATTCAGTCATCAATGTAGCAAAATCCTCTTCTAATACAAGAATATCTCGCGTAGGCTGAACAGGTTGGAACGTTTGTTCAATTGCACCATTATTATCTAGTTCTATGATGCGATACCCTTTTTGTTGTCCTGCTTCTGACACTGAATATTTTAATAGACTGCCAGAATAGCGAACCGATTCATGACTGAGTGCATTCGGATGATGCAAATGCCCTAATGCGACATAATTAAAGTTTTTGAAGACAGATGCTGAAACATTGTCCAAACCTCCCACTGTCGATTCCGTTTCAGAATCCGTACGTAAACTTCCTGTCACAAAAAAATGAGAGACCAATACTTGATTTTTAGTAGAATCAAATTGTTCCGTCATCTTATCTACAATTTTTTGTACAGCACGTTCAGGAGTATCCAGTGTATCATCTTCAAAATATATTCGTGCATCAATTGGATCAAAATAAGGCAGCAAGAAAAATTGCGTATTACCTAACGTGATAGGCACGAATGTATCATCATTGATTTTTGTTTGCATATGAAAATCAGCTTGTTTAAACCACTGACTCCCTGATTCCAAGCGTGTGGCAGAATCATGGTTTCCAGAAATAGCTAGAACCGGAATCTGTTCTGTCAAATTCATATCGATAAACATTTGATTTAATACACTCACTGCTTCTGCCGGTGGTACAGCACGATCAAATAAGTCTCCTGCTATTACAATAGCATCTACTTTTTCACTTTTAGCTGTTTGCAACAGCTGTTCAAATACTTCTCTTTGTTCAGCTAGCAATTGAAAACCATGAAGTTTTTTCCCTATATGCCAATCTCCTGTATGTATGAACTTCATTTTCAATCCTCCTGTTTTGTGTTTTATCCTATCTAGTATACCAAAATAATCACGGTCTCTCGAACTGGTTTTGCTAAAAATGACTCTTTTCTGTTTTTCACTAAAATAACTTCAGCTCTGCAATAAAAGTTGTTGCGAAATTTACAGTTTTCAATCATACTAATAAGTGAGTACCATTGAAGTTATTAACGAAAGGATTGAACGACAGTGTTTTTTAGAATGTTACGAGCAGTTATTCGTGTTTTAGTATTCATACTGAACGGAAATGCTCATTACCAACAAAGAAATAAATTACCTCAAAATGAATCGTATATTTTAATTGCTCCACATCGTACTTGGATTGATCCAGTATATTTGGCGTTAGGAGCTAATAAGACAGAGTTTGCTTTCATGGCTAAAAAGGAACTCTTTAAGAACCCAGTATTGGGTTGGATCATCCGAAATGCGAATGCTTTTCCTGTAGATAGACAAAATCCTGGCCCTAGTGCTATCAAGAACCCAGTCAAGATATTGAAAGAAGGTAAACTTAGTTTAGCCATGTTTCCAACGGGGACTAGACATTCAGCTGAACTAAAGGGTGGCGCTCCTACGATCGCAAAATTAAGTGGTGCTCCGCTGGTTCCAGCCGTTTATCAAGGCCCGTTAACTTTTACAGATCTAATCAAACGCAAAAAAATCATTGTTCGTTTTGGAGATCCCATTTATGTGGACCGCAAAACTAAACTAAACAAAGAAAGTTTGGCTTTGATTGAAACTCAAATCCAAAATGCTTTTGATCAACTAGATAAAGAAATCGATCCTTCTTATCGATATGAATATAAATAACGCATGAAAGAGATGTGCCTGATTAAATGGCACATCTCTTTATGTATATCCGCTATCTTTTATAGATATTTATTTTATGGTATTGGCAGAATAAATAAAACGAACAGAACTATTTTCTGTCCGTTTTGTTTATTTAAGTAATCATAAAACTATTTTTTCTTGTTTTGTTTCTCGGATTGGACTTTCATAGATGCCATCATTTGTTTGATTTTCTTCTCAGATGGTTTTTGTCCCATTTGCATCATCATCATACGTAACATGTCTTCATTGACTGGCGGATTTTTTTGGAAATAATCCATCATGTATTTTCTAGAGATAAAGAATCCTCCAGCTAATCCTGCAATTAAAGCAATTACAATTAAAAAAATTGCTAACCATACGTTCATTGTACCTTTCACTCCTTTCAATACTTCTCAGTTGTTAATTGTACTAAAAAAAATGAAAAAAATAAATAGCAATCATTTCTTTTGCATATTCACGTTCTTTTTTAATAGTTCTCAAAAAAACGTGGAAACTGTACAAAACGAATCATTTTGTACAGTTTCCACCTTAAAAATTATTTATTTTTAAAGTTTATTGAATACTTCTACAATATGTTCTGTGGTGAAACCGTAATTTTTAATGACTGTTTCGCCAGGCGCGCTAGCACCATACTTATCTATCCCAACAGTCGCTCCATCTAAGCCGACATAACGTTCCCATCCGAAAGTAGCTCCCATTTCAATAGAAACACGTTTGCGTACTTCTTTTGGCAAGATGCTTTCTTTGTAGGCTGCATCTTGTTTTTCAAATAAGTCAAAGCTTGGCATAGAAACGACTGATACGTCTTTTCCTTGAGCTTTTAATTCTTTTTGAGCTTCCAATGCTAAAGCTACTTCAGAACCTGTAGCAATCAAAATACCTTCAGGTTGTTCTCCATCTTGCGGTGAAAGAACATAAGCACCTTTTTGAACATTTTCTCGTGCCAACTCTTTTGTTTTTGGTAAAACTGGCAAGTTTTGACGACTCAACACCAACATAGTTGGATGATCTGTTGATTTCAAAGCTATTTCCCAAGCGGCCGTTACTTCATTTCCATCAGCTGGACGAAGCACAGTCAAGTTTGGCATACTGCGTAAACTTGAAAGATGTTCTACTGGTTCATGAGTAGGACCATCTTCTCCTACAGCTACAGAATCATGTGTGAAGACATACGTTACAGGCAATTTAGAAATAGCAGCTAGTCGAACAGCAGCTCTTAAATAATCTGTAAAGACAAAGAATGTTCCTACATAAGTTTTAGTACCACCATGCAGCATAATTCCATTTGCAGCAGCTGTCATAGCAAATTCACGAACACCATACCAAATATTGCGTCCTTCATATTGACCAGCTTGGAAATCAGTTACTTCATTGATCATCGTATTATTGGATGAAGATAAATCAGCTGATCCGCCCCAGAAGTTTGGAACATTTTTAGCAATAGCATTTAATGTATCACTACCTGTTTTACGTGAAGCTTCAGCAGCATCGCCTTCTTCATATACAGGCAATTCACTGTCCCAACCTTCAGGTAAGTCGCCGTTAAATCCGGCTTCAAATTGTTGTGCCAATTCAGGATGTTCTTGACGATATGTTTCGAAAGCTTTCTTCCACTCTGCTTCTGACTCTGCACCTTGAGTAACCATTGTTTCTTCAAAGCGTGCTTGAGCTTCAATAGGCACATAGAAGTCTTCGCCTTCCCAGCCATAAGCTTTTTTAGTTGCTTCTACTCCTTCAATACCCAGTGGAGCACCGTGAACTTTGTGTGATCCTGCATTAGGGGCACCAAATCCGATAACTGTTTTCACTTCAATCAATGAAGGTTTATTTTTGTTTTCTTTTGCTTTTTCGATCGCAGCATTGATTTCTTCTAAATCATTTCCGTCTTTTACTAGAATGTGTTCCCAGCCATAAGCTTCAAAACGTTGACCAACATTTTCAGTAAATGCTTTTGATGTAGGTCCATCTAATGAAATATCATTTGAATCGTATAAAACGACCAATTTGCCTAATTTCAAGTGTCCAGCTAAGCTGGCTGCTTCTGCTGAGATACCTTCCATTAGATCCCCATCACCACATAAAGCATAAGTATAGTGATCCACAATGTTGTGGTTTTCTTTATTGTAAGTAGCTGCTAAATGAGCTTCAGCCATTGCCATACCTACACTATTAGCAATCCCTTGCCCAAGTGGACCTGTTGTAGCTTCTACACCGTCTGTATAGTGTACTTCTGGATGTCCTGGAGTTTTACTTTCCCATTGACGGAAACTCTTTAAATCATCAATCGAAACTTTATATCCAGCTAAGTGAAGCATGCTGTACAACATCATGGAACCATGACCAGCAGAAAGTACAAAACGGTCACGGTCGACCCAATGAGAATTTTTCGGATTGGCTTTTAAGTGTTTAGTCCATAACACATATGCCATTGGTGCAGCACCCATAGGTAATCCCGGGTGGCCGGAGTTGGCTTTTTGAACTCCGTCAATGCTTAACGTACGAATGGTATCTACAGCTAATTGATCTACTTTATCGAACAAAAAATATCATTCCTTTCAAATTTCAAGCTTATTAAACTGCTTACATTGCTTCTACATCATACCATTTTTTGTATACAAATGGTAAATATTTTGGAATTATTTTATCTGCCGTGAAGGCCTTTATCTTTTTGGATCTTTTTAACTTTATCAGGAGTTACATCATTTCCTTCTTCATCAACCACTTTCATACCTTCAAGATGATTTCTCATCCCACCTCTAAAAGCAGCTAGATAAGCTTCTCTCAACTTCTTTTGCTCTACTTGTTCTGTAAGAGTCAAACCATCTGATTTTGATTTTTTAGCTAACTCGTTGATTCGATTTAATTGTTCTTTCGGTAACATATTCTTCATCCTTTCTATCTACTTAACCAATATACCAAAAACTACTGAAAATTACAGCTAGATTGTCTATTGAATTCTATATTCTAGTACTGTTTGACAAATATAAAAACAAAAATATTCTTTTCAGTGAATATCTTTATAAAAGGCGAACGTTTGTTTGAAAAACAGTTTGTTTTATGCTATTCTAGCAGTAAGAGTAAATAAGAATTGAGGTGTTTATAAAATTATGAAAAAATCACCAGCGTCTAGACAAATAGAAGTATTACAATATATTTATGAACAAGTAAAAGAAAAAGGATTTCCACCGACTGTTAGGGAGATCGGACAAGCAGTTTCGCTATCCTCTACATCGACTGTTCATGGGCACTTATCTCGTTTGGAGAAAAATGGTTTTATTCACCGTGATCCGAGTAAACCTAGAACCATAGAATTAACAACTGCCGGATTAGCTCAATTAGGTGTAGGGCTGGATAAAATACCTTTATTAGGTACAGTCACAGCTGGAGAACCGATATTGGCTGTAGAAGAAGCTACAGATTTTTTCCCTATCCCACCAAGCTTAGAATATGAAAATGGTTCTTTGTTTATGCTGACGATTCGTGGAGAAAGTATGATCAATGCTGGGATTCTTGATGGTGACGAAGTAATCGTCCGTAAACAATCTAGTGCTGATAATGGCGACATCGTTATTGCGATGACAACCGAAGACGAAGCAACTTGTAAACGATTCTTTATCGAACAAGATCACTATAGATTACAACCTGAAAATGATACTATGAGTCCTATTATATTACAAGAAGTAACTATTTTAGGAAAAGTTATTGGTCTTTACCGAAGCCATGTTTTGTAATAAAAAAAGAGGCTGAACAATAGTCTCTATCTCTGTCACATACTAAGTGGGTGCTTTTATACGCGTTCTAAAAGCCTGACCACATGCATGCATATAAGCCAGCCACCCCTTATGAGATGTTTTTTCTCATAAGGGGTGGCTGGCTTATATGCAATGATCAAAATGTTTTTTGTTTCGCTCTTTTTCTTAGTATTCTGCTAAAGCTAAAATATCATAGCCTTTGATTTTTTCGCGACCTTTTAGATCTTTTAATTCTACAATAAAAGCAGTTCCAACGACTACTCCACCTAAAGATTCGATCAATTCGATGGTAGCAGCAATTGTTCCACCAGTAGCTAATAAATCATCACACACTAATACTTTTTGCCCTGGTTTGATACTGTCTTTATGCAATTGTAACGTATCTTTACCATATTCTAATCCATAATTGACTTCTACTGTTTCACGAGGCAATTTGCCTTTTTTACGAGCTGGAGCAAATCCGATACCCATTTCATAAGCTACCGGGCAACCTACAATAAATCCACGAGCTTCAGGACCAACGATCATTTCTACACCTTTGTCTTTAGCGTATGACACAATTTCATTTGTTGCAAAACGGTAAGCATCACCATTTGCCATCAATGGTGAAATATCTCTAAAAATAATCCCTTCTTCAGGAAAATTCTCTACATCAGCAATATATTTTTTTAAATCCATTCTATTTGTCCTCCGTTCACCAGTCGGATACTTCTTTATTCGCTGGTGGTTATTTGGTTCATCAGCCATTGCTCAACTTCCCAAGCATGACTATAGACTAATTTTTCTTCCGCCTCGATACGTTGCATTTTTTTCTGATACGTTATGGATTGCTTTAAATCTTTTTTTTCATTCGTTTCGACTCGATTAAGAAGTCCGTTTTCTATTTTAACAAATCCTACTTCAAAAAACACCTGTAGAATAAAAATTACTCGATTTTCTTTCATTCTTAATGTTTTTGCCAATATATTCAATTGATTTTTCACATCAATGTTCTGATGAGAGCAGATGAATTTGTAAATATCTGCAAAATGTTGTCGATTTGGCATACCTTCTAAATAATCATTCGTCTTGCTGTGGAAAGAATATAAAATATTTTCAGGCTCATTGTGTTCCATCAGTAAAGAGAGAACGGTTAAAGAAGGCGGGCAGTCAACCAATATCAATAAAGTATTCTCCATCATAAATTGCTTTGCATCTTTGCGTGTCTGAATCAAGTACGCTTTACTTGCAGAGGAAACCTTTTCTTGGTACTGCTCATAGTTGTGAGAATCGAAAAATACAAAATCAGCGTTTGGTTTGTTCCATAACGTTTCTGGAATTTGTGTTCCTCGATAATCAAAGCATTGCGTTTCTTTAACGGCTATATCTTCAATTCGCAATTGTAGTTTTCTAGCACCATTCCACTCATTGATCTCCAATTTACCCACTGTTGACAAACGAGTGTTTCCGGAAATTCGATCAGCCAATTCCCCAAAGCCAAAACCAATGGTATCCAGACTGGTTTGCTCAAGTTGGACAGACATTTTCAAATGCGTTCCATCTGCTCCAATTTTACGGACGGTTTGGACAAGAACATTATTCAACTGGAACGTCGGTTTAGGATTATCCGTACCGAAAGGAGCCAATTGTTTTAGTTCTTCCACAGTTTCGATCGTTAAGTCTTCTTCAGTCACTACCTTGTCGACACGGATTTCTTCTCCCATTTGCCCAGCTAGTTGTTGCGCCGTCGCATAGTCATTTAATTTGGAACGAATTTGTTCGATGTTTTCACTTGGCACAGTTAATCCTGCAGCCATATGATGGCCGCCAAATGCCAACGTTAAAGGGCGTACCGTATCCAACGCTTCGTACAAATGAAATGCTTGAACACTTCTTCCAGAACCTTTTGCTGTTCCGTTTTCATGATCTATATTTAGAATAATAGCTGGTTTACCGGTTTTCCCTACTACTTTACTAGCAACGATCCCAAGCACCCCTTCATGCCATCCTTCTTTAGCTAATACATACACATCAGAAGAGGTATCTATTTTTTCAAGCATATCAAATGCTTCATCAGTTATCTTTTTAACGTATTGTTGTCTTTCTTCGTTTTTTTCTTGAATAAATTGAGCAATAGACTGCGCTTCACTTTCATCAAATGTTGTTAGCAATCGTACAGCAGGCGTTGCATCTCCTAGTCTACCAGGCGCATTTAAACGTGGTCCTATAATAAATCCGACCGATTCTTCATTTAATTCTGCTTTTTTTAATCCTGCTGTTTCATACAAGGCTGTTAGCCCTAATCGCTGTGTTTGCTTCAATAGTTCTATTCCCTGAGTGACTAAAACGCGGTTTTCATCTCTCAAAGAAACTAGATCGGCAATAGTTCCTAAGGCTACTAAATCAAGTAGTTCAATAGGTATTTCTCCAAGCAAAGCAGTAGCTACTTTAAAAGCGACTCCGACGCCAGCTAAGTCTCCAAAAGGGTATTTTCCTGCAGGATGTCGGGGATGCACAATGGCATACGCCTCAGGTAATTCTTCAGGCAGTTCGTGATGATCCGTTACTACTACATCGACGCCCAATTCTTTAGCCCGTTTAATAGCTTCGTGTCCAGAAACCCCATTATCGCAAGTTACGATCAACTGACAGCCCTCTTCGATCAATTTTTCAAAAGCTTTACTATTTGGACCATACCCATCTGTAAAACGGTTCGGTATATAAAAATCTACATTGGCTCCGATCATTTCTAACGTTTCCAATAACACAGATGTACTAGTCACACCATCGGCATCGTAGTCTCCATAGATCACGATTTTATCACCGCTTTCTATGGCTGTCATAATTCTTTCTGTAGCACGATCCATATCATGCATTAAGAAAGGATCGTAAATCCGTTCTTCATTTGGATGAAGAAAAGATTGGATTTTTTCTTTTGTATCTAATCCCCTTTGCAAACACAAAGAAATAAATAACGTTGAGTAAGAAAGTTCCTTAGATAATTCTTGGATCAATTGATGATTTTCAGTTTGTTCTGCTTGTTTCCATTTCATACGAGCATTAATCACAGTCTTCACTCCCAACTTTATTAGTATATCAAATAAGCCGTTTGAATGGTAGATAATGGGCAGCAAAACGTTTCTCCTTAAAATAAAAAAACTTCAAAAGCAAGAGGAATGCTCCTGCTTTTGAAGTTTTGAATTTTTTAATTTTCCAATCGGCTGACAGCTATACCTATCAATCCAGGCCCAGTATGTACGCCTAAAGCTGGACTGAGCGAATCAAAATAACTCGTTCGAATATTCGGCAAACCTTCTTTAAGTTTACCTGCGATTGTGTCGGCTAACTCTTTGGTTTCTCTGCCTGCATAGCATACTGCCACATCATATTTAGTAGCTTGTTGTGCATATTCAATCGTAGTATCGATCAATTTTTGGATCCCTTTTTTACTGCCGCGAGCTTTAGCAACGGTATAATAGATGCCATCTTCATTGCAAGAAATGACAGGTTTCAAATTTAACAAGTTTCCGACAAGAGAAGAAACCAGGCCGATTCGTCCACCTTTTTGAAGGTACTCTAAAGTATCCACATAGAAATGTACTTTGATGTCTTCAATGCCGTTTCGAAGTTTTTGTTTAATCGTTTCCCAATCCATGCCAGATTCAACATACGTCAATGCACGCTCTGCATGCAGCCCGCTGCCGATTCCGATGTTTTTGGTATCTAAAACAAATACATCTAAGTCTTCCACTTCTTCCGCCATTAAACGGACCATATTATTGGTACCGCTCAAACCACTTGAAATCGTAATTGCAATGACTTTAGTATATCCTTCTTCTTTGATCTCCAACAACATATTTTTGATGGCTTCTCCATCGGGTAAAGACGTTTTAGGAATTTCTTCTTTCAAACGATCATAAATTTCTTCTGCTTGAATGTCTACTTTATCCGTGTATTCCCCATCTTTATAAATAATTTTTAAAGGAATCACTTTCATATTGCCTTTTTCTAAAATATCTTTTGGAACATCTGACCCTGAATCAACTAGAAAAGCAATTTTCTCTTTATTCATTTTCTAATCGTCCTCCATATTAGTTAGTTACTTTTAGTTTCTTGATTTTCTGCCACAACCAACGAAGCCACTAATTTTTCAGTCGCAATCTTGGTAGCTACCGCTAACGTCGCATTTCGTACTAAAATATTTTCTTCCGTACAATCCTCTTTCATCAAAGGAACAGTACTAGTATTGCCGATTCTTGAAGCGACCGCTTTCAATGCATATTCTTGCTCGGAACAAAATAAATTATAAGCTTCTCTTATTCCATTCACTGAAGCTTGGTAGACGATTCCATTTCTAACTTCTGGTATCGTGATTACTTGCTTGAGAATAGAGATAGCAATTAAATAAGCTAAATGTTTCTTTGTGTATCTCTTTTTGACAGGCTTTGGAATCAGCTTCAATTTAACATAGTTGTTCACCATAGATGAAGTGATGATTTTTTTATCGTGTGTAGGATTAAAAATCATTAAGTAGTTTTCAATCAACGTGATCACTTGATCCATATACAGGTCAATGTCAGGTAAATCATCCCACCTTGGCAAATGGTACTCCTCAACATCCTCTTTCCATTTCAATAACTCTTCATTATACGTCATGTTTTCATATCCTTTTTAAAAGATAATTTATTTTAACACATACAAAGCAACTAGACAACTTAGTTACAATAACTAGATGAGAATGGTATAAAAAACTACCTTAATATCCTTTCTTTATTGGAAGAGAAATTAAGGTAGTTTCAGTCGTATAATTAACTATTTTCTGGTTGATTCAATTGTGCTTGAAGTTGTTGAATTTGGCTATTTTTGTCACTTAATTCAATTTCATGCTCTTTTTGAATACGCGCAATTTCTTGTTCTTGTTGTGTTTTCGATGTTTCTACTTCTTTTTTCAGTTGCTTGACTTCTTTCCGCTCTTTCATCAAAGGGCCGGTTGAAATCAAAACTGCAACTAAAGCTCCTATCAGCAATGAAACTAAAATAACCATAATCAAAGGCCAGGAAACCACTGTAAAAGCAAAATTGACAGGAACTGCTTCTGTATTCATAACCGCAAATGCTGCAATAAGTATCACTAATATCAATGCAATAATCGTAGTCCATTGTCTTCTCATATCTTTTCAGCCTCACTTTATTTAATAGTTTTAGCATATTCGCTGTTCAAGATTACTTCTGGTTAAATAGTGTACTCGCCAAATAATCACCCATTCTAGGAAATAAAGTATAAAATCTGCTAGCCACTTCCATGGATTTTGGTAGATTTAGTTCGCGCTTGTTCGTACCAATCAAACGCACGATCTTATGAGCCACTTCTTTGGGATCCAATACGTATTTATCTACCCTAGATAAATAATCTCCATTTTTATCTGCTTTATCAAAGAACGTTGTGTTCACCGGTCCTAAATTGATAGTTGAAACTTGAACAGATAGCGGTCTCAGCTCTAGACGCAAGGCATTTGTATACCCAATAACCGCAAATTTACTTGCAGAATAAATAGTCGATTTAGGAGTAGCCATTTTCCCAGCCATAGAAGCAACATTGATAATATGACCACTTTCTCGTTCAGCCATATGAATAGCGGCCAATTGAGAGGTGTACATCAATCCAAGCACATTCACTCTAAACATATCCTCTGCGATCGACATATTTGCTGTCAGTACACTTTCAAAATGCCCAAATCCCGCATTATTGATCAAAACATCTATCGGACCAACCGTTGTAGTGATCTCATTGAATACTGCTTCGATTTCATCTGGTTTTGAAATGTCTAACGAAAACAAATAGGCTTTTTTGCCCGATATTTTTTCGCAGGTATCTTTTACGATCTGCAATTTATCTAAACTTCTAGCTGCAATTACAACTATAGCTCCATATAGAGCGGCTTCATAAGCTATTTGTTCCCCTAGTCCAGAAGATGCTCCAGTAATAAAAACGATCTTATCTTGCAAATGGTTATCAAATTTCACAAATCTGCCTCCCTTACAAATTATCTTCGTCTTTTTGAAGTGGAATTTCTACTTCACAAAAGTCTTTCACTACTTTTGTCTGTTTGAAAATTTTTTGCGCTTCTTTTTCCAATGCATAGACATCTTTGGGTAAAAAGCGAGCACTGATATGCGTCAATATAAGTTGTTTCACGTTAGCAGCCTTGGCTGTTTCAGCAGCTTCTACATTCGTAGAATGGTTGTACTCTTTGGCAAGCTTGCGGTTGGCATGATCAAACGTACTTTCATGCACTAATACATCCGCATTTTCTGCCAACAGTCTACTATTTTCTGTTTTTTTGGTATCCCCTAAAATAGTCACTATACGACCTTGATGCGGTTCTCCAATAAAATCTTTTCCGTTGAATACTCGTCCATCTTCTAGAGTAATGGTCTCACCATTTTTCAACTTACCAAACAACGGCCCAAAAGGAATCCCAGCTTCTTTCACCTTATCAGCTTGGAGTGTTCCTGGATGACTGGCTTCTTCTATTCGGTAACCGAAAGATTGAATACCATGCTTCAATTCCAAACAACGAACGGTAAATTGATTGTCTTGAAAAACGATACCTTCTTTTTTGATCTCTTGAAACTTCAACGGGTATTTCAAATACGTGCCGCTGATTTTTAGTGAAGTTTTGACAAATTGTTCTATTCCTACAGGTCCATAAATAGTGATCGGACCATCACCGCCTTGAAAAGCACGACTAGCTAGAAAACCTGGCAGTCCATAAATATGATCGCCATGCAAATGAGTGATAAAAATTTTATCCACTTTTCTTGGTTTTAAGGTAGTATGCAATATTTGCTGTTGAGTTCCTTCTCCACAATCAAATAGCCATACGGAGTTTATTTCATCCAATAACTTCAAAGCAATACTTGATACATTTCTTTGTTTTGAAGGTACGCCAGAACCTGTTCCCAAAAATAATAATTCCATTTCCTTCATCCTAATCTTCTTAAACTATAAATCTTCACTTTTTTAACAGGCTAGATTACTCCATATATTCAAATTCGAACTCTTGATCTTTCATACGAACAATATCTCCATTTTTAGCTCCACGTTGTCTCAATTCTGCATCTACTCCCATAGATCTTAATTGACGTGCAAAACGCAAGGAAGATTCATCGTGATCAAAGTTGGTCATTTGGAAGAGTTTGATTAATTTATCTCCGCCAAGTGTCCATGATGCATCTGGTTCTCGTTCAAGAGTATATGGTTTTTCTTCTGGTGTATATTTGTACAGGATTGTTTCTTCATCGTCTGCATCCACTTCGTCATACACAGGGAATGGTTGCGTATTTTCTAATAAATCAGCTGTTTTACTCAACAAGGCATTGATCCCTTTATGAGTGACCGAAGAAATCGGGAAAATAGCTATATCGTCATCGAATTCATTTTCTTTGAGTTCTTGGATTTTTTTCTTAAATGCTTTTAAATTCTCTTCAGCTTCAGGCATGTCCATTTTGTTAGCTACAATAATTTGAGGACGTTCTAATAAGCGTAAGTTATATGACTCCAATTCTTTGTTGATCACTTGGAAATCGTCAAATGGATCGCGTCCTTCACTACCGCTCATATCGATGATGTGCAGCAATACTCGGGTACGTTCGATATGACGCAAGAATTGAATCCCAAGACCCACACCTTGTGAAGCTCCTTGGATCAATCCTGGCATATCCGCCATAACAAAACTGCGTCCATCGTCAATACGAACCATCCCTAAGTTAGGAACCAGTGTTGTAAAATGATAAGCTCCAATTTTAGGTCTTGCAGAAGAAACTACAGATAATAAGGTTGATTTACCAACTGAAGGGAATCCAACTAGACCGACATCTGCTAAAACTTTTAGTTCCATTTCGATTTCGAATTCTTGACCTGGTTCCCCATTCTCAGCAATCTCAGGAGCTGGGTTTCTAGATGTTGCGAATCGGATATTTCCACGTCCGCCACGTCCACCTTTTGCGACAACTAAACTTTGTCCATCTTCAATTAAATCACCTAAAACTATTCCGGTTGAAGCATTTTTCACTACTGTACCTGGCGGAACCTTAACGATTAAATCTTTAGCTCCTCTACCATGCATACCTTTAGTCATTCCGTTTTCACCATGGGAAGATTTGAAATGACGGTTAAATCGGAAGTCCAACAACGTTCGTAACCCCTCATCGACTACAAAAACGATGTCTCCTCCTTGTCCGCCATCACCACCTGATGGACCACCATCTGGAACATACTTTTCACGACGAAAAGATACCATTCCATTACCACCGTTACCGGCTTTAACATTGATTTTTACTTGATCTAAAAACATTGACATACTTATTTTCCTCCTCAATTGATTGAGACTAGAATAATTCTATTTATTGATGATTTCTTGAATGGATAATTTTTTTATTTTTTCTCAAAAAACCAGGATCCTATTGTGGAATCTTCAACAACTTTGAAAGATTCTTCTACATTCACGCTTAATTGTACTTTTATTTTTGGCTTTTGTCCATTTAAACAAGAGAGATTAAGCCAATAATGACTAGTTCTGTTTCTTTTTTTAGTCATATAAGGGTTAAAAAAGAACTTTGACTTAAAAAGATGCCCTTTACTCTTTTTCTATTCACAGTAAGCTCTCACTCTAAGCACACAAAAACAGTGAGGCAGGGACAATAGCCTTTATCTCTGTCACATACTAAGCGGGTGCTTTTAAACGCGTTCCAAAAGCCTGACCACATGCCTATAAACCAGCCTCCCCTTATGAGATGCTTTTTCTCATAAGGGGAGGCTGGTTTATAGGCAATAGTCAAAACGTCTTTTGTCCCGCTCTATACTGTTTTTAAGAACTTATTTAATCGGAAGTTTTATAGTACTTTAGCTAAAAAATCTTGGGTCCTTGCATTTTTAGGATTACCAAAGATTTCTTCAGGAGTTCCTTGTTCCACAATATATCCGCCATCCATAAACAATACGCGGTCCGCTACTTTTTTTGCAAATCCCATTTCGTGTGTTACAACGACCAACGTCATTCCTGACTCTGCCAAGTCTTGGATAACACTTAATACTTCTCCTACCATTTCAGGATCCAACGCACTTGTCGGTTCATCAAACAACATCACTTCAGGATTCATGGCCAATGCTCGTGCAATGGCGACCCTTTGTTGTTGTCCACCAGACAAGCTGGAAGGATACGCTTGAGCTTTCTCTTCTAAGCCTACTTTTCTCAGTAATTCAATGGCCGTTTTTTCTGCAACTCCATCGTCTATTCCCTTAACTTTCATAGGTGCAATTTTCATATTCTCTAGAACATTTTTATGTGGAAATAAGTTAAAACTTTGAAATACCATTCCCATTTTTTCTCTTAAATGGTTTAGTTTGTTTTCTTTTACATTTGTCAAAGAAGTCCCGTCAAAAATAATTTCCCCTTCAGTCGGTTTTTCTAATAAATTCAAACAACGCAGCAATGTACTTTTTCCTGAACCTGAAGGACCGATAATAACGACTACTTCGCCTTTTTTGATTTCCTCATTGATATCTTTTAAAACCACATTTTCTCCAAACGATTTTGCTAAATGTTCAATTTTAATCATGCGACATCTTCCCTTCATAATAGTTCAATAGTTTAGTTAAGCTAAACGTTAAAATAAAGTAAATAACCATACTTACAGCAAGAGGTGCAATTCCACGATAAGAAACAGAAGTTACCACTCTAGTTTGGAAAATCAATTCGCTTACTCCAATTACTGAAACGATAGAACTCTCTTTGATAATCGTAACAAATTCGTTCCCTAAAGCTGGCCAAATATTTTTTAATGCTTGAGGAAAAATAATGTGTCTCAAAGCTGTATTTTTGCCCATTCCCAAACTGCGTGCTGCTTCAACTTGTCCAGTTGGAACAGATGACAAACCAGAACGAATGATTTCACAAACATAAGCTCCACTATTCAAGGAAACTGCAATAATCCCAGCTAACATTGCCGGAATATTGATGAGATACCCTACAGCAAAATAGATGAACATCACTTGAATCATCATAGGTGTCCCACGCACAAATTCAACATATGCAGTAGCTAAAAAGCTAAAGAATTTATTGTTTGATAATCTGACTAAAGCTAATAAAACTCCAATAAATGAACCAATAATGACACTTACAACGGAAATGAAAATCGTATTCAGTGTTCCTTCCATGAAATATGACCAATAGTTTGTCATCGAGCTTTTACCAGATTCAGTTGCGGCTGATCCTTGAGCTGTCTCTAAGTAAGTTCCAGCTTGAGCCAAGTAATCTGGGATCAGCTTTTCTGCTTCGATCTCAGCCAAAGAAGTATTTACTACATTCATCAATGAATCGGACCCTTTAGACATAGCAATGGAAGAACCCTCTGTATCTCCACCTTCAAACCCGCCTTCAAAAGTAAGAATCGTATCATCTACACCAGTAAAAGCCAACGCGTTCGGCCCTTCCATAACAATAGCATCTATCTTGTTGGTTTTTAAAGCCAACAACAAATCTGAAGTTGTTCCTAAAGAAATCAACTTTGAATCAACCATTTCTGTTTTTGCTAATTTTTCTTGGATCGAGCCCATCTGAGCGCCAACAATTTTTCCTGCAAGATCATCTTTTGAAGAATACAACACTTTATCTTCTGAGCGAATCACAAGGTTTTGAGTCGCTTCATAATATATATCACTAAAATCGACACTTAATTTTCTTTCATCTGTTGCAGACATTCCTGCTAGGATCATATCCACATTTCCCGTTTCAAGAGCAGGTATCAAACTATCAAATTGCATGTCTTCTATTTGTAATTCTACTCCTAAATCGTCTGCAATTTTTTGCGCAATAGAAATATCCATTCCGACAATGGTATCTTTTCCAGCAACAGTAGCATGGAATTCATAGGGCGGAAAATCAGCACTCGTACCAATAATAAGAACACCACGTTCTTTAATATCTTCGAGAGATGGATCCTGTGAGATTTCTTCTGCAGAAACAGTGTGTGAAAAAGAGAATAATGGCAACATAAAACTGATTAACAATATTAAGGTTATAAGACCTTTTTTCTTCATAATTTTTCCTCCTGAATGGTGTACTCTTAAACAATATTGATAGTTTAACAAACAAGGAATATTTATGCAATATATTTTTGATATATTTCTTCTTTATACAATTTTAAGCGTTTTTATACACTAATTAAGTCTAATTTTTGCATATTTCATATGCGAAAACAGAGACTGAGACAAAAGTCTTTTTCTCTGCCACATACTAAGCGGGTGCTTTTAAACGAGTTCCAAAAGTCTGACTACATGCCTAATAAGCCAGCCCCCTATATGAGAAAAACATCTCATAAGGGGGCTGGCTTATTAGGCAGTGATCAAAACGCCTTTTGTCTCGCTTTCTTCCATTCAAATTATTC
The DNA here is from genome assembly GCF_016892605.1 of Desemzia sp. RIT 804. Taxonomy (GTDB): domain Bacteria; phylum Bacillota; class Bacilli; order Lactobacillales; family Carnobacteriaceae; genus Desemzia. The sequence continues at coordinate 721,515 of NZ_JAFEMV010000001.1, forward strand.
TGAATGTCTAATTCATTAATGAAGCAAAACTTTGGTCCATGGCCTTTAATGTATCTTCAATATCTTTTTCTGTGTGTTCAGTACACAAGAAAATACCTTCAAATTGAGAAGGTGGAAGGAAAATCCCTCGATCGGCCATTTCTTTATAGTATTTTGCAAAAAAAGCTGTGTCACTCGCTTTACTTTGTTGGTAGTTAGAAACAGGTGCTTCGTTAAAGAACATCCCTATCATACTACCTGCTTGATTAACTGTTATATCGATTTTGTATTTTTCACTTAAAGTCAGTATACCTTCTCTTAGTTTATTACCTAAGTATTCAAAATAGGTATAATGTTCTTTGGTCAATTGAGTTAAAGTAGCTATACCAGCAGCCATAGCAATAGGATTACCAGACAATGTTCCTGCTTGATAAATTTGCCCAGCTGGAGCAATGTGTTCCATGATCTCTTTGCGTCCGCCATAAGCTCCTACAGGCACCCCTCCGCCAATTACTTTTCCTAAACAAGTAATATCAGGGATCACATTATAGTAGCCTTGTGCGCTATTATATCCCACTCTAAATCCAGACATTACTTCATCAAAAATCAATAAAGCTCCATCTTCTTGTGTTAACTCACGCAGACCTTGAAGAAACCCTTCAACAGGTGGAATAACGCCCATGTTTCCCGCGACCGGTTCAACAATGACAGCTGCAATTTCACCTGCATAAGTAGTAAACAGCTCTTTTACAGCTTCTAAGTCATTATAAGGAGCTACATAAGTATTGGAAGTTGTACTTTTTGGTACACCTGGAGAATCAGGTAAACCTAGAGTAGCTACACCCGATCCCACTTTAACCAATAACGCATCATCGTGGCCATGATAACTACCTTCTAATTTAATGATTTTGTCTCTGCCTGTATAACCGCGTGCTAAACGCAACGCACTCATAGTGGCTTCAGTTCCAGAATTCACAAATCTTACCATATCGATCGATGGTACACGCTCGATGACAATTTCAGCTAACATAGTTTCCATTTTAGTCAACGTACCAAAACTAGTCCCTGATGCAGCAGTTTCCTGTATGTTTTTAACAACAGCAGGATTCGCATGACCTAGAATCAGCGGCCCCCAAGACAAAACATAGTCAATGTATTCATTTCCATCTTCATCAATGATATGGCTTCCTTTACCTTGCTTCATCACAATAGGAGGAACATCAACTGATTTAAATGCCCGTACAGGACTGCTTACACCACCTGGCATGAGTTGGATAGATTTATTGAATATCTCTTCTGATCTAGTGGTATTTCTCAAATTGAAAGACCTCTTTTCTTTCGAAATTAAAGACTGCTTTGTTTTCTTCTTTAGTTTCAGTGTCTTCTTTTTCTGATTTTTCATCTTCTTTAGACTTTTCTTCTCTTAATCCGATATTCACTGCAAAGCGATTCATTTCTCTTTCAGCTTTTTCTGCTGAATCTGTCTTTGCCATATCTTTCAAAGACTGAATAGATTTTTTTGACAGTTGGTTGACAACGCTTTGCATATGTTTTTGAATCACTTCAACTTCATGTTCTGTTAATTCAGGCAGCTTGTTTTGCAAACTCATCATCACAGATTCTTTGATCTGATTATTTTTTTGGCTGAATTCGGTTAAATAAGGGACTGATTTTCTTTCTTGGAACCAGAAATTGAATTGATAGATAGCTTCTTCCAATTCTGACTTAATAAAGTTTAATTCTTTTTCTTGTAATTGATTGGAAGATTTTAATTCACTACTGATCCTATCCATATCAAATAGGAAAATCTGTTTGTCCATCCCTAATTCTGTCTCGATATTTCGTGGAACAGAAAGATCCATCATCATTTGATTTTTTTTAGAAAAACGAATATCATTCATTTTCTTAATGACATCAGTTGTAATGATCAAATTGTTCGACTTAGTAGCTGTTATGATTCCATCAGCTTTTGCTAACGACATAGGCAAATGGCTGTAATCACCAGTATGAAAAGTTCGAATGCTCATTTCACGTTTCTTTAAAAGATTAGACCATTCATTTAATTTAGCGACTACTTCTTGGGTTTTTTCATAATTACGGCTTGCGATCGTTACCGATTCAGCCCCTTGGTAAACCAATGCTTTAGCTGCAGACTGAGCCATTTTTCCTGCTCCAATGATCAAAAAGCGTTTGTCAGAGAATATTTTCCATTCTTGTTTGAATAATTGCACTGCTGCTGAAGCAGCATCTCGTGATACTTGATCTATTTTGGTGACAGTGTGCATTTTTTTAGAAAAAGCTACTGCTTTGTTAAATAAAGAACTCAAGATTGGTCCAACAGTTTTTTCCATTTGAGCAATGTGATAAGCATTTTTTACTTGTCCTAATATTTGGCTTTCTCCAACAATAGCAGAATCTAAACCTGAAGCCACATTAAATAAATGCGTAGCTGCGCTCAAGTTTGATTTTCCATAAGTCGTTGAAATCACTTGAGAGACATCATACCCTGAATAATCAGCAATGTAATGCAATAAATCGCCGTGTTTAAAAGAAGTAGGATCGACATACAAATAATATTCAGTCCGATTACAGGTAGTCAAAATAGCCACTTCTTTTATTCCAGAGAACGAATGTATATCAGAAAGTTGTTTGTTTAAACAACTCTCTTCTATAGCGTAATTTTCTCTAATTTCAATAGGTGCACAATGATGATTTACACCATATAATAAGATTTTCAATGTTTATCATCCTTTTAATTCTTCATTCCAACGTTGTGAGTGTATTGTTTCGTCTTGATTTTACGCATGTGGTAAAGGTTTTTATCTACTTGATTTTTTCTTCAATATATTTCCAAACTTCATTCATACCTAACCCTGTCTCTGAAGAGAAAGTAAGAATTTTATCTTCTGGATCTAAATCAAAGCCTTCTCTAACGATTTTTTCATGCTTATTCCATTTACTACGTGGAATTTTGTCAACTTTTGTTGCTAAAACTAACACAGGGATATTGTAGTATTTTAAGAAATCATACATTTGAACATCATCGTTAGTTGGTGGATGTCTAAAATCAACCACACAAATTGCTAATTTCAATGTTTCTCTTTGTGTAAAGTATGTTTCAAGCATTTCGCCCCATTTTGCACGTTCCGTTTTAGAAACTTTTGCATATCCATAACCAGGTACATCTACAAAATAAAATTTCTCTTCAATTTTGTAGTAATTCAGCGTTTGCGTTTTTCCAGGCTTGCTAGATGTACGCGCCAATTTTTTACGATTGGTCATTTTATTGATAAAAGAAGACTTTCCTACATTTGATCTTCCTGCTAAAGCAATTTCTGGAAGATTGGTTGTAGGGTACTGTTTTGGTGAAACAGCACTAATGATAAATTCTGCATTATTTACTTTCATAACCTTTTAGCACACCCTTTATATATCTTACTGTAGCTCATGTTTTTTTGCTTATTTAGATTGATACACCCTGTCTAAACTAATATACAGTAATTTTTCTCTAGTTTGCAGACAACCGAAACTAGAGGCATTTCTTGTCTTAAAAATTCATTTGCCCGATAAATCCATTTCCTATTCTATCATACCTGATATTAAAATATAATATTTAAATCCTTATTTCGCATTTTTCTAACACAAAAAAGAGATATTTGTAACACAATTGTAAAATTACGTCGTTTTCTCATTCTTTAAAAACAAAAAACTACAGAAGCTCAGCCATTTTATCGGATAAGCTTCTGTAGTAATAAGTTTAATGAAACGATTAAACTACTTTTTTGCCTTCATTATTGTAGAAAATTGCTTCAGTAGTACCTGCGACCGCTTCTTTAGTGATCACACATTTAGATACTTCTGGGCGGCTCGGCAAATCAAACATAATTTCTAACATCAAGTTTTCGATAATTGAACGCAAACCACGAGCTCCAGTATTTCTCTCAATAGCTTGCTTGGCAATTTCGCGTAAAGCATCTTCTTCGAATTCCAATTCTACATTATCTAATTCCATGAGTTTTTTGTATTGTTTTACCAAAGCATTCTTTGGTTCAGTCAAAATATGGATCAAATCATCTTCAGTTAATTTTTCAAGAGCAGCCATAATTGGCAAACGACCGATAAATTCGGGAATTAATCCGAATTTTAATAGATCTTCTGGGATGATTTGCTGCATAACAGATTTAGACTCGTCTACTTTTTTCTTAGATGAGCCAAAACCAATCACTTTTTCTCCTAAACGATTTTTTACGATCGTGTCGATTCCATCAAAGGCTCCACCAACGATGAAAAGAATATTCGTTGTATCTAATTGAATAAATTCTTGTTGTGGATGTTTTCTTCCGCCTTGAGGAGGAATACTTGCAACAGTACCTTCTAAGATTTTGAGTAAAGCTTGTTGAACACCTTCACCTGATACATCACGAGTAATAGAAACATTTTCACTCTTACGAGCAATTTTATCAATTTCATCAATGTAAATGATCCCTTTTTCAGCGCGTTCAACATCAAAGTCAGCTGACTGCAACAATTTCAAGAGAATATTTTCAACATCTTCCCCAACATATCCTGCTTCTGTAAGGCTGGTTGCATCTGCAATAGCAAACGGAACATTTAAAATACGTGCTAAGGTTTGAGCAAGGAAAGTTTTTCCTGAACCAGTAGGCCCAATCAAAGAGATATTACTTTTTTGAAGTTCAATCCCGTCCTCTTCTTTTTCACCCATATGATTTACACGTTTATAGTGATTGTATACTGCAACTGACAAAGATTTTTTTGCTTGTTCTTGACCAATTACATATTCATTTAAAATTTGTTGAATTTCTTGAGGTTTTGGTACTTCTAAGAATTCACCATAACCTGCATCACTAAATTCTTCATCTATGATCTCTTTGCATAAGTCGATGCATTCGTTACAAATATAAACTCCAGGACCCGCAACGATTTTTTTTACTTGATCTTGCGTTTTTCCACAGAATGAACAACTTACTACTCCATTAGTTTCTTCATCATTAAACATGTTCCCATACACCTCAATTCTGTTTCCTGTTTCAATCATTGCTACTATCTATACAGTAGCACAATATTCAAACTTTTTAAATAATAGCATAAAAAGAGTTTTAATGCTACTCACGGTAATTGCAACGAGTAAGAAAGGGACCAGACCAAAATACCTATGGCCCAGCCCCTATACATACCAAGAGTATACCTCTTAAAAAGGTTCTAATCTGAATGCAGAATTATTTTTCTACTGCAGAAGAAGTGATCAAGTCAATTGCTTTTTTCAATGAGATGTCATGTTTCAACATATCAGGAGTCAAAGCGTTTCTTACTGCATCAGCTTCCATGCCGTACTCTTCAGAAAGGTTTTTGATTTCTTCTTCTACTTCTTCATCAGAAGGTTCAAAGTTTTCTTTTTCAACAACTGCTTCTAAAACTAAGTTTGTTTTAGTTCTGAATTCTGCATCAACTTCCATTTGTTTGTGCAAGTCTTGTTCTGTAGTACCAGTGATTTGGTAGTACATTTCAGGAGATACACCTTGTTGTTGCATATTGTTCAAGAATGATTCCATTTGACGGTGAACTTCGTCATGAACCATTGCATGTGGAAGTTCTTCGATTGTTGCGTTTTCTACAGCTTTGCGGATAGCAGCATCTTCTACAGCTTCTTCAGCTGACGCTGTTTTAGCTTCTGTTAATTGTTTTTTCACTTTTTCTTTCAATTCGTCAAGAGTTTCAACTTCTTCATCCACATCTTTAGCGAATTCATCATCTAATTCAGGAAGTTCTTTTGCTTTAACTTCGTGAACTTTAACGTTAAATACAGCTTCTTGACCTTTTAGATCTTCAGCTTGGTAGTCTTCTGGGAAAGTTACTTTAACTTCCACTTCGTCTTCAGCTTTTTTACCAACTAATTGGTCTTCGAAGCCTGGAATGAATGAGTTTGAACCTAATTCAAGTGAGAAGTTTTCACCTTTTCCACCTTCAAAAGCTTCACCATCTTTGAATCCTTCAAAGTCAATAACAACAGTATCGCCATTTTCAGCTGCTTCTTCTTTTAAGACTAATTCAGCTTGAGCGCTGCGTTTGCTTTCTAAGTTTTCAACTACTTCTTCGTCAGTTACTTCACGGTCTTGTTTTGGAACTTCAAGACCTTTATAGTCACCAAGTTGAACTTCTGGTTTTACAGATACTGTAGCTTCGATTGTCCAAGGTTTTCCAGTTTCCATGCTTTTCACATCGATTTGTGGTTGGTCAACTGGTTCAACTCCAGTTTCTGCTAAAGCAGCTTCATAAGCTTCTGGTAAGACAGCATTCAATGCATCTTCATACAACGCTTCTTCCCCATACATTTTGTTAAACACTTTACGAGGAACTTTCCCTTTACGGAAACCTGGTACTGATAAAGTACCTTTAACTTTATTAAAAGCTGTATCGATTCCTTGTGCTATTTGTTCTTGTGAAATTTCAAATGATAGAACACCATCATTTTTTCCTGTTTTTTCCCATTTTGCAGTCATGTAAATTACCCTCCGAAATATTCTATTTTCATAGTCTTTTGAAGACTTGCATACTTTTTCATATTACACTACTTAAGCGGTTTTGTAAATAAAAACTGCTTTCTAATCCCTGATAAACTTGAAATACTTCTCTTTAAGACTAATTTTTTTTCATTCTTACTAAGAAGTTAAGTCATCATATTTTCTATTTCTGTGTTTAAGCGGTTCATCCAAATTTCCATTTTTTGACTTTTCTTATCATTTTCCATTTTATGGCTAAATAATGTGTCGTACCGTTTAAAACTTATTGAAAGCCATTCATCAGCATCTGTTATCACTTCTTCAATATAAGGATGCAACAATAGGAAATACAAATTCATTTCCTGAAGTAAGGCATGATACAATGAAGGATTTTCATCTTCAAACTGTTCTTTTAGTACTTTGATAATATATTTTACGACTTTTTCATCCTCTAAAGAAGTTAATTTTGTCGGAGTAATAAACCGTCTTTGACTAAACCAATACAATTCAAATTCTTCATCTGTTTGATGGCCAATTAATATCTCAAGGACAGTACTTTTTACGATTTCGTTGACAAAAGGGTTTCTTAAAATACTTCTTGCTCCAAGCGCATACCATTCTTTATCTAATTCCTTCATATCTTTGACCAAGGCCGCTTGATGCTCAAAAGATTTATCTCCCATTGCCAAGATCTCTTTCAATAATTCTTGATTGTATTTCTTTTTTTCTTGTTTTTGTTTGTTTTTTTCGTATTCTAAAGCATGACTAGTAGCATTCCACATCTCTTTCGTTGAAGCAGTTAGGCTTTGTTGGGCCATTTTCTTTTGGATGATACGTTCTGCCTCAATAAACAAATGATTTTTGATTAAAATAGTTGTGTATAAATTATAAAGGCTTTCGTCATTTTCATACAGCTTTTTTTTGTCATCTGCAATCTCTTTTGCTTGTTCGTAATCTTCAAGCTGATAGAGTGCTGATACATACATGGCGTTCACACTTGGCTCTTGATGAATGGCGTAAGCTTCTTTAAAAAATTGACACGCTTCTACCACATTGCCTTCTTGAAATGTATGAACAGCTTTTTTTAGATATAGCTCATAATTCCTTGGAAAGTCGATTCGTTCTCCCATTGTTCACCTTCTTTATACCATTTTACTTACTCTAACAGATCCTCTCTTATAGACATCCTCTATTAGACAGCAATTGGTGGATATTTTACACGAGCACCTCTGCTACAACGTATAGTTTAACACAACAGATACGGTTCAGTGAATGATAACCATATAAAAAAAACTTACCTCTAGTATGAATAAGAGGTAAGTTTTACTTCGATTTGTTTAAAACGCTCTAAATTTCTCGTAACGTTCATTGATTAATTCTGTTGAAGTTTTTTTGGAAGCTGCAGATAAAAAGTCTACTATCTCTGTTTTCAATGTCAAAAGAACCTGTTGTTGAGTCAGGTTCTCTCCCTCATGAGATTCAGGAATAATTTTATCTATCACAGATAGATCCATTAGATCATCTGGTGTCAGCTTCATTACTTCTGCTGCTTCTTTAGCACGAGAGGCATCTTTCCAAAGAATAGATGAAAAGCCTTCAGGCGACAATACAGAATACATAGAATTTTCCATCATCCATACTTCATTTCCCATAGCCAAAGCTAAAGCTCCGCCACTTCCACCTTCTCCAAGAATAATAGAAAGGATAGGAACTTTTAATTGACTCATTTCGAGAAGATTACGTGCAATGGCTTCTCCCTGTCCTCTATCTTCTGCCTCAACCCCGCAATATGCTCCTGCAGTGTTGATGAAATTAATAACAGGACGATTAAATTTTTCCGCTTGTTTCATCAAACGCAATGATTTCCGATAGCCTTCAGGATGAGGAGAACCAAAATTCCGACGAATATTTTCTTTCAAATCGTGTTCTTTTTGGTTTCCGATAACTGTAACTGCAGTACCGTTTAACGTGGCGATTCCACCAACAATGGCTTTATCATCACGGAATAAGCGGTCACCGTGTAACTCTATAAAATCTTCAAAAATTTCTGATACGATATCTAACGTATTTAAACGGGATATTTTTCGCGCGCGTTCTACGATTTCAATGGCTTTTACCATTCAGGGCACCTTCTTTGTCAACGCTGTTTAAAAAGCTGTTTTATTCATGTAATTTAAGTAATGATCCCAACATTTGCTTCAATTCGCTTCTTGGAACAATTTTATCGATGAAACCATTTTCCAAAACTGATTCAGCTAACTGAAAATCATTAGGTAGTGTTTCTTTGATCGTTTGTTCAATGACGCGTCTTCCTGCAAATCCAACCAATGCTCTAGGTTCAGATAAAATGATGTCTCCTTGCATAGCAAAACTGGCTGTTACTCCACCTGTCGTAGGGTCTGTTAGGACTGTAATGTATAACAATCCTGACTCACTATGTCGAGCAAGAGCTCCACTTACTTTAGCCATTTGCATCAAAGAAATAATTCCTTCTTGCATTCTGGCACCACCAGAAGCAGTAAAAATAATCACAGGTAATTCTTCTTCTGTAGCTCGTTCAACGGCAAGAGTAATTTTCTCTCCGACAATGTGACCCATACTTCCCATGATAAAAGTAGAGTCCATTACGCAAATCACTGTATTGTGACCATTTACTTCAGCTTTACCTGTAACGACCGCTTCATTCAAACCAGATTTCGCTTGCACTTGTTGCCATTTTTCTTCATATCCAGGGAAATCTAGTGGATTTGAATGTTCCATTTCTTTATCCCATTCCTCAAAGCTGCCTTCATCCGCGATCAATCGAATCCGTTCTGTTGCACAAATTCTAAATGAATACCCGCATTCTGGACAAATTTTATCATGACCTAAATCTTTGGTATAAATTGATTTATGACATTGAGGACATTTGGTAAACATTCCATCTGGTACAACGGGAGCCGCTGTATCTTCTGGCTGTGTTCGATCCACATGAATGGGAATGTACACTCGTTTCTTTTTAAACAGTTTCAATTTATCACCTCTGTAAAAAAATTCTTACTTTCTTTGATTTACTTAATCTATACGAGGGACCCAATTTTTAAGGAAATCCGTTTCTAAATAACTAGTGTCGTATTCTCCGCTAATAAAAGTCGCATCATTTAATAAATCTTCCTGAAAGAATTGATTGGTTATGATTCCTTCTATAACAAGTTCGCCTAATGCACGTTTCATTTTAGCTATGGCTTCTTGACGATCCGCACCTTTAGTGATGATTTTAGCGATCATCGCATCATAATAAGGTGGGATTTCCGCCCCTTGGTACATAGCACTTTCCACACGCAAACCGAGACCACCTGATGGAACTAATAAATAATCTAATTTCCCTGGGGAAGGAGCAAAATTAAACGCCGGATTTTCTGCATTGATACGGCATTCGATCGTATGTCCTGTTAGTCTAACATCTTCTTGCTTCAAAGACAATTCATGACCAGAAGCAATTAAAATTTGCTGTTTGACAATATCTACTTCAGTTGCCATTTCAGTAACTGGGTGTTCCACTTGAATTCGAGTGTTCATTTCCATAAAATAATAGTTGCTATCTACATCTAATAAAAACTCAATCGTTCCAGCGTTTTGATACTGAACATATTCAGCTGCTTTTACGGCAGTTTCTCCTAGCAACTTTCTTTGTTCTTCATCTATAGCAACGGAAGGAGATTCCTCGATGACTTTTTGGTTTTTGCGTTGTAAAGAACAATCACGTTCTCCTAAATGAATCACATTACCATGATTATCCGCTAAGATTTGAACTTCTATGTGACGAGCATGCTCAATGATTTTTTCCATATACATATCATCATTTCCAAAAGCAGCTTTAGCTTCGGATTTTGCATTCACATAAGCTGTTTCCAACTCTTCTTCATTAGCCACTCGACGCATCCCTTTACCACCGCCGCCAGCACTAGCTTTAAGCATAACAGGATAACCAAGACTTTTTGCTGCTGTTTTTGCTTCGTCCATAGAATGTATGAACCCTTCACTTCCCGGAATAACAGGAACTCCAGCTTCTATCATCAATTCTCTAGCGTTAGCTTTATCTCCCATTTGGTGAATAGTTTTTGGTTTTGGACCAATAAAAATGATATTCAACTCTTCACACATTGTTGCAAATGTACTGTTCTCAGATAAGAATCCAAAACCTGGATGAATCGCTTGAGCTTTTGTAACCACTGCTGCACTTAATATGGATTGCATGTCCAAGTAAGAATCGGTTGCTTTTGCAGGACCAATACAAATAGCTTCATCAGCCAATTGCATGTGTAAAGCATCTCGATCCGCTTCGGAATAGACTGCGACTGTTTTGATACCCAGTTCTTGACACGCACGTATAACACGTACGGCGATCTCGCCTCTATTTGCAATTAGAATTTTGTTTAACATTGGCTTAACGTCCAATAATAAAAGTTAATTCGACTTCACATACTTTTTTACCGTCTACGTAAGCAACGCCTTTACCGATTCCTGCATAATCTTTTAATTTTACAATGTCTACATGCAACATCAATTGGTCGCCTGGTTGAACTTTTTTACGAAATTTCACTTTGTTCATTCCACCTAAGTAAGCTGTTTGACCTTTGAATCTGTCTAATGACAACAAAGGAATCGAACCTGCTTGAGCTAACGCTTCTAAGATGTAAACTCCTGGCAATACTGGTTCCCCTGGAAAATGTCCTTGGAATACTTCCTCATTGATCGTAACGTTTTTTAACGCTACTACATGTTCTCCTGGTGTCATTTCTTCCACACGGTCAATAAAGTAAATCGGAAAACGGTTAGGGATTAGTTTTTGGATCTCAGCTATATTCATTTTAGTCATTGTTGTTCCTCCTCAAATAATGTACAGGCGACTAAGTCAGCCTTAAACGATTCTGAATAACGGTTGGTTGTATTCCACAACTTGGCTGTCTTCAATCAGAATTTCAGCAATCGTTCCATCTATCTCACTCTTGATTTCGTTCATTACTTTCATAGCTTCTACAATACAAAGTGTTTCACCAACTTTTATTGAATCTCCTACTTTTTTAAATTCAGGTTTGCCCGGTTCAGGAGATAGATAAACAACTCCAACGATTGGAGACAAGATTTCTTCTCCAGCTGCAACTGGAGCATTTTCAGTTACAGTTTCAGTTACAGATTGGTAGCTGCTTTCATTGCTGTAAACCGTTCCGTTTTCAACTGGTTTAGTTGCTTCAGTTTTTGTATCTTTAGTTATTAGTTGAGAAGCAGAAGAATTTTTGCTCATTTGAACCATTACGTTGTCCATTTGCAAATGAAATTCTTTTAGAGAAGACTGATCAACCAAATGCAACAACTCTTTTACTTGGTTAAAGTCCATCTATTTTCCCTCCCATTTTTTGAATAAGGTTACGGCATTGTGTCCACCAAAACCTAGTGAATTATTTAATGCGTATTGAATTTCTTTAGCTCTACCTTCATTCGGAATGTAATCTAAGTCACACTCTTCATCAGTTATTTGTAGACCGATAGTTGGAGGCAGAAAACCTTCTTGTAAAGCTTTCACACAAGCTACCGCTTCGATACCGCCAGCAGCACCTAATAAGTGACCAGTCATACTCTTTGTGCTTGAAATGGCTACTTGTGAAGCAGCGTCTCCTAAAGCGTATTTGATAGCTTTTGTTTCAGAAGAATCATTTGCTGGAGTACTTGTTCCATGGGCATTGATGTACCCGATATCAGATGGTTGAATATTCGCTTCATCCATCGCTAATTTCATTGCTCTACCAGCTCCGCTTCCATCCGGTGATGGAGCTGTCATATGGTAGCCGTCTCCTGTTGCACCGTAACCAACGATTTCTGCATAGATAGTAGCGCCACGTTCAACAGCGTGATCAAGGCTTTCCAACATCAACACACCAGCACCTTCACCCATTACAAAACCATGACGTTCTTTGTCAAATGGAATAGACGCACGGTCAGGATCAGTACTTGTTGACAAAGCATTCAATGCCGCAAATCCAGAAATCCCGATTTCATTTATGGTTCCTTCTGCTCCACCTGCAATAATAATATCTGAGTAACCATGCTTGATATTACGGAAAGCTTCTCCAATAGAGTTGTTTCCTGATGCACATGCCGTGACGATAGACGTGTTGATTCCTCTAGCACCAATAGCAATAGAGATATTCCCAGCTACCATGTTTCCAATAGCTAATGGAACAAATAATGGCGCAACACGTTGCGGACCTTTATCATGCATTTTAATGATTTGTTGTTCCATAGCGTTCAATCCGCCAATACCAGAACCAACGATCACTCCAAAACGATCCATGTCTGTTTTTTCTATGTCGATACCGCTCGTTTCAACAGCTTGGATAGCTGCTGCAACTCCGTATTGTGAGAATTCATCCATACGTTTGGCAATCTTACGTTCCATATAATTTTTAGGATCAAAATCTTTTAATTCTCCAGCAACTGAAATTCCAGTTTCGCTGGCATCAAATTTAGTTATCTCTTGAATACCGTTTTTCCCTGCTTTTAAGCCTTCCCAAAAGGTTTCGGCTGAGTTACCTAATGGAGTAACTGCACCCATACCTGTAATGACTACACGATTCATTTGTGTTTGTCCTCCTTTTTATTAACCGTTCATGACCATTCCGCCATCTACATTGACGACTTGACCTGTAATGTAACGGTTTTCGCTTAAAAATACTGCCAATCTAGCTACATCTTCAACGTTACCAAAACGTTTTAATGGAATTTGACCCACAGCTTGTTCTTTCATTTTATCTGACAATACTTCTGTCATTTCAGTTTCAATAAAACCAGGGGCAATAGCATTGACTGTTATTCCTCTGGCCGCTAATTCTCGCGCTGCTGATTTAGTTAAACCTACAACACCAGCTTTACTAGCTGCATAGTTGGCTTGGCCAACATTTCCTACTAAGCCCACAACACTGGACATATTAATAATCGTGCCGCTTTTTTGTTTCAGCATCACTTTTGAAGCATGACGAATCGTATTGAATGTTCCTTTTAAGTTGACGTTTACAGCTAAATCAAAATCTTCTTCAGCCATTCGCATCAATAACATATCTTTTGTGATTCCTGCATTATTTACTAGTACATCTACGCTGCCAAAAACTTCTTTGGCTTCTTCGATCAACTTTTGTGCAAAATCAAAATCACTGACATCTCCTAAAATTGTATGCGTTTTTGCGCCTAAAGCTTCTAGTTCTTCCATCAAACTCTCCGCTATCGGCTTACGGCCGTTTAAAACGATGTTTGCGCCTTTTTTTGCAAATTCTACAGCAACGGCTTTACCAATTCCTCTAGAACTTCCAGTAACAATAACAGTTTTGTCTTTTAGATTCATATTCTCATCCTTTTTCTGCTATTTTCTATTTGATTTACACAATTTTCTGCAGCATTTTTTCGAGCGATTTAATGTTCTCAACATTTACAATTTTTACTGTTTTATCGATTTTTTTAATAAAACTGCTTAATGCTTTACCCGGTCCGATCTCAATAAATGTATCTACTCCCATTTCGATCATTTTTTGGACACTGTCTTCCCAATACACTGGAGACATCACTTGTTTGACCATTAGTTCTTGGATCGATTCAGCATCTTCAAATGGTTGAGCGGTCGTATTACTAATAACCGGAATCATGGGATCCGCTATCGTAACTGTTTTAATTTCTTCTTTCAATTGTCTAGCTGCTGGTTCCAATAAACTAGTATGAAAAGGACCGCTGACTGCTAAAGGCACCACACGTTTAGCTCCTGCTTCGACTAATCTCTCACTAGCTATCTCAACCGGCTCTTTTAATCCTGCGATCGCAATTTGACCTGGCATATTGTAGTTTGCTGGAGAAACAATTCCATACTCCGCAGCAACTTCTTGACAAACTTGTTCAATAACCAAACGTTCTAATCCCATAACAGCAGCCATGGATCCTTCTCCAAGCGGAACTGCTTCAGTCATGAATTTACCTCGTTTCTTTACTAAACGAAGAGCCTCTGGAAATGATAGTACACCCGCCTTTACAAAGGCACTGTATTCTCCTAAACTTAGACCAGCAACCACATCAGGTTGAAGACCTTTTTCTTTTAATAAAGCGTCAATGGCCATGCTAACCGTTAGAATAGCTGGTTGTGTGTACGTTGTTTGATTCAATAAGTCGTTTTCTTCAAAACAAAGAGCTTGCATATCTAATTGCAATATTTCACTTGCTTGCTGAAAAACTTCTTTTACGCTGTCATAGTGTTCATAAAGTTCTTTCCCCATACCTGCGTATTGAGCACCTTGACCACTATATACAAATGCAATTTTCATCATTTTCACTTCCTAAAAAAAGAACTAGAAAACTATCGGAAGCAAAAAGAACTTCTTTTAGCTTTCTAGCTAATATAATGGGGCTGATTGTTAGAAGAGATTATGCCTCTAACAAACTAGCTTGTTTACGAATAATATCTTGGTATTCAGTCATTAATTCTTGAATGATTTCATGACAACTTTGTTCTTTCTTCACTAAACCGGCACTTTGACCAGACATGAATGAACCAGTGTCTTTATCTCCATCAATAACCGCTCTCTTCAATGCACCTTTACCCATTGCTTCTAAACGATCAAAATCTGGATTTTCATCACTCGTGATTTCTTTTTCTACTTTTAAGTATTGACGAGTCAGTTTATTACGCAACACACGGACAGGGTGACCTGTGATTTGTCCTGTAATAACTGTATCAATATCTTTTGCTTTGATAATAGCATCTTTGAAGTTTTGATGAACGGTACTTTCATTAGCTACTACAAAACGTGTTCCTAGTTGCGCAGCCGAAGCACCTAACATGAAGGCAGCGGCAACGCCACGTCCATCAGCAATTCCTCCAGCAGCGATGACAGGGATGTTGACTGCATCAACAACTTGAGGAACTAGGTTCATGCTGGTTGTTTTACCAATATGTCCCCCTGCTTCCATACCTTCACAAATAATAGCGTCTGCACCTTCGTTTTCCATTCTTCTCGCTAAAGCAACAGAAGCTACTACTGGAATAACAACAGTGCCAACAGCTTTAAATTGAGCCATGTAGCGACCTGGAGAACCAGCTCCAGTAGTCACCACTTTAATGCCTTCTTCGCAAACTATTTTGACAACATCTTCTACATATGGTGAAAGGAGTAATACATTAATCCCGAAAGGTTTGTCCGTTAATTTTTTGGTTTCATGGATCAATTCACGAACCGTTTCTCCTGTAGCATGGCCACATGCAAGAATACCTAACCCTCCAGCATTTGATACAGCACTCACAAGACTAGGATTCGCTACCCAAGACATTGCACCTTGAATGATTGGGTATTTTATTCCAAGTTTTTTTATTAAATCTGTCTGCATACAGATATTTCCTTCTTTCTATATGTAGAATTTATTTTTTAGCTACTTCTGCTTCTACAAAGTTTACAATATCTTGTACTGTGTTTAATCCTTCTTCTGATTCGATCTTGATATCAAATTCATCTTCGATATCATTGATGATTTGGAATAAGTCTAAACTATCTGCTTCTAAGTCTTCACGGAAGTTGGTAGTTAATTGTACTTCTTCCTCGTCTTTGTCTAATTGGTCCATAATAATTTCTTGAATTTTTGAAAATGTCATTGTTGTTTCCTCCATTAATATATATTATTTTTTTATTTATAGCTGAATGAGCATGGATCCCCATGTCAATCCGCCACCAAAGCCCGTTAAAACAATTTTTTTGCTGCTTCCAAGAACTAATTTGTCCTCAGCAACTAATTCATGCAAGAGAATAGGGATACTTGCTGCTGATGTATTCCCATATTTGCTGATATTTACAGCAAATAACTCTGGTGAAACTTTCAATTTTTTTGCGATAGCTTTTAAGATCCGCTCGTTTGCCTGGTGAGCCACTATGCATTCCACATCCTCGAAAGGAGTATTTGTATCGCTTAACAGATTTTGAATACTTTGCGGAACACTGCGAATAGCAAAATCAAAAATGCTTCGTCCTTCCATTTGTAAAGGATACTGATATTCAGCTTCTTGTGAACTCCATTTTTCAGAAAGAGACAATGTTCCTGCGGTAAGTGCATGTCCGCGGCTTCCATCAGCATGGATGTCTTCTCCTAACACGAAGGATTCTCCTTGAGTATGTTTTAGCAACACACCGCCAGCTCCATCCCCAAAAAGAACAGCTGTGCTTCGATCGCTCCAATCCACAATCTTCGACATAACTTCACCGCCTAGGACTAATCCGTAACGGTAACTGCCCGACTGCATCAACTTATCGGCTATCGATAAAGCATACACAAATCCTGAACAAGCAGCATTGACATCAAAAGACATAATTGAATGAGCACCTATTTTGTCTTGCACCAGGCTTGCTGTCGAAGGGCTTAAGTAGTCAGGGGTCATTGTTGCAACAACAATGAAATCCACTTCTTCAGCGCTGACACCTGCGTTTGACAAAATGTGTTGAGCGGCTTTGGCACATAAGTCTGACGTATTTTCAGTTTCGCTTATACGACGTTCTTCAATACCTGTACGGCTCTTTATCCATTCATCAGAAGTCTCTAAAAATGTTTCTAATTGTTCATTGGAAATGATTCTCTCTGGTACATAACTTCCTGTACCGACTATTTTAGTTCCCATTCCATTCAACTCTGTTCTCTATAAAGAATTTTTTGTACGATCTAAGAATAGATGTAAATTTCTCAAGCCTTTTACTAAAATTTCTGCTTCCTCTTCGCTTAGATCACTAAGCGTTTCTTTGACCATGTCACGATGAAATTTATCGTGCAGCCGGTAAAGCAAACGTCCTTTTTTAGTCAGCCCAAGTTTAACTACTCTTCTATCCTCTTCACTTCTGATACGTTCTACGTAGCCCTTTTTCACTAAGTTATTTATTGACACAGTCAATGTTCCTACTGTTACATAAGTTTTCTTAGCTACTTCTGAGGTCGTGTTTTCTCCGTACATTCCAATAGCTTCGATTGTGTGCATTTCTTTGATAGATAAATCATTAAATCTGCTGCCTTTTAAGGCGTTTTCTTCAATAATTAAGACTTCATTGAATATCTTAACTAAATAAGGATTTATCTCATTGACTATTTTATCCACATCGCTCCTCCCATCTGATGAATGCCCAAAACGAAAATTAGTTTGAACATCAAAATGTTTGACAATCAAAATACTAATCCATTTTAGATTAACTGTCAATAAAAAATCGCATTTTTTTTGCTATTTATTTTTAAACATTGTTGTACCAACGTTTCATCAATAAGTATTTTGACACTCAAAGTAATTAACAAGATGAAAAAGCGAACATAGATTGTTCTTTGGAATATTTGAATTTGAAATTTTCTGAATGACTTTAGAAAATAAAAGTTGGTTGCAAAGTTACTTTCTCGGACAAAAAGTGAGTTTAAACAATCAAGTTGTATGCTAAAGAAACTTCTATTGTTTTGCTCCTTTAAAAACTTCTGATCTCCTTTTGCAGTTCTTCTAAAAATACACAACAAAAAAGTTGAACCCTATTTAGGATCCAACTTCTTAATTTATATTTTTTAGAGAACAGTTTGTTCAATATCTTTAAAATTCACAATTGTTCTATCTTCCATTAAATCTTTCATTTTGTCAGAAGATAGATCCCATGAAATATCTACAACAGCACTATTTTTCAATAGCTTTGTAATGACACCTGCCATTTTTTCATCACGGAATGTAAAAATAATTTTATCTCCAACATCTGGTTTAAAAGACAACTTAATCTCTTCAATCATTTCAACAGCTTCATTATAGGGTACCCCTAGAAGAGTTGCAATTCTCGAATTGCTCGCGCCTTTTCTAAGTTCCACTTCAACTAACGATTGAATTTCTTTGGTAATTTTATTACCCATTTAATCCCCTCATTTCTTCAACTCTATAAAGAATGTAACTTATAAAAAAACAAACTTTTACTCTTAAACTTCTCTTTCATTATAACACAATTATAATTTTTAGCAAAATAACTAATGTTTCTTTAATTTACACTCATTATTCTTTCAAACAAAAAAACTACAATGGTAAAGTCTAGCCTTTACCATCGTAATTTTAGTTATGTTAAAAAAAGATATTGCTTGGTACTTTTTAAGCAAAATTTTCAGCATACCACTGAGCAGCTGCAAGCACTTCTTTTTGAGTTAACGAGTGTCCATGTTGTCCCCAATCAATGTCTACTGAAGAGCCAGCTTCTTCGAGAAGTTGTTTTAAGTCTTTGCTTTCTTGAGGAGCACAAATTGGATCATTTTCTCCTGCCCCAATAAAGACCGGCACCTGGCTTAAATCAGGTAGCTCCAACCCTCTAAGCGGAACCATTGGATGATGAAGAATAGCTCCTTTTAACACGTCTTGGTAACGGAATAATAAGCTTCCCGCAATATTTGCACCGTTTGAATAACCGATCGCAACCACATTGTCTCGATCGAAGCCATATTTCTTAGATGCTTCATCAATAAAATCTGCTAAATTTTTTGTTTCTTCTTTTAAATTCTCAATATCGAAAACACCCTCAGCTAATCGTTTAAAATAACGAGGCATCCCATTTTCAACTATATTTCCACGCACACTCAACACTGACGCTTCTGCATCAACCATTTCTGCTAGCGGTAATAGATCTGTTTCAGTTCCACCAGTTCCGTGTAACAATAATAATGTTGGTTTTGATGGATTTGTTCCTTTTTTAAATAAATGTTTCATCAATCTCAACCTCTCTCATTTATTCTGGTTTGATTGTGCGTAACTCAACGGGCGTTAAGCTAGCTTCCATTTGCTCACGGTATTCTTCAAATTGCTTAGGCAACATTAGTTTTTCGCCCATTGTTTCGTAAGACTCATCATGCGCAAAACCAGGACCATCCGTAGCAATCTCAAATAAAATACCGCCGCGTTCTCTATAGTAAACAGCCTTGAAGTAATTACGATCTTTCACTTCTGTAGGATAAAAACCTTTTTCTTTTACCCAGCTGCTCCACTCAAGATGATCCAGATCATTTTCAGCTCGCCATGCGATGTGATGGACCATGCCTACGCCGA
This sequence comes from Desemzia sp. RIT 804, assembly GCF_016892605.1. Lineage (GTDB taxonomy): Bacteria > Bacillota > Bacilli > Lactobacillales > Carnobacteriaceae > Desemzia. The sequence goes on from NZ_JAFEMV010000001.1 coordinate 741,108, forward strand.
TTTCACCTTGTCCAACCGATACATTTTTTAAATCGATGATATTCCCAATCTTTCCCGTTGCTTTATACCGTACGAGCCCATCTTCTTCCGCGACTCTTTCTAATCCCATAACATTTTCCAAAGCAGCTGCTGTTTCAGCAGGAGCTGAAGAATACAATGTAGTTCCTGCAAGCCCTTTAATAGCTACATCAGCAGTTACTCCACTGAATGGATACGGATTTTCTGTACCACCAGCTCTGGCAACTAATTCCAACTGCAAGCCATGGGGATCTTCGAAAGCTAAATAGTCTTCTCCAAAACGAGTAAGTGTTTCAACTTTTATGTCAAAAGAACTTAATCGTTTTTCCCAAAAAGACAGTGATCCTTCTGGCACCAAGTACGACGTGACGCCAACTTGTCCATCTCCTATCTTTCCTTTGGGGGCATTTTCCCAAGGGAAGAACGTAATGATTGTTCCTGGTTGGCCTCCTTCATTTCCAAAATACAAATGATAAGTGCCAGGATCATCAAAATTCACTGTTTTTTTAATGAGTCGCAATCCTAGTACAGATCCATAAAAATCAACGTTTTCTTGAGGATGACCCACTATAGCTGTTATATGGTGGATTCCTGCGGTTTGTTTTCCCATAAGCTACTCTCCTGACTGTTTTATCGATTACTTATTTTTTGTGCTTTGTTCCGCTGCTGTTAATCCCACTTTTTTTACTAGTGGAATCAAAGTCTCTACTTCTTCACTTGACAGCACAGAAAACAAATCAGTGATCATTTCTTCATGAAGAGGAAATGCTTCTTCCATAAAGGCTTTCCCTTTATCTGTAATGTGTGCAAAAATAACTCTACGATCTGTAGCACATGGCTTCCGCTCAATATGTCCCTTTTGTTCTAATTTATCAATGACATATGTCATACTACTGCTGGAAAGCAATATTTTTTTCCCAATGTGCTGAATTTTTTGTTCTCCCTTAGAATAAAGCAACTCTAAGACAGCGAATTCCGTGGGGTTCAAGCCATACTTTACCATGTCTTGTTTCATCACATCTTGCAAACTCTGAGCCGCCCGCAACATAACTGTTAGCGCTTTTAATGATTGTTCTTTTTTTTCCATTAGAAAAACTCCTTTCAAATACAGTTCATTTATAAAATATATCAAAACAATTTATCTTCAATTCGAGATAAATATACCATAGATTTTTTTACTCGTCAATTAAAGAGTTACGGATCTTTTAGATGGGAACAAACGCACATTTTTTGAGCTTTTATAGATATAAACAATCAAAAAAACATGCTAAGATTAGTAGGTAGGCTGAGACAATAGTCTTTATCTCTGTGACATACGAAGTAGGTGCTTTTAAACGTGTTTCAAAATCCTGACCACGCCCATAAGCCAGCCTCCCCTTATGAGAAAAAGCTTCTCATAAGGGGAGGCTGGCTTATATTCAATGATCAAAACGTCTTTTGTCCCGCTCGCTTTTCTTTCTATCTTGAATTAATTAATCTTCTGGACGCAATGTTTTTAACGCAGCTGACCAAGTATTTATCTGATCTAACATCGTGTTGACGGTATCAATATGCAAATCATCTGGTTTGAACACAGACATATTTTCAAAATCCGTAAATAATGATAGTGCTGGATGAGTACGAACAGATGCTACTTGCAATTCAGCTAATACTATACGTAAGGCCTCTGCTGCACGTACTCCGCCTGAAGAACCGTAGCTTACGATACCGGCCGCTTTGTTATTATATTCAACATACAAATAGTCAATCGCATTTTTTAAAGCTGATGTAATTCCATGGTTGTACTCTGGAGTGATGAAAACAAATCCATCCAAACTAGCAATTTTTTCGGACCATGGTTTTGCCTCTGGAGTCTGGTAATCTGAACTGTATGCTGCTGATATAGGTTCATCAAACAACGGAAGATTGAAATCTTTTATGTCTACGATCTCGTATTCTGCATCTCCACGTTTGTCTCCGATATTTTTGACCCATTCTGCTACTTGCGGACTAACTCGATTTTGTCGTGTGCTTCCTGTAATAATACCAATTTTGTTCACTATCCATTCCTCCTTGGTTCTGCTTGTTTATTTGTTGTAAATTGAAACAACTAACTGCCATTCCCTTACATAAAGTAACTGTAACGCACCCCTTTCAAAAATACAATTGAAAGCTCTTTCGGAATAGAGTAGACAAACAACCATTTTTATACATCAGAAGAGTTAGTGATTCCAATAGGCTTTTCTGGCTTGGTAGTGAACCACATCTCGTTTAAAAGCAGGATACACCCTTAGAAAACTTTTGATCACAGATTCAGTCATTTCAATACTTTCCACGACTTTATCTGCAGGAATTGCTAAATAACGGACTTACTTCAAGCTTTTTATGAACCAAACATTTCTTAAATCTGCAAATCAAGCTTATATTCTTTTACTCCGCTATTGCGGTGTTCATTTTCAACAAGTAAATGATAGAAAGGTTTTTTATGTATTTTTTCATTACTCAAAAAGCTCTACTAATTATAAACACGATTGAAACTAGTTAAAAAACGTTCTGCATTATCCATCTTCTCGCCCACCTTCAACTTTATTACAGACCGAGAAAACTTAGAAGATATTTAGCCAGTTGACTATCGTTGACCAACCCAAGCTATACAATGTTATCGGAATCGGTTTTCCTAGTACAATGATCAAGGCAAATTTTTTCCAAGTCATCTTTGTTAATCCAGCTAAATAACATAAAGTATCATCTGGCGCAATCGGACCAAAAATACCGATAGTAAAAATACGATCAAAGACTTTTCCGTCATTCAACCACTTAGAGTATTTTTTAAATATTCGTTCATTGAGCATTTTTTCCACTAAGGGTTGTCCATAACGTTTTGAAATTAGGAAAGCTCCAAACGATCCTAAACAGATTCCTATATAATTGTAAACGATGCCCCATACAGGACCGAATAAAATCACTCCGGCCACACAAGTTAGTGCTGCCGGAAGAATAGGCAGCACTACTTGTAGGAACTGAATAAAAATAAATATTAAGATCGCTTGTGTGCCAAAACTTTCTACGTATTGAATCAAGCTCTCTCTAGAGTTGAATACGTCGTTGCTGTAACCTAAATAAAGAAATAAACCCGTCATCACTAATCCCGCTATCGTCAGTAAATCCAACCAACTTAAGCGGAACTTTTTTACATATTCCATATCTAATCCCCAATTTCTATACCCATTCTTAATTTACCTTATAATGATTGTACGATAAATTAAGAGTAGATGCACTCCATCTTCCGACGTATTTTTATTCTTCGTTCAAGAAAAAGTTTTGAGCAGATGAATGTTAACCAATACTTTTTCTTGTTACAATACAGATGTACGGAAAGATACTCCCTTTTTTTCATTTTTTAAAGATATCATAAAAAGGAGTTCTAGTGAGTTAACTAGCTGAACTACCAAAAAGGAAGGAAGATCACATTGACAAATAAAAGAAAACTAGCACTCTTAACGTTAGTTAGTACTGGAATTTTAGGCGCATGCGGAACAAATTCCTCAAATGATGCAGATTTAGAGGAACAAAGCAGTTCTGCCCAAGAAAGTTCGATGGATAGTCACTCGGAAGACATGAGTTCAGAATCATCTGAATCAGGAACTACGGACGAATCTTCTTCCAGTAGTTCAGGGTCTACTCAAGGTATCAATGAACAAGAATTCGATATCAGTTTAGATGATGCTATCCAAATTTATAACGAAACACATCCAAACTCCTCAATTGAATCAATCGAATTTGATGATGACGATGCAAAATATGAGTATGACTTTGATGGGTTTGATGACGCTAATGAATATGAACTGAGCATCGACGCTTCTACTGGGGAAGCCGTTGATAGAGAAACAGATAGTGACAATGACGATAACAACGAAGCTTTAAATTTAGATAACATTGTTTCTCCTCAAGAAGCTATGACAACTGCTTTAGAAGAAGTCGGATCTGGATATGTAGACAGTTGGCATTTAGATACTGAGAATGGTCTAACTGTTTATGAAATCAGTATTGAGAATTCTCAAGATGATGATGACGATATTATCATTAATGCACAAACCGGAGAATTCATAAACAAAGATTAATTGGTTTAAAAATCAAAAAAAGCTGGCATATGCCAGCTTTTTTGCATGTCTTCAATTAGTTACCTGATTGATGCATCTGTACAAAAATCTTTGTGTATAAAATAAACGAAAGAAATAAGAAAAAACCGGTGATTGCCATTAATCCATTAGCAACTGCATCACTGATCGTTGGAAAAGCTACCATGATTGTCATACAAGCATAAAAGACAGCAGTAGATACTTTCCCATACCACAAAGCCCCATCTAATTTTTTGTTTTTCTTTATCAAAACAATATTCCATATCAACATGGATAATTCTTTAACTAAAAATAACACCACAATAATCCACATATACTGAAAACGGACCATCAAGCAAAACACAATAGCTGCTTGTGTTACTTTATCCGCTACCGGATCTAACAACTTCCCAATATCCGTAATTTGATTGAATTTCCGAGCAATAATGCCATCCACTAAATCTGTGATACCAGAAAAAAGGATGATTATTCCTGCGATTCTATAATCTTGAGCACTTGCAGCATTTAAATAAAACGAAACAAACACAGGTACCAGAATTAAACGAACAATAGAAAGTATATTTGGGATAGTGAAAATTTCTTTTCTATTATATGCCATTTTCTCTCCTCCCGTCATATTTTACTATTTTATTCCTAATTTAGGACTCATCTCTTTTTTATCATACCATTCCATAAAATTTTTTACATCATTTTTTATGTGGAATATCCTCTTACAACCGAAAAAAGAGGGACTGGGACAATAGTCTGTATCTCTTTCATATACTAAGCGGGTGCTTTTAAACGCGTTCCAAAAGCCTGACCACATGCCTATAAACCAGCCTCCCCTTATGAGAAAAAGTATCTCATAAGGGGAGGCTGGTTTATATTCAATGGTCAAAACGTCTTTTGTCCCGCTCTCTTCTTTTTTGCGTTAATTAAAAATTATCTTTCATCATACTCAAATGAATCGATTGAATAAGTAACGTTTTCTAGATTGCTCACGCTAAAGAATGCTTCTTGACTATCCATTGGAATTCTGAAATATGCCGGCATTGTTGTATCTGGTTCTAGAATTCCAAATTCGTCTTCAGATAAAACAAACGGAGCACTATCTAAAATAACCTCTCCGTCAACTGTGCTCATACTAACCGTTAAGTTGATATTCGTCATCGCCATATCTGTACGGTTCACCATAATGAACACTGCTTGAACATTATCTTGACCTTGTTCACCTAAAAATAGACCTGTAAAGTGAATCGCTACATCATTTTCGATCCCCAGTTCTTCCGTTTGGTCCATTCTTGTTTGAATTTCTTGCAACAATGGATCGCTTTCTAAAGTATAACCTTGATCAATTTCAGACTTTTGCGGAACTAACGGGAATTCTGAAGTCGATACTTCTCCGCCAGAACTCTCAGAAGCACTTGAACTTGATTCTGTACTTGATTCTGAACTTTCTTCTACACTTGATTCAGAACTTTCTACGCTAGATTCAATACTCGATTCTGAAGATTCACTTTCTTGTGATTCTTCTGTAGTACCTCCCATTAGATCACAACCCGCTAATAAAACAGATACTCCTAACAAAGCAACCAATTTTTTCATTTTCTTCTCCTCCTAAAGTTTTGCCCCTTTCTAGATAAGTGATTATCAATAAGAAACATAAGGTGTTTTACTATTACATTTACATTATACCTTAGAACGATAGTTGTTCAAAACAAAATACTCAAACGACCTATTGTTATTCTAAAAAAACAGCGCTATACTAAAGAAGTTGATTCATATATATAAGGAAGATTACCCAAGTTCGGCTGAAGGGGACGGTCTCGAAAATCGTTAGGCGAATTTCTTCGTGCAAGGGTTCAAATCCCTTATCTTCCGTAAAAGAAAGAGGCTGCTGACCTGCATTCTAACACAACGACTTCATGCGTCTAGTGTATAGTATACAAGTTAATGCAGCCTCTTTTTTAATTTGTAAAGTTAACGCTGAATATTAGAATCTATCATTATTATTTTCTGAATCATAAAAATCATCGGATTCATCATATGGATCAATGTACTCAGTAGAATAACTAGAGTTTTCTTCATAATCTACTTCATCCATTTCCATATCTGGGAAACCAACTAAGTCTCTGTAAAAGATTTGGTTAGCTGTTTTTCTGTATGGTTCAACATAAAACGAAATAATCGTAATGACTAAAACGAACGCTAAGAACACCAAGATCATTCCAAACACAAAGCTCCAAAATTCACTTTGTGAGTAAACACTCGCATATTCGATTTGGTAAAAAATCGTGTTGATACTACCCAAAATAAACGCTAAAAATAGAATAACAGGAATTAAATACCACAATACAAATGAAAATTGCAACTTAAAATAATCCCATTTTCTGCCGTCCATGATTTCCTTACTGCGGTGGATAGCTCCCATAATATCCATATCAGAGTCGTCTTTGTAGACATTAAATGATTGACTGTAACTAAAGGATTTAATAATTCCTGGTATCACCAATAATAAACTCCATAAGATAACAAATATATTCATTACTACTGAAATCCCTAAAACTTTAAAAAAACGATCGGGTTTCATTGCTTGGAACATTGCTTCTACTGTTAATTTCTCTCCATCTACCATGTCTAGTAAAGACCAGTCATAACCAACTACAAAAACAGCCGTAATAAAACTCACAACTATAGTAGCTAACGTAGAAAGTATCGTTTCTCCTGTGCTTGCTGCTAACATATCAGCACTATACATTGTTGAATCTTGTGAGAATGCAGACATCAGATTATTGATGTTGCCAGCTCCTACAATTCCCAATAATACTTCACTGATAATAGACGTTAAAATAGTCACAAGAAATAAGTTTAATATAGCTATTTTCCAATTTCCCGATAGTCTCGCTTTTGCTTCTTTCTTTATTTCTTTGGTCGTCATATATACTCCTCCATTCTTTAATGCACGCTTTCTTGAATCTCTAAGTACCTTTTCTTTCCTCCTTGTTCACTGTTCTCTAATGAACTACGCTCATTATACCAAATAAAGGGAATTCTTTAAGAATAATTTCAAAAGAATTCCCTTCTATATTTTATGAAATATTTACAGCAAATAACCTACTAAAAATCACTTTTTTTTCTTTGGTCTCAAGAAATAAATTAAAGACAGCAGCAACGAAAAATACACTCCGACATATCCTACAGCAAAATAGATGATCATTCGTAGCATTTATCTCACCGGCTTTCTTTTAAAGTGGCAGTTTCTCCTTTTAGATAGTTCATTAGCGGTTTAAACTTATTTTCTCTTCTCATCATCTTGATGAAGCGGTTCTACTGTGTCTTCGTTTTGTGTATGCGAACTATCTGTACTCAATGGCTCTAAACTTTGCGGCGGAATTTTTGGATCGATTCCAAATCCTGATATATTAGAATCTGTTGGATCATCTGTCAATGACTGATTATTTAATTCTTGATTGGCTTTTGTTACCTCATGATCTTCAACGTAGTGAGTTTCTTCTGTTGCATTTCTTTTTCTTTCTTTAGAATCGGTAGCGAAATTATCTTGGATATCTGTTGTGCCTCTATCTGAATTACGCACATCAGCAGAGTTTCTTGAACCGAAATCGGCACCCACTCCTGTACCTGGTAAAATCGGGTTGATCCCTCCTGGAGTTTCGTTAAAATCTCCAGTCTCTCCGCCAGTCATACTGGTGTTTTCTGATGGTTGAGTAGTCTCGCTCTCTCTTCCCATTGTAAAGCTTGTATTTTCTTCAACAAGTATCACAAAACCATCTTTTTTGACAACTTGGTTGTATTGATTTCTTGAATGATCATCTAAATCATATTTCCCTAAAGGATTCTCTTCATCACTATCACTAAAAGTTTCTTTTATTTTATCCAGCATCCCTTTATCTTCTTCTTTGGTCACTGTGTCTATTTTTGCATTGGTAATATTTTCTAATTGTTCTTCATTTTCTTTTTTAGTCATGATCGTAATATCTTTTTCTTTATAACCTAATTCTACCAAGTCATTTATTTTTTCTACTGTTTCATCTGCTGATAAAAAACCATCAATTACTTTATAGCTCATGTCTTTATCCTCCTCTTTATTATCCACTAAGAAATACATGTCTTTCAAGGTAATCGTATCAAATCAGTAAGCCCTTTCCAAATAATCAGCCTAGTGAAACAATTGTTTGATGTGTTTTATTGAAGCGTATTTTAGCTATTTTTATGTTAGTTTCAGCAAATGTAAATATATATAACTTTTTTTACATATTTATGAGTTTTTTGTTGACTTTTTATTCATTAGGGCCTATAATAAATCTTGTCGCTGGTTAAAACAACGACAAAAAAACTTGTCTCAGTAGCTCAGCCGGATAGAGCATTCGCCTTCTAAGCGAACGGTCGGGAGTTCGAATCTCTCCTGAGACGTCATAAGCCACTGTACATCAATTTTTATTGAACATACAGTGCAAAAAAAACACTCTCTTAATTGAGAGTGTTTTTTATGTCTTAAATTATCAAATTAAGTGCAACACAGTTTTATAAAAGATTTCATAAGGTGTTTTCCAATTCAAACATTTTTTGGGACGTGTATTTAATTTCGTTGCCCAACCTTGTATCTCTTCATCAGTTGCATCTGTCAAATCAACACCTTTCGGTGAGTACTCTCTAAGGAGTCCATTTGTATTCTCATTAGATCCTCTTTGCCAAGGGGCATGAGGATCTGGAAAATAAATTTGCGTATTATTTAATTCCTTAGTCAATCGGGCGTGTTGACTGAATTCTTTACCACGGTCAGGTGTAATGGTTTTACAAAAATTAGAATCAATACCTTGTAGTAATTTAATCATTTGGTCAACTACCGGATTAGAAGCTTTCTTCTCAGATTTACCGATTAGTAATAACCTAGATTTTCTATCAACTAGCGTTACTAAGCACGCTTTACCAGTTTGACCTGCAACTGTATCTGCTTCCCAATGACCAATCTCAGTTCGTTCATTAGCGCTATCTGGTCGTTCATGAATCGTATTGGAGATAGGGATCTTTCCTCTTCTCTCTACGCGATTTTTAGAATGGCGTGTTTTACCTCTGTGTCTTAATTTACGGATAGCGCCTCGATTACCGGTTGATAAACCAGGCTCATCGAAGTCGCCACGATAAATTGCACGATAGATAGTATTATAACTGATTTTATTTTTGGCATTTTCAAGGTTCAAACGACCAGAAATTTGTTCTGGAGACCATTGTTCGTTGAGAAATAGTCGTTTGACCAACTGGAAAATAGAGTCTTTATCTAGCGTGCGATGTCTGCCACATAGTTGTTTTCTACGTTTATACTCTCCATGAGCAGTTGACGGTGAATAACTGCCATCCTTGTTTGAATTACGATGTAATTCTCTTGAGATAGTCGATTTAGAACGGTCCAGGGTCTCGGATATATGCCCGATAGTTTCGCCTTGTTCATACATTAGGAATATTGTTTCTCGCTCATTCATGGTAAGATGTGTGTATGGATTCATAGCTTTCTCCTTCTAATAGTTGGTTGGTACATCTATTTTATAGGAAAACTATGGATCTTTTTTTATTTTATTATTGTTGTTGCACTTAAATTGTAAATTCGTCAGATAAATATCTAATATCTTTTTTCTAAACCACTCTTGAGTGAAATCTATTATTTATACCTTTCAATTACAAAGAAGCAGCCCTATTTTTCAAGTGTGTCAAATCGGCTGAAACGTATTAAAATAGCGTTTAAGCAGATTTGGAAGTTATCATCATCAAGTCCACTAAATATTCTAAGCGGGTCTGGTGATGGATTACCATTGTATAAATTGAATGCAAGGTCAATCATTTTCTTACTAGTGCTACTAAAATCGGTCTTTTCAAAGCAATCTGTCTTAATCCAATGAGTATTGAAATCATAGATATAATCGACCTTGCTGAAAATATCGGCATTTGCAAGAATATAAAATAGAGACTTCCGCTCCACATCAGTAGGGCTTGTATTATCTTTTTCTAATAATTCAAAGTAACGTTCATCGTGCTCTGTTTGATTGGTCATTGTTTTTTATCTCCCTTTATCTTTATTATTTAAGGAACTTTATTTTATTATACTGTAATAGCTATCAATTTATCATTATAAGTCAAAAATAAGGAGAAAGTTTTTATTCCTATTAAGACATCTCCGTCTTATTATTATCTGTTACTTAGTAGCTTATCCCATTTATAAAAATAGTTCCTTCGATCTCAGGGCCTTCCTCAAATAATCGTTCTCATATTTCCTCAAAAAAACCAAAATCTTTAAAAGAAAACCAATGTCTATCACTAACTATGATATGGTCCAAAACTTCTATTCCTAATATAATCCCTGCCTCTACTATTCTTGCAGTAAAATATAAATCAGCTTGTGAGGGTTCTAAATTTCCACTAGGATGATTATGATAAAGCATGATTTTATCTCCATTATTCAATATAGCACTTCTAAATATTTCTCTAGGTTGTGCAACACTTGAATTCAAACTCCCTTGAAAGACTCGATGAATAGCGTTTATTTCATTTTGTGTATTTAGAACGACTAGAAGGAAAACTTCTTGTGCTTCATCTCCAATTTCTGCCATTCCGATTTGAGCAGCTAATTTAGTTGAAGAAATTCTTCCTTGGTATTCAATAGGTCTTTCTATTACAACCTGTTTTATTCTAACGATTTCAGTTACTATACTTTGGATTTGTTCTACCATTTTTAACTCCTTTTTTATTTAATCAAAACGATAAATTCAGCTCTTGCTCTGGATGATAAAATATAGTCTTATTTCAAGTACTTAACTGGTTCAATCTCTTCACCGCCCATTTGTAAAGGAACGAGTACATTCATTAATCTATTTCTAAAAGCCCTATCTTTTACCGTATCTAAAAAGCAACCAATCGTGGATAAAACTAATTCATCAAAGAAGTCTACAATCTTATAGTTGTCGTAAGGGGTAGCACTTGCTACAAGTTGTGCAATGATTTCTATATCATTTTCAATTTTTCCTACGAACTCATTATTTAAATATACGTTAAGGGTTTCGATTTCTGTTTTTTTAGTCATTTTGGTTTTCTCCTTTGTCTTTCGTATTTTTGTTTTTTCTTTTGTGCCATCACCTTGCGGAGCTAAAAGCTGAATTTTTTCCGTTTTGTTGGCTATCCAGTGATCGTGAAGTTAAAAAGAAGTCAAGAAAAATAGAGCCACTTTCTGCTTTAGCAGTTAGTGGCTCTTTAGACAAAAAGTTTTTTTCTGAAATGGAATAACATGAAAAGAAAGAAAAAAACTTTTTGCGGTTCTTGACTTCTTTTTCTGTTCTCGGATAGGAACGTGTGGGACTGAAAGGAGGGCTCCCGCGCGCTTACTTACCGCTAAGAACAGTCTGATACGATAAAGCCCTAATCCGACTTCAGTCGGATTGTTTAGGGCGCCTGATGGCACAAAACGAAAAAATGCACTTCCTATATTAGCTTTTGAAAAAAGCTTTCCATTTTGTGTTATTTTTTTTTGTATTTTTTTGAATTAGAGTAACAGTTTTTCTTTTCTTTTCGTTTTTATAAGTGTAACAAGGAGGAGGTGAATAATATGTCATCAGACGTACATGTTTCAATCAATTACGGTATTTTAATGGTGGTTGAAGAAATCCAAGAATATCTGAAAACAGAACTACAGATTCAAGCAACTCAACAAGACATTATCGAAAATGCCATTGTTGCCCTACAAATAGAATTAAAAAAAGCAAATGAACAACCACGTAATGATAAAAACTAATTTTTAAAATGTTTTGGGCACGTTTTGCCTATAGTTACCCAGTTTGAAATTTGAAATCGTATTAGAATTGCTTTTGAAAATATTATATATAGTTAAAAGAGCAGGAATTTCATAATACATTTGGAATTCCTGCTCTTTTTATTAAAATGATTAAAATTAATCTAAACAAGGACACTACAACTTTATAACGAATTGTAGTGCCCTTGTTTTCTTATTTACTGTCTGAGAAATCAAATTCTAGTTTGTTATTGTGTATTTTCAATTTCGCATTAAAGATATACCCTTTTTTGCTTTTAAATCCTTTTATCAAACTTGTCTCTTTTTTCGATAAAAGATCTTTTATATTTGTCTTAGTCAATGTTTTACTACTCCATTTTTTAGGAAGAGAAAACTTACAGCCATTACTATACCCAGTACAACCATAAAATTTTCCTTTATCAATAATGTTACTATTGCATGAAGGACACTTTCCTATGGCGTCATTTTGATCAATCTTTTTAGCCTGTTCTTTGATATGGCTATGCTCGAAAGTTTCAGGAACTTTTTCGGCCAAGTGAGTAATAAAATTTTGAATACTCTTTAAGAAAGCTTCTTGTGTACCTTGTCCATGCCGAATATTTTTGAGGTATTTCTCCCACTTAGCAGTCATTTCAGAATTCGCTATTTCGTCATTTTGAATAACTTCGCAAAGAGTCGTACCTTTTTGCGTAACATAAATCTTATTTTTTTGAGTTTTGATATATTCTTGTTTTTTTAGCGTTTCAATGATATTGGCTCTGGTGGCTTCTGTTCCAATCCCCTCAGTATCTTTTAGTATGTCCTTGTTATCTTCATCTTCAATGGTTCGCCCTACGTTTTTCATAGCCGTGATGAGAGTACCTTCTGTATAGTAACTTGGTGGTTTTGTTTCACCTTTTTTATGAAATTGGTCTGTTCGAAAGAGTTCTCCAGCTTCAACTGAGGGTAAAAATTGTTCACTTTCGCTGTCCTTACTTTCTTTGCTTGTTATTTTATATAATTGTTTCCACCCTAAATTTTTCTCTACTTTACCAGTGGTTTTGAATAAAACGTCATTTGCTTTTGTTATAATGGTTGTTTCGTTATAAACATAAGGCTCTTCAAAAATGGCTAATGTCCGATATAAAACGAGTTGATAAATATTCCGTTCTTTTTCGGATAAACTTTCTAATTTCGGGAGTGTCTTTGTTGGAATAATAGCAAAATGTTCTTGGACCTTTTCCCCATTTACATAGCGTTTATTTTCACTCAATTGCGGATGTCTAATCGCTTCTCCTACTAAATCTAAGTAGTAAGTTAAGTGATCTTTTAAGTAATTAAATTCTGGTGTTCCAATATAATTCGTGTCGGTTCTGGGATAAGAGAGATATTTCTTTTCGTAAAGTTTTTGAACGATAGCTAAAGATTCTGAAGCTCCATAGCCGTATTTTTTATTGGCTGCTGCTTGCAGGTCTGATAAGCTAAACAATTTTGGTGCATAGGTTTTCTTTTCTTCGACTTTTACATCTTCTATCACACCAGTAACGTCTTTAGTCAATTCATGATTTTCTTTAAATTGCTGTAATTCCTCTACAGTATCAAATCGTTCTCTATACTTTCCTTGATATTCTCTATTTTGATCAGTAAATGTAGCATATAATTCATAAAATGGTTTGCTCACAAAGCTCTTTATTTCTTGGTTTCGTTGGTAGATCAAATAAAGGGTTGGTGTCTGGACACGGCCAATACTAAAAACGCCTTTTAAGCCATTTCGTTGCATGTATAAGGTGTACAAACGAGAAAGATTTATCCCTACCAACCAATCGGCAATTTGTCTTGTTTCTGCTTCTTTATAGGTAGAATAAAAGTCTGCCCCATCTTTTAAGTGCTGAAAACCTTTTTTAATTTCAATTGTTTCTAGGGAATTGATCCAAAGTCTTTGAATTATCTTATGGCTGTTCCCGGATAGATTGATAATCAAACGAGCAATTGCTTCGCCCTCACGATCACTGTCCGTTGCGATAATGATCTTATCAGCCTTATCTAGCAATCCCTTTACAATTTTGTATTGTTTTGATTTTCCCTTAGAAACTTGAAATTGATAATGTTCAGGGAAAATAGGCAGCATATCTAGTTGCCACTTTTTCCAATCAGAATTATATTTCTCAGGTTCATACAAAGATACTAAATGTCCGTAACCATAAGTAATGGTTGCGTTTGGCAGATCGTTATCTGTTACATTGTAATAACCGTCTTTTTTCTCTACTTTAGCAAAAGCGTCTGTATAAGCTTTTGCTTGGCTTGGTTTTTCCGCTAAGATAACTGTATTGCCCATCAACTCACTCCCTTCTCAATGCTTATTTATTTACTCGTGGCGAAAGAGTTAAATCTCCATTTTCTTTCTTAACATCTTCATTAGCTGCTTTCAATTGATAATCATCTTCATTTTCTGTTACTTCGAAAGAAAATGATTCTTCTTCACCATTTTCTTGAAAAGTAATTACGTTATCTACAATTTTATAAGTATATCCAAGTTGGAATCCTAACATTTCAAAAGTAACAGTTTCTTCTCCAAATTGAGCAGTATAAGCTTCGCCATTGGTTGAAACAACATTCCATTCTTTTGATTGTAAATCACTTTGAATGTCTGTACCGCACCCTTCTAAAGTAATTAATGCTATTAGAGTAAGTAAAATAAATAAAACTTTCTTCATAGTATTTCCTCTCCTTTTTAACGTAACATGCGGTGAACTACGGCTCTTGCCATCCCTGAACCTGCTCGACCTGCTCCACTTGAATACCAAATACTTTTCACAATAGATGGACCACTAATGACTAATGCACCGCTACCGATTAAGGCTGGTAATTTACCCCAAACCGTATCTGTTTGCATAGTGATTGCCTCTGTAAAGAGTAACATGGACAATGTTAACACAATGATTGTAACGGTATGAGATAAAATATCTCGCCACCAATTCTCCATAAAATTATAATTTTCTGTTACAACAGATATAGCGCATAGAGGTGATAAAATTTCATCTATGAGGAGTTGAGCTTGTTCAATAAACAGTTTTATGACGAAAAAACCTATAACAACAAATATAAAAAGCCAAATAACAACTTGGCTAATACCTGCACTAAAAACGTCAGGTAAACTGTCAGCTTGTAAAGTATTAACTAAACTACTTGTCGTCAGTTCACCCATATTTCCAATAAAGTAATTTCCTATTGGCTGTACAATATAATTCATAGTTAATGAAATAACTAAAGGCATAATGACAAGTAAAGCACTCGCTTTAACTGATCTGACAATTGTCCACCAGATATTCGCTTCTTCGCTTCCCTCTGATTCCGATAAAAGTTGAGTAATAACTTTTCCTAAACAAACGGATACAAGTAGAATACCGCCAAAGAAGACAAATAAATTATAAGCGTCTAACGCGTATCCTGCTAAACCATCATAATTAAATAAGGAATTTTGTAGAAATTCAATAAAGAGGTTAATTAAATCTTTTAACCAGTCTACAAATACCTCTGTAATTTTATCGCCAATATTGTCGAAACTAGGCATATATTAATCACTCCTTTCATTCTTCAAATGCTGAAAGATCACTTTCTCCGTCGCTAAATTCTGCCATTGTTTGTTCCATTGCTTCTTGTTTCCGTCTTTCTTTTTCTGCTTGCTCTTTTTCTTCTTTTTCTTTGGCTTTTTCAGCTAATCTATTCTTTTTATTTTCTTCTCGTTCTATGTGCTCACGTTCAAATTCAGCCTGCTTTTCGTTTAAACGTTCAATCTGTGCAGGATTTGTATTTTTTTCATATTCAGTTTGATTTAGCAATCGTTCAGGCTTTGGAAATAGTTCGAATTGATAGGCTTTTTTAACCTTCATGGGTGGCCGGTTTGCAAAGATAATTAGCTCTGTATCATCTGCCATACTTTTTACTTCGCCTGCGGTCATTAAATCACGAGCGGTGTACGACTCATTGTCTGAATGACTGGTACTGCTCCCCTCTTGTTTAGAGTTTTTTGAAGCACTCTTGTTACTTGTGGCTACCTTAACAGTCGCCTTACCTAGTAAATCGGAAAAATATTTGGCTGTAGTGTTATTCGCAGCGTTCATACAAATTTGAATCGAACAGTTCCCTAAAATACTTTCAGCTTTCTCTTTATTGTACTTATCTTGTAATTGTGTAAGAGTTTGAATAATTGTTGATACTCCAATGCCATAACCACGACAAGTGGCCAAAAACTCTTCATAATTCGTAAATTTTCCTAAGTTAACAAACTCATCTAAGATGAAATTGACGGGTACAGGCAATTTCGAGTGGTGATTAGAAGCTAATTCATATAACTGATCAAACAGTTGAGAAAAGAAAATGTTGGTTAGGCCTTCCCAACTGGTATCCATAACTGGAATAATGACATAAAGCATTGTTTTCTTTTTGCCTATATCTTGTAAGTTAAAGTCACTAAAGCTCGTAAATTCGGCCACTGTATTATTAATATAGTCTGAAATAGACGTCAGCAAGGAAACAATAATGGAGCCTTTCATATCCCCACGAGATTTTTTATAACCTAATTCATATAATTTCCGTGCTGGGTGATTTAGTTCAAGAGCTGAAAAAGCTTTGTCTAGATCACTTTCTTCGTCATCTGAATCGGATTCGTTTTTTTCTTGCAAGAAATTAACCAGTCCTGCCATATTCCGATTTTTGGGTTCTAATTCGTATTTTACATAAAGAATTAACGCGGACAGTAAAGACCTTTGCGAGTAGTACCAAACGTCTTTTTTCCCATCTTTATTGGAGCTATCCACGATTTTTGTGGCTACATTTGTTGCATTGACATCACTATTAACATAATCAATGGGATTATAACGATCAGAATGTTCCATTTTACTAAAGTTCAACACATGGACGTCATAGCCTTGTCGTTCTTTAAAATCTGCGGTATTTTCGTAAACTTCGCCTTTAGGATCGGTTACCACAATGCTATTTTTAGTTTCGTTCAATACGTTAGTAATCACGAAACCTTGTGTTTTGTAAGAACCTGGTCCGCCGACCACCATAATATTACGGTTTGGCTTGCTTTCTGTTGGTTGAATAATGTAGTCGCTTTTTAATTTCCCTAAAATAGTGCCTGTCATACAGAAAACCTACCTTTCTAGCGATTTTTGAAATTCACTCTGAACTTGCTTTTTACTTTTTTTAGTAAAGTTCTGATTATCCACCACTTCTTGTGGTCTACCCCAACGTGCTGATCCATGATAAGCATTGCTTTCTTCGGTATCCCAACCCTCTTTTTTTACCTTTCCCATATGAGTAAAAACGGAATAAATGAACACTACACCCGTTCCTAGAATAAAGAAGGGATTTTTTTGTGCCCAATTTGTTTGAATATAATCTCCTAAATGGGTAAACGTCTCTTTCAAATGAGTTCCTATAACTTCAGTATTGATTGCTAATTTATACTCTGAGAGAGTGTAAATGACTTCAAGTGCTGCAATCAATAAAGCTTCTAAAAAGACAAAAGTAAGGACTATCCACAAAACTTTTTTAAGAATCCCTTTCATCTTGCTCTTATCGTTCATATCTAGTCTCCTCATTCCTGGTTAGCTATTTGTTGGTGTTCCACTAAAGACGTCTACTTGATCGATTAAGTACTGTCCTTTTTCTTCGCTTAGATGGATTAAGTAAACATTTTTAAATACAGTAGATTCGTTATCTTCTACTTGGTAATGAATATCTGTGACAAATACAAACGAATTATCTTCTAATGGATTCACATAGGTTTTATAGTTTTGAGTACTGCTGTTAATAGAAATGGTTGGAGCTTCTGTTCTGCCTGCGCCACTTAGTTGTTCAATAGTGCTAGGCGAAAAATAATTTTCCATATCTTCAAAACGAGATTGGTAATTGTCGGTATTATAATTTAAGTAATACGCAAACGCGCTATTAACAAATTTCGTTTTTTTAGCTATATCAGCAGTATTATTTCCGCTGTTTTGTACATTCAGCTGTTCTTCTAAGTGTGCGATTTCTTCTTGATTGGTTTGAAGATCAGTTCCCTTTTGCTGATTATCTTGATAAAGACCATAGATAGAGATAATCGCTAAAAGAAGCAAGACTGATTCAACCATCATAATGATCTTTGTTTTCATATTCATTTCCTCTATTCTGCTTTAAAGTCAACCATTCTACCAAATCCTGCAAGATGTTCTTGCCAGTAAGGTGTTTCAATACTGGTGTATTGCAAAGGGTCGCCTGCATGAAACATCATTCCATTTCCCATATACATTCCTAAATGAGTAATGTAATTAGCGGTATCATAAGTACTATGGAAAAACACAAAATCACCTGGCTTTAATTCATCTGTAGTGATTTTTTGGGAATAATCATATTGTTGTTGTGCAGTTCTTGGTACGTTTATCCCATTTTGATTAAACAAGAAATACCACAAGCCACTACAATCAAAGGACGTAGCTGGACTTGAACCACCAAAGACATAGGGCATACCCTGGAATTGTTCAAATTGTTTTTGAAAATCGGCTAGTTCTCCTGTTACTTCAACTGTTTCTTCGTTAGAAGAACCCATATACCTTTTTACATGATCTACGTATTTCGGATCTCCATAGACTGCCCAACCTAACTTAGTTTTCATATTGTTTGAAAATTGTTGTGCCAGTTTTTGAGAATACTTACCGCCATTTTCAGCAACAAAATTTATGAAACCATTGCCCATGTTATAAGCTTGAATAGCCGTATCCATATCAACCCCTGCTTTATTAGCTTGGTTCACAACATTCACAAAGTAATTTACTCCTACTTCAATGGAATATAAGGGGTCTTGAATCGTATTTGGTGCAAGTCCTAAACTCTCGCTTGCTTGCATAACATCTAAAGAAGCTGTACCGCCACTTTCTTGCGTTGTAATGGCCAAAAGAACATGGATATGCTCTTCCATTCCGTGTTTTTTAAGTTCAACCTCTATAGCTGGTTTATACTGCAAAACAGCTTGTGGCACTTGACCTGCTCCGTAAGTACCTGTGCTGCTATTTTCTTGTTGCTGAAATAAACTAAAGAACATTACGAAGAGGACAACCATAATGACTACAAGTAGTAGAATAAACGAAAAGAACTTTTTCATAGATCTAGCTTTTAAAACCTGCAAAAGATCACTCCTTTACCCTTTAAACTCTCCCAACTGCTCTTTCAAATCATCGACTTCTTTTTGAAGGGTTTCTTTTTGTTTTTCATCATCGCTATCATTCATTTGTTTAGTTTTTTCTTGAATCTGTTTCCCAATACCTAGGAGTTTTTGAAGATTTTCATTTTCAGGATACTTATCCAATACTTTTTGAGCATTATTAACGTCATTCAAATCAATGAATTTTCTGGCTAAACGAATTCCAGTACTTTCTTCGGTTAAGAAATTGAGCGTGTTCACCATAGCGTTCGTATCGCCTTGTACAATTCCTTTCTCCTCTTCAAGCTTCGATTTTCCACTTTCGTCTAAAAAATCACTGTTCAAGTCCACAAGGATTTGTTGCTCTTTGGTCTCATAGAGACGTTGAATAATAGCTTCTAGAGATCCATTATGGACGTCTATGGCTTTTTGGTACTGTTCCTTGCTAATAAGTTTTTCTGATAACTGAGCGTCCTCGTAATCCCCTTCTTGATAAAGTTGGATAGCTTCATCATAATTCCCTTTTTCAAATTCTTCATTGGCTAAAAGAAGCGTATCTTTTTGTTCTAATTGCGCTTCATACTGTGAAGCTAGGGCTTCTTCTTGATTTAATTGTTTCACAAGTAACAAGCTACTTATACTAAGAAACACAATACTGATTCCTGCTAAAGTGACTAGTGATTTTTGACGTATTTTTCGTTCTCTTTTGGTTTGGGAACGAATATAATCATAGGTCAAAAAGTTATTGCTCTGTTGGATAAGAGACAATAATTCAGATACATTTCTTTGCTGATAGATTTCTTTGATAAAATCATTACCAATCTTGCGAACCTCTTCAGGCGTGTTCAAACACTTCTCATAAGCAATGCCGCTTAAGATGCTTACAATACAAGCTTTATACCGTTCTAAAGTGGTCCGCATATCTCTAGGCATAAAACGATTTGCTGCATAAGTGTAACGGACGGTATTCATTGGATAGTAATAGAGAGTCGCTGGATTTAATGATATATATAAATCTGTATGTTTGTATTTTTGAAGGATATCCTGTTTTAAAATTTCTTCGACAATAGAAACTTTCACAGGATAGGTTTCCTTTTTTATCGCATTTAAGTTCTTTAACGCGCTCCCTTTTTCATACAGAAAACTGACTGTTGTTTCGGATTCTTTAATCCCTTTAAAATCAAGAAATAGAGGGTCTTTTTTTATTGGTAACTCTTTAATTTCGTCAATATTATCGTACGTAAACTGACTATTCTCCATTTCAATTTTGACCGTGTTTTTTTCATCTGTTAGAGTGCCAAATTCAAAATTGTAAATTTTAAATGGCTTGTTCAATGCAACTACCTCCTTTAAAACTGGAATGAACGAGCTTCTTCTTGTTCAATTGGGGTCATTTTGATCCGTTCTTCGTAATCTGGGATAGCTTCTGGGTATTTCTCTTGATATTGTTCAAAATCAATTAGTCTTAGTTCTTCTTCCGTTAGAGTAACCTTCATAAAGGCTCGTTTGGATCCGTTGATCATTAACCCCTCACCTTGTTTTTTCTTCTCTAGTAATTTCCGTTCTTTTTTTGAAAAATTCACTCGCAATTTGTCTTCAATATCATCTAAACTACCCGGATCAAGCCCAAAAAATAATTTAGTATAACTATTTCCAATAATGGCTTCACCAACGTTTTTCCCGTTGCCCATCGTTCCATCCAACACATCTTGTATTTGTTGAGTGCCTGCGATTGCTCCAGCATTGTATTTTCTAAACCGTTTGAACGCTTGATAGAAAAAGCTTGAAGCGTCAGGATTCTGTGTTAAAAAATGGAATTCATCTACAAACAATTTAATGTTTTCTGTTCTATTCTTCGTAATTTCGTCCCACAAGAAACTAAAGGTATTCAAATATGCCGCTCCTTGAATTTCTTCATCATTCTGTAAGGCCTTCAGATCAAAAGATAACAAGTTTGTATTGATATCAATATTTGTAAAACCATTAAATAAGGTATTTGATCCATTAACGTAGCTATCTAGAATAAAGTAAAAGTCTTTAATAATTTCATATCGCTCTTTTCCTTCTTTGCTATCTCTTAACCGTTCAATTTGTTGGAACACGTCTGAAAGGATAGGCCATTGATCTTGGTGAATGCTCTTTATGTTTTTGTAATGTAAAACGCCACTATTTCGATAACAATCATGTAAAACAGAATCCAATACACTCTTTTCTACTTGAGTTAAATCGGGTTTCAAAACTTGGAAAAAGCCTTTTACACGTTGAATTTTATCTTTGATCAACAAATCTATGTTTACTTCTTGACTAGTGTCCAATTCTTCTGTAAATATCTCCAAAGGATTGATTTTAGTCGCTGAGTTACTACTTAAATGAACGACTTGGCCACCAAAATGTTCTACAATTTCGCTATATTCATTTTCAGGATCGATAATAAAGACTTTTACCCCTTTAGCGATATACCGTAAAATCTTTTGTTGCATATAAGTGGTTTTCCCTACCCCACTCGTTCCGATGACCACCATATTTTGGTTTAATACATTGCGTTTATCCATATAATCAATGGCAATTAAGCTATTCGTATCTTTATTGATACCTTCAATATCGCTATGAGGATTTAAGTCTAAAATCTCTGCATCATCAAATGGAATGACACTACTAGCTACTTCTGTATTCGATTGTTTAAAGGTATAATCTTTTAAAAGATTCTCTCCAATGGGCATTGCACTCCAAAATGCTTGATATTGTGCTTTAATTGGGTTCATAGATTTCAACTGTAATTTGGATAACGTATTATTGACACTATCTGTTAGGGCGTTTAATTCTTCTAGACTTTCAGCCTGCAAGAATACATACATATGTTGGTAAAGATAGGTGACTTCGCTATCAAGATACTTATTCAACTGCATATTAGCGGTTTCAATAGCTTGGACTATTTTTTTCTTTTTCAAAGGATCATACGTATCCACTTTTTCAGCTTCTTTATTTTTTATCGTATTGTTGTAATACTCAACCATCTTTCGCGCGTTACTACTTTCAAAGTCTTGAACAATGGTGATATTCCCTTTTTTTCGCTTTAAAGGGGCCAACCAATTTCCACTTTTCACTTTTGGATAATCAACAATCGCTAATACTCTAATATAGTTATCTCCACTTTCAATATGATCTGGAAATTCTTCCCAACTGAATGGATAAACACCATTAATAGACTGACTATCAAGAAAGTCATCTAGATTACTTATATCTTGACTTTTATCAACGCCAAATTCATCTGTATCATCTTGTTCTTCTACTTCCTTCTTGGAAAATAGACGCATAAACGCAGCTCCTTTCTTAGTGTCCCGAAAAATTGATTAAGTTTTTCAACACAGCTAAAATCTCATTACTATGCAATTTCTTAGCTTGCATGTCATAACTATCAAAGCTATCTTCTAATCGATTGATATACTGTGTGGTTTTTTCATCTAAATCAGTCACTTTTTTATTTAATGAAGTAAAGGTTTTATCTTTAATTTTTTCCCGCACAATGAGCAAGTGTTTCTTGGTACTCATTTCTTGTGTTCTAGTTTTGCTGGCTAAATCGTCAATATAGGACGCGATCAAAATCGCTCGAGCTTGATTTGGCTCTTTTTTTTCGATTTCTTGCAAATATCTCTTTTTGTAACTCAACAAAAATTCTTCAAAATCCACTGGAATTGTCATATCTAAGTACTGCTGTTGTTCTGCTGAAGCATCTCCTAACGTCGTCATCAGAAACGCATTGTACGTCTCAAAAACGTCTGCTTGTTCACTTTCATTTAATAACTCTAAGTTCACACCAGAAATTTCAATAATCCCTACTAAATAGCCTGTCTTAGTGACTAAATAATCCCTATATACCGATTGAATCAAACTCATATCGAAAATCGTTTGTTTTCCTTTGCCGATTTTTTTCGGCACGAAGGTAAATTCTAAGTCTTGTTCGACTTTAGTTTCTTTCGCAGCTAAACCAAATAGTTTCAAAAAAGCACCTCCTTTTCACTTTTTTTTCATAGCTTTTTTAAAAAATAAGTGTTGGCGAGATTTATATTTTGATTTCATCTGTAGGTGTGGCATTAAACGTACATTATTGCGATATGAGACTGGTCTAGAAGACAAGACAGCTAATAACACCGTAATAGAGAAAATTACCACAATGGTCTTAAAAAGCATGAATTTGAAAGTGTGAGGTGGCAAGAAGAGAACAATAAGACCGACTATAACCATTGGTAAAACATATACCAGCAATTCTTTTACAGACAATCCTAAAAATACTCCATATGAAGATTCAACATTTTCAGGAAAGAAAAAAGTCTTTTCGTCTTTTTTCTTTGTTTCATTCATATCTAGTTACCCCTTTACTCTATTTTTTCCTGTGATTATTGGAATAGACTGTAAACCCATGGAACAACCCAAACAATTGCAGCTCCTATGGCTACTAATCCTAGAACACGTCCAACTGCTTTATAAACCTCGCTTTTTTCTTGAGGATCATCAGCGCTAGGCATACGTTTGATAATGATCCATAGCGCCACACAGATTCCGACAATAACAATTAACCCCGTTAACAGCTGTTGGATAGTATTCCCAGCTTCCGTTAAGCGAGATTGAACTTCAGTTGCACTTGCATAGGCAACAGTTGGATACGTTAAGGCTGTTAATGCTGAAACTCCTACTGTAAATTGCGTTAGTTTGTTTTTTAACTTCATTATTCTTCTTCCTCTCTTTTTCTGATCAATCCTATGTTTTTAACGTTATTCTGTTGTTTACCTTCTTGACGAGTGTCGATTAATCGTTGTTGTTCTTTCTCTTTGACAATTTCAGCGAGTTTATCCATTCTTTCCTGGTAAGGAGATAGTCTAAGTAATTTGTCTTTATCGAATGTGCCAATAAAATAGGCTGCTTTTTTACCACTTTCTTTTCTTTCAATCACCTGTAATTGAGCTTTATATTTTTCAAGCGCTTTGCTGCGTTCAATGTTGAAACAATCTAGAAAACCTTCTGTTATAGCCTCACCTGCAAAAGCGAGTTCATTTATAAAAAAACTATTCCGTGGATTGGCTTTTGTAAAATCTATTCTCCTAATTTCCTCTGTTAATGCTTGATCTTTATCAGCTAAGTGGTGCTTTTGAATATAGTGACTAAATAATTTCTTATCGAGAATAAAATGGTCATTAAAGTGCTCTTCAATAGCCTCATTTCGTTTTTGATTTCTTTTTTCTTTGCTATCTTCTTTCTCGTACTGAACTTTAATGTCCTCTTTATAACGCTCTAACATGGTACCTCCTCCCTAAACACAAAAAAACTTTATATATAAAAAATGTACAAAAATACATTTTATATATATAAAGTGTAAGGAAAAAGCTATTTGGAATCAAGAATAGTGCTTACTACTCTCTCTTAATTCCAGATTGCTTACGTCGCTGCTATTCCCTTTAAAGCTTTAATATGGTTTTCTATAATTTCAGCAACCGAATAATCTTCGAAACTCTGTAAATAATCTAAAGAAGGTTGCGTTAAAAATAGCCCTTTTTTTACTTTATTACTCTCGTTACTCCTTTTTTGATAGTCAGGCAATCTATACATAAAAGAATAATTTAATAAAGTTGTTTGAACAATCCCGGTTTCTTCTGAAAAGCTACTTAGCCATTGTTCTAATGATTCATCTATATGATAAACACGTCTTATTTTAGGTTGTTTAGTATCTGCCTCTTTACAAGTATCATCATCTTCATTCAGTAACGCATTAAGGAATGCTGCAAGATACTCATCTAAACTAAATAAATAGCGTTGCTTATTCTTAAAAATAGTTAAAAAATAACTGTTAATCTCAAAATAAAATTCGTGCTGTTCGGTATCAAAATCAATTTCGGTTAAGTTATCGTAGACTTGCTCCTCTGTTAGATCTGAATCCTGGTACAGAAACAAACTCATTAATATGACGTTTGTTCTAGTAGAACCTAGATAATTTACCCTTCTTATTAACTTCTGATAATTCGAATCACTCATCTTTAGATAGATCCGTTCTTTCATTCTTTCAACTCCTTTTCGCTTATATTTTTGGTCCATTTGACGGATTATGAGTAGATGGTTTTGTGGATCGACTAGATTTACTTTTCTTTTTACGTTTACTTTTCTGCTGCATTTCTCGTCTCGCATTGTCTTCGCTCGATTTAATTAAATTATCGTATACTTTTAAACTATTAGCAAGCGTTCCAAATAAGCTAGGCTTGGAGTAGCTGGACCAATTTGAAGGTAAAGGAATCCCATTTTCTTCCACTTCTTTAAGAAATAATCCTCTCGTTTCAGGATTAGAGACAGTCTCAAACAGTTCTTTTTTGTGATAATCCTCAGCAATAGATTTTAAGTCCTCATCTGTTAGCTTACCTTTTTCTATTTTATCTAACAGCTGAAGTCCCATTCTTTGTTCAACAGTAGAATATTTACTGACAACTTCTTTTTGTGCTAACGCTGTGATTTTAGTGTAAGAAAGTGTACTTCCATAATAAGACAGAATTTGTGAGACAGCTTCTTTCTGAACAGCATTTAAATCCTGAATATTTGCTGTCGGGTAGTTAGAGAGAATAGTTTGTTCGTAATATTTTTCCGCAATTTTTAACGTATTGAAACGTAATTTTTGAGTTCTATCTAATTGTTTAAAGGTTTCTTTTTTATCCGCTGCTAAAGTATGAACGGTTTCTTTATCTACTTGATTCTCGTCAAGAAACTGGTCTATTTTTTTGGAAGCAAAGTAGAAGTCCTTTTGATACGTTTTGATATCTTTTAGATACGGCTTCTTGGTAATAGTCCTCATCATGTCCTTGAGTTCATTATCTTGAGCATGCGATAAAATGTCTTTCAACTCCTTTTCGTCTAACACTTTATCTTTCAATAAAGTTTCTTGCCCTATACTAATTTTGGCATAATCTGAAAACTTTGCATTTTTAAAAGTAGGATAATGTCTCTCAAAAATTCGGATTGACTCTTTAGTTAAAATATCTTTTCCTCTTTGGACGTTGTCTTGAGTTTCATTTATTTTATCAAATATTGTTTCGTCAAAAGATCCAGGTTTAATCAGTTGATTTACTTTTTCAGCATTTTTCCAATTGTTTACCATGCGCTCTTTATCTATTAAGTTATCGTAATTAATATATATTTTTAAGTCTTTTGCTAAGCGTTTTAAATCTTTTTTTTCTGTTGGTGACAATAATGGAATGATAGTGTTTGTTGTTTTTTCAGCGACCATTTCTTTTCGGGTTTCTTCTCTAGTATAATTTTCTTTTTTAATTTGGCGATTAGCTTCAGCACGTTCACTGGCTTGTCCTCTTTTCTCCATTTGCCTAGCAACATATCCTTCATGAATAGTAGGAACTCTTTTTTCTCCTAATTCTGCATAACTTTTTTCAGAAATACGTTGAGAGAATCCATTCTTTTTTAAATACTGATTGGTTAGACTAGCCCAATTTTTTCTCCATTCTTTTATTTTTTCTGAATTATCCCAATCATTAATATGAACTTTTCTATTTTTTCTACTTCCGTTTTTGGTATAGACTTGATTACCTTCTTCATCTTTAACAAAGATTGTGTTTGATTTTTTTCCCCATTCTCCATCTTTTTCAAAAGGTCTAGTAGTTAACATGACATGAAAATGAGGATTACTTTTATTATCTCTATGAATTGAAACATCCGCTACCATACCTTCGTCTACAAAGTTAGTTTGTACATAGTCTTTTATTAAAGTAATTTGCTCTTCATTTGAAAGTTCTATTGGTAATGCGACATTTATTTCTCTAGCTAATTGAGCGCGACTTGATTTCTCAATGGCTTCTACTTCGTTCCACAACTTTTCTCGATCTAAAGTCCATTCAGGAGCATGTTTTGGTTTTAAAATAAAAGTTTCAGGTGAAACTTCCCTTCTATAAAAGTTAGATTCTCCATAACGTTCACTATACAATTTTTCTCCACTACGGTATGCAGCGCTAGCAATTGCTGATTGTCCTTTTCCTCTAGATATGATTTTGCAATTAAAATGATAGATAGCCATTATGAGAATCTTCCTTTCTTTATTTTTTACATGAGCGTAGCGAATTTTTAAAACTGCGGAGCAGTTTTTTACACACAGCAATTTATTGTTTAAACTAGAGAACGCTAGTTTAATTTTCGCAATATACGACATTTTTTAAAATGTCGTATAAGTGCGCCCTTTACTTATTTTCATTTTAGCAGTAATCATATCCTTTTACAATTTGTTTACTGTTTGCTATGGTTATTTTGAATAAGAAAGGGGTTAATTACATGAGTTCACTAAAAAGCATTCAAACAAAAATGGACCAAATTGAAAAACTAAAAATAGAAGTCGAAGAAGCAAAGAAAGAAATTCATACATC
This sequence comes from Desemzia sp. RIT 804, assembly GCF_016892605.1. Taxonomy (GTDB): domain Bacteria; phylum Bacillota; class Bacilli; order Lactobacillales; family Carnobacteriaceae; genus Desemzia. The sequence goes on from NZ_JAFEMV010000001.1 coordinate 768,603, forward strand.
CTTAGGAGAACGAATAATTAAATCACTAGAGCTAGATTACGAAATGCTCTCTTCTAAAAAAGACATAAATTCTGTAGTAAATAGAATTGTTGAAAGTTTGCCAGATCATTTATTTACTGATCTAAACAATGACCCTGTAAATGACGAGAACGAATCTACTGGATTGAATCACGAGTTGCAAAATTCATAATTAATTGAAAAGTTAGGTGTTCCCGATGAGTAATTTAGATATCAAAAAAAAGGAACAAGAAATCAGACGACTACAACGACAAATGCAAAGAGATTCAGAAAGGTTAAGAAAAGAACGAACACATCGATTGATTCAAAAAGGAGCTCTTTTAGAAGCTTATTTTGATATGAGGGATTCGAGCATCGAAGAAACAGAAAAAGTATTAAATATTATTGCTCCTGAAGTCAAAAAAATAAGGGAACAGAATTTTTAGCATCCTGTTCTCTTATTTTTTATAAATTTAAATGATTTACTTTTTTCTGTTGCGTATATTCAGAAATAGTTTTGAAAGTACCTGTATCTTCTGGAACTTTGTTTTGAATGTTTAAATTTGGTTTACGATTTAAAACCTCATTTTTAATGTCCTGACTTAACCATTCTTTTCCAGTCAATGTACCAGACCACTCTTTAGCAATCTCTTTTCTATTTTTATCTGATCGGATACAATAATAATATTTATTTTGCTCTTTGTCTTCTAATCGAATATTGAAATCGGTAAAGAATTTTGAAGTATTCAAATCTTCAATTCCAGTACAAATTAACGGTTCATCTTTTAAAAAAATATAATGATTTTTCCCATTACTATCCGATAAAAAATTTAGTTTCTCTGCATTTAAGACATCTTGTGTTTTCTCTTTTGACTGTAGTTTCTCGTTATATTTATCGGTTATCTCCTCAATCATATTAGCTGCTACTTCCTTTACTTCTTCCAAAGATTTAATATAAACTTCTTTCTCGACATCTCTTCTTGTCCAGTTCGCTAAGTAAGATTGCGTATACTCTTCAGAATTCAAACCAAATGTATTACTGACAACATAAGCCGTCATTTCCGCTTGGTATTCTAAAACATTCGTTGCATGGAGCATATGATCTTTCTCTTTCATTTTAGGAACATTATGCATTTCAGCATGTGCTAACTCATGTAACAACACTTTTGTTCTTTCCGTATCATTTAAACTATCCTTCAGTACTATTTCGTTCTCGAAAGGAGCATAAAATCCTTTTGCAGCACTTGACGTTTTTCCAATCTTAACAGTTACCTCTTTTTCTTTCGCATACTCACTCAAGGCTTTGCTTAAATCTTTAAATTCCATCTCGGTATTGTTGAAGTCAAAATTTTCAGGTCGATTGGGATATAGCTTGGGATAATCTTCAACAGGACAATTAGTTTGGGTAATGTCAAAAACAGGAACAGTTAGATAGCCAACAATTTCTTTTTTTGTTTTTACTTGGCCAGTTTCAATCTTTTCCTGTTGTTCTGCATTCGCATACTTTACTAATTTCTTATTACCTTTTTCGTTTTTGAACGTTTTTTCGATTTTTGGTGCTAAAAGGTAAAGAGATTTTTCGCCTTTTTGTACCTGGTAACCCATTTTTTGAAATTCTTTGTAAGAAGCTACGCCATACGCTCCCTTATACTGTAATTGAATCAGTAAGACATTTCGAGTGGAATAATTTTTGAATTTCGTCATGCTGTTTAATAATTCCAATTCATCTTGAGGATTGTTTTGGAACTGTTTAACAGCGTGGTTCATTTTATCTGTCAGTTCGTCAATCTGTTTCTTTTTTTCTTCCCTACTACGTTTAACCAATTAACTCAACTCCTTTTCGTCGTCAATGTAACTTAATTGGTTCTCCTCTTCGTTATAAATGACAAAAATATCTTCTTCCGTTTCATTTAGCAATAATTCGTAATAGTCTGATTGCTCCTGTGTTACAGAAATGCTAAACTCTTTTCTCGTGTTGGGATTATATACAATAGCTTTATCAGGTTTATTAACTTCTAACAATAAAACAGTTATCATCATATACTCCTTTCTAAATAGCTCAAAAACGGATTCTAAAGCATTTTAAACTCTTTATTTACTTTATCCTTAGATACATCTCAAAATCCCTTATAAAGGCCTAAATTCATCGATCTGTCCCCTTTATTTACTTACTTGGCTTCTCATGAAATCTTCAAAGACATTTTTGAAAGAAATAAATAGGTAGCTGGAAATATTTTTGGTTTTCCCAAATCTGGATTGCTGCACGCAGCGAGTGAAAGTTCGCTTTAATTCTTCCCGAATAAACGGACTGTATTTACTAGATGACAAGATAGAGATGTAAATACCACTCTCATCTTCTACTGATTTTTTAGCATACATGACTTTTTCACAGTAAAGTGTAAAGGTCTGAAAATCATTAAAACTATAGGCTTTAAAATGATGAATTATCTCTTCTCCATATTCTTCATATAGTGCATATTTTTCAATATAATCGTCAATAAGTTGCTGTTCCTGCTCTTGATCTTTTTTCTCAGGATTGAACGCTTGTTGGATAAGTGTATTTTCATCTGGTTTTTGGATATCTTTATTCTCTTTAATATCTTTAGAAATAGATTGATATAGATTTACCTCATTTTTTACGGTTCCTTGGTTTAATCGACTTTCACTCTTATTCTCACGACCCTCAAAATTTGCGGTTCCTTGATTTAACGGCTTTTCTACTACTTCTTCTCGAGCCGCATTTTTTGCGATTCCTTGATTAGATAGAATTTCTTCTCGTTGTTGCAATTGATAAATATCCGTTGCATTGACTTCCAAATCCGCTAAATATAGGCGATTAGGAAAGTTTTTCTTTTTCACTGGATCAAACCCCATTTTTTGTTGCAGCAGCAATCCAGCTTTCTCTAACTCTTTTTTTATTTTTGTTACGGTATTTTCTGATTTATTTAACAATTCGCACAACTCTTTATTGGTAAAGATAAAATAGACATTATTTTCTTCGTCAATCCAATGGTTTTGAATGGAATATTGCAACCGATCACGAAAAATAACATACGCTAATTTAGCACTATCTGATAATTTCGAGTATTCTTCACTGTAGAGTAAAACTTTAGGAAATTGAAAATAAAGTTCTCCATAAGCTTTATCTGCTTTATAAAAATTAAAGTCAGACATTACAAAAACTCCTTTACTACCTGTATGACCATGCAACAAGAAAGGAGATCACGCTGTTTAATACTTTACTTTTGTTTTAAATCCTAATAAAATAAGATTTAGAGAAGAACAAATTTTTGGCGCCAACCAAAAGTTTAAACAAGATGATTTCCTTTCCTGACTACGCCAATAGTCAGGTTTCTATTTATTATTATGTATACATAATTTGTAAATAACACACATTTATTATAGCGTTTAATTAAAAAAAGGAAAATAATCTGCTTATAAAAATCTATTCAATTTATTTATCATTTCTCTTACTGATTCTTTTCTTTATATTCTTTCACAATCTCATCTAACAAATTTTTCATGGAAACACCTCTTTTAAAAGCTTCGTTCTTCAAATATTCATGAGCTTCTATCCCGATTCGAATTTGTTTCAACTCCACTTTCTCTTTAGACAATGTTTCTTCTTTAATTTCAGGCAAAATCTCACCAAAAGTTCTTTTTCTCATCTATTATCCCTCACAGTGTTTAGTATGATTTAGAGTAAATATATCACTTTTACGTCGACGTGTAAACGTAAATAGAAGAGTTTATTTTAAACTTTTCCGCCTTTTCTCTCGTTTTTTTACTTTAGCCTTATATATTTAAGCGATGTAGCTGCACAAATAGAGGCAACATCATGGTGAAGACCAAAAAGGATTCTACCGCTTATAAGCAGTAGAATCCTTTTCACTACGTATATACGTGCACGAGATCATTGACATACTCAGTAGTATATTAACTTTACCAATATTTTTTTCTTCTTTTTTCTGCGGTCACAAATACTTTTTCATCTTCTCTTTTACCAATGGCCACGATCTCAATAATTTCTATTTGATTGTCTTTTGTTGGTTTGAAGATCAGACGAATACCAAGTTTTTGGTTCTTTAATTCTTTAAAACCAGCTAGTTTTGAATAGCTGGTATTTCCAAGGTCTTTGCCAATTTCAGAACCTCGGATTCTTAACCGTTCTTCAGCAGCGTTTACCCATTTTTTTAACGTGCCGTCCAACTTTTTATAGTCTTTTTCTGCTTCTTTCCAAAAATACACGTCAGCCATTAATCAAATAGATCCTCATCGGAGAAAGCAGTAAATGGGTTATGCTCTGGATTGGATTCGATGACATCTTTAGCGGGGATGAGTTTGCCTGGTCCAGCTGCTACGCGCTCATTCAACTGACTATAAAATAGTTTGTTTTCTAATTCGTTGTACTCTTTCACTAATTTTTCATACACTTCGTTACTAAGAATAACGGCTTCCGGTTTATTGTGGTTAAAAATAAAGGTGGGTTCCCCAGTTTCATGAGTGTCTTTGATAATTTTTGAGAACTCTTTTTTGGCTTCTGTGATGGATTTTGTTTTTATATCTAAAATTTTCAACATACGAAGCACCTCACTTTTCATTATTTGGTTAATCATAACACGAAAAGACCTTAATTAAAACCTTAATAAAGACCTTTTTATTCTTTTGTATTTTCTATTGAGATTTATTACCTTTTATTCAAATTCCTGTGTAACTTTATATAGTTGCTAAATTCATATATAAATACACGAAATTGCTTATAATAGTGTATTGGAATTAAGATAGATTGACAAAAGAGTGATCAAATAGGTATACTTCATTCAAATAATCGTTTGAATGTGAGGTGAGATGAATGGAAAACGTTTGCCAAGTGACTATCGTACATAAAGAAAAAGTAACTATAATAAAAAATAAATTGGATCAAAAAGATTTTTCAAATTTACTTGTGTTAGGTAAATGTTTCAGCGATTCTTCTAGAATTAAAATTTTTTATGCTTTAGAAACCTATAAGGAAATGTGTGTCTGTGATTTAGCAGAAATACTTAATGCTAGTGTCGCTACAACGTCACACCATTTACGTTTTTTAAAAAAACATGGAATGGCAAAATCACGTCAAGATGGAAAAGTAGTTTATTACTCTTTAGCGAATGAAGACATCCTTTCCGCTATTCATGTTTTTTTAAAGTTATCAGAAAATCTATCTATGAAATCTTAGTTTGGAGGAAGTTATTTTGTTACAAAGTATTTTTTCAGCTATCGCTGTTTATATTTCTACCAGCATTGATTATTTGTTTATCTTGCTGATTATTTTTTCTCAAAGTCATACAAAAAAAGGGCTCCGTCAGATTTTTTGGGGTCAATATCTAGGAACAGGTATCTTAGTAGCCGTAAGTTTATTTGCAGCATATGTGCTGAATTTCATTCCGCAAGATTGGATCATTGGGCTTCTCGGTCTAATTCCGATTTTCTTAGGAATCAGAGTGGCATTGGTTGGCGAAGAGGAGGAAGAAGAAGAGGAAGTCGTTGAAAAGCTTGAATCAAGAGGAACAAACCGCTTCTTTTGGACCGTTGCCTTAATAACAATTGCTTCTGGTGGCGATAACTTAGGGATTTATATTCCTTACTTTGCCTCGTTATCTTTTTCAGAGATTGTCACCGCTCTAATCGTATTTGCTATTTCTGTTGCGGTTCTTTGCTATATCAGTTACAAATTAGCCAAGATTTCTTTTGTTTCCGAAACCTTAGAAAAATATGAACGAATCCTTGTTCCTATAGTGTTTATTGGCTTAGGAATTTATATATTGATCGAAAATGGTACGATTCAAACTGTATTGAGTTTATTTAATTAATAAATAGTTTGATTGTTAGTACAAAAAAAGACAGCGATTAAAACTCGTTGTCTTTTTTTTGTACTAACAGATTGGCGCATTATCTAAGTAATATAATTCGATACATGAAATTACATATAATCATGTATCTTGAACTTTGACTTATAAAGATTCTTTTTTCAAAAAAATTTCAGGAAAGTATAACATAATATACCTTACGAGTAAGGTGTGCGCTCTGCGAGTCAAAAAAACACCTGTCCACGTCGGAATAAATGAAAGTCAGGTGCTAAGATGAAAAAAAACAAAAAAGTATTAATAGTTTTAATAATATCTAATTATGTTAATCAGTTGTTTAAATAACTATATTTTTAATTTGTTTTAAAATTCAAATCAATAATTTTTATTAAATCGGATTTTGATTGTTCAATTTCTGAATTTAGTTGGTCTATTATATCCTCTGCTACTTCATGAAATAAATCATTTTTTTCGTCTTTAAGTTCCAGACTAATTAGTTCTTTTTCATCCACAATAGTATCAAAAATACTATTAAACAAATTTTTAATATCTTCAACAGAACTATCACTTAAATTTATTTTAAGTTCTCGTAATTCGTTAAATATTAAGCTCACTTGCTCTTCTTCTCTAAAAATTTCTACTCTAACTACTTTATTATTAAATTCCATATAAATTTTTCCTCCTATTGAACATATTTTGGCTACCTTCTAAATGATCTAAAGCTTTATCTTCCCAATTAAGAATTTCGGATGAATCTAAAGAACCTACAAGTTCTCCAGAATACATATTTCCAAAATAGTAGCCATTACTTTCCTCATCTTTATAATCACAGTAAATACACTGACTAGGCAATGTATTGGTTGCAATGTTAGCATTATGCGTTGATAGTACTATTAATTTATTTTGATTCCGTAATTTATCTAGTTTAGGAATTAAGTAATCTGAAATATATTTATTACCCAACCCTCTCTCTATTTCATCAAACAGATAACAATCAAATTTAGTATTTTCTAATAATCCACTTATTGATAAAATAGCTTTTTCTCCCTCTGAAGGTGTATATATTTCATAAATACTTTTATTTTCTTTTTTTATATTTACTTCTTTTTTTATTACTTCAGAAATAAATTTAACTCCGTCTACACTCTTTTCAGTATAATCAAAGAAATTATTAATCTCACTAAATGATTGGAATGAAAATGTTTCTATTTTTTTTACTAGTTCCCTGTACAAGCTAATATTATTTTTATTAAACACGGATTTTGGCTTATATACATATTCTGGAAATAAGGTAACTATTTTTACTTCTAGTATAATGGCTCCTTTATTAGGTAATTCTCCTAAATTTATATTTTCTCCACCTTGTTTAATACCATCTAAGTTACTATTTATACTAGTAATATTTTCCATGAATTCTAGTCTCTTAGAAACTAAGTCTGAAAATCCAAGTTTATTTAGTTTGGCTATTTTCCCAGTCTTTTTAGTTACAGATCCTTTAATAGATTGTAACAATATATCAGTATTTTTATTTATATAAACATTTCTATAATCATTTTTAAGTATTTTTATTACATCTTTATTTAACTTGTTCAATTCACTATTTAATATAGTTCTATGATTATTTTCTTTTTCTCTGAGTTCATCATTTATTCTTTTTACATCATCTATTTTTTTTATATTCTGCGTAGCTGTATTATATAATTTCTCAAAATTATTATTATTTGTTTCTCTGAATGTTGCTTCTGTTTTTTTTATTAATAACGCATTTGTACTAATTTTTGTTGCTTCATGATATTCTAATATTGATTTAATAAAATTAGGTATACTATCTTCGTTATACTCAATAACCTTATCAAAGCTATATTTGATATTTTCTTGTAAAGATTCATCTATTTCTACTGAACTTTCATATCTTTTGATAATATTTTCATATTCAGTACTATAGTTTTTTCCCTCATGTAAAAATACTTTCTTTCCCATAGCTTGAAAATGAGGTAAAAGATAATTAGACATAAGAACTGTTTTTCCAGCTCCTTTTTCTCCAAATACTATATTTATATCTTCGTATATAGGTACAATATCTTGTTTTTTATTAATGACAATATCAAACTTTTTAGTAGCATCTAATTGTTGCTTTATAAACTGTTTCGAATTTTTAGCAAGTTCACAAAATTTACTAAAAGAATTTGTTTTAAATTTTATTTCGGGTAATTCATATTCACTATATTTCTCCCAATCTTGAACATCACTTCCAAGTAAAGATATTTCATCATGACCATTAATAATACCCATTGTATGTATTTTCCCAGGCTCTAAAATAACGACATAATCTTTTAAATCACTAATCAATTTATCTTTATCCTTAATTGTAAATGCTCTTTTTTTATCTTTATCTAAAAAGTGGGGAATTATCATAATTTTTTCATTTGAGAATTCCTTTACTTTATTTATAAAATCCTGATACTCCAAATAAAATTTATCATAATCTCTATTGTTATCATTATCAAAAGTTTCATAGAATTGTTTCATTTCACTTGGATCACAGATAACAATCGTATGGTAATGCTTGTTCTCATCCATTAATATATCTAACTCTATCCCTGGGAAAATCGAGAAATTAGGATCTGAATCTAGTATCTCCTGAAATTCTTCTTTACAAAATTTATTATGATTTGTAATCGCACACATAACTACATTATTTTCATCCATTTTTTTTATAAAATCTTTTGGACTAATTTTTCTTTTGGGACTATCTCCAGATTTACATTTTTGGGTATGTATATGAAAATCTACTCTCATTATCTTTCTCCTTTTCATGATATAATTTATATTAAATAAACGCTTCTTGCATATAATTCAATACTACTACAAAACGAAGAAGTTCACATGAACAATTTCATTTTTTTAAATGGACGGGTGGCAGAATGACTTATTTCGGCACACTGTAAATGGGCTGAACGTCTTTTCGTTCCGAGGGTTCAAATCCCTCTACGAGTATCAAAGTACTTTTTTGTATTTTTTTATAAATTAAATTCATATCAGGTCATTCTTTAAAAATGATCTAAGTTGTTCCAGGACAACACAAAAGTCAGTCCTATTCGCAATAGGACTGACTTTTTTACGTTATTTATATGTACGCCCGTAATTTTGTATTTAGCATACAGTTTGAGCAATCACATAAAGTAAGGTAGATTAAAAATTAATGTATAATGTGAATTTGATATGATACTTTTAAAATATCTAATGAAATAAGAAGGCTTTTTTAGTGAGTTATGGTTTGTTCATTATTTTTTACTTTTTATTGTTATTATATTTACGAAAAAAATAAACGATAAGTTTGAATTGAACTGAGTTTATTCTTTTTAATACACTAATTTGTATAAAATCGTGTATCGGGAATCCTATACCCATAGGGTTCTTTTTTTGTATCGCCCTCCAATACATGATTGTGTGGTATACTAAACAAAATCATGTATCACTTTTGTGAGAGGAGAGGGCTTTTAAATGAGTTACAACGTCCAACCATTACGGACTCAACAAGAAATAAACGACTTTTTATTCTGTTTAAGGCGCAATAAAAACGCGGATCGGGATGTTTTTCTGTTTTTGATTGGCAATTAATAGCGGTTTACGCATGTCGGATATCGTAAAATTGAAGAAACAAGATCTGATTTCCTCCAAAAATCCCCGAATCGTCGAGAAAAAAACAGGCAAAACCCGTATTTTGTATTTGAGTAGTCTGCAGGACTTGATCCAAGACTATACAAAAGACTCAGAACCAGAGAATTATTTGTTTCCGAGCACCAAAGGTGGTCATGTAGAAGTCAATACGGTCTACCAAATGTTTCAAAAGGTCGCTAAGCTCTTAGGAAGAGACGATATTGGCACGCACACGCTGCGTAAGACGTTTGGTTACCACTATTATAAGAAAACAAAAGACGTGGCCACTCTGATGGAAATAGTTGGCCATAGCAACGAGAAGATTACGAAACGTTATATTGGAATCAATGAAGATGAAATCAGCGAGACCTTATTTAATTTCAGATTAGGTTTTTAATATTCTTTTAGGTATATTTTTACTAATTCTATAAAAATTCAATTTTAAATACTCCTCTTATATTTTTTTGTTGATATACTATTCTACAAATGATATTATTTGTATGTATAAATCTAATTTAACTTGCTCTTCTTGCTTATGTTTTAGAATGAGAGCTATTTAAATCTGAACAGGCGGTGGACATGTAAAAGGTCCATGCAGCCGGGCTGCAATTTTTGTGGCAGCAGAGTATGTAAATAATAAGGGCATACCTGTGGGACAGTTAATTCTGTTCTATAGGTGTGCCCTTTTTTATGTTTATTTGTGAAAAAAGGAGAGTGAGAGTATTAGACGTGCTGTTTTATTGAAAACATGCTAGTAAGTAAAAATTATAAAATAGGAAGAGGGTTTTAGAAATGGTTCATTATCTAACAAAAAGTAGGCAAGGTCAGTTTTTAGTTATCGGTGTTCTGTTTACGATTTTAGGGTTTGTATTTATCCGACTAAATGGTGCGTACAGTTCCACATCCTTTTATATTGCGATTTTCTTTTTAGGCTTCTACGCGGCAAAGGACGCTGTTGTTAATACTGTCAGAGATCGCTCACCAAACGTGGATTTACTCATGGTACTGGCTGCTGTTGGTGCAGTAATCATTAATTTTGAGTCAGAAGGAGCGGCCCTACTACTGATATTTGCTGCAGCGGAAGCGTTGGAGGACTATTCAACGGATAAATCTACCAGCGCCATTTCAGAGTTAATGGCGCAAGTACCGGATACCGCTCAGGTTCTAAAAGAAAACGGGGATGTAGTGGTTACCCCTACGGAGGAGTTAGCAATTGGAGACATTGTCGTGGTATCAAAGGGTGCGCAAATTCCCATTGATGGTTTCATCGACCGAAAAGCAATCGTGAATGAAGCAGCTTTAACAGGCGAATCGATTCCTGTAGAAAAAGAGTTAAAGGATGAAGTTTTTGCCGGAACAATTAACGAAGGAAATGTTTTTCATGTAGAAGTAAACAAAAAAATGGATGAAACCATGTTTTCAAATATCATCCGGATGGTTGAAGAAGCGCAAAACAGACCTTCTCGAATCGCCAAGTTTATTGATCGTATCGAAAGCAAATATGTGATCGGTGTTCTCATCATCGTACCCATTTTCATCTTTGTTCTCTATCAGTTCTTGGGACTGTCATTGGAAGAGGCCTTTTATCGAGGAATGGTGCTTTTAACAGTGGCCAGCCCATGTGCATTATGTGCCTCCGTTACACCAGCTACGTTAAGTGCGATTAGTAATGGAGCCAAAAATGGTGTGCTTTTTAAAGGTGGAGCTGCCATGGAAGCGTTGAGTACGATGGATATTTTATATACAGATAAGACTGGAACATTGACTTACGGTGACTTCCAAGTAGTAGATTATGCTGTGGATGAAGATGTTTTAAAAGAAGTCATTTATATGGAGCAGCAATCCAGTCATCCGATCGGAAGAGCAATCGTTTCTGCCTTTAAGGATATCGACCTAACAGAAGTTGAGCAATCGGAATCGATTGAAGAAATTGCTGGATCAGGGATTAAAAAAGGGGATATCTTAGTAGGGAAACCGGGTGCTTTTAAGCACTATGATAAATTTAACCAGTTCCAAAAAGTATTGGAAAAAGGGGATACGAGCATATTGGTAGCAGATGGCAATGAAGTGGTAGGTTACTTCTCATTCCGGGATCAAATTCGCCCGCAATCAGCGAGTACGGTTGCAGATTTCCAAAAAGAGGGGATTAAAGTTTGTCTTTTAACGGGAGATAACGAGAAGGTGGCTGCCCAAGTTGCCAAGCTTGTAAAAGTAGATGACTATATTGCTTCGATGTTACCGGAAGATAAAATAGAATTTGTAATGAATAGCCAAGGAAAAGAAGAAGTCGTTGGGATGATTGGTGATGGGATTAACGATGCGCCCGCTCTAGCAAATGCAGACATCGGGATTGCGATGGGGAGTGGCTCCTCAGTAGCGATGGAATCTTCTGATGTCGTTATAGTGAAGAATGATTTATCTAAATTGTTTTATAGCTATAAGCTAAGTAAAAAGTTAAATGGTATTATTATTCAAAATGTCATTTTCTCTCTCGTTGTCATTGTCACATTGACCACTTTAAATATGTTCGGCGTTCTTGGGCTCCCATTGGCGGTCCTTTTCCATGAGGGTTCAACAATTTTGGTTATCTTGAACGGGCTACGTTTATTGCAAAAGGAGAAAAAAGTGTAGCCTCAATGTAATTAAATAAAAGACAAGTTGATACTAAAACAGAGTGAGAAAACGGGGATCTAGGAATCAATCTTAATTTCCTCCTTTTCTTACTCTATTTTTTATAAAAAAATAAACTTCTCAATAACAAACTTCTCTAGAAAAAAGGAGCTTTTAATTCTTTAATTGTTTGCTTTCGGTATAAAATTCTTTGTATGCCATGTAACTAGCCATAACAGATGCAATACTTGTTGTAGAAAGCAACATAAAGGTAACCATAATCTGGTACTTTATTGCATATGTTGGATCTACACCAGCAAACATTAATCCTGACATCATTCCGGGTAAACTAACGATTCCTATTGTTTTTGCAGACTCTATGGTAGGCAACATACCTGAGCGAATACTGTCACGTACGATTGTAATAGAGGCTTGTTTTAAATTTGCTCCTAGAGCTAACTTTTCTAATACTTGTTGACGTTGGTCTTTAAATTTTGCATTTAAGTTTCGATAACAAATTCCAATCGCAATCATTGAATTACTAGCAATCATTCCTGATATTGGAATCACCTGCGAAGGAATGAATAAAACAGCTCCCGATAGAAGGAGCACTACTAAAGTCAAACTAGTTGCTGTTAATATAGCAATAAACGATATTTTAAATGCATTTGATATGCCATTGCTTTTCTTACCAGCATTAAAAGAGGCGTTAAAAATAATGACTAAAACAAGTGCTAATGTCACAATAATATTATTTAAATTAAAAACGTAGCCCAACAAAAAACCAACTGCAACTAATTGAATAACTGCTCGAACCACACCGATTAAAATATCTTTACCTAATCCTAATTTTTCTTTATAAACAACAATAAGTGCTATTCCAACCAAAGCTGTTGCAAATAATAAAGATGCATTATTAATAGCTAAGTTCATTTAGGTTCCTCCATTTCTCCATTAACTAAGTGGACAATACGATTTGAAGATTGAATCTCTACTGTATTATGTGTGACCCATACTATCGTAATGCCTTGCTCTTGATTTAGATTACGGATCAAGGAACGAATAATAGTCTGATTTTCTTCATCCAATGCGCTTGTCACTTCATCTAGCAATAGAACCTTAGGCATAAACAATATATTACGAATTAACGCTACTCTTTGCTTTTCACCGCCAGATAATGCATGGACTGATTTAGTTAGGTACTCTTTTCCTAAACCAACGCTTTTTAAAGCAGATAAGGCCTTTTTTTCATTAAAAGGCTGATTTCTAATATCATAAGGAAACGTTAAATTATCTTTTACTGTTTCTCCAAAAAGAGTCGCCGTTTGAAAACAGTAGGATACTTCTTTTCGGTAATCAGTCGGTTCATATTCTTCAACTGGTTTATTTTGATAACATAATTTGCCTTCGGTGGGCGATAACATTGAGGCAATAATTTTTAATAATGTACTTTTACCACTACCAGATGGACCTGTAATCGTTAAAAAATCTCCTTTTTCAATAGTTAGAGTGATACCTTTTAAAATAGTTTTACCATCTACCTCGAATTCTAAATTTGTTGTTTTTAATAATGGTGCCTCCATATATTTACCTCCTCAAATCGTTCATATGTAGGTTTATTTCAAAAAAATAAAAAAGAACCCAAAAATAAAAGTAGAACTCAAATTTTTGGGCTTAAATCATTATTATTTCAGTAATTTTTTTTAATGTTCGTTTGGATCATTTTTTGCATCTTCATGGGTTGGATGAACGGTTCCTTCAATATGATCAGGTCCAGCATAAATGGTATATAACTTTAAGGGAGTATCTCCAGTGTTTTTGATATTATGCCACATATCTGCTGGAACAAAAACTGCCTCATCTTCAGAAACGGATTGTTCAAAATTCAAGTTGTCTTCGGACGGTCCCATAAGGCATAATCCTTGTCCTTCTTCGATACGAATAAATTGATCGATTCCTTTATGCACTTCTAAACCAATATCATCGTTCGGTTGAATAGTCATTACCGTTACTTGTAATTTTTCTCCTGTCCATATTGTTGTCCGATAATTATCGTTTTGCACAGTAGCCTCTTCAATATTGACTACATAAGGTTTTTTGCCATGATCTTTAAAATCAATACTCATTATCCTAATCCCTCCGTTTTTATACTAATTATTTAATAATATTTATTACAAACTAATTTTATCTTATCATTATCTAAAAAGCAAGTATTTTAAATCCTATTTTAACATTTACTTAACATAATCACCCATTAAGCCAAGTAATCCGGTATCCTTATAGTGGAGGGGTTTTCGATTGCTCATTTGTGAAAAATATAATGTTTTTTTGAAATTTAACTGAATATACTTTTTTTCTATTAGGGTTTGTTCTAGTTCTAATATTTTTTTGTCATGATTTTCTAGTCTCTCAATGGCCACTTCTAAATTTTCTGATAATTTCAAGTTACTTTCAAAGATATCCTCTACTGTTTCAAGTTGACAATGATTAGTGTGGTAATGTCATAATGTCAGTTTCATGTGACTATCAGAATCAGGTTTCAACAAATAATACTCGTTCAAATCCCTGTATTCGTTGTGTCTAATCACGTCTTATAACTTAATTCCCACTAATTTGAACCCTATTTTTATAGCTACTTTGTTACTGCCTATATTCTCAACATCAGCAAAAATACTTAATTTATTTAATTCAAGCACTTCAAAAGAATACGTACATAACCTTTTGACTGCTTTAGAAACTATATTTTGACCAGAATAACTTGAATGAATCCAGTATCCAATTTCAGCCTTTCCAGTGGTGGAATCTATGTTATGTAAGTCGATACACCCAATTATTTTATTATCTGCATCTATGAAAGATAATTTATACGTTCCATTTGCTGCACCAGTGATTTTCATTTTGAAATAATTAATTTGACTTCTCAAATCAACAGAACTGTCTACAAAACTTAACATACAATGCTTTTAAAAAATATGTGGTAAGAAAACGAGAGACTAACTGGAATATTATGTGTATACTACTAATTCCATTTCTTCTCATGAAGTATCCATTTTCCTCCCTTAGAGCTTCTTATCAAATTTCTATTTCTTTATCAAGAATATTAATTTGATTATTTATATTATCAAGCTGATTATTAATATCATTAAAATTTCGTTCAGTTTTGTTCTCTTCAAAATTACTATAAATACTTTAATTTAATTCATCAACATCTTTCTTAATACTGGATCGATACTAGTCTAAATCTTACTTTCGCCTAATTATCTCCAACATGTTGTTTTCAAGATTCTGTATATTAGTACTAAAGTGTTTTGAATCGTGAATTACTTGAATTACTTTCTCGTATTTAAAAACTAACGTAATTTTAAATAAACACTTGCTTTCTATTAGTCACTTTGCTAACAGAGGTGTTGATGTTTTGGTGTTGAGCATAGTTGTACCCTAGACTGCCATATAAAAATAAAATATATGACTAGCTAGAGTACAACATGCGTTTTAAATATTTATGTGTTTTACATTCTAACGTCGGCGAGACGATTGGAGCCACTATCACATCTGTATGCGTTGGTGTTATTGAAACACACCTAAAACCCTCTTAAAACCCTCCCAAAGAGCATTGTTTTAGGCTACCAGGCTTTTGGCCTAGGATTACCACCCCCGCCGTTAAATCGGTCGCGGACACCATTCAGGGAAAGAGTGCATACAGTAATCTCTTTTGATCCCCTATCGCTAGTTATTGAAGTGGCTAGCGCCTAACCTGTCCCCTTAGTCCCAGTTTTTCATGGCTGCAGCTTGTCCCCTACAGTTTTAAAAAAGACCTATTATTGCCAACTCAAAAAGAGGCTGGTATAATAGACACATATAACCGGATAAGTTTTGTGTGTCTCGTAGATTGGCGTCTACGGGGCTTTTTTTATATTCAGTTTTAGTCTTGCTATGAATTGAGTTAAATGTACTACACTATTTTTTTTTTGTAAAACCCAATTTTGTAGGCGAAAAATCGTTTTCTTGTCTACACGTCTACTTGTAGATTTGTAAATATGTAGATACGTCTACTTGTAGATTTGTAGATATGTAGATATGTCTACGTGATCTCCAGTATCCTTTTATTATCAGCATTTTTTTCATACTACATGTCTACCTGTAGATTCGTAGATATGTAGATACGTCTACTTGTAGATTTGTAGATATGTAGATACGTCTACTTGTAGATTTGTAGACAGCTTTTCTTGATAACGTTTGACATATTGATTTAGCATGGTATATTTACGTTATAACATCAAATGTAGATTTGTAGACAAATAAGAAAAGAGGGTTACAATGGCTAAAGTTATAACATTTGGAAATTTCAAGGGTGGAACAGGTAAGACAACTAATAGTGCAATGATGGCGTACACATTATCTAAATTAGGCTATAAGACATTATTAGCAGATTTAGATCCTCAAGCGAATGCAACATCTTTGTATTTACATACGAAACAACGCATTACGAATAATATTGTTACGTTTGACAAGACGTTAATGTCTGCCATAGCAGATGAAGATTTATCGGACATTATTATTGAAATCAAAGAAAATCTTTTTTTACTGCCCAGCTTTGCAGACTTTACCTCTTATCCTTTATTTTTAGAAAAGAAATTTCCAAACAGTCAATTTAATAGGGTGACTTTTTTAAATGAATTAATGATTAATATTAAGGATGACTACGACTTTATTTTGGTCGATGTTCCACCTACTTTAAGTACTTATACGGACTCAGCTTTGTTAGCTTCCGACTACACCATTATTGTCCTGCAGACACAAGAGCGTTCTTTAGTAGGAGCTGAAGCGTATGTAGGATACTTGCAAGAACTTATTGATAATTACAATGCAGATTTTGATATTTTAGGTGTACTACCCGTATTACTAAAAAACAATTCAAAGGTTGACGAAGCTACGCTCAATACAGCAAAAGATAAATTTGGTGAAGAAAACCTCTTCAAAAATGTAGTCAAAAATATGGAGCGATTAAAGCGGTATGACATCATTGGGATAGTTGATCCTGACTTGGATACTAAATATGATATTCACGATAAGAGAGTCATGGGGCTTTATAAGCGAGTGACGCAAGAAATGTTGAAGCGATTAGAAGAGATAGAATCTCGAAACGAGCAGTAGATATTATTTATACTATATATAAGAAAGAAGAAGGTGAGAGTATGGCAGACAATCTATTAAATAAAAATAAAGAGAAACGGAATCTTCTGGAGAGAAAAGAAGAAGTGAAACCCCAACAATCTTTTAATCGTTCCAGTTTATTTACAGTAAACGAATCTGAGCACACTAATGAAGACCAAAAAAAAGACACTTCTCGAAAAAAAGCAAAGAGTAAAACCACTACTATTCGATGTGCAGCTGATACATCACATCGTTTAAATGCAATTGTTACTTCTTTTAATTTAGACAGTGTTAATGAACTGATAGAGATCTTGCTAGACAATTATGAGGCTTCTTTGACGACAGATGAACGAAGAGAAATTAAAACTTTACTAGAGGTTTATCAACGTAAGTCTAAAAAATAGATTTGTAGACAAATCTACATGTAGACGCGTCTACAAGATACCTAATAACGTTACTTTACTGAGTTAAGTATAGAAGTAGGAGGTATATCAGAATGAGTAACTCTCTTAAAAAAATTACCAGTGAGTATTTTGAAGATATTTTGGTTCGATTAGCTCATCACTCAGCAGGAATAGAAGGAAATACGATTTCTTTACCAGCTACCGTTTCTATTATTGTCAATGGAACTTTACCGACCAGTTTGGGGGCAACAGTTAGAGAATTTTATGAAATTGAGAACCACAAACAAGCTTTTGAGAGAATGCCCAGTCATTTAATCAATGAAGATCCACTCTCTGTAACAATCATTAAAGAGATTCATGCTGATTTAACGGATCGCTTGCAGTACGATAAAGGACAGTTTAAAAAGAACGAAAATATGATTCTGGGTGCGGAATTTCAAACAGATTCTCCAACAGAAACGCCTATGCTAGTCTCACAACTGATAGATAATCTTCAGTATTGATTAGAAATGAATAGAACAAACGATGATAAGTTTTTAAAAGCCTCTTAGACTAAGAATTATGTATCTTTTTACATATTCCTACAAAAACGATGTGATATATCTACATCTGTTTAGTTCTTGTAGGAGCATAGTCCTTACTTCTTTCAACTAATTTATTTAGTAGTTAAAAATTTAATCTATTTATAGAGTTATTCTTATTCGTATGTGACATCTTTGTTTATTATTCGTTATTGCATGTAACGAATAGAAGGTGGAAATCATGTCATCAGCAAACGTCTACGTGTCAATTAATAGCTTTATTTTAGTTGTGGTTGAAGAAATAAAAGACTATTTAGAAACGTAATTGCTTATTCAGGTAACACAGCAAGAAATCATTGAAAATGCCATTGTTGCACTAAAAACTTAACTAAATTAACTATATATAAAGAAAAGAGGAAATGAAACCTCTACAATCTTTTAATCGATCTAGTTTATTTACAGTAAACGAACCTCAGCAAACAAACGAAAACAAAAAAAGAGAAACAACTCGAAAAAAAGAAAAAAGTAAAACAACTACCATTCGTTGTGCAGCGGATACCTCACATCGTTTAAACGAAATCGTTACATCTTTTAATTTAGATAGTGTTAATGAGTTGATAGAAATCTTACTAGATAATTATGAAGCTTCTTTAACCACTGATGAGCGAAGAGAAATTAAGACATTGCTTGAAATTTACCGACGTAAGTCTAAAAGGTAATTTTGTAAACTTTCTCATTAATCGTAGATATTTACTTATATACAGCTAGAAAAATAATAATTACTACTAACCCAAGTCAGTAATAAAACAGGAGGAAAATCATGGATCAACAAAAAAGAATTGTTGCAAAAGTAGGTCTAACAGAAAAGGAAGCAATTTTCTTATTTTTATATTCAAGAAAAAATCTTTTTATCATCCTTTTTATATGCGCTTATTTTATTTATCTGTCCTTTCTTTACTTTGCTCTTGGTTTGCCGTTACTTTTAAATATCCAAGCTTGTGCTGTGATGCTTATGTTTACCGTTCCGATAGTCTTGCTTAGTTTAGCATTTATAATAAGAAAGGAATATCGACGCAATTCCAAACTAAGAGAAGAAACAGTCATAACTTTCATTAGCAAAGACGCCCCGCATACGCGTTCTGAAGACAAATCTAATAATTATGTTGATTGGAAGCACGTATATGCCGTTAAAGAACTAAAAAAAAATTTCATTTTTTATTTTTCTCCCTTTTCAGCCACAATGATTCCAAAAAGGTGTTTTAAATCTGAAGAAGAGATAGATATTATTAGAGAGATGATATCCAGCAGTGTGGATTCCGATAAAGTGAAACTAAAAGAATAACTAATTAAAATATGTTACTTAATTGTTTTAGCTAGTACTATTATATAAACGTTATTAATTAAAATAAAAGTAAGAATGGCTTTGTTAACACTATGCCATCCTTACTTTTATTTTTTAAATTCCTACCAAGATGTAGCTAATAACCTTTCTATAGCAATACCGCCAGCAGTTAAAGTACCGGGTACAAGTAATCCACCAGAAATAAGTCCTGATATAAGAACAGCTCCCAGCATAAATACAGCTGTTGCACCTACAGCAACTAATTGTGGTGTAGTGACTTCGTTAAATGTATAGGGTTCTACCGTCTCTACTGGAACTAAATTTGGACTTGTAGGATTATCAGGATTTTTTAAAATCAAAGTAAAAATGATTGTAGGCACAATGGTTGCCCCACTCAATAAAGTCACTGGTTTTGTGATCTCATAATTATATTCTACTTCTAGATTTGAAGATATAGATAGATAGGTTGAGATAAAACCAGAACCACCAATGTTAGCTCCAAACTTATAGATAAGACCTCTAGTATCTAGGTCAAATTCTAAATCATTAGCAATAAATTCACCAGAAGCGAGGGCATTTAATACTGACGCCGTCAATATAGGGGTGCCATCACTTGATATGGCAATCGTATTCCCTGGATTGCCTTTTCCAAATTCTAGTTCAGTCGAAGCTTTGTATTCTAATCTGTAATACAGCTTATTGCTGATTACATGGCTTTCACCATCCAGTTCGATGTTATAGTTAACTATTTCATTGAATGGAAAGATTCCTACAGTCGTATTCTTTAAGGCTTGTTCAATGATATATTCGTCTGTTCTGATTACTTTGCTAACGCCGTTGTCTCTTCCAGACTTGATATTATTGTCAATTTCAATTTGTCCTTCTCCACTACCTAAAGTAATCGTAGAGATTTGGTCGAATGCCCAATTTTCTGGTAATGGAAAACCTAAATTCCCGCTAAATCCAGTGGACATCCCGCTTACAAAACTCGTTACTGCATATCCTGCATTCGATACTCGTGAACAAGCATTACGAGTTCCATAAATCCCTACTCTATATGAACCAAGAGCGGTCAAAGTAGAATAGACGGCTTCAAAATGACGTAAAATTTTATTCGTGATTTCATCGTCGGTTGAATCATAGTCTACTGCAAAATAGATAATCGTTCCTTCTTCAAAACCGTATCCTCTAGCTGCCGCATGAGCTGATCTAGCATCTGCCTCGCCTTGCTCAGCATTGAAATAACTAGCCGCTCCACCATATGTTTGGTAAATGGGGAATACTGTCAACCCAGCATTAAAAATCGTTGCTAATTCACCCGGTTGAATCTTTTTATTTAATGTTGTGCTTTCAACATTGGTTAGATAACGTCCAACTGTTTCATAACCAGCGTTTACGAGGGTTTGTGCTCTTGCTGGGGTTACTTCCATCACACAATCTAATGCTGTACCTTTTCTATTCGGATCCCCTGTACTAACCAGTAACGAAGACCAAGTTTGCAGACCAACATATCCATCGCTTGGTAATCCAGAAAAAGCTTGGAAAGAAGCAACTTGTTGCTTAGTCCCATTACCAAAAATGCCGTCAAAATCCACTTCAAACTGATTGAAACATAAAGCTGCTTGCAATAAATGAACAAATTGGGTTGTTCCATCTCGATTTCCAACTTGTAAAAGTGGGAGTTTTGCTTTCGTAGTAGGTCCAAAACTCCCATTCGCTACATCGTCAGATAAACCTTCTTCATATTGTAAAGCATAGATCAATGCCTTTTGAGTTCCTCTTTGATAAATTCCATCAGTTGGTTGTAAATAGAAATCTCTTCTATTTTGATAACGATTGTTTAACCATTGTTGAATAGTACGAACTTTTGTAGTCCCACTACCAATTCGAACATAGGCATCCATTGTTAACAATGCTTTAAAGACTTTTGGTGTCACTGTTCCATCAGCACCAACTAATCCCATATCGGTTTTCATTTCTAGAACGGCTGCTTCAGTCCCAGGCCCATAAGTTCCTGTGATTCCGCCTGGGCCATAGCCTTTACTATAAAGAGCGCTTTGAATGATTTTTACAATATTCGAGTTGCTGTCGTTTTGTCCTTGGCCAATAGTCCCGTATTGTTCTGTGAATTCTGTTAAGGTTGTTTCCCCAAAACTGTTAGAAGTTGCTGTAATTCCTAATTCAATTTGAAGTGCTCGAGTAAGTGCGTACATCGTAGACCAACCGGTGTTTCCATTCGCTGTAATTTCTTGATAACCTGGATTACCACTATATTCTCCATTTACCCATTCTTGAGCTTTTTTTACCATTTCATCAGCCATTTTATATTCCTTCTTTCTACTATATTTTTATATTGCTTTCGTTTTTAAGAGTTAATTTTAAGCGTTTGTCCGACTTCGATATGATTCACATTCGAAATATGGTTCTCTGTTACTAATTTTTGGATAGACGTATCGAATTGTTGAGCAATGGAAGATAAGGTATCTCCTGTTTTTACAACATAGTGCTCTTCTTTCGACTGCATATGAGAACGAACAGGGATAATCAGTTGTTGATCTGGATAAATAAGATTTGGATTATCCAATTGATTTGCCGTAGCGATTGATTGGACGGAGACAGCATATCGTTCCGCTATTTCGGATAGCGAGTCACCTTTTCTTACTTTATGCATAGCTGTATTGTTCGGTTGCTCAAATGAAGTTTGAGTAAGGACTTCTTGATCCCATTTTTGCAATTCATTTTGTTCAATTATCTGAATGAGTTTGTTTGCATATTGGGGATCCGTAGCATAACCAGCGGTTTGAATGGATCTCGCTTGTTTCTTATAGTCTCTCAATCCAATCACGTCAGCATAGCGTTGATTTTCATGAAAAAACTTTCCATGGTCTTTCAATGATTCTTCATAAGAAGGATATTTCCTAAAATAATCTGTAACGGTAAGCAGATTACCGTTTTTGTCATATTCTTTTGTCGAATAGGCTTTCTTTTCGCCTTTCCAACTCTTATCTGCCTTAATACCAAACAAATTGCGACTTTCCTGTGCTAATTTGGACTTTCCCCAATTGCTTTCCAGAATGGCCTGGGCGGAAGTGATTGAAGGTAAGATACCATAGTCATTGAATGTAGCAATCGCTCCTGAGTGAAGATTATTTAAAAAATTAACTTGTGCCATACTGTATCACCTCTTCTTTATTTCTTTCGAAGCAACTCTTTTAATTCTTCTAAAGAGTCCATCATTTTATTGATTATTTTTTCTAATCGAACCAATAAATAAATAGTTATAAAAACAGGAAATCCAATATTCGAAATAAAGTTTCCCCATTCTTCCATAAGCACCTCTCCTTCTCCCTTGATTACACATAACGAGTAGTTTATTGACAAAGAATATCTCTTTAAAAAGTTGAAAATTGCCAAATCGTAGAAATACAGCAGCAAATCATACAGTTACAAACTACTTTTTATATGAATAACGCGTTTCGATTACTCTTTATGTGTAATTACACTTTACTACCCATTCTGAAGATAGTCAACATTTTTTACTCAAAATGATGTAATTTTGTTTATTTTTTGTTTCGATACGTGTATAATAATGGTAGAAACTACTAATAGAGGTGCACTATGGATACTCATAAATTAAAAGAACTCCGCAAATCCAAACGATTGACGCAAGAAGAAATGGCTGAAATACTAGAGGTGGCTCGAACAACCTATGCTAATTATGAACAAGGAACAAGAGAACCAGATAATAATATACTGAATAAATTAGCCGATTATTTCCAAGTCTCTACCGATTATCTTTTAGGACGGGATGTTCCAAAGTGGGCGACACCAGAAGATCTCATTGACTTAGAAGAAATTTTAAATAATAATGTTCATATGGCTTATGGGGGAGAAGATTTAACAGAAGAAGATAAACAACGCGTACAAGACGTTCTAAAAGCGGTATTCTGGGACAGGCTAAAAAAAAGAAGGGATTAAATGAGTGAGAATTGGAATAACCTGATTCAACAATTATATAGGGATTACAAAACTTATGATCCGTTTAGTTTAGCGGAAAGTGAAGGCATAGACGTTCTTTTTGTGCCCTTTGGAGAAACACCGAAAGGGGAAACCGTTCGATTTAAAGAAGAAACTCTTGTGCTGCTCAATGAAAGTTTAATGGAAGCCAACGAACGGTACTTTGTATTAGCTCATGAATTGTATCATGCTCTTGAACATGAAAACCTTAGTGCTTACTATACGACGCAAAGAAATGGAAAAGGAACGCTTGAAAGAGAAGCCAGTATTTTTGCCGGAAATTTAATGCTAGCCTTATACAAAGAAGATTACGGCTATCCACCAGAAACTTTTCAACAACTGCAAAATCTTTATGGTGTTGCTGAAGATATAGAACCTTACTTAATAAAAAAATTTTTCTTTTAGAAAAGTTCATTTTTATGAATATTTTTTTAAACTTTCGTTTGTCAAATTAAGTTAGACAAATGAAATAACCTAGAAAAGCACGGATTATCGTAATTTTGATAATCCGTGCTTTTCTTATTTAAATCTATTCTCCAACCATACCATCGTTATCTCTATCGTCCATATATTGGGATAACCAATGATCACTTGTGATCGGCATAGAATATCCAGCTGCTTTTTGCTTCTTTAATAGTAACATTCCCATTTACATTCGTATCTACAGAGGAAACATCTCCACCCGCAGGAGTACTTAGTGTGGCAGAGTCTGGTACTGAGGAGTCAGTAGATGATGAAGAGTCATGTTCTACTGTTAATCCTTGCTGCACATTGTATTCATCGGGGTTAATATTATCGAATTCATCCACTACTTGGTTACCATTAACCGTATAAGCATATTTATAACTACTTGGAATTTGAGCAGTTGTATTTGGATAAGTAATAATCGCTTCGAAATCGGTTGCGCCACCCGCTTGTTGAATCGTTCGTCCCATATAAGCTTGATCCCCATGACGGTTCAGTACGCTATCTTGCGGTGTAATATTATAGGCATTGGCCACACCGCCTAAAGAATCGGCAATGATATGTCCTTCGTCCAGACTTGAATCTTCTGTCCCAGGTACTTTGGCTTCATCACCGTAGTAGTGTCCGTTTGAGTTAACAGGTTCAGTGGAATCATCTTGCACAATTATTTCACTTGCGACCACACGAACTAATTGACCGTATTCATTCGTATAAGCCCAATATTCTTTATCACAATTTCTATATCCACGACAACGTTAGCTTGACGATAGTCAGATAAATCCCCACCATTCACTTCAATTAGCGTATAATCATCATGAAGATACAGACAACTGTTTTTCTTCAGCTGGTTCTGATTCTGTGCTTGCAATTTCTTCTGGTTTTTCGCTCTCTTCACTTTCCTCAGATTCCTGACTAGACAATTCCTCTTCTTTTGATTCTGTTTCAATAATCGATTCGGTCGATTTAGATTCGATTACCTCTTCCCTTGCTTCTCCTGTTGGTGTACAGGCACTAAGTAGTAAATACTACTTGCTATCAGTAACAACCGTGCTCTTCATATCATTACAATATTTGCTTCTTTGCTTTTTCAAAATATTAAGTAATACTACATAATATAATTTTTTAAAAATAGATTTATAGACCCCATTTAGTAAACATTTTCTGTTTTTATTTATACTAAAAAAGAAAAACAATATCTTTTAGGTCTTGTTAAACTTTATTTATTTCTTGTTTCTATGTAGTCTATCAAGTTATATTCGGTTGCTAATTTTTTTGAAAAAGGAATTTCTTTTTTATTACGTAATAACTCAAAAAAGCTATGTTCATTCTCAGAGGCTTCTTTAATCGATATAACTTTACTTTTATGAACTATTTGTATATTAGTAGCAAAATAATAAGAATCATTTGTGGTAATAGACATGCGTAAAGCATCTCCAAAAATAATATCAGGAGATAATTCATAACGCTCTTTAAGGTCCACTAAAAATATGTTGCTATCACTATACACCTTAATTATATTTCGACTCACTGTATTGTGACCCTCCTTTCTTTATACGACTATCTTAGCTTAAGTATAACAATATACATCATCCAACTGTTTATCTTTTTAAGAAAAATATACTATATATTTAAAAGGGATAAAACATGTTATATTTATTGTAAACTTACTAAGGGGGTTATAAAATGTTCGATATAAAAATCGGTTTCGAAAGTTCAAACTTAATAGAAACAGCCAAGAAAGAAAAAACAGTTCGAGATTTTAAAGGTAAGAGTCTAATTAATTTCCCTTCCGAATATACATTGATTGATATAGAAACTACTGGATTAGACCCTAGATTTGATTCTATTATTGAAATAGGCGCAATTAAAATTAGAGAAAATGAAGTTTTGGGTAGCTATAACACATTAATAAAAACTACTGATACTTATGAAGACGTTAATACAAAGACAAAATATGTGAGTTCTTTTATTACTAAGTTAACGGGGATTAATAATGAAATGATTGAGAAAGAAGGTATTTCTGAGCGCAAGGCAATTGAAGAGTTTCTAAATTTCATTCAAGATGATATTTTAGTCGGTTATAATGTTAACTTTGATATTAATTTCCTCTACGATTCGTCACTTCAATATATGAATATACCTATGACTAATAACTTTATAGATGTTATGAGAATTGCAAGAAAACACCTAAAAGAAATGAAACATCATAGATTAAAAGATTTGATTAAATACTACGATATTTCAGATGAAAATCATCATAGAGCTATAAGAGATTGTTATATTACAGGAGAAGTCTTCAATAATCTAAGAACGCAAATTGAATCAGAGGTTGGTCTAGAGGAATTCACAAAATATTCTAGGGAAAATAGCAGAGCTGTAAAAGCTAGAGATATAGATGCTCATAATAAGGATTTTGATACTGATAACCCTTTTTACGGAAAATATCTGGTTTTTACTGGTAAGTTAGAAAACATGATCCGAAAAGATGCTATGCAATTGGTTAAAAATCTAGGAGGAGAACCTCAAGACGGGGTTACTAAGGAAACTAATTACCTGGTCTTAGGAGACATATCTTATAGCAAAAATGTCAAAGGAAATGTTACGGCTAAGCAAAAAAAAGCAGAAAAATTGAAGTTAGAAGGTCAAGACATAGACGTCATATCCGAAAATGTGTTCTATGATATGTTACCGTGACTATTATTAAACCAAGTAAAAAAGGATACTCTTATTGCGAACTAAGATCAGTTAATAATACTTAAACAAGGAACACCTCTAGTGAATGCATTTAAAATGCATTCACTAGAGGTGTTACTTGTTGTAACAAAAAGCTTAATTAACCAGTATCAAAAACAATCGATTATGAGACAAAGGAAAAAGCACCCTCCTTGTACCGAAAGATGGGTTTTTTCGGTTTCAAAAGCCATCTCACTATCTATAGGCCTTTAACCACCCTTTGTAATACAATAAAGATAAAAAAAGGGGATGAGGACCATGAGTGGCGATGTCTACGGCTATGCGCGCGTCAGCACGCAGCACCAAGGACCTGATCGATCTCGTCAGCTACTTCGAGGAGCAGGATGTGAAGCTGGTCAGCCTGAAGGAGAACTTCGATACGAGCCCCCCACAAGGGCGGCTTAGTATGACCGTCTTCCAGGCCTTCAGCCAGTTCGAGCGCAGTTCTATTTGATTATCTTATCATTTAGTTTATGTCTCATCAGGTAATCTAGTGTCTTCTTGTTTAGGGTAAATCAATTTTGGTCCATTTACGACAGCTGTTGCGCCGTACATTCCTATTTCATGAAGAATTGTTTTTTTCTCTGTCATGATGTGGCGAACCATTAATCCTTTTAACGTCAACGTATTTGAAATCAAAAGCCGGTGGCATCGCCAAGGAACGCTTTCAGAACACATGTAGCAAACGCGTTCTTTCCTATCGATTTCTATCAACTTCTTTATCCCTTTCTCATACTCTTCTGTTAAACTGTATGCCGCATAATTGCGAAAAGAGGTGTTTCTCCATCCGTCTATCAACGACTCATCGATTTCCCTATTTTTCTTTCTTCTGCCGCCCAATTCGGGCATATGAAGGTAATGGATAGATTGATCTGGCAGCCATTTCTCCATGTTCTCTTTATTGAACTGAGGCAACCGCTTACTGCCTGGATAAGCACGAACATCGATCAACATTTCTATCTTGTATGCTTTAAGCAATGATAAAAGTTCTTCGGTGCTGTGTGTTGAATGCCCAACTGTATAAATCTCCATCTTGAGTCCGCCTTTCTTGCCACCTTTAAAAGGTTAGCTTCTCTGTACCTCTTATTCTTGTCTTTCTTTCAGCTTGAATCAATAGATAGGTATGATTTTCTTATGATCCAGGGATTGGCTCTACTAGTAGTGCGTGCTCATTATTGTCATAATAAGTAACTTGTTTTGATACTAAATCGCTTGCCCAAAATGGAACTCCAACTTCTCCAGTTAACTCACAAATAGCGGTTTTGTCTATGGAACCTGAATATGGGGAATCCCCTGTCTCTATTGGGTTAGGTAGGTCAGTTTCCGCTTGTGGCGGGTCAAGGTACTCTTACTAATTCCAGTCATCTTCTCCACCTCTGTGTAGGAGTGAGTCTCTAGGAGACTCATAGCCAGAGTGATCTGCTGTTGAGAGAACTTTTTTGGACGACCTTCTCGGTATCCTGGTCGCTGTTTAGCAATCTCTTTCCCTTCTTGAGTTCGTTCTACGATTAGGTCACGTTCAAAGTCCGCGAAGGCGCTAAAAATGGTGAAAATTAGTCTACCTGTAGACGTATTCTCAATCACGCCCAAGTTTAACACATTAATCTTAACCCCTTTTTCGAAGAGTACTTTAATCGTGTTCAAGGCGTCTTGGGTGCTCCGAGCGAATCGGTCTAGTTTTGTTACTACTAGCGTATCTCCAGTTTGAAGTTCCTGTAGGAGCTTTTGAAATTCAGGACGATCGTTTTTCGTTCCGGTAATTTTTTCATAATAGATCCGTTCGCAATGTTCCTCTTCCAGTTGGCGCATCTGCCCTTCTAAATCCTGATGGCGAGTACTTACCCGAGCATAGCCATATTTCACGTTATTCACCCTCTTTTTCACTTTACTTTTGACTATAAGTTATGACACCGTTGTATGTATTGATTTTACTGGATTGTAAAATCATAGTCAATACTCTTGAATTATGACCATATACTAACGATTGATATTAGACTAAACAATATAAAAATTTTTCTCTTAAAAAATGTGTTTTCAATTTGGCATAAATAACACCTTAAACTTATACAAGAAAATTATTTATCAAATCTCTGCACATGTTAAACACTTAATTAAAAGGACTTGTATCCTTTAAAGTCAAGTCAGAGTAACAAAAAAAGGATCTTTGACAAGTAGATTCTTTTGTTTGGTAACTTAATTATAGGAGCTCACTGGTCTTTTTTCATTTAAAAATAAGATTTAGTGCCAGTGAACCGATTGGTTCACCAACACTAAATCTTATAGAGCCCAAAAAAAGCCAAAAGCACGTTTGAATTGTGCTTTCGACTCTTCCTTATTTTTTATAACGTTGAGGATTCCAGTTTCTTAATCCCTATATTCGCATATCCGCTGATAACGGTTAAAATAGGCGACAATAAGCAGAAAAACGCAAATGGCAAGTAGGTTAACGTTGGAACACCTAAGGCGGTTGAGATGAACACGCCACTTACTCCCCAAGGAATCAATGAATTAATAACAGCACCGGCATCTTCCAATACACGTGATAGAGCTAAAGGTGATAAATCTGATTGCTTATAGGTCTTCTTAAATGCATTTCCTGGTAAAACAATCGCTAGGTATTGTTCTCCGACTAGAGCATTTACCCCAATAGCAGATAACGCTGTTACAAGAATTAAGTTTCCAATCGATAAACTTGCATCCGAAATAGGCGACATTACGGTATCAATAATTTTGAATTCCATTAATAATCCACCAAGAGCTAGGGCTAGAATAATCAGCGAAATAGACCACATCATACTCTGAACACCACCTCGTGACAATAACGCATCAATTATTTCATTGCCCGTTGTTGAAACATACCCTTCTTGAATGTAACTTGAAATTTCAGTCAATTTAACAGATGGAGAATTAAACTTCAATAAGCCTATCGACAAGCCAATATTAATTAATAACGTTGGAATTGCTGGGATTCGTTTCCATGAAGAAATGAGTATAAAGATAATTGGAATAGCAGCCAACCAATTCACTTGAAAATTAGATTCTATTACCTTTGTTAACCCCACAACTTGATTTGTTGTTGCAAGCTCATTATTCATACCAAAGAATAAAAATAATAAGGTAGATAAAATTAAACTTGGAATCGTTGTCCACATTAGATTTTTTATGTGCTTAAACAGATCAACTTCAGCAATCGCGGCTGCTAAATTCGTACTATCTGACAGTGGTGACATCTTATCGCCAAACACACTACCTGAAACAATGGCACCTGCTATTAAACCAGGTTCGAAACCCATAGCTGTTCCCATTCCTAGAAAAGCTAAGCCAATTGTAGAAACAGTCGTTAGTGCTGAACCAATAGATGTACCGACTACGGCACAAATTAAAAAGACCGATGGAATAAAAAAGCTCGGATTCAATAATTTGAAGCCAACTACCATCATCGAAGGAATAATTCCAGATGCAATCCAAACAGAAATAAGCGCGCCGATTAGAATAAAGATAATCATCGGTATGATACCTGTCTTAACTCCTTTTTGAATGCCATTATGAATCTCTTCCCAAGAGTGTCTGCGAAATCTTCCCCAAACAATCAGCAACGTAATTGCCAATAGTAAAGGTGTTTGTGGATCTAATTTAAACTTAATAATGCTAACACCAATCATAATTAATAATAGTAACAGTAAAGCTAAACTTTCTCGTATGGACAACTTTTTCATTCTATACACTCCTGATTTTATAGTGATGAAGTAAAATTAGTCATACGATAATAAGTGATGCCCCCTGTAGTGTTGCATAAAAACATGCTACTACTCCCTTTCTTTCCGATATGTACCCTTCTACCTTAATATATCCAGCAGAAAATACTATTTCTCTAGTATCAACCATTAATAAGCGAATGTCAAAGCAATTTAGTATATTTGATTTGTCAAATTAAGCTAGACAAAATATCTTTATTCATGTAACTCATAAATACTTCCAAGGGCGTTTGGTAATTTAATATTTTTCTAGGGATGTTATTTCGTTTGTCTGCAACAGAAGAAATGAAACTTTGGTCTACCAGATTGAAATCCATCGCCTTAGGCAATCCCTCTTTTCGCAAGAGACCGTTGGAATGCTCATTCAGACCACGTTGCGAAGGTGTTCCTGGATCAGCAAAATAGATGGCAACGTCGTGCTGGTTACTTAAAGCTTTCCAGTTATAGAATTCTTTTCCGCAATCAAAAGTGATCGATTTAAATAAATGCCTTGGAATGGCATTAAACCAATGATCCATAGCAGCTTCAATGTCGCTGGCTCTCCGCCCATCGGGCTTCAAAGTAATAATGACCTTAGAAAGACCTTCTACCAAGGTAATGATGGCGCTCTTGTGATGAGCCCCCACAATGGTGTCGCCTTCGATATGACCGAACTCTTCTTCGAAGTCAGGATAATCGGTCTTTCTTTCAACAATATTCCGTTTGAAGGCTTGTTTTCCTCTTCGTTCTTGATGACCATTGGGTTTTCTTTTCCCCTTCATAGGAAGTGTAACTTCATCGAAGACTTTTTCTTTAAACTGCCGGTAAAGAGTTCGCATAGAACAGCTGATGATCATTTCTTTTCGTCCAATAATCACATCAGGAGTTCAGCCTTGATTTACTTTTTCCTTGATATAGGTCTGTTGTTCTTTTGGTAAGATGATTCTCTGTCTGCCACACCGTTTCTTATTTTCTTTATATTGTTGGTAGTAATCGAGGGCCGTATGGCCTTCTTTCAAGAAATGAATGACATTATAAATGGGCGTTCGAGATCGTTTCAGGAACTCAGCAATTTTAGCGACTTTAATATTTTGGTGATAATAAGACTCTATCATCACTAATTCATCCGTGGTAAGATGGGTGTAGGTCATTCGTGATCACTCCTATGTTTTCTTTGGTCGGAAATACATTTTGAGTGTACCACGAATGGCTTTTTTATTTGTCTAGCTTAATTTTACAATCGGCGTATTTTAAAAAGTATTAATAGATAATCAAGTTAGTAACTTAAGGAGGATAGTATTGTGAAAGAATATAAAAAGAACCACTGTTAAAGATGTAAATATAATAGAAATTACACGAATAAGTATTATCTACTGTTATAAAACTAGTATTATTAACATATAAATAATATTATTTTTGTAAGAGAGGAAGTGTATTTTTATGGAATTTGGTTTATCTTTAATGTGTTTCTTATTGATAATAAGTTTTATTTTAAAAAGGAAAGATAAGTAAAATTAGGAGGAGAAATAATTGAACATAAAAAAAACTATAATCACGGGGTTAGCAACTACTTTACTTACAATGCCAGCTCTGTTTACAGCAACGACGGTTCAGGCACAGTCTGAAGGGGCAGAAACAAATATAGAATACCAAATGCCTGATAAATCTGTTTCTGAAATAAGAAACTATGCTGAAGAAATCGGAATAAATGTATATGATACTGAAGTAATTATAACAGATGCCCAAATGATAGAGCTTTTCAATTATATGGGATATGATATTGAGCCTGACCCCTCCTCAGGTATGTTTGCAAGAGCGGCTGGAGTAACAAAAATAGTTTCTAAAGGTAAAGGTTCATGGGATATTTATTTAAGTAAAGGATTTATAAAAACTTATTACGCAGCAGGACCTGTTTTATCAGCTGGACTTACTGCAGCAATTACTGTTTTGGTTCCGGGTGTTGGTTGGACAGTAGCGGCTACTATGGTTTCTACTTTAAGCGGTATTATCGGATCAGAAGTTACACATGGAGTAGTATTTAGAATTAGAAACTGGAAGATATCATCAGCTGACAAACAATAATATTTATTCTGTTGAATCAGCATTTTAACTTATAGAGTTTACTTAATAAAACACTGATAGTCCCAAACTTCTTATGCTTTTTTAGCAATCTTGAGTTTGGGACTACTTTTATTCAATCTATAAAAAATGATTAGTCTAAAGTTATATGGGTCTGTTTTTAGAAATTTTGCGTAAGTATGTTATCAGTTTTATGTGAAGCTTTGTTTATTTAATTTATTTTTTAGCATGATCAAAAAGATGCTCGTACATTGGGTTATACCCTTCTCGTTGACGATTTGTTAAGCGAATGCTGGTATAGTTTTCAACTAACATAGGAACCATATCATTAGTAGTCGACTTTTCTTCATTTTCTGGTTCTTCAATAAAAGGTATTAAAGTATTCAAACATAACAATACATAAGGAGAAATCTTCGCAGTCTTTTTTGCTTTGAAGAACGAGTTGGAAACATCTTTCTGATTCGCTTTTTCGTTTGTATTTTCCACTCCAAATTGTTTTAACTCATTTTTTTGTTTTCTACTGAATGAGTGGGTGTACGACCGACGTCATTTGTTCCTTGTTAATGCCGATCAAAAACAAAAAAAACGTCGCGTTCGGCGTTTTTTTTGCGTCTCAAACAGAATAAAAAGTCGTTGAGTTCTTGCTGCGTTCTTAATGGTTGTACATTATAACTCATTGAAATGGTCTCTCCTCTCACAAAACAGATACATGATTTCGTTCATTATACCACGAAATCATGTATTGGACACCGGTATAAAAAAAGAACCCTATAGAGATAGGATTCTGGATACACGATTTTATGTAATTTCATGTATTGATCAACCGTTACTGTTGCCACACGGACTCATTCAAGGAAAGTAGACAATAAGAAATTTGGCTTAAAAAATACTTCACCTTTTTCTCTCGCCTCACATTTTACTCCGGACGATTATCGAGAGAAGATTAATCTGTATCGCTCGACATTCAAATCGACAGCACCAACGGCACAGATTGAAGCACCTTAACCTTATGCCATGGCGGATATTAATGTAGTGGTGGTTGCGCCAACGGATGAGGTAGCGGAGAGAATTTGGATCACAAAACAGCAAATGTTAGGGGATGTGCAGACTGGAAACCAGCGTTTACTGCAGCCGCCTGTGGAACCTGAAGAACTAGGAACAACACAAGAGAGAGCAATGATGGAAGCGATGTTCAGCATTAAAGCGGTCGGTTCTCCAGAAACTATACGTAAGCAATTGGAATAATTTGCGGAGTCCAGCGGGGCTAATGAACTGATTGTGGTGACCTATACCTTCGATCCGGAAGACAGAAAGCGATCGATGGAGCTGCTTGCTGATCTTTGGTTCTAAATCCTAGCGTGAATTGCGTATGTTTCGTTTGACGCACGGAACACGGCACTGCATAAGAAAAATAACTTTTTGCTCATTGTTGATTAGGATCAATATTCTTCTGAGATATTTCTTCTATACTGTAGTCAAGTTGTTGAAGATGTTATCAGTGACTAAAATATAAAAAATATGGAGGAAACAAAGATGAAAAAGAATTTTAAAAAGTTACTCGGAGTTACAGCAGTTGGCGCAGGTTTATTTTTAGCCAATCCACTGACTGCTGAAGCACACTGCGATACGGAACAAGGACCAGTCTATGACGCCCTCCAAACGTCTTTAGAGGAAAGAAGCTTTGACTATATCGCACATTGGGTGCCAGAAGCGGACGAAGCAGAATTAAAAACGTACTTTGAGCGTACAATGTCCGTGAAAAATAAAACAAAAGATGCAGAAATTAACGACTTAGCTGATGATTACCTCTTTGAAAACTTTGTCCGTATCCACCGTACTAGTGAAGGTGCTCCTTACACAGGAATCAGTCATGAGCCGGTTGATCCAGGAGTGGCAGCTGCTGATGAGAGTATCGAACAAGAAAGCTTAGCCCCATTAGAAGAAGCAGGCTTTGTGACCGATGACAACCGCGAACACGTCGAAGAAGTATTTACTGACCTACTTGAAACCAAGATTTTTGAAACTGGTGATACAGAGGCAGGCCGTGCTTATGTTGAAAACTACGTCACGTTCACCCACTTATTCGAAGAAGGTCATGATGAAGCACATGAAGAAGAAGGACATAAAGAGGAACAGGACGCACATACTGAAGAAGTGAACGCAGAGTCAGAAGAAACAGAAGGCAACTGGTTTACACAACTTTTTAGTGACTGGTTTTAATTAAATAAACATAAATCATACAAAAAAGAAGTTTTTTCAAGAAACTTATTTTTTGTTAGACAGCTCTCTTGTGTAGAGAGCATCTTAAAAATTGTTTCAAAACTATTGGTGCTCCCCACCAAACAACTGTTTTAGTTGCAGGTGATGACGCAGATGCTAAGAACCAAGTTTTCGTTGCTCTAGATGGCGCTGAAAAGATTAGCTGGAATAGTGGATTTGGACTTTTCAATTAATTGTAAGTAATGGAACCGATCTACATTTTTGTAGAGCGGTTTTTTATTTGCGTTCTACTTACAATCCAGATAAAAAAGGACTCTGACGCTGTTTAAGCAGTAAAGTCCTTTTTTTAATCAATGCATCATTTTGCTGGTTTTCATGTCTCTTAAACGATTAACCCTTTTAGAAATATAGTAATTCATAATAACCAAACTTTTAATAAGAGATTAAAGCAATTGTTTTTGAGATTCTACGGTAACTTCAAGTAATTTATTCATAAAGGGATAGTCCTCTTTCATTTGGTCAAACTCTTCGCCAGTATCGAGGAAACGTGCCCGTCCTTCAATTAAGAATCCTGTTCCTTGATAACCATTGAAACCTTCAACTTCTCGACTACCTAGAGTTAAGATAACTTTGTCGTTCTTTATCATATCTGCTTGAACGCTTGTAAATCCAGCGATTGGAGCTAAGATGCGTTCATCGTTAGTTATACGTAAATATGAGTTCCAAGTACAACGAACATGTGGGGTCTCACTGCTTCCCCATGATGTAACAGAAACCACACCCTCGTGTTTGATAACTTCAAAAAAAGTTTTACTTAACATATTTAGCCTCCTATATTGATCTATCGTATTTCATAAGAATTATACTCCTAAACGAACATATGTTCAATAACTCCCTTTTTAACATAATTGCAAAATGATAAAGTTAACAATGGAGCTATATAAAACCTATTAGGCCATTTTGCGAATGATTCTGTAACTAATTTACCTTTAGCGATTAACTATCTACTTACAGTATTTTTTTCTTATGGAGTAGAGAATAAAATCAGATAAAAAACAACCTTGATTTAACAAGGTTTCAAATACACGTTTTTAAGCAATTTCATGTATATGTAAATATAAAAGGAATGGAGAGTTGAAAAATATGTTCCAAAAATTAACTTATTCTACTAAAAAATTAATTGGATCTATATTTGATTTAATTTCTAGTATAGTAATTGTTCTATTACCTTAAAAAATTTACCAAAAGAGAGATTAATAGACATTGAATTCATGCGTTTTATTAGTTATAAAAAGGTAAAATAACTATTGATTTAACAATGTTTTACATACATGACTTTATCTAATTTCATGTGTCTTCATAATCCCTAGACGACAGAGAATAGAAAATTATCTTTATAAAATAATAGGAGAGTGAAATGTGGAGATTAGAGTAGCAAATGACTTAGATTACCCTGCTTTAAGACGTATACACTTAGAATCACGACGTAAAAGCTTTTATTGGATAGATCCAGAGGAAATGTCTTTAAAAGATTTTGATAAACACACTGTAGGAGAATTTATCATTTTAGCAGAAGAAAATTTTGAAATTCTTGGATTTGCTTCGTTACATTTACCAGATAATTTTATACATAACTTATTTATTCATCCTGATTTTTCAGGTAAAGGTATTGGCACCCAATTGATTAATGCCTCTATAAACAAAATGAATAAACCAATAGAGTTGAAGTGTGTATCTGAAAATAAAAAAGCTATGGAATCCTATGAAAATAATGGCTGGAAAAAAGTTGTCGAAGAAGGTAATCCGAATGAAAAGTATTGGGTTATGGTGTATGAATAAATTATAGTCTATTTTATTAAGTTCTTACAGCTATCTAAAATCTTGATTAAATACTATACTTACTGAAGAGAGAAATGATAGCTAAAAAAACTGACACCAGCACAGCACTGGGATCAGTTTTTTATTTAACCCTCTTTTTTTATTGTCTTTGAAATAAGGATTCAAGTTAAATGTTTTTAGCGCATATTAAGGATTTATATCGGTCTATTGTGTATTAATAATTTGGAAAATTCAACTATTTTTTAACACTAGCTCCTTCGTAGAGACGTAGTTATAAAAATTAAAAGAGTGTTGAAATTAAGGTTACTAGAGCTGGACCACCCTGTATAAAAATAATTTTTTTACTACTTGTGACACTACCATATAAAGCAACAATTATAATGTAAACTAGTAGTAATCTTGTGACTTCAAGAGAATTTGGTGATAAAAATACACCATAGAGCAATCCTAACCCAATTAATCCATTATATACTCCTTGGTTTTTGAGTAACACATTAAGTGACTTTTGACTTAATTCTTTCTGATCAATGTTGAATATACGACTTGTCTTGCTAGAAATTGTAATGATTGTTTGAATATACATGATATAAAAAAACTCAATAGCAACAATCACCGTTAAAATAATAGACCATATAGTCATCACTTATCCTCCAAATTCGAAAATTTTTAAGTCAGGTGCTTTTATGCTGTAATCAGCTACTTTACTAATAAAATTTTGTAGTAAAGGATTTTGATTATGGATATCAATTGCAAATTGATCTTTCCAATTTTCTACCATAATGAAGGTATTTCTTTCTTCTAGGGATTCGTAAAGATTGTAGGCTAAACAACCTTCTTCTTTTCTAGTTTCTGAAATTAATTCTTTGGTGTCTGATAGAAAATTCTCGCGTTGATTCCCTTTGATAAAAAATGAGGCATTAATAACTTTCATTTGATCAGCTTCCTCTCTTATTTAAAAGTAGTGAATTCTTTTGCATCCAGTCGAATAGAATTATATCCTTCTTCTAATGCTTTACCAATGGATAGAATCATGACCGGTACATAACGGTCTTTTTTTAATCCAAATGCTTCTGCTAATTTATCGGCTTCAAATCCACCAATAGGGTTCGTATCATATCCATGAGCACGTGCAACAAGCATAAATTGCATAGCAGCTAAACTGGAATCAATTTTTACGACATCATTCATTTCTTCTCTAGTGAAGTTTTTGTAATAAGGGATGATTGCAGCTAATTGTTCATCTCTCACTTTTGGAGACATTTTACCTTCAATTACTGCCTGATTATAAATTACTTCTCCATACTCATAACATTCCATATCTCCAAATATAAGTATCATTGCTGAAGACGTATCATTTTGTCTTGTGTTGAAACGAATTAAAGGTTTCAATTTTTGTTTTTCTTCAGGACTCTCGACGACTACGAAACGCCAAGGCTGCATATTTACTGATGACGGTGCGATAGTTGATTTCTGAATCATTTCAAGCATTTCTTCATTAGAAATTTTGACACTTTCATCGTACAATCTGATAGATTTTCTATTATAAGCGATATCTGAAAAATTATTATTTATTGTCATTTTTAAACCTCTTCTTTGATTAATTTTTTAAGCAATAGTCGTAATTGTTTCTCTTCTACAGAACTAAGTAGATGATATAAAGGATTTTGTGGTCTATCATGTTCTTTCTCACAGCTTTCAAGATCCATTTTTGCTTTTTCAGTAATTTCTACGAAAATTTCTCGATTATTTTCTTTATTTCTTTCTCGAATCACATATTCTTTTTCTTCTAAAATTTTTAAATGTCTCGTAACAGCAGCACTATCAATATGTAACCTATGCTGTATTTGCTTTTGCGAACATTTTCCTGTTTCTTTAAGAAGCATCATTAATTCATACCTGGTCAAACTAAATCCAGTTACTTCCTCAAATTTGGATGTCATTTCTTGGTTCGCAATCTTTATCTGATAAAGAAGACTACTAAATTCTTTAAGGTTCAAACTATACCTCCTTTTTTTTGCTCTACAATTGACTAGTCAACAATTGACAAGTCAATTGTAAAACAAAAATATCATTTTGTAAATAATAAAAAATAAATATAAACAATTAAAATTCTATTTTTTTAGTTGTGAGAGCCAGCCTAATTGTATTAATTACTTTAACATTGAACGGATTAGTTGCAAATGGAGTTGTTTTTGCTACTCTTTATTTCTGAACAACTAGAATGAAAAATACCTAATCAACCAGTTGGCAAATGCTATAAATGAGCAATTATCAAAAAAGAATAAATTATAAATTTTATATTCTTTTTTACATGAAACTACTCAATTTAATGTATTTAAGTAAACACACTTACAAGTATATTTGTACTTGTAAGTGTAGGTAACACTGTTCAGCTTCTATCCGTTATTACTTATAATAAAACAGGAGGTGCCTATTATGCCATCAGCAAACGTTTATGTGTCCATTAATAGTTCTATTTTAATCCTTATTGAAGAAATGAAAGGGCATTTAGAAAAATAATTTCTAATTCAAGCTAATCAACAAGATATTATTGAAAATGCAATTATTTTCTTAAGTACTCAATCTAACTAAATAGGTAAAAAAATTAGGCCCATTAAAATTTAATTCTAATTAGCGAAAAAAATCCATAACCTGAATAGGTTATGGATACCCCATATTTTTAAAAAAAATAAAGAACTTTCAAAAAAAGAACCTTGTTAATACAAGGTTCTTGATACACGATTCTATACAATTTCATGTATCGTATGTGTAAAATATAGAGTATTTCTTACTTACTTCTGAGATATAATAACAATAACTAAATGAGTAACTATTGAATTCAATTGGAGGTCCTAATGAAATTAAATCTATTGAAGTTTAAGGAAGATGATTTTGACTATTATTATCAACTTGTTTCAAATGATCGTGTTATGTCTCAAATCACTGAAAGAGCTATTCCCTATGAAGAAGCCAAAACAAATTTCAAAAAATTAGTAACCTATAATAAAAAAATAACAATTATGGTTCATACAAAATATCTATAGATTTAGATCAAAAATTTATTGGACTTTCTCATTTAACTTTAAATGAAAAACAACCTAACGAAGCAGAAATAGGCTATATGATACTTCCAAAATATTGGGGAAGAGGTTATGGAACTGGTGTAGCAAATCAATTAATTGAGATAGCAAGTCGACTAGGGTTAGAGAAAATACAAGCTATCATTGATCCAGAAAACGTTGCTTCTAAAAAAAAATTAAGTAATCAAGGTTTCATATCTGAAATTGTATGTGAAATTGACGGATTGCCTGGAGAAATATTAAGTAAAAAATTATAATTTTCATGTAAAAGAGTGAATAGTAAAAGATTTGTACTAGCAAGGTTTTTACTATTCACTCTTTTATCTAATTTAGTGTATTAGATCCTTTTACTTGAACCTAACGTTACGTAACGGTATATGGTAATTGTAGGGAGTGAAGATATGAAAAATTTAACTGGAAAAAAATATTTAACAGCTAATAAAACAGTTCGTATTTATAAAGTAGAAATCCCTTGTGCCTCTGTCCCTTCTCATGTCACTAATTATTCTAATGATGAATTTAAACTATTCTGTACAAAGTTGCTAATTAGTGGGTGTTCAATGAAAGGGCTACTCAATGACTATCAACGTATTAGCATCCGAATGAAATTTCCAGGAACTTCAAATACAATTTCTATTAGTATTGAGGGCAGTGGTTTTGTAAACATTTTAGCTTCAGAACGTTTAGCGAGTTTAGAAACATCTGTAAGTAAATTAATGAGGAAAAAAGAAGCTATATTAACCGCAACGCAAGGAAGCAATAACTTTGGGCAATCTACTAGCACAATTCCATTTAATGAAACTGATCCTGATAAGATAATTCAGAATTATTTTCAACAAAGCGAACAGATTGATACTGCGTTTTACACTCATTCTTTTAAAGGACATTGGATAGGATATATGGTTCAAGCATTACCTGGTGCAGACGTTGGAGAAGTTGAAAAGATTATAAGTAATCTAAAATCCTCTCACTCAGAAGGTCATTGGCAACAGTTTGAAGCAGATTGGCTATTCCTTACAAATTTCTTTTTCACTACAGAATGTTATTGTACAAAAGAAATGTATGGACAACTTTTATTGTCTTGGTCACACACTGACTTAATAGAGTCAATTGAAAATAGGCGTTCAGAAGAAATGGTTTGTACAAGTTGTGGGAAAAAATATCACTATACTCCAGAGGAATTATCGTTATTACTAGGAAGGGGCAGTATAACTCATGAAAGAAACATTTAGAATTGGAGAATTATCAGAAATGACTGGAGCTTCAATACGCACACTCCATTATTACGATGAAATAGGACTTTTAAAACCGTACAATATTACAGAATCCAATCATCGTATTTATGATATCAATAACTTAGAGCAACTCTATATTATTTTAGGTTTAAAAGAATTAGGATATTCATTAGATGAAATTAAAACAATTATTCTGAAAGATACAATTTATCTTTCAGAGTACGTATATGTACAACGTGCTTTATTAGAAAAGGAAATCTCTTCGCAACAAAAGAAACTAGATAAACTGTTAAATTTTGAAAAGACATTAGCAGACTATACCGCTATTGACTCTACTCTACTTGCAGAATTACTTACCTTTTATCGTACCAATGCACAGTCTCATTTTACGATTCAAGAATTTAATTCAATGCGATCTTTAGTAACAGAAAAAGATAGTTGGAAAGAACATTATTCTGAATGGTCTAAATTTATAACTACTTTAGAAGAAGCCTATAAAGAAAAATTTCCTTCTACCCATCCTAAAGTAATTTATTGTAAGACATATTGGAAAAAATTAATATCAATGACTGATAAAGAACTACCAAATGTATACGAAAAGACAGGTTATTTTCATGCTGAAGAATCGTCTAAAGATCTTTCATTCGGTTTAACAACAGAGTTATACGTATATTTATTAAGACAAATGAACGAGGATGTCTGAATGAACGTCAAAAAGAGGCTAGGACAAAAGGGCTCTCAAAAAATACACTCCCACTACTGAACAAAATAGTTCATAGTTTTGGGAGTGTATTTTTCTATATCTCTATCAAAATAAACAAAAGTGGGACTATTTTTTCACAAAAGAACCTTATCAAATCATTTTTTTGTATACATGACTTTATCTAATTTCATATATCCTATTTTTAAACCTCATTAGAAGTATCACCATAAAGTATGATAGATGAATTGGAAGGCTCAAAACCATTATCCAAATAAAAGTATTCAGCTGGGTAGCCTCGATCGGTATCTAATATGATGGTGGGGATATCGATATCTTTTAATTGTTCTTTGATAAAGTTCAAAAATTGGGTACCTACTCTTTTTCCTTGATAATCATTTGAAATATAAAAGGAATCCAACTGGTATTCTTTTCCCATATACCACGGTTTAATAAAACCTAACGCAGCACCCAATAAATTATCTGTATCTTCTTCTCTAACGATATACCCTTTAAATGTATTTAGTTCAGTTATTTGATTAACGTAAGATGTAATTTGGTCATATGTTAATTTATCGTTCCATGGCTCAGCTGAAAATACTTTAATATAAACGTCTACAACTTCTGATAAATCATTTTTATTAAATTCTCTAAAATAAATAGTTTTGTTTTTCATTCCTTAATCAACTCCTTTACTTAAAATAACCATAGCATTATTTTATCTTTATGAATAATTTTTTTATAGAAACTCATGCTAAACTAACAAGGCTTTCAGTACACGATTCTATGTAATTTCATGTGTTACAACTTAATAGGAATTTAAATTTTATTATTAGATTTTTTAATCATTTACACGAAAATTAATTTTATAAAGAGCATACTCTATACTCTTATTTTTTTTCAAGAACTCAAAAAAGCGGAAAATCCCAGATTTAAAAATCTGAGTTTCCGCTTTTGTCATTTCAAGGATGGACTATTGTCTCAGCCTCTTCTAATTTATTCTTAAGATATTTTTACTTTCTCTGCAGGTGCTGATACTTCTTTTTGTTCTTTTCGACCTTTCAACTTATACTTCATTAATCTCATGGCATTGAAAATTACCACCAAGATACTACCTTCATGAACCAACATTCCGATAGACATATTCATCCATTCGCTGAAGAAGACGCTGGTCAACAAGACCAACACTACTCCAATTGAAATCGCGATATTTTGTTTCATATTATTTGCGGTGGCTTTTACTAATCCTAATGCGTGAGGCAAGTTGCTGAAGTTCGAGTTCATTAAAACGACATCGGATGTTTCAATCGCTACGTCCGTTCCGCTTCCCATTGCGATGCCAATGTCTGCTAAAGCTAAGGACGGACTATCGTTAACGCCATCTCCAACAAAGGCTACAATTTGACCACGTTGTTGAAGTTTTCCGATATAAGCCGATTTGTCTTCCGGCAACATGTGGCCGTGAGCTTCGGTCAAACCAAGTTCGCCGGCGACCACATCAACGGTTCCTTGGTTATCTCCTGAAAGAACGACTAGATTTTTCACGCCCAAGTCTTTTAATTCCTGCAAATTAGCTTTCACACCCGGACGGACTTGATCGCGAATGCCCATCAGTACTTTTAATTCACCGTCGACCGCTGTCAAAACGAGAGAGTTCCCTTGTTGTTCAAACCGTTTGACATCTTTTTGCACTTTTTTGCTGAGAGTGACATTTTCTTTTTCCATCAAGGCCACATTCCCAACAGCCACTCTATGTCCAGCTACACTTGAAACGATTCCGCCGCCTTTCACGACTTCAGTTCCTTCAACAGGATAAAAGTTTGTTTCTCCAATTTGATTTAAGACCGCTTTTGCTAATGGATGATCTGATTCCCGTTCCACACTGGCCAGATAGCCAAGCGTTTCAGCAGAATCTTTTTCATACAGTTCAGTCGCTGCAACGGTTGGGTTTCCGACAGTTAAAGTACCTGTCTTATCAAATACAATTGTATCCACATTGCTGAAGTCTTGAATGACTTCACTCCCTTTTAAAAGAACACCGTTACGAGCACCATTCCCAATACCGGCAACGTTTGAGACAGGCACTCCGATAACTAATGCGCCTGGGCAACCTAGAACCAAGATGGTGATTGCTAACTCAATATTTTGACTGAACGCCCATACAACAATTGCCAGAACCAAGACAGCTGGTGTGTAGTATTTAGAAAAGCGATCAATGAACCGTTCCGCTTCGGATTTAGAATCTTGTGCTTCTTCCACGAGTTCAATAATTTTTCCAAATGTGGTGTCCTCACCAACCCGGTCAGCTCTGATTTGAATCGTTCCGTTTTCTAAAATAGTTCCTGCAAAAACTTCTGCATCAGCTAGCTTGTTGACCGGAACAGCTTCCCCTGTAATGCTAGCTTCATTGATATGCCCTTCACCCGTAAGGACTGTGCCATCCACTGGAACTTTCGCACCCGTTTTAACGAGCAAGATATCCCCTTCATCTACATCATCCACTTCTACTTCTTCAAATTCGCCATTATCCATTTGTTTCAAGGCGCTTTCGGGTGCCATTTCAGTCAATTCTTTGATAGCAGATCGCGTTTGGTTCAATGTTCGTTGTTCCAAGTAGTGTCCGAATAAGAATAAGAACGTGACAATAGCCGATTCTTCATAATTTTGAATAAAAAGCGCACCAATCGCTGCAATACTGACTAAGACATCAATACTGATGACTTTGACTTTCATTGCTTGAAACGCTTGAATGGCAATTGGCGTAATCCCAAAGACAGAGGCGATGATCAAAGACCACTCTGAAAGTCCTACGTTTTCTAAAACAAAGTGACTGAAGAAACCGAGTGCGATTAACAATCCACTGATGACGGTGATAACATTTTTCTTGCTTAATATATATTGTTGCATGCTTTTTCCCTCCATATTTAATTTCTCTTTTATTGATAAACACAGTATAAGATAATTGCCTAAGTAATTAATTGACTGACATCAAGTTTTGAAAAAATACGTGTCCCTTTTCACTATTTTTTTGATCTAACAGCCTCAATGACACTTATTCCTCTTTACAGTTATAACGATGCCCTCTTTTTATCGAATAAAAATTTACGGCTATCAAGTTTAGAAAGTTCTCTTTTATCGTTTCTAAGCACCTCGAATTGGATTGCAACAAAAAAGCAATCCCGGAAAAATAGCTTTTCTTCCAGAATTGCCTAGTTCATTTAATCTGTTAAGCGGCCTTGACTTTTGCTTTAAGGACCGGATAGCCTACGTTTTCGATAGCTTTTTGAATCTCTTCAATCGAAGTGACAGCTGAATCAAAATTGGTTTTGACTTTGCTGGAGTTGAA
Organism: Desemzia sp. RIT 804; assembly: GCF_016892605.1. Taxonomy (GTDB): domain Bacteria; phylum Bacillota; class Bacilli; order Lactobacillales; family Carnobacteriaceae; genus Desemzia. The sequence continues at coordinate 813,582 of NZ_JAFEMV010000001.1, forward strand.
TAATACTTTAATGCTGTCTTTATCAATACCGTTAACTGATTTCAAGGCACCTTCAATTTTTTGCATACAACTTGGACAAGACAACGTTTCTAATTGCAATATAGCTTTTTCCATAATTCCTATCTCCTTTATGTGTTTTTATTTTATCGGCAGCAGATTAATGAACACTGCCTTTTCCTCTTTACAACTGTAGTATAGCTCACTTTTAGCAAACGAAAATTGACGCATATCAAGTTTTGCACTTCTTTTTATCTTTTTGCTCAATTCACCATCTTAATAGTCTTTTTCTGCCCCTTATTGCCATCAGAATAATAAGAAATTGGTGGATAGTCTTGTCTGCGTATAAACCATACTACAATCGCGCCAATAAACAGGGCCAGAGACAAGGCTTGCGAAACGCGGATCCACTCGCCAATCCATAAACTGTCCGTTCGCATACCTTCAATGAAGAACCGACCCACTGAGTACCACAAAACGTAACTCAAAGCGACTTCTCCTTGATGCAAAAGCTGTTTTCGGTTCCGTATAGTGACGATGAGGACAAAGCCCAACAAACTCCACAATGACTCGTATAAAAAAGTCGGATGGTAGTAGGTACCATTGATATTCATTTGTTCAATGATAAATTCAGGTAAATAAAGATTTTCCAAGAATTGACGAGTAACCGGTCCACCATGAGCTTCCTGATTCATAAAATTGCCCCAACGACCAATGGACTGGGCTAACAATACATTGGGCGCTAAAATATCAAGAACGAGTGCCAAAGAAGTACCTTTTTTCTTTGCATACCAATATAGCGTACCCCCTCCTGCAATCAATCCCCCATAAATCGCAATGCCGCCATTCCAAATCGCAAGGATTTGTCCTGGATTTTGCAGATAATAACCAAGTTCAAATAACACATAATAAAGCCGAGCGCCGAGGAGTCCAATCGGAATTGCCCATAAGGCCATATCGATAATGGTATCCTCTTCCAGTCCTTTTTTCTTTGCTTCCTTGGTGCTCAACTGGAGAGCCGCTAATATGCCCGCTGCAATAATGACTCCATACCAATGAATCACAACAGAACCAATCTCCACCGCATGGGGATTCAAAACGCCTAATACGAATTCCATTCTATTTGCTCCATTTCTTCAATTTTTCGCGTCATTCTAGTCATGGTGATGCTGAACAAGATTCCGGCTAAGCTCCATGGAAACCAAACAGTGAATACACTTTTATCTCCCTGGTCACTCGCTTCGTAATACGCCACTTTTCCGTGTCCGATTACGCCGGCTCTTTTTACAACTTCCTCTTCTTTTTCCATAGCTAACCTATCTGCCTCAACAACGTTAGACGTTTTTGCTTCGCCGCCAATCGTGTTCTTGGTGAAAGGGACGACAAAGAATGCACCCGCTGCTGACAACGTGATGGCAACTATCACCCAAAAATAATGCACATTCACCCCTACTAATTTTTACGTTTTGTTCGACAACCCTATCTTAAAGAAAAATAAAACAAAAAAACTTGAAGGTTATCATGTTTGTACTTTTATTTTTCCAATGAATGAAGGTCGTTCTGTCTTAAAAAAGCCAAAAACGGACAGATGGAAGCAAAAGCACTGAGTTCTGTCCCGTTGTTAATGAAGAGCGACAGAACACCAACGTGTAGAAAAAAGTGTGTCCGATTATTCGCTGTAAAGCAATAAATCATCTAAATCCTGAATCTTGATCCTTTTCCCAGACAGCTGTTGAATCAATCCCTCGTCCTCCAATTCTCCAAATTTGCGACTGATGGTCTCAGGTGTCGTTCCTAAATAGGAAGCAATGTCCTTTTTTGCCATCGGCAGGGTGATGGTGGGAGAGTTGCCCATTTCAGGTTCCACATTTTCTGCCAAAAACAAAACTAAACGGGTAATGACACTCTCCACGGCTACTTGTGCGGTTTGACGTTCGGAGCTTTCTAACCGCTGCGACATCTCTCCTAGCAGCTTTAACGAAATTGCAGGATACTCTTTTAGAAACTCTTGTACATCATGTTGTTGAATCATGCAGACAGACGTATCTCGAGTAGCTTCTGCGTATTCCTCGTGCACAGCATCAGGATTGAACAACGTCCATTCTCCCGTAAAGTCACCCGGATTCAAAATACGAACTAGTTGCTCTTTGCCAGAATCAGACAAGCGATAGATGCGGACTTTTCCGCGATTCACAATATACAAGGCATCATCTTTTTCTTGCGAGCGAAACAGAAACTCCCCTTTTTGATAGTGATTCGTGTGAGCTTTTCCAGCGATGCGATCCATCGAGCTTTCCTCCAAATGATTGAATATCGGGACTAAGCGGATACAAGCTGAGTGGTTTCCTGCTGCATGTGGTTGGGTGTATTGAGTCAATTCGTTCTTCCCCTTTATCAGTTTATTGTCCTTTTTTTAACTTTCCTATATTTAGTATAAAGGCCCCCTACCTCAAAAAAATTGACGCTCATCAAGAAAAGTCTTTTTAACGGCAAAAAAATAGGAGCTGGAAAGAGTCCCAACCCCAAAATCTTTAATTTTTAAATGTATGTTTACGAAAAACCTAATCTTCATCCTCATCAAACGCATCGTCGTCTTCCAATGCCTCTTTGCCAATGAACGCTTGCAGCATCCAAATGTTTTTATCTAAGTCATTTTTAAAAGCAATCAGTGTATCTTCTAAAGCATCGTCACCCTCATCTTGTACTAAACGAATAGCACGAATCGTTAATTCACGGGTACTTCTGAAATCTTCGATAATATTTTCAACCATGTCTTCTGCTTTAGCGTATTTATTGATGGCATCTTCTGAAAGCATGGAATATTTTTCAAATTCAGCGGTGGTTGAAGCCGGTTTATGACCGGAAATAATCAAGCGTTCTGCTAGTTTGTCGAACCATTCTTCGTTTTGATTATACAATTCTTCAAATTTTTCATGCAGGGTGAAGAAATTAGCGCCATTTACATACCAGTGATATTGGTGCAATTTCACATGTAAAGTATGCATGTTCCCTAAAAGATGATCCGAAATGGCCGCTGCATTAATTTTTGTATGATGGACATGTTCCTTGTGTTCTTGTTCTTCTTGAAATCTTTCTTGGGGTGTTCTTTCTTGAGAAGCTTTATTTTCAGTCATGATCTATTCCTCCTATAATTTTGGTTTGTTTAAAATAGCTTCCTTTGATTCCTCCTTTTCCTTTACTGAATTTAGTATAGGATAGATTTCCGTTAAAAAAATTGACGCTCATCAAGAAAAGTATTTCTTAATAGACGCCAGGCTTCTCTATTAAATTCAACTGAAATAATCAAAGGAATGAAGTCGTTCCCTCCAAACAAAAATTTCATTAAAGTAGGGCCTAAAAAAAGAATAGCAACTATACTTTGTCAAGAGACCTGACTGCTATTTTTTTGCTTGTTATTCTTCAATTACCAAATGTCTTGCCTTGCAGTATATTTAATACTCTTTCTCACTAGTGTTGCATGCAACACTAGTGAGAAAGAGTATTAATAAGATTAACCTAGACGAATAACTTCACTTTATTTATGTCATACCATAAAAATTGAAAAGAATTTTTTTATTTATTTTTAGTAGATCGATTAATAGGAGTTTTAGCTTATGGAATACCTATATTATTATTAGTTTTGACTGGTTTTTATTTTTATGACGGTTTGTCAAATTAATCTCTTATTTTGCAATACATGATTCTAAGCAATTTCATGTATTGAAAGAAGTCTAGGTAACACTTGATCACCTGCTATTCGTTATTACTAACAAACAGCAGGTGATCATTATGCCCTCAGAAAACGTCTATGTGCCCATTTATAGCTCTATTTTAATACTTGTTGAAGAAATGAAAGAGTGTCTAGAAACGCAATTTCTAATTCAAGCTTCTCAACAAGATATTATTGGGAATGCAATTGTTTTCTTAAGTACTCAATCTAAATAAAATAAAAAAAATCGACTACTTAAATGAACTGCCCCCTGTCAAGTAGACAGGCAAATAAACAAAATTCTTTGTGCTTTTCATAAACTTGAAGGATTGAATCTGTCAGCTTCCGCAACTGTTTTTCCGACCTAGTCGGCTTGCGTTTTAACCATTTATAATACCCAGCTCTGCTTACACCCAAAACTTCACAGAGCTGACTTACTTTGAATCCTTCTTGCTGTAATTTCTTGATCGTTTGGTATTCCGCTTCGTACCTTGTCTGCGTAACATCAACTCTCTTTCCACCTCTTTTAATTTTTTTAACGCTGCGTTCTCTGTTTCTAAATATTCATTACGTGCCTTCAAAGCCGCATTTTCAGCTTGTATTCTTTCTTCTTCGGTTGCTGAAGCATCATCGGGCCAATTCCCTCCACTTTCTCTTAATAAGTTTTCTATTCTATTGTTAAAATACAATAACAAACATTTTTTAAAATATCAATACTATGATCACTAAACGTGTAGTTTATAGGTTTCCTATTAAATTTCGTGGTTAGCTTATTATTCATGTACAACTCTTTTATAACCCAAAGATAAATAATCGATTAATTTATCTTCAGGTATAGTTTCTAATTTACTCTCCGATAGACCCCATATAAATTCTTGTAATTCCTCTAAAGATATCCTGTTTTCTTCGTAATCTTGTATCACTTCGTGTAATTTTTCCATATCTTTTGCTATCCTTTATGACCACCAACAAGTCCACTTCGCTGGATAGCTGTCCCTCCTTTAGTTAGGCTACTTGCATGGACTAAAGAGCTAAAACCGTATTTTTCTCTAATTCTATCTACAACTAGTTCTAAATCTTCTGCAAGAATCGTTTTTTCAGCATCTTCAAACAGATTTAACTGCAATTCTTTTTTATAATCAATTTTCCCGCATCGTATTCCTATTTGACGTACTGGTTGTTTTTTATAATAGGTTCTGAATATCTGTAAACAGGTTTCTATGATTTTAGTGTTTGAAGAGGTGGGATAAATTTTCATTTGGTGACTAAATCCTTTATCTAATATCTCTCTAGAATAGCCTATAGATAAATGAACAACTCCTGTTTCCGCATGATGTTTTCTTAACCTCGCTGCAACTTCATCAGCCATTTCTCTGATAACTACTTCAATTTCATATTGATTTATATAATCTCTTTTTAAGATTTGGCTTTTACCAAATCCTTTAGCCTTTGGAATATATTTTTCAGAAATAATACTATGATCTATTCCATGAGCGTGATAAAAGAGCTGCTCTCCAACAACACCATGAATTCGTTTCAAAGCTTTCACATCATACTGAGAGAGTCTATAAACAGAATCTATCCCTAATTGATAAAGATTACTTGCTGTATTTTTTCCAATTCCCCACATTTCTGTTATTGGGTGAATGTTCCAAACCTTTTCTGAAACATCTTCATAATGCCAAACCGCTATTTGCGACTTATTTTTTTTCGCTTCATTATCTAACGCTAACTTGGCTAGTAAGGGATTATCACCAATTCCAATCGCCGTCACTAGTTTTAACCGCTGAAAAATAGTGAATTGTATTTTTCGCGCTATTTCTTTTGTTGATCCGTACAGTGCGTGTGATTTGGTCACGTCTAAAAAACTTTCGTCAATACTATAAATATGTATGTCTTCTTCAGCTACAAACTCTTGAAAAATCTGGTTAATCATCCGATTAACTTTTATATATAAAGCCATACGAGGCTCAACAATTTGGATTTTTGAGTTTTTTGGTATTTCAAAACGTCTTGAACCGGTCCGGATGCCGTATTCTTTTTTGACTCGTGGCGAAGCAGCTAAAACTAACCCTCCTTCTAAATCGGGATTGCTCATGACGACTATATAGGAGTCTAAAGGATGTATTTTCCGCTTAACTGATTCCACTGAAGCAAAAAAAGACTTAACGTCAATGCACAGAATATCGCGCCTTGGTTGGTAGGTATAGTCCATCTTGATCATGATTCATGCACCCCACTTCATTCCTCATTTTATACTCTAAACCATTTAGTCCAATCATATTCTTCCACGTTGCGTATCAAATCTAACTCACACACTACAATTCCTGATTCTCTCGTTTGTATATAAACGTAATTCTCATAGTAACCAGCAACGACGCCTACGATATCATCTTCATATCTACCATTAAATAAGCAGTCTAATTGAATGGCTATTACTTTTTTTTGACTATAAGAGTTATCTATTAAGTGATAGATAACTTCTACAGTTTGTTTCTCTTTTTTTATAATTACTTTTCCACGCTTACGTTTTTCTTCTTTTATGAGTTCACTATGCTCCGACAGTATCAAACCTTGCCACTTAGCCATTTTCCTATCTCTATAACCTGTGGTATTTGGATTGATTAGTCTATTTTTCTCTTTCAATTTATTCTCCAATTTAAACACCTTCTTGTTCTCTTTTAACCCTATTATACGAACGTGTGTTCGATATGTAAAGAAATAACGAACTCGCGTTTGCATAAATACATCGTTTAGCAATACGATAATGTGTGACGCCCAATTTTTTAGAATAGTTTTATTTACTACTTCACTCACAAAATCTGGAAAATCAATATAATTTTTTCAGCGTATAGCTAATAAGATATAAAAAAAATAAGAGCCACTTTGAAAGTAGCTCTTATTTTTATATCTTTTCGATTTCTGTAGCTTAAATTGTCAAATTAAGTGCAACACAGTTTTATAAAAGATTTCATAAGGTGTTTTCCAATTCAAACATTTTTTGGGACGTGTAAAAATGTTTAAGAAAATGAGTTTATTAGTAGCAACAGTTATAGGGCTATTATTTACCTTTGGCAGTGAAGATTCGTATAAAACGACTGTAGGTGCTGATTCTGGTGGCCAAACAGTGACTCTAGCAACTGTGAATTGGGAGTCTGAAATAGCTTCAACAAATGTCCTGGCACAGGTTCTAAAAGAAGCAGGGTTCAACGTACAAATTACAACAGTAGACCCGGCCATCATGTTTAGTTCGGTTGCAGAAGGGCAGTTGGATGCTATGGTCGGCGGTTGGGTGCCTACAACGCACCAGGCCTATGCAGAGAAATATGGTGACTCGATGGTTGATTTAGGGGCTAACCTAGAAGGTGCTATTTCAGCATTAACTGTTCCAACATATATGGAAGATATCAATTCGATTACCGACCTCACGGATGAAAATGATTCAACTATTACAGCAATTGAACCAGGGGCAGGTGTTACCAACAGTGCCCAAAATGCTGTTAAGGAGTATGACAATCTATCCGATTGGGAGGTTTCTGTGAGTTCAACAGGTGCTATGATTGCTGAATTAGATCAGGCTATCAATAATGAAGAGGATATAGTTGTGGTTGGTTGGAAGCCGCATTGGATGTTCATGGATTATGATCTTAAGATGCTTGACGATCCAGAAAATGTCTTTGGTGGCTACGAGGAAATTCATTCATACGCAAGAGAAGGGCTAAAGGAAGATAATCCAGAAGCCTATAAGATTATTGATAACTTCTACTGGGAAGTTGAAGATATGTCTTCTGTTATGGAAGAATTAGCGACAGATGTAGAACCAGAAGAAGCAGCAGATAATTGGATTGAAGCCAATCGTGAAACAGTTGATGGTTGGTTAGAGTAAAAATTAGAGGTGTGACAAAAGTCGCTAAGACTCGGCGCGCTGGAGCAAAAGCCGAACAAGTACTGCTAAGTAATTGGCGTATTTTGGGAAGTGTTGGAAGAGTTTGACCTTTGGAACCGGATATCGTGAGCTACATAATAGAAGAAAAAGACAGGCGAGTAGATTAAATGAGAGTCTACCGCCTGTCTTTTATTTGTTATAAAGAATGTTATATATCTGTAGTGAAAAAGTGGCTTTCGTTTGGATTAGAAAAGCATTGTGTCTGCGCCGTATGGTTGACCTTGAGCTTCTTGCGCTAAGACATTTAAGAAGTTCCAAGGACGGCTGAATTCTGGTTGGAAGAAGAAATCAGCTTGCGCTAATTGGTCTACAGTCCATTCAGCTTCAATCGCAACAGATACAGCATTAATAGCTTGAAGAATGTCATAAGTTGACATTAATTGAGCACCTAATATACGACCGTTATCTGCATCGTAATGAAGCTTCATTAAAACTTTTTCTTCGTCATGCATAAATGAAGGACGGATTAAGTCTTCTTTGTAAACAGATTTCACATTTCCTTGGTAAGAGTTTGCGTTAGCATCCTTGATACCAGTAGTAGCGAATTTGTAGTCAAATACAGCAAGACCTGATGTACCGTTTACGCGACCAATTTTAGCGTCTGCATCACCACTTGCGTGACGAGCCATGATGACACCTTGGCGACGAGCGTTAGTTGCTAAAGCAATGTAAGCTTTGTCGTTTGTAGGTGCAAAAGGAATAGCAGTTGCATCACCTGCAGCGTAAACATCTTTAACTGAAGTTTCCATGTGTTCGTTGACTTCAACAAAGCCGCGACCATCAAGGGTTAAAGTGTCTTTCAACCATTGTGTGTTTGGACGAACCCCAACACTGATAATAACTGTATCTGCTTCGTAAATGCCTTTGTCAGTGACAACAGCAGTTACTTCGTTGTTTTCGTTGACTTTAAATTCTTTCACACCTTCGCCAGTTTTAATCTTCATACCTTTTTCTTCCATATGTTTTGTTAGAAGACTAGTGAATTCACTGTCAAGGTAAGTTGGTAAGATTGAATCAACAAAGTCGACAACTGTTACGTCGATGCCAGCTTGTGCGTAAGCAATTGCTGCTTCGATACCGATGTAACCAGCACCAACAACTACAGCTTTTTTAGCTGAAGACATACGATTTTTCACTTTATCTGCCCAGTTTCTACCACGTAAGTAGAAGATGTTTTCGTGTTGGTCATCTACATTCGGGATTGTACCTGGTACACCACCTGGAGAAAGCAATAGTTTGTCGTAACTTTCTGTAGCTTCCACACCGTCAGTAGTGCGTGTTGTAATTTCTTTTGTGTCTGGGTTGATGGCAATCACACTTGTGTTCATGCGGATATCAACGCCTTGTTCTTTATATGATGCTTCATTTGCGTAGTGTAATTCATCCAAAGATTTTGAAATGTCTTCTAGATAGGACTGAATACCACATGATAAGAAAGAAGCGGTTGATCCAGCTTCAAATACAACGATTTCTGCATCTGAGTCTTTTTTCAATAGAGTTTGCACAGCTTCAAAACCAGCATGCGAAGTTCCTACTATAACGTATTTCATTCGTATTACCTCCAAAGGTCAATGTTTATCGTAAATAGAATTTATTTACCCAACTAAGTATACACTTCTTTGTCTTAAATTATCAAATTAAGTGCAACACAGTTTTATAAAAGATTTCATAAGGTGTTTTCCAATTCAAACATTTTTTGGGACGTGTATTTAATTTCGTTGCCCAACCTTGTATCTCTTCATCAGTTGCATCTGTCAAATCAACACCTTTCGGTGAGTACTCTCTAAGGAGTCCATTTGTATTCTCATTAGATCCTCTTTGCCAAGGGGCATGAGGATCTGGAAAATAAATTTGCGTATTATTTAATTCCTTAGTCAATCGGGCGTGTTGACTGAATTCTTTACCACGGTCAGGTGTAATGGTTTTACAAAAATTAGAATCAATACCTTGTAGTAATTTAATCATTTGGTCAACTACCGGATTAGAAGCTTTCTTCTCAGATTTACCGATTAGTAATAACCTAGATTTTCTATCAACTAGCGTTACTAAGCACGCTTTACCAGTTTGACCTGCAACTGTATCTGCTTCCCAATGACCAATCTCAGTTCGTTCATTAGCGCTATCTGGTCGTTCATGAATCGTATTGGAGATAGGGATCTTTCCTCTTCTCTCTACGCGATTTTTAGAATGGCGTGTTTTACCTCTGTGTCTTAATTTACGGATAGCGCCTCGATTACCGGTTGATAAACCAGGCTCATCGAAGTCGCCACGATAAATTGCACGATAGATAGTATTATAACTGATTTTATTTTTGGCATTTTCAAGGTTCAAACGACCAGAAATTTGTTCTGGAGACCATTGTTCGTTGAGAAATAGTCGTTTGACCAACTGGAAAATAGAGTCTTTATCTAGCGTGCGATGTCTGCCACATAGTTGTTTTCTACGTTTATACTCTCCATGAGCAGTTGACGGTGAATAACTGCCATCCTTGTTTGAATTACGATGTAATTCTCTTGAGATAGTCGATTTAGAACGGTCCAGGGTCTCGGATATATGCCCGATAGTTTCGCCTTGTTCATACATTAGGAATATTGTTTCTCGCTCATTCATGGTAAGATGTGTGTATGGATTCATAGCTTTCTCCTTCTAATAGTTGGTTGGTACATCTATTTTATAGGAAAACTATGGATCTTTTTTTATTTTATTATTGTTGTTGCACTTAAATTGTAAATTCGTCAGATAAATATCTAATATCTTTTTTCTAAACCACTCTTGAGTGAAATCTATTATTTATACCTTTCAATTACAAAGAAGCAGCCCTATTTTTCAAGTGTGTCAAATCGGCTGAAACGTATTAAAATAGCGTTTAAGCAGATTTGGAAGTTATCATCATCAAGTCCACTAAATATTCTAAGCGGGTCTGGTGATGGATTACCATTGTATAAATTGAATGCAAGGTCAATCATTTTCTTACTAGTGCTACTAAAATCGGTCTTTTCAAAGCAATCTGTCTTAATCCAATGAGTATTGAAATCATAGATATAATCGACCTTGCTGAAAATATCGGCATTTGCAAGAATATAAAATAGAGACTTCCGCTCCACATCAGTAGGGCTTGTATTATCTTTTTCTAATAATTCAAAGTAACGTTCATCGTGCTCTGTTTGATTGGTCATTGTTTTTTATCTCCCTTTATCTTTATTATTTAAGGAACTTTATTTTATTATACTGTAATAGCTATCAATTTATCATTATAAGTCAAAAATAAGGAGAAAGTTTTTATTCCTATTAAGACATCTCCGTCTTATTATTATCTGTTACTTAGTAGCTTATCCCATTTATAAAAATAGTTCCTTCGATCTCAGGGCCTTCCTCAAATAATCGTTCTCATATTTCCTCAAAAAAACCAAAATCTTTAAAAGAAAACCAATGTCTATCACTAACTATGATATGGTCCAAAACTTCTATTCCTAATATAATCCCTGCCTCTACTATTCTTGCAGTAAAATATAAATCAGCTTGTGAGGGTTCTAAATTTCCACTAGGATGATTATGATAAAGCATGATTTTATCTCCATTATTCAATATAGCACTTCTAAATATTTCTCTAGGTTGTGCAACACTTGAATTCAAACTCCCTTGAAAGACTCGATGAATAGCGTTTATTTCATTTTGTGTATTTAGAACGACTAGAAGGAAAACTTCTTGTGCTTCATCTCCAATTTCTGCCATTCCGATTTGAGCAGCTAATTTAGTTGAAGAAATTCTTCCTTGGTATTCAATAGGTCTTTCTATTACAACCTGTTTTATTCTAACGATTTCAGTTACTATACTTTGGATTTGTTCTACCATTTTTAACTCCTTTTTTATTTAATCAAAACGATAAATTCAGCTCTTGCTCTGGATGATAAAATATAGTCTTATTTCAAGTACTTAACTGGTTCAATCTCTTCACCGCCCATTTGTAAAGGAACGAGTACATTCATTAATCTATTTCTAAAAGCCCTATCTTTTACCGTATCTAAAAAGCAACCAATCGTGGATAAAACTAATTCATCAAAGAAGTCTACAATCTTATAGTTGTCGTAAGGGGTAGCACTTGCTACAAGTTGTGCAATGATTTCTATATCATTTTCAATTTTTCCTACGAACTCATTATTTAAATATACGTTAAGGGTTTCGATTTCTGTTTTTTTAGTCATTTTGGTTTTCTCCTTTGTCTTTCGTATTTTTGTTTTTTCTTTTGTGCCATCACCTTGCGGAGCTAAAAGCTGAATTTTTTCCGTTTTGTTGGCTATCCAGTGATCGTGAAGTTAAAAAGAAGTCAAGAAAAATAGAGCCACTTTCTGCTTTAGCAGTTAGTGGCTCTTTAGACAAAAAGTTTTTTTCTGAAATGGAATAACATGAAAAGAAAGAAAAAAACTTTTTGCGGTTCTTGACTTCTTTTTCTGTTCTCGGATAGGAACGTGTGGGACTGAAAGGAGGGCTCCCGCGCGCTTACTTACCGCTAAGAACAGTCTGATACGATAAAGCCCTAATCCGACTTCAGTCGGATTGTTTAGGGCGCCTGATGGCACAAAACGAAAAAATGCACTTCCTATATTAGCTTTTGAAAAAAGCTTTCCATTTTGTGTTATTTTTTTTTGTATTTTTTTGAATTAGAGTAACAGTTTTTCTTTTCTTTTCGTTTTTATAAGTGTAACAAGGAGGAGGTGAATAATATGTCATCAGACGTACATGTTTCAATCAATTACGGTATTTTAATGGTGGTTGAAGAAATCCAAGAATATCTGAAAACAGAACTACAGATTCAAGCAACTCAACAAGACATTATCGAAAATGCCATTGTTGCCCTACAAATAGAATTAAAAAAAGCAAATGAACAACCACGTAATGATAAAAACTAATTTTTAAAATGTTTTGGGCACGTTTTGCCTATAGTTACCCAGTTTGAAATTTGAAATCGTATTAGAATTGCTTTTGAAAATATTATATATAGTTAAAAGAGCAGGAATTTCATAATACATTTGGAATTCCTGCTCTTTTTATTAAAATGATTAAAATTAATCTAAACAAGGACACTACAACTTTATAACGAATTGTAGTGCCCTTGTTTTCTTATTTACTGTCTGAGAAATCAAATTCTAGTTTGTTATTGTGTATTTTCAATTTCGCATTAAAGATATACCCTTTTTTGCTTTTAAATCCTTTTATCAAACTTGTCTCTTTTTTCGATAAAAGATCTTTTATATTTGTCTTAGTCAATGTTTTACTACTCCATTTTTTAGGAAGAGAAAACTTACAGCCATTACTATACCCAGTACAACCATAAAATTTTCCTTTATCAATAATGTTACTATTGCATGAAGGACACTTTCCTATGGCGTCATTTTGATCAATCTTTTTAGCCTGTTCTTTGATATGGCTATGCTCGAAAGTTTCAGGAACTTTTTCGGCCAAGTGAGTAATAAAATTTTGAATACTCTTTAAGAAAGCTTCTTGTGTACCTTGTCCATGCCGAATATTTTTGAGGTATTTCTCCCACTTAGCAGTCATTTCAGAATTCGCTATTTCGTCATTTTGAATAACTTCGCAAAGAGTCGTACCTTTTTGCGTAACATAAATCTTATTTTTTTGAGTTTTGATATATTCTTGTTTTTTTAGCGTTTCAATGATATTGGCTCTGGTGGCTTCTGTTCCAATCCCCTCAGTATCTTTTAGTATGTCCTTGTTATCTTCATCTTCAATGGTTCGCCCTACGTTTTTCATAGCCGTGATGAGAGTACCTTCTGTATAGTAACTTGGTGGTTTTGTTTCACCTTTTTTATGAAATTGGTCTGTTCGAAAGAGTTCTCCAGCTTCAACTGAGGGTAAAAATTGTTCACTTTCGCTGTCCTTACTTTCTTTGCTTGTTATTTTATATAATTGTTTCCACCCTAAATTTTTCTCTACTTTACCAGTGGTTTTGAATAAAACGTCATTTGCTTTTGTTATAATGGTTGTTTCGTTATAAACATAAGGCTCTTCAAAAATGGCTAATGTCCGATATAAAACGAGTTGATAAATATTCCGTTCTTTTTCGGATAAACTTTCTAATTTCGGGAGTGTCTTTGTTGGAATAATAGCAAAATGTTCTTGGACCTTTTCCCCATTTACATAGCGTTTATTTTCACTCAATTGCGGATGTCTAATCGCTTCTCCTACTAAATCTAAGTAGTAAGTTAAGTGATCTTTTAAGTAATTAAATTCTGGTGTTCCAATATAATTCGTGTCGGTTCTGGGATAAGAGAGATATTTCTTTTCGTAAAGTTTTTGAACGATAGCTAAAGATTCTGAAGCTCCATAGCCGTATTTTTTATTGGCTGCTGCTTGCAGGTCTGATAAGCTAAACAATTTTGGTGCATAGGTTTTCTTTTCTTCGACTTTTACATCTTCTATCACACCAGTAACGTCTTTAGTCAATTCATGATTTTCTTTAAATTGCTGTAATTCCTCTACAGTATCAAATCGTTCTCTATACTTTCCTTGATATTCTCTATTTTGATCAGTAAATGTAGCATATAATTCATAAAATGGTTTGCTCACAAAGCTCTTTATTTCTTGGTTTCGTTGGTAGATCAAATAAAGGGTTGGTGTCTGGACACGGCCAATACTAAAAACGCCTTTTAAGCCATTTCGTTGCATGTATAAGGTGTACAAACGAGAAAGATTTATCCCTACCAACCAATCGGCAATTTGTCTTGTTTCTGCTTCTTTATAGGTAGAATAAAAGTCTGCCCCATCTTTTAAGTGCTGAAAACCTTTTTTAATTTCAATTGTTTCTAGGGAATTGATCCAAAGTCTTTGAATTATCTTATGGCTGTTCCCGGATAGATTGATAATCAAACGAGCAATTGCTTCGCCCTCACGATCACTGTCCGTTGCGATAATGATCTTATCAGCCTTATCTAGCAATCCCTTTACAATTTTGTATTGTTTTGATTTTCCCTTAGAAACTTGAAATTGATAATGTTCAGGGAAAATAGGCAGCATATCTAGTTGCCACTTTTTCCAATCAGAATTATATTTCTCAGGTTCATACAAAGATACTAAATGTCCGTAACCATAAGTAATGGTTGCGTTTGGCAGATCGTTATCTGTTACATTGTAATAACCGTCTTTTTTCTCTACTTTAGCAAAAGCGTCTGTATAAGCTTTTGCTTGGCTTGGTTTTTCCGCTAAGATAACTGTATTGCCCATCAACTCACTCCCTTCTCAATGCTTATTTATTTACTCGTGGCGAAAGAGTTAAATCTCCATTTTCTTTCTTAACATCTTCATTAGCTGCTTTCAATTGATAATCATCTTCATTTTCTGTTACTTCGAAAGAAAATGATTCTTCTTCACCATTTTCTTGAAAAGTAATTACGTTATCTACAATTTTATAAGTATATCCAAGTTGGAATCCTAACATTTCAAAAGTAACAGTTTCTTCTCCAAATTGAGCAGTATAAGCTTCGCCATTGGTTGAAACAACATTCCATTCTTTTGATTGTAAATCACTTTGAATGTCTGTACCGCACCCTTCTAAAGTAATTAATGCTATTAGAGTAAGTAAAATAAATAAAACTTTCTTCATAGTATTTCCTCTCCTTTTTAACGTAACATGCGGTGAACTACGGCTCTTGCCATCCCTGAACCTGCTCGACCTGCTCCACTTGAATACCAAATACTTTTCACAATAGATGGACCACTAATGACTAATGCACCGCTACCGATTAAGGCTGGTAATTTACCCCAAACCGTATCTGTTTGCATAGTGATTGCCTCTGTAAAGAGTAACATGGACAATGTTAACACAATGATTGTAACGGTATGAGATAAAATATCTCGCCACCAATTCTCCATAAAATTATAATTTTCTGTTACAACAGATATAGCGCATAGAGGTGATAAAATTTCATCTATGAGGAGTTGAGCTTGTTCAATAAACAGTTTTATGACGAAAAAACCTATAACAACAAATATAAAAAGCCAAATAACAACTTGGCTAATACCTGCACTAAAAACGTCAGGTAAACTGTCAGCTTGTAAAGTATTAACTAAACTACTTGTCGTCAGTTCACCCATATTTCCAATAAAGTAATTTCCTATTGGCTGTACAATATAATTCATAGTTAATGAAATAACTAAAGGCATAATGACAAGTAAAGCACTCGCTTTAACTGATCTGACAATTGTCCACCAGATATTCGCTTCTTCGCTTCCCTCTGATTCCGATAAAAGTTGAGTAATAACTTTTCCTAAACAAACGGATACAAGTAGAATACCGCCAAAGAAGACAAATAAATTATAAGCGTCTAACGCGTATCCTGCTAAACCATCATAATTAAATAAGGAATTTTGTAGAAATTCAATAAAGAGGTTAATTAAATCTTTTAACCAGTCTACAAATACCTCTGTAATTTTATCGCCAATATTGTCGAAACTAGGCATATATTAATCACTCCTTTCATTCTTCAAATGCTGAAAGATCACTTTCTCCGTCGCTAAATTCTGCCATTGTTTGTTCCATTGCTTCTTGTTTCCGTCTTTCTTTTTCTGCTTGCTCTTTTTCTTCTTTTTCTTTGGCTTTTTCAGCTAATCTATTCTTTTTATTTTCTTCTCGTTCTATGTGCTCACGTTCAAATTCAGCCTGCTTTTCGTTTAAACGTTCAATCTGTGCAGGATTTGTATTTTTTTCATATTCAGTTTGATTTAGCAATCGTTCAGGCTTTGGAAATAGTTCGAATTGATAGGCTTTTTTAACCTTCATGGGTGGCCGGTTTGCAAAGATAATTAGCTCTGTATCATCTGCCATACTTTTTACTTCGCCTGCGGTCATTAAATCACGAGCGGTGTACGACTCATTGTCTGAATGACTGGTACTGCTCCCCTCTTGTTTAGAGTTTTTTGAAGCACTCTTGTTACTTGTGGCTACCTTAACAGTCGCCTTACCTAGTAAATCGGAAAAATATTTGGCTGTAGTGTTATTCGCAGCGTTCATACAAATTTGAATCGAACAGTTCCCTAAAATACTTTCAGCTTTCTCTTTATTGTACTTATCTTGTAATTGTGTAAGAGTTTGAATAATTGTTGATACTCCAATGCCATAACCACGACAAGTGGCCAAAAACTCTTCATAATTCGTAAATTTTCCTAAGTTAACAAACTCATCTAAGATGAAATTGACGGGTACAGGCAATTTCGAGTGGTGATTAGAAGCTAATTCATATAACTGATCAAACAGTTGAGAAAAGAAAATGTTGGTTAGGCCTTCCCAACTGGTATCCATAACTGGAATAATGACATAAAGCATTGTTTTCTTTTTGCCTATATCTTGTAAGTTAAAGTCACTAAAGCTCGTAAATTCGGCCACTGTATTATTAATATAGTCTGAAATAGACGTCAGCAAGGAAACAATAATGGAGCCTTTCATATCCCCACGAGATTTTTTATAACCTAATTCATATAATTTCCGTGCTGGGTGATTTAGTTCAAGAGCTGAAAAAGCTTTGTCTAGATCACTTTCTTCGTCATCTGAATCGGATTCGTTTTTTTCTTGCAAGAAATTAACCAGTCCTGCCATATTCCGATTTTTGGGTTCTAATTCGTATTTTACATAAAGAATTAACGCGGACAGTAAAGACCTTTGCGAGTAGTACCAAACGTCTTTTTTCCCATCTTTATTGGAGCTATCCACGATTTTTGTGGCTACATTTGTTGCATTGACATCACTATTAACATAATCAATGGGATTATAACGATCAGAATGTTCCATTTTACTAAAGTTCAACACATGGACGTCATAGCCTTGTCGTTCTTTAAAATCTGCGGTATTTTCGTAAACTTCGCCTTTAGGATCGGTTACCACAATGCTATTTTTAGTTTCGTTCAATACGTTAGTAATCACGAAACCTTGTGTTTTGTAAGAACCTGGTCCGCCGACCACCATAATATTACGGTTTGGCTTGCTTTCTGTTGGTTGAATAATGTAGTCGCTTTTTAATTTCCCTAAAATAGTGCCTGTCATACAGAAAACCTACCTTTCTAGCGATTTTTGAAATTCACTCTGAACTTGCTTTTTACTTTTTTTAGTAAAGTTCTGATTATCCACCACTTCTTGTGGTCTACCCCAACGTGCTGATCCATGATAAGCATTGCTTTCTTCGGTATCCCAACCCTCTTTTTTTACCTTTCCCATATGAGTAAAAACGGAATAAATGAACACTACACCCGTTCCTAGAATAAAGAAGGGATTTTTTTGTGCCCAATTTGTTTGAATATAATCTCCTAAATGGGTAAACGTCTCTTTCAAATGAGTTCCTATAACTTCAGTATTGATTGCTAATTTATACTCTGAGAGAGTGTAAATGACTTCAAGTGCTGCAATCAATAAAGCTTCTAAAAAGACAAAAGTAAGGACTATCCACAAAACTTTTTTAAGAATCCCTTTCATCTTGCTCTTATCGTTCATATCTAGTCTCCTCATTCCTGGTTAGCTATTTGTTGGTGTTCCACTAAAGACGTCTACTTGATCGATTAAGTACTGTCCTTTTTCTTCGCTTAGATGGATTAAGTAAACATTTTTAAATACAGTAGATTCGTTATCTTCTACTTGGTAATGAATATCTGTGACAAATACAAACGAATTATCTTCTAATGGATTCACATAGGTTTTATAGTTTTGAGTACTGCTGTTAATAGAAATGGTTGGAGCTTCTGTTCTGCCTGCGCCACTTAGTTGTTCAATAGTGCTAGGCGAAAAATAATTTTCCATATCTTCAAAACGAGATTGGTAATTGTCGGTATTATAATTTAAGTAATACGCAAACGCGCTATTAACAAATTTCGTTTTTTTAGCTATATCAGCAGTATTATTTCCGCTGTTTTGTACATTCAGCTGTTCTTCTAAGTGTGCGATTTCTTCTTGATTGGTTTGAAGATCAGTTCCCTTTTGCTGATTATCTTGATAAAGACCATAGATAGAGATAATCGCTAAAAGAAGCAAGACTGATTCAACCATCATAATGATCTTTGTTTTCATATTCATTTCCTCTATTCTGCTTTAAAGTCAACCATTCTACCAAATCCTGCAAGATGTTCTTGCCAGTAAGGTGTTTCAATACTGGTGTATTGCAAAGGGTCGCCTGCATGAAACATCATTCCATTTCCCATATACATTCCTAAATGAGTAATGTAATTAGCGGTATCATAAGTACTATGGAAAAACACAAAATCACCTGGCTTTAATTCATCTGTAGTGATTTTTTGGGAATAATCATATTGTTGTTGTGCAGTTCTTGGTACGTTTATCCCATTTTGATTAAACAAGAAATACCACAAGCCACTACAATCAAAGGACGTAGCTGGACTTGAACCACCAAAGACATAGGGCATACCCTGGAATTGTTCAAATTGTTTTTGAAAATCGGCTAGTTCTCCTGTTACTTCAACTGTTTCTTCGTTAGAAGAACCCATATACCTTTTTACATGATCTACGTATTTCGGATCTCCATAGACTGCCCAACCTAACTTAGTTTTCATATTGTTTGAAAATTGTTGTGCCAGTTTTTGAGAATACTTACCGCCATTTTCAGCAACAAAATTTATGAAACCATTGCCCATGTTATAAGCTTGAATAGCCGTATCCATATCAACCCCTGCTTTATTAGCTTGGTTCACAACATTCACAAAGTAATTTACTCCTACTTCAATGGAATATAAGGGGTCTTGAATCGTATTTGGTGCAAGTCCTAAACTCTCGCTTGCTTGCATAACATCTAAAGAAGCTGTACCGCCACTTTCTTGCGTTGTAATGGCCAAAAGAACATGGATATGCTCTTCCATTCCGTGTTTTTTAAGTTCAACCTCTATAGCTGGTTTATACTGCAAAACAGCTTGTGGCACTTGACCTGCTCCGTAAGTACCTGTGCTGCTATTTTCTTGTTGCTGAAATAAACTAAAGAACATTACGAAGAGGACAACCATAATGACTACAAGTAGTAGAATAAACGAAAAGAACTTTTTCATAGATCTAGCTTTTAAAACCTGCAAAAGATCACTCCTTTACCCTTTAAACTCTCCCAACTGCTCTTTCAAATCATCGACTTCTTTTTGAAGGGTTTCTTTTTGTTTTTCATCATCGCTATCATTCATTTGTTTAGTTTTTTCTTGAATCTGTTTCCCAATACCTAGGAGTTTTTGAAGATTTTCATTTTCAGGATACTTATCCAATACTTTTTGAGCATTATTAACGTCATTCAAATCAATGAATTTTCTGGCTAAACGAATTCCAGTACTTTCTTCGGTTAAGAAATTGAGCGTGTTCACCATAGCGTTCGTATCGCCTTGTACAATTCCTTTCTCCTCTTCAAGCTTCGATTTTCCACTTTCGTCTAAAAAATCACTGTTCAAGTCCACAAGGATTTGTTGCTCTTTGGTCTCATAGAGACGTTGAATAATAGCTTCTAGAGATCCATTATGGACGTCTATGGCTTTTTGGTACTGTTCCTTGCTAATAAGTTTTTCTGATAACTGAGCGTCCTCGTAATCCCCTTCTTGATAAAGTTGGATAGCTTCATCATAATTCCCTTTTTCAAATTCTTCATTGGCTAAAAGAAGCGTATCTTTTTGTTCTAATTGCGCTTCATACTGTGAAGCTAGGGCTTCTTCTTGATTTAATTGTTTCACAAGTAACAAGCTACTTATACTAAGAAACACAATACTGATTCCTGCTAAAGTGACTAGTGATTTTTGACGTATTTTTCGTTCTCTTTTGGTTTGGGAACGAATATAATCATAGGTCAAAAAGTTATTGCTCTGTTGGATAAGAGACAATAATTCAGATACATTTCTTTGCTGATAGATTTCTTTGATAAAATCATTACCAATCTTGCGAACCTCTTCAGGCGTGTTCAAACACTTCTCATAAGCAATGCCGCTTAAGATGCTTACAATACAAGCTTTATACCGTTCTAAAGTGGTCCGCATATCTCTAGGCATAAAACGATTTGCTGCATAAGTGTAACGGACGGTATTCATTGGATAGTAATAGAGAGTCGCTGGATTTAATGATATATATAAATCTGTATGTTTGTATTTTTGAAGGATATCCTGTTTTAAAATTTCTTCGACAATAGAAACTTTCACAGGATAGGTTTCCTTTTTTATCGCATTTAAGTTCTTTAACGCGCTCCCTTTTTCATACAGAAAACTGACTGTTGTTTCGGATTCTTTAATCCCTTTAAAATCAAGAAATAGAGGGTCTTTTTTTATTGGTAACTCTTTAATTTCGTCAATATTATCGTACGTAAACTGACTATTCTCCATTTCAATTTTGACCGTGTTTTTTTCATCTGTTAGAGTGCCAAATTCAAAATTGTAAATTTTAAATGGCTTGTTCAATGCAACTACCTCCTTTAAAACTGGAATGAACGAGCTTCTTCTTGTTCAATTGGGGTCATTTTGATCCGTTCTTCGTAATCTGGGATAGCTTCTGGGTATTTCTCTTGATATTGTTCAAAATCAATTAGTCTTAGTTCTTCTTCCGTTAGAGTAACCTTCATAAAGGCTCGTTTGGATCCGTTGATCATTAACCCCTCACCTTGTTTTTTCTTCTCTAGTAATTTCCGTTCTTTTTTTGAAAAATTCACTCGCAATTTGTCTTCAATATCATCTAAACTACCCGGATCAAGCCCAAAAAATAATTTAGTATAACTATTTCCAATAATGGCTTCACCAACGTTTTTCCCGTTGCCCATCGTTCCATCCAACACATCTTGTATTTGTTGAGTGCCTGCGATTGCTCCAGCATTGTATTTTCTAAACCGTTTGAACGCTTGATAGAAAAAGCTTGAAGCGTCAGGATTCTGTGTTAAAAAATGGAATTCATCTACAAACAATTTAATGTTTTCTGTTCTATTCTTCGTAATTTCGTCCCACAAGAAACTAAAGGTATTCAAATATGCCGCTCCTTGAATTTCTTCATCATTCTGTAAGGCCTTCAGATCAAAAGATAACAAGTTTGTATTGATATCAATATTTGTAAAACCATTAAATAAGGTATTTGATCCATTAACGTAGCTATCTAGAATAAAGTAAAAGTCTTTAATAATTTCATATCGCTCTTTTCCTTCTTTGCTATCTCTTAACCGTTCAATTTGTTGGAACACGTCTGAAAGGATAGGCCATTGATCTTGGTGAATGCTCTTTATGTTTTTGTAATGTAAAACGCCACTATTTCGATAACAATCATGTAAAACAGAATCCAATACACTCTTTTCTACTTGAGTTAAATCGGGTTTCAAAACTTGGAAAAAGCCTTTTACACGTTGAATTTTATCTTTGATCAACAAATCTATGTTTACTTCTTGACTAGTGTCCAATTCTTCTGTAAATATCTCCAAAGGATTGATTTTAGTCGCTGAGTTACTACTTAAATGAACGACTTGGCCACCAAAATGTTCTACAATTTCGCTATATTCATTTTCAGGATCGATAATAAAGACTTTTACCCCTTTAGCGATATACCGTAAAATCTTTTGTTGCATATAAGTGGTTTTCCCTACCCCACTCGTTCCGATGACCACCATATTTTGGTTTAATACATTGCGTTTATCCATATAATCAATGGCAATTAAGCTATTCGTATCTTTATTGATACCTTCAATATCGCTATGAGGATTTAAGTCTAAAATCTCTGCATCATCAAATGGAATGACACTACTAGCTACTTCTGTATTCGATTGTTTAAAGGTATAATCTTTTAAAAGATTCTCTCCAATGGGCATTGCACTCCAAAATGCTTGATATTGTGCTTTAATTGGGTTCATAGATTTCAACTGTAATTTGGATAACGTATTATTGACACTATCTGTTAGGGCGTTTAATTCTTCTAGACTTTCAGCCTGCAAGAATACATACATATGTTGGTAAAGATAGGTGACTTCGCTATCAAGATACTTATTCAACTGCATATTAGCGGTTTCAATAGCTTGGACTATTTTTTTCTTTTTCAAAGGATCATACGTATCCACTTTTTCAGCTTCTTTATTTTTTATCGTATTGTTGTAATACTCAACCATCTTTCGCGCGTTACTACTTTCAAAGTCTTGAACAATGGTGATATTCCCTTTTTTTCGCTTTAAAGGGGCCAACCAATTTCCACTTTTCACTTTTGGATAATCAACAATCGCTAATACTCTAATATAGTTATCTCCACTTTCAATATGATCTGGAAATTCTTCCCAACTGAATGGATAAACACCATTAATAGACTGACTATCAAGAAAGTCATCTAGATTACTTATATCTTGACTTTTATCAACGCCAAATTCATCTGTATCATCTTGTTCTTCTACTTCCTTCTTGGAAAATAGACGCATAAACGCAGCTCCTTTCTTAGTGTCCCGAAAAATTGATTAAGTTTTTCAACACAGCTAAAATCTCATTACTATGCAATTTCTTAGCTTGCATGTCATAACTATCAAAGCTATCTTCTAATCGATTGATATACTGTGTGGTTTTTTCATCTAAATCAGTCACTTTTTTATTTAATGAAGTAAAGGTTTTATCTTTAATTTTTTCCCGCACAATGAGCAAGTGTTTCTTGGTACTCATTTCTTGTGTTCTAGTTTTGCTGGCTAAATCGTCAATATAGGACGCGATCAAAATCGCTCGAGCTTGATTTGGCTCTTTTTTTTCGATTTCTTGCAAATATCTCTTTTTGTAACTCAACAAAAATTCTTCAAAATCCACTGGAATTGTCATATCTAAGTACTGCTGTTGTTCTGCTGAAGCATCTCCTAACGTCGTCATCAGAAACGCATTGTACGTCTCAAAAACGTCTGCTTGTTCACTTTCATTTAATAACTCTAAGTTCACACCAGAAATTTCAATAATCCCTACTAAATAGCCTGTCTTAGTGACTAAATAATCCCTATATACCGATTGAATCAAACTCATATCGAAAATCGTTTGTTTTCCTTTGCCGATTTTTTTCGGCACGAAGGTAAATTCTAAGTCTTGTTCGACTTTAGTTTCTTTCGCAGCTAAACCAAATAGTTTCAAAAAAGCACCTCCTTTTCACTTTTTTTTCATAGCTTTTTTAAAAAATAAGTGTTGGCGAGATTTATATTTTGATTTCATCTGTAGGTGTGGCATTAAACGTACATTATTGCGATATGAGACTGGTCTAGAAGACAAGACAGCTAATAACACCGTAATAGAGAAAATTACCACAATGGTCTTAAAAAGCATGAATTTGAAAGTGTGAGGTGGCAAGAAGAGAACAATAAGACCGACTATAACCATTGGTAAAACATATACCAGCAATTCTTTTACAGACAATCCTAAAAATACTCCATATGAAGATTCAACATTTTCAGGAAAGAAAAAAGTCTTTTCGTCTTTTTTCTTTGTTTCATTCATATCTAGTTACCCCTTTACTCTATTTTTTCCTGTGATTATTGGAATAGACTGTAAACCCATGGAACAACCCAAACAATTGCAGCTCCTATGGCTACTAATCCTAGAACACGTCCAACTGCTTTATAAACCTCGCTTTTTTCTTGAGGATCATCAGCGCTAGGCATACGTTTGATAATGATCCATAGCGCCACACAGATTCCGACAATAACAATTAACCCCGTTAACAGCTGTTGGATAGTATTCCCAGCTTCCGTTAAGCGAGATTGAACTTCAGTTGCACTTGCATAGGCAACAGTTGGATACGTTAAGGCTGTTAATGCTGAAACTCCTACTGTAAATTGCGTTAGTTTGTTTTTTAACTTCATTATTCTTCTTCCTCTCTTTTTCTGATCAATCCTATGTTTTTAACGTTATTCTGTTGTTTACCTTCTTGACGAGTGTCGATTAATCGTTGTTGTTCTTTCTCTTTGACAATTTCAGCGAGTTTATCCATTCTTTCCTGGTAAGGAGATAGTCTAAGTAATTTGTCTTTATCGAATGTGCCAATAAAATAGGCTGCTTTTTTACCACTTTCTTTTCTTTCAATCACCTGTAATTGAGCTTTATATTTTTCAAGCGCTTTGCTGCGTTCAATGTTGAAACAATCTAGAAAACCTTCTGTTATAGCCTCACCTGCAAAAGCGAGTTCATTTATAAAAAAACTATTCCGTGGATTGGCTTTTGTAAAATCTATTCTCCTAATTTCCTCTGTTAATGCTTGATCTTTATCAGCTAAGTGGTGCTTTTGAATATAGTGACTAAATAATTTCTTATCGAGAATAAAATGGTCATTAAAGTGCTCTTCAATAGCCTCATTTCGTTTTTGATTTCTTTTTTCTTTGCTATCTTCTTTCTCGTACTGAACTTTAATGTCCTCTTTATAACGCTCTAACATGGTACCTCCTCCCTAAACACAAAAAAACTTTATATATAAAAAATGTACAAAAATACATTTTATATATATAAAGTGTAAGGAAAAAGCTATTTGGAATCAAGAATAGTGCTTACTACTCTCTCTTAATTCCAGATTGCTTACGTCGCTGCTATTCCCTTTAAAGCTTTAATATGGTTTTCTATAATTTCAGCAACCGAATAATCTTCGAAACTCTGTAAATAATCTAAAGAAGGTTGCGTTAAAAATAGCCCTTTTTTTACTTTATTACTCTCGTTACTCCTTTTTTGATAGTCAGGCAATCTATACATAAAAGAATAATTTAATAAAGTTGTTTGAACAATCCCGGTTTCTTCTGAAAAGCTACTTAGCCATTGTTCTAATGATTCATCTATATGATAAACACGTCTTATTTTAGGTTGTTTAGTATCTGCCTCTTTACAAGTATCATCATCTTCATTCAGTAACGCATTAAGGAATGCTGCAAGATACTCATCTAAACTAAATAAATAGCGTTGCTTATTCTTAAAAATAGTTAAAAAATAACTGTTAATCTCAAAATAAAATTCGTGCTGTTCGGTATCAAAATCAATTTCGGTTAAGTTATCGTAGACTTGCTCCTCTGTTAGATCTGAATCCTGGTACAGAAACAAACTCATTAATATGACGTTTGTTCTAGTAGAACCTAGATAATTTACCCTTCTTATTAACTTCTGATAATTCGAATCACTCATCTTTAGATAGATCCGTTCTTTCATTCTTTCAACTCCTTTTCGCTTATATTTTTGGTCCATTTGACGGATTATGAGTAGATGGTTTTGTGGATCGACTAGATTTACTTTTCTTTTTACGTTTACTTTTCTGCTGCATTTCTCGTCTCGCATTGTCTTCGCTCGATTTAATTAAATTATCGTATACTTTTAAACTATTAGCAAGCGTTCCAAATAAGCTAGGCTTGGAGTAGCTGGACCAATTTGAAGGTAAAGGAATCCCATTTTCTTCCACTTCTTTAAGAAATAATCCTCTCGTTTCAGGATTAGAGACAGTCTCAAACAGTTCTTTTTTGTGATAATCCTCAGCAATAGATTTTAAGTCCTCATCTGTTAGCTTACCTTTTTCTATTTTATCTAACAGCTGAAGTCCCATTCTTTGTTCAACAGTAGAATATTTACTGACAACTTCTTTTTGTGCTAACGCTGTGATTTTAGTGTAAGAAAGTGTACTTCCATAATAAGACAGAATTTGTGAGACAGCTTCTTTCTGAACAGCATTTAAATCCTGAATATTTGCTGTCGGGTAGTTAGAGAGAATAGTTTGTTCGTAATATTTTTCCGCAATTTTTAACGTATTGAAACGTAATTTTTGAGTTCTATCTAATTGTTTAAAGGTTTCTTTTTTATCCGCTGCTAAAGTATGAACGGTTTCTTTATCTACTTGATTCTCGTCAAGAAACTGGTCTATTTTTTTGGAAGCAAAGTAGAAGTCCTTTTGATACGTTTTGATATCTTTTAGATACGGCTTCTTGGTAATAGTCCTCATCATGTCCTTGAGTTCATTATCTTGAGCATGCGATAAAATGTCTTTCAACTCCTTTTCGTCTAACACTTTATCTTTCAATAAAGTTTCTTGCCCTATACTAATTTTGGCATAATCTGAAAACTTTGCATTTTTAAAAGTAGGATAATGTCTCTCAAAAATTCGGATTGACTCTTTAGTTAAAATATCTTTTCCTCTTTGGACGTTGTCTTGAGTTTCATTTATTTTATCAAATATTGTTTCGTCAAAAGATCCAGGTTTAATCAGTTGATTTACTTTTTCAGCATTTTTCCAATTGTTTACCATGCGCTCTTTATCTATTAAGTTATCGTAATTAATATATATTTTTAAGTCTTTTGCTAAGCGTTTTAAATCTTTTTTTTCTGTTGGTGACAATAATGGAATGATAGTGTTTGTTGTTTTTTCAGCGACCATTTCTTTTCGGGTTTCTTCTCTAGTATAATTTTCTTTTTTAATTTGGCGATTAGCTTCAGCACGTTCACTGGCTTGTCCTCTTTTCTCCATTTGCCTAGCAACATATCCTTCATGAATAGTAGGAACTCTTTTTTCTCCTAATTCTGCATAACTTTTTTCAGAAATACGTTGAGAGAATCCATTCTTTTTTAAATACTGATTGGTTAGACTAGCCCAATTTTTTCTCCATTCTTTTATTTTTTCTGAATTATCCCAATCATTAATATGAACTTTTCTATTTTTTCTACTTCCGTTTTTGGTATAGACTTGATTACCTTCTTCATCTTTAACAAAGATTGTGTTTGATTTTTTTCCCCATTCTCCATCTTTTTCAAAAGGTCTAGTAGTTAACATGACATGAAAATGAGGATTACTTTTATTATCTCTATGAATTGAAACATCCGCTACCATACCTTCGTCTACAAAGTTAGTTTGTACATAGTCTTTTATTAAAGTAATTTGCTCTTCATTTGAAAGTTCTATTGGTAATGCGACATTTATTTCTCTAGCTAATTGAGCGCGACTTGATTTCTCAATGGCTTCTACTTCGTTCCACAACTTTTCTCGATCTAAAGTCCATTCAGGAGCATGTTTTGGTTTTAAAATAAAAGTTTCAGGTGAAACTTCCCTTCTATAAAAGTTAGATTCTCCATAACGTTCACTATACAATTTTTCTCCACTACGGTATGCAGCGCTAGCAATTGCTGATTGTCCTTTTCCTCTAGATATGATTTTGCAATTAAAATGATAGATAGCCATTATGAGAATCTTCCTTTCTTTATTTTTTACATGAGCGTAGCGAATTTTTAAAACTGCGGAGCAGTTTTTTACACACAGCAATTTATTGTTTAAACTAGAGAACGCTAGTTTAATTTTCGCAATATACGACATTTTTTAAAATGTCGTATAAGTGCGCCCTTTACTTATTTTCATTTTAGCAGTAATCATATCCTTTTACAATTTGTTTACTGTTTGCTATGGTTATTTTGAATAAGAAAGGGGTTAATTACATGAGTTCACTAAAAAGCATTCAAACAAAAATGGACCAAATTGAAAAACTAAAAATAGAAGTCGAAGAAGCAAAGAAAGAAATTCATACATCCTTAGGAGAACGAATAATTAAATCACTAGAGCTAGATTACGAAATGCTCTCTTCTAAAAAAGACATAAATTCTGTAGTAAATAGAATTGTTGAAAGTTTGCCAGATCATTTATTTACTGATCTAAACAATGACCCTGTAAATGACGAGAACGAATCTACTGGATTGAATCACGAGTTGCAAAATTCATAATTAATTGAAAAGTTAGGTGTTCCCGATGAGTAATTTAGATATCAAAAAAAAGGAACAAGAAATCAGACGACTACAACGACAAATGCAAAGAGATTCAGAAAGGTTAAGAAAAGAACGAACACATCGATTGATTCAAAAAGGAGCTCTTTTAGAAGCTTATTTTGATATGAGGGATTCGAGCATCGAAGAAACAGAAAAAGTATTAAATATTATTGCTCCTGAAGTCAAAAAAATAAGGGAACAGAATTTTTAGCATCCTGTTCTCTTATTTTTTATAAATTTAAATGATTTACTTTTTTCTGTTGCGTATATTCAGAAATAGTTTTGAAAGTACCTGTATCTTCTGGAACTTTGTTTTGAATGTTTAAATTTGGTTTACGATTTAAAACCTCATTTTTAATGTCCTGACTTAACCATTCTTTTCCAGTCAATGTACCAGACCACTCTTTAGCAATCTCTTTTCTATTTTTATCTGATCGGATACAATAATAATATTTATTTTGCTCTTTGTCTTCTAATCGAATATTGAAATCGGTAAAGAATTTTGAAGTATTCAAATCTTCAATTCCAGTACAAATTAACGGTTCATCTTTTAAAAAAATATAATGATTTTTCCCATTACTATCCGATAAAAAATTTAGTTTCTCTGCATTTAAGACATCTTGTGTTTTCTCTTTTGACTGTAGTTTCTCGTTATATTTATCGGTTATCTCCTCAATCATATTAGCTGCTACTTCCTTTACTTCTTCCAAAGATTTAATATAAACTTCTTTCTCGACATCTCTTCTTGTCCAGTTCGCTAAGTAAGATTGCGTATACTCTTCAGAATTCAAACCAAATGTATTACTGACAACATAAGCCGTCATTTCCGCTTGGTATTCTAAAACATTCGTTGCATGGAGCATATGATCTTTCTCTTTCATTTTAGGAACATTATGCATTTCAGCATGTGCTAACTCATGTAACAACACTTTTGTTCTTTCCGTATCATTTAAACTATCCTTCAGTACTATTTCGTTCTCGAAAGGAGCATAAAATCCTTTTGCAGCACTTGACGTTTTTCCAATCTTAACAGTTACCTCTTTTTCTTTCGCATACTCACTCAAGGCTTTGCTTAAATCTTTAAATTCCATCTCGGTATTGTTGAAGTCAAAATTTTCAGGTCGATTGGGATATAGCTTGGGATAATCTTCAACAGGACAATTAGTTTGGGTAATGTCAAAAACAGGAACAGTTAGATAGCCAACAATTTCTTTTTTTGTTTTTACTTGGCCAGTTTCAATCTTTTCCTGTTGTTCTGCATTCGCATACTTTACTAATTTCTTATTACCTTTTTCGTTTTTGAACGTTTTTTCGATTTTTGGTGCTAAAAGGTAAAGAGATTTTTCGCCTTTTTGTACCTGGTAACCCATTTTTTGAAATTCTTTGTAAGAAGCTACGCCATACGCTCCCTTATACTGTAATTGAATCAGTAAGACATTTCGAGTGGAATAATTTTTGAATTTCGTCATGCTGTTTAATAATTCCAATTCATCTTGAGGATTGTTTTGGAACTGTTTAACAGCGTGGTTCATTTTATCTGTCAGTTCGTCAATCTGTTTCTTTTTTTCTTCCCTACTACGTTTAACCAATTAACTCAACTCCTTTTCGTCGTCAATGTAACTTAATTGGTTCTCCTCTTCGTTATAAATGACAAAAATATCTTCTTCCGTTTCATTTAGCAATAATTCGTAATAGTCTGATTGCTCCTGTGTTACAGAAATGCTAAACTCTTTTCTCGTGTTGGGATTATATACAATAGCTTTATCAGGTTTATTAACTTCTAACAATAAAACAGTTATCATCATATACTCCTTTCTAAATAGCTCAAAAACGGATTCTAAAGCATTTTAAACTCTTTATTTACTTTATCCTTAGATACATCTCAAAATCCCTTATAAAGGCCTAAATTCATCGATCTGTCCCCTTTATTTACTTACTTGGCTTCTCATGAAATCTTCAAAGACATTTTTGAAAGAAATAAATAGGTAGCTGGAAATATTTTTGGTTTTCCCAAATCTGGATTGCTGCACGCAGCGAGTGAAAGTTCGCTTTAATTCTTCCCGAATAAACGGACTGTATTTACTAGATGACAAGATAGAGATGTAAATACCACTCTCATCTTCTACTGATTTTTTAGCATACATGACTTTTTCACAGTAAAGTGTAAAGGTCTGAAAATCATTAAAACTATAGGCTTTAAAATGATGAATTATCTCTTCTCCATATTCTTCATATAGTGCATATTTTTCAATATAATCGTCAATAAGTTGCTGTTCCTGCTCTTGATCTTTTTTCTCAGGATTGAACGCTTGTTGGATAAGTGTATTTTCATCTGGTTTTTGGATATCTTTATTCTCTTTAATATCTTTAGAAATAGATTGATATAGATTTACCTCATTTTTTACGGTTCCTTGGTTTAATCGACTTTCACTCTTATTCTCACGACCCTCAAAATTTGCGGTTCCTTGATTTAACGGCTTTTCTACTACTTCTTCTCGAGCCGCATTTTTTGCGATTCCTTGATTAGATAGAATTTCTTCTCGTTGTTGCAATTGATAAATATCCGTTGCATTGACTTCCAAATCCGCTAAATATAGGCGATTAGGAAAGTTTTTCTTTTTCACTGGATCAAACCCCATTTTTTGTTGCAGCAGCAATCCAGCTTTCTCTAACTCTTTTTTTATTTTTGTTACGGTATTTTCTGATTTATTTAACAATTCGCACAACTCTTTATTGGTAAAGATAAAATAGACATTATTTTCTTCGTCAATCCAATGGTTTTGAATGGAATATTGCAACCGATCACGAAAAATAACATACGCTAATTTAGCACTATCTGATAATTTCGAGTATTCTTCACTGTAGAGTAAAACTTTAGGAAATTGAAAATAAAGTTCTCCATAAGCTTTATCTGCTTTATAAAAATTAAAGTCAGACATTACAAAAACTCCTTTACTACCTGTATGACCATGCAACAAGAAAGGAGATCACGCTGTTTAATACTTTACTTTTGTTTTAAATCCTAATAAAATAAGATTTAGAGAAGAACAAATTTTTGGCGCCAACCAAAAGTTTAAACAAGATGATTTCCTTTCCTGACTACGCCAATAGTCAGGTTTCTATTTATTATTATGTATACATAATTTGTAAATAACACACATTTATTATAGCGTTTAATTAAAAAAAGGAAAATAATCTGCTTATAAAAATCTATTCAATTTATTTATCATTTCTCTTACTGATTCTTTTCTTTATATTCTTTCACAATCTCATCTAACAAATTTTTCATGGAAACACCTCTTTTAAAAGCTTCGTTCTTCAAATATTCATGAGCTTCTATCCCGATTCGAATTTGTTTCAACTCCACTTTCTCTTTAGACAATGTTTCTTCTTTAATTTCAGGCAAAATCTCACCAAAAGTTCTTTTTCTCATCTATTATCCCTCACAGTGTTTAGTATGATTTAGAGTAAATATATCACTTTTACGTCGACGTGTAAACGTAAATAGAAGAGTTTATTTTAAACTTTTCCGCCTTTTCTCTCGTTTTTTTACTTTAGCCTTATATATTTAAGCGATGTAGCTGCACAAATAGAGGCAACATCATGGTGAAGACCAAAAAGGATTCTACCGCTTATAAGCAGTAGAATCCTTTTCACTACGTATATACGTGCACGAGATCATTGACATACTCAGTAGTATATTAACTTTACCAATATTTTTTTCTTCTTTTTTCTGCGGTCACAAATACTTTTTCATCTTCTCTTTTACCAATGGCCACGATCTCAATAATTTCTATTTGATTGTCTTTTGTTGGTTTGAAGATCAGACGAATACCAAGTTTTTGGTTCTTTAATTCTTTAAAACCAGCTAGTTTTGAATAGCTGGTATTTCCAAGGTCTTTGCCAATTTCAGAACCTCGGATTCTTAACCGTTCTTCAGCAGCGTTTACCCATTTTTTTAACGTGCCGTCCAACTTTTTATAGTCTTTTTCTGCTTCTTTCCAAAAATACACGTCAGCCATTAATCAAATAGATCCTCATCGGAGAAAGCAGTAAATGGGTTATGCTCTGGATTGGATTCGATGACATCTTTAGCGGGGATGAGTTTGCCTGGTCCAGCTGCTACGCGCTCATTCAACTGACTATAAAATAGTTTGTTTTCTAATTCGTTGTACTCTTTCACTAATTTTTCATACACTTCGTTACTAAGAATAACGGCTTCCGGTTTATTGTGGTTAAAAATAAAGGTGGGTTCCCCAGTTTCATGAGTGTCTTTGATAATTTTTGAGAACTCTTTTTTGGCTTCTGTGATGGATTTTGTTTTTATATCTAAAATTTTCAACATACGAAGCACCTCACTTTTCATTATTTGGTTAATCATAACACGAAAAGACCTTAATTAAAACCTTAATAAAGACCTTTTTATTCTTTTGTATTTTCTATTGAGATTTATTACCTTTTATTCAAATTCCTGTGTAACTTTATATAGTTGCTAAATTCATATATAAATACACGAAATTGCTTATAATAGTGTATTGGAATTAAGATAGATTGACAAAAGAGTGATCAAATAGGTATACTTCATTCAAATAATCGTTTGAATGTGAGGTGAGATGAATGGAAAACGTTTGCCAAGTGACTATCGTACATAAAGAAAAAGTAACTATAATAAAAAATAAATTGGATCAAAAAGATTTTTCAAATTTACTTGTGTTAGGTAAATGTTTCAGCGATTCTTCTAGAATTAAAATTTTTTATGCTTTAGAAACCTATAAGGAAATGTGTGTCTGTGATTTAGCAGAAATACTTAATGCTAGTGTCGCTACAACGTCACACCATTTACGTTTTTTAAAAAAACATGGAATGGCAAAATCACGTCAAGATGGAAAAGTAGTTTATTACTCTTTAGCGAATGAAGACATCCTTTCCGCTATTCATGTTTTTTTAAAGTTATCAGAAAATCTATCTATGAAATCTTAGTTTGGAGGAAGTTATTTTGTTACAAAGTATTTTTTCAGCTATCGCTGTTTATATTTCTACCAGCATTGATTATTTGTTTATCTTGCTGATTATTTTTTCTCAAAGTCATACAAAAAAAGGGCTCCGTCAGATTTTTTGGGGTCAATATCTAGGAACAGGTATCTTAGTAGCCGTAAGTTTATTTGCAGCATATGTGCTGAATTTCATTCCGCAAGATTGGATCATTGGGCTTCTCGGTCTAATTCCGATTTTCTTAGGAATCAGAGTGGCATTGGTTGGCGAAGAGGAGGAAGAAGAAGAGGAAGTCGTTGAAAAGCTTGAATCAAGAGGAACAAACCGCTTCTTTTGGACCGTTGCCTTAATAACAATTGCTTCTGGTGGCGATAACTTAGGGATTTATATTCCTTACTTTGCCTCGTTATCTTTTTCAGAGATTGTCACCGCTCTAATCGTATTTGCTATTTCTGTTGCGGTTCTTTGCTATATCAGTTACAAATTAGCCAAGATTTCTTTTGTTTCCGAAACCTTAGAAAAATATGAACGAATCCTTGTTCCTATAGTGTTTATTGGCTTAGGAATTTATATATTGATCGAAAATGGTACGATTCAAACTGTATTGAGTTTATTTAATTAATAAATAGTTTGATTGTTAGTACAAAAAAAGACAGCGATTAAAACTCGTTGTCTTTTTTTTGTACTAACAGATTGGCGCATTATCTAAGTAATATAATTCGATACATGAAATTACATATAATCATGTATCTTGAACTTTGACTTATAAAGATTCTTTTTTCAAAAAAATTTCAGGAAAGTATAACATAATATACCTTACGAGTAAGGTGTGCGCTCTGCGAGTCAAAAAAAC
Organism: Desemzia sp. RIT 804; assembly: GCF_016892605.1. GTDB lineage: Bacteria > Bacillota > Bacilli > Lactobacillales > Carnobacteriaceae > Desemzia. Next base: position 847,803 of record NZ_JAFEMV010000001.1, read on the forward strand.
ACCTGTCCACGTCGGAATAAATGAAAGTCAGGTGCTAAGATGAAAAAAAACAAAAAAGTATTAATAGTTTTAATAATATCTAATTATGTTAATCAGTTGTTTAAATAACTATATTTTTAATTTGTTTTAAAATTCAAATCAATAATTTTTATTAAATCGGATTTTGATTGTTCAATTTCTGAATTTAGTTGGTCTATTATATCCTCTGCTACTTCATGAAATAAATCATTTTTTTCGTCTTTAAGTTCCAGACTAATTAGTTCTTTTTCATCCACAATAGTATCAAAAATACTATTAAACAAATTTTTAATATCTTCAACAGAACTATCACTTAAATTTATTTTAAGTTCTCGTAATTCGTTAAATATTAAGCTCACTTGCTCTTCTTCTCTAAAAATTTCTACTCTAACTACTTTATTATTAAATTCCATATAAATTTTTCCTCCTATTGAACATATTTTGGCTACCTTCTAAATGATCTAAAGCTTTATCTTCCCAATTAAGAATTTCGGATGAATCTAAAGAACCTACAAGTTCTCCAGAATACATATTTCCAAAATAGTAGCCATTACTTTCCTCATCTTTATAATCACAGTAAATACACTGACTAGGCAATGTATTGGTTGCAATGTTAGCATTATGCGTTGATAGTACTATTAATTTATTTTGATTCCGTAATTTATCTAGTTTAGGAATTAAGTAATCTGAAATATATTTATTACCCAACCCTCTCTCTATTTCATCAAACAGATAACAATCAAATTTAGTATTTTCTAATAATCCACTTATTGATAAAATAGCTTTTTCTCCCTCTGAAGGTGTATATATTTCATAAATACTTTTATTTTCTTTTTTTATATTTACTTCTTTTTTTATTACTTCAGAAATAAATTTAACTCCGTCTACACTCTTTTCAGTATAATCAAAGAAATTATTAATCTCACTAAATGATTGGAATGAAAATGTTTCTATTTTTTTTACTAGTTCCCTGTACAAGCTAATATTATTTTTATTAAACACGGATTTTGGCTTATATACATATTCTGGAAATAAGGTAACTATTTTTACTTCTAGTATAATGGCTCCTTTATTAGGTAATTCTCCTAAATTTATATTTTCTCCACCTTGTTTAATACCATCTAAGTTACTATTTATACTAGTAATATTTTCCATGAATTCTAGTCTCTTAGAAACTAAGTCTGAAAATCCAAGTTTATTTAGTTTGGCTATTTTCCCAGTCTTTTTAGTTACAGATCCTTTAATAGATTGTAACAATATATCAGTATTTTTATTTATATAAACATTTCTATAATCATTTTTAAGTATTTTTATTACATCTTTATTTAACTTGTTCAATTCACTATTTAATATAGTTCTATGATTATTTTCTTTTTCTCTGAGTTCATCATTTATTCTTTTTACATCATCTATTTTTTTTATATTCTGCGTAGCTGTATTATATAATTTCTCAAAATTATTATTATTTGTTTCTCTGAATGTTGCTTCTGTTTTTTTTATTAATAACGCATTTGTACTAATTTTTGTTGCTTCATGATATTCTAATATTGATTTAATAAAATTAGGTATACTATCTTCGTTATACTCAATAACCTTATCAAAGCTATATTTGATATTTTCTTGTAAAGATTCATCTATTTCTACTGAACTTTCATATCTTTTGATAATATTTTCATATTCAGTACTATAGTTTTTTCCCTCATGTAAAAATACTTTCTTTCCCATAGCTTGAAAATGAGGTAAAAGATAATTAGACATAAGAACTGTTTTTCCAGCTCCTTTTTCTCCAAATACTATATTTATATCTTCGTATATAGGTACAATATCTTGTTTTTTATTAATGACAATATCAAACTTTTTAGTAGCATCTAATTGTTGCTTTATAAACTGTTTCGAATTTTTAGCAAGTTCACAAAATTTACTAAAAGAATTTGTTTTAAATTTTATTTCGGGTAATTCATATTCACTATATTTCTCCCAATCTTGAACATCACTTCCAAGTAAAGATATTTCATCATGACCATTAATAATACCCATTGTATGTATTTTCCCAGGCTCTAAAATAACGACATAATCTTTTAAATCACTAATCAATTTATCTTTATCCTTAATTGTAAATGCTCTTTTTTTATCTTTATCTAAAAAGTGGGGAATTATCATAATTTTTTCATTTGAGAATTCCTTTACTTTATTTATAAAATCCTGATACTCCAAATAAAATTTATCATAATCTCTATTGTTATCATTATCAAAAGTTTCATAGAATTGTTTCATTTCACTTGGATCACAGATAACAATCGTATGGTAATGCTTGTTCTCATCCATTAATATATCTAACTCTATCCCTGGGAAAATCGAGAAATTAGGATCTGAATCTAGTATCTCCTGAAATTCTTCTTTACAAAATTTATTATGATTTGTAATCGCACACATAACTACATTATTTTCATCCATTTTTTTTATAAAATCTTTTGGACTAATTTTTCTTTTGGGACTATCTCCAGATTTACATTTTTGGGTATGTATATGAAAATCTACTCTCATTATCTTTCTCCTTTTCATGATATAATTTATATTAAATAAACGCTTCTTGCATATAATTCAATACTACTACAAAACGAAGAAGTTCACATGAACAATTTCATTTTTTTAAATGGACGGGTGGCAGAATGACTTATTTCGGCACACTGTAAATGGGCTGAACGTCTTTTCGTTCCGAGGGTTCAAATCCCTCTACGAGTATCAAAGTACTTTTTTGTATTTTTTTATAAATTAAATTCATATCAGGTCATTCTTTAAAAATGATCTAAGTTGTTCCAGGACAACACAAAAGTCAGTCCTATTCGCAATAGGACTGACTTTTTTACGTTATTTATATGTACGCCCGTAATTTTGTATTTAGCATACAGTTTGAGCAATCACATAAAGTAAGGTAGATTAAAAATTAATGTATAATGTGAATTTGATATGATACTTTTAAAATATCTAATGAAATAAGAAGGCTTTTTTAGTGAGTTATGGTTTGTTCATTATTTTTTACTTTTTATTGTTATTATATTTACGAAAAAAATAAACGATAAGTTTGAATTGAACTGAGTTTATTCTTTTTAATACACTAATTTGTATAAAATCGTGTATCGGGAATCCTATACCCATAGGGTTCTTTTTTTGTATCGCCCTCCAATACATGATTGTGTGGTATACTAAACAAAATCATGTATCACTTTTGTGAGAGGAGAGGGCTTTTAAATGAGTTACAACGTCCAACCATTACGGACTCAACAAGAAATAAACGACTTTTTATTCTGTTTAAGGCGCAATAAAAACGCGGATCGGGATGTTTTTCTGTTTTTGATTGGCAATTAATAGCGGTTTACGCATGTCGGATATCGTAAAATTGAAGAAACAAGATCTGATTTCCTCCAAAAATCCCCGAATCGTCGAGAAAAAAACAGGCAAAACCCGTATTTTGTATTTGAGTAGTCTGCAGGACTTGATCCAAGACTATACAAAAGACTCAGAACCAGAGAATTATTTGTTTCCGAGCACCAAAGGTGGTCATGTAGAAGTCAATACGGTCTACCAAATGTTTCAAAAGGTCGCTAAGCTCTTAGGAAGAGACGATATTGGCACGCACACGCTGCGTAAGACGTTTGGTTACCACTATTATAAGAAAACAAAAGACGTGGCCACTCTGATGGAAATAGTTGGCCATAGCAACGAGAAGATTACGAAACGTTATATTGGAATCAATGAAGATGAAATCAGCGAGACCTTATTTAATTTCAGATTAGGTTTTTAATATTCTTTTAGGTATATTTTTACTAATTCTATAAAAATTCAATTTTAAATACTCCTCTTATATTTTTTTGTTGATATACTATTCTACAAATGATATTATTTGTATGTATAAATCTAATTTAACTTGCTCTTCTTGCTTATGTTTTAGAATGAGAGCTATTTAAATCTGAACAGGCGGTGGACATGTAAAAGGTCCATGCAGCCGGGCTGCAATTTTTGTGGCAGCAGAGTATGTAAATAATAAGGGCATACCTGTGGGACAGTTAATTCTGTTCTATAGGTGTGCCCTTTTTTATGTTTATTTGTGAAAAAAGGAGAGTGAGAGTATTAGACGTGCTGTTTTATTGAAAACATGCTAGTAAGTAAAAATTATAAAATAGGAAGAGGGTTTTAGAAATGGTTCATTATCTAACAAAAAGTAGGCAAGGTCAGTTTTTAGTTATCGGTGTTCTGTTTACGATTTTAGGGTTTGTATTTATCCGACTAAATGGTGCGTACAGTTCCACATCCTTTTATATTGCGATTTTCTTTTTAGGCTTCTACGCGGCAAAGGACGCTGTTGTTAATACTGTCAGAGATCGCTCACCAAACGTGGATTTACTCATGGTACTGGCTGCTGTTGGTGCAGTAATCATTAATTTTGAGTCAGAAGGAGCGGCCCTACTACTGATATTTGCTGCAGCGGAAGCGTTGGAGGACTATTCAACGGATAAATCTACCAGCGCCATTTCAGAGTTAATGGCGCAAGTACCGGATACCGCTCAGGTTCTAAAAGAAAACGGGGATGTAGTGGTTACCCCTACGGAGGAGTTAGCAATTGGAGACATTGTCGTGGTATCAAAGGGTGCGCAAATTCCCATTGATGGTTTCATCGACCGAAAAGCAATCGTGAATGAAGCAGCTTTAACAGGCGAATCGATTCCTGTAGAAAAAGAGTTAAAGGATGAAGTTTTTGCCGGAACAATTAACGAAGGAAATGTTTTTCATGTAGAAGTAAACAAAAAAATGGATGAAACCATGTTTTCAAATATCATCCGGATGGTTGAAGAAGCGCAAAACAGACCTTCTCGAATCGCCAAGTTTATTGATCGTATCGAAAGCAAATATGTGATCGGTGTTCTCATCATCGTACCCATTTTCATCTTTGTTCTCTATCAGTTCTTGGGACTGTCATTGGAAGAGGCCTTTTATCGAGGAATGGTGCTTTTAACAGTGGCCAGCCCATGTGCATTATGTGCCTCCGTTACACCAGCTACGTTAAGTGCGATTAGTAATGGAGCCAAAAATGGTGTGCTTTTTAAAGGTGGAGCTGCCATGGAAGCGTTGAGTACGATGGATATTTTATATACAGATAAGACTGGAACATTGACTTACGGTGACTTCCAAGTAGTAGATTATGCTGTGGATGAAGATGTTTTAAAAGAAGTCATTTATATGGAGCAGCAATCCAGTCATCCGATCGGAAGAGCAATCGTTTCTGCCTTTAAGGATATCGACCTAACAGAAGTTGAGCAATCGGAATCGATTGAAGAAATTGCTGGATCAGGGATTAAAAAAGGGGATATCTTAGTAGGGAAACCGGGTGCTTTTAAGCACTATGATAAATTTAACCAGTTCCAAAAAGTATTGGAAAAAGGGGATACGAGCATATTGGTAGCAGATGGCAATGAAGTGGTAGGTTACTTCTCATTCCGGGATCAAATTCGCCCGCAATCAGCGAGTACGGTTGCAGATTTCCAAAAAGAGGGGATTAAAGTTTGTCTTTTAACGGGAGATAACGAGAAGGTGGCTGCCCAAGTTGCCAAGCTTGTAAAAGTAGATGACTATATTGCTTCGATGTTACCGGAAGATAAAATAGAATTTGTAATGAATAGCCAAGGAAAAGAAGAAGTCGTTGGGATGATTGGTGATGGGATTAACGATGCGCCCGCTCTAGCAAATGCAGACATCGGGATTGCGATGGGGAGTGGCTCCTCAGTAGCGATGGAATCTTCTGATGTCGTTATAGTGAAGAATGATTTATCTAAATTGTTTTATAGCTATAAGCTAAGTAAAAAGTTAAATGGTATTATTATTCAAAATGTCATTTTCTCTCTCGTTGTCATTGTCACATTGACCACTTTAAATATGTTCGGCGTTCTTGGGCTCCCATTGGCGGTCCTTTTCCATGAGGGTTCAACAATTTTGGTTATCTTGAACGGGCTACGTTTATTGCAAAAGGAGAAAAAAGTGTAGCCTCAATGTAATTAAATAAAAGACAAGTTGATACTAAAACAGAGTGAGAAAACGGGGATCTAGGAATCAATCTTAATTTCCTCCTTTTCTTACTCTATTTTTTATAAAAAAATAAACTTCTCAATAACAAACTTCTCTAGAAAAAAGGAGCTTTTAATTCTTTAATTGTTTGCTTTCGGTATAAAATTCTTTGTATGCCATGTAACTAGCCATAACAGATGCAATACTTGTTGTAGAAAGCAACATAAAGGTAACCATAATCTGGTACTTTATTGCATATGTTGGATCTACACCAGCAAACATTAATCCTGACATCATTCCGGGTAAACTAACGATTCCTATTGTTTTTGCAGACTCTATGGTAGGCAACATACCTGAGCGAATACTGTCACGTACGATTGTAATAGAGGCTTGTTTTAAATTTGCTCCTAGAGCTAACTTTTCTAATACTTGTTGACGTTGGTCTTTAAATTTTGCATTTAAGTTTCGATAACAAATTCCAATCGCAATCATTGAATTACTAGCAATCATTCCTGATATTGGAATCACCTGCGAAGGAATGAATAAAACAGCTCCCGATAGAAGGAGCACTACTAAAGTCAAACTAGTTGCTGTTAATATAGCAATAAACGATATTTTAAATGCATTTGATATGCCATTGCTTTTCTTACCAGCATTAAAAGAGGCGTTAAAAATAATGACTAAAACAAGTGCTAATGTCACAATAATATTATTTAAATTAAAAACGTAGCCCAACAAAAAACCAACTGCAACTAATTGAATAACTGCTCGAACCACACCGATTAAAATATCTTTACCTAATCCTAATTTTTCTTTATAAACAACAATAAGTGCTATTCCAACCAAAGCTGTTGCAAATAATAAAGATGCATTATTAATAGCTAAGTTCATTTAGGTTCCTCCATTTCTCCATTAACTAAGTGGACAATACGATTTGAAGATTGAATCTCTACTGTATTATGTGTGACCCATACTATCGTAATGCCTTGCTCTTGATTTAGATTACGGATCAAGGAACGAATAATAGTCTGATTTTCTTCATCCAATGCGCTTGTCACTTCATCTAGCAATAGAACCTTAGGCATAAACAATATATTACGAATTAACGCTACTCTTTGCTTTTCACCGCCAGATAATGCATGGACTGATTTAGTTAGGTACTCTTTTCCTAAACCAACGCTTTTTAAAGCAGATAAGGCCTTTTTTTCATTAAAAGGCTGATTTCTAATATCATAAGGAAACGTTAAATTATCTTTTACTGTTTCTCCAAAAAGAGTCGCCGTTTGAAAACAGTAGGATACTTCTTTTCGGTAATCAGTCGGTTCATATTCTTCAACTGGTTTATTTTGATAACATAATTTGCCTTCGGTGGGCGATAACATTGAGGCAATAATTTTTAATAATGTACTTTTACCACTACCAGATGGACCTGTAATCGTTAAAAAATCTCCTTTTTCAATAGTTAGAGTGATACCTTTTAAAATAGTTTTACCATCTACCTCGAATTCTAAATTTGTTGTTTTTAATAATGGTGCCTCCATATATTTACCTCCTCAAATCGTTCATATGTAGGTTTATTTCAAAAAAATAAAAAAGAACCCAAAAATAAAAGTAGAACTCAAATTTTTGGGCTTAAATCATTATTATTTCAGTAATTTTTTTTAATGTTCGTTTGGATCATTTTTTGCATCTTCATGGGTTGGATGAACGGTTCCTTCAATATGATCAGGTCCAGCATAAATGGTATATAACTTTAAGGGAGTATCTCCAGTGTTTTTGATATTATGCCACATATCTGCTGGAACAAAAACTGCCTCATCTTCAGAAACGGATTGTTCAAAATTCAAGTTGTCTTCGGACGGTCCCATAAGGCATAATCCTTGTCCTTCTTCGATACGAATAAATTGATCGATTCCTTTATGCACTTCTAAACCAATATCATCGTTCGGTTGAATAGTCATTACCGTTACTTGTAATTTTTCTCCTGTCCATATTGTTGTCCGATAATTATCGTTTTGCACAGTAGCCTCTTCAATATTGACTACATAAGGTTTTTTGCCATGATCTTTAAAATCAATACTCATTATCCTAATCCCTCCGTTTTTATACTAATTATTTAATAATATTTATTACAAACTAATTTTATCTTATCATTATCTAAAAAGCAAGTATTTTAAATCCTATTTTAACATTTACTTAACATAATCACCCATTAAGCCAAGTAATCCGGTATCCTTATAGTGGAGGGGTTTTCGATTGCTCATTTGTGAAAAATATAATGTTTTTTTGAAATTTAACTGAATATACTTTTTTTCTATTAGGGTTTGTTCTAGTTCTAATATTTTTTTGTCATGATTTTCTAGTCTCTCAATGGCCACTTCTAAATTTTCTGATAATTTCAAGTTACTTTCAAAGATATCCTCTACTGTTTCAAGTTGACAATGATTAGTGTGGTAATGTCATAATGTCAGTTTCATGTGACTATCAGAATCAGGTTTCAACAAATAATACTCGTTCAAATCCCTGTATTCGTTGTGTCTAATCACGTCTTATAACTTAATTCCCACTAATTTGAACCCTATTTTTATAGCTACTTTGTTACTGCCTATATTCTCAACATCAGCAAAAATACTTAATTTATTTAATTCAAGCACTTCAAAAGAATACGTACATAACCTTTTGACTGCTTTAGAAACTATATTTTGACCAGAATAACTTGAATGAATCCAGTATCCAATTTCAGCCTTTCCAGTGGTGGAATCTATGTTATGTAAGTCGATACACCCAATTATTTTATTATCTGCATCTATGAAAGATAATTTATACGTTCCATTTGCTGCACCAGTGATTTTCATTTTGAAATAATTAATTTGACTTCTCAAATCAACAGAACTGTCTACAAAACTTAACATACAATGCTTTTAAAAAATATGTGGTAAGAAAACGAGAGACTAACTGGAATATTATGTGTATACTACTAATTCCATTTCTTCTCATGAAGTATCCATTTTCCTCCCTTAGAGCTTCTTATCAAATTTCTATTTCTTTATCAAGAATATTAATTTGATTATTTATATTATCAAGCTGATTATTAATATCATTAAAATTTCGTTCAGTTTTGTTCTCTTCAAAATTACTATAAATACTTTAATTTAATTCATCAACATCTTTCTTAATACTGGATCGATACTAGTCTAAATCTTACTTTCGCCTAATTATCTCCAACATGTTGTTTTCAAGATTCTGTATATTAGTACTAAAGTGTTTTGAATCGTGAATTACTTGAATTACTTTCTCGTATTTAAAAACTAACGTAATTTTAAATAAACACTTGCTTTCTATTAGTCACTTTGCTAACAGAGGTGTTGATGTTTTGGTGTTGAGCATAGTTGTACCCTAGACTGCCATATAAAAATAAAATATATGACTAGCTAGAGTACAACATGCGTTTTAAATATTTATGTGTTTTACATTCTAACGTCGGCGAGACGATTGGAGCCACTATCACATCTGTATGCGTTGGTGTTATTGAAACACACCTAAAACCCTCTTAAAACCCTCCCAAAGAGCATTGTTTTAGGCTACCAGGCTTTTGGCCTAGGATTACCACCCCCGCCGTTAAATCGGTCGCGGACACCATTCAGGGAAAGAGTGCATACAGTAATCTCTTTTGATCCCCTATCGCTAGTTATTGAAGTGGCTAGCGCCTAACCTGTCCCCTTAGTCCCAGTTTTTCATGGCTGCAGCTTGTCCCCTACAGTTTTAAAAAAGACCTATTATTGCCAACTCAAAAAGAGGCTGGTATAATAGACACATATAACCGGATAAGTTTTGTGTGTCTCGTAGATTGGCGTCTACGGGGCTTTTTTTATATTCAGTTTTAGTCTTGCTATGAATTGAGTTAAATGTACTACACTATTTTTTTTTTGTAAAACCCAATTTTGTAGGCGAAAAATCGTTTTCTTGTCTACACGTCTACTTGTAGATTTGTAAATATGTAGATACGTCTACTTGTAGATTTGTAGATATGTAGATATGTCTACGTGATCTCCAGTATCCTTTTATTATCAGCATTTTTTTCATACTACATGTCTACCTGTAGATTCGTAGATATGTAGATACGTCTACTTGTAGATTTGTAGATATGTAGATACGTCTACTTGTAGATTTGTAGACAGCTTTTCTTGATAACGTTTGACATATTGATTTAGCATGGTATATTTACGTTATAACATCAAATGTAGATTTGTAGACAAATAAGAAAAGAGGGTTACAATGGCTAAAGTTATAACATTTGGAAATTTCAAGGGTGGAACAGGTAAGACAACTAATAGTGCAATGATGGCGTACACATTATCTAAATTAGGCTATAAGACATTATTAGCAGATTTAGATCCTCAAGCGAATGCAACATCTTTGTATTTACATACGAAACAACGCATTACGAATAATATTGTTACGTTTGACAAGACGTTAATGTCTGCCATAGCAGATGAAGATTTATCGGACATTATTATTGAAATCAAAGAAAATCTTTTTTTACTGCCCAGCTTTGCAGACTTTACCTCTTATCCTTTATTTTTAGAAAAGAAATTTCCAAACAGTCAATTTAATAGGGTGACTTTTTTAAATGAATTAATGATTAATATTAAGGATGACTACGACTTTATTTTGGTCGATGTTCCACCTACTTTAAGTACTTATACGGACTCAGCTTTGTTAGCTTCCGACTACACCATTATTGTCCTGCAGACACAAGAGCGTTCTTTAGTAGGAGCTGAAGCGTATGTAGGATACTTGCAAGAACTTATTGATAATTACAATGCAGATTTTGATATTTTAGGTGTACTACCCGTATTACTAAAAAACAATTCAAAGGTTGACGAAGCTACGCTCAATACAGCAAAAGATAAATTTGGTGAAGAAAACCTCTTCAAAAATGTAGTCAAAAATATGGAGCGATTAAAGCGGTATGACATCATTGGGATAGTTGATCCTGACTTGGATACTAAATATGATATTCACGATAAGAGAGTCATGGGGCTTTATAAGCGAGTGACGCAAGAAATGTTGAAGCGATTAGAAGAGATAGAATCTCGAAACGAGCAGTAGATATTATTTATACTATATATAAGAAAGAAGAAGGTGAGAGTATGGCAGACAATCTATTAAATAAAAATAAAGAGAAACGGAATCTTCTGGAGAGAAAAGAAGAAGTGAAACCCCAACAATCTTTTAATCGTTCCAGTTTATTTACAGTAAACGAATCTGAGCACACTAATGAAGACCAAAAAAAAGACACTTCTCGAAAAAAAGCAAAGAGTAAAACCACTACTATTCGATGTGCAGCTGATACATCACATCGTTTAAATGCAATTGTTACTTCTTTTAATTTAGACAGTGTTAATGAACTGATAGAGATCTTGCTAGACAATTATGAGGCTTCTTTGACGACAGATGAACGAAGAGAAATTAAAACTTTACTAGAGGTTTATCAACGTAAGTCTAAAAAATAGATTTGTAGACAAATCTACATGTAGACGCGTCTACAAGATACCTAATAACGTTACTTTACTGAGTTAAGTATAGAAGTAGGAGGTATATCAGAATGAGTAACTCTCTTAAAAAAATTACCAGTGAGTATTTTGAAGATATTTTGGTTCGATTAGCTCATCACTCAGCAGGAATAGAAGGAAATACGATTTCTTTACCAGCTACCGTTTCTATTATTGTCAATGGAACTTTACCGACCAGTTTGGGGGCAACAGTTAGAGAATTTTATGAAATTGAGAACCACAAACAAGCTTTTGAGAGAATGCCCAGTCATTTAATCAATGAAGATCCACTCTCTGTAACAATCATTAAAGAGATTCATGCTGATTTAACGGATCGCTTGCAGTACGATAAAGGACAGTTTAAAAAGAACGAAAATATGATTCTGGGTGCGGAATTTCAAACAGATTCTCCAACAGAAACGCCTATGCTAGTCTCACAACTGATAGATAATCTTCAGTATTGATTAGAAATGAATAGAACAAACGATGATAAGTTTTTAAAAGCCTCTTAGACTAAGAATTATGTATCTTTTTACATATTCCTACAAAAACGATGTGATATATCTACATCTGTTTAGTTCTTGTAGGAGCATAGTCCTTACTTCTTTCAACTAATTTATTTAGTAGTTAAAAATTTAATCTATTTATAGAGTTATTCTTATTCGTATGTGACATCTTTGTTTATTATTCGTTATTGCATGTAACGAATAGAAGGTGGAAATCATGTCATCAGCAAACGTCTACGTGTCAATTAATAGCTTTATTTTAGTTGTGGTTGAAGAAATAAAAGACTATTTAGAAACGTAATTGCTTATTCAGGTAACACAGCAAGAAATCATTGAAAATGCCATTGTTGCACTAAAAACTTAACTAAATTAACTATATATAAAGAAAAGAGGAAATGAAACCTCTACAATCTTTTAATCGATCTAGTTTATTTACAGTAAACGAACCTCAGCAAACAAACGAAAACAAAAAAAGAGAAACAACTCGAAAAAAAGAAAAAAGTAAAACAACTACCATTCGTTGTGCAGCGGATACCTCACATCGTTTAAACGAAATCGTTACATCTTTTAATTTAGATAGTGTTAATGAGTTGATAGAAATCTTACTAGATAATTATGAAGCTTCTTTAACCACTGATGAGCGAAGAGAAATTAAGACATTGCTTGAAATTTACCGACGTAAGTCTAAAAGGTAATTTTGTAAACTTTCTCATTAATCGTAGATATTTACTTATATACAGCTAGAAAAATAATAATTACTACTAACCCAAGTCAGTAATAAAACAGGAGGAAAATCATGGATCAACAAAAAAGAATTGTTGCAAAAGTAGGTCTAACAGAAAAGGAAGCAATTTTCTTATTTTTATATTCAAGAAAAAATCTTTTTATCATCCTTTTTATATGCGCTTATTTTATTTATCTGTCCTTTCTTTACTTTGCTCTTGGTTTGCCGTTACTTTTAAATATCCAAGCTTGTGCTGTGATGCTTATGTTTACCGTTCCGATAGTCTTGCTTAGTTTAGCATTTATAATAAGAAAGGAATATCGACGCAATTCCAAACTAAGAGAAGAAACAGTCATAACTTTCATTAGCAAAGACGCCCCGCATACGCGTTCTGAAGACAAATCTAATAATTATGTTGATTGGAAGCACGTATATGCCGTTAAAGAACTAAAAAAAAATTTCATTTTTTATTTTTCTCCCTTTTCAGCCACAATGATTCCAAAAAGGTGTTTTAAATCTGAAGAAGAGATAGATATTATTAGAGAGATGATATCCAGCAGTGTGGATTCCGATAAAGTGAAACTAAAAGAATAACTAATTAAAATATGTTACTTAATTGTTTTAGCTAGTACTATTATATAAACGTTATTAATTAAAATAAAAGTAAGAATGGCTTTGTTAACACTATGCCATCCTTACTTTTATTTTTTAAATTCCTACCAAGATGTAGCTAATAACCTTTCTATAGCAATACCGCCAGCAGTTAAAGTACCGGGTACAAGTAATCCACCAGAAATAAGTCCTGATATAAGAACAGCTCCCAGCATAAATACAGCTGTTGCACCTACAGCAACTAATTGTGGTGTAGTGACTTCGTTAAATGTATAGGGTTCTACCGTCTCTACTGGAACTAAATTTGGACTTGTAGGATTATCAGGATTTTTTAAAATCAAAGTAAAAATGATTGTAGGCACAATGGTTGCCCCACTCAATAAAGTCACTGGTTTTGTGATCTCATAATTATATTCTACTTCTAGATTTGAAGATATAGATAGATAGGTTGAGATAAAACCAGAACCACCAATGTTAGCTCCAAACTTATAGATAAGACCTCTAGTATCTAGGTCAAATTCTAAATCATTAGCAATAAATTCACCAGAAGCGAGGGCATTTAATACTGACGCCGTCAATATAGGGGTGCCATCACTTGATATGGCAATCGTATTCCCTGGATTGCCTTTTCCAAATTCTAGTTCAGTCGAAGCTTTGTATTCTAATCTGTAATACAGCTTATTGCTGATTACATGGCTTTCACCATCCAGTTCGATGTTATAGTTAACTATTTCATTGAATGGAAAGATTCCTACAGTCGTATTCTTTAAGGCTTGTTCAATGATATATTCGTCTGTTCTGATTACTTTGCTAACGCCGTTGTCTCTTCCAGACTTGATATTATTGTCAATTTCAATTTGTCCTTCTCCACTACCTAAAGTAATCGTAGAGATTTGGTCGAATGCCCAATTTTCTGGTAATGGAAAACCTAAATTCCCGCTAAATCCAGTGGACATCCCGCTTACAAAACTCGTTACTGCATATCCTGCATTCGATACTCGTGAACAAGCATTACGAGTTCCATAAATCCCTACTCTATATGAACCAAGAGCGGTCAAAGTAGAATAGACGGCTTCAAAATGACGTAAAATTTTATTCGTGATTTCATCGTCGGTTGAATCATAGTCTACTGCAAAATAGATAATCGTTCCTTCTTCAAAACCGTATCCTCTAGCTGCCGCATGAGCTGATCTAGCATCTGCCTCGCCTTGCTCAGCATTGAAATAACTAGCCGCTCCACCATATGTTTGGTAAATGGGGAATACTGTCAACCCAGCATTAAAAATCGTTGCTAATTCACCCGGTTGAATCTTTTTATTTAATGTTGTGCTTTCAACATTGGTTAGATAACGTCCAACTGTTTCATAACCAGCGTTTACGAGGGTTTGTGCTCTTGCTGGGGTTACTTCCATCACACAATCTAATGCTGTACCTTTTCTATTCGGATCCCCTGTACTAACCAGTAACGAAGACCAAGTTTGCAGACCAACATATCCATCGCTTGGTAATCCAGAAAAAGCTTGGAAAGAAGCAACTTGTTGCTTAGTCCCATTACCAAAAATGCCGTCAAAATCCACTTCAAACTGATTGAAACATAAAGCTGCTTGCAATAAATGAACAAATTGGGTTGTTCCATCTCGATTTCCAACTTGTAAAAGTGGGAGTTTTGCTTTCGTAGTAGGTCCAAAACTCCCATTCGCTACATCGTCAGATAAACCTTCTTCATATTGTAAAGCATAGATCAATGCCTTTTGAGTTCCTCTTTGATAAATTCCATCAGTTGGTTGTAAATAGAAATCTCTTCTATTTTGATAACGATTGTTTAACCATTGTTGAATAGTACGAACTTTTGTAGTCCCACTACCAATTCGAACATAGGCATCCATTGTTAACAATGCTTTAAAGACTTTTGGTGTCACTGTTCCATCAGCACCAACTAATCCCATATCGGTTTTCATTTCTAGAACGGCTGCTTCAGTCCCAGGCCCATAAGTTCCTGTGATTCCGCCTGGGCCATAGCCTTTACTATAAAGAGCGCTTTGAATGATTTTTACAATATTCGAGTTGCTGTCGTTTTGTCCTTGGCCAATAGTCCCGTATTGTTCTGTGAATTCTGTTAAGGTTGTTTCCCCAAAACTGTTAGAAGTTGCTGTAATTCCTAATTCAATTTGAAGTGCTCGAGTAAGTGCGTACATCGTAGACCAACCGGTGTTTCCATTCGCTGTAATTTCTTGATAACCTGGATTACCACTATATTCTCCATTTACCCATTCTTGAGCTTTTTTTACCATTTCATCAGCCATTTTATATTCCTTCTTTCTACTATATTTTTATATTGCTTTCGTTTTTAAGAGTTAATTTTAAGCGTTTGTCCGACTTCGATATGATTCACATTCGAAATATGGTTCTCTGTTACTAATTTTTGGATAGACGTATCGAATTGTTGAGCAATGGAAGATAAGGTATCTCCTGTTTTTACAACATAGTGCTCTTCTTTCGACTGCATATGAGAACGAACAGGGATAATCAGTTGTTGATCTGGATAAATAAGATTTGGATTATCCAATTGATTTGCCGTAGCGATTGATTGGACGGAGACAGCATATCGTTCCGCTATTTCGGATAGCGAGTCACCTTTTCTTACTTTATGCATAGCTGTATTGTTCGGTTGCTCAAATGAAGTTTGAGTAAGGACTTCTTGATCCCATTTTTGCAATTCATTTTGTTCAATTATCTGAATGAGTTTGTTTGCATATTGGGGATCCGTAGCATAACCAGCGGTTTGAATGGATCTCGCTTGTTTCTTATAGTCTCTCAATCCAATCACGTCAGCATAGCGTTGATTTTCATGAAAAAACTTTCCATGGTCTTTCAATGATTCTTCATAAGAAGGATATTTCCTAAAATAATCTGTAACGGTAAGCAGATTACCGTTTTTGTCATATTCTTTTGTCGAATAGGCTTTCTTTTCGCCTTTCCAACTCTTATCTGCCTTAATACCAAACAAATTGCGACTTTCCTGTGCTAATTTGGACTTTCCCCAATTGCTTTCCAGAATGGCCTGGGCGGAAGTGATTGAAGGTAAGATACCATAGTCATTGAATGTAGCAATCGCTCCTGAGTGAAGATTATTTAAAAAATTAACTTGTGCCATACTGTATCACCTCTTCTTTATTTCTTTCGAAGCAACTCTTTTAATTCTTCTAAAGAGTCCATCATTTTATTGATTATTTTTTCTAATCGAACCAATAAATAAATAGTTATAAAAACAGGAAATCCAATATTCGAAATAAAGTTTCCCCATTCTTCCATAAGCACCTCTCCTTCTCCCTTGATTACACATAACGAGTAGTTTATTGACAAAGAATATCTCTTTAAAAAGTTGAAAATTGCCAAATCGTAGAAATACAGCAGCAAATCATACAGTTACAAACTACTTTTTATATGAATAACGCGTTTCGATTACTCTTTATGTGTAATTACACTTTACTACCCATTCTGAAGATAGTCAACATTTTTTACTCAAAATGATGTAATTTTGTTTATTTTTTGTTTCGATACGTGTATAATAATGGTAGAAACTACTAATAGAGGTGCACTATGGATACTCATAAATTAAAAGAACTCCGCAAATCCAAACGATTGACGCAAGAAGAAATGGCTGAAATACTAGAGGTGGCTCGAACAACCTATGCTAATTATGAACAAGGAACAAGAGAACCAGATAATAATATACTGAATAAATTAGCCGATTATTTCCAAGTCTCTACCGATTATCTTTTAGGACGGGATGTTCCAAAGTGGGCGACACCAGAAGATCTCATTGACTTAGAAGAAATTTTAAATAATAATGTTCATATGGCTTATGGGGGAGAAGATTTAACAGAAGAAGATAAACAACGCGTACAAGACGTTCTAAAAGCGGTATTCTGGGACAGGCTAAAAAAAAGAAGGGATTAAATGAGTGAGAATTGGAATAACCTGATTCAACAATTATATAGGGATTACAAAACTTATGATCCGTTTAGTTTAGCGGAAAGTGAAGGCATAGACGTTCTTTTTGTGCCCTTTGGAGAAACACCGAAAGGGGAAACCGTTCGATTTAAAGAAGAAACTCTTGTGCTGCTCAATGAAAGTTTAATGGAAGCCAACGAACGGTACTTTGTATTAGCTCATGAATTGTATCATGCTCTTGAACATGAAAACCTTAGTGCTTACTATACGACGCAAAGAAATGGAAAAGGAACGCTTGAAAGAGAAGCCAGTATTTTTGCCGGAAATTTAATGCTAGCCTTATACAAAGAAGATTACGGCTATCCACCAGAAACTTTTCAACAACTGCAAAATCTTTATGGTGTTGCTGAAGATATAGAACCTTACTTAATAAAAAAATTTTTCTTTTAGAAAAGTTCATTTTTATGAATATTTTTTTAAACTTTCGTTTGTCAAATTAAGTTAGACAAATGAAATAACCTAGAAAAGCACGGATTATCGTAATTTTGATAATCCGTGCTTTTCTTATTTAAATCTATTCTCCAACCATACCATCGTTATCTCTATCGTCCATATATTGGGATAACCAATGATCACTTGTGATCGGCATAGAATATCCAGCTGCTTTTTGCTTCTTTAATAGTAACATTCCCATTTACATTCGTATCTACAGAGGAAACATCTCCACCCGCAGGAGTACTTAGTGTGGCAGAGTCTGGTACTGAGGAGTCAGTAGATGATGAAGAGTCATGTTCTACTGTTAATCCTTGCTGCACATTGTATTCATCGGGGTTAATATTATCGAATTCATCCACTACTTGGTTACCATTAACCGTATAAGCATATTTATAACTACTTGGAATTTGAGCAGTTGTATTTGGATAAGTAATAATCGCTTCGAAATCGGTTGCGCCACCCGCTTGTTGAATCGTTCGTCCCATATAAGCTTGATCCCCATGACGGTTCAGTACGCTATCTTGCGGTGTAATATTATAGGCATTGGCCACACCGCCTAAAGAATCGGCAATGATATGTCCTTCGTCCAGACTTGAATCTTCTGTCCCAGGTACTTTGGCTTCATCACCGTAGTAGTGTCCGTTTGAGTTAACAGGTTCAGTGGAATCATCTTGCACAATTATTTCACTTGCGACCACACGAACTAATTGACCGTATTCATTCGTATAAGCCCAATATTCTTTATCACAATTTCTATATCCACGACAACGTTAGCTTGACGATAGTCAGATAAATCCCCACCATTCACTTCAATTAGCGTATAATCATCATGAAGATACAGACAACTGTTTTTCTTCAGCTGGTTCTGATTCTGTGCTTGCAATTTCTTCTGGTTTTTCGCTCTCTTCACTTTCCTCAGATTCCTGACTAGACAATTCCTCTTCTTTTGATTCTGTTTCAATAATCGATTCGGTCGATTTAGATTCGATTACCTCTTCCCTTGCTTCTCCTGTTGGTGTACAGGCACTAAGTAGTAAATACTACTTGCTATCAGTAACAACCGTGCTCTTCATATCATTACAATATTTGCTTCTTTGCTTTTTCAAAATATTAAGTAATACTACATAATATAATTTTTTAAAAATAGATTTATAGACCCCATTTAGTAAACATTTTCTGTTTTTATTTATACTAAAAAAGAAAAACAATATCTTTTAGGTCTTGTTAAACTTTATTTATTTCTTGTTTCTATGTAGTCTATCAAGTTATATTCGGTTGCTAATTTTTTTGAAAAAGGAATTTCTTTTTTATTACGTAATAACTCAAAAAAGCTATGTTCATTCTCAGAGGCTTCTTTAATCGATATAACTTTACTTTTATGAACTATTTGTATATTAGTAGCAAAATAATAAGAATCATTTGTGGTAATAGACATGCGTAAAGCATCTCCAAAAATAATATCAGGAGATAATTCATAACGCTCTTTAAGGTCCACTAAAAATATGTTGCTATCACTATACACCTTAATTATATTTCGACTCACTGTATTGTGACCCTCCTTTCTTTATACGACTATCTTAGCTTAAGTATAACAATATACATCATCCAACTGTTTATCTTTTTAAGAAAAATATACTATATATTTAAAAGGGATAAAACATGTTATATTTATTGTAAACTTACTAAGGGGGTTATAAAATGTTCGATATAAAAATCGGTTTCGAAAGTTCAAACTTAATAGAAACAGCCAAGAAAGAAAAAACAGTTCGAGATTTTAAAGGTAAGAGTCTAATTAATTTCCCTTCCGAATATACATTGATTGATATAGAAACTACTGGATTAGACCCTAGATTTGATTCTATTATTGAAATAGGCGCAATTAAAATTAGAGAAAATGAAGTTTTGGGTAGCTATAACACATTAATAAAAACTACTGATACTTATGAAGACGTTAATACAAAGACAAAATATGTGAGTTCTTTTATTACTAAGTTAACGGGGATTAATAATGAAATGATTGAGAAAGAAGGTATTTCTGAGCGCAAGGCAATTGAAGAGTTTCTAAATTTCATTCAAGATGATATTTTAGTCGGTTATAATGTTAACTTTGATATTAATTTCCTCTACGATTCGTCACTTCAATATATGAATATACCTATGACTAATAACTTTATAGATGTTATGAGAATTGCAAGAAAACACCTAAAAGAAATGAAACATCATAGATTAAAAGATTTGATTAAATACTACGATATTTCAGATGAAAATCATCATAGAGCTATAAGAGATTGTTATATTACAGGAGAAGTCTTCAATAATCTAAGAACGCAAATTGAATCAGAGGTTGGTCTAGAGGAATTCACAAAATATTCTAGGGAAAATAGCAGAGCTGTAAAAGCTAGAGATATAGATGCTCATAATAAGGATTTTGATACTGATAACCCTTTTTACGGAAAATATCTGGTTTTTACTGGTAAGTTAGAAAACATGATCCGAAAAGATGCTATGCAATTGGTTAAAAATCTAGGAGGAGAACCTCAAGACGGGGTTACTAAGGAAACTAATTACCTGGTCTTAGGAGACATATCTTATAGCAAAAATGTCAAAGGAAATGTTACGGCTAAGCAAAAAAAAGCAGAAAAATTGAAGTTAGAAGGTCAAGACATAGACGTCATATCCGAAAATGTGTTCTATGATATGTTACCGTGACTATTATTAAACCAAGTAAAAAAGGATACTCTTATTGCGAACTAAGATCAGTTAATAATACTTAAACAAGGAACACCTCTAGTGAATGCATTTAAAATGCATTCACTAGAGGTGTTACTTGTTGTAACAAAAAGCTTAATTAACCAGTATCAAAAACAATCGATTATGAGACAAAGGAAAAAGCACCCTCCTTGTACCGAAAGATGGGTTTTTTCGGTTTCAAAAGCCATCTCACTATCTATAGGCCTTTAACCACCCTTTGTAATACAATAAAGATAAAAAAAGGGGATGAGGACCATGAGTGGCGATGTCTACGGCTATGCGCGCGTCAGCACGCAGCACCAAGGACCTGATCGATCTCGTCAGCTACTTCGAGGAGCAGGATGTGAAGCTGGTCAGCCTGAAGGAGAACTTCGATACGAGCCCCCCACAAGGGCGGCTTAGTATGACCGTCTTCCAGGCCTTCAGCCAGTTCGAGCGCAGTTCTATTTGATTATCTTATCATTTAGTTTATGTCTCATCAGGTAATCTAGTGTCTTCTTGTTTAGGGTAAATCAATTTTGGTCCATTTACGACAGCTGTTGCGCCGTACATTCCTATTTCATGAAGAATTGTTTTTTTCTCTGTCATGATGTGGCGAACCATTAATCCTTTTAACGTCAACGTATTTGAAATCAAAAGCCGGTGGCATCGCCAAGGAACGCTTTCAGAACACATGTAGCAAACGCGTTCTTTCCTATCGATTTCTATCAACTTCTTTATCCCTTTCTCATACTCTTCTGTTAAACTGTATGCCGCATAATTGCGAAAAGAGGTGTTTCTCCATCCGTCTATCAACGACTCATCGATTTCCCTATTTTTCTTTCTTCTGCCGCCCAATTCGGGCATATGAAGGTAATGGATAGATTGATCTGGCAGCCATTTCTCCATGTTCTCTTTATTGAACTGAGGCAACCGCTTACTGCCTGGATAAGCACGAACATCGATCAACATTTCTATCTTGTATGCTTTAAGCAATGATAAAAGTTCTTCGGTGCTGTGTGTTGAATGCCCAACTGTATAAATCTCCATCTTGAGTCCGCCTTTCTTGCCACCTTTAAAAGGTTAGCTTCTCTGTACCTCTTATTCTTGTCTTTCTTTCAGCTTGAATCAATAGATAGGTATGATTTTCTTATGATCCAGGGATTGGCTCTACTAGTAGTGCGTGCTCATTATTGTCATAATAAGTAACTTGTTTTGATACTAAATCGCTTGCCCAAAATGGAACTCCAACTTCTCCAGTTAACTCACAAATAGCGGTTTTGTCTATGGAACCTGAATATGGGGAATCCCCTGTCTCTATTGGGTTAGGTAGGTCAGTTTCCGCTTGTGGCGGGTCAAGGTACTCTTACTAATTCCAGTCATCTTCTCCACCTCTGTGTAGGAGTGAGTCTCTAGGAGACTCATAGCCAGAGTGATCTGCTGTTGAGAGAACTTTTTTGGACGACCTTCTCGGTATCCTGGTCGCTGTTTAGCAATCTCTTTCCCTTCTTGAGTTCGTTCTACGATTAGGTCACGTTCAAAGTCCGCGAAGGCGCTAAAAATGGTGAAAATTAGTCTACCTGTAGACGTATTCTCAATCACGCCCAAGTTTAACACATTAATCTTAACCCCTTTTTCGAAGAGTACTTTAATCGTGTTCAAGGCGTCTTGGGTGCTCCGAGCGAATCGGTCTAGTTTTGTTACTACTAGCGTATCTCCAGTTTGAAGTTCCTGTAGGAGCTTTTGAAATTCAGGACGATCGTTTTTCGTTCCGGTAATTTTTTCATAATAGATCCGTTCGCAATGTTCCTCTTCCAGTTGGCGCATCTGCCCTTCTAAATCCTGATGGCGAGTACTTACCCGAGCATAGCCATATTTCACGTTATTCACCCTCTTTTTCACTTTACTTTTGACTATAAGTTATGACACCGTTGTATGTATTGATTTTACTGGATTGTAAAATCATAGTCAATACTCTTGAATTATGACCATATACTAACGATTGATATTAGACTAAACAATATAAAAATTTTTCTCTTAAAAAATGTGTTTTCAATTTGGCATAAATAACACCTTAAACTTATACAAGAAAATTATTTATCAAATCTCTGCACATGTTAAACACTTAATTAAAAGGACTTGTATCCTTTAAAGTCAAGTCAGAGTAACAAAAAAAGGATCTTTGACAAGTAGATTCTTTTGTTTGGTAACTTAATTATAGGAGCTCACTGGTCTTTTTTCATTTAAAAATAAGATTTAGTGCCAGTGAACCGATTGGTTCACCAACACTAAATCTTATAGAGCCCAAAAAAAGCCAAAAGCACGTTTGAATTGTGCTTTCGACTCTTCCTTATTTTTTATAACGTTGAGGATTCCAGTTTCTTAATCCCTATATTCGCATATCCGCTGATAACGGTTAAAATAGGCGACAATAAGCAGAAAAACGCAAATGGCAAGTAGGTTAACGTTGGAACACCTAAGGCGGTTGAGATGAACACGCCACTTACTCCCCAAGGAATCAATGAATTAATAACAGCACCGGCATCTTCCAATACACGTGATAGAGCTAAAGGTGATAAATCTGATTGCTTATAGGTCTTCTTAAATGCATTTCCTGGTAAAACAATCGCTAGGTATTGTTCTCCGACTAGAGCATTTACCCCAATAGCAGATAACGCTGTTACAAGAATTAAGTTTCCAATCGATAAACTTGCATCCGAAATAGGCGACATTACGGTATCAATAATTTTGAATTCCATTAATAATCCACCAAGAGCTAGGGCTAGAATAATCAGCGAAATAGACCACATCATACTCTGAACACCACCTCGTGACAATAACGCATCAATTATTTCATTGCCCGTTGTTGAAACATACCCTTCTTGAATGTAACTTGAAATTTCAGTCAATTTAACAGATGGAGAATTAAACTTCAATAAGCCTATCGACAAGCCAATATTAATTAATAACGTTGGAATTGCTGGGATTCGTTTCCATGAAGAAATGAGTATAAAGATAATTGGAATAGCAGCCAACCAATTCACTTGAAAATTAGATTCTATTACCTTTGTTAACCCCACAACTTGATTTGTTGTTGCAAGCTCATTATTCATACCAAAGAATAAAAATAATAAGGTAGATAAAATTAAACTTGGAATCGTTGTCCACATTAGATTTTTTATGTGCTTAAACAGATCAACTTCAGCAATCGCGGCTGCTAAATTCGTACTATCTGACAGTGGTGACATCTTATCGCCAAACACACTACCTGAAACAATGGCACCTGCTATTAAACCAGGTTCGAAACCCATAGCTGTTCCCATTCCTAGAAAAGCTAAGCCAATTGTAGAAACAGTCGTTAGTGCTGAACCAATAGATGTACCGACTACGGCACAAATTAAAAAGACCGATGGAATAAAAAAGCTCGGATTCAATAATTTGAAGCCAACTACCATCATCGAAGGAATAATTCCAGATGCAATCCAAACAGAAATAAGCGCGCCGATTAGAATAAAGATAATCATCGGTATGATACCTGTCTTAACTCCTTTTTGAATGCCATTATGAATCTCTTCCCAAGAGTGTCTGCGAAATCTTCCCCAAACAATCAGCAACGTAATTGCCAATAGTAAAGGTGTTTGTGGATCTAATTTAAACTTAATAATGCTAACACCAATCATAATTAATAATAGTAACAGTAAAGCTAAACTTTCTCGTATGGACAACTTTTTCATTCTATACACTCCTGATTTTATAGTGATGAAGTAAAATTAGTCATACGATAATAAGTGATGCCCCCTGTAGTGTTGCATAAAAACATGCTACTACTCCCTTTCTTTCCGATATGTACCCTTCTACCTTAATATATCCAGCAGAAAATACTATTTCTCTAGTATCAACCATTAATAAGCGAATGTCAAAGCAATTTAGTATATTTGATTTGTCAAATTAAGCTAGACAAAATATCTTTATTCATGTAACTCATAAATACTTCCAAGGGCGTTTGGTAATTTAATATTTTTCTAGGGATGTTATTTCGTTTGTCTGCAACAGAAGAAATGAAACTTTGGTCTACCAGATTGAAATCCATCGCCTTAGGCAATCCCTCTTTTCGCAAGAGACCGTTGGAATGCTCATTCAGACCACGTTGCGAAGGTGTTCCTGGATCAGCAAAATAGATGGCAACGTCGTGCTGGTTACTTAAAGCTTTCCAGTTATAGAATTCTTTTCCGCAATCAAAAGTGATCGATTTAAATAAATGCCTTGGAATGGCATTAAACCAATGATCCATAGCAGCTTCAATGTCGCTGGCTCTCCGCCCATCGGGCTTCAAAGTAATAATGACCTTAGAAAGACCTTCTACCAAGGTAATGATGGCGCTCTTGTGATGAGCCCCCACAATGGTGTCGCCTTCGATATGACCGAACTCTTCTTCGAAGTCAGGATAATCGGTCTTTCTTTCAACAATATTCCGTTTGAAGGCTTGTTTTCCTCTTCGTTCTTGATGACCATTGGGTTTTCTTTTCCCCTTCATAGGAAGTGTAACTTCATCGAAGACTTTTTCTTTAAACTGCCGGTAAAGAGTTCGCATAGAACAGCTGATGATCATTTCTTTTCGTCCAATAATCACATCAGGAGTTCAGCCTTGATTTACTTTTTCCTTGATATAGGTCTGTTGTTCTTTTGGTAAGATGATTCTCTGTCTGCCACACCGTTTCTTATTTTCTTTATATTGTTGGTAGTAATCGAGGGCCGTATGGCCTTCTTTCAAGAAATGAATGACATTATAAATGGGCGTTCGAGATCGTTTCAGGAACTCAGCAATTTTAGCGACTTTAATATTTTGGTGATAATAAGACTCTATCATCACTAATTCATCCGTGGTAAGATGGGTGTAGGTCATTCGTGATCACTCCTATGTTTTCTTTGGTCGGAAATACATTTTGAGTGTACCACGAATGGCTTTTTTATTTGTCTAGCTTAATTTTACAATCGGCGTATTTTAAAAAGTATTAATAGATAATCAAGTTAGTAACTTAAGGAGGATAGTATTGTGAAAGAATATAAAAAGAACCACTGTTAAAGATGTAAATATAATAGAAATTACACGAATAAGTATTATCTACTGTTATAAAACTAGTATTATTAACATATAAATAATATTATTTTTGTAAGAGAGGAAGTGTATTTTTATGGAATTTGGTTTATCTTTAATGTGTTTCTTATTGATAATAAGTTTTATTTTAAAAAGGAAAGATAAGTAAAATTAGGAGGAGAAATAATTGAACATAAAAAAAACTATAATCACGGGGTTAGCAACTACTTTACTTACAATGCCAGCTCTGTTTACAGCAACGACGGTTCAGGCACAGTCTGAAGGGGCAGAAACAAATATAGAATACCAAATGCCTGATAAATCTGTTTCTGAAATAAGAAACTATGCTGAAGAAATCGGAATAAATGTATATGATACTGAAGTAATTATAACAGATGCCCAAATGATAGAGCTTTTCAATTATATGGGATATGATATTGAGCCTGACCCCTCCTCAGGTATGTTTGCAAGAGCGGCTGGAGTAACAAAAATAGTTTCTAAAGGTAAAGGTTCATGGGATATTTATTTAAGTAAAGGATTTATAAAAACTTATTACGCAGCAGGACCTGTTTTATCAGCTGGACTTACTGCAGCAATTACTGTTTTGGTTCCGGGTGTTGGTTGGACAGTAGCGGCTACTATGGTTTCTACTTTAAGCGGTATTATCGGATCAGAAGTTACACATGGAGTAGTATTTAGAATTAGAAACTGGAAGATATCATCAGCTGACAAACAATAATATTTATTCTGTTGAATCAGCATTTTAACTTATAGAGTTTACTTAATAAAACACTGATAGTCCCAAACTTCTTATGCTTTTTTAGCAATCTTGAGTTTGGGACTACTTTTATTCAATCTATAAAAAATGATTAGTCTAAAGTTATATGGGTCTGTTTTTAGAAATTTTGCGTAAGTATGTTATCAGTTTTATGTGAAGCTTTGTTTATTTAATTTATTTTTTAGCATGATCAAAAAGATGCTCGTACATTGGGTTATACCCTTCTCGTTGACGATTTGTTAAGCGAATGCTGGTATAGTTTTCAACTAACATAGGAACCATATCATTAGTAGTCGACTTTTCTTCATTTTCTGGTTCTTCAATAAAAGGTATTAAAGTATTCAAACATAACAATACATAAGGAGAAATCTTCGCAGTCTTTTTTGCTTTGAAGAACGAGTTGGAAACATCTTTCTGATTCGCTTTTTCGTTTGTATTTTCCACTCCAAATTGTTTTAACTCATTTTTTTGTTTTCTACTGAATGAGTGGGTGTACGACCGACGTCATTTGTTCCTTGTTAATGCCGATCAAAAACAAAAAAAACGTCGCGTTCGGCGTTTTTTTTGCGTCTCAAACAGAATAAAAAGTCGTTGAGTTCTTGCTGCGTTCTTAATGGTTGTACATTATAACTCATTGAAATGGTCTCTCCTCTCACAAAACAGATACATGATTTCGTTCATTATACCACGAAATCATGTATTGGACACCGGTATAAAAAAAGAACCCTATAGAGATAGGATTCTGGATACACGATTTTATGTAATTTCATGTATTGATCAACCGTTACTGTTGCCACACGGACTCATTCAAGGAAAGTAGACAATAAGAAATTTGGCTTAAAAAATACTTCACCTTTTTCTCTCGCCTCACATTTTACTCCGGACGATTATCGAGAGAAGATTAATCTGTATCGCTCGACATTCAAATCGACAGCACCAACGGCACAGATTGAAGCACCTTAACCTTATGCCATGGCGGATATTAATGTAGTGGTGGTTGCGCCAACGGATGAGGTAGCGGAGAGAATTTGGATCACAAAACAGCAAATGTTAGGGGATGTGCAGACTGGAAACCAGCGTTTACTGCAGCCGCCTGTGGAACCTGAAGAACTAGGAACAACACAAGAGAGAGCAATGATGGAAGCGATGTTCAGCATTAAAGCGGTCGGTTCTCCAGAAACTATACGTAAGCAATTGGAATAATTTGCGGAGTCCAGCGGGGCTAATGAACTGATTGTGGTGACCTATACCTTCGATCCGGAAGACAGAAAGCGATCGATGGAGCTGCTTGCTGATCTTTGGTTCTAAATCCTAGCGTGAATTGCGTATGTTTCGTTTGACGCACGGAACACGGCACTGCATAAGAAAAATAACTTTTTGCTCATTGTTGATTAGGATCAATATTCTTCTGAGATATTTCTTCTATACTGTAGTCAAGTTGTTGAAGATGTTATCAGTGACTAAAATATAAAAAATATGGAGGAAACAAAGATGAAAAAGAATTTTAAAAAGTTACTCGGAGTTACAGCAGTTGGCGCAGGTTTATTTTTAGCCAATCCACTGACTGCTGAAGCACACTGCGATACGGAACAAGGACCAGTCTATGACGCCCTCCAAACGTCTTTAGAGGAAAGAAGCTTTGACTATATCGCACATTGGGTGCCAGAAGCGGACGAAGCAGAATTAAAAACGTACTTTGAGCGTACAATGTCCGTGAAAAATAAAACAAAAGATGCAGAAATTAACGACTTAGCTGATGATTACCTCTTTGAAAACTTTGTCCGTATCCACCGTACTAGTGAAGGTGCTCCTTACACAGGAATCAGTCATGAGCCGGTTGATCCAGGAGTGGCAGCTGCTGATGAGAGTATCGAACAAGAAAGCTTAGCCCCATTAGAAGAAGCAGGCTTTGTGACCGATGACAACCGCGAACACGTCGAAGAAGTATTTACTGACCTACTTGAAACCAAGATTTTTGAAACTGGTGATACAGAGGCAGGCCGTGCTTATGTTGAAAACTACGTCACGTTCACCCACTTATTCGAAGAAGGTCATGATGAAGCACATGAAGAAGAAGGACATAAAGAGGAACAGGACGCACATACTGAAGAAGTGAACGCAGAGTCAGAAGAAACAGAAGGCAACTGGTTTACACAACTTTTTAGTGACTGGTTTTAATTAAATAAACATAAATCATACAAAAAAGAAGTTTTTTCAAGAAACTTATTTTTTGTTAGACAGCTCTCTTGTGTAGAGAGCATCTTAAAAATTGTTTCAAAACTATTGGTGCTCCCCACCAAACAACTGTTTTAGTTGCAGGTGATGACGCAGATGCTAAGAACCAAGTTTTCGTTGCTCTAGATGGCGCTGAAAAGATTAGCTGGAATAGTGGATTTGGACTTTTCAATTAATTGTAAGTAATGGAACCGATCTACATTTTTGTAGAGCGGTTTTTTATTTGCGTTCTACTTACAATCCAGATAAAAAAGGACTCTGACGCTGTTTAAGCAGTAAAGTCCTTTTTTTAATCAATGCATCATTTTGCTGGTTTTCATGTCTCTTAAACGATTAACCCTTTTAGAAATATAGTAATTCATAATAACCAAACTTTTAATAAGAGATTAAAGCAATTGTTTTTGAGATTCTACGGTAACTTCAAGTAATTTATTCATAAAGGGATAGTCCTCTTTCATTTGGTCAAACTCTTCGCCAGTATCGAGGAAACGTGCCCGTCCTTCAATTAAGAATCCTGTTCCTTGATAACCATTGAAACCTTCAACTTCTCGACTACCTAGAGTTAAGATAACTTTGTCGTTCTTTATCATATCTGCTTGAACGCTTGTAAATCCAGCGATTGGAGCTAAGATGCGTTCATCGTTAGTTATACGTAAATATGAGTTCCAAGTACAACGAACATGTGGGGTCTCACTGCTTCCCCATGATGTAACAGAAACCACACCCTCGTGTTTGATAACTTCAAAAAAAGTTTTACTTAACATATTTAGCCTCCTATATTGATCTATCGTATTTCATAAGAATTATACTCCTAAACGAACATATGTTCAATAACTCCCTTTTTAACATAATTGCAAAATGATAAAGTTAACAATGGAGCTATATAAAACCTATTAGGCCATTTTGCGAATGATTCTGTAACTAATTTACCTTTAGCGATTAACTATCTACTTACAGTATTTTTTTCTTATGGAGTAGAGAATAAAATCAGATAAAAAACAACCTTGATTTAACAAGGTTTCAAATACACGTTTTTAAGCAATTTCATGTATATGTAAATATAAAAGGAATGGAGAGTTGAAAAATATGTTCCAAAAATTAACTTATTCTACTAAAAAATTAATTGGATCTATATTTGATTTAATTTCTAGTATAGTAATTGTTCTATTACCTTAAAAAATTTACCAAAAGAGAGATTAATAGACATTGAATTCATGCGTTTTATTAGTTATAAAAAGGTAAAATAACTATTGATTTAACAATGTTTTACATACATGACTTTATCTAATTTCATGTGTCTTCATAATCCCTAGACGACAGAGAATAGAAAATTATCTTTATAAAATAATAGGAGAGTGAAATGTGGAGATTAGAGTAGCAAATGACTTAGATTACCCTGCTTTAAGACGTATACACTTAGAATCACGACGTAAAAGCTTTTATTGGATAGATCCAGAGGAAATGTCTTTAAAAGATTTTGATAAACACACTGTAGGAGAATTTATCATTTTAGCAGAAGAAAATTTTGAAATTCTTGGATTTGCTTCGTTACATTTACCAGATAATTTTATACATAACTTATTTATTCATCCTGATTTTTCAGGTAAAGGTATTGGCACCCAATTGATTAATGCCTCTATAAACAAAATGAATAAACCAATAGAGTTGAAGTGTGTATCTGAAAATAAAAAAGCTATGGAATCCTATGAAAATAATGGCTGGAAAAAAGTTGTCGAAGAAGGTAATCCGAATGAAAAGTATTGGGTTATGGTGTATGAATAAATTATAGTCTATTTTATTAAGTTCTTACAGCTATCTAAAATCTTGATTAAATACTATACTTACTGAAGAGAGAAATGATAGCTAAAAAAACTGACACCAGCACAGCACTGGGATCAGTTTTTTATTTAACCCTCTTTTTTTATTGTCTTTGAAATAAGGATTCAAGTTAAATGTTTTTAGCGCATATTAAGGATTTATATCGGTCTATTGTGTATTAATAATTTGGAAAATTCAACTATTTTTTAACACTAGCTCCTTCGTAGAGACGTAGTTATAAAAATTAAAAGAGTGTTGAAATTAAGGTTACTAGAGCTGGACCACCCTGTATAAAAATAATTTTTTTACTACTTGTGACACTACCATATAAAGCAACAATTATAATGTAAACTAGTAGTAATCTTGTGACTTCAAGAGAATTTGGTGATAAAAATACACCATAGAGCAATCCTAACCCAATTAATCCATTATATACTCCTTGGTTTTTGAGTAACACATTAAGTGACTTTTGACTTAATTCTTTCTGATCAATGTTGAATATACGACTTGTCTTGCTAGAAATTGTAATGATTGTTTGAATATACATGATATAAAAAAACTCAATAGCAACAATCACCGTTAAAATAATAGACCATATAGTCATCACTTATCCTCCAAATTCGAAAATTTTTAAGTCAGGTGCTTTTATGCTGTAATCAGCTACTTTACTAATAAAATTTTGTAGTAAAGGATTTTGATTATGGATATCAATTGCAAATTGATCTTTCCAATTTTCTACCATAATGAAGGTATTTCTTTCTTCTAGGGATTCGTAAAGATTGTAGGCTAAACAACCTTCTTCTTTTCTAGTTTCTGAAATTAATTCTTTGGTGTCTGATAGAAAATTCTCGCGTTGATTCCCTTTGATAAAAAATGAGGCATTAATAACTTTCATTTGATCAGCTTCCTCTCTTATTTAAAAGTAGTGAATTCTTTTGCATCCAGTCGAATAGAATTATATCCTTCTTCTAATGCTTTACCAATGGATAGAATCATGACCGGTACATAACGGTCTTTTTTTAATCCAAATGCTTCTGCTAATTTATCGGCTTCAAATCCACCAATAGGGTTCGTATCATATCCATGAGCACGTGCAACAAGCATAAATTGCATAGCAGCTAAACTGGAATCAATTTTTACGACATCATTCATTTCTTCTCTAGTGAAGTTTTTGTAATAAGGGATGATTGCAGCTAATTGTTCATCTCTCACTTTTGGAGACATTTTACCTTCAATTACTGCCTGATTATAAATTACTTCTCCATACTCATAACATTCCATATCTCCAAATATAAGTATCATTGCTGAAGACGTATCATTTTGTCTTGTGTTGAAACGAATTAAAGGTTTCAATTTTTGTTTTTCTTCAGGACTCTCGACGACTACGAAACGCCAAGGCTGCATATTTACTGATGACGGTGCGATAGTTGATTTCTGAATCATTTCAAGCATTTCTTCATTAGAAATTTTGACACTTTCATCGTACAATCTGATAGATTTTCTATTATAAGCGATATCTGAAAAATTATTATTTATTGTCATTTTTAAACCTCTTCTTTGATTAATTTTTTAAGCAATAGTCGTAATTGTTTCTCTTCTACAGAACTAAGTAGATGATATAAAGGATTTTGTGGTCTATCATGTTCTTTCTCACAGCTTTCAAGATCCATTTTTGCTTTTTCAGTAATTTCTACGAAAATTTCTCGATTATTTTCTTTATTTCTTTCTCGAATCACATATTCTTTTTCTTCTAAAATTTTTAAATGTCTCGTAACAGCAGCACTATCAATATGTAACCTATGCTGTATTTGCTTTTGCGAACATTTTCCTGTTTCTTTAAGAAGCATCATTAATTCATACCTGGTCAAACTAAATCCAGTTACTTCCTCAAATTTGGATGTCATTTCTTGGTTCGCAATCTTTATCTGATAAAGAAGACTACTAAATTCTTTAAGGTTCAAACTATACCTCCTTTTTTTTGCTCTACAATTGACTAGTCAACAATTGACAAGTCAATTGTAAAACAAAAATATCATTTTGTAAATAATAAAAAATAAATATAAACAATTAAAATTCTATTTTTTTAGTTGTGAGAGCCAGCCTAATTGTATTAATTACTTTAACATTGAACGGATTAGTTGCAAATGGAGTTGTTTTTGCTACTCTTTATTTCTGAACAACTAGAATGAAAAATACCTAATCAACCAGTTGGCAAATGCTATAAATGAGCAATTATCAAAAAAGAATAAATTATAAATTTTATATTCTTTTTTACATGAAACTACTCAATTTAATGTATTTAAGTAAACACACTTACAAGTATATTTGTACTTGTAAGTGTAGGTAACACTGTTCAGCTTCTATCCGTTATTACTTATAATAAAACAGGAGGTGCCTATTATGCCATCAGCAAACGTTTATGTGTCCATTAATAGTTCTATTTTAATCCTTATTGAAGAAATGAAAGGGCATTTAGAAAAATAATTTCTAATTCAAGCTAATCAACAAGATATTATTGAAAATGCAATTATTTTCTTAAGTACTCAATCTAACTAAATAGGTAAAAAAATTAGGCCCATTAAAATTTAATTCTAATTAGCGAAAAAAATCCATAACCTGAATAGGTTATGGATACCCCATATTTTTAAAAAAAATAAAGAACTTTCAAAAAAAGAACCTTGTTAATACAAGGTTCTTGATACACGATTCTATACAATTTCATGTATCGTATGTGTAAAATATAGAGTATTTCTTACTTACTTCTGAGATATAATAACAATAACTAAATGAGTAACTATTGAATTCAATTGGAGGTCCTAATGAAATTAAATCTATTGAAGTTTAAGGAAGATGATTTTGACTATTATTATCAACTTGTTTCAAATGATCGTGTTATGTCTCAAATCACTGAAAGAGCTATTCCCTATGAAGAAGCCAAAACAAATTTCAAAAAATTAGTAACCTATAATAAAAAAATAACAATTATGGTTCATACAAAATATCTATAGATTTAGATCAAAAATTTATTGGACTTTCTCATTTAACTTTAAATGAAAAACAACCTAACGAAGCAGAAATAGGCTATATGATACTTCCAAAATATTGGGGAAGAGGTTATGGAACTGGTGTAGCAAATCAATTAATTGAGATAGCAAGTCGACTAGGGTTAGAGAAAATACAAGCTATCATTGATCCAGAAAACGTTGCTTCTAAAAAAAAATTAAGTAATCAAGGTTTCATATCTGAAATTGTATGTGAAATTGACGGATTGCCTGGAGAAATATTAAGTAAAAAATTATAATTTTCATGTAAAAGAGTGAATAGTAAAAGATTTGTACTAGCAAGGTTTTTACTATTCACTCTTTTATCTAATTTAGTGTATTAGATCCTTTTACTTGAACCTAACGTTACGTAACGGTATATGGTAATTGTAGGGAGTGAAGATATGAAAAATTTAACTGGAAAAAAATATTTAACAGCTAATAAAACAGTTCGTATTTATAAAGTAGAAATCCCTTGTGCCTCTGTCCCTTCTCATGTCACTAATTATTCTAATGATGAATTTAAACTATTCTGTACAAAGTTGCTAATTAGTGGGTGTTCAATGAAAGGGCTACTCAATGACTATCAACGTATTAGCATCCGAATGAAATTTCCAGGAACTTCAAATACAATTTCTATTAGTATTGAGGGCAGTGGTTTTGTAAACATTTTAGCTTCAGAACGTTTAGCGAGTTTAGAAACATCTGTAAGTAAATTAATGAGGAAAAAAGAAGCTATATTAACCGCAACGCAAGGAAGCAATAACTTTGGGCAATCTACTAGCACAATTCCATTTAATGAAACTGATCCTGATAAGATAATTCAGAATTATTTTCAACAAAGCGAACAGATTGATACTGCGTTTTACACTCATTCTTTTAAAGGACATTGGATAGGATATATGGTTCAAGCATTACCTGGTGCAGACGTTGGAGAAGTTGAAAAGATTATAAGTAATCTAAAATCCTCTCACTCAGAAGGTCATTGGCAACAGTTTGAAGCAGATTGGCTATTCCTTACAAATTTCTTTTTCACTACAGAATGTTATTGTACAAAAGAAATGTATGGACAACTTTTATTGTCTTGGTCACACACTGACTTAATAGAGTCAATTGAAAATAGGCGTTCAGAAGAAATGGTTTGTACAAGTTGTGGGAAAAAATATCACTATACTCCAGAGGAATTATCGTTATTACTAGGAAGGGGCAGTATAACTCATGAAAGAAACATTTAGAATTGGAGAATTATCAGAAATGACTGGAGCTTCAATACGCACACTCCATTATTACGATGAAATAGGACTTTTAAAACCGTACAATATTACAGAATCCAATCATCGTATTTATGATATCAATAACTTAGAGCAACTCTATATTATTTTAGGTTTAAAAGAATTAGGATATTCATTAGATGAAATTAAAACAATTATTCTGAAAGATACAATTTATCTTTCAGAGTACGTATATGTACAACGTGCTTTATTAGAAAAGGAAATCTCTTCGCAACAAAAGAAACTAGATAAACTGTTAAATTTTGAAAAGACATTAGCAGACTATACCGCTATTGACTCTACTCTACTTGCAGAATTACTTACCTTTTATCGTACCAATGCACAGTCTCATTTTACGATTCAAGAATTTAATTCAATGCGATCTTTAGTAACAGAAAAAGATAGTTGGAAAGAACATTATTCTGAATGGTCTAAATTTATAACTACTTTAGAAGAAGCCTATAAAGAAAAATTTCCTTCTACCCATCCTAAAGTAATTTATTGTAAGACATATTGGAAAAAATTAATATCAATGACTGATAAAGAACTACCAAATGTATACGAAAAGACAGGTTATTTTCATGCTGAAGAATCGTCTAAAGATCTTTCATTCGGTTTAACAACAGAGTTATACGTATATTTATTAAGACAAATGAACGAGGATGTCTGAATGAACGTCAAAAAGAGGCTAGGACAAAAGGGCTCTCAAAAAATACACTCCCACTACTGAACAAAATAGTTCATAGTTTTGGGAGTGTATTTTTCTATATCTCTATCAAAATAAACAAAAGTGGGACTATTTTTTCACAAAAGAACCTTATCAAATCATTTTTTTGTATACATGACTTTATCTAATTTCATATATCCTATTTTTAAACCTCATTAGAAGTATCACCATAAAGTATGATAGATGAATTGGAAGGCTCAAAACCATTATCCAAATAAAAGTATTCAGCTGGGTAGCCTCGATCGGTATCTAATATGATGGTGGGGATATCGATATCTTTTAATTGTTCTTTGATAAAGTTCAAAAATTGGGTACCTACTCTTTTTCCTTGATAATCATTTGAAATATAAAAGGAATCCAACTGGTATTCTTTTCCCATATACCACGGTTTAATAAAACCTAACGCAGCACCCAATAAATTATCTGTATCTTCTTCTCTAACGATATACCCTTTAAATGTATTTAGTTCAGTTATTTGATTAACGTAAGATGTAATTTGGTCATATGTTAATTTATCGTTCCATGGCTCAGCTGAAAATACTTTAATATAAACGTCTACAACTTCTGATAAATCATTTTTATTAAATTCTCTAAAATAAATAGTTTTGTTTTTCATTCCTTAATCAACTCCTTTACTTAAAATAACCATAGCATTATTTTATCTTTATGAATAATTTTTTTATAGAAACTCATGCTAAACTAACAAGGCTTTCAGTACACGATTCTATGTAATTTCATGTGTTACAACTTAATAGGAATTTAAATTTTATTATTAGATTTTTTAATCATTTACACGAAAATTAATTTTATAAAGAGCATACTCTATACTCTTATTTTTTTTCAAGAACTCAAAAAAGCGGAAAATCCCAGATTTAAAAATCTGAGTTTCCGCTTTTGTCATTTCAAGGATGGACTATTGTCTCAGCCTCTTCTAATTTATTCTTAAGATATTTTTACTTTCTCTGCAGGTGCTGATACTTCTTTTTGTTCTTTTCGACCTTTCAACTTATACTTCATTAATCTCATGGCATTGAAAATTACCACCAAGATACTACCTTCATGAACCAACATTCCGATAGACATATTCATCCATTCGCTGAAGAAGACGCTGGTCAACAAGACCAACACTACTCCAATTGAAATCGCGATATTTTGTTTCATATTATTTGCGGTGGCTTTTACTAATCCTAATGCGTGAGGCAAGTTGCTGAAGTTCGAGTTCATTAAAACGACATCGGATGTTTCAATCGCTACGTCCGTTCCGCTTCCCATTGCGATGCCAATGTCTGCTAAAGCTAAGGACGGACTATCGTTAACGCCATCTCCAACAAAGGCTACAATTTGACCACGTTGTTGAAGTTTTCCGATATAAGCCGATTTGTCTTCCGGCAACATGTGGCCGTGAGCTTCGGTCAAACCAAGTTCGCCGGCGACCACATCAACGGTTCCTTGGTTATCTCCTGAAAGAACGACTAGATTTTTCACGCCCAAGTCTTTTAATTCCTGCAAATTAGCTTTCACACCCGGACGGACTTGATCGCGAATGCCCATCAGTACTTTTAATTCACCGTCGACCGCTGTCAAAACGAGAGAGTTCCCTTGTTGTTCAAACCGTTTGACATCTTTTTGCACTTTTTTGCTGAGAGTGACATTTTCTTTTTCCATCAAGGCCACATTCCCAACAGCCACTCTATGTCCAGCTACACTTGAAACGATTCCGCCGCCTTTCACGACTTCAGTTCCTTCAACAGGATAAAAGTTTGTTTCTCCAATTTGATTTAAGACCGCTTTTGCTAATGGATGATCTGATTCCCGTTCCACACTGGCCAGATAGCCAAGCGTTTCAGCAGAATCTTTTTCATACAGTTCAGTCGCTGCAACGGTTGGGTTTCCGACAGTTAAAGTACCTGTCTTATCAAATACAATTGTATCCACATTGCTGAAGTCTTGAATGACTTCACTCCCTTTTAAAAGAACACCGTTACGAGCACCATTCCCAATACCGGCAACGTTTGAGACAGGCACTCCGATAACTAATGCGCCTGGGCAACCTAGAACCAAGATGGTGATTGCTAACTCAATATTTTGACTGAACGCCCATACAACAATTGCCAGAACCAAGACAGCTGGTGTGTAGTATTTAGAAAAGCGATCAATGAACCGTTCCGCTTCGGATTTAGAATCTTGTGCTTCTTCCACGAGTTCAATAATTTTTCCAAATGTGGTGTCCTCACCAACCCGGTCAGCTCTGATTTGAATCGTTCCGTTTTCTAAAATAGTTCCTGCAAAAACTTCTGCATCAGCTAGCTTGTTGACCGGAACAGCTTCCCCTGTAATGCTAGCTTCATTGATATGCCCTTCACCCGTAAGGACTGTGCCATCCACTGGAACTTTCGCACCCGTTTTAACGAGCAAGATATCCCCTTCATCTACATCATCCACTTCTACTTCTTCAAATTCGCCATTATCCATTTGTTTCAAGGCGCTTTCGGGTGCCATTTCAGTCAATTCTTTGATAGCAGATCGCGTTTGGTTCAATGTTCGTTGTTCCAAGTAGTGTCCGAATAAGAATAAGAACGTGACAATAGCCGATTCTTCATAATTTTGAATAAAAAGCGCACCAATCGCTGCAATACTGACTAAGACATCAATACTGATGACTTTGACTTTCATTGCTTGAAACGCTTGAATGGCAATTGGCGTAATCCCAAAGACAGAGGCGATGATCAAAGACCACTCTGAAAGTCCTACGTTTTCTAAAACAAAGTGACTGAAGAAACCGAGTGCGATTAACAATCCACTGATGACGGTGATAACATTTTTCTTGCTTAATATATATTGTTGCATGCTTTTTCCCTCCATATTTAATTTCTCTTTTATTGATAAACACAGTATAAGATAATTGCCTAAGTAATTAATTGACTGACATCAAGTTTTGAAAAAATACGTGTCCCTTTTCACTATTTTTTTGATCTAACAGCCTCAATGACACTTATTCCTCTTTACAGTTATAACGATGCCCTCTTTTTATCGAATAAAAATTTACGGCTATCAAGTTTAGAAAGTTCTCTTTTATCGTTTCTAAGCACCTCGAATTGGATTGCAACAAAAAAGCAATCCCGGAAAAATAGCTTTTCTTCCAGAATTGCCTAGTTCATTTAATCTGTTAAGCGGCCTTGACTTTTGCTTTAAGGACCGGATAGCCTACGTTTTCGATAGCTTTTTGAATCTCTTCAATCGAAGTGACAGCTGAATCAAAATTGGTTTTGACTTTGCTGGAGTTGAATAATACTTTAATGCTGTCTTTATCAATACCGTTAACTGATTTCAAGGCACCTTCAATTTTTTGCATACAACTTGGACAAGACAACGTTTCTAATTGCAATATAGCTTTTTCCATAATTCCTATCTCCTTTATGTGTTTTTATTTTATCGGCAGCAGATTAATGAACACTGCCTTTTCCTCTTTACAACTGTAGTATAGCTCACTTTTAGCAAACGAAAATTGACGCATATCAAGTTTTGCACTTCTTTTTATCTTTTTGCTCAATTCACCATCTTAATAGTCTTTTTCTGCCCCTTATTGCCATCAGAATAATAAGAAATTGGTGGATAGTCTTGTCTGCGTATAAACCATACTACAATCGCGCCAATAAACAGGGCCAGAGACAAGGCTTGCGAAACGCGGATCCACTCGCCAATCCATAAACTGTCCGTTCGCATACCTTCAATGAAGAACCGACCCACTGAGTACCACAAAACGTAACTCAAAGCGACTTCTCCTTGATGCAAAAGCTGTTTTCGGTTCCGTATAGTGACGATGAGGACAAAGCCCAACAAACTCCACAATGACTCGTATAAAAAAGTCGGATGGTAGTAGGTACCATTGATATTCATTTGTTCAATGATAAATTCAGGTAAATAAAGATTTTCCAAGAATTGACGAGTAACCGGTCCACCATGAGCTTCCTGATTCATAAAATTGCCCCAACGACCAATGGACTGGGCTAACAATACATTGGGCGCTAAAATATCAAGAACGAGTGCCAAAGAAGTACCTTTTTTCTTTGCATACCAATATAGCGTACCCCCTCCTGCAATCAATCCCCCATAAATCGCAATGCCGCCATTCCAAATCGCAAGGATTTGTCCTGGATTTTGCAGATAATAACCAAGTTCAAATAACACATAATAAAGCCGAGCGCCGAGGAGTCCAATCGGAATTGCCCATAAGGCCATATCGATAATGGTATCCTCTTCCAGTCCTTTTTTCTTTGCTTCCTTGGTGCTCAACTGGAGAGCCGCTAATATGCCCGCTGCAATAATGACTCCATACCAATGAATCACAACAGAACCAATCTCCACCGCATGGGGATTCAAAACGCCTAATACGAATTCCATTCTATTTGCTCCATTTCTTCAATTTTTCGCGTCATTCTAGTCATGGTGATGCTGAACAAGATTCCGGCTAAGCTCCATGGAAACCAAACAGTGAATACACTTTTATCTCCCTGGTCACTCGCTTCGTAATACGCCACTTTTCCGTGTCCGATTACGCCGGCTCTTTTTACAACTTCCTCTTCTTTTTCCATAGCTAACCTATCTGCCTCAACAACGTTAGACGTTTTTGCTTCGCCGCCAATCGTGTTCTTGGTGAAAGGGACGACAAAGAATGCACCCGCTGCTGACAACGTGATGGCAACTATCACCCAAAAATAATGCACATTCACCCCTACTAATTTTTACGTTTTGTTCGACAACCCTATCTTAAAGAAAAATAAAACAAAAAAACTTGAAGGTTATCATGTTTGTACTTTTATTTTTCCAATGAATGAAGGTCGTTCTGTCTTAAAAAAGCCAAAAACGGACAGATGGAAGCAAAAGCACTGAGTTCTGTCCCGTTGTTAATGAAGAGCGACAGAACACCAACGTGTAGAAAAAAGTGTGTCCGATTATTCGCTGTAAAGCAATAAATCATCTAAATCCTGAATCTTGATCCTTTTCCCAGACAGCTGTTGAATCAATCCCTCGTCCTCCAATTCTCCAAATTTGCGACTGATGGTCTCAGGTGTCGTTCCTAAATAGGAAGCAATGTCCTTTTTTGCCATCGGCAGGGTGATGGTGGGAGAGTTGCCCATTTCAGGTTCCACATTTTCTGCCAAAAACAAAACTAAACGGGTAATGACACTCTCCACGGCTACTTGTGCGGTTTGACGTTCGGAGCTTTCTAACCGCTGCGACATCTCTCCTAGCAGCTTTAACGAAATTGCAGGATACTCTTTTAGAAACTCTTGTACATCATGTTGTTGAATCATGCAGACAGACGTATCTCGAGTAGCTTCTGCGTATTCCTCGTGCACAGCATCAGGATTGAACAACGTCCATTCTCCCGTAAAGTCACCCGGATTCAAAATACGAACTAGTTGCTCTTTGCCAGAATCAGACAAGCGATAGATGCGGACTTTTCCGCGATTCACAATATACAAGGCATCATCT
The DNA here is from genome assembly GCF_016892605.1 of Desemzia sp. RIT 804. Lineage (GTDB taxonomy): Bacteria > Bacillota > Bacilli > Lactobacillales > Carnobacteriaceae > Desemzia. The sequence continues at coordinate 888,915 of NZ_JAFEMV010000001.1, forward strand.
TTTTCTTGCGAGCGAAACAGAAACTCCCCTTTTTGATAGTGATTCGTGTGAGCTTTTCCAGCGATGCGATCCATCGAGCTTTCCTCCAAATGATTGAATATCGGGACTAAGCGGATACAAGCTGAGTGGTTTCCTGCTGCATGTGGTTGGGTGTATTGAGTCAATTCGTTCTTCCCCTTTATCAGTTTATTGTCCTTTTTTTAACTTTCCTATATTTAGTATAAAGGCCCCCTACCTCAAAAAAATTGACGCTCATCAAGAAAAGTCTTTTTAACGGCAAAAAAATAGGAGCTGGAAAGAGTCCCAACCCCAAAATCTTTAATTTTTAAATGTATGTTTACGAAAAACCTAATCTTCATCCTCATCAAACGCATCGTCGTCTTCCAATGCCTCTTTGCCAATGAACGCTTGCAGCATCCAAATGTTTTTATCTAAGTCATTTTTAAAAGCAATCAGTGTATCTTCTAAAGCATCGTCACCCTCATCTTGTACTAAACGAATAGCACGAATCGTTAATTCACGGGTACTTCTGAAATCTTCGATAATATTTTCAACCATGTCTTCTGCTTTAGCGTATTTATTGATGGCATCTTCTGAAAGCATGGAATATTTTTCAAATTCAGCGGTGGTTGAAGCCGGTTTATGACCGGAAATAATCAAGCGTTCTGCTAGTTTGTCGAACCATTCTTCGTTTTGATTATACAATTCTTCAAATTTTTCATGCAGGGTGAAGAAATTAGCGCCATTTACATACCAGTGATATTGGTGCAATTTCACATGTAAAGTATGCATGTTCCCTAAAAGATGATCCGAAATGGCCGCTGCATTAATTTTTGTATGATGGACATGTTCCTTGTGTTCTTGTTCTTCTTGAAATCTTTCTTGGGGTGTTCTTTCTTGAGAAGCTTTATTTTCAGTCATGATCTATTCCTCCTATAATTTTGGTTTGTTTAAAATAGCTTCCTTTGATTCCTCCTTTTCCTTTACTGAATTTAGTATAGGATAGATTTCCGTTAAAAAAATTGACGCTCATCAAGAAAAGTATTTCTTAATAGACGCCAGGCTTCTCTATTAAATTCAACTGAAATAATCAAAGGAATGAAGTCGTTCCCTCCAAACAAAAATTTCATTAAAGTAGGGCCTAAAAAAAGAATAGCAACTATACTTTGTCAAGAGACCTGACTGCTATTTTTTTGCTTGTTATTCTTCAATTACCAAATGTCTTGCCTTGCAGTATATTTAATACTCTTTCTCACTAGTGTTGCATGCAACACTAGTGAGAAAGAGTATTAATAAGATTAACCTAGACGAATAACTTCACTTTATTTATGTCATACCATAAAAATTGAAAAGAATTTTTTTATTTATTTTTAGTAGATCGATTAATAGGAGTTTTAGCTTATGGAATACCTATATTATTATTAGTTTTGACTGGTTTTTATTTTTATGACGGTTTGTCAAATTAATCTCTTATTTTGCAATACATGATTCTAAGCAATTTCATGTATTGAAAGAAGTCTAGGTAACACTTGATCACCTGCTATTCGTTATTACTAACAAACAGCAGGTGATCATTATGCCCTCAGAAAACGTCTATGTGCCCATTTATAGCTCTATTTTAATACTTGTTGAAGAAATGAAAGAGTGTCTAGAAACGCAATTTCTAATTCAAGCTTCTCAACAAGATATTATTGGGAATGCAATTGTTTTCTTAAGTACTCAATCTAAATAAAATAAAAAAAATCGACTACTTAAATGAACTGCCCCCTGTCAAGTAGACAGGCAAATAAACAAAATTCTTTGTGCTTTTCATAAACTTGAAGGATTGAATCTGTCAGCTTCCGCAACTGTTTTTCCGACCTAGTCGGCTTGCGTTTTAACCATTTATAATACCCAGCTCTGCTTACACCCAAAACTTCACAGAGCTGACTTACTTTGAATCCTTCTTGCTGTAATTTCTTGATCGTTTGGTATTCCGCTTCGTACCTTGTCTGCGTAACATCAACTCTCTTTCCACCTCTTTTAATTTTTTTAACGCTGCGTTCTCTGTTTCTAAATATTCATTACGTGCCTTCAAAGCCGCATTTTCAGCTTGTATTCTTTCTTCTTCGGTTGCTGAAGCATCATCGGGCCAATTCCCTCCACTTTCTCTTAATAAGTTTTCTATTCTATTGTTAAAATACAATAACAAACATTTTTTAAAATATCAATACTATGATCACTAAACGTGTAGTTTATAGGTTTCCTATTAAATTTCGTGGTTAGCTTATTATTCATGTACAACTCTTTTATAACCCAAAGATAAATAATCGATTAATTTATCTTCAGGTATAGTTTCTAATTTACTCTCCGATAGACCCCATATAAATTCTTGTAATTCCTCTAAAGATATCCTGTTTTCTTCGTAATCTTGTATCACTTCGTGTAATTTTTCCATATCTTTTGCTATCCTTTATGACCACCAACAAGTCCACTTCGCTGGATAGCTGTCCCTCCTTTAGTTAGGCTACTTGCATGGACTAAAGAGCTAAAACCGTATTTTTCTCTAATTCTATCTACAACTAGTTCTAAATCTTCTGCAAGAATCGTTTTTTCAGCATCTTCAAACAGATTTAACTGCAATTCTTTTTTATAATCAATTTTCCCGCATCGTATTCCTATTTGACGTACTGGTTGTTTTTTATAATAGGTTCTGAATATCTGTAAACAGGTTTCTATGATTTTAGTGTTTGAAGAGGTGGGATAAATTTTCATTTGGTGACTAAATCCTTTATCTAATATCTCTCTAGAATAGCCTATAGATAAATGAACAACTCCTGTTTCCGCATGATGTTTTCTTAACCTCGCTGCAACTTCATCAGCCATTTCTCTGATAACTACTTCAATTTCATATTGATTTATATAATCTCTTTTTAAGATTTGGCTTTTACCAAATCCTTTAGCCTTTGGAATATATTTTTCAGAAATAATACTATGATCTATTCCATGAGCGTGATAAAAGAGCTGCTCTCCAACAACACCATGAATTCGTTTCAAAGCTTTCACATCATACTGAGAGAGTCTATAAACAGAATCTATCCCTAATTGATAAAGATTACTTGCTGTATTTTTTCCAATTCCCCACATTTCTGTTATTGGGTGAATGTTCCAAACCTTTTCTGAAACATCTTCATAATGCCAAACCGCTATTTGCGACTTATTTTTTTTCGCTTCATTATCTAACGCTAACTTGGCTAGTAAGGGATTATCACCAATTCCAATCGCCGTCACTAGTTTTAACCGCTGAAAAATAGTGAATTGTATTTTTCGCGCTATTTCTTTTGTTGATCCGTACAGTGCGTGTGATTTGGTCACGTCTAAAAAACTTTCGTCAATACTATAAATATGTATGTCTTCTTCAGCTACAAACTCTTGAAAAATCTGGTTAATCATCCGATTAACTTTTATATATAAAGCCATACGAGGCTCAACAATTTGGATTTTTGAGTTTTTTGGTATTTCAAAACGTCTTGAACCGGTCCGGATGCCGTATTCTTTTTTGACTCGTGGCGAAGCAGCTAAAACTAACCCTCCTTCTAAATCGGGATTGCTCATGACGACTATATAGGAGTCTAAAGGATGTATTTTCCGCTTAACTGATTCCACTGAAGCAAAAAAAGACTTAACGTCAATGCACAGAATATCGCGCCTTGGTTGGTAGGTATAGTCCATCTTGATCATGATTCATGCACCCCACTTCATTCCTCATTTTATACTCTAAACCATTTAGTCCAATCATATTCTTCCACGTTGCGTATCAAATCTAACTCACACACTACAATTCCTGATTCTCTCGTTTGTATATAAACGTAATTCTCATAGTAACCAGCAACGACGCCTACGATATCATCTTCATATCTACCATTAAATAAGCAGTCTAATTGAATGGCTATTACTTTTTTTTGACTATAAGAGTTATCTATTAAGTGATAGATAACTTCTACAGTTTGTTTCTCTTTTTTTATAATTACTTTTCCACGCTTACGTTTTTCTTCTTTTATGAGTTCACTATGCTCCGACAGTATCAAACCTTGCCACTTAGCCATTTTCCTATCTCTATAACCTGTGGTATTTGGATTGATTAGTCTATTTTTCTCTTTCAATTTATTCTCCAATTTAAACACCTTCTTGTTCTCTTTTAACCCTATTATACGAACGTGTGTTCGATATGTAAAGAAATAACGAACTCGCGTTTGCATAAATACATCGTTTAGCAATACGATAATGTGTGACGCCCAATTTTTTAGAATAGTTTTATTTACTACTTCACTCACAAAATCTGGAAAATCAATATAATTTTTTCAGCGTATAGCTAATAAGATATAAAAAAAATAAGAGCCACTTTGAAAGTAGCTCTTATTTTTATATCTTTTCGATTTCTGTAGCTTAAATTGTCAAATTAAGTGCAACACAGTTTTATAAAAGATTTCATAAGGTGTTTTCCAATTCAAACATTTTTTGGGACGTGTAAAAATGTTTAAGAAAATGAGTTTATTAGTAGCAACAGTTATAGGGCTATTATTTACCTTTGGCAGTGAAGATTCGTATAAAACGACTGTAGGTGCTGATTCTGGTGGCCAAACAGTGACTCTAGCAACTGTGAATTGGGAGTCTGAAATAGCTTCAACAAATGTCCTGGCACAGGTTCTAAAAGAAGCAGGGTTCAACGTACAAATTACAACAGTAGACCCGGCCATCATGTTTAGTTCGGTTGCAGAAGGGCAGTTGGATGCTATGGTCGGCGGTTGGGTGCCTACAACGCACCAGGCCTATGCAGAGAAATATGGTGACTCGATGGTTGATTTAGGGGCTAACCTAGAAGGTGCTATTTCAGCATTAACTGTTCCAACATATATGGAAGATATCAATTCGATTACCGACCTCACGGATGAAAATGATTCAACTATTACAGCAATTGAACCAGGGGCAGGTGTTACCAACAGTGCCCAAAATGCTGTTAAGGAGTATGACAATCTATCCGATTGGGAGGTTTCTGTGAGTTCAACAGGTGCTATGATTGCTGAATTAGATCAGGCTATCAATAATGAAGAGGATATAGTTGTGGTTGGTTGGAAGCCGCATTGGATGTTCATGGATTATGATCTTAAGATGCTTGACGATCCAGAAAATGTCTTTGGTGGCTACGAGGAAATTCATTCATACGCAAGAGAAGGGCTAAAGGAAGATAATCCAGAAGCCTATAAGATTATTGATAACTTCTACTGGGAAGTTGAAGATATGTCTTCTGTTATGGAAGAATTAGCGACAGATGTAGAACCAGAAGAAGCAGCAGATAATTGGATTGAAGCCAATCGTGAAACAGTTGATGGTTGGTTAGAGTAAAAATTAGAGGTGTGACAAAAGTCGCTAAGACTCGGCGCGCTGGAGCAAAAGCCGAACAAGTACTGCTAAGTAATTGGCGTATTTTGGGAAGTGTTGGAAGAGTTTGACCTTTGGAACCGGATATCGTGAGCTACATAATAGAAGAAAAAGACAGGCGAGTAGATTAAATGAGAGTCTACCGCCTGTCTTTTATTTGTTATAAAGAATGTTATATATCTGTAGTGAAAAAGTGGCTTTCGTTTGGATTAGAAAAGCATTGTGTCTGCGCCGTATGGTTGACCTTGAGCTTCTTGCGCTAAGACATTTAAGAAGTTCCAAGGACGGCTGAATTCTGGTTGGAAGAAGAAATCAGCTTGCGCTAATTGGTCTACAGTCCATTCAGCTTCAATCGCAACAGATACAGCATTAATAGCTTGAAGAATGTCATAAGTTGACATTAATTGAGCACCTAATATACGACCGTTATCTGCATCGTAATGAAGCTTCATTAAAACTTTTTCTTCGTCATGCATAAATGAAGGACGGATTAAGTCTTCTTTGTAAACAGATTTCACATTTCCTTGGTAAGAGTTTGCGTTAGCATCCTTGATACCAGTAGTAGCGAATTTGTAGTCAAATACAGCAAGACCTGATGTACCGTTTACGCGACCAATTTTAGCGTCTGCATCACCACTTGCGTGACGAGCCATGATGACACCTTGGCGACGAGCGTTAGTTGCTAAAGCAATGTAAGCTTTGTCGTTTGTAGGTGCAAAAGGAATAGCAGTTGCATCACCTGCAGCGTAAACATCTTTAACTGAAGTTTCCATGTGTTCGTTGACTTCAACAAAGCCGCGACCATCAAGGGTTAAAGTGTCTTTCAACCATTGTGTGTTTGGACGAACCCCAACACTGATAATAACTGTATCTGCTTCGTAAATGCCTTTGTCAGTGACAACAGCAGTTACTTCGTTGTTTTCGTTGACTTTAAATTCTTTCACACCTTCGCCAGTTTTAATCTTCATACCTTTTTCTTCCATATGTTTTGTTAGAAGACTAGTGAATTCACTGTCAAGGTAAGTTGGTAAGATTGAATCAACAAAGTCGACAACTGTTACGTCGATGCCAGCTTGTGCGTAAGCAATTGCTGCTTCGATACCGATGTAACCAGCACCAACAACTACAGCTTTTTTAGCTGAAGACATACGATTTTTCACTTTATCTGCCCAGTTTCTACCACGTAAGTAGAAGATGTTTTCGTGTTGGTCATCTACATTCGGGATTGTACCTGGTACACCACCTGGAGAAAGCAATAGTTTGTCGTAACTTTCTGTAGCTTCCACACCGTCAGTAGTGCGTGTTGTAATTTCTTTTGTGTCTGGGTTGATGGCAATCACACTTGTGTTCATGCGGATATCAACGCCTTGTTCTTTATATGATGCTTCATTTGCGTAGTGTAATTCATCCAAAGATTTTGAAATGTCTTCTAGATAGGACTGAATACCACATGATAAGAAAGAAGCGGTTGATCCAGCTTCAAATACAACGATTTCTGCATCTGAGTCTTTTTTCAATAGAGTTTGCACAGCTTCAAAACCAGCATGCGAAGTTCCTACTATAACGTATTTCATTCGTATTACCTCCAAAGGTCAATGTTTATCGTAAATAGAATTTATTTACCCAACTAAGTATACACTTCTTTGTCTTAAATTATCAAATTAAGTGCAACACAGTTTTATAAAAGATTTCATAAGGTGTTTTCCAATTCAAACATTTTTTGGGACGTGTATTTAATTTCGTTGCCCAACCTTGTATCTCTTCATCAGTTGCATCTGTCAAATCAACACCTTTCGGTGAGTACTCTCTAAGGAGTCCATTTGTATTCTCATTAGATCCTCTTTGCCAAGGGGCATGAGGATCTGGAAAATAAATTTGCGTATTATTTAATTCCTTAGTCAATCGGGCGTGTTGACTGAATTCTTTACCACGGTCAGGTGTAATGGTTTTACAAAAATTAGAATCAATACCTTGTAGTAATTTAATCATTTGGTCAACTACCGGATTAGAAGCTTTCTTCTCAGATTTACCGATTAGTAATAACCTAGATTTTCTATCAACTAGCGTTACTAAGCACGCTTTACCAGTTTGACCTGCAACTGTATCTGCTTCCCAATGACCAATCTCAGTTCGTTCATTAGCGCTATCTGGTCGTTCATGAATCGTATTGGAGATAGGGATCTTTCCTCTTCTCTCTACGCGATTTTTAGAATGGCGTGTTTTACCTCTGTGTCTTAATTTACGGATAGCGCCTCGATTACCGGTTGATAAACCAGGCTCATCGAAGTCGCCACGATAAATTGCACGATAGATAGTATTATAACTGATTTTATTTTTGGCATTTTCAAGGTTCAAACGACCAGAAATTTGTTCTGGAGACCATTGTTCGTTGAGAAATAGTCGTTTGACCAACTGGAAAATAGAGTCTTTATCTAGCGTGCGATGTCTGCCACATAGTTGTTTTCTACGTTTATACTCTCCATGAGCAGTTGACGGTGAATAACTGCCATCCTTGTTTGAATTACGATGTAATTCTCTTGAGATAGTCGATTTAGAACGGTCCAGGGTCTCGGATATATGCCCGATAGTTTCGCCTTGTTCATACATTAGGAATATTGTTTCTCGCTCATTCATGGTAAGATGTGTGTATGGATTCATAGCTTTCTCCTTCTAATAGTTGGTTGGTACATCTATTTTATAGGAAAACTATGGATCTTTTTTTATTTTATTATTGTTGTTGCACTTAAATTGTAAATTCGTCAGATAAATATCTAATATCTTTTTTCTAAACCACTCTTGAGTGAAATCTATTATTTATACCTTTCAATTACAAAGAAGCAGCCCTATTTTTCAAGTGTGTCAAATCGGCTGAAACGTATTAAAATAGCGTTTAAGCAGATTTGGAAGTTATCATCATCAAGTCCACTAAATATTCTAAGCGGGTCTGGTGATGGATTACCATTGTATAAATTGAATGCAAGGTCAATCATTTTCTTACTAGTGCTACTAAAATCGGTCTTTTCAAAGCAATCTGTCTTAATCCAATGAGTATTGAAATCATAGATATAATCGACCTTGCTGAAAATATCGGCATTTGCAAGAATATAAAATAGAGACTTCCGCTCCACATCAGTAGGGCTTGTATTATCTTTTTCTAATAATTCAAAGTAACGTTCATCGTGCTCTGTTTGATTGGTCATTGTTTTTTATCTCCCTTTATCTTTATTATTTAAGGAACTTTATTTTATTATACTGTAATAGCTATCAATTTATCATTATAAGTCAAAAATAAGGAGAAAGTTTTTATTCCTATTAAGACATCTCCGTCTTATTATTATCTGTTACTTAGTAGCTTATCCCATTTATAAAAATAGTTCCTTCGATCTCAGGGCCTTCCTCAAATAATCGTTCTCATATTTCCTCAAAAAAACCAAAATCTTTAAAAGAAAACCAATGTCTATCACTAACTATGATATGGTCCAAAACTTCTATTCCTAATATAATCCCTGCCTCTACTATTCTTGCAGTAAAATATAAATCAGCTTGTGAGGGTTCTAAATTTCCACTAGGATGATTATGATAAAGCATGATTTTATCTCCATTATTCAATATAGCACTTCTAAATATTTCTCTAGGTTGTGCAACACTTGAATTCAAACTCCCTTGAAAGACTCGATGAATAGCGTTTATTTCATTTTGTGTATTTAGAACGACTAGAAGGAAAACTTCTTGTGCTTCATCTCCAATTTCTGCCATTCCGATTTGAGCAGCTAATTTAGTTGAAGAAATTCTTCCTTGGTATTCAATAGGTCTTTCTATTACAACCTGTTTTATTCTAACGATTTCAGTTACTATACTTTGGATTTGTTCTACCATTTTTAACTCCTTTTTTATTTAATCAAAACGATAAATTCAGCTCTTGCTCTGGATGATAAAATATAGTCTTATTTCAAGTACTTAACTGGTTCAATCTCTTCACCGCCCATTTGTAAAGGAACGAGTACATTCATTAATCTATTTCTAAAAGCCCTATCTTTTACCGTATCTAAAAAGCAACCAATCGTGGATAAAACTAATTCATCAAAGAAGTCTACAATCTTATAGTTGTCGTAAGGGGTAGCACTTGCTACAAGTTGTGCAATGATTTCTATATCATTTTCAATTTTTCCTACGAACTCATTATTTAAATATACGTTAAGGGTTTCGATTTCTGTTTTTTTAGTCATTTTGGTTTTCTCCTTTGTCTTTCGTATTTTTGTTTTTTCTTTTGTGCCATCACCTTGCGGAGCTAAAAGCTGAATTTTTTCCGTTTTGTTGGCTATCCAGTGATCGTGAAGTTAAAAAGAAGTCAAGAAAAATAGAGCCACTTTCTGCTTTAGCAGTTAGTGGCTCTTTAGACAAAAAGTTTTTTTCTGAAATGGAATAACATGAAAAGAAAGAAAAAAACTTTTTGCGGTTCTTGACTTCTTTTTCTGTTCTCGGATAGGAACGTGTGGGACTGAAAGGAGGGCTCCCGCGCGCTTACTTACCGCTAAGAACAGTCTGATACGATAAAGCCCTAATCCGACTTCAGTCGGATTGTTTAGGGCGCCTGATGGCACAAAACGAAAAAATGCACTTCCTATATTAGCTTTTGAAAAAAGCTTTCCATTTTGTGTTATTTTTTTTTGTATTTTTTTGAATTAGAGTAACAGTTTTTCTTTTCTTTTCGTTTTTATAAGTGTAACAAGGAGGAGGTGAATAATATGTCATCAGACGTACATGTTTCAATCAATTACGGTATTTTAATGGTGGTTGAAGAAATCCAAGAATATCTGAAAACAGAACTACAGATTCAAGCAACTCAACAAGACATTATCGAAAATGCCATTGTTGCCCTACAAATAGAATTAAAAAAAGCAAATGAACAACCACGTAATGATAAAAACTAATTTTTAAAATGTTTTGGGCACGTTTTGCCTATAGTTACCCAGTTTGAAATTTGAAATCGTATTAGAATTGCTTTTGAAAATATTATATATAGTTAAAAGAGCAGGAATTTCATAATACATTTGGAATTCCTGCTCTTTTTATTAAAATGATTAAAATTAATCTAAACAAGGACACTACAACTTTATAACGAATTGTAGTGCCCTTGTTTTCTTATTTACTGTCTGAGAAATCAAATTCTAGTTTGTTATTGTGTATTTTCAATTTCGCATTAAAGATATACCCTTTTTTGCTTTTAAATCCTTTTATCAAACTTGTCTCTTTTTTCGATAAAAGATCTTTTATATTTGTCTTAGTCAATGTTTTACTACTCCATTTTTTAGGAAGAGAAAACTTACAGCCATTACTATACCCAGTACAACCATAAAATTTTCCTTTATCAATAATGTTACTATTGCATGAAGGACACTTTCCTATGGCGTCATTTTGATCAATCTTTTTAGCCTGTTCTTTGATATGGCTATGCTCGAAAGTTTCAGGAACTTTTTCGGCCAAGTGAGTAATAAAATTTTGAATACTCTTTAAGAAAGCTTCTTGTGTACCTTGTCCATGCCGAATATTTTTGAGGTATTTCTCCCACTTAGCAGTCATTTCAGAATTCGCTATTTCGTCATTTTGAATAACTTCGCAAAGAGTCGTACCTTTTTGCGTAACATAAATCTTATTTTTTTGAGTTTTGATATATTCTTGTTTTTTTAGCGTTTCAATGATATTGGCTCTGGTGGCTTCTGTTCCAATCCCCTCAGTATCTTTTAGTATGTCCTTGTTATCTTCATCTTCAATGGTTCGCCCTACGTTTTTCATAGCCGTGATGAGAGTACCTTCTGTATAGTAACTTGGTGGTTTTGTTTCACCTTTTTTATGAAATTGGTCTGTTCGAAAGAGTTCTCCAGCTTCAACTGAGGGTAAAAATTGTTCACTTTCGCTGTCCTTACTTTCTTTGCTTGTTATTTTATATAATTGTTTCCACCCTAAATTTTTCTCTACTTTACCAGTGGTTTTGAATAAAACGTCATTTGCTTTTGTTATAATGGTTGTTTCGTTATAAACATAAGGCTCTTCAAAAATGGCTAATGTCCGATATAAAACGAGTTGATAAATATTCCGTTCTTTTTCGGATAAACTTTCTAATTTCGGGAGTGTCTTTGTTGGAATAATAGCAAAATGTTCTTGGACCTTTTCCCCATTTACATAGCGTTTATTTTCACTCAATTGCGGATGTCTAATCGCTTCTCCTACTAAATCTAAGTAGTAAGTTAAGTGATCTTTTAAGTAATTAAATTCTGGTGTTCCAATATAATTCGTGTCGGTTCTGGGATAAGAGAGATATTTCTTTTCGTAAAGTTTTTGAACGATAGCTAAAGATTCTGAAGCTCCATAGCCGTATTTTTTATTGGCTGCTGCTTGCAGGTCTGATAAGCTAAACAATTTTGGTGCATAGGTTTTCTTTTCTTCGACTTTTACATCTTCTATCACACCAGTAACGTCTTTAGTCAATTCATGATTTTCTTTAAATTGCTGTAATTCCTCTACAGTATCAAATCGTTCTCTATACTTTCCTTGATATTCTCTATTTTGATCAGTAAATGTAGCATATAATTCATAAAATGGTTTGCTCACAAAGCTCTTTATTTCTTGGTTTCGTTGGTAGATCAAATAAAGGGTTGGTGTCTGGACACGGCCAATACTAAAAACGCCTTTTAAGCCATTTCGTTGCATGTATAAGGTGTACAAACGAGAAAGATTTATCCCTACCAACCAATCGGCAATTTGTCTTGTTTCTGCTTCTTTATAGGTAGAATAAAAGTCTGCCCCATCTTTTAAGTGCTGAAAACCTTTTTTAATTTCAATTGTTTCTAGGGAATTGATCCAAAGTCTTTGAATTATCTTATGGCTGTTCCCGGATAGATTGATAATCAAACGAGCAATTGCTTCGCCCTCACGATCACTGTCCGTTGCGATAATGATCTTATCAGCCTTATCTAGCAATCCCTTTACAATTTTGTATTGTTTTGATTTTCCCTTAGAAACTTGAAATTGATAATGTTCAGGGAAAATAGGCAGCATATCTAGTTGCCACTTTTTCCAATCAGAATTATATTTCTCAGGTTCATACAAAGATACTAAATGTCCGTAACCATAAGTAATGGTTGCGTTTGGCAGATCGTTATCTGTTACATTGTAATAACCGTCTTTTTTCTCTACTTTAGCAAAAGCGTCTGTATAAGCTTTTGCTTGGCTTGGTTTTTCCGCTAAGATAACTGTATTGCCCATCAACTCACTCCCTTCTCAATGCTTATTTATTTACTCGTGGCGAAAGAGTTAAATCTCCATTTTCTTTCTTAACATCTTCATTAGCTGCTTTCAATTGATAATCATCTTCATTTTCTGTTACTTCGAAAGAAAATGATTCTTCTTCACCATTTTCTTGAAAAGTAATTACGTTATCTACAATTTTATAAGTATATCCAAGTTGGAATCCTAACATTTCAAAAGTAACAGTTTCTTCTCCAAATTGAGCAGTATAAGCTTCGCCATTGGTTGAAACAACATTCCATTCTTTTGATTGTAAATCACTTTGAATGTCTGTACCGCACCCTTCTAAAGTAATTAATGCTATTAGAGTAAGTAAAATAAATAAAACTTTCTTCATAGTATTTCCTCTCCTTTTTAACGTAACATGCGGTGAACTACGGCTCTTGCCATCCCTGAACCTGCTCGACCTGCTCCACTTGAATACCAAATACTTTTCACAATAGATGGACCACTAATGACTAATGCACCGCTACCGATTAAGGCTGGTAATTTACCCCAAACCGTATCTGTTTGCATAGTGATTGCCTCTGTAAAGAGTAACATGGACAATGTTAACACAATGATTGTAACGGTATGAGATAAAATATCTCGCCACCAATTCTCCATAAAATTATAATTTTCTGTTACAACAGATATAGCGCATAGAGGTGATAAAATTTCATCTATGAGGAGTTGAGCTTGTTCAATAAACAGTTTTATGACGAAAAAACCTATAACAACAAATATAAAAAGCCAAATAACAACTTGGCTAATACCTGCACTAAAAACGTCAGGTAAACTGTCAGCTTGTAAAGTATTAACTAAACTACTTGTCGTCAGTTCACCCATATTTCCAATAAAGTAATTTCCTATTGGCTGTACAATATAATTCATAGTTAATGAAATAACTAAAGGCATAATGACAAGTAAAGCACTCGCTTTAACTGATCTGACAATTGTCCACCAGATATTCGCTTCTTCGCTTCCCTCTGATTCCGATAAAAGTTGAGTAATAACTTTTCCTAAACAAACGGATACAAGTAGAATACCGCCAAAGAAGACAAATAAATTATAAGCGTCTAACGCGTATCCTGCTAAACCATCATAATTAAATAAGGAATTTTGTAGAAATTCAATAAAGAGGTTAATTAAATCTTTTAACCAGTCTACAAATACCTCTGTAATTTTATCGCCAATATTGTCGAAACTAGGCATATATTAATCACTCCTTTCATTCTTCAAATGCTGAAAGATCACTTTCTCCGTCGCTAAATTCTGCCATTGTTTGTTCCATTGCTTCTTGTTTCCGTCTTTCTTTTTCTGCTTGCTCTTTTTCTTCTTTTTCTTTGGCTTTTTCAGCTAATCTATTCTTTTTATTTTCTTCTCGTTCTATGTGCTCACGTTCAAATTCAGCCTGCTTTTCGTTTAAACGTTCAATCTGTGCAGGATTTGTATTTTTTTCATATTCAGTTTGATTTAGCAATCGTTCAGGCTTTGGAAATAGTTCGAATTGATAGGCTTTTTTAACCTTCATGGGTGGCCGGTTTGCAAAGATAATTAGCTCTGTATCATCTGCCATACTTTTTACTTCGCCTGCGGTCATTAAATCACGAGCGGTGTACGACTCATTGTCTGAATGACTGGTACTGCTCCCCTCTTGTTTAGAGTTTTTTGAAGCACTCTTGTTACTTGTGGCTACCTTAACAGTCGCCTTACCTAGTAAATCGGAAAAATATTTGGCTGTAGTGTTATTCGCAGCGTTCATACAAATTTGAATCGAACAGTTCCCTAAAATACTTTCAGCTTTCTCTTTATTGTACTTATCTTGTAATTGTGTAAGAGTTTGAATAATTGTTGATACTCCAATGCCATAACCACGACAAGTGGCCAAAAACTCTTCATAATTCGTAAATTTTCCTAAGTTAACAAACTCATCTAAGATGAAATTGACGGGTACAGGCAATTTCGAGTGGTGATTAGAAGCTAATTCATATAACTGATCAAACAGTTGAGAAAAGAAAATGTTGGTTAGGCCTTCCCAACTGGTATCCATAACTGGAATAATGACATAAAGCATTGTTTTCTTTTTGCCTATATCTTGTAAGTTAAAGTCACTAAAGCTCGTAAATTCGGCCACTGTATTATTAATATAGTCTGAAATAGACGTCAGCAAGGAAACAATAATGGAGCCTTTCATATCCCCACGAGATTTTTTATAACCTAATTCATATAATTTCCGTGCTGGGTGATTTAGTTCAAGAGCTGAAAAAGCTTTGTCTAGATCACTTTCTTCGTCATCTGAATCGGATTCGTTTTTTTCTTGCAAGAAATTAACCAGTCCTGCCATATTCCGATTTTTGGGTTCTAATTCGTATTTTACATAAAGAATTAACGCGGACAGTAAAGACCTTTGCGAGTAGTACCAAACGTCTTTTTTCCCATCTTTATTGGAGCTATCCACGATTTTTGTGGCTACATTTGTTGCATTGACATCACTATTAACATAATCAATGGGATTATAACGATCAGAATGTTCCATTTTACTAAAGTTCAACACATGGACGTCATAGCCTTGTCGTTCTTTAAAATCTGCGGTATTTTCGTAAACTTCGCCTTTAGGATCGGTTACCACAATGCTATTTTTAGTTTCGTTCAATACGTTAGTAATCACGAAACCTTGTGTTTTGTAAGAACCTGGTCCGCCGACCACCATAATATTACGGTTTGGCTTGCTTTCTGTTGGTTGAATAATGTAGTCGCTTTTTAATTTCCCTAAAATAGTGCCTGTCATACAGAAAACCTACCTTTCTAGCGATTTTTGAAATTCACTCTGAACTTGCTTTTTACTTTTTTTAGTAAAGTTCTGATTATCCACCACTTCTTGTGGTCTACCCCAACGTGCTGATCCATGATAAGCATTGCTTTCTTCGGTATCCCAACCCTCTTTTTTTACCTTTCCCATATGAGTAAAAACGGAATAAATGAACACTACACCCGTTCCTAGAATAAAGAAGGGATTTTTTTGTGCCCAATTTGTTTGAATATAATCTCCTAAATGGGTAAACGTCTCTTTCAAATGAGTTCCTATAACTTCAGTATTGATTGCTAATTTATACTCTGAGAGAGTGTAAATGACTTCAAGTGCTGCAATCAATAAAGCTTCTAAAAAGACAAAAGTAAGGACTATCCACAAAACTTTTTTAAGAATCCCTTTCATCTTGCTCTTATCGTTCATATCTAGTCTCCTCATTCCTGGTTAGCTATTTGTTGGTGTTCCACTAAAGACGTCTACTTGATCGATTAAGTACTGTCCTTTTTCTTCGCTTAGATGGATTAAGTAAACATTTTTAAATACAGTAGATTCGTTATCTTCTACTTGGTAATGAATATCTGTGACAAATACAAACGAATTATCTTCTAATGGATTCACATAGGTTTTATAGTTTTGAGTACTGCTGTTAATAGAAATGGTTGGAGCTTCTGTTCTGCCTGCGCCACTTAGTTGTTCAATAGTGCTAGGCGAAAAATAATTTTCCATATCTTCAAAACGAGATTGGTAATTGTCGGTATTATAATTTAAGTAATACGCAAACGCGCTATTAACAAATTTCGTTTTTTTAGCTATATCAGCAGTATTATTTCCGCTGTTTTGTACATTCAGCTGTTCTTCTAAGTGTGCGATTTCTTCTTGATTGGTTTGAAGATCAGTTCCCTTTTGCTGATTATCTTGATAAAGACCATAGATAGAGATAATCGCTAAAAGAAGCAAGACTGATTCAACCATCATAATGATCTTTGTTTTCATATTCATTTCCTCTATTCTGCTTTAAAGTCAACCATTCTACCAAATCCTGCAAGATGTTCTTGCCAGTAAGGTGTTTCAATACTGGTGTATTGCAAAGGGTCGCCTGCATGAAACATCATTCCATTTCCCATATACATTCCTAAATGAGTAATGTAATTAGCGGTATCATAAGTACTATGGAAAAACACAAAATCACCTGGCTTTAATTCATCTGTAGTGATTTTTTGGGAATAATCATATTGTTGTTGTGCAGTTCTTGGTACGTTTATCCCATTTTGATTAAACAAGAAATACCACAAGCCACTACAATCAAAGGACGTAGCTGGACTTGAACCACCAAAGACATAGGGCATACCCTGGAATTGTTCAAATTGTTTTTGAAAATCGGCTAGTTCTCCTGTTACTTCAACTGTTTCTTCGTTAGAAGAACCCATATACCTTTTTACATGATCTACGTATTTCGGATCTCCATAGACTGCCCAACCTAACTTAGTTTTCATATTGTTTGAAAATTGTTGTGCCAGTTTTTGAGAATACTTACCGCCATTTTCAGCAACAAAATTTATGAAACCATTGCCCATGTTATAAGCTTGAATAGCCGTATCCATATCAACCCCTGCTTTATTAGCTTGGTTCACAACATTCACAAAGTAATTTACTCCTACTTCAATGGAATATAAGGGGTCTTGAATCGTATTTGGTGCAAGTCCTAAACTCTCGCTTGCTTGCATAACATCTAAAGAAGCTGTACCGCCACTTTCTTGCGTTGTAATGGCCAAAAGAACATGGATATGCTCTTCCATTCCGTGTTTTTTAAGTTCAACCTCTATAGCTGGTTTATACTGCAAAACAGCTTGTGGCACTTGACCTGCTCCGTAAGTACCTGTGCTGCTATTTTCTTGTTGCTGAAATAAACTAAAGAACATTACGAAGAGGACAACCATAATGACTACAAGTAGTAGAATAAACGAAAAGAACTTTTTCATAGATCTAGCTTTTAAAACCTGCAAAAGATCACTCCTTTACCCTTTAAACTCTCCCAACTGCTCTTTCAAATCATCGACTTCTTTTTGAAGGGTTTCTTTTTGTTTTTCATCATCGCTATCATTCATTTGTTTAGTTTTTTCTTGAATCTGTTTCCCAATACCTAGGAGTTTTTGAAGATTTTCATTTTCAGGATACTTATCCAATACTTTTTGAGCATTATTAACGTCATTCAAATCAATGAATTTTCTGGCTAAACGAATTCCAGTACTTTCTTCGGTTAAGAAATTGAGCGTGTTCACCATAGCGTTCGTATCGCCTTGTACAATTCCTTTCTCCTCTTCAAGCTTCGATTTTCCACTTTCGTCTAAAAAATCACTGTTCAAGTCCACAAGGATTTGTTGCTCTTTGGTCTCATAGAGACGTTGAATAATAGCTTCTAGAGATCCATTATGGACGTCTATGGCTTTTTGGTACTGTTCCTTGCTAATAAGTTTTTCTGATAACTGAGCGTCCTCGTAATCCCCTTCTTGATAAAGTTGGATAGCTTCATCATAATTCCCTTTTTCAAATTCTTCATTGGCTAAAAGAAGCGTATCTTTTTGTTCTAATTGCGCTTCATACTGTGAAGCTAGGGCTTCTTCTTGATTTAATTGTTTCACAAGTAACAAGCTACTTATACTAAGAAACACAATACTGATTCCTGCTAAAGTGACTAGTGATTTTTGACGTATTTTTCGTTCTCTTTTGGTTTGGGAACGAATATAATCATAGGTCAAAAAGTTATTGCTCTGTTGGATAAGAGACAATAATTCAGATACATTTCTTTGCTGATAGATTTCTTTGATAAAATCATTACCAATCTTGCGAACCTCTTCAGGCGTGTTCAAACACTTCTCATAAGCAATGCCGCTTAAGATGCTTACAATACAAGCTTTATACCGTTCTAAAGTGGTCCGCATATCTCTAGGCATAAAACGATTTGCTGCATAAGTGTAACGGACGGTATTCATTGGATAGTAATAGAGAGTCGCTGGATTTAATGATATATATAAATCTGTATGTTTGTATTTTTGAAGGATATCCTGTTTTAAAATTTCTTCGACAATAGAAACTTTCACAGGATAGGTTTCCTTTTTTATCGCATTTAAGTTCTTTAACGCGCTCCCTTTTTCATACAGAAAACTGACTGTTGTTTCGGATTCTTTAATCCCTTTAAAATCAAGAAATAGAGGGTCTTTTTTTATTGGTAACTCTTTAATTTCGTCAATATTATCGTACGTAAACTGACTATTCTCCATTTCAATTTTGACCGTGTTTTTTTCATCTGTTAGAGTGCCAAATTCAAAATTGTAAATTTTAAATGGCTTGTTCAATGCAACTACCTCCTTTAAAACTGGAATGAACGAGCTTCTTCTTGTTCAATTGGGGTCATTTTGATCCGTTCTTCGTAATCTGGGATAGCTTCTGGGTATTTCTCTTGATATTGTTCAAAATCAATTAGTCTTAGTTCTTCTTCCGTTAGAGTAACCTTCATAAAGGCTCGTTTGGATCCGTTGATCATTAACCCCTCACCTTGTTTTTTCTTCTCTAGTAATTTCCGTTCTTTTTTTGAAAAATTCACTCGCAATTTGTCTTCAATATCATCTAAACTACCCGGATCAAGCCCAAAAAATAATTTAGTATAACTATTTCCAATAATGGCTTCACCAACGTTTTTCCCGTTGCCCATCGTTCCATCCAACACATCTTGTATTTGTTGAGTGCCTGCGATTGCTCCAGCATTGTATTTTCTAAACCGTTTGAACGCTTGATAGAAAAAGCTTGAAGCGTCAGGATTCTGTGTTAAAAAATGGAATTCATCTACAAACAATTTAATGTTTTCTGTTCTATTCTTCGTAATTTCGTCCCACAAGAAACTAAAGGTATTCAAATATGCCGCTCCTTGAATTTCTTCATCATTCTGTAAGGCCTTCAGATCAAAAGATAACAAGTTTGTATTGATATCAATATTTGTAAAACCATTAAATAAGGTATTTGATCCATTAACGTAGCTATCTAGAATAAAGTAAAAGTCTTTAATAATTTCATATCGCTCTTTTCCTTCTTTGCTATCTCTTAACCGTTCAATTTGTTGGAACACGTCTGAAAGGATAGGCCATTGATCTTGGTGAATGCTCTTTATGTTTTTGTAATGTAAAACGCCACTATTTCGATAACAATCATGTAAAACAGAATCCAATACACTCTTTTCTACTTGAGTTAAATCGGGTTTCAAAACTTGGAAAAAGCCTTTTACACGTTGAATTTTATCTTTGATCAACAAATCTATGTTTACTTCTTGACTAGTGTCCAATTCTTCTGTAAATATCTCCAAAGGATTGATTTTAGTCGCTGAGTTACTACTTAAATGAACGACTTGGCCACCAAAATGTTCTACAATTTCGCTATATTCATTTTCAGGATCGATAATAAAGACTTTTACCCCTTTAGCGATATACCGTAAAATCTTTTGTTGCATATAAGTGGTTTTCCCTACCCCACTCGTTCCGATGACCACCATATTTTGGTTTAATACATTGCGTTTATCCATATAATCAATGGCAATTAAGCTATTCGTATCTTTATTGATACCTTCAATATCGCTATGAGGATTTAAGTCTAAAATCTCTGCATCATCAAATGGAATGACACTACTAGCTACTTCTGTATTCGATTGTTTAAAGGTATAATCTTTTAAAAGATTCTCTCCAATGGGCATTGCACTCCAAAATGCTTGATATTGTGCTTTAATTGGGTTCATAGATTTCAACTGTAATTTGGATAACGTATTATTGACACTATCTGTTAGGGCGTTTAATTCTTCTAGACTTTCAGCCTGCAAGAATACATACATATGTTGGTAAAGATAGGTGACTTCGCTATCAAGATACTTATTCAACTGCATATTAGCGGTTTCAATAGCTTGGACTATTTTTTTCTTTTTCAAAGGATCATACGTATCCACTTTTTCAGCTTCTTTATTTTTTATCGTATTGTTGTAATACTCAACCATCTTTCGCGCGTTACTACTTTCAAAGTCTTGAACAATGGTGATATTCCCTTTTTTTCGCTTTAAAGGGGCCAACCAATTTCCACTTTTCACTTTTGGATAATCAACAATCGCTAATACTCTAATATAGTTATCTCCACTTTCAATATGATCTGGAAATTCTTCCCAACTGAATGGATAAACACCATTAATAGACTGACTATCAAGAAAGTCATCTAGATTACTTATATCTTGACTTTTATCAACGCCAAATTCATCTGTATCATCTTGTTCTTCTACTTCCTTCTTGGAAAATAGACGCATAAACGCAGCTCCTTTCTTAGTGTCCCGAAAAATTGATTAAGTTTTTCAACACAGCTAAAATCTCATTACTATGCAATTTCTTAGCTTGCATGTCATAACTATCAAAGCTATCTTCTAATCGATTGATATACTGTGTGGTTTTTTCATCTAAATCAGTCACTTTTTTATTTAATGAAGTAAAGGTTTTATCTTTAATTTTTTCCCGCACAATGAGCAAGTGTTTCTTGGTACTCATTTCTTGTGTTCTAGTTTTGCTGGCTAAATCGTCAATATAGGACGCGATCAAAATCGCTCGAGCTTGATTTGGCTCTTTTTTTTCGATTTCTTGCAAATATCTCTTTTTGTAACTCAACAAAAATTCTTCAAAATCCACTGGAATTGTCATATCTAAGTACTGCTGTTGTTCTGCTGAAGCATCTCCTAACGTCGTCATCAGAAACGCATTGTACGTCTCAAAAACGTCTGCTTGTTCACTTTCATTTAATAACTCTAAGTTCACACCAGAAATTTCAATAATCCCTACTAAATAGCCTGTCTTAGTGACTAAATAATCCCTATATACCGATTGAATCAAACTCATATCGAAAATCGTTTGTTTTCCTTTGCCGATTTTTTTCGGCACGAAGGTAAATTCTAAGTCTTGTTCGACTTTAGTTTCTTTCGCAGCTAAACCAAATAGTTTCAAAAAAGCACCTCCTTTTCACTTTTTTTTCATAGCTTTTTTAAAAAATAAGTGTTGGCGAGATTTATATTTTGATTTCATCTGTAGGTGTGGCATTAAACGTACATTATTGCGATATGAGACTGGTCTAGAAGACAAGACAGCTAATAACACCGTAATAGAGAAAATTACCACAATGGTCTTAAAAAGCATGAATTTGAAAGTGTGAGGTGGCAAGAAGAGAACAATAAGACCGACTATAACCATTGGTAAAACATATACCAGCAATTCTTTTACAGACAATCCTAAAAATACTCCATATGAAGATTCAACATTTTCAGGAAAGAAAAAAGTCTTTTCGTCTTTTTTCTTTGTTTCATTCATATCTAGTTACCCCTTTACTCTATTTTTTCCTGTGATTATTGGAATAGACTGTAAACCCATGGAACAACCCAAACAATTGCAGCTCCTATGGCTACTAATCCTAGAACACGTCCAACTGCTTTATAAACCTCGCTTTTTTCTTGAGGATCATCAGCGCTAGGCATACGTTTGATAATGATCCATAGCGCCACACAGATTCCGACAATAACAATTAACCCCGTTAACAGCTGTTGGATAGTATTCCCAGCTTCCGTTAAGCGAGATTGAACTTCAGTTGCACTTGCATAGGCAACAGTTGGATACGTTAAGGCTGTTAATGCTGAAACTCCTACTGTAAATTGCGTTAGTTTGTTTTTTAACTTCATTATTCTTCTTCCTCTCTTTTTCTGATCAATCCTATGTTTTTAACGTTATTCTGTTGTTTACCTTCTTGACGAGTGTCGATTAATCGTTGTTGTTCTTTCTCTTTGACAATTTCAGCGAGTTTATCCATTCTTTCCTGGTAAGGAGATAGTCTAAGTAATTTGTCTTTATCGAATGTGCCAATAAAATAGGCTGCTTTTTTACCACTTTCTTTTCTTTCAATCACCTGTAATTGAGCTTTATATTTTTCAAGCGCTTTGCTGCGTTCAATGTTGAAACAATCTAGAAAACCTTCTGTTATAGCCTCACCTGCAAAAGCGAGTTCATTTATAAAAAAACTATTCCGTGGATTGGCTTTTGTAAAATCTATTCTCCTAATTTCCTCTGTTAATGCTTGATCTTTATCAGCTAAGTGGTGCTTTTGAATATAGTGACTAAATAATTTCTTATCGAGAATAAAATGGTCATTAAAGTGCTCTTCAATAGCCTCATTTCGTTTTTGATTTCTTTTTTCTTTGCTATCTTCTTTCTCGTACTGAACTTTAATGTCCTCTTTATAACGCTCTAACATGGTACCTCCTCCCTAAACACAAAAAAACTTTATATATAAAAAATGTACAAAAATACATTTTATATATATAAAGTGTAAGGAAAAAGCTATTTGGAATCAAGAATAGTGCTTACTACTCTCTCTTAATTCCAGATTGCTTACGTCGCTGCTATTCCCTTTAAAGCTTTAATATGGTTTTCTATAATTTCAGCAACCGAATAATCTTCGAAACTCTGTAAATAATCTAAAGAAGGTTGCGTTAAAAATAGCCCTTTTTTTACTTTATTACTCTCGTTACTCCTTTTTTGATAGTCAGGCAATCTATACATAAAAGAATAATTTAATAAAGTTGTTTGAACAATCCCGGTTTCTTCTGAAAAGCTACTTAGCCATTGTTCTAATGATTCATCTATATGATAAACACGTCTTATTTTAGGTTGTTTAGTATCTGCCTCTTTACAAGTATCATCATCTTCATTCAGTAACGCATTAAGGAATGCTGCAAGATACTCATCTAAACTAAATAAATAGCGTTGCTTATTCTTAAAAATAGTTAAAAAATAACTGTTAATCTCAAAATAAAATTCGTGCTGTTCGGTATCAAAATCAATTTCGGTTAAGTTATCGTAGACTTGCTCCTCTGTTAGATCTGAATCCTGGTACAGAAACAAACTCATTAATATGACGTTTGTTCTAGTAGAACCTAGATAATTTACCCTTCTTATTAACTTCTGATAATTCGAATCACTCATCTTTAGATAGATCCGTTCTTTCATTCTTTCAACTCCTTTTCGCTTATATTTTTGGTCCATTTGACGGATTATGAGTAGATGGTTTTGTGGATCGACTAGATTTACTTTTCTTTTTACGTTTACTTTTCTGCTGCATTTCTCGTCTCGCATTGTCTTCGCTCGATTTAATTAAATTATCGTATACTTTTAAACTATTAGCAAGCGTTCCAAATAAGCTAGGCTTGGAGTAGCTGGACCAATTTGAAGGTAAAGGAATCCCATTTTCTTCCACTTCTTTAAGAAATAATCCTCTCGTTTCAGGATTAGAGACAGTCTCAAACAGTTCTTTTTTGTGATAATCCTCAGCAATAGATTTTAAGTCCTCATCTGTTAGCTTACCTTTTTCTATTTTATCTAACAGCTGAAGTCCCATTCTTTGTTCAACAGTAGAATATTTACTGACAACTTCTTTTTGTGCTAACGCTGTGATTTTAGTGTAAGAAAGTGTACTTCCATAATAAGACAGAATTTGTGAGACAGCTTCTTTCTGAACAGCATTTAAATCCTGAATATTTGCTGTCGGGTAGTTAGAGAGAATAGTTTGTTCGTAATATTTTTCCGCAATTTTTAACGTATTGAAACGTAATTTTTGAGTTCTATCTAATTGTTTAAAGGTTTCTTTTTTATCCGCTGCTAAAGTATGAACGGTTTCTTTATCTACTTGATTCTCGTCAAGAAACTGGTCTATTTTTTTGGAAGCAAAGTAGAAGTCCTTTTGATACGTTTTGATATCTTTTAGATACGGCTTCTTGGTAATAGTCCTCATCATGTCCTTGAGTTCATTATCTTGAGCATGCGATAAAATGTCTTTCAACTCCTTTTCGTCTAACACTTTATCTTTCAATAAAGTTTCTTGCCCTATACTAATTTTGGCATAATCTGAAAACTTTGCATTTTTAAAAGTAGGATAATGTCTCTCAAAAATTCGGATTGACTCTTTAGTTAAAATATCTTTTCCTCTTTGGACGTTGTCTTGAGTTTCATTTATTTTATCAAATATTGTTTCGTCAAAAGATCCAGGTTTAATCAGTTGATTTACTTTTTCAGCATTTTTCCAATTGTTTACCATGCGCTCTTTATCTATTAAGTTATCGTAATTAATATATATTTTTAAGTCTTTTGCTAAGCGTTTTAAATCTTTTTTTTCTGTTGGTGACAATAATGGAATGATAGTGTTTGTTGTTTTTTCAGCGACCATTTCTTTTCGGGTTTCTTCTCTAGTATAATTTTCTTTTTTAATTTGGCGATTAGCTTCAGCACGTTCACTGGCTTGTCCTCTTTTCTCCATTTGCCTAGCAACATATCCTTCATGAATAGTAGGAACTCTTTTTTCTCCTAATTCTGCATAACTTTTTTCAGAAATACGTTGAGAGAATCCATTCTTTTTTAAATACTGATTGGTTAGACTAGCCCAATTTTTTCTCCATTCTTTTATTTTTTCTGAATTATCCCAATCATTAATATGAACTTTTCTATTTTTTCTACTTCCGTTTTTGGTATAGACTTGATTACCTTCTTCATCTTTAACAAAGATTGTGTTTGATTTTTTTCCCCATTCTCCATCTTTTTCAAAAGGTCTAGTAGTTAACATGACATGAAAATGAGGATTACTTTTATTATCTCTATGAATTGAAACATCCGCTACCATACCTTCGTCTACAAAGTTAGTTTGTACATAGTCTTTTATTAAAGTAATTTGCTCTTCATTTGAAAGTTCTATTGGTAATGCGACATTTATTTCTCTAGCTAATTGAGCGCGACTTGATTTCTCAATGGCTTCTACTTCGTTCCACAACTTTTCTCGATCTAAAGTCCATTCAGGAGCATGTTTTGGTTTTAAAATAAAAGTTTCAGGTGAAACTTCCCTTCTATAAAAGTTAGATTCTCCATAACGTTCACTATACAATTTTTCTCCACTACGGTATGCAGCGCTAGCAATTGCTGATTGTCCTTTTCCTCTAGATATGATTTTGCAATTAAAATGATAGATAGCCATTATGAGAATCTTCCTTTCTTTATTTTTTACATGAGCGTAGCGAATTTTTAAAACTGCGGAGCAGTTTTTTACACACAGCAATTTATTGTTTAAACTAGAGAACGCTAGTTTAATTTTCGCAATATACGACATTTTTTAAAATGTCGTATAAGTGCGCCCTTTACTTATTTTCATTTTAGCAGTAATCATATCCTTTTACAATTTGTTTACTGTTTGCTATGGTTATTTTGAATAAGAAAGGGGTTAATTACATGAGTTCACTAAAAAGCATTCAAACAAAAATGGACCAAATTGAAAAACTAAAAATAGAAGTCGAAGAAGCAAAGAAAGAAATTCATACATCCTTAGGAGAACGAATAATTAAATCACTAGAGCTAGATTACGAAATGCTCTCTTCTAAAAAAGACATAAATTCTGTAGTAAATAGAATTGTTGAAAGTTTGCCAGATCATTTATTTACTGATCTAAACAATGACCCTGTAAATGACGAGAACGAATCTACTGGATTGAATCACGAGTTGCAAAATTCATAATTAATTGAAAAGTTAGGTGTTCCCGATGAGTAATTTAGATATCAAAAAAAAGGAACAAGAAATCAGACGACTACAACGACAAATGCAAAGAGATTCAGAAAGGTTAAGAAAAGAACGAACACATCGATTGATTCAAAAAGGAGCTCTTTTAGAAGCTTATTTTGATATGAGGGATTCGAGCATCGAAGAAACAGAAAAAGTATTAAATATTATTGCTCCTGAAGTCAAAAAAATAAGGGAACAGAATTTTTAGCATCCTGTTCTCTTATTTTTTATAAATTTAAATGATTTACTTTTTTCTGTTGCGTATATTCAGAAATAGTTTTGAAAGTACCTGTATCTTCTGGAACTTTGTTTTGAATGTTTAAATTTGGTTTACGATTTAAAACCTCATTTTTAATGTCCTGACTTAACCATTCTTTTCCAGTCAATGTACCAGACCACTCTTTAGCAATCTCTTTTCTATTTTTATCTGATCGGATACAATAATAATATTTATTTTGCTCTTTGTCTTCTAATCGAATATTGAAATCGGTAAAGAATTTTGAAGTATTCAAATCTTCAATTCCAGTACAAATTAACGGTTCATCTTTTAAAAAAATATAATGATTTTTCCCATTACTATCCGATAAAAAATTTAGTTTCTCTGCATTTAAGACATCTTGTGTTTTCTCTTTTGACTGTAGTTTCTCGTTATATTTATCGGTTATCTCCTCAATCATATTAGCTGCTACTTCCTTTACTTCTTCCAAAGATTTAATATAAACTTCTTTCTCGACATCTCTTCTTGTCCAGTTCGCTAAGTAAGATTGCGTATACTCTTCAGAATTCAAACCAAATGTATTACTGACAACATAAGCCGTCATTTCCGCTTGGTATTCTAAAACATTCGTTGCATGGAGCATATGATCTTTCTCTTTCATTTTAGGAACATTATGCATTTCAGCATGTGCTAACTCATGTAACAACACTTTTGTTCTTTCCGTATCATTTAAACTATCCTTCAGTACTATTTCGTTCTCGAAAGGAGCATAAAATCCTTTTGCAGCACTTGACGTTTTTCCAATCTTAACAGTTACCTCTTTTTCTTTCGCATACTCACTCAAGGCTTTGCTTAAATCTTTAAATTCCATCTCGGTATTGTTGAAGTCAAAATTTTCAGGTCGATTGGGATATAGCTTGGGATAATCTTCAACAGGACAATTAGTTTGGGTAATGTCAAAAACAGGAACAGTTAGATAGCCAACAATTTCTTTTTTTGTTTTTACTTGGCCAGTTTCAATCTTTTCCTGTTGTTCTGCATTCGCATACTTTACTAATTTCTTATTACCTTTTTCGTTTTTGAACGTTTTTTCGATTTTTGGTGCTAAAAGGTAAAGAGATTTTTCGCCTTTTTGTACCTGGTAACCCATTTTTTGAAATTCTTTGTAAGAAGCTACGCCATACGCTCCCTTATACTGTAATTGAATCAGTAAGACATTTCGAGTGGAATAATTTTTGAATTTCGTCATGCTGTTTAATAATTCCAATTCATCTTGAGGATTGTTTTGGAACTGTTTAACAGCGTGGTTCATTTTATCTGTCAGTTCGTCAATCTGTTTCTTTTTTTCTTCCCTACTACGTTTAACCAATTAACTCAACTCCTTTTCGTCGTCAATGTAACTTAATTGGTTCTCCTCTTCGTTATAAATGACAAAAATATCTTCTTCCGTTTCATTTAGCAATAATTCGTAATAGTCTGATTGCTCCTGTGTTACAGAAATGCTAAACTCTTTTCTCGTGTTGGGATTATATACAATAGCTTTATCAGGTTTATTAACTTCTAACAATAAAACAGTTATCATCATATACTCCTTTCTAAATAGCTCAAAAACGGATTCTAAAGCATTTTAAACTCTTTATTTACTTTATCCTTAGATACATCTCAAAATCCCTTATAAAGGCCTAAATTCATCGATCTGTCCCCTTTATTTACTTACTTGGCTTCTCATGAAATCTTCAAAGACATTTTTGAAAGAAATAAATAGGTAGCTGGAAATATTTTTGGTTTTCCCAAATCTGGATTGCTGCACGCAGCGAGTGAAAGTTCGCTTTAATTCTTCCCGAATAAACGGACTGTATTTACTAGATGACAAGATAGAGATGTAAATACCACTCTCATCTTCTACTGATTTTTTAGCATACATGACTTTTTCACAGTAAAGTGTAAAGGTCTGAAAATCATTAAAACTATAGGCTTTAAAATGATGAATTATCTCTTCTCCATATTCTTCATATAGTGCATATTTTTCAATATAATCGTCAATAAGTTGCTGTTCCTGCTCTTGATCTTTTTTCTCAGGATTGAACGCTTGTTGGATAAGTGTATTTTCATCTGGTTTTTGGATATCTTTATTCTCTTTAATATCTTTAGAAATAGATTGATATAGATTTACCTCATTTTTTACGGTTCCTTGGTTTAATCGACTTTCACTCTTATTCTCACGACCCTCAAAATTTGCGGTTCCTTGATTTAACGGCTTTTCTACTACTTCTTCTCGAGCCGCATTTTTTGCGATTCCTTGATTAGATAGAATTTCTTCTCGTTGTTGCAATTGATAAATATCCGTTGCATTGACTTCCAAATCCGCTAAATATAGGCGATTAGGAAAGTTTTTCTTTTTCACTGGATCAAACCCCATTTTTTGTTGCAGCAGCAATCCAGCTTTCTCTAACTCTTTTTTTATTTTTGTTACGGTATTTTCTGATTTATTTAACAATTCGCACAACTCTTTATTGGTAAAGATAAAATAGACATTATTTTCTTCGTCAATCCAATGGTTTTGAATGGAATATTGCAACCGATCACGAAAAATAACATACGCTAATTTAGCACTATCTGATAATTTCGAGTATTCTTCACTGTAGAGTAAAACTTTAGGAAATTGAAAATAAAGTTCTCCATAAGCTTTATCTGCTTTATAAAAATTAAAGTCAGACATTACAAAAACTCCTTTACTACCTGTATGACCATGCAACAAGAAAGGAGATCACGCTGTTTAATACTTTACTTTTGTTTTAAATCCTAATAAAATAAGATTTAGAGAAGAACAAATTTTTGGCGCCAACCAAAAGTTTAAACAAGATGATTTCCTTTCCTGACTACGCCAATAGTCAGGTTTCTATTTATTATTATGTATACATAATTTGTAAATAACACACATTTATTATAGCGTTTAATTAAAAAAAGGAAAATAATCTGCTTATAAAAATCTATTCAATTTATTTATCATTTCTCTTACTGATTCTTTTCTTTATATTCTTTCACAATCTCATCTAACAAATTTTTCATGGAAACACCTCTTTTAAAAGCTTCGTTCTTCAAATATTCATGAGCTTCTATCCCGATTCGAATTTGTTTCAACTCCACTTTCTCTTTAGACAATGTTTCTTCTTTAATTTCAGGCAAAATCTCACCAAAAGTTCTTTTTCTCATCTATTATCCCTCACAGTGTTTAGTATGATTTAGAGTAAATATATCACTTTTACGTCGACGTGTAAACGTAAATAGAAGAGTTTATTTTAAACTTTTCCGCCTTTTCTCTCGTTTTTTTACTTTAGCCTTATATATTTAAGCGATGTAGCTGCACAAATAGAGGCAACATCATGGTGAAGACCAAAAAGGATTCTACCGCTTATAAGCAGTAGAATCCTTTTCACTACGTATATACGTGCACGAGATCATTGACATACTCAGTAGTATATTAACTTTACCAATATTTTTTTCTTCTTTTTTCTGCGGTCACAAATACTTTTTCATCTTCTCTTTTACCAATGGCCACGATCTCAATAATTTCTATTTGATTGTCTTTTGTTGGTTTGAAGATCAGACGAATACCAAGTTTTTGGTTCTTTAATTCTTTAAAACCAGCTAGTTTTGAATAGCTGGTATTTCCAAGGTCTTTGCCAATTTCAGAACCTCGGATTCTTAACCGTTCTTCAGCAGCGTTTACCCATTTTTTTAACGTGCCGTCCAACTTTTTATAGTCTTTTTCTGCTTCTTTCCAAAAATACACGTCAGCCATTAATCAAATAGATCCTCATCGGAGAAAGCAGTAAATGGGTTATGCTCTGGATTGGATTCGATGACATCTTTAGCGGGGATGAGTTTGCCTGGTCCAGCTGCTACGCGCTCATTCAACTGACTATAAAATAGTTTGTTTTCTAATTCGTTGTACTCTTTCACTAATTTTTCATACACTTCGTTACTAAGAATAACGGCTTCCGGTTTATTGTGGTTAAAAATAAAGGTGGGTTCCCCAGTTTCATGAGTGTCTTTGATAATTTTTGAGAACTCTTTTTTGGCTTCTGTGATGGATTTTGTTTTTATATCTAAAATTTTCAACATACGAAGCACCTCACTTTTCATTATTTGGTTAATCATAACACGAAAAGACCTTAATTAAAACCTTAATAAAGACCTTTTTATTCTTTTGTATTTTCTATTGAGATTTATTACCTTTTATTCAAATTCCTGTGTAACTTTATATAGTTGCTAAATTCATATATAAATACACGAAATTGCTTATAATAGTGTATTGGAATTAAGATAGATTGACAAAAGAGTGATCAAATAGGTATACTTCATTCAAATAATCGTTTGAATGTGAGGTGAGATGAATGGAAAACGTTTGCCAAGTGACTATCGTACATAAAGAAAAAGTAACTATAATAAAAAATAAATTGGATCAAAAAGATTTTTCAAATTTACTTGTGTTAGGTAAATGTTTCAGCGATTCTTCTAGAATTAAAATTTTTTATGCTTTAGAAACCTATAAGGAAATGTGTGTCTGTGATTTAGCAGAAATACTTAATGCTAGTGTCGCTACAACGTCACACCATTTACGTTTTTTAAAAAAACATGGAATGGCAAAATCACGTCAAGATGGAAAAGTAGTTTATTACTCTTTAGCGAATGAAGACATCCTTTCCGCTATTCATGTTTTTTTAAAGTTATCAGAAAATCTATCTATGAAATCTTAGTTTGGAGGAAGTTATTTTGTTACAAAGTATTTTTTCAGCTATCGCTGTTTATATTTCTACCAGCATTGATTATTTGTTTATCTTGCTGATTATTTTTTCTCAAAGTCATACAAAAAAAGGGCTCCGTCAGATTTTTTGGGGTCAATATCTAGGA
The DNA here is from genome assembly GCF_016892605.1 of Desemzia sp. RIT 804. Lineage (GTDB taxonomy): Bacteria > Bacillota > Bacilli > Lactobacillales > Carnobacteriaceae > Desemzia. Next base: position 920,215 of record NZ_JAFEMV010000001.1, read on the forward strand.
ACAGGTATCTTAGTAGCCGTAAGTTTATTTGCAGCATATGTGCTGAATTTCATTCCGCAAGATTGGATCATTGGGCTTCTCGGTCTAATTCCGATTTTCTTAGGAATCAGAGTGGCATTGGTTGGCGAAGAGGAGGAAGAAGAAGAGGAAGTCGTTGAAAAGCTTGAATCAAGAGGAACAAACCGCTTCTTTTGGACCGTTGCCTTAATAACAATTGCTTCTGGTGGCGATAACTTAGGGATTTATATTCCTTACTTTGCCTCGTTATCTTTTTCAGAGATTGTCACCGCTCTAATCGTATTTGCTATTTCTGTTGCGGTTCTTTGCTATATCAGTTACAAATTAGCCAAGATTTCTTTTGTTTCCGAAACCTTAGAAAAATATGAACGAATCCTTGTTCCTATAGTGTTTATTGGCTTAGGAATTTATATATTGATCGAAAATGGTACGATTCAAACTGTATTGAGTTTATTTAATTAATAAATAGTTTGATTGTTAGTACAAAAAAAGACAGCGATTAAAACTCGTTGTCTTTTTTTTGTACTAACAGATTGGCGCATTATCTAAGTAATATAATTCGATACATGAAATTACATATAATCATGTATCTTGAACTTTGACTTATAAAGATTCTTTTTTCAAAAAAATTTCAGGAAAGTATAACATAATATACCTTACGAGTAAGGTGTGCGCTCTGCGAGTCAAAAAAACACCTGTCCACGTCGGAATAAATGAAAGTCAGGTGCTAAGATGAAAAAAAACAAAAAAGTATTAATAGTTTTAATAATATCTAATTATGTTAATCAGTTGTTTAAATAACTATATTTTTAATTTGTTTTAAAATTCAAATCAATAATTTTTATTAAATCGGATTTTGATTGTTCAATTTCTGAATTTAGTTGGTCTATTATATCCTCTGCTACTTCATGAAATAAATCATTTTTTTCGTCTTTAAGTTCCAGACTAATTAGTTCTTTTTCATCCACAATAGTATCAAAAATACTATTAAACAAATTTTTAATATCTTCAACAGAACTATCACTTAAATTTATTTTAAGTTCTCGTAATTCGTTAAATATTAAGCTCACTTGCTCTTCTTCTCTAAAAATTTCTACTCTAACTACTTTATTATTAAATTCCATATAAATTTTTCCTCCTATTGAACATATTTTGGCTACCTTCTAAATGATCTAAAGCTTTATCTTCCCAATTAAGAATTTCGGATGAATCTAAAGAACCTACAAGTTCTCCAGAATACATATTTCCAAAATAGTAGCCATTACTTTCCTCATCTTTATAATCACAGTAAATACACTGACTAGGCAATGTATTGGTTGCAATGTTAGCATTATGCGTTGATAGTACTATTAATTTATTTTGATTCCGTAATTTATCTAGTTTAGGAATTAAGTAATCTGAAATATATTTATTACCCAACCCTCTCTCTATTTCATCAAACAGATAACAATCAAATTTAGTATTTTCTAATAATCCACTTATTGATAAAATAGCTTTTTCTCCCTCTGAAGGTGTATATATTTCATAAATACTTTTATTTTCTTTTTTTATATTTACTTCTTTTTTTATTACTTCAGAAATAAATTTAACTCCGTCTACACTCTTTTCAGTATAATCAAAGAAATTATTAATCTCACTAAATGATTGGAATGAAAATGTTTCTATTTTTTTTACTAGTTCCCTGTACAAGCTAATATTATTTTTATTAAACACGGATTTTGGCTTATATACATATTCTGGAAATAAGGTAACTATTTTTACTTCTAGTATAATGGCTCCTTTATTAGGTAATTCTCCTAAATTTATATTTTCTCCACCTTGTTTAATACCATCTAAGTTACTATTTATACTAGTAATATTTTCCATGAATTCTAGTCTCTTAGAAACTAAGTCTGAAAATCCAAGTTTATTTAGTTTGGCTATTTTCCCAGTCTTTTTAGTTACAGATCCTTTAATAGATTGTAACAATATATCAGTATTTTTATTTATATAAACATTTCTATAATCATTTTTAAGTATTTTTATTACATCTTTATTTAACTTGTTCAATTCACTATTTAATATAGTTCTATGATTATTTTCTTTTTCTCTGAGTTCATCATTTATTCTTTTTACATCATCTATTTTTTTTATATTCTGCGTAGCTGTATTATATAATTTCTCAAAATTATTATTATTTGTTTCTCTGAATGTTGCTTCTGTTTTTTTTATTAATAACGCATTTGTACTAATTTTTGTTGCTTCATGATATTCTAATATTGATTTAATAAAATTAGGTATACTATCTTCGTTATACTCAATAACCTTATCAAAGCTATATTTGATATTTTCTTGTAAAGATTCATCTATTTCTACTGAACTTTCATATCTTTTGATAATATTTTCATATTCAGTACTATAGTTTTTTCCCTCATGTAAAAATACTTTCTTTCCCATAGCTTGAAAATGAGGTAAAAGATAATTAGACATAAGAACTGTTTTTCCAGCTCCTTTTTCTCCAAATACTATATTTATATCTTCGTATATAGGTACAATATCTTGTTTTTTATTAATGACAATATCAAACTTTTTAGTAGCATCTAATTGTTGCTTTATAAACTGTTTCGAATTTTTAGCAAGTTCACAAAATTTACTAAAAGAATTTGTTTTAAATTTTATTTCGGGTAATTCATATTCACTATATTTCTCCCAATCTTGAACATCACTTCCAAGTAAAGATATTTCATCATGACCATTAATAATACCCATTGTATGTATTTTCCCAGGCTCTAAAATAACGACATAATCTTTTAAATCACTAATCAATTTATCTTTATCCTTAATTGTAAATGCTCTTTTTTTATCTTTATCTAAAAAGTGGGGAATTATCATAATTTTTTCATTTGAGAATTCCTTTACTTTATTTATAAAATCCTGATACTCCAAATAAAATTTATCATAATCTCTATTGTTATCATTATCAAAAGTTTCATAGAATTGTTTCATTTCACTTGGATCACAGATAACAATCGTATGGTAATGCTTGTTCTCATCCATTAATATATCTAACTCTATCCCTGGGAAAATCGAGAAATTAGGATCTGAATCTAGTATCTCCTGAAATTCTTCTTTACAAAATTTATTATGATTTGTAATCGCACACATAACTACATTATTTTCATCCATTTTTTTTATAAAATCTTTTGGACTAATTTTTCTTTTGGGACTATCTCCAGATTTACATTTTTGGGTATGTATATGAAAATCTACTCTCATTATCTTTCTCCTTTTCATGATATAATTTATATTAAATAAACGCTTCTTGCATATAATTCAATACTACTACAAAACGAAGAAGTTCACATGAACAATTTCATTTTTTTAAATGGACGGGTGGCAGAATGACTTATTTCGGCACACTGTAAATGGGCTGAACGTCTTTTCGTTCCGAGGGTTCAAATCCCTCTACGAGTATCAAAGTACTTTTTTGTATTTTTTTATAAATTAAATTCATATCAGGTCATTCTTTAAAAATGATCTAAGTTGTTCCAGGACAACACAAAAGTCAGTCCTATTCGCAATAGGACTGACTTTTTTACGTTATTTATATGTACGCCCGTAATTTTGTATTTAGCATACAGTTTGAGCAATCACATAAAGTAAGGTAGATTAAAAATTAATGTATAATGTGAATTTGATATGATACTTTTAAAATATCTAATGAAATAAGAAGGCTTTTTTAGTGAGTTATGGTTTGTTCATTATTTTTTACTTTTTATTGTTATTATATTTACGAAAAAAATAAACGATAAGTTTGAATTGAACTGAGTTTATTCTTTTTAATACACTAATTTGTATAAAATCGTGTATCGGGAATCCTATACCCATAGGGTTCTTTTTTTGTATCGCCCTCCAATACATGATTGTGTGGTATACTAAACAAAATCATGTATCACTTTTGTGAGAGGAGAGGGCTTTTAAATGAGTTACAACGTCCAACCATTACGGACTCAACAAGAAATAAACGACTTTTTATTCTGTTTAAGGCGCAATAAAAACGCGGATCGGGATGTTTTTCTGTTTTTGATTGGCAATTAATAGCGGTTTACGCATGTCGGATATCGTAAAATTGAAGAAACAAGATCTGATTTCCTCCAAAAATCCCCGAATCGTCGAGAAAAAAACAGGCAAAACCCGTATTTTGTATTTGAGTAGTCTGCAGGACTTGATCCAAGACTATACAAAAGACTCAGAACCAGAGAATTATTTGTTTCCGAGCACCAAAGGTGGTCATGTAGAAGTCAATACGGTCTACCAAATGTTTCAAAAGGTCGCTAAGCTCTTAGGAAGAGACGATATTGGCACGCACACGCTGCGTAAGACGTTTGGTTACCACTATTATAAGAAAACAAAAGACGTGGCCACTCTGATGGAAATAGTTGGCCATAGCAACGAGAAGATTACGAAACGTTATATTGGAATCAATGAAGATGAAATCAGCGAGACCTTATTTAATTTCAGATTAGGTTTTTAATATTCTTTTAGGTATATTTTTACTAATTCTATAAAAATTCAATTTTAAATACTCCTCTTATATTTTTTTGTTGATATACTATTCTACAAATGATATTATTTGTATGTATAAATCTAATTTAACTTGCTCTTCTTGCTTATGTTTTAGAATGAGAGCTATTTAAATCTGAACAGGCGGTGGACATGTAAAAGGTCCATGCAGCCGGGCTGCAATTTTTGTGGCAGCAGAGTATGTAAATAATAAGGGCATACCTGTGGGACAGTTAATTCTGTTCTATAGGTGTGCCCTTTTTTATGTTTATTTGTGAAAAAAGGAGAGTGAGAGTATTAGACGTGCTGTTTTATTGAAAACATGCTAGTAAGTAAAAATTATAAAATAGGAAGAGGGTTTTAGAAATGGTTCATTATCTAACAAAAAGTAGGCAAGGTCAGTTTTTAGTTATCGGTGTTCTGTTTACGATTTTAGGGTTTGTATTTATCCGACTAAATGGTGCGTACAGTTCCACATCCTTTTATATTGCGATTTTCTTTTTAGGCTTCTACGCGGCAAAGGACGCTGTTGTTAATACTGTCAGAGATCGCTCACCAAACGTGGATTTACTCATGGTACTGGCTGCTGTTGGTGCAGTAATCATTAATTTTGAGTCAGAAGGAGCGGCCCTACTACTGATATTTGCTGCAGCGGAAGCGTTGGAGGACTATTCAACGGATAAATCTACCAGCGCCATTTCAGAGTTAATGGCGCAAGTACCGGATACCGCTCAGGTTCTAAAAGAAAACGGGGATGTAGTGGTTACCCCTACGGAGGAGTTAGCAATTGGAGACATTGTCGTGGTATCAAAGGGTGCGCAAATTCCCATTGATGGTTTCATCGACCGAAAAGCAATCGTGAATGAAGCAGCTTTAACAGGCGAATCGATTCCTGTAGAAAAAGAGTTAAAGGATGAAGTTTTTGCCGGAACAATTAACGAAGGAAATGTTTTTCATGTAGAAGTAAACAAAAAAATGGATGAAACCATGTTTTCAAATATCATCCGGATGGTTGAAGAAGCGCAAAACAGACCTTCTCGAATCGCCAAGTTTATTGATCGTATCGAAAGCAAATATGTGATCGGTGTTCTCATCATCGTACCCATTTTCATCTTTGTTCTCTATCAGTTCTTGGGACTGTCATTGGAAGAGGCCTTTTATCGAGGAATGGTGCTTTTAACAGTGGCCAGCCCATGTGCATTATGTGCCTCCGTTACACCAGCTACGTTAAGTGCGATTAGTAATGGAGCCAAAAATGGTGTGCTTTTTAAAGGTGGAGCTGCCATGGAAGCGTTGAGTACGATGGATATTTTATATACAGATAAGACTGGAACATTGACTTACGGTGACTTCCAAGTAGTAGATTATGCTGTGGATGAAGATGTTTTAAAAGAAGTCATTTATATGGAGCAGCAATCCAGTCATCCGATCGGAAGAGCAATCGTTTCTGCCTTTAAGGATATCGACCTAACAGAAGTTGAGCAATCGGAATCGATTGAAGAAATTGCTGGATCAGGGATTAAAAAAGGGGATATCTTAGTAGGGAAACCGGGTGCTTTTAAGCACTATGATAAATTTAACCAGTTCCAAAAAGTATTGGAAAAAGGGGATACGAGCATATTGGTAGCAGATGGCAATGAAGTGGTAGGTTACTTCTCATTCCGGGATCAAATTCGCCCGCAATCAGCGAGTACGGTTGCAGATTTCCAAAAAGAGGGGATTAAAGTTTGTCTTTTAACGGGAGATAACGAGAAGGTGGCTGCCCAAGTTGCCAAGCTTGTAAAAGTAGATGACTATATTGCTTCGATGTTACCGGAAGATAAAATAGAATTTGTAATGAATAGCCAAGGAAAAGAAGAAGTCGTTGGGATGATTGGTGATGGGATTAACGATGCGCCCGCTCTAGCAAATGCAGACATCGGGATTGCGATGGGGAGTGGCTCCTCAGTAGCGATGGAATCTTCTGATGTCGTTATAGTGAAGAATGATTTATCTAAATTGTTTTATAGCTATAAGCTAAGTAAAAAGTTAAATGGTATTATTATTCAAAATGTCATTTTCTCTCTCGTTGTCATTGTCACATTGACCACTTTAAATATGTTCGGCGTTCTTGGGCTCCCATTGGCGGTCCTTTTCCATGAGGGTTCAACAATTTTGGTTATCTTGAACGGGCTACGTTTATTGCAAAAGGAGAAAAAAGTGTAGCCTCAATGTAATTAAATAAAAGACAAGTTGATACTAAAACAGAGTGAGAAAACGGGGATCTAGGAATCAATCTTAATTTCCTCCTTTTCTTACTCTATTTTTTATAAAAAAATAAACTTCTCAATAACAAACTTCTCTAGAAAAAAGGAGCTTTTAATTCTTTAATTGTTTGCTTTCGGTATAAAATTCTTTGTATGCCATGTAACTAGCCATAACAGATGCAATACTTGTTGTAGAAAGCAACATAAAGGTAACCATAATCTGGTACTTTATTGCATATGTTGGATCTACACCAGCAAACATTAATCCTGACATCATTCCGGGTAAACTAACGATTCCTATTGTTTTTGCAGACTCTATGGTAGGCAACATACCTGAGCGAATACTGTCACGTACGATTGTAATAGAGGCTTGTTTTAAATTTGCTCCTAGAGCTAACTTTTCTAATACTTGTTGACGTTGGTCTTTAAATTTTGCATTTAAGTTTCGATAACAAATTCCAATCGCAATCATTGAATTACTAGCAATCATTCCTGATATTGGAATCACCTGCGAAGGAATGAATAAAACAGCTCCCGATAGAAGGAGCACTACTAAAGTCAAACTAGTTGCTGTTAATATAGCAATAAACGATATTTTAAATGCATTTGATATGCCATTGCTTTTCTTACCAGCATTAAAAGAGGCGTTAAAAATAATGACTAAAACAAGTGCTAATGTCACAATAATATTATTTAAATTAAAAACGTAGCCCAACAAAAAACCAACTGCAACTAATTGAATAACTGCTCGAACCACACCGATTAAAATATCTTTACCTAATCCTAATTTTTCTTTATAAACAACAATAAGTGCTATTCCAACCAAAGCTGTTGCAAATAATAAAGATGCATTATTAATAGCTAAGTTCATTTAGGTTCCTCCATTTCTCCATTAACTAAGTGGACAATACGATTTGAAGATTGAATCTCTACTGTATTATGTGTGACCCATACTATCGTAATGCCTTGCTCTTGATTTAGATTACGGATCAAGGAACGAATAATAGTCTGATTTTCTTCATCCAATGCGCTTGTCACTTCATCTAGCAATAGAACCTTAGGCATAAACAATATATTACGAATTAACGCTACTCTTTGCTTTTCACCGCCAGATAATGCATGGACTGATTTAGTTAGGTACTCTTTTCCTAAACCAACGCTTTTTAAAGCAGATAAGGCCTTTTTTTCATTAAAAGGCTGATTTCTAATATCATAAGGAAACGTTAAATTATCTTTTACTGTTTCTCCAAAAAGAGTCGCCGTTTGAAAACAGTAGGATACTTCTTTTCGGTAATCAGTCGGTTCATATTCTTCAACTGGTTTATTTTGATAACATAATTTGCCTTCGGTGGGCGATAACATTGAGGCAATAATTTTTAATAATGTACTTTTACCACTACCAGATGGACCTGTAATCGTTAAAAAATCTCCTTTTTCAATAGTTAGAGTGATACCTTTTAAAATAGTTTTACCATCTACCTCGAATTCTAAATTTGTTGTTTTTAATAATGGTGCCTCCATATATTTACCTCCTCAAATCGTTCATATGTAGGTTTATTTCAAAAAAATAAAAAAGAACCCAAAAATAAAAGTAGAACTCAAATTTTTGGGCTTAAATCATTATTATTTCAGTAATTTTTTTTAATGTTCGTTTGGATCATTTTTTGCATCTTCATGGGTTGGATGAACGGTTCCTTCAATATGATCAGGTCCAGCATAAATGGTATATAACTTTAAGGGAGTATCTCCAGTGTTTTTGATATTATGCCACATATCTGCTGGAACAAAAACTGCCTCATCTTCAGAAACGGATTGTTCAAAATTCAAGTTGTCTTCGGACGGTCCCATAAGGCATAATCCTTGTCCTTCTTCGATACGAATAAATTGATCGATTCCTTTATGCACTTCTAAACCAATATCATCGTTCGGTTGAATAGTCATTACCGTTACTTGTAATTTTTCTCCTGTCCATATTGTTGTCCGATAATTATCGTTTTGCACAGTAGCCTCTTCAATATTGACTACATAAGGTTTTTTGCCATGATCTTTAAAATCAATACTCATTATCCTAATCCCTCCGTTTTTATACTAATTATTTAATAATATTTATTACAAACTAATTTTATCTTATCATTATCTAAAAAGCAAGTATTTTAAATCCTATTTTAACATTTACTTAACATAATCACCCATTAAGCCAAGTAATCCGGTATCCTTATAGTGGAGGGGTTTTCGATTGCTCATTTGTGAAAAATATAATGTTTTTTTGAAATTTAACTGAATATACTTTTTTTCTATTAGGGTTTGTTCTAGTTCTAATATTTTTTTGTCATGATTTTCTAGTCTCTCAATGGCCACTTCTAAATTTTCTGATAATTTCAAGTTACTTTCAAAGATATCCTCTACTGTTTCAAGTTGACAATGATTAGTGTGGTAATGTCATAATGTCAGTTTCATGTGACTATCAGAATCAGGTTTCAACAAATAATACTCGTTCAAATCCCTGTATTCGTTGTGTCTAATCACGTCTTATAACTTAATTCCCACTAATTTGAACCCTATTTTTATAGCTACTTTGTTACTGCCTATATTCTCAACATCAGCAAAAATACTTAATTTATTTAATTCAAGCACTTCAAAAGAATACGTACATAACCTTTTGACTGCTTTAGAAACTATATTTTGACCAGAATAACTTGAATGAATCCAGTATCCAATTTCAGCCTTTCCAGTGGTGGAATCTATGTTATGTAAGTCGATACACCCAATTATTTTATTATCTGCATCTATGAAAGATAATTTATACGTTCCATTTGCTGCACCAGTGATTTTCATTTTGAAATAATTAATTTGACTTCTCAAATCAACAGAACTGTCTACAAAACTTAACATACAATGCTTTTAAAAAATATGTGGTAAGAAAACGAGAGACTAACTGGAATATTATGTGTATACTACTAATTCCATTTCTTCTCATGAAGTATCCATTTTCCTCCCTTAGAGCTTCTTATCAAATTTCTATTTCTTTATCAAGAATATTAATTTGATTATTTATATTATCAAGCTGATTATTAATATCATTAAAATTTCGTTCAGTTTTGTTCTCTTCAAAATTACTATAAATACTTTAATTTAATTCATCAACATCTTTCTTAATACTGGATCGATACTAGTCTAAATCTTACTTTCGCCTAATTATCTCCAACATGTTGTTTTCAAGATTCTGTATATTAGTACTAAAGTGTTTTGAATCGTGAATTACTTGAATTACTTTCTCGTATTTAAAAACTAACGTAATTTTAAATAAACACTTGCTTTCTATTAGTCACTTTGCTAACAGAGGTGTTGATGTTTTGGTGTTGAGCATAGTTGTACCCTAGACTGCCATATAAAAATAAAATATATGACTAGCTAGAGTACAACATGCGTTTTAAATATTTATGTGTTTTACATTCTAACGTCGGCGAGACGATTGGAGCCACTATCACATCTGTATGCGTTGGTGTTATTGAAACACACCTAAAACCCTCTTAAAACCCTCCCAAAGAGCATTGTTTTAGGCTACCAGGCTTTTGGCCTAGGATTACCACCCCCGCCGTTAAATCGGTCGCGGACACCATTCAGGGAAAGAGTGCATACAGTAATCTCTTTTGATCCCCTATCGCTAGTTATTGAAGTGGCTAGCGCCTAACCTGTCCCCTTAGTCCCAGTTTTTCATGGCTGCAGCTTGTCCCCTACAGTTTTAAAAAAGACCTATTATTGCCAACTCAAAAAGAGGCTGGTATAATAGACACATATAACCGGATAAGTTTTGTGTGTCTCGTAGATTGGCGTCTACGGGGCTTTTTTTATATTCAGTTTTAGTCTTGCTATGAATTGAGTTAAATGTACTACACTATTTTTTTTTTGTAAAACCCAATTTTGTAGGCGAAAAATCGTTTTCTTGTCTACACGTCTACTTGTAGATTTGTAAATATGTAGATACGTCTACTTGTAGATTTGTAGATATGTAGATATGTCTACGTGATCTCCAGTATCCTTTTATTATCAGCATTTTTTTCATACTACATGTCTACCTGTAGATTCGTAGATATGTAGATACGTCTACTTGTAGATTTGTAGATATGTAGATACGTCTACTTGTAGATTTGTAGACAGCTTTTCTTGATAACGTTTGACATATTGATTTAGCATGGTATATTTACGTTATAACATCAAATGTAGATTTGTAGACAAATAAGAAAAGAGGGTTACAATGGCTAAAGTTATAACATTTGGAAATTTCAAGGGTGGAACAGGTAAGACAACTAATAGTGCAATGATGGCGTACACATTATCTAAATTAGGCTATAAGACATTATTAGCAGATTTAGATCCTCAAGCGAATGCAACATCTTTGTATTTACATACGAAACAACGCATTACGAATAATATTGTTACGTTTGACAAGACGTTAATGTCTGCCATAGCAGATGAAGATTTATCGGACATTATTATTGAAATCAAAGAAAATCTTTTTTTACTGCCCAGCTTTGCAGACTTTACCTCTTATCCTTTATTTTTAGAAAAGAAATTTCCAAACAGTCAATTTAATAGGGTGACTTTTTTAAATGAATTAATGATTAATATTAAGGATGACTACGACTTTATTTTGGTCGATGTTCCACCTACTTTAAGTACTTATACGGACTCAGCTTTGTTAGCTTCCGACTACACCATTATTGTCCTGCAGACACAAGAGCGTTCTTTAGTAGGAGCTGAAGCGTATGTAGGATACTTGCAAGAACTTATTGATAATTACAATGCAGATTTTGATATTTTAGGTGTACTACCCGTATTACTAAAAAACAATTCAAAGGTTGACGAAGCTACGCTCAATACAGCAAAAGATAAATTTGGTGAAGAAAACCTCTTCAAAAATGTAGTCAAAAATATGGAGCGATTAAAGCGGTATGACATCATTGGGATAGTTGATCCTGACTTGGATACTAAATATGATATTCACGATAAGAGAGTCATGGGGCTTTATAAGCGAGTGACGCAAGAAATGTTGAAGCGATTAGAAGAGATAGAATCTCGAAACGAGCAGTAGATATTATTTATACTATATATAAGAAAGAAGAAGGTGAGAGTATGGCAGACAATCTATTAAATAAAAATAAAGAGAAACGGAATCTTCTGGAGAGAAAAGAAGAAGTGAAACCCCAACAATCTTTTAATCGTTCCAGTTTATTTACAGTAAACGAATCTGAGCACACTAATGAAGACCAAAAAAAAGACACTTCTCGAAAAAAAGCAAAGAGTAAAACCACTACTATTCGATGTGCAGCTGATACATCACATCGTTTAAATGCAATTGTTACTTCTTTTAATTTAGACAGTGTTAATGAACTGATAGAGATCTTGCTAGACAATTATGAGGCTTCTTTGACGACAGATGAACGAAGAGAAATTAAAACTTTACTAGAGGTTTATCAACGTAAGTCTAAAAAATAGATTTGTAGACAAATCTACATGTAGACGCGTCTACAAGATACCTAATAACGTTACTTTACTGAGTTAAGTATAGAAGTAGGAGGTATATCAGAATGAGTAACTCTCTTAAAAAAATTACCAGTGAGTATTTTGAAGATATTTTGGTTCGATTAGCTCATCACTCAGCAGGAATAGAAGGAAATACGATTTCTTTACCAGCTACCGTTTCTATTATTGTCAATGGAACTTTACCGACCAGTTTGGGGGCAACAGTTAGAGAATTTTATGAAATTGAGAACCACAAACAAGCTTTTGAGAGAATGCCCAGTCATTTAATCAATGAAGATCCACTCTCTGTAACAATCATTAAAGAGATTCATGCTGATTTAACGGATCGCTTGCAGTACGATAAAGGACAGTTTAAAAAGAACGAAAATATGATTCTGGGTGCGGAATTTCAAACAGATTCTCCAACAGAAACGCCTATGCTAGTCTCACAACTGATAGATAATCTTCAGTATTGATTAGAAATGAATAGAACAAACGATGATAAGTTTTTAAAAGCCTCTTAGACTAAGAATTATGTATCTTTTTACATATTCCTACAAAAACGATGTGATATATCTACATCTGTTTAGTTCTTGTAGGAGCATAGTCCTTACTTCTTTCAACTAATTTATTTAGTAGTTAAAAATTTAATCTATTTATAGAGTTATTCTTATTCGTATGTGACATCTTTGTTTATTATTCGTTATTGCATGTAACGAATAGAAGGTGGAAATCATGTCATCAGCAAACGTCTACGTGTCAATTAATAGCTTTATTTTAGTTGTGGTTGAAGAAATAAAAGACTATTTAGAAACGTAATTGCTTATTCAGGTAACACAGCAAGAAATCATTGAAAATGCCATTGTTGCACTAAAAACTTAACTAAATTAACTATATATAAAGAAAAGAGGAAATGAAACCTCTACAATCTTTTAATCGATCTAGTTTATTTACAGTAAACGAACCTCAGCAAACAAACGAAAACAAAAAAAGAGAAACAACTCGAAAAAAAGAAAAAAGTAAAACAACTACCATTCGTTGTGCAGCGGATACCTCACATCGTTTAAACGAAATCGTTACATCTTTTAATTTAGATAGTGTTAATGAGTTGATAGAAATCTTACTAGATAATTATGAAGCTTCTTTAACCACTGATGAGCGAAGAGAAATTAAGACATTGCTTGAAATTTACCGACGTAAGTCTAAAAGGTAATTTTGTAAACTTTCTCATTAATCGTAGATATTTACTTATATACAGCTAGAAAAATAATAATTACTACTAACCCAAGTCAGTAATAAAACAGGAGGAAAATCATGGATCAACAAAAAAGAATTGTTGCAAAAGTAGGTCTAACAGAAAAGGAAGCAATTTTCTTATTTTTATATTCAAGAAAAAATCTTTTTATCATCCTTTTTATATGCGCTTATTTTATTTATCTGTCCTTTCTTTACTTTGCTCTTGGTTTGCCGTTACTTTTAAATATCCAAGCTTGTGCTGTGATGCTTATGTTTACCGTTCCGATAGTCTTGCTTAGTTTAGCATTTATAATAAGAAAGGAATATCGACGCAATTCCAAACTAAGAGAAGAAACAGTCATAACTTTCATTAGCAAAGACGCCCCGCATACGCGTTCTGAAGACAAATCTAATAATTATGTTGATTGGAAGCACGTATATGCCGTTAAAGAACTAAAAAAAAATTTCATTTTTTATTTTTCTCCCTTTTCAGCCACAATGATTCCAAAAAGGTGTTTTAAATCTGAAGAAGAGATAGATATTATTAGAGAGATGATATCCAGCAGTGTGGATTCCGATAAAGTGAAACTAAAAGAATAACTAATTAAAATATGTTACTTAATTGTTTTAGCTAGTACTATTATATAAACGTTATTAATTAAAATAAAAGTAAGAATGGCTTTGTTAACACTATGCCATCCTTACTTTTATTTTTTAAATTCCTACCAAGATGTAGCTAATAACCTTTCTATAGCAATACCGCCAGCAGTTAAAGTACCGGGTACAAGTAATCCACCAGAAATAAGTCCTGATATAAGAACAGCTCCCAGCATAAATACAGCTGTTGCACCTACAGCAACTAATTGTGGTGTAGTGACTTCGTTAAATGTATAGGGTTCTACCGTCTCTACTGGAACTAAATTTGGACTTGTAGGATTATCAGGATTTTTTAAAATCAAAGTAAAAATGATTGTAGGCACAATGGTTGCCCCACTCAATAAAGTCACTGGTTTTGTGATCTCATAATTATATTCTACTTCTAGATTTGAAGATATAGATAGATAGGTTGAGATAAAACCAGAACCACCAATGTTAGCTCCAAACTTATAGATAAGACCTCTAGTATCTAGGTCAAATTCTAAATCATTAGCAATAAATTCACCAGAAGCGAGGGCATTTAATACTGACGCCGTCAATATAGGGGTGCCATCACTTGATATGGCAATCGTATTCCCTGGATTGCCTTTTCCAAATTCTAGTTCAGTCGAAGCTTTGTATTCTAATCTGTAATACAGCTTATTGCTGATTACATGGCTTTCACCATCCAGTTCGATGTTATAGTTAACTATTTCATTGAATGGAAAGATTCCTACAGTCGTATTCTTTAAGGCTTGTTCAATGATATATTCGTCTGTTCTGATTACTTTGCTAACGCCGTTGTCTCTTCCAGACTTGATATTATTGTCAATTTCAATTTGTCCTTCTCCACTACCTAAAGTAATCGTAGAGATTTGGTCGAATGCCCAATTTTCTGGTAATGGAAAACCTAAATTCCCGCTAAATCCAGTGGACATCCCGCTTACAAAACTCGTTACTGCATATCCTGCATTCGATACTCGTGAACAAGCATTACGAGTTCCATAAATCCCTACTCTATATGAACCAAGAGCGGTCAAAGTAGAATAGACGGCTTCAAAATGACGTAAAATTTTATTCGTGATTTCATCGTCGGTTGAATCATAGTCTACTGCAAAATAGATAATCGTTCCTTCTTCAAAACCGTATCCTCTAGCTGCCGCATGAGCTGATCTAGCATCTGCCTCGCCTTGCTCAGCATTGAAATAACTAGCCGCTCCACCATATGTTTGGTAAATGGGGAATACTGTCAACCCAGCATTAAAAATCGTTGCTAATTCACCCGGTTGAATCTTTTTATTTAATGTTGTGCTTTCAACATTGGTTAGATAACGTCCAACTGTTTCATAACCAGCGTTTACGAGGGTTTGTGCTCTTGCTGGGGTTACTTCCATCACACAATCTAATGCTGTACCTTTTCTATTCGGATCCCCTGTACTAACCAGTAACGAAGACCAAGTTTGCAGACCAACATATCCATCGCTTGGTAATCCAGAAAAAGCTTGGAAAGAAGCAACTTGTTGCTTAGTCCCATTACCAAAAATGCCGTCAAAATCCACTTCAAACTGATTGAAACATAAAGCTGCTTGCAATAAATGAACAAATTGGGTTGTTCCATCTCGATTTCCAACTTGTAAAAGTGGGAGTTTTGCTTTCGTAGTAGGTCCAAAACTCCCATTCGCTACATCGTCAGATAAACCTTCTTCATATTGTAAAGCATAGATCAATGCCTTTTGAGTTCCTCTTTGATAAATTCCATCAGTTGGTTGTAAATAGAAATCTCTTCTATTTTGATAACGATTGTTTAACCATTGTTGAATAGTACGAACTTTTGTAGTCCCACTACCAATTCGAACATAGGCATCCATTGTTAACAATGCTTTAAAGACTTTTGGTGTCACTGTTCCATCAGCACCAACTAATCCCATATCGGTTTTCATTTCTAGAACGGCTGCTTCAGTCCCAGGCCCATAAGTTCCTGTGATTCCGCCTGGGCCATAGCCTTTACTATAAAGAGCGCTTTGAATGATTTTTACAATATTCGAGTTGCTGTCGTTTTGTCCTTGGCCAATAGTCCCGTATTGTTCTGTGAATTCTGTTAAGGTTGTTTCCCCAAAACTGTTAGAAGTTGCTGTAATTCCTAATTCAATTTGAAGTGCTCGAGTAAGTGCGTACATCGTAGACCAACCGGTGTTTCCATTCGCTGTAATTTCTTGATAACCTGGATTACCACTATATTCTCCATTTACCCATTCTTGAGCTTTTTTTACCATTTCATCAGCCATTTTATATTCCTTCTTTCTACTATATTTTTATATTGCTTTCGTTTTTAAGAGTTAATTTTAAGCGTTTGTCCGACTTCGATATGATTCACATTCGAAATATGGTTCTCTGTTACTAATTTTTGGATAGACGTATCGAATTGTTGAGCAATGGAAGATAAGGTATCTCCTGTTTTTACAACATAGTGCTCTTCTTTCGACTGCATATGAGAACGAACAGGGATAATCAGTTGTTGATCTGGATAAATAAGATTTGGATTATCCAATTGATTTGCCGTAGCGATTGATTGGACGGAGACAGCATATCGTTCCGCTATTTCGGATAGCGAGTCACCTTTTCTTACTTTATGCATAGCTGTATTGTTCGGTTGCTCAAATGAAGTTTGAGTAAGGACTTCTTGATCCCATTTTTGCAATTCATTTTGTTCAATTATCTGAATGAGTTTGTTTGCATATTGGGGATCCGTAGCATAACCAGCGGTTTGAATGGATCTCGCTTGTTTCTTATAGTCTCTCAATCCAATCACGTCAGCATAGCGTTGATTTTCATGAAAAAACTTTCCATGGTCTTTCAATGATTCTTCATAAGAAGGATATTTCCTAAAATAATCTGTAACGGTAAGCAGATTACCGTTTTTGTCATATTCTTTTGTCGAATAGGCTTTCTTTTCGCCTTTCCAACTCTTATCTGCCTTAATACCAAACAAATTGCGACTTTCCTGTGCTAATTTGGACTTTCCCCAATTGCTTTCCAGAATGGCCTGGGCGGAAGTGATTGAAGGTAAGATACCATAGTCATTGAATGTAGCAATCGCTCCTGAGTGAAGATTATTTAAAAAATTAACTTGTGCCATACTGTATCACCTCTTCTTTATTTCTTTCGAAGCAACTCTTTTAATTCTTCTAAAGAGTCCATCATTTTATTGATTATTTTTTCTAATCGAACCAATAAATAAATAGTTATAAAAACAGGAAATCCAATATTCGAAATAAAGTTTCCCCATTCTTCCATAAGCACCTCTCCTTCTCCCTTGATTACACATAACGAGTAGTTTATTGACAAAGAATATCTCTTTAAAAAGTTGAAAATTGCCAAATCGTAGAAATACAGCAGCAAATCATACAGTTACAAACTACTTTTTATATGAATAACGCGTTTCGATTACTCTTTATGTGTAATTACACTTTACTACCCATTCTGAAGATAGTCAACATTTTTTACTCAAAATGATGTAATTTTGTTTATTTTTTGTTTCGATACGTGTATAATAATGGTAGAAACTACTAATAGAGGTGCACTATGGATACTCATAAATTAAAAGAACTCCGCAAATCCAAACGATTGACGCAAGAAGAAATGGCTGAAATACTAGAGGTGGCTCGAACAACCTATGCTAATTATGAACAAGGAACAAGAGAACCAGATAATAATATACTGAATAAATTAGCCGATTATTTCCAAGTCTCTACCGATTATCTTTTAGGACGGGATGTTCCAAAGTGGGCGACACCAGAAGATCTCATTGACTTAGAAGAAATTTTAAATAATAATGTTCATATGGCTTATGGGGGAGAAGATTTAACAGAAGAAGATAAACAACGCGTACAAGACGTTCTAAAAGCGGTATTCTGGGACAGGCTAAAAAAAAGAAGGGATTAAATGAGTGAGAATTGGAATAACCTGATTCAACAATTATATAGGGATTACAAAACTTATGATCCGTTTAGTTTAGCGGAAAGTGAAGGCATAGACGTTCTTTTTGTGCCCTTTGGAGAAACACCGAAAGGGGAAACCGTTCGATTTAAAGAAGAAACTCTTGTGCTGCTCAATGAAAGTTTAATGGAAGCCAACGAACGGTACTTTGTATTAGCTCATGAATTGTATCATGCTCTTGAACATGAAAACCTTAGTGCTTACTATACGACGCAAAGAAATGGAAAAGGAACGCTTGAAAGAGAAGCCAGTATTTTTGCCGGAAATTTAATGCTAGCCTTATACAAAGAAGATTACGGCTATCCACCAGAAACTTTTCAACAACTGCAAAATCTTTATGGTGTTGCTGAAGATATAGAACCTTACTTAATAAAAAAATTTTTCTTTTAGAAAAGTTCATTTTTATGAATATTTTTTTAAACTTTCGTTTGTCAAATTAAGTTAGACAAATGAAATAACCTAGAAAAGCACGGATTATCGTAATTTTGATAATCCGTGCTTTTCTTATTTAAATCTATTCTCCAACCATACCATCGTTATCTCTATCGTCCATATATTGGGATAACCAATGATCACTTGTGATCGGCATAGAATATCCAGCTGCTTTTTGCTTCTTTAATAGTAACATTCCCATTTACATTCGTATCTACAGAGGAAACATCTCCACCCGCAGGAGTACTTAGTGTGGCAGAGTCTGGTACTGAGGAGTCAGTAGATGATGAAGAGTCATGTTCTACTGTTAATCCTTGCTGCACATTGTATTCATCGGGGTTAATATTATCGAATTCATCCACTACTTGGTTACCATTAACCGTATAAGCATATTTATAACTACTTGGAATTTGAGCAGTTGTATTTGGATAAGTAATAATCGCTTCGAAATCGGTTGCGCCACCCGCTTGTTGAATCGTTCGTCCCATATAAGCTTGATCCCCATGACGGTTCAGTACGCTATCTTGCGGTGTAATATTATAGGCATTGGCCACACCGCCTAAAGAATCGGCAATGATATGTCCTTCGTCCAGACTTGAATCTTCTGTCCCAGGTACTTTGGCTTCATCACCGTAGTAGTGTCCGTTTGAGTTAACAGGTTCAGTGGAATCATCTTGCACAATTATTTCACTTGCGACCACACGAACTAATTGACCGTATTCATTCGTATAAGCCCAATATTCTTTATCACAATTTCTATATCCACGACAACGTTAGCTTGACGATAGTCAGATAAATCCCCACCATTCACTTCAATTAGCGTATAATCATCATGAAGATACAGACAACTGTTTTTCTTCAGCTGGTTCTGATTCTGTGCTTGCAATTTCTTCTGGTTTTTCGCTCTCTTCACTTTCCTCAGATTCCTGACTAGACAATTCCTCTTCTTTTGATTCTGTTTCAATAATCGATTCGGTCGATTTAGATTCGATTACCTCTTCCCTTGCTTCTCCTGTTGGTGTACAGGCACTAAGTAGTAAATACTACTTGCTATCAGTAACAACCGTGCTCTTCATATCATTACAATATTTGCTTCTTTGCTTTTTCAAAATATTAAGTAATACTACATAATATAATTTTTTAAAAATAGATTTATAGACCCCATTTAGTAAACATTTTCTGTTTTTATTTATACTAAAAAAGAAAAACAATATCTTTTAGGTCTTGTTAAACTTTATTTATTTCTTGTTTCTATGTAGTCTATCAAGTTATATTCGGTTGCTAATTTTTTTGAAAAAGGAATTTCTTTTTTATTACGTAATAACTCAAAAAAGCTATGTTCATTCTCAGAGGCTTCTTTAATCGATATAACTTTACTTTTATGAACTATTTGTATATTAGTAGCAAAATAATAAGAATCATTTGTGGTAATAGACATGCGTAAAGCATCTCCAAAAATAATATCAGGAGATAATTCATAACGCTCTTTAAGGTCCACTAAAAATATGTTGCTATCACTATACACCTTAATTATATTTCGACTCACTGTATTGTGACCCTCCTTTCTTTATACGACTATCTTAGCTTAAGTATAACAATATACATCATCCAACTGTTTATCTTTTTAAGAAAAATATACTATATATTTAAAAGGGATAAAACATGTTATATTTATTGTAAACTTACTAAGGGGGTTATAAAATGTTCGATATAAAAATCGGTTTCGAAAGTTCAAACTTAATAGAAACAGCCAAGAAAGAAAAAACAGTTCGAGATTTTAAAGGTAAGAGTCTAATTAATTTCCCTTCCGAATATACATTGATTGATATAGAAACTACTGGATTAGACCCTAGATTTGATTCTATTATTGAAATAGGCGCAATTAAAATTAGAGAAAATGAAGTTTTGGGTAGCTATAACACATTAATAAAAACTACTGATACTTATGAAGACGTTAATACAAAGACAAAATATGTGAGTTCTTTTATTACTAAGTTAACGGGGATTAATAATGAAATGATTGAGAAAGAAGGTATTTCTGAGCGCAAGGCAATTGAAGAGTTTCTAAATTTCATTCAAGATGATATTTTAGTCGGTTATAATGTTAACTTTGATATTAATTTCCTCTACGATTCGTCACTTCAATATATGAATATACCTATGACTAATAACTTTATAGATGTTATGAGAATTGCAAGAAAACACCTAAAAGAAATGAAACATCATAGATTAAAAGATTTGATTAAATACTACGATATTTCAGATGAAAATCATCATAGAGCTATAAGAGATTGTTATATTACAGGAGAAGTCTTCAATAATCTAAGAACGCAAATTGAATCAGAGGTTGGTCTAGAGGAATTCACAAAATATTCTAGGGAAAATAGCAGAGCTGTAAAAGCTAGAGATATAGATGCTCATAATAAGGATTTTGATACTGATAACCCTTTTTACGGAAAATATCTGGTTTTTACTGGTAAGTTAGAAAACATGATCCGAAAAGATGCTATGCAATTGGTTAAAAATCTAGGAGGAGAACCTCAAGACGGGGTTACTAAGGAAACTAATTACCTGGTCTTAGGAGACATATCTTATAGCAAAAATGTCAAAGGAAATGTTACGGCTAAGCAAAAAAAAGCAGAAAAATTGAAGTTAGAAGGTCAAGACATAGACGTCATATCCGAAAATGTGTTCTATGATATGTTACCGTGACTATTATTAAACCAAGTAAAAAAGGATACTCTTATTGCGAACTAAGATCAGTTAATAATACTTAAACAAGGAACACCTCTAGTGAATGCATTTAAAATGCATTCACTAGAGGTGTTACTTGTTGTAACAAAAAGCTTAATTAACCAGTATCAAAAACAATCGATTATGAGACAAAGGAAAAAGCACCCTCCTTGTACCGAAAGATGGGTTTTTTCGGTTTCAAAAGCCATCTCACTATCTATAGGCCTTTAACCACCCTTTGTAATACAATAAAGATAAAAAAAGGGGATGAGGACCATGAGTGGCGATGTCTACGGCTATGCGCGCGTCAGCACGCAGCACCAAGGACCTGATCGATCTCGTCAGCTACTTCGAGGAGCAGGATGTGAAGCTGGTCAGCCTGAAGGAGAACTTCGATACGAGCCCCCCACAAGGGCGGCTTAGTATGACCGTCTTCCAGGCCTTCAGCCAGTTCGAGCGCAGTTCTATTTGATTATCTTATCATTTAGTTTATGTCTCATCAGGTAATCTAGTGTCTTCTTGTTTAGGGTAAATCAATTTTGGTCCATTTACGACAGCTGTTGCGCCGTACATTCCTATTTCATGAAGAATTGTTTTTTTCTCTGTCATGATGTGGCGAACCATTAATCCTTTTAACGTCAACGTATTTGAAATCAAAAGCCGGTGGCATCGCCAAGGAACGCTTTCAGAACACATGTAGCAAACGCGTTCTTTCCTATCGATTTCTATCAACTTCTTTATCCCTTTCTCATACTCTTCTGTTAAACTGTATGCCGCATAATTGCGAAAAGAGGTGTTTCTCCATCCGTCTATCAACGACTCATCGATTTCCCTATTTTTCTTTCTTCTGCCGCCCAATTCGGGCATATGAAGGTAATGGATAGATTGATCTGGCAGCCATTTCTCCATGTTCTCTTTATTGAACTGAGGCAACCGCTTACTGCCTGGATAAGCACGAACATCGATCAACATTTCTATCTTGTATGCTTTAAGCAATGATAAAAGTTCTTCGGTGCTGTGTGTTGAATGCCCAACTGTATAAATCTCCATCTTGAGTCCGCCTTTCTTGCCACCTTTAAAAGGTTAGCTTCTCTGTACCTCTTATTCTTGTCTTTCTTTCAGCTTGAATCAATAGATAGGTATGATTTTCTTATGATCCAGGGATTGGCTCTACTAGTAGTGCGTGCTCATTATTGTCATAATAAGTAACTTGTTTTGATACTAAATCGCTTGCCCAAAATGGAACTCCAACTTCTCCAGTTAACTCACAAATAGCGGTTTTGTCTATGGAACCTGAATATGGGGAATCCCCTGTCTCTATTGGGTTAGGTAGGTCAGTTTCCGCTTGTGGCGGGTCAAGGTACTCTTACTAATTCCAGTCATCTTCTCCACCTCTGTGTAGGAGTGAGTCTCTAGGAGACTCATAGCCAGAGTGATCTGCTGTTGAGAGAACTTTTTTGGACGACCTTCTCGGTATCCTGGTCGCTGTTTAGCAATCTCTTTCCCTTCTTGAGTTCGTTCTACGATTAGGTCACGTTCAAAGTCCGCGAAGGCGCTAAAAATGGTGAAAATTAGTCTACCTGTAGACGTATTCTCAATCACGCCCAAGTTTAACACATTAATCTTAACCCCTTTTTCGAAGAGTACTTTAATCGTGTTCAAGGCGTCTTGGGTGCTCCGAGCGAATCGGTCTAGTTTTGTTACTACTAGCGTATCTCCAGTTTGAAGTTCCTGTAGGAGCTTTTGAAATTCAGGACGATCGTTTTTCGTTCCGGTAATTTTTTCATAATAGATCCGTTCGCAATGTTCCTCTTCCAGTTGGCGCATCTGCCCTTCTAAATCCTGATGGCGAGTACTTACCCGAGCATAGCCATATTTCACGTTATTCACCCTCTTTTTCACTTTACTTTTGACTATAAGTTATGACACCGTTGTATGTATTGATTTTACTGGATTGTAAAATCATAGTCAATACTCTTGAATTATGACCATATACTAACGATTGATATTAGACTAAACAATATAAAAATTTTTCTCTTAAAAAATGTGTTTTCAATTTGGCATAAATAACACCTTAAACTTATACAAGAAAATTATTTATCAAATCTCTGCACATGTTAAACACTTAATTAAAAGGACTTGTATCCTTTAAAGTCAAGTCAGAGTAACAAAAAAAGGATCTTTGACAAGTAGATTCTTTTGTTTGGTAACTTAATTATAGGAGCTCACTGGTCTTTTTTCATTTAAAAATAAGATTTAGTGCCAGTGAACCGATTGGTTCACCAACACTAAATCTTATAGAGCCCAAAAAAAGCCAAAAGCACGTTTGAATTGTGCTTTCGACTCTTCCTTATTTTTTATAACGTTGAGGATTCCAGTTTCTTAATCCCTATATTCGCATATCCGCTGATAACGGTTAAAATAGGCGACAATAAGCAGAAAAACGCAAATGGCAAGTAGGTTAACGTTGGAACACCTAAGGCGGTTGAGATGAACACGCCACTTACTCCCCAAGGAATCAATGAATTAATAACAGCACCGGCATCTTCCAATACACGTGATAGAGCTAAAGGTGATAAATCTGATTGCTTATAGGTCTTCTTAAATGCATTTCCTGGTAAAACAATCGCTAGGTATTGTTCTCCGACTAGAGCATTTACCCCAATAGCAGATAACGCTGTTACAAGAATTAAGTTTCCAATCGATAAACTTGCATCCGAAATAGGCGACATTACGGTATCAATAATTTTGAATTCCATTAATAATCCACCAAGAGCTAGGGCTAGAATAATCAGCGAAATAGACCACATCATACTCTGAACACCACCTCGTGACAATAACGCATCAATTATTTCATTGCCCGTTGTTGAAACATACCCTTCTTGAATGTAACTTGAAATTTCAGTCAATTTAACAGATGGAGAATTAAACTTCAATAAGCCTATCGACAAGCCAATATTAATTAATAACGTTGGAATTGCTGGGATTCGTTTCCATGAAGAAATGAGTATAAAGATAATTGGAATAGCAGCCAACCAATTCACTTGAAAATTAGATTCTATTACCTTTGTTAACCCCACAACTTGATTTGTTGTTGCAAGCTCATTATTCATACCAAAGAATAAAAATAATAAGGTAGATAAAATTAAACTTGGAATCGTTGTCCACATTAGATTTTTTATGTGCTTAAACAGATCAACTTCAGCAATCGCGGCTGCTAAATTCGTACTATCTGACAGTGGTGACATCTTATCGCCAAACACACTACCTGAAACAATGGCACCTGCTATTAAACCAGGTTCGAAACCCATAGCTGTTCCCATTCCTAGAAAAGCTAAGCCAATTGTAGAAACAGTCGTTAGTGCTGAACCAATAGATGTACCGACTACGGCACAAATTAAAAAGACCGATGGAATAAAAAAGCTCGGATTCAATAATTTGAAGCCAACTACCATCATCGAAGGAATAATTCCAGATGCAATCCAAACAGAAATAAGCGCGCCGATTAGAATAAAGATAATCATCGGTATGATACCTGTCTTAACTCCTTTTTGAATGCCATTATGAATCTCTTCCCAAGAGTGTCTGCGAAATCTTCCCCAAACAATCAGCAACGTAATTGCCAATAGTAAAGGTGTTTGTGGATCTAATTTAAACTTAATAATGCTAACACCAATCATAATTAATAATAGTAACAGTAAAGCTAAACTTTCTCGTATGGACAACTTTTTCATTCTATACACTCCTGATTTTATAGTGATGAAGTAAAATTAGTCATACGATAATAAGTGATGCCCCCTGTAGTGTTGCATAAAAACATGCTACTACTCCCTTTCTTTCCGATATGTACCCTTCTACCTTAATATATCCAGCAGAAAATACTATTTCTCTAGTATCAACCATTAATAAGCGAATGTCAAAGCAATTTAGTATATTTGATTTGTCAAATTAAGCTAGACAAAATATCTTTATTCATGTAACTCATAAATACTTCCAAGGGCGTTTGGTAATTTAATATTTTTCTAGGGATGTTATTTCGTTTGTCTGCAACAGAAGAAATGAAACTTTGGTCTACCAGATTGAAATCCATCGCCTTAGGCAATCCCTCTTTTCGCAAGAGACCGTTGGAATGCTCATTCAGACCACGTTGCGAAGGTGTTCCTGGATCAGCAAAATAGATGGCAACGTCGTGCTGGTTACTTAAAGCTTTCCAGTTATAGAATTCTTTTCCGCAATCAAAAGTGATCGATTTAAATAAATGCCTTGGAATGGCATTAAACCAATGATCCATAGCAGCTTCAATGTCGCTGGCTCTCCGCCCATCGGGCTTCAAAGTAATAATGACCTTAGAAAGACCTTCTACCAAGGTAATGATGGCGCTCTTGTGATGAGCCCCCACAATGGTGTCGCCTTCGATATGACCGAACTCTTCTTCGAAGTCAGGATAATCGGTCTTTCTTTCAACAATATTCCGTTTGAAGGCTTGTTTTCCTCTTCGTTCTTGATGACCATTGGGTTTTCTTTTCCCCTTCATAGGAAGTGTAACTTCATCGAAGACTTTTTCTTTAAACTGCCGGTAAAGAGTTCGCATAGAACAGCTGATGATCATTTCTTTTCGTCCAATAATCACATCAGGAGTTCAGCCTTGATTTACTTTTTCCTTGATATAGGTCTGTTGTTCTTTTGGTAAGATGATTCTCTGTCTGCCACACCGTTTCTTATTTTCTTTATATTGTTGGTAGTAATCGAGGGCCGTATGGCCTTCTTTCAAGAAATGAATGACATTATAAATGGGCGTTCGAGATCGTTTCAGGAACTCAGCAATTTTAGCGACTTTAATATTTTGGTGATAATAAGACTCTATCATCACTAATTCATCCGTGGTAAGATGGGTGTAGGTCATTCGTGATCACTCCTATGTTTTCTTTGGTCGGAAATACATTTTGAGTGTACCACGAATGGCTTTTTTATTTGTCTAGCTTAATTTTACAATCGGCGTATTTTAAAAAGTATTAATAGATAATCAAGTTAGTAACTTAAGGAGGATAGTATTGTGAAAGAATATAAAAAGAACCACTGTTAAAGATGTAAATATAATAGAAATTACACGAATAAGTATTATCTACTGTTATAAAACTAGTATTATTAACATATAAATAATATTATTTTTGTAAGAGAGGAAGTGTATTTTTATGGAATTTGGTTTATCTTTAATGTGTTTCTTATTGATAATAAGTTTTATTTTAAAAAGGAAAGATAAGTAAAATTAGGAGGAGAAATAATTGAACATAAAAAAAACTATAATCACGGGGTTAGCAACTACTTTACTTACAATGCCAGCTCTGTTTACAGCAACGACGGTTCAGGCACAGTCTGAAGGGGCAGAAACAAATATAGAATACCAAATGCCTGATAAATCTGTTTCTGAAATAAGAAACTATGCTGAAGAAATCGGAATAAATGTATATGATACTGAAGTAATTATAACAGATGCCCAAATGATAGAGCTTTTCAATTATATGGGATATGATATTGAGCCTGACCCCTCCTCAGGTATGTTTGCAAGAGCGGCTGGAGTAACAAAAATAGTTTCTAAAGGTAAAGGTTCATGGGATATTTATTTAAGTAAAGGATTTATAAAAACTTATTACGCAGCAGGACCTGTTTTATCAGCTGGACTTACTGCAGCAATTACTGTTTTGGTTCCGGGTGTTGGTTGGACAGTAGCGGCTACTATGGTTTCTACTTTAAGCGGTATTATCGGATCAGAAGTTACACATGGAGTAGTATTTAGAATTAGAAACTGGAAGATATCATCAGCTGACAAACAATAATATTTATTCTGTTGAATCAGCATTTTAACTTATAGAGTTTACTTAATAAAACACTGATAGTCCCAAACTTCTTATGCTTTTTTAGCAATCTTGAGTTTGGGACTACTTTTATTCAATCTATAAAAAATGATTAGTCTAAAGTTATATGGGTCTGTTTTTAGAAATTTTGCGTAAGTATGTTATCAGTTTTATGTGAAGCTTTGTTTATTTAATTTATTTTTTAGCATGATCAAAAAGATGCTCGTACATTGGGTTATACCCTTCTCGTTGACGATTTGTTAAGCGAATGCTGGTATAGTTTTCAACTAACATAGGAACCATATCATTAGTAGTCGACTTTTCTTCATTTTCTGGTTCTTCAATAAAAGGTATTAAAGTATTCAAACATAACAATACATAAGGAGAAATCTTCGCAGTCTTTTTTGCTTTGAAGAACGAGTTGGAAACATCTTTCTGATTCGCTTTTTCGTTTGTATTTTCCACTCCAAATTGTTTTAACTCATTTTTTTGTTTTCTACTGAATGAGTGGGTGTACGACCGACGTCATTTGTTCCTTGTTAATGCCGATCAAAAACAAAAAAAACGTCGCGTTCGGCGTTTTTTTTGCGTCTCAAACAGAATAAAAAGTCGTTGAGTTCTTGCTGCGTTCTTAATGGTTGTACATTATAACTCATTGAAATGGTCTCTCCTCTCACAAAACAGATACATGATTTCGTTCATTATACCACGAAATCATGTATTGGACACCGGTATAAAAAAAGAACCCTATAGAGATAGGATTCTGGATACACGATTTTATGTAATTTCATGTATTGATCAACCGTTACTGTTGCCACACGGACTCATTCAAGGAAAGTAGACAATAAGAAATTTGGCTTAAAAAATACTTCACCTTTTTCTCTCGCCTCACATTTTACTCCGGACGATTATCGAGAGAAGATTAATCTGTATCGCTCGACATTCAAATCGACAGCACCAACGGCACAGATTGAAGCACCTTAACCTTATGCCATGGCGGATATTAATGTAGTGGTGGTTGCGCCAACGGATGAGGTAGCGGAGAGAATTTGGATCACAAAACAGCAAATGTTAGGGGATGTGCAGACTGGAAACCAGCGTTTACTGCAGCCGCCTGTGGAACCTGAAGAACTAGGAACAACACAAGAGAGAGCAATGATGGAAGCGATGTTCAGCATTAAAGCGGTCGGTTCTCCAGAAACTATACGTAAGCAATTGGAATAATTTGCGGAGTCCAGCGGGGCTAATGAACTGATTGTGGTGACCTATACCTTCGATCCGGAAGACAGAAAGCGATCGATGGAGCTGCTTGCTGATCTTTGGTTCTAAATCCTAGCGTGAATTGCGTATGTTTCGTTTGACGCACGGAACACGGCACTGCATAAGAAAAATAACTTTTTGCTCATTGTTGATTAGGATCAATATTCTTCTGAGATATTTCTTCTATACTGTAGTCAAGTTGTTGAAGATGTTATCAGTGACTAAAATATAAAAAATATGGAGGAAACAAAGATGAAAAAGAATTTTAAAAAGTTACTCGGAGTTACAGCAGTTGGCGCAGGTTTATTTTTAGCCAATCCACTGACTGCTGAAGCACACTGCGATACGGAACAAGGACCAGTCTATGACGCCCTCCAAACGTCTTTAGAGGAAAGAAGCTTTGACTATATCGCACATTGGGTGCCAGAAGCGGACGAAGCAGAATTAAAAACGTACTTTGAGCGTACAATGTCCGTGAAAAATAAAACAAAAGATGCAGAAATTAACGACTTAGCTGATGATTACCTCTTTGAAAACTTTGTCCGTATCCACCGTACTAGTGAAGGTGCTCCTTACACAGGAATCAGTCATGAGCCGGTTGATCCAGGAGTGGCAGCTGCTGATGAGAGTATCGAACAAGAAAGCTTAGCCCCATTAGAAGAAGCAGGCTTTGTGACCGATGACAACCGCGAACACGTCGAAGAAGTATTTACTGACCTACTTGAAACCAAGATTTTTGAAACTGGTGATACAGAGGCAGGCCGTGCTTATGTTGAAAACTACGTCACGTTCACCCACTTATTCGAAGAAGGTCATGATGAAGCACATGAAGAAGAAGGACATAAAGAGGAACAGGACGCACATACTGAAGAAGTGAACGCAGAGTCAGAAGAAACAGAAGGCAACTGGTTTACACAACTTTTTAGTGACTGGTTTTAATTAAATAAACATAAATCATACAAAAAAGAAGTTTTTTCAAGAAACTTATTTTTTGTTAGACAGCTCTCTTGTGTAGAGAGCATCTTAAAAATTGTTTCAAAACTATTGGTGCTCCCCACCAAACAACTGTTTTAGTTGCAGGTGATGACGCAGATGCTAAGAACCAAGTTTTCGTTGCTCTAGATGGCGCTGAAAAGATTAGCTGGAATAGTGGATTTGGACTTTTCAATTAATTGTAAGTAATGGAACCGATCTACATTTTTGTAGAGCGGTTTTTTATTTGCGTTCTACTTACAATCCAGATAAAAAAGGACTCTGACGCTGTTTAAGCAGTAAAGTCCTTTTTTTAATCAATGCATCATTTTGCTGGTTTTCATGTCTCTTAAACGATTAACCCTTTTAGAAATATAGTAATTCATAATAACCAAACTTTTAATAAGAGATTAAAGCAATTGTTTTTGAGATTCTACGGTAACTTCAAGTAATTTATTCATAAAGGGATAGTCCTCTTTCATTTGGTCAAACTCTTCGCCAGTATCGAGGAAACGTGCCCGTCCTTCAATTAAGAATCCTGTTCCTTGATAACCATTGAAACCTTCAACTTCTCGACTACCTAGAGTTAAGATAACTTTGTCGTTCTTTATCATATCTGCTTGAACGCTTGTAAATCCAGCGATTGGAGCTAAGATGCGTTCATCGTTAGTTATACGTAAATATGAGTTCCAAGTACAACGAACATGTGGGGTCTCACTGCTTCCCCATGATGTAACAGAAACCACACCCTCGTGTTTGATAACTTCAAAAAAAGTTTTACTTAACATATTTAGCCTCCTATATTGATCTATCGTATTTCATAAGAATTATACTCCTAAACGAACATATGTTCAATAACTCCCTTTTTAACATAATTGCAAAATGATAAAGTTAACAATGGAGCTATATAAAACCTATTAGGCCATTTTGCGAATGATTCTGTAACTAATTTACCTTTAGCGATTAACTATCTACTTACAGTATTTTTTTCTTATGGAGTAGAGAATAAAATCAGATAAAAAACAACCTTGATTTAACAAGGTTTCAAATACACGTTTTTAAGCAATTTCATGTATATGTAAATATAAAAGGAATGGAGAGTTGAAAAATATGTTCCAAAAATTAACTTATTCTACTAAAAAATTAATTGGATCTATATTTGATTTAATTTCTAGTATAGTAATTGTTCTATTACCTTAAAAAATTTACCAAAAGAGAGATTAATAGACATTGAATTCATGCGTTTTATTAGTTATAAAAAGGTAAAATAACTATTGATTTAACAATGTTTTACATACATGACTTTATCTAATTTCATGTGTCTTCATAATCCCTAGACGACAGAGAATAGAAAATTATCTTTATAAAATAATAGGAGAGTGAAATGTGGAGATTAGAGTAGCAAATGACTTAGATTACCCTGCTTTAAGACGTATACACTTAGAATCACGACGTAAAAGCTTTTATTGGATAGATCCAGAGGAAATGTCTTTAAAAGATTTTGATAAACACACTGTAGGAGAATTTATCATTTTAGCAGAAGAAAATTTTGAAATTCTTGGATTTGCTTCGTTACATTTACCAGATAATTTTATACATAACTTATTTATTCATCCTGATTTTTCAGGTAAAGGTATTGGCACCCAATTGATTAATGCCTCTATAAACAAAATGAATAAACCAATAGAGTTGAAGTGTGTATCTGAAAATAAAAAAGCTATGGAATCCTATGAAAATAATGGCTGGAAAAAAGTTGTCGAAGAAGGTAATCCGAATGAAAAGTATTGGGTTATGGTGTATGAATAAATTATAGTCTATTTTATTAAGTTCTTACAGCTATCTAAAATCTTGATTAAATACTATACTTACTGAAGAGAGAAATGATAGCTAAAAAAACTGACACCAGCACAGCACTGGGATCAGTTTTTTATTTAACCCTCTTTTTTTATTGTCTTTGAAATAAGGATTCAAGTTAAATGTTTTTAGCGCATATTAAGGATTTATATCGGTCTATTGTGTATTAATAATTTGGAAAATTCAACTATTTTTTAACACTAGCTCCTTCGTAGAGACGTAGTTATAAAAATTAAAAGAGTGTTGAAATTAAGGTTACTAGAGCTGGACCACCCTGTATAAAAATAATTTTTTTACTACTTGTGACACTACCATATAAAGCAACAATTATAATGTAAACTAGTAGTAATCTTGTGACTTCAAGAGAATTTGGTGATAAAAATACACCATAGAGCAATCCTAACCCAATTAATCCATTATATACTCCTTGGTTTTTGAGTAACACATTAAGTGACTTTTGACTTAATTCTTTCTGATCAATGTTGAATATACGACTTGTCTTGCTAGAAATTGTAATGATTGTTTGAATATACATGATATAAAAAAACTCAATAGCAACAATCACCGTTAAAATAATAGACCATATAGTCATCACTTATCCTCCAAATTCGAAAATTTTTAAGTCAGGTGCTTTTATGCTGTAATCAGCTACTTTACTAATAAAATTTTGTAGTAAAGGATTTTGATTATGGATATCAATTGCAAATTGATCTTTCCAATTTTCTACCATAATGAAGGTATTTCTTTCTTCTAGGGATTCGTAAAGATTGTAGGCTAAACAACCTTCTTCTTTTCTAGTTTCTGAAATTAATTCTTTGGTGTCTGATAGAAAATTCTCGCGTTGATTCCCTTTGATAAAAAATGAGGCATTAATAACTTTCATTTGATCAGCTTCCTCTCTTATTTAAAAGTAGTGAATTCTTTTGCATCCAGTCGAATAGAATTATATCCTTCTTCTAATGCTTTACCAATGGATAGAATCATGACCGGTACATAACGGTCTTTTTTTAATCCAAATGCTTCTGCTAATTTATCGGCTTCAAATCCACCAATAGGGTTCGTATCATATCCATGAGCACGTGCAACAAGCATAAATTGCATAGCAGCTAAACTGGAATCAATTTTTACGACATCATTCATTTCTTCTCTAGTGAAGTTTTTGTAATAAGGGATGATTGCAGCTAATTGTTCATCTCTCACTTTTGGAGACATTTTACCTTCAATTACTGCCTGATTATAAATTACTTCTCCATACTCATAACATTCCATATCTCCAAATATAAGTATCATTGCTGAAGACGTATCATTTTGTCTTGTGTTGAAACGAATTAAAGGTTTCAATTTTTGTTTTTCTTCAGGACTCTCGACGACTACGAAACGCCAAGGCTGCATATTTACTGATGACGGTGCGATAGTTGATTTCTGAATCATTTCAAGCATTTCTTCATTAGAAATTTTGACACTTTCATCGTACAATCTGATAGATTTTCTATTATAAGCGATATCTGAAAAATTATTATTTATTGTCATTTTTAAACCTCTTCTTTGATTAATTTTTTAAGCAATAGTCGTAATTGTTTCTCTTCTACAGAACTAAGTAGATGATATAAAGGATTTTGTGGTCTATCATGTTCTTTCTCACAGCTTTCAAGATCCATTTTTGCTTTTTCAGTAATTTCTACGAAAATTTCTCGATTATTTTCTTTATTTCTTTCTCGAATCACATATTCTTTTTCTTCTAAAATTTTTAAATGTCTCGTAACAGCAGCACTATCAATATGTAACCTATGCTGTATTTGCTTTTGCGAACATTTTCCTGTTTCTTTAAGAAGCATCATTAATTCATACCTGGTCAAACTAAATCCAGTTACTTCCTCAAATTTGGATGTCATTTCTTGGTTCGCAATCTTTATCTGATAAAGAAGACTACTAAATTCTTTAAGGTTCAAACTATACCTCCTTTTTTTTGCTCTACAATTGACTAGTCAACAATTGACAAGTCAATTGTAAAACAAAAATATCATTTTGTAAATAATAAAAAATAAATATAAACAATTAAAATTCTATTTTTTTAGTTGTGAGAGCCAGCCTAATTGTATTAATTACTTTAACATTGAACGGATTAGTTGCAAATGGAGTTGTTTTTGCTACTCTTTATTTCTGAACAACTAGAATGAAAAATACCTAATCAACCAGTTGGCAAATGCTATAAATGAGCAATTATCAAAAAAGAATAAATTATAAATTTTATATTCTTTTTTACATGAAACTACTCAATTTAATGTATTTAAGTAAACACACTTACAAGTATATTTGTACTTGTAAGTGTAGGTAACACTGTTCAGCTTCTATCCGTTATTACTTATAATAAAACAGGAGGTGCCTATTATGCCATCAGCAAACGTTTATGTGTCCATTAATAGTTCTATTTTAATCCTTATTGAAGAAATGAAAGGGCATTTAGAAAAATAATTTCTAATTCAAGCTAATCAACAAGATATTATTGAAAATGCAATTATTTTCTTAAGTACTCAATCTAACTAAATAGGTAAAAAAATTAGGCCCATTAAAATTTAATTCTAATTAGCGAAAAAAATCCATAACCTGAATAGGTTATGGATACCCCATATTTTTAAAAAAAATAAAGAACTTTCAAAAAAAGAACCTTGTTAATACAAGGTTCTTGATACACGATTCTATACAATTTCATGTATCGTATGTGTAAAATATAGAGTATTTCTTACTTACTTCTGAGATATAATAACAATAACTAAATGAGTAACTATTGAATTCAATTGGAGGTCCTAATGAAATTAAATCTATTGAAGTTTAAGGAAGATGATTTTGACTATTATTATCAACTTGTTTCAAATGATCGTGTTATGTCTCAAATCACTGAAAGAGCTATTCCCTATGAAGAAGCCAAAACAAATTTCAAAAAATTAGTAACCTATAATAAAAAAATAACAATTATGGTTCATACAAAATATCTATAGATTTAGATCAAAAATTTATTGGACTTTCTCATTTAACTTTAAATGAAAAACAACCTAACGAAGCAGAAATAGGCTATATGATACTTCCAAAATATTGGGGAAGAGGTTATGGAACTGGTGTAGCAAATCAATTAATTGAGATAGCAAGTCGACTAGGGTTAGAGAAAATACAAGCTATCATTGATCCAGAAAACGTTGCTTCTAAAAAAAAATTAAGTAATCAAGGTTTCATATCTGAAATTGTATGTGAAATTGACGGATTGCCTGGAGAAATATTAAGTAAAAAATTATAATTTTCATGTAAAAGAGTGAATAGTAAAAGATTTGTACTAGCAAGGTTTTTACTATTCACTCTTTTATCTAATTTAGTGTATTAGATCCTTTTACTTGAACCTAACGTTACGTAACGGTATATGGTAATTGTAGGGAGTGAAGATATGAAAAATTTAACTGGAAAAAAATATTTAACAGCTAATAAAACAGTTCGTATTTATAAAGTAGAAATCCCTTGTGCCTCTGTCCCTTCTCATGTCACTAATTATTCTAATGATGAATTTAAACTATTCTGTACAAAGTTGCTAATTAGTGGGTGTTCAATGAAAGGGCTACTCAATGACTATCAACGTATTAGCATCCGAATGAAATTTCCAGGAACTTCAAATACAATTTCTATTAGTATTGAGGGCAGTGGTTTTGTAAACATTTTAGCTTCAGAACGTTTAGCGAGTTTAGAAACATCTGTAAGTAAATTAATGAGGAAAAAAGAAGCTATATTAACCGCAACGCAAGGAAGCAATAACTTTGGGCAATCTACTAGCACAATTCCATTTAATGAAACTGATCCTGATAAGATAATTCAGAATTATTTTCAACAAAGCGAACAGATTGATACTGCGTTTTACACTCATTCTTTTAAAGGACATTGGATAGGATATATGGTTCAAGCATTACCTGGTGCAGACGTTGGAGAAGTTGAAAAGATTATAAGTAATCTAAAATCCTCTCACTCAGAAGGTCATTGGCAACAGTTTGAAGCAGATTGGCTATTCCTTACAAATTTCTTTTTCACTACAGAATGTTATTGTACAAAAGAAATGTATGGACAACTTTTATTGTCTTGGTCACACACTGACTTAATAGAGTCAATTGAAAATAGGCGTTCAGAAGAAATGGTTTGTACAAGTTGTGGGAAAAAATATCACTATACTCCAGAGGAATTATCGTTATTACTAGGAAGGGGCAGTATAACTCATGAAAGAAACATTTAGAATTGGAGAATTATCAGAAATGACTGGAGCTTCAATACGCACACTCCATTATTACGATGAAATAGGACTTTTAAAACCGTACAATATTACAGAATCCAATCATCGTATTTATGATATCAATAACTTAGAGCAACTCTATATTATTTTAGGTTTAAAAGAATTAGGATATTCATTAGATGAAATTAAAACAATTATTCTGAAAGATACAATTTATCTTTCAGAGTACGTATATGTACAACGTGCTTTATTAGAAAAGGAAATCTCTTCGCAACAAAAGAAACTAGATAAACTGTTAAATTTTGAAAAGACATTAGCAGACTATACCGCTATTGACTCTACTCTACTTGCAGAATTACTTACCTTTTATCGTACCAATGCACAGTCTCATTTTACGATTCAAGAATTTAATTCAATGCGATCTTTAGTAACAGAAAAAGATAGTTGGAAAGAACATTATTCTGAATGGTCTAAATTTATAACTACTTTAGAAGAAGCCTATAAAGAAAAATTTCCTTCTACCCATCCTAAAGTAATTTATTGTAAGACATATTGGAAAAAATTAATATCAATGACTGATAAAGAACTACCAAATGTATACGAAAAGACAGGTTATTTTCATGCTGAAGAATCGTCTAAAGATCTTTCATTCGGTTTAACAACAGAGTTATACGTATATTTATTAAGACAAATGAACGAGGATGTCTGAATGAACGTCAAAAAGAGGCTAGGACAAAAGGGCTCTCAAAAAATACACTCCCACTACTGAACAAAATAGTTCATAGTTTTGGGAGTGTATTTTTCTATATCTCTATCAAAATAAACAAAAGTGGGACTATTTTTTCACAAAAGAACCTTATCAAATCATTTTTTTGTATACATGACTTTATCTAATTTCATATATCCTATTTTTAAACCTCATTAGAAGTATCACCATAAAGTATGATAGATGAATTGGAAGGCTCAAAACCATTATCCAAATAAAAGTATTCAGCTGGGTAGCCTCGATCGGTATCTAATATGATGGTGGGGATATCGATATCTTTTAATTGTTCTTTGATAAAGTTCAAAAATTGGGTACCTACTCTTTTTCCTTGATAATCATTTGAAATATAAAAGGAATCCAACTGGTATTCTTTTCCCATATACCACGGTTTAATAAAACCTAACGCAGCACCCAATAAATTATCTGTATCTTCTTCTCTAACGATATACCCTTTAAATGTATTTAGTTCAGTTATTTGATTAACGTAAGATGTAATTTGGTCATATGTTAATTTATCGTTCCATGGCTCAGCTGAAAATACTTTAATATAAACGTCTACAACTTCTGATAAATCATTTTTATTAAATTCTCTAAAATAAATAGTTTTGTTTTTCATTCCTTAATCAACTCCTTTACTTAAAATAACCATAGCATTATTTTATCTTTATGAATAATTTTTTTATAGAAACTCATGCTAAACTAACAAGGCTTTCAGTACACGATTCTATGTAATTTCATGTGTTACAACTTAATAGGAATTTAAATTTTATTATTAGATTTTTTAATCATTTACACGAAAATTAATTTTATAAAGAGCATACTCTATACTCTTATTTTTTTTCAAGAACTCAAAAAAGCGGAAAATCCCAGATTTAAAAATCTGAGTTTCCGCTTTTGTCATTTCAAGGATGGACTATTGTCTCAGCCTCTTCTAATTTATTCTTAAGATATTTTTACTTTCTCTGCAGGTGCTGATACTTCTTTTTGTTCTTTTCGACCTTTCAACTTATACTTCATTAATCTCATGGCATTGAAAATTACCACCAAGATACTACCTTCATGAACCAACATTCCGATAGACATATTCATCCATTCGCTGAAGAAGACGCTGGTCAACAAGACCAACACTACTCCAATTGAAATCGCGATATTTTGTTTCATATTATTTGCGGTGGCTTTTACTAATCCTAATGCGTGAGGCAAGTTGCTGAAGTTCGAGTTCATTAAAACGACATCGGATGTTTCAATCGCTACGTCCGTTCCGCTTCCCATTGCGATGCCAATGTCTGCTAAAGCTAAGGACGGACTATCGTTAACGCCATCTCCAACAAAGGCTACAATTTGACCACGTTGTTGAAGTTTTCCGATATAAGCCGATTTGTCTTCCGGCAACATGTGGCCGTGAGCTTCGGTCAAACCAAGTTCGCCGGCGACCACATCAACGGTTCCTTGGTTATCTCCTGAAAGAACGACTAGATTTTTCACGCCCAAGTCTTTTAATTCCTGCAAATTAGCTTTCACACCCGGACGGACTTGATCGCGAATGCCCATCAGTACTTTTAATTCACCGTCGACCGCTGTCAAAACGAGAGAGTTCCCTTGTTGTTCAAACCGTTTGACATCTTTTTGCACTTTTTTGCTGAGAGTGACATTTTCTTTTTCCATCAAGGCCACATTCCCAACAGCCACTCTATGTCCAGCTACACTTGAAACGATTCCGCCGCCTTTCACGACTTCAGTTCCTTCAACAGGATAAAAGTTTGTTTCTCCAATTTGATTTAAGACCGCTTTTGCTAATGGATGATCTGATTCCCGTTCCACACTGGCCAGATAGCCAAGCGTTTCAGCAGAATCTTTTTCATACAGTTCAGTCGCTGCAACGGTTGGGTTTCCGACAGTTAAAGTACCTGTCTTATCAAATACAATTGTATCCACATTGCTGAAGTCTTGAATGACTTCACTCCCTTTTAAAAGAACACCGTTACGAGCACCATTCCCAATACCGGCAACGTTTGAGACAGGCACTCCGATAACTAATGCGCCTGGGCAACCTAGAACCAAGATGGTGATTGCTAACTCAATATTTTGACTGAACGCCCATACAACAATTGCCAGAACCAAGACAGCTGGTGTGTAGTATTTAGAAAAGCGATCAATGAACCGTTCCGCTTCGGATTTAGAATCTTGTGCTTCTTCCACGAGTTCAATAATTTTTCCAAATGTGGTGTCCTCACCAACCCGGTCAGCTCTGATTTGAATCGTTCCGTTTTCTAAAATAGTTCCTGCAAAAACTTCTGCATCAGCTAGCTTGTTGACCGGAACAGCTTCCCCTGTAATGCTAGCTTCATTGATATGCCCTTCACCCGTAAGGACTGTGCCATCCACTGGAACTTTCGCACCCGTTTTAACGAGCAAGATATCCCCTTCATCTACATCATCCACTTCTACTTCTTCAAATTCGCCATTATCCATTTGTTTCAAGGCGCTTTCGGGTGCCATTTCAGTCAATTCTTTGATAGCAGATCGCGTTTGGTTCAATGTTCGTTGTTCCAAGTAGTGTCCGAATAAGAATAAGAACGTGACAATAGCCGATTCTTCATAATTTTGAATAAAAAGCGCACCAATCGCTGCAATACTGACTAAGACATCAATACTGATGACTTTGACTTTCATTGCTTGAAACGCTTGAATGGCAATTGGCGTAATCCCAAAGACAGAGGCGATGATCAAAGACCACTCTGAAAGTCCTACGTTTTCTAAAACAAAGTGACTGAAGAAACCGAGTGCGATTAACAATCCACTGATGACGGTGATAACATTTTTCTTGCTTAATATATATTGTTGCATGCTTTTTCCCTCCATATTTAATTTCTCTTTTATTGATAAACACAGTATAAGATAATTGCCTAAGTAATTAATTGACTGACATCAAGTTTTGAAAAAATACGTGTCCCTTTTCACTATTTTTTTGATCTAACAGCCTCAATGACACTTATTCCTCTTTACAGTTATAACGATGCCCTCTTTTTATCGAATAAAAATTTACGGCTATCAAGTTTAGAAAGTTCTCTTTTATCGTTTCTAAGCACCTCGAATTGGATTGCAACAAAAAAGCAATCCCGGAAAAATAGCTTTTCTTCCAGAATTGCCTAGTTCATTTAATCTGTTAAGCGGCCTTGACTTTTGCTTTAAGGACCGGATAGCCTACGTTTTCGATAGCTTTTTGAATCTCTTCAATCGAAGTGACAGCTGAATCAAAATTGGTTTTGACTTTGCTGGAGTTGAATAATACTTTAATGCTGTCTTTATCAATACCGTTAACTGATTTCAAGGCACCTTCAATTTTTTGCATACAACTTGGACAAGACAACGTTTCTAATTGCAATATAGCTTTTTCCATAATTCCTATCTCCTTTATGTGTTTTTATTTTATCGGCAGCAGATTAATGAACACTGCCTTTTCCTCTTTACAACTGTAGTATAGCTCACTTTTAGCAAACGAAAATTGACGCATATCAAGTTTTGCACTTCTTTTTATCTTTTTGCTCAATTCACCATCTTAATAGTCTTTTTCTGCCCCTTATTGCCATCAGAATAATAAGAAATTGGTGGATAGTCTTGTCTGCGTATAAACCATACTACAATCGCGCCAATAAACAGGGCCAGAGACAAGGCTTGCGAAACGCGGATCCACTCGCCAATCCATAAACTGTCCGTTCGCATACCTTCAATGAAGAACCGACCCACTGAGTACCACAAAACGTAACTCAAAGCGACTTCTCCTTGATGCAAAAGCTGTTTTCGGTTCCGTATAGTGACGATGAGGACAAAGCCCAACAAACTCCACAATGACTCGTATAAAAAAGTCGGATGGTAGTAGGTACCATTGATATTCATTTGTTCAATGATAAATTCAGGTAAATAAAGATTTTCCAAGAATTGACGAGTAACCGGTCCACCATGAGCTTCCTGATTCATAAAATTGCCCCAACGACCAATGGACTGGGCTAACAATACATTGGGCGCTAAAATATCAAGAACGAGTGCCAAAGAAGTACCTTTTTTCTTTGCATACCAATATAGCGTACCCCCTCCTGCAATCAATCCCCCATAAATCGCAATGCCGCCATTCCAAATCGCAAGGATTTGTCCTGGATTTTGCAGATAATAACCAAGTTCAAATAACACATAATAAAGCCGAGCGCCGAGGAGTCCAATCGGAATTGCCCATAAGGCCATATCGATAATGGTATCCTCTTCCAGTCCTTTTTTCTTTGCTTCCTTGGTGCTCAACTGGAGAGCCGCTAATATGCCCGCTGCAATAATGACTCCATACCAATGAATCACAACAGAACCAATCTCCACCGCATGGGGATTCAAAACGCCTAATACGAATTCCATTCTATTTGCTCCATTTCTTCAATTTTTCGCGTCATTCTAGTCATGGTGATGCTGAACAAGATTCCGGCTAAGCTCCATGGAAACCAAACAGTGAATACACTTTTATCTCCCTGGTCACTCGCTTCGTAATACGCCACTTTTCCGTGTCCGATTACGCCGGCTCTTTTTACAACTTCCTCTTCTTTTTCCATAGCTAACCTATCTGCCTCAACAACGTTAGACGTTTTTGCTTCGCCGCCAATCGTGTTCTTGGTGAAAGGGACGACAAAGAATGCACCCGCTGCTGACAACGTGATGGCAACTATCACCCAAAAATAATGCACATTCACCCCTACTAATTTTTACGTTTTGTTCGACAACCCTATCTTAAAGAAAAATAAAACAAAAAAACTTGAAGGTTATCATGTTTGTACTTTTATTTTTCCAATGAATGAAGGTCGTTCTGTCTTAAAAAAGCCAAAAACGGACAGATGGAAGCAAAAGCACTGAGTTCTGTCCCGTTGTTAATGAAGAGCGACAGAACACCAACGTGTAGAAAAAAGTGTGTCCGATTATTCGCTGTAAAGCAATAAATCATCTAAATCCTGAATCTTGATCCTTTTCCCAGACAGCTGTTGAATCAATCCCTCGTCCTCCAATTCTCCAAATTTGCGACTGATGGTCTCAGGTGTCGTTCCTAAATAGGAAGCAATGTCCTTTTTTGCCATCGGCAGGGTGATGGTGGGAGAGTTGCCCATTTCAGGTTCCACATTTTCTGCCAAAAACAAAACTAAACGGGTAATGACACTCTCCACGGCTACTTGTGCGGTTTGACGTTCGGAGCTTTCTAACCGCTGCGACATCTCTCCTAGCAGCTTTAACGAAATTGCAGGATACTCTTTTAGAAACTCTTGTACATCATGTTGTTGAATCATGCAGACAGACGTATCTCGAGTAGCTTCTGCGTATTCCTCGTGCACAGCATCAGGATTGAACAACGTCCATTCTCCCGTAAAGTCACCCGGATTCAAAATACGAACTAGTTGCTCTTTGCCAGAATCAGACAAGCGATAGATGCGGACTTTTCCGCGATTCACAATATACAAGGCATCATCTTTTTCTTGCGAGCGAAACAGAAACTCCCCTTTTTGATAGTGATTCGTGTGAGCTTTTCCAGCGATGCGATCCATCGAGCTTTCCTCCAAATGATTGAATATCGGGACTAAGCGGATACAAGCTGAGTGGTTTCCTGCTGCATGTGGTTGGGTGTATTGAGTCAATTCGTTCTTCCCCTTTATCAGTTTATTGTCCTTTTTTTAACTTTCCTATATTTAGTATAAAGGCCCCCTACCTCAAAAAAATTGACGCTCATCAAGAAAAGTCTTTTTAACGGCAAAAAAATAGGAGCTGGAAAGAGTCCCAACCCCAAAATCTTTAATTTTTAAATGTATGTTTACGAAAAACCTAATCTTCATCCTCATCAAACGCATCGTCGTCTTCCAATGCCTCTTTGCCAATGAACGCTTGCAGCATCCAAATGTTTTTATCTAAGTCATTTTTAAAAGCAATCAGTGTATCTTCTAAAGCATCGTCACCCTCATCTTGTACTAAACGAATAGCACGAATCGTTAATTCACGGGTACTTCTGAAATCTTCGATAATATTTTCAACCATGTCTTCTGCTTTAGCGTATTTATTGATGGCATCTTCTGAAAGCATGGAATATTTTTCAAATTCAGCGGTGGTTGAAGCCGGTTTATGACCGGAAATAATCAAGCGTTCTGCTAGTTTGTCGAACCATTCTTCGTTTTGATTATACAATTCTTCAAATTTTTCATGCAGGGTGAAGAAATTAGCGCCATTTACATACCAGTGATATTGGTGCAATTTCACATGTAAAGTATGCATGTTCCCTAAAAGATGATCCGAAATGGCCGCTGCATTAATTTTTGTATGATGGACATGTTCCTTGTGTTCTTGTTCTTCTTGAAATCTTTCTTGGGGTGTTCTTTCTTGAGAAGCTTTATTTTCAGTCATGATCTATTCCTCCTATAATTTTGGTTTGTTTAAAATAGCTTCCTTTGATTCCTCCTTTTCCTTTACTGAATTTAGTATAGGATAGATTTCCGTTAAAAAAATTGACGCTCATCAAGAAAAGTATTTCTTAATAGACGCCAGGCTTCTCTATTAAATTCAACTGAAATAATCAAAGGAATGAAGTCGTTCCCTCCAAACAAAAATTTCATTAAAGTAGGGCCTAAAAAAAGAATAGCAACTATACTTTGTCAAGAGACCTGACTGCTATTTTTTTGCTTGTTATTCTTCAATTACCAAATGTCTTGCCTTGCAGTATATTTAATACTCTTTCTCACTAGTGTTGCATGCAACACTAGTGAGAAAGAGTATTAATAAGATTAACCTAGACGAATAACTTCACTTTATTTATGTCATACCATAAAAATTGAAAAGAATTTTTTTATTTATTTTTAGTAGATCGATTAATAGGAGTTTTAGCTTATGGAATACCTATATTATTATTAGTTTTGACTGGTTTTTATTTTTATGACGGTTTGTCAAATTAATCTCTTATTTTGCAATACATGATTCTAAGCAATTTCATGTATTGAAAGAAGTCTAGGTAACACTTGATCACCTGCTATTCGTTATTACTAACAAACAGCAGGTGATCATTATGCCCTCAGAAAACGTCTATGTGCCCATTTATAGCTCTATTTTAATACTTGTTGAAGAAATGAAAGAGTGTCTAGAAACGCAATTTCTAATTCAAGCTTCTCAACAAGATATTATTGGGAATGCAATTGTTTTCTTAAGTACTCAATCTAAATAAAATAAAAAAAATCGACTACTTAAATGAACTGCCCCCTGTCAAGTAGACAGGCAAATAAACAAAATTCTTTGTGCTTTTCATAAACTTGAAGGATTGAATCTGTCAGCTTCCGCAACTGTTTTTCCGACCTAGTCGGCTTGCGTTTTAACCATTTATAATACCCAGCTCTGCTTACACCCAAAACTTCACAGAGCTGACTTACTTTGAATCCTTCTTGCTGTAATTTCTTGATCGTTTGGTATTCCGCTTCGTACCTTGTCTGCGTAACATCAACTCTCTTTCCACCTCTTTTAATTTTTTTAACGCTGCGTTCTCTGTTTCTAAATATTCATTACGTGCCTTCAAAGCCGCATTTTCAGCTTGTATTCTTTCTTCTTCGGTTGCTGAAGCATCATCGGGCCAATTCCCTCCACTTTCTCTTAATAAGTTTTCTATTCTATTGTTAAAATACAATAA
Organism: Desemzia sp. RIT 804; assembly: GCF_016892605.1. Lineage (GTDB taxonomy): Bacteria > Bacillota > Bacilli > Lactobacillales > Carnobacteriaceae > Desemzia. Next base: position 964,226 of record NZ_JAFEMV010000001.1, read on the forward strand.
CAAACATTTTTTAAAATATCAATACTATGATCACTAAACGTGTAGTTTATAGGTTTCCTATTAAATTTCGTGGTTAGCTTATTATTCATGTACAACTCTTTTATAACCCAAAGATAAATAATCGATTAATTTATCTTCAGGTATAGTTTCTAATTTACTCTCCGATAGACCCCATATAAATTCTTGTAATTCCTCTAAAGATATCCTGTTTTCTTCGTAATCTTGTATCACTTCGTGTAATTTTTCCATATCTTTTGCTATCCTTTATGACCACCAACAAGTCCACTTCGCTGGATAGCTGTCCCTCCTTTAGTTAGGCTACTTGCATGGACTAAAGAGCTAAAACCGTATTTTTCTCTAATTCTATCTACAACTAGTTCTAAATCTTCTGCAAGAATCGTTTTTTCAGCATCTTCAAACAGATTTAACTGCAATTCTTTTTTATAATCAATTTTCCCGCATCGTATTCCTATTTGACGTACTGGTTGTTTTTTATAATAGGTTCTGAATATCTGTAAACAGGTTTCTATGATTTTAGTGTTTGAAGAGGTGGGATAAATTTTCATTTGGTGACTAAATCCTTTATCTAATATCTCTCTAGAATAGCCTATAGATAAATGAACAACTCCTGTTTCCGCATGATGTTTTCTTAACCTCGCTGCAACTTCATCAGCCATTTCTCTGATAACTACTTCAATTTCATATTGATTTATATAATCTCTTTTTAAGATTTGGCTTTTACCAAATCCTTTAGCCTTTGGAATATATTTTTCAGAAATAATACTATGATCTATTCCATGAGCGTGATAAAAGAGCTGCTCTCCAACAACACCATGAATTCGTTTCAAAGCTTTCACATCATACTGAGAGAGTCTATAAACAGAATCTATCCCTAATTGATAAAGATTACTTGCTGTATTTTTTCCAATTCCCCACATTTCTGTTATTGGGTGAATGTTCCAAACCTTTTCTGAAACATCTTCATAATGCCAAACCGCTATTTGCGACTTATTTTTTTTCGCTTCATTATCTAACGCTAACTTGGCTAGTAAGGGATTATCACCAATTCCAATCGCCGTCACTAGTTTTAACCGCTGAAAAATAGTGAATTGTATTTTTCGCGCTATTTCTTTTGTTGATCCGTACAGTGCGTGTGATTTGGTCACGTCTAAAAAACTTTCGTCAATACTATAAATATGTATGTCTTCTTCAGCTACAAACTCTTGAAAAATCTGGTTAATCATCCGATTAACTTTTATATATAAAGCCATACGAGGCTCAACAATTTGGATTTTTGAGTTTTTTGGTATTTCAAAACGTCTTGAACCGGTCCGGATGCCGTATTCTTTTTTGACTCGTGGCGAAGCAGCTAAAACTAACCCTCCTTCTAAATCGGGATTGCTCATGACGACTATATAGGAGTCTAAAGGATGTATTTTCCGCTTAACTGATTCCACTGAAGCAAAAAAAGACTTAACGTCAATGCACAGAATATCGCGCCTTGGTTGGTAGGTATAGTCCATCTTGATCATGATTCATGCACCCCACTTCATTCCTCATTTTATACTCTAAACCATTTAGTCCAATCATATTCTTCCACGTTGCGTATCAAATCTAACTCACACACTACAATTCCTGATTCTCTCGTTTGTATATAAACGTAATTCTCATAGTAACCAGCAACGACGCCTACGATATCATCTTCATATCTACCATTAAATAAGCAGTCTAATTGAATGGCTATTACTTTTTTTTGACTATAAGAGTTATCTATTAAGTGATAGATAACTTCTACAGTTTGTTTCTCTTTTTTTATAATTACTTTTCCACGCTTACGTTTTTCTTCTTTTATGAGTTCACTATGCTCCGACAGTATCAAACCTTGCCACTTAGCCATTTTCCTATCTCTATAACCTGTGGTATTTGGATTGATTAGTCTATTTTTCTCTTTCAATTTATTCTCCAATTTAAACACCTTCTTGTTCTCTTTTAACCCTATTATACGAACGTGTGTTCGATATGTAAAGAAATAACGAACTCGCGTTTGCATAAATACATCGTTTAGCAATACGATAATGTGTGACGCCCAATTTTTTAGAATAGTTTTATTTACTACTTCACTCACAAAATCTGGAAAATCAATATAATTTTTTCAGCGTATAGCTAATAAGATATAAAAAAAATAAGAGCCACTTTGAAAGTAGCTCTTATTTTTATATCTTTTCGATTTCTGTAGCTTAAATTGTCAAATTAAGTGCAACACAGTTTTATAAAAGATTTCATAAGGTGTTTTCCAATTCAAACATTTTTTGGGACGTGTAAAAATGTTTAAGAAAATGAGTTTATTAGTAGCAACAGTTATAGGGCTATTATTTACCTTTGGCAGTGAAGATTCGTATAAAACGACTGTAGGTGCTGATTCTGGTGGCCAAACAGTGACTCTAGCAACTGTGAATTGGGAGTCTGAAATAGCTTCAACAAATGTCCTGGCACAGGTTCTAAAAGAAGCAGGGTTCAACGTACAAATTACAACAGTAGACCCGGCCATCATGTTTAGTTCGGTTGCAGAAGGGCAGTTGGATGCTATGGTCGGCGGTTGGGTGCCTACAACGCACCAGGCCTATGCAGAGAAATATGGTGACTCGATGGTTGATTTAGGGGCTAACCTAGAAGGTGCTATTTCAGCATTAACTGTTCCAACATATATGGAAGATATCAATTCGATTACCGACCTCACGGATGAAAATGATTCAACTATTACAGCAATTGAACCAGGGGCAGGTGTTACCAACAGTGCCCAAAATGCTGTTAAGGAGTATGACAATCTATCCGATTGGGAGGTTTCTGTGAGTTCAACAGGTGCTATGATTGCTGAATTAGATCAGGCTATCAATAATGAAGAGGATATAGTTGTGGTTGGTTGGAAGCCGCATTGGATGTTCATGGATTATGATCTTAAGATGCTTGACGATCCAGAAAATGTCTTTGGTGGCTACGAGGAAATTCATTCATACGCAAGAGAAGGGCTAAAGGAAGATAATCCAGAAGCCTATAAGATTATTGATAACTTCTACTGGGAAGTTGAAGATATGTCTTCTGTTATGGAAGAATTAGCGACAGATGTAGAACCAGAAGAAGCAGCAGATAATTGGATTGAAGCCAATCGTGAAACAGTTGATGGTTGGTTAGAGTAAAAATTAGAGGTGTGACAAAAGTCGCTAAGACTCGGCGCGCTGGAGCAAAAGCCGAACAAGTACTGCTAAGTAATTGGCGTATTTTGGGAAGTGTTGGAAGAGTTTGACCTTTGGAACCGGATATCGTGAGCTACATAATAGAAGAAAAAGACAGGCGAGTAGATTAAATGAGAGTCTACCGCCTGTCTTTTATTTGTTATAAAGAATGTTATATATCTGTAGTGAAAAAGTGGCTTTCGTTTGGATTAGAAAAGCATTGTGTCTGCGCCGTATGGTTGACCTTGAGCTTCTTGCGCTAAGACATTTAAGAAGTTCCAAGGACGGCTGAATTCTGGTTGGAAGAAGAAATCAGCTTGCGCTAATTGGTCTACAGTCCATTCAGCTTCAATCGCAACAGATACAGCATTAATAGCTTGAAGAATGTCATAAGTTGACATTAATTGAGCACCTAATATACGACCGTTATCTGCATCGTAATGAAGCTTCATTAAAACTTTTTCTTCGTCATGCATAAATGAAGGACGGATTAAGTCTTCTTTGTAAACAGATTTCACATTTCCTTGGTAAGAGTTTGCGTTAGCATCCTTGATACCAGTAGTAGCGAATTTGTAGTCAAATACAGCAAGACCTGATGTACCGTTTACGCGACCAATTTTAGCGTCTGCATCACCACTTGCGTGACGAGCCATGATGACACCTTGGCGACGAGCGTTAGTTGCTAAAGCAATGTAAGCTTTGTCGTTTGTAGGTGCAAAAGGAATAGCAGTTGCATCACCTGCAGCGTAAACATCTTTAACTGAAGTTTCCATGTGTTCGTTGACTTCAACAAAGCCGCGACCATCAAGGGTTAAAGTGTCTTTCAACCATTGTGTGTTTGGACGAACCCCAACACTGATAATAACTGTATCTGCTTCGTAAATGCCTTTGTCAGTGACAACAGCAGTTACTTCGTTGTTTTCGTTGACTTTAAATTCTTTCACACCTTCGCCAGTTTTAATCTTCATACCTTTTTCTTCCATATGTTTTGTTAGAAGACTAGTGAATTCACTGTCAAGGTAAGTTGGTAAGATTGAATCAACAAAGTCGACAACTGTTACGTCGATGCCAGCTTGTGCGTAAGCAATTGCTGCTTCGATACCGATGTAACCAGCACCAACAACTACAGCTTTTTTAGCTGAAGACATACGATTTTTCACTTTATCTGCCCAGTTTCTACCACGTAAGTAGAAGATGTTTTCGTGTTGGTCATCTACATTCGGGATTGTACCTGGTACACCACCTGGAGAAAGCAATAGTTTGTCGTAACTTTCTGTAGCTTCCACACCGTCAGTAGTGCGTGTTGTAATTTCTTTTGTGTCTGGGTTGATGGCAATCACACTTGTGTTCATGCGGATATCAACGCCTTGTTCTTTATATGATGCTTCATTTGCGTAGTGTAATTCATCCAAAGATTTTGAAATGTCTTCTAGATAGGACTGAATACCACATGATAAGAAAGAAGCGGTTGATCCAGCTTCAAATACAACGATTTCTGCATCTGAGTCTTTTTTCAATAGAGTTTGCACAGCTTCAAAACCAGCATGCGAAGTTCCTACTATAACGTATTTCATTCGTATTACCTCCAAAGGTCAATGTTTATCGTAAATAGAATTTATTTACCCAACTAAGTATACACTTCTTTGTCTTAAATTATCAAATTAAGTGCAACACAGTTTTATAAAAGATTTCATAAGGTGTTTTCCAATTCAAACATTTTTTGGGACGTGTATTTAATTTCGTTGCCCAACCTTGTATCTCTTCATCAGTTGCATCTGTCAAATCAACACCTTTCGGTGAGTACTCTCTAAGGAGTCCATTTGTATTCTCATTAGATCCTCTTTGCCAAGGGGCATGAGGATCTGGAAAATAAATTTGCGTATTATTTAATTCCTTAGTCAATCGGGCGTGTTGACTGAATTCTTTACCACGGTCAGGTGTAATGGTTTTACAAAAATTAGAATCAATACCTTGTAGTAATTTAATCATTTGGTCAACTACCGGATTAGAAGCTTTCTTCTCAGATTTACCGATTAGTAATAACCTAGATTTTCTATCAACTAGCGTTACTAAGCACGCTTTACCAGTTTGACCTGCAACTGTATCTGCTTCCCAATGACCAATCTCAGTTCGTTCATTAGCGCTATCTGGTCGTTCATGAATCGTATTGGAGATAGGGATCTTTCCTCTTCTCTCTACGCGATTTTTAGAATGGCGTGTTTTACCTCTGTGTCTTAATTTACGGATAGCGCCTCGATTACCGGTTGATAAACCAGGCTCATCGAAGTCGCCACGATAAATTGCACGATAGATAGTATTATAACTGATTTTATTTTTGGCATTTTCAAGGTTCAAACGACCAGAAATTTGTTCTGGAGACCATTGTTCGTTGAGAAATAGTCGTTTGACCAACTGGAAAATAGAGTCTTTATCTAGCGTGCGATGTCTGCCACATAGTTGTTTTCTACGTTTATACTCTCCATGAGCAGTTGACGGTGAATAACTGCCATCCTTGTTTGAATTACGATGTAATTCTCTTGAGATAGTCGATTTAGAACGGTCCAGGGTCTCGGATATATGCCCGATAGTTTCGCCTTGTTCATACATTAGGAATATTGTTTCTCGCTCATTCATGGTAAGATGTGTGTATGGATTCATAGCTTTCTCCTTCTAATAGTTGGTTGGTACATCTATTTTATAGGAAAACTATGGATCTTTTTTTATTTTATTATTGTTGTTGCACTTAAATTGTAAATTCGTCGTATAAAAAACAAGAACAACATTTTATACGTACATTATTGTTATCACCTAATAAAGCGAGGTGATAACATAATATAGATTTTTATTTGATAAGATGTTACAGTCCGTATTTATGATTACGAATCTAAATAAACCTTTTCTGGGCAGTTTATTAAACGTCTGGAAAGTTGTATAATCGTTCCTTTCCCATGGATTTTAATCTGCACTAAATACAAACTCTTCATTCTTTAAAATAGAGGATGTAATTTAGCATATGATATAATAAAGCCACCAGGAGGGATCACTATGAAAGATTCAAAGAATGATGATAAAGATCAGAAAAGTAATGATGAAAAAAATGAAGGTACTTCTTACCTTGCTTTAGGTATATCATTAGGTATTTCTTTTGGAGTTGCACTTGGTATAGTTTTTGACAACCTAGCTATTGGAATTGGTTTTGGTATCGCTATTGGTATCGCTATTGGTATCTCTGTCGGCACTGCCCTAGATAATAAAAAATAAATAAAATTTAATACAACTACATCAGTTATTTGCAACAAAAAAGTCTCTACTTATCAAGGCAGAGACTTTTACTTGTTTTTTACTATAAAGAACCAAAAACATCCGCTACAATGATTCCCATCAAATTCTACCTAAAGCACACTATACTCATGCTTTACACAACAACCTGATTCCCACCACTTTTAATAGCCGCTACTAATTTTTTCGCCCCTTTTTGAACCAACTCACTTATGGTTTCATTAGGGATATATGTAGATACGCCTGCACTAATACTAACATTTCTCGGAACTTCAAATAACGTTTCAAAAATAATTTGACGAATAGTCTCAGCTATTTCATACGCTTCTTCTTTATTCGTATTCTCTAACAATATTAAAAAGACAGACTCTCTGTATCTCCCAGCGATGTGTTTATCTTGAATCACCGTTTGGATGATTTTCCCTGTAGTTTTCAATACTTCTTCGCTTAAAATGATACCAAAATCTTCTTCAAATTTAGCATAATTGTCTATTTTTAAGAAAACGATCGATAGAGGTTGAGGCTGTTTTTGTGCTCTCCTGGCAAATTTGGCCAACTCTACTGTTATAGCTGATCGCGTATACAGTAATGTCAGAGGATCTATTTTCAAACGACTCGTTAAATGCTTGTTTTTTGACTCTAGTTGTTCTCTATTCAGCTCTTCCTCAGTAACATCAAATACGATTCCTGTCAGAAAAAGCGGCTCCCCTTTTTCGTTTCGGTCTGTTACTTTTCCACGGTCCTGGTATACTTTCCAAGAGCCGTCTTTAGCTTGGATACGGTACTTTACTTCCCAAACGGGCGTTTCACCTGCAAGATGGTCTCTCATTTTTTGCATCACTTCTTCTTTATCATCTGGATGAACTTTGTCTGTAAAAAATTGAAACGGAACTTTTTCAGGTAGGTCTTCTTTCATATACCCTATAGCTTCTGCTTTTAACGGGTTGAAAGTAACTTCATTTGTTGTGAAATCCCAAAACCACTGACCTAAGTTTCCCGTCCATCCAAATTCTAAGCGCTCTGATTTTTGAAAAGTTTGCAACAACTCTTTATTTAGTCTATTTAAAGATGCTATTTTCGAAATTAATGCTTCTTTTGAATACTCTTCATACTCTTCCATCATGTCAACTCCTTTTTAAAACTTAACATGGAACTTAAACGCCTTTATTTAACTAATTTTACTACACTTTACAACTCCCTTCAATAAGCTCTCGTCAACCTTCTGATAAGTTTCTTCTATAGTATATGAATCTCGCTGCACTCTTTTTCAAATCTAAGAGCAACACTTTCTTTTCTTTTCTCACTTTTGATATACTGGTTAAAACTAGGATTCAAATCAAAAAGGAGTGCATACACATGGGATTTCTTGGTGGAATGATGGGGAATGCAAGCAACATCGACGCAGAAGACGCACGCAAAAAATTAGGAAGTGTTATTTTAGATTCAGAAGATATCGATTTAGCGTTCAAATTAGTGCGGGATATGATCGTTTTTACGAATAAACGGTTAATCGTAGTGGACAAGCAAGGAATGACAGGAAAAAAAACGACTTTCCAGTCTTTACCTTATAAATCGATCAGTCGATTCACCGTAGAAACTTCAGGACATTTCGACTTAGACGCAGAATTAAAAATTTATATCTCTAGTGGCGCAGAACCCGCTGTAAATTTGCAATTCACTAAAGACAAACACATCGAAACTATTCAACAAGCTTTAGCGCTAGCTGTCTTAGGGAAATAAAATTTCTTTAAAAAACAAAAAAGGACCAGAAAATGTAATCATTTTCTAGTCCTTTTTGTATTGTTTGATTAGGCTTAATACAATTTCAAATATTGCTCTCTTTCCCATTGTGTCACTTGGATGCGAAAAGCATCCCATTCTACTTTTTTAGCTTCTACAAAGTTGTTATAGATGTGTTCACCTAATCCATCTTTAATGACATCATCTTTTGATAATGCTTTAACAGCATCCAGTAAAGTTGAAGGCAAGTCATAGATTCCGTTTGCATGGCGGTCTTCTTCATCCATAGCATAAATGTTGCGGTCAATAGGCGCTGGTAATTCTAAGTCGTTTTTGATCCCGTCTAATCCAGCTTTCAACAAAGTAGCCATAGCTAGATAAGGATTCGCACTAGGGTCTACACTACGTACTTCGATACGTGTAGACATCCCACGTGATCCTGGTATACGAATCAATGGCGAACGATTTCGACCACTCCATGCAATATAAACTGGAGCTTCATAGCCTGGTACTAATCGTTTGTAAGAGTTCACTGTTGGATTGCAAATAGCGGTAAAGGCGTGAGCATGAGCTAAAGTTCCTGCAATAAATCCGCGAGCTGTATCACTTAATTCCATTTCCCCTTCGCTGTCGTAAAAAGCATTGCCTTCTTTAGTAAAGAGAGATAAGTTGAAATGCATTCCTGAACCATTTACACCAAATAAAGGTTTTGGCATAAAAGTGGCATGCAGACCATGTTGGCGGGCTACTGTTTTTACCACTAGTTTGAATGTTTGAATATTATCGCAAGCTTCCACTGCATTCGCATATTTCCAATCGATCTCGTGTTGCCCAGGAGCTACTTCATGGTGGCTAGCTTCAATTTCAAAACCTAATTCTTCCAGTTGCAATACGATATCGCGTCGGCAATTTTCCCCTAGATCGACAGGAGCTAAATCAAAATATCCACCGTGGTCATTTAACTCTAAAGTTGGTTCATTTTTATCATCAAGTTTAAATAAGAAAAATTCTGGCTCTGGTCCCAAATTAAATTCAGTAAAGCCCAACTCTTCCATTTCCCCTAACACACGCTTCAGATTCGCACGCGGGTCTCCTAAAAATGGCGTTCCATCTGGATTGTAAATGTCACAAATCAGACGAGCTATTTTCCCGTTGCCCTCGCCAGCTCCCCATGGAAAAATCAGCCAAGTGTTCAAATCAGGATGTAAGTACATATCACTTTCTTCAATCCGCACAAATCCTTCGATGGAAGAACCGTCAAACATCATCTTATTGTCTAACACTTTATCTAATTGACTAATAGGTACTTCAACATTCTTAATGGTTCCTAAAATGTCGGTAAACATTAATCGTAAGAATCGTACATCTTCGTCTTTTGCAGCTTGTTCGATAAATTCTTTGGTAAATTTTGTCATAGCAGTTTCTCCCCTTAATAAATAAGTTTCATTTTTTTATGTAAAGCTATTATTGTTTAAAATGTTGTTGATTTAATTTATTTTTATCTTTAGGAGACAATCCACTAATAGATAAAAATTCTGAATGCAAGATTCTTCTCACATCATCATCCGTTAAATTTTTTTCGGGTGGCTTTGTTTTTTCATTTTTTTCAAGCTCTTTCAACTCATAAATTCTTTTAATGCCCGCCATATTGATTCCATCAGCTAAATAATCCTTAATCTCAAGAAGCACATCGATATCATTAAGAGAATACATTCTTCTATTGCCTTCATTTCGTTCAGGATATATCAATTCTTGCTCTTCATAATATCGTATCTGCCGAGCAGTTAAATCCGTCAATTTCATAACTGTACCAATCGGAAATACAGACATAGATCTTCGCAATTCTTTCTCTCTCATTTTTGCCCTCCTCTCAATTACTTTTACAGATTACCAGTTCATTTAACGCTTGTCAATCTATTTTTTTACAAAATGTTAGATCTTCTAACATCTAATTCCGAACTTAACTGTTTTAAAAGTTTTTTTCATTCCGAATTGAGGAGTTCGTTTTCAGGTATACCACTTTTTATAAATGAGTAAACAAATCCAAAAAAGGCCAGCCTTCTCACTCGCACACAGACCATCTATTTGTCTCAGCGGTTCTATGAGGTCTCAGGAGAGATTCGAACTCTCGATCATTCGCTTAGAAGGTAAATGCTCTATTCGACTGAGCTACTGAGATAAGTTTTTGCCTTAGTGTAAAGAATGATAGAAAACATCTATTGCCTTTTAGGAAGCCGTTTTACTCGATTTAAGGGTTACAAGCAAAAAAAAGACTGAGACACTTTGCGGTCTCAGTCTTTTACATATTGCATACTATTTCTTAAAGTACTTTTGTTGTTCCCACGGGGATACTTGTTCGTTGTATTCTGCCCATTCTTGTGTTCGGATGGTAATGAAGTTCTTGTACATATGATCTCCCATGGCTTCTTTCATGAGTTCATCTTTTCTCAAGTAGTTAACAGCTTCATATAAAGTTGCAGGCAGACGTTCAATATCTTGTTCTCCAAGTTCTGCGGAAGTCATTTGATAAATGTTCTTTTCAACAGGCTCTGCTACTACTTTGCTTTCTTGAATCCCACTTAATCCGGCTTTCAATAATACAGCTAATGCAAGGTAAGGATTTGCACTAGGGTCTACACTGCGCAATTCAACACGAGTAGACATTCCTCTCGATGTTGGTACGCGTACTAACGGCGAACGGTTGCTTGCACTCCAAGCAATGTGGACAGGCGCTTCAAATCCTGGTGTGAGACGTTTATAAGAATTTACCGTTGGATTGCAAATCGCAGTATAAGCTTTAGCGTGTTTCAAAAGTCCTGCAATGAATTCGTGAGCCGTTTTACTTAAGCCCATAATATCTTCTTCATCGTAAAAGGCATTTCCTTCTTCATTGAATAAAGACATATTGAAATGCATTCCAGATCCATGGACACCATTGATTGGTTTCGGCATGAACGAAGCATGCAACCCGTGCTTACGAGCAATGGTTTTCACTACTAGTTTAAATGTCTGGATGTTGTCACAAGCTTCTACAGCGTCTGCATATTTCCAATCGATTTCATGTTGTCCTGGAGCCGCTTCATGATGGCTAGCTTCGATCTCAAAGCCTAATTCCTCTAGTTGCAGTACAATATCTCGTCGGCAATTTTCACCTAGATCAGTAGGAGCTAAATCAAAATAACCACCATGATCATTTAATCGTTGTGATGGTTCTCCATTTTCATCTAATTTAAACAAGAAAAATTCTGGTTCTGGTCCTAAATTAAATTCTGTGAATCCTTCACTTTCCATCTCTTTTAAAATTCGTTTTAAATTCGAACGTGGATCTCCATCAAATGGTGTTCCATCTGGATTGTATACATCACAAATCAACCGCGCGATTTTCCCGTATTCCGTGTCCCATGGGAAAATGAGCCAAGTTGATAAATCTGGTCGCAATTGCATGTCACTCTCTTCAACCCCTACGAAGCCATCGATTGATGAACCGTCAAACATCATTTTATTGTCTAACACCTTATCGAGTTGACTAATGGGAACTTCTACATTTTTTATGACCCCATCTATATCCGTAAACATCAAACGTAAGAAACGTACATTTTCTGACTGTGCAATTTCCTTGATTTCTTGCTTTGTATGATTTTTCATTGGTTTGTAAATAAACTCCTCTTTATTTTTTTCTTTCTTAAATTGTGTCTTCCACAATTTCTCCTCATTAAACGTAACATAAAATCAAGAGTTCTGTCATGGAATAAGGCCTATAGAGCAAAGAAAAAAGCCTAAACATAGTCTTTTTCTTCTGCTTAGGCTTCAAGATTAATTATTTTTTGTCTCAAAATACAACTCAGATACTGCCGCTGTTACAGCTAATTTAACGTGTTCAAACGTTAATCCTCCTTGGACATACAACGTATACGGTGCACGGATCGGACCATCAGCTGTCAGTTCAATACTAGATCCTTGAACAAATGTTCCAGCCGCCATGATAACATCATCTTCGTATCCCGGCATATAGGCTCCAATTGGTGTTACATGCGCATTGATCGGAGAATATTTCTGGATCGTTTGCGCAAATTGAACCATCTTCTCTTCATCGTTCAAGGAAATCATTTGAATCAAATCTGTGCGTTTTTCATCCCATCTAGGCGTAGACGAGACAGCACATGTTTCCAATAAAGCAGCTGTATAAACTGCACCTTTTAAAGCTTCACCAACTGTATGAGGCGCCATAAAGAAACCTTGGTACATTTCGGGTAAGCTGTATAGTGAAGCCCCTGCTTCACGACCGATACCAGGAGAGGTTAAACGGTAACCGCATGCTTCTACTAAATCCAATCGCCCAACGATGTAGCCGCCAATTTTAGCTAATCCACCACCAGGATTTTTGATCAAAGAACCAGCAATCAAATCAGCACCTACTTCTATCGGCTCTTTTTCTTCGACAAATTCCCCATAGCAATTATCGACAAAAATAATGACTTTTGGATCAATCTCTTTGACAAATTGAACCATTTCTTTGATTTGAGCAATGGTAAAAGAAGGTCGGTTTGCATATCCACGAGATCGTTGAATCGCTACGACTTTTGTTTTATCGGTCATTTTTTCTTTGACCGTTTCAAAGTCTACTCTACCATCATCTAAAAGGTCTACTGAATCGTATCCCATTTGATACTCTTTAAAAGAACCGACTGCGTTTCCAGTCACTCCAACAACTTCAAGCAACGTATCGTATGGTTGACCTGTGATGTACAATAAATCGTTCCCCGGACGCATAATTCCAAACAAAGCTGTAGTAATGGCGTGTGTACCAGATATCAGCTGTGGGCGAACCAATCCGGCTTCTGCTTTAAAGACATCTGCATAGACTTCTTCTAACGTATCACGGCCAAAATCATCATATCCATAACCAGTTGTAGGATTAAAGTGGTGATCTGAGACTCGTTTCTCGCGGAAGCTGTCTAACACTTTTTTTTGGTTGATTAAAGCAGTTTCATGAATGTGATCCAGCACAGGTTGAATCTTTTTTTCCACCTCATTTATTCGCTCTTGCAACTCTGGTGTATATTGTTTATTCCAACTCATTCTTTCTTTGATTCTCCAATCCATCTAGACTTCGCTTTAGCGTAGCCTTTTACGACATAAACATTTTTTTCTTCATCGTACACTTGTGTAGCCACTTGTGTTTCTTGTTTCAGTTGTATCAATACGTCCCCTTCATCTACCGGTATTTCTATTCGATAAGGTTCCATGATTTCTTCTACTTTATCCATTATTTCAGTCACTAACAATTCGATATCTTGGTCATTTCTTGCAGATATCACAATATTCGGGAAATAATCCGGGTAAAACGACCCTTCAATTAGATCGCTTTTATTGTAAATCGTTAAAATCGGAAGATGGTCCATTTTTAGATCCATCAATAAACTCATTACTGTACGTTCATGTTCCAACATATTTTCTGCCGAAGCATCTACAACATGCAACAATAAGTCTACACCTCTGGTTTCTTCGAGGGTTGAGTGGAATGCTTCGATCAACTGTGTTGGCAGATCTTGAATAAATCCTACTGTATCTGTTACCGTCACGTTCAATCCACTAGGCAGCTTCAATTGTCTTGTTAGCGGGTCTAATGTAGCAAATAATTTATTCTCTTCATAGGTTTCGGCGTTGGTCAACTTATTTAGTAACGTAGATTTTCCGGCATTGGTATAGCCGATTAACCCAATTTGGAAAATATTGCTTTCTTTTCGCTGTTTGCGTGTCAGTTCTCGGTGCTTTTCTGTTCTGGACAATTCTTTACGGATATCATTTATTTGATCACGAATGTAACGGCGGTCAGTTTCCAATTTGGTTTCACCAGGACCTCTTGTCCCGATTCCCCCACCAAGTCTGGACAGGTTTACGCCTTGGCCAGCAAGTCTTGGCAATAAATATTGCAATTGAGCCAATTCAACTTGCAGTTTTCCTTCTTTGCTTTTGGCATGCATCGCAAAGATGTCCAAGATCAATTGAACGCGGTCAATGACTTTTATCTCTATCACATCTTGAATATTCCTTGTTTGCCCCGGGGTCAATTCATGGTTAAAAACTACGGTATCTGCTTCAACCTCTTCTACCAATTGACCCAATTCTTCTATTTTTCCTTTACCCAAATAAGTTCTTGAATCAACCCGTGCTCTTTTTTGGGTCAGTTGACCGACCACTATTCCTTGAGCTGTTTCAGTTAATTGTTCTAACTCTTTTAGTGAATAATTAAATCCAAAATCTGTTTCTGTCGTTTGGACCCCTACTAATATTACTCGTTCTGCTTTAGCTTGTGTCTCCATAAAATCACCCCTTAATTATTTCATTTGACACCTAAACGTTACTTAAAAAACGCCTTAACTTCTGCCATCACTTGTTTTTGATCTGTCGGTCTATCTATCAGATCCCACCAACTTACATCATTCATGCGATTCTTAAACCAAGTTAACTGTCTTTTAGCGTATCGTCTAGAATTTTGCTTGATTTGCTCAACTACGTCTTCAATGGACTCTTCTCCTTTAAAGTAGGAAAACCATTCTTTATAGCCGATACCTTTAGCAGCTTGCATATTCTCCCAACCTTGTTCAACTATCTGATACGCTTCTTTTTCTAAGCCAGCAGCAACCATTTGATCGACACGCGAATTGATTCGATCATACAACACAGAACGTGCGGTATCCAAACCAATTATTTTTGCTTCATAAACAGATTCCTTTTGTTGGCGCTCATTTTGGTAAGAAGAAAATAATTCTCCAGTTACATAGAATACTTCTAACGCTCTGATTACTCTTCTGCGATTGTTATAGTGTATTTTCTGGGCTGCCTCAGGATCGATTCCTTTCAATTCTTCCCACAAATAAAGATTTCCTTTTTCCTTTGCCACAGCTTCTTTTTCATCTCTGAAAACTAGATCTGTCTGGCCTTCTCCACCATAACTGACATCATAAAGCAACGATTCGATATACAAGCCTGTTCCGCCTACAATAATAGGTGTTTTCCCTTTAGCCGTAATCTGTTGAATCAATTTTTTAGCTCTCTTTTGAAACACGGTAACAGTATAACTATCCCAAGGCTCTACTTCATCAATCAGATAGTGGGGTATACCTTCCATTTCTTCAGGCGTTATTTTAGCTGTTCCAATATCTAGGCCTTTGTAGATCTGCATAGAATCGCCACTGATGATTTCTCCGTTCATTTCTTTGGCTATTTCGATACTCAAATTCGTTTTTCCAACTGCTGTCGGTCCCACAATAACAAGTATTTTGGTTTTCATGAGTAACACAACACTCCTTTTCCCCTACCAATACTCACTTTACTCAAGAAAACAACTAGCAAACTAGTTAAAAATAACTTTTTTTTATTTTTATGGATCTTTTTCTTGATCTGACTATTGCTCCTTCTATTGTCTCAGTAATTATACCATATATTGTTCTATTCCTCTCCTGGCAAAGATAATTTAGTGTTCTGACTTTACAACAGGAACAAGTGTTCGTATAATGAATATGAGTTATTGATAATAAATCCCATACTCCTAAAAAGGAAGGATCAGGAGGTGCTCACAATGATTCGGATCGACTATACAAATGAACCCCGAAAAGATATTTTATGCATTGATGTAAAGTCTTTTTTTGCTTCCGTAGAAGCCGTTAAACGTGGCTATCATCCTCTAAATGCCTATATTGTCGTCATGAGTAAGCCGACTGAAGAAGGTGGATTAGTATTAGCTGCTTCTCCTAAAGTAAAAACAGAATACGGCATTCAGACTGGATCAAGAAGATTCGAGATTCCAAAAAATTCAAACATCAAAATTGTCGAGCCTAGAATGGGATTGTATTTGAAAGTAAACGGAATGATCAACGACATCTATAAAGAATTTGTCTCAGAATCTGATCTACATGTTTATAGCGTGGATGAAACCTTTCTTGACGTAACTTTTTCGCATGCTTTATTCGGAGATACTTTGCAAATTGCGCGCAAGATTCAAGATGTTATTTGGAAACGCCTTAGATTAGTTGTCTCTGTAGGCATCGGAGATAATCCCTTGTTGGCAAAATTAGCTTTAGATAACCAAGCTAAGCATGCTTTCCCTTTTATTGCCGAATGGCATTACGAGGATGTCCCAAATACAGTTTGGAAAATAGATCCTATCACTGAAATGTGGGGCATCGGAAAACGGACTGCCAATAATTTACATCAACTAGGAATCGATTCTGTTTATCGCCTGTCTCAGTACAATGTTCAATCCCTTACGCGCATTCATGGTGTGATCGGTGAGCAGTTATTTTATCATGCTCATGGAGTCGACCATAGCGTTCTCTCAGAAAAATATATCCCTTTATCCAATTCTTATGGAAAAAGCCAAATATTGGATCGCGACTACACGATTCAATATGAAATCGAAGTCGTGATTCGTGAAATGGCGGATCAAGTCGCAGCTCGATTGAGAAAATACCATGTCGAAGCTGGAGTGATCCATTTAACGATCGGATTTTCGGATGAGATCGCCGACAAAGGATTCAGTCATCAACTAAGTATCTTTCCAACCTCCCTCAGTAAAGCTATTATTGACGTCTGTCTATACCTCTTTCGTACATATTATAAAGGTCAACCTGTTCGAAACCTTAGTATTCAATCCGGAAAAATTCAACTTAAATCTCATTTGCAAATGAATTTATTTGAAACTCCAGAAGAAACCCTTCGACAAAACGAATTAGAGCTCGTTATCGACCGAGTGCGCAATAAATACGGCTACTCTTCTCTGATCCACGCCAGCAGCCTGACTCGAGGCGGAACAGCCATCACAAGAAGCGGACTCATAGGAGGACACAAAGGATAGAGAGCGAAGAAAACCGGTCAGACTCCCGTAGAGTTCACTTTTCTCTTTTTTGTGGGGTGTTTTTCCACACAAAAAGAGAAAATGAAATCATAGGGAGTCTGGTTTGTGCAGCTGGTTTAAGGATAGAGAGCGAAGAAAGGCGTTTAGGACGTCGGATATTTTATCCCCTAACAGTTTGGGGGCTTTCCAAACAGTTAGGGGGATAAAATAGTAGTGCGGCCTGCCTTTCACAGCTCGTTTGGGATAGAGAGCGAAGAAAACCGGTCAGACTCCCGTAGAGTTCACTTTTCTCTTTTTTTGTGGGGTGTTTTTCCACACAAAAAGAGAAAATGAAATCATAGGGAGTCTGGTTTGTGCAGCTGGTTTAAGGATAGAGAGCGAAGAAAGGCGTTTAGGACGCCGGATATTTCATCCCCTAACAGTTTGGGGGCTTTCCAAACAGTTAGGGGGATAAAATAGTAGTGCGGCCTGCCTTTCACAGCTCGTTTGGGATAGAGAGCGAAGAAAGGCGTTTAGGACGCCGGATATTTCATTCAACTCATTTATTTTTTGCATACAAAAAAGTCTAAAGTAAGAGTTTTTCTCACTCTTACTTTAGACTTTTTTAGTTGGTTTGAATAGTTTGCGCTGGGATATATAGACGCGCTTCGCAAGGCAACTCATACTACTACAAAACTACCCGGACGGTTTGGAAAAAGCCCAAACTGTCCGGGTAGTTTTATGTACGATGAGCTAAACGTCTTGCTCCGCGCTCTGCTTATATTCAATGAGCAAAACGCTAGGTTTCACTCTTTGCTTTTTATCTTGCTTTTCGTTTGATTTTTCCTGTCCATTTTTTGTAGCCGCCTTTTAGTGTATAAAGGTCGGTGTATCCAGCTTTGCGCAATTTTAAGGCAGCACGTTTGCTGATAGTTTGATTATCATCGTAGAGATAAATTGGTTGATCCTTACGGAAATCAGTTATACGTTGTTTAAGCATAGAGTATGGAACATTTCGTGCTCCAAGAATATGCCCTGCATCAAATTCATCTTTCTCTCTGATATCAACTAATTGCACTTTTCGCAATCTCTTACTAAAATCTTCTTGCGGTAATTCCACAGATGCATTTTTTCGTCTGAAGTATTGTACTAGCTCATAAACACCCCAGGCAATGATAAAGCCCCATAATATATAATTTATAATTGTACTTGTATCCAAAATCTAGTGAACCCCTTTCTTTACATCCTTGTTCACTCTTAATTTTACACAAGAACGCGTTAATTTACTAGAGGTTTTTTCTTGCTGTGAAGAGAATTGAGCAATTAAAGAGCAATTAATTCATGAATTGTTTGATTTTCAATGTCGATCAACAATTCAAAACTCCAACCGTACAGACAATATTGGCCATTTTTAGAAATTAAAATTGGTGCCTCTTCCGGTACTTCTATAATGGGCTCGATTTTCCCTTCTTCAAAATCCAATTGAGCAAATATGAATTCCCCTGGTTCTTCTTCAATAGAGACAGCTTTTTCTGCAAAAATACCATAAATTGAAGTGTTTCTTTCTGCTTGTGTTATGTGAGGGAATAAGATGCGCTTATTCATGGTGACTTTAGGAGCAACCATGAATCCAACATCTACTAAAAAGGGATATTGATACGTCAAAATGATTTCTTGATCGTTGAAATCAGAAGGAGTGAATTTGATGAAAGTATCTTCATGCAAAAAGAAATCTGAGACATAAGAATCCAACAGCAAAACTTCATCATTGCGAATATCCCCCATATACAATTCCCCAGTTCCCAATGTAAAATCTTCCCCATTATCGACAAACAAATACAAGTTTTCAGAGTACCATTGTGGATTTAAAGACGCTGACTCTACAGTTGTGTACTCATTAGTCTCAATGTTCCAATTGTAAACAGCCGTATTGTTTTCTCCCTCGTAATAAGAAACAAAAGCGACGGCAGGATTTTGTGAATTGACATTTATATCTACAAACCCATTGGCGTTGATGGGTAATTCTTGAATAGTATCCCCTTCATTATTTAAAACAACCAATGTTGACTTTGCATCTTTTACCTGTTGTACAATCATTTTTTCTTCCTCTACAATGACAATTGAAGCTAAGATAAAAGAATCCGTTTCATAGAGCATGTCCAAAGAACCGGTAAGAATATTAAATGAGTACAGTGAATCTCCATCTAGATCTCCCGCTTGAACAATGACTTCTTCTTCCGACTTCCAACCAATTATTTTACGAAATTCTTCTTTAGGTAGCGGAATCTGTGTAAACACAATTCCCTCTTCTGTTTCATCACCTTGGGTTGGTGTTTCCTCTTTGGATCGACAAGCACCTAAAAATAAAGCGACGATTAGAAGTAAAACCGATATTTTACTAGTGGTTAAACGTATCATCATAATCACCCTGTTTTCAAAATTTCAATTACATTTCAATCTTGTCGCTTTTTTTACGCTCGTATAACATTCTAAACTCATTATAACATAGACATAATGCAGGACTCCTGGATTATGCCTATAACAACAGTAAATGATTAATTACAGCAAAAGAACCAAGGCTAAAAAAGCCTTGGTTCTTTTGCGTAAACCATTATACTATTCCGCTACGGAAGCTCTTACTAGTGAACTAGCACCAATAACGCCTGCATCATTTCCTAAAATCGCTAAACGGATTTTTGTGGATTTACGAATGGTTGGGAATGTATACTTTTCAAAATAAGGTTGGATTGTTTCAGTCAAAATTTCGCCAGCTTTCGAAACACCTCCACCTAAAACAATTGTAGAAGGATTTAGGATATTGGCTAAGTGAGAAGAAGCTAATCCTAAATAATAGGCAACTTTATCAACAACCATTACAGCTAGCGGGTCTTTTTCTTTAGCTAAATCAAAAACATCTTTTGCAGTAATCAATTGGCCATCATCAATGATGTATTTTAATTTTGACTCTCCAGCAAAAACATCTGATAGATCTCTTGCCAAATGAACCACGCCAGTAGCGCTAGCAACAGTCTCTAAACAACCTGTTTTACCGCATGTACATTGATAGCCGTCTGGTTCTACCGTAATATGTCCAACTTCACCTGCTGCACCAATAGATCCATGTACTAATTTTTCCCCTACTATAATTCCGCCACCGACACCAGTACCAAGAGTTAGAAAAACAACGTTTGGATCACTTTCTCCAGCGCCTCTCCAAGCTTCACCTAAAGCTGCAACATTTGCATCATTGTCTATAAAAAACGGAATATGTGTTCCTGCTTCAATCTGCTCTCTTAGAGGTTGCAGTGTCTTCCAATTTAGATTATATGCTCCGATAACGGTTCCATTTATAGCATCAACAGTCCCAGGAGAACCCATTCCAATCCCTACGAAATCCTCTGATGTCATACCATACATATTCATATGTTTGTTGATCGAATCAATAATAGAAGGAACGATTTTTGTACCCTCTTCAGAAATATCTGTTTCAATACTCCATTTTTGTTGAATTTCTCCTTCTTCTGTTAAAATAGCAAATTTAACCGTTGTACCACCTAAGTCGATTCCAATAATTTTTTTTGACATATGTATTCCTCCATACTGATTAGTTATTTTTTTCGTTCCATTCTTTCTTGTTCCCATTGATGCTCTTTTTTTAGTATTGCCATAGCCGATAAAAATACAGGTTGTTCAATCAAATGATTTTGATGGATCTTTCGTAATTCGTCCATCATCAGTTCCAGATCCCAAAGTCTTTCGCCAACATGTACAAAAATTCCGTAACGTTTCAATAGTTGTTGCACATCATAAACACTTTTCAAGGAGTGGTTCATATTTAAAACACTCCTAAAGTGCGTACATAACCTATTATCAACAAAACAACTACCAATCCGGTAAAAATCGCTCCATATAGTAACCGTTTCTTTCTCCATCTTGGTAATGGATTTTGGACACTTATAGCCGTCGACACTAAAAACCCTCCTGCTAAGCCTCCTAAGTGGCCTGCTAAATCAACAGAAGAACTGAAAAATCCAAAGACTAAATTAATGACGATCAATGTACTGAAATTTCGAGCCATTTGCTGGATCGCTGGATTATTCGTATATGTTTTACCTAAAAATAACGTGGCTCCAAATAAACCAAACAAACTCGTGCTCGCTCCTGCTGAAACAGAAAAGGCATTAAGTGCAAAACTAGCTGCATTACCTGCTATTCCGCTTAAAAGATAAATCAAAGCAAAACGCCAATGTCCTAAAGTATCCTCCAATTGGATTCCAAGAAAATATAAAATAATCGAATTCATCAGCAAATGCATCCAACCAATATGAAGGAATATAGGGGTCACCAACCTCCACCATTGACCTCCAACAAGTAGAGGATTAAATTTAGCTCCGTACTTGATCAACGTGAGCGTATTCGTACTTCCTCCATCAAAAGTCATTAAAATAAACAACAGTATTTGAAGCCCTAAAAAAGTGTACGTGACAATCGGTTTCCTCAAGAAGCGTTTTATTTTCATTTGAGTTTGGTAATTCATATATCGGACTCCGTTCTCACTTATATTTTACATTTATTCATCTTTTCAATTCTCTATTATAGCACAAAGTGATCTTCACAAAATGCTAAACTAAAATTTTTGTTCAGTCATTTGAAAAGCTGGCGTTTGAATAACCATTTCTTCTGTAATCAAAACATCCATTGGCACATCAAAAGATTCAGGGTTCCAAAAATCGATTTGCTGCTCTTTTAACACTAGAGCCATTTTTGTCCCTGAGAATTCAGCTAAAAACCGATCGTAATATCCACCACCAAAACCAATACGGTAGCCATCTTTTGAAAAAGCTAGCCCTGGTACGATCACTAAATCAATGGCTTCTTTGGTGATTGATTTTAATGTAGGATCAGGTTCAAGAAGCCCAAATGAAGAGGTTATCATATGTGTATTTTCGTTAAACAAGACGAAATCCATAATACGATTTTTTTTAGCTCTTGGCATCACAATGGTTTTATTCGTTCTCCAGGCTTCCTCCACTATAGGCATAGTATCTAATTCAAATCCTTGAGCCATGGTTAATGCTATGGTCGAAGCTTCTTGCCAATAACGCGAGCGATAAAGATGATGATAAATTTTTTCTTCTGCTTCTTGCTTTTTAGCTCCGCTCAGGCTTTTTAAAGCAGCAATTTTTTCTTTTCGAATGTTTTTTTTATCCACTATTTCTCCACTTTCCTTTCTTAACGGTGTTTCATAAACCATTCTTGCACAGGTTTCTTTACTCCACATTCTCAGTATAGCAAAAAAGGAACCGGTATAAATCCCCCTAGTTCCTTTTTTTATGTGATCATTATCGTTCAAATTTATAAAATCGACTCATGAACCAAATTAACCCTACGACTCTTTGAATAAACCAACTAGTCATAGGGTTAAATTTATACGGTAAGTCATACATTTCTCCATGTTTTAACTAAATTATTTAGTTTCACGGTGTAGAGTTACGCGACGTTCGCGTGGGCAGTATTTTTTAAATTCAACACGGTCCGGATTGTTACGTTTGTTTTTCTTTGAGATGTAATTACGTTCTTTACATTCAGTACATTCCATTGTGATGTTTACGCGCATGATTTTCCCTCCAAGCATTAAACAATATTTGAAGATAGTTATTTATCCAATCTTCCGACCTGATAATGATACCATTTTTTTATATTAGATTCCAGTATTTTTTTATTCTTTGTAAAGTTTTTTTACTTTACATAAAGAGAAGAATCTAATTTAACGACAAAAGTTTCATAGGGAGCAAGACGAAGTTGCTGTAAATCATAACGTTTATGTGTTGTGCTGTTGCTGATAATCGGTTCTAAATCTGTCGCCACCTCAGTGAATTGGACTTCATTGACTTGTTCGCTAAAATTGGCGACGATCAACCAGGTCTCTCCCTGGAAAGTTCTAGTATAAGCAAACAAAGAAGCATCCTCTTCAGCCAATAATTGGTAATTTCCATAAACCATAATGGGGTTTACTTTTCTCAATTGTATCAACTTTTGATAACAATAAAAAATAGAATCCTGATCAGTTAATGCTTTCTCTACGTTAATAGTCGTATAATTTGGATTCACCGGTAACCAAGGATGGCCAGTCGTAAAACCTGCTTCTTTAGAATCATCCCATTGCATAGGAGTACGGGCGTTATCCCTTCCTTTAGTATTGATAGCAGCCAAAATAGCTTCTTCGCTATACCCTTCTGCCAAGCGCTCTTGGTACATGTTTTTCGTTTCTACATCATCCGCTTGAGAGATGTCCGTTAAGACAATATTTGTCATACCGATTTCTTCCCCTTGATAAATATACGGAGTGCCTTTCATCATATGCAGTAAAATAGCAAACATTTTCGCGCTCTCTACACGGTATTTTTGATCATTTCCCCATCTTGAAACAATTCTTGGCTGATCGTGGTTGTTCCAAAACAAACTATTCCATCCCTCGTTTTGAAGTTCCATTTGCCATGTAGAAAGAACTTGTTTTAATTCCACAACAGACAGCGGTCTCAAATCCCATTTTGATTTTCCTGGTTGTTGGTCTAAAACCATGTGTTCAAATTGAAATACCATAGACAATTCATTACGTTCGGCGCCAGAAAAAAGTTTTGCTTGTTGGGGTGTAGCTGAATTTGTTTCTCCCACCGTCATCACATCATATTTTCCAAAAGTCTCGCGATTCATTTCTTGTAAATATTCGTGCAGTTGAGGTCCATGAGCTGTAATTTCTCGGTCTGGCAACTTACCGACCAACTCAATGACGTCTAATCGGAATCCGCCGATCCCTTTTTCCAGCCAAAAATTCATCATATCGTATATCTCGTAACGCATTTGTTTATTTTCCCAGTTTAAATCTGGTTGGCGTTTACTGAATAGATGCATAAAGTATTGATCAGTTTCTTCATCATATTCCCAAGCAGAACCACTGAAAACAGAGCCTAGACCATTTGGTACGCCACCATCTCGTGGATCTCTCCAAATATAATACTCGCGATAAGGATTTTGCTTGGATTTTTTAGCTTCAATAAACCAAGCGTGTTCGTCAGAAGTGTGGTTAACAACTAAATCCATCACTAAATGAATACTTCTTTTTTTAGCCTCTACTATAAGTCGATCCATATCCTCCATCGTTCCAAATTCATCCATGATAGCGTAATAATCACTGATATCGTATCCATTATCATCGTTAGGAGATTCATATACAGGGCTAAGCCAAATAACATTGATACCTAATTGCTCAAGGTAATCCAATCGTTGAATGATTCCTTGAATATCCCCAACTCCATCTCCATTGCTGTCTTGAAAACTTCTAGGATAGATTTGGTACACTACTGCATTTTTCCACCATTTTTTGTCCATAGTAAACTCCTTGTGTATTTTTGATAAGGCTTTCAAATGTATTTTAACACAACTTTTAAAACGAGAGGGCTTTTTTTCAAAATGGATGAAAATCACGAAATTATATTAAGTTTTATTTACAACATAGGTTTTGTGACAATATTGTGGTAAACTTTTTTGTGGAAGTAAAATATAAAGAGGTGAATTAAATGGATTTATGGATTATTGTGATTGTCCTACTTGTTATTGCAATAGCTTTGGTTGTCTGGTCTTTCTACAAACAAGATAATGGCGAAAAAGTACAAGAAGAGTTTGAAGAATTATCTTTGCAGTGGCTGCAAGAAATCAATCATTTGAAAAAACGAGTAACGTTGCTTGAGTCAGAACTAAATATTCAATCTGAAGAATTGCCTTTATCTGATAAAGTACATGATGTATTAAGAAAACACATTATCACTTTGTACACACAAGGTGCCGCACCAGAGGACATTTCTAGTCAAACACGTTTATCTGAAAAAACGGTTCAATCTGTTATCGATGAATATGTTTTAGAAGCCTAATCAATCAAGGAGGTACATAGTATGAGTAAACCAGCATTACGATTCTTGTCGTTAGGTTTCTTGGTATCTGCACTTATTCTTGCAAGTTATCGTTCGTTCTTTTATGAATCTCAATCAGCTGATGCAACAGATGCTTCAACTGAATTGACTCAAGAAGATGAAACTTATAAAGCCAAATATGAGAGTCTGCTTGCAGAAACTGAACTTGCAAAAATGGAAAGCGAATACGCTGTAGACGAACAAGATAGTGAAACTACTGATGAAGAAGCTACTGAAGAGAGTTCTGAGAATGATGCTGAAGAATCAAGCAGCACTGAAGAAGAAACTTCATCTGAAGCCACTACAGCTACAATTATTATCAATAACGGTGATCCAAGCAGTATTGCAGCTCGTCAGTTGCAAGAGCAAGGCATTATCGAAGATTCTGCTGAGTTCGATAATTTCTTAGAAGATAACAACTTATCTAACTTAATTCGACCTGGTACTTTCACGATTGAAAGCGGCATGTCATTCCAAGAAATTGCAGACATTTTATCAAGTGAAAATTAATTTTCACAGCATTAATGATATCAAAAAAGACAAGCCCATGATTTATGGACTTGTCTTTTTTATTCTGTGTCTTCAGAAGATTCAGTTGTATCCTCATCAGGAGTTACTTCCCTGTATTCGCCTACTTTAAAATACGCATCCATGACTTTTCTTGCCGTGATAACATTTTCATAGTTCGTATTATTAAGAGGTAAATAAGGAACGACTACTGAAATAGCAATTTCTGGGTCATCGTAAGGGGCATAACCCACATAGGTTTTAGTAATCACAGAATCACCACTATAGGACGTCTGTGCTGTTCCTGTTTTTCCTGCAGATTCATATTCCGCGCCTATAAAACGTGAACGAGCCGAACCGTTAGCTCCGTGTACTACTTGATAGAATCCTTGTTGCACTCGTTCCATTGCTTCAGGATCAACATTGACGGTATTTAAAATCTTAGGCTCCAATTGGGTTTCAATAGTTCCCAATTCTCCGTCTTCACCTGTCGACCAAATCTCGTCGACCAGTCTAAGAGCCAGTCGTGTTCCTCCATTAGCAATAGTTGAAACATACTGAAGTAATTGGATTGGCGTATAAGTATCATATTGTCCAAAACCATAAAACATTGCTGAACCGGCGTTTGGATCTGGTCCAACATACCCTGTAGCTTCGCCGGGTAAGTCTATTCCAGTTTCCACACCTAAACCAAATTGATTAAAGTACTGTCTCAATTTAGCAATAACTTGATTTACATTGATCGTTGCTTTTCCACTGCTGATACTGTATTGTCCGCCCATTCTTAATACCAATTTTGCCATATAAACGTTTGACGAGACTTCCAAAGCTTGAATGTCATTTACCGCAACGCTGCCGCTCCGGTTAAAGACCGAACTAATCGGCTGAGAACCACTTAATCTCATCGGTGCATCGACGATAACATTATCATCATATGTTAGGGCCCCATCCATATAACCTGCTAAAATGGTAGCCCCCTTAACAGCTGATCCCATTTCAAAAGCTCGATTGATGTTGTGTAATGCAGCGTCCTCTATCTTACCTGTTTCAGTGTTGTACTCTTTTCCGACTAGACCCAATATTTTACCAGTTTTAGGATCGGCGGCAGTAATGTAAATACTGTTGTTATGTCCCTGCCTTTTCCCTAAAGCTTCTATGGCAATTTCTTCTAAAGTTTTTTGGAAATCCATATCAATCGTCATCACTAAATTGTCGCCTTTTTCACCAGCATATTGTTCAATGGTTTCAATAATATCTCCATTGTTGTTGGTTTGGGTCTCTGATTTAGATTTTGAACCATTGAGTACTGTCTCATATTCCTTTTCTAGCTGGCTATTACCCACCCGGTCGTTTCTTGCATATCCTCTAGCTAAATAAGTGGATAATTGGCTTTCCGGCACACCTTTTTCTTCTGTAGTAACTTCTCCAAGAATACTTTTCAGCATCCCTTCTTGTGGGTAATTCCGTACCCAATCCGTCCCAGTATCTACACCTGGTAATGAACTTAAGTGTTCACTGACTAATGCTATTTCTTGGTCCGTCACATTTTCATTTTTAATATTGATTGTCGTTAAGGCATAAGCACCATTCATTTTTTTGAAGATAGCTGCTGCCTCAATTTCCAAATCAGACATTTGAGCAATGTCTTCATCTGTTACTTTGGAAATCTGAGTTTGATAAAATTCTGATCCACTTAGTTTCAATTCATTTTCAGTTAATCTTTCGTTTATTTCTTCTTCATTCAGAACTAGCCAAAAGTCTTGCAAATCTCTAGCAGTAATATCGAATTCACTTTCATTTTCTATTCTGACTTTATTTGGCATGTCGATCACAGCCGCTAGATCTAACGCTATTTTTGCCATGTCTTCGGAAGAAACTCCTTGTCCACGAGTATACGTGATCGTTTGTACAGCAGTATTCCCTACTAATTTACGGTGATTGGCATCAAATATTTCCCCGCGAGGAACATTTCCTGTCGCTAAAGTAGTTTCTGTTCGAGCAACTTCCGCTTCAAATTCTTCACCACTCACAATTTGCAAATAACCCAGCCTTAAAATAAGTAAAGCAAAGCAAACAAATACACCTGCAAACAATATGTTAAGTCTTAAAGGAATATGCGACTTATTCTTTGATTGTTTTTTTTGATTTGATTTCACGTGAACACCTTCCTGTTAAATAGAACTGCGTATATTGTAACAGATAATCTAGTCTTTAACCATAAACACAAGAAAGTTTTAAATTTGAACACATTATTGGATTTGAGATCGTAAAAACTTTTTTCATGATTCGATTATTTCTCCTGCTCGAATATGCTATTCTAGGAGTAAGCAATTTTTACTTGGGGTGATCAATCATGAAGAACCGAATACTGTCATTTATTCAAAAACAATGGCCATTACTATTAGCTTTTACCGTCCCTTTTCTGATTATGTCTGGCATTCATGCATTCAAAGGGGTCTATCCATTTGGAAACGAAACTGTATTAACGATTGATTTAGGCCAGCAATACGTTGATTTTTTAGCTTATTATCGTCAAACACTGCTCGAAGACCCAACTGCCTTCTTTTATTCATTTACTAAGGCTATTGGCGGAGATATGGTTGGCTTATGGGCTTATTATTTAGCCAGTCCGTTTAATCTTATCTTTTTACTGTTTCCACAATCACAAGTTTCATTAGCAGTTACAGTAGTAACAATGCTGAAATATGGATTAGCGGGATGGAGTTTTGCTTATTTATTAAAAAAAGAATTTGATGGAGAAGGATTTAGTTTAGTAGCTTTTTCAACGAGTTATGCTTTGATGGGTTACACTATTGTCAATCAATTCAATATTATGTGGCTAGATGGAGTTATTTTCCTGCCGCTCATTGTTTTGGGTCTGGAACGTCTGATCAAACAGCAGAAAGGTGTTCTTTATACCGTATTCTTAGCTATTTGCCTGATGTCCAACTATTACATAGCGTATATGATTTGTTTTTTCCTCGTCCTTTATTTTATCTTTCGTTGTATTAGTATTGGTTTTCCTACGATCGCTAAAAGAAAAGATAAAGTTCTTTCAGGAATCAAAACAAGTTTGTTGTTCATTTGGCATTCCTTATTAGCTGGTGGTATATCAGCTATCTTATTGCTCCCTACTCTTCATTCTTTGATGGTAGGTAAAGCTAGTTATATAAAGATGGATTTTAAATGGGAATCAGATTACTTTTTCCCTGAGATGGTCTCCAAATTTTTTGTTGGAGCATTTAATTTCGACCAAATGCCATCCGGTTATCCAAATCTATTTATTGGTAGTTTAGCTTTATTGTGCTTTTGCCTTTATTTCTTCAATCGGATCATTCCATTAAGAGAACGCGTTACAGCTTTTGTGTTAATGATTTTCTTTATTTTCTCAATGAATGTAGACGCAATGAATAAAATCTGGCATGCTATGCAATACCCGAACTGGTATCCTTATCGTTTTTCGTTTGTAGTCTCTTTCTTCCTATTATTGCTAGCTTTCCGTAGTTTTACTCATTTGAAAGGGGTGAACCCTTTAGCTACTTTCTTTACCATGATAATCGCATCTGGAATAGGACTGTATGTCTATAGTGGAGAATTCGATTTTCTTACTCCTATCCAAATCATCATTACCTTATTATTTACTTTCTTAGTCTTGCTATTGCTTATTTTGAAGCCGCAACACTACAAATGGCTAGGCTTTGTTTTATTTCTGGTAACTAGTATTGAAATGACGGTCAATGCAAGCATTTCTCTCTCAAGATTGAGCTATGTAGACCAAGACACATTTTCTGTTTATCAGCAAAGTCAGCAGCAAGTGATCGATTGGATAGAAAATTACGATGATGACTTATATCGTATTGAAAAGACCTTTGTGCGGACCAAAAATGACAGCTTCCAAGCTGGGTTTAACGGAATCACTCATTTCAGTTCTACATTTGAAAGTGCTGTGCCGGATCTTTTCGGTCGCTTAGGCAATCCTGTTGGCGGCGGATTCTTGACTTATTCAAATGGGACTCTTCTAACGGATGCCTTGTTTGGCGTTAAATACTACGCAAGTGAACAAAATGCTTTGTATTGGAAAGAAAATGAAGATCTACCTAGTTTGATAGAAACCACTACTGCTCCATTAAAACAAAATAATTTTAGATACGACACTTTTCAAACAGCATTTTCTTTTCCGTTTCGCTCTTCAAATAAGGATAAATATCATTTTACATTGAAGCAAACTAAACCTGACTTAAAAGATTACCAAAAAATAGCTGCTACGAATCAAGTGATAGTCTACGAAAATCCTTACAGTTTACCATTTGCGTTTGGCAGTTCAAGTAATATCGAATCAGTTTATCTACAAAAGAACCGTCCCATTCAAGCACAAGAATCTGTATTAAGTGCTCTAGCAGGAAGCAGTAACGCTACCACTTATTTCTTCTCTGAAGAGTTTTCAAGTACGATCTATCAAAATGTGTTGCTATCTGGTTCTAGCTTTGAACCGATCATCGAAAAAGATAATGAAGATAGTAAAGCTTCGGTTCAATTTCAGTTTACTCCAGAAACGAATGATGCTTATTACGTTACTGTAGGCTCTTCTATAGGAGATAAAGATGTAAACTTGTATCTAAACGGAGAATCTTTTGCTTTTTATGATAGTTCAAATGAAACTGTGATTCATAACCTAGCCAATGAAGATTATAATAAAACGATTACGTTTGAGATAGAACTATTAGATGACTCTATTTCTTTAGAGGATATCCAATTGTATCGCTTAGACACTACTGCGTTTACTCATTCCATCGAATCATTACAAGCTGGCGGAATGGTAATAGAAAATCACAGTCATACCCAAATCGAAGGTACTGTGACCATCCAAGATAACCAAGATTTCTTAATGACATCAATTCCATTCAGTGAAGGTTGGTCTGTATCAATAGACGGTGTTCCTGTTCAGCCGGAAGAGGTCATTGATAGCTTATTGGGTGTTCCGATTCAGTCGGGAAAACACAGAGTTGTATTTTCTTACAGTACGCCATATCTATTTGAAGGTATAATTATTACGGTTATTTCAATTTTGTTGTTGCTGATTCCTTTTATTTTCAAAAAAATAAACTTGTAATACAAAAAAGCAGGGTACAGAGATTGTAAAATCTCTGTACCCTGCTTTCTCATTTAAAGGGTTATTTTGCAGCGTCGTAACGTTTGCCTGCTTCTTCCCAGTTTACTACTTTCCAGAATGCATCAATGTACGCTGGACGTTTGTTTTGGTAGTTTAGGTAGTATGCGTGTTCCCAGACATCTAAACCAATGATTGGAGTTTTGCCTTCAGTTAATGGAGAATCTTGGTTTGGAGTTGAAACAACTTCAAGATTACCGTTGTTTACTACCAACCAACCCCAACCTGATCCAAATTGACCAGCTGATGCAGTTGCAAATTCTTCTTTGAATTTGTCAAAACTTCCAAATGTTTCTTCAATCGCATCTTTCAATGCGCCGGTTGGTTCGCCACCACCATTTGGAGATAGAATTTCCCAGAAGAAGCTGTGGTTTGCGTGTCCGCCACCATTGTTACGTACAACTGTACGAATATCTTCAGGAACAGATTGTAGATCTGCAACTAATTCTTCGATTGTCTTGTCTGCTAATTCAGGATGTTTTTCAAGTGCCCCGTTAGTTTTTTCAACATAAGTTGCATGATGCTTATCGTGATGCAATTTCATTGTTTCTTCATCAATATGTGGTGCTAAAGCATCGTATGCGTAAGGTAATTCTGGTAATTTAAAAGCCATAATGTCATTCCTCCATATAATAAAATAGTTGCTTACTATTAATAATCTAACACTTTTTATAACCGATTACAATTTAAAAGACGAAAATTGTGAATTTCTTTGTCACATTCTTTGCAAAAGCTCTATTATTCTATTTGTCATCTATAAGACAGGAACAATAGTTTTTATCTCTGTCACATACTAAGTGGCTGCTTTTAAACGCGTTCCAAAATCCTGACCACATGACTATAAGCTAGTCTTCCTTATGAGTAAAAGCATCTTGTAAAGGAGAGACGGGCTTATATTCAGCGGTCAAAACGACTTTTATCCCGCTCTCCTTCTATTTCTAGAGCTATTGAGTTTAGTTTCATAAAAGATTACAATTGTATAGAACAACATGATTTTTAAGGAGGAATACTTATCCAGCTCTTTCATTTATTTAAAGCATCTTTATCTCAACCTGAACAGTTGATTCAAGCTAGAAATGTAAAAACAGGAAAAATAGTATTGTATTTTATTTTTTTATCTTTTATTTTGACTATCCCAA
The DNA here is from genome assembly GCF_016892605.1 of Desemzia sp. RIT 804. Lineage (GTDB taxonomy): Bacteria > Bacillota > Bacilli > Lactobacillales > Carnobacteriaceae > Desemzia. The sequence goes on from NZ_JAFEMV010000001.1 coordinate 996,091, forward strand.
GTTGGGTGCAGACCAATCAGCTATTAACAGATTTTATTCAAGATGGACAAGAAGTCGCTCAAAACATACCCGATTTTGAAATAGAAAACGGTCAGATTGTACCAGAAGAAAATGCTGAAAGTTTTATTTATCAAACAGATTCTATTATTTTCACTTTTGAGCCAAGTGGCAGAATCACACCATCAGAGATCGATAAGCGTATTTCTGGGAGTACACTCGGAATTTCTTTATTAGAGCAGGGACTTTATTTAAGCATTCCCTTATACCCTATTCAATTTTCATACAGCCAACTAGAGGGAATGAACCAAGATACATTTAAAGATGTTATCTTGGGATTACAGAGTGTGAACCCCATTGTTTTAGTCATGACCTTTGTTCTCTTATGGATCAGTTCATTGATTTTAGCACTCGTTTATAATTTCTTATACACTGTGTTTGGAAATTTGGTTGCTACTATTACTAAAAAGCCATTACGGTTTGGTGAAACATGGAAAGTTGTTTTATTTGCTTCCACTCTCCCCACTATTTTCTTTACAGGTTTAAACCTGTTTAACATTCACCCTCTTTTTCAATTAGAAGCTCAATTAGGAATTACTATTTATTTTTATTACTTGTCCCTCAAAACAATTTCTAAAAAAGACACTCTCTGATCGATTTTTGTTGTTTTAAAAAACATAGGATAGTGGCTGGGACAATAGTCTTTATCTCTGTCACATACTAAGCGGGTGCTTTTAAACGCCTTCCAAAAGCCTGACCACATGCCTATAAACCAGCCTCCCCTTCTGAGAAAAGCCATCTCATAAGGGGAGGCTGGTTTATATTCAATGGTCAAAACGTCTTTTTTCCCGCTCTCGTTTTTTTAGTATCTTTATAAAAAAAAAACGATAGGTTTTATCCACGCTATGAGCAACTTCTGATTTCTTCCATCTATATTTATTTCATTTTTTTGGCTATCTGTCTTGAAAATACTATGAAAATTTGTTATTGTTAATAAGTAAGCAAGTAATCACTTGCTATCGGAAAACATCCTAGCCAAGTACATCTAAGCGAATCTTATGTTCGCTATCCTTTCTTTTAAAATATATACTTTTTTCCTATTGAAGGAAAATCACACAATTGAAAATATTCTGCGAGACCTAGCCTATTTTTTTGTAGTACAAAGGTTTATTTAGACAGCTCGTAAAAAGAAGGAATGGTAGATTCTGGTATATAAGATCAGGAAAACAGTTTATTTATGTTTCAACATCTTCCTATCTAATATTAGAAATCGTTGTAGTTTATCGCCATTTGCGCAGGTCTTTTAATAAAGACACCAGAAAAGTAAGACTTTTGTTTATTTATATAAAGTAGTGTTAAAAAAATAGTTAAGAGGAGAAATGTTTATGGATTTTAGAACCAAAAAAATAGATTCAATCATAGATCAATTTAATAGTGACACAGAAAAAGGATTGTCTTCCCAAGTAGTAGATCAACAGAAGCAACAATTCGGTCTCAATCAATTCGACGAGGAAGAAAGTGTTTCTTTATTTTCAAAAGTCTTAGATCAATTAAAAGATGTCACAGTTATTATCTTGATATTAGCTGGAATCATTTCAACATACATTGCGATTACAGAACATCCTGATGATTTTTCAGAGCCCATCGTTATTTTTGCTATTGTTATCATCAATGTTGTTCTTGCTATTCGACAAGAAGGAAAAGCAGAGAAAGCCTTAGCTTCTCTTCAAAGCTTATCTGCTCCACAAGCTCGAGTGATTCGAAATGGCCAAGAAGACGTTATCGATGCTGTTGATCTGGTACCAGGTGACGTTTTACTCTTAGAAGCTGGTGACCAAATTCCAGCTGATGCCCGTATTATTTCAAGTAGAGATTTACAAGTTGAAGAATCTGCTTTAACAGGTGAAAGTCTTCCTGTTGATAAAGATGAATATGCTGAAATCGAAGCAGACAGTCCTGTAGGCGATGTATTCAATACCGTATTTTCTGGTACTTTAGTAACCAATGGCCGAGCAAAAACAGTTGTTGTTACTACAGGTATGGATACTGAAATGGGTGCTGTTGCTAGTCTTTTAAATCGTACACAGCCTGGAAAAACACCATTACAAAAAAGAATGGACAACTTAGGAAAACAAGTCAGTGTCTTGGCTTTGATTGCTGGTGTGATTATCTTCACCTTAAGCTTCTTACAAGGTGAAGCCTTTATTATTAGTTTAATGACTGCTGTGTCACTTGCTGTTGCTGCAGTTCCTGAGACTTTACCTGTTATCGTTACGATTTCATTAGCGTTCGGTGTACAAAACATGGTTAAGCGAAACGCCATTATTCGTACTATCCCTTCTGTAGAAACCTTGGGTAGTGCTTCTGTTATTGCTTCAGATAAAACAGGTACGCTAACACAAAATAAAATGACGATTCAAAAATTATGGGCGTTCCCACACAAGCCTATTGACGCTAAAAGTGAGTTTGGCGATGATGAAAAATGGGTCCTTAGAATGATGAGTTTAGCTTCAAATGCTACAATTGAAGACCGAGATGGTGAAGAAGTCATCACTGGAGATCCTACTGAAACAGCTATCATCCGTTTGTTACAAGAAAAAGGATTGCCAAAAAAAGAATTAGATAAAACCTACCCTCGTGTACATGAAATACCTTTTGATTCAAGTCGAAAATTAATGACGACTGTTCATAAATTAGATGAGGGTTATATTTCCATCACCAAAGGAGCTTTTGATCGTTTGCCTGTTGAATTTTCAACTATTACTGATGAAGTTGGTCAAAAAGCTCGAGCAATTCATGATTCATTTGCTAATGATGCTTTACGAGTTATTGCTGTTGGATATAAAAAGTACGCTACCCTTCCAGAAGATTTATCAGCTGAAGAATTAGAAAACGGAATTACATTTTCCGGTATCGTAGGGATGATCGATCCTCCACGTGAAGAAAGTATACAAGCCGTTAAAGAAGCTAAAACAGCTGGTATCAAGACTGTTATGATTACTGGTGACCATGCAGCTACTGCTTCTGCAATAGCTAGACAAATTGGTATTTTAGAAGATGGCGACAAAACTATCACAGGTACAGAATTAAGTAAACTTTCAGATGAAGAATTAAAAACAAATATTCGTGATTATTCTGTTTATGCTCGGGTTTCTCCTGAAGATAAAATTCGGATTGTTGAAGCTTGGCAATCACAAGGTGCTGTTGTGGCAATGACCGGTGATGGTGTCAATGACGCCCCTGCCTTAAAAGCAGCTGATGTAGGTACAGCCATGGGTATTACGGGTACTGAAGTAGCTAAAAGTGCTGCTGACATGATTTTGACAGATGATAAATTTGATACGATCGTTCATGCTGTAGAAGAAGGACGACGTGTGTATGAAAATATTAAGAAAACTGTTTATTTCCTACTGTCATGTAATATCTCAGAAATTCTTATTATGTTGATTGCGGTTATTATGGGATGGGGCTTACCTGTCATTGCAATTCAATTGCTATTTGTTAACGTTGTAGCAGATGGAATTCCTGGTTTTGCATTAAGTAGAGAAAAATCTGATCCAACGATTATGAGCAATCCTCCTACTGCTAAAGGTGAAAGCATCTTTGCAAAAGGCGGTTACAGAAACATTGCGGTTGCAGCCTTGACATTTACGATTACGACATTGATCGGATTTTATATTGGTTCGTTTATTGATGTAGATTCTACAATCATGGCTAGTCATGACGTTGGACAAACAATGGCCTTCTTGATTCTTGGTTGGTCTTCAGTTCTGCACATTTTCAATGCACGTACTAAAGAATCGATCTTTAAAGCAGGTATCACTACAAACAAAAGCTTGTTCTGGTTAGCAATGTTATCTCTTGCATTGATCACATTAGTAGCAACCATTCCTTTCTTAGCAAATATCTTCAATCTAGTCGCTCTAAGTGTTACTCACTGGATCATCGCTGTTGCATTAGCAATAGCTATCTTATTAGTAGTTGAGATCCAAAAATTGATTATGCGTAAAATGAACAAATTATTTTAATATGAACTTAGAATAAAGTTTGAGTTTACCAAGTAAAATAGCCCCTCAATAGTTAGGAAATATACCTAGCTGTCGAGGGACTATTTTTATATGCAGTGAGTTAACATTTCCTGCAAAACAAAAGAACATCATTTTCTTTATGAAAATGATGTTCTCTTTACTTAAAGCTGCTTACCATTTAGACAGGAAATATTAAGATTTTTTACCACGATTACCTTCTATACGGCGTTTTCTTTGGTTGTTCTTTTTGATTTCACGACTGATTTTCTTTTTGTATCCTGGTTTGACGTTTTTCTTTTTCTTTTTCACATATCCGCGTAAAGAAGGACTTAACGTATCTTTAGCTGTGTTTTCTCTTTTTTCTCTTCGTTGGCGATCATACGTTTCTTTGATCTCCCCTTTAGAGATTTTTTTAGGTTCAAATTTCACACCAATCTTTTCAATCTCATTGATGATGTTTTCCTCACTTGGAGAATATAAGGTAATGGCAATGCCTTTCATGTTGTTTCTTCCTGTTCTCCCAACCCGGTGAATAAAGAACTCTAAATCATTTGGAACTTCGGCATTGATGACATGAGAAACTCCCTCAATATCGATCCCTCTAGAAGCTAAATCTGTGGCAATCACATATTGGTACTCTAGATTTTGGATCTGTCTCATCACACGTTTACGTTCGCGAGGAGGAATATCCCCATGAATAGTAGCTACTTTTAAGCCTCGAGCTTTTAATTCATTGGCAATTTCTTCTACTTTAGCTTTCGTATTAGCAAATACGATTGCTAAATAAGGTTGTCCGATCGTTAACAATTGATAAATGATATCGATCCGTTCTCTTCCTTTAGTAGAGATCAACCAGTTATCAATTGAAGGTGAAATAACGGTCTTAGGCGCGATTTGTTCAAATAGCGGATTTTCCATATATTTTTTTAAGAACGGTTTTAAAGATTCTGGAATAGTTGCTGAAAAGACCAACATTTGTAGTTTATCTGGCATTTTACCTGCAATTTTATCCACATCTTCTAAAAATCCCATATCTAAAGTCATATCTGCCTCATCTACTACAAATGTAGCAGCTGTATGGACCAACAAACTATTTGCGTTCACTAAATCAAGAATACGCCCTGGAGTACCAATCACAATATGAGGTTGAGTATTTGTTAGTTTACTCATTTGACGTTTTTTATCTGTTCCTCCAACAAAGTTCTGAACGATTAATGAAGGATCAGATTTTTCTGCAAGTTGTACAGCAGCAAGATACAATTGTTCTGCCAATTCACGACTAGGAGCTGTAACAACGACTTGTACCTCATTTTTAGTAGCATCTATTTTATTCATCAATGGTAATAAGAATGTGTGCGTTTTTCCAGATCCTGTTTGAGATTGGCCAATAACGCTTCTTCCTTTTTGAATAGCTGGGATCAATCTTTCTTGGACTTCTGTTGGTTCTTTAAAACCTATTTCTTGAATTGCTTCAATTAAATAGGGTTGTAAATTAAATTTTTCAAATGGGTGTACCATTGTATCGCCTCTTTCTTTCATTACTATTTATTAAATAATAATGTGGATGCTTTTTTTGGTTGTACATTAGACTTTCCTACTTAACAAATTTACCACGTTCATTCGTTTATATAGAATAATTAATTCTGAATTGTTCTATGACTCCGCATCTTGACTAGTATAACACAGAACAAGCTTTTTTCTAAGTACGAATTGTGACTGTTCTGCTATTTTTCACCTGTTTAACGAAAACGTGCTTTCAATCCGAAAAACAGACTTATCCCAGCAATTACTATAAGGATAAAATACACAAAAATAAAGATTTCGATTAATAATACGTCATACAATAGATAACCGATTACAGTCCATGCAAGTGCGATAATACCTGTCGTGATCATACAACTACTAATGAATTTTACTCTTTCTTTTGCATCTTCTTTATTAAACGTCCTTGCCAAAAGTTTTTTAAACCGGTCAGTCTTTAATAACATACCGTCCATGAATAAGATAAAACTGATGATTGCAAATACAAAATACAATATATCCATTTTCTTCTTCGCCTCTTCCTGAATAAATCAATTATACGGATAAACAGAAAAAGTTAAAAGGAATAACTTAAACTAAAAAATGATTCTTTCTACTGTTCGACTAAGGACGAGTTCTTTTTACTTTGCTCTCTTTGAAAAGCTTGTTTTACTTAAAAAAAAGAAGTTTTATCTGCAAACGTTATCCTTTTTAGGTTTTATTCGAATCCTATGTTAAAATAAAATGGCTATTACTATTTACTAAATGAGAACTTTATCGTAAATGCGATAACACAGAACAACTTCTAAAAAATGAATGATTGATTCTGCGCTCAGAAAAAAGTACAATTAATTGAAGCAAACTTAAGATAACAAAGATTGTTGGTCTTAAAGGATTACTTGAAAGAGAGGTTTGGTTGGAGTGATTGAAGAAAAAAAAGCTCTATTTATCATCTTTGGCGGGACTGGAGATTTAGCCAATCGTAAGTTGTATCCCTCCCTCTATCGTCTATTTAAAAAAGGCTATTTGAAGGAGCATTTTGCTGTTATTGGAACAGCTAGAAGAGAATGGTCTGACGAGTATTATCGGGAGATCGTCATAAGTAAAATTGAGGATTTGGCAGAGTCTGAGGAACATGCAAAAGAATTTGCAAGTCATTTTTATTACCAATCCCACAATGTAAAAGATATTGAACATTATAAAACATTACAATCTCTTGCCGAACGTCTGGATACTACTTATCAATTAGACGGCAATCGGATGTTTTATTTAGCTATGTCTCCTAATTTCTTTGGAATAATTGCGGAAAATATCAAGTCACAACAGTTGTTAACTGAAACCGGATTTAATCGTTTAGTAATCGAAAAACCTTTTGGAAACGATTATGAAAGTGCCCTAAAATTAAATGACCATATTCGAGCTTCTTTTAATGAAAATCAGATTTATCGGATTGACCATTATTTAGGAAAAGAAATGGTTCAAAATATCTCTACTATCCGTTTTGGTAATCATTTGATTGAATCTATGTGGAACAACCGTTACATCAACAATATCCAAATTACGTTGAGTGAAGCTTTAGGTGTTGAAGAACGCGGTGGGTACTATGACACAAGTGGTGCTTTGAGAGATATGGTCCAAAATCATATTCTTCAAATGGTAGCTTTGTTAGCTATGGAGCCTCCTACTGTCTTCCGTGATAATGAGATTCGTCAAGAAAAAATCAAAGCTTTGCGTGCGCTTCGCCTGTATTCAGAAGAAGAAGTACGAACAAACTTTGTACGCGGACAATACGGACGAAGCACTATAAACGGTGAAACCTTATCAGGTTACTGTGAGGAAACAAATGTGTCTGAAAACTCTCAAACAGAAACTTTTGTAGCAGGAAAGCTGTTTATTGATAATTATAGATGGGCTGGAGTGCCTTTATATATTCGCACAGGTAAACGTCTAGCTGAGAAAGGAACACAAATTGACATCGAATTCAAAAACGTTCCTCATCAACTATTCCAAACAGCAAATGATCAACCATTACCTCCAAATATATTGTCTATTTTTATTTCACCTACTGAAGGGTTTGCTTTACAATTAAATGCTAAAAAAGTAGGTCCAGGAGTTCAACCTGAACCGATCAACCTAACTAGTTCTCATTCTGCAGAAACGACCGCAAACAGCCCTGAAGCCTATGAAAAATTGATTTTAGACTGCTTAAATGGTGATGCAACCAACTTTACGCATTGGGATGAGGTTGCAGCATCATGGAAATTTGTGGACCGGATTCGTGCAGCTTGGGACACAGCTGAGATTGAATTTCCAAATTACCCAAGTGGTTCAATGGGACCAATTGAAAGTATGCATTTACTAAAAAAAGATGGTTTCAATTGGCACTGGTCTCCTGTAACGACGATCAAAGATACAACAGAAGACTAATAAAAAAGAATCTTTCCTTTTAAATAAAACAAGAAAAACTATCTCGTTAGCCCAAAAGCTAAGAGATAGTTTTTTTGATTGCTTACTTTATGATGTTGATAAAGAATTTTTTTCTTAATATGCTCTTGCTAACCAAACGGTATGCTTCGCTGGTTTGCCTGATACGATACAAGTTTCTTTGACAACTGGCGGATCGAAAGGAATGTTACGAGTTGTGAACCCTGTTTCTTCTTTGATTTTAGCTTCTGTTTCAAGATCTCCATCCCAGCCCGCTAAAACAAATCCAGGAACTTCCCCAGCAGCTTTTTTCTCTTCAATATGAGCTTTCAATTCATCTAACGTGTCAATAGTTGTGTATTCATTTTGTTTGCGGTATTCACGAGCTGTTTCCAACAAACGAGTTTGCATATTATCCAGTGCTTCTGGTACATATGTCATGATATCATCTAAGGAAACTGCTTCTTTATCGCCTAGATCACGTATTTTTACCATTACTTGATTGTTTTCCATATCACGGGGTCCAAATTCAATACGCATTGGAACACCTTTTAGTTCCCACTCATTAAATTTGTATCCAGGTGAGTTATCTGTATCATCAAGAATAACACGGAATCCACTAGCTTTTAGCTGCTCTTCTAAAGCTGCTAATCTTTCTACGATTTCTGGTTTCTTTTTCCAAGGACCAACAGGCATTAAAACGATTTGTTTAGCAGCCACTTTTGGAGGCAAGACTAATCCTTGCTCATCTCCATGAGTCATGATCAATGCACCGATCAAACGAGTAGAAACACCCCATGAAGTAGTATGAGCCAGCACATGTTTATTGTCTTTGTTTAGGTATTTGATGTCAAAAGCTTCAGCAAATTTAGTTCCCATATAGTGAGAAGTTCCTGCTTGAACCGCTTTTCCGTCTTTCATCATTGCTTCAACAGAAAAAGTGTCTACTGCTCCAGCAAAACGTTCAGAAGGTGTTTTTTGTCCTTCGTATACTGGTACAGCCAGCAGACCTTCGATGACTTCTTTGTAGATGTTTAACATACGCATAGTACGTTTGCGTGCATCCTCTTCATTTTCATGAGCTGTGTGCCCTTCTTGCCACAAGAATTCAGAAGTACGTAAGAATGGCAATGTTTTCTTTTCCCAACGGAATACATTTGCCCATTGGTTGATTTGCATTGGCAGATCGCGGTAAGAATTTATCCAGTCGCTAAATGCTGTCCCGATCATCGTTTCAGAAGTTGGACGTAAAGCAAGACGTTCTTCTAGCTGTTCTCCTGCTGCTTCAGTAACCCATGGTAACTCTGGACTAAAACCTTCAATATGGTCTTTTTCTTTCGTAAAGAATGATTCTGGAATCAACATTGGGAAGTAAGCATTACGAATTTCCTCTTCTTTAAAACGTTTGTTGAATTCCTCTTGGATATGTTCCCACATTTCATAACTGTCTGGTTTAAAAACAATACAGCCACGTACTGGTGAATAATCCATCAAATCAGCCTGTTTGATTGTTTGGATATACCAAGCTGAAAAGTCTTCTTTTTGTAAATTACTCATAACTTCTTCCTCCTATTTGTCCTCACTATTTTGGCAAAAAAAATAAGCATACTCCATCCCTCTAAAAGGACGAAACATACTGTTTCCGCGGTACCACCTTAATTGGTCATTGACCCAACTCAATTTCTGATAACGGCAGAACTCCGGTCATATTTCTATAACGTATTGTCAGGAAGGTTTGATTAATCAGTGGGGTCCTTTTTCTCAGCAATCAAAAGGCTCTCTTTACCCATCATTTATCTACTAACCCTAACGCACCTACATTGCTTATTCTAAGCTAACTTCTGTTAAAACACAAGGATAATTTTAGGAAGCAAATGTAGTGGGAAAGGAAAATTTTGTTTTTTTTTAGAAACTCTGTTACTTAAAACACATAAAAAGCTGGTCATCAAGGAAATTTCTTCCTTAACACCCAGCTTTCACTCTACTAATATCTATTTAGTTTCTTCTGGACGAATAGAGCTTTGTTCCAATCTTTCTTGATCATCTGGATCGCTGCCGTAGCGAACCCCAGTATCTAAAGATTTCATTTGTTCCATTTCTTCAGCTGTTAAACTAAAATCAAATACTTCGCTGTTTTCTTTGATGCGATTAGCGTGAACTGATTTTGGAATAATGACTTCTCCTCGTTCCAAGTGCCAACGCAAGATGATTTGAGCAGGGCTCTTACTGTATTTTGCAGCTAATTCCACAATTACAGGTTGGTTGAACAAGTCTGTTTTCCCTTGCCCCAATGGACCCCAAGCTTCATGAATAATACCATTTTCTTCCATGTATTCATGCAATTCATTTTGCGGGAATTCTGGATGAGTTTCAATTTGATTGATCATTGGCTGCATCAATTCTTGTTTCTTCAATTCTTCTAAGTGGTGAATTTGGAAATTAGACACACCAATCGCCTTAACTCTTCCCTCTTCGTATAATTCCACTAAAGCTCTCCACGTTTCCACGTATTTAGGTGCTGCCCAATGGATTAAATACAAATCTAGGTAGTCTGTATCTAAACGATCCAATGTCTCTTGGAAAGCTAGTTTAGTTTGTTCGTAACCTTGATCGTAATTCCATACTTTTGATGTCAAGAAAATTTCTTCTCTAGAGATACCAGATTCCTTTAAACCTCTAGCTAAATATTCTTCATTTCCGTAAATTTTTGCTGTATCAAAATGACGATATCCAATTTCAACAGCAGCTTTTACTGCCTCCACTAGCTCATCTTCGTCTTTCATCAAAAATACACCCAAACCTAATTTAGGGATTTCTACTCCGTTATACAATGCAATGCTTTCCGTTAATGGTTGAACCACATTAACACTTCCTTTTCCATCATTTTTTCTTTACAGTTTTGAAGTATCGATACCTTCTTGTTGGTCAAAGAAATCTTTAACCTCTTCTCTCAATTGAGCAATCGAACCTTCTTGATCACTTTCAAAGTATAAAACAAGCAACGGTTCGTGTAAACTCAAGCGCAGTAAGAACCATCCTGTTCCATAGCTTCCCGTCGTATTGACACGAACGCCTTCCAGATTGTTAAGTTCGATTTCCATGTCTGGTATTTGAGCAATAAACTCTTTGAACGACTCAATAACTCGTTCCCCTGTTTGTTGCACAGTATCCGTAGTGATTTTAAAACGGACTTCATCTGTTTCAACCGGCTGTTTTAATTGCTCAAATAAACTCGCAAACTCTTTGCCTTCTGCAGACAACTCGGCATCAGCAATTAAGATTTTAGCAATCAAATAAGCTCCATCATCCAAGAAATAATTCTCTTTTAAGGCTGCATGTCCACTTGTTTCAATAGCTAACGAAGTATGAGTGCCTTCTTGGTTTAATTTGATTGCTTGATTGATCACATTACGGTACCCGGTTATATGACGGTTTTGATGTCCGCCAAGCTGCTCAATAAAGTTTTTCAAATGTTCAGAAGTCGCCGAACTAGTAACAATAGTGGTTCCTGGATTCTCATTAATCACTATTGATGAGATCACAGCGATTAAATTGTTACGATTCACTGTTTGTCCATTACGATCGACTAAAGCCGAACGGTCTACATCCGTATCAAAGATAACTCCCATATCAGCATGGTTTTCTAATACCGCTGCTTTAATACTTGCCATAGCCTCTTTATTATCAGGATTCGGAACATGATTAGGGAAATTACCATCTGGTTCCAAGAATTGACTTCCTGAAATATCAGCTCCTAATTTTTCCAGTACTTCTGTAGCAAAAAAACCACCAGCACCGTTTCCTGCATCTACAATAATGTGTTTGCCTTCTAAAGGAAGTTCTGGATTTTGAGCTGATTTGATACCAGCTTGGATTTTTTGACGTAAATCAGCTGCATAATCTTCCAGCAAATTTTTCTTTTCAATGATGCCTTGATTATTTTCCCATGTAACAGCATCCCAATTCGCATTTTCCAGCATGTATGTGATATCTTCATGCTCAGCCCCGCCATCTGCTGTAAAAAACTTTAAGCCGTTGTATTGAAACGGTAAATGACTGGCAGTGATCATAATAGATGCATCGCATGCATAAGATTCATATTGAGTAGCCATAAAAAGCGCCGGTGTAGTAGCTAACTCTACGTCTATCACATCGATACCTGCATTATTCAAGGATTCAATCAGCACTTGTTTGATGCGGTTTCCGGATAAACGGCTATCTTGTCCTATAGCAACTTTTACAGGTTTTTCCAAATTATCCATCACCAGTTGCTTCTTCTCTTTTAACCAACAAGCAAAGCCATACGCTATACATTCAATTGTACGTTCATGTAATGTGAGCTCTTGTTCTATTGTCTCAATCGCTATACCACGTATATCAGAACCGTTTTGCAATTTCAGCAATTCATTCGTTGATCCACTAGTCAAACTAATTCCTCTTTTCTTTTAAAAATAGGCTTGCTCTTCACATAGTTTATCTTTTTGTTTACAATTTAATGAATTGATCTAAGTATTCATACATTTTTATCGCATTTTCTTCATCTTTTGAAATCAGTAGACATGTATCGTTGCCACCTACAGAAGCCACTATTTCAGGAAATTCAATCGCATCAATCAACGCAGCAGCGACATGAGCATTCCCAGGAATAGTCACAATGATCGTGATAAATTGTACACGCTCTAATTTTATTACAACGTTGCCCAAAGTAGATTGCAAGCGCTCTTCTACTGATAAATTATTTGTTTGGTATAAAGTATACTTCATACCACCTTGAGGAGTCGAAGTTTTAATTAAATTCATCTCTTTGATATCTCTAGAAATAGTTGCTTGTGTTGCTTCTACGCCCTCCTCCTTTAAGTAATGGAGCAATTCATCTTGGGTAGCAATATCGTGATTGGTGATAATCTGTTTGATTGCTAATTGACGATTCGTTTTTTTCATAGCCAAACCTCCATATGTAATTCGTTTCTTTGTATAACAGTATATCAAAAAAAGGTAGAAAGCGGTTAACAATTTAGTTATTTTTACAAAAAAGTGAATAAACATTCTTTTTGTGGAAAAACATTGGCATCTCACCTATTGTTTTGTTATAATAGGCTGTACAAAATTGAATGAACAATCGTAGATGAAGAGAGTACTGCATGAAAACATTTTGAAGCGAACTGGGACGGTGGGAGCCAGTAATGAAAACTTGCAGGAAGCGCACTTCGGAGAGATGAGGACAATGATTCAGTGTCACTAGTTCCATCCGGGTTATTCGGCCGTTACAACGAATCAAGTGGTCGCGTCGCTGACGCTACAATAAGAGTGGTACCGCGGGGAATTCTCGTCTCTTTTTTAGTTTTTATGCAATGAAGACTAAGAAAGGGCTATTTTTTTGTGCAAAATACTCTCTCCTACTGAAAAACAGTCATCACAGAAGAATAAGACAAAATTTTTTAAAAAAATTTACTAAAGGAGTTATGACAATGAATTACAAATTACAAGTAGCTCAAGCCTTGCATGAACAAGTTTCAGAAGAGTTGTCTGTTGAAGACATTCTTAATTTATTGGAAAAGCCAAAATCTGTAGAACACGGGGATGTAGCTTTCCCGGCTTTTTCATTAGCAAAAGTTTACCGTAAAGCACCTCAACAGATCGCTGCTGATTTAGGGGAAAAAGTCTCTTCACCAATCGTAGAAAAAGTAGAGGTTGTTGGACCTTATTTGAACTTTTTCTTAAACAAAAAAATGGTTAGTGCTCATGTACTACAAGAAATATTAGAGCAAAAGAATGCGTATGGTGATATCAATATCGGTCATGGAGAAAATGTTCCAATTGATATGTCTTCTCCTAACATCGCTAAGCCTATTTCTTTAGGACACTTACGTTCAACAGTTATTGGAAATGCTTTAGCACATATCGTTGAAAAAATGGGTTACCAACCTATCAAAATCAATCATCTAGGGGATTGGGGTACTCAATTTGGAAAACTGATCACAGCTTACAAACTATGGGGATCTGAAGAAGCCGTTAGAGAAAATCCTATTCAAGAGTTGTTGAAACTATACGTTCAATTCCATGAAGAAGCGGAAGAAAAACCTGAACTAGAAGATGATGGTCGTGAGTGGTTTAAAAAGTTAGAAGATGGAGACGAAGAAGCTACTGAATTATGGAAATGGTTCAAAGCTGAATCACTAAAAGAGTTCAACCGTATTTACGATAAATTAGAAATTACATTTGATTCTTTCAATGGAGAAGCATTTTACAATGATAAAATGCAAGAAGTTGTTGACTTATTAGAGGAGAAAAATGTTTTAACGGTTGATAATGGCGCTACTATCGTTGATTTAGAAAAATACAATTTGAATCCTGCTTTGATCAAAAAATCAGATGGTGCAACACTGTATATTACACGTGATTTAGCTGCTGCTATTTACCGTAAACGCACATATGACTTTGCTTTATCTCTTTATGCAGTTGGAAACGAGCAAAGCAATCACTTTAAACAATTGAAAGCTGTTCTAACTGAAATGGGTTATGACTGGGCTGATGACATGTACCATGTTCCATTTGGTCTGATCACTAAAGACGGTAAAAAATTATCTACTCGTAAAGGAAAAATCGTTCTTTTAGAAGAGGTGTTAGATGAAGCTGTTGCGGTTGCTTTGAAGCAAATCGAAGCGAAAAATCCTGATCTACCGAATAAAGATGAAGTTGCCGACCAAGTGGGTATCGGTGCTGTTGTCTTCCACGACTTGAAGAATGATCGTTTGAACAACTTTGACTTTACGATCGGTGAAATCGTTCAATTTGAAGGAGAAACTGGCCCTTATGTACAATACTCTAGAGCTAGAGCTTTAAGCATCTTACGTAAAGCAGGTGTCGAAGAAGTTCCTCCTGCTGACCTCTATGCTTTAAATGATTCTTATAGCTGGGAAGTCATCAAGTTGATTCAAGAATATCCTGAAACGATTCAACGAGCTTTTGATAAATTGGAACCGTCTGTGATCGCTAAACATGCGATCCATTTGGCACAAGCTTTCAATAAATACTATGCTAACAGCCGTGTATTGACTGAAGATGCTGAAAAACCAGCACGTTTAGCTTTAGTTCAAGCTGTAGCTATCTTATTGAAAGAAGATTTAAGAATATTAGGAGTACACTCTCCTGACCAAATGTAATAACCATGAAAAGACGATATTGAGTAGAAGGTTGGCTTCTACTCAATATCGTCTTTTTTATTGCGTCTAATTGAAAAATATTCCGGAACTGGGTCATGTCCACCTCTGACAAATGGATTACAGCGTAAAACTCTAAAAAATCCCATAATCGATCCTTTTAAAGCCCCATGTTTGCGGACAGCATCGATCGAATATTGAGAACAAGTAGGATGGTAGCGACAACTTGGTGGGAAAAGAGGAGAAATTCCTTTTTGATACCCTCGAATCAGCAAAATAACTATTTTTTTCATTCATTCACCTACATCATATGATTTCTTTATTATAGACAATCCCCTTACTTTTGTAAAGTAAGGGGATTGCTTCATTTTATTGACTTTTCTCTTTTTGTGAACGATACATTTCTGCATAGATACCTTGTTTTTGAATCAATAAATCATGGTCTCCTCTTTCTACGATCTCTCCTTGGTTCAACACTAGAATTTGATCAGCGTGTTGGATCGTCGATAATCGATGCGCAATAATGAAAGTCGTTCTTCCTTTTTTCAATACATCCATTGCATGCTGGATCAATTCTTCTGTTTCTGTATCAATACTAGAGGTGGCTTCATCCAAGATCAATATTTCCGGATCAAAAGCTAAAGCTCTAGCAAATGAAATCAATTGGCGTTGTCCAGATGAAAGAGTAGCTCCTTTGTCCACTACAGGCTCATCGATTCCTTTTGGCATATTATGCAATAGCGTGTCTCCACCAACTTCTTCAATCGCTTTTATCACTGCCTCACGACTAATAGAAGTTTCACCTAAAGTAATGTTTGAAGCAATCGTACCTTTAAATAAATAAGGATCTTGCAAAACGATTCCCATATGTCTTCTCAAGCTTTTTCTAGATACTGAAGTGGTCGGCGTGCCATCTATCGTTATCGTTCCTTTAGTAGGGTCATAAAATCGGAACAGCAAGTTCATGATCGAACTTTTTCCTGAACCTGTGTGCCCGACCAATGCGATAGTTTGTCCTTTTTTCGCTGTGAAATCAATATCTTTTAATACATATTCTTCATCTTTATAAGCAAATGAAACTTGATCAAAGACAACTTCGCCTTCTTTGAATTTCAATTCGCCTGTTTGGTCTTCTTCTGTTTTGACCAATTTCATTTCAAACACACGCTTCGCTGAAGCCATCGCGGTCTGCAAATAAGAATACTGGGTCACGATTCCTTGAATCGGATTAAACAAACGTGTGGTGTAATCTACATAAACATACAAAATCCCAACCGTGATCCCAAGAGTAGAACCTAGATAGGCATTCCCAAAATACACTACCAATAACAGTAACGTAATATTTTTAATGACTTCTACAAAACTAAACGAACCCATAGAATCTAACAAAGTAAACTTCAAACTGTACTTATACCATTCTTCATTCACATCGGTAAATTCTTTTTCCATCTTATCTTCTTGCTGATAAGCTTGAATGATCGACATGCCTTGGATGGATTCATTTAATGTCCCATTGATCTCACTGACTAAAGATCGAATCTTCGTGGTAAAAGGAACAGCAAATTTTTGATAAATGATCGCCCATAAAATAAACAAAGGAATCAACAGCATTGTAATTAGTCCAAAAGTCAAATTTATTTGCAACAGAGCAATATAAATCCCTATTAAGTAAACCAAATTAGTCAATACTTGCCCTACCACAACTACATAAAAGATCCGCAATTGTTCCGTATCATTTGTGATGCGGGAAACTACTTTTCCAGCAGGTAAATTATCAAAATAACGAATAGGCAGTTTTTGTACATGAGCAAATAAATCATTTCTCATGTTTTTAACGATCTCATTTGCTCCGATCGTCAATAATAAAAAACTGAAGTAACGAGATATTGCCGTTACAAGTGCCAGCCCTAAAAAAACCGCTAAATAGCGTACTAATAAATCGACGCCTAACAACGTCTCATTTGAAGGCGCAATAACGTCATCAATGATCCGCTGAATAATCAAGGGACCGGCTAAATCGGCTCCTACGGCAACGATCATCAATAGGATCCCAATAGAAAAATGAACTTTTTTCTGGAAGGAATAGACCACTAATTCTTTAACCGTATTTTTCATTTAGTGTCCTCCTCCTTTAGTTGTTGTCTTTGGTATTGCGTTTTGTACCAGCCGTCTTTGGCAATTAACTCTGCATGTGTGCCTTCTTCGATAATTTTTCCATCTTCCAATACAATGATCCAGTCTGCATGGTGAATCGCTGAAAGGCGATGAGTTGTGATCAAGGTCGTCTTCCCTTCTCTGACTTGTTGAATATTATCAATGATTTTTTGTTCCGTTTTTGCATCTACGGCAGATAACGAATCATCCAAAATCAAGTATTCT
This sequence comes from Desemzia sp. RIT 804, assembly GCF_016892605.1. Classification (GTDB taxonomy): domain Bacteria; phylum Bacillota; class Bacilli; order Lactobacillales; family Carnobacteriaceae; genus Desemzia. Next base: position 1,013,600 of record NZ_JAFEMV010000001.1, read on the forward strand.
GGATTTTTGATCAATGCACGCGCAATAGAAACCCGTTGTTTTTGCCCACCTGAAATGGCAACGCCTCTTTCTCCAATCAACGTATCTAATCCTTCAGGCATTCTGGCTAGATCTTCTTCAAAATTAGCTAAACGGACAGCTTCCAAGATCTCTTCATCCGTCGCATCAGGCTTTCCGAACTGGATATTTTTTCTGATGGAACGAGAGAACAATGTATAGTCTTGCGGAACATAGCCAATCATTGGCCTCAATACATCGCTCTTCAAGTCTTGAATGGATTCCGACCCAACAGTGACTGCTCCATTTCCCGTCGGATACTGCAGTAGGAGTTGACGGATAAATGTCGTTTTTCCACTACCAGTTTTGCCCACAATTCCAAGCGTATTTCCTTGAGAAATTTTTGCTTTGACATTTGCTAAGTTTGCCGATTCAGAAGATGGGTATTTGAAAGTCACCTCTGAATATGCAATATCTTGACTATCCAGTAACGTTTTATCTCCCTCTAGTTCCATATCATCACTAGCTTCCAATACCTCTGCTACTCGGTTCATAGAAGCACTACCTTGCTGTACCAAATTAATCAATTCTCCTATTGCCTGGACTGGCCACACCAGCATACCTAAGTAGACTTGAAATGCGATCAACTGCCCCAAAGTCAATTCTCCATTTGAAACTAAAACAGCACCATAACCAAATGCCACGACATAACTGATACCCATTAAGATTTTCACAATCGGAGCAAATAACGCATTGATTTGTGCCACAGAGATATTTTTTTGCAGAACATCTTCTGTTTTTTCTGAAAATTTTTGAGCCATTGCATCTTCTTGGACATACGCCCGAACTACACGTACCCCTTCAACGCCTTCTAATACATCATCATTGATATCTGCAAAAGCGGTTTGTGATGCTAAATACCGCTTATTTACTTTATCTCCAAGTATTTTCATCAAATAACCCATGATCGGCATAGTCAACATAGACCAGATCGTCAATTTCCAAGATACGGAAACAAACATCATGACCAAGATAAATCCAAGAAAAACCGTTGAATCCATCGTTACCATGATTCCATAACCCGCCATCTCTGAAATAGCATCCAAATCATTTGTTGAACGTGCCATCAAGTCACCCGTACGATACTTTTCGTAAAAGGTTGCTCTCATCCGTAAAAAATGTTTCATCAATCGCTCTCGTAACTCTTTAGCTAATAAGTTTTTACCCCCGAAAAACAAGTAGCCCCAAAAAACTTCTGTCCCATAAGAAATGACAATAGACAGAACAAATAATACTATCTGACTGATGAATTTTTCGGTAGTTAAAGTGTTGCTAAAAATCTGGTCAATGACATTCCCAATAATATACGGCGGTATCAGTACAGCTGCGTTTGAAAACAGCATAGCAAATATTCCCCAACCGTATCTCTTTTTATGAGTTCTAAAAAAAGGCCACAATTGTTTAACTAACTCTTTCATTCTCCCCCAACTTTCCTTACTCCTATACAAAAAAAGACAAAAAAATAGCACTGATCTATTAAAAAACAGATGAGCGCAGAATTTCCCTTACATTTACTCGTCGATTTTTGAATAGGAGGATAATCTTAATTTATGAATGTCTAAAACTGTTAAATGAATCATAGTGGATTCCCTCCGTTCCTTAAGTATAGTTTACAAGTCATATTGTAGCCCTTTCATTAAAATTAAACAAGACAAATTGACATATTTTATCCATTTTTTTAATTCTATTCTTATAAGGTTCTTTTGGATCAATAAAAAACGGATGTTTATTCTATAACGTTGGTAAAGAAAGCACTGAAGGAATCGGGGTTGCTAGAAGTTGGTGTTTAAATAACTTGGATTTTCTACCAACATTACATGATGAAGAACCAAAAAACTCATCTTGGTAAAAGAACAAGTCTTTTACAAGATGAGTTAATGAGGTTTAGTCTAATTTGTCGTTATCATAATGGTGTTGCAGTTCTAAACCAGAGAAAGATTGTTGACGCAGTACTTCATAAATCATGATCGCAGCTGTATTTGATAAATTCAAAGACCGTACATGTTCATCATTCATAGGCAAACGCACACACTTCTCTTCATTTTCACGCATGAATTCTTCCGGCAATCCAGTTGTTTCTTTTCCAAAAAGAAAATAATAATTTTCATCTGTATCGGTATAATCTACTTCACTATAAACACGATTGGCAAATTTAGAGACTAATAAAAGATGCCCATCTTTGCAGTATTCCATAAAAGCTTCCAAGTTTTTATGATAAGTAATGTTCACATCATTCCAATAGTCTAATCCTGCTCGTTTCAAATGTTTGTCATCTGTCTTAAACCCCAATGGTTCGATTAAATGCAAATGTGAGTTGGTTGCAGCACAAGTGCGGGCAATATTTCCTGTATTTGCTGGGATAAGTGGTTCAAATAATGCAATGTGATTCGTCATGTTTCTTTCTCTCCTATCAACTTACCTAACTTACTTCATTTTTTTATTTTTAATGACTTCAATAGCTTGAGTGATTTCAAGAACGGCTTCTTCATCCGTTTCTTTTTCCAGAGCTTCTTGTAGAAACTCGATCACCATGTTGTCTCTTTTTGTCACTATTTTAGAAATGGACCAAGCAGCAGTACCTCGAATAACTGGTCGAACGTCTTCTTCGATGCAACGCAATAATTCCGGCAAAGCCGTTCGGTCACGCGAATTACCTAAAGCGATGATTGCATTTCGCTGCAACGGTTTCTTTCCTCTCCAAGATCCAGCCATTGAACCAAATTGATCTTTAAAATCCTTATTGCTAATGGTCAACAATGGTTTCAATTTAGGCATGACTTTTTCTGGATCAGGCTCCATTTCTTCATGAAAGTGAAAATCTTTCCCTTTATTATAAGGACAAACGATTTGGCAAATATCACATCCGTAAATGACATGACCTATTTTACGTCGGTATTGTTCGTCCATCATCCCTTTTGTTTGTGTTTGATAAGAAAGGCATTGTTTAGCATTGATTCTACCGTCGCCCAGTAATGCTCCAGTAGGACAGGCAGTGACACAGCGCATGCACTCTCCGCAACCAAAAGGAACTGGTTGATCTGGCTCGAATTCTAAATTAGTGATGATTTCACCTAAATAAACATAACTGCCAAATTCTTCTGTAATCAATAGACCATTTCGTCCAATGAACCCTAGTCCTGCTCTTTGAGCTACGGCAACATCTACTAATTCGCCAGTATCTACCATCGGTTTAAATTCTACTTCTTCATCAGCTGTTTCACGTATAAAATCAATTAGGCGTTCCATTCGATTTCGCAATACATCATGGTAATCTTGCCCCCAAGAAGCCCGTGCAAATTCTCCACGACGGACGCCTTTTTCTCTAGGCGGAGGATTACTCATTTTAGTGGGATAGGCTAAAGCAATGGAAATGATGGATTTCGGTTGATCAAAAATCAGCTCTGGATAAACTCGTTCCTCAATAACTTTGTGTTCAAATCCAGAATGGTGTCCTTTGGCTTGTTGAGCTTTCAACTTCTCATCTAGTCCATCAAAAGGTTCTGCTGTAGCAAATCCAATTTTGTCGATGCCGATTCGCTTACTTTCTTCAATAATACGTTCTTTTAGTAAAGTCCCACTGGCCATATAGATCCCAACCTTCATGTCGTCTTCATAGCTTAAGAATGTACTATTATTTTATCATATTTATTTGAACTAGTCTGTTATAATTCTATCTTGTATTTTCGAATGAATACAGATTTTTTTAAAGAAAGACAAAAAAACGCATCGCTTCGGTGTCCAGCACTGCGAAACGATACGTTAGTAGAGCCACTTGTATTCATTAACTTTTATCAACATCTGATGGGATTACTGATAAAAACGAATGAACCTGTTGGCTTATAAATAATAATATAACATCATCATGGTATGAATGCAAGGGAAATCTTTTAAATAATTTTTCTATTCTACAAAACAATGATTTCCTTCAGTAGATATCCTGCATCCTTTAGAATATATTACATCTTCCCTACTAATAAACAAACATGAATCGTTATCTCTTTAAGTGGATGAGCTAAAGCATATTCTTTAGCCTCTTCACTTGCTCCCCAACTCAAAGGAGTCATTTCTAACAAATCTTGATAGTTTTCAAGAGTAAGCGGAAAAGTATATCGAATCGTATACCGATGACTATCAGGAAAGTGTTCTTGGAACTTTGCAACAACTACATCATTCGAATAAGATTGCTTTTCTTCTCTATCACGATACAATAAGTTTCTGAGTTCCACCAAGTAGTCTTTATCTGGAGCAATTTTTAAAAGCGTTCCATTAGGCTTCAGCATTCTTTTGAACTCATGGTAATTCGAAGGCGAAAAAATATTCAATAAAGTATCATATCGTTCACTCGCAAACGGGGAATGAGCTAAATCTGCCACGCACCAAAATGCATCCGTAAAATGACTTCCTGCTAAAGCAATAGCATCTTTAGAAATATCGAAACCAATTTTTTTCCCTTCCAGTCCTAGAGAAGATAAATAATCTAATTGAGAACCTTCTCCAGACCCGATATCGATTGTCGTGCCGTTTTTCTCTTCAATGTGCGTCATGATTTCATCCAACATATGGTCAAATAAACCTGCTTTGGCAATCCGAAAACGCGCAGACAACATCTCGGTGTTGTATTCATTAGACACTCCTTTAGTTAAAAAATGGATTGTTCCTTTTTTAGAGATATTAAAGTTATGTCCTCCCAAACAGATTAAACTATTTCCATCTACAGTATGAAACGATTCTTGGCAAATAGGACATTGAAACAAATCCAGATTTTCTTGCAAGAATTTTTTTGCTTTTTCTATCTTTTTCAATTCTTTGAAACTCCTTATTCTACTAGTTGCATATTAGTTATTTTCGTGTTTTATGTCCTCAGTTAATTGTTGTATCAATGGCTTCAGCCAACTTTTTAAATCCGGCACAGGATACCCTTCTTTCTCTAAGCGAGTCACTTTCAAGTACCAATCTTCTGTTAAACTGAACGGAGATTGATTTTCTTCGACAGAAGTATATTCTATATCGGCTTTCTTGCCTGTGGCTTCTTCGATCCAATGCATCAATGTTTCCAACTCAACCGTTTCATTAGAACTTGCATTATAAACACCGGTTTTCTGATTTTCGATCAACCACATCATTACATTAGCTACTTCGCTTCCTTTGATGAAACTGATACGCGCATCTGCACGATAAAGACGGAAGCTTTCTTCGTTTAACACACGACGGATATAATAATGCAGCCTTTCAGTATAATCATCTGTATCCAAAACAATAGGAATCCTTAGAGCAGCAGTTGGGAAAGCTTCATCTTCAAATAAAACTTTCTCTGCTTGCCGTTTGCCTTCTCCATAAGTAACCTCTTTTGACCTATCGATATCAAATAACCAAGGATCAAAATCTGTTTCGCTATAACCATCCTTGCTTCCTTTATAAACAGATAATGTAGAAGTAAATAAGTAATAACCCACTTTTCCACTCAACTTTTCTTGGATAAGCTGGGCGTCTTCTTTTGTAAAGCAAATATTGTCCAATACGATATCCCATTCTTTTTCGCTGATGCGGTTCCATCCTTCATGCGCAGCATCCGAACGGTCCAACACAATGTGCTCTACATTTTTCCTTTCAGGTACTTTTTTATTGCCTCGTGTTGCGAAAGTGACATGGTATCCTTTTGAAATCAGTTTATCTGCTACTTTACGTCCAAAAAAACGCGTGCCTCCTAAAATGAGCACTTTTTTCATGTATTTCACTCCTCGCGTGATTTTTTTATAAAACAACTGTACCATAAGTCCTGTTTTTTTACATTAACAGAAAGTAGTTTTCACTAGTTAATTTTTGCAAATGGACTAAATCGTTTTATTTGCTGATAAAATTAAATGATGATACATTGTGGTAGAAAATACTTCGTTTAGAAAGGATGAACAGTATGCCATGGGATATGAATGATTTTCCTAATGCTTTCAAAAATTTCGACCCTTTATTACGTAAAAAAGCTATTGATATCGGAAACGCTCTATTAGATAGCGACTATCCAGAAGACAGAGCCATTCCTATTGCGATTTCACAAGCAAAAGAATGGATGGATAATGCTACAAAAGATGAAAAAGAAAGTTTCCAACATGAAAAAAGCCCTGCTAAAACGGATAAACATGACACTTCTAGCTCAAATCCAGATTTATTGGACAATGATGTAGAAGTCTATTTTGAAGATGACTCCTGGGTCGTAAAAACTGAAGACGCTAAACGTCCCAGTGATACGTTTGATAAAAAAGCAGATGCTGTAAAACGTGCAAAAGAAATTGCCGACAATAAAAATTCTTCTGTTATTCGTTATACAAAAGATGGAAAGAGGCAAGATGATTAAATCGTTAAAATAAACACTCTGGACGTTATTTAATAACATTCAGAGTGTTTATTTAGGTCTAATTTAAATAATTTATTTTCATTTTTATTCTTTAAACGTATTTTCTATATCAAGGTCTTCCTCAAATGCTTCTTGGTACAATTCGTACTCTCTTTCACCTTGTTTTTCTTCTTTTAGTTCAGCGATTTCTTGTTTCGATTGCTTAGCTAGATCTCCTGAGTAGGTTTTAACAGTGCTTCCAACATCAGAAAGATCCTTTTTCAACTCTCCAGCAGTAATCTTCACATCTTGTGCGGCTGCTTTTAGATTCGCTTTTAATAATTCTTTGCTCATTGAGTTTTTATTTTTTAGTCCTTTTAGGTTTTCTTTTAAAATCGGACCATCTACTCGAGCTTGACTTGAGATTTTGTTGGACGCTTCTTTAAAACTAATCGACACACCTTTTGAGGCATCTTGAAGTACAGCTTTTACATCACCGCTCTTGTCTTTTGCAATATCGAAATAATCTTGTCCAGTTTCTTTTGTTCGATTTGCTTTTTCTTTTAACTCTTCTTGTAATTCATCACCAGGTTTTGGTGCATACAACATAGCAGCAGTATATGCTGCTGCCCCTCCGATCAATGCTCCTAACCAAAATGTTCCTTTTGACATATTCATTCACTCACTTTCCCTGATTTCATGTTTTCATTTTTATTTCCTTTATCCCATTCATTCTAGCACCTAAAAAAAGTTTTCACACTCTATTTGTTTGAGCTCAGCTCTTTTTCTAAACTTGCCAATTCAACACACAAACAAATTGCCTTGACCGCGGCTTCTATTTCATCGACCGAGACGGAAGTTGGAGCTAACCGAATACTGTTGTCTTGAGGATTGACTCCATAAGGGTAAGAGGCGTTTGCTTCTGTCAAGCTTACCCCAATATCTGCTAACAGATCAACAATTCTCACAGCACAACCATCCACCGTCGTCAAATGGACAAAGTAGCCTCCATTTGGTTCTGTCCACTCTAACATCGTCGAATCCTTAAAATAATTTTTAAAGAGATCAGTGATGATATCAAATTTTGGCTTCAGTAGTTCCGCATGTTTTTCCATGTGTTGAAGCAAATGCTCTTTATCTTTCAGGAATTTCACATGACGTTTCTGATTGATTTTATCAAATCCAATCGTCTGATCAGAAAGAACTTCAGTAAACCAATCAATATTTTCTTTACAAGCTCCCAATGCGGCTACTCCAGCACCTGGAAAAGTGATTTTTGAAGTCGAACAGAACATCCAGATTCGTTTTTCTGTTCCATATTTTTTGCTAGTCTCTAATATATCTTGAACATGCTCTTTAATCTCTTGAATATGGTGTACTACATAAGCGTTGTCCCACATAATGATAAAATCTTGAGCAAGAGTTTTCATTTTAGAAAGCCGATCCACTACTTCATTTGAATAAGTCACTCCAGTGGGGTTACTGTAAGTTGGGATACACCAGATACCTTTGATTGATGCATCACCCGCCACTAAAGTTTCTACTTGATCCATATCAGGTCCTGTAGAAGTCATGTCAATAGGAATCAATTCAAAGCCTAACTTTTCAGTTACATTAAAATGACGATCATAACCTGGGCTCGGGCATAAAAATTTGACTGTTTTTTCTTTAGACCAGGCCGAATTTCTATCCGGCTGCCCTAAAAACATTTTGCTGGCTAAAACAGTGTACATCAATTGCAAACTTGAATTTCCTCCAATGATCACCTCATCAGGACTTGTTTCCAACATTTCCGAAAAAAACTTTTTAGCTTCAGGAATTCCAGTTAAGACACCATAATTACGAAAATCAGTTTCCGCTTCTTGATACAAATCTTCTGGCGTCAAAATAGTTAACATGTCTTCAGACAAAGCTAATTGGTTCCTACCAGGGACTCCTCTTTTAAGATTTAATTGAAAAGGTTGTTCTTTAAAATTACCGTATATTGTTCTTAGTTCTTCCAAACGCGCTTGTTTTTCTTGTAGTGTTTTTCTCATTTATTAGCTCTCCTTAGAGGAATCATTCTTTTAATTATTAGTTAAATTATAGCCAAAATATTCATATAAGGAAAGTAATACCTAATGGCGTAATACTTCCAATTACTTTTAAACATTTTTGTATGTATTTACCGTACTTAATTGTGCTTTTATTTTACGAAAAAAGTACCATAACAGCGCCTTTTCCTAAAGTTTCTACAGCTTTAAAAACACTCTGAGTTTCTTTGCTTGTTTCTTCATAATGTTTTCTATATTCTTGAGGGTCTTTGTTTGAATACTTCGAAGCTATAGTATATTATCAGTTTTGAAGAAGCAATAATTAATGTACGCCCTTACATTCAGCGTCATCATTAAATCTGCTATTCATATTATAAATCAGAAAGGGTAAGGTGGTTGCAATGGTAAAAAGAAAAAAATCTTGGCTTTCTTTGACCATCACTGCAGGGACTGCGCTTTTGTTAGCAGCGTGTGGAGGTGAAAATGAAGAAGGTACTGGTTCAGAAGGCACCGGAGATGATGGAGATAAAGTTTCTATTGAATTTTGGTCTTTCTGGGGGTCTGGTCTAAGAAGAGATGCGATTGAAGAAATTATTGAAGATTTTAATACATCACAAGACGAAATTGAGGTTGAATACGTTTATCAACCTTGGGGAGACATATGGACCAAATCATTAGCCTCTATTGCAGCTGGAGATCCACCAGATGTCATCGTTCAAGACATCAACTCCGTTCAGCAACGTGCTGAAGCACAACAATCAACGAATCTTCAAGAATACATCAGCCAAGAAGATGATATGGAATCTCTCTTCTACCCTCATTTATGGGAAACAGTTTTCTATGAAGAAAATGCTTATGCTTTGCCATTTAATACAGACACTCAAGTTCTGTTTTACAACAAAGATGCATTTGAAGAAGTCGGTTTAGATCCTGAAACACCGCCTGCTACATGGGAGGAATTAGAAGAATACGCTCGTGCTTTAGATGTTCAAAATGGCGATTCATGGGAACGTATTGGTTTTTACCCTCTTTGGAACCTAGGTTCAGATGTATGGGCATTAAATGCTGATAACGGAGTGAGCTGGTTTGATGAAGAAGGCAACGTGACCATCAATACACCAGAAAAAGTAGACGCACTTGAGTGGATTCTTGAATGGCAAGACTACTATGGTGCTAATACTATCAACTCCTATGAAGCAGAATTTGGATCAGGGGTTGCGGACCCATTCATTTCTGGATTAGTCAGTATTCGAGCTCAAAATATCAACTACTACACAAACTTGCTTGAAAACGCGCCTGAAGACTTTAACTTTGGTGTAGCTCCTTTGCCTGAATATGAAGAAGGCAGCGGAAATTGGTCATGGGGCGGTGGTTTCGTTCTAGAAGTCCCATATGGAGCAGAAAATCCTGAAGCCTCTTATGAATTTATGAAATACCTTACTTCAACAGAAGTACAAGAAAAATTTGGGTTGAACAGTTTTGATATCATGGCAAACCAAGAAGCCAACACTAATCTGATATCTCATCCTGATCTAGATGAAGAAGGACAAATGATTTATGAGATGGCAGACCGTAATTTAGAAAGTACAGTAATCACTCCTGTACCGTTAACTGCACCAGATTTCAGTTCATTAGTTAATGGAGAGATCGATAATATGATGCTTGGAAATCAATCACCTGAAGAAGCTTTAGAAGCAGCTCAAGCTTCAGTTGAAAATCTCGTAGAACAAAACGAATAACTTTTTATTTTACGAGTATATGAATCAGCGGATAAGGTGACAGAGGCTATCTTTGTCACCTTGTTTGTACTAAATGAAAGAGGTGAAAAAATTGGCTGTTGCAACGATAAAACAGAAGAAAAAAATGTCTAAAAAACAAAAAAAAGATGCTCTTTGGGGTCTCTTCTTTGTCTCTCCTTTTATCATTGGTTTTGTTATTTTTATGCTGGGGCCAATGCTATTTTCTTTCTATGGGAGCTTCACAAATTACAATTTAACATCCAAAATGGACTTTATCGGCTTTAATAATTTTAGACGCATGTTTAACCAAGACGAGCTTTTTTGGAAATCCCTTTACAATACTGGATATTACGTATTGTTCAATGTGCCTTTAACTGCCATCGGGAGTGTCTTGCTGGCTGTCTTATTGAATCAACAAGTACGTGGAATGTCTGTTTTCAGAACGATCTTTTATTTGCCAGCTATTTTGTCTGGAGTAGCCGTTTATGTTTTATGGATGCAAATGCTCTCTCCTACATCAGGTTTGGTAAATACTATATTAGCTTGGATCGGTGTTCAAGGACCTGCATGGCTATTTGATCCCCAATGGACTAAACCAGCTTTGATTTTGATGAAACTATGGAGTGTTGGAGGAGCAATGCTATTGTATCTGGCCACATTGCAAAATGTTCCTACTCAACTCTATGAATCAGCAGAAATTGATGGAGCTAGTGCTTTCAAACGATTCCGTCACATTACTTTGCCATTGATTACTCCAATTATTTTTTATGATGTAGTTACATCAACCATTGGAGCGTTTCAAATTTTCCAAGAAGCTTATGTTATGACGGAAAGCGGGACAAATGGACCAGCAAATTCCCTTCTCTTCTACAATTTACATATGTGGAATAAAGCTTTTGTAGCTTTTGATATGGGATACGCAATGGCTATGTCTATGGTATTATTTGTCATCGTATTGAGTTTAACATTTGTGAATTTAAAACTAGCTCCTCGTTGGGTACATTATGGAGGAGGTCGAAGTGAATGATTGAAAATGTTACCAGTGAAGCAGAAGAACCCGCTAAAGTTATTCCGAACAAACAGCATTTCAAAAGTCGGAAAAGACAACAAAAGATCAATCGAGCCATTTCTTATCTCTTATTGATCGGAGTAAGTATCGTTCTTTTGGCACCTCTTTTTTGGATGGTTTTTACTTCATTAAAACCAATGGAAGAAATCGTCAGATTTCCGCCCAGCTTTTTCCCTGAAACACTTCAATGGTCTAACTACGCTGAAACTATTGAAGCATTTCCATTTTTTAAATATGCAGGCAACACCTTATTGATCACTTTCTTTGTGGTGTTGGGTAATGTCGTATCCAACTCGTTTATTGCTTATGGATTTGCTAAAATATCCTTTCCTGGGAAAAATCTTTTGTTCTCTCTTGTCTTAGCTACTATGATGATTCCAGGGTTTGTTACAATGATTCCGCAATACATCTTATTTACACGGGTCGGTTGGGTAGGAACATACTTACCTCTTATCGTTCCCTCGTTTTTCGGAAGTGCCTTTAACATCTTTTTGATGCGACAATTTTATTTATCCATCAATGATGAACTAATCGAGGCTGCACAAATAGATGGCGCAAACCACTTGTTTATCTGGAGTCGCTTAATGGTTCCTTTAACTAAACCGGCGTTGATAACCATCGGAATCACATCCTTTAATGGGGCATGGAATGACTTTCTTGGACCTTTACTGTATATCCATGATGAAGAGATGTACACCTTACAAATTGGTTTACAGTCGTTCCAAAACCAATCCACTACGCAATGGAATTATTTGATGGCAGGAGCAACTTTAGTCATGATTCCGACTGTCTTGTTATTCTTCTTTGCTCAGAAATATTTCATCCAAGGTATGGACTTGACTGGCGGAACAAAAGGATAATTACTTGGCTTTACTATAAATAGAACTGAATAGAAAGGGCAACTATGATGAAAAAATTTGATTTTACCAATGGGATAGTAGAAGGTACCGAATGGGTCTCACGACTAGCTGTATTAAATCTAGTTTGGCTATTGTTTTCTTTGCCCATAATTACTGCAATTCCAGCCACAAATACATTGTTTTATATTCTAGATTTGTGGTCACAAGGGGAAACGGCCCTTCCTATTTTCAGTACTTTTCGGGACCACTTTAAAATACATTTTTGGGAAGGATACAAAATTGGTTTGTTGATATTTGGCATTCTAGTAATTCTACTTCTTGATAGCTGGTATTTAACTGATTTGGTATCTCCAGCAGCTTGGGTCCAAATCTATCAGTACGTTATTTACGTCATTGCAGTTTTATTTGGCCTAACTACTTTGTTCTATTTCCCTTTGACAAAAAAATTAACTACTTCTCTGCCAAAACGTTTTCTAACAGGATTTGTTTTAATGGCAGGCCATCCACTAATCAGTCTAGGATTACTCTTAGCCAGCGGTCTTCTGATTTTTATCTTCTTGAGATGGTCTGCCCTAATGTTTTTCTTTTCAGCTAGCGGAATTGGCTGGATAGCCACTATCGCTGCAAAAAAAGCTTTACGTAAAACGATACAGAAAAACCAACAAACCCGTACAGATTTACCCTAAACTATCTCTTAACCAAAAAGAATGCACGGACAATTGATGATCATGTCCATGCATTCTTTTTTATTCTATTCCGAAATGTCTTTGCCTTCTTTTTGGGGGAATGATTTGATCAAAAAAATACTGGTCAGATACAACAAAAACAATACTGTAAAAATCCCTAGCATTCCCACTCCCATTAGTTCTAATCCTTTTTCTAAGGCTGTGTAATCGACATCAAACATTTTACCGCATCCTTTCAGAAAAACTATTACATAAAGTAATTCAATACCAGTCCTCCAGCTACTACTGAGGCAATTTGGCCAGAAACGTTCGCTCCAATCGCATACATCAAAACAAAATTCTGATTGTCTTCTTCATGAGCCATCCTTTGAATCACTCGGGCGGACATTGGAAATGCTGAAATACCCGCAGCACCGATCATTGGGTTGATTTTTTCTTTTCTGAACAGATTCAATAATTTTGCAAATAATACACCGCCAATTGTATCCATGACAAATGCTACCAAGCCAAAAGCAATGATTAAAAGAGTCTCTACATTCAAAAATTGATCTGCAGTCATTTTTACCGAAATGGTCAAACCTAATAATATGCTGACCAAATTGACCAGTTCATTTTGCGCCGACTGACTTAATCGATTTAACACCCCACACTCTCGCATCAAGTTACCAAACATTAAAAAGCCTACTAAAGGCAGTGAAGCTGGAGCCACGAAACCGGCTACCAAGACAACAATAATCGGAAATAAGATCTTAGTTGTTTTAGAAATGGACTCTGCTTGATAATGCATTTTTATTTTACGTTCTTTTTCAGTAGTAACAGCCTTTATTGCGATCGGCTGGATAATGGGAACTAAAGCCATATAAGAATAAGCTGCTACTGTGATAGGACCTAATAAATGAGGTGCTAACTGATTAGCTACAAAGATGGAAGTTGGACCATCAGCTGCCCCAATAATACCGATAGAAGCTGCCTCTTGTAAATTGAACCTAAATATAATCGCTACTAAAATAGTAAAAAATATACCAAATTGAGCTGCTGCTCCAAATAAAAACATAAATGGATTTTTCAACAACGGTCCAAAATCAATCATAGCTCCAATCCCAATAAAAATCAGTAAAGGAAACAACTCATTGGAAATCCCAAAATCAAATAACACATCTAAGATTCCTTCTTGAGTCTGACCATTTATTTCTTGACTGATCAATCCAGAACCTGGAATATTGACTAGTACAGCACCAAGTCCCATTGGTATAAGAAGTGTAGGTTCATATTGTTTTTTGATACCTAAATAAATCAGCAACGCTCCAATAAGCATCATAACGATTTGTCCAGAAGTAACAGTTAATAAGCCGCCAACAAAAGATTCCAAAGAGATTCCTCCTGCCTTAAACACCATCATCCATTAACCAAAGAAAGATAACAGTACACCTGCAGCGACCGCTGAGCCGATCACACCTGCTACATTTGGTCCCATGGCATGCATCAATAAATAATTAGAAGGGTTAGCTTTTACACCTTCCTTTTGAACCACACGTGCAGCCATAGGTACTGCTGAAACCCCTGCTGCTCCGATCATAGGGTTGATTTTTCCACCTGTTAATTTGCACATCAGTTTTCCCATTAATACACCGCCAGCTGTCCCACACGCGAAAGCTATCAAACCAAGCAACACTACTTGTAAAGTTTCAATAGTCAGTAAAATATCACCATTCGCTTTAGCTCCAACAGTCACACCTAGTAGAATCGTAACAATATACATAAAAGAATTTTGCAATGTTTCGGTAATTTTGGGAACAACATGACTCTCTTTTACTAAATTTCCTAACATCAGCATCCCGATCAATGGCGAAGATGAAGGAACGACCAAAATGACAAATATCGTGGTAACGATGGGAAATAATATTTTCTCTGTTTTCGTCACAGGTCGCAATTGCTCCATTTTTATTTCTCTTTCTGCTTTAGTCGTTAACGCTCGAATAATCGGCGGTTGAATAATGGGCACTAAAGCCATGTAAGAATAAGCAGCTAAAGCTATAATAGGCAGCAAATGATCAGCTAATTGAGTAGTTAAATAAATAGCTGTCGGTCCATCTGCTCCCCCAATAATACCAATAGATGAAGCTTCTTGAGGTGTCATCCCCAAAGCTAATGCTCCAAAAAAAGCAATGAAGATCCCGACCTGTGCAGCCCCGCCTAACAATAAGGTCTTGGGATTTGCGATCAAAGGACCAAAATCGATCGTGGAACCTAAACATAAGAAAATGAGTGGTGGATAAATACCTAGTTCTGTTCCTTGATAAAGATAATACAATAATCCTCCTGCTGAACCATTCTGAGGAGCAACCATAAGGTTAGCTAAGGGTAAATTCACTAATAACATTCCAAAAGCGATTGGCAATAGCAAATAAGGTTCATATCCTTTTTTAATGGCTAAATATAGAAAAATACATGCCAAAAAGATCATAATGATATGTTTGTAACTCAGATTTGCTAGACCAGAAGTAATGATGAGTTCGTTTAGCGCATCAAACATCCTTCTTCCTCCTCACATCAAGAAATAACTAGCAATAAATCTCCCGATTCAACCGGTTGATTGGCACCTACTTGGATATTTGATACAATTCCATCAGTAGGTGCTACAATTTCGTTTTCCATTTTCATAGCTTCTAAGATACACAATACCTCTCCTGCTACCACAGTTTGACCTTCTGTTGCTTGAACACGTAAAATAGTTCCCGGCATAGGTGCCGTAATTTTTTCATCGCTAGACTGAGTAGCGTTTTGAGGCTGACTTGGAGTTTGTTGCACTGGAGCAACAGTCTGATTCTGTCGAGGCAAGGGAGCTTCAGCATCGACTTCTTTCACAGATACTTGATATACTTTTCCATTAACAGTAATTTCATAATTTTTCATATCCGCATCCTCCAATTAACGAATTCTTTTTATTGATGTGACTTGATAGTATTTATCTTGTTGATCTTCATTTGCTAGGATCAATGCCATTAAAGCTGCTACTGTCTTAGTCTCTTCATCTTCTTCTAGCAGTTTTTTTGATGGAAAAAAACCATTGCTTTGTTGCGGTGTTTCCATCTTTTTACTGTCAGTAAATTGCTGACCTTTTTGTCTTTCTATAATAATTCGAAACAAACTAATCACGAATTGCAGACCAATCAACACTAGAAAAACAACTAACATACTGATTACGGTGACCACAACTCCATCCATTATCGTAAAATTTTCCATAAGACCCCTCTTTTCCTACATCCTCGCTGAGATTCGAATAACTGTATCTTCAGTTTCATGCTTATTTATTGATTGAGAAGTGTTTACAGATGTTTGATATTTCTTTTCTAAAAAGGCTTTACCTACTTGTGGAAAAAGTGCATACGTTAAAACATCTTCGTCTGATTTTGCCAGCTCCCCTAACTCATTTTTTAATCTATCGAATTCAGGATCAATATGATTTGCTGGCCGATCTGTAATTACTGGATCATCATGTATAATTGATTTTCTAAATTCTTCTTCTACAGGTACAGGCGTTTGCCCATAAGCTCCTCGCAAATATTCTTTGATCTCATTCGGTACTATCTTGTATCTTTCGTCAGCTAAGACATTAAATACTGCTTGTGTCCCGACCATTTGGCTCATAGGAGTAACTAGAGGCGGAAAACCTAAATCAGCGCGCACACGTGGGACTTCCTTTAGAACCTCATCATATCTATCAGTAGCATTGGCTTGCTTCAGTTGTGATAGTAAATTAGATAACATCCCCCCTGGAACTTGGTAAATCAAAGCTTTGGGATCTGAGCCCATCATTTTGGGATTTAACAGTTCATTCGCTAAATATTTATCCCGAATGGGTTTGAAATAATCTGCAATGTCTTCTAACAAGGCGACATCTAGTTTGGTGTGATTTTCTCCTTCATTTAAACAAATAGCTAACGTTTCCGTTGGCGGTTGACTAGTCCCTTCTGCAAATGGAGAAATAGCTGTATCGATCATGTCTACACCAGCTTCTACAGCCATCAAATAAGTCATTTGAGAAGTACCGCTGGTAGCATGTGTGTGCAAACTAAGCGGAACAGTAATGACTTCTTTTAAGGCTCTGACTAGATCTTTTGCCACATAAGGCGTAAGAATCCCAGCCATGTCTTTAATGCAAATAGAATCTGCACCCATCTTTTGCATTTGTTTAGCTAAGTCAATAAAATAAGGGATCGTGTGCACATCACTGATGGTATAACAAATAGTCAGTTGGGCATGTCCTCCGAATTTCTTCACAGCTTTTAAAGAAGCTTCTAAATTACGCACATCATTTAACGCATCAAAAATACGAAAAACATCTATTCCGTTTTCAATAGACTTTTCTACAAATTTATCTACTACATCATCAGCGTAATGACGATAACCTAACAAATTTTGCCCACGCAGCAACATTTGTAATTTTGTATTAGGAGCACGTTTTCGGATTTCTCTTAGTCTATCCCATGGATCTTCATTTAAAAAACGAATGGAAGCATCAAAAGTAGCTCCTCCCCAGCATTCTAAAGAAAAGTAGCCTACTTTATCCATTTTTTCAATAATCGGCAACATATCTTCCGTGGACATTCGAGTGGCCATCAAACTTTGGTGAGCATCTCTGAGAACTGTTTCTGTAATTTCAATCGTTCTGCCTGACATGTATGTTCCTCCTCACTCAAAAAAATTAAATTGAAAAGCAATTCTTGTTGTAAGAATTGCTTTTCTTACACAAAATAAGAATGAACTAAAAAGACTCATTCTTATTTTAGCGATTATCTAAAATTCTTTGATTAAATTTAAAACAGCTTTCAATGCTTCGTTTGGCAATACATTCAAGGTGTTTTTTTGATTTTGTTCTTGAATATACTCTCCACGCATCTTCATTCTTTCATCCACTAGAGCTGTATAAGATGAGTTAGAAAAGTCTGGTTCAAATCCATCTACTACTAAATAGCTGATATCGGAACAATTGCCAAATGTCTTAAATTCACCCCTACCATCAACTATTTTTTCTACTGCTTCTAAAGTCACTTCTTTAGGTATTTTCTTATCCAAGAAGAATCCAGTATTCAAAATATAGCAATCTGTATCTTTTTTCTCGAATAGATATTTAAAATTATTGTAATCGTCTATCAGTGGGTAAACTCTAAATGGGTTAGCATAAGGCTCAATAACTAATTTATTGATATCTACCCCTTTTTTAAGACGCTCTGCAGTAGTTCTCTTTGTAGCAAGAGTTGCTCCAAATGTTGTTGCTAAAACTGGATCTGTTACCTTTAAGACTGGCGGTAAAGACTCATCTTTCATGATCCAGAAAATAGCATTGATCGGTTCATCAAATTTGTCTACACGATTCGGCGTAGAATAGCGTGATTTTATCGTACGCCCATTTCCGTTTCTTAGATCTTCTGTCAATAAAACTTTTTTTCCATTCTCATCTTGAGTGACTCCTACATTTTGTACACTGACAAAGTATTCAACTTCTGGATGATCAGCTGGATAGTCTTGTGTCTTATCAAAATAAGCTGGTTCCAAAGCAATTGAAGAGGCGTTTTCCAAAGAGATAATGAAGGCATCGTCATGTAAGACTTCAATTCCATACTTGTTGTCATGTTTAGCATGTGTAAGTGTTGATTTACCTGAACCTGATAGTCCAAAAAACGCTGAAACATAGCTTTCGCTGTTTTTTAGGGTGAATTTTTTTTGCCCTCCATGACAAGATGCATAACCAATATTATGAGCAATATTCCAAGCTAGAGTAAGCGTAGCCTTTTTCAATTCCCCAAAATAATTCATTCCAAGAATGATCGCACAATTATGCTCTGGGTCAAAGTAAGCTAAACCTAATGGATAATCTGGATGGTGCCAATTTGCATCTTGGTAGATCATGATATCTCCCTCATTGATTTCAGTGGAAGATTGATACATAGCATTATATTCTTCATTTATTACTTGAAAATTTAATAACCAGGAATACAAGTTATTTTCTTGTCCTTCCGGCACTGTTAAATGAGCTTTTACCATAAATTCAGGATCCAGCCCCACATAAGCCGCTGTTTTATATCTAGGAGTTTTAGTCCCATCGTAAACAGCATCCATAACCAACGACTTGATTTTTTTGTCTTCTTCAGGATTTTCTCCTTGTATCCTTTTAGCCACAGCAGTTCTTCCAACCACATTGTTTCCATTTTCTACCAATACTTTAGCAGTTTGAGGAAGTCCTAATTTTTCTGGATACTTAACACTTAAGTCAGTTACAATGGTGTTCATAGCATCATGCGCTAATTGATAAGCATCTTCAAGTGTAGTCACTAATTGAATATTATTGCTGTACATAGAAGTTTCGATAATAGAACGTAACGAAGAAAATAGGTGATTCGATTTGCGTATTTCTGATTTTAAAAATCTTTCTTTCGTTGACAACGGCGACACTCCTCACATTTAATAGTTTATTGGAATCATCATTACTATACTGCTGCAACTTTTCGAAATCATTCTAAAACTACTATTTTCCCATCCTTTCTTACTTCAATTTTAACTTTTTAAAGTTGAACAGCAATATCTAAAGAAAGTTACTTTTGCCTGATTACACTACCATAGTAACAGAAAAACACCCATTATTAAAGCGCTTCCTTTTTAAAAATAAAAAGAATCCATCCTTTTTATAGAATGAATTCTTTTTTCTTAATTATTGTCTTTATTTTTTTGAAATGGATGGTTGCCTTTTTTTATTTTAAATCCTACGTATACTATATAAACTCCATAAGCAATAACAAAAACAGCTACTAATGGCTGGATAATTAGGGCAAAAATTCCCATAAGTACAATTAAACTTCCAACAATAATTTGCCATTTTCCTAAACGTTTATTCACGATCATCTCTCCTACTTGTTCTCTTACACATAGTATAACAAACTATTTATTTAAATACTGTTGTTTAAATATTTTTTCTAGCTTCTATAAAAAATGTCTTGATCATCTAATGTTGCTAGAAAGTCTAAGCTGACTAAACACTAACTTCTAAAAATTCCTGGAGGAAGTGGGGTTGCTGGTAGCCATGTAAAGGATGCAAGTGTGAAGACCTTGGCTCCAGTGCCGGCCCCCAAAAGTTAGTTTTCACTCTAACTTTTGGGGGCACTTCCTCCACGCGTTCCCATGGCTTTACCAAGCAACCCTGATTCTAGAAGGAATTCCTTTACCAACGCCATAAAATAGATATCCAAAAAAAAGTGATCCAACATTATCATATGTTAGATCACTTCTATAATAGTATACCGGCGGCCGGAATCGAACCGGCACGCCCTCGCGGGCACAGGATTTTGAGTCCAGCGCGTCTACCAGTTCCGCCACGCCGGCAAGATTATTGATTGCAAATTTTAACTTTTTGTAAAGTTATAAGGCGGTAACCGGATTTGAACCGGTGATGAAGGTTTTGCAGACCTCTGCCTTACCACTTGGCTATACCGCCATATCAAACATACTTCTATAATATAATACAGTTGAA
>NZ_JAFEMV010000010.1 GCF_016892605.1 Desemzia sp. RIT 804
CATAAATCGTATCAGATTTTAGACTGTTCAACGATTTCAAGTTCGCTACTGTCGTATTGTACTTACGTGCGATTCCAGTTAATGTATCACCTGATTGAACAGTGTATTGAGTAGTACTTGACTCAGTATTGCCTGAGTTGGAGTTATCGCCTGTTGATGGCTTACTTTCCTCTTGTACTGTTCCGTTAACTGTTAATTTTTGCCCCACATAAATCGTGTCAGATTTTAAATTGTTCAATGATTTCAGATTCGCGACTGTTGTATTGTATCTTTTAGCAATACTTGTTAGAGTATCTCCTGATTGAATCGTATACTGACTAGTATTACCTGTCCCAGTGTTGGAATTATCATTTTCAGAAGGGTTTGGCGTTACTGGTGTAGAAGGAGTACCTCCTGTATTGCCATTGTCTCCAGTATTCCCATTTGAGTCAGATGACGTTACGTCAAAACGAGTTAAATTGTATAGTTTAATCAAATTATTCAGTTTTGCAGCGTAAGTTGGATCAGTAGCGTAACGACCTTCTAGCCAAGCAGTTGCCTCATATACATTAGATGTATTGCTCACCCATGCACCTGCATAGAAATTAGGATCCCACGATGTTCCTTTTTTCAGTAAATTAGCATTATCTTGGAAAGATTCTGCATAAGACGGGTATTTTTTAAAGTTTTGCGGAATGTTGATCCATCCACCTGCTGTTGAATATTCTTTAGTGTACATAGTGACTGATTCACCATTATATGAACCTTTGATACCAAACAAATTATTATTTGGCGCTTTAGAAAGACTGCTTGATCCCCAGCCACTCTCTAACCCAGCTTGAGCAATCATCACTGATGCATAAAGATTGTTTTTCGCTGCAACTTCGCTAGCAAATGCCCCTACTGATGCGATAAATTGTTCTGGTGTTTGTGACTTGCTGATCTCCTCTAGCTCTTCTTTTTTAGGAGCTTGTTGGTTTACAGATAGTTGTTGTCCAACCTTGATCACATTTTTATTAGAAATATTGTTCCATGTCATTAAGTCATTTACGGATACGCCATAATTTGCTGCAATTTTATTTAAAGTATCGCCGCTCTTGACCACGTAAATAATCGGTTCAGCATTTTTAGTCGTGACTGCTGTTGTTTTAGTTTCTTTAGTAATAGGAGCTGATGTAGTAGCCATCATAGTTGTTGCTTTAGAAGCTTCTACTTGTGCTTCTACTTCAACTACTTGCTCTTCTGATACAGTTTCTTCTATCTCAACAGCTTCTTCTATCGCAGAATCTTCAATTACTTCTGTTGGTATTTTTTCTTCTTCGACTTCTTCTATCACTTCTGATACTGCTTCTGTTTCTGCTGTTTCAGCCATTTCTTCTGTCTCTTCGATTTCATTAGCTTCTTCTGTTCCAGAGTTCTCTTCTACAAGTTCTGCTTCAAATGTTGAAGCAGAACTTTCTACAACCTCTACAGCTGTTTCAGTTTCTTCTACAGCTTCTGAAGTTTCTACTTGGACTTCTGTAGCTACTTCTTCTAGAATAGTCTCTTCCTCAGTCGCTAATTCTGTCTCAATAGCAACTTCTGTTTCAATTTCTAAAGTTCCAGATTCTTCAGCAGACAATAAAGCATTATCGATTAGTTGATCTACATCTTCTAAAGATAATCCTTCAAAAGTAATAGCGTCAAAAATTTCTTGAGAAACCAATTTTTTAAATTCTTTTATCTTTTGTTCTTTCTCGATTTCTTTTTCTTCCGACAAATTATCGTTGTTGCCGTCTTCTAGTTCATCATTTGCCTCAGTTTCAACAGCTACAGTTTCTCCTTCAACAACCTCAATATCTTTTTCTGCCTCGTTTGATACTAATTGATCTTTGTCCAGTTCAGTTGCCTCAACGGTTTCAGTATATGTAGGAAATGCTAGTAAACCTACCAATAAAGACGTACTAAACAGTGCAGTGCCTCTTTTAAGATTTGCATTGGAACATTTCATTTTTTGCATTGTTCTCTCTTTTTCCAACAATGAGATTCTCTCTTTTCTAGTTATCACCAAAGTGTAGGTCCCTCCTAATAAATAAATGAATAAGTGCTTGTTTTCTATAGTTAAGCTAATTATAACGATAAAAATTTATAAGTGAAACACTTATAAATCAAGTTGCAGTAAATTTAACAATTGTCACATGACTGTAATCAATTAACACTGTTCTTATATCTTGTTAGTATTGACTTTGTCCTTGTTACCTATGTTAGAAAATGAGAACTTTTAGTGAACTGTTTTTCCTGTCTTGTGATAAACTATATAATTGCATAGTATTAGTCAAAATAGAAAGTAGGAAATTTATGGAACCCAATAAAGAATCTCCTTTTATAAATCGTTTTTCTTGGTATCAATGGAGTATAGTTTTGCTGATACCTTTTATAGTCATAGTCATGTGCGCACTTATCAATGAGAACTGGATCAACAATTTTGACCAGTGGATTGGTAATCCTGTTTTATCTCTCAGAAATCCAGCTTTAACTGCTTTTTTTGTGGCAATTACTGATTTTGGTGATATATATTATATCGCTGTCAGTATATTATTTACTAGTACATTTTTGATTTGGAAGTTTAAAGACTATCAAGCTGCCCTGTGGTTAGTGATACAATCACTTGTAGGATCAGTTTTATTAAATCAAGGCCTGAAATTGATATTTCATCGTTCTCGACCGCTAGTAGAACATTTAGTGGAACAGGGTGGTTACTCCTTCCCCAGTGGTCATTCTATGGGGGCAATGATTTGTTATGGTGCTATACTATTTCTTTTAACAAAAAAAATAAACCATAAAATATACCGTAACAGCCTATTTTTCATAGGAGCTTTATTGATTTTTATTGTTGGCCTCAGCCGAATTTATATAGGAGTTCATTTTTCTACAGATGTTATAGGTGGTTTTTCAGTCGGAGCAGCTTGGCTAGCCTTCGCTATTGGTATGTATCCTAAGTGGAGAAATACATTTAATAAGAAAACTAAGTTATAGGAGTGAACATTTTGATTGAAAATGCTTTGCGATTCAGTCATACATTACTAAAAAACACTATTAGTCCAGGTGACATAGTCGTAGATGCAACCATTGGAAATGGAGATGACACGGTCTTGCTTGCTAAATTAGTCGGACCTTATGGCAAAGTCTATGGCTTCGATGTCCAAGAAAAAGCGATTCAACAAACAACAGAAAAATTACTCTATACCAGCTTGCTTCCGCAAGTTGAATTGTATCATCAGGGACATGAGACAGTCGGCGACATTTTAGAAGCAAATATACCTCTAGCTGGAGCGATTTTTAATCTTGGGTATTTACCAAAAAGCGATAAATCGATCATTACTAAAAGCCATACTACCTTAAAAGCCATCGAAACTTTACTTCCTATGTTAAGAAAAGGAGCACTATTGATCGTAGTCGTTTATTACGGCCACCAAGGTGGTGAGGAAGAAAAAGAAGCTGTGCTAGACTTTGCTTCTCATTTACCACAAAAAGAGTACTCTGTATTACGATATGGTTTTATCAATCAACAAAACTCTCCACCTTTTTTACTAGCTATCGAAAAACGCTAAAAAAATCGTTAGGACAATTTTTATTTTGTCCTAACGATTTTTTTATTTATCTAATAATGCTTTTAGTACTTCAACTTTATCTGTTTTTTCCCAAGGCAGATCAATATCCGTTCTACCAAAGTGTCCATAAGCTGCAGTTTGCTTGTAGATAGGTCTTTGTAGATCAAGCATTTGAATAATTCCTGCAGGTCTCAAGTCAAAATTAGCACGGACAGCTTCAATTAGAGCTGATTCAGAAACTTCGCTTGTATCAAAGGTATCTACTGAGATAGATACTGGTTGTGCTACTCCAATGGCGTAAGCTAGTTGGACTTCGCATTTATCTGCTAAACCAGCAGCTACAATGTTTTTCGCAATGTAGCGTGCAGCATAACTTGCTGAACGATCAACTTTTGTAGGATCTTTACCAGAAAATGCTCCGCCACCATGACGTGCATATCCTCCATAAGTATCCACAATAATTTTACGTCCAGTTAATCCAGCATCTCCTTGAGGACCTCCGATAACAAACCGACCAGTAGGATTAATAAAGTATTTTGTATCTTCATCCAATAAATCTTCTGGTATTTCATGTTTGATAACCTGTTCGATCATATCTTGTTTCAATTGTTCATAAGCTACTTCTGGAGCATGTTGAGTACTAATAACGACTGTATCGACGCGAGCCGGTTTTCCAGCTTCATCATACTCAACCGTTACTTGCGCTTTAGCATCTGGTCTCAGATACATGATATCTTTATTTTTACGCAAATAAGCAATTCTTCTCGTTAAACGATGGCTTAATGAAATAGGCAACGGCATCAGTTCAGGTGTTTCGTTTATAGCAAAACCAAACATTAATCCTTGATCTCCAGCACCGATTTGATTCAATTCATCATCATCTAGATCTCTAGACTCAACTGAATCATTGACCCCTTGAGCAATATCTCCAGATTGTTCGTCAATTGCTACAAGTACGCCACATGTTTCAGCATCAAAACCATACTTTGCTCTTGTATAGCCTATGTCTCGTACTGTGTCGCGGACAATTTTTTGAATATCAACATACGCTGATGTTGATATCTCTCCTGCTACTAAAACCAATCCTGTAGTAACAATAGTCTCGCAAGCTACTCGAGCCGTTGAATCTTTTTCTAAAATGGCATCAAGAATTGCATCACTAATTTGATCAGCAATTTTATCCGGATGTCCTTCTGATACGGACTCGGATGTGAATAATTTTCTTTCTGACATTAGATATCCCCCTTTGTTTTTTCGGTTACAAGGCTTCTCCACTACTAAAAGTGAATCCTATCGGGAATCCTTTTGCAAACCTCATACAGTTTATCACAATTTATAAAAAAATGATACGACTTTAGCCATTCAAGAAAATTTTTCTTTATGTAATTTTAATTTTTGGTATGATAGATAAGAAATAGAAGAAAGGAGATTTTCTATTGATACATATTAAAGACACACTCAAAAAGATACTGTATAACCCTGTAGTATTAGTCTTACTTATTCCTGCTAGTTATTTAATGTTAGGAACGATTTATGCCTTACAGTATACATCGCTTAACTGGACAATTTTTCTACTATTGTATGGCTTCTTGTTTATTAATTACTATATTGAAAATTATTTTTCCAAGTATCTTTTGTTTTCTAAACAAGCTATTACACCAAAAATATTAGTGCTGGAACTACTGAATATAGCTATTATTGCTACTATTAGTTTTTCTTCTAATTATCTAGTCTCCATACTAATTATACTGTATAGTTTAATGATCCATTTCCAATACACTCTTAAACTATTTAACTTAGCAGGTATCTCGATTGCAATACTCAGCTTTTTCAAAGGCGGCATTTTAACTTATTTAAGTTTCTTTGTTCAAATTCTATTTGTTCCCTTAGAGTTATTCAAATGGAGTATTCCTTTAATTCTATTAAATCTGTGTATTGAATTAGGTAAGTATTTCCTACAACCTGTATCAACTCAGCAAAAAAATAAAAACCGCTCATCATTGATTCTTTTATTAGTTGCTCTGACTTATATCACAAGCATCCTTTTCTTATATACATCTTTCCAATACTTACTATGGTTGCTTTTACTCACTGTCCCTTTTACTCTTCGTTTTGTAAAATTATTTCATCCTATAGAAGAAAAAAGTTCAAAAGGATTTCGTTTAAAAACAATTTGTATTTTTCAAATCTTCTATCTATTTACTTTCGCTCTAATTGAGAGCTTATATTTTTATCTACTTTAAATGATACTAAAAAAGGGGATCCACATATAAACGGGTCCTCTTTTTTAGTATCTTGAGCACTCATAATAGCGACTATCTATTTTATAGCATTGGTAAAGAAAGCACTGAAGGAGTTTCTAGAAGTTGGTGTTTAAGTAGCTCAGACTTTCTGCCAACGTTATATAATGAAGAACCATAATAGTAGCACCATAAAACATCATCAGAGTTGCAAAAAATAGCAAAAAAATAGAGTAATGTAGGTTAGTTAAAACATACATTACTCTATTTTTTTGAATTGAATTATTTATGACCCGTACGGGATTCGAACCCGTGTTACCGCCGTGAAAGGGCAGTGTCTTAACCGCTTGACCAACGGGCCTGATTAATAATTTTTTTACTAAGAAGTATATGGGCCTAAATGGACTCGAACCATCGACCTCACGCTTATCAGGCGTGCGCTCTAACCAGCTGAGCTATAGGCCCAAAAGACATAAAAAAAGAGCGGGTGAGGAGAATCGAACTCCCATCATCAGCTTGGAAGGCTGAGGTTTTACCACTAAACTACACCCGCATTTTAGTTATGGCCCGGGACAGAGTCGAACTGCCGACACCTTGAGCTTCAATCAAGTGCTCTACCAACTGAGCTACCGGGCCAAATATTCAATTGAAACGGTCTCGACGGGAATCGAACCCGCGATCTTCTGCGTGACAGGCAGACATGTTAACCCCTACACCACGAGACCAGTCTAGCTTAAATTTTATTCATTGCATTTCTGCAATATTGCGGGGGCAGGACTCGAACCTGCGACCTCCGGGTTATGAGCCCGACGAGCTGCCAACTGCTCTACCCCGCGATAATAATAAGAAAACACTGTGAGCTGTGCTCAAGTGTACAATGTCTGTAAGCAGCTAAAGCAGCAACAGCCATTGCAAAAGGAGGATAAGGGATTCGAACCCTTGCGTGCTTTTACACACCTGACGGTTTTCAAGACCGTTCCCTTCAGCCGGACTTGGGTAATCCTCCGACATAAACAAATGTTTATTTTTTAAGTTAGGTTCAAAACCTCATGACCCGTACGGGATTCGAACCCGTGTTACCGCCGTGAAAGGGCAGTGTCTTAACCGCTTGACCAACGGGCCTGGATAATGTTAAGAATTATGGATTGGTGCTAAAACTAACGGAGAAGGAGGGATTTGAACCCTCGCGCCGCGTTAACGACCTACACCCTTAGCAGGGGCGCCTCTTCAGCCACTTGAGTACTTCCCCAAACCACAATTTTACTATTTATAAACCAATAATTAAATCGGTAT
>NZ_JAFEMV010000011.1 GCF_016892605.1 Desemzia sp. RIT 804
TTTTCCGCAAGGAAATTAGGAGCAGAATTTAAGGGGGAATCAATCGAACATGCCATCTTGGGACAAGAAAGTACCAACGAATACGATTCAAGCAGAGCCGAAAGACTACGAGGACTTACTGATAGCGTACGAGAAACTGCAGAAAGAGAACGAGCTAAACAAGAAGAAGACAGAAGACTTGAGCAACAGCGTGAAGAAGCTCGAAAAATTAGTCGAGACTTCGGTCCAAGCCTATAACCAACAAATTGAACTCAATGTAGCTGAAGACAAAAGAAGAGCCAATATCATTCAAAAAATGATTAATCAAAACAAAGCCTGGAAAAAACAAGCCGTGATCGATTTGAGCGAGTATTCGCCAGAAAAAATTGAGAAAACCTTACAGACCGCCGTTAATAAGCATTTTCCAAAATACAAATCAGCATTGAACCAGGCATTAAATACCGCCCAGCAAACAGCCGATAGAGAAAAAAGAACCTTTTGGTTGAACAATTTAGCCATTTCCGGCATTTTTATTGCTACTATTGGCTTAATCGTTGGTTCTGTAAAGTTCTTCATGGAGTTATAGCCTATGAAATTATTTTTTTTGAAACTATTTTGGCAGCTTTTACCCGTGGCAATCGTATGTATTTTAGTATTTGCGCTCTATGGTGCTTGGTTTTTATTTCTAAAGGATTTTTGGCAATCAGGAGCTTTGAAACGACTCCTGGCGGTTTCTTTTTCTGCTATAGTGGTTTGCTCATGTATGATCGTTCTGTTGGGGTTTTCTACACAATCACGTCTTCCTTTCGGACAAAAAATTGCAAGTATTTCAGCGGATCAAGCTGTCGTTAAAGAACAAAAAGAGCTAGTTAAGGAGCTAGACAGTGCTATAGACGTAGCAAACGACCAGAAATACATAGCTGAAGACTTAGCAGTTGAAACCATTACACCCGACTGGATAGCGACTTACCAGGATAAAATAAACGATTTATCTGATCCAGAAGTAAGAGAACGTTATAAAAAACGATTTACCACTATTGAAAATTATTTTTATCCTGGATAAGCATAGCTTTAATACGTAAAATTTTGCGTTTTAAGGCGTTTTAAAAAAGTGCATACCCAAATATGAATATCATCTATTAAAATTGCTTAAAAGTGCTTTATTTTTATTTACAAGACGTTTTAATGCTTGGTTTATACCCATAAAAGAAAAAAGGAGAGGATAACCATGGATTTTACTACTGGCGTTTTTGCTTTTTTTATAAACGATTTTTTGTATCCAGAATCTAAGATAGGGGACTTTAAACTCTGTCTTGACAGCATTTCTGGTGATTTTATTTCTCAAAACAACCCAGAATTACGTTATTCAAAAGAGATTGTAGTCGAGGATCCCCATTTTTTAATTTTTAAAGAAAATTTGATTCGAGATGAAGATGGAGAATTTGTTACTGAAGTTGAGCCTTATAAAATTTAGGTGTACCATTTATTTATGAAAAGGTATCCAAAAAAATATGGGGTCTTAAAAACATTATAAAAATTAACGTTTACAATCGTTATTTATTTTGTTCTAATGTAGGTGCACCAAAATAAAATTATTAGGAGTGAATACAATGATCAAGAAGTCAAAATTAGTGTGTTTAGCTACTGCGTTAATTTTAGGAGCAAGTCCACTTATTAGTACAGGTACATATGTCTATGCCAGTGAAGATCCAGGTGTAACTATTACTGAAGATGTTATTCTGGATACTGAAGACTCTACTTCAGACTCTGAAATAACAGAGGTAGAATACTTACCCTTCTCTTACTCTGACTACTTAGCTACTGCAGAAGAACAAGGAGTAGATGTACGAGGTATTTTAGGAGAAGAACAATATAAACAAGAAATGGAGAAAGGTGATTTTCAGGTTCTGGCTGGAACCACATCTCTAACTAAATATAAAGTTGGTAAAGAAACCCGTTACTCTTTAAAAGTTAATTCCGCACTTGTAAAAGTATGGAAATATGGTGGTAGCGCAGCTGTAACAGCTATGCAAATTTATGGTAAATCCGTTGGTCTTCCTTTTGACGCGCCGATTTACTACGGTATGAAAGCCGCACTAAGTAATGCTAATGCTAAAAAAGGATATAAATGGGTAATTGGAACAAGCCCATGGAGAGTTGTCTCCAGTGGTGTACAATAAATTAATGAATGCAATAAAAAACAGACAAGGAATTTATCCTTGTCTGTTTTTTATTGCATTCATTAATTGGATTTTTATTGGAACTCCTGCTTCTCTTTTAGTCCTTAACATATCCCCAAGTGCGTTGACACCTAGTTCTGATATGAAATATAGAACACTAAGAGCAATTCCGCTAGCTGCTATATATTTTAACATTAATTATCTCTCCTTATTTTGTCGAGATTAAGAAAAATACTACACTATACAATTACTTTAACACTAATATGTTTTTTTTTAAATATATTACGTTACGCTATTTTTATAGCTCTTATTTGGGATATGCAGAGCTCATTCTGCGCGATAGTCCGCATTATATATAGATATTTTAAAAATCTTAATATAAAGCCTTTTTTCGTTTACGTATCAAATTTTCATTTTATGTGTAATCTCTTGATTTTAATAGGATCTGTGCGATAATAAAACTACAAAAAGGTAATCAAAACAAAGCCAAAGACCAGCGGGGGGCAACCCACTGGTCTTTTTTTTTTCGTATTTTTATTTACGGGCAGGCTAGCTGTCTTGGTTGTCCTTAGAATCTAGCCATTTATTAATGTAATGGGCAATTACATTAATCAGGATCCCAAGTAAGACGTCAAAAAGGTAATTCATAACAAAGCCTCCTTCCTTGCTGAATATTTCAGCTTGAAAAGGTGACAGCCGTACAAGTATATCACCTTTCTCTTTAATATAGCGTTAGGAAAAGAGATTTATTCCTGTACGTTGTTCTATCCGTTTTATCTGCCTTTGGTTGTTAGGGCTTGCCCTGACCGAACGAAGTGAGCTTTAAACCAAATATCATTTTTAGGAAAAGTAACGAGGAAGGAGCAGGTATTATCAGCAGACTCTATCCATAAAGCTTGCTTGCCAACGGTTTTGATCTTTAAAAATGTTCTTAAAAGCTTGCGGAGCAAGGTTTCCTTTTTGAATCTTTTTATAATTCTTTTGGCTTGCGTCAGCAAGGTTTCCTTTTTTTCTTTTTTTGTGTTTAATCTTTGTAAAATAATTAAACACAAAAAGCTCTTTTAATACTTTATATAATACTTTAATAATACTTATAATACTTAGGGAGGAAGGAATGCTTTAACCGCAACTTTAAACGGACCTATAAAGGAGTAAAAAGTACACCTTACAGGAGTAAAAAGTACACCTTACAGGAGTAAAAAGTACACCTTACAGGAGTAAAAAGTACACCTTACAGGAGTAAAAAGTTATATAGCTATTGAATAAGCTCTTTTATTATTATATACTCTTATTAAAGATAAGAAAGGGGTGCTTTTTATGGCGAATGAGCTATTTAGGTCTGACCGCAATTTTAATGATGATTTGGTAGAACAAAGGGGGATGTTTGTTGCTCAACATAACGATTTGATAGTAAAAGCTGACTATGATTTAAGTGCTCGAGAGCTGAAAATTATGGACTTTTTAATTTCCCTTATAAAGCCAGAGGACAAATCCTTTAATGTCATACATACAAGTCTATATGAGATAGCGAAAGTACTTAACCTAAAACGGTCAGGGCAAGTGTATAACCAAATATCAGAAAATTTAAGAGAGCTTCGAAGAAAAGAAGTGATGATACTAGGGCACGGGGATAAAGGTCGCTCTATCACAGTTACTGGTTGGATAAGCGAACCTACATTTCACGAAAACGGACAAGTAGAAATTTTAATTAGCGAAAAATTTGTGCCTTTTTTACTAGACTTGCGAAATACCGGAAACTATACACAATATTTGCTCTTTGATACAGTCAAACTTGATAGCAAATATTCGATCCGATTGTATAAATTAATGCGTGAAGCCAATAAAGATAAAGGGCGAACTTGCCCTGTATTAAAAGGTTCTCCTGAAGAGTTGAAAA
This sequence comes from Desemzia sp. RIT 804, assembly GCF_016892605.1. GTDB lineage: Bacteria > Bacillota > Bacilli > Lactobacillales > Carnobacteriaceae > Desemzia. The sequence goes on from NZ_JAFEMV010000011.1 coordinate 4,057, forward strand.
TGAAATTAAGTGCACCAGAAAGCTATTCTTGGTCTGATTTTAGAAAAAATGTGTTAAACCCTGCTATTGACGAAATCAACTTAAACATTGAAGATATGGACTTGCACATGAACGTTGGAAAGCGTGGACGTAACGTGGTTCACATTGAAATATATAACAACTTTTATCCCGTCAAACATAAGCCAGATTCAAACAACGTCCCATTATTCAACTGGTTGGAAAATTAAGGAGGAATAGGTATGACCTACGAGGAAAAAGCAAGAATCATTTTAGAAAAAATGGATAAATTCATTCAAATTAACTGGAATATGGAGAAATATTATTTGTAAGGAATCGTGGATGGTTTGAAGGAAATTGATCTGAAGGAAAAAGAAAAAAAGCATAAGCTAATTTTCTCTTTTTCGTTTTTAGAAAAATATTCCATTCAAAAAAAAGTTGAAAAACTGATTTTTGAATGGAATATTTTGTCTTTAAAAAGAGGAACGAAAGTTGCTCTTTTTTTGTTGGAAAAAACAGACGGAACGTGTGCTTTTTTTCCAACAACGCTTGGGGAGTTTGAGGGGAGCGCAGCACCTCTCAACAGGGGGAGTTTGGGTACCAAACTCCTAGCCTGTTTTAGTTCTGGTATTTATGTTGCTTGTAATACGACGCCAAAGGAAGTATTATAAGCAACATAAATACCAGGTTGTTTTGGAATTTTTGAGAGAGGAGACCGTTAGGAATTCCTCTCTCAAAAATGGAAAAACAACAGCTCTTTTCTGTGAGGGAAAAGGCGACTGAATAAGGAGCGTTTGGACGAGGTGAAAAGAGAGTGAGCGAAACGAGAAAAGAGAATCGACAGATTAAATTTCGAGTCAGCGAACAGGAATTCAAACAACTAGAAGCGTCAGCTGCTAGTGTGGGAATGACGGTGCCGGCTTTTGCAAAAAGCAAGGTAAAAGGCAAGCGACTAAAGTCTCCTCGCATTGAGCGAGAGGGAGCTTTAGAGATTGCCAGGCAACTGCGTTACTATAATTCGAATTTGAATCAAATGGTGCGTTGGGTCAATACAAATAAGAATCTGTATCGAGCTGACGAACTAAAAGGCATGGAGCAACAGCTGGATGGCATTAGAAAGGGGCTAGACGAACTTTGGGAGCAATTATCAAGATAGCCAGTGCAACGAAGAATGCGGGCGCTACGATTAACTACGTGGCCAGAAACGGCAAATTAGAGTCCGATCTGCAGAGTGGGTATTTATGTTCTGATGATTACGCCAGCGCTAGAAAGCAAATGCAAGTTACCAGGGAAATGTTTTCCAAAACTACTGGCAGACAAGGGTTTCACTTAGTCCAATCGTTTGACGAAGCGGACAAGTTAACGCCCCAGCAAAGTCACCAACTGGGAAAAGAATTTATCGAAAAGTTAGCTGAAAAATACCCAAATAGAGAGATTTTCATGGCTACCCATACAGACCAGGACAATTTGCACAATCATATTTTGATCAACTCCGTTGACTTTAATGACGGCACCAAAATGGATATTAAAATTGCCGATATTTATGATCTCCAGGAGATTAATGACGAAATTTCCACCAAATACGACCTCACACCGTTGAATTACGTTGAAAATAATGTCTATAAGAGCGAAATGAAGGCGTATGAACAGACAGGTATGCAATACGAACGGGATAAGGTCAAAGAAAAGGTTCAAATTTCCCGGGACAATTCGTCCAATATGAATGAATTCCTGGAGAATCTTCAAGACCAGGGTGTTGAAATGAAATGGCAAATTGGGAAAAAAGGGCAAAAAACACGTGAAAAGTACGTCACTACGGACTTTGAAGGGAAAGAGTGGAGC
>NZ_JAFEMV010000012.1 GCF_016892605.1 Desemzia sp. RIT 804
TTTTGCGTTGTCGCTGTGACAACTTCTTAATAATATCAGAGTAGCGACTTGGTGTCAACAACTTTTTGAAATTATTTTTTTGTTTGTTGCGAAAGGTTTTTATAACTCCCTCAGCAACGTATTTTATTATAACAGGGATTAAAAACTTCGTCAACACTTTTTGTTGATTATTTTAAACGGTCAAAATAACCAATCACTATAATACTTTAATGACAAGCGGAAATGCCCTCAGGAATTTAGTTTCCAGTAGTTTAAATATACATTTTAAGTAGTAAAAATACATTATGCTAGTCCATTTTTCTATTATTCAAATCGTTAAAATAATGTAATTAACTACTCGATCCATATATAAGTTGAAAGCCTATATAATCTCACTATAATAGGGTTATATCTCTAAGCAGAACTCTGTACTTTTATTATGCTACAAATATCTTCCACAAACATCAACATCAATGATTATTATTAAATATATTATATTTACTTTAAACTAAGACTGGGAACTGCCTATAGAAATATTACTATTACTACTAAAAACAGTATAAAGAATAGAACAACCTGAACAGTGGTGATAAAAGAAATAACTAATCCATGGTTTATAGTAAGAATATCTGCCGTTAAGAAACCCAAAAACAAACCCATAAAATAAGCATATGCATCTTTAGCATAAACGAATGCAATCCTAACGATTAATGTTAATTTACATTTTTATCAACACATTATTTATTGCATTTAATGTAACTACCCCATCGTCTATTCTGTTCTTCTATCTGTCTAGGTTTCCTTTATTTTCTTTACATAAAAATTTTTAATGGTACTAACACTTGTTGAGACCTATTTCATCCATCATTTAAATCTCTTTATACTCTATTATTGAAATAATCAGCAGTTATCTCCATATTACACAACATAAAAATACCAATACGAAACCTTACTACTCATAGAATCTTGTTTTTACGTTTATCATAGATGACTACTTTTTGAAATAAACCAATGGCTCGTTTACTTAATCAACTTCTTGAACATTTATTTCATTCTTTGTTTACTAAAGCTACATAGTCCAAATTAGGCAAGTATGCCCTGATATAACTAAGTAATTCTGCAAACTATTGTTGTAGTTGACTGATGATTAGTTTTTTGAACTTCTTATTCGTCTTTTCTAACACATCCTCAAGAAGCCTGTTTAATTGGTGTAGGGAAGCTGATCATGCGCAGTTCAGTTATTTCCACGAAGATTATAAAACATCCCACCAAGTGTACGGCCATCCGTGCTACAACAATTTTACTGGATAATATGATATATAGTGACAATACAATGGTGATATAGCTAATAAGCAAACCGTAAGATTTTCTTTGAAATTCTTTCTGTAATTTCAGGAGAAATTTTTGTAGCTTTAAAAAAAGACTTTAATGTCCCCGCGCATCAGATAAATGCGGATAATTTTCGTTTCTGTCAGCGTACAAACTGTACTCAAAATCGCTAGCTTTTCACTTATTTTATTGCGGTTTCGAATGAATACTACTTTTAATAGTACTCCATTTTGAAAGCTAGATGTTAATACAAATATAATACTTTTCACTCTGTTTATGGGAATGAAGTTAAGTAACAAATAAAAAAAGCCAATTATCATCCAATTAATTTTTTTGGTTGATAGAAAGGCTTTATACTTTTTAAGAATACAGTTTAAACTTCTCAAATAAAGGAAATGTTGTTTCTTTATTGACTACCGCTTTTACAAGTAAATAACCAAATGCTGCTCCTAATGTATTTACCACTATATCAGCTACATCGGCCCCTCGCCACCCGCCTAAAAAGTAGTTAGACAAAAATTGGAAAAATTCAATTCCAAAACTCACACAAAAACCTAGTCGTACTGCTTTAAAAAAAGAAGTATCCTTTTTCATTAGATAATAATAGACCGATAATGGAGCCAACATTATTAGGTTGGGAAGAGCTGACAAATCCAATACCGGATCAAAATTAATGCGACTTAACCAATTGGTTTGGTTTGCATACACCCCCGTTTGGATTTGAAATGGAAAGAAGGTTAAGTAAAGAACTGAATAACAATAAAAAACAAAAGAAATGACCGTTACTTTTTGGTAGACAGTAGTCATGCTTCCATTTTTATTTCTCATTATGTAAAATATTGTTAAAAGAAATAGTGGTATTAATATAAGTCCTGATATTGTGATTTGCATATTGTAATCCTTCTTTCTATTCTATGATATTGAAATCATACAATAGAAAGAAGGATTACTCCATCAGTCCTCAGATGTACTTTTCTACTTATTTTCTCTACGAAACAACATATAATTGAGAAAAGATATTATTTGTACAGTAGCCTGAATTATTTTTCTTTTAAAAGTTTAACATTTATATATCA
>NZ_JAFEMV010000013.1 GCF_016892605.1 Desemzia sp. RIT 804
AATATTGTTCTTTGAAAACTGGATATTGTCTAATAGAAACATTGAAGTAAGAAACCGAGAAACACACCGCGTTTAAAAGAGTTTTTTAATGTTCTTATCGTAAGATAAAACAGGCAACGTAAGTTGCCACACAATTAGTAATGATAGGTTAAGTTACTAAGGGCGCACGGTGGATGCCTTGGCACTAGAAGCCGATGAAGGACGGGACGAACTCCGATATGCTTTGGGGAGCTGTAAGTAAGCTTTGATCCAGAGATTTCCGAATGGGGGAACCCAGCATCTTTAATAGGATGTTACTGCTGACTGAATACATAGGTTAGTAGAGGTAGACGCAGAGAACTGAAACATCTAAGTACCTGCAGGAAGAGAAAGAAAATTCGATTCCCTTAGTAGCGGCGAGCGAAACGGGAAGAGCCCAAACCAGAAAGCTTGCTTTCTGGGGTTGTAGGACTGAACACATAGAGTCATAAATGAACGTTGTAGAAGAAGCGTCCTGGAAAGGACCGCCGAAGAAGGTAAAAGCCCTGTATTTGAAACGACGCTCACTCTGTTCAGTATCCTGAGTACGGCGGAACACGAGAAATTCCGTCGGAATCCGGGAGGACCATCTCCCAAGGCTAAATACTCTCTAGTGACCGATAGTGAACCAGTACCGTGAGGGAAAGGTGAAAAGAACCCCGGAAGGGGAGTGAAATAGCACCTGAAACCGTGTGCTTACAAATAGTTAGAGCCCGTTAATGGGTGATAGCGTGCCTTTTGTAGAATGAACCGGCGAGTTACGATTACATGCGAGGTTAAGTTGATAAGACGGAGCCGTAGCGAAAGCGAGTCTGAATAGGGCGTCTGAGTATGTGGTCGTAGACCCGAAACCAGGTGACCTACCCATGTCCAGGTTGAAGGTGCGGTAAAACGCACTGGAGGACCGAACCCACGTATGTTGAAAAATGCGGGGATGAGGTGTGGGTAGCGGAGAAATTCCAATCGAACTTGGAGATAGCTGGTTCTCTCCGAAATAGCTTTAGGGCTAGCCTCGGAATTTAGAATCATGGAGGTAGAGCAACTGTTTGAACTAGGGCCCCTTATCGGGGTACCGAATTCTGATAAACTCCGAATGCCATTGATTCATGTCCGGGAGTCAGACTGCGAGTGATAAGATCCGTAGTCGAAAGGGAAACAGCCCAGACCACCAGTTAAGGTCCCAAAGTTTATGTTAAGTGGAAAAGGATGTGGGGTTGCTTAGACAACTAGGATGTTGGCTTAGAAGCAGCCATCATTTAAAGAGTGCGTAATAGCTCACTAGTCGAGTGACCCTGCGCCGAAAATTTACCGGGGCTAAACATAACACCGAAACTGTGGATAGAACCATTGGTTCTATGGTAGGAGAGCGTTCTAAGGGCGTTGAAGCTAGATCGTGAGGACTAGTGGAGCGCTTAGAAGTGAGAATGCCGGTATGAGTAGCGAAAGACGGGTGAGAATCCCGTCCACCGAATGACTAAGGTTTCCTGGGGAAGGCTCGTCCTCCCAGGGTTAGTCGGGACCTAAGCTGAGGCCGAACGGCGTAAGCGATGGCCAACAGGTTGATATTCCTGTACCTGTTTGTTTTGTTTGAACAATGGAGGGACACAGGAGGCTAAGGAATGCGTGCTGCTGGATATGCACGTCCAAGCAACAAGTCTTGAAGTGAGTCAAATGCTTGCTTCT
>NZ_JAFEMV010000014.1 GCF_016892605.1 Desemzia sp. RIT 804
ACCTCTCAAAACTAAACAAAGTAAAAGCGAACCGTGTAGGATTCCGTTAATTCCTTAGAAAGGAGGTGATCCAGCCGCACCTTCCGATACGGCTACCTTGTTACGACTTCACCCCAATTATCTGTCCCACCTTAGGCGGCTGGCTCCCGAAGGTTACCTCACCGACTTTGGGTGTTACAAACTCTCGTGGTGTGACGGGCGGTGTGTACAAGGCCCGGGAACGTATTCACCGCGGCGTTCTGATCCGCGATTACTAGCGATTCCGGCTTCATGTAGGCGAATTGCAGCCTACAATCCGAACTGAGAATGGCTTTAAGAGATTAGCTTGGCCTCGCGACCTTGCGACTCGTTGTACCATCCATTGTAGCACGTGTGTAGCCCAGGTCATAAGGGGCATGATGATTTGACGTCATCCCCACCTTCCTCCGGTTTATCACCGGCAGTCTCACTAGAGTGCCCAACTGAATGCTGGCAACTAATAATAAGGGTTGCGCTCGTTGCGGGACTTAACCCAACATCTCACGACACGAGCTGACGACAACCATGCACCACCTGTCACTTTGTCCCCGAAGGGAAAGCTCTATCTCTAGAGTGGTCAAAGGATGTCAAGACCTGGTAAGGTTCTTCGCGTTGCTTCGAATTAAACCACATGCTCCACCGCTTGTGCGGGCCCCCGTCAATTCCTTTGAGTTTCAACCTTGCGGTCGTACTCCCCAGGCGGAGTGCTTAATGCGTTAGCTGCAGCACTGAAGGGCGGAAACCCTCCAACACTTAGCACTCATCGTTTACGGCATGGACTACCAGGGTATCTAATCCTGTTTGCTCCCCATGCTTTCGAGCCTCAGCGTCAGTTACAGACCAGAAAGTCGCCTTCGCCACTGGTGTTCCTCCATATATCTACGCATTTCACCGCTACACATGGAATTCCACTTTCCTCTTCTGCACTCAAGTTCTCCAGTTTCCAATGACCCTCCCTGGTTGAGCCAGGGGCTTTCACATCAGACTTAAAGAACCGCCTGCGCTCGCTTTACGCCCAATAAATCCGGACAACGCTTGCCATCTACGTATTACCGCGGCTGCTGGCACGTAGTTAGCCATGGCTTTCTGGTTAGATACCGTCAAGGGATGAACAGTTACTCTCATCCTTGTTCTTCTCTAACAACAGAGTTTTACGATCCGAAAACCTTCTTCACTCACGCGGCGTTGCTCCGTCAGACTTTCGTCCATTGCGGAAGATTCCCTACTGCTGCCTCCCGTAGGAGTCTGGGCCGTGTCTCAGTCCCAGTGTGGCCGATCACCCTCTCAGGTCGGCTACGCATCATCGTCTTGGTGAGCCATTACCTCACCAACTAACTAATGCGCCGCGGGTCCATCTACAAGTGACAGCCGAAGCCGTCTTTCTTCTTCGTGCCAGGAGGCATGAAGATCTATGCGGTATTAGCATCCGTTTCCGAATGTTATCCCCCGCTTGTAGGTAGGTTACCCACGTGTTACTCACCCGTCCGCCACTCTTCTTACCGGTGCAAGCACCGATAAGAAGCGTTCGACTTGCATGTATTAGGCACGCCGCCAGCGTTCGTCCTGAGCCAGGATCAAACTCTCATAAAAAGTAGTAAACC
>NZ_JAFEMV010000015.1 GCF_016892605.1 Desemzia sp. RIT 804
TAAGGACAAGTTGTGATGGGGAGGGAAATTAAGTACCGAAGTTCCTGATGTCACACTGTCAAGAAAATCTTCTAGTTAGAAACAAACAGCCCGTACCGCAAACCGACACAGGTAGTCGAGGAGAGAATCCTAAGGTGTGCGAGAGAACTCTCGTTAAGGAACTCGGCAAAATGACCCCGTAACTTCGGGAGAAGGGGTGCTGACCATTTGGTCAGCCGCAGTGAATAGGCCCAAGCGACTGTTTATCAAAAACACAGGTCTCTGCTAAATCGAAAGATGACGTATAGGGGCTGACGCCTGCCCGGTGCTGGAAGGTTAAGAGGATGGGTTAGCTTCGGCGAAGCTCAGAATTGAAGCCCCAGTAAACGGCGGCCGTAACTATAACGGTCCTAAGGTAGCGAAATTCCTTGTCGGGTAAGTTCCGACCCGCACGAAAGGCGTAACGATTTGGGCACTGTCTCAACGAGAGACTCGGTGAAATTATAGTACCTGTGAAGATGCAGGTTACCCGCGACAGGACGGAAAGACCCCATGGAGCTTTACTGCAGTTTGATATTGAGTGTCTGTACAGCTTGTACAGGATAGGTAGGAGCTATTGAAGCCAGGACGCCAGTCTTGGTGGAGGCATTGGTGGGATACTACCCTTGCTGTATGGCCACTCTAACCCTCAGCCATTAGCTGGCTGGGAGACAGTGTCAGACGGGCAGTTTGACTGGGGCGGTCGCCTCCTAAAATGTAACGGAGGCGCCCAAAGGTTCCCTCAGAATGGTTGGAAATCATTCGTAGAGTGTAAAGGCAGAAGGGAGCTTGACTGCGAGACCTACAAGTCGAGCAGGGACGAAAGTCGGGCTTAGTGATCCGGTGGTTCCGTATGGAAGGGCCATCGCTCAACGGATAAAAGCTACCCTGGGGATAACAGGCTTATCTCCCCCAAGAGTCCACATCGACGGGGAGGTTTGGCACCTCGATGTCGGCTCATCGCATCCTGGGGCTGTAGTCGGTCCCAAGGGTTGGGCTGTTCGCCCATTAAAGCGGTACGCGAGCTGGGTTCAGAACGTCGTGAGACAGTTCGGTCCCTATCCGTCGCGGGCGCAGGAAATTTGAGAGGAGCTGTCCTTAGTACGAGAGGACCGGGATGGACACACCGCTGGTGTACCAGTTGTTCTGCCAAGAGCATCGCTGGGTAGCTATGTGTGGAAGGGATAAACGCTGAAAGCATCTAAGCGTGAAGCCCCCCTCAAGATGAGATTTCCCATCACGTAAGTGAGTAAGACCCCTGAGAGATGATCAGGTAGATAGGTTGGAAGTGGAAGTCTAGTGATAGATGGAGCGGACCAATACTAATCGGTCGAGGACTTAACCAAAGTTTTTAGGTGGTTTCAACGGATCAGAAACAAAGTTTTGATTAGACAAATCCAGTTTTGAGAGTGCAATATTCTCACACATATGTGTGGTGACGATGGCAAGAAGGTCACACCTGTTCCCATGCCGAACACAGTAGTTAA
>NZ_JAFEMV010000016.1 GCF_016892605.1 Desemzia sp. RIT 804
TTAATTTTGTTAAACAGGGGTAGTAGGAATCGAACCCACATTGATGGTTTTGGAGACCATAGTTCTACCGTTAAACTATACCCCTAAAAGAATAATAATGGAGGGGGGCAGATTCGAACTGCCGAACCCGAAGGAGCGGATTTACAGTCCGCCGCGTTTAGCCACTTCGCTACCCCTCCAAATGGCCTGGGACAGAATCGAACTGCCGACACCTTGAGCTTCAATCAAGTGCTCTACCGACTGAGCTACCAGGCCTTATACATTAGGAAAAATATTACTATTCTATTTTAGAAATTTCATTTAAAAAAATGACGGTCTCGACGGGAATCGAACCCGCGATCTTCTGCGTGACAGGCAGACATGTTAACCCCTACACCACGAGACCATAATATAAATTTGTTACAATGGAGGTTAACGGGCTCGAACCGCTGACCCTCTGCTTGTAAGGCAGATGCTCTCCCAACTGAGCTAAACCTCCAATTTTAAATCAATCTTTATTTAAATGACCCGTACGGGATTCGAACCCGTGTTACCGCCGTGAAAGGGCAGTGTCTTAACCGCTTGACCAACGGGCCATAATTTATAGTAATCTAAAATTTCATAACGGAGAGTAAGGGATTCGAACCCTTGAGACAGTTTTCACCGCCTACACGATTTCCAATCGTGCTCCTTCGGCCAGCTCGGACAACTCTCCAGATTCAAGTTTCCTTGTACCCTATACATGAAAAATACTATGT
>NZ_JAFEMV010000017.1 GCF_016892605.1 Desemzia sp. RIT 804
GCAAAAACAAACATAAAATGAAGAAAATACTTTTCATTGGTTTGGGGAAGTACTCAAGTGGCTGAAGAGGCGCCCCTGCTAAGGGTGTAGGTCGCTAACGCGGCGCGAGGGTTCAAATCCCTCCTTCTCCGTTTTAATGTTTACATTTGTTTTATATCTGGCCCGTTGGTCAAGCGGTTAAGACACTGCCCTTTCACGGCGGTAACACGGGTTCGAATCCCGTACGGGTCATTTTTATGGATTTACCTTTGGAGGTTTAGCTCAGTTGGGAGAGCATCTGCCTTACAAGCAGAGGGTCAGCGGTTCGAGCCCGTTAACCTCCATTGATTCCAAATTAAGCATAGCAATTTACCAGTAAGGCCCGGTAGCTCAGTTGGTAGAGCACTTGATTGAAGCTCAAGGTGTCGGCAGTTCGACTCTGTCCCGGGCCATTTCATTTGGAGGGGTAGCGAAGTGGCTAAACGCGGCGGACTGTAAATCCGCTCCTTCGGGTTCGGCAGTTCGAATCTGCCCCCCTCCATCATTTTTTATAAATGAATCAAATCTTTTTTAT
>NZ_JAFEMV010000018.1 GCF_016892605.1 Desemzia sp. RIT 804
TCTGCAATATTGCGGGGGCAGGACTCGAACCTGCGACCTCCGGGTTATGAGCCCGACGAGCTGCCAACTGCTCTACCCCGCGATAATAATAAGGAAACACTGTGAGCTGTGCTCAAGTGTACAATGTCTGTAAGCAGCTAAAGCAGCAACAGCCATTGTAAAAGGAGGATAAGGGATTCGAACCCTTGCGTGCTTTTACACACCTGACGGTTTTCAAGACCGTTCCCTTCAGCCGGACTTGGGTAATCCTCCGTAAAGTACAAGGTAAATCTAATCAAAAAAGATCAAAGTGGACCTTGCAGGACTCGAACCTGCGACCGGACGGTTATGAGCCGTCTGCTCTAACCAACTGAGCTAAAGGTCCAAGTTCTTTTATTCAATTAAAGTAGCGGCGGAGGGGATTGAACCCACGACCTCCCGGGTATGAACCGGACGCTCTAGCCAGCTGAGCTACACCGCCATAATTAAATTTAAGAAATCTTGTTGC
>NZ_JAFEMV010000019.1 GCF_016892605.1 Desemzia sp. RIT 804
GCTGCAATATTGCGGGGGCAGGACTCGAACCTGCGACCTCCGGGTTATGAGCCCGACGAGCTGCCAACTGCTCTACCCCGCGATAATAATAAGGAAACACTGTGAGCTGCGCTCAAGTGTACAATGTCTGTAAACAGCCATTGCAAAGGAGGATAAGGGATTCGAACCCTTGCGTGCTTTTACACACCTGACGGTTTTCAAGACCGTTCCCTTCAGCCGGACTTGGGTAATCCTCCGTGAGTTATAAAATTTCAAAAATAAAATAGCGGCGGAGGGGATCGAACCCACGACCTCCCGGGTATGAACCGGACGCTCTAGCCATCTGAGCTACACCGCCATAAAGTTTCTATTAAACAATAG
>NZ_JAFEMV010000002.1 GCF_016892605.1 Desemzia sp. RIT 804
TTACCGTTCACAGTAATGAATGCCCAAGTAGCATTATTTGTAACTGCTTCTTTTGAAATACGTGCCTCTTGTCCATCATATTGTGTCGTAGAAGCTACTACTTCAGAACCAACTGTTCCCTTTGGCTTTGTATAAATCCCATCGGTAGCTGTAGTGATTTTCGCAGCATAATTATTCACTTTTTCAGATAAGACTTTATCATAATGTAAGATATTTTCTTCTAAATTTTCTTCTTTTTCAGGTGTTTGATTTTTAGAAACATCATACTGAGTTAAGTTATATGTTTCAATAATATTATTCAATTTAGATGCATAGTCAGGATCTGTTGCATACTTTCCTACCAATGCTTGTGTAGCATCTTTATAAGATTTTGTATTTTCTCTCCATGTCCCTTTATAATAATTTGGACTCCAAGATCCTTGTTTTCTATCCCAATCAGGACCATTTTTCAATTTTTTTGCATAATCAATAAATGATTCCTTATAAGTTGGGTACTTTTTAAAATCACTTTTTATAAATTGCCAACCATTCTCGTCGCTATATTCTTTTGAATATTTAGAAAATGATTGCCCATTGTACTCTCCTTTAATTCCAAAAAGATTATAATTTGGTGCATAAGCTAGAATGCTTGAACCCCAAGCACTTTCTAAACCTGCTTGAGCAATCATTACAGAAGCATACAAACCATATTCATCAGCAACAGAGATGGCATAATCAGAAATAGCATTTATAAATGATTGAGGATCAGTAGAAGCACTCATTAAACTAAAAGTACTAGGAGATTGCTTCTGATTATCTTCCAACATTTGCATTGCTTTTTCTCGGATTTCTTCAGGAGAATAGTAATCTTCCGGTTCGTTAACTTCTTCCTCTTTATCTTCGTTTTCCACTTCATTTGTTGCTTCCGCTTTATTTTCAGACTCTGCATCAGTTGTATGATCATTCTCTGGACTTAATTCTTGTTTTTGATCATTAGCTGAATCAGTATTATGTACATTTTCTGATGTTTCAGAGCTATTGCTAGATTGTTCAACTTCTATTGTCTCATCAGTTAAATCCTTGCTCTGATCACTATTAGATTTATCTGATTTTTCCTTACTTACTCCATCTGAATCTAAAGTTGAATCCGAGCTTTCCCCTTCAGAGTCATCAAACTCTACGACTTCTTTTGATTCTGTAGACAGACTTTCTTCATGATTTCCACCGTTTTTCTTTACATCTTCAATAATCTCATCAGACTGATTTCTTGATTCTGCAGCCGAAACTCCGGTAGACAAAAATATTGGACTTATCAAACTCAAAGTCATAATACAAATAACCAATTTACTATACCAATTGGTATTTTTTTTCAATATGAACCCTCCTTTTATATTTTATATGCGAAAGAAATATGAATCTTTCACATACCCTAAAATTATAACTTTTTTATGAAAAAAAATCTATTATTTCTAAAGATTATGTTTTAAACATTGTGTGAACAGTGAACTTTTTTAGATTGTTCACTCCAAAATAATAGATTGGGACCAAAACTATCAAAAGTTATTAAACAATATCACCTGATTCTAATCTGATATTAAAGAGGGTGTATTTTTATCATTCTGTAGTGTAAAGGAGGTATACGGTACTAGGACTAAACTCATTATAAAATTTAATAGATGTTTTGGATGTAGAGTCTAGTTTAATCTTACAATCGGCGTTTTAAAAAACGTTAGTGAATTTTATTCACTAACGTCCAGTAATTAAATTTAAGCTCTAACCTTAACAACAATATAAATTGGATCTCAACCATGTGTAAACACGCTTTGAGATAAAAAAATATTAATAATTTTTTTTATTCTTAATAATACATATACTAAGAGAAACAACCGAGATTATAAAACCAATTAATAAGCCTTTAGGTTTATAATTAAGCTCAATATTATTTTTCCCTTCAGGAATATCTACTGATAATAAAGCTTCAAATGCGGGTTTTGTTTCTGCATGTTCTCCATTTATTTTTACTTTCCAAGACTCATCATAAGGTATCGTTAATAGTAAAACACTTTTTTCATTTGTACCAATTACTTCCCCTGTGATAGAAGAATTTTTTATTTTTTTTATATCTAGTGGATTTTCATTTAATTCATCGATGCTCTGTATAAAAATTTTATTGTCTTGATAATAAAAATAAGCATCATAGTACCTCAATTGTTCAGTTAGAAGTTCAATGGTAATTTTAACTTCATCTTTATTAGATTGAGCAATATTTACAGTATGTGAGAACTTATTAAAGTCTTTTCCAATAAATTGGTCATCTACATAAATATTTGCATCATCATAGTGAATGATATCAAAGTAAAAATTTATTAATTTCTTATCATGATTTTTCATATAAAAGTTGATTGTTCCTTTTTCTTCAGGATTTATTTTCCCAAATCTGTATAAATCTCTTACCATTTTGAAGTCTACATTTTCTAATTTAATTTCTATATTCGAATCTGTAATTTGATCAAATATGTTTTTACTTAAGCTGGTTTGTTGGAATAGTTTATTCTGATAATCAATAGGATTTTTATACTCTACAAATTCATAAACCTCATCAGAAACCGCAAATCCTAACGGTAATATATACGGATTCTCATATATACTTATTCCATTCTGAATCGAATTCAGTTTATAATAATCCAATTCTCGATTATCTGTAAGTATATATTTAACGCCAAAGAAACTATCTGTAGGAATGCTTGATCCTTCAGAGTACATAGCCCATATTTTTTGATTATCATAGCCCATTTTGCCTAAAAGATTTTTCTCATTTTCTTTACTTGTGGTACTGTAGTGAGATAAACCGTTGTAATTGAAAAGAAGAGGATCATTTTGGCTATAATGGTATGTTTTTTCTATTCGATAGAATTGATCTTCCTTAGTTAATTGTGTAAAAATCGGTTCGTTTATGTCTACAAAGTTTTGATAGATTTCATGCGAATTGTAATCAATTTCTTTTAAACTAAGATAACTGTTTAATGACATCTCACAAAAAATTATTCCTACAATGAAAAAGAATACTGTCTGGTGTTTGCTCTTATCAAACAAAACCAATAAAACGCAATAAACCGCTACAAATAGTACACTCATAATAATTTCAGTATCATTTAAATGCCCATAGTCTTTCTTGCTAATGAAAAAGCTTATCCATAAAAAAAACGCAATTATTATTAGTGATTTTACATAATTATTCTTTCCAGCATCTTCAGAGAGAGCATTCAACGCCTTAGATGCAGTTTGTATCAGAACAAAACTAAAGATGAAAGAATATCTATATGGATACCAATTAGGCACATTTAATCCATGCCAAAATAAATCTATTCCACTAATTAAAAAAGATGAGATTAATACCATTATTAAAATACCTGAAGTTATTTTATTTCTTCTATGAATTTTTTTCGATAAAAAGAATAGCACTACTAAAACCGATACAAATAAAGATGTATATATATTAGGATATCCACCTTTTAACTGTTCAAAATCATATGAACCTATATAAAACTTAGTAACAAAGTCTGTCAAACTAAAATTAATTACAAAATCTAATCTATCTACATCAAATCCAGCTGAACCACCTTCAAATGAATATAAAGTTGGTATTGTGATACAAGCAGATAAGCCGCCTGCTAATAGAGAACCATAGATAAAATTCAGAAATAATTTCAATGTATCTTTTAACATAACTTTTTTCATTCTAAATACTTCAAAATATCTTATAAAAAAATAAATTGCTGAAAAAATACATAACATAAATCCAATATAATAATTAGTTATTATTGCAATACTTAAAAATATTGTATAAGTAAAGAAGTTCTTATTATTTAATATTTTCTCAATACCAGAAATAACTAATGGTAACAATATGACCCCGTCTAACCACATAATATTTTGTTGATAAACAATATTATACCCCATTAAAGCATAGCAATAAGAGAGTACTACGGCGATTGAGTTAGTATTTGTTTGTTTTAAGAGAAAATACATGGATAAGCCAGCTGAACTAACTTTTAAAAGTGTAATTATTAAAACAAAAGTAGGTAAAGCATCTACGTTCGCAAAGAATAAAATTAAATTAAATGGACTGAGAAGATAATATGCACTTAAACCTATCATTTCTCCTCCCATCCCCTTAGAAAAAGAATAAAAAAGATTTGCATCTCCATTTAATAAATTTTTAAAATAGGAGAAGAAGCTTAGATATTGGTCATTCAAATCTATAGTAAGTAAACTATTTGTACCAAAGGGAAAGATTTCCAGTAAAAAATATGTAATTAATAGACTAATCATGGGTAAAATAAATGATAAAATAAAGTATTTTTTTTCTTTATTATTTATAAACATAATCAAATTAACTCCTTTGTTGAAGAAAATGTTCTGTAAGTTTCTAGCTCAAAAAAACTAAAAGACGATACCTTTAATACTTATCACTATAAACGAAATGATAAATATTAATATCGCCTTTGTTTTTTTATCGACTCTTTTTAGGAGAACTCGTACCTTGTTTAGATTCTTTTTTTAATGGCATTTAATACATACCAAGTAAAGTAATATACTGCTTTAGGTAATGGTAGCTTTTCAATATTCCGATAAGTATTCCATGTCCTTTTGAGTGCGCTCAACTTATCATCTGAAATGGATCCTTTTACTTTTCTGTAGGAAGATAAGACCTCATTTAATCCATAGGCATTTTTTACAGGTCCTTTTAGCAGTTTAAGCCACGTAGCTGTATCTTGCCCTTTCCTTACTAAAGGCATACTAAATTCACCTACTAATGAGCGATCTATAATTACTGTTGAACAGGCTATTGCTGTATTTTTAAGTAATTGTTTATAATTTAATGATTTAGGCACTAATACTTTTTCCTGAATTATTTCTCCATTCTCAGTAATTGTTTCAAAAGCTGTATAAGTAAACGCATAATGATTCTTCTCCATAAAGTTAAGCTGTTGGCTTAATTTATCTTTTTTCCAAACATCGTCACTATCTAAAAAGGCAATATATCTACCTTTAGCAGCTTCAATCCCTGTGTTTCTAGCAACTGCTGCTCCAGAATTATTTTCAAGTAAGACATATTTGACTCTACTATCTACTTTAGTTATTTTTTCAATAACTTCACGACTGTTATCAGTAGAACAATCATCTACTAAAATCATTTCAAAATGTGCAAAAGTTTGCTCCCTAACAGAATTGATTGTATTTTCAATATACTTTTCTGCATTATAAACTGGAGTAATTACAGAGATAATTGGTTTATTCATATATTTCACCTTTATTTTTATATTTGGATAATTTTAACCACTGAACTGTCAAAAATTTTCAATTGTTTTCTCTGGCTTTGGTACCATTCCTTGGTTGTCTCTGTTCGCTTAATAATAAAAATGAATTCATCAACAGTTACTAAAGAATTTATCTCATGGACATTGATACTAAAAGACAAACTACTTCTATCTGATATCAATGTTTTAAGTTTGTTTTTTTTATTATCATCAATATCTTTTTCGCTCAAAATAACTTTTCTGCCAAAATCTGGTTGAACTATACTATTCTCCAATCTCAGGCAGCCTACCTCGTCACTAAGATCTATAAATACATCTCTTTCATTCCAATGATAAGAGAATGCATACATAATTTTCTTATTAAAAATTACTTTTAGAAATGCAAAAATAATCCCTACAAACACTCCTATGAATAATGAAGCCACCCCAAGTATTATTATTCTAATAATATTTATAGGTTTTGTTGCAGATGTTGACTGTGTAGATTCTATTACTATTGGTTCAGACATAAAATAGATTTGCTTATCTTCAAAAAATGATGATTTTGTCGTATTTAACCACTGGTAATATGACTCTGCAGCCCTCAAATTTTCTTCTGCAGTTCCAAATCCAAAAAAAATAGTCATGATATTTGTCGATGCATGTTTTTCTACAGCAATTGGATTAACACCTGAAACTGGTTCTATATTTAAATTTGCAATACTTTCAATCTCTTCAACTACATCCCTCTGATTCAGAACTGCTTCTAACAAATAGGAGTTTGTGAATTCACCTATGTTTTCTTGTTCTAGATAAATTTCAAACGCGTGTGTGTATGATTTATCTTTACTTATATTATTGTCTTCTTCATTATTCATAATAAAAAGTGCTGCAATTTGCAATAGTACACCCATGATTAATGCAAAGCAAGCCGTAAAGAGAATCATTTTCTTGCTTTCGATCAAGAAGGTTTTTAATTGTTTCAAAAATGACTTGGCATCCATTGTTCCCCTCCTGAGAAAATTTTACATAAAATTTTAAAGATACTTTTATGTATTATATTGTATATGCATATTTAAAAGTATCGTTTAAAATAAGTTATTCTAAAAGCTGTTTTTAGCGTAAAACCTTTATATTTTCAGGCATTTTTTTAACTAACTCTTCTTCATCTAGTCCTTTAGAAGATACTTTATCAAATAAAATCTTAATTGTTTGAAGCATTATTTTTATATCTAATAAAATCGAATATTTTTTAATGTAAAGTAGATCAAAATTCAGTTTACTATTAAAATCTGATGCATATTTACCATATACTTGAGCATATCCCGTAATACCGGCACGCACGTTATGACGTAAATAATAATATTTATTTTCTTCTTTAAATTGATCAACAAAAAACGGTCTCTCTGGTCTAGGTCCAACAACAGACATATCGCCTTTCAAAACGTTAAATAATTGAGGTAATTCATCTATTCTCAACGCTCTGATGTATTTTCCAATTGTTGTAACTCGAGCATCATTCGAAGAAGCTAATACTGGACCTGAATCTTTTTCAGCAGTAGCACTCATACTTCTAAACTTCAAAACATTAAATTCTTTCCCATTAAGAGTAATTCTTACTTGTTTATACAACACTGGGCCCTTAGAAGTTAATTTAACCAATACTGCAGTTACTAGCATAATCGGTGAAGATAAGATAATTAATATTATAGAAAAAACAATGTCTAACATTCTTTTAATCAGTCCATCTTCAGCAGAAATTCTAAAATTTGAAATTTCTATTATGCTCTCATCCTCAATATTCATAATATTAGGATTAACAAGAATCAGATTCTCAAAACTAGTGTTTAAGAAAATTTTCTTCTCATTTTTTATTAGCAAATCATATATTTTAATTTTTTCTTCTTCATCGATATGACTAGCTAAGTAAACAATATCAAAATTGTTTAAATTTTCTTGAATGTTCTTAAAAAATCTGTCTGTTGCTACCAATTCAATTTTGTGACGCTCATTTTTAGCTTGATTAAAATTCATAACAGCAGAAATTACATTTGATTCTTCTCCTACAACCATAACTTTTTTAGTTCCGCTAAATTTAAGGTATACCTTAAATATTACAGCTCTCCAACATATTAATAAAATGGAGCTGACTACTAAGGTTATTAATAATACAGATCGAGGGAATGCAAACCATCTTCCCGCAAAAGTAACCGCCATGATTGCTACCACCATTAAAAGTTGAGTGATAATTGTTAAATATATAAAATCTGTTAGAGACTTATTGTATAAAATATAAACTCCAAATAAAATATTTAGCATGACAAACAGTATCATTATATAAGGTAACGCACTTGTATAAGTTGTCATATTTCTTTCAGGTACATTTTGACCGAACTGTACATAAAAAGAAAGGAGAATTGAAATATGGAAAATTATTACATCCATAGTACCAATAAGGAATTTTTTTGTTTTGCTAAATTTTTCTCCTTGATTCATTGTTTATTTTCCTCCATTACTTGTCTTTAAGCACACATTTAATTATATTAACATATTCACTATTCAAATCATATTATATTCATGTAACAATCTTTTGAATATATCTTAAATGCTACTTTTGTATTTCTTTTTCAAAGTCTTCTGGTCTTAGTGCCTCCAGACCAATCTCATGTGCAATAGAGTCTAAAATCCTCTTGCTAGCCTTTCCATCCCCATAAGGATTACCAGCCTTGGACATTCTCTTATACTCTTCTTCATTTTCGAGTAAGTTTATCATTTCTTTTATGATGGTTTCAGTTTGAGTGCCTACTAATTTAAGAGTTCCTGCTGCTACTCCTTCAGGCCGTTCTGTTGTATCCCTCAAAACTAATACCGGAACGCCTAATGATGGGGCTTCTTCTTGAACGCCGCCTGAATCCGACATGATCATATAACTTTTTGCGATTAAATTATGGAAATCCACTACGTCTAAAGGAGCAATCAAATGAATCCGCGGATGATCTCCCAAAACTTCTGCAGCCATTTTTTGAACAGTTGGGTTTAAATGCACAGGAAAAATCAATTCCACATCGTGATGTAATTCTACTACTTGGCGCATAGCATTAAACACTTGTCTCATAGGCTTCCCTTGATTTTCTCTCCGGTGCATAGTGACTAACACAAGCTTACTGTCTGTAGAAATTTTATCGAATAGCGGCATATGGTAATCTTCTTTTACTGTTGCTTTTAATGCATCAATTGCTGTATTTCCAGTAATGAATATTTTTTCTTCAAGATGATTCTCTTGCAGCAGATTCTTTTTGCTCTCACTTGTAGGCGCAAAATAAATATCGGCCATTACATCTGTTAATTGACGATTCATTTCTTCGGGGAATGGAGAATATTTGTCCCAAGTTCGTAGACCAGCCTCAACATGACCTATTTTGATTTGATTGTAAAAAGCCGACAGACTAGCAGCAAAAGTCGTCGTCGTATCTCCATGAACTAAGACAATATCCGGTTTTGCTTCTTTCATGATGTGGTCTAATCCCATTAGCACGTTAGCAGTTATCTCAGATAACGTTTGATTAGCTTTCATCACGTTTAAATCATAATCTGGAGTTATATCAAATATTTTTAATACTTGATCGAGCATTTCACGGTGTTGAGCCGTCACTGCAACTATTGATTCAAATCGCTCGGATTGCTTCTTAAGTTCTAGAACTACAGGAGCCATTTTAATCGCTTCTGGTCTCGTCCCAAAAATGGTCAACACTTTTATTTTCTTCACGCATTGAACCTCCTCGAAAAATAATTTCTATTTTTTTATTGAATGAATCATTTTTTGTAGCTGAAGATACAGCTTATCTATTTTAGTAATACCTTTCAATTTTTTCATGGAAGGTTCTTTTAGTTTTTTTTCAATCTGGCTATTTCCCATTCCAGAATAAATAGAAAGCATTTGTCTTTTGATCATTTTTCTTTGTTCATTCGAATAAATATCGTTAAAATAAAGTCTTTCAAGCTCTTTGTAAATGATCAAATAAGAATCAAATGTCCGTTTCAATCTTTCTGGACTTTGTGTAGTCATAATAGAATTCTCACGGTATCTTCTATTATAGTAAAAACGATTCATATACATCATGGATTCTACTGCTAAAAACAGTTGAGCAGTAAACAGTTCATCTTCATGTAAAATACCTTCATAAAAATAAATGTGATTTTTTTCTAAAACTTCTCTTCTTATTATATACAAATAAACAGGTGATACAAATGTCCGTCTATTAGCTTCATAAAGATTTGATGTATAGATTTTTTCTTCTTGTAAACGATGACTAAAATCATAAGAATTTTGCTTAATAGGATCATTTAATTCATCAAGAAAAGCTTTGCCATTAAAGCGTATTAGATCCACTTGATTTTTTTCAAGTTTTTCTACAACTTCTTTAATGGTAAAAACTTCTATATAATCATCTGAATCAACAAATAAAATATATTCCCCAGTTGCAGCTTTTAACCCAGTATTTCTAGCACCAGAGAGGCCTCTATTTTCTTGCTCTATTAGCTGGACTCTGTTATCAGTTAAGTAAGGCTGTATTTTTTGTTGGCTGTTATCTGTGCTGCCATCATCAATGACGATAATTTCTAACTTCTCGTATGTTTGATCTATAATAGAATCCAGACATTCTTCTATATAAGCTTCAACATTATAAACGGGTACAATTACTGAAACTAAAGGATACTCTTTCATTAATTTCTTCCTCTCGCAAATGTATTGAATCTTATTTTTTTATTAGCACGTCTTTTAATAATTTCATTTGTCCCGTAATTAATAGTCCTATGCCAAATAAAACAACAAAGACCACTCCATAAATTATCAGATTTAATAAGTTAACAAAAGGCAATTCTGGCATGATCAAGAAAATGACAATTTGAATAAGTGCCATTATCATTGGTTTTATCAGTACTTTAATCACTTCTATGAAATTAGATTGAAACATCCGATACATCAATAAGTAATTGGTTTGAATAAAATTGATGGTGAATGCCAATAAAACCATAAAGGCCACATACTCTATACTCCCAGCAAAGATTCCGATAAAGATAGCTGATACCGTCACAATAGCGGATAAAATTCCAGAAAGTAACAATAGATCAGTTCGATTAGCCGATTGGAATATCGCACCTGTACTGCTCGTTATCATTTGTATCCATACAGAAATGGCTAAAATTTGAAATGTAGTAACACTTCCAGCCCACTGATCACCAAATAAAAACAAAATGATTTCATTAGCGTTAAAAAATAGAAAGACCGATAAAGGAAGTCCAATCGTTGCTAAGATGGTAGTGATTTTTAAATAAACTGTTTTTATTTTCTCTAGATTGCTTTCATAATCAGACATAATCGGTTGGATAACTGGCGAGATAACATTAGTTAAAATTTGGTTCGGATACAAAGAAACTTGGTATGCTTTATCGTAAAAAGCTAGTGAACTAGCTGAAAAATAACGTCCGATCAACATACTGTCTAAATTCCTTGAAAAATAATTGATAAAATTGAATAAAAATTGGTTTTTAGAAAATTTAAATATTTTTTTTAACGGTTTGGTATCTAATTTAAACTGTGCTTTTAATGGAGTTTTAAAATAAAAAACCAGAAAAAGCAATGCTGCTTTTACGGTGTTGCTGATAATTAACGAATAGTAGCTAAAACCATTAACAGCTAACACAATGGATACTACTCCTGAAGCTACGTTAGCCAATATAGTGACTATATTTACCGTACCAAATTTTTTTTCTCGCAACAACATAGATTGAGGGACCACTAAAATACCATAAAAGAATACACAAACGGCTAATACCATACTGATTGGTTTGTATACTTCATTGTTGTAAAAAACACTGATTGGATATCCTAGGAACATAAAAATAATTCCTAGAAATACCGCTAAATAGAGTGAGAATCCAAAAATACTGTTTATTTCATTTTTGGTCAATTGTTTATTTTGAATGATAGCTGGACCAATTCCAAAGTCAGCCAACATTTGGAAAAAAACCAAAAAGACATTTACTACCGCCACAATTCCATATTCTTGAGGAGTTAGTATTCTTGATAGAATCGCTGTAACCAATAATTGAATGACAACATTGGAATATTTTCCTAGCGCACTATAAAAAACACCTTTTTTAAATTCATCTGCCATGCCCATTCAGTATTCAACTCCATTTATTATTAACTAAATTTATTCTTCATCCAGCGAAAAGCATGCTGGAAATTTTTACCTATCATTACTCTTGCATGCATTAATTTCAACGCACTTCCAAGTTTTCCATTTCTAAGCAGCTTTATCAATAACTTCACAAACAAGTTCGATTCCGCTTCAATGTCTAGTTCCATAACAGCTTGATAGATTTTAGCGTCACTCATAACTTCTTTTATTCGTTTTGCTTTTTCACGACTCGTTAGTGGACAGTCTTTCCAAGCTAAATTGCTCAACTCTAAATAAAGAGCGTCCCAATACTCTTTGTGGATCAAATCTCTATATTTTGTTTCTTTGTTCCAATGTTGCATCCACTTTTCAAATTGCATAGCAATATTGTATTCATAAGAAAAACGATCTTTACGGTAACGGTTAACAGCAGATCCTTCTCTGAATACATAATGATAGTACGTTTTTGGGTGATAAAAAACTTGATCTAGCTCATAAGCAACTAATTGATTAAATAGAGCATCTTGCCCTACTTTTTGATTTGTAAATCGGCAGTTGTGTTGTACTAAAAAATCATGTTTGTACAGTTTATTCCATAAAGCATATGGCGATAAAGCGTAATGCTCTCTAAAATGCTTTTGGAAATCTTTTTTTGTCAAAAATCCATTTAACTTAGGAATATACTCAGTTTTAGTTTCTTTCCCATCATTGTCTATTATTTCATAGATATAACCGAATACAACCATATCGGCATTCCATTCTTCTGCTTTTTTTATGTTTTCTTCTATTAATTTCTCTTCAAAATAATCATCCGGGTCGGCAAAATAAATATACTTTCCGACAGCTCTATCTAATCCTGCGTTTCTGGCAAGACCTGAACCAGCATTTTTTTGATGGATAACGGTTATTCGCGCATCTTTTTGCTGATAGTGATCGCAAATGTTTCCTGACTCATCTGTTGAGCCATCGTTTACTAAGATAATTTCAATATCGCGGTAAGTTTGATTTAATGCGCATTGTATAGCTTTTTCCAATTGATCAGCTACATTATAAATAGGCATAATAATAGAAACCTTACTCATATTTACCCTCTTTTCATTCTCATTGTTGCAATGACTTTGCCTATTATAGCATAATCCTATTTGCTAAACATTACAGTTTTCTAAAGACTTTTCCGGTAAGATGATCAAAGGAACATTTTTTCGATTGCTGAATTAAAAAATGCGTTTTTGTTTTTTAATTGTCTATAGAGTTTATTTCTGATAGTTTTAGTGCATAGAAGTTCTGTCTCTTTTTCGTCAAACTAAATCAGAATGATTTGTAAAAAAGTTTCGTTACAGAATGGATGCATATTTTAATAAAAATAAGCAATCTTTACTTTATCTCTCCTCTACTTCAATGGTATGATAAATAAAAAGTTAGACTAGTAAAGGTATTAAGGATGATTAGTAATTATGGAGCATAAAAAGGTATCGGTATTAGGAGTTTCTTTTGAAAATAAAACAAAAGGAACCATCCTTAAAGAATTAATGAAACGAATCCAGAACAATAAAAAAACGTTTGTTGTAACAGCGAACCCTGAGATCGTTATGTATGCAAAAAAGCATCCTTCATATATGTCTTTAGTTAAAGAAGCAGACTATGTGGTAGCTGACGGAATCGGTATTATCAAGGGCTCAAGAATGCTCGGTACCCCTATTGTTGAGCGAGTTGCAGGCTATGATCTAATGATCAGTTTACTTGCAGAGGCAAATAGACAAGGCAGTCGTGTTTATTTGTTAGGAGCAAAGGAAGACGTCTTACAAAGTACGGTTAAAAGAGTTCAAGAACGTTACCCTGCTATTCAAATAGTAGGTGCGCGGAATGGATACTTTGATTTGTCTGATACATCGGTCATTGATCAAGTCCAACAAACGAAACCTGATATGGTGTTTGTTGCGATAGGCTATCCAAGACAAGAAAAATGGATTCATCAATACCTGCAGTCTGCTTCAAAAGGATTGTTAATGGGAGTTGGAGGCAGCTTTGATGTTCTGTCTGGCAAGTCCAAACGTTCTCCAAAAATCTTTATTCAATTAAATGCAGAATGGCTGTACCGTTTGATTAGACAGCCTTATCGTATAAAACGGATGATGGCTCTGCCTCATTTTTTACATGAAGTCAGACAAGAAAAAAAAAATATTCGTGATAAGCAATCTTAAAAAAAGAGCGGGATAAAAGTCGTTTAAAAGTACCCAATTAGTATGTGATAGAGATAAAGTACTATTTCCCAGCTCCTTTTTGGGGACACGTCCATTCTAGAAATCCATGATAAATGAGGTTAAACGACAATGAAAATTCTCCATATAAATGCAGGTTTAGAAGACGGTGGCGGCAAAAATCATATCCTATCCCTGCTCTCTCAATTCGATCCAGCAACAGCTGAACTGCTTGTGTTAGAAGATGGTATTATTGCTGATGAAGCAAAACAACTCGGCATTAACGTCCACATTCTTGAGCAGAAATCACGTTATGATCTATCAATCCTTCAACGCTTAGTTCGTTTTATTAAAGATCGCTCTTTTGACATCGTACATACTCATGGTGCACGTGCGAACTTTATTTTTTCGGCTGTCCATAAAAAGGCACCTTCCATTTGGGTCACTACCGTGCACAGTGATCCTACTCTAGATTTTATGAACAGAGGCTTAAGAGGAACTATTTTTACAAAATTAAATATTGCCAGTCTTAAAAAAGCCGATCATTTGATACTAGTATCCGATAGTTTGATACAGCCGTTGCTTGATCTAAAGATAAAAAAGGATAAGATATCTGTCATCTATAATGGGATCCAATTTGAAACTGAGCACTTCCAAACTGCCGCTAAAAATAAACATTTTACTTTAACTTGCGTTGCCCGTTTGCATCCTATTAAAGGTCATGAGACTTTATTAAACAGTCTGGCTGCTACTCACTTTAAAAAATTTACGTTAAACTTAGTGGGTGATGGCGAATTGAAACCTACTCTAGAGAAAAGGGTTCATGAATTGAACTTGCAGAATCAGGTGCATTTTCATGGCTTTTTGAATCCTCCACAAGTAGAAACCATAATTGCTCAATCTGATTTAACAGTGTTAGCTTCTTATAATGAAGGTTTTCCTTTGGTTCTTCTGGAGTCAGCTAAGCACAAAGTACCTTTTATTGCTACTGATGTTGGCGATGTACGACGACTAGTGCCCGATAAAAGTTATGGGTGGCAAGTTCCTGCTCAATCAGTTAGTTCTTTAACAGACGCTTTAAATGAAGCTTATAATGAGTGGGCGCAAAATGAATTGCAGTTTAAAGGTGAAAAAGTGTATCAGTTAGCTTCTGATCAGTTCTCTCTCTCTCGTTTTTATAACAATACAAATGCTCTTTATAAAAAGTTGTTGGACTAAATCATGTCTAAAAATAGACTTTTTATTCTTAACTATCAAGAAAATAGTAAATATGTTAAAATGAAGCAGATGGAAGAACCTTTTAAATTAAAGAAAAAATCTTAAGAAAGAAGGCTAAACTATGTCAATCTTAGTTACAGGCGGTGCTGGTTATATCGGCAGCCATACAGTAGTGGAATTATTAAATGCCAATTACGAAGTAGTCATTGTAGACGACTATTCGAACAGCAAACCAGAAGTATTGAACCGAATCAAAGAACTTACTGGTAAAGGGTTTAAATTTTATGAGACGAATATCTTAGATAAAGAAGCCTTGGAAGTAGTCTTTAAAGAAAATGATATAGAGGCAGTGATTCATTTTGCGGGTTACAAAGCAGTCGGCGAATCCGTTGCGGAACCTTTGAAATATTACCACAACAATTTAACAGGTACATTCGTCCTGTGTGAATTGATGGCTCAATACAATGTGAAAAAAATCGTGTTCAGTTCTTCTGCGACAGTTTACGGGATGAAGAACGTTTCACCGCTGACAGAAGACTTGCCATTAAGCACAACAAATCCATATGGCACAACGAAAATGATGATCGAACAAATCTTACAAGATGTGTATGCTGCAGATAATTCTTGGAGCATTGCTCTTCTTCGTTACTTCAACCCAATCGGAGCTCATGAAAGCGGCCGTATCGGTGAAGATCCAAATGGGATTCCAAATAATTTAATGCCTTACATCACTCAAGTGGCTGTTGGCAAACGGGACCATTTAAGTATATTCGGTAATGATTATGATACTCCGGATGGTACAGGTGTCCGTGATTATATCCATGTAGTTGATTTGGCAAAAGGACATTTAAAAGCTGTGAAAAAAGTTTTAGAAACGGAACAAATCGAAGCTTACAACTTAGGGACCGGTGTTGGTTACAGTGTACTTGACGTCGTAAACAATTTTGAAAAAGCTACCGGACAAAAAGTTCCTTATGAAGTAGTTGAAAGACGACCTGGAGACATCGGAACTTGTTTTTCTGATGCAGCTAAAGCAGGAACTGAATTAGACTGGAAAGCGGTATTGTCTTTAGAAGACATGTGCCGGGATTCTTGGAAATGGCAAAACAATAACCCTAATGGTTACGCAGAATAAGAAGAAAAAAACCTTCACCCAGAATCTGGATGAAGGTTTTCTTGATTTTAAGGCAATGTTTTTCCAGTACTCTGATACAATTTATACCACTCTTCACGAGTCAGTGTGATTTCTGATGCTTGGCAAATCGCTTTGATACGTTCTGGATTCATACTTCCTACTATCGGCTGCATATGAGCGGGATGACGCAACAACCAGGCTATAGCGATAGCTTCACGAGCCACCGACTTTTCAGCCGCCATTTCATTGACCAGCTCATTAAGTTCAGGATAATCTGGATGATCAAAGAATAATCCTTTCTTTTCATTTCCAGATTGGAATGGTGACCATGGTTGGATAGTCATATCATGGATCCGACTGTATTCCAAGATTCCCCCATCATGGAATACAGAAGCTTCATTGACCATATTTACATTAAATCCAGCATCGATCATTGGTGTATGTGTAATACTCAGTTGCAATTGGTTAGCAATCAAAGGTTGTTGGACATATTTTTTCAGTAATTCGATTTGAAGTGGATTTTGGTTGCTGACTCCAAAATAGCGTACTTTCCCAGTTTTTTCCAGTTCATCAAAAGCAGCTGCTACTTCTTCTGGTTCCACTAATGTATCTGGTCGATGTAAAAGTAACGTATCAACGTAATCCGTCTGTAGACGTTTCAAACTAGCCTCGACTGATTCAATGATGTGTTCTTTTGAAAAGTCAAACATCACTCCTGGTACAATACCCGTTTTTGTTTGCAGCATGACTTTGTCTCGCGAAATGCCTAATTCTTTGAACGCTTGTCCAAAAATTTGTTCCGACTCTCCTTTACCGTAAATGTCTGCATGATCAAAATAATCAATACCTTCATGGATAGCCGTTTCAATGACAGTCTTAGCCTCTTCATTGGATAAAGCATTCATTCGCATAATACCCAACGAAATTTCAGATGCTGTTAATCCTGATTGCCCTATGTTGATTTTTTTCACTTGTCTTCCTCCACTTCATTATTTTTAGAAATCGCTTTCTAACCCAGTATACCATTCTTTAACTGTAAAAGTCCTCTCTTGAGCGGGCGGATTTTTTAATAGAAAGCTACAGAATCCATTTTTTTAAACCCGGGATTTTGATCAATATCTTTACAACAATGTAGCCTAGAAAAGCCACTAACAGCACTAATAAAGGCACAGAGAGTAAGGGGGTTAAGAGTCGTGTATCTATATTTGCTGAATTTAACAAAAAGATGATCAGTACGTGACTTAGATAGACCCCGAATGACATATCAGAAAATTCCTTGATCCATTTTTGAGCTTTCGGAGAAAAAGCACGATTGTTAAATGTCTCTTTGAACCAAAGAAAGACAGCAATACTAGTGATCATGACATTAGGTGTCAGGTATTCAAATAACCATCCTTCTGGCTTTCCAGACTCTAAAGATAAATAACTAGTTCCAAATAAAGTTACCAATAACCCAACGATTCCCAGACCATAAATCCACCGTTTCATTTTTGGTGTTACTCCATAGCGATGCAAATAACTTCCTGCAAAAAAGTATCCAACATATCC
Organism: Desemzia sp. RIT 804; assembly: GCF_016892605.1. Lineage (GTDB taxonomy): Bacteria > Bacillota > Bacilli > Lactobacillales > Carnobacteriaceae > Desemzia. Next base: position 17,564 of record NZ_JAFEMV010000002.1, read on the forward strand.
AAATGTAATGTCTAGATTTATCCAATCATCTGCTATCGTCACTGTTGAACCTATAGGGAATTGTCGGATAGTCGGAATAAGAAAGCCTAGCACAAAACAATAAGCCATTATGTATCTCATCAGTTTCTTTTCTTCCGCAATTTTACGCAAAAAAGGTGTCATGACGTACAACTCCACAATACGAAATAGAAACCACAAATGAAAATGGCCTTCAATAAAGCGGGCAACCGTTTCATCTACTTGATCAATAGAGAAAGATTGAAATGGATAAAAAGCCATAAAAACAGCATAGAAAGACGACCAAAAAAGAAACACTCGTACGATCCGCCAAATATTTCTACGATACAATTTCCTGATGCCGATTTCTTTTTTAGGTTCCAAGAAAAAAATACCGCTGATCATTACAAATAACGGCACACATATGCGCGCTACCGCATCGAAAGCATTTAATGTCTGCCACTCCATCGAATCAATTTGGTGCCATCCAAAATTGCTGGATGAAACATGAACGACAATCACTAAAAAAATAGACATGATCCGTATGAGATCTACATACCATAAACGATTTTTCATAAATTTCTCCTTTTTCTTCATCGTATTGTATTATACCAAATATTTAAGAAAAGATTGCTCTATCTGCTCTTCGGAGTAATTGGTTTAGTCACATTCATTCTTGTGGTTGTATTAAAGGAATAACGCGATACAGCAGAGACTTCCCAAAAATAGAGAAGAAATCTAATTTATGAGCATTGCTTTTATAGCAAAGTATAGTGGGAAATTTCAGTTACAAATAATTCAATAATATCTAAAGATTCCTTCTTTAGGCTGCTGTTTATTAACAAAAAAAGGGCTTTTTCTCATAACTCTATCCTCAAACACTCTCTGAATAGTAAACATACTAAATTTAGCAGGAATACTGTTGTTTTAATTCATTCTTTAAGTGATGCTTCCATTATTATCCACTCGACCTTCTGATTAATCCACAGCTTTATGAGTTTATATTCTAAACTCGTATTTATTCAATATTTATTCGACATTTTTTCACCCATTTGGTGCGCAGAACATCATGGCTAAATCTGTCTTGATGTAAAACACCGGTTGAACATCAAGGCTAAAATCCCCTTGATGAAAGGCCAAGAAATAAGTAAATTGAGTTCATTCACTCTTCAAATGAAGATCTCTTACACCCTGAATAGAGCAAATCTTTGGAAAAAACCATGGACATTATTGAAGAACATATACCGATATCTATCTCCATTTACTCTGATCAAGGCTTGTAGTACTGACGCTTATATTATCTTTGTACCATTCTTTACGTCATTTTTACTGTACATAAGAAAGCAATCTCTTTTTCCTCGCTAAAAAAACATCATCACCAGTCAATGGATTCGACTAATGATGATGTTTTTTATTTATTGATCTCCTTGAGAAGTTAAAATACGTGGACCATCTTTTGTGATCGCTAATGTGTGCTCGAATTGGCAGCTGATTCCGCCATCTTCTGTACGAGCTGTCCAACCATTATTATCCATTTTTGATTTCCATGTACCTGTATTAATCATGGGTTCGATCGTAATGACCATACCTTCTTTCAAACGAAGTCCTTTTCCTGCTTCTCCATAATGAGGAACAGACGGAGCTTCATGAAGAGTTGGTCCAACACCATGCCCGATAAATTCACGTACTACAGATAATCCTTGTGGTTCTACATAAGATTGGATTGCATGACCAATATCTCCGACACGGTTTCCAACTTGAGCTTGTTCGATCCCTTTGTATAAAGCTTTAAGGGTTACATCCATTAATTTATCCAATTCTGGAGTAGATTTCCCAACAACATAACTCCAGCAAGAATCGCTTAAAGCCCCTTTTAAATTAACAACCGTATCTACTTTGATCAAGTCTCCATCTTTCAATACCTCTTTGCGAGGGAAACCATGGCAGATCTCATCATTGATGCTGACACACGTTGCATATTCATAGCCTTCAAATCCAATTTGTTCTGGAATAGCTCCATTATCAACGATAAATTTGTGACAAAATTTTTCAATGTCCCAACTAGTAATACCTGGTTTAATAAAATCGCGTAAGGCAATGTGCATGTTCGCTAGTAAAGTACCCGATTCATCCATTGCATCAATTTCGCGTGTTGATTTTAATGTGATCACTCTTATTCCTCTTTTCTATTTTTACACTTGTACATTCTGTTCTATTATAACGCATTTTTATGGATTGTGAAGAGAAAGTCTGCCTGGATCTGTTACTAAAAGCTTGAAAAACCGCTTACTACAGCTCCGTATTCAGATTTACAAAAGACATTTCCACCATGTCAAAACGGTGACGAACTTTGGAATATTCTAACGGTGTGCCGCTTGAAGTGAACATGACTTTACTGACTTCCAAAACCGGTTCATCATCAGCGCAATTTAAATACTGTTTGTCCAACTCATCAGGCTGAGCTGCACGAATCGTTTGACGATTTTCTCCAAATACAATGCCTAATTCATTTCGAATATAGTCATACATAGATTGCTGTAAAACTTCTTTTGTCACTCCCGGCACCAAAGTTAGCGGCAAAATCGAATGTTCCAACGAATAAGGTTGGTTGTTCAAAATGCGAAGCCGTTCAATTTCATAAACAGGCTCTTCCTTTTTCAACAATAATTGTTCACACTCTTCTTCGCTCGGAAAACGGACATCAAATTTCAATGTTTTATTTTCTAAATTCATGCTTTCATCGACTTGGGCGGTCAAACCAACATTTTGTCCAATCCGAATACTCGATTCTGCCAATTGGAGCGCATTTTGTTTGATGTATGTTCCAGATCCTTGGATAGTGTAAACTAAACCCGCTACTGTAAGCAAATCCAAGGCTTTTTTAATTGTCACACGACTGGTATGAAATTCATTTGCCAAAGTGGTTTGATCAGGCATGCGTTCTTCTAAAGGATAAGATCCGCTTTTGATCCGTTTACGGATTTCATTTGCAACTTCTTTGTATTTTACCATTAGCATTCACCCCACTTCATAAGATAACAGGAATTTTATTTTAGTATAACACGAAATTAGTCACTTTTAAATAACATACATTTAATTTGTATAGACAAATTTAGAAAGAAGGTTATTTTCATGATTGAACATTAACTTCTCTAAGACAAACAAAAACAAGAGTTGAAAGTTTCCCCTCAACTCTTGTCGGTATTGTAGATGTGAATGTTATTTGTATTCAGGTTCTTCCGGTATTTCCAATTGGCTGTTGGCTATCAGATCTTTGTACCAAAAAGCTGATTTTTTTAAAGACCGGTCACGATTGTTCTCCAAATCGATCCGAACTAAACCATAACGATTTTTAAAGGCATTCATTGGTGAAACACAATCAGTGAACGCCCAAAGCATATAGCCTCGGCAATTTGATCCTGCTGCATGTGCATCTAATAAACAACTTAGGTGTTCGCTGATATATTCGATTCGATAATCGTCTTGAACAATTCCCTCTTCATTCATAAAACGCTCTTCATTTTCAATCCCCATACCATTTTCAGTTAAAACCCAAGGAATGTTATTGTACTCTTCTTTCAGTCGCATTCCCATATCGTACACGATTTGAGGATAAATTTCCCAACCTCGAGACTTGTTCATCCGACGACCAGGCAACTCAAATGAATCAAAATAATAAGCTGGGTGGAAAGGCGTGTTTTCATTCCATTTGTGTTTTGGTGCTTGGACCCGATTTGGAAAATAGAGATTTATCCCTAGATAATCTACTGTATTTTTACGAATGATTTCTAATTCTTCTTGTGTATAGTCAAAGGCGATATTATGTTCAGCCATTTTTAAAAACAATTCTTCTGGATAAGCCCCTTTAACCAATGGATCTAAAAATACTCGATTGTAAAATAAGTCGTACATCTCAGCTGCTTTTTTATCTGCTGGTGAAGAAGATCGCGGATATGTTACTTCTGGGTTTAATACAATACCTATTTCTCCATCGTAATTTTTCCGACGATACAGTTCCACAACTTTTGCAGTAGCCAAAACTTTATGGTGATTCCATTGCATCCATTTTTGGGTATTTTGTTCATGCGGATACCGGATAGCATCCAAATAGACCCGTGTTTGGATGACGACTGGCTCATTAAATGTAAACCATTGTTTTACGCGATCAGCATAGCGTTCGAATACTTTTTCAGCGTAACCGACAAACAGCTCCACAACTTTTTTAGAACTCCATCCATCGTATTTCTCTTGCAGTTTAGCTGGCATTTCATAATGTTCTAAGCACAACATAGGTTCTACCCCAGCATCGATCAAAGCATTGATCAAGTCATCTACATGTTGTGCATACTCTTCATCGACTTCCAGTGTTTCATAATCTGTAAAGAAACGAGCCCAGTTAATAGATGTCCGGTAATGCGTTAATCCGATTTCTTTCATGTATGCTACATCTTCTGCATAACGTTCATAAAAATTGGTCGCTACCCCTGGCCCATAACCCTCGTGCCAAACATGGCGTTCATTTTTATACCATGTATCTAGATAGGAATCTTGTCCTTCTTTTTTCCCTTTCCATCCTTCAGTTTGCCATGCAGACGAAGCTGCCCCAATAATAAAATTTTCCGGTATGTTTTTTAACACGCAATCTCTCCTTTAGAATTGTTCTTGTTCTATCTGCTCTACTGTTTTGGCCACATTTGAAGCTTTCACAAATGGTAAATAAACCAAAGTAGCGACCACGATACAAATTAACTGTGTTGCTACAGCACCAAGGCTACCAGCCGTTGCTAAGTAAGCACTGATGATTGGCGGTGTTGTCCATGGAATCATAACTACCGCTGGACCAGCAAAGCCAATAGCTGTGGCAAAGTAACCAATAACCCCAGTAATCAGAGGTGTGATAATAAATGGAATCGCCATGATCGGGTTTAACATAATCGGTAAACCAAAAATCATAGGTTCATTGATATTGAAAAGTCCCGGTGCGAAAGATAATTTAGAAATTGAACGGTAATCTTCTCGTTTGCTGACAATGAAAATAGCAATCAACAGACCAAATGTTACCCCTGATCCACCCATACTCATATAAATATCCCAAAATGGCATATTGATAATATTAGGAATAGTTTCTCCCGCTTCAAAAGCTATTGTATTTTCTGCGATCGCTGCTAACAAAATCGGTTCACGGATCGGTTTGATGATCTGATTTCCATGAATCCCAATCACCCAAAATACTTGAGATACAAACATTAAAAGCAATATTCCTGGTAATCCAGACACTAAATTGGATAAGGGTTCCTGAACGATAGTGTAAATAATATCGTATAATGTCATGCCAGTAAGAGCCAACACTACAAAACCTAATGTAGAAATAATTGTGATCGTTAAAATCGTAGGAATTAGAGCTGAAAAACTGGCTGATACATTTGAAGGTACAGAATCCGGCATATGAATAGTCAGCTTGTCTTGTTTATGCAGCCAACTAAATAATTCAACAGATAAAATTGCGACAAACATGCCTAAAAATAATCCCGAGCTGTTTGTATATTGTTTAGCAATAACATCTACTACTTCAACAGGTGATTCATTGATCAACGTCTCAATTGTCTTAGGTATGATCGTGATGTAACTGATAACTGCTAGCAATCCTGGAAAGAAACCTTTTAATTGGTTTAATTTCCCCAACTCCATACCAATCAAGAACACTGCACTAATCGTTAAGAAGTTTAAGGTAGCATAACTAATTGAATCAGTGATTGGCTTCAAATTTTCTAGAAAACCCAAACCATTGATCGCTGCTAACCCACTGGTCGTTCCAAAAACCATATTTGAGATCAACGTTGCAAATGCACCCGTAATAATGACTGGTAATAACATCGTAAAAGCATTTTTTATTGCAATAATGTATTTGTAACTATTTACTTTTGCAGCAAAATTCCCAAGCGCTGCCACCCATTTACTATCTTCCATATTGTCTTTCCTCCTTTTTTTTACATTTTTATTGTAACCCCTTTCAAATTAATTGTAAAGCATTATATATAAAATTGTAAATACAAATTTAAAAAATGCAACAAAATGACCTCATTAATCAAGTTTCACTTCACTAATGAGGTCATTTTTTAATAGATTATTATTCTATTTTCCGTTCTTACCATACAGTCTTTCCATACTTTGCTCAATGATGAAATTCCAAAAACTCCAATCGTGCCCGCCTAATTCTTCTACGTATGTGTGGACATAATTATTGTCCACTAAAAATTGATGTAGTGTTCTGTTTTCTTGAATGATATTGTCTTCCATTCCACAAGCAATAAACAACTCAGGCTTTGCTTTCTGCATGACATTTAAAAGCAGCTGTTCAATATCCATTTCTTCCGGCATGGTTTCTGTAGAAGAAGTTCCAGTTATCGCATGAAGTCGTTGGTAGATTGGATGTTCTATCATTAAGGATTCTTTTGAGCTTCTAGTCAATAATTTATTGGAGAAAGCTAAAATATTTCCGAAGGTGTCTGGATAATATAAGCCATTCCTTAAAGCTCCATATCCTCCCATAGATAAACCACCAATCGTAGTATCTTCTTTTTTATGCGACAAGTGAAATAGTTTACGTGTTTCTTGAATTAATTCTTCTCCGATATAGTTGCCATAGTTGTCGCCATTCGGATGGTTTACATAGAAGCTGTTTTGTCCGTCTGGCATGATAACAGCCACATGATATTTTACCGCTAATTCAGCTATACGGGTATTGTGCAGCCAATCTTCATGGTTACCATCCCAACCATGCAATAAATACAAGGTTTTTAGTGGTTTATTCTCTTGTGCATCCTTGGGTTTAGATTCATATATTGATTGAGTACTAGTAGGAATGATCACAGTGAAGCTTACTTTTCGAAATAGTTCTCGTGATTGAAACGAACCAGTAAAAACAGCCATCTTGACAGCTCCTTTATATTTTCATTTTTTCAGATTGTTGTTGAACACAGTAAAAAGCACCTAATATCCCTGCATTATTCCGGTATTTACAAGGCTCGATAACAGTATGGAAATCCGTTGTCCAGCGTTCATCGACTAAATCCATTTGCTGTTGGATTCTTGGCAACAGTTCTGGATTGGCGCTGATTCCCCCACCAATTAAAATTTTTTCTGGGTTGAATGTACAAGCAAGATTATAAATTCCTACGCATAACCATTGCACCCAATTCTGGACTAATGATTCAACATCCGGATTGTTTTTAGCAGTCTCAAATACCTCTTCACCATTTACCAATACTGTATGGTTTATTCCCATCAACTCTTTATATCGTTTTACTAAAATTCGTGTGGTAAAGATATCGTGTAGTGTATCATTCGGTTTCATTTGATAGTTGATCCTAGAATGCCCATATTCTCCTGCTTTAAAATTCGCTCCTCGATATAATCCTCCATTTAAATAAAAGGCTGTACCAATTCCTGTTCCGATCGTCATAACTACAAAGTTCTCTGCTCCTTGGGCATTTCCAGAGTAACGTTCTGCCAGAGCTGCACAATTAGCATCATTTTCTATGTAGATCGGTAAAGTTATTTTTTCGCTTAACAAATCGATCAAATTCCTGTTGTCTAGATATTCTAAAGCTCCTGCTCTTTCAGCATATCCTGTATGAGGATTGATGTATCCCGGCATACTAATGCCTACTGCAGCCAATCTGCGTCCATTAGAAAGTTCATCTACTACATCCGCAATTACTTTTTGAAACCCCTCAACCTGATATGGCGTAGCGATCTTAGCTTGTTGTAGAATTTCTCCATTTTGTGAAAGCAATGCATATTTAATATACGTTCCACCAACATCAAAACAAATCACATCCATCTTTATCATTCTCCTTAGTAAAAAACTACCTACCTCATCAATAAGGTAGATAGCTTTTTCAATTATTCAGCTTTTACACTGTTGTATCTTGTGCGTTATCCATTTCTTCCATTTTCACAGCAGCTTTGTTTGTTGCGAGAACAAATGGCAAGTATGTTATGACAGAAACTCCTAAGCATAAGAAACCAACGGCTAATGCCCCCCAGCTACCACCTGTACCTAAGAATGGAATCAACGGACCTGGGGTCGTCCATGGTACGGTATACCCAATCGGCGGTATGATTTCATTAATGGTAAAGAAGTAACCAATCAAGATATTAATGACCGGAGTCAACACGAATGGAATGATCATGATCGGATTCAGTACGATCGGAAGTCCGAATACTACTGGTTCATTGATATTGAATAGTCCTGGAGCAAAAGATAATTTTGCAATATTGCGGTAATCTTTACGTTTTGATACAAGGAATACAGCAATCAATAATCCAAGAGTCATTCCACTACCACCATAGTTAGCAAATCCATCGTTCATAGAACCCCAGTTGATTGGGTAAGGAACGCCCCATGTTGTACCTTTTTCAGCAATGTAATTTAAATTTTCAATCCCCATTGGAGAGAAGATAGGATCACGAATTGCTGCAATCGTATTTGGTCCGTGAATCCCTAATACCCATAACATATTAGAAACCAAAGCTAAAACAATAACGGCAAATACGTTTCCACCAATATTTGTTAGTGGTGCTTGGATCAATGAGTAAATCAATTGATTGATTCCATCTGGGAAGAATAGAGCCACTACATAATTGATCACTGAGAAAAGCATCAAGATCAAAATAATCGGAACCAATACAGAGAATGAACGCGCTACAGCTGGAGGTACTTGTTCCGGCATTTTGATTTTCAAACGTTTGTTTAAAGACAAACGACTAAAGATCTCACCAACCAATAATCCAACGATCATAGCAACGAATAGTCCTTGAGCACCAATATATTGTGTAGCTAAGTAGTTAGCTCCGTCAACATTTTGGTAAGGTGGATATAAAATAAAGAATGTTGCAATAGCTGTTAATCCACCTAATAAAGAATCTTGTTTATACGTTTCTGTTAAATTTCGTGCGATCATAAAGACAATAAAAATGGATAATACATCATTGGTACCTCGTACAACTGGTGAAAAGATATTTTGTGCTTCAGCTAGATTTGGAAAAATACTGTCTAAATTCAATAATGAAGCGATAAATCCATCTGGTGATAATACGGCAAAGTTTAGTAATAGAATTAATGATCCTGCCATTGTTAATGGAAAAGCTAAAATAAATGCGTCGCGAATTGCTCCGATATGACGTTGGCTATTTAATTTAATTGATAAAGGCACTAAAGTTTTTTCTAAAGCGCCTTCAAATTTATCCATAAAACTCATTTTCTTTCCTCCAAGTAATAAAAAATGTATTTGTTTTATCCCGCATTAACGGGTAGTAAGACCTCAAGTCTTAATTAAAAATAGATAAATATAGCTGAGGATAAACTGCCCGTAAAAAACGATTGGCTCAACTAACAATCAGGTAGGGATGGAAAACACCCGGCTGATTGTTAGCTTCACTTTTTTTAGTCTGCCAATCCATTTTCTTTAATAACTTGTTGATACCAATAATAGCTATCTTTTTTGTACCGCTTCAATTCTTTTTCATCATTTTCTTCACGGTCTACATAAACAAATCCGTAACGTTTTTGATAACCGTTCAACCAGCTTAATAAATCTGTATAACTCCAAGTACAATACCCTAAAACATCTACTCCATCGGAAATAGTCTCTTGAATGGCTTTAACATGAGCTTTTAGGTAATCAATACGGTATGTATCATGAATTGAACCATCTTCTTCCAATGTATCGTATTCACCAAGACCATTTTCAGTGATCAATATAGGTAGTTCATAGCGGCTATCGATTCGTCTCATACCGATTCGTAAACCAGTAGGATCGATATCCCAATCCCAATTTGTTTTCTCAACAAACGGATTATCTGTTCCTTTATAAAGACCAGGCACTCCACCTGCTTCAGTAGAACCTTTTTCTCCAGTTGTATTCATTTTACCTTCTGCAACACCATCTAGTGGATTGAATTCAACTGTCGTACTACGGTAATAGTTTAACCCCATGAAATCTGGTTTTCCTTTTGCTAACAACTCATAGTCCCCATCTTCAATGGTTGGTGCTAGTCCATTTTCTTCTAACCATTTCAAAGCTAATTTTGGATATTTCCCAAACACATAAACATCCATCCAAAAATGGGCATTAAATGTTTCATTGTTATCTGCTGCTAATTGATTCTCAGGCTTGGAATCTAGTGCATAAGTCGGTCCGTAAGCAAAACTCGGACCAATTTTACCTGCCGTGCCTAATTCTCTAAAAGCATTAATGACTGAAGCGTTCGCTAAGTTAGCAATGTGATTTGCTTCATAAAAACGTTTAGGATCTTTAACATCTGGTGGATGACTGCCCATCATGTAACCGTGTGAGGTAAATACATTTTGTTCATTCAATGTTACCCAGTAATTCACTTTCCCATTAAAACGCTCAAATAAAATTGTTGCGTAGCGAGTGAAATCTTCAATAATTTGGCGAGACTCCCACCCCATATACTTATCTTGCAGTGCTTGCGGGATATCCCAATGGTAAAGCGTAACGATCGGTTCGATATTATGAGCTAGTAATTCATCGATCAGATTTTCATAGAACTGAATCCCTGCTTCATTTACTTCCCCGTCTCCATCCGGAATCACGCGGCTCCAAGCTACCGAAAAACGATAAGCTTTCAAACCTTGTTCTGCCATCAACCGAACATCTTCTTTGTAACGATGGTAATGATCTACTGCCACCTCCCCTGTTGTTCCTTTAAATGTTTTCCCAGGAATTTTAACAAATTCATCCCAGACTGAAAGCCCTTTTCCATCTTCTTCCATTGCGCCTTCTACTTGATATGCTGCAGAAGCAGATCCCCATAGAAATTCTTCAGGAAATGGCGCTAATTTTTTGTGTTCCATTTCTTCACCTCATTTTTTTATTACACCCTTATTGTAACCGTTTTTAACCATAACACAATACACTTTATGAATAATGAATACGGTTTCGAAATATTGGAATTTATTTCAATACTGAAACGATTTGTTTCAGTATTTTTTTTGGCGTTTTGCATAATTTTTACGAGCCAAGGTTTCCAATAAATACGTTACCGGAACTTGAGAAGTGATGTTTACTTCTCCTTTTATGAATTCTGGCGTTAAATGATATGCCAAATTCACATCCGAATGTTTCGCTAGCGTGTTGCCAGAAGTATTTGTAATGCTGATGATTTTACTTCCTTGGCTTTTCAATACTTCCATTTGCTCAATCACTTGTTCCGTTTCTCCAGAGACAGATAAAAGAATCGCTGCTGAACCAGTAAAATCTTCACTGGAGTGTCCTAATGGATAGAAAGGATCTTTTACGAAAAAAGTCCGTTGCCCCAAGTTAACAAATTGCCGAGAACCGTATTCTGCCAAGATTCCAGATGTGCCGATCCCTAAGAAAATCACTAAATTCGCTTTATGTATCAATTCTACAGCTTTATCTAACTGAGTGTTGTAGTCTTTGCTTAAGGTCCGGTTAAAAAATTCATCTACAATTTCTTTTGTATCAAATACTGCTTGCTGTTGAACTTGTTTTGACTGACGACGAATCTCCAATTTGAATTCAGCAAAACTTTCATACCCGCCTTTTTTCATCAAACGAATCACTGACGCAGGAGAAACATGTGCTGCTTCCGCTAAATCACGAACCCGCATGTAATGAACTTCTTCTTTATGTTGCATAAGATAATCGTAAAGAACTCGGTCTGTTTCAGTAAATGCCTTTATCGTTTCAAAATTAAACATCTTCTTTTACCCCCAACTCTTTCAAATGACTGTACTTATTTTAACATAAGTCTTACTTGTCAAACTTAAATAATTTACAGCTTTTCTTAAATAATTTGTCCAAACAACAATAGAGTATCCTTTGTACTATCAGTCATTGGAATCTTATAAACAAAAAAGTCGATTCTTTGCATTCAAAAAATCGACTTTTTTAACTATTCTGTTCCATACATAAGTGAGATATAAATTATCTCTTACATTTATCTGCTTTTCATCAACAACTGAATCGCTTGTTGAATAGCTTCTTCCCCATTGCTTCCTTCTTTGATGTTTTCTTGTACACATTCCACCAAATTTTCTGCGACAATCAAACTGATCGCACGATCAATACCAGAACGGACAGCCGATAGTTGCGTAACGATATCTGCACAGTCTTTGCCCTCTTCGATCATATTTAACACACCATGTAGTTGCCCATCAGATCGTTTCAATCGGTTCACAATTTTTGCATTGTATTCCATTAAACTATTTCTCCTCTCCAAGCAGAAATTCCGCCCATTACATTCGTTACTTTGTATCCTTCTTTTGCTAATTGTTGACACGCCATTGAAGAGCGGGATCCTGAATGACACATCACATAATACTTTTGGTTTTTATCTAATTTTTGTTTAGCTGATGAAAGTTCACTTAAAGGAACATGTACAGCTCCTTCTAAATGACCATTTTTCCATTCATTGGTTTCTCGCACATCTACTAAAGGAAGTGTGTCTTTTTTCCATTGTTGTTCAAATTCCGGCATTGATATCGAATTATACATTATTTTACCACCTTTTCTGGTCTGACTGTTGAATAAAGAGCAAAAGCTCCATCTAAATTTTTGACTTGATAATTATTTTGTTTCAAAATGCGTTCCGCAATATAGCTCCGCAATCCGCTATGACAACTCACAATAATCGGTTGGTCTTTAGGTAATTCTGACATACGATCACGTAAATGATCTAAAGGAATATTCACTGCTCCTTTTAAACGGCCGTTTGTTTCAAGTTCACTTTCATTTCGCACATCTAACAATAAATGTCCTTCTGTTTGTTTGTTTTCTAGTTCATACCATTGGACAGACTCGCTGATACCTTCCATCAAATTCAAAGCAGCATAGCCAGCCACATTAACAGGATCCTTGGCTGAGCCAAACGGAGGAGCATACGTGAATTCTAATTCTAGTAAATCTTGAACCGTCATGTCGGCTTTAATAGCTGTTGCTAAGATATCGATTCTCTTGTCTACGCCGTCTTCCCCAATAGCTTGTGCTCCATAAATTTTTCCAGTCACAGGGTTGAATAATAATTTCAATACAATGTTTTTTGCATTTGGATAGTAACCAGCATGGCTTTTTCCTTGGATATGGATCACGTCATATGTTTCACCAGCTTGTTGTAATTGTTTTTCGCTAAGTCCCGTTGATGCTGCAGCTAAATTAAAGACACGCACAATAGCTGTCCCAATGCTGCCTTTGTTTTTACGGTTCAATCCGCTAATGACATCAGCTACTTGTCTGCCTTGACGATTAGCAGGTGAAGCTAAAGCGATCATCGTATCTTTCCCATTGATTTGTTGTTTGACAACGATCGCATCTCCAACCGCATAAATATCTTTTTGGCTAGTTTCATATTCTTCATTAACCACTATTCCACCGCGCATACCCGTTTTTACACCTGCCGTCAAAGCGACCGTAGTTTCTGGTTTCACCCCTACAGACATCAAGGTGATACCACTTTCCAAACGTTTTCCATTTTCCAGCACAACGGTTTTTCCTTTTTCTTCAAATGATCGAGCAGCCAGTCCAGTATACAGTTTCACTCCGTTTGCTACTAACTCTTTAGTGACATATGCAGCCATCTCTTCATCTAAAGGCGGCAATACATGCGGTGCTTTTTCTACGATCGTTACTTCCATGCCTCGGTGAACCAAACTCTCAGCCATTTCTAAACCGATGAATCCAGCGCCAACCACTACTGCTTTTTTAGGCCGTTTCTTCTCTAGGAAAGATGAAATAGCATCTACATCAGGAACTGAGCGTAACGTAAAGATGTTCTCTGCTTCTTCTAATCCTTTTGCAGGGGGGACAAAAGGATTCGCTCCTGGAGATAAGATCAACTTATCATAAGCCAATGTATATTCTTCTTCTGCTGTTCGCACAACAACTTCTTTTTGTGCAGCATCGATGGAAACAGCTTCACTGTTTGGACGCACATCTAGCCCAAATCGCGCTTGCAAAGCTTCAGGCGTTTGAACTAATAAATCAGTGCGCTCTTCAATTTCACCGGCGACATAATAAGGCAAACCGCAATTAGCAAATGACACATATGGACCTTTTTCTAGTACAATGATTTCTGCATTTTCATTCAAACGTCTTAAACGTGTGGCAGCAGACATTCCTCCAGCTACTCCTCCGATAATCACAATCCTCATTAATTTTTTCCTCCTTTTTAGTTCCTGACCACGACAACATGCCTCCGCGAACATTGATAACATCGTATCCTTGTTTCAATAACATTTTTGTTGCTTTTTTGCTGCGCATTCCAGATTGGCAAATCACATACGTTTTACTGTTAGGGGTATATTGATTTACTTTTTTTAAAGGAACATTTTTTGCTCCTGGAATATGACCATTTCGAAATTCATGCGTTTCTCGTACGTCTATAATTTGTGGTTTTTGAGATAATTGGATTTCCAATTCATGAGTTGAAATGGTAGGTATTTTTTTTTAAAAACATGTTTTCCCTCCTAGAATGGTCCTTACTTTTCTTCTATTTTTTCAGTTAAATATTCTTTTAATACTTCCTTTGGTTGGTAACCCACGATTTTTTCAACTGGTTGGCCATCTTTATACAAAACCATAGTAGGTATGCTCATAATTCCTAGTTGGCTCGCAAACATAGGATTTTCATCAATGTTCAATTTCGCGATCTTTATTTCTGGTGCAAATTCTTTCTCTAATTCTTCTAAAACTGGTCCTAACATTTTACAAGGTCCACACCAAGGTGCCCAAAAGTCTACTAAGGTAATTCCTTGTTGTACTTCAAAAGCTAAATTCGAATCGGTAACTTTTACTGTCATATTTATTATTCCTCTCTTTTAAGCTTTTTAGTATTTCTTTCTAGTGAAAAAGTAGTTGGAACAGGATCGTATCCACCTTTTACAAATGGGTGGCACCGTAAAATCCGCGCTACTCCCATTAATGTACCTTTACCAGCTCCATGTTTTTCTATCGCTTCAGCAGCATAATGAGAACAAGAAGGATAGTAACGACAACTTGGCGGCAATAAAGGTGAGACGCCTTTTTGATAGCCTTTAATACTCGTTAGAATGATTCTCCTCATTTTATATACCCTCCCCGTATTTACAAATAATACCCCATCGGGTATTATTTGTAAAGTTTTTACTTATTTTAAAAAAGGACTAATACAGCTTTTAAAAATTAAATCAATTTAACATTAAATCAAATAAAAGTTATTTTGTGTTGATTTAATGTTAATAAATGCTAGAATAGAGAAAGAAAGATTTCTAATTTGTAGGAGGTGTTTTGTTGTCTCAGCTAAAAAGACAAAAGTTGATTTTAGATTTATTAAAAGTCAATGGTGAGGTATTTTCAAAAACATTAGCTGCTGAATTAAATGTATCTATGATGACGATCAATCGGGATTTAAAAGAACTTGCTAAATGGGAAGAAGTTCAATTAGTTCATGGGGGAGCTGTTTATAGAGGCGAAAATACACTTGAAAACCCTATATCGATCAAAGAGCAAGTTAATGTCCATGAGAAAAAGCTGATTGCCCAGTACTGTCATACATTAATTAAACCGGGAAATTCGGTTTTTATTGAAACCGGAACGACTACTCTAGCTGTTGCCAGAGAAATCTTCAATATAGAAGATTGCCAATTTTATACCAACTCTCTTTTAGTTCTCAATTCATTATCAAAGTACGAAGGCATTCATCTGCATAGTGTTCCTGGAAAATATCGTGACCTTTCGAAAGGATTTTTAGGGTTAGAAACAGCTGATTTTATCAAAAATTATAACTTTGATGTAGCTTTTATTGGTACAGAAGGCATTAGCGCTCAATCAGGTGTCACTCTTCCAAATAGAGAAGATGCTTTTACCAAAAAAAGCATTCTAAAACAAGCCAAGAAAACTGTTCTTGTTGCCGATCACAAAAAGTTTGGCCTCTCTTACTTGCATAAAGTCGGTGAAGTCAGCGACTTTGATCGAATTGTTACGGATTTAAACAGCAATCATCCGGTATTTAAAGAAATCAGTCAATTAACCAACATCATATCTGTCAAAAAAGGAGTATGAAAATGAAGATTAATTTAAATGAAGTTACTTTACCCACTATCCATACCGATCCTAAGTCCGTCATTTTAACGGATGATACAATGATGGCTCGGAAAGAAAGTTTTTTAGCTCAAATGAAATCTCATTCAATAGATACAGCAATTATTTATGCTGACCGCGAACACGGAGCAAACTTTGAATACTTAACTGGTTTTATTCCACGTTTTGAAGAAGCTTTGCTTGTCGTTCATGCAACTGGCGAAAATTATTTACTGCTGGGAAATGAAAATTTAAAACTGGCTGCACATTCTAGAATTGAGGCTAAGGCGATTCACGTTCCATTCTTCTCGCTGCCAAATCAACCGATGACTGGAGAAAAGACATTAGCTGATCATTTTAAAGAAAGCCAAATTTCTCCCGATGCAGCCATAGGAATCATTGGATGGAAGTTATTTACTTCAAGCCAGTACGACAATAGCGGATTATTTGATCTGCCTTTCTACATCGTTGACAGCTTAATAGATTACGTTTCTGAACGCACTCAATTAAAAAATTTCGCTCATGCATTGATTTCACCAGAAAGCGGATTACGCACAACCCATAATGCCAACGAGATCGCTCATTTCGAGTACGGCGCGACTTTAGCTGGAATCGGCATGTTTAATGCTACCCAAGCTCTTGAAGTTGGCAAAACTGAAAAAGAAGTTGGAGCTCTACTCGCTCAAGATGGACAACCCAATACCGTAACAACCATTAGTGCTGCCGGACAACGTTTCACCAACGCTACCCTTTATCCAAGAGACAACGAAATCAAATTGCAAGATAACTATTCGATGACTGTAGGTTACAAAGGTGGATTGAGCAGCCGAGCTGGTTTTGCAGCCTATTCTCAAGACGACCTGCCTGATAATCAAAAAGACTATTTGGAAAAAGTTGGCAAGCCTTACTTCAGGGCTTACGCAACTTGGTTAGAAAATATAGAAGTTGGTGTTGTTGGAGACAAATTCTATTCTATGATCGAAGATATCTTCCCTTCTGAAGTTTATGGGTGGACACTAAATCCGGGGCACTATACCGGAGACGACGAATGGATGGCTTCCCCATTTTATCCAGGTTCTAAAGCTGAGGTCAAAAGCGGACAAATGTTCCAAGTGGACATCATTCCAAGCGTTTCAGGTTACTCAGGTGCTAGCGCCGAAGAACCTATTGCTGTCGCTGATCAAGCATTGAGAGATGAGTTGAAACAACACTACCCAGAAACTTGGAAACGAATCGAAGACCGAAGAAACTACATCAAAAATGTCATTCAAATTGAACTTTCTGATGATGTCTTACCTTTAAGCGACACAGTGGCTTTCTATACTCCGTTTTTCTTGAATAAAACGCTCGCTTACACAAAAGAAGTCTAAAACTTACTTTTAACTATAAATCCCCCAAAAGCTCGCTTAAACTGAGCTTTTGGGGGATTTGATTTATTTCATAATACAAACTTAGAGTAATCATCTTTTCCAACTCTACGATAATAAACACAGCTACTCCTGCTAAAAACGCAAGACCTACATAGTGCCAACCAATAACGATAATATCACTCAAAAAAAGTAAACTCGTATATTAAAAATCATTAGTTTGGTGATTGGTACTACAGGTTAAAATTTGGTATACTATTTTGAGAAACTATACGTAAAGGAATGGGAAAATAACGTGAGCCATGCCATGATTGTTTATGCGAGTTTAACTGGAAATACAGCCGAATGTGTAGATATTGTAGAAGAAGCATTAACAGGTCTAGGTGTTGATGTCGAAGTAGTAGAAAGTATGCAAGCTGATCCCGAAGATTTTTTGGATGTGGATTTGTGCCTAGTAGCGACTTACACTTATGGAACAGATGCTAACTTACCAGATGAAATCGTGGATTTTTATGAAGAATTAGCAGAAATAGATCTTACTGGAAAAATCTTTGGTACTTTCGGTTCTGGAGATACTTTTTACGAGAAATTCTGTCAGTCCGTAGATGATTTTACAGAACAGTTTAAAGTTGCAGGAGCTGTTCAAGGCGCAGAAAGTGTCAAAGTAGACTTGGATCCTGAGGAAGAAGATAGTGAAAAATTAAAGGCCTTTGCTAAGACTCTAGCAGAAAAAGTAGCGGCTCAATAAAAAAATCTCAACGTTTTTTAGACGTTGAGATTTTTTGTTTGCTTAAATAACTTTTAGACAACCTTTGAGAGACTGTTTTAAATACTTGGTCAACTCTTCTTCATTGAATGGAATCAAGTCTTGAGCAATCAATGAAGCTGCTCCATGAACACTAGCCCACAATAGAGCAAACAATTTTTCTTTTTCACTTTTTTGCAACCCTTTTGTTTCATCTTCTTTCTCAAATGAGTCTAACACTACATCATGAGAAATAGCATAAATTTGTTTAGCGTCTAAGCGATTTTCCAAATATAATGCTTTAAAGAAAACGGGCTCTTCTTTTGCAAAATGCAAGTAGTTCAAAGCATCATTGAGAATCGGTTTTTCCATTCTCTCTTGAGCATAAATAGTTTCCGTCAAATGAGCTTTGATTCTTACAAGCAGTTCTCTTTTCAAGTCATCCATGTTTTTGAATTCCAAGTAAATAGGTTGCGTAGAACAGTTCATTTCTTTTGCAATATTACGTGCAGTAAATCCATCAAACCCCTCAGCTTTGACAACTTCATAAGCTGTATCCAGAATACTGGACTTCATAATGGTTTTTTTTCTTGCCATATCTTCCACCTCTAATTCTTTAAACTCTTACGAAACAGTTATAGTTCCGGCTGCAGTATTACCGTTTGGTTATAACACCTATGAAAAAAAGTTCTTAACGATGTAGAAAGCAGTATATAAACCAATAGTTTTTTAAATTCAAAAAACTAGAGTTCCATTATCTTTTCTTTCTGAAGCGGTTAAGAAATTTACCAATAATCTCTTTTAATATTTTTATTTCAACTACTCATACCTGTGCAAAAAGCACAAAATTTATTGTATCACTTGTATGTCTATAAAAACAAGTTACTCTCCAACATAACAAAAGTTTTTATTCAAACGACATACTTTCCTATATGTATACTATAACACAGCATGTTCAATTATAGTACTAGAAAGACCCTTAAACATGCATTCGTTACAGCATTGTAATCTCTTGAAATTTTTTTGTTAGCAAATTGTTTTTTCCTATTTGCGTATGCTATGATATGAAAGTGCATTATAAATATTGACGAATTTGAAATAGAATTAGGGGGAACGAAAAATGGGATTACCAAATTTCGAAGAAAACTTACAAAAATATGCTCGTGCGATCGTTGAAGCCGGCGTAAATGTATCAAAAGGTCATACAGTAGTTTTGTCTATTGATGTAGACCAAGCTCCACTTGCTCGTATGATTACAAAAGAAGCTTACGCTTTAGGAGCAACTGAAGTTATTGTCAAATGGGCTGATGACATTGTGAACCGTGAAGTCATGATGAACACTCCAGTAGAACGTTTAACAGATATCCCACAATACAAAATTGATGAGTCTTTAGATCATATTGCTAAAGGCGCTAGCCGTATCAGCGTTCGCTCTTCTGATCCAGATGCTCTATCAGGAATTGATGCAGAAAAAATTGCTGCATATCAATCTGCTGCTGGAAAAGCAATGATCGAACAACGTAAAGCTACTCAAGCGAATAAAGTCAGCTGGGTGGTGGCTGCTGCTTCAGGTGCCAAATGGGCAGCTAAAGTTTTCCCAGAACTAGAAACTACTGAAGAACAAGTGGATGCTTTATGGGATGCTATCTTTAAAGCCGTTCATATTTATGACGAGGACCCTATAGCAACATGGAATCAAAAAGACGTTACTTTAGAAACAAAAGCTGAAGAATTGAACGCACAACAGTTTACTGCTTTACATTATACTGCTCCAGGAACTGACTTAACAGTTGGCTTGCCTGCCGGCCACCGTTGGGAAGGCGCTGGAAGCTTAAATGCTCGTGGCGAACGTTTCATGGCAAACATGCCGACTGAAGAAGTATTCACTGCTCCAGACGCTAAACGTGTTGACGGCGTAGTTCGCAGTACGAAACCATTGAGTTATGCAGGGACAACTATCTTAGATATGGAATTCACTTTCAAAGATGGTAAAGTTATGGAAGTAACAGCTGCTCAAGGGGAAGAAACTTTGAAACGCTTGATCGAAACAGATGAAGGAGCTGCTCGTTTAGGTGAAGTAGCATTAGTACCTAACCAATCACCAATTTCTCAATCAGGTTTGACTTTCTTCAATACTTTATTTGACGAAAATGCTTCAAATCACTTGGCCTTGGGATCAGGTTATGCTTTCAATATTGTTGGCGGAACTGAAATGTCCGAAGAAGAATTGGAAGCAGCCGGCTTAAACCGCTCTACTGTTCATGTAGACTTCATGATTGGTTCTAAAGACATGAATATCGACGGTATCAAAGCAGATGGTTCAACTGTTCCTGTTTTCCGGAACGGTGAATGGGCATAATTTTTTAAACAATATAGACCAGTCATCCGACATTATCGTTCGGATGGCTGGTCTTTTGTGTACGAAGGTATAAATTCATGCTCTTTTTTTAACATATCGGCTACAAAACCTTCAATACAAGCAATTGAAACTTATGGTGTTTCTATCCTTTTACTCCGCCTTCTACTAGATTTTTCTTAATGAATCGTTCAGATAAAGCATACATGATGACTACAGGTAATGCAGTCAGTAATGAAGCAGCCATCATTCTTCCCCAAACATAATCAGGGGTCGCAAACAAGCTGTTTAAACCTACTGTTAAGGTAAAGTATCCTGAACTGGAAACAAATATAGAAGCAAACAAATAATCGTTCCAAGCAACCATAAAGGCATACACGAAAACAGATGCGATTCCTGATATCGCCAGTGGAATGGTAATGTAAAAAATGATCTGTACACGCGTCAATCCATCGATCATTGCTGCTTCTTCAATACTTTTAGGGATCGTATCAAAATAGCTTTTCAGCATAAAAATGGATGTTGGTAACGTTTGTACGATCATCACAATGATGATCGATGTTCGTGTGTTGTATAGTCCTAGCGACGAAATGATTTTAAATAAAGGTACTACCAATAGTATTCCAGAAAACATGTAAACAGTATAAAAAGCCGAATTCATTGTGGATTTAAATTTGAAATTTAATTTCGACATGGCATACGCGCCAAAAATCCCGATAAATACAGAGATGAATGCTGCTAGGAAAGAAACGATCATACTGTTTTTAAAATACGTTAAAAACGGAAACAAAGCCGGGTTAAAAACATCTTGATAATGCTGCAGCGTAACTACTTCAGGCAGTATGGTCGGATTATAAGAGATCGCTTCATTAGTCGGTTTCAACGATGTCATCAACATAATGAAAAATGGAAATAGAGATATGACTAAGATCAGCACCAGTAAGACATAAAATAACGTTCGGCTCAGCATATTTTTTCTTTTACGTTTCATTTGCGACATCCACCTTTCTACGTGAGAAGTAAATAACTGTAAACAAGATAACAAAAAGAATCACGGAGATGGAGGCTGCTTGTCCCATGTCATTTTGAGAAAAAGCTTGCTCATATAAGTAAACCCCAATCACATCCACTTGTTTAGTTAACAAATAAACATCGTTAAACATATAGAATGTCCAAATCGTTCTCAATGTCACGATGGTGATCAATACAGGCCGAATGGCAGGTAAAGTAATGTTCACGAATTTCTGCCAGGCATTTGCTCCATCAATTTCGGCGGCTTCATAGAGTGTTTCATCCATTGTCTGCAATATGGCCAAAAAGGAAATAAAGGCATATGGAAAATAACGCCAAATCGCAAAAATAGTGACCAATACAAAACTGGATGCAGGATTGTCAAACCATAATGGGGCTTTATCTAAGATACCTGTTACATCCACCAGCCAATGATTGATGATGCCATAAGTATTGTTAAACATATATTGCCATGCAAATACTAGCGAGATAGACGGCGTAACATAAGATAAAATAATGATCGAACGCGACAACTTTCGGAATCTGAACTCTCGATTAAACAACATCGCTACTCCTAAACCAAGAACAGTACTTCCGACAACTGTTAAGGCTGTATACAATACTGTTACACCAAGCGATCGATAAAAATCCGGATCGGTCAATACCGTTTGATAGTTTTTCAGTCCTAAAAAAATCTCATCCAAATTTGGATTCAAAGGTACATCAAAGAAACTGATGCGGATATTTTCAATCATGGGATACAAAACCAGCCCAGCTAATAAGATGATCGTTGGCAATAAAAATGCTAATGCAATTTTTGAATCACCTGTTCTGCGTTTAATCTTTTTATTTTTTCCCCTTGTTTCTGTTGGATTTTGGGGTGGTTTCATTTCTCTCACTTCCTTATTTAAAAAACTAATTTTTTTCCTAGTTTATTGTTATTTCTGGAAAAATGACCAAGTAAGCTCGTCTTCCCTTACTTGGCCACGCTTCACTTATTTATGGAGTTATCTTTATTCCGGCATAACATCTTCGATTGTCGATTGAGCTCGGTTTATTGCGTCATCAACACTTGTGTCTCCGACTGTAATTTGATTGATTAACGTACCGATCGCATTAGATCCAGTGATCGCTCCCATATGAGTAAAGTTTTGTCCCTCAACTAATCCAAAAACTTGAATAGCATCAAATGAACCGGCGATTTCTGTGGATAACTCTCCAAAGGCTTGGACTACTTCATTACTTTGATATTCTTCACTATTGGTTACTTCATCGCTGACCGGTTGTGCACCTCCTGGAGACATCAATACCCATTCAGTCATATTTTCTGGTTCAGACATAAATGCAATAAAGGCTTCTGCAGCATCTTTTTCTGCTTGCTCTAGTCCTCCGGAAATCGTCAATGCTGTGACAGACCCATAAACAGCTTCACTTTCTTCAGTTGGAATAATAAAACCAATATCGCTTGGATCTCCATTTTCAAAGATACCAGGTAAAATATACGTTGAGTACAATGCCATTGCTGCACTTCCATTTGAGAAGGCATCATTTACTTGTGTGGTATCGTTTGAACCAGGCATAGTATATTCAGCTAATTGTTGGTACATTTCAAGTGCTTCACGCATTTCTGGTGTATCTAAATTCAGATTTCCTTCATTATCTAAAATATTGGCATTATTTGATAAAGCAAATTGCGAGAATCCTTGTTCTGAAAATGGCCCTTCAACTGTTGGCAACGCAATACCGTATTGATTATTGGATGTATCTGTCAGTTGTTCAGCTGCTGATAATAATTCTTCCCAATTAGCAGGCTCCTCGATTCCTGCTTCTTCAAGTTTTGATTGGCTGTACCAAATCCCTTGCACCCATCCGCTTAACGGAACTCCTAAATAGCCTTCTCCATCTTCACTGCTCAATAAATTCAATGCACCTTCGTAATAACTTTGTGGTCCAATATCTTCTACCAATTGAGTAGTAGCTTCTACATCGATCAGTTGCTCATTTGCCATTGTTTTTGCAAAATCTTGTCCCACTTCAATAACTGCTGGCAGCTCCCCTGCTTGAGCTAAAGTAACTACGTTCGTATTGTATTGCCCTTCTTCTACCGGAACAGTTTCTACTGTTATGCCTTCATTTTCTTCTTCAAATCGGTCGATCATTCCTTCGATGACTGTTAAACGTTCTTGTTCTACAGAAGAGGTCATAAATTGAATCGTTATATCTCCTGATCCGTCTCCTCCTTCTTCAGTATTATCTGTATTGTTGCCACATGCAGCCAAGACTCCTAACGTTAAACTGCTCATAAGTAAAAAAGCTTTCTTTTTTGACATTTGAATCCCTCCAATTTGTGTTGTGATTGAAATGATGTGTAACAAAAAGATGAGCTTACGCGGAATGATGTAGGTTCAGAAATAAGTAAGAGCTTACATTTATTTTAACAAATGCCTCTTAGTTCTCCTACTAATACGATTTTAGAGGCTCAATACACACGCAAAGAAGCTGAGACAATATCATTGTCCCAGCTCCTTTCCTATGTTTAGTCAAACTCTTCATATTCGTTTGGATGTTGCCCTTCTACTAAGCCATCTAGTCCTTTATCTAAGCTATCGATGCTTTTCATTTCCTCTTCACTTAAAGTGAAATCAAAAATATCAAGGTTGGCGCGTTGATGTTTATTGCTAGAAGCTTTCGGAATGACCAGCACGTTTTCTTGGTAATTCCAACGCAATATGATCTGCGCAACTGATTTTTGGTGTTTTTCAGCTAATGAAGCAATGATGTCATTTTCTAGTAAGTCATTGATCTCTCTTCCAAATGGACTCCATGCTTCTGTTAAAATACCGTGTTCCTTATTGTATTCTATTACACGTTTATTCGTGAAATAAGGATGGCGTTCAATCTGGTTGGTAGCCGGAGTGACCCCAGTTTCCTCAATAATACGGTCCAAGTGTTCTGGTAAGAAGTTGGAAACTCCAATAGAACGAATCAAACCTAATTTTTGAGCATCCACCAATGCTTGCCATGCTTCTACATACTGATCTTGTTTTGGCAAAGGCCAGTGAATCAAATATTTATCAAAGTAATCAATCCCAATACGATATAGGGATTCCTGGATCATCTTAATAGCATCATCATACTTATGTTTTGCTCCTGGTAATTTTGAGCTGATCAAGATTTGATCTCGTGGTACTGAACTTCTACGAACAGCTTCTCCAACCATTCCTTCATTATTGTAATTAGTTGAAGTATCGATCAAGCGATACCCATTATCAAGAGCATCCATCACTTCAGATACCCCCTTAGCGCCTTGGATATTGACAGTACCCAACCCAATCACGGGAATTTCTTGACCATCGTTCACTGTATAAGTTGGAATAGATTTGCTCATTTTCTTCATCCCTTTCAATGTGCTTTACTTACTTATCTTATCAGTCATGCAAACAGAATGTAAAATGATATGAACAGTAGATAAATCTATTTTATTTTTAGTAATTCTCAACGATTACCTTAAATTGACGATCCAAGTTTTCCATGTTCACAAAGCGAGCTTCACGTATCATTTCTTTTCCATCTACAAATAACAGCAACGCTGGTACACTAAATACGGTAAAGTCTCCTGCTACTTCAGGTATCTGATCGGCATCTACTTGGATAGATTGAATTCTTGGATAGTTTTCAAGTATTGCTTGTACTTGAGGACGAACTGCATGACAAACACTGCAATCTTCTCGAGAAATATACACAAATGCTAATTCATTTTCTTGAATAAACTGACGTACTTCCTCAATAGTTGCAACTTGTTGAAATAATTCCATCTTATTCTCTTCCTTTGCGTATTTTCTATTATTGTAACATGCTCCGCTGCTTTCACAAATTTTAAAAAAATGATCTCAATTCATTTGAATAACAAGAAAACTTGAAAAGGGCTAGACAAGTTTTTGGAAACATGAGAAAATGAATCTATTCATGAGGTCCTATAGCTCAGTTGGATAGAGCAAACGTTTCCTGTACGCAACGTTTTACTACAAACTAGATTTGAAAAAATCTACAAAATGTAAGAGCTTTATAGCTCAACTGTTATTACGATATTGTGTGAATTGAAAAAAGCACACTCAAGTCAACCGCTTGAGAAAAACCTTGATCTCCGATTGGCATGAGTCAAGAATAGATGATGATTGTCAAAAGTTCGGTAAAGACGGCAAAAAGCAATTGCTGAGTAGTCGGAGGGCTATAAATTAAATATGGTGAGAATGTACTTCGGTACTGACGAACTTTCGAATGTACGGATGTTTTTTCATTTGAATGAATGAATTAAAGCGCGGTGGCTTGTTTAGGAAAGCAGGTACTGTTGTTGAGGATTTACCTCAATAGTTCTTGGTTAAATGGTTGTGGATCAAAAACGCTGAAACATCTATAGAAAGCACCTAAGTTTAACTGTAAAGCTAGTAATAACGGAACGTTGGAAGCAACTAAGAACTATACACTTCTATTTGAGGGTTCTAAATAGCAGGATAATGGCTATTGAATAGTTGTGGCAGCAGCTGTGTAGTACCGATGAATCTGGGATAACAACTAGTGGAGGGAAGATGGCTAGTCAATCAAAATATTCGTTGGAGCATAATGCACTTATTTCTGTATCTTAGCTTTTGTGCTGCTTCGGCAACACAAAGCATAGCAACATTTATTCATAAGAGACCTTCTCTCTTCAACAGTATTTTGATTGATGGAACGCCTTGTGCGATGAAAGTCGCCTGCAAGGTGTGGACTGGGGGAAAACAAGTAGTCTGAGCAAGTAAGGTTGCAGACGAACGTTACCTATCAGTATAAACGTTAGGTCGGGAGTTCAAATCTCTCTAGGGCCGTTTCATATGTAAATACGTGTAAATATAGAGAGTAAAAACCTTTATATTACAGCATTCTTGCGAAATGGAAATCATTATAAATAAATTCATTTTGCACAAATTTTGCACAAACCATCTACTTAGTTGTAGGTGGTTTTTTTAGCAGAAAACTAATCATCTTGCGTACATTAAAATAAAGCGAGATGATAAAAAACGGACCAATTAATTCACAGCATAAATTTAAGAGTAGAAGTAATAAAAACTAGTTATTTTTCACATTGTAAACTTTATCGAAAGCTTAATTACTCTGAAAAAATGGCATACAAAATAGAACTCATTAATAATCCCCCGACAATTCCCCAGACTAATTGATCAAATACTATTCCGAGTGTGACACCAATTAACGGCCCAAGAGCTATAAGATAAACCGCTTTGTTTTCTTTCTCTTTCATTGTGCATACCTCCTATTTTATTTTATTGTGTCACTAAATGAAGAAAAAACCAAGGATTTACTATTTCTCCCACTAATCTCTCTAGGGCCGTGAAACATCAAAAGAAGCTTCTACTCTAAGTTGAGTTTGGAAGCTTCTTTTTTGTGATTTTATTTTTAATAAAATGAACGATAGCCCTCTCTATTTAAGAGAAGGCTATCTAACTAATCAATATTCAATATTTTAAGGCTATCTAAACTATTACTCATTTTCAATATTTCAATTTATACAATGTATTCCCTAACCTCTAATACATCCTTGTAGCCCCATAGCTACTCCAGTGTGAATAAACTTGCCGCGTAAAACATAAAACTCGTATATCAATATCTTTCGTGTAACAAATAGTATAACACACTTTCGAATTTATTGCTAATGTGATTACAGTGTCAACTAGCTGAATACATTTTTAGTTATATTTGCCCTAAAAACAGCTGTACGATAAATGAGATCACCACTACCAAAGAAGAGATAATAAATCCATGCAGCATTGGTTTAAATCCAGACTTAGCTACCTCATAAAAGTTGGTCTTCAACCCAATAGAACCTAGCGCCATAACCATTAAAAATTTGCTGACAGTAGATGTACTGTTGCTGACAGACTCAGAAACAATTCCTGTGGTTTTGATCGCAACCATGACTAGAAATAATAAAATAAAAAATGGAAATATATTTTTGATGCTGACTTTCTTTCTCACAATCGTTTCGCCATTTGCTAGTTGTTCTTTGCGTTTTAGACGAGCATTTATGACTGAAAATATCAGCACGACTGGTACAATGGACAATGTCCGTGTCAATTTGACAATGACGGCATAGGATCCGGCAGCATCTGAAAAAGCATAACCGGCAGCGACAACAGAGGAGGTATCATTGACAGCTGTACCGGTCCACAAGCCATATCCTAAATCACTCATCCCAAAATACACTCCTGCAATAGGAAACAGAACCACCATTAAGACATCAAAAATAAATGTGGCTGAAATAGAATACGCCACATCTCGGTCTTCTGCTTCAATGGTCGGAGCGATCGCCGCAATAGCCGATCCCCCACAAATACCAGTTCCTGCTGAAATCAGACTTGTCAATTTCCAGTTCATGTTGAATAATTTTCCAATTAAGTAACCACCTCCAAATGCGGTCACTAAAGTAAAGGCCATTACAATCAAAGAATACTTCCCTACGTTTATGACTTGAGTAAAACTAAGTGTCAATCCTAATAAAATAATCGATAATTTCAAAATTCTTTTAGAAACCAATTGGATGCCTGGTTTAAAAATGGGGTAATTTGCGATTACCGGATTTAATAACATACCGAGCAATAAAGCAAAGACGCTCCCACTAATAATGCTATTGGGTATCCAAGTACTGATACGATTTGATACTATAGCCAGTGCCACTGTCAATAAAATACCCGCTGTATACTGTTTAACCTTATTCAAAGATAATCCTCCTCTATATTTCTCTACTCTATGATCTTACTTATCTAAAAGGAGAATTTCAACCCTAGATATATCCTAGTGATGAGCTGTTTTTTGAAAAGCAACTCTTGGTGTTCCATCATTCACATAGATCGTGCCACATTTATGATACCCATTTTTCACTAATAATTTTTGCATGGGAATATTGTCTTCATGAGTATCGATTTTGATATTTGGAATTTGTTGGAAACACCAGTTTAAACAAAAAGCCCCTATCCCTTTTTGAGATTGCAAAGAACCTAAACGATGCACCACTCCATATTGGGCGTCATTTAACCATTCCCCATGATAAATTTTCTGATACGTTGCATCTTCTCCAATCGTAAACGTAAACACTCCTACGATTTCTGCTCCATCGACACAAACATAACTGGAACCCTCTTTGATATCATGAATCAACAAATCATTGCTTGGATAACCATTAACCCATTGTTGATCATTTCCGTTCTCTCGCATATACTCTCTTGCTTCGTCATAAATATACTGAATAAGCTCTAATTCAGTTCTTTTTGTAGGTCTAATTTGCATCTATCTTCACCTCTTACTATCTAAAATATGTACACATAGGAAAATTCTACCACAAAATCACTCTGTGAATAGACCAAAATCAAAAGAATTTTTCTTTACTATCCGAACGTTTGTTCGTATAATGAAATAGAACATCAACAAACGGAGGTGAAAATGTGGGGAATACTCAGTCAGACGAAGAAGAACAACTGATCGATTCTTTCAAAGAAGGATATAAGGATCGCAATATGGCTAAGTGGCAAGGATTTATTTTATCTGATCACACAGATTTACTCAAGGAAAAAGAACAGCGTTCCCTTGAGCACTCGGCAAAAGAAAAACAATCTCTTTCTGTAGTGAGTGATTTTCTACAACGCTCATTTGCTTATGGGCATCAGTTGGCTATCCAGTTGGACTTTATCGTTAACGGTTCTTATGAACCTGATATCATAGGAGTAGTTACAGGATATGAAAACGAACTGATTTATGTCCAAACAGATGAAGAGATCGTCGTTGTCGACTTGTCTTTAATTCGTCATATAAATATTCTTTCTGCAGCAAAATGGTTTAATAGTGACGTACCATAAAAAGAATGAAGCCGTTTATAATGGCTTCATTCTTTATTGACTATTTTTCCTACTTTAAAACGTAAAACGGTTTTTAATTTCTCAGCTGGGGTATTCCTTCCAGAAAGATAAATTTCTTTATGATTTTTAGAAAGTCGTTTATACCCTTCTTCTTTTATAAAGGATTCCATTAAAGCAATTGTTTCAGGTTCTGTATCATAGGGCCCTTCGTGCAATTGCTGGATGTTTAGCCCTTCTGAGATTTTTTCAAATCTCAGTTCATCTAAATAAGGATTAGCCTTTTTGTGTTTAGTTTGCTCAATAATATCCGCTGCTAGTTCTGCTGTAACAAATTCCGGTTGACGAATCATAATTTGATACGTTAACTCATCCTTATTGAGTGTAGCTTCAGCTTGTCCCGCTTTGGTTAAACTCCAAAACCCTTCTAAAGGATAAACCGTATATTCCTCATAACCTTCTGGTGTGATACCTTTTTTAGGCAACATGCGAATCCCATACGAAACAGAATACAAGGCTTCGATTTTTTTAGAAAACAGCTCTTCATTCGGGTTGCCTTCTCCTTCTATCGTTAAATAATTTAAAGGAGGAACTTCAAGAATCACAGGTTTATTTTTCTTTGGAATATACAGCTCTTTTTCATGTTTGCGCCATTCATGTTTCATTTCTCTGCCTCTGTTAATGCAGCAAATTTTTCTTTGTACACAGGATACAGTTCATTAGAGACAAGTTGTGTATCTGGCAATTCTTCATTTGCTAATATCGCTTCAATCACGTCTAAGCAAACATGCCATCCTGTAATATCTCGCGGAGTATGGTCAGTAACTTCAGTGATCGTCTCTTTAAATATCAAGTGTGTCCCTATTTCTGAAGGCGTTAAATCAAACCGTACCAAGTCCTTATCCCAAGTATATTCCAATACATTCGGCTCGCTTAATGATGTAATAGTCATCTCTTCAAAAGTACCATCTCTCATATCAAATAAAATTTTACCGCCTTCTTCAAGCGCTTCTACGCTCAGTTCAGAAAACCATTTTTGCAAATACTGGTTTTCTGTTAACATTCTCCAAACTAAATCTATTTCATAAGGAATGTCTCGTTCAAATTCTGCAATCACTTTATCTCCAGACTGTTGGATAGTCGCTGTCATAAAAAAACCTCTTTTCTATTTGTAATATCAAAAAAGACTCTTGAAGTCAGAGTCTTTTTCATTATATCAATCTTTATTGGTTTTTTCTTTCTTTTCAGCACGGTAATACAAAATAAAACCTGCCACAATACAGACTACGGCCAATGCTAAAATCCATCCACTGTTCTCACCTGGACCTGTAAGGCCTAATATTAGCGCTATAAATCCTAAAGACATGATGAACATTCCGTTTTTAAGCATTGCCTATCTCCCTCATTCCACGGTAGCTTGAAAATACAATACTGAACCATAGTCAGTACCTTTGATAATTTTTTTCGCTAATTGAGCAGCTTCTTCTTCGTTGTCAGCAGTTGTTTCAAAATACAATTTCATTCCTTCTTTTTTAATGAACTTGTAGCTAACTCCATTTTCACTGTAATGAGTTAAAGTGTCAATTATTTTGTCTTGTTGAATCGGTGCATTTAAAAGAATCATTTTTATTTCCTCCTAGTTTCATTTAATTGAAAAAAGCTACAAAAAGAGATACTCACTTTTCGTAGCTTGTCATTGGTTTACTCTCCAACAGAAACACCAGCAATTTTTTTGTATACATCTACAACTTCAGCTGCTAAATCACGGAAAGTAATAGCATTCATTAAATGGTCTTGTCCATGTACCATTAATAGAGAAATCGTAACAGCATCACCTGAAGCTTCTTTCGTCAGCATACCTGTTTGAGATTTGTGTGCTTCTGATAAAGATTTGTCAGCGTCTTTGATTTTTTGATCTGCTTCTTCAAAGTTTCCTTTTTTAGCAGCTTGGATAGCTTCCATAGCATCGCTTTTAGCGTTTCCACCATTAATAATAAGACCCATGATTGTTTCTAAATTTTGTTCATCTACCACAATAAAACTTCCCTTCCATTACACGAGATTGACTGTTATTAGGTTATGTTTGTACTTATTTGTTTCTGTATTGCTTATACCTGTATTAGTTTTACTAGACGAGTTACGCAAGGCAGCTTACGCGTATATAAGCCGAATTTGACCTGTTAGGAAAAACACCTAACTGGTCAGATCCTTCTTATATACAGCAAGCTGAGCGCCTTGCTCCGCTCTCTGGTCTAAACGAGCTGCGCAGAGCAGCCTTCCTATGATTTCGATTTAACCTTTTTATTGGGAAAAACCGCCCAATTAAAAGGTTAAAATCGAACTCTACGGAAACCTTAACACTCTGCTCCGCTCTCTGGTTTTAAACGAGTTGCGCAGAGCAGCCTATATGCCTATAAGCCAATACCAACTGTCCGGTAAAGAGCACCTGTCTGTTGGTATTTTCTTATAGGCAATAGGCTAAACGCTTTTCTTCGCTCTCTACATTAGTGTTAGTGCGTGGTCTAGTACTTTTTCGCCGTTCATCATACCGTAGTCTTGCATGTTGATGATGTCTACTGGAATATTTTTATCGGCAACTTTCTTTTCAAATTGTGATTTCATGAAACGTACTTGTGGTCCTAATAATAGAACGTTTACATCTTTGTTTGCTAAGTTAGCGTCAGCTTCTGAAGCAGATACTGCAAAGATATCAGCGTCGATTCCTTTTGCTTCTGCCGATTTTTGCATTTTACTTACCAATAAACTTGTACTCATACCTGCTGCACATACTAACATAATTGTTTTGTCTGCCATTTTAAATTCACTCCATCTATCATATTTTTACCTTACACTTATATATAAGCAATATTCGTGCCAACTTTTTCAATAAGTAAACGTTATCAGAAAAGGCTTTCTGAATTAATCGAAAATACACACTAAGAACAAATGATTACACATTCGTCTTTAGTGTGTATTTCTATTGCTAATGATTTTTATTTTCTGTAAGCATGTACACCAGATACGCTATCTCATCTTCAGGAAATTGAATTGCATAGCGGCGTTCCAATGGGATACAGGTTGTTTTAGTTGTATCCATCAAGATACGATTTTGTTTTATAAATATCTCTTTATTAGGAAACGGACGCAAAAATGCATTTGTTTTTAAGGAATCAATCAAGAAGGCTAAATGCAGGATCACTCCTACTTTTACACCTGCATCAATTTGAAGCTGCGTATTAACAAGTAACTTATTCACTACATCTCGGACCAATTCCATCAATTCTTGAACAGATCCTACAGATTTTATGGTTCCTTCCAGTGAATGTGCCATTTCCTCTATTGGAAATTCGGATTCTAAGTGACGTTTTAAATCATTTAATTTGTCACCTTCAAAAATATCCAAAGCAGAGTAATAAGGAACCGATGAGTAGTCTAGCGCAACTGTCCCCACTATGGCTTTTAAATCGTATTCTTCCGTCAGTTGATCGATTCGTTGACGGAATTTCTCTCGCTGCAAGTACTGAAGTGGAATAATCTTTGTTACAGTAGTATCGATTTCTGTCTCTAATTTTTCTTCCAGCTTTTTAGCTACTCCTTCTCCAGTAAAACACGTCACCACAATAGCAGGAGATTTATCTTTCTTTATTGTAAAAGTTTGCTGGATGTTGTTGTTCATTCCTCGCTGACAGCTTTCGTAGATATCTTCCAATGATCTCCCTAAGCTGGCCATTCGAACAGCTTCCAACACAATTGGGGTGCTCGTCATAGATAATGTCTTGATAGGCACATCCAATTCCTCTGCTAGAATATCTCCAAATGAATTCAAAGAACCCATATCGGTCAACAATAAGATACCTTGAGCGTAGTCCTTGATTCGGTCACGAATCGTTATCCTTACCCATTCATACATTTCTTTGACTTTCGTGGTCAAAGGCATGTCTAAAGCAGTCCCTACTTTAGTATCCAACAGCTCTTGAACCGTTTCCAACATACTACTGGCTGTGGACTTCCCATGCATCATTACAAAAACGCCCACTTTTTCTTGCAATTCTTCGGATTTTTCTGTTAGATCGATCGTTAAAAACATCGTAATAAAGCCAATTTCATCCAATGGTATCTCAATATCAAATTTCTCTTCAATTAACGCAGACAATTCGATGGCTACTTGAAACTCTTTGGAGTATTGTTTTCGCACTCCGTTCAAGTTAGGATGAATAATGGGTCGGTTTTCCCGAATACGGTCAAGTGTGCTTTGCAAATGCAATGAAAAAGCAAAACGCGTACTATTGTTAAAAGTACGATTCAAGCGCTTTTCTGCTATGTCGTATACCATTTCAGTAACGTCCAATATATCACTCGAAATCAATTCTTTTCGGACTTCTCGACTCGCCAATTGTTCGATGTAGTCACTGAAGTAATGTCCCATGCCATTTTGCACAAATGTTTCCAGATCAATCTTCTGAGCCCCTGACTTGATTAGTTCATCTACACGCTCTTCAATAGCATTGTAGACGCTCATATCTTCTCCAGAACCTAAAAAATAATCAGGATTTTGGTGTTTTGGTTCAAAGACAAACCGCTTTTGCTGAGATTTGATGATGCGGTTCAAACGATCTGGTGCTTCTTTTTTAAGCAATAACCCTTTTTGTACTTGTAACGGCAAATCTTTTTGTGAGATGTTCAGACGATCTTCGTCATTTGTACGGTAATGCAAAAAAGCTTTCGCACAAACCAGCTTTAAATCTCGTTCAACTTGCCCAATATTGGCTTCAGGATGGTACAGCACAAAAGCTAAAATAACATCTCGTTCCGCAACGATCTCTTGATTCAAACGATGGGCTTCTTGTTGTAAGAAAGAAGCTACTAACTGATAACGCTCATCAATGGTTCGTTCTGATAACGGCGGCAAGGTGATCGACATAGGAATACGACGATTGAACGTAGACAATAAAACATCCGAATTTTCTGTTGTCGCTCCAATAATCTGCACACTCGCTTCATATTCTTTGCCGCTTTCACCTAAAGGTTGGTAAACACCTTTGTCGATAAACGTGAACAACATTTCTTGCCCTTCGGGAGGCAGCCGGTGGATCTCATCTAAAAATAAGATTCCTCCATCAGCTTTTTTCAATAATCCAGGTGTGTCCTCAGTCGCACCGGTATAAGACCCTTTTTTCACTCCAAATATGTGACCAAACAGCAATTGGGGATTTTGAGCATAGTCGGCGCAATTAAACGAAATAAAAGGCGCATCTTGCGACATCGCTTTAGATTCTAAAGCAAATTCATACATGCTACGCGCAAAAACAGATTTCCCTGTTCCAGTCTGACCAAAGATAATCGTATGCAGACCTCTAGGCGGATAGAGAATAGCCGCTTTAGCTTGTTGCACCATAACTTTTAATGACAAACTATGACCGATGATTTTTGAAAAAGCTTTACTTTCTCCGTCTTCTTTTTTGGTACGCGGCGTTTTGAATTGGAATAGTACAGGACGACCGGTAATTTTGTGCACTTTATTATCCGTATAAAGTTCATTTAAATAACGGCTCACATTCGTTCGATCAAGCTCAAGCGCCTCTGCAAGCACCCTTGCAGAAAAGGATTCATCTGGATTTTGCTGTAAATACTCTAACACTAAGTCTTTACGATTGCTCATCTTCAATACATTCTCCTTTTACGCAAATAACTATTCTGACTTTTTGCGTCTTGCTCCTTTATTCTTCGTTTTTTTCGTACGATTCTTCTTCTTTTTCTTAACAGGTGCTTCAACAGCTTGGACAGGTGCAGGTGCAGCCGGCTTGTTCTTTTTAGGAACTACTTTTTTGATGCTTTCTTTTTCAGGTTGCGGCGTTTCTTCTTGAGCCACTTTTTCTGTCACTAATTCCCCACCATATAGGTACATTTGAATCAAAGGTAATTCCAATGGCGCAATCAGTTGTTTAAAATTACGTAGTTCTCGCTCATTGACCAACGTTAACACAGTTCCTTTGCGTCTCATACGCCCAGTACGTCCAGAACGATGCACATAACTTTCTTTAGAAATGGCAATATCGTATTGAATAACGTAATCGAGTCCTTCAATATCTAATCCTCTTGAAGCTAAATCAGTTGTTAGCAAATATTGGATTTTTCCATTGCGAAAATCTTGTAATACTTGTCGACGTTCCGTTTTATTTCGTTCACTGTGTAACACACCTGCTGAAACACCCTCAAAACGCAAACGGTCTAACGCAGCCGTTAAACTAGCCACATCATTAAAAAAGACCAACGCTCTAAAATCAGGCAAATGACTCAATTGTTTTAACGTCGTATCTCGCTTTCGGATAGGAGTTTCGATATAAGCGTGAGCTATTTCACCTTTTGAATCATCCACTGCAGTAACATCTATCCAAATTGGTTCCACATTAAACCATTTAGACAAATCCTGCATCAAAGAGTTGCTGGTAGCTGAAAAGAATCCCATTTGACGGTCACTGGGCATTTTTTTGACAACTTCGCGCACAGTATTTAATTGATCTTGTCCTAATAATTGATCCGCTTCATCTAACACAACAGTTTGCACTTGATGCAGCTTTAATTTGCGCTTATCTGCCAATTCTAAAATACGTCCTGGTGTTCCTACAATAATCTCAGGTTTGCTTTTCAATTTGTCGATTTGGCGCTGGATATTTGCTCCCCCGATCAATGTCAAAGCATTCAACTGCAAAGCTTTTGCCCATTCATTAACAACTTGCCCAACTTGCACAGCTAATTCTTGAGAAGGCTCTAAAATCAACAACTGTATACCATCTGTCGGAACGATTTGTTCCAATAATGGAATAGAATAAGCTAATGTTTTTCCACTGCCGGTAGGAGAAATGCCTACTACATCTTTCTTTTCTTTTAATAAATCATATACTTCAGTCTGGATGGCCGTTGGTGCGCCAAAGCCTGAGTCATTCCAGTGCTTCTGAAACGCAGGTATTAGGTGTTCATTCATATTATTACTCCTCTTATTTACTATATTTAGGACATTTTGATCGCCCTGATGAAATACTCTTTGAAAAACATTTTAAAAAAGAACGGAACAAAATCTGTTTTGATCACTGACTATAAACAAAACTCCCATTATGAGGTGCTTTTCCTCCTAATGGAAGTTCTCTTTATAGTCATGTGGTCAGTATTTTGGAACGTGTTTAAAAACACTTTCTCATTAAAAAGACGAGGCTGTGACACTTTTTTCCCAACACTTACACTATGTCTAATTTTTAATCCGCTGGATAAACGATTCCTGCATCTGTTCTTAACTCGTACAGCACTTGATTGACTTGTTGGCTTAGATTTGTCCATTCTTGATAGTCTTTTAAGCGTTCTTCATCTTCTGGGTGATTGATCACATCAGCAAAGGCAATGGCTTCTTCAATCATAGGGGTTTTTTGAGTTGATTTAGCAATATTGTCTTTTAACCCCGTTTTACGGTCAATGACCTCAATAGCTGATATCCCTGTAATGCCATCTAAGGAAATAGTTTTATTTAATCCGTAGATTTCACTTGGCAAATAAGAACTAGCAATTTTCCCTGTCTGCATAGTGACATCGAATGTTGGATAACGTAAAATCATTGTCCCTTTTCCATCCACTCCTGTAGTTACTTTTTGTGCAAAGTAATGAGAAGATTGAGGCATTCCAAACCAAGATATTGCCGCATAAACCAAATAAACTCCTAAGTCTGCTAAAGCCCCGCCAGAGAACTTCAATGAAAAGATATTCGGTTCTTCCCCGCTCAACACATTGTCATATCTAGAAGAGTACTTCATATACGTGAAATTAGCTCCTTGGATGTTTTCAATATTTTGAACTTCTGCTTTGACCCGTTGGAAATTTTCTTCGTGAATATGGCGAGCTGCATCAAATAAGAATACTTTGTTCTCATTAGCCGTTTGAGCTGCTCTTTTCCATTCATCAGGGTTTGAGAACATGGGCTTCTCTACAATGACATGTTTGCCATGTTTCATCAGTTCGACAGCTTGATCAAAGTGCAAACTATTTGGAGATGCAATATAGACTATATCAATTTCTGAATGTTGAGCGAAAACAGTCAAATCTGTTTCAAACACATCTGCTCCATACGGCTTTCCAAAAGATTCCGCTTTTTCTACAGAACGCGAATAAACCGCTTTTAAAGTATATAATCCTGACTCCAACGCAGCGTCTACAAAAACGTTTGTAATAGAATTTGTTCCGATAATCCCAAGATTTAAAGTCATGCAAAAAACCTCCAGTAGTTTTGTTTTTATATGGATTAAATAGATATCCTTGAACTAAAAAGAGCATCGTTGGGCGATGGCCCTATTGTGCATTACTCTATTCACAGCGATTAAACAATTGAAAGAGTTCTAAACAAACTCCTACACTTCTTTATTTTACCAAATCTATCCTAATAGTAAAAGCAAAGCTGAAAATAAAGCTGTTGTTCTTTTGAATACAAGAATAATTCTAACTATTTTTAAATTAAAGAATTCTGAAATTTCAACAACAAAAAACCTTTATCAGTCAAACCAGACCATTTATTTCGATCTGCCAGCTGATAAAGGTTTTTAAAGTCGTAATTTTCAAGCAGACGGTTTTAGTGTCTCATACGTCCTATTCCGCTACCTCTTCCTTTTTGAATATTTTTACGACGGTTTGTACGATCAGAATTTCCTCCACCGTCATCGTTGTCACGCTCATTTCTTGGAACATCTAAATTATTAAGAGTTGTCATATCATTATCGCTTAAGTTAAAGTCAAATATATCGATATTATCTCGTATATGATCTTTGTTTCCAGATCGTGGAATAGGCACTACATTTCGATCAATTGACCAACGCAAAGCTATTTGCTCAGGCGTTTTGTCGTAGTTCTCTGAAATAGACATCAATCTTCTTTCTTTTTGCACTTTCCCTTTTTTCAATGGAGAATAGGCCATAGAGACAATATTTTCATCATCACAGTAATCATTGGTACTACGATCACTTGCTCCAGGATACATTTGGTATTGATTTACTGCTGGTCTTACTTTAGCTTCTTCCAACAACATCGCTAAATGTCCTCGGCTAAAGTTTGATACTCCGATCGATTGCACTCGACCAGAAGCATAAATCTCCTCCATTGCTCTCCAAGTATCCAATGTGACTTGGTCGTCTTTAGCTGGACGATGAATTAATAACAAGTCAATATATTGCGTATTCAAACGTTCTAAACTAGCTTCAAATGCATCAATAGTCTTCTCAAATCCCATATCTTCTGGTGCAATTTTCGTAACCACAAAAATTTCATCTCGGCTAATACCCGAATTGATCGCTAAATTGATTCCGCGACCTACTTCTTCCTCATTGTCATAAGATGCTGCCGTATCAATTAAACGGTAGCCTTGATTTAATGCATAAAAAACTGCTTCTTCCGCTTCCGTACCAGATAATCCTGCTGTACCTAACCCAATACGCGGAATCGTGTAACCATTGTTCAAAGGAATTCTGTCATATAAGCTTACTACCATATGCTTCGCCTCCTATTTATGTTACCCCTAGTTTATCTAAGACTACTTAAAACATCAAAAGAAATCACTTACACTTGCCGATTTTTTCTCTAAAAGAAAAAAAGGCGAGGCTAGGACAATAGTCTTTACCTCTGTCACATACTAGGTAGGTACTTTTAAACGCGTTTCAAAAGCCTGACTACATGCCTATAAGCCAGCTTCCCCTTATGAGAAAAAGCATCTCATAAGGGGAGGCTGGCTTATATTGAATGGTCAAAACGTCTTTTGTCCCGCTCTCACCTTGTTTATCAATTCAATTCAATGACGATCATTTCTGGTCGATTATTCACGCGTAACGGAAATGATGAATTTCCAATTCCACGACTAACTACCATTCGCTTATCCGGTAAATGTGAGTCGAAATAAATACCCGCCGTATATTTTGGAAAACGGCCTTGTCCAGGAGCAAACAATCCCCCTATGAACGGCAGACGAATTTGCCCACCATGAGCATGCCCTGATAAAATCACATTCGGAACACGAGTTAAGTCCATCAAATATTCTTCTAAAAATTCCGGATGGTGTGCTAATAAGATGCGTACTTCATCTTTCCACTCATCTGTTAATTCTACCCCTTTTAAAATAGGTTTAGGCGTCACCTCAAAATCTTCTTTTTCAGATAATCCCATGACTACAAAACCACTACCCTTTATGGGTTGCCAAACAGCTTCATCGATCAAAACAGTGACCCCTGTTTCACTCAAAACTTGTTCCCACTCTCTTAAGTGTCCGCCGCCTAAATCATGGTTTCCTGTTACTGCATACGTAGGGGCAATATCTGCCAACCCTTTAGACAATTGTGCCAACTTTTTAGCAGGGAAATTTTCATCGACTTGGACCAAATCTCCAGTCAACGCAATCATATCAGGTTTTTCATGAGCCACTTTTTTTAATAATGTTTGAATCGAGATCCCTTCTTTAGGCAAATGAAAATCAGATAAATGAACGATCTTAGTTCCTTTCAACGGTTCCTTTAAAAAAGGGATGCCTATGGTATAGCGGGTTGTTTCAAGTAATGTATTATTTATATATAAGTAAATCACTAGTAGAATAATCAAAATCCCTAAGATAAACCAAATCATAATTCTTCCTCCGATACAATTCATCAATTACTAAATCTTCTCCTTTAGTTTACCATACATTTTTCTGATAAGAGAAGAATTGCGCAGTCTTTTTTAGGATTTTACGACCAAATTAAAAGCGTTTGCAACAAAGTTGTGCTATAGTGAAATTAGAAAATAAAAAAAGAAATGAGGTGTTTTTATGGTCCAACAACCACCTGGCGATGGTCACAATCCTGTTGTAAATCCTTTGTTTGTCAAAGAGGGTTTACAAGAAGTCTCGAAACCAAATGACAAAAAAAAGACAGACGCTGAAAAAGAAAGTGAAACAACTCCTGAGGATTTCCAATCTTTTGGCGATCCTAGTAAATTGAAAGAAGTCAAAAAAGAAACAAAAGATTCAGATAAAAAGTAATTCTGCACCGCACCAGAGATAAGTTGGAAAACAATTCCATTTTATCTCTGGTGTGTTTTCTTCTATAGGTTTAGAGCGTCCTGTTAAATTTCTAAAACTTGGTATTCTCCAATAGTGTAAAAATATTCGGAGTCGTATAAATACAATCCTTTACCAACTTTAATTTCAAAAAATACTGCTGATACGCCACTTTCTTGATTACTATCGATGATTTGTTGAGACAATGACTGAGCGGTGGATAAAATCATATCTTTTGGCCACTCTCTGTCCATTTCTATTTTAACGGTCACTTTTCCTGTAACTAAATCTAAAACGTTATCGCTTAGATCCCAGTTTTGATGCACAATTGCATCTGGGTGACTATCTTTATAAACATCAAATTCAATGGTTTCTATTCTATTTTCTGTGATTGTCACTTTGTACTCTACATCTTCATTGTATCCAACAGGTGCTGGTGCTTGCTGCGAAATAGGTTTCGTACTAGCAAAAACGACTATTTCTTGTCCCTTTTCTTTCTTCAACTCTTTGGCAATAGCCATCGTCTCTTTTTTAGAGACCGAATCCTTTTGGATCAACACTTCTAATGGCGCTTCACTTTCTTCATTTGTTACTTCAACTAGTTCATACCCTAATGTTTCAACGAGCGGAACGTTCTCCGCATCTACTCTATTAAATAGCCCCATAATAAGTAATGAAAACAGCAAAAAGAGTATAAAAAAAGCCGCACTAATTCTAGTGGGCGAGAAAGTATTTTTTGAGTTAAATTTGGAGAGGTTATCTGTAGTTTTCATGAGATTTCCTCCGTTCAAATGGATGCGAAAGATAACAAGCTTATATGGTTGTTACATACTTTAGAACTTATATAGGAATAAACTATTCAGTTGTTACTTACCTTATCGGTCAAAAATAAGTTAAGTTAATAGACGAAAACTTTTATTAAAAATTATTTTCAGTTCATCATTTTTTAGTACTTTGACCTTACATCACGCGTATGCTATACTTCAGTCAACTTTATATGCGCTAGAACTTGTTTGTCGCCGGACTGCGAGTTCCTTAAAGCACTCATTTTTGTTGTCATAGGCCTTGGACAACAAAAATGGTGCCTTTTTTATTTTAGGAGGAAAAAATATGAATTCTACAGATATCTTGCATCAGCCATTACATAAATCATTTACCCACTATGTTTCTTTGAGCTTGTTCAGTATGCTGGGGCTTTCTTTATATATCTTAGCCGACACTTTTTTTGTAGCGAACGGCGTAGGACAAGATGGCCTAACAGCTTTAAACGTGGTGATTCCCGTTTACAATGTGCTAAACGGCATTGGTTTAATGCTTGGAATGGGTGGCGCGACATTATATGCTATTTCTCATGGCGAAAACCGCATCGGAAAGAGCAACCAGATTTTCACTTCAACACTCTTTATTGGAGCAATTGCAGGAATACTCTTTACTGTGTTGGGACTTCTTTTCATAGATCCCTTAATGATTTTATTAGGGGCTACTGGTGAAATATTGCCTCTAGCTAAGGAATACTTCAGCGTTATTTTATTTTTTGCTTTATTTTTTATCGTGAATAATATCGTTGTTTGCTTTGTCCGTAATGACGGAAATCCAAACTTAGCGATGACCGGAATGCTTATCGGAAGCTTAGCCAATATTGTATTGGATTACTTGTTTATTTTTCCATTGCAAATGGGGATGAGAGGTGCGGCTTTGGCAACTGCTACTTCTCCAATCATCAGCTTATTGATTTTAACGATGCACAAACGTTCTCCCAGACGGAATTTGGCTTTCGCTTCTTTCAAATGGAAACCTACAGACTTTTTCTCAATTTTCTCTATCGGATTTCCTTCTTTCGTTACAGAATCTTCATCAGGTTTGGTTATTTTTATGTTCAACAAAATTATTTTGGAATTAGTTGGAAATACAGGTGTAGCAGCCTATGGTATCATTGCAAATATTTCTCTTGTCTGCGTCGGTATTTTTACTGGGATCGGACAAGGAATACAACCTATAGCTAGCATTCAATTTGGCGCTAAAAATCATAAACAAGTTCTTCGTTTGATGATGTATGGTTTTTCTACAGCTTTATTATTCGGAATACTCTTTTATGGGATAGGCTTGTTTTATTCTGAGACTATTATTCAATGGTTCAACGGTGAAAACGATCCTCTATTAGCTGCTATGACTGATAAAGGCATCAAGATTTATTTTACCGCTTTCTTGTTTATGGGCATCAACATCGTCGCTATCGCTTTCTTTTCGGCAATTGCCAAACCAAGACAATCTTTTATCCTTTCTCTATTAAGAGGATTGATTCTCATTGTTCCTATTTTATTTTTATTAGCTTCTTTCTTTGATTTGACAGGTGTTTGGTTAACAATGCCTATTACAGAAGGATCGACTCTTGTCCTTACCTTAGTTTTTTTAATCCATTACCTCAAGAAGTCTAACTCTTCCCCATTAATCTAGCAATTAAGAGAGCCCATTTTTTTAAATGGCGTTCTCTTTTTTTTTAATTAAAAAAATACAATCTCTTTTTATTAAAAGAAATTGTACTCATTCACTAAAATGTATTTATTTAATTTGGTTTCTATTTGTTGAATAGCATTGTATTGATAAATCGTTTCAACATATCGAAAATCCGAATTCTCTACTAAGCCAACAGCAGCAGTATTTTTACTATCTGTTACGGCAATCAGTTTTTCCAGTCCTAATTTATCAAATGAAATCATTGCTACAGTGTCTAACGATTCTTGCATATACCCTTGATTTTGATAATTTGGATGCATCACAAAATCTACTGACGCAGAAGATTCTATATCATTGATATTGGCCAGACAAATAGTTCCTATGACTTTTCGATCAGCTTTATATTCGATGACCCAAATAATCCACTTATGTTCCTTTTGCCCTTTATTCATTCGAGCAAGGTAAGATCTAGTCTCATCTTTTGTCTTATCCATATGATCATCTAGGTAACGGAAGAGTTGAGGATCGTTCCGGATTTCAAATATATCATCCACATCACGAATCGTCGCTTTTCGCAAAACCAAGTTCTTAGTGTTCATACTTTCATACGAAGCAATATCTACCGGCAACAATCTTCTCACCTCCTAAAATATCTTATATGTACTCAGCTATGTGCTCAAACTAATTGTTTGAAAGGTAAAAAAGTATATAAAAAAAGAGCCAGAATATCTGGCCCTAAACGGTTTGGTCTGTAATCAAGGGGCGCTCATTACTATACTTAGTATAGCAACGGAATGTGTATCCTCCGTTAATTCCACGTAAATGATTTATTTTATTTGTGTTATTTTTGGATAATCAGTTTTACTGCTTTTGAATTAGGGTCATCTTCCAACTCAAAAGTTAAAGTACTATTGTGATCGTTCAAATAATCAAGAATTTCTTCTTTAA
Source organism: Desemzia sp. RIT 804 (assembly GCF_016892605.1). Taxonomy (GTDB): domain Bacteria; phylum Bacillota; class Bacilli; order Lactobacillales; family Carnobacteriaceae; genus Desemzia. The sequence continues at coordinate 61,502 of NZ_JAFEMV010000002.1, forward strand.
AATTCACTAGATCATAATCACTTACTAACTGATCGTAGTATATATATAGCTCTGTATCACTATTTTTTAGTGGTTGAATAATTTGCTGTTCTATATTAAATTCAGCAACAAAATTAGAACGTTCTTGTAAAGTGATCTCCAGTTGCGGTTGCGCAGCGACTGTCATTTTATGATAACTAGCTCGCACTTCCACACTATTTATGTGTTTAGTACTAATTTCTCTTTGTATACTAAAGTTAAATCCCCAAGGAAAATTATATTCATTTAAGTCAGAACTGATAAATTTAAGAGCGATCCTCATGTAATCGCCAGATGAATTGTAGCCAATATTTTGGACAATGTAGTTTGATGAATCTGACATCGAAAAATGCAGCTCTTCTTTATAGAGATTCTTTACGTAAATAAAAAATTCATTCTTAGAGATCATTTTCCCTTTATTTTCTATTAAGTCGATTGAGACCGTTTGGTTATATTTATCAGTTTTATCTGGTATGCCCCACTCTTTATCCATATATTGAGGCCACATGGATTCTTGAATGACCGGCATCAATTGAATATCCCTTTTTACTTCAAGTACTTCACCCGAGTTGCCTTTCAGTAAAACAGCTAACTCTATGTCCTCTATCTGTGTACTGCTACTGTTCTTAGGTTGTAAAGTGAACTGACTAGTTGTTGATTGGTCTTTTTTTACATTCACTAGTTCTTTATTTTCTCCACTAACTTCTACATATACAGCAGTTTTTTTATTCAAATCAATTTCTGTCAATACTTCATGCAAATAGAGAGTATTGTCTTCTTGGGTTTGAGTTAGAGAAATTTCCCTTGTCTCTCCAAATAAACTGATTGGACTAGTTTTAAACTCTCTTGATCCTGCCTCATCTGTAGAAAGTAAAATTCTTTTCAACGTTATCGGTTCATCTTCTTCGGATAGTTCAAAATTATTACCATGATAAGAAGCAATTGAATAATCATATATAGGAACTGATAGTATCTTTCGCTGAAATTTAGTTTTATCGATGGAAATAGTGATTTTCAAATGTTGTTTATTCTCATTGACATGTTCTACTCTAATTGTCATGTCTTCAGGAGAACGAATCGTTAGTTCAGCTAAATCAATACCCTTTTTGTTTTTTACTTCAATATAAAAAATACTATCATTTAAATTCTTAATTTGTTGATTACTTGTACCCGCTATTTCACTAAAGTACATGATTGGACTATACTCTTCTTTATTGTAACGAATATTGCCATGGTCTATCCAACCTGTAGTTGGCCAGTAATCATTTGATTCGCCGTTTTCGGGAGGGATTACCACTTCTCCATCTTCTTTATCTAAGATTAGGTTATAAATCATTGTTATCTCATCATGGAACATTGGTTTTTCAAGAGTTCCATTAGTTTGAAATAACAAAAACTCAATTTGTACTTCAGTAATTTCAATTTGATTTTGAATCGGACTTATATCTACATTTATAGAAACTTCTTGAGAAGCACCCGGATTTAAATTTAACGAATCCCCATCGGAATTATCTGTCAGCAATACATAATCCTTCTGTATTTTTATTTCCTTAGTAATAGTATTTTTAAATAATACTCTATAGGCCAACTTGCCATTTAGCGACCCTTTGTTTTGAACAGTCTCTTTTAGTTGGATTTGCTTTTGATTTTTTTCTAAATCTACTATTCGATTATTACTACTATCTTTTACAGCTAAATCAATATTTCCTAATTCCAGCTTAATTCCAGCAGTTTGTGTAGTTGAATCACTAAATTCTGCATGAGTAATATGTATAGGCGCTAATATAAAAGTAGCGAATACTATACAAAAAGTAAGATATCTTAGTTTTTTGTATAGCTTTTGCATCTATTAACGCCTCCTTATGAAATATAGTTAACTAAGATAATGAATTTTTATTTTGCTTGTTCTAACATAACTGTAATGCTGTTAGTCATTAAATCTATAATGTTACTTTTGTTCAAAGAATCACTTTTAAAGTTAAAATCGTTCACTCCAGATGATGTAGCAACTTTTAAGGTCATTACTACATCTACAGACTCATTACCATCCAAAGAATAAGAATTTTGATTATTAGTAATGTCTTCCAAAGAAACATCATGTTCGTTTCCACTTTGGTCTTTTCCATTTATTTTATAACTTATTTCAAATGGATCTGTTGCAGAACGGAGAATGTCTTCTGTAAAAGTAAATACTGATTTTAATGAACTTTTATTTGTGAAGGTGAAAGTTTTACTAAATGAATCTCCTGGTTTAACATTTGTAATAGATACGGTTTTGGATAATGTTTTTCCTACTGGTACAGTTTCACCTTTTTCATTTTTTACCTTTATTTGATTATTGTTATCCTTGCCATCATAATTTTCATAAATCCAATCCTTAGTTTCACTTTGAATATCAATATGCCCCAAAGTAAGTTTAATCCCCGCTTCTTCTTTCGTAGAGTCTGTAAAGTAAGCACGAGTTCCATAAGCAGCCACACTAAGCAATAACACCAATCCTATAATAAGCGGAAAATACTTTTTGATTTTTTTCATTTCTAATCATTCCTCCATTTTTTGTTTCTAAATTTTACGGTTTCTTTACCACTTATTAATATAATACTGTCGTTTTTTAACTTCAATAATTTCATTTTTATTCTTATAAATTAATACTAATTAATATGAAAAAACTTTTGTTTATAAATACATTAAAATCCGTATCGTTATTTATTTGTTCGGCTCTCAAAACATACTTATATATAAGCTTTTTTAATAAAAACAAAATATCACAAACTTTCATATTGATTTTATACAACTTTTGTCCTAATAATATATTCATTTAACGGATTTATATACTTAATAAAAATATTTTTTTATAATTTTTGTCATTTCCATCGGGCTTATTAAATAAGTTGTCTAATTTTTATGCACTTATTTTTTACAAGTATCTTTTTTATGTAAGAACATTCTTTTTTATACAAGATTTTTTATTGTACTCATTATGCATAGCAAAACAAAAAAGGACATACACTTTAAATAAATGGTTATTCAAAGTGTATGTCCTTTTTTGTTTATTATTTAATTATGAACGAAAAATGACAATCTTCTATTGTTGCTTGTTTTCTCTACCCTACTGCCTAGTCAGCACTATCTTCAACACGCTGTTTCTCTTCTTTATCCTGTTTAACATAGATTAAGATATAGTAAAATCCCAGCAAAGCTACTAGCCCGCCTAAAACTAGTGGCTGCTGTGTCGCAACTACTACATATCCAAAATAAGGTACAATAAGAGCCAATTCGCCGACATAGTTCTCTTCAGTTACTTCTCCTTGATCCGCTATATTGTTGGCATCTCCTTTAGTCACTAGACCTGTTTCAGAAATTTCAACCGCTCTATGCGTTACAAACTCCTCGTTACGGATAAAAGTAACGATATCGTTTGTTTCGATTTCCTCAATAGGAGTTGTCTTCACAAAGATAAAATCTCCAGCTGAAAAGACAGGTTCCATACTACCGCTGACAACGGTATATCCTTTGTATCCCAATAAACCTTCATCATCTGGTCCTGAAAAGAAACTAATCGCTGCAGTAACTGCGAAAAGCAAAATGACTATTGTTAATAATGCATTTCCAACATATTTAATGTATTTCACGCTGATTTCCTCACATTTCTTGTATTTAGTTAAAAGATAACACAAGTTGTGTGATTGAGCTAGTGCAAATATCGACCTATATTTTTCTGTCAGTAATGAAATAGTTTTCTATATCTTTTTTTAATTTATCCGGAGTTAAGTCAGGACGGACAATTTGCAGGCAATCAAGCGTTAAATAAGCATTTATTAGCCCAACTTGAATACTGTCGTAGCCCAATTCTTCATAATGATGAAAGTTTGCATACACCATTGCACCACATAAAGCTTCATTCTGCCCCCATTCATAATGCCCTTTACTGTATTGAGGATTTTCAAATATCTGGATGGATTCATGATTTCCGTAGATCACTTCGTCACTGTCTTTAGAAATCACAACTTGTTTAGCTCCTTTGTTTAAAACCAATTGAACCATCTTTTTTAATTCTTGATCTGTTTGGACAGGACGTTGAAACTTATCTTCCATTTCGTCATGTTTTGTAATAAGAGTAATACCGTCTAATTGATCAGGCAGATTCACCATCTTTTGTGTAGATACCGTGATCAAAATCAACTCGATATTGTATCGCCTCGTAAAAGCTTGTAAAAATTCAATGGCTTCTTTTGAGCAATTCAAATCTACAACGACACACTTGGCTCTTTGTATCTTTTCAAGAAACTTATTGATCAAATCTAGATTGAGACAGTCATAAATCGACATATCGGATAAACCAATCAATACTTCTTGTTCTTTTCCGATAATTTCGATAAAGTTTCCTGTTGCTTGATTGTCCAACACTGTAACGCTGGATAAATCAATGAAATATTTTGAATGGTCTTTGATTCTTTTCCAATCGTCATCATTTCCAACAATTGAAATGAGATCTACATGCTCGCCTAATCTCCCTAAATTTTCAGCTACATTCCTTGCAACTCCTCCTAATGAGGAAGTAGCATGTATATTATTTGAAGTGTTTCTTATTAAATCGTCTTGAACAATATAACGATTATCAATGTTCGCTGCGCCAATACAAACTACTGGACGTTCTTCATTAATGATATACGCTTTCCCCAATAGATGCCCTTTTTTAACCAATCCTGAAATAATGTTGGCGACCGCTGAACGTGAAAGTTGAATCGCTTCTGCAAGATCTTGTTGTGATATAAATGGATCTTCTCGAATCACATCCAAAACTTTTCTTTCATTTTCATTCAGCGCCATTTGACATTCCTCCGACTTTAAATTAGATATAACAAAGATAATAATTTCTTTTCTTGTCTTAATTTTAGTTAAGCCCTATCCTTAAGTCAAAAATTTTGGTTCTATATTAATGATGTCGGTCGTTTAAGAAAATAGAAATAAATATCAACAAACCACTATTCAATACAGAACCAAAATTTAGGTTCTTCATCATGTAACGTTGGTAGAGTCTCTAAGTTGCTTAAACACTAACTTCTAGAAATCCCTGTAGGAATCGGGGTAGCTGGTAGCTTGCAAGCTTGGAGACCCTTGGGCTCCAAGCGTTCCCATGGTTCTCACCAAGCAACCCCGATTCTGGAAGGAATTTCTTTACCAACGTCATAAAATAGATAACCAAAATTTAAAGCCGCAGTCCTAAATGGATTTCATGAAAATCCATTTAGGGCTACGGCTAACGTTAGCTGTATAATTTGTTTTTAAATTCTACAGATTAAAATAGTCCTTTTGTATCTTTTACATCAATCGTAAATAAGATCCCTTTTCCAGGTTTCTCGATTTCAGTTGCATTACTAATTGACGCTACGATTGGATCCACTTTATCTTTTTCCGATAAAATCAAGACGATTTCTTTTTCGGGCTCAATATCCATCCCAAATAAACGACTTGTTTCATGAACTCCTGATCCTCGTGCACTAATAATCGTTCCGCCTTGAGAACCTGCGTCTACAGCGGCATCAATAACCTCTTCCGCTTGTCCTCGCTCTACAATAACAAAAATGGCTTGGTGCATCACACTGTCATCCTCTCTAATTTGAGCATTTTGATCATATATACTATTTCTTCTTCCAAGAATGTTTAGTAATGAAATAGTAAAAGCAATTCCACGATTTGGACGTTCTAGTTTTAATTTCTCTGAAAGAACCTTCATAATGCTTTCACTTTTTGATTCTTCTGCTATCATCAACACAACTTCTTTACGAATATTGTCTAAGCCAAGCATTTTTAAGCTGCTATTATTGATAGTTCCAAAACCATAGAAGACCGTTCCACCGCTACAACCATTTTTCTTAGCGATGCGGATAACTTCACTCCCCATATCGTCATTGACGATAAGACAGAGCAGATCTATATTTTCTTTTACTGTTGGATTTTCTGCCATCTCTTAACGATCCTCTCTTTTTGATTTCAATTTAAAGATCAAACCAAGTAATTGTAAAGTAATAATCGGCATCATAGCTACCATAGCAATCATACCAAATCCGTCCCTTATAACGTCTGCACCTTCGATCGATTGAGCAGCTCCTTGAACAAATGCTAAGATAAAGGTTGCCGTCATTGGCCCCGATGCAACACCACCAGCATCAAATGCCATTCCGATAAACATCTTAGGAACGATGTACATTAACCCGATAGCAATGATATAACCTGGAAGTAAGTAGTGCCATAATTCTAGTCCTGGTACCATGATTCGAATAACGGACAGCAATACTGCTAAACCTACACCAATAGACAGAGCTACTAAGACAGCTTTTCTTTTTACATATCCATTTGTTACTTGTTCAATTTGTTGTGTTAAAACATACACTGCCGGTTCAGCCAAAATCGTAACCAATCCTAACACAAAAGCAATCAGAAGTAAATAAACAGACACATCCATACCAGCAAGATTGTATCCAATTAAACTTCCTACGTTCATAAAACCAGCGTTTACTCCAACTAAGAAAATAACTAATCCAATAAATACATAAAGTACACCTTTCAAAACTCTTGCTAAAGGACGTTTATGCAGTTTTAAAGAAAAGAAGTTATAACCTAAAAAAGTTAAGATAATAGGTACTAATGCTATGAAAATTTCTTGTGAAATTATAGGGAATTCATGTAAAAACGGTTCCCATATTGTTCCAGAAGGATTTAAATCAACAGGTAATTCACCTGTCATTTCATTTTGACCAGTGATAATGTTCAAAAACATCACTGCCATAATTGCACCTGAAGACGAAATAGCTACTAATCCAAAACTATCCTTTTCTGAAGCTTTTCCATTTTTTTTCATAGAAGAAATCCCAGATGACAACGCCAACATAAACGGCACTGTAAGAGCACCCGTTGTAGCACCTGAAGCATCGAAGGAAATCGCTAAAAATTCACTAGAAGTAAAAAGTGAGAGGATGAAAATGAAGAGATAAACACCTGTTAAGATTTTAAATAAAGGAACATTAAACACGATACGCAATATTCCAACGGTCATCATGATCGCTATACCGATGGATACTGATACCAAAATAGTAGAACTTGGAACTAGTCCTCCTGTTACAGTATTAATTTGATTAGCTAAGATGTGCAGATCAGGTTCAGCAATTGAAATAAAAAAGCCTAGAAATAAACCAGCAATCACTACTACCCAAACTTTATTGCTTTTTGTAACTCCTTTTCCCAGGTAATTACCAATTGGTGTTATCCCAATATCGGTACCTAATAGGAAAACAGCTAATCCAATAATAACGAGTGTCGCCCCTAACAAGAATCGTAACACGACAGTTGTTTCTAAAGGAACAATAGTGAAATTTAATATTAAAACTATTGCTATGATTGGGAATACAGAGACTAGAACCTCCTTAAGTTTTTCTGTTAATGGGTTCAAATAAAATCCACTTCCTTTTCTATATTAATTGATGCTTAAAAAATAAACACTTATTATTGTACCATAGATTAAAAATAGATGAACGGAAAATCGTGTATGCACTTGCTTTGTAAATTCGCTACTCCTGTGTTTCTTTTAAACGCAACAAAGACTGACTCGTTAAAAGAGTCAGTCTTTGTTTTAACTTATATTGTTGTATTCTTAGATAGATGTATCTGAATTTGAAGACGAGTTAGTTGTCTTCTCAGCTTCTTTTTCTGCTTTTTGATTTGCTTTTTCAAGCGTACGTTTAGCAACATCACGTCCACCAATACCGAAGGCAATCGCAAATGCTACAGCTATACCACCCATAATAAAGATAAAGGCAGTGTTAACAATGCTCGTTGCAAATTGTAATTGATCTAATGCCATAAAGATAGAGAAGATAATTAAGATGTACTTCACAGCTTCTCCAAAGAATTCACTCTTCGTAGAATTAGAAATGAAACTTCCTAATAATGTTCCTCCAACAAGACCAAGACCTAAAATAACTAGCGCACTAATGACAAGAGGCAAGTAAGAAATAATCGCTGCCCCAATAGTGTTCAGAACTTCTAGATTCAAGACATTCAATGCTTCTACTAAGAAGAAAACACCAATGACTACTGAAACGATTTGTCCAGTTAGTTTAGCTAAATCAATATTCAGTTTTCCATTTGTATTCAAGTATTTCGTTAAACTATTGATGCCTGTTCCACGTAATAAATCTGACAATAGTTGTCCTACAAATTTAGCAATAAAGATTCCAATACCTAGTAAAATGATCGCTACTAAAATATTTGGAATAGCAGCTAAAATAGAATTCAACACGCCTACTACTGGTCTAGAAATACTTTCAATTCCCAATATTTCAAGTGCTGCAGTAGCAATCGGGATTAAAATTACTACGAATACTAAGTTAGCTAATACTTTAGCTAATGTATTTTTTTGCGATTGTGATGGTGTTGCATCAGCTGCATCACTTGAACCGCTGAATTTGTTCATCCATTTGTCAATGTTAAGCGATAAAGCTAAGTTGTAAACTAGGTTTTTGACAAATTTTGCTACAAAGTACCCCAAAACTAGTATAAAGATAGCACCTAGTAATGTTGGGATAAAGCTTAGCGCAGTATCAAACATATTAGAGATTGGTTGAGCTACCGCAGTTAAACCTAACATACCAAGAATTGCTGGTAAGAATAATAACCATACAAGATAATATACAACATTTCCAATTGAATCAATGGTCGTGTTAGCTTGTTCTTCGGTTTGTACTACACCCCATTTCACTAAGCGTCTGTTAAAGCCTATTGCTCTTAGGGCCTTTTGAACCCCTTTTCTTAATGACACTGCAATCAGCCAAGCAATTAGAAATAAGGCAATAGCGCCTAATAATGTTGGCAGAAAGTTGACAAATGAATTGAAACCTGAACTGATAGTGTTCGATATATTATCCATCTCGTCTCTCTCCTTTACTTTTTGTAATATTTTGTACACATTTTAGTATAGACTATCTTTTTAAAAGATTAAAATAATATGCTTTATGCTTTTATTTTCTATATATTCGTATTCAGCATTGACAAGCGCCTTGGGCATTGATAGCTTTAAAGTACAATACTTTAATAAAAGAGGTTAAGAGATGGAAAAAGAAAATCGTTTAGGTACAGAAAAGATCCCAAAATTATTAGTAGAGTTCGCTATTCCAGCTATTATCGGAATGATGGTAAACGGGATTTATAATATTGTAGATAGAATATTTATTGGTAACGATCCTACTCTTGGCTCATTAGGCTTAGCAGCTGTGTCGATTACTTATCCAGTAACATTGGTATTATTAGCTTTTGCGTTAATGGTCGCTGTTGGAGGAGCTACTATTTTCTCTATTAGTCTAGGCAAAAAAGAAACAGATAAAGCGCAACATTATCTAGGTAATGCATTAACTTTGGCCATTATTCTTGGTGCTTTATTCATGATTTTCGGGAATATTTTTATTGAACCGATTTTGGTTTTCTTGGGAGCTAGTGCTGACGTTCTTCCATACGCAGAAGAATATTTAAGTATTATTTTATATGGGGCTATTTTCCAAGCAATCGCCATGACACTGAACAACTTTGCCCGTGCAGACGGCAGTCCGAGAATTTCGATGATCAGTATGCTGATCGGTGCAGGATTCAATATTGTATTTGACTATATTTTTATCGTTCAAATGGGTTGGGGTATGGCAGGAGCTGCCTACGCTACGATTGGCGGTCAATTCCTCTCTATGGTATGGCAACTGGCTTACTTTTTAAGTACTAGAAGCAATGTCAAATTGAAGCTCAAAAATATGGCTCTTAAAAAAATATACATCATTTCGATTCTTTCCATAGGTATCCCCGCCTTCATGCTACAAATCGCCAATAGTGTCTTGAATATCATTTTAAACAATACGTTGGTAAATTATGGTGGTGATGTAGCCGTTTCAGTTGCGGGTATTATTACTAGTGCTGTGACTTTGATTGTGATGTTTGTTTCCGGATTGATTCAAGGTATGCAGCCAATTACGAGTTACAATTACGGAGCTAGAAATGGTGATCGTGTAAAAGAAGTTCTGAAGGTTGGTTCTATTATTGGGGGAGTTATTACTACAGTTGGTTTTTTAGTGATCCAGCTCTTCCCAGAATTTGTAGTGATGCTGTTTAACCAAGAACCAGCAGTCGTTGAATTAGGAGTGCCCGCTATTCGTATTTGGGTGCTGGCATTTCCTATGATTGGGGTCCAAATTGTCTGGGCTAATTATTTCCAAGCGATTGGTGAAGTGCGCCTCGCTAGTTTCTTAAATTTGATGCGTCAAGTTATTGTGCTCATTCCATTGATACTATTGTTCTCTAATTTATTCGGTTTATATGGAATCTATGTTGCGGTGCCAACAGCCGATCTATTCGCTTTTGCTATTACAGCTTACTTTTTCAAACGTCAATTTAAAAGAGACAAGTTTTAATATAAACTAAAGCTAAGCCAAAAATAGTTAAAATAAAAGGAATGCCCAGCTTTGATAGATAAAGAAGAATGTCGTTTTCTCCTGATTATGTACAGAAGGAAAACGACATTCTTTTTTTGTGAGTTAAACTTTCTCGTCTGCAACACAACAAATTATAAAAAGAAGCCATTTTCAAAAGAGCTGCTTTTGAAAATGGCTATTCACTAATTGGACTATTATTCTACACTTTGATAATGTTGTGGTTTTTCGTTGTAGTAAAACACGCCTACTCCGCCGATTCCTACATGAGGACCGAGAACTGCCCCAATTTGGAATAGCTCGATCTTGATATCTGGAAGAACTTCTTTGATTTGTTCACTAATGGTTTTTGCGAGCTCCTCGTCATCCGCATGACTAATACCGATAGTTTGTTGAGTAAATTCTCCTACCCCATTTTGGACATCTTTGAGAATGCGTTTGAACACTCTTTTTTCTCCACGTATCAGTTTTTGAACTGTGATGCTGCCTTCTTCTAACTTCAAATAAGGTCTGATATTTAATGCCGTTCCAACTTGACTCGCTACTTTTGGCAAACGCCCGCCTTTAACCAACCATTCTAAGTTAGATAACGTAAAGTGGTACTTCACATGATCTGCACCCCATTTTGCAAAGTCTACAATTTCTTCATACCCATAGCCTTCTTCAATCATTTGCAACATCTTTAGTGCAATGATGGCCGCGCCGCCAGCGCCTCCTTTTGAATCTACTGCAGTAAACTTCAATTCTGGGTGTTTTTCTTTATATGTTTCCATGATTTGAAAACCTAAACTGTATGTTCCTGAAAGTGCAGATGATAAAGCTAAATAAATCACATCTTCTTTTTCTGCAACTGACCTATCCAGAGTTTTAATCATAGATTCAGCTGAAATTTGAGAAGTTTTGGGAACTATTCCCTGACGCATATAGTCATAGACGGTGTCTAATTCAATTTCTTCTCCATCTAAATACGATTTCCCCTCAATAGTAATACTCAAGGGCACTACTTCATAGTCATAACTAGCTTGCATCGTTTCATTTTGATCACAACCAGAATCGATTATTAATTTTGTCATCTTCTTCTCCTTAAGGGATAGTTTTACCAACCAATTTTTTACATCGTTCGAATTCTCCCTTATTTCACGCGTCGTGCTCTTTTTGCAAATGGGCTACAGATTCTTTAATTAAGCTTCTCAACGTATCCAAATGAACATCTGATAGTTGTTTGACGTATACACAGCCTTTTCCCTTAGTGTATTTCCCAAAATCATTTAAAAGCACCGCTTTTCTCTCTTCATCTAACCATAAATAGAGCGAAAATTTTCCTTTTCTTGGAGCAAAACTGGCTAGAGCACTATCACCTTCGTGACCTGAAGGGTATTTATAATGATAACGGCCAAAACCAATGATGCTCGTCCCCCACATCTTAGCTTCAAAGCCAGTGGCTTCTTTAAATAGTTGGATCAATTCTTTCGTTTCTTGTCTTTGTTGTTCATTTTCGATCGACTCCACAAATGCTTCCACACTACTATCTGTTTCTTTCGTTTTAAGTTCTGCCATACTATCCATTCCTCCTCTGCTTAGTTAGTGCCTTTTGCTTTTATTTTATTAGAAAACACTAAAAATAGAAAGAGGCTTGGACAATAGTCTTTATCTCTGTCACACACTAAGCGGGTGCTTTTAAACGCGTTCCAAAAGCCTGACCACATGCCTATAAACCAGCCTCCCCTTCTGAGAAAAATCATCTCATAAGGGGAGGCTGGTTTATATTCAATGGTCAAAACGTCTTTTGTCCCGCTCTCTTTCGATAAGTTCTATTTTGATTATCTTCCATGACACTTTTTGTATTTTTTCCCGCTGCCGCATGGGCATAGATCATTACGTCCAACTTTATGAACTGTCACAGGTTGTTTCACCGGTTTTATATTAGAGGATTGGACCTTATTGCTTGAAGCCAATTCTTGCACCGTAAAACCATGATTGTGCCAAGTTCTAGAATGTTCTCTCATCTCTTTAAACAACTCAACAAATTCCATTACTTCTTCTTTGCTGTCAAATGAGAACCCTCGTTTAGTCAAATCTTGGTATAATTTTTCTCCAGATTTGCCTATTACTGCTCCTTCGACCATCGTATAAAGAGCTATGTTCTTCTTATCTTCATCAAGCTCTTTATTCATAATATAGTTTTTCATATTCAAGTATTGCAATGAATCTGCATCTACCCAATGATCTTCATAATACTGAACGTCTTCTTTAGTAGGCATATAGTACGCTACGTGAAGGATACGTTCCAGGCTTTCTTGTTCAATACCTTCTGCATCAAACAATACGGAAGTAATCAGGTGATCATTTAATACGAACTGAATATCCCAATCCGCTAATTGAGCAATCGCAGCATGGGCATTTTCTTCCGTGATCGTGTCTGTATGGTGTTCGTTCCATACTTTGACAAATTGTTCTACGGTATACATTCCATATAAATGGATCAATGCTGTCACGTACATAGAGAACTCTTGATATTTAGCAGATTTCACTGTATATCCTTCATTGTGTGCGAGATTTTCAACAGCTTCTTTCACTTCATCTGCTAAGAAAGGGTGAAATTCACCGTCTTCTTCTTCCACATACAGGTACCCATATTCAGCCAAGGTAGCTAATGGTTTAGCGTCAAGTACATCAAAAATTGTTTCATTTTCTTTAAAAGAAAGGACCTTTTCAAGTGTTCCTTGGCTATTGTTATCCATAGAGCTCAATAGATGCGGAAGATTTTCCAACATCTTTTCTTTCATGCTTTCAGCCATTTTAGATTTCGTATGGCTCTTGTAAACTTTTATAGTGTGTTTATCTGCAATATTCATCATCACATCTTTTGTGTTTGATTGCAGCAATGTAACCAGACCATTATTTGAAGTACTGGCTGTTGTGTCTTTACCATTCATTAAATATTACTCCTGACCTTTTTATATCTTTCATTAGTCTATCCTATTTTTTGCTGTAATAGCAACTTTTTTTAGAAAAATAATGCTCTTTCAAATGATTTTTTCATTAAGACAGAATATTTTTCTCTTTTAGCATCTTACTAGCTTCTTCTGTCTCTAATTTTGTTTCATAATATCGATTCCAAACGGTTACTAAATAATGGACATTTGTGTACCCGAATATTTGTTTGAAATTGACAGCGTTGCGGTAAAAAACGCTAAACTCATCAGTCTTACTGCTGTTTGATTGAGTTATGTCTTGGCTTAGATAATCCATCCACTCACTGGGCATCTTCACCTTCAAATGCTCACGTTCTAAGTATAGAAACAGGAAGCCTTGTTCAAACCATTCTTGTAATTGGCCAAAAACTACCTCTTTTGAGGACTGTAGTTGCATAAATTGTTCTTTTTCTGTTGTAGTGAATTGGCTCCATTGATTTGAAAAAAGGTCATTTATTTCTGGGACTAATAATTCAGTGATTTTTGCTTTGGTATAACTTTTCTTCACATCTACTTGATGCTTAACAGCTAATTGAAACAGAGTATCTTTTTTATAACTCATTAAGTGATCTCTTAAAGTTTCCTTTGGGCTTCCTTTGATTACCCATAAATTTATTGTAGAATGCATACTAACCCCGACTTTCTATACATATTACTTCTATTTTACAACAAATTCGCCTTTTCGTAAAATAAGCATAAAAAAGGAGAGATCGGCAAAAGCAAGCTCTCCTAATATCACCTTATTTAGTTATCCATTGTTTGTATATTCAGTATTATCAAATTGATTAAAATCCATAAAACAGATTTCCCACAAATGTCCATCTAAATCACTGATCCGTTTGAAATACATCATCTCATCTTCTTCAGGATTTGATTTATCTTCTCCTCCTGCTTCAAGCGCCTTGTTGAACATCTCGTCTACTTCTTCTTTAGAAGAAACGTTAATAGCTAGAATACATTCATTTTCTTTATGGGTATCTGTTATGCCTTTATGAGTAAATGAACTGAAAAAATCTTCCGCTAATAACATAGCATACATATTTGATCCTAAAATCAAGCAAGCTCCCTTTTCATCTGAAAACCGCTCATCAAATTCAAAACCTAGTTGCCCAAAAAACTCTTTTGACGCGTTTAAATCTTTTACTGGCAAATTAACAAATAGTTGTCCTACTTTTACTCCCATGACCTTCACCTCTTTTCTATGCTTTGTTTTATTTACATGGGTGCATACTCCTTTAATGACTTCGCTATGAGTCCTGAATCTTCCTGTTATCAATCATAGTATACTGTTTTTCTTTTTCTAAAGCGAAAGTTATGCTGTGTATTTTAGATCTGTTCCTTCATCACTTCAAGCAAAAAAATGATCTGAATTTTTAGCCGTTTTTGTCTATACAGCAAGTTTTCTTATTTCTTCTTAAACACCATATAAATTGACAGCGTTTAACCCATTGTGCTAGATTTAATATACTAGAATTAGATTGCATTAAGGGAGTGATACATAATGGGAAGAGGCGGCGGTGGCGGTGGAAGTCGCGGAGGTGGCGGATCTTTCGGAGGCA
This sequence comes from Desemzia sp. RIT 804, assembly GCF_016892605.1. Taxonomy (GTDB): domain Bacteria; phylum Bacillota; class Bacilli; order Lactobacillales; family Carnobacteriaceae; genus Desemzia. Next base: position 76,520 of record NZ_JAFEMV010000002.1, read on the forward strand.
GCCGAGGCGGTGCTGGTCGGAGCGGAGGTAGTTTCGGTGGTGGACGCGGCGGTAGCAGTGGCGGTTTTGGCGGCTCATCTAAAGGTAGAGGAAGTTATAATCGTCCTTCAAGACCAAGACCTATCTTTGTTCCAACTAGACCTTTTTATGGTTCAAGACCCCGTAGAGGCCGTTATTATGGTACTGGCGGCGGTGGCGGAGGCTGCGGAGCTGCGGGATGCAGTACGCTGATCATTGTTTTACTAGTGATGGGCGCAATCCTCTATTTCTTTGGTTCAGGTTCAACAAATTCTGGCGGTGGCAGCAGCGATATTACCCGTTCTACTATAGAACGAGAAGCACTTCCAGAAGGCTCAGTAAATGAGACGGACTACTATACAGATCAAGCAGGATGGATCGGAAATCAAACTGCTATGACAGATGGTTTACGTCATTTCTATAATGAAACTGGTGTACAACCACATGTTTACATTACAGATAATATAAATGGTTCCACTTCGCCTACCAGCACTGAACTGGAAGAATTTTCAGAAAACTTATACGATGAATTATTTACCGATGAAGCACATTTATTGTTGGTATTCTTTCAAAGAAGTGAAGCTGATTATGGCAACTACATGGATTACTACGTTACTGGAACACAAGCGAAAAGTGTGATTGATACTGAAGCTGGAGACATTTTATTAGACTATTTGGACAGAAATTATTATGATAACAGTCTAACTGAAGAAGAATTTTTCAGTAACTCTTTCCGTGACGCAGCTGATCGTATCATGGAAGTGACACGTTCTCCATGGATCACAGTCTTTATCATTTTAGGTATAGTAGCTCTAATTTTCCTCCTCTACACTTGGTGGAAACGAAAACAACAACAAAAGAATTTAGAAGCTAAACGAACGGAAGAAATGTTGAGCAAACCATTAAATACTTTCGGTGATTCAGCTGCTGAAGATTTAGCAAAAAAATACGAAGACAATAACAAAAAATAAAACAACTTTTTAGGAGGAATGCAACATGGCAATTTTGAATCGTTTCCAAGATATTATTAGTGCAAACATCAATGCAATCATCGACAAAATGGAAGACCCAGAAAAAATGATCGACCAATATCTACGCGATATGATGGAAGATCTAGCAGAAGTCAAGCAAAACACGGCTGGTGTTATGGCTGAAGAAACCAAGTCTAAACGCTTAGTAGATGAAAATGAAGCGGAAGTTATGAAATACACCAATTTTGCAAAGAAAGCTATTGAATCTGGCAATGACGATGATGCTCGTGTCTTCCTTGCTAAAAAACAAGAATTGGAAGATATTGGAACTGGGTTGGCTAAATCTTATGCTTCAGCTCATGAAAACGCCTCAAAAATGCGCCAAATGCATGATAAACTAGCTTCTGATATTGAAAAACTTAGAGGTCGTCGTTCAATGATCAAAGCACAAATGTCGGTTGCAGATACTCAAGAAAAACTCAATGATGTCAGCGATTCTATTGGGAAAACAAAAGGTGCAATGAGTGCTTTCCAACGTATGGAAGAAAAAGCTTCTCGCAGATTAGACGAAGCCAATGCAATGTCCGAATTAAATCAAGAACCTGAAGATCCAGCAAAATCATTGGAAGAAAAATACACTTCTCAAGGATCCGCTGCAGTCGAAGACGAATTATCTCGCTTAAAAGATGAGTTAGGTAAATAATTATTTAACAGCCAGGCCCCTGAGTTAGGAGAATCGTCCTAACTCAGGGGCCTGGTTTTTTGGGTGTACACTATTTGACGTTGGCGAACGAAAACTAGCTAGCTTTTTTTCAGCTCATAAAAATTTGTAGAAGACAGATTTACGTGAATAAGTTGTGGCTTTATGAGTTTATGTTCAAGACTCGTGGTGATGAAGAATGCGGTTTGAACATCAAGGCGAATTTTGTAGTGATTAAGAAAGCAGTTTGAACATCAGGGACAATCACGTAATAATGAAGTATTATTCAGTATTTGAGAAAAGTCGTTTTTTAAAGCCATTTTATTAGTAAGCTATTGTGGCTCTAAAATAAATAGTTAGGCAGCTTTTGTTTTCAGCCAATGTTACATGATGAAGTACCTGTTTTATGGTTCTTCATCATGTAAGGTTGGTAGAAAGTCTAAGCTGTTTAAGCACTAACTTCAAAAAATTCCTTCAGTACTTTCTTGACCAACGTCCTAAAAATAAAGCCTTTATAATGCACAGTTCGTTGAGTAATTTCTTTTGTGTTATGAGTGAATAACTCTCATAACTAACATTTAATATTAATAGCTCGTTGTAAATTGTTCTTTTTCGACCTATAAGAGCAATATCATCCACCACGCTAAATCTATATAACCTTTCTGACTTACTCATCAAAATGAATGAAACTTTCTTCAATATTAGGGTGCATCTACCTTAAAAAAGTGGACAAATGAAGGAGTTTCTTCTTCATTTGTCCACTTGCAGTTCCACGTTATTTTTCTCACTCTTATTAAACGCGTTGCGAAAAACAAACTTCCTATTTTTTCATTTTGCCTTTTCGTCTGGAACGACTATCAAACGGAAAGACAGAATGAAACCTACGAAAGTCTAACCGTTTTTCTCACGCTCTTAAGCTTCGACTCGTTCGATTTTGTAAACTTCTATTGCATAGGTTTCTTCAATTTCCTCTAGCACTCTATCCAAAACAGTATGACACTGTTGGTATGCGTTCCCAACGACACTTATTCCAATAACACCTTGGTTGAGCATATCTTGTTTGTCTATTTCCGCTATACTAATGTTAAATTTGCGGTGCATTTTATGAATCATACTTTTGACTACGCTTCGTTTATCTTTCAATGAATACGAATCATCGATCCGAAACATTAATTCCATTCCAATAATTACCATGGAAACACCACCTCGATTGCCTCTTTTTAAATCGTTACTTTTTCTCGATTTCTCGTTTTGCGATATTTAGAGCTCTTAATTTAGGTGTCTTTTTGTACTCGTGTTCGTGCATTTGTTTAATGATATCTGCTAAAAAGTCCACACTTTCTATCAAATATTCTCCTTTATTCAGCATGACACACTCTGAACGGCTACCTTGTGCTGCATCTGTAACTTCTGCTCTAGTAGGTATTCCGTTGGAAACCATATTTTCCAGCACTTGAGTCCCCCATACTACTGGCACATCTGCCGCTTCACAGATCCAAAGAATTTCTTGCTGCAGTTCTGCTAGTCTCAAAAAACCAGCTTCAACCGCCAAGTCTCCGCGAGCGATCATCACTGAAAAAGGATTTTGTCCAGCTGCCGCGACAATGATTTCCGGCAGTTTTCTGACCCCTTCCACAGTCTCTATTTTAGCCATCAATGGGATAGATTGAGCTTTTTTCTCTGACATTCTTTTTTGCAATTCTTTTTGAATGATTTGAACATCTTCCGCATTTTTAACAAACGAAAAACCAATAATATCTGCATGTTTGCAAACAAAATCCAAATCTTGCTTGTCTTTATCTGTAATAAAATCCATTTTCAATTCTGATTCTGGGAAATTCAAACCTTTTTCAGCTTTTAACCGAACACCTTTTTTAGAATCAACTTTCTTGATTTTTATAACAACCCCTTCGTCAATAACTTCTTTTACTATTCCTTCAACAATACCGTCATCGATCTTTATTGGGTCGCCTTCTTTTAAATCATCTAACACTTCAGGGACGCTGCACCCCAGCATCAAATCCATTCCGTTTACTTTTGGAGGCGTATCAGCACCAGTCAATACAAATTCATGACCGACTTTTACTTTCGGCTTTTTTAAAGTGGTAAAAATCCAGCTGACTCTTGCTTTAGGTCCAGCAATGTCCATGAGTATCTGGCAATCTTGTCCTAATTTTTTCTCACATTTGCGAATAGTTTTGACCATTGCTGACCAGGTCTCAGGATCGTCATGCGCGCAATTGATACGCCCCACATTCATTCCTGCTTTCATTAATTTTTCGACAAGAGAATTGTCTTTTGCTGTTTCACTGGGTAAAGTGACCATAATACGTGTAAAACGTTCTACAGGTTTTTCTCCAAAAATAGTTGCTGTGTTTTTCTCTAGTTCTTCGTTTCCTGAAATGTATAATTCAACAGAGGGGTAAGATAAGGCTAATGAATCGGTATCCTTTTCTAATACCTTTCCCAAGCTAAGAATCACTGCATCTAAATTATCTAACACTCTTGACTCCAGTCTTCCTAATGAAGACAGGCCCCATGGAGTCAAAGCTTCTTGGATTTTACGAATATCATGATTTCGAAGTACAAGGTAATAAGCTAAGTTTCGAGCACTTAGTTCTTGCTTATCTTGTTTTAAATAGGGTTGCCATTTGTCATATAACTTATTTCCTTCTTCAACAACTTCTTTTCTTAAAGCAATGAGCTTTTCATACAATTTTTCTGGTTTTTCCAAATAGTTAGTTTTAGACACTTTTCTTCCTCCTAATTCCGTTACTGATGTTCATCAATAATTTTTTTTGCTTGTGCAACAAAAGTTTCGAGTACTTGGATACGAGCATATTTTTTATCTTTTCCTGCTACGATTGTCCAAGGAGATTCTGGCGTATTGGTTCGTACCAGCATTTCATTCATAGAATCAATGTATTCATCCCACTTTTCACGATTTCTCCAGTCTTCATCGGTTAATTTGTATACTTTATCAGGTTCATTTTGCCGATCTTTGAATCGTTGCAATTGTTCCTCTTTATCAATGTAAAGAAAGAACTTAATGACCAAGGTCTCAAAATTAGTTAATTGAGATTCCATTTGATTGATTTCTTCGTAGGCTCTGTCCCATTCCGTAACCGTTGCAAGTCCTTCTACCCGTTCGACCATTACTCGGCCATACCAGCTGCGGTCAAAAATCTTGATATCTCCTCTTTTAGGAAAATTTTGATAGAACCTCCATAAATAATGGTATTGTTCTTCCAATTTATTGGGCGCAGAAGTAGTGATCACTTCATAGCCTCTGGGGTCCATTTCGCGCGTCAAACGTTCAATAGCACCGCCTTTTCCAGCCGCATCCACTCCCTCAAACACTATAATTGCAGGAATACCTTTAGTGTAGAGTTGGAAAGCCAATTGTTGTGCTTCTAGTTGAAGAGCATCTTTTCGTTTATCGTACTCTTTGTCAGGCATGCTTAAAGTCAAATCGACTTTTTCTAATGGTCTTTCTACATCTTTATATTCTCGAAAATGGCGAACACCGCCATTTTTCATTCCCATAATACGATCGATACCTTCATAAATTAAATCTATCGACATGCCTAATATTTGTTCAGAAGCCGCTTTTTTATCTTCTGTAGAAACCACATGCCAACTGCTAAAGGGAAAATCTGATTTTTCCAGCACACGCTCAAAGTGTTCTAAATAATCATCGTAGCGCTTGTATTGATCCACATCACGATCACTGATCATAAACTCTTTAAAGGGATCTTTTTTCAATTCGTCAATACGCTTTTGTTGTGTTTTTCCTTTTTGATGCAGAAAGAACTTAAGGATAATAGCTCTGTCATCTAACAGCTCTTTTTCAATGAGGCTGATGTCCTTGATCCCTTGTTCTAATCCCTCTTTATCGATTGCTAAATCGTTTAGCACTTTGAAATAAAAACTGCGGTCGAAAATAGCTATATCCCCTTTTTTAGGGATCTTTTCCCAGAAGCGCCATAAAAAAGGTCGTGCATTTTCTTCTTCTGTTGGGGTTTCAAAAACACTTACTTTATAAGATTTCGGATTTAATTCTCGAACTAAATCTTTAATGACGTATCCTTTTCCTGAAGACTCCCATCCGTCAATAATAATCAGCACGGGGATATCTAAATTTTTCACCAAACGCTGTGCTCTTGCTAAGCGCTCTCCTAATTCTTTTCTTTTAAAATTTGCATAAGGATTTTTCGTTTCTTTAAAAGAGAAGTTTTTCAGCATTCTACCACCTCCATTTGAATCTAGAAAAAGTTAGTTGCTCTATTTTATTGGGGCTTTGTATTTATTATAAATTCTTAGCAGTCTATTTACGAAGAAAACGGTTTATATGTGGTTCAATGTGTACAGCAAAAAAGAAGATGGACAACAGAATACTTGCCTCACCTTCTTTTTCGCTGTGCTTTACTTGCTTATTGTATCGTTTGTTTTTTTGATAAGTAATGATTCATTTTCTCTGAACCCCAAGTCATAAGCACAATGCTAAACAAAATATAATAAGGAAACAAAGCTATTGTACTAACTGAAACTAAACCACTGAAAATGAGCGGCATAATAGAACTGCCAACATATGCAAAAGCAACTTGTAGCCCCATGACCGATTGGGAAGCACTTCTGCCAAATCGATTAGGTGTGTCATGCATCATGCTCGGATACATAGGCGCACAACCTAATCCGATCAATAACAATCCAAGCATTGCAAAAAAGTCCGGTAGCGGCAAAAGCAATACTATTCCTCCGCTTGCACAAATCAATTGTCCTAATCGAATCAAATTTTTATTGCTTATACTATAGGTCAAGAACCCAGAAACTAATCTCCCAACTGTTATTCCTAAGAAAAACAATGAGGTCCATCGAGCTGCCAATTCAGGTGTCAATGCTTTATATTCTACGAGATAAGTACTGCTCCAAAGTCCAGTCGTCGTTTCTATGGCGCTGTATAAAAAGAAAGACAGTACAGACAATTTAACACTAGATTTTCGGATCACACTTTTCTTAGATTGATGCTCTTTCTCTTCAGCTGCCGATTGAGCATCAACCTTTTCTATCTTTTTCCATCTTGGTAATGCAGTAGCAATAACCCCTACTAAGATCAATTGGATGATGCCAATGACTAAATATCCATTTTGCCAGCTGCCACGTGCAATGAAAAAAGATAAAATCAATGGCCCAAGAGTAGCTCCTAATCCCCAAAAACTATGTAACCAGCTCATATGACTGGCTTTAAAATATAAAGCCACAAAATTATTTAATGCTGCATCGACCGATCCTGCTCCTAATCCCAATGGTAACGCTAGAACACATAACCACCAAAAAGTAGATGAAAAAGCAAAACCTAGTAAAGCGACAGCTGTGAGTAAGATACTGACAAGCGTCACTTTTCCTGTTCCAAATCGCTTCAGCATTCTGCCGCTCAATAAACTGGACACTACAGTTCCTCCAGTTGTAATAACTGAAATCCAACTGACTGAAGAAACTGAAACTTCCAGACCTTGATACATAGCTGGCCAAGCAGAGCCTAATAATGAGTCAGGAAGACCTAAACTAATAAATGATAAATACACAATCACCAAAATCAACGTCATTTAATTTATTCCTTTCGTCTTTACACAGCTTTATGTAGCCGTTTTCTATTCTCTAAGTGTACTGTTTTTCACAAAAATAGTACATGAAAAATAAAAAAATCTATATTTTTTGATATTGGCGGTACTAACTCCTTCTTGTCATAAGCAACAAAAAATTGACCGATTTAAATTTGCATCTCTTTTTTGAGGATCTTACTTCATAAGGGGTCGCGAAATTTATTTACATCCCTTTTCCCGTAAAACCATGCTTAAAACATACTAAGCGAGTTCTTTTAAACGCGTTCCAAAAGCCTGACCACATTCCTATAAGCCAACTTCCCCTTATGAGATAAAGCATCTCTTAAGGGGAAGCAGTTTTATAGGCAATGGTCAAAGCGTCTTTTGTCCCGCTGTTTACTTTCTCATGAACTTTTAGTTTGGAATCGTCAATACTTGACCTACTCGAATCAAATTGAGGTTCGCAATATTATTAGCTCTTGCGATCTCTAGGGCTGTCGTATTATATCTTTGTGCAATCCGGTATAAAGTGTCTCCTGATTTAACGGTATATTTGATAGTGGACGTTGGAGGTGGCGTCGTTTGAGAACGAGCTGGGATCGTCAACACTTGGCCTACTCGAATCAAGTTTGGATTAGTGATTTTATTGGCTGCAACAATCTGCTGCACGGTTGTACCATATCTTAAAGCGATGGCATAAAGTGTTTCACCAGTTCGAACGGTGTGTCGTGTGGTCGTAGTTGGCGGTGGTGTTGTCCCGCCAGTTCCTGGGATCGTCAATACTTGTCCAACACGGATCAAATTCGGATTAGCCAATCGATTTGCTGTGGCTAATTGTTGAACAGTCACGCCATAACGTAAAGCAATGCTGTATAACGTCTCTCCTGATTTAACAATATGAGTTTTGCCAGTTGGAGAAGAACTTTGATACGTTAATAATTGAGATACGGTCACAAATTTATATCCTAGAGATTTTAATTTGCTGATCATACCTGGTAATGCTTCTGGAGTAAATGTGTCTTGTCCTGTATGCATCAGTATAATAGCACCGGGTACAATGTTATTGACTACTTTATTGGTCATTGTTGCAGCAGAATCTCCTCGCCAATCGACCGTATCAATCGTCCACATAATGGTTTTCGTATAGCCGGCATCTCCGACCGCATTCAAAACGGTTGTATTGGATGCACCAAATGGAGGTCTAAAAAACGGCTTAGTGGTTTTACCTGTAGCATTTTTAACGATCGTTTCCGTTCTATTTAATTGATCTTTCATTTGCGCGGTTGAAATTTTAGCAAAATCTGGATGATTGAAGGAATGGTTTCCGATTTCATGGCCTTGGTTGACAATGTTTCGGATCAAGCTGGGATGTTGTTGGGTAGCGACTCCAGTCAGGAAGAAAGTAGCTTTAATGTTGTTTTTCGCTAAAATAGCCAAGATCTCATTGATGTGCCCTCCATCGCTTCCATCATCAAATGTAAAGGACACGACTTTAGCGGTGGTATTTACTCGATAAACAGCTTGGGATGGTGCTGCAAAAACAGGTAAAGTTAACGAGATCATCATCAGCAAAGAGGCAACTAGTGCTGCAACTATTTTCACTAGTTTGTATTTTTTTATCATCTTTATCACCCATTCTTTCTCAATCAAGCATTAGCGGGTGGGTGTGGAATAGACAGACGACAAAAGGAATGATAGAATGCACCGTTGTTTTTTGATCATTGACATTCCTCCTCCATCTTATGGTCAGTGGATCTTTTCCTACTTCTATTATACTTTATTTTTGTATCAATATACATCACAACAGATTACATAACAGCAGAAATCAATCTGATTCTTGGATGCGGTAAAGCTTGCCATTAAAGTCTACAATAATCAATTCTCCTCTTTCATCTAGTCCAAACGATGAAATCATCGCATCGGTATCTGCGATCTCAATATTTTCGATTGACTCCTGTTCGTTCATCCAAAGAGCCCATAACTTACCTGATACAAAATCTCCGTATATATAGGTACCTTTTAGAGTACTATTGTCTTCTCCATAATAAACGTATCCTCCAGTAATGGATTGCCCTTGTGAATGATCATATTCCCAAATAGGCCTTTCTAATTCGAAATCATCCATAGTTTCATCAGTTGCGTATTCTTTTGTACCTTCCATCAAGCGCCAGCCATAATTCTTGCCAGCTTCAATCAAATTGATCTCTTCAACAGCATCCTGCCCAACGTCTGCCAACCATAACCACTCTCGTTCTACGTCGAAACTGAACTTCCATGGATTACGCAACCCATATGCAAAAATTTCTTCGCGGTAGCCTTCCTCGTTTCCTCTAAATGGATTATCATCTGGTATTCCATAAGGTAAGCTGTTTGTTTGAGTATCCACATCGATCCGCAGCAATTTTCCATAAATCTCATTTAGCGATTGCGCATTGTTTTGCGGATCACCACTTCCTCCACCATCTCCTGTTCCAATGTATAAATAGCCATCTGGACCAAAAGTAATGTGCCCTCCATTATGATTTGAATAAGGTTGAGGAAACTCCATCAAAATTACTTCGCTATCTAGAGTGGTTTCGTAAGTTGTTGGATCAGCTTCAAAGCGAGACAGTATGGTTCCTTGAGCGGTTGTATAGTTCACATAAAAATACCCGTTTTCCTTAAATTCCGGATGAAAAGCCAGACCCAGTAATCCCATTTCACTGCCGTCTAAACTGATGCTATCACTTAGATCTATAAAGACTTCTTTTTCATTTACTGTTGGGGTATTTTCAAATGAATACACTCTACCTGTTCTTTCGACTACAAAAACAATATTGGAATCACTATTCACTGAAGTAAAATAGAGAGGTTGGTTAAACGACAAATTTTCGTAAGCATCTATAATTTCATAAGTTACAGATTCAAAATTCTCCGGTACAGTAATTGATTCTTCTTGAGATTCTGTAACAGACTGATCTGTTTCGCTTGAGGATTCTGTTTGACTGCTTGATGAGGTTGTTTCTTCTTCTGACGGGGTACAAGACACAAGTAAGATTAAAGAAAATAGTAGAAATAAGAATCGTTTTTTCATAAAAAGAGTCTCCTTCCTGAGTAAAACTTTCTTCTATTGATATAGGCAGCTTTGAAGATACATGGTTGAAGAGGAATATTTAAGTTGTTAAAGAGAGCAAACTGTACCTTTATAACTTCTTTAGTTTCCGACAAGACAGTTAACAGAAAACAAACAGCCCTTTCTATCGAATCTAAAAAAGGAAGGAACCTCTGTTAGGCTCCTCCCTCTCATATGTGCAACACGTGTACTCACATTTTTATTTTCGATGCCATTTCTCTTAAATGGTCTTACTACAACTAGATGTTCGTGTCTTCAAGATTTATTAAACTGGACTCTTTAAACCTTGGTTTCTTGAATCTTTATTCTTAGAAGATTGTTCTTTGAATAGTGTTTCTAGAAATCTAGATGTGAGATACTCCGTGCTGCTATGATAGTAGATCCTAGATTGATGTCTTCAATAATTTTATAAATCTACGAAGTACATCAACTAAGATACTTTGGGTCAACAGCTCTACTTAACTGTTAACCTAAGAACCTTATAAAAAGGTTCTTCTAAAGAGCGGCATGCTCTTTCTTTTCTTATCTAATGTTTCTGCATGTCCCTCTTTACATATAGAATATAACATGATAGCGCTTTCTTGTCAAGAGTTTATGTCCATTTTTTTCTGTATTTATGTTAAATTTTATAGATTTTACAGCTTGTTTATATAAAAAACTTTAATTCAGCGATCAAAAGAAGTACGAGGCTTAAAAATGATGTTTGTTGTTATTTCTCATAAACTTCTTAGAAAATTGTTACAACGCTTTTAGTAAACGATAACATTCTGATTTACACCCTATTGTTATTTTACATGGCAGTTTCATGTATGTTACGGTTGATATTGTGTTCAAGACGCGGGGAAAAATAAAAACTATTTAAAAAGACGATGAAATCAATCTTTTGCACGCTTTTTACGTCTATATGATTTCTCTATAGTATAGTTTTTAAAAATAAATAAAGGAGTTGAACCTTTTTGCCTAAAGTAACTGTTGAAAATTTATCAAAAGTTTTTGGAAAAAAAGAAGAACAAGCTTTAAAGTTAGCCGATCAAGGTAAAACAAAAGCTGAAATTCTTAAGGAAACAGGCGCCACTCTTGGTGTAAACAATGCTAGTTTTTCTGTTGAACAAGGAGAAATATTTGTTATCATGGGACTTTCTGGAAGTGGGAAATCCACATTGGTTCGTTTGTTGAATCGATTGATCGAACCTTCTAAAGGAACTGTTTCTATTGATGGTAAAAACATTTCACAAATGGATAAAGATGATTTACGAAATGTTAGAAGAAAAGAAATGAGTATGGTTTTCCAGAATTTCGGACTATTCCCACAACGTACGATTTTGGAAAATACTGAGTATGGTTTAGAAATCCAAGGTATGGAGAAGACAGAACGTCGTCAACGTGCAGAAAAAGCTTTGGATAATGCAGGATTGCTTGCCTATAAAGATCAGCTTCCAAGTCAGCTTTCAGGAGGAATGCAACAACGTGTTGGGTTAGCTCGTGCTTTAGCTAACGATCCTGAAATCTTGTTAATGGATGAGGCCTTTTCAGCATTAGATCCGTTGATTCGTCGGGAAATGCAAGATGAATTAGTTGAGATGCAAGATAAAGTGAACAAAACGATCATCTTTATCACACATGATTTAAACGAAGCTTTGCGCATTGGAGATCGAATTGCCCTGATGAAAGACGGAGAAATCGTTCAAATTGGTACTGGTGAAGAAATCTTGACAAATCCAGCCAATGATTATGTAGAGAAGTTCGTTGAAGATGTAGATCGTGCTCGTGTGTTGACAGCCGAAAATATTATGGCTCGCCCTACTGTATTAAAAATCAAACAAGATGGTCCAAATGTAGCTTTACGTCGTATGGAACAAGAAGGATTGTCTAGCATGCTGGTAGTAGATGACAGCCGTAAATTATATGGATATGTCACAGATGAAGGCATTGCTGTCTCTGTAAAAAGACAAGAGAAAACATTTGATAAAGTCTTACGGACTGATATCCCAACTGTTGGACGCGATACGCTCGTCAGTGATATTTTTGAAGTCATCCAAGATGCTTCAACTCCAGTAGCTGTTGTAGAAGACGGAAAATTACTAGGTATCATCGTTCGTAGTCACGTTATTGCTGCATTAGCAAAAGATAGTGAGGTGTCTTTATAAGATGGAAAATAGTATATTAGATAACATCCCAAAATTACCCGTTGCACAATATATGGAAAACTTTATGGATTACCTGACAACCGTCTTAAAACCGCTATTTGATTTGATACAGTCTTTTAGTGAAGTTATTATGGAAGGTATGACAGACCTTTTACTTCTTGTCCCCCCTATTTTCTTTATCATTTTGATTGCTGCCGTTTGTTTCTTCGCATCCGGTAAAAAAATTGGATTAGCTGTTTTTTCAATCGTTGGTCTGTTATATGTTCAAAATCAAGGATTGTGGGAAGATTTGATGAATACGATCACTTTAGTAATCATCTCCAGTTTGGTATCAGTGATCATCGGTGTACCACTAGGAATCTTAATGGCTAAAAGTAAATGGGCAAACACGATTGTTACCCCTATTCTAGACTTTATGCAAACAATGCCTGCCTTTGTATACTTGATTCCTGCTGTAGCTTTCTTTGGAATCGGTATGGTACCAGGAGTTTTCGCTTCTGTTATCTTTGCTCTTCCACCTACAGTACGTTTTACAAACTTAGGTATCCGTCAAGTTTCAGGCGAATTAGTTGAAGCAGCAGATTCCTTTGGTAGTACAGGTTCACAAAAACTATTCAAAGTCGAATTGCCTTTAGCTAAATCAACTATCATGGCTGGTGTTAATCAAACCGTCATGTTAGCTTTATCAATGGTAGTTATCGCTTCAATGATCGGTGCTCCAGGACTTGGTTCGCAAGTACTTTCTGCCTTGCAAAGAGCCCAAGTTGGTACAGGATTCGTTTCTGGACTAGCACTAGTTATCCTAGCCATCATCATTGACCGCCTAACACAAAAATTCACTAAATAATACCAGAGAGTGGAGAAAAGCGTTTAGACTATTGACTATAAGAAAATTTCAACAGACAGGTGCTTTTTACCTGGCAGTTGAAATTAGCTTATAGTCATATAGGCTGCTTTTCGCAACTCGTCTAAACAGAGAGTGGAGTAGAGCGTTTAGGATTCCGTAGAATTCGGCTTTTAGGTTTTAATTGGGTGGTTTTCCCAATAAAAACCTAAAAGCGAAATCATAGGAAGCCTGCTCTACGCAACTCGTTTATAAAATTCAGAACCCTCTTTATAAACAAATGAAGTAAACATCATTTATAAAATATAAATTACAAGAAGGAGAGATTTATTTGTCAAAATTAAATTGGAAACGTCTAGGTCTAACAACTACTTTAGCAACATCTTTACTACTAGCAGCTTGTTCATCAGGTAATAACAGTTCTCAAGAAGATACTGTTGGAAAAGGTGAAAAAATCGAGTTAACTTACGTTGCTTGGGATACTGAGATTGCTTCAACAAACGTTATTGGTCAAGTATTAGAAGATTTAGGTTATGATGTAAAACTAACGCAATTAGATAATGCCATTATGTGGGAAGCAGTAGCAACTGGTGAAGCTGACGGAATGGTAGCAGCTTGGTTACCAGGAACCCATGGAGCTCAATTTGAAAAGTATGGCGATCAAATGGTTGATTTAGGACCAAACTTAGAAGGTGCAGCAATCGGTTTAGTTGTTCCAACTTATATGGAAGATGTTAATTCGATTGAAGATTTAACTGACGAAGCTGGACAAACCATTACTGGTATTGAACCTGGTGCTGGTGTCGTAGCAGCTTCCGAACGTGCTCTTGAAGAATACCCTAATCTAGAAGGATGGAACGTACAAACCTCTTCATCTGGAGCTATGACAACTGCTTTAGGTCAAGCTTATGAAAACGAAGAAGAAATCGTGATTACTGGTTGGTCTCCACACTGGAAATTCCAAACTTATGACTTGAAATATCTAGAAGATCCAAATGGTACATTTGGAGAAGCTGAAACAATTAACACAATGGTTCGTGAAGGATTAGAAGAAGAAATGCCTGAAGCTTACCAAATATTAGATCAATTTGAATGGTCTCTTGAAGATTCAGAAAGTATTATGTTAGATATCCAAGAAGGAACTGATCCAGAAGACGCAGCATCAACTTGGATCGAAGCAAATCCAGACAAAGTTGCTGAATGGACTGAAGGCGTAACAGCCGAGTAAGGTATTTAAATAGTACGTCAAAAAGGACTGTCTCAGAAAAATGAGATAGTCCTTTTTCAGTTGGTGCAATATTTGATAGAAACTAAAAAACGGTTGAGACAACACGACGTGTCTCAGCCGTTTCGTTTATTCTACTATTCTATTTACTTCACGATCGAGAAATAAACTCTCGAGGTCACTCGGTAAATGATCCAATATAGTAAACTAAAGAATAAAACTACTAATGCAATGGACCAAACAATCAAACTTGTATCTCCTACACCAAAAATCAGCAGCATCTTTTGAACTATCGGGAAGGCAAAGATCACATGCACCACTGCCACAATCAAAGGCAAGAAAAACATCCAGACAATTTGTGAACGGGTAGAGGTTTGGATCATTTTTTCATCAAGCCCTACTTTTTGCATAATTTGGAATTTTTCTCGATCATCGTAACCTTCTGATACTTGCTTAAAGTACGTAATCAAAATCGCACCAAATGTAAACAATAACCCAAGGAAGATCCCGACAAATAAAAATCCACCATTCATGCTGTACCATTCTTGTCGACTGGCATCCTTAGACTCATAGAAAAAAGAAAATTCTTGTTTACTCAATAAGCTATTGATGGTATTGCTGTAAGCAATTTTTTCATCCTCTGTTCCAGTAGTATTCCAGCCAAAAGTTCCTCTAAAATCACCAAAGTAATAATCTGGGTACATTTCTGTATATGTTTGGATAATATCCTGGATTCCTTGAGTATCATGTGTAATCAAAATTGCAACATCCACTAAACTACCTTCTAAAAAAACTTCCATTTGTGCAGCAAGTTTATTGGCTGTAACATCATTTTCGAACTGATGGATAGAGTATATTTGATTTCTTATTTCAATAGTAGGTTCGGTATATGGCTCCCCTGAAGGAAACAGCACTACCTCCCCTTCTTTTAATCCAAGAGGCACATCGATTATTTTTTCAATATCTTCTTGAGAAACCATTATCATTTGCATAGGGATCATTGTTTCCACGATCTCAGTTTCGTTAACAAACTGATCATTATCTAACTTTCCATACAAACTGTTGTAGCGATAACTTTGCATTTCTTCTAAAGCCAACCCTGAATGCTGTGTTTCAGTGGCGACTATAGTTTCCAATTCGGCCATATCTTCTTCTGTAGGTTCAAATAAACTTACATTATTTTCATATGGAAATCGTGCGGTCAATGTTTCTTCTGTACCAACAAAAATAGCTGCTGTTGTTGATACTGCTATGATCACCATTGTAGCAAGAATCGAAATATTCGCCAATCCTACAGCATTTTGTTTCATTCGATACAACATTCCTGAAATAGAGATGAATGCATTAGGGCGATAATATAATTTCTTGTTCTTTTTCAGCGCTTTAAGAATGAAGATAGATCCTGAAATAAACAATAGGTACGTTCCGATGATCACCAAGATAACAGCTACAAAAAAGTAAATGATTGCACTGATAGGGTTGTCGATCGAAAGAGAGATCCAGTAACCAGCCCCTAAAGTTACTAAAGACAACAAGAACAAAATAATTGAACTTTTAGGCTCCTTTTCACCTGTTTGCTTTCCTTTTACTAATTGGATTGGATTTGAAAAGGTTACTTGACTAATGTTATACAATAATGCCATCAGAAAAACAAAGGCAAAAACTGCTATCGTAATCAAAATAACTTCTAGCGTAAATGGATAATCCATACTCACTGGGAAATTCAATGCATAATTCAAGACTAAAAAGACCAATCGACCAATTATTTGTCCGCTAATAATGCCCAGAAAAATACTTCCTAAACTTGTTAGTAGAGATTCAATCAGCAATACAAAAGCAACATGCATTTTCTTCATTCCAAGGATGGCATAAAGACCGATTTCTTTTTTACGACGTTTAATGAGAAAACTATTTGTATACATAAGGAAAATGAAAGAAAAAAGACCGATCACTATCGAACCTAAACTAAACATCTGCGTCAAAGTCACTGACCGTTCTGCTATAAAGTCGTTGTACACCAATGAAGTCATTAAATAAAACATCGCTACAGTAGCTATAGAAGCTATGATATACGGTACATAGACTTGTTTATTCGATCGAATATTTCGTACTGCCAACTTAGCAAATAATTGCTTAGTCATATTGCTCACCTCGATTAACAAGTACCATTAACGTTTGAGTGATTTTTTCCATGAATTGATCAACAGTTTGGTTGCCGCGATAAATCTCATTGAACACTACACCATCTTGAATGAACAATACACGGTTTGAATGAGCAGCAGCACGTGTACTGTGTGTTACCATCATAATTGTCTGTCCAGTACGATTGATGTCTTCAAATGTCTCCAGCAAGCTCTGTGAGGCCTTAGAATCCAATGCACCCGTCGGTTCATCTGCTAAAATCAATTTTGGCTCAGTAATCAAAGCTCTTGCTACTGCCGCCCGCTGTTTTTGCCCGCCTGAAACTTCATATGGATAATGCCCGATCAATTCAGCAATCCCTAATTTTTCAACGATTGGCAATAGTCTTGCTTCCATTTCTTTGATTGGTGTGTTGGATAAAACCAGCGGCAATAAAATATTGTCTTTTATTGAAAAGTTGTCTAATAAATTGAAATCTTGGAATACGAATCCTAAATCATTTCGTCTGAATTCGGATACTTTGCTGTCTTTGATGCTTGCCAGATTTTTCCCATCCAGCAACACTTCTCCAGAAGTGGCATTGTCTAATGTAGACAAAATATTCAATAAAGTCGTTTTTCCTGATCCAGACTCTCCCATCACAGAAATGAATTCCCCTTTTTCTACTGAGAAATTCACATCTTTTAAAGCTTCTACTTTTTGTTGTGAAAAACGAGTCGCGTACGTTTTTTTCAAATGGTTGATTTCTAATAATGTCATTTTTTCTCCTCCTTTTGTTCTAAATCTATTGTATGACAGGAGAACAGTTGGCGCCTTTATCTATCCTTACAAAATGATTAGCAACCTTACACTTTTGTAAGATTGCCGATAATTAAAAGATTTCCAATTTTTCTTGTTTCAAATTGATTCTTACCACAGTCCCCTGCCCCAATCGTGACTGGATATCCAATTTATGACCTAATCGCTGACAGATTTTTTTGCTTAGAAACAGTCCAAGCCCCGTCGACTTTTCTTGAATTTTTCCATTCCAGCCTGAATATCCTTTTTCAAATATTTTAGGCAAGTCTTCTGAACGAATACCGATACCTGAATCTTCAATAATCAGCTGATTTTCTTGATCAGGCTCCATATAGATTTTG
Source organism: Desemzia sp. RIT 804 (assembly GCF_016892605.1). GTDB lineage: Bacteria > Bacillota > Bacilli > Lactobacillales > Carnobacteriaceae > Desemzia. The sequence continues at coordinate 94,421 of NZ_JAFEMV010000002.1, forward strand.
ATCACTCCTTGTTCTGGGGTGTATTTTAAACTATTGGAAAGAATTTGTTCAACTAGGACAAATAGCCATTTTTCATCCGAAAGAACCGTCTGCTGAAGCGGCTGGTAGTCCAGAGAGATTCGATTGTAAATAAATAAAATCGAAAATTTCTTGAGTGCTTTTTTGATTAATTGGTCTAAATCTACTTCTCCCAAATTTAGTTCTTTCCCTGTCTGATCCAATTTCAAATAATTCAAAGCCATATGAGTATAGTCTTCAACTCTTATGAGCTCTTGCCTGACTTTTTTAGTTAACAGTGGATTTTCTTGGTTCTGCTGCACCAATAGGCTCATTGCTGCAATGGGCGTTTTGATTTGGTGAAGCCACAAGGTAAAGTAATCCATTTGCTCCGTATTTTTTTCTTGTTGAAGCAACTTCTCTTCAGTCAATTGTTCCAATAAAAACTCGATTTCTTCAAGAATGTATTTTTCACTCGGATCTATAGACGTTTCGAGTTCTCTCAAAACAGCTAGCGGCTGACTTTCAATGTACTCCAACGATCGATAACGTTTCTGATACCGAAAAAAATGGAATAACAAGAATCCTAAAAAGAAAAATCCAGTGAACAATACTCCATAAAAGTAGAATTCTAATGGCAATCTCCCCAAAATAAACAATGAACCAAAAGTAAGCATCAATCCTACGTAAATACCGATTTCATACCGCTTGACCGATAGAAAAGCTTTGATCAGCTTTCTATGTTGTCCTGGACGAGTCATGTTATTCCCCTTTCGTCAAACCATAGCCGTAGCCCTTTTTAGTCAAAATAAAATCATCCAATCCTATGATAGCTAGCTTTTTCCTCAGACGTGCAATATTTACCGCCAACGTATTATCGTCAATGAAGGCTTCATTTTCCCACAAACTGACCATGATAGCTTCCCTGGAAACAAATTCATGTTTATGTAAGAAAAGCTGCTCCAATATTTTCATTTCTGTTTTGGTCAGATCGATCTCGTTTTCTCCTTGCTGCAGTTTCAATTCATTTACTTTCAGGTATATCCCTTGATGATTCAAGAAAGAATCACTCTCATTAAAATCATACGCACGTCTGAGCAGTGCTTGAATTTTAGCAATAGCAACCGTTAAATCAAAAGGCTTACTGATGAAATCATCTGCTCCCATTTGAATCGCCATCACGATATCCATCCGTTCATTTTGAGAAGAGATAAAAATAATCGGAACCTGAGAAACTTTTCTGATTTCAGTGCACCAATAGTAGCCATTGAAATAAGGCAATTTGATATCGATCAATACCAATTGCGGTGCACTTTCTGTAAACAACTCCATCACTTGATTAAAGTCTGTTGTGTAAAAAGCCTGATAATTCCATTTGGACAATTCTTCCTGCAAACTCTTTGCAATCGTTAAATCGTCTTCCACGATCATGATTTTCTGCATGCTTTTCCTCCGTTCTTGTGCTCTTTTATTTCCATTATAATGGAAATCTGTAACGGCTTGAACCAGAAATATTCTTCTTGCAGGTAAAAACGGCTTATTTAAGAGATGTTCCCTCTTAAACAAGCCGTTTGATATTCAGCCGTAACGGAAGGCTGGAATATATTTGCAACTGCTGCAGATGTTGGACCCAGAACTGCTAAAATGACAGCTGAGCCTAAAACGATTCCCTATCCATAAAAAGATTTGTTTTATTTCAAATCCATTCTCCTATCGATTTCAAGCTTTCTTCTTAGTTTTAAACCTAATAAACTAAATGCTTTAATCAACTGCTTGAGATTTGCATATGAGTTTTGCTATCATCCATAACCTTATTTGGACACTACATTTTTAGGCTTGCCCTCTATAAACTGCCTCACATTATTTACCGCAATTTCTATTAATCTTGTGCGACTTTCTTTAGTAGCCCATGCAATATGCGGTGTAATAAATACATTCTTCGCTTTTAATAAAGGATTTGTACTTTCAATTGATTCGGTACTGACCACATCTACACCAGCTGCGTACATTTTCCCTTTGTTCAAGGCTTCTGCAACAGCTTCTTCATCTAATAATCCTCCTCGAGCAGTATTCAGCAATATGACTCTATCTTTCATTTTAAAAATCGTTTCTTCGTTGATCAATGCATTTGTTTCTTCTACCAATGGAATGTGTAAGGAAATGACATCCGATTTCTCCAATAATTCATCCAGTTCTACATAAGTTGCTAGCTTCTTTCCTTCTTCACTTTGGCTACGATTATATGCTAGTACTTCCATTCCCATAGCCTGAGCAATTTTAGCTGTTGCCTGTCCAATACTACCAAAACCGATAATTCCTATGGTTTTTCCAGATAATTCTATCAAAGGATAATCAAAAAAAGTCCAGTCTGGATGTTCTTCCCATTTACCTTCATGAACAGCTTGATTATGATGACCAACTTGCTGGCAAATTTCTAACAACAGGGCAACTGTCATTTGTGCAACGGATTGAGTACTGTAGTCAGGAACATTGGTTACAACAATGTTTTTCTCTTGAGCTGTTTTCATATCAACTACATTATACCCTGTTGCGAGTACCCCAATATATTTTAAAGATGAGCAAGCTGTAATGACTTTTTTCGTAAGCGGTGCTTTGTTCGTCAATACGATTTCAGCATCACCAATACGGTCGATAATTTCTTGTTCATTGGTTAAAGATGTTCGATCATAAATCGTTACATCTCCTAATTCATTGAGTCCTTCCCAACTTAAATCTCCAGGATTAGTGGTATAACCTTCTAATACAATGATTTTCATAAACTGCCTCCCAATAAAATTTTATCCTTTGTCTCCTCGTTCTCCATTAACTTTACTAGATACGACATAAATTTGCGAACAACAATTATTAATTCGTGAATTTTTTTCAAACACTAGTAAAAACACTGGTTTTCGAATACCGCTTGTTATATGATTGTATTACCAACTGCGTTGAGAGGAGAAATTCATGAAAAAATATGGAATCATTATTTTTTTACTGCTTTTATTTTTTGGAATTGTTTACATAGGAGTCAATCAAACGCAATCTTTTAGCAAACAATCTTCTACCGCAAAAACATCAGAACTCGAGACAACTGTTAAAGCAGAATCAGTCATAAACGAACCTATCCAGTTTGACAAATTAGAATCTGTTAACCGACTAAAAATCCGCGGAAGCAAATTAGCTTCAGAGATGGGGTTTAGTGTTTCCAGCAGCCTATGGGTTGTTAAAGAAGAAATCGTTGAGGAAGAAATAGAGGAAGAACTTGTAGAAAGCGAAGTAATTACAAAAGAAGAAGATGATGAATCGACTGTGTATACGGAAAGCAGTTCTACTTATACACCAAATAAAAAAACAAACTCATCTACTACTAATTCTTCTAGTTCAAGCAGCTCTACAACTAAAACTCCAACAAAGCCTAAAGAAGAACCTAAAAAGGAAGTAGTTCCTAGTAAACCAATTGAAGAGACAGATAAAAAACCGGCTAAAGAGGAAGAGGACGACTCAGCAGAAGTCCCTGCTGAGTCAGAAGATTCTATCCCTGAACCACCTGCAGAGGAAGGAAGTTCTTCTGAAGAGGAATCATCATCTAACGAGAATAGTACTGAATCCAGTAAAAAGTCCTCTCCTTCCTCAGATGAAATAAGCGAATAACCGTTACACATCCAAAAAGCCAGATCAACTAAATAGTTGATCTGGCTTTTTTAGATAACCTTTTTCTTTATTCATAACTCTCTTCTGCTTTTAACTTTGCCAATACAAATTTGATCTCATCATATGAAATAGAATCAGCAATTGCCTCTTTAATCGGTTTTAAAGGAGACTTTCCTAGTTCATTTACAGCTGCTTTTATTTCGGTCTCTGCTTCCTCACTGACCAATTTCGAATACTCCAACTCAGTACCTTCTTGAATCAAGACACACAAGTGGTTCACGATAGTCGTTGGAGATAAACCTCGAACAACTGCAATCTCAGCAATTGTTTTGCCTTCTTTGAAGTAGGATAATGTTTCTTCATGAGTAGCGCCTTTTTTTGAGGACTTATTTGACTGAGAAGCAGGTTTTACGACTACTTCTTTCATTGACAAGTTTTCTTTTCTCAGCTGATCTACATCCAAAGACTTTTCTGATGCATATGTTTGGATAACTTCAAGAAACCGTTCTCCGTACTCTTCTAATTTTGCTTCTCCTACACCATGGATATCCAAGAATTCTGTATCTGAGGCTGGAAATTTAGCCGCCATATCGATCAAACTTCTATCCGAAAATACCACAAACGGAGGTTTTCCCATTTCTTGAGCAATCCCTTTACGCAGTTCTCTTAACAATTCAAATAATCCTGTATCGTAATTTTCAATATTTTCTACTGACTTTTTCGTAGCAGCCTTTTCTTCTTTCAATGATTTTGTCACCGACAAACGGACTGTGGCTTTTAGTAAGTCATTCGTTTTAGTAGTAAATTGCAATATAGGGTATTGATCTCCGCCCAAATGCAGATACCCTTCACTGATCATAATCGAAATGATATCCTTAATATCTCCTTCAGTATATTCTTTCATTATTCCGTAAGTTGATAAATCATCAAAATGCATTTGTTTAATCCGACTCGTCGCTTTTCCTCTTAAAACATCTGTCACCAGTCCCGTTCCATAAGTCTGATTCATTCGATAAACGCAAGACAAGATTTTCTGGCATTCTACAGTGACATCCGTTTTGACCATTTCACCATCACAATTCGAACAATGGTCACACTCTGTCCATTCTGGTATTTCATCAAAATAATTTAATATCGTTTTCCGCAAGCAGCTTCCCGTTTTGCAATAAGTGATCATTGTATTGAGATTAGCTTTGGCATGCGGATTATTTCCTTGTTCAATCAAGAAAGTATTGGTGATGATGTCTTGTCCGGAATAAAATAATAAGGCTTCAGATGGAGCACCGTCTCTCCCGGCACGACCCGCTTCTTGATAATAACTTTCCATATCTAATGGCATATTGTAATGAATCACTCGTCTTACGTTTGATTTATCTATCCCCATACCAAATGCATTTGTTGCTACCATGATCGGTTTGCGGTCATACAAGAAATCTTCTTGATTTTTCGTTCTTTCATGATTGCTTATCCCCGCATGATAAAGAGTTACGGGATACCCTTTTTTGTTCAATGTCTCATAGACTTTTTCCACATTTTTCCGTGTGTTGCAATAAATGATACTCGATTCTTGATTGTCTACCATACGCAATAATTCGTTGGCTTTCTTTTTTGGTTTCACCACTGAAAAATAAAGATTTGGCCGATCAAAACTAGAGATGTATTGGTAAGGCTGATTCAACTTCAGCTGATTGACCATATCTTCTCGCACAGGTCTTGTCGCAGTGGCCGTAAAGGCCGCAAATGGAGGTCTGGTAGTCAATACATCCATCAGCTGTGGAATATTTTGGTAGCTAGGTCTGAAATCATGACCCCACTGAGAGACACAGTGCGCTTCGTCAACAGCTACTAAATTAATTCTCATTTGCTGAGCATAGGAAAGAAAAGTCTCATTCTGCAGCCTTTCCGGAGAGACATAGATCAAATCCAATTCGCCTTGAAGAGCGCTGTACAAAATATTTTCTTGTTCGTTAAAGGTCAACTGGCTGTTAATATAAGCAGCCTTCACTCCCATCGTTTGCAAGCCATCTACTTGATCTTTCATTAAAGAGATCAACGGAGAAATGACGATCGTCACTCCATCCATACAAATAGCTGGAATTTGGTAACACAAGGATTTCCCTCCACCTGTAGGCATGACGCCCAAGACATCTTCCCCTCTTAAAATGGCATCGATCAATTGCTCTTGTCCAGGACGGAAGGAGTCATAACCATAATACTGTTTCAATGTTGCTAAAATCGCTGTCATATAAACCTCCAAAAAAAACGTTCATTTATATCTATTCTTCTACTAGCCTATCACACTTTTTTAGATTACAAATTAAAAATACGCAAAAATTCTTTTAAATTTTTGCGTATGCTTTCTTTTTATGTATTTATTGATCAAATATAAAAAATGCCCAAAGCGCAACTTCAGCTTTTAAGCATTTTTCAGTTTGATGACTATATCAAAGTTAGTTTTAGCTATTTGTCTGGAAATCCACTTCTTTATCTCCTATAAAAACAATTTTGATGTTCCAACGAGGATGAAAAATAAGTTGATTGTTTATCACTTCTACAGTGATATGGATCTCCTCATCTTCTTGGGTCAATAAAGCCATTCTTTGTGATTCCTTATCCATATAAACTTTCAATTTATCGGAAAAATGAATCTTCCAATCAAAAAATTCTATCATTTTTAAGTTCCCTCCTTATCAGGGAATATTTTTTACCCCACTAATGCAACTTTTTTAGTTACTTCATAGTCTAAACAAATCGGGTATTGTTTATTTTCACTGATTTGCAATGTAGCATCGATTCCATATAGTTCGCTCAAATTTTCTTTAGTAATCGCTTCACAAGGCGAACCTTCGCAAATGAGTTTGCCATTTTTCAATCCTATAATATTGTCTCCATATTTACAAGCGTTGTTCAATTCATGCAGCACCATCACTACAGTAAAACCTGCTGTTTGATTCAACTTGCTCAACAGTTGCAGAATCTCTTGCTGATAAGACAAGTCTAAATACGTAGTCGGCTCATCAAGCATGATTATATCTGTCTCTTGGGCAATCGTCATAGCAATCCATACTCGTTGTCGTTGTCCTTGAGACAACGTGTCTAACTTACGATGGGCAAATTCTTGAAGCTCCGTCTCTTCTATCGCCCAATCGATCATTTCTTTATCATGCTTAGATAACCCACCAAAACTTTTTTGATAAGGAAACCTTCCATATGCTACCAGTTCTCTTACAGTCAAGCCAACTGGACAAATCGGTTCTTGGGGCAAAAACGCAATCTGTTTGGCCATTGCTTTCTCTTTTTGTTTAGTGATATCTTTTCCATTGATATAAACAGCACCAGATTGGGGTTTGATCACTCTGGCAATGCTTTTTAAGAGAGTTGATTTTCCACAACCATTGGCTCCAATAATAACATTGATTTTACCTTTTAAAATGGAAAGACCTAATTTTTCTATCACAACTCGTTCATCATATCCCACTGACAACTCTTTTACGACTATTGCTTCCATTTATTAATTCTCCTTTATAATCAAATACATGAAATAAGGCACTCCAAATATAGAAATAATGATTCCAACAGGTATTTCTATAGGAGAAAACAGGTTCCTAGAAACTGCATCTGCACACAACATGATAATGGCACTGATTAAAGCTGAAACAAGTAAAGTGTGTTTATGAGAACCACCCACTAACTTCTTAGCGATATTAGGAGAGATCAATCCGATAAAACCAACATTCCCAGCAAAAGCAGTAGCCCCTCCGGCTAAAACGACCGCATAAGTCAACAATTTTTTCCGTTCATTATTTCGGTTCAATCCTAAGGAAGTGATGTGTTCATCTGAGAATTGTAGGACATCCAATTTTTTATAATTCAACAGTACTAAACCAAAAAGAACACAAACTAATGGCAAAAGGATCTTCGCATACTCCCACCCTGTTCCCCATAAACTTCCAGATGTCCAAATCAATACTCTGTTGTATTCTCCCACTCCGCCTCTAAAGATAAAAAACGTCATAAAGGCACTCAATCCCGCGTTGATTCCCAAACCTACTAAAATCATTTTTTTAGGTTTTATACCTTTATGGCTTGAAAGAAAGTAAATAATTCCTGCAGAAACAGCTGCTCCGATAATAGCTGAAAAAGGCAATAAATAAATAGAAAAAGAACCTAACTGATGATAATAATAGATAGTTTGGGAAGAGACAACTAAAATTGCCGCTACAGCTGCTCCAGCATTTATTCCAATAATTCCCGGATCCGCTAGTTCATTTTTTGTGATCGTTTGGATGATTCCTCCAGATGTTGCTAATGCTACACCTACACATATAGCGACTATCATTCGCGGCAGTCGTAGATTTAAAAGAGCCGTTTCTTGAAAGGTATTGCCTCGGCCGATAAAAGTCAAGAAAATATCTGCGAAACTGATTTGATAGCTTCCCCAGCTTAAGTAGACAGCTGCTGAAACGATAAAAAAAATCACTAGTAGAATCACGATCTTCTGAATGCGTATTTCTTTCATATCAAGCTGACTCCTTTCTTGCTGCTGCAATGAAAAAAGGTACTCCTATCAAGGCAGTAATGATTCCGACCGGCATTTCATAGGGAGCATAAACTAAACGTGCTCCCATATCTGAGTAAACCATCAAGACAGCTCCCAATAAAAAAGACAACGGAATATTTTTGGCATAATTTTCACCTACTAATCTACGGTTGATCTGCGGAATGATCACCCCTACAAATCCAATATTCTTTCCAACCGCTACAGCTGCAGCGCACATAGGAATCAAGAGCAGAAAGGTCCATAGTCTTGTTCTTCTCGGGTCTACGCCTAAACCTACAGCGGCTTCATCCCCTAGACTAAGAATGTTGATTTTTTTCGCTAATAACAGGCTAAGCAGTAAACCTAAGGTTCCTACAATAGCGACCAATTTGAACTCCGTCCACGTAACATTTCTGAAACTTCCTGATATCCAAAAAGCAATCAATTGAGACTTATTAGACAGTATTCCAATGGTCGTCGTCAAAGAAATAAAAAAAGTACTCATGGAAATACCAGCCAATAATAATTTACTGACAGATTTTCCTTTTACTTCTTTGTAGAGGAAAAACATTACCAATGCCGCACTGAAAGATGTACCGATCAAAGAAGCTACCATTACATTTTGAGTATTGATAGTAATATTAGCAGCATAAAAGAGAGCAATCACCAATGTAGCTCCTTGACTCACTCCAAGCAATGAAGGCTCTGCTATAGGATTGCGCGTAATTCCCTGTATCATAGCTCCAGTAGCCCCTAAAATCCCTCCCGTAAAGAGAGCTGACAGTACTCGAGGGATTCGGACATCTTTAATCAATATTTGATCCAGCTCATTTGTTTGATTCCATAAACTGTCAATCAGTTCTAATATACTGATTTTTGTAATTCCTAGAGAGATACTGAGATAAACGCCAACGATCAGAAGCACAAAGCAACTACTGATAAAAAAGGTCGTTTTATTCTGCTTCATTTAGCAACACCGCTATTTCATCTAGCAGTAGTTCTCTGCCAATAGGGCTGTATCCTTGATTAAAGTATGGCGAAGCATCAAGTGTGATTACATTACCAGCTTTTACTGCAGGCAAGTTGTTCCAAATAGGATTCTCTTGAAGAATAGCTAAATCTTCATCTGTTGCGATTGCAAAAATATAATCTGCTTCTATTGCAGCTAAACCTTCATACGTCACTACTGGCAAACTAATATCTGTTTGTTCCGGCATCCCATCAGGCTTGCGCAATCCCATATCTTCATAAAGGATATTTCCAAACCCAGCTCCATCAAATACAAAAAATTGACCCCCACTAGCTAAAAAGGCTAGATAAGTAGTATCTTCTCCGTGATTTTCTTTGATTTCATCGCCTATGGCTAAGGCTTTTCTATTGTACTCGCTCAACCATGTCTCTGCTTTATCCACTTGGTTAAATACTGTCCCCACAGCTTTTACATCTTCTTGCCAATTTAATGCTTCTAGCTGGATCATAACAGTTGGTGCGATATCTTTTAACTGTTCATACACTTTTTCTTGCACCGTAGACAGAATAATCATATCCGGTTCTAAATTCATGATCGCTTCTATATCAAACGTATCTTGCATGCTATAACCTAATATATCGGCCCCTTCTAAAATATCTTCTAAATAGGAAGGAAACTTAGTGTAATCATAGGCATCACTATTCGCCGTTCCTACAACTTTATATCCTAAAATAGACAAAATATCACTATTCCCACTTAAATCAACGATTCTTTTTGGATCTTTAGGGACCTCTACTTCTCCCTTAGCATCAAAGATCGTAATCATCTCTTCTTTTTCTTGAGGTTCCCCAGCTTGACCTGAACAACCTGTAACAAATAATAACGATATAAAAACAAACAAAGCTATTTTAACACTATATTTTTTCATCATCTGTTGATCTCCTCTTATTTCTACTCAAAAGTTCAATACTTCACATTCTCATCTGTTAAGTTTTATTATACTAGATATTCTATAAATGTTAAGTCCTTTTTAACATTTATCTAAAAATTTTTGTTATTAATAAATCTTTTCTTTTTACATTTTATAATGAAATTAGGATGTGTTGGAACAATTCTGCAGTTTGGTTAGCGGATCCTCTAGATTGTTCAGCCTGTTTACGAACTTCATCGGCTATGGCGACAAACCTTTTTCCATGTTCTCTGGCACGAGCTGGCTTAATTGCTGCATTTAAAACTAATGAGTTCGTTTGATTAGAAATGTATGTTGTATAATGACTCAAGCATACAACTAACTTTTAAATTAAACTCTAATTAAAAATAAGTATTAATACTATTTTATTTATTCCTTTCGTTATCGTACTTTGATATGATACTTTTGAGGTGTATAAATTGAAATTGACCATTCGGAAAAGAACATTAGGCAACATCCCACTATTGGAAGTTGTCCCGACAAAACAACGCAATGAAAAATTGCCTTTGATTATTTATTATCACGGTTGGCAATCTGTAAAAGAATTGAATTTAACGCAAGCTCGTTATTTAGCACGCGAAGGTTTTAGAGTATTATTACCTGATGCTGTAAATCATGGGGAAAGAAAACAACCTGTTTCCAACATCCCTTCTCTCACTTTTTTCCAAAGTATTCATTCCAATTTATTTGAGTTTGGCTTTATCATTGATCATTTTCGTAAAATTGGATTTGTAGATGATGTCATTGGAGTTGGAGGAACATCTATGGGTGGTATCACAACTTGCGCGTTATTGACGCATCATCCTGAAATCAAAGCAGCAGCTTGTTTGATGGGATCACCTAAATTACTCGCTTACCAAGAACGCATTGTAAAACATGCGACTCGACTCAAACGACATTTGCCAGAAGATTATTTCGATTTATTGAGTTGGATTCCTAATTATGACCTATCTTTACGTCCAGAAACCTTACAAGGCAGGCCGTTGTACATTTGGCATGGTACGCAAGACCAAATTGTACCTTATGATCACGTGGCTGCATTTGCGGAAGAGCAAAAGAATACGCCAAATATTTATTTTATGGATGAAGAAGAAGAACATTTAGTTAAAACAAGCACGATGCATGACGTTGCGACGTTTTTCGTTAACGAGCTGTTATAATAGGATACCAATACAGATATGTTGTAGAAAGCCATTCATAGAATACTATAAGACCCCTTCAGATTAGGTAGCTCATACCTAATCTGAAGGGGTCTTATTTATAATGTATTAAGCATTTCCTGCACTTTGCTTATTTAACTTCATTCACAACATTGTTTGGCGGGTGAATAACACAGTAATTTCTTAATTTTTATAATCGTTCCTTCTCAAAAACGCTCCTTTTGTTTCAGTTAGTTTGGAACGGCTTGCTGTAAACAACTTTTCCTGAAACATTTTCCAGACTGTTTTCTTTCAATTCAAGCGCTAGGAAAGCTTCATCCGGCACTTCAAATGGCGACTCAATGCCAAAGACCGAAGCCGGTTTAAATCCGAAACGCGGATAGTATTTGTCGTGCCCCAATACAATAACAGATCGATAACCTAAGTCTCTGGCCTTTAATAAAGCATCAAAAATTAATTTGCTGCCGATGCCTTTATTTTGGTAATCCGGCAAAACAGACACTGGAGCTAAAGCTAATGATTCATAGTTATGAGAGTCATTTTCAATGCTGATCTTCGTTAATAACACATGCCCTACTATTCTGTTATTCTTTTCTGCCACCAAAGATAATTCTGGAATAAAGGCTGTGCTTTTCCGCAATCTCGCTACTAAAAAGTGCTCGGTATGATCGGTATATTTTTCATTTTTAAAGGCTTCTTCCACCACTGCTTCTGTTTCACTATAATCTCTTTTTGTTTCTTGCCTTACTGTGACAGTCATTCTCAGCTCGTTCTCCTTAATTCTATATTTTTTTCTGAGCATCCAGAATAAATAAAGAGGCATCTTTGCCCATAAATATTTTTTCTACATGGTAAAAAGTTTTCGATTGAATCTTTTTAAAGCCAATTTGCTGCGTTAATTTACCTAACGCTTCTTGTTCGAAACCATTATGAACCATTTCAGAATTGACCGCTTTATTTTTGTCAAAATCGACAACGATCAAATGGCCATCAGAGTTTAAAGCATCGATTGAAATTCATCCAACAAACTCAGTCCTACCAATCCTGTTCCGCATCCGAAATCAACAGCTTTTTGATCTGTTTTCGCAATATATTCCCGTATTCATCAGCAATAATTTTTGCTATCTCTATACGTTCAGGCGTATCATAACCTGCAGCCGTTTTTTCAGAAATACCTGTATTTGCCATTATAAGTTTCTTATCTCTTGAAATTCTTAGCCATCTCTAAAAGATTAAACCATTCTTCTCAAGCTAAGAAGACTGTACCATAATTTTCTCTAGCCAAATATTTTCTCAACACCTGACATATCTGCGTTTGAATCCTAACTTGCCCCGGTCCAGCTCTTTTTGAATACTTGTAGCAGCATCTAGGATACTAGGCTTTTTCTTACCGCGTTTTACTTCTACCAAGCCAATTTCTGCTGCTGTTTCAACAGCTTTTTCATGAAGTGGCATGTAAGAAATTCCTACTGTATAGACAAAGCTATTCATTGAAGCTTTGGTTCGTTCTGGTGCGTCATGAATCTCGATTTTTACTTTATCCAGCATAGCGGATAATTTACTCGCAGCAAACTTTTCATCCTTTTGACTGCCTAATAGCCAACAATAACAACTCCAGCCCGCCGACATTTTTAGCTCATCACCGCTCTGAATCCATTTGTCTGACACTTCTTGAGCGATATCTGCCTCAGACAACGTGACTGCAACAACATAATCCGAAATCATAAAGAAATAAGCATCCTCCATCCAACGATTATAATCTGCTTCAGTCATACCATTGGGATCAGCAATTACTCCAGCAAAATACATCGCATCGTAGTTCCCTGTTGCATACAATTCTTCTGCTAAATCCTGATTGATTTTAATTTCTTTCGTCAAGGGTTTCATTGCCCCAGTAGCTACTCCAAAAACAGGCTCATGAGCACCATTTGAGACATATCTTTTTTTGATTCGTTCCTTACCTAATGATTCCAACTCTTGCATGACTGTTTCTACATTCCACATTTACACTTCCCCCTACTCCACAAACGTTTAATCTTATTATTTTAAGTCTACCATACTTTATCCTCGTGTGTTTAGCTGATTTCCTTCATTTTATCCCCTTACTAAATACTCTTGATTTTTTTACACAATACTACTTTTTTGCTTTTCTCTTTGGTTTTAATATGGACACAGGTGAGCCTCCTCATGCTTCTTATATAATTAGTAGGTTATGTTGTATACTCAGAGTTATTATTTACCATTTCACTAACTTTAACTCCAGATAAATATTTCCTGCAAAGAGTTCAAAGTTTCATCATGACGGTCTTAACCTTGATTTTCGTCTACTTTTACAAACAACAGACAGAAAAAGCAGCGCAAAAATCTGCGCTGCTTTCCTTTGTATCCTAATCACATTAAAACTTTTATTTTTCTTCTAACACATCTGGATTATTTGCTTCAAATTCATCCAATAAAGTTCGTGCCTCATCAATGGACTGTGTCTCCATTAGTTGCGCTCTTAAATCGCTCGCTCCACGAATACCACGAACATATATCTTGAAAAAGCGGCGTAGTGGTTTAAATGAACGCTCTTCGTTTGCAAAATATTCTTCAAATAAATCTAAATGAAGACGGAAAAGGTCCAATAATTCTTTGCTGGAATGCTCTTTTGGTTCTTTTTCAAATGCATAGGGATTAGTAAAGACACCGCGCCCAATCATAATTCCATCGATACCATATTCTTCAACCAGCTTCAGACCTGTTTCGCGATCAGGAATGTCACCATTTACGGTCAACAATGTATCCGGAGCGACTTCATCACGGAGTTTTTTGATATCTGCAATCATGTCCCAGTGAGCATTCCCTTTACTCATTTCTTTTCTGGTACGCAAATGAATCGACAGGTTAGCAATGTCTTGTTGTAAAACATGTGTCAACCAATCACGGTATTCATCAACATGAGTGTATCCCAGTCTGGTTTTGACACTAACTGGTAATCCACCGGCTTTTGCTGCTTGTATCAATTCCGCAGCAACTTCTGGACGTTGGATAAGACCGCTGCCCTTCCCTTTTCCTGCTACATTCGGTACTGGACAACCCATATTAATATCAATTCCGCTAAAGCCTTCTTCTGCCATCCCAATACTCATTTGTCGGAAATGCTCTGGTTGGTCTCCCCAAATATGAGCTACAAGCGGTTGTTCATCTTCTGTAAAAATCAAGCGTCCTCGTACACTGTCTTTTCCTTCAGGATGACAGTAACTAACCGTGTTTGTAAATTCTGTAAAAAATACATCCGGTTTGCCTGCTTTACTGATTACATGACGAAAAGCAACATCCGTTACATCTTCCATCGGTGCTAGGATAAAAAACGGTCGCGGCAAATTATTCCAAAAATTTTCTTTCATATAAAAACCCTCTCGTTATAGGTGTAAATTTTTATCTCAAAAATAAAAAGCAGAAAAACCCCTGCTTTTTAGCTTATATTAGTCTATACTATTTTATCAAACTGGCTACAATAGTCTATTCTAACAAATTTGAGTTGAAAACGAAACTGTTTTTTATGAGAATATTGTGAAGTAATATAAAGCTGAAGGAAAATGTGGACTTATGTGCTTTTAAGTTTAACCGTTCATCAGCTAACGTTCACTCTTTAATAATGGCCAAAACGATGCGCAAAATCTTCCACGCCTAATCTACAAGCTGTTTTATTCCCCACCATTCGAAACATCTCGAAGTAATCCAGACTATCAAACGTAGCTGTATCAATCGGTTCAACCCCAATACGATTCCCGGCCCAACTCCCATTGAATTCACTTTTTTGCTCTGCTTGAGCTAGAATAAAGTATGGCATCAAGTTGTTCTTCAACTTAAATAAACGTTGATCAATCGTCATAAATAGATGCGAATCATAATTAATGAGCACATATTGATTCACAAATTTTTCCCATCTCTTCTTTAGTTTGTTTGCTTCTGAAGGGGGAATTGTAATGATATTGATTCCGTTCTCTTTGCGAATTCTATGATTTATTTTCTGTTTGTACTTTCGGTGATATATATATCCTTCTTGCTCAAGCAGGTATTCTGTTGCATCCGGTGAATCCTCAACTATGGCAATCCTATCGCCTTTCCATTCATCCATCAACAAATGAAACAATTCATATTGAAATGGATTCCCAAATCGTGGATGAATAAAAGAAATTTCCATTATACTGCTCTCACCAGACAGAATTAATTTTGCCGGCTCTAGAATGCATTTTTTATCTAGGTTTACCAATAATTTTCCATGCTCAATTGTTTTCAAAATCAACGCCTCCAATATATTTTGTCGGATTTTACTCCTCAATATAGAGTACGCAATTTTAGTAAATTTCATTTTTAAAATGAAAAAACATCAACTTAATTTGCCTCGCTAACGCTTAAAATAGAAACAGCCCATAATATCATTAAAATATTATAGGCTTAAATTAGCTGTTTAAATTAGTCAAAACCCTGTTGTTCTATTTAATTTTTCTATTCAGTATTGTCATTTTTATCAACTTCATCAACATTTACCTTTTCTATATAATACTTGTATAATCCCCATTTAAAAAATTTAAATATACTTTCTCTATTTCCTTTAATGTATACAAAACCGTATCATAAAGTCCTGTTTTTTTTAATACAGATAAATCTTTTTCTTTATAAATTTCTATAATATGTACGTTCATACTTCTGTTATATCTTGTTGCTTTTCCAATTAATAGAGTTAACTGTTCTTCACTTAACTCATCTACATCATTTATATCAATATACATGCCAATATTCAAATATTCGGCGACATTCAAAGCACTAATAATATGACGAACAGAACCTTGAACTTTTCTATCCGAAGATATATTTATAGTTAATTCCATCTCTTCCAGTAATAATATGACTCTCTCTTCATTGCTCAAATTCTCAAAGTGGTTCATAAATTGTTTTAATAGAGGGTAAAGATGATTCTCATTAAACTTCTCTGAATCTATTTCTTCAAATAACTTGTACAAAAGTCTTTCTAACTCATATTCTATATATTCCACTACTCCAAAAGTGATCGTTTTGCTATTTATTCCATCAAGATAAGTAGGTATTTTTTTTAAATGTATTTCTTCTGAGCTTTTTTGCAATACAACATTATACAAGTCTTCTTCTCCATTTGAAATGAACGATGCAAAACAGTAGGTTAATAATAAATTATTTTGAAGAACAAGCCAAGTATCATTTTTGATTAATAAAAATTTAAAAACTATCATTTCTAATTGCTCGTCATCTTTAAGGTACGTTTGATAAATACTACTTTTTTTGAAATTTCTTTCAGAAACACTATCTTGTCCATTTTCTAAAACTTGTAAAAATAATTCGATACAGAAATTCAAAAATTTTTTTATCAGATCCATGTCTTCGTTGTTTATATAATACAAAAGAGCTGTGTAAAACAAAGTTATATTATTGTTAATGACATAATCCTCATTATTTTCTAGGAGAGACAAAAATTCTTTTAAAGGTTTCTCTGCTTCTAAATATTCATATATATACCATGGTGCTTTTCTTTCTACTATCTCTAATAACTGTTTTTTTCTCTCTTTTGTTAATAAACTTCTATTTATCATATCTATTATTTCTTCATCTTCTAATCTATAATCGTCTAATTCATAAAAATAATCAGTATTCTCATTTACGATCCGTTCGTAGTTTTGTTCTTCTTTCGTTATAATTTTTTCAGATAATTCTTCTTTATTTTTATTATATTCATTTACTCTATCTATTCGATTATAGTCAACTCCAGTGGTATCGCATATCTCTTGTTTAAATTTTTTTGTATATCTTACTCCATATTCTTCAAATATATCTGGCATGGAATCAATAAGAAAATCTAACTCAAAATCCATATCCTCATATATAAAGTATTCTAAACTATCTAATATTATAGTTTTTAAGTTCTTTTTTACATAAATATCGCTTGCTTGTTTAAATTTTTTATACTCAACTGGAAATATTTTTTCAAAACTTTTAGAATATCTAAAGTGATTTATATTAAATATACGCAAATAATAATTTTTAATAATTGTATTTCCATCAAAATATA
Organism: Desemzia sp. RIT 804; assembly: GCF_016892605.1. Taxonomy (GTDB): domain Bacteria; phylum Bacillota; class Bacilli; order Lactobacillales; family Carnobacteriaceae; genus Desemzia. The sequence goes on from NZ_JAFEMV010000002.1 coordinate 111,797, forward strand.
TACTTTTTTCCATAAATCTTTCCAATACATCGGGAAAATTTATTAATTCATAATAATTCATATAAAAATTATCATTTTCCATATCCTTGCAATACTCATAAATATATTGCTCTAGAAAGGTGTGCAATTTTTTTTGCTTATTTTTATCACATAGACGAATTAAGTGAAATACCCTTCCTAGAGTGTTTTCTTCATCTGGATGCATTAGTTCCGCATTTTCTCTATCACCATAATCAGCTATTCTCATTGGCAGAGTGTAGAGTTCATTTATGCATTTAGTTTCAATTAAACTATTTAGCTCTTTGGAACATTTTTTTGAAAAATGTTCCAAAATATATAGTATTTGATCATAAAAAGATGCTATCTTTAATAATATTGGAACATATCGTTCAACATTATTATTAACATAATCGTATAGAAAATCTTCAAAAGAAGGATTTTGGAAAGAGACTATAACACTTTCTTCATCGTAATCTAAATTTGTTACTATTATTGTTTTTTCTAATTCAGAAAAAATTTTTTCAAAACCTTTTATATCGAAATTTATTGAGAAGTACTTTGAATAAGTAATCTTTACATCTATTAAGTCAATATATTCATGTGAAAACAGAATAATACAAGCTACTATTTTAGCTTCTGTAGACAAATTTTCAAAAATACTTGTCCAAAAATTCTCTGGATAATCTAAGTAATAAAATAAAGATTCGAGATATTGATGTGAATCAACTTTTTGTCCGTCATTATTAGACAAATACAAATCAATTACTCGTGGATTATAACCATAATGTGAAATGATTCTATCATTGTTATAATAAATAGTCCTTATGGTTTTTAAATTTAAATTTGAGGCTTTTAAATGTTGGAATAAAATTTGAGTCTTCTCTGAATTACTGTACTTTTCTAATGTACACTGCAGTTTAAAATTTCCAACTATACTATATAGCACATCATTTTGATATAGAGCTTGTTGTAAAATATACTCTCTTGAAGTCAAAATCATTTTTTTGTTTTTCATTTCAGGATCATTTCTAAATGATTGTATAAGTCTTTCCAAGCGATTTTCTTCTATATTCTTTCTATTATTATAAAAAACACTTCCCCAGAAATCATCCAAAATAAATACTTGTTGTTCATCAGGGTCTTTCATACTCCCATAAACTTCTTCAATTGAATTAATCCACGTAAATCCTTTAGAAGAGTTATTCTGTAAAAATGCAATAGCTAGCATATATGCCATTGACGTTTTCCCCATTCCTGGATCTCCAGAAATTAGTACTACATTTTCTCTGTCCAATATGTCAAACGCCTTTCTGTACATATTGGACTGAACATACATTCTCACAGTTTTTAATGCGCGTTTTAGCTCAAACTCAGATTCTCTAAGTCGTGGCTTATTTATAGAGTTATCAACTATGTCTGAAAGTATATCTATGCTGTTTAACCAAAGTTTATGATAATTTCTCTCTACTTTTTCATACCCAGGCATACCCAAAAGATTATTTAGGTCTTTTGACGTTAAGATATCGCTTGTATCTTTAATATATCCTTTAAATAGTTTGTAAATTTCTTTTTTATTTCCTGGCGAAAGGTTCATAGAAATACACAAAATATATCTAGTAGGTTGTAATTTTTGAACTTTAGGTAACTCTTCTTTTTTTAGAGAATATTTTAATTTCGAAAAATTAGTTCTATATCTTTTAGCTTGTAAAATAATGGTTTCTTCATTAGTACGATACAAGCCATCTATTCCTTCATCTTTACCATCTCTGAAAGACTCAAAATGTAGTCCTTCTTTTATTTGAACAATATCTCGAGCTAACTCTTGAAATTCCAACGGTTCTAATAGTGCATGAAAATCATAATTTTTCATTATCTCCTTCACCTTTCAAATTAATACTTTAATTTAACAATTTATTGTTCTTAACAAATTACTATGACTTCGAATGATATATGCTTCTAAAAAACTTGAAAATCTAGTTTTTAATACCTCCATATTTTATCTATCATCACTTGACACAATATCTAAAATCGTGATTTTTTCTTCACTGTATTTAATAAATTTCAAAAAAAAGGAGATGCTTATGAATCGATGAAACATTTGGCAATTACTAATCAGAAAATAGGCTCTGCTTTTAATGTGATGGTTGAAGAACTTACAAGATACCCCATGATCAACTCAAAAAAAATAATTCCAATAGAGAAATAGTACCATAAATAAGAAATACTGGTTATCTTTGAACGAGAAAAATAGTGACGAAAACAGTTTTAAATTGATTTTTAAATAATTTTTCTTATAAAAAAGGCATTTATACAACTCCTAATTTGCTTGGTTTAATCGCTTTAACATAGCAAATGGAGTTTATCTTTGTACATTTCAAAAAATAAAATATCCTACTATAGTAAGTCTTTAAAAATGCTTTTGAAAAATATGAATGATTCAGGTTCAGCTATCATTTCTTAAGGCTCTTCCTCATCTAACATTGGTAGAAAGTCTAAGTTGCTTAAATACTAACTTCTAGAAATTTCTGGAGGATTCGGGGTTGCTGGTAGCCATGTAAAGGATGCAATGTGAATTACAAATCGTTAGCGCTTCAGCGCTTATGCTTTGTTTGAAGCTTGCAAGCTTGGAGACCTTGGCTCCAAGCGTTCCCATGGATCTCACCAAGCAACCCCGATTCCGAAGGAAATTTCTTTCACAGCACCATAAACAGATATCCAGAAAAAGCCCATAACATCATTAAGATATTATGGGCCTTAAATTAGCTATACGAACTAAACAAAATCGTATTGATCTATTTATTTGTTTCTAGTAAGCAATGTTACCGACTCAACATGGTTTGTTTGTGGGAACATATCCACTGGTTGGACTTTTTCAACATTATAGCCACCTTCAGCTAATAAAGCTAAGTCACGGGCTAATGTTGCAGGGTTACAGCTGACATAAACCATTTTGCTTGGTTTCATCTCAATAACTGCATCAATAAATTGTCCTTCTAAACCTTTACGCGGCGGATCTACTACTAATAAATCAGCAGTGCGTTCTTCTTTACTCCATTCAAGCATGACTTCTTCAGCTGCTCCAACTTGGTAAGTTACATTTTCTACACCATTTAACACAGCGTTGCGTTTAGCATCCTCAACAGCCATTTCAATGATTTCGATTCCGTAAACTTCTTTAGCTTGTTTAGCCAAAGCTAGAGTGATCGTACCAATACCACAATAAGCATCAATAACAGTTTCTTCACCAGTCATTGCAGCAAAATCTAGTACTGTTTGGTACAGTTTTTCTGTTTGCAATGGATTTACTTGATAGAACGAACGATGAGAGATCTCAAATGTATTCCCCATCAATTCATCCGTAAATTTGTCTTCTCCATACAATACGATAGCATCTTGTCCTAAGATCACGTTTGTACCTCTTGGATTGACATTTTGAACGATGCTGACAACCTCTGGCAATGCTTCAAGAATATCTGGAATAATCTTGCTTGTTGGGAACAATTTTGCTGTACGTGTTACTAACACGATCATCATTTCACCAGTATGGTACCCTCTGCGCACTACGATGTGGCGTAAGTTCCCTGTGTTGTCTTTTTCGCTGTACGGTTTAACACCATATTCACGCATAATGTCTCGAACAGCAATAATAGCTTGATCGATTTTAGGATCTTGGATCAGGAAGTCTTCAATAGGAATCAAGTCATGACTATTTTTACGGTAAAAACCGGTTGTCAATAGATCCCCAACTTTACGAACTGGAACCTGAGCTTTATTACGGTATCCCCAAGGCTCTTCCATTCCGATAGTATCCAATACTGGAACTTCCGGCATTCTTGCAATACGTTGCATCACATTCTCAACTTGTTGCTTTTTAAATGCTAATTGAGCTGAATAGGACATGTGTTGCAATGGTGTGATTCCTGTACGAGTATACATTTGATTTCTTAAAGGCACACGGTCATTGCTTGAAGTCAATCGATTCATGACTTTTGCGTAACCATACGTTTTTCCTGTTTTGTGAACTTTGATCTCTACTTTTTCGCCTGGTAAGGCATCTTCAATAAAAAGAGGATATCCTTTTACTTTACCTACACCCATACCTTCAAATGTTAAATCTTCAATCGTAACCGTATGCTGTTCGTTTTTGCTTACTGGAATAGTTTGTTCTTTTTTCAATTCCTTTTCTCCTTCCACTCAAAAACATTGTCTGTCTTTGGTGCGTTTGTTCTGTCTTTTGCAACGGCCGTTTTGCTTGTGTTATTTGCTGTCAAAGTTCTCTTGATGGGAACTTTTCTTGTTTACTTTTCTTCTGGTAATTCCCCAGTTAATTCTTCCACTTGTTTCAAGAAGGCTTCCTCTACATCATCTGCAAATTCATCTTTTTCTTCCACATCATATGGAATCAAATCAACATCAGCGAACATTTCAATATGCTGCTTCAAATTGGTGAACTCTACTGGTGAATCTCCGCCATATTCTCCATCTAGATTAATCATTAATGGAGCAGAGTCAGTAGTTTGTGCTTTGATTTTATTCGTCTTGATGTACATAAGATTGGGACTATTGATGTGTTTTCCACCATTTAATAATTCGCCAATCAAACGGAAGATCTCCAGTAAATTAGCTGTCTTCACAATAATCAACGTAAACTTTCCATCATCTAAACGAGCGTCTGGCGCAATTTGCTCAAAACCGCCTACTGAATTGGTCAAGGCTACGAAAAACATAGAGGCATTTTCTTCAAAAACTCCGTCATCGTATTCAATACGCATTGGCACGGCTTTAATACGAGGAAGCATCTCAGCACCTTTAACAAAGTAAGCTAAATAACCAAAAACAGATTTTAACTGCGAAGGGACTTCATACGTTAGTTCTGTCAGATATCCTGCTGCACCTATGTTGATAAAATAAGATAGCTGCTTCTCTGTCTCAGCTTTTCCAATGTCCATATGAATAGTTTGATTTTTTTCAATGATTTTTGCTGCAGCAATCAGATCATTCCTTGGAATATGCAAAGCTCTAGCGTAATCGTTCGTAGTACCAGCAGGAATGATCGCCATTTTAGGCCGTCTTTCGAGTCCTGCTAATCCATTAACGACTTCATTGATCGTTCCATCACCACCAGCTGCGACGATTAAATCGAAGCCAGCTTTAGCAGCTCTTTCTGCTTCATGTTGTGCCGAAAAAGGTTCCGGTGTAGTAGCAAAAGTACTGGTTTCATAACCAGCACTTTCGTAAACACGCAATATTTCAACTAGATTTTTTTTTAATAATTCACGCCCAGATGTTGGATTATAAATAATTCTCGCACGCATCTGTTTACCTTCTTTCCAAATTACCGTTTGCTTAACTCTTGGTTTAACAGTTTATTAACAATACCTGGGTTTGCTTGTCCTTTAGTCGCTTTCATAATTTGACCAACGAGGAAGCCAATAGCTCGGTCTTTTCCATTTTTGTAATCTTCAATGGATTGTGCATTATTATCTAATATGTCATTGATGATAGGCAACAACTTAGCTGGATCGCTTAGTTGAACCCATCCATTTGATTCAACAACATCCGTTGCATCTCCACCGTTTTGAATCAACTCACGGAACACTTTTTTCGCGATTTTTGAACTGATCGTTCCATCGGCAATCAACTTGATCATACCTGCTAAGTTTTGAGGCGTTAATTTGGTATCGTGCAATTCTAGTTTCTCACTATTTAAGTAAGCTGACACTTCACCCATCAACCAGTTAGCAGCTTGTTTAGCATCTGCCCCCTGTTCAAGAGTTTCTTCAAAAAAGTCGGACATTTCTTTAGTAGCAGTCAACTGAGCCGCATCATATTCAGTAAGACCAAAGTCACCAGCGTAACGAACACGACGTTCTTTTGGCATTTCAGGAATCGATTCTCTCACACGTTTGACCCACTCATCTTCAATGTATAAGTTTGGCAGATCAGGTTCAGGGAAGTAACGGTAATCACTAGACCCTTCTTTGACACGCATCAAAATAGTTTCGCCAGTAGATTCGTCATAACGACGAGTTTCTTGTTGAATAACGCCTCCAGCCAATAATACTTTTTCTTGACGTTTTTCTTCAAAGGCTAGTCCTCTGCGTACAAAGTTAAAGGAGTTCAAGTTCTTCAATTCAGTTTTAGTCCCGAATTCTTCTTGGCCAAATGGACGAATCGAGATATTGGCGTCACAACGCATAGATCCCTCTTCCATCTTAACATCACTAACACCAGCGTATTGAATGATTTGTTTAATAGCTTCTAAATAAGCGTAAGCTTCTTCTGGAGAACGCATATCTGCTTCAGAAACGATCTCGATCAATGGTGTTCCTTGACGGTTTAAATCGACATAAGAATAACCATCTGTACCGTGAGTGTTTTTCCCAGCATCTTCTTCTAAGTGGACACGTTCGATACGGATCTTTTTCTTTTTGCCTTCTACTTCAACTTCGATCCATCCATCATGTCCAACAGGTTGGTCAAATTGAGAAATTTGATACGCTTTGGGATTATCTGGATAGAAATAGTTTTTACGGTCAAACTTAGTATCTTGTGAAATTTCACAATTCAATGCTAATGCAGCACGGATACCAAATTCTACAGCTCCTTTGTTGATTGTCGGCAATACTCCTGGATATCCCCAGTCAACTACGTTTGTATTTGTGTTCGGTTCAGCTCCAAAATGTGCTGGAGATGGCGAGAACATTTTAGAGTCGGTTTTTAATTCTACGTGGACTTCAAGCCCGATAACTGTTTCAAAATTCATGTAACTTCTCTCCTCCTACAAGTTTGGTCTAGCTTTGTGGAATTCTGTTGCTTGTTCGAAAGCATAAGCTGCTCGGTAGATCGTTTGCTCATCGAAGTGATTTCCGATCAATTGCAATCCAACTGGCATACCTTCTGAGAAACCACAAGGAATAGAAATTGCAGGAACTCCAGCTAAGTTCACTGGCACAGTTAAAATATCTGACAAGTACATAGCGATTGGATCATCAACTTGTTCTCCGATACCATAAGCCGTTGTGGTCGTCGTTGGACCTAAGATCAAATCGTACTCTTTAAAGACATTTTCAAAGTCTTGACGAATCAAGGTACGTGCTTTAGCAGCTTGTTTAAAGTGAGCATCATAAAAACCAGAACTCAATGAGAATGTTCCAAGCATGATACGGCGTTTCACTTCTGGACCAAAACCTTCTGTACGTGTTTTAACATATAATTCTTCTAGAGATTCAACATCTTTAGCTCTGTACCCATAACGAACGCCATCAAAGCGTTGTAAGTTGGAAGAAGCTTCAGAAGAAGAAATAATGTAGTAAGCTGCAATACCATATTTAGAATGAGGCAAGCTCACGGTTTCAATAATGGCGCCAAGTTCTTTGTACGTTTCGATAGCTTTTAATACAGCCTCTTTCACGCCTGCTTGGAGTCCATCTTCTAAGTATTCTTTAGGAACAGCAATTTTCATGCCCTTAACGCCATCAGTAATACCTTTTGTGAAGTCCGGTGTTTCTTTTGCATAACTCATTGAGTCTTTTGGATCATGACCACTAATCGCATTCAATGCGATAGCATTGTCTTTTACATTACGAGTAAAAGGTCCAATTTGGTCTAAACTAGAACCGAAAGCAATCAACCCAAAACGGGATACACGTCCATAAGTCGGTTTCATTCCAACGACCCCTGTAAAGGCTGCTGGTTCACGGATCGAACCACCCGTATCTGTTCCTAAAGAAACAGGAACTTGGCCAGCTGCTACTGCTGCTGCAGAACCACCTGAAGAACCACCAGGAACTTTGGATAGGTCCCATGGATTGCGAGTTAATTTGAAGTAAGAGTTTTCTGTACTTCCTCCCATCGCAAATTCATCCATATTTAGTTTTCCAACTGAGATCATTCCAGCTTCTGTTACTTTTTCAGTAACGGTCGCATTGTACACCGGAATAAAGTCTTCTAACATACGGCTGGCAGCTGTCGTTAAAGTACCTTCTGTAACGATGTTGTCTTTGATTCCAATAGGCAAACCTGACAAAATATTTTCAGGATCAATGCCCGCTTCATCCATTTCACGAGCTTTGAACAAAGCTTCTTCTTCTGTAAGTGTAATGAACGAACCCACTTTATCTTCTGTTTCGGAAATACGGGCATAAACTGCAGTCATGATTTTTTCTGCTGTTGTTTCCTTATTGACCAGCATAGTGTGCAGTTCTTCTAATGTATGATCTAGTAAACTCATCTTATGCATCCCCTTCCGAATTGTCCATGATAGCTGGAACTTTGATCAAACCATCTTTTTCAGTTTTTACATTTTCAAATAGTTTTTCGCGATCTGTTCCAGGAATTGCCTTGTCTTCACGCATAACACTGTAAGTTTCCATTCCATGTGTCATAACCGGAACGTTTTCAGTGTCTAATTCACTTAATTGCTCCACCATCTCAATGATTTTATCCATTTGTTCGGTGAATTTTTTGATCTCATCATCTGGGATTTCTAATTTTGCTAATTTTGCAACGTGTCTGATATCTTTTTCAGTTACAGTCATTTAATATTTCACTCACTTTCTAAAAGCTCACAGATTTAAAACTTCTTTCCTATAATATCACAAACCGCGTACAGACTCTATGAATTCTTCAGGTCAATGGCGAGAAATTAAAGTTTTATTAATCTCTTAGGAGCTTTTGCGGCTCTCCTGAAGAACTTTATCCCAATTGATAAGATAAAAAAACCAGCAACTCTTACTTAAATGTCAGTAAGAATTACTGGATTTTTAGAATCAATCTTTTGAGGATGCTTTTACTAATCAAATATATGGGTATAGAATTCTGTTTCTCCAGTTTCTCGAGCCAAGAAAGCTTCCATTCCGTTCATCGAAGAGATAGACATTTCAATAGGAATATTTGGCGGCAAGAATTTGACAGCTTGATCATATACATGTTGTGTAAATGCAATGACTTCAGTTTCTCCATAAAATTGTGTCACTAAATCTACTTTCATTTTGACCAACGTATCGTCAACATAAGTCGCTTCTGCAGTAACTCCGCTTAAATTAGGGAAGAAACTTTCTACTTCAGCTTTGAAGTTTTGGAAACTATTCAATTCTGTACTTTCTCCGCCCTCTAGTGGGAAAACTAGTTTCTTCATAGAAAGATTGCTCCAACCGCCTACTGAACTGCTTCCATTTTCGCTAATTCCTTCTGCAACATATGTCCCGCCTGCTAAACTATCTTGTGGAGTTTGCTTGAAGATTCCCACTACGATTGGAATATCTTCTAATCCTTCCATTTGACGGATGCGCTCTACGATTTTGTCAGCCATTTCTTTCCCTTGTTGAATCAATTCTTCTTCACTAATGATAGTTTCAAAGCTGGCACCGTATTGTTCCTTTTGGTAGTAATCAACAGTATTCATTGCTAAACCAATACTGATACCCGATAAAGAATAGCCGTTTTCTGTTTGTACCATGAAGTTTTGTTCTAAAATAGATTTTAAATAAATCGGTGTTCGCTCATTTTCTAATTTGCTTCCATTATGCTGTGGGTTTAATCCTGCTAGATTTTCATTTCCCTCTTCAACAGTCCGAGGATTCCCGTATTGATCAAATCCTTCACCTACTGGAGTATATCTTCCAAGCCATTTATTAACAGTTTGGCCATCTAGGTATTGGCCTTCTTGGATCATATGATCGTTCGTAGAGAAATTGTCTTGAGAAATTTCCAATAGACCTGTTTCAAAAGCTTTTAAATTGTAATTTGAATTAGTTCCAAGTGAAGCTCCTCTATTTACGCCAGGTTGGTATTGACCATCCGTTATCAAAGAACGATAATATTCATCTGATAATTGACGTGAGGTACTGGTTATTTCTTCTGCTGTTAATTCTACTTGTGAGCCATTGGACGTTGTTTCTCCTGTTCTTTCTTCAGGAGTTGCACAGGCAGTCAATACCAATACGCTTCCTGCAAGTAAAACGAGTAGTTTGCTTTTCAAACTCTTATTCCTCTCCTTCTAATGTTTCCAACAATTGATCTTCGTTCCATACTGGAACATCTAAGCTTTGTGCTTTCGTCAATTTACTTCCAGCATCTTCTCCTGCAACCAAAAAATCTGTCTTTTTAGACACACTTCCCGTTACTTTTCCGCCAAGGTTTTCAATTCTCTCTTTAGCTTCTTCGCGAGTAAAGTGCGTCAATTTACCGGTCAAAACAATTGTTTTTCCGTTAAAATATGAATCGCTTTCTGCTACAGTTTCTTTTTTCTTCCCAAGATAAATGAGGTTGACGTTTTTCGCTCTCAATTCCTCGATCAATGCATTCACTTCCGGCAGTTCAAAGAAAGTCACTACGCTATCTGCTATGATATCACCGATTCCTTCAATAGCAATAATCATTTCTTTTCCTGCTTGTTGTAACGCTTCAATGGTTTCAAATTCTTCCGCCAGTAATTTCGCTGCATTTGCGCCAACATTTCGAATTCCAAGACCAAATACTAATCGCTCTAAAGAGTTGCTGCGGCTAGCATCAATAGCATTCAATAAATTATTTGCTGATTTATCTTTGATCTTATCCAGCGTGACTAACTGATCATAAGTCAAACTATATAGATCTGCTACGTCTTTAACTAAGCCTTTTTCATATAATTGAATGATGACTTTGTTACCTAAACCATCAATATTCATCGCATTACGTGACACAAAATGAGTGAGCCCCTCAATAATTTGTGCTGGACATTTTGGGTTAATACAGCGTAATGCTACTTCTTCATCCAAATGAACCAATTCACTGTCACATGCTGGACAATGCGTTGGAAATTCATAAGGTACACTACCTACTGGCCGTAATTCTTCTACCACACGAGTCACTTCTGGAATAATATCCCCCGCTTTGTGGATCACGACCGTATCGTTCAAGCGAATGTCGCGTTCACGAATCAAATCTACGTTGTGTAAGCTAGCTCGTTGAACCGTTGTACCAGCTAATTGGACAGGATCCATGATAGCTGTAGGGGTAACGACACCCGTTCTTCCCACGGTCCATTCGATCTCATTTACGACCGTATTGGCTTCTTCTGCTGGAAATTTATAAGCAACCGCCCAACGAGGAGCTTTAATCGTAAACCCAACATCTGCTTGTGCTTGGAAATCATTTACTTTGATCACAATTCCGTCAATGTCATACGGCAGATTACTGCGTTGTTCTTGAAATTCTTGTGTATACTCCCAAACGTCTTCAATCGTTTCAAAAACTCGACGTTCGTGATTGGTACGGATACCTATTTTATCTAATTGCTCTAACGCATCGGACTGACTAGCAGCTTCCATTTCACCGAAATCTGCTACAGTATACATAAAAGTATTGAGATTACGTTTCGCTGTTTGTTTTGGATCTAAATTCCGCAATCCTCCTGCAGCTGCATTTCTTGGATTTGCAAAAATGTCTTCTCCATTTTCTTCACGCTTTTGATTCAATTCCACGAAAGAAGCTTTCGGCATATAACATTCCCCTCGAACTTCTATTGAATATGGATATTTTAATTTTAGTGGAACAGATTTGATAGTACGGACATTTTGCGTCACGTTTTCTCCAACGATCCCGTCACCTCGAGTAGCGGCTTGAATCAGTTTGCCATTTTTATATTTCAAAGAAAGAGCCAGCCCATCTATTTTCAGTTCACAAATGTACTGGACCTTTTTATCAGTCAACTTGCGAACTCGTTTATCGAAGTCAAGCAAGTCTTCTTTTCCAAAAGCATTTCCCAGACTAAGCATCGGAATATCATGGGGCACTTTTTCAAATCCCGGCAGAATAGTGCCTCCGACACGTTGCGTCGGAGAGTCTCCACTGATCAATTCAGGATAACTTTCTTCTAAGCTTACTAGCTCACGGTAAAGCGCATCATATTCAGCATCCGTGACAGTCGGTTTATCCAATACATAATATTCATGGCTGTAGCGATCCAAGATTTCTCTTAGAACTTCAACTTTCTCTGCTGCTTCTTCTATAGGTTGATTCGTTTCAGGCTTGTCTGTCAAATGGAGTACCTTCTTTCTCTTTCAGTCATAAATGATTATTGAACTTTTTCAATTGGCGCAAAAGCAGCTAATAACCGTTTGATGCCTATTGGAGCTGAAAAAGCAATGTCCAATTGCAAGTTATCTTCGTTACCAGTCAATTTAACGACCGTTCCAACACCCCATTTTTTATGGGTTGCTTTATCGCCGACATTCCACACCATTTTATGTGCACCACTGCTTACTTTATTAGAGACAGGGGCTTGAGTTTGATAAGGTGTGCTAGTTGCCCGTTTTTGTGCATTGAAAGGAGCAGAACTTCTAAATGGAACTGAACTGGCTTGTTTATCCTCTGATTCAAGGATCTCACGATTGATCTCACTGATAAAACGTGAAGCAGCGTTTGCTTGTGTACGTCCGTATAAAACGCGCGAAAAAGCATTGGTCAAATACAATTTCTTTTCTGCACGAGTGATCCCTACATAAGCTAAGCGGCGTTCTTCTTCGAGTTGCTCTTCTTCCATCATAGCACGAGACAATGGGAAGATCCCTTCTTCCATCCCAATCAGAAAGACTACCGGAAATTCCAGTCCTTTTGCAGCATGCAACGTCATCAATGTAACTTCACCGTTCTCCTCTTCCAGATTATCCAGATCAGATACTAAGGATAAGTCTGTTAAGAAAGTCAGTAGATCTGTTTCTCCACCAGCATTATCTTTTTCAAATTGTTGCGTTACTGATAAGAACTCTTGAATATTTTCTAAACGCGACTCTGATTCCAGACTTTTTTCACTTTCTAAAGCTTCCTGATACCCACTGCGTTTTAACAATTCTTCTACTAGTTCTGTTATCTGTAAATACTCTTGCATCTTACGCAGGTCTTGCATCAAAACACCAAAACCTTCAAGTGACTTAGCAGCTTTTCCAGTGATATTTGTTAAGGCGATATTTTGAGAAGCTTCCAATAGAGACCAGTCATACATGTCGGCAAAAGCTCTTAGTTTTTCTACCGTACCAGGACCAACTCCTCGTTTTGGAACATTAACGATTCGTTCAAAACTCATATTGTCTGAAGGGTTAGCAATCAAGCGTAAATAAGCTAAAACATCTTTGATCTCTTTTCGATCGTAGAATTTGTGTCCGCCAACCATTTTATAAGGAATATTAGATTGTAATAAACTTTCTTCAATCTTACGAGATTGCGCATTCGTACGGTAAAGTACTGCGAAATCTCCATAATTCAAGTTGCTTTCTTTCATTTCTTCTTGCATTTTTGAAACGACATAGCGTGACTCGTCACCTTCACTTTGAGCACGATAGTAAGATATTTTTTCTCCATCATGATTGTCTGTCCATAATTTCTTTTCTTTCCTTTTGGCATTGTTTCCAATGACATCATTGGCTGCTTGTAAAATGTATTTAGTGGAGCGATAGTTTTGTTCCAACAATACTACTTTTGCATCTGGATAATCTTTTTCAAAATCTAAGATATTTTCCATGTTTGCCCCACGCCAACCGTAAATACTTTGATCAGCATCCCCTACAACACAGAGGTTTTTGAATCGATCTGCCAACATTTGCACCAAGGTATATTGAGCTTGGTTAGTATCTTGGTACTCATCCACATGAATATATTGAAATTTTGCTTGGTAATGTTGCAATGTTTCAGGGCTCTCTTTGAACAAACGCGTGGTCAGCATAATTAAATCATCGAAATCTACTGCCTGGTTCCGACGCAGTTCTTTTTGATAATCATCGTAACAATCTGCTACCATGCGTTGGAAATAAGATGATGCCGTTTCACGATATTTTTCTGCCGTCAGTAATTCATTTTTTGCGTTGCTGATTTCAGCAAGAATCGCTCTTGGGTTGAATTTTTTCGGATCAATATTTCGCTCTTTTAAAATGCGTTTCATCAAAGTTTGTTGCTCACCTGGATCACTGATGGTAAATGCTCGAGTGTATCCAATGCGATCAATATCCCGACGCAATATTCTTACACACATCGAGTGAAATGTAGAAACCCATACATCGTTTCCACCATCTTGAATCAATCGGCTGACCCGTTCTTTCATTTCTTTGGCTGCTTTATTGGTAAAAGTGATCGCTAAAATATTCCATGGATTCACATTTTTTTCTTGAATCAAATACGCAATACGATGTGTTAAGACGCGTGTCTTCCCGCTTCCTGCACCTGCCATGATCAAAAGCGGTCCATCTGTGTGGATCACCGCTTCTTTTTGTCGGGGATTCATACCGTTCACTAATTTTTCTCGTAATACCAATTCTTACATCCTCTCTGATTCCTTGAGTACCTTATCCTCTTATTTAAAGCCTGTAACGTATGATTTTTATGCTGTTTTTCATGTGTTCTATCATTTTCCTTGTCCATTTTACCATAGTTTGATTCCTCTTTGAGTACGATACGAAAAACTTCAAATTTATAACAAAAAAAGCACATAAATCTTTATCAGCATACAGGAAAGGTTTTATTTTTTATGGTGTTGAGAGTCATGAGTCTCTTCAAAGTTCTTTAATTCTTCAGATTTTTATACAAAGATAGCAAGGTGAATTCTTCAATACTGAAAATTCTCTTTCTTTTTGAATACAATCATTAAATCCCTTGAATGATAGCTAAAGAAATTTGGTTTAATAAAATACGAATTTCTTTTCGTGCATACGCATACTGAGATTCAGCTAAATATTTTGTTAGTTGAGTTAAATATTTCACTTTCAATTCTCTAGATTCAGATAAAACGTCTTGGATTTCCTCATTTTTTTGATGATTCAACGAACGCAACGTATCCATAAATAATGCTACATTATATGTATTCTTCGCGTAACGAACAAATTCTTGCCAGTATTTCGTTTCCATAGCATAAAATTCTTTTTCTTGTTGTTTTCCTGTCAAATTAGACAATGATTTTATATAGTGTTCAAGTTCAGAAACCTCGAATGCAATCTCTCTGATTTGAATTTGGTGTAAATAATTGTTAAGGATCATCTCAATAAATCCAAGTCTATCTTGAAAACCTTTATTATCGACGGCTTGTTCTTGAATAGAAGCACCTTTATGAGGAATGATCTCTAATACGTCTTCTTTTTGAAGACGTAGAAATGCTCTTCTTATAGGCGTACGGCTGATGCCCAGCTCTTGAGATAGATCTTGTTCAGTAATGTGAGTTTTTGGCAGCCATTGCCTTGTCTCTATTTTTTCTTTAATGTACAAATATGCTTGTGTTTCTAAGTTTTTAGACTTAACCATTTCGTTTCTTCTCCCACTTGATTTTCTTAACACATGTCATCCTCGTTTTATTCATCATAAATACAAAAACAATTTTGTGTATTTTCCATCCTAATTGATTATAAATACTTTCACAACTATATTCAATACAATTCTTTACGTAGCTAGTGAGACCTTTTCTTATCAAAACATCTATTTCAGGTACACTCTTTTATCTAGTGAGCGCATCGCCTGATAGTTATTTATGTTATTCACTGAAAAGATAGTTTTGAACGTATTCCAACAATTTGTTTACGATTACTATTAAGCCACTATCGACTGATCCGAAAACTTCCTAAAATAATCTCTAGCGGTTTACTAACAAATAATAAAATGTTCTGCATATCAGAATTTTAAAGCTGAATTTCATAAAGTTTACAAAAAGAAAACCTTTTCCTAACCTCTTTTTTATGATGTTATGTTAAATTTTAATTAGTGTTAACTATTACTAATCGTACTATACAGTCTTTTGTGTAGTATATTACCCCTTAAAGAACTGTTTGTGCCCGCAAACAGTTCTTTTTATATTCATATTCTATCTAATTTTTTTCTGGTTTACATAAACAAACAGAAGCCCAATTGAATTGTTGGCTTCTGCTATAAGTATTGAATTTCTATCTTATTGACTCATAAAGCTCAAAAATCAGCTTGTTAATCGCCTAATCCCAATCGATCAAATACTTTGTCTACATTTTTCAGATGGTAATGGTAGTCAAAAGCTTCATCCAGTTCTTCTTTAGATAGAACTTGCGTGATTTGTTCATCTTGTTCTAATAAAGATCTGAAGGAAGTTTTAGTATCCCATGCTGTTGCCGTTTTCGGCTGCACTAAATCATATGCTGCTTCTCGGCTCATTCCTTTATCGATCAACTTGAGCAATACGCGCTGGCTGTAAATCAAACCGAATGTAGCATCCATATTGCGCAACATATTTTCAGGCAGAACCGTTAGATTTTTAACGATGTTTCCAAAACGATTCAACATGTAATTCAATAAAATCGTAGAATCGGGTATAATGATTCGTTCAGCTGAAGAATGTGAAATGTCTCTTTCGTGCCACAAACTGACATTCTCGTAGGCTGTGATCATATGACCTCTGATCACACGAGCTAATCCTGTCATGTTTTCTGATCCAATAGGGTTCCGTTTATGCGGCATCGCAGAGGACCCTTTTTGTCCTTTTGCAAAAAATTCTTCCACTTCGCGAGTCTCTGATTTTTGTAATCCACGGATTTCCGTTGCGAATCGTTCGATGCTGGTAGCAATCAAAGAAATAGCAGCAATGTACTCTGCATGCAAATCCCGTGGTAAAACCTGTGTAGAGATCTCTTGAGCACGAATTCCTAAACGAGAACAGACATATTCTTCAACTTCCAATGGTGTGTTGGCAAATGTTCCCACTGCTCCACTGATTTTACCTGCTTCAACGCCTTTAGCTGCATGCTCAAAGCGCTCAATATGACGTTTCATTTCAGAATACCAAGTCCCTAATTTCAAGCCAAACGTGGTCGGTTCCGCATGCACTCCATGCGTTCTTCCCATCATGACTGTATGCTTATGTTCTTTGGCTTTTTCGCCAATAATGCTCAAAAAGTTTTGCAGATCTTGGCGCAAAATATCATTCGCTTGTTTCAGTAAATAGCCGTACGCCGTATCTACTACATCCGTACTCGTCAATCCATAGTGGACCCATTTGCGTTCTTCACCTAAAGTCTCAGAAACAGCCCGCGTAAAAGCTACCACGTCATGACGTGTTTCCTGTTCTATTTCGAGGATACGTTTGACGTCAAAAGAAGCCTTTTTCCGGATTTGTTCTACATCCTCTTTCGGAATTTCTCCTAACTCTGCCCATGCTTCATCCGCTAGAATTTCAACTTCCAACCAAGCCTCATAACGATTTTCATCAGTCCAAATGGCTCCCATTTCAGGTCTTGTATAGCGTTCAATCATTTTGTATTCTCCTCAATTCCAAATTTTGCTTCACTCACTTATCAAGTAAATGTTGACTCAACTTTTCTTGTCAGTACTAGTTTAGCAGTATGGACCTCATCTGTCATGATTTATCTGCATTTTTTTGAAAAAAATGAGAACGAGACAACCACCGTTTTATCCCTTGAAATGCATTTACACAAGAGCGTGGAGCAAGACGTTTTGACTTCCGTAGAGTTCGAATTCAGCTTTTAGTTGGTGGGGTTTACCAACAAAAAGCTGAAACGAAATCCTAGGAAGTCAGTCACGCGCATCGCGTTTACACAAGAGCATGGAGCAGAGCGATCAGATTACCGGATATAAGAAGAAAATGACCAGTTAGGCGTACTTTCCTAACAGGTCATTTTCAGCTTATAGACGTGTAATCTGCTCTGCGCAACGCGTTTATATAAGAGCATGAAGCAGAGCGGTTAGATTATCGGATATAAGAAGAAAACGACCAGTTAGGCGTACTTTCCTAACTGGTCATTTTCAGCTTATAGACGTGTAATCTGCTCTGCGCAATGCGTTTGAAAACACAATCTCATTAAAAAGAAAAGTCAAGCCTGTGACACTTTAACGCCAGCCTTATCTGTCAATTCTTTTAAAGGAGAACACCTGTATCTCTTAACAAGTTTCTTGTGGTTTCAACCTCATTCGTTAAGACGGTTGTATGCCCAATGGCTTGGTGTTCAGTAGATTTTTCAACTCCATAATAGTAAAAATGCCAGCTTGGTTTAAGTTGAAGTTGGCTTTCTACCTCTGGTTGGTTCTCATTCAATGTTTTTACAGTGATCGCTCGAGAAAATAATGTTATTTCTGGCAAAGGCCATCCGCAAATCGCACGGATATGACTGTCAAAAAGAGAAATAGAACAGGCATCTAACGTACTCAGACCACTATCGTGAATGGTAGGAGTGATATCATCAACGTAAAGAGCTCCGCTTGATGTTAGCAGCAGCTCAACAGTCAATGTACCGACTAAATTACTTCTTTCCGCAATCAAATGTCCAATTCTATTCACTTCCTCTTCCACATCCTCTGTGATATTAGCAGGAAAAATAGTCTCATACAGTAAATCGTTACGGTACAAGTTTTCTGAAATCGGAAATATACGCATTTCTCCTTTAGCGTTTCTAACAACTGATACTGACAATTGTTTTTCAAATGGAATCAATGCTTCTAAAATACACGTTCCGTGAACAAGCAACGGTTTACTGCGTTCAAAATCTTCTTCACTATACAAAATAACTTTTTGTTTCTTACTTTTGTCTCGATGCAGGGTTTTTAATGCACAAGGAAATCCCAACTCTTTACTCGCTGTTTCTATGTCCTCAGACGAGACAATGGTTGCATAAGGTGCAATATTGAAATTAGCCGCTTCTAAATAAGCTTTTTCCAATATTCTATCCTGAGCAATATCCAATAATTCTGTCCCTTGAGGGAAAGCTACTGTTCTAGAAACTCTTCGTGCTGATTCTGGAAATACATGTTCAGCCTCCATCGTGACTACATCACTCTTGAAAGCCATTTCTGTTAGAAGATTAGGGTCATTAATGTCACCAATCAATTGCCAATCAGCGGCTTGCGCTGCTGAACAATCAGGAGTCGGATCAAGAATACCTACTCGATAGCCCATTTTTTTAGCAGATAACGCCAACATTCTCCCTAAAACTCCACCACCAATGATTCCTATTGTTTTACCAGGAGTTATCACATTTGCCACGATTCATCCCTACCTTCTTAATCTTGCTCTGTTTGCTCCATTTTAATCTCTTTTCTTCTTTTCTTCACGCCTTTTGTCCAAAAGCCGCCGCTAATATATTTCGGTTCATGGGAAATAACAAACGCTTTAGGAACTAGTTCTTCGATTTGACGATACAACTTCCGTTCTGTCTTTCGTGGCGTTAGAATCTCTAAAACCATACGGTCGCCTTCTTTACCCAATGCAAAACTGGTTGTTACTCCATATCCCAATTCGCGTAATTTATTTGGTATATCGTTCTCAACAGAAGGTATAATAGCTGTTACCATAATATATCCTAAAGCTAAATATTCTTCAATTTTCATTCCTGCTAAAATACCGACAGCATAACCTAATGCATAAACAAATATATTTACAAAATTATCTAAACGGTCCAGTACGAGACCTAACCCGACAATGTAAATGGTGACTTCCAACATGGATATCAAGGGTGCAGCTAATCGATAACCTTTCATCGTCAGCATCATCCGAATAGTCATCAACGTTACATAGCTCACATTAATCACAAAAATCACCAGTAATAATCCTACATCTATTTCCATTTAATTATATGCTCTCCTCATCTGAAAGAAAATATCCATTTACAATTCAACATACAGTATTCTATATCAACAACATTAGGCTATATCGATTCATAAATCAAACGCAAAGTCTCATACCATCACATTAACCAACAAACTCAACTTCACCATCTATTAACGATTTAATTCTGGCCAAGGAATAAATTTCCATTCCTTTTTCTTCTAACAGCGCACGACCAGTTTGGAAGGACTTTTCAATAACGATTCCAATACCTGCAACTAAAACATCCATTTGTTCACAAATTTCCATTAAACCCAATGCCGCTTGTCCATTGGCTAAAAAATCATCGATAATCAACACCGAATCAGTCTCATTTAAAAATGTTTTTGAAATAGAGATGGTATAATTCGTTTGCTTTGTAAAGGAATAGACATCAGCTACAGCTAATTCATCCGTCATTGTAATGCCCACATTTTTTTTCGCTACAATAACTGGAACATCTAAGTAAATACCTGCAAAAACAGCTGGAGCAATTCCAGAAGCTTCTATTGTAATAATTTTAGTGATTCCTTTATTTTTAAAATAGTTGCTAAATTCTTCACCAATTGCTTGCATTAATTGAGGATCAATTTGATGGTTGAGAAAACTATCGACTTTCAAAACACCTTCACTTAATACGCGCCCATCTTTAATTATTCTTTCCTCAAGTAATTTCATTTGTATCCTCCCGAAGTTTTATACTTTTTATTTTTTTAACAGTCTGTTTACTACTAAGAGCTCTTCGTACTCAATTAAATGGAATTTAATTGAGCTTTTTACTTCCTCGTTATAAAGAGTAGAACAAAAGGTTAAACCACTTCCTGGCTTAACCCTTTCATTCGTTTATTCTTCTCCGTCTTGAGAAGGCTCTTCAATTTCTTGTTTCTCATCTATGACCTCAACAATGATGTTGCTGATACGGGAAGATTCTATTTCATTTGCTTTAAGTAAGAAGTTCCCATACTCTACAAATGCGTCGTCTCCATCTCGCGGTATATTTCCATACTCAATAATAAAGAAACCGGCAATGGTATCGACGTCCGAAGATTCAATATTGGTTTCAAAAAACTCATTGAATTTTGACAATTGAGTGGATCCATCTACTAAATATCGGTTATCATTGATTTTTTCGATTAAGTCATAAACTTCATCATACTCATCATCAATATCTCCAACAATTTCTTCTACTACATCTTCTAATGTAACAATACCAACTACTCCACCATACTCATCATTCAATATGGCCATTTGATTCCGCGTTCTTCTTAGCTCATAGATTAAATCATCAATGTAAATAGTCTCTGGAACAAATAATGGTTCATTTAACACATCTTTTAAATCAATTTCATCAATATTACGGTTACGACTTTCTCTTAGTAAATTCTTAACATGAATGATCCCAATAATATTGTCTTTGTCTTCAAAATAAACAGGAATACGTGAATAAGGTATATCTAAAAGTTTAGGGATGTTTTCTTCGTTCCCATCATCATAATCAATCATATAAGTATCTGTTCTAGGTACCATGACTTCTTTAGCCATTTTGGTATCGAGGGACAAAACACCTTTCAGCATTGAAAATTCCGCTATATCGATCGCCTCATCTTTCTGACTTTGTTCCAAATAAGAACGGAATTCGTCACGGGTCATTTTCTCTTCTTCTTCAGAAAATTCAATTGGTGTAATTTTCTTCAAGAGATTGGTCGATAAAGAAAGCAGTTTTACGAAAGGCAACATAAATTTTTGTACTGTTAAAATAATTCCAGCAGTACCAAGAGCGACACTTTCTGAACGCTGTAATGCAATGGTCTTTGGGAACAACTCTCCAAATACAAGCGTGATATAAGAAATAATAATTGTCACAATAATAACGGCAATGGTTTCAGCACCAGGAATACCGCTTAATAACGGCATA
This sequence comes from Desemzia sp. RIT 804, assembly GCF_016892605.1. Taxonomy (GTDB): domain Bacteria; phylum Bacillota; class Bacilli; order Lactobacillales; family Carnobacteriaceae; genus Desemzia. The sequence continues at coordinate 133,291 of NZ_JAFEMV010000002.1, forward strand.
AAACGATTAGCTAATGACGTAGCTGCAGAGGCACTGTTTAAGAAACCTGCTAATGTAATAGCTACTTGTATAGTAGATAAAAAGTTGTCCGAATTAGCTAGTAATTTTAACACATTCTTCGCTTTTTTATCACCATTTATTGCTTTCTCGTTTATTTTTCCTTTGTCTAACGAAACAAAGGCCATTTCTGCTGCTGCAAACAGCGCATTGATTGCGGTTAACACTACAATTAAAATTATCTGGACACTCAGTGACGAATCACTTCCCGAGTCTGGGGTCATTTAACATCTTCTCCTTCAAATATATAGATAAAAATTTTCACATCACTTAAAACATCATTAATGTACCACTTTTTATAGATTATTTCAACAACTGCTTCTCACCATTTTTTAATCAACTTTTTGCTCAACTCACTGCAATAATGCGGGCATTTCCTGCAATAGAGGTTTTAAAATCGTAATAACCTCTCCACTCGTTCTTCCCTCAACCAAACCGATCATTACATATGAATTTTCTTCTGCATCAAAAGCCATAACGAAACCATTGTCTTCATTTTCTTCTAGACCTTGGAATTCAGCTGTTCCTGTTTTAGCTCCAATAGTATAAGGAAGATCAGCTAGCTGATGAGCCGTACCATTTTGATTCGCTACTACCTCCAACAAATAAGAACGGATCAGTTCAGCAGATTCAGCAGATACCACTTGCTTGGTTTCATTCGTTTCTTGATCATTTGTGAGTTTTGGATAAACTAAATTCCCACCATTTACAAATGGACTGAAAGATACTGCTTGTTGAACCGGACTCATCAACAATTCTCCTTGCCCATATGCTGTATCAGCCAATAAAATTTCTGAATCTAATGTGCCCGAATTTGACAGTTGAGCAGGCTCCATTGAAAATGGTAAATTCAAACTTTCACCAAAAATGAATTTTTCCGTTCCTTGTTCAAACGTTTCTTGCCCCATTTCCAAAGCTTCTTGGGCAAAGAAAATATTGTCTGAGTAAACCAAAGCATCTTTTAGAGTAACTTCAGGTACTTCAGTCACACGATGAACAGAGTAATTCCCCCAAGATGCGTTGGCTTGCCAAGAATCTCCTCCTATTTCATGTATTTCTTCCGCTGTTGTAGTTCCTGAGTCTAATCCTATCCCTGCTGTGATCATTTTAAACGTCGAACCCGGAGCCAATCGAGCTGTATATCTCGCTAAGAAAGGTGAATTTTCATCATCTAAATAAGCTTGATAAGCTTCGTTTGTGATTCCGCGAGTCATTAAGCCTGCATCATAAGAAGGAGTACTAACGAGAGCAATCAAACTGCCGTCTTCAGGATTCATTACGACTACAGATCCATTGACTCCTTCAAGTTCCTCATAAGCTTTTTGTTGGACATCCGCATCGATCGTTAATTGAACATCTTCTCCATTTGAAATTTCTGTTTCTTTTAAAACTTCTTTTGTATTTCCTTGGACATCATTCAATACAATTTTCCCGCCTAATTTTCCACGCAACTGTTCATCGAAGGCTGCTTCTAGACCCGATTTACCAATAGTATCGCCAACTGCTAGAGCTGGGTTCTTTTCGATGTCTTCAGCCGATACTTCACCTACATAACCGATTAAATGAGCCGCAGCTTCATTTAAAGGATAGGTACGCATCGTTAATTCTTGGTATACGACACCTGTAGCTTGAACAGAATCTTCATTAGCCATTACTTTAAACGGCACAAATGAATCTCCTGTGACCCAGCTTTGTCCCAAAAGCTCTTCCAAGTATTCTAGCGGTACATCAAAAGTTTCACTAATTTGATTTAAATTTTCTGTTCTTACTTCGCCTTCACCCAAAAGTGAAGGATGTAGACCAGCTTGTAACCACGTTCCCGCTATAGCTAAAGGATCTCCGTCTCTATCTAAAATATTCCCGCGTTCGCCTTTTGAAAATTGTGCATCGACCGTATCTCCCGGCTCCATACCTGGCAATATCAAGTTTGGATTCCAATCCACTGTAAACTCTCCATCAGCATCCTTCGTCAAAAAGGATGAATAAGCAAGTTCCTCCACAGTTCCTATTGGAGATGTCAAATTTAATTGATAAGAAAATTCATATCTATCGTCAGTTTCATTTTCATTAAATAAAAAGTTCGTTACTTCAACGTTGCTGATCTGCATTTCATCAAATGTCGTCTGGTATAATTCAGTCAATTGTTCTCGAGTGTAACCAGCATCTACTAAGGTAGATTCAGTCGCAGTATTGGCCAATTCAGAAAAATCTTGTTCTTCTAAATATCCAATAAATTCTTTGGACTTCTCTTCTGCTGCTGCTAGATCTGAACCTTTTCCATTAAAGTAAGACCAAGCCATCCAACCTATTCCACCAATAACAGCTACTAAAACGACCAATACGATTCCCCAAAGTGTCCAACTTAATTTCAACTTCTTTTTTGGTTTGTTTGCTGACATAAATTTTTAATCTCCTTTAGTTTATTTCCTAACTTGCTCCATTTTTATGTAAACATTTTTGTTGTTTTGATGAACCATTTTCCTTGTGTTTTGTGTTGATCCTAATATCATCTAACTTGCGGAGACAATATAGCGTAGTCGCTTCTCAGCCCAAATAATTTTCCATGATTTTCTTTTCGAGCCAAAACAGCGACCTCCGCATCCTTTAGTTGAGTTATGAGGTCTAGCAATTTTGCAAAAAAAGATAAAATTTGATTGGGGTAAAAAAACACCCCATTCAAATTTTCCTATTTTTACTTCATTGCTCCCAGACCTCTCCGCATCCTTTTAATCGTCGTATTGGTGGAGTTGGTATTGTTCGATTAGGTTGATGAGTTTTTTTGCGTATGTTGGGTCAGTTGCGTAGCCGTTATCTTGCAAGGCTTGAGCTGCTTCTTTATAATTATCAGCTGCTAAAACAGCTGTATACTGATCAGCATTCCAGTTTGTTCCATTTACGAATAATAGCACATGATCATCCATAGATTGCTGCCAGCTTTCGTATTTTCTAAATGGTGCTTCTATTTCGATCCATTCTCCCTCAACAAATTCCTTGGTTTGCATCATTGCTGTATTATTTGGATCACTACCTTTTATGCCGTATAGATTTTTATTTTCGGTCGCTAATTCACTTGTACCCCAGTCTGATTCCAAGATAGCTTGTCCTATACTGATACTTGGTAATAAATCATGCTCTTTTTGCAATGTTTTAGCATGACCAGATAGTTGAACAATGAATTCTTCTTTTTCTCTGCTTGAGTTGAGCGGCTCAATAATGGACTTCCCTAGAATAGTTAAGGTGCCAAAGAAAACAAAAAACACTATAAATAGAGCAATTAAAATACGGCTAGGAAAAAAGCGTCTTTGCCTACTCTTTTTTTTCCTGTGTACTGTTTTTTTCTTTTTTTGTTGCACCACAACGAGGTTACTCCTTTCTTACAAATCGTATCTTTACTTTTTTATTGATCTTCTGTTTTTCCAGCTTTCTCAAGCAATTCAATATACTCTTCTAAAGCCAAGTCATATTTTTTGATAAACTGAGCATTTTCTACTCCTACATAACGGAAATGCCAAGACTCATACTGAATTCCAGTAGCTTCTTCTTTATTCTTAGGAAAACGCAAAATAAAACCGTAATCTGCTGCTGTATCCACTAACCAGTGTTGAGATTCTTGCGTATCGTATTCAGGGACTAATCCTTTTCCAGAATTTAACCATTCGCTATCTATCATATCCACTGCTAAGCCGGTATGATGTTCGCTGCCTCCAGGGATAGCAATATAATCTTCCGTCATTTTAGTAGCTTCTTCTTCTGAATATCCTTCGTTGATATATTGTTGGATACTGTTATTGTAATTGGCTCTTTGTCGGTCTACAGAGCGATATGATGAAGCTAAAAAGATATTGTAACCAGATTGAGAAGCGGCATTCATCCAACTTTCATAAGGCTCCATGATACGCGCATCAATTTCTTTTTGATCCGCTACTTCCTCTAATGGAATTTCCAGCGTTTCATCAATCGGGTTCCAATTATTTACTAAAATAAGGTTCCAGTCTTTTGTGGAAACATCCGGTAATTCTGCCAACATTTCTTGTTCTTTCACTTCTTCTGGCGACAAACTAGATTCTGAACTTGCTTGTGATTCTTCGACCGTGCTACTACTTACTTCACTATTCGTTGAGCTATTTGTTTCATTTTGTGAAGTAGTGGGTTCATTTTGACACCCAACTAAAAATAGTAGTGCAACAGTTGGTATCATTATTCTTAATTTCATTGCTTCTAGGACTCCGTTCATTTTTTAATCATTCATTCTTTATACTTACTCTATTTTATAGTAAAATCTCTTCTTTTCAACCTACTTACGCCCTATTTTTTAAAATTAAGAACAATGTCATTAATCTTTTTGATCGGTAAATGGTTGAGTGACATTTTGGTTAAACCACTCTAATAAATCTTGTTTTTCTGTCTCTATTTGCTGCTGAACGATTCCTGGAAGGTGCATCTCGATTCGGTCTTTATAACTCCAAAAATCGTAACCGATTTCAATTCGTACAATAGTCTGATTCGTTTTACGGTGAATAGGTTCTTTTGCTTCTTCCTGATTGTTTCTGATCTCAATCGTTGCTAAGCCGCTGTTCAGCCATTTTTTTGCCACATGATATTTCATATTCATATACTCAGCTACAGGGTTTTCAGCTACTTCAGATATAAGAATAGCATTACGGCAAACTTTTTGGACCAACATCCATTCATAATCAGTAAATAATTGAGCGATTTTACTCATATTATCTGCTTTTAATCCTTGATGTCCTTTTTTCCAACGATCCCAACTTTGTGGGGATATTCCTAGTTGTGAAGAATAAAAAGCTTTTTCTGTTACATATTGTTCTTTCACTGCTCTTAAGACGATTTCTACTAGTGCTTCATTCATAAAAACCATTCCTCCTAATGAATAATATGTGTTGTTGTCTAGATACTTATATAATACACCTATTACGTTACTTTCTAAAGTTTTACTTCATAAGTAATCTAACTAGTTGACCTAGAATTTGGAACACTATATGGTTGGAATAAAGAATAGCTCTATGATTAATCAAGAAGGAGAATGATGTCTATGTTAGATACTATTTTGTTTTTTGGTTACTTTGTTACTTATTTGATATTACTGATCTGGGCAATCAAATTAGCTGTTCATCACGATTGGAGCACATTATCAAATTCATTGCTTTTAGTTATTATTGGATTAGTCTATGACAATGGGGTATTGGCTTTAGGCAGATTTATTGGCGAAGGAGCTTTATTGGAAAATCTAAGTTATCCTAGGTTCTACATGCACGCACTTTTTACTCCATTACTGGTTCTCTTCTCTTTAAGCACACTAAAAAGAGCTAATGTACAATGGGTAGTTAAGAAGTGGATCAAAGTTGTCTTCTATTTCATCACTTTGTATTTAATACTTTATGAACTACTTATTGAAATGAGAGGATTAACGCTCTTACCTAATTGGCAATATGGCGTTTTAAGTTACAGTAATTCTCAGACTTCAAGTGGAGTTCCTTTGATGGTCATAATCGTTTCTATTGTTTTGATCATCTCTTCTATCTTCGTTTGGCGTAAACAAAGATGGATTTGGTTCTTTATAGGAACTGTGATCATGTTTCTAGGAAATACCTTTCCAATCTCAGTACCAAGTGCTGCTCTCACTAATGCATTTGAACTTATCTTGATTTTCGCCTTGTTTTTCACTAAAAAATTTCAAGATAATCATTTATCTACTCAAAAAAAATACTAATTTCATATTTTGACTGTACTTCTTTTATCGAATAAGCAATAATGAAAGCGGAACGATTTTTTTATTGAAGGGAGGATTAGGAACTCTATATTTTTATGCAGGGAAGAGTTTCTAAAAATACATGAAAACTATTAATTGGGGAATCATCGGACTAGGAGATATCGCATCTAGTTTCGCTAATGCGTTTAACGTAGAAAATGCAACTTTACTGGCGGCTGCTTCTCGAAACTTGGATAAAGCAAATGCGTTTGCTGAAAAACATGCCATTCCAAAAGCTTACGGCAATTACGAAGAGATGTTGTTTGATCCAGATATCGATGTGGTTTACATCGCTACACCGCATAGTCACCATGCTCAATACATTCTAAAAAGTTTAAAAGCCGGTAAACATGTATTGTGTGAAAAAGCTATTACAATGAGCAACAAAGAATTAGATGAAGCAATAGCTGCTGCAAAAGAGAAAGACTTGATTTTAGCAGAAGCCATGACCATTTATCACATGCCTCTTTTCCACAAATTAAAAGAAATAATCGCTACTGGAAAATTAGGTAAATTAAAAATGATCCAAGCTTCTTTCGGTAGTCTAAAGGAAGCAGATCCAACAAATCGTTTCTTCAACAAGGACATTGCTGGTGGTGCTTTACTGGATATCGGCGTATATGCGTTAGCTTTTACACGTTTCTTTTTGTCTAGTCAACCAACAGAGATCTTAACTACAATGAACCCATACGAAACTGGTGTAGACGAACAATCTGCGATCATCTTAAAGAACCAAGATAATGAGATGGCAGTCGTTAGTCTGACTTTCCGTGCCAAAATGCCTAAAGTAGGTGTAGTTGCTTTTGAAAATGGTTATATTACGGTCCAAGATTACCCTCGTGCTAGTAAAGCTATGATCACTTATCCAGATGGTACATCAGAATGGATCGAAGCTGGGGATTCAAAAGAAGCTTTAAATTATGAAATAGACTTGATGACTCAAAATATTTTGAACAAAGCACCTAATACAAATCTTAAACTAACTCATGATGTAATGGAGATCATGGACAATTTACGTGAACAATGGGGTTTGCGTTACGACTTTGAATAATGTTGCTCTTTAACTAAAAAGCCTTTCCTTATAACTCCAGTAGAGTTTAATAAGGAAAGGCTTTTTAGTTTTATTATGTTTGATCAATTGCCTTCTTTATAAATAGCTGAACTGACCGTATATCCGCTAGTCGTTAATACTTCTTGGATGTCGTTCGTATTTCCACTGTCCATCTGGATCACGATTTGAGTGAAAGAATCTTTTCGGTATACAGCAATTTGATTAATACTCACATTAGCTTCAGCTAAAATGTTCGTGATATCTTCTAAAATCCCTGGATGGTCCTCTGGAATATCGATCACTATGCGGCTTCCTTTGTTGTTGTATCCTAAAAGATCAATAAAAGCGCTAAAGATATCTTTGTCAGTAATGATCCCAACAATTTGATCTTCATTTTGAATCACCGGCAACACTCCGACTTTTAAATCGCGCATTCTGGTTGCTGCCTCTTCAAGTAAATCGTCTGGATCAATAGTAGGTACTTTTCTACGCATGATATCCCCAACAGTTGTTTTTGTTAGTAGATAATTCAATTCGTGAATACTTAAAGATGTGGCCGTAGACGGCGAATTATCGCTAATGATCTCTTCTGTGATCAATCCTATCATATGTCCATCTTTAATGATCGGTAAACGGTGAAAATCATGTTCCTTCATCAAATCTAACGCTTCTAATACTTTGGTATCTTCTGCAGCAGTAATTACTTCGGTCGTCATGTAATCTTTAACTAACATCTTCTAACCTCCCAAGTAAGCTTTTTGAATAACATCACTTTCCAACAATTCTTTTCCTGTACCTGTTTGAACCACGTTGCCAGTCTCTAACACATATCCTCTATTTGCTATCTTTAAAGCCATTTTAGCATTTTGTTCGATCAAGAGTACAGTGGTACCTGTCTGATTGATTTCTTCAATAATATGAAAAATTTCTTTGATCAAAATTGGCGCCAACCCCATAGAGGGTTCGTCTAAGAGTAATAATCTCGGGCGGCTCATTAAAGCCCGCCCCATTGCTACCATTTGCTGTTCTCCACCAGACAAAGTGGCTGCATCTTGCTTCATACGCTCTTTCAAAATAGGAAATCGAGCAAAGATATTGTTTAAATCATTTTGTACTTCGGCTTTATCTTTCCTAAGAAAAGCACCCATTTCCAAGTTTTCCATAACCGTCATTCCACTAAAAATGTGTCGTCCTTCTGGAACTTGAGAGATGCCTTTTTCTACAATTTTCTTAGGCGTTTCTTTCGTAATAGCTGTTCCTTCATAAACGATTTCCCCATTACTTGGTTGATGCAATCCAGAAATAGCCTTTAAAATGGTCGATTTCCCCGCACCATTTGCTCCAATCAAGGATACGATTTCTCCTTCATTGACTTCAAAACTTACATTTCGAATAGCCTCGATAACTCCATAATGTACTGATAAATCTTTTACTTCCAGCATCTACTCACCACCTAAATAAGCTTTAATTACTTGGTCATTTGCTTTGATCTCTTCAGGTGTCCCATGAGCGATCATACGACCATATTCCAATACATAAATGCGCTCGCAGACATTCATTACCAAAGACATATCGTGTTCAATCAGCAAGATAGTCATTTTAAAATCTTTTTGAATTTGACGGATCAATGCGGTCAAATCTGCTGTTTCTTGGGGGTTCATCCCTGCAGCTGGTTCATCTAAAAAGAGAACTTTAGGTTTGGTAGCTAAGGCCCGTACAATTTCTAATCTTCTTTGTTCACCATAAGGTAAGTTTTTAGCTAACTCTGATATTTTGTTTTCTAAACTAAAAATTTTCAAAAGTTCAATCGCTTCTTGTTTCATCTTTTCTTCTGAAGCATAATAGCTTGGTAAGCGTAAAATACTTTTTAACGTCCCGACTTTACTTTTTGAGTGCATCGCGATCAGCACGTTGTCCAATACCGTTAAGTCTTTGAACAGTCGGATATTTTGGAAGGTTCTTCCAAATCCCATATCTGTAATGGTATACGTTTTTTTCCCAACCACGGATTCCTTTTTCCCATCATTTTCAATATCGATAGTACCTTCTGAGGGTTGGTAAACACCTGTTAATAAATTAAACAGAGTAGTTTTCCCAGCTCCATTAGGACCAATCAAACCAACCAATTCATTACTTTTCAGTTCCAAATTGACATTCGATACAGCTGAGAGCCCACCAAAGTATTTGGTTAATTTTTTAACTTCTAATAAACTCATTTTTTACCCTCCTCTTTTATAGTCGATTTGCGTCCAAAGAGGTGGAGTAACCCTGAAATCGTAAATTCTTTATTTCCCAGCAATCCTGAGGGTTTAAAAATCATAATGACGATCAATGCTAGTGCGTAAATAATCATTCGCAATGAGCCGAATGGTTGCAAGAACACATTTAAAATTCCTAAAACAATAGCTGCAATAATCGATCCAGTCACACTACCAATACCACCAAATACAACAATGATCAAAATATCAATGGATTTGTTAAAGGTAAAATCTCCTGGTCGAATAACGCTGAAATAAGAAGCATGTAAAGCTCCGCCAACAGCGGCTGTTGCCGCTCCTAAAACAAAAGCAATCGTTTTGTATTTAGTGGTGTTGATTCCCATCGATTCAGCTGCGATCTCATCTTCACGAATTGCGATCGTAGCACGTCCAGGACTGCTTCGAGTATAATTAACAACAATTAAAACAGTTAAAACTGCGAATACATATACTAAAGGCCATTTAGCCAGATAAGGAATTCCACTCAATCCAGCCGCACCATTTGTTACATTTTGCATATTTACGATCGTGATTCGAATGATCTCTGCCACTCCAAGTGTCGCGATTGCTAAGTAATCTCCCTTTAACCGCAACGTTGGGACACCAACTATCAAGGCAACAATACTAGTTAAAATGATTCCTCCTATGATCCCTAGGAATAACCCTCCATAATGAGGAAAATACTTAGATATTATTCCAGCAGTGTAAGCTCCGATCGCCATAAATCCAGCATGGCCTAACGAAAATTGTCCTGAAAAACCGATAATCAGATTTAACCCAACTGCTAAAATGACATTGATTAAAATAGTCACCAAGGTGATTTCATAGTACGCACTGATTAGTCCGGTTGAAACAGCTAATTGCAAAATCAAAAAGGTAGCAATCGCTAAAATCAGCCAGCCGATATTTGTTTTATTCACTAATTTCATTTTGCCACCTACACTTTCTCTTTAACATGTTTCCCTAAGATACCCGCAGGACGGATGATTAAAATCAAAATCAGAATCCCATAGACAACAGCATCCCGGATCATTGAATTTCCATATGCACTGACCATCGTTTCAATGATTCCAATCGTCAATCCGCCAATCATCGCTCCAGGTATGATTCCGATTCCACCAAGCACAGCTGCTACGAAAGCTTTTAGTCCTGGTGCTACTCCCATCATTGGATCAATGGTATTGTAATATAATCCGACCAAAACCCCTGCAGCTCCTGCTAAAGAAGAACCTAAGAAAAAAGTAAATGAAATCGTGTTGTCTACGTTAATTCCCATTAATTGAGCTGCTGAAGCATCTGTACTTACTGCTCGCATCGCTTTTCCCATTTTTGTTTTTTGGACGATAAACTGCAATAAAATCATTAATATAAAAGTAGTCCCAAAGATCATCAATTGAATCTGACTAACTTTAATTCCTCCGACACTGTAGAGCTTGTTCTCCAATACTTGAGGAAATGCTCGAACTCCTGCGCCGTAAAAATACAGCATTCCATTTTGCAATAAATAAGAAACTCCAATAGCTGTAATCAATACGGCTATACGAGTAGCGTTCCGAAGTGGTTTATAGGCAATCCGCTCAATCAACACTCCTAATAGTGCACTTAAAGCCATTGCTGTTACAAGAGCTGGGAAGAATCCCATTCCGAATGAGTTGATCATCGTGTAGCCGACAAACGCTCCCACCATATAAATATCACCGTGAGCAAAATTAATCAATTTAATAATTCCATAAACCATCGTGTACCCTAAAGCAATCAGCGCATAAATACTTCCTAGCGATAAGCCATTTATCATTTGTTGAATAAATGTATCCATACGACACCTCTCTTTACATCTGTAGTTTTAGTGATAAAAAAGGAAAAGTGCAAAGCTTATTACGTGGCTTCGCACCTTTCACATGTAAATTTTTTATGGTTGAATCTCTTGAGTGCTAGCTTCTTTTCCTTCTTGCACTTCAATAATCAGAGTTGATTTGATAGGATTGTGGTTTTCATCAATTGAGAATGTCCCTGTAACTCCATCAAAATCTGTGATGCTCTCTAAAGCAGCAGTAACAGCTTCTGGTGTAGCTTCTCCACCATCTTCCAATGCTTGGGCTACCAAGTAAACCGCGTCATATGCCAAAGCAGAGAAAGCGTCTGGTGCTGTATCGTATTCTGCTGTGTAATTGTCAATGAAAGTTTGGACTTGCTCGTCTTCATTTTCCAGTGAGAAATGTGCAGAATAGTAAACGTCAGTTACGTTTTCGATTCCAGCTAAGTCTAGTAAAGCTTGATTACTAAAACCGTCTCCACCTAAAATAGGTTGTTCGATACCCATTTCACGAGCTTGTTTCAAGATTAATCCAGCTTGTTCATAGTAGGCTGGCAAATAGATGACATCAAAATCTTGATTTTGGATCTTTGTTAAGATCGCACTAAAGTCTGTATCATCTTGTGTGAAGTATTCTTCAGCAACGATCTCGCCTTCATAAGTGTTTTTAAATGCATCCGTCAAACCTACTGCATAATCACTTGAACTATCTCCAATGATCACTGCTTTTTCTGATTGCAAGTGTTCCGTTGCAAAATTGGCTAACGCAACACCTTGGAAGGAATCTTGGAATGATGTACGGAAGACAAATGGTTGCACTTCTCCTGATTCAGTAACTGTTAAATTGTCAGCTGTTCCAGAAGGCGTGATCAAAGGAACTTCAGCTCTTGTGATCGGTTGAGTAGCTGCTTGAACCGCACCTGATGTGGCTGGACCTACGATCGCTACTACTCCATCTTCTGTAGCTAATCTTGTAGCGATACTAGTCGCTTCAGTGTTGTCTGATTTAGTATCGTACTCTACTATTTCAAGCTGTTTTCCTAAAACACCGCCAGCTTCGTTGATTTCTTTTACAGCTAATTTTACTCCGTTTGATTCTGCTGAACCGTAAGCAGACACAGGACCTGTTTTTTCAAACATTGCTCCTAATTTAATGGTGTCTCCATCTGCTGTACTGCCCCCAGCACCACAAGCTGTTGCGAATACAGACAAAGCTGCAAGTCCTAACAATAATTTCTTCTTCATCTATTAAACTCCTCCGTTTTATCCGTATTTCTACTAGTTTTCAGCTTATTTTTACTTTATTAGAAACATTAAAATTAAATAAGAAAACTGTTGATGTGTCTTAGTATAGAATATTCAGAATATTTAATCAATAGTTTTTTCATCAATATCAAAATAAATTTCACCCAGCGGAATTGAAGACGCTTACTAATCGAAAAGGCTTTTTTAAAGCCATGAAATAAGACTGTACTTGTATTGATTAGTAGTATCTGTCCTAGAATAGAAAAAGGGATTGATCGGGTACTGACATGACGAGCAGATTCTGTCTGAGAGCAAAGAAAAATCTACAAAAAAGACTGACTCAAAATCGAAGAACAACACTCGCTTTTTGAGACAGTCTTTTTAGACCCTATTCAATTTCAATTATCGGAATCAATTGTGAAATGTCAGAAAGATGGTAATCTGTAATGGAAGAAGTATTAGTTAGACTAAATATCTGTCCATCCGGCGGTACAATAGTTGAGTGATAATTCACATTGATCAAAAAGTCTTCTTCATTCACTTGATAAATAACTTGTTGTTGCTGAAAGTTCGTATTCTGATTGATTTGTAACTGTTCTTCCATCTTGTCTATGATCTCGGCATCCATATCGTTTTCGGTCATAAACTCAATACTGTCAGCTACTGCTTTAACATTTTCTGATTTTAGACGTTCGTTGTAGGTTTCGCTCATCACAAAAGTATATTGTTTATACTCGGTTGTTTCACTAACTTCCACTTTCTCAATATCTGATACCGTCAAACTATTTTCAAAAAACACGGTAAGGTAACTAAAATTTAGATCTGATGGTTCTGGATGCTGGAACCATTCTGATTCAGCTTCTCCGTCAAATAGGATTCTATCATACTCTTCCCCATCTATGACCGCATATTCTGATATGACATTGATCCCTTCGTCACCACCATAAGTCTTATAGTGTAGATCGTAATCATCTTCACCATTTTTGATAAAACCGCCTTTGACTTGCTGCTTTACCTGTTCAGTGTCGTTCTCAGTAATGGTTTCGATTAAAAAAGTAGCATTTAAAATAGATTGACTGTTATGAGCAGCCGCCTGCACTTTTTCAAGCGCCTCTTCTTTTTTTCTGTGCATCCACCCAGCACTAAAATCGACACCGCTAAAAGACCTATCCCAATCCTTTTCTTCATCCCCCACAACTCCTGATTGATAATTTGCAAATTCAACATTCTTTTATGCGAGTAACTATTCTTCTACCGGTTGATATTCTTGTGTTTCTTCCATATTGACTTGGAAAAATTCTCCTTCTTGTTTTTCAATGTGTCCTGTTTGATAAGGATTTCCATCTACTGTCAGATACACTTCTGTTACTCCATAATAGTTCCCTATTGTATTCACTAAACTTTCCACGATCAACATCTCTGCTAAAGATCCAGCGTTCATCTCATCAATCAACTCCTGAGAGAAATCTACATAGACTCTGCCATCATCATTCAAATATAACGTGTTGATCTCAACATTTTCAGTTAAGACAGGTGTTAATCCTTCTGGAGTCTCTTTATATGCCGTTTCTATTGCATCTTTTGTACTGTCATTGGTATTCATTTGAAGTGTTTTATCTATATATTCGACTTGCTCAGACTCAAAGTTAGGATAATAGAAACGTATGGTTTGTTCAAATGGTGTTTCGGTAATGGATTGAATTTCTGTAGTGACTTCAAACCCTTCATCATCTGTATCTGTATAGATACTTTTTACTAAGCCGATTTCAGGTGCATAATAATCCACTACTACAGCCAATCCATTGTCCCATTCCGTCGTTACTTCCAACGTTTCATATTCCGCTAGTTCGGTTGTCACAGGTACTTCCAATCCAGTTATCGTTTTAGTACGACCATCTGGTATTTCCCAATTGGTCCCGATCTCAAATGGACCTTGAAGCAGTATTTCGATAGTTTCATTGGATTTCTCTAATAAGTTCTCGCGATAATACGTTTCTCCTTCGTGATAAAGAATAACCAATTGGTCATCTTGTAAAGCAACTACCTCAGCAACTTCAGTCCCGCCATTATTGCGAGAATATTGCTTCCGGTTTTCGTTTGAATAAACAGTATGCTCCCAAAATCCAGCATATTCAATTCCTTCACCAGTATATTCATAATAGAGATTATCAGTATTAGGGAAGAAATCTTCTATCGTATAAATTGATTCTACTGGCTCCTGTGAGCTAGATTCAACTTCACTACTACTACTTTCTTCTGATGAAGAAACTTGCGAGCTTTCACTTGCACTCGATTCAAGCGGCTCTTCTGACTGTGTTCCACAAGCCGTTAACCCTAAAATGACTAGCAATATCAGCTTCGTACCAATTGACTGAACCCGTTTCATAAAAACTCCTCCTTTTTATAGATCCCTTTCTTGTCTCCATTATACCTAAATCATACACTGACAGCACTTAAACACTATTTTTTTGAGTAAATAATTCATTGCGGTACTCATCAAAAAAGTCTTTTTTGATTTGAATGAACCGCTCAAAATCATTAAGCAATTGAAATAGTATGGCTCTTTTTTCAAATTCTTCTCTCGTTTGCGGCAAATCACTTTTTCTAAAATAGTGTATCAACTCATCGATCTCTTCTAGTAAGTTGGTTCCAGGATTGTATTCATGCAATGTTTCGGCTGTTAAATAATACATTCCAGCCAGTTTTTTACTTTGCAGCAGCGGGATAGAGATTTGTTCCAAATTGTATTGCATTTGTTCTAGGATTTTGGCTTGTGTTTTGCGCATCTCAAAGTAGCGGATACTGTAGTAAGATTGATTGATAAAGCGATTATCAGCTTCATCATGAGCCAGTCGCATACCTTCTTCCAACAATTGATTCAATGTTCTCAGTTCAGCATCAGAAACATCTGTTTGAATGCCATTTTGTAAACATTCATCGATCTGGTATAAGATTTTTTGCATTTGCTCTTCTACTTTGTTTCGAATTTCAGTGATTTTGTCTTCTTTAGAGGGCATATATAAATTGACTAGCAATGCCATTCCAGCCCCGATCAACATCAGCAATAGTTCATTTAACAACAAATCCCATGAAGTACTTTCAGCAACCAATAAATGAGTAACCAATACCGAGCATGGCGGAATACCAGATTGTACATTTAATTTATACGCACTGGGGACATATAAGAGTAAATACAATCCAAAGACAAGCGTTGAAAAACCTAATAATTGGAAAAGCACAGTAGCTATTCCTAATGCTAAAAGTGTGGATATGACCCTTTGAACAGCGATTTCAAAAGAAGTTTTCCGTGTATCCAGTACGCTTAATATCGCTATGATCCCAGCAGATATACTAGAATCCAGTTGAAAAAAATCAGCTATAAAAATAGCGACTACCGTTGAAAGAGCTATTTTTAAAGTACGTAAACTAAGAGACAATGCAGTCACTTCCTTTTCTATAGGTTAAAGGTAACTTATTTTGAGAAAATAACGTTATCTATAAATCATTTTCATTATACCAGATGATCCAATTGATGAGCAGTATGTAAAAAGGGATGGTACACTATTTGACATTGGAGAATGAAAACTCAGGATATCTATTTTATCTCATTTTATTTGGATTATTCATAGCTTGATGAGTTTGTGTTCTAGACTTGTGGTGATGAAGAATACGATTTGAACATCAAGAGGAAAATGCTGGTGATGAAGAACCAAAAAAGCAGTCACTCATAAATCAAGTGACTGCTTTTTGAAAAAACTATTCTACTGTTTTTAAAGCTTCCAGCATATCAACATTTTTTAATTTGACGTGCATGAAGATCATGACAATGGTAGAGAATAAAATGGTTAATAAAGCAGAATAAATATAACTGGATAGTGCAACAACTGGGCTGAACATCATAATATCTAATTCTGCAGTTTCTAATACAAAACCATGTAACAACAATCCAAGTAATAACCCAACAGCTGTTCCCATCAAGGTCAAAAGGAAATTTTCACGATATACATACATCGTAACTTCTTTATCATAAAATCCAAGAACTTTGATCGTGGATAATTCTCGAATGCGTTCAGATACATTAATATTGGTTAAATTGTACAATACGACAAATGCCAGTAAGGCAGCTGACACAACTAACACGATCGTTACCACAACTAAACTTTCCAAAGTATCTTTGAAAGCTTCACTGATGAAGCTGGTAAAGGTTACACCCACTACTGCATCTAATTGAGTCAATTGCTGACCAAACCCATTTTCCCAATTCTCAGATTCATCAAAATTCAATAAATGAGTATTGGCTTCAGGAACTTCCCCTACTACTGATTCATAATAGTCTGGTGAAAGGTAGACAAAATGCTGTAAGTAATTTTCAGTTATGTGATCAACTGTCACACTGATTTCTTGGTTATCTGCATCTTCTAGTGTCAATGTATCGCCTGCTTGTAAATCAAACAAATCGGCTAATTTTTCACTGACAACTGCTCCAGCATTTGTTAACGTGTACTCTTCGTCTGAAGTACGATCTGTTAAGGAAACAAATTCATCTAAATTATCAGTTGTTTCTGGAACAAAAAGCGTTACGTCTTGAGGATTGACGCCGTCTACTTCAGCATTGTAAATTTCTTGATACACTTTTAATCCTGATTCTAATTCAGATGTATTTTCAATCAATTGTGTGTATTCATCTTTTTCATAATCCGTTGCTCCAGTATTCAAAGCAACGATCGATTCATACTGGTTTATTTTTCCATATTGTAATGTACCAACATCTGAAATTGAATCTGATAATCCAAATCCTGTTAGTAATAAGGCTGTACATCCGGAAATTCCAGCAACTGTCATCAGCATTCTGCGCTTATAGCGGAAAATATTACGCGCCGTAATCTTTTGTGTAAATGTAAATCTGTTCCAAATAAATGGAATCCGTTCTAATAAAATCCGTTTTCCTACTTTTGGTGCTTTAGGACGCATCAAATTAGCAGCATTACTTTTTAAAGAGACACGGACAGCTACTAAAGCTGTCAATCCAGTACAAAGGAAAGCTATAATCAACGAGACGATAACATCTTCCAAGTAATAGCCGATTTGAACGGAGCTTAAATTGTACAAAGAACCGTATGCATTAATGATCACAGTTGGGAATAAATGGAACCCAAGTAACAGACCTATCACTGCACCTGTTAAACTGGCTAAAGTAGCATACACTAAAAATTTCTTTGAAATATCCCAATTTGTGTAACCTAAAGCTTTTAGAGTTCCTATTTGCGTACGTTGCTCATCTACCATTCTAGTCATGGTAGTCAATGAAACTAGAGCTGCAATAAGGAAGAAAAATACTGGGAAAATCTCTGCAATAGAGGCGATTCGCTCTGCATTATCCTTGAATTCAGCATATCCCGGATTCGTATTTCGATCCAACACATAGTATTCAGGTAATGTAACGTCATCTAATTCAGCTTTTGCTTTATCTAATTCTCGTTGGCCTTTAGCCAGTTCAGCTTCAGCTTCTACGATTTCAGCTTCAGCTTCCGTTTTTTCTGATTGGAATTTTTCTACCGCATCTTGGTATTCAGCCTCACCTTGTCCTAATTCGGCTTCAGCTTGTTGCAATTCTATCTCGCCATTTTCTTTTTGTTGGTTCAACTCATTTTGAGCTTCTTCTAGAGCAGCTCTCCCAACAGCTATTTGTCCTTCAGCTGCTTCAAGTTCTGCTCTTTGTTGATCGATTTGTTCCTGACCTGCGTTCAACTCAGCTTCATAATTATCAAGCTGTTGACGAATTGAAAGCAGCCGCGTTTCTGCCGTGTTTAAGACTTCTACTGTATTAGTAGGTGGGATGACCCCATCATAGTAGTTAGTCATTAATTCTCCCAGCTCTACTTCTATTGTGTTCAGCTGTTCGCTCACTTGTACTTGTTGGTCTAAAGGAACGTTCATGCCTGGGATTTGAATCACAGAACGAGCCATTTCGATCCAAGCTTGAATACTTATTGCAGCTTCTTCTGTTTCATCAATGGATGATACATTAGCTTCTACTTCATTAATCGCTGAAAGAACGGATTGAACGGGAACTGTACCTTCCAAATAACCGTTTATCACCCCGCTTATCTCGGGATTGATTGCTTGAGCTCCATTCACTAAAGCGTTTTGGTTCTCAGCAGAAATGGTTTCATTTGGAATAGTGACCGTTTCACGAGCACTTTGAAGAGCTGCTGTACCATTAACAATCTGTGTCTCCCCAGATATTCTTTCTTGTTCTAAAGCGGCTTTAGAATTATTTAATTCTTCTTGTGCCGTATCTAACGCTGCTTTTCCATTCACTATTTCAATACGACTATTTTCTAACTCTTGAGTATTTTGATCGATCGTCGCTTGACCATTGGCGATTTCGGTTTCAAATGTTTCGACACCGTTATTGTACTCTTGCCATCCTTGGTCTAATTCCGCACGAGCGTTAGCCAGTTGTGTCTCAGCATCTGCTAAAACTTGTTTTCCTTCTTCTATTTCAGCACGTCCATCATCGAGTTCAGCCTGGCCTTTATCTATTTCATCTTGAATGCGTTGTTGAATTTCTTCTCTTCGTTCTTCAGGTCGCTTGCTTAAAGCCTCTTCAACAGCAGTCTGTTTGTCTTTGACCGCTGTTTCATACTCATCTGAATAAGATTGAAGATCTTCCAAACTTGAAAAAGTCAAATACGCTTCTGTGTAAATGTCTAAGTTGAAGTCATCTTGTGGAATAAAAGCAAACCCATCTAAGGTACCTGAACCTATAGAGGTATTTCCTCTAGCGTTGTTTTCAATAAATTGAGGCGAATTGGCAAAACCGACAACTTGATATGTTAGACCAGTAAAAGAATCATCTAAATTGATAGAATCATCATTTGTTTTAAACATGATTATATCGCCGATTGAGTACTCTTCTGTATATGCATTTTTTGCGTCTAGAATGATCTCACCTGAATTTTCAGGAAGTCTTCCTTCCACTAAAATAGGTTGATTGATATCCGGCTGATCAGTATTTGGAGTACTTACGATTTTTGTAACCAAATCTGTACCTTCCAATATCACATCTTGTGTATAAACTGCTTCAACAAAAGAGCCTTCTACATTCTTCAACAACTCAATATCGTCATTTGTTAATCCATATGTAGAAAGGACTTTGACATCCATCAAATTATTTTCTTTATAGTGTGTGTCTGCTGTATCAACCATATCTGGGCTGGTAGCCTTGATACCTGAATAAAAAGCTACTCCCAGCAAAATAATCAAGAAGATAGACAAAAACCGCATTTTTGATTTAGCTATTTCACGAAAAATATCTTTCCATAATGTTTTCTTCTTCACAGTCTCACCTCTACCATTCTATCTCTGCAACAGATTTAGGATTGGGATTTAGTGTGACCTTACGTACTTTTGCATTATTGATTTCAATCGTGCGATCCGCAATTGGAGTTATCGCCTGGTTATGAGTAATAACAATTACGGTTGTGCCATAATTCTCACAAGTGTCTTTTAACAGCTTCAATACTTGTTTCCCTGTTTCATAATCCAAAGCACCAGTCGGTTCATCACAAAGCAATAATTTCGGTTGCTTTGCCAAAGCTCTCGCAATGGCTACGCGTTGTTGCTCCCCTCCTGATAATTGAGCTGGGAAGTTATTCATTCGATGGCCTAGGCCAACTTCTTGAAGAATTTTTTCAGGATCCAAGGCATTGATTGAAATTTCAGAAGCTAATTCCACATTTTCTTTTGCCGTTAAATTGGGCACTAAGTTATAGGATTGAAAAACAAAGCCAATAGATTCTCTACGGTAACGGATTAGTTGTTTATCATTAAAATCAGAAATATCAATTCCATCTATTTCTATTAATCCCTCATCAGCCGTATCCATTCCGCCTAAAATATTCAGCACCGTTGTTTTTCCCGCACCACTAGGGCCCACAATAACTGCAAACTCACCTTCTTCAATATCAAAGGTAACTCCATCATTTGCGGCAACGATCGTTTCGCCCATTTTATAGCGTTTGTACTCATCTTTTATTTTAACAAAAGCCATTTTCTCAACTCTTTCTAAATAATATGTTTTCTACTTTATGCTAGCTGAATATAGATACCCGTACAGTTTAACAAAAAAAATGCATTTAAAGAATAGTTAAACCCTTATATTTATAAAGGTTTAACTATTTTCTTTATGAATGCATTATTTTTTAGTGTTCATTTTGCTGTGCGTATAACCATATACTATATAGATAACTACCCCGACTGCTAACCAGACCACGAAAGACACCCAAATAGTCCATGATAGTTGCACCATTAAATAAACACAGACCAGAATAGACAATATCGGTAATATCGGAACCAAAGGAACACGGAACTCACCTTTTTTCGGTTCCCCATAATCTTTTCTTAATTTAATGATCCCGGCAGCCATGATCGCAAAAACCATCAATGTAACGATATTTGTTAGTTCAGCGAGTTTACCTAAAGGGATAATTCCAGATAAAACAGCTGTGACGATTCCGGCAACCATGGTAGCTTTTTTAGGAGTATGATTTTTTTCATCTATTTCACTTAAAAATTCAGGTAGTAATCCATCTCTGCTGATAGCAAATATCAATCGTCCTAATCCATACATCATAGAAATAAGCACTGTTAACAGCGTTAAAATAGCACCCACTGAAATCATCCCTGCTACAAAGTCCTGCCCGATGAATCGCATAGCAAATGATACAGGATCACGAACATCCAGATTCGCAAATGGCACAACACCTGTTAATACTAGTGTCACTAAAATATATAAAATCGTTGCTATCCCTAAAGACCCAATGATTCCTCGAGGCATGCTTTTTTGCGGATCTTTTGTTTCTTCTGCTGCTGTACTTACAGCATCAAATCCAAGAAAAGCAAAAAATACAATTGCTGCTCCTTCTATAACCCCATCTAATCCAAACGGCGCAAACGGTGTCCAATTTGCTGGCTTGACGTAAAAAACACCGACCACTAAGAACAGTGCAATTAGTCCAAATTTCACATACACCATCATACTATTTAAACGAAGAGCTTTTTTAGCTCCTTGCATCACTATATAGCTTACTATAAGTGTTATTAAAACTGCGATCAAATCGATATAAGTGCCATTTTCTACATTGTAAGAAGCTCGCAAAGCTGGGGCCAATCCAATTCCTAAACCACTTAGAAATCCGTTTAGATAACCAGACCATCCTGAAGCTACAGAAGCGCAGGCCAATAAATATTGGCACAGCATCAACCATCCCACAAGCCAGCCTACAATTTCACCAAAGATAGCATACCCATAAGAATAAGCTCCTCCAGATACTGGCATTCTTGACGCAAATTCTGCAAAACACAATGCGCTTAACGCACAAGAAAAAGCTGCGATTATGAACGAAATAATTAAAGCTGGTCCTGCAGTAATTGCACTAGCAGTTCCTGTAATAACAAAAATACCCGTACCAACAATGGCTCCTAAACCTAATAAAATCAAATCCATCGTCTTTAATTCTTTTGGCAACCCAGATTGCCTTTCTTCTCCTACTGTTACAGGAAGCTTTCTAAAATAACTCATCTTCATCCGCCCACTCTATATTAAATTCTTGTTTAAATCATTACACTACATATTAACAATAAGATGACTTAAATAATATCTTTCCTACTATTTTCTCATATTTTCTTTAGAGAATCTCATCCATATTCACAGATAAAAACGCTTTATTGACTAATTTAGGTGATTAGGCAATAATTATGCTAAAATAGACCTACTAAAAAGACTAACAACTAGTGATTAAGGAGTTAAACAAATGGATTCGAATGTAATTGTAGTCGGTGGCGGAACGAGTGGTATGATGGCTGCCATCTCTGCTGCTGAAAATGGCGCTAAAGTAATATTGGTAGAAAAAAATAAAACTCTCGGAAGAAAATTATTGGTGACTGGAAATGGACGTTGCAATGTGACCAATAACCGTGATAAAGAAGAAATCATCGCCCACATTCCGGGTAACGGACGTTTCTTGTATAGCGCATTTGCACAATACGACAACTATGACATTATGGACTTTTTCCGTTCCAATGGTGTGGCATTAAAAGAAGAAGATCATGGTCGCATGTTTCCAACCACAGACAAAGCAAGAACGATTTTAGAAACATTGATCAAAATTATGGATCGTTTAAATATCCAAGTCTATACCGATGCTCCTGTAGAGACGGTATTATATGAAGATAATAAAGTAAAAGGCCTATTATTGAAAGACGGACGAACTTTAACTGCTTCTTCTGTCGTTTTGTCTGTCGGCGGAAAGGCTATGCCTCGAACAGGTTCAACAGGTGATGGTTACAAATGGGCTAAAAAAGCCGGCCATACCATAAAAGAGTTGTATCCCACAGAATCACCGGTAACTTCTGCAGAACCGTTTATCCAAGATCGAACTTTGCAAGGTCTTTCTTTACGAGACGTTACTTTAAGTGTACTCAATAAAAAAGGGAAAAATGTTGTTTCTCATCAAATGGACATGATCTTCACCCATTTTGGTGTTTCCGGTCCAGCTGTATTGCGCTGCTCAATGTTTGTTCATCAAACTTTGAAACGAGACAAAACAGAATCTGTGACAATGACGATTGATTCCTTACCGCAAACAACGGCTCATGAATTGAAACAACAATTGCAACAATTGGTGAAATCTGACGGAGATAAAGCCGTCAAAAACGCTTTAAAAGGCTTTGTTCCAGAACGCTTCTTGTTATTTGGATTAACTCGATTAAACATTGAAGAAAATACTCCGTTAAAACAACTGACTGCCCAACAATTAGAACTGTTCGCTGAATTTTTGAAAGATTTCCGTTTCCAAGTAAATGGTTCGCTACCTATAGAAAAAGCGTTCGTTACAGGCGGAGGCGTGAACACAAAAGAAGTGAACCCTAAAACCATGGAAAGTAAATTAACCAAAGGCCTTTATTTCAGTGGTGAATTCCTAGATTACAACGGATACACCGGAGGATATAACATCACCGGAGCCTTTATCACAGGAAGAATAGCCGGAAAACACGCCGCCCTATCATCACAAGATGCGTAGAGGCCTTGGGAGCAATGAAGCAAAAACAGGAAATTTTAAATGGGATTCTTTTCATCCCAATTAAAATTTATCTTTTTTGCAAAATCGCTAGGCCTCGAAGCTCCACGAGCAAGATGCGTAGGTCGCTTGGTAGACGCGAAAAGAAAATAGGAAATTCAACTGAGGATGCTCTTTATCCTCAATTGAATTTATCTTTTTCTCGAGTGTCTAGCGACCGAAGCTCTATTACAAGATGCGCAGAAAGCCCGAAAGAGATGAAGGGAAAATGTATTAAAATAAAGATCTATTTGAAAGGATTTTAGCACTATGAGAAAACGCATTGCAATCGATATGGACCAAGTATTAGCTGACATGGAAATTAGTTTTATGGAACTATACAAAAAGGAATACCAGGTAACTTTTGATTCTACAGAAGACTATATTGCTCAAAATCCTGATTTTGATATCGTTAGCGTGATCAAAGAGTTGTACCCTTTGTTCAACACATATGAATTTTTTCGAAAAATTCCAGTCATGAAAGATGCACAAAAGGTAGTACGTGAATTGAATGAACATTATGATCTATATATTGCAACAGCTGCTATGGAAGTACCTAACACGTTCAAAGCAAAGTATGAATGGTTATTAGAGCATTTTGACTTTCTAAATCCGCAACGCTTTGTTTTTTGTGGAGAAAAAAGTGTCATACATGCTGATTACCTAGTTGATGATTCGATTCGTCAATTGGATCGTTTTTCTGGTACTGGTTTACTGTATACTAACTCTTTAAACCAAGAAGATTGCTCCTACGAGAGAGTTTACAGTTGGATAGATATTCGGGATTATTTTATGGATGAGAAAAGATTTCCAGATTTAACTAGTTCACGACAACATTAATACTTAAAAGGATGGAGAACGTCCTCCATCCTTCTTTTTAAACTTTTCTTCATGGAGGTGTGTCTGATTGAAAAAAATTTTTATAGGTATTCTTTTTTTACTACTCCTTCTCTTCCTCACTATCATTCATGGTTATCATGAAAACCGTACGCTAGAAGTTGAAAACCTCACTATTTCATTACCAAATCTTCCAAACAATTTAGACCAGCTAAAGATCGTCCACTTATCCGATATCCATTTTCCGAATAATCGTATTGATCCTGCTGAACTCATTGCCGAAACAAAAAAAGTCCAGCCTGATTTAATTTTTTTAACTGGAGATTTGATGGATCGCAGTGCCGATATCAGTCAAATCCCATTAGCTGATCTGATAGCATCTTTGTCTGAGATAGCCCCAACCTATTCAGTATCTGGAAACCATGAAACTTCTAGTGAACAATTAGAAGAATGGAATGCGATTATGGTTCAAAATGGTGCAGTTTTATTAGAAAACGAGATGGAATTGATCACTATCGCTGAAGAACAATTAGCTATCGTTGGGTTGGAAGATTGGAGTCGAATATCTGACGTAACATTAAGAGAGAGTATTGAAGGTTTGCCTGTTTTACTCTTAGCGCATCACCCAGAATTCTTTAACTCTTATCTAACAGATAATCCAACTATCCAACCTGACATTACGTTTAGCGGACACGCACATGGTGGACAAATTCGCTTGCCGTTCATCGGACCTTTATTTGCCCCAGGACAAGGTTTTTTCCCGGACTACACTTCAGGGATCTACGAAAGTCCTCAAAATACACACCAAAAACTAGTTGTCAGCCGCGGAATTGGTAACAGCTTGTTTCCTTTACGCATCAATAATAAACCACACTTTATTATTATCACTTTGACAAATGAATAAATTACAAACCTTTAGACAGTTTTTTTACAGTTCTAAAGGTTTGTTTAATTTTGTCTTTTGTATATTCCTTTATCAGACTTTCTCGTGTACGCTTACAGCAACAACTGCTTTTACACAGAAAGGAAAATGACAATGCATCCTATTTACCGTTTATATTGGTCTTCTTTTCAAAATATCTTTATTTTTCTCAGCCTTACCTTGACTCTGCTGTTTATCGGCTCTTTCTTTATTGGCAAAGAGAGGTCCTCTGCTATAAAAAATGCCGTATTGCTGTGGATACCATCTTTGACAACCTTTATAACCGTAATGTTTGTTTCCTTCTTTTCAGGAATATTAATCGATGAATTAAACATCCCAACAGATAATCTTCTTCTCACTTTAATGGGCTATTCAACGATTATCTTTTTTTTGCATACTGGAACCCTTATTTTCAAAGTGTTCCGAAAGAGAAAAAAACAGTATTATTTAAGTCATTAGCCATTTAAATGGGAAAATTTGAAGTGAAAAAATGCAAAAAAGAACTCTAACGAACGATTTTTTCAATCGATTCGTTAGAGTTCTTTTTATTGATAGTTTTTTAGAACTTTACAGCTTCAATTTCTGCAAATGATCCATGTGTAATGGAAACCAAATCATTTGATGCTAATTCTACCTGCATGCCTCTTTTTCCCGCTGAAACAATTATTCTGTCCATTTCGATAGCTTGAGCAGATAAATAAGTAGGAAAATTCTTTTTCATTCCTATCGGCGAACAGCCTCCACGAACGTAACCTGTAGTTTCTAGCAAGGCATTCATAGGGAGCATCTCGATTTTTTTGTTTCCACTAGCCCTAGCTAGAGACTTTAGATTCAATTCACTAGTGCCAGGAATGACGGCAACTACCACACCCGTTTTATCACCTATTGTGACGAGCGTTTTAAAAATTTGCTCTTTAGGGACCGCTAACTTTTCAATCGCTTCTTCTGCTCCTAAGTGATCTTCACTCCATGGAAAAGTATGCACTTGAAAAGAAATGGCATTTTTTTCAAGTATTCGAATCGCATTTGTTTTTTGATGTTTTGCTTTATTCCCCATTACAAGCACTTCTTTCTATTAAAGACTAACCTTTTTGGATAATGTACACTTTCAAATAGTTTCCTTCTTTAAAATGAGGATTAACTTTGAAATCTTCGGGAAGTGTATGTTTTTCAATTATTCTATACCGCATTTCTTTATTTTCGAATGCTTCTTTTATGAAAGACTCAAAACGTTTTGTAGAAACCGCTGCAGAGTTTGTAGATGCTATAATCGTTCCGCCATCGCTAGTAATATCAATGATATCTTCTAATAAAGCTGTATAGTTTTTAGCAACACTGAATGTTCTTTTTTTCGAACGTGCAAAACTAGGAGGGTCCACTACAACCGTATCAAAGATCAACTCTTTACGAACTGCATATTTGAAATAATCAAACACGTCCATAACACGAATTTTGTGATTCTCCAAGCTTAGTCCATTTACAGCAAACTGTTCTTCTGTTTTTGCTAAACTGCGCTTCGCTAAATCCACACTGACTGTCTCAGCAGCTCCGCCTAATGCTGCTGCAACTGAAAAAGCCCCTGTATAACTGAACGTATTCAAAACACTTCTCCCAACTGAGTAATATTCCATCAAACTATTGCGTACGTGACGCTGATCGAGAAAAATTCCTGTCATCAAACCATCATCTAGATAAACAGCATAGTGAATGCCATTTTCTTGGATAATCAAAGGTTCCGGAGCTTCTTGACCTGAAACGAATTCCGATAACACTCCATCTGGACGTTTGTAACGGAATTTTTGGTAAATTCCTTTTGCATCAGGAATCGCTTGTTGGAAAGCTCGATAAATCGCTTTATGGTGTTCAAAAATACCTTCGCTGTACCATGAAAAGACATAATATCCTTCATAAATATCGATAGTCAATCCGCCTAAGCCATCCCCTTCTCCGTTAAAGAAACGGTATGCTGATGTTGTTTCATCAGCTTTTAAGCCTTCTCTTACTTCAGCTGCTTGTAAGAATAATCGTTCATAAAAATTTTCAGTAATGACTTCATTTGGATTTAATGTCAATACCCAGCCGTTTCCTTTGTTTTGCGTAGCAAGATAAGCAGTAGCCACAAAGTTGTTTTTTTGATCGATCAATTCAACTAGGGTGCCTTCTTTTTCTTTAAGCGGTTCTACAAAGTCTTCATTGACCAATAAAGGATTACCTTTCAACACTCGTTGAGCAGCTTTTTGTTTTAATTGTATTGTTTTCACTCATAAACCTCATTCCAGTTAATATACTTCTTCTTTATATAGTATAACTTAATCTGTTTAACTAAACCTACAGATATTCTTTTTCAATTGGTATCTTTTTTTACACGTTTTCTTTTCGTATGGATCCACTGGACCGCCTGGAACAATAAAATCCCAATAATTGTTCCAACAGTATTAAAAATCAAATCATCTATATCAGTAATACCTGTATCAAATAAATACTGCAATACTTCGATGGAAAGTGAAACGAAAAATCCAATAGATAGGGTCCGCAGAAAAGAATGTTTTTCACTTAATAAATAAGCTGCTCCAAATCCCATTGGTACAAACCAAAGAATATTTCCATAGAGATTATAATAATAGGAAAACATCGAAAGACCATTCGTTAATTTGATCGTCTCAACAAATGGGACCCAATTGATTACACTCAATGGCTGCAGATGAATCGTCACCGACGACAACGTTGTTTCTCCACGAAAGACTGTTAAATGGATCAATAAGAGAATATAAAAAACGAATCCATTTAAAATCACTTCTCGGCGAACTTTTCTTATCGGCCATCGGTCTTTATGAAGCCTTAAATATAAAAAACGACCTATCAACCAAATCATGAAATAGAGCAGCGAACGATCTAAGCTAAAAAAAATCAATTCAATCAAATAGAAATGATTGATCCAATCGCCAACCAGGGCTTCTGTAACATTATATAACTCTTGTAAAAAAAACACTTTAAGCAGAAGCCTCCTTTTTCATAAGCACCATTATAACGTATTACAGACACAATATTAAGTATAATCTAATGTCATTCTTTGTGGCTTTATAACAGGTTGTTTACCAAATTTTAACATTCTTTTATCAACCTTGTTCCCAAAAGGTTTATCATACTACTAAAGTCTCAACTTTTCTACTTTTAATTGACTATATTGTGTATTAATTGTAAAATATTTGTTGATGTAAGAATTAAAAAAACAGAAAAATTAAGTAGCCCATTACTTGGTTTTTATTGAAAATGTAAGCTGAACTCTGATACATTTTCAAAAAGGAGGCAACACCGTGTCAAAACTAAAACAATTACTTTCAAAACGACTTGGTTTTTTCACTTTTGCAGTAATTCTTTTCTGGGTAAAAACATATTTAGTTTACCAAATTGAATTTGAATTAGGTGTAGAAGGTTTGATGCAGGAATTTATCTTATTGATTAATCCCATTGCGACCACAGTCTTTTTATTTTCTATTGCTCTTTACTTTTCTAAGCCTAAGAAAGCTTATGCAGCATTATTCGTCGTCTATTTCTTAACAAGCATACTATTGTACGCAAATGTTCTCTATTACCGCGAATTCAGTGATTTCTTAACAATTTCTACTATGTTGGGTGCTGGTAAAGTTGCTAACGGAATAGGAGCCAGTGCTTTTGCATTACTTCGCCCTCAGGATATCCTCTACTGGTTGGATTTCGTGATAGTGCTTTTCGTGATGTATAGTAAAAGAATCGGTGTCCAAATGGATAAACGTCCTATATTGAAACGTTATGCCGTAGCAATGACTACTTTAGGTGTCACTTTATTTGCTGGAAATTTAGCTTTAGCTGAAAGTGATCGTCCACAATTACTCTTACGTACATTTGACCGTAATTATATTGTAAAGTATTTAGGCCTTAACTTTTTCACTGCTTATGATGGTTATCAAACAGCTCAATCGAACCAAATCAAAGCTAGTGCTGATGAGTCAGATATGGAAACAGTTTTAAATTACGTTAATGAGCATCATGCTCAACCAAACAGCGAAATGTTTGGTATTGCTAAAGATAGAAACGTGATTTATATCCATTTAGAAAGTTTCCAACAATTCTTGATCAATTACCAATTGGAAGACGAAAATGGTGAATTGCATGAAGTAACGCCTTTTATCAACAGCCTTTTTGATAACGAAGACAGTTACAGTTTTGAAAACTTCTTCCATCAAGTAGGACAAGGTAAAACAGCCGATTCAGAAATGTTATTAGAGAACTCATTGTTTGGCTCTTCTCAAGGCGGAGCATTTACACAATATGGTTCTGCGAATACGTTCCAATCTGCTTCTCAAATTTTACGGTCCGAAGATGACTATACTTCTGCTATGTTCCACGGAAATGTTGGTTCATTCTGGAATCGTGATGATACGTACAAATCTATGGGCATCGATTATTTCTTCGATGACGAGTACTATACTTTTACTGAAGAAAATACGCTAGAATATGGAATGAAAGATAAAATCTTCTTCCAAGAATCAATTCAATATCTAGAGCAATTGCCACAACCATTTTATAGTAAATTTATCACTGTATCCAATCACTTCCCTTATCCTTTAGATGAAGCGAACGCTGATATTCCAGCTGCCACAACGGGTGATAATACGATTGATAACTACTTTGTCACAGCTCGTTATTTAGATCAAGCTGTTGAAGAATTCTTCAACTATTTGAAAGAATCAGGTTTATATGATAACTCAATGATCGTTTTATATGGAGATCATTATGGTATTTCAAATGCACGTAATAAAACATTAGCCCCATTATTAGGTGAAAATCCTGAAGAATGGTCTGGTTATGACAATGCTATGATGCAGAAAGTTCCTGCTATCTACCACATCCCTGGTACTGGAAAAGGAGAAGTTTTTGACACTTATGGTGGTCAAGTAGATATGCTTCCAACTATGCTTCACTTATTAGGAATCGAAACAAATGACTATGTATTGATGGGGAATGATCTATTCTCACAAGACCATGACGAAACGGTTGCCTTTAGAAATGGCGATGTAATATCTCCTAAGTACACTTTAAATGGATCCGTTATTTACGATACTAAAACTGGTGAAGTCATTACTGAACCATCAGAAGAAGTACTTGTTGAAGTGGAAGCATTAAAAGAAAAAGCAACATCTCAATTAAGTACGTCAGATAGCATTCTTCAAAGTGACTTATTGCGTTTCTATACTCCTGAAGGATTGGTAGCAGATGACATTTCTGATTACAATTATAATTATATGAATCAAATGGAGCGTTTAAAACAACTGAACGAGAGTCTTGGTGAAAATTCAACAAGTTTATATAACTTAAACGAGAATCAATCAACTGTTCCTTTGTATAAGACAAATGCACCTGAACTAGCAACAGATCCTCAAGAATCAGTTGATTCAGAACCAACTGGAACACTTGATGGTGAAGAAAATTCACTAGAAGAATAAAAAATCGTTATTCGTTATTCGGAGGTAGGACAACAGTCCTGCCTCTTTTTTGTTCTTGGCTTGTAAACACTTTATAAAAAATACTGGT
Organism: Desemzia sp. RIT 804; assembly: GCF_016892605.1. Lineage (GTDB taxonomy): Bacteria > Bacillota > Bacilli > Lactobacillales > Carnobacteriaceae > Desemzia. Next base: position 163,938 of record NZ_JAFEMV010000002.1, read on the forward strand.
TGAACGTTTTTTTCTCCACGCTCTCTTCATACCTTTTTCATATTATTTCTTTACAATATAAAATGAAGGTTGTAGAAAGGAGTATCTGCAGAATGTCTCTTTTAGGACGAGCACTAAAAAGTATGCGGCATCATCGTATAGCTACCAGCATATTATTTTTTTATGACTTTATCTTCTTAAGCTGTTTGCTGCTTTTAGGCTGCTTTATGTTGTATTTACTTACTTCTACTGAGCAGCTCAGTAGTACTATAAGTACTATCAGAGCATATGATACCTCCCTATATGCCAAACCTTTTGAAGAGTTAATGGACAAAACGAGCATTTTGTTTTTAAATACGAGACTTTTTTTCATCGTCTTTATCTTTATAGGTTTTATCAGTACCCTTTGTATTCAGTTCATCTTGTTTCGTTTTCGAAAACAAGAATATCGCTCTTATTTATTGCTGAATGAGCAAACCAGCAAATTATGTCATCAAATCTCGATCGAACAACTTATCCTATTAAATATAGCTTTAATGAGTCTATTTATTCTTTATGTCTTTTTTCATTCTCAGTTGTTTCTATTCTTATCACGGATAGAAACCTCTATTCTAGTAAGTCAACCAACTAAGATAGAAAATACAACCATCCAATCGACTTCTCAGTCTACATCGATTCTTGATGAGCATGGCTTCACACGTTTTCATATACGTCCATTTTTAATTAGCACTAAAAATGAACGTTTATTCGACTTAGCTATCCGTCATCAATTTCCTATTGTCGTTTCTTTTTTAAATGCTCTTTCTTACTGCCTGATCTATTTTTCAAATTATGTTATTTTTTATGTGAAAAAGAAAAACGTGTTCTGATTTTTTCTGTGGTTGTTTCTCATTTATTTGTCATTAGCTGAACAATGTAAGGAGTGTATTTTATGCAAAAGAAAGAATCTATCCCACAAGACAAGCTGCAACAATTAAAACCACAATTGTACGCTATTTCGTCTACTAAGTTTCCCTTTCAAAAAGTACTAGAATTGTTCAAACAGCAACTAGGTATGTACCCTGGTACGTTGCTTCAAAAGCCTATAGTAATTGATTATTTAAGCGTAAAAGAAAATATTTTACTGGCTTACTCAATTGCTTATCCAAAGAATAAACATAAAGAACAAATTCTAGAGGATGCTTTTGAAGAGGTTGGTATCGATTTAGATGATTTATCTGCAATACCGCTGATTGATCTTTCCCTAGAAACAGTTTTGAAAATACAATTGATCACACACTCCCTTTGCCACACTAAAATTATTTTAGTCGATAATTGGTTAAGTAACTTACCTGAAGAAGATGTTAAAGAGATCACTCTTTTTTTAAAATATATTTGTCAACAGCAAAAGTGCACAATTTTGATTCACACGTCCAATAACACTATTGTACAAAAGTGTGACGAGACTATTTTCTTAGATCCTCTTTTATCTGTATCCTAGCATTTTTAAATCCTTAGTTAGTTCTATCTATATTAAGACCAAAGAACCAGGATAAAATTCCTGGTTCTTTGGTCTTATATAGATTGCTTTTATTGTTGACTTGGAATAGTTAGCTTAGATTTAGCTGGAAAAAGAATGGTAAAAGTACTGCCTTTTCCTACTTCACTTTCTACAGTAATTTTCCCGCCATGTAATTGGACTAATTGATGAACGATTGCTAGACCAAGTCCAGATTCCCCATATTGTGTGTTTTTCCTGGAAGCATCAGCTTTATAATACCGTTCCCAAATATTCCGAACTTCCTCTTCGGTCATTCCAATTCCTGTATCTGTAATAGTAATGATACTTCCCTCTAGTTCTTTTTCAGCAGTGATACTTATCAAACCATCCTCAGTAAATTGAATCGCATTTTGAACTAAATTAACAATGATTTGTACAAAACGATCATAATCAGCATAAATCTCTAGTTCTTCAGAACAACTAAACTGAAGCTGATTATTGGCCGTCTCTGCTTTTCCTTTCAACTGTTCAACGATCGTTCCCAGCGCATGATGTGCATTAAAAGATTGCTTTCTTAAGTAAATTTGATTGGAACGTATTTTTTCATAATCCAGGTTCTCATTTACTAAGCGAATCAAACGACGAGTCTCGTTTTGCATCAATTGTATACTTCTCATCTTTTGATTTTCTGGAATCATGTCATGCTCCAGCCCTTCTAGCAAACCATTGATGGTTGTCAAAGGTGTTCTCATCTCATGAGCTGCATCCGCCATGAATTGTCTTCTCCGGTCCTCTTGACGCTCAATTTCTTCTTGTGACTCTTGTAAAGACTGTGCCATACTATTAAAATCTTTCGCTAAGTCATCAAATTCATCTTGGCCGCTGCTCTCCAAGTGAACATCAAAATCTCCTTTGGCTACTCGATGAGTAGCGTTTCTAAGACGATTGATACGGCCAACCTGATAACGCGCAAAAAATAAAGCAATCACAATAGCTCCTAAAGAAGAGATAATGAATGCTGTGAAGAGATTGCTGCGCATCTCTCTTAAACTATCTTCAATGCCACTGATAGGAGAACTGATTCCTATAAAACCTGCAAAGTTACCGTTTGTTTGAGAAAAGAACGGTAAATAAACCAACGCAATGTCGACGTGATTACCAAAAAAGTCTTTGTTCTGAACAGTTAACGTGATTCTCTCTCCATTTTTCAACTGTGCAAAATTCTCATCAGATATTCCGCTAGAATAAGGAACTTGAGTGGATGGATAAACCATTTGATTCCCACTATTAAAAACAGTGACGACAACATCTTGATTTTGCAACACAAATTGAGCGTCCTCAAGTTGATCTTCTTGTAAGTCTCCATCTACCAATGCTTCTGCGTAACCAAATAACAACTCTTCTGTATCATGATAAGTGGAATTGCGTGTGAATTCCAAAAATATAATGGTCATAATTATCAATAGTGTAATCATCACTACAAAGAAGGCTAGCATTTGTTGGTAAAAATATTTCATTTTCATCAATTAACAAACCTCCTTGTTCGACAGCCTTTCACCGCTTTAAAATCTGATTTCTGAATCATCAAACTTATACCCTACTCCCCACACAGTCTGAATGACTTGAGGCCCATTTTTGTCAATTTTCTGACGCAATTTTTTAATATGTGCATCAACAGTTCTTTCATCTCCAAAATATTCATAATCCCAAACGATTGCGAGTAATTGTTCTCTGGAAAAAACTTGTTTTGGACTATTTGCCATTGTATACAACAATTCAAATTCTTTTGGAGTCAATCCCTCTATCGGTTTCTCATATAGAAAAGCTTCTCTTGTCTTTTTATTGATTTTTAAATACGTTGTTTCGATCTCAAATTCTGAAGGAGTATTTTTTTCTGTTTCTTCTAGACCTAAATCAGCTCTTCTGTGTAGGGCCTTTATACGTGCTATGAGTGTTAACGGACTAAAAGGTTTTGTAACATAATCATCTGCTCCCATTTCCAGTCCAATAACCTGATCACTTTCAGTATCTTTGGCTGTCAGCATAATAATGGGTACAGATACAGAGACCTTTCGTATTTCACGACAAATTTGCATACCGTCCATACTAGGCAGATTTAAATCTAAAATAACTAAATCCCATTGGTCTTTCTCTTCCATGAACTTTTCAAGACCTTCTTTTCCATCTTGTATAAAATCAGCTTGCCAATTTTCTTTTTGGAAAAACATTTCCATCATTTCGCCTACAGATGTATTATCTTCAATCATCAAAATTTTCAAAATATCCCCTCTTCCATCTAGCTTTCTCTCCATTATACTCTATTTTCATATACTTCTAAAGAAACAAATCAGCGTCAATAGAGAGATCTAATTAGTTTTTTTATAAAAAGTATCCAAATTTTGTAACTTGCGTTATAATATATTAGTGGTTGAAAGCGTTTTAGGAGGGCGGAATATGAAATTCTTAAGTGGGGTTATTGCTATTTGTTGTGCTTTTTGGATGCACATTTATCTTGTTGGAGAAATTAAGTCATCTTTTTACGTTTACGCAATAATTTTATTTTTATTAGGCGTTTGGTCTCTATATTTATCATTTAAAGAAAAAGAAAATTGATAAAGATTTTATAGATAATAATAATGAGGAGTGAGCATTCCCCTCACTCCTCATTATTCACTTCACCAACAGCCTTTAGTTCCCTGCATTTGTAGTTGTTGCTGCGTTTTCTGTTGTTTGAAAAATTGGAGTGTCAGGTATTTGAACTGGCTGATTAGAGTGGCTTATGTCTTCTTTTGCTTTATTGGATAAAAACTGAACAGTATTCACTACCAACTCGACAACGTAAACCGTCTCATTTTCTTTATTAAGATAGGATCTAGATTGCATCCTTCCTGTTAATCCAATAAGATTTCCTTTTTTGCAGTACTTGTGCAACAGAACAGCAGTCTTATTCCAAGCTACAATAGGAATAAAATCAGTGTCTTGACCACTGTCTTTTTTAAACGTCATCGGAATAGCTATGGTATTATTGACTACCTGTTTCCCCTCTCCTAAGTCTTTTAACTCAATATCTCTCACTATTCTTCCTATCACACTCACTTGATTCATTTGAACCCTCCTATTTTTTTATTGATACTGTAGTATATGTAAAAAAAAGAAAAGTTCGTTAATTTATCCAAAGAAAAAAAAGAGACCTTATACACACTTAGCTAAAAAGATAAGTGTATCTAAGATCAAGTTTAGGTTTTTGCGTTAGTTAATGATAGTTGGACTTTTAAAGTAATTAAAGATATTTTCCCAAATAGCTGGATCAAAAATTCCAGCAGGCTCTCCATCTCCAAGTACTCCATAGCCAACCATTGCTCCAATAATAAACGCCAGGGCGATCAATACAATGACAAGCATAATTTTCAACACAAAAGACAACATATCGATTAAAATTTTCTTCTTAGTCATTGTTTCACCTCTTTAGTACGAATTTAAAATCTGCGATTCTTTTTAGACATATTTTCTAATAGAATCCCTGTTCCTAATGCAACGGAATCTAATGGCTGTTCTGCAGTAAATACAGGAACTTTTAATTCTTCTGTAAATAACTGTTCAATGCCATCCAATAAAGCTCCACCACCAGTTAAAATAATTCCGCGATCAATAATATCGGCAGATAATTCTGGAGGAGTTTGCTCTAGAACAACTTTAGCCACTTCAACAATTTGCATCATTGGATCTGCTGTAGCTACTTGCACTTCATTAGAAGTGATCGTTATCGTTCTAGGTAAACCTGACACCATATCACGTCCACGAACTTCCATTGAATCATCACGACGCCCTTTAAAGACTGTTCCAATTTCTTTCTTGATCGTTTCAGCTGTACGTTCACCAATCAATAGTTTATGAGTTTTCTTGACGTATTGAATAATCTCATTATCCAATGTGTCACCAGCTACTTTTATTGAACGGCTTGTAACGATTCCGCCCATTGACAATACAGCAATATCACTTGTACCGCCACCGATATCGATCACCATGTTTCCACTTGGTTGGAAAATATCCATTCCAGCACCAATAGCTGCTACTTTAGGCTCTTCTTCTAAGAACACATTCTTACCGCCACTTTTTTCAGCTGCTTCAATAATCGCTTTTTGCTCGATAGCAGTGATATTTGTTGGACAGCAAATTAAAATATTCGGTTTCGATAAAAAGCCTTTAACATTCAATTTATCAATAAAATGAGTTAGCATTGCTTCTGTAGTATCAAAATCAGCTATAACTCCGCCTTCTAATGGACGAATAGCTTTTATGTTACCAGGTGTACGTCCTACCATTAAGTACGCTTCTTCTCCGACTGCTAATACTTTCTTAGTCGTTACATCGATAGCAACCACTGAAGGCTCGTTTAAAACGATCCCTTTTCCTTTTACGTGGATTAACACATTGGCAGTTCCTAAATCTATTCCAATATCTTTAGCCATTTGTTTTGTTCTCCTCTCAGGCCATTATTAAACATGGTGACAATAGTAAATGTAACCATCTAACAAATTATAGCACAAAACAAATTAATAGGAAAAGACGTTTTAAAATTTATTGTAAATGTAATAATACTGTACCATTTCTGACCCTACGATACGTTTAAGAAAGAGACCAACTTAACAAAACGACAACGATCAGGCATCTACTCCCAGTCATTGTCGTTTTGTTTTTCACTTATTTTACTCAATAAACTAAATAAGAACTGATTCTACGAAAATAAGTTAAATAATTCTTTTTCTGGATTTTCACTTTGAACTGAATCATCTACACGAATAACTTCTGCATTTAATTTTTTTAGCTTTTGGTGGAACTGATAATAGCCACGATCTAAATGTTCCAAATGCGTCACAGTTGTGTATCCTTTAGAAACTAATCCAGCCAGGATCAAAGCTGCAGCAGCTCTCAAATCAGTAGCCGAAACTTCTGCTCCTTGTAACTCTGCGCTTCCTGGTATAATAATAGTTTGTCCATCTACTTTGAAATCAGCATTCATACGACGTAATTCTTCCATATGCATAAATCTATTTTCAAATACAGTCTCTTTCATTACACTCGTACCTTTTGCAAGAACTTGAGCTACAGTCATTTGCGCTTGCATATCTGTTGGGAAACCAGGATGCGGCATCGTTTTTACATCAGTAGATTTTAACGTTTTAGGTCCAATGACACGCATACCTTTTGAATGCATTTCAAAGCCGACACCCATTTCTTTCAATTTTGAGATCAATGGTTTGTTGTGCTCTGGAATGGCATCTTCAATAAAGATATCTCCATTGGTTACAGCAGCTGCTACCATGAAAGTACCTGCTTCAATACGATCAGGAATGATACTGTGAGTGGCTGAGTGTAGTTCTTTTGTCCCTTCAATACGAATCGTTTCCGTACCAGCACCAACAACTTTAGCTCCCATACGATTTAAGAAAATAGCTAAATCAACTATTTCTGGTTCACGAGCTACGTTTTCAATAGTCGTTACCCCTTCCGCTAAAGTAGCTGCCATCATAATATTTTGGGTTGCCCCAACACTAGGAAAATCTAAGTAGATATGAGCTCCATGTAATTGATCCGCAAAAGCTTCAATATAACCGCTCTCGATATTGATTTTAGCTCCCATTGCTTCAAATCCTTTTAAATGCAAATCAATTGGTCTTGTACCAATTGCACATCCTCCTGGTAAAGCTACTTTTGCATGACCTAAACGAGCCAATAAAGGTCCCATTACCACAATAGAAGCACGCATTTTACTCATGTACTCAAAAGGCGCTTCAAAATGCAATTCTTTTGTAGCGTCTAAAATAATTTCTTTTTTATTTTGATTAAAATCAGCATCTAAATTTAGGTGTCTCAATACTTGGTTTAAAGTGAAAATGTCTGATAAAATAGGAACATTAGTTAATTTTGTTTGTCCTTCACTTGCTAAGATAGAAGCAGCTAAGATAGGTAAGACAGCATTTTTTGCGCCTTCAACTTTAACCGTACCCTCGAGGCGTTTGCCTCCCCGAACAATAATTTTTTCCATTTTTTGTATCCCTCCGAATATGAGTTGCCTTCCGGATTTCTCTAGAAATAAACTCTAGAACCAAAAACAAATCCATACAACTTTGTGCATTATAGCATAGGCAAAATGTATAAAACAATTGAAATCAGCGTTTGTCATAAAGTTATCACGAATTAATTATTCAAGAAGAAAGAGTAAGTTTTGTGAAGATAGAATAAACTCAATAAAAAATGTACTCACCAAATAGCCAATTGCAATAGAAACTAATAAATAAAGCACTTTCGCTTGACTGACATGATACTTTCGTATTATTTTTTCTACACGAACAGCTTGTAACGCCCAAAAAGTCAATAGTATAAAAATGATATGGGATATTAATGTGCCGGCTGCTTGGATACCAATAAAATTCATTAGTCATCTACCTCTCTCTTCTCACAAATAATAACATAATTGTAATCTTTTTACATGAAACTTGTTTGTGATAACGTTATCAATAGTAATTTTTTAATCAATTTACATTAAATTCTAATAAACTCATACTGTTCTTTTTCGTTTTATGTATCTACCTATATAGTTGTCCTTTCATGTAGATATTTTAGAGTCAAAAAAAACTACCAAAAAAGGAGTTTCCCATTTTTTGGTAGTTTCGTAAATTCAGGTTATAACCTTTTGTTTTTCGATACATTGATCCGATTAAGCGCTTTGTGTAAAGATATAGAGGCACGTTTATAATCCTGGTTGGATTTAATACCAGATAGGCGTTGCATATTTTCTTCAGCACGATGTTTTTCTTCAAAGGCTCTTTCGATATCAATATCTCGAGCTCTTTCAGCACTATCTGCTACAATAGAACAAATATTATTTCGAACTTCTAATACTCCGCCATTTACAGCCACCCAATCTTCTGAATCAATGGATATTCGTTTTATACGAACAGCATGAATAGCCAAAGGAACAATTATAGGAGTATGGTTAGGTAAAATACTGATATCTCCATCTACTGCTCTAGCACTCACCATAGAAGCTCTATGATCGTATATAACTCCTGATGGCGCGACTATTTGCACACGTAATTCCGCCATTCGTCATTCCTCCTCTTTGAAAAGCACTGTCTTACTTTAATGACTTTTAAACAGTACCTTTTCTTTAGTGGATTAGTACTTCATTTTGCTTGCTTTTTCAACTGCTTCTTCAATTCTTCCGACATTTCGGAATGCATCTTCTGGAAGGTCATCATAACGTCCATCTAAAATTTCCTTAAAACCTTTGACTGTTTCAGCTACAGGTACATAAGAACCAGGTATTCCAGTAAATGCTTCCGCTACATGGAAGTTTTGAGATAAGAATAATTGAATTCTACGTGCTCTGGATACAACGATTTTTTCATGATCCGATAATTCATCCATACCTAAAATTGCAATGATATCTTGCAACTCTTGGTAACGTTGTAAGATATGTTGGACTTCTGTTGCAACTTCGTAATGTTCTTCTCCCACAATTTCTGGAGAAAGAGCACTTGATGAAGAAGCTAATGGGTCAACTGCTGGATAAATCCCTTGTTCTGTTAAACGACGTTCCAAGTTTGTAGTAGCATCCAAATGGGCAAATGTTGTTGCCGGTGCGGGGTCTGTATAATCATCCGCAGGCACATAAATAGCCTGGATGGAAGTAATTGATCCTCTGGTTGTAGAAGTGATACGCTCTTGCAATTGTCCCATCTCAGTTGCTAACGTTGGTTGGTAACCAACTGCTGAAGGCATACGACCGAGTAAAGCAGATACTTCTGATCCAGCTTGTGTAAACCGGTAAATATTATCGATGAAGAGCAAAACATCTTGACCAGCTTCATCTCTAAAATATTCTGCCATTGTCAAACCAGTTAAAGCAACACGCATCCGCGCACCTGGCGGCTCGTTCATTTGACCAAACACCATAGCTGTACGTTCGATAACTCCAGAATCGATCATTTCAAAATAAAGATCATTTCCTTCACGAGTTCGCTCTCCTACTCCAGCAAAAACAGAGATTCCACCGTGCTCTTCTGAAATGTTGTGAATCAATTCTTGAATCAAAACCGTTTTCCCAACACCAGCTCCACCGAATAACCCAATCTTCCCACCTTTTAAATAAGGTGCAAGTAAATCAATAACTTTGATTCCAGTTTCCAAAATAGATGTGCTGGCTTCTAACTCATTAAAAGAAGGAGCTGTCCGGTGAATCGGATCTCGTCTAGTATTTTCATTGAAAGACCCTTTTTGATCAATTGGTTCCCCTAGAACGTTGAACATACGTCCCAATGTTTCTTCTCCAACAGGTACAGAGATTGGATTTCCTGTATCTTTCACCTGCATCCCTCTTTGCAGTCCATCGGTAGATTCCATTGCGATAGTACGTACTACTCCATTCCCAAGTTGTAAAGAAACCTCTAAAATAACCGTTTCTTCCTTTTGAGATGAGTCCGAATTGTTACTTGAATGTTCATTGGTTGCTTTTTCAACTACTAAAGCATGGTTGATTTCAGGAAGAGTTCCGTTTAACGGGAATTCTACATCGACAACCGGACCAATTACTTGCACAATATGACCAGTACTCATTCATCTTCCTCCCATTCGCTTACCATAATTCAAATTAATTTCTATTTTAAACTTTCTGATCCACCTATAATTTCGGTAATTTCTTCTGTTATAGTGGCTTGTCTAGCACGATTGTATTTTATCGACAAATCATCGATAATATTTTTCGCGTTATCTGTTGCGCCTTTCATTGCCGTCATACGAGCTGCATGTTCAGCAGTTTTCGCGTCTAAAGTTGCACCATATAGCAAACTTTCAGCATATTGCGGCAACAGTATATCTAAGATTTCTTCTTTGGAAGGCTCATAAATGTAATCTTGTTCAAACTCTAATCTATCTGCTTCAGAAACATCTAAATCTGTTAATGGCAATATTTTTTCAGCTCGGTATTGGAATGTAATTGTGTTTACATGATGATTGTAGCAAAGATACAGCTCATCAAATACTTCATTTTTATACATTTCCACGATTTGCCGTGCTACTGCACGTATTTCATCAAATGCCGGCTGATCACTCAAGTTGTCTAATTCATAGACAACGTTCATACCACGATTCTTAAAGAATTCGGCAGCTGTTCGACCTATAGCCATAAAAATATACTCATCTGGAGACTGATGATCTCGTTGGATCATGTCAATGGTCGTTTTAATGACCGAACTGTTATACGCTCCTGCCAATCCAGTATCCGAACTAATGATGATATAACCCGTTTTCTTTACTGGACGCTCAATCAACATATCATGAAAATTAATGTTCGAAGGAGAGTTTGTACCAATAAGGTCTGAATCTTCCATTAACGCTAATTGAGTTTGAGCTAGATGAACAACCATTTCTCTAACCTTAGCAGAATAAATTTGAAACCCTTTATTCAGTTGCTCTTGTTTACCTAACTTTGCTGCTGAAACCATTTGCATAGCTTTGGTGATATTACTTGTTTTTTTAGTTGATTGAATACGTTTTTTAATATCTTGTAAGGATTCTGCCACTTTTATTCACCGCCTTAAATTAGGATCCTCTTTTAGCGATTGATGTCAGTATAAGTTGCGTTAAATGTTGTATTGAATTCTGTCAAGACTGCATCTAAAGTCTCTTCAGCAGGTAAATCTTTTGTTTCTTGAATTTCTGTCAATACTTCATTATGTTGATTATCTAAGAATAGATACAATTGTTTCTCATAGCTTCTTAGCGAACGTACAGGAATCGAATCGAGGAATCCATGTGTCAAAGCATAAAAAATCATGACTTGTTTTTCAACAGGAATGGGATTATGCAAATCTTGTTTTAAAACTTCCACTGTTCTTTGTCCTCGATTTAATTTTGCTTGAGTAGCTGCATCTAAATCAGATCCAAATTGAGTAAACGACTCTAATTCTCTATAACTAGCTAAGTCTAAACGCAAAGTACCAGAGACTTTTTTCATCGCTTTTATTTGAGCTGATCCACCAACACGAGATACAGATAAACCAGCTGCTATAGCAGGTCTTACTCCTGAATAAAACAATTCATTTTCCAAGAAGATCTGACCGTCTGTAATGGAGATCACATTTGTCGGGATATAAGCTGAAATATCTCCCGCTTGAGTTTCTACAAAAGGAATAGCTGTCATAGAACCGCCGCCTAAGTCATCGCTTAATTTTGCTGCTCTCTCTAATAAACGAGAATGCAAATAGAAGACATCTCCTGGATATGCTTCACGACCTGGAGGACGACGCAACAGCAAAGAAAGTTCTCGATAAGCTGCTGCTTGTTTACTTAAATCATCAAATACAATCAAAACATGTTTTCCGTTGTACATAAACTCTTCACCCATAGCTAATCCTGAATAAGGTGCAATATAAAGTAATGGTGCAGGTTGAGATGCACTAGCTGTTACAATGATTGTGTAATCTAAAGCACCATAACGTCTCAACGCTTCTACTTGAGACCGAACAGTAGATTCTTTTTGACCGATAGCTACATAAATACAAATAGTATCTTTCCCTTTTTGATTCAAAATAGTATCGATAGCTAAGCTCGTTTTACCAGTTTTACGGTCACCGATAACCAATTCACGTTGGCCTCTTCCAATAGGAACAAGAGCATCTATAGCTTTGATTCCTGTTTGCAAAGGTTCTTTTACAGATTGGCGCTGCATTACTCCAGGAGCTTCTGTTTCAATTTCACGTGTTTGAGAAGTCTGGATATCTCCAAGGCCGTCAACAGGTTGGCCTAGTGGATCAACAACACGTCCGATAAGTTCTTCCCCTACTGGAACTTCCATGATACGTCCAGTACGTTTCACCTTATCCCCTTCACGTATTCCATCAAATGCTCCTAATATAATAATACCTACGTCATCTACTTCTAAGTTTTGAGCCATTCCATAAACGCCATTCGAAAATTCGACAAGTTCTCCTGACATTACATTTTTCAACCCAAAAGCTCGAGCGATTCCATCCCCTACGTAACTAACTGTTCCAACTTCATCAATAACTAGCTCATTACGATAACCTTCGATTTGACTTTTTATAAGCGTACTAATTTCTTCAGCTTTCTTGCCCATTTACTTCTCACCTCTTTAACTTCATTCTGAATCAAAGAATTTGTTTTTTCAATTTTTCAAAATTGAAACGTACACTACCATCAATAACTTGATCTTCTGTTTCGATAATGACGCCGCCTAAAATCTCCGGCTCCACAAATTCATTGAAAATAACTTTATTTGCTTTCATTTTTTTAGCAAAAGTATCCACTAAACGTTGTTTTTGATCTTCTGTTAAAGGAACCGCAGTGGTTACTTTTGCGACTACTGTCCGGTTATGGTAATCGTAAATTTTTTCAAATTCATTCACAATAAAATTTAATTCACTCATCATTTGATAATTATAAATAGTGTGAATAAAACTTTTAGTTAATTCAGAAAAACTTTGTAACAGATCATGCATGACTTTTTCTTTACTTGATTTTTCGATAGCTCTACTGTCGAAAAAAGCCCCTAATTCAGGATTATTCTGTAAAATCTGACGGACATCCATCATATTATCAAAAACAACGTCCAATTGGCCTTTTTCTTGAGCATCCTCATAAAAAGTGCGTGCTAATTGTCTGTCATTCATATTTCTATTCAGTTTCATTGGAATCAGCCAACCTTTCGATAAATTCATCGACTAATTGAGCATGTGTTTGATTATCAATCTCTTTTCCAATCAATTTTTCAGCTATTTGAAGAGACAATAGACTAATTTCATTTTTAGCCTCATCTAGTGCACTTTTTCTCTCAAAATCAATATCCAATTTAGCTTGCTTTTTCATTTGAGCAATAGACATCTTTGTTTCTTCGATCAAATCTTTTTCGATTTTAGCTGCATTCGTTTGTGCTTGTTGAATAATGATTGCTGACTCTTTTTGCATATCTGCTAATTTATTTTGTTGCTCAGTCGCCAAACGACTAGCTTCTTCTTTGGCATTTTTTGCATTATCCAAATCATTGGCAATCGTTTCTGAACGTCTTTCCATCATTTCCGTAACTGGCTTCCATGCAAATTTCTTTAATAACAGTAGTAAAATTAAGAAAGAAATAAGTACTACTAGTGTGTTACCTGCGCTAGTTGCGGCACCTATAGCTAATTGGTTGAACATTCCGTGTTGCTCCTCCCATTTTACCCAAATATTACATAAGCTTCGTCTCTTCTTTCGACAATCATATTTATTTAGATATTATTTTTTTCTATGCAGTTATTATTGAAATACTAGAATAAACGCAATAACTACACCCATAATTGGGATGGCCTCTACTAAACCAACACCGATATACATTAAGGTTTGTAACTCACCTTTCATTTCTGGTTGACGTGCAATAGACTCCACTGTTTTTGAAATAACACGACTTGATCCAAGTGCCGCTCCAATTGCTGCTCCTGCAACTGCGATTGCTGCTCCTATTAAATTCATACTAATTTCCTCCTTGTTTGTAACAATCATTTTTTATTTATAAACTAATTTGTTTCGACATATTCTTTGTGTTCGACTGTTTCTTCATGACCAATTTTATGAGAAATGTAAACCATACTTAAAGTAGTAAAAACAAACGCTTGGATACTTCCTATAAATACAGAGAAGGCTTGCCATGCTATTTGAAGAGGTACTCCTACAATCCAAGTTACTGCACCAAAACTGTTAGATAAACTAGCGATTAAACCAATCAATATTTCTCCAGCAAATATATTTCCATATAAACGCAGAGCGAGTGTCAACGTATTTGTAAATTCTTCGAACAGTTTTATAGGCAACAAGAACGGTACCGGACGTATATAACTATTTAAGAAATAGTTTTTAAATCCTTGTTCTTGAACCCCGAAGAAATGCGACATCAAAATAACCATCATCGCCAATGATAAGGTTACAATTGGATCGGCAGTAGGACTCTTCCACCACTGGATATCATTTATAACTAACACCAAAGGCAAACCTAGCATGTTGGAAACAAATACAAATAAAAACAATGTAAATCCAAGTAGTTTAAAACGGTCTCCACGCTTTCCTGGGATAGATGTTGATACGATATTGTTTACAAAATCGATGATCCACTCAATAAAGTTTTGTTTACCTGTTGGTTTAAGTTGTAAGTTGCGTGTGCAAATAAAAACAACCGAAAAAACGATTATACACGATGCAACTGTTACTAATGTTGTAGTGACATCAAATTTCAAACCCATTAAATCCACAATCAATGTTTCGTGTTCCAATACTTTCACCTTCTTTCTCAAGAATCAATCTTTATAATAGAAATTTCTTCTGATAAAATCGGGAAATTTTAAATCATTATTTTCCTATCCTATCAGACAATTGCCATCATACCACCAAGTTAATTTAATTTCAAAGAAATTATGTGAATTTTAAATAAATACTCTCAACTACTGGTATAAAAACGTTTTTAAGCAATCAACCACTTGCTTTTTCACAAACTTTTAAACCGTTTTCTCCATAAATTACAGAAAAAACCAAAAACTGATAGATATCAATTTCTGGTTTTTGCACATTATAAAGTGCCGAATAAACGATCGCCTGCATCTCCTAAACCCGGTAAAATATAACCATCTTCATTTAATTTTTCATCTAAAGAAGCCGTGTAAATGTCAACATCAGGGTGAGCCTCTTGTAATGCTTTCACCCCTTCTGGAGCTGCTACTAAACAAACAAATTTTATAGATGAACCACCACGTTTTTTCAATGAATCAATTGCTGCAATAGCGGATCCGCCTGTAGCTAACATTGGATCTACAACAAGTAATTGACGCTCTTTGATATCAGAAGGCAATTTCACAAAATACTCAACTGGTTCAAAAGTTTCATGATCGCGATACATCCCCACATGTCCTACTTTAGCTGCTGGGATTAAGTCCAACATACCATCCACCATTCCTAAACCTGCACGTAAGATAGGAATAATAGCAACTTTCTTTCCTGATATTTCTTTTTGGACACTTTTAACTAAAGGTGTTTCGATTTCAACATCATGTAACGGCATATCTCTTGAAACTTCATATGCCATCAAGCGGGCGATTTCGTTGACCACTTCTCTAAAAACCTTAGTTCCTGTATTTTTGTCTCTAATAATAGTTAACTTATGTTGGATCAATGGATGATCCATTACTTCAAGTTTTGCCATTTTTTTGCCCCCTTGGAAATTTTCATTCAAACATACCAATTATACTAGAATATTCTTTGTTTACCAGAAAAATAAATAAATTCTCATATATTATTTTACCTGTAGGCTTTCTTTATTACAACCAGAACACCTTATGAAAAGCTGCCTATTAGAAGCCGTTCTCACTGTACAGAGTACAAAGGACGTTTTGCGGTTAAATTTCTAACTTCTAGCTTAATTTCAGCCAATTTTTCAGAATCGTCTTTAGCTTCTAACGTTTCTACGATCAATGCTGCAACTTTTTTAGAATCTTCCGTGTCAAAATGGCGAGATGTAATAGCCGGTGTACCGATTCTTATACCACTGGTTTTCACGGGACTCAACT
Organism: Desemzia sp. RIT 804; assembly: GCF_016892605.1. Taxonomy (GTDB): domain Bacteria; phylum Bacillota; class Bacilli; order Lactobacillales; family Carnobacteriaceae; genus Desemzia. The sequence continues at coordinate 180,006 of NZ_JAFEMV010000002.1, forward strand.
CTTCAAAAGGAATAGTGTTTTTATTTACCGTTATTCCTACTTCATCCAATAATCTTTCAGCTTGTTTACCATTCAAATCAAAATCGCGTACATCTATTAATAACAAATGGTTATCCGTTCCACCACTAATCAACCGTGCTTTAGACTGATTAAAAACTTCAACCATAGCTTGTGCATTTTCTACTATTTGTTGCGTATATCCTTTAAAATCACTTTGCATGGCTTCTTTCAAAGCTACTGCTTTACCGGCGATGACATGTTCTAACGGACCACCTTGAATTCCCGGGAAAATAGCACTGTTCAATTTTTTCGCAAATTTTTCTTTTGCTAGAATCATTCCGCCACGCGGCCCGCGTAATGTTTTATGGGTAGTCGTTGTTACCACATCAGCATAAGGGATTGGATTTTGGTGCACTCCAGTTGCTACTAAACCAGCAATGTGAGCCATATCCACCATAAAATAAGCTCCTACTTCATCTGCGATTTCACGGAATATCTTAAAATCAATAGTTCTTGGATAAGCACTCGCTCCTGCGATGATCAGCTTTGGCTTATGTTGGACAGCTAATTCACGTACCTTATCATAATCAATTTGTTCAGTTTCTTTGTCCACTCCATAAGGTACAAAATGATACGTTTTACCGCTGAAGTTTACAGGAGAACCGTGCGTCAGGTGTCCACCATGGGTTAGATCCATTCCTAAAACAATATCTCCAGGTTCCAATAAAGCATTATAAGCTGCCATATTTGCACTTGAACCAGAATGAGGTTGTACATTTGCATACTCTGCGTTAAACAATTTTTTTGCTCGCTCAATTGCTAAATTCTCTATAACATCTATGTACTCACAACCACCATAGTATCTTTTCCCAGGATATCCCTCAGCGTATTTATTCGTTATTATACTTCCTTGAGCAGACAATACAGCTTGCGAAACAAAATTCTCAGACGCTATCAATTCAATATTCTGTTCTTGGCGCTGTTTCTCTTGTTCAATTGCATCAAATATCTCATTGTCCCATTGATGATTCTCCATTATCAGCCACATCCTTTAATTATATATAAATCCATTTTCCAACCTTACATAAGTTGTAAAAACAACTCGATTGAGTATCTTTTATACTTCTACATATTTTCTAACTTTGCCTTCATCCTGTCAAGCAAGAACTAGCAAATTGATTAGTGAAAGTTTATGCGCAAACGCCTTCAAATAAACTTAAAAACCATTAGTTTTGATTCGGTTTCGGTATCTTGTAAAAACGAATTTTTTTAATGCTGGACGTTCTCTTGGATCATTAAGATATCGATCAATAGAGAACGTGCAACAGCCCAAAACCCAATAAATTTTTATTCGTTTTTTTGATAGTATTGATTAGCAGCTGATTTTTTTAGCCGATTCATGTATGCTATCCCAAGTCCATTTTCAGGGTAGGGTTCTGCTAATATAATAGTAGCTTTTGTCTTCTCAAAATGTCTCAAACCTGCATACATTCTATGTGAAGCTGTTTGGATATTGCCTTTTTCTCCTAGCGAAAAAGATTCTATGTCTTGATTTGAAAAACCAGCTATAATCTCATCGTTTGCCATTAATCCGATTTTTTCTCCAAGTGATTGGTAATGATTGACGGCATTTTGCCAAAGTTGTTGGTCCCCATCTACAATAATGACCGGTTCATTTGGAGAATAGTGTTTGTATTTCATTCCTGGTGCTTTAGGAGTTTCATCGCTAGAAACTAAATGTTGGTCTACAGTTACGAACCCGATTTCTTTTTCTAATTCAGCTTTTGAAATACCTCCTGGACGAAGAATAGTAGGATTTTTAGGATCGGTAATATCTAAAACCGTAGATTCCAGTCCAACACCTGTCTCTCCATCATCTAAAATCCCAGCAATCTTTCCTTTTAAATCATGGTATACATGCAACGCCATTGTTGGACTAGGCTTTCCCGATGTGTTGGCACTAGGCCCAACTAAAGGCGTGTTTGCTTCTTTTATTAAGATCAAAGTTGCTTCATTATCCGGCATACGAATAGCCACACTATCTAAACCAGCAGTAACTGTATTTGCAAAAACTCCTTCTTTGACTTTAAAAATAAGCGTTAATGGCCCTGGCCAAAAATGATTCATTAGCGTTTCAGCAACTTCTGGTATTTCTTTAACGTAATCCACGACTTCTTCTTTTGATGCTACATGGACGATTAAAGGATTATCACTAGGACGACCTTTTGCTTGGTATACTTTTTGTACCGCTTGTTCATTCTTAGCGTCTGCTCCTAAACCGTATACTGTCTCAGTAGGAAAAGAAATCAATTCGCCTTGTTTAATCAATGCCGCTGCTTCTTTTATTTCTGATGTTTGAAAAACTTTCGTCTCCACAGTTGTTTCCTTCTTTCTTTTAAGCAATAAAACGATTTTAAGTCTGTACATACAACATGCGATCATGTCCGCTTAAGTCTTTTTCTATACGAACAACGCTACTAGGAAAGGCTTGTTCAAAAAGTTCTTTTACACTTTGTCCTTGTTGATAGCCAATCTCCAAATAAATCTGACCGTTCGGTGATAACATCTGCGGCAATTCTTTTGCTAAGCGCTGATAAATCAACAGACCATTATTTTCAGCAAATAAAGCCATAGGTGGCTCATAATCCAACACGCTTTGATCCATAACATTTTTTTCATGTTCACCAATATAAGGTGGATTTGAAAGGATGACATCAAACTTTTCAGATCGTACAGGTTGAGTGAGGTCCCCCTCCATAAATCGAATGGCTACTTTGTTTATTTCTGCATTTTCTTTTGCCACAGTTAAAGCTTTTGCAGATAAATCTGTCGCAGTGACCTCATATTGAGGTCGTTCTTTTTTTATAGTGACTGCAATAGCTCCAGTACCTGTGCCAATATCCAAAACTTTTAAAGACTTTTCAATCTCAGTTTGCTGCAGAAAGCGATCAACGATTTCTTCTGTTTCAGGACGGGGAATAAGAGTATTATGTGTTACTTTAAATTTTATCCCATAAAACCATTCATATCCTAATATATGTTGAATGGGTCTCCCGCCACCATGCTCTGCAACATCTGCCAGTAATTGACGTTTAACATCCGAAGGCATTTCTTCATTTAAATGCAGTACGAAATCTGTTCGGTTCCAATTTTGCCGCTCCATTAATAAGCGTTCTGCTGCAAAACCTTCTTTACCACTGGTTTCTAAAAAAGAAGAAGCCCATTTCAGGACTTCTCTATAAGTTGAATTAGTAATCATTGTTTTTCATTTGCTCCATTTTTGAAGTTTGGTCGAACAGAACCAAAGCATCCACTACTTCATCTAACTTACCAGATAAAATTTGATCTAATTTTTGAATCGTTAAACCAATTCTGTGGTCTGTTATGCGGTTTTGTGGAAAGTTATAAGTTCTGATTCGTTCTGAACGATCCCCTGTCCCTACGGCTAATTTACGTTCAGCATCATACTCGCTTTGAGCTTCACTTTGTAATTGATCATAAACACGAGCTCGTAAAACTTTCATCGCTTTTTCTCTATTTTTGATTTGAGAACGCTCATCTTGCATCGCAACCGCAATACCCGTTGGAATATGCGTTAACCGAACAGCAGACGCAGTTTTGTTAACATGCTGTCCACCAGCACCACTTGCATGATAAATATCTGTACGAATATCATTATCAGCAATATCTAATTCTACTTCTTCTGCTTCTGGCATAACTACCACAGTTGCCGTAGAAGTGTGAATACGTCCTTGAGATTCTGTTTGAGGCACGCGTTGCACACGATGTGCTCCATTTTCGAATTTCAATTTAGAATAAACATTCGTTCCAGTGATCATAAAGGTGATTTCTTTGTATCCACCAATACCCGTAATATTTGCATTCAGTACTTCTGTCTTCCAACCTTGTGCTTCAGCATATCGTTGGTACATATTGAATAAATCCCCAGCAAATAATTGAGCTTCATCTCCACCAGCTGCTCCGCGAATTTCCATAATAATATTTTTATCATCATTTTCATCTTTTGGAAGCATGAGGATCTTGATTTTTTCTTCATATTCTTCTTTTTCTGCTTTTAAGCTAGATAATTCTTCTTTAGCCATCTCTGCCATTTCAGCATCAATTTTTTCTCCAAGAATTTCTTCAGTTTCTTTGATTTCTTCTTGAATTTCCTTGTATCTTTTATACGTCGTAACTGTCTCGCGCAAACTACCCTCTTCTTTAGATAGTTTCATAAAACGCTTTGTGTCAGTAATAACTTCTGGATCACTTAATAACTCATTCAGTTCTTCATAGCGACCAATAACGCTTTCTAACTGATCAAACATTTAAATTCCTCTTTTCTACTTTCATCATTCATTATTCAGCAATCGGGGGATGGTGATAGTGTTTACGACAAACAGGAAAATACGCTTCATTTCCGCCTATTTGTATCTGTTCTCCAGTATAAACAGGTTTACCATCTATAACTCGCATATTCATTGTTGCTTTTTTATGGCAATACCAACAAATAGTTTTCATTTCTTCGATCTTATCTGCGTAAAGCAATAAGTATTTTGAACCTTCAAACAATTCATTTTGAAAATCATTTTTCAATCCGAATGCCATAACTGGGATATTCAAGTTGTCTACAATTTTAGTCAATTGAATAATGTGTTCTTTAGTTAAAAATTGTGCTTCATCCAATAAAACACAAGCGGGTTCATAAGCCAATTCTTCTACCACAGAAAGAATGTTTGTCTCTTCAAAAATAGCTATACCGTTTCTGCGCAAACCAATTCGACTAGAAATGACGCCAATCTCGTCTCGACTATCAATACCACTTGTCATAATAATAACAGGTTTATTTTGTTCTTCATAATTATGTGCGACTTTTAGAATTTCGATCGTCTTTCCACTATTCATTGCACCGTACTTAAAAAATAATTGAGCCATCCGATAATATCCTCATTTCTCTCCTAAGAATCCTTTAAAAATTATACTGTAAATTTCATTAAAGTACAAGGTAGGTTGCGGAAAAGACACCAGAGCGAGACAAAAATTATTTTGCTTATAGACATTCAGAACGCGTTTAAAAAGGCAATGAGAGCGGGACAAAAGACGTTTTGACCATTGAATATAAACCAGCCTCCCCTTATGAGATGCTTTTTCTCAGAAGGGGAGGCTGGTTTATAGGCATGTGGTCAGGCTTTTGGAATGCATTTAAAAGCACCCGCTTAGTATGTGACAGAGATAAAGACTAGTGTCACAGCCTATTGCCTTTTTATCTATTGTGCAATTATTGAAGTGTAATGAAGTAAGTTCGTATCCTTTAGTTGAACTTCATTGCTCCCAAGGCCACTCTGCATCCTTGTAGTAGAGCTGCGGTCGCTTGACTTTCGGAAAAAATCAGCGGCCTACACATCCTTTATAGTTTTTCTCCGGGAGTTGAGGCTATGGTTTGTAGGGTTCCATCAATTGACCAGGCTTTCAGGTCGCTTGGAAGTATGAAGTGCATGCCCTTTTTTAATTCATAGAGTTTAGTATCATCTATGATCAATTCTCCTTCTCCCTCAAGCACACTGACTAAAGTATAAGGTGCAGTATGCTCAAATGTCGCTACTCCATTGACTTCCCATTTATAAACATTAAAGAAGTCGTTTTTTACAAACGTCGTGATACTCACATTTTGAGAGTCAACCGTTTCAAGTGATGAGTTAGGGTCAACACTTGGTACTGTGGTTACATCAATTGACTGTTTCAAATGCAGCTCTCTTGGTTTTCCATCATCGCCTTTGCGGTCATAATCATATACACGATAAGTAGTGTCACTTGATTGTTGAGTTTCAAGAATCATGATACCTCCACCAATAGCGTGTATCGTGCCACTCGGAACAAAGAAAAAGTCGCCTTTTTTAACAGGAACTCGGTTCAATAGCTTGTCCCATTCTCCATTTTCAATCATTTCTTTCAGTTCTTCTTTTGATGTTGCATGATGTCCATAAATGATCTCTGAACCTTCTTCAGCATCAATGACATACCAGCATTCAGTTTTCCCTAATTCTCCTTCATGTTCTAGTCCATAAGTATCATCGGGATGAACTTGAACAGATAAATCATCGGCAGCATCTAAAATCTTAGTCAGCAAGGGAAATACATCCCCGCTGGCATCGCCAAACACTTCCCGGTGTTGTTCCCATACTTCATTCAGCTTTAATCCTTTATAAGGTCCATTGGTAACAGTACTTGGTCCATTTGGATGAGCACTAATTGCCCAGTATTCTCCTACTTTATCACTAGGAATGTCGTAGCCGAATTCTTCTTTTAACTTTGTTCCACCCCAAATTTTTTCTTGCATAACAGCTTCTAAAAATAATGGTTCAATCACGTTGTTTCCTCCTACTTCTATCTTAATCTAATCATTCTTAGTTATTTATGATTTTACTATTCTTTCTTATTCTAACACATTGGAACCGTTTCAAAAAGACGAATTGCTTGCTAAAGACATCTTATCTTTTTCAAGTAAATAAATCGTTACTAATTCGTCTCTTTTTTTCAAATAAACTGGTGTATCACTTTTAGGATGCACCCGATTGGATAAAAAGATAAAGGCTTTGTTCTGGAGAATATCTAGCACTATAAATGTACCAGTAAATCCGGTATGAAATAGAACAGGTTGTTTTGGCGTCTCTTTTAAATCCCATCCAAGCGATCGCTTTAAGCCTCCCGTCGGTGTCCAATCGTTCACTAAATTATCCACGGTTTGTTGTTGTAAGATTCTTACAACATTTAATTGACCTTTATTCAGCATCATCTGGGCAAATGTTAAACAATCCTTTAACGAGGAAAATAACCCTGCACTCCCACAATGATCTCCTAACACAAAAGCTTTTGGGTCATGGACTTTTCCTCGAATCAATCCGCGTTTTGGATGAAGTTCAGTAGGAGCACATCGTCCTGGTTGTTCGGGATGGAAAGACGAGTCTTTTAAATTTAAAGGCAGAATAACCCTTTTTTCAAATACTTTCATTAGCGTTTCTTTTTCTATCTCTTCAATCAAGAAGCCTAATAAAATCATCCCAGTATCGGTATATACTACCTGTTTTCCTATGGCATCACCAACAGGAAGCTGAAGGATAGCCCTTTTCAGCTCTTCTGCAGTTAAAGCATCACGGTTTGAGATATAACCGTTGATTGCTGAGGTATGTGTCAAAAGGTGCCTAATAGTTACTTCTGGAGACGAGAAAGCAGGTAGATGTTTTTGTACTGTATCATCAATCCTTATTTTACCTTCTTCTACCAACTGTAAGATAACCGTTGTCGTCATCATGACTTTTGTTAAAGATGCTACATCATATAATTGATTTTTTTGAATATCTTCTTTTTCTGGATATACAGCAGCATAGCCTTCTTTGTAACTATATTGCTTGTTGCCTTCTATAAAACCATAACTTGCTCCAGGAATGATATTTTCTTCTATCAATTTTTGTATCATATTTCTTGTTTTAGGATACAATACTTTTTCACCTTCTTGGTAACATTATCTTTATTGTGCCTTAGTGCATCTATTAAAAATGATCATATAACTGTGAAGTTCCACTTGGAATCCTATCTGCCAAATCAACAGCAGTTGGGATACTGCCAATTATTCTCTGATGAAAATGAAGGCCTTCCATGGTTCTATGGTTCATAAATAGTTGGGTCCAGGTCTGAATGGAAGCAGATAAAACTTCTGAATCTTTTATTTCGTTTTCATTCACTATTTTAGTGACTTTCCGCCCAGTTTTTCTTAGTTCTACTTTCCATAGTCCCTGATTCCAGCTAGCCATTTTATCAGTTACTCTAAGATAAAATGTTGTTTGTGCTTTTTCTTTAAATGGATATTGCATTAAAAAGGTTTCTATATTGACTATTCGAGCCATCATAAAAGGTTTTATCTCTTTTTTTATTCTTAAATCAGGAAACATATCCACAATATATTCTTCTTCACCAGCCGAATAAATAAATTTTTCAAATGAGGTTTGGTGCGAGCCTATAAACTGCCATATGCCAATAAATGCATCTTGGTCTAAATAAATCATTTCATCAATGATAAAACGATTCAGCTCTGCTTTATCAAAATGATAGATCACATACCCTTTCGGTTGGTCTTTTGTGTCTTTGTAAAGAGCTATTTTTTGATTTTTGTGCTGGCTGATTTTACGTTTCCAGTTCCAGTCTATTCGTTTTACAGGACCTATCGCTTCAGAATATTTGTCCTGATATATTTTTTTGAGTTGCTCTTTTTCTTTATCCCAATTTACGCGCGTCATACTTCCACTATATTTTTCAGTTCTGGGCAGGTTTGCAGCGTTTATTTCATATATGACTTCATTAAAAGCCACTTCGTAGCCAAATTTTCGATAAAATGGGTACGAAAAAGGATCAAGATAAGAGAGAACCATTCCTTTTGTATTCATATCATTTAAAGCTTCCACAAATAGCTTCTTGATGTTTCCCATACCTCTTGTTTCAGGATAGCTGGAAACAAGAGAGATCCCTCCCATAGACATGTTTATTCCATGCAGATAGATATCCAGAGGCAGAACTTGTAGTTGACTGCTCAACCTCTCATTTTGAAAAATACCGAACGTATCTGTTGCATCAAAAAACGATTGAAATTTTTCTTTCGAAGAACTGTCCTGTTCAAGATTAAATGCATACACAGCTAAATCGTAGGCTTCTTCAAATTTTTCTTGAGTAAGTTTTTCTACGTTGCTCATCTCTTCGCCCCTTTCTTCGATACATTTTTATCACCTATTATCGTAGCATATTTTATAGGTCTTCTGGTAATCAGAAGCCTTTATTTTGCTTGGGTACTTCAGTGTTTTTTCTTGCTATAACCAGAAGGAAGTGAATCTTACGAGAACCTGACGGATCTGGTGTGCTCTCTGTCTAAACAGTCTGTTCAACGCTCTGAGTTTAAACAGGTACGCACGCCTAAATTTCTATGATTTTATTCCCTCGTTTTGTTTAGGAATACATCAAACGAAACGGGAAAAGTGAACTCTACGAAAGTTAAAACAGCTTGCTCCACGTTTTGTTTTTTAAACGCTTTTCTCCTCGCTCTGCTTTTTAAACGCGTTGCGCAAGGCGGCTCTCACTGCCAAAACAGGGTCGCCGAGTGTTAGGTAAAGAACACCTAATACTCGGCGACCCTGTTTTGTTCGGAGAGCTAAGCGCCTTGCGCAACGCTCTGAGCTTTGGAATCGACTTTTTGGTTGGTTAAACGCTATACTGGAAAAAACTTGGTTTGTCATATAATTGTACTAGATTGGAGGTGGATATAGTGTTTAGAACAATGAACCCTATTTTATTCCAAGGAAATTTAGAAAAAAAACACTATTTTGAAGGTTGGTATTTTAAGCAAGTCACTAAAGACGAAAGTGAATTGATTAGTTTCATTCCGGGTATCAGTTTAAATGAGAGCGATAAACATTGCTTTGTTCAATACATTTCCGTTACGAAAGATAAAGATGATCTCCCTATCATAAAAACTGATTATTTTCGTTACCCCCTCGATCAGTTTATTTCTCGAGATAAACCTTTTCAAGTTCAAATTGGACCAAATGTCTTTAGTGAAGACAAGGTAACTATCCTATTAAAAAAAGAAGGTGTAACTATAAAAGGAACTCTTACTTTAACTAACTTTCAACCAATCCAAAAATCGGTATTGAATCCTACCATCATGGGCCCATTCTCTTATTTTCCATTTATGGAATGTTATCACGGAGTCGTTAGTATGAGGCATAATCTGAACGGTTACGTAAAGATCAATCATCACTTAGTTGATTTCAATGGAGGGAAAGGGTATTTGGAAAAGGACTGGGGAACCTCTTTTCCTAAACAATATGTTTGGCTCCAAAGCAATAATTTTATAGATAGAGAGACTAGTTTATTCTTCTCTGTAGCAGATATCCCATTCATGAGTACAGCTTTTGAAGGTTTTATTTGTAATTTGATCATCCATAAGAAAGAATACCGCTTTGCAACCTATAATAGAAGCAATTTATCTATGGAAAAATTAACCTCTCAAGAAATCAGCTTCGTTTTAGAGAATACTCGTGCTCGTCTTACGATCATTGCTCATCCATCTCAATTTGGTAAGCTGATAGCCCCAAAAAAAGGTTCTATGAATTCTCAAGTCAAAGAAGGCTTTTCAGATTTTATTTCCATTAAATTAGAAGATTTTCGGACTAATAAAATATATGAAGATCAAGGAAAAATGTGCGGTATAGAAATAGTAGGATATGAGTGGATAAAATAACTAACTAATACAGGAAGCTGGGACAATAAGTCTTTATCTCTGTCACAGACTAAGTGGAGGCTTTTAAACGCATTCGAAAAGCCTGACCACCTGCCGATAAGCCAGCCAGCCCTTATAAGAAAAAGCATCTCATAAGGGCTGGCTGGCTTATATTCAATGGTCAAAACGTCTTTTGTCCCTATCTCTTACTTTGCGTCTGTTAAAAATAATGATTAAGCCGTTTCAGAATTTGCAAATTGCGCATTGTAAAGATCTGCATAAAAACCATTTTTTTCCATTAATTCATCATGGTTTCCTGTCTCAATAACGTCTCCTTGATCCATCACAATAATCTTATCTGCATCGCGAATCGTTGACAAGCGATGAGCAATAACAAAACTGGTTCTTCCTTTCAGAAGTTTCGCCATTGCACGCTGGATCAAAACTTCCGTACGTGTATCTACACTAGAAGTGGCTTCATCAAGGATCAAAATTTCTGGATCTGCAAAAAATGCACGTGCAATAGTTATCAACTGACGTTGGCCTTGAGAGAGGTTGCTAGCTTCTTCATTCAAGATCGTATCATATCCATGTGGTAACTTACGTACGAAATCATCCACATGAGCTGCTTTAGCTGCTTCATATATTTTCTCCTCAGAACCAGCATGTTCTTCACTACCATACCGAAGATTTTCCAAAATCGTCCCATTAAACAACCATGTATCTTGAAGCACCATCGCAAAATGAGACCGTAATTCTTCTCTCGTGATATCCCTCGTATCTACACCATTTAATTTGATACTTCCGCCTTTAATATCATAAAAGCGTTCCAACAAGTTGATCAAAGTTGATTTCCCAGCACCTGTAGGGCCTACAACAGCAATCATTTCCCCTTCTTTTACATCTAAGTTGAAGTCATTCATCAATAACGGTTCGTTGGGTCCACCATAACCAAATTGTACGTGTTCAAATTGAATCTTATAAGGAGAATCTTGTGTAGATTCAACATTAGAATGTTCCAAGTTCATTTCTGGTTCATCAAGCACTTCAAAAACACGTTCAGCAGAGGCAACAGTAGCTTGAATAGTATTCGATAAGTTAGCAATATCTCTCATAGGTTGTGAAAACTGATTAACGTATTGCAAGAAAGCTTGAACGTTCCCTAATGTCATCGCTCCATTAGCTACGTTTATACCACCTAATACTGCCACAGCTAAGTAACCAATATTACGAGCAAATGAAATCAATGGCATCATCAGACCAGTTAAGAACTGTGCTTTCCAAGAAGCTTCATAATACGATTCATTTTGTTTTTCGAATTTTTCGATTTCAGTTTCTTCATGATTGTAAATTTTCACAACAGCATGTCCAGAATAAATTTCTTCAACTTGATCGTTTAAAATCCCTAATTCTTTTTGTTGTTTAGCAAACATTTTTTGAGCTCTAGGTGCAATAACTGACACAAAGACTCCGCTCAATACTACGATAATAAGAGCGACTACAGTCAACTGTACGCTAATGCTCAGCATCATGACCATCACAGCTACAAATTGAACCATGCTTTGAACAAATTGAGTTAAAGATTGTTGTAAAGTATTGGCGATCTGGTCCATATCATTAACAGCCCTAGACATGATATCTCCATTAGAATGTGTATCATAATAGCTGATCGGCATCCGACTCATTTTTGCTTTTAAATCTTTTCTTAAATCGTATACTGTTCGTTGACCAATACGAGCCATTGTGAATTGTTGGAAATAGTGGAATATTCCAGCAGAAAGATATAAAACAAAGACTGTTATCAATATTTGGGTGATCAAGTCAAAGTCTATGGGCAATCTTTCTACTGTTTCTCCCGCTGCTCTAAGCGCCATTCCTTCTTGATAACCTCTGAAAATCTCAGTTGTTGCCTCACCTAATATTTTCGGCGTTAAGGTTGAGAAAATGGTTGCTGTAATGGACAATACAAGAACTAACACAACTCCCCATACACGGTTGGACATATACGTTAATAAACGTCTTAGTGTGCCCCAGAAGTTTTTAGCTTTTCTAGGAGACAACTTATCTTTTTTATCATTATTATTTGCCATTATATCTCTTCTCCTTTCATTTGAGATTCCATGATTTCACGGTAAGTTGCATTTGTATCTTTCAATTCTTCATGCGTTCCTTTTCCGACCATTTTACCCTCATCTAGAACGATGATCAGATCTGCATTTACTACACTACTGATGCGTTGAGCGATAATAATCACTATCGATTCTGTAGTTTCTTTTTTAAGCGCAGCTCTTAAAACAGCATCTGTTTTAAAATCTAGTGCAGAAAATGAATCATCAAACAATAAAATATCGGCTTTAGAAACAAGTGCGCGAGCAATACTTAACCGCTGACGTTGGCCACCAGAAAAGTTTCCTCCGCCTTGTTCGACATATTGATCCAAGCCCTTAGGCATTTTTTCAATAAAGTCTTTTGCTTGAGCTATTTCTAAGGCATGCCATATTTCTTCATCTGTAGCATCTGGTTTACCATACTGCATGTTTTCGCGAACAGTACCAGTAAATAATACTGCTTTTTGAGGAGCATACCCCATTAACGTACGTAAATCATGTTGGGTGTAATCTTTGATATTTGTACCATTGATTTTTATGTTCCCAGACTCCACATCATAAAAGCGAGGAATCAAATTAGCTAAAGTAGATTTACCTGAACCTGTTCCACCAATAATAGCAAGGGTTTCTCCTTTTTTGACCGTAAAATTGATATCTTCTAAAGCTAATTTTTGGGCTCCTGCATAACGGAAATCAACATGATCAAACTCAAAAGAAACCTCTTTTTGTGTAGTAACTGTTTTAGCTACCGCTGGATCTTTGATCGTACTTTGTAATTCCAACACTTCATTGATACGAGCTGCTGAAACTTGTCCACGAGGGATAAACATGAAAAGGAATGCGACTTGCATAACACTAATCAAAATTTGCATTGCATATGTCATGAATGTAACCAAGTTTCCAACTTCCATTTGTCCAGTACTGATTAAATCTCCACCAAACCAAATAATCATAATATTAGTAATACTGACAACCACCGTCATTGCGGGCATTAAAAATGCCATATAAGTAAAAGCTTTAATAGCTGTATCTGCATAATCTTTATTTGCTGCATCAAATCGATCTTGTTCATGCTTATCTTTTCTAAATGCTCTTATAACGCGCACTCCGGTTAAACCTTCTCGGAAAACCAAGTTTAACTTATCTGTTTTTCGCTGCATTGATTTGAAATAAGGTACTGCAAAATGCATAATAATAGCAATCAAAACAGCTAATAATGGAATAGAAATCAAAAAGGCTCTAGCTAATTGCGGTTCACGAGTAAATGCAAGAAAACTTGCCCCTACCATCATAATTGGAGCCATTATCATCAATCGTAACATCATTAGAACAACCATTTGTACTTGAACTACATCATTCGTTGTTCTTGTGATCAAAGAAGCAGTTCCCACTTCGTCAAGCTCGTCATTTGAGAAGTGAGTGACCTTACGAAATATCTCATTTCTTATTCTTTTTCCTAATCCTTGCGATTCTCTAGCGGCAACAAAGACATTCGCTACTGCACCTGCGATAGCAATAAGCGACATAACGATCATTTTTAAGCCGACATTTAAGATATAATCCACATCTCCATTTGCTATACCGTTATCAATAATATCCGCAGTCAAAGTTGGAAGGATTAAATCTCCTAAGACTTGTATGACCATGAATATTACAGCAGCAGCTATCGACCACTTATTCATTTTTTTAGCTAATTTTAACACTATTCATTTCCTCCACTTCTGTATTTCACTTTTTAGCACCAAATTCTAACCAGTTTAATTTTTGGTAAAAATTGGCTTTTATTTTTTCTTGGGAATAGTCCCTTGCAAATCCTTCAATGATCTCATGCATCATGATCGAAGTGATCAATCGCATCAATTTATTCAATTCTTGAACAGAGTCAACTTGTAATTGAGTCCTATTCACAAAACTAAAGACACTTTTCTTTGTTTCTATAGACCCTTCTTCATGACTGGATAGTTCTTCTGGTGCTACTTCTTTAGTAGCTCGGTAATCCATATGCAAAAATAATTGTTTGTAAAAATTCGCATTTGGTTCTTCCATCATGTTTATAAGCAAGTGTGGAAAATAATTGCGAAAGCCAACAAATATATCTCCATCTGCTTTTTTTAGTTCTTGTTTGAAAAGCTCTTCAGAATCAGACTTGATTGTCTTAACTATATAAAAATATAAATCTTCTTTATTTTCAAAGTACTGATAAAAACTTCCTCTAGAGATACTTGCACTTTTAATAATTGCATTAATAGAAGCTTCGTTTAAAGATTTTTCTGAAAATTCTTTAGTTGCAACATCTATTAGTCGTTCTCTTTTTGCGTCACTTAAATTAAAAAACGTTTTGGTAGGCAACCTAAAAGCTCCTTTCTATATGTATTCATATCCTACTTTTAACAGCATCCAACTATTATATATGACACCTTGTCACAATGCAATAAAAAAGCGGTTCTTCATCATCTAGTGTTAGCAGAAAATCAAAGTTGTTTAAAGACTAACTTATAGAAATTTCTTCACCAACACTAAAAATTAAAAAACCAAAAAACACGCCATTTTTACAAAGCGTGTTTTTAAAAAGTTGTTTTTATTTTGCTCATTTAAATTCCTTATTTTGAATTGTTTCTCGCCGAATAACATCTGCTGGACGATAGTTTTCTTCATTTTCATATAAACTGGAATAGCTATGATACCATTGGAAGATATGAGCAACAATAATTTTCAAAATAGCGTATCCTGGAATACCAAATAAAACACCGACAACCCCAAATAATTTTCCACCAGTCAACAGAACAAAAATAATCGTGATTGGATGCATTTTTAAGTTAGAACCTAAAATTTGCGGTGAAATTACACGTCCTTCAATAATCTGTTCAATCGCAAACACAATCAGAACTTTTAGTAGCATGCTGGGAGAATCCACCAACGCTACCACTATAGCAGGGACTGTAGCTACAAATGATCCTAAATAAGGAATAATATTTAAAAATCCTGCTATGATTCCTAAAGTTGCTGCAAATTCCAACCCAATAATGGCAAATCCGGCCCAGAACATGATACTGACACAAAGCGCTACCAGTAATTGGCCCCTGACATATTGACTGATTTGAAGATTCATTTCTGTCATTACTCGATATGTTTTAGCGCGAATTTTTGTAGGCACGAATTTCAACAAATAAACAGGGAGTTTCTTTCCATCTTTTAATAGATAAAACAGAATAAACGGCATAGTAAAAATAGCTACAACGATACTCGTGATGGTTCCAACAACACTCCCTATACCTGAAAAGGTAGAATCCAACAACACATTTACTTGCGCAGACAAGGTATTCATAACATTTTCGTTAAACTCTTGAAACTGAGTCTGAATTTGTGAGAATGCTTCGCTTCGGATCAACCCATCTATTTGTCTTGAAATATCGTTCCAATATGCTGGCCAATTAGTTACTAAACTAGACAGTTGATTTTGGATTAGAGGAATGAGAGTGGTGACTCCCCATATAAGCAATCCTAAGATAATCAAGAAAACAATCGTAATCCCATAAATGCGCGGAATTTTTTTTGCTTCCATCCAATCAATTACTGGATTGAGTAAGTAATACAAAATCACAGATAAAATAACCGGCAACCCTACGATTTCAAGAAAGTCTTTTACTGGATTCAACACGTAGGAAACTTTACTAAAAACGTATATATTTATTAAGATCAACAAAAGGACTAATAAAATAGCGACTACTTTATTGCTTAAAAACCATCTTTTAAACCAATTTACTGTCACCTTATTGTTTTCTGCACCTGGTTCTTTTTTCAACAACCATTCATCCTCTCTAACACAACTTCTAACTCATTGACTACACTCTATTCAGCATAGGTGATTTTTGAGCCAACCGTTAAGTTTGGTAAATTAAACGGACTCAAGTAGACTCCATTCTCAATTCGATCTTCTTTTGCTTCAGGTGGTTGAGCGAAATTTAATGTAACGTGCCCAATAGAATTTAAATTTTCGTTCGCCAAAGTTCCAACATCTAAGATAGTATATTCCTGATCATCAAATAAAATTTTTCCTTCTGGTTTTAAAAAGACAACTTGTTCGTTTGAGACTGCACTTTGGATCACAGATACTTTGCGTAATTCTTCGGTGGCTTGCTCTCCAAATAAAATAATCAGTGGATCTTTTTGGCTTATCGCACTTTCTCCAATAGCGGTAATTTTAGTTACTAACATATATTTCATCCTTTCGCTTTTCATCTACTTTATTGATATTTCAATTTTAGCATATTCCCTACTCCTTTACTAAAGAAGCTGTATAAATTTTTTAAACCGCATATAAATATTTTTTATTTTAAATTTCCTCTTACAACTTGTATGAATCCGTTTGTATCTCTTATTCTAGACTGGTATGATAAAGTGAAGAATATTTGAGTTACTGGAGGTATAGAGATGTCTCAAGATAATCTGCCAAACGAAGAAAACCAATCCCAAAATTTACCGATTTTTCAAAATATAAAACACCCTTCTTTCTCTGCCCGCAAAGTAGAAGAAGCTTATGAAGTTACTGTGTCTCTTTCAACTAAACTAAATTATACGTTTGAACACTTTTCTGCTCATTACGACCCATCTGACGAAACGGTTAGATACGAAGCAACAGAAATCCAACAGAATACTTATCGTCTGCTGCTTCCTTTAGCAGAACTGTTAGCTCCAATCAGTGATTCAGCAATAGAAGAAACCATTAGTTTTTATTTCACTTTGAGCTGGGAAATTGATGAAGAGAGATTTGAACAAGCCTTTCCTTTATCTTTATCCCTTTTTGACCAATTCGATGCTTTCGGACTCAGTCAAACAATATATCAAAAACAGGTATTTATTCCGTATTTCACAGAATCAGAAGAAATTTTTAGTCTCGCGTTAAATGTACCCGTTCCGAGCAGCCAATATTTTACGCAACATCAGTTGGATATCATCAAATTAGCTAAAACTGAATTTGCAGTTACTGGAAAACTAGCCTTAAAAGCTTTTACACTTAATCAAGTAGGTGTTGTTTTGGTTGGAAGACGTTCTGGAAAAGAATACCTCTTTTCAGCCAATCATACTTTAGAGCACCAAGAAAAAAGTACCCACTTGAATCATTGTCAATATACTTTTTCTCTAAATGTGCAACATTTCGTGCGTAAGATGCTGATTGAAAAATTTGATGATGAAGATTTCGATCTTTATCTAGAGTTGTATTTAAATGGCCTTTACAGTCCAGTGAGCATCCCATTAACAACTCAAGGTATTGTTGTTCCGAAAAATCTTTACAAAGATGTCGCTATTTCTTATGGCAAATCTACTTTTGTATTAGGTCTAAAGCCCCAAGGTTCTCAACAGGCTTTGTCTTTTGCCTTTACTAAATATAAAAAGGAAATCTACACTTATTATAAGGAAACAGCTCCTATCTCATTAGTAAAATCACCTATCAATCAAAAGAAAAATATCTGGGTGATCGGTGAACATCCACTGGAAGCTAGAAACAATGGTTGGGCGTTCTACTGCTACCTGAGAGAAAATCATCCTGAACAAACGGTATACTATGTACTCGATATCCACTCTCCAGATTACGAAAAAGCTTATGCTTACGACGCTGAACATTTACTAGAATTCAAGTCTAAAGTTTATATCGATACATTATTAGCAGCACATGTTTTACTATTTACAGAATCGCCTTATGACTTGTATCCTTCACGAAGTCCGTTGCAAATCGACTTTATTCGAGCTAAGAAGGTACTCTTGCAAAAAAATGTACTAGGTTTAGAAGATGTCAGTGAAACATTAGGGTACACTACTAAAAATTTCCGGACAGATCTGGTTTTGGCAAGTTCAAAAACAGAAGAGCGCTATCTTCAACAAACCCTCGGCTATCCAGAAAATAACATTCGATTAACCGGGTTGGCTCGTTTCGATTCATTGTTAAGCGAAAGTTCTTCATTAGAGATAGCTTCTAATTTAGTCATTTGTCCACAAGAGTTCACTCATGGAAAATACGGTCAAAAAGAGCTTGTGGATGAAACCGCTGCTGCTTTGCTCTCTTTAGTACAACAACCTGATTTTATAGATTTTGTTGACAGACACTATCTCACACCCATTATTGCCCTACCAGATGCTATGAAAGAATTTATGGCTAAATTCCAGCAGTTGAATTGTGAGACAGTGTTACAGAGCCAAATGGATACATTGGAGCTGTTAAAATCAAGCAGAATATTTATTACAGATCAAAATCCAATTGCTTTTGATGCTAGTTTTATTGGTGTTCCTGTTTTATTTTATCAACCAGAGTTGCATTTCAAAAAAAATGCAGAGTCTACGTCGTTGCGTCAAGCTTACTTGAATGAACTACCGGGAGAAATTGCGACTTCGCAAAATAGCTTACTTTATTTAATGCAGCAACTTGCTGATCAAGATTTCAAACAATCACGTAAAAATCGTCAAAAAGCAGATGCTTTACTGTATTATCCAGACACACAATCTAGCGAGCGAATCTTTAACGCTGTTACTGAATTATTACGATAAGTTATGCTTATATTGAATCTAAAAATACCTAGGAACTGAGATCTCGATTTCATCTACTGGGTATTTTTTTACTTTTATTCTTTTTGTAACACTTTTAAAAATGACTTTACGCTTTTATTTTTAGGAGGAACTACACCATGAATTTATTTTGGAGTAAAGATGTGCCTTATATTCATCTTTTTGATTTGCACCATGCATTTTACATCAGTAGTATGCTGCTTATTCTATTTGTTCTTATTCATTACCGTAAAAAAGTGAGAGCACACTCTGAAAAAATAAGAAAAAGCATTCTAGCAGTTTCACCTGCTATATTTTATTTTATTAACCTCTTGTATAGATAGTAATTGTTTTTATTTGAAGTATCGCCCATTTTTTCACAATGGTCCGATATTGTATATATTCCAGTTATTTTATTAGTAACATTCGTTCTATTTTTAACTGGTTTTGGTCTATTGAAAGTGGTTGAGAAAAAATTATTGAAGAAAGAAGCTTTTTAATAGGACCTAAAAAAATAGGTTACTTCACTTTTTTTGCTCAAACTGTTTTTGATTCCGTTTTCTTTATTTTATGCTATACTGATTTTGTATGTGAAATGGAAGTCTATAAGGAGGATCAACAATGAAAGAAACGATTTATTTAGGTACTTATACTAAAGGTGAAAGTAAAGGGATTTACGAAATTATCTTAGATACAGAAGCTAAAAAATTAGAAAATTTGAAATTACTAGCAGAGGCTGGACATCCTACTTACCTCACTTTAAACGATGATAATTCATATTTATATGGAATCTTAAGAGAAGATAAGGGAAACGGTGTTGGTATGTTTAAATTTACAAATGACGGCACTCTAGAACGAGCAGCTGCTGCAACAGACGATACTGCATCTCCTTGTTATGTTTCATATGACAAAGACCGTTCATTAGTTTACGCTGCACATTATGGCAATGGTACATTGTCAGTTTACCGCACAGCCAAAGATGGAACTATTTCCATTGTGGACAGGGCTCAACATGAAGGTTCTGGCGTTCACGAAAACCAAGACGGACCTCATGCTCATTTTATCGATTTAACACCGGACAAAAAATTCGTTGTAGCTTGTGACCTTGGAACAGATGAAGTTTACACTTATTCTGTCAGCGACGAAGGAAAATTGACAGAAGTCAGCCGCTACAATACTAAACCAGGTACTGGCCCACGTCATCTTGTCTTTTCCCAAGACGGAACTAAAGCTTATGTACTTGGTGAATTGAGCAGTGAAGTGGTTGTATTGAATTATGACAGCTCAAATGGTTCGTTTGAACATGTTCAAACGATTTCCAGCATTCCTGAAGATCGTGACGAATTTAAATGGGGAGCAGCAATTCGAATCTCTAATGACGGGAAATTTATTTACGTTTCAAACCGTGGACATGATTCCATTGCCGTTTTTGCTGTTTCACCAAATGATGGAACATTAAAAATCGTGGAATACGTTCCTACAGAAGGAAAAACTCCGCGTGACTTTGATTTAGATCCAACTAATCAATTTGTAGTTGTTGGACATCAAGATTCTGATAACTTAACTTTATTTGAGCGCAATAGCGAAACAGGTAAATTAACTTTGATCGAAAAAGATGTTTATGCTCCTGAAGTTGTTGGCGTTACTTTTGCTTGATGAATGAACTTTAAAAAGAACTAATTTGGCTAAAACAGCTGAATTAGTTCTTTTATTTTATCCCCTTTTTAAATATGAACGTAATTTGAACGTTACTAAATAGAATATCTCGAAACTAAACTTATTTATTGTAAGTAGAATTTTAAGGTGTTATACTTCATTTGTAGTTAAGTTCAACATTTTGAAAGGAGAATGATATTGATTACTGGTATCCATCATATTTCAGCGATTACAAAATCCGCCCGAAAAAATCATGGTTTCTATGTAGATTTACTGGGTTTGCGATTTGTGAAAAATACAGTCAACCAACAAAATACCACAATGAGACATCTATTTTACGGCGATTATAATGCTAGTCCCGGTACTCAGCTAACCTTTTTTGAACTTAAAAATTCTGGTCAAGCTTATAATGAAGACAACTATTTTTCTACCATTACCTTAGATATACCAAAAAGAAGTCTATCATTCTGGAAAGCTCGTTTATCAAAACATGGAGTTTCTGTTGAGCATTCATTTGATGATTCTATGCTCTTTTTCAAAGATGGTGACGAGTTATCTATTGCCTTAAGAGAATCTGATGGTATGATCACTTCAGAAAATGCTATCTCTCACCCTTCTATTCCGAGAGAAATGCAAATTATTGGTTTAAGTGAAATTTTGATACGCGTAGCAAATCCTGAAGCAACTTTGGACTTCTTATCTTCGTTCTTAGGATTGAGACGAGAAGGTGGATGTAATTTTGTTTATAATGACTCTAACCAGTTCATAACAACTGTAGAATCTTCTAACAGCACTAATAAAACTCGTTTTGGCCACGGGTCTATTGATCATATTGCTTACAATGTAGAATCTCCTGAAGCTCTAGCTCAATTACATCAAAAAGCTTTAGACATGAACTTATCAATTGAAATGTATCTTGATCGAGATTATTTCAAGAGCTTATATGTCACTGATCCGAATGGTTTAAGAATCGAAATAGCCACTAAAGGACCTGGCTTTACTATAGATGAACCTCTTGATACATTAGGGGAAACATTAGCTTTACCAAACTTTTTAGAAAATAAACGAGCTGAAATCGAAGCTCAATTGGAGGAATTTTAAAATGGAACAATTTCATGGAATACATCACGTAACAGCGATTACAAGCAGCGCAGAAAAAAATTATGACTTCTTCACTAATGTACTAGGTATGCGCTTAGTGAAAAAAACAGTTAACCAAGACGATATTCAAACATATCACTTATTCTTCGCAGACGATAAAGGTACTGCAGGAACAGACATGACGTTCTTCGACTTCCCTGGAATTCCAAAAGGGTCTAAAGGAACAGATACTATTTCTCGTACATCTTTACGTGTACCAAGCGACGAAGCTTTAGACTACTGGGTAAAACGTTTTGATCATAACAATATAAAACACGAAGAAATCAAAGAACTTTTTGGTGTGAAAGTACTATGGTTTGAAGATTTCGATGAACAACAATACTCATTGATCTCTGATGAAAATGACAAAGGAATCGCTTCAGGTACTCCTTGGCAAAAAGGACCAGTTCCCAACGAATATGGAATTACTGGATTAGGTCCTATTTTCTTTAGAGTTTCTAATTTTGCCTTTATGAAAGAAGTGTTGGAAAAAGTAATGTTCTTTAAAGAAATCGCTCAAGAAGGACAATTCCATCAATTTGAAGTAGGCGAATTTGGTGGAAATGGCGCTCAAATCATTGTAGAGCCAAGCAGTATTTTACCTCGTGCTCAACAAGGCTACGGCAGTGTTCACCATGTTGCTTTCCGCGTCAAAGATCGTGAAATGTTGGATGCCTGGTCAGAGCGTATGCAAAGCTTCAACTTGCCAAATTCTGGTTATGTAGACCGCTTCTACTTTGAATCAACTTATACAAATATCTATCCAGGAATACTATTTGAATTGGCTACGGATGAACCAGGATTTGTGGATGATGAAGAGTCTCTAGAAATCCTAGGAGAAACATTGGCACTACCTCCTAAATTCAGAAACAACCGCGAAGAAATCGAAAAACTAGTCCGCCCTATCGACACAGTAAGAAGCACAAAAATATTCAAAAAAGAATATTTTAATTAAAGTAAGTGAAATGTCTCGTTTAGCTCCGACAGAAAAATCTATCTCATCTTTTGAGGATTGGTTTTCATCCTCAAAAGATGAGATGATTTTATCCGAGGAGCTGAGGCATGCAACTGGACTAAGAATGCGGAGAGGCCCTTGAAGCAATGACGCAAAAACAGGAAATATTTAAGGGGATGCTTTTTATCCCCATGAATATTTATCTTTTTTGCAAAATTGCTAGGCCTCGCAGCTCAAATACAGTAAGAGGAGTGCCTCGCTCAGAGCTGAGGCACGCGACTGAACTAGACATGATGCGGAGAGGCTTTGGTAACAATGAAGCTAACCGAAAGCCTGATCATCCAACTTCAGCCGAGAGACTTCGTTATCTTATAGGCACATAAACACTGGAAACAGGGTTTGTTCGTTTGCTTAGCAAAATGGGCAGCCTTTTTTCATTTGCCCATGCCTCATACAACTAAATGAAAAGGATGTGAATCAATGATTCATTACAATTCCGATGAATTGACAAAAAAACAACAATATAAATTAATTAGTGGTAGTATTATTCCACGTCCGATAGCTTGGGTGACTTCTTTATCTCAAGATGGTTTAATCGTAAATGCAGCTCCATTTAGTTTTTTTAGCGCTGCCTCAAATGAACTACCTTTAATTACTGTAGCTGTTTTAAGAAAAAATGGAGAAATCAAAGATACAGCTCGTAACATTCTTCAGAGAAAAGAAGCTGTTGTACACATCGTTGATCTATCAGTAGTAGAAGAAATGAATAAAACTTCTGCTCCTCTGTCACCAATAGAAAGCGAAATCGATCGTACAACCTTAACTTTGGTCGACAGTAAAACAATCAGTGTTCCAGCTATCAAAGAAGCAAAAATCCGCTTTGAAGGAAAATTGCATCAATATGTACCAGTTACTGATGATGAAGGAATTATTATTTCTGATCTATTTCTTATCCGAGTAACAGACTTTTTCTTTGATGAAACTGTATTGGATACCACAAACAAATATATCTTGACCGAAAATCTCAATCCTGTAGCACGTCTAGCAGGGAGCAATTACGCTACTTTAGATGAAGAATTCCAATTAACCAGACCTACAGAATAAATAAAAAGGAAGAAAATGAGGTTGAACACTCATTTCCTTCCTTTTATTTTTATGTGTTATTTTGCTGTTACAGAACCGATATCTCCTGATACTGAAACAGTTGATCCAGAATCAATCATATCAAAAGCATTTACTTTATCCATATTTGTGAAAACAACTACCATAGCGTTATCTTTACCAGCATCTGTTAAAGCTTGTAGATCTACAGTAGAAATTTTAGTGCTGCTTGTTACTTCTTGTCCTTCAGTTACTGTAGTTGTAAATGGTTTCCCATCTAATTCAACAGTATCTAATCCCATGTGAACTAAAACTTCTATTCCGTTTTCCATTGCAATACCTACAGCATGTTGGGTAGGGAAAACGCTCATTACTTTACCTGCAACTGGTGAGTAAATGTCTCCATCAGTTGGAATAACGGCAAATCCATCACCCATCATCTTTTGCGAAAATACTGGATCAGCTACTTCCTCAATAGAAACTAATTTCCCATTAGCTGGTGCGTATACTTTTGCTTCTTTTGTTTCTTGTACTGAATCTTTGTCTTTACCTTTTAAGAAATCAAATAATCCCATTTAAATCCCGCCTTTTTTTATATTACATTCTAATTCATACGCCAACTGACATATGCTACACCTAATGATACCACATTTAATACAACTAAGAGAATAATTATGCTTTTTTTATTTTCAGTTTTTATAGGTTTTTTTGCCTTTTCTTCTTCCTCTGTTAGCAAAGGATTGTCAGTTAATTCATTGAAGGCTAAAAATGAAAAAATTGCACCTACTATATTACCTGTTAATAGTTGTTGAGGTATCGCTAATTTTAATACAGTGTCTGTGACCCCGCCTTTTTTTCGCTCAGGGATAGCTGTAGCATAGAGCACGTAAGCTAAAATTAAATTAATGGATAGCTTCAATATATTAAGTATGACCCCTAAATTTTCACTAAGCAGTTCTTCGTAACTTTGCCCACTTCCGGCATTAAACAGAAAGAATGAAGCAAAATAAATAACCGGAACTATGATCCAATATCCCATCAATATATTATAAAACCGCTTCTTTCTTTTATCAGGAATAAGTTCTTTTGTTTCAAACATCTTTATCTCACCAAGTTTCTCTAAATTTAACCATACAAGTGCTTCCAACACTGTCCAGTATAGCAAAAAAACGTTTTCTTATCAACTTGTTCCAAAAAGACATCTACCGCTAGCTTTTTATAAAACACACAATGCTTTGTTCTGTTTATGGACACTAGAGAATTAAAAAATATTAATTTTATGTGATTTTATGGATTACTTTTTTAAAATTCGTTATACTAATTCTTGCTATGCAAATTTTTTAATGGAAAGGAGTCGATTACTATTATTTTTGAAATTTTAAAAGCTGTATTCTTAGGCGTTGTCGAAGGTATTACAGAATGGTTGCCTATTAGTAGTACAGGTCATATGATTTTAGTAGATGAATTTATCAAATTAAATACCTCTGCTGCATTTATGGAAATGTTTTTAGTTGTGATTCAACTAGGCGCTATACTAGCAGTGGTTCTTATTTATTTCCATAAATTGAACCCTTTTGCTCCTAGCAAATCTACACAAGAGAAAAAAGATACTATGTCTATTTGGTTTAAGGTAGTAGTTGGAGTAATTCCAGCTGGTGTTATGGGAGTTTTACTTGATGATTGGCTGAATGAACATTTATTCAATTACCAAACTGTTGCTGTTATGTTGATTGTTTACGGGGTATTATTCATTGTTATTGAGAACCGCAACGAAAATCGTGCTGCAACAACTGAAACTTTTAAAGACTTAACGTATAAAACTGCTTTCTTAATCGGTGTTTTCCAGGTTCTTTCTTTGATTCCAGGAACTTCCCGCTCAGGAGCTACTATTTTAGGAGCTATCTTATTAGGAACTTCTCGTTTTGTCGCTACTGAATTTTCATTCTTCATGTCTATTCCAATTATGTTCGGAGCAAGTTTAATAAAGGTTTTAAACTTTGGATTTAATTTTACCGGGTCAGAAATAGCTATTTTACTTACTGGTATGATTACCGCATTTGTTGTCTCTGTTATTGCCATCAAATTCTTGATGAAATACATTAAAAATAATGACTTTAAAGCATTTGGCTGGTATCGAATCGTATTAGGAATTTTAGTATTGGGTTACTTTATGCTTTTTGCATAAAGACATTTAAACATATTAAGTGGGTGCTTTTAAACGCGTTTCAAAAGCCTGATCACATGAATATAAGCCAGCCTCCCCTTATGAGAAAAACATCTCATAAGGGGAGGCTGGCTTATATTCAATGGTCAAAAAGTCTTTTTTTCGCTCTTTTTTGATTTAAACATATCGAAAACCATGTTTCTTCTTAAAGGGATTCTTCAAAAAAAGCATGGTACAGTGCTTCAACTGCTCTGTCTTCCTCTTTTTCCTTGATGCCAAACATCACGCTATTTTCAGACGCTCCTTGGTTGACCATATCGATATTGATTTGCCGATCTCTAAGGGCTTGTGCTGCTATAGCCATTGTTCCTATTTGATTGCGCATTCCCTCACCCACCAGCATGATCAATGAAACATCTCGTTCAATCGTCACACTATCTACCAACAACTTTTCTTTTAAGCTTTTTATCAAAGCAAGTTCAATTTCCGGAGTCATTTGATGTCCTCGTAAAATAACAGTCATGTTATCAATCCCAGAAGGGGTATGTTCATAACTTAATCCATGTGATTCCAACAATTGGAGCACTTTACGTCCGAAACCAATTTCTCGGTTCATCAAATATTTCTCAATATAAATATTTATAAACCCGCTTGAACTAGCAATACCAATGATAGGTGCATGCTCTTTAGTGTGTTCTTTGACGATTTTTGTTCCTGGAGAGGCAGGATTGTTAGTATTTTTAATTACAACAGGAATCCCTTTTTTAAAAGCAGGCTCTAACGCTTCATCATGAAGCACGGAAAAACCTGCATAAGATAACTCGCGCATTTCACGATACGTTAACTCAGCAACTGGTATAGGATCTTTGACTACAGCTGGATTAGCAGCAAAAATAGCATCCACATCTGTAAAGTTTTCATACAACTCTGCTTCTACTCCATTAGCTAGTATAGCTCCCGTGATATCTGAACCTCCTCTTGAAAAAGTACAAAGTCTACCTTCTTTGGTGTAACCAAAGAAGCCCGGGAAAACAAGCACTTCATTTCGACTGCGTAATTTTTCTAAAGTATCGTAGCTTTCTGGAAGAACGCGTGCATTATCTGGCTCATCCGTTACCAATAAACCAGCTGCTTGTGGATTAACATAACTAGCCAATACTCCTTCTTGGTTAAAATAAGCTGCTACTAACTTAGCATTATTATCTTCTCCGCTTGCTTTAAACGCATCTATATAGTATTTAGGAACCTTTTTATCACCAGCTACTAGCTCATTCAAATTCAAACGAATCATTTCCATAACTTGTTCATCAAGATGCAGTTCATCGGCAATTTCTTGATATCGATAAACAACTTTGTTCATTTCATTTGAAAAATCTTGTTTTGCTAATGATTTATTTGCGATAGATATTAATAGATCAGTTACTTTTTCATCTTGAGAAAATCGTTTTCCCGGAGCAGATACTACTACAATTTTACGTGCTGAATCGTCTTTAATGATCTGGATTACTTTCCTAAATTGTTGCGCTGAGGCTAAAGAACTTCCCCCAAATTTAACCACCTTCATTATTTCACAACCTTTATTTAATTTTATTTGAAAAGTTTAAGAAATTATTACAATCATTATATTACTGATAAATCCGTCTGAAGTCCCTATATCTTCTTAAAAAAAAAGACTATAATATAAACAAAGATTGCAAATAAGAATTTGTTTATTATAGTAACATGAAACGACAAGTTCTTTCTACTGTTGGGGCAAATATTTATAGACTAAAGGGGATTTTTTAATGAGTCGGCGCAAAGTATTTACGTATCTATTAGGTGTTTCTTTTGTTGCAGGAGTAGCACGAGAAGCTCTACGAAAAAAAAGCACAAAAACTTTATCTCACGAATCTCCTGCCATATCCAACTTTGTTGGTACATGGGGGTTTGATGATCCTTTGTATCCAGGGTCTAAAACTCTTAAAATTGATGACCAAGCCCGTTTGTTTATAAACGAAAAACCTGTAAAAGGCTCATTAATTTTATTAAACCAACATAACTTAATTTTCACAGATCATTATGGATACGAATTGGTTATTCAACCTATTGACAACAACACACTCACTTTATTTGACTCTGCCGATGATAAAACCTATACTTTATTTTCAACATCCTTTAATCAGCCTTAATATTTTGTATTTTTTTATTGCTCTTTTAGTTAAAATCAGTTTTAATTAAATTGAGCTCGTTAGACAAAAAGGAGGCAACAAAGTATGGCCCGATATAAAGAAAATATTCCTTCTGTAATTACTGAATTGAGACACGATACTGTGGACGTTCCCTCAGTAATCACTAAATGCAGTGGTATCAATATCAATGGAAGAAAATTAAAATCTTTTATTTTTACAACTGATATTTCTATTATCTGCAACACTGATGCAGATGCTGTGATAGCCGTTTATCCTTTTACACCGTACCCTGCTATCATACAAGCCATTTCTTCAGTAGCATCTATACCCGTTATAGCTGGTGTGGGTGGCGGTTTAACGCACGGAATCCGGTCCGCAAATATTAGTCTTTTTGCAGAATCTTTAGGAGCCATCAGTGTAGTTGTCAATGCCCCTACACCATTGGAAACTATCGCACAAATAAATGAAGTGATCGATATCCCGATCGTGATCACGATCGTTTCTGAATACACAGATATCCAGGAAAAATTAGATGCTGGAGCAGATATTCTTAACGTCAGTGGAGGCTCAAAAACAGCTGCTATCGTCCGCAGTATTCGCAAAGAGTTCCCTAATATTCCTATTATAGCGACAGGTGGCCCAACTGACGAGAGCATTTTGGAAACTATTGAAGCGGGAGCTAACGCGATTACTTATACTCCTCCTTCTAATGGGGAATTATTTAAACGCAAAATGGATAAATATCGTATACAAGAAGAAAATAAATACATTGAAGAATAAAGCACTCTAACACAGCAACGTATTTCTGATGATTCAGAAACTTACGTTGTTGTTTTTTATTGCTTACTAAAACGAACAAAAAAATCTCTTTAGAGAAAGTATTGAAATAAATCTTTACTTACTGTACGATGAATATAAAAAGCTTGTAAATAGTAAGTTAAAAAGGAGATACAACTCATGAAAATAGATATTTGGTCAGATTTCGTTTGTCCTTTTTGCTATATTGGTAAACGACATATTGAAGAAGCTGCAAAAGAAATAGAAGACATCACTTTTGAATACCACAGTTATGAATTAGATCCTACTGCTCCTGAAAAATATGATGGTTCTATCCAAAAATATTTTGCAGAAATTAAAGGGATGAGTGCTGCTCAAGCAGATGACATGATCCACCAAGTGACTACGATGGCAAATAATGCTGGTTTAGACTATCATTATGAAAAAGTTCGACATGGAAATACTGTAAAACCACATCGTTTATTCCAATATGCTAAAACGCAAGGTAAAGGCAATGAGTTTATGGAAGTAGCTAAAGAAGCTTATTTCATAAATGGTGAATGGTTAAATGGTGATGATACGTTGCTAGAATTAGCTGAAAAAATCGGTTTAGACAAAGAGGCCTCAACTAAAGTTCTTCAGTCAGACGACTATTTAGAAGCAATGCGCCAAGACATAGCTACTGCACAACAAATCGGTGTACAAGGTGTTCCTTTCTTTGTTATTGATGGAAAATATGGTGTCAGCGGTGCACAACCGGTAGATACTTTTAAACAAGTCCTCAAAGATGTCCAAGAACAAAATGCTTAACCTTAACTTATAAATGAATCGAAACAAGCAGTATAGATCCCAGTATTTTGGATCTATACTGCTTGTTTGATTTTGACGATCCGAGTGCCGGGTTCGCGCTTTGTTTAAACGCGTTGCGTAAACCAGACTTCCTATGTTTTCATTTATCTTTTGTATTGGGAAAGTGCCCCCAACTCAAAAGATAAAGTGAAACCTACGGAAATCTAAATGGTTTACTTCACGCTCTCTTAAACGCGCTGCGCAAACCAGACCTCCTATGATTTCATTTCTCCGTTTTATGGGTAAAGAACACCCATTAAACGGAGAAAGTGAACTCTACGGAGGTCTAAGCGGTTTGCTCCACGCTCTCTTTTTAAACGCATTCAACAAAGCAGTTCACACTACCATAATAGCCATCCGAATGTTAGGTAAAAAACACCTAACTTTCGGATGGCTGTTATGTACGGTGAACTAAACGCTTTGTTTCACGCTCTCTTTTTAAACGCGTTGCGTTCGGCAGCTTACGCGCCTAGAAGCTAACCACTAACTGTTAGGAAACCCCGCCTAACTGTTAGTGGTTGTCTTCTATTCGGTTAGCTAAACGCCTTACTCCACGCTCTCTTTTTAAATGGGTTCGTTGAGGTGGATGGTTTGTTCGTTTTGTGGCATTTCTGAATCTATTTTCCATATTTCATCTGCGTACCGCATGATAGTAAAATCTGCAGAAAAGGGACCTGAATTGGCAATATTCAATAATGACTTCTGATTCCATAATTGTTTATCTTGATACAATTCATCTACTTGATTTTGAGCTGCAATGTATTCATCGAAATCTTTCAACACAAAATATTCGTCATTGTATTGAACTAAAGAATCAAATATCACCCTACCTTCCTCTTCAATATCTGGGATTGTTCCATCGATTAAAGTATCCAGGACTTTTCTCAGTTTAGGATTAGTATCATAAATTTCGCGAGATGAATACGTTCCATTTTCATAATAGTCATATACGTCTTGTGAAGTAAGACCGAACAAGAATATATTTTCTTCTCCAACATAATCTCTGATTTCTACATTAGCTCCATCAAGCGTTGCAACAGTTAAAGCACCATTGAGCATTAACTTCATATTGCTTGTTCCAGAAGCTTCTTTACTGGCTAAAGAGATCTGTTCACTTACTTCTGCAGCTGGAATGATCAACTCAGCTAGTGTTACTCCATAGTTTTCTACAAATACAACTTTCAATTTATCTCCAACATCTGGATCATTATTTATAAGTTTAGCAATCGCATTGATCAATTTGATGATTTGCTTTGCATATAAATAACTGGGTGCTGCTTTAGCCCCGAAAATAAAAACTCTTGATTGAATGTCCAATGTTGGATTTTTTTTAATGTCCAGATATCTCGAAAGTATATGCAATACATTTAATAATTGACGTTTGTATGCATGCAATCGTTTGATTTGAACATCAAAAAGAGCATTTGGATCAATAGTCATCCCCATCTTATTTTCTACATATTGTGCAAATCGTTTTTTATTTTTCAACTTCACTTCTGCTAATTCTCTTAAAGTAGCTACATTATTTGCATAGCCTTTTAAGATTTTTAATTCTGATGGTTTCTTTTTCCATTCTGTACCAATTCTATCATCAATAAATTGCGTAAGATCCTCATTGGCTATTTGCAGCCAGCGTCTTTGAGTTATCCCGTTCGTTTTATTATTAAATTTAATGGGGTACATTTCGAAAAAGGGTTTCAACACATCATTTTTCAGAATATTTGTATGCAGTTGTGCTACTCCATTGACACTATGACTTCCTATAATGGCCATATGAGCCATATTCACCACGCCATCCTTGATAATAGCCGTTTGATAAGTTAATTCTTCTCCATAAATAGGTAATTTCTTTTCTATGTGTCTACGATCGATTTCTTCAATCACTTGATATACTCTTGGAATTTCAGCTTGCAACATCTCAATGGGCCATTTTTCCATCGCTTCTTGCATAATCGTATGATTGGTATAGCTCATTACTTTCTTTCCGATTTCCCAGGCTTGTTCCCAACTCAGACCTTCTTCATCAATCATGATGCGGATAAATTCTGGGATACATAAAGCAGGATGAGTATCATTAATATGGATAGCCACTCTATCAGCAATGCTTATCATGGGTAAATGCAATTTTTTATAATAGCGGACAATACTTTGGACCCCTGCTGAACATAAAAAGTATTCTTGTCTTAATCGCAAAATCCTACCTTCGTAATTCGAATCGTCCGGATACAATACTTCTGTTAACTGATTTACTTCTTGTTGAGCAGTAATACTAGAATAATTTACATAATCTTCGGGCGGAATTTCAGCTGACCATAACCGTAGATTATTGATCAAATCATTTTGGTAACCAATCATAGCTGTGTCATATGGAATAGCTAAAATATTCCTAGTATTTTCATAGACTGGTACAAGTTTACCTTCTTCTTCAGTTAAATAAACCTGGCCCCCAAAACGAATATTTACAGCTTTATTTTCTTTTCGGACTTCCCATACATTTCCATTACGCAACCAATTTTCTGGAACCTCAACTTGATGTCCATCAATAAACCGTTGTTGAAACAAGCCATACTTATAGCGAATACCACTTCCTGCACCCGGAATACCTAAAGAAGCGATCGAATCCATAAAACAGGAAGCTAATCGGCCTAAGCCGCCATTTCCAAGAGCAGGATCTTCTTCTGCTTCTACTATATATTGAAAATCCAAGCCAATCTCTTCGATGCCCTCACGAATAACATCTAAAATCCCTAAGTTTAATAAATTACTTTTTAGCATTCTCCCCGGCAAGAATTCCATTGAAAAATAATACAGTTGTTTGACCTGTTTTTTCTCATACTCTATTTTAGTCTGAGTCCAGTTTTCACCCGCATAGCTTTTGACATATGTCCCAAGTGCATTGTACAACTGAACAGGAGAAGCTTCTTGTACATCTAATCCATAAAGCCCTTTTAACATTCTTTCATAGTCTTTTTTAAACTCTGCTACTTGTAATGTCATTCTAAATCCCCCTCTTAGATATAAAACAGTTTTATGTATTTTATATGGCAGTGTATGAAAACAGGCTAGGCCAAAAACATTTGGTCTAGCCCGTTTATGAGTCTTAGTAGTAATCTAAAGTATTCAATCAATGATTTTATGGTAGCTATCTTGATACAACTGACTTGATTTTTCCCAGCTGAAGTCTTGTTTCATAGCTTGCTGAATCAATTTTTTCCATTGAACTGGGTAATCAAAATACACTTGTAAAGCGCGGTCAATGGTTTCCAACATGATTTGACTGGAATAGCCTGAAAAACTAAAACCAGTACCTTCACCAGTGAATGTGTTGTAGGCTTGAACGGTATCTTTTAATCCACCAGTTTCATGGACAATCGGAAGCGTTCCATAGCGTAAAGAATTTAATTGGGACAGACCACAAGGTTCAAAAGCAGATGGCATAATAAACAAGTCACTTCCAGCGTAAATCAATTGAGCTAATTCAACATCAAAGTCTATGATAGCTCTAAATTTATCTGGATAAGCCCAATTGTAGTGTTTACAAGCATCTTCGAGATAACTTTCTCCTGTGCCTAATACGATAATTTGGACTTCGCGTTGCATTAATTCATCCATTTTTTCAATCAGCAGATGAACACCTTTTTGCTCAGTCAAGCGACTTACCATAGCCATTACTGGGATATCTTTTTTGACTGGCAATCCAACTTTTTCTTGCAATACTTTTTTATTGATGGATTTTCCGCTAGGATCTTCAATGGAGAAATGTTCAGCCACGTGTTCATCTTCTTCAGGGTTAAAGACATCATAGTCGATTCCATTTAAAATACCTACGATTTTATGATTATTATCTCTCAAAACTCCATCTAATCCCATACCAAATTCTTCTGTTTGGATTTCATCGGCATAGCTGGGACTCACCGTAGTCACTAAATCAGCATAGTAAATACCGCCTTTTAAGAAATTGACATTTCCGTAAAACTCTAATCCGTTCATATGAAAGGCATTGTAGCCAATATCAAATAAATCTGACAAAACCACTTGATCATAGATTCCTTGGAATTGTAAATTGTGAATGGTTAAAATCGTTTTGATAGATTGGTATTTTTCGATCCAACCGTATTTGTCTTTTAGCAAAACAGGTATCATTGCAGTATGATAATCATTCACATGAATGACATCAGGAACAAAATCGATTTTTTCCAACATTTCGATGATAGCTTGTGAAAAGAACGCAAAACGTTCCCCATCATCATCAAATCCATAAATCCCAGGACGATCAAAGTAGTACAGATTATCTACGAAATAGTAAGTGACCTCATCCTTGATCAATTGTTTGATACCGCAGAATTGATTTCGCCACCCTACTTTCACTTCAAATCGACAAACATCTTCTAATTGGTCTTTGTATCGTTCCGGCAAAGAAGTATAAAAAGGAAGAACTACACGAATGTCTACTCCTTGTTTTTTCAATTCTTTTGGCAATGCTCCTGCAACATCACCTAAGCCTCCTGTTTTATAAAAAGGAGCACACTCTGCAGCAGCAAATAATACTTTCATGCTTATGCCCCTTTCTTTTCCGTCAATAACGTACCTTTTTCTACTACTATAGGTTGTTCAGGTGTTCCAATTAATTTGACTCCAGGTGCTACCGTGACATTTTTGTCTAAAATCACATATTCCAATTGCGCTCCTTCGCCAATTTGGCTACCTTGCATAATAATAGAATTTTTGACTACCGCATTTTCTTTTATACGTACTTTACGGAAAATAATCGTATTTTCTACCTCACCATCTATATAACAATCCGTTGCGATTTGAACATTAGAAGCTTTACTAGAAGGTGAATAATAAGTTGGTGCACCGTTTCTTGCGCGAGTAATAACAGGTTCGTCGCGATAAAACAAGGAATTGTAATTATCTTCATCAAGCATATCCATGTTTGCTTCAAAATAACTCAATACGGTATCGATATATTTTAAGTAACCCGTGTATTCAAATCCGCATACTTTGTTTCCTTCTTCTAAGGCCAAATTGAGCATTAACCCCACTTGGTGTCTTTCTTGTCTTTTTTCTAAGAGATCTAAATAATGTAAGTATTTTTCTACACTCATCATTGTAATTCCTGTTTGGATAGCTAGTTTTTCTTTCCCTTGATCCATTACCTCACTGACCAAATTCAAGCATTCAATCACTCCTGTATCTGAATTTAATGAGTAGCATTTCAACTCTGAATCAATGGGAACTTCTGAAGTCACCATATTTTTGTAGACTACTGTTATGTCTGCAGAATTTTCTTGGTGGTAGCGTAAAATAGATCGTAAATTAACATGACACAACATTTTGCTTCCGGTGATTACCACGTACTCGGCTCCAGATTTTTTTACGTAGTTTCGTTGGTCTTCATAGTATGTCAAATTATCGCCTTCTCGAGCTGCTGATTCTTTTAAGTCAATTTGAGAGTGAGTAAAGACACCTCCGCCTATCGTAGAATCAAGACCCCATTCAAATCCACTTCTAATATGGTCGTATAAGGAGTGCCCGCTTCCAGAAATAAACAATGCTGCAGAAGTAACTTCCGCATTGTGCAATGCAGTAAATGGAAAATCGATCAAACGATATCTACTTGCAAAAGGTAATGCTGCTATAGGACGTTTTCTAGTTAAAGGTTCTAATCTACTCCCATCTTCCACTAAGTTGACAATCGCACAAAAACTATTTCTTTTCATCATCTTTAAGTCCTCCAATCTCTTCAGCATAGCCTAGTACTGCTATATCTTTATACTTACCGATCAGTTTGCCGCCGTCATGTACTTTAGCATTTTCTCCGACAATAGCATGATCAATAACAACATTTTCGCCGATTGTAGCTCCAGACATAATAAAACTGTCTTTTATCACTGACCCTTTCCCAACTTTTACATTGTGCGACAAAATAGAATGATCTATTTCTCCAGCAATGTAGCAACCATCTACGATCATTGAGTTCGTTACTTTGGAAGTTTTGGTTAAAAATTGAGGTGGGGAATCTGGATTTTTAGAATAGATTCTCCAGTTTTCATCTCGAATATTTAAGGCATGTTCGGGGTTTAGAAACTCCATATTTGCTTCCCATAAACTTTCAATTGTTCCAACATCTTTCCAATAATCTCTAAATGCATAAGCATAAATATCTTCACTATTTCTAAGATATGCTGGGATGACATGCATTCCAAAATCTTCCATTTGGCGATTTTTAGCTTGATTGTCTACTAAATATTTTTTTAATTTTGGCCAATCAAAGATATAGATTCCCATTGAAGCAAGGTTGCTTTTTGGATTTTCTGGTTTTTCTTGGAATTCAATGATTCTGCCTGATTTATCTGTATTCATTAGACCAAAGCGAGAAGCTTCTTCCCACTCAACAGGGATAACACCAACTGTTAAGGCAGCTTTTTTTTCTTTATGGTAGTCCAACATTTTTTGATAATCCATTTTGTAAATATGATCTCCAGATAAAACTAATAAATATTCAGGATCGTATCTATCTATAAAACCAATATTTTGATAAATAGCATGGGCAGTTCCCTTAAACCATTTTTCTCCGTCCACGTTAGTATAAGGTTGAAGAATAGTAGCTCCTCCATTATGAGTGTTCAGCCCCCATGCTGCTCCATTCCCAACATGTGCATTTAAATCCAGTGGCTGATATTGAGTAACAACTCCAACATTTTTAATCCCTGAATTTGCACAGTTGCTCAATGCAAAATCAATGATGCGGTATTTCCCTCCAAATGGAACTGCTGGTTTGGCGATCTCTTTTGTCAATTTCCCTAAACGAGATCCTTGTCCTCCAGCTAATATCATAGAGACTATTTCTTTTTTCATTTTTATACGGAAGACACAATTTCTGTGATCTTCCTCTACCCTCCTTTTTTATAATACTAGCTTCAAAACGCTTTAAAACAAAATGATTTGACTGTTAAAACTAATATTTATACTTTTGGGACTTTAAAAATTCTTTTGGGTTTCAAAATCAACACACTCATAGCTGGAACAATCAAGTTCAAAGAAAAATCCTGATTATTACTCGGTTCTTTCTCTGTTTTTAAGATTCCTTGGCTTGATGTCCAAGTACCTCCAAGTTCTTCCATTTCCGTGTTTAACAGCTCTTCATACTGTCCCTCAAAAGGAACACCCACTCGATAATTCTGTCGCTCCACAGGTACAAAATTGCATATTATTACAAGAAAGTCTCGTGGCTTTTTCCCTCTGCGGATATAAGTCAAAATAGATTCCGAAGCATTATCGGCATCTAAAATTTCTATTCCACTTGGATCATGGTCTAATTCCCATAAAGCCTTATTTTCTTTATAAATATGATTTAATATACGGCTAAACTGCAAGTGTTTATTGTTTGCTGGATCCTCTAAGCTGCTCCATTCAAGACTGGAATCAAACTTCCATTCAAGGAATTGACCATACTCATTTCCCATAAATCCTAATTTCTTTCCTGGGTGTGTCATTCTAAAAGCTTCCAGTGTTCGAAGCCCAGCAAATTGATTGTACCGATCTCCAAACATCTTGTGCATCAACGATTTTTTTCCATGGACCACTTCATCATGTGAGAAAGGCAACACGTAATTTTCATTGAACATGTACATAAATGAAAATGTCAGTAAATTAAAATGATTTTTTCGAAGTACAGGATCCGTTTCAAAAAATCTCAAGGTGTCATTCATCCATCCCATGTTCCATTTGTAATTAAAGCCCAAACCACCGTTTTCAACAGGTTTTGTTACTTTTGACCACGCGGTGCTTTCTTCTGCAATCATTAATGATTCAGGGTGCCGATTAAATATAACCGTATTCATTTTTTGGAGAAACTTCACTCCTGCTCGATTATCGTTGCCTCCATCTTCATTCGGTATCCATTCACCTTCGTCATAGTCTAAATATAACATGTTGGAAACAGCATCAACTCTTAGACCATCTAGATGAAGTTGTTCGATCCAAAACAACGCGTTTGAAATCAAGAAACTATGAATTTGAGGTTTTCCTAAATCAAAATTCAATGTTCCCCAACGGTAGTTTTGAGCTTGATGATGATTTTGGTATTCGTATTGTGGAGTGCCATCAAAATAAGCCATACCATAATCATTTTTATTGTAATGACTTGGCACCCAATCCATAATGATACCGATATTTGCTAAATGGGCTGCTTCAACGAAGTCTTGCATTTCTTCTAATGTTCCGAATTTCGATGAAAAAGCAAAATAGCCAGTTGCTTGATATCCCCAAGAAGCATCTAACGGATGTTCCATAAGCGGTAAAAATTCAATATGTGTATACCCCATTTCTTTTACGTAAGGAATAAGCTCCATTTGCAATTCAGGAATACTATACCAGCTTCCATCCTCATGGCGATTCCAAGAGCTTATATGTACTTCATAAATATTCAATGGACGTTCGTAAATTGGGAACCTTTTTTTTGATGCCATCCAAAGTCCGTCGCGCCATTTTTTTTGTGGTAGCTCTTTGATTACTGAAGCGTCTTTTGGTCGCACTTCAAATTCAAGAGCTTGGGGGTCGATTTTTAGTTTTATTGTTCCGTTTTGTTGTTCTATACGGTATTTATACGGCTGCCCTTCTTTAGCATTTTCGCAAAAAACGGTCCACATTTCTGTGTCATCGACTTTTTCCATCATTTTGCCTTCAGACCAATTGGTACAATCACTGACTAAAGAAACTGTTTTAGCGTGTGGCGCCCACACAGTAAAACGAAAACCTTCTTTTCCATTCTGAACTTCTTTGTGACTTCCTAAAGTCAAATAGCAGTCATAGTAATTACCTGTATTAAAAAGATAACTTGTCTCTTCTAAATTTGTTCTATTGAATGAATTGCTTAATTCTTTTGTCATTCCTTACACCTCATTCTAGTTAAAAACATTTGTTTCTTCCATTTTATCATTCTATTCTAATGATTGACATCTTTTTTTAATGTTAAACCTATTTTTTTTGATCTTTTTACTTCATCTAAACTATACCATTTCGCTTATGAAAATGCTTTTAAAGACCCTTTTCATATTAGAAAATTATATTTGATGTTATTATTTCAAAGAATCTTTTTGTCTAAATGGTGTCTATTAAAATACTTTAATGGTAAAATAAGTATAAGAACTCTTTCTTTAATGAACTTTTTTCATGGTTATTTTGTTTAAAATACCTAAGTTTAGAAAAATAAATCATTGTGAAAGGAGGTAAATCTATGTTAAACATTGCGCTTCTTTCAATTGGATTTCTTGGCTTAGTCATTGCAGCAGTAACTCCTCGTTCCACTTTAGGCGGAGCTGTTTCTCTACTAAGTTTTGCTGCTTATTTCTTTATGAATGAGAATGATGAATGGTATACTATCATCATTTTTATTTTAGGTATCTCTCTATTGATATTTGAGGTTTTTATACCAGATTTTGGAATAGCGGGTATTATTGGGGTCCTGTTGATTTTTTTTGGTCTGTATCAAACAGTAGGAGATCTCGGCCAAGCTATTCGTGATTTGAGTATTGCTGTTCTCTTATCTATTAGCTTAATTATTGTCTTGGCTAAGAAAGGTTATTCTTTTGATAATTTCAGTAAATTAGTTTTAAAAAATGATTTAACTTCAGAAAGAGGATTTTCGAGCAGTATTGATCATTCTTCTTTACTTGGACAAACCGGAAAAACACTTACTGCTTTAAGACCTACTGGAAAAGCTGTATTTGAAGAAATCACTTTGGATGTATTGAGTCAAAATGAACGAATTGAAGAAAATGTTCTAGTTGAAGTTGTTAAAGTGGAAGGTTCTAAAATTATAGTTAGGAGAGTGATAGAAAATGAATGAAACAAGTAGTTGGATTGGTCTAGCTATAATTGCGATTATAGTTCTAGTTATTATCAGTTTATTTTTAAGATTTGTACCAGTCGGTCTATGGGTCACAGCATACTTTTCTGGGGTTAAAATAGGTATTGGAACTCTTGTGGGGATGCGTCTGAGAAGAGTTATCCCTTCTCATATCGTGCGTCCATTGATTAAAGCAACAAAAGCTGGTTTAGTGATCAACATCAATGATCTAGAAGCACATTACCTAGCAGGTGGAGATATCAATCAAGTTATTGATGCTTTGATTGCTGCTGAAAGAGCGAATATTCCGTTGAAATTTGAACAAGCTGCTGCTATCGATTTAGCAGGACGTAATGTTTTCGAAGCTGTTCAAGTGAGTGTAAACCCTAAAGTGATCGAAACACCATTTATTGCTGCTGTTGCTAAAAATGGTATTGAAGTACGTGTAAAAGCTAAAGTAACTGTTCGTGCTAATATCGAACGTTTAGTCGGGGGTGCTGGTGAAGACACTATTATTGCCCGTGTTGGTGAAGGTATCGTTACTACTGTCGGTAGTTCTAAAGACCACAGTGCCGTACTAGAAAATCCTGACGGTATTTCAAAAACTATCTTAAGCAAAGGGTTAGACTCAGGTACTGCTTTTGAGATCCTATCTATTGATATTGCGGATGTTGACGTTGGACGTAACATCGGTGCTCAATTACAAACTGAACAAGCCCAAGCAGATAAAAACATTGCTCAAGCTAAAGCCGAAGAAAGACGCTCTATGGCTATTGCTGAAGAACAAGAAATGCAAGCTGAAACTCAACGTATGCGCGCCAAAGTTGTGGAAGCTGAATCTCAAGTTCCATTAGCACTAGCAGATGCTTTGAAATCTGGAAATCTTGGTGTAATGGATTATTACAATATGAAAAATATCAATGCTGATACAGATATGAGAAGTTCTATTTCAGATAGTTCTAAGAGAGAAAGTGATGAATAATGAATTCATTATTTGTTCTCATCATGTTGGGTCTTCTTGCGTATAGCGGTATATTCATTTTTGTGTTCTTTATTCGCGCGTTTATGCCAAAAAACACTCAGCAAAAGAAAAGCTCTGATATAACTAGAGCTGGCAGTAACAGGAACCAGCAACAAACTACTCGAAGAACGAATACTACTCGAACTCCTAGTAGATCCGTATCAGCTAATCGAAATGCCAATAAACAACAAAGTTGGAGAGAACTTGCTTCTGAGTTTAAAGAAGCTTTGAATGAACTAGATTCTGCTGGTTCAAAACAAACTAATCCTCCAAAAAGAAATGCTTCACACAATCCATCTCCTAAAAAAAATACTGCTGCTTCCAAACGGAAAGCTGACTACAGCCGAGAAGGTTCAGGAAGCTCTGAAGGGTCATGGAGCAGTGAAGGTCAGAAAAGTTCTGAAGGATCAGCAAGTTATGAAGGAACTGAATTCCATCCTCAAGGTCACACAACAAAAAAACAAACTGTTGCTCCACGAGACGCTTATTCCCCTACTCTCAAAGTAGGCAAAACTGATTTGCAAAAGAATATCGTCAATGCAGTCATTTACAAAGAAATACTCGACAAACCTAGAAGCAAACGGTCTATTAGATAACACGCTAAGCAATTTATCTAATATTAAAAAACACTCCCGCTACTGAACTATTTTGTTCAGTAGCGGGAGTGTTTTTTATGTTTATAAATATTTCAAAAGTACAGCATGTTTTATCGATAGTACTTCTTTAAAAACTTCTGCATGATCGGGGTCAGAATAGGCGCTAGTATACCGTAAAAGCCGCTGTTTCCTAGTGCATGCAGTGTATCAAATGGCAGACCGGCTAGATAATAGGCCCAGAAATTTTGTATTCCAAAAAATGGTGCTTGTACTGCTGAAATCACAAAACCATATACATACCCTGTCAAACCAGCATATAAAATCATCACTATAAAAGGAATACGAGTAAATTGTGTCTTAATGAGACCTGTGAATAGAATGATGATGGTAAATGATAAAATCTGTGCTAATGTCCAGACCCCTAGACCCAAATTTATATTTGAGATCAAAATACTTAAAATAGCAACAATCAGTCCGTCTCGGGTGCCCAGAATAATTGTGATCAGTAATAAAATCACTGTTACAGGTTGAACGTTTGGTAAAAACTGAAACAACAAACGACTGACATAACATAAAGTCGTTAGTATCCCCAATA
Source organism: Desemzia sp. RIT 804 (assembly GCF_016892605.1). Lineage (GTDB taxonomy): Bacteria > Bacillota > Bacilli > Lactobacillales > Carnobacteriaceae > Desemzia. The sequence continues at coordinate 221,790 of NZ_JAFEMV010000002.1, forward strand.
AAGCTATGTGTTGAACTTGATGACTTTTTGATGCGTGTTTAGAAGTCATTCAAGCCCCACTTCACTTCATCTCCGTCTTCGAGCACATAATCAGCTGCTCCAACAGTTGGTTGTTCATCATTAACTGTGTACAACCAGTATTTACCTTCTGTTTCATCTTGCTCGAAACCTCCGATAGAGCTGACTAATCCTCCCTCTTCAACAACCTCATAATTTTCTTTCAAAACTTCCAAGACAGTCTGTCCTTCTTGAATATCAAATTCTTTTGCTAACTCTGTTATTTCCTTGTCGTCTTCTTCAAATGTAAATGAGACTGCAATAGCTGTTTCAGCTGAACTAACTTCACTAGATGTTACTGCAGGTGATTCTGTTTCTTGATTGCTGCTTCCACAAGCAGTTACCAAAACCGCTGATGATAATAAAAGTACTAATTTTAATGATTTAAACATTTCTATTCCTCCTGATAATGATCCTTTAGTTTTTAAAAGCAAAAAAAAAATGCCCTAATAAGGCAACTGTCTCATTAGAACTTCTAATCGAACAATAGAGTGCTTTGCCTCGAAGCCTCTTTGTATATAAACAATTGAAAAAATGACCTGACTTAAAGCTGTACGCTTTTCACAGTGGCGGGACCGCGTTGGATTTACACCAACTTCCATTTTTCAAGAGTTGTATTTAGTTTTAGGAATAGCCTCTTTTTTCAAATCTGTATGAAAAACTGCTCCTCCTCTTTCATAAAACGGTTCTTCAATTCCTTTACGGTGATTAACCACTCGAGCTATTGCAAAGAAATAGTCAGACAATCGATTCATAAAAATCGGAACTATTGGATTGATCGCCGCTTCTCTACTTAAACCAACTATGATTCTTTCCGCTCTTCTTGTGACTGTTCGTGCAACGTGCAGTAAGCTCGAAACCGGATCTCCACCAGGAATGATGAATTTTTCAATAACTGGAGGTTCTTCCGCATATACATCTATTCTTGTTTCAATCCACTCTACTAGTTCTTTTTGAACTTTATATTCCTTGAGACCATCTGGAGTAGATAAATCTGTTCCGCAATCAAATAAATCATGCTGGATCTTGATTAGCTCTTGTTTCATCTCTAGGGCAGTATCGTCCATTTGGCTGACGATGTAACCGACTAATGAATTTAATTCATCAATAGTACCATAACTTTCTACACGTACCGAGTCTTTAGGAATCGTTCGACCACCAATAAGATTCGTATTTCCAAAGTCGCCGCGTTTTGTATATAATTGCATTTTATTCTCCTTTCTTTGTTTTAACCTTCACAATCTACTATAAAGTAGATTTATGTTAAAGTAAATCCTTAATTTTTTACACCATCAATAACCTATCTAGATCTAAAATTTGAATCTTTTTTTGCGGTTTTTGCTTGATCAATTTTTCTTCTTCTAACTCACTTAATTTGCGGCTAATGGTTTCTGGAGTGGTTCCTAGATAAGAGGCCAAATCTTTCTTAGTCATTGGCAATGTAAATTCCAGTGTATCCTTTTCTGGATCGAGACATTCAGCTAAGAATAAAGCAATGCGTGTTTCAACCTTTTCTGTAGCAAATCTTGTTGTTTGCTTTTCAGATTGCTCTAGTCTTTGAGACAACACGTTTAAAATTTTTAAAGAGATTGAAGGATATTTCAATAAGTATTCTTGCAAATCAGAGCGCTTGATCATACAGATTTTTGTATTTACCATAGCTTCAGCGTAAGATTCGTGTTTTGTATTTTCGGGACTAAATAAAGCCATCTCACCTGTAAAATCACCGGGTTCTAAAATACGTACCAGTTGTTCCTTACCTGATTCAGCTAAACGATAAATACGAACTCTTCCTTTGTTTACAATGTATAACGTATCTGATTTTTCTGCTGCTCGATAAATCACATTCCCTTTTTCAAAGGATATTGACTGTATTGTGTGCATAATGTCATCCATTTCTTCATCTTCTAAGTGATTAAATATCGGGACCAATTGAATACAAGCTTTGTGAGAACCAAACGAATGATGATGACAATTTGAATCCATGGCTGTTTCCCTCTTTCATTTTTCTTATCTACTCTTTCTAGTATACTAGAATTTTTTTATTAAAACTTGATTCTAATCAAGTTTTAGATTTTTCATTTCATTTATAAGAGATTATCTTAATTACTTTTATTAGGTTCTCTTCTTTTAAGATAGTATTTTCTCTTGTTAATAGTAATACAATGATGGTATATTATTAATGTACTTAAATCAGCTTAAGAAAGAGGTCGTTTTAGTGAAAACAGTAGCATTAGTAGGTAGCTTAAGAAAAGATTCATACAATTTAAAATTAGTAAACCACTTAGCAACAACATATCCAGAATTAGGTATCGAGGTTGCAGAAATCGGCAACTTGCCTTTCTTCAATGAAGAAATCGAAGCTGACCCAGGCCAAGAAGTTCGTGACTTCCAAGCTTTAGTAAAAGATGCTGATGCAGTAGTTATTGCTACTCCTGAATACAATGCTTCTATTCCAGCAGTATTGAAAAATGCTTTAGACTGGGTTTCTCGTGCAGGTAGAGAAATGGAAGGCAAAAAAGTTTTGATTATGGGTGCTTCAATGGGTAACCTAGGAACAGTTAAAGCTCAAATTCACTTACGTGATATCTTAGATACATTAGGAGTTGCTGCTTACGTTATGCCCGCAGCTGGCGGAAATGATGTATTCGTTGGTGCTGTTCATGAGAAATTTGGCGAAAACGGGGAATTAACTGATGAATTGACTGCTCAATTTATCAATGCAATCATTGGACGTTTCAAAAACTTCATCAAAATTGACGTAAATCTGTAATTCGTTTATAAACGCTAAAAAAGCTGGGGTTGGGACAATAGTCTTTATCTCTGTCATATACTAAGTGGGTGCTTTTAAATGCATTCCAAAAGCCTGACCACATGCCTATAAACCAGCCTCCCCTTATGAGATGCTTTTTCTCATAAGGGGAGGCTGGTTTATATTCAATGGTCAAAACGTCTTTTGTCCCGCTCTCAGCTTTTTTAGCTAGTCCTGAACGAGGCATTTCACATGTTGTATGACCATTACAAAGAAATTGCCTCCGCATCCTTAATTAAATAGTCCTGTGATGGATTCCCAGATTTGTTTGAAGAAGTTGCTGATTTGGTCTAAGATTCCACTTGCTTCTGCGTCATCTATAAAATCACCGATCTTGGATTGGACTAGTTCTGATAGATTATTTAGTTGTTCTTTTACAGCTTGTGAATCGATCGCTGCTGTTTGTTGATATTTTTCAAACAGGCTCATTAAACGATCAATTTGTTCTTGGGTTACTACATTCTCTAAGTCGTTATTTGCCAAAGCTTCATTGATGATGCGTTCAATGTCTTCTTTTGTAGCTAATTCACCTTGTTGTTCTTTTAATTCGGCTAAGGATTGCTTGATTTCGATAATAGCTTGGTCTAGCTTGGAAGAATCAAAATCAGCATTTTCTGCGTTCTCTTGAGCAATATCGTTGGTCGTTTCCAACTCATCTTGAGCAACTTCCATCCGATCTTGGTCCAAATCTTCACCGTTGACATCAAAAGCTTTATAAATACCTGACAGCGCACTTTCGCCTGTAGCTGGTCGAATGCTAGCTACAACAATTGTTGCATCTGCCACACCAGCTGTAATAGCTGCATTTGCATATTGTTCTTGCGTAATTTGCGTAATATTTTCAGGAGTTTGAATATTGACTACAACTCCATGTCCTTCATCTTCTTTTTCTACTAATACAGATGAAATCAGACTTGATGTATTCGCAGAGCCTGAACCTAAATACTCCACTAATTCTTCTCCTGTGACATTAACACTAGCCACATTTTCAGGATTTTCTATGCCGATCAATTTTTCTGTTTCTTTTACTTCAGATTCAGATAAGCCACCACCATAAACAAATGTCGGTTTGCCCCATTTTTCATTGACAACTGTTGTATCTATTCCATTTTCAGCAGCCTGTACAGGAATCGTTGCGGCAATTGTTCCACTAATCAATCCCGTTGTTACTATTAAACCTATTCCAATTTTTTTTAATGTGTGTATCATATTTTTTAACCTCCTTGATTTAGTTTAGCGAACTACTAAAGATAATTCTTCCAACTTTAGACCGATTATTTTGTTTTGGTATAAAATACTTTTGGTACCGGTGAAGTAAATCGGACTAATTTTCTCGAAGTTGGATGATGAAAAGCAATTGTCGTTGCATGCAATCCTAAACGTTTCAAATAGTTTGTAGTGGAGCCGTATTTTTTATCTCCTACTACAGGATGTCCAATGTCTGACATATGCACACGGATTTGATTTTTTCTTCCTGTTTCTAGTTGCACTTCTAATAAACTGGTCACTCCATTTGATTTTAATTTCTTGTAATGAGTGATAGCATGTTGACCACCATTGTCTCTAGGACTCGAATGAACTTTATAGGATTTCAAGTTTTCAGTCAGCCAAGATTCTATCGTTCCTGTTTCCTCTTTGACTTCTCCCTCAACTAATGTAGTGTAGATTCTTTCCTTAACCATTGTTTTCCAGTTGTCTTGCATCCTTTGTTTGATCTCTTCACTTTTAGCAAATATCATTACTCCAGAAGTATCTCTATCCAAACGATGTACTACAAAAATACGATTTGCTGGGTTTTCTTGTTTGACATAAATCTTTAATTGTCTATGAGCAGTCATTTCTTGTTGACGACCAGCTGCAATAGATAAAACTCCTGCTTCTTTATCAATTACAATAATGTCCTCATCTTCATGTAAAATTGAAATTCCCATTAACTCACTTTGAATTTGCGCTATTTTATTATCCGCTATTTTAACTATTTGGCCAGGTTTTAATTGATAATTGTATTGTTTCACTATTTTATCATCAATGGTTACTTGTCCTCTACTCAATACTGATTTGATCGAGTTCCGACTGCTTTTCACTTTTTTTTCTAATAGAAAATCCAATAATTCTTTTTCTGCTTCGATGACAAATTGCATAGAAGTTTGTTTGTTCTTTGTTGCATTCTTAGATGTCTTTTTCATTTTTTTAATTCCTCACTCTCATTCTTTATTATACACAATTATTGAACATTAGCGAGACATCAAAAAGAGAGCTTCTTGTCCAATTCATTCTAGTTAACTATACTTTTATAAAATTCGTAGATTAGCAGTTTAGTCCTAAGAAAGCAAAAACAAGCTGTTGTCCAAGCAGAAAAGAAACTCTCTTTTTGCCTGTTCAATAGCTTGTCATAGCCTTTCCGATCGAATAATAGAAACTAATAGCCACAGGCCTAAAAAACCCGCTCCTAGAAAAAATATAATGCCTAACCAAGATGTGCCTGTTCCTTCAGCTGCAAAGATGATCAATGCCGAAGCTAATATAAGGGCAGAAACAATCAAGGCAAAAACTACTCGATTGACCATTTTGTTTAAACCAGTCCATTTATCATCCATATTGACCAAATCAAGTTTTACTTTTGTACGACCATTGTTTAGATTTTCCAGTAGAGTACTGATTTGATTGGGCATACTAATCAAACTTTTTGTTATTTGCAACGATGACAACAATAGCTTTTCTTTGCTTATCGGCTCAAACAACTTAAAGTTGTCGCTTTCAATCAAATACCCTTTGGCAATTTGCATAATATTCAAGTTAGGAGCTAATTCCGTTATAAGACCTTCTAGTACTGTCAAAGCTCGGACCAACAAAGTGAATTCACTCGGCATGGATAATCCATGTTTACGTGTAACATCTAAAACATCCGCAATCAACGTTCCAAATTGGATACTACTGAAATTAGCTGCTAAGTAAGTTTCCACCAGATAGCTCAAATCTTCATAAAAACGAGAACGGTCGATTCGTTTTCGTTGTACCCCCATTTTTAAAAGAGTGTTCATCAACTGATTTAAATCTTTAAAAACAATGGCTTTTAATAAATGGTTTAAGTTTTCTCTATTTTCAAGAGAAAGATACCCCACTATTCCAAAATCAATAAAATAAATCTGACCTTCTTTTATAATCAAATTTCCAGGATGGGGATCCGCATGGAAAAAACCGTCTCTAAAAACTTGCGATAAAAATGACAACAATAATTTTTGTGCAATATCTTCTTGTACATAACCAGCTTCTGTTAACCGCTCAGAATCCAAAATTTTATATCCTTCAATATATTCTTCTACAATGACTCGTTTTGAATGATAAGGCAAATATAATTTTGGTACATTGACACAAGCGATCTCTTTGTTCAGTTCTTTAAATTGCATAATGGCATTAGCTTCATTACGAAAGTCTAATTCTCGTTTTGAAGTCTGACGAATTTCTTCAAACGCTTCTTTAGGATTGACTAAAAAATCTTTAAATACATTAGGAGCCCGATCAACAATGCGGATGAATAATTCAATATCCTGTAATAGACTAGTTTCTATATCTGGTCGTTGTACTTTAAGCACAACTTCTTCACCCGTTTTTAATTTCCCTCGATGCACTTGAGCTACCGAAGCACTAGCTAATGGATTTTCATCAATGGTTTCAAAAACCACCTGAATGTCTTGTCCAAAATCTTCCGCAAAAATCGCTTTTGCTTCTTCAAATGGGAAAGAAGGTGCTTCATCTTGCAGTTTGGATAATTCTGTAATGTATTCCATTGGCAAAATATCTCTACGAGTAGACAGGATTTGGCCGATTTTGATAAAGCCAGGACCCAGTTCTTCAAATGCTTTTCGTAATTTCTTTGGGTCTTGTTCTTTCTTGTGTGATCGTACACGAGTATTGTACAAATGACCAAAACCATACTTACCTAGAATACTCACTATTTCCCGTAATCTTTCTCCACTTGAAGGCACAAAATCACCCCTATTTGTTATTCTCTATTAATTCGTCAATTTGAGCATTTAGAGTAGCGATCTTCAATTCTAGATCTTCGATATCTTTTCGTTGAGCCACGTTCATTTGAAGTAAGATAGCTTGTATTTCATCTTTATCGATAGCGTCGTCTTTCATTTTGCCTTTACCTTTGCGAATCAATTCTTCACTTAATTTTTTTCCTTGTTCGACTGTGATTTGACCTCTGGAAGCCAACTTTTCAACCATTTCTTCTACTTTATCATAAGTCATTGAAGCTCCGCCAATACCTGCTAAAACCATTTTTTTCAAATCGTTCATCTTTATCTGCTCCTTTCAAATCTAACTACTTTTCATTGGGTAAAATTCTTACTACAATTATATCACGAAACTGAGAAAGCGTTTAAAGAACTTCTTTTAAACGTGAAAGTAATTGGTAGATAATACCATTTTCACTAGCCCATTTCATTTCACCATTTTTAAATTGCTCTTTTCGAACAAAGTACGTTAAGAAGGATTGAATGGTTTCCAAGTCTGCATGTTGAATAAACTCTTTCCACTCTGCCACAGAAGGTTTAGATACTAAAAAATCTTGAATATAATCAGTATAATCCCCTTTCCCTAAAGATAGATCCATATACTCTTTCGCAAAATCAATGATTCTGTTATCGTATTTAATGAAACCTGGAATTACTTCCCCTTCTATTTCTTCTTTGGGAAGCACTTCTGCAAATGTTTGACTAGTATCCTCAAAGTAGGAAAGATAATCAAAAAGTTTTACTGTGTCTGCCATATCCACACTTCCTTTCCTTCGTAAATGAAATAGTTTTTATTTTCATTGAATTCATTATAACGTGAATTTTAACTAAGTAAAAAATATACACTTATTCATTATGTTTTTGTTACTTAAGGTCTCTTTATACAAAAAAAGACTAGAGACAGGATCTAACTATCCTTATTTCCAGTCTTTTATATACTAAAATATTTATTCAATTCTATAATTTTTAATGTTGTGAAATAATTTAGTTTGATTTATACTAACTTCTAGAAATTTCCTCACCAACATCATAAAATAGACATCCGATTATTCTAATTCACCGTATCTTCGTAAGTTCCTTTCACAATAATTCTTCCATCTTCAATCATTAATTTACCTTTAGCTATCACACTATCGATGGACAAGTCCTGATTCAATAACACGACATCTCCATCTGAACCAACTTTAATGGCTCCTTTTTGAGGATACAGATTCAAAGCATTAGCTACATTGCTCGTAACGTACTTCAAAGCATCTGATATTTCCATATCCATTTCTTGTACCATCTGCTGGAATTCTTTCAACATACTATCTACACCTAAAACACCAATTTTCAGCATATTTCCATCTTCATCATATTCTGAGTAACTGCCGCCTCCATCAGAACTAATCGTGATTTTGTCTTGTGCTATACCTCTTTTGATTGCTTCAGGAATCATTACTGCTGGAGGATACTCTTCATCCATTCCGCAAGTCATATCAATATAGCCTCCGTCCTCTGCAAATCGAAACGCTTCTTCCATTAAATCAGGATTTCGATTCACATGAGTTGGTCGAATCGTACGCAAGGGTAAGTCAGTTTCTTTCAAAACTTGTCTGACAATATCCAGTCCGTTCTTTCCATCTCCCATATGAGCAACAACAATTCCCGCTTTTCCAGAAACCATACCTGCGACTCTTGCCTGAGAAGCTAAACGAGCTAATTCTTCTTTTGTAACAAAAGAGGAACGGTGATCAGCTAAAGCAATTTTCACACCAATAATTTCCTCAATGAAGACAATATCTTTTTGGACAGAACCTGTGAGGGTCACAGATGGAAATCCATAAGATCCAGTATGCATATAAGCGCTAATGCCTTCTTCACGTAATGTTTTTACTCGTGACAACAAATTTTCTACACTGCGCGTAATGCCATCTGTGCCCATCAATCCTACTACAGTTGTGATTCCGCCTTTTAAAAGAGAACTTAATGGCAGCTCTGGAACTCTTGTTTTAAAGCTGCCTTCTCCGCCGCCGCCTGTAATATGAACGTGATTATCGATGATTCCAGGAATCAATTTCTTCCCTTTGCCATCAATTAGTTTGATGTTTTCTGAATCTATATCAATGGATTTATCAATCCATACGATTTTTTCTCCAGCTAATAAAACGTCTTGTTCGCCTATATATTCTGGCATGTATACTTCTGCTTGCTTGATTAAAATCACTTCAAACACCCCTAATCATTCTTGTTTGATTCTTTTATTTATTATACTACATAACGTGTTTATTTCAGTTAGAAATGAAATTTAGTGAAAATCATCATATCCTAGGTGATGAAAGAAACTATCTGGAATATTTTTTGTTGAATAAAAAATATTCCAATCACTAGGGAGGAAGAAAACTGGTGAATACAACAATTCAATCTTGTTTTGAGGATTTATCTTCTACTGATAAAGAAAAACAACTAGCAGCTTACACACTATTCTCAAAGTAACTGAAGAGCCGTTAGACTGGTCTTATGAGTTATGCGAGGATCTAAAAAAAATTGAAACATAAAACAATCACTGCAGATCCAGAGTTCGCTGCTTCTAAAGTATCAAAAGTCAATTTGCGTGCCCTTTAGTCAAATTCTAAACCCTAAAAGGAACGTAAATCCAATTTACGTTCCTTTTTTGAGATATTCTCACCTTAAAGGGAACACAATTTAATTTTACGTTCCTTTTATCCAAATAATTAATGAAATAGGGAACGCAAAAAATATGGGAACTGATATATTTTGCCATTTCCTCGCTCTTCATTTTAATTGGATTATCTTCGAAAAAACTGCTTCTTTTTCAACAGCAAGGATACGTATTTTTAAAAAATATTTATTTCTGCTATTTCTAAAAACTATAAGTCGATTTTTTACATGTATTATGAGAAGAAAGAAATAAAAAAAGTCAAATTTCTTGCTTTTTTTTAATGAAAGAGTTATTATAAAGTTATGAAATCGCTTTATCCCTAATTGCTACATAGTAAAAGGAGAGATAAATATGATTAATCTTTACGTTACACCTAGTTGTACTTCATGTAGAAAAGCAAAAGCATGGTTAGATGAACAACATCTTCCATATATTGAAAAAAATATTATTGCTACTCCGCTTTCTATTGATGAATTAAAAAGTATTTTAAGGTTAACCGAAGAAGGAACAGAAGAGATTATTTCTTATCGTTCCCATGCCTATCAAAATTTAACAGTCGATATCGAGGAATTATCATTAGAGCATCTTTTGGATTTGATACATAAAAATCCAGAACTTATAAGAAGACCTATTTTAACTGATGAAAGACGTATCCAAGTTGGATATAATTCAGATGAAATTCGTTGCTTTTTACCAAGAGATGTCCGCAAATTAGAATTTCAACGTATCCAGCAAGAATTATCTTTAGAAGCCAATTAGATAAAAGTGCAGAGACCAATTGTCCCTGCACTTATTTTTTTTGCTTTTTAAGATGAGGTGAACGACTTTTTATAGCTGGTCTGATTTTAGACGCGTTGCGCATGGCAGCTAACTCGCCATAAGCTATCACTGACTGCTAGGAAAAACCACCTAACTGTCAGTGATTTTCTTATATTCGGTTAGCTAGATGCCCTGCTCCACGCTCTTTTCATTCTTGTGCTATTCTAGGGTCTTTTACGAAATACAATAACACTCCTCCAATGATAAAGAGAATGATCAGTGCAAAGACACCATCTAAAGAATTACCAGTATACTGGGTAATTATTCCCATCAAGAACGGTCCAATCACAGCAGCAAATTTACCAAATATATTGTAAAATCCGAAAAATTCATTTGATTTTTCTCCTGGAATCAGTTGTCCAAACATAGATCGACTCAATGCTTGTACTCCACCTTGAGCTGTTCCCACTAAAACTGCTAATATAATGAATTTAGTCATCGAATCTAACGTTAAGGCAAAAATACAAATAAAGATATAAGTAGCAATCCCTGCATAAAGCATTTTTTTATTTCCAAGTTGCTTAGACAATACTCCATATATAATCGAAAACGGGAAAGCTACAATTTGTACGATCAATAAGATAACAATCAATGAATTTCCTGCAATACCAATGTCTGCTCCAACTGCAGTAGCCATTTTGATAATAGTCCCTACGCCATCGATATAAAAGAAATAAGCTAATAAGAAAATAAAGGCATTCTTGTACTCCTTGATATTTTTAAATGTGATCCATAATCGTTTGAAGCTGTTGCGGATCACATGAGGTTGTTTTTCTATGTAATGTTTTTGCTCAACATTTTTCCAATAAGGAATCGTAAACATAAACCACCACACAGCTGTCATCAAGAAACCGCCTTTGATCAATGCTGTTTGCGAAATAGGTAATATGCCAGTTAATTGAAATAGAATAAAAATAATAAAAGGAATAGAACTGCCTATATACCCAAAGCCAAATCCCGCACTACTCACTCGATCCATTCGATTCAATGTTGTTGCATCCATAATGGAAGCATCATAGAAAATATTTGCTGTACTAAATCCAATAGAAGAAACAGCATATAAAACCAGCAACATTCCCCACTGACCTTCTGGAGCAAATACAAAACCTAATGTTGATACGATTCCCAGCATAGTTCCAAACGTAAATAAAGGATTTCTGAATCCTTTGTAATCTGCTAGCGCTCCTAAAACAGGAGACAAAAGTGATACAACTAATGTGGCTATCGAATTGGCATAACCTAAATAGGCCGTTGAATTTGCTTCTGAAACCCCTGCTCCTTCTGCGATTGCTTTATAATATAAAGGAAAAACAGCTGTTGTGACCATGATAGAATAAACAGAATTTGCCCAATCTTGCATGATCCAGCTTTTTTCTGTCTTTGTAAATTTAAATTTTTTACTTGTTTCCTGCATCTTCAGTCCCTCCTTTATCTTCTAGAAATAATTCTTTTAATATCCTGCCATCTATAGAGTGATTAAATTCATAGCCCATCGCGTATAAGAATGTAGGTCCTTCATCTACTAAGCGCGCGAACGGCACTCTGGCATTCGGATCAATTCCAGGACCTGAAAGAAACATCATTGTTTCATATTCATCTTTAGTTGGTGAAAATCCATGAGCTGCTTTATGGTAGTCGCTTCCTTCAGTTGCTTCAAATAAAGGTCCCAGATTATCCGCAAAATAGTATCCTCTCTCAGCTTCAACTAAGAAACTGCATGAAGCGTCTGCTCCCAATCGTTCAGCTTGTTCTTGAGTGTAGATCGTTTCGATACCTTTTGGAAAATCTTCAAGTGCTTTTTGTACTTTCTCCAAATCGATTCCAGGTTTCGTGTATATATACGTAGATCCATCTGCGCCTTTAGCCATTACTTCCCAATTCATAAGCTGATTGTTTTCCTTCATTTTTATCCAGCCTAATTGTTGGAAATAACTATTTAAGTGAATCACAGTATGAGTGTCTATTTGATAATGATCTCCTAAGATAGCTATGATCGTTTCTTCAAAGATTCCTTTTCGTTTCATGACTTCAATAATTTGGCCTAAATGCTTATCCATATTGCGAATGGATTTCTGTGCCTCAAGAGAATGAACGCCAAAATGATGACGCATGCTATCCAGCTCAACATAATGGATAGCCATCAAATCTGGATTTTTGGTTTCAATAGTTTCCAGTATACCGGCAGTTAAAAATTCATCCAGTTCGGGTTGTTGAATACCGTTTCTCAGCTTTCCAAATTTCCGCTCCAATTCGAGTATGAATTTAGGTGTAGAAGAATAAAGAGAAACCATGACTTGATTTTGCCACGGGCGATTCGGAAATATTTCTGTTAAATTGTAATCGATCGACTTGCTTCTTCCCGTTACTGGCCAAAGAAAGCTTGCTGTTTTGTAACCTTTCTCGTGTGCAGCATCAAAAAGAGTTGGGACTTTAATCCCCTTTGCATACCAATGCCAATCTGGAGATTTACGTCCCGGCTGCAAATAAGTATTATTCATCACGCCATGTTTGTTGGGATAAACTCCCGTCACAATTGAGGTATGTGCCATATAAGTTAATGATGGATAAACAGTTTCAACTTTCTCCACTAATGCACTTCTTTCGAGCAATAATTTAAAATTAGGTAACGTTTTTGCGTACTCTAAGTCACTTGCGCCAAAAGCATCTAAAGAAATGATATACATACGTTGCTTCCTCATATATTCCCTCCGTTTAACTGTTTTCTTATATTATGCCATAAGCTTCTCCATTAATGAAAGCTACTAATTGTTTTGTTTGTGTTAAGTAACTGTTTAAAGAAACATGTCTAAGAACAAAAGCACAGCAAGCTTGTCAAGTCCTATCATAGAGCGTTTTCATTGCAACATACTTCTATTTATACCTATAATAAGTTAACTAAAGAATAACTTTAGTCATTTTAGGAGGAGAAAGTATGAAAAAGAGTGTACTTAGTAGTGTATTGGTAGCTACATTTTTGCTTATGGGGTGTGAGCAGTCGTTAAGCAGTGAAGAAGTTGTAACTGAAGTAAAGGCAAATCAAGAAACAGTTGAAAACTATCAAGCTGTTATTGAATTAGCTGTTTCTATTACAAATCAGGACTCAGGTGAAGTTATACAAGAAAGTAATAGCGATACAGAAATTGCTTTCGATGAAACTAATTTAGATAATTACGGAACCATCTCTGCATCAGATGGTACTAATACAATGGAACAAGAACATTATTCTATTGGAGATGAAGCTTACCTGAATATCAATGGTCAAGGATGGATGGATGTTTCTGCTCAACAAGAATCATTATTCCAAAACACTGGAACGACTTATGAACATTTAGTTCCGATTGTAGAAACTATCAGCAAGGTGGGAGAAATGACTGAAGATGAGGATTCGTATATTTACAGCTTCCAAGGTGTAAGCGAAGAGTTGTATTCTGTTCTTGAATCACCTTATTCACTAAGTTTTGGGACTGTTCCACCGAATGAAGTCGAACATGACGCTACCTTAGTTATTGACAAAGAGACCTTAATTATTGAAGAGTTGAACAGCAAGTTATCAGGAGAACAAGAAGGCCATGAATTACTCATGAACATTAAGCACGCTTACGATAATATGAATAAGATGAACGACATGACTATTCCTCAAGAAATCATTGATGCCGCTGCTAATCCACAATAAAATAAAACTTCCATCAAGAGGTTGTTCCTCTGCTGATGGAAGTTTTTTGGTAAGCATTTATTCTTCTTTATTTTTTGTCATTGTATAATCCGCATATACACGATGAAGCAAGTCCATAGTGACATATAATGGCAGAAATGAATAGATTTCTTCTGATTTTATCATTACCGGTGTAGTTTGAAAGTAAAGATTAAAAGTAGCTTTTGAAGCCATATTATTGTTTCGAAAACTCGTAATAGATAAAATAGGGATCTGTTTCAACACTAATAAATTCATCAAGTTCTCTGCTTCTATAATATCTCCACTTAACGAAACAACTACAACTAAATCATTTAAAGTTAGTGAGTTATTCGTCGCCATTTCCAGCTCCGTTAAAGAGGGCAATTCAATAGGAAATTTGCCTAAAGGAACCATGCTTCTCCTAAAACTAGATAAAACATCTCTTTGTCCCCATCCTGTCCCATAACAAAAAATGCGATCAGCTTGCTGTAAAGCTAACACAATAGGTTCAATATCGGTCTGATGAAACAACTTGTTTGTGGCTTCAATGTCCTTACTCAACAAATCCATATACTTGATCTCATTCAGATTCGTTGCCTCTTTATTCTTTTCATGTCTTAAACTATATTTGAACTCACTGTAGCCTGAAAATCCCAACTTTTTTGTTAAGCGTAAAATGGTTGATTTAGAAGTTAACGTTAATTTAGCGACTTCCATAATCGTCATTTTATGGACCGATTCTTTGTTTTTTACAATGTAAGCTAATATTTGCAAATCATTTTCACTTAGTTCATGGTAATGTGCATTGATCAAGGCTTCTAATTCCAATACCAAAAACACCTCCTGGTATATCTAAGTCTGTTTGTTTAGTCAAACTAGTCTTAGTATAACATAGAGGTGTGTTTGAAAAACGCATTATCTCACGGTAAAATTCTTTAGCTTAATTCTGGCCAGTACTCTTTATTTGCTTCAATCAAATCATCTAAGATCTGTTTCGCTATTTTTGCATTTGGTACGATTCTGGACAGTGCTAAAGCTTGCCATAATTTTTGGTAAGAGCCTTCAGCCCAAGCTTCAACTACTAATTTTTCGACTCCTACTTGCTGTTCCATCAATCCTTTTTGGAAACGCGGAATTTCACCCATCGTTAATTGTTCTGGTCCTTGAGACCCTACAATACATGGGATCTCTACCATCGCTGTTGGATCAAAGTTTACGATAGATCCATTATTTGGGACAATCAACAGCATTCTTTCTCTTGTATTGTAAGCAATCGCACGAGCTAAATCAACGATGTAAGAAGCATGATCGTCTGTCACTAGTTTTGCGTCTTTAGCCGTTTTGATATTAGCAATGCGGTTGCATTCAGAAAATACTTTTTTCTCACGGTTTTCCATTACTTCATTGGCTCTAGTATGCTCTGGATTTGAATGAGCTACTTCATCTTGAGGATAGAAATAATATTTCAAGTAAGTGTTTGGCAAAGTATTTGGATCCAAAGCGTATACTTCTTTGGCTTTTCCATAAGTATGCATCCAACTTGGTTCTACTTCCTCTTCAGGATGACCATCCAGTTCTCCGGGAGTAACATAACCATGTTCAGCTACGTGCTCTTTTATTTTCGGCATTAAATCATTGCCATCTTTATCACGTATATCTGTCCACCAGCCAAAGTGATTCAATCCATAATAACGAATCGTCATGTCTTTACGTGATTCTAAACCTAAAATTTCTGCCATTCTCGTCTCGATCCCTACAGGCATATCACAAATATTGATAATTTTACTGTTAGGACGCAATTTACGTGTAGCTTCTGCTACGATAGCAGCTGGGTTAGAATAGTTTAGCATCCATGCATCTGGAGAGTATTTTTCCATGTAATCAACTAATTCTAAAACTCCTCCAATTGAGCGCATGCCATATGCAATTCCTCCTGGACCACAAGTTTCTTGTCCGACTACTCCATATTTCAACGGGATTTTTTCATCTTTTTCACGCATCGCATATTTTCCTACTCGAATATGAGCCATTACAAAGTCAATATCTGTAAATGCTTCTTTAGGATCAGTTGTTGCTACAAATTTGATTTGTGGGGCCCGTTCTTTCAAAATAATTTCAGTTGCATCAGCAATTTGCTTTTGACGGTCATGATCATTGTCATAAAACTTGATTTGGCGAATCGGAAACTTATCTAAGTTTTCCAACAACATCATAATGATTCCTGGAGTAAATGTACTACCGCCACCTGCAACAACAATTGATTGTTCTTTTAAAGTCATAAATAAAATCCCCTTTTTATAGTGTTTTTAATATTTTTATTCCCTTATGTTAAATTTGATCCCTGATCTGTACTTAATTCATTATCTGAATTTGAGCTGCTTTCGTTTACTAAGTCTTCAAATTTCTCTCTCACTTGAGGAACATCCAGACCAACAATAACTTGGAAAGCTTTTCCTTTTCTCACTAAACCATGAGCACCATTTTGAGTAAAGAAAGCATCTTCTTTAACTAATGATTCATCGTCCACGCTAACTCTCAATCGAGTAGCACAGTTGTTGATACGACTAATGTTAGCAGATCCGCCTAAGCCTTCAAGAAAAGCTATTGCTCGGATAGCATAAGGATCATCTGAATTAGCAGCTGTTACTGTCGCGCCATTTTTATCTAGAGCTTTCTTTTCCTTGTAGTCTGTTTTACGATACATTTTTACATCTTCAGTATCTTCACGACCAGGTGTTTTAATGTCAAATTTTAAAATTGCAAACCGGAAAACTAAGAAATAAATCCCACTAAACACTAAACCTGTACCAAATAGTATTAAGATGGAATCTAAATGAGTAGCCGACATCGGCACAATGAACTGGGAAATAACAGCTAACAATCCACTACCTACATCTCCTGCTACACCTAACAAGTAAACTGTTGTTCCTAATGTAGCTGCAATAACTGCATGAGCAGCAAAGAGTTGAGGAGCTAAAAATAAAAATGTAAACTCAAAAGGTTCTGTGATTCCAGCTAAAACAGCTGTCATAGCTGTTGGAATAATCAAAGCAATTGTTTGTTTTCTCTTTTCAGGTTTTGCAGTAGCAATCAAAGCTGCACCGATTCCAATTGGAGCAAATAACTTCGAAACGTTGTGTAAAGCAAAACCACCTTGAGGAAATAATTCTCTTAAAGATCCTTCGGTACTGGCAAAATAATCTAAATTGTTTAACCAATAAGCAGTAATTCCATTTTCTACAACAGCTGGGCCGTAAATAAATGGTTGATAAATAAAATGATGCAATCCTGTAGGAATCAGTATGCGTTCTAGGAACACATATATCCAAACACCAAATGCTCCTGAATTTTGTAAGAAGCCTTGCATTGCAACTATTATACCTTGCACTGCTGGCCATCCCCAAGAGGTTAACAGGGCTAATGGGAACATAAGTAAAAATCCTACAATCACTACTAGTGACGAACCTTGGAAAACACCTAACCAATCAGGAATTTTCTTTTCAAAGAATTTGTTGTGGATAAATACAACAAGTCCAGCGATGATAATAGCTCCTATCAGGTTGGTATCTAATGTTTTAACTCCACCGATCAATTTAAGTCCACTTACACCACCTACTTCTTGGCTATAATCAACACCAAAAGATGGGCCCCATAATTCGAGCATCTTAGCAATAAAATTATTCCAAGTCATGTAGATCAAGAATGCTTCTAAAGAAGCTCGACCGCTAGCTTTTTTAGCTAATCCAAGCGGCAGCCCAATGACAAATAATAGTTCCATATTATTAAAAATCGTCCAACCGCCTGTTTCAACAATGGACCATACCTCTGACCAAAGGGATCCATCAGCAGCAAGCCCTCCCATGATCAAATCATTTTGCATTGCAATTGCAAGAGCTAAAATAATACCATTAAACGCAAATAATAATACCGGTGTAAACATGGCTCCACCGAATCGTTGCAATTTTTCCATCATCTGCTTCCATCTCCTTTAAACCTTATTAAAAGAATGATTATTCTAACTTACTGCCTTTCTTACATCATTTTCCTTAGCTTCATTGACCACCTCTTTTTTTGTTAGCGCTTTCTATAAAGACTATAACATTTACTTTTTTCTTCAACAATAGAACTATACCAATTAGGGAAAACGCTCTCAAAAAAGCATATTTCTCTTTTCTTGGGAAATTTCCCGCTATATACCGTTTCATTTTTATTCAGAACATAATTCTAAAAACATTAAACCGTCATTGATGGTTAGTATACTGCCTAACGATCAATGGCGGTCCGTTATGGTTTAATATGAAACACATATTTCCAATAAAATTTGACTAACTATTATATAAAAAAGGTGCCATTTCAATCACTTATCTGTACTGATATAATCATTATAGATTATCTATTATGAAGCAATGCGGTTTTTAAACGTTCCTGCTAGAAACACCTAAAATACACTATTGAAAATGAGGGTTGATATGATTACTTTTGATAAAATCACTTCAAAAACAGAGTTGATTGAAGAAAATGAGTTTTATATGTTATACCATAACCATGATGCACGTTTTATGTACGACTATAATTTCATGCGTTTGAAATACCAACCTACTTTAGAAGAATTCAAATTAATTGAAAAGATATTGTTGGAATTTCACGAAGATATGGAAATGGATCATGTCAAGTTTTATTGGCCAGAAGACCTAGGATTTACAGAACCGATCGTTGATTACTTATCGAATAATGGATATGGAATAGAAATTTTAGAATTGTATGCCATAGAACCTAAAGATTTCATACCATCAAACGGGAACTCCGCTGTTACTGTAGAACCTGTTACAGAAGAAACGCTAGAGGATTTTAAGCAAATCAATCGTGTTCAAGATGTCGACATCAGTGAAACTTTTGCTGAGCAAAAAAAAGAGCTTTATGAACAGGATTTTGACGACACTACTGTTCAACAAATAATCGCTTATTTAAATGATACTCCTGTTGGCAGTGTTGATTTACTCATACAAGAAGAAACCATCGAAATCGACAACTTTTTTGTGCTTGATGAGTACCAAAGACAAGGCATTGGTACGGAAATCCAAAAATTTGTCATGGAAACAGCTGGATCACGTACGGTCATTTTAGTTGCTGATGCAGAAGATACTCCAAAAGATATGTATCTAAAGCAAAATTATACTTATTTAAGTTACCAAGTCGGCGCGTTGAAAGAATTTTATACAACTAACTAATCTAAAAAAGGATATCTAGGTTAGTTAGCAAAAAATTTCTTATTTAAACAACTTATGCTTTTTACCAATGTTATATGATGAAGAAAAATAAAAAAAAGCTGGAAATGACGCCTTCCTAAGAAGGTTCATTTCCAGCTTTTTCGACAGTATTCAATTTTCATTCAATAGGTTCCTTGAATTCCACAAAACAGAGGGATCCAGACACCTGCATCCTGCAGTGTGCTTACGCACATGTGCCCTGTCTAATTTTGGGCAATCACTATGTCGCCGGAGCGAAATGACAAAGTCATCTGATTGCTGGTCAACTCATCGCATGTAGACTATATTACCATGCATTTTATTTAATGGCAAGCTTTGTTTTCTTCTTTGTAAATTTAAACAAGCATAACTCTTTTTTAAGCTTCATGAAAAATGTAAATAAAAATAATTAATTTGTATTGACAACTTTATTGCAAACGTTTACACTTGCCTTAAAAAGAAGGGAGTGTTTTGTTTTATGTCATCACAATTGCCGCAAGATTTTTTATGGGGAAATTCTGTCTCCAGCATGCAGACAGAAGGAGCTTGGAATGAAGGAGGAAAAGGAAAATCTGTTTATGACATTCGAGAAGCCGGTGAAAATATCTCTGACTGGAAAGTAGGAACAGACAGCTATCATCGTTATAAAGAAGATTTTGACTATATGCAAGAATTAGGAATGAACTGCTATCGATTCCAAATTTCTTGGTCGCGTGTCTTTCCGAATGGAGACGGTGAAGTTAACGAGGAAGGCTTAGAATTTTATGATCGTTTTATTGATGACTTATTAGAACGTGGAATCGAACCAATGATTTGTCTATATCACTTCGATATGCCTTTACATTTAGCAGAAAAATATCGTGGTTTCTTATCGCGTTATGTAGTAGATGCTTTTGTTCGTTATGGAAAAGCCATCGTTGATCGCTATAAAGAAAAGGTGAAATATTGGATTTCTTTTAATGAACAAAATATTTTTGCAATGGATGGAGCTTTTAAAATAGGAGGTGTTTTAGAAGCTGACGGAACAGAAAAAGAGTTGTATCAGATTCAACACAACACCCTGATCGCTCACGCAGAAATTGCTAATTATATTCATGAAACTGCGCCTAAATGTGAAATCGGCGGAATGGTCACCTATAGTAAAGCCTACCCTGCTACTTCGAAACCAAAAGATAATTTAGCTGCCCAAATCTTAGATGATTTCACCAATCAATTTCATTTGGACGTTTTTACCAACGGAAAATACCCTGCATTCATGCTTTCCTATTTAAAAGAGCATAATTTAATGCCTGAATTTAAAGAAGGTGATGAAGACACTTTAGCAAAAATGAAGAGTGATTGGCTTTCTTTCAGTTACTATGCAAGTTCAACCATCAACGCTGAAAAAATAACTACCGATACCCCTATCTATAAATACCGTGAGATCGGCGGAAAGCCTAATCCGAATCTAGAAGCTACTGAATGGGGATGGCAAATTGATCCTATAGGATTCCGCAGTATCTTAAGAGATATGTATAATCGTTACAAGTTACCTGTATTCCCTATCGAGAATGGTATTGGAGTCATTGAAGAGCTACCTGAAGACGAACTCATTCAAGACGATTATCGGATTGAGTATCACCGTGACCATTTGCAAGCTATGAAGGATGCTATCTTTTTAGATGGTGTAGAGTGCATCGGCTACTTAGGATGGGGATTGATCGATATTTTAAGTTCTCAAGGAGATATGAGAAAGCGTTACGGATTGGTGTATGTTAATCGTGAAAACCATGATTTAAAAGACATGCGCAGAATTCCTAAAAAAAGTTTCAACTGGTTCAAAAAAGTAATTGAAAGCAATGGAGAAAACTTAGATTGATTTTAGGAGGCTAATATCATGAATGATTCACCTGAAAAAGTATCTTTTCTAGATAGATTTGCTATGTTTGCTGCTAAATTAGGTAACCAGATCCATCTTCGTTCTCTACGTGACGCTTTTGCTGTTTTGATGCCTTTATTCATCCTCGCTGGATTGGCGGTTCTCGTTAATAATGTTCTATTCCCTTGGTTTTTCGAAGATAGTACCCTTACTAGTGCACAAATGTGGGGAAATACGATCACTAACGGAACGTTGAACATAGCTGGACTATCGATTGCACCAATGATCGCTTACAATTTATCTAAAAACAAGGATTTTCCAAATCCAATAGCAGCTGCTGCAGTAGCTATATCCGCTTTAGTCATTATGATGCCTACTACAGTGTTTGTAACCCCGGTTGGGACTGAAAACACAGTAGAAGTCTCTGGTGTATTGACTTATGGAAATCTAGGTACCACAGGCATGTTCGCAGGAATCATTATTGGATTACTAGCTACTGAGATCTTTATCCAACTTTCTAGTATAAAACGGCTCCAAATCAATTTAGGAGAAAATGTTCCACCACAAGTGGGAAAATCATTTAGCACGATGATTCCAGTGATATTAGTCCTTTCTTTATTTGGTATCGTAGGTCTCATACTATCTGTATTTTTTCAAACTGACTTGATTACTTTGATCTCTACACTGATACAAGAACCTTTAAGAGCTATCAACACTAGTTTATTAGGAACCGTTTTGATTTACAGTACCGGAAACTTTTTATTCACTTTAGGAATTCATCAAACCGTTATCAACGGTTCTTTACTAGATCCTTTTCTTTTAACTAATATGAATGAAAATATGTTAGCCTATGCAAATGGAGCTGAAATACCTCATATTATCAACAGTTCTTTCATTTCTACTTTTGCTCTAATAGGAGGAACAGGTAGCACCATTACATTGCTGATCGCAATATTTCTGTTTGGAAAACAAAAAGAATCGAAAGATTTAGCAAAATTAGCCGTAGCTCCTGGTTTATTCAATATTAATGAGCCTGTTATTTTTGGCTATCCGATCGTCTTCAATTTACCTATGATGATTCCTTTTGTTTTAGTTCCAGCAGTCAGCATCGTCATTGCTTATTTTGCGACTGCATTGGGACTTATGAACCCAACAGTGGTTTATACTCCTTGGACCACTCCACCGCTGATTAGCGCTTATTTAGCCACTGCCGGTGATTGGAGGGCCGTTGTTGTTCAATTAGTGATTATCGTAGTTGGCATCCTTCTTTATATTCCATTTATGAAAATTAGTGAACGGGCAGCTCGAATCACAGCTGAAAAGCAACAACAAGAAGCTGCATAGAAAAAAGCTCTAACTATTCAATTGTGAACAGTTAGAGCTCTTCTTTTACGCTTTTTTCGTATAGATCCGAACTCCAAAAGGTTCCAGCTGGAGTGTTTCTTTTCCTTCAGCAGAAGAAAGCAGTTCTTGATAGTCTTCAAAATTATAAGTCACGTTTTTTTCTTCTTCTGTATGGTTCATAACAAAGATGTATTCTTTATCTTCTTTACTTCGACTAGTGATTTCAATACCTTCAGGTTGAACTCCGAAACCAACTATGCCTTTTGTCTCCAACAAGTGATCAATGATTTCCTGAAGCATCTCTTGTTCAGGAAGCGTCGCTACATACCAGGCTTCCCCTTTTCCAAAAGCATTTTTTGTCACAGCAGGCATTCCTTTATAAAAGTCACTTGAATAATGCGCCACTGCTTCTGCTCCTTCAAGATGTAACAAATCACACAACATACGGCACTCATACGAGTTTTTATCCCACTCGTCTTTCACAAATTCAACAGTGTTTCTTTTTTCTGGAGCTAGTGCGTCGACTTCTTCGACCCAGATACCTAATAATTCTCTCAATGGTCCTGGATAACCTCCAAGATGAACATTATCGCTTTGATCAACTATACCGCTCATATAAGTGGTCAAGAATGTGCCGCCATTTTCAACAAACCGCTCAATTTTTTCAGCGACTCCTTCTTTGATCATATACAAAACCGGAGCCAAAACTAGATCATATTTCTCTAAATCTGCATCTAATGGAATGATGTCCACAGCTACATTATTATGATACAGTGTTTCGTAATAACGTTGAATCTGATCGACATAATATAAATCAACTGTAGGACCGCTTGTATATTCTAATGCCCAATAATTGTCCCAATCAAATAAAATCCCAACTCTAGCTTTTGTTTCAGCTCCGATCAACGTATCTTCTAGCTGAGCAAGTTCTTTTCCTAACTCTGCTGCTTCACGAAAAACACGCGTCTCTTCATGTCCAACATGTTCAATCACAGCTCCATGGAACTTTTCAGTGGCTCCTTTAGAACGGCGCATTTGAAAAAACTGAATCGTGTCTGCTCCATGAGCAATCGTTTGGTAACTTTGTACCCTCATTTTACCAGGACGTTTTAATGAGTTATATGGCTGCCAGTTTTGTTGGCTTGGAGTTTGCTCCATCAACATAAATGACTGTCCGTATTTTAATCCTCTCATTAAATCATGGTTCATAGCTGTGTGACTTAACGGAGTATTGTGACTTGGATAATTATCCCAAGAAACGATATCCATTTCTTTTGCCCATTTAAAGTAGTCTAAAGGTTTATAAGCGCCCATTAGATTTGTGGTTACGGGAGTAGTCTCATCATAGCGACGAATCTCTTCTTTTTCCATCACAAAATTAGCCAATAAACTATCTGAATTAAAGCGACGGTAATCGATTGATAATCCAGCAAATGCTGCCGCTGTATCACTGATTCCATCACCTAAATAATTTGGGGGAATAATGTCTTCCCAGTCATATAAGCGATGTCCCCAGAAAGTCATGTTCCACGCTTCGTTCACTGCTTCAATCGTTTTATACTTGTCTCTCACCCAGTCTCTAAAAGCTTTAGCACAATTGTCACAGTAACATTCGCCACTGTATTCGTTGGAGATATGCCATATTTTGACATTCGGGTGATTTCCATAACGTTCGGCTAATTTTGAGACAAGTTTTTGAGCAAACAGCTGGAAATTAGAGCTATTTGGGCAATGATTGTGTCGATGACTAAAATGGTGTTTTCTTCCTTCAAAATCTACCCGAGTCACATCCGGGTATTTTCTGCACATCCACGCAGGTAAAGCTGCTGTGGATGTACCCAATACGATATCGTAATTTTCATTTGTTAACATTTCAATGATTTCGTCTAACTCACTAAAATCATATTCATTTTCTGAAGGTTGTAAATTTGCCCAAGAAAAAACATTGATGGTCGCTGTATTGATAGCTGCTTTTTTGAAGATACGCATATCTTCATCCCATATTTCTCTCGGCCATTGTTCTGGATTGTAATCTCCGCCGTATAACATACGATCAAATAATTTTTTTGCCACTGATGATTATCCTCCTAAGAAAAGTTTATCGTTTGATTGTGATGGTTTTTTGAGTGGTTGAAACAACCGTTCCTTGTGCTGCCTCTTCGATTTCTCCGCCAGCTGCTTCAGCAATACTTGCAACATTGTGCAGTACGATACGGTATTCGTTTAATCCGCTTGTTTGAACTTCAAACGCATCTTGGTTTCTTGCTATCGTGAACGTTGCAACTTCTTGTCCTTGAGCATCACAAATGTTGTCAGAAACAGATTTTCCGTCTTCTACTTCAAAGACATGGATCGTGACGTTTTCAGTATAATCGTACTCTGCTTTATCGTCTGTAGAACCTTCGATCAATATACTGTTCGGTCTCACTAATAATGGAAGTGACATGTAGTCATGAGTTTGACGGTACCATCTTCCGCCTTCTAATACTTCGTTGGTTAAATAATTTGTCCAGCGACCGTTTGGCACATAAAAATCGACTTCCCCTCGGTCATTAAAGATAGGAGCTACCAATAAGTTTTCCCCTAACATGTATTGGCGATCTAGTGTATGTGTAGCTAGATCCTCAGGAAATTCTAGGACCATAGAGCGCATCATCGGTACACCATCGGATGACGTTTTAACTGCTTGAGATAATAAATACGGCATCAAACTTAGTTTTAATTTGGTAAACTTACGAGTCACTTCTACAGCTTCTTCTCCATATAACCAAGGGACTTTATACTCTTTGCTCCCATGGTAGCGGCTGTGTGAAGACAATAGTCCAAACTGAGTCCAACGTTTATATAAATCAGGGTTAGAGCCTTCTTCAAATCCAGCGATATCATGACTCCAATAACCAAATCCACTCATCCCAAATGACAATCCAGCACGTAAAGATTCTGCCATTGAAGGGTAATCAGATGTACAATCTCCGCCCCAATGTACTGGGAATTTCTGACCACCAGCTGTTGCAGAACGTGCAAACACTACAGCGTCATTTTCACCGCGTTTTTCTTTTAATAAATCAAAAACGATTTGGTTATACACTTGAGCGTAGTAATTGTGCATACGTTCTGGATCAGAACCGTCATGATAAACGGCATCTGTGGGGATACGTTCACCAAAATCGGTTTTGAAAGAATCCACACCCATGTCTAATAACTCCGTTAATTTGCTGCGGTACCACTCGACTGCTTCTGGATTTGTAAAATCAATGACAGCTAATCCAGCTTGCCATCTGTCCCATTGCCATACGTCTCCATTTGAACGTTTCAAAAAGTAACCATGTTCCATCCCCTCATCAAACATCACTGATTTTTGCGCAACATAAGGGTTGATCCACACGCAGATTTTCAAGCCTTTTTCTTTCAAGCGCTGCAGCATTTTTTTAGGTTCTGGAAACATGCGTTTATCCCACGTAAAGTTCATCCATTCAAACTCTTCCATCCATAGACAGTCAAAGTGGAAAACTTCTAATGGGATGTCCCTTTCGATCATGCCGTCCACAAAACCATTTACTGTCTCTTCGTTGTAGTCTGTTAAAAATGATGTACTTAACCATAGTCCAAATGACCATGCTGGAGGCAATGCTGGTTTTCCAGTTAAGTCAGTGTAATTGGTCAAGACATCTTTCATCGTATCACCAGCAATAATGAAGTATTCCAATGTTTCTCCCGGGACACTGAATTGCACGCGCGATACTTTTTCACTAGCCACTTCATAACTGACTTTTTGAGGCGAGTTGACAAACACTCCATAGCCGCGGTTGCTCATGTAAAACGGAATATTTTTGTACGCTTGTTCTGTTCCTGTACCGCCATCTGCATTCCACATATCTACTGTTTGTCCATTTTTCACAAATGATGTGAACCGCTCACCCAAACCGTAAATCAGTTCTCCAACATTTAAAGACAGCTGTTCACTGATGTATGTTTTTTCTTCTTCTTTATTTGTGATGTATGCTTGGCTTCTAGGCTCACTAGTTGTCAGGACTTTACCATCTTTTTTAAATGTAATTTTGTAAGGCTCTTCATGAGAGACGATTGCTTCAAGATTTCCGCTGACCAAACGACTAGATCCTTCTGCGCTTTCGATTGAAACTGTTGGATCATTCGGATACAATTCGAAATTCGGTCCATGGTTTAATTGCCCTTTATGATGATACAATTTCACTCCTATAATATTTTCTCTTGGAGATGACAATTCTACAGTCATCATTCCACCATCTAACGTTGCGCCTTTATCTCCGATATAACGAAATGGAGCGTATAATGTCAATTTATTTTCTGTTGCTCTTGTTGTATAAACATGAGCAGGATAATTTATTTCATAGCCTTCTTTGAATAACCAACCGCCATCTAAAAATTTCATTTCTGCACCTCACTGTAGTATTCAGTTAAATTTCTTCCGTTTGTTTGGATCAATTCTTTGTACCAATAAAAACTCTTTTTAGGGATCCGTTCCAATTCTTTTTCTTGTTTATTGTCTCGATCGATATATACAAATCCGTATCGTTTTTTATAGCCGTTCAACCAGCTTAGCAAATCTGTAAAAGACCAAGCACAATACCCAATAATAGGAACCCCATCTGTTAGTGCTTTTTGCATTTCAAGGATGTGTTCCCTTAAGTAATCGATTCGGTAATCGTCTTCTATCGTTCTTTCTCCCGTTAACTCATCTATTGCACCCAATCCATTCTCTGTAATAAAGATAGGCAAGTCATAACGAGCGTAAACTTTACGAAGAGCTACTCTAAATCCAATCGGATCGATTTCCCAGCCCCAAACTGTTTTTTGTAAATATGGATTGCTGACAGATTGAAACATAGGGATTTCTGGACTTTGTGACTGCTCTTCTTTTGGCTGCATCAAGTAAGGATCAGTTGCAGAGAAAGATTTGTCTTCAGTATGTGCTGCATTTTCTTTGTTATCGATCTTATTTTCTCTCGCTGTTCCGCCATGGTAATAATTGATACCCAGAAAATCAGATTTAGCTGATTTTAGTAATACTTCATCTTCAGGAAAAATTGTTGGAGCAACGCCCAATTTTTGTAGTTGTTTAAAGGTAAATACTGGATACTTGCCTTTACAATAGACATCCAGCCACCAACTATTGTTAAAGTCATCGCCATTTTCTGCAGCTAAAACATCTTTCGGGTCTGCTGTTAGCGGATACATCGGTCCATAACCAAAACTAGGTCCGATCAGTCCGTTTGGAACAAGTTCTTTAAAAGATAGAATAGCTTCTGCATTTGCTAAGTTTATGACATGGTTGGCTTCAAACATTCTTTTTACATCAGAAGTGTTGGGTGGATGACTTTCCCAGCGATAACCCATAGCGGTAAAGACATTTTGTTCGTTGAAGGTCACCCAATACTTGACCTTCTCTTTAAATCGGTTATACAATACTTCGCAATACTTTTTAAAGAAAGAGACCAGTTTTCTTGATTCCCAACCGTTGTACTTTTCTTGCAACGCCAAAGGAAGATCCCAATGATACAGCGTCAATACGGGTTCGATACTGTGATGAATCAATTCATCAATCAGGTTTTCATAAAATTGTAAGCCAGCTTCATTCACTTTTCCTTCTCCATCTGGAATGATTCTGGACCAGGCTACTGAGAAACGGTAAGATTTCATTCCCATATCAGCCATCAATTGCACATCTTCTTTGTAACGATGATAATGATCTACAGCTACATCTCCATTTGTTCCTTGAACGGTTTTGTCGGGGATTTTTGAAAATTCATCCCATATAGAAGGGCCTTTTCCATCTTCAGCATAAGCTCCTTCAATTTGATAAGCTGCTGATGCGGCACCCCATAGAAAATCTTTAGGAAACGGCTCTAGTTGTTGATGGTGCATGTTATTCCCCTTTCTTATTGTGCGATAGTTTCTGGTTCGAGTAAGAGACAATACAAAGCTCCAAGTAAACCAGCATTATTTTTATGCGCACAAATATCTATTGGAACACTAAAATCTTGCCAGTGGATATTTTGTTGCAATGAATCCAAGACCATTGGGAGCAACAGAGGATCTGCACTGATGCCTCCACCGATCAGTATTTTTTCAGGGTTCATAAAAGTAGCAATATTGAAAATAGCTACGGCAATATTGTCTGTCCATTGTTTGACGACTAGCTCTACAGCTTTATCTTGGCGCATTCTCAGCATGATTTCTTTTCCGTTGATTGTTTCGTCTTTACCAAAATGATCTTGATAACTTCGAACCAATGCTGTCGTAGAAGCCAACTCGTGTAGTGTTTGGCTTGGATCTGTAGAATGATGGATACGCATCATGCCAAACTCGCCTGATTTAAATTGGCAGCCATGAATCAATTGGTCATTCACCATGATAGCTCCACCTATTCCTGTACCAATGGTTAATAAGATGACGTCTTTATTTTCTACAGCTTTACCGTTCAGTTTTTCAGCCAACAATGCACAATTCGCATCATTTTCGATCGTGACAGAGTAAGGAACAGTCTCTTTTAGAGCTTCTAATATATTTTCTCCATATAAGCTGTATATAGCTCCTGCCGTAACGGAAACTCCTACTGTTGGATCGACCACTCCAGGCATGCTCAATCCAATGCCTTTTATTGTATATTCTTTCTCGTATTGTGTGATGATTTGCAACAAGGAAGACACGAATAAATCTTTACTTTCATGGACAGTAGGAAAAACATCTTGAGTAAGAATGTTCCCGTTTGCCTCAACTACTGCGTGCTTCACAAATGTACCGCCTATATCAAAACAAATATAATTCAACGGTTTTTCCCTCATTTCATATTAAAATGGAAAGTAGCTGCATAAATACTCTATGCAAGTACTTTCCATTCGTTTTCTTTCAACCACAGGAATGTATGGAAATCTTGCTCACATGGAACAATACTTTTTAAATTAGTTGAATCATTCCCTAAGTTTTTTTATTCTTCGCCCCATAATTCTAGACGTTGATGAGTCAAGTCAGTCATCTCAGCATTGGCTTTATCAATTCCCATGTCCAGTAACCCTTGTTGCATTTCTTCCCAAATAGTGTCAAAGTCTTCTGGACTTGCTAGGACAGCTTCTGTTATTTTCTGAGTTGTGTAATCATCTGCTTCAGTTTGGATGATGGCTACATCGCTACTTGAAGGCAATACGTATTCGTAAGCTTTACCATGCTTAGGACTGCCTAATTCTTCTGGAGTTGGGAATGTATCTACCCATAAGTCAACTCCATACGCTTCTAAAGCTTCTTTATCCGCTTCAGTATAGTTAGCTACGATATCTTCGCGTGTTGAGCGAGTGATCGATTGTCCATTAGAATCTACCGCACCTGTTCCCCAAGCTGGGAATGGCCAGATATATGCACCAATACCTGATTCAACATTGTAGTTGGCATTTGTATTCGAGTTTTCACGGTCTTCTTCTGTTTGAACGCGTTCACCATCTACGATTTCATAGTTTACGCCTTCAACTCCCCAGTTCACTAAGATTTGAGCTTCTTCTGAAGCCATCCAGTCTAAGAAATCAAATGCTTCTTCTTGGTATTCGGAAGAGGAAGTGATTGAAATACCTGTTGTTCCCGTAAATCCATAATCTTTCGTACTTTGAGAAACATATTCTTCACCTAATGTAGTAGGCAGAGGCGCCCATAAGCTTTCATCTTTACCTTCTTGTTTTAAAGCAGCTACTGCAGACATGTAGTTCCAATCTTGGTCAGCCAATCCTAAAACTCGTCCAGATGATAGTTTTGCGATATAAGTATCATAGGTTTGAGTAAAAGATTCTGGATCTAACAATCCGATATCGTTCATATGGTTCAGCCATGTGAAGTATTCTTTTGTTTCTGGTAATTGGAATTTGTAAACTGTGTCTCCGGTTTCTTCGTCTACATGCCATTGCCCATCATCTTGCATTCCACCCGCAAACCCTGAAGGATTTCCTACAGTGATCAGCCAACGCCAGTCACTTCCTAATAAACTTAATCCGATGTGGTCTTGACCATCTTCAGTTGTTGGGTTTTCGGCCATATAATCAACTAAAGCTTTTTCATAGTCTTCTAGCGTTTTGATTTCTGGATAACCTTGTTCTTTCAATACTTTTAAAGCTATTTGATTCGTTCCGCCTGTTGCATTATAAGTATTTGTGACTCCGCCCGTACCTAAATGATAGATTTGAGGATCTTCTAAACTGTTTCTTAAACGGTCCATTTGATCTCCGTATAACATTTTAAGATTGTCACCACGTTCTTCAATTAAATCATCTAGAGGAATAAGAGCACCTGCATCAATCATTTTATTGATATCACCTTTAGCAAAAATCATATCTGGATAATCGCCACTCGCGATCATTAAAGGTACAGCTTGTTCGTCTCCACCTACTGGATGTGAGATTTCAAGGTTGATACCTGTTTCTTCAGTAATTTTTTCAGCTACAGGATTGGAAAATGGATCATCTTGCGTCAAATCTGCACTAAAGAAAGTCAATGTTAACGGCTCCCCTTCTCCTCCACCTTCATTGGCACTATTTTCTCCATTACCACACGCTGCCAATAAGAATCCTCCTGTTAACATGAATGAAGCAACTATTTTCTTCATCTTCATTACTAAACCTCCCAATTTCTATTTTTTAATTTTTATACCCCTATGAAATTAACTTTTTACTGCTCCAAGTGTCAATCCGGATACGAAATATTTTTGTAAGAACGGATACACTAACAAGATAGGAACTGTTGCAATGACCGTTACTGCCATTTTGATCGATTCTGGAGTTGTTTTTCTAGACAGCATTTGCTGACTATTGATTCCATTAACATCGTTAGAAGTCATTGAACTGGCATTGTCCATAATCTTCATTAATTCATACTGCAATGTTGTTAGATCAGAATTTGACCTTGCATAAAGATACGTGTCAAACCAACTGTTCCATTGACCTACTGCCACAAACAGAGCTACAGTAGCTAAAACCGGCATACACAATGGCATGATGATTTTCAGGAATATCGTAAAATCACTAGCCCCATCGATTTTTGCCGATTCTTCCAAGGCATCCGGCAAATCATCTATGAAAGAGCGGATAATAATGACATTGAATGCACTCAATAAGCTTGGAATGATATAAACCGCAAAGTTGTTGATCAATCCTAATTCTCTAATCACTAAGAATGAAGGAATCAACCCACCGCTGATGTACATCGTAAGCGTTAACATTATTGTCACTGCTTTTCGGAAAACGAATTGTTTTCTACTGATCACATAAGCTAGTACCGCACATGAGAAAGTACTTAAAACCGTTCCGATGATCGTTCTCAATACAGAGTTTTGAAATGCTAATATCAAATTTCCATTAGATGCAAAGACCTCTTGATAGTTTGCAAGAGTGAAGATACGAGGAAAAATATGCAGCCCGCCTCTAGCTGTATCTGTCGCATCGTTTAAAGAAATAGCCAATACATTTAAGAATGGGTACAGAGTAACCACTAATACTATCAGCATAAAAGCTGCTAATACGTAATCTGTTTTAGTGATTTTTTTGATTTTACTTTTTTTTCTCTTTACTCTTTGCTTCGGTTCTGTTTCCGTCTCTAATACATTTAGTTCCATTATGATCCTCTCCTTTCTAGAGTAATCCACCTTGGCCTGTTTTCTTAGCAATACTGTTGAACGTTAGGATCAAAAAGACACTGACGATCGATTTGAATATCCCGATCGCGGTACCAAATGAGTAACGGAACATTCCGATACCATAATCTAATGCATACTTTTCAATAACCAACGCTTTATTTGCAACAATATTATTTCCTAATAGCATTTGTTTTTCAAAACCAATGTTGATCAAATTACCGATGTTCATGATCATTAAAACAACAATGATTGGCTTGATTGCTGGCAATGTGATGTTCAAGATTTTTTGCCACCTATTGGCTCCATCTACTTCTGCTGCTTCGTACATTTCTTGATCTACGCTCGTCATAGCAGCAAGATAAATGATGGCATTCCAACCTGTTTCTTTCCACACATCTGCTCCGGTGACAATTCCCCAAAAGCTGTTTGGATTAGCTAGAAAGTTGATCGGTGCCTCGATCAAGTTAAGCGAAAGTAAAACTTCATTTGCAATTCCACTTATGGAAAGTGTTTGAGTTACGATATTCGCAACAACTACCCAAGAAACAAAGTGAGGAAGATAAGAAACGGTTTGAGTCAGTTTTTTAAAGCGCGTAAAACGCATCTCATTCAGCGCAAGAGCAAACATGATAGCTGTCAATGTTCCAAAAACAAGTCCCAAAACTCCCATACCTAACGTGTTCTTTAAAGCTGAATAGAAAAGGGGCTGTTGAAATAAATCAATAAAATGTTTTAGTCCTACCCACTCAGATCCAAAGAATCCGTTTTGCGGTTTATAATCTTGAAAAGCAATTATCCACCCAAACAATGGGGTATAAGCAAAAACCATTAGCCATGCTACAAAAGGAAGTGACATCAAGATCAA
The DNA here is from genome assembly GCF_016892605.1 of Desemzia sp. RIT 804. Taxonomy (GTDB): domain Bacteria; phylum Bacillota; class Bacilli; order Lactobacillales; family Carnobacteriaceae; genus Desemzia. The sequence continues at coordinate 254,797 of NZ_JAFEMV010000002.1, forward strand.
GACTTTTTGATCTTTGATTTTCTTCCAAGTGATCTTAGTCTTCGCTTTTTTGAGTTTTGGTTGTTTCACTTCTTTTGCAGCCTCTACTGCCTTTAAACTTTCCATTCTATCTCCTCCTAGTTCTTTCTTTCCTATGTCTTAATAATAAATGATACCGCTTCCAAAAAATACCCTAAAAAAAAGACATCGACCCTGTAAAAAATAGCTCACTTTAGCTTAAAGCTATTTTTTACTGTCGATTTTTTTAATTTTCTATTAAAAGCGCAATTTGTTGCAACATAGTTTCTAGTTGACCGATAGATGTGGTGAATTCACTTACACCATTTTTAATGACGACATACTCTCCTTCTTGATAGGGAATAAAGCGGATATAGTTGGTCAAAATGTCTCCATTATCTTTAAAAGTATATAAGACACTGATTTCTCCTTCTACTTCTCCATTTGGAATAGTATAATTCTCTAATTCTTCCTCATAAGACAACATAGCTAAATACTGATATGTTTTTCTAAAAGCCTCTGTATCTACTTGTGTCCCATTTATAAAGATATCAGAAGCAATTTCTAATTGACTTTCTTCATTATCGATAACGTCATGTTTAGCCTCAATCATTGTTTTTTCTTCATCAGCTACGATTTCAATAGACTCGACCGCTGTTAATGGCAACAACGCTATAAAGTTATCGACTAATTCAGCTGGTTGAAGAGTCAATTGTTCAATGAGCACATTAGGAACTTGATAGACTGATTGATTGCTTTCTAATTTGACATAGGTATAGTTTTCCGACTTAACATCAGCACCGATTAAAAGGGTTTCTTGATCCTCATTGCCTATCAAGTCGATTTGAATGGGAGAGGAGAAGGTTTCTGGTTCAACGGCTTCACTCTTATTCCCTTTTATAGAAGTCAAGGCAGCCAATAATTGTTGCATTTGGTTATATTCGATTGAAAACTCCGTTTGGAGATCCGAATGCAAAAACCAACCACTAATAAAAGGAGACGTTTCTACATCCGACAGAGACGTTTCTTGATTCAATACAAATGTTGAATTCTCATCTGAATAGCGAATCTCTTTTAAGTCTTCACTTATCAATTCCATCGATTTTTGCAGCATGATAAAGGAAATTTGTTTTAATTCATCTGGAAATCTGGTTAATTGATAGACTGTTTCTTCACTATCGACCGCATAAACTTCTCCATCCTTATCTTCTATAAATTCGACCTTTTTCTCTTCTTTGTCTTCATTAGTTACAGTGGTTGTCAAAAATGTTTCTTCTGTTAATATTGGTTTTGCTTCTGTTTTATCTACAACTATGCCGTTCAACTGTATCAAACCAGTCATTAAATTATTTGTCGTATCTTGATCAATAAGCTCCCCGTTACTAGCTGTCCATCCATTAGATGTATACTCTAGAGCGACTTCTTCTTCACCTATCAAAGTAGCTTCTTTCAGGTTTGTGTACTCCATAAAAAGAGCAATAGGCTCCTCGCTAGTAGACTCTTCTGTTGTTGCTGTATCGGAATCCTTCGCACACCCCATAAAAAAAATGGCGGTCAGTAAAAAACTCCATACTATGATTCCATGCGATCCTTTTTTTATCATCATATACTCCTAACTTTCTATGGAAAATTGCTGATTTAAAAAGCTCAAAATTTTATCATTTTGCTTCATGATAAAATAACAGCTTACTGAAAAAACAAACAAAAACATTTCACTGGGGTAAGCATATAAGATGATCCCAAATGAAAGGAGCGTGATCAGATTAAAGAGCTGTCCTAAGAAAAATTTACCCCATGTATAAAAAGAAATGATGTATAGATTTTTCAACTTCACTTCAAAAGTAGTCAAAATAGGAAACCCTGCTAACGAAACCGCTAAGTTGATCAACAAACCTAATCCAAATAAAATCGCTATGATTGTTTGATCTTTGTCCAGAAAATATAAAACATCTACTAAAAAGATAGTTCCTATTCCTAATTGAAGCAGCCAAAATTTTAAGGTGATCCTTAAGTTTAATTTATACCCATAAACATAATCACCAATAGGACGCAGCTCTTTTTCTTGCCACATTTTCCTCATCGAATAACACATCGCGCTAATACTGAAACCCATAGGTATCAATGATAAACTGTACAGTAAAATATTTGAAAGACTGAGCGGGAAAATGAATAATACAAACAAAAATAAGCTATTGGAAACAAGAAATAACAGATTAGTGACCAAAAAATAGTACAAGTATTTCAGTATTTTGTATAATAATGAATCTAAAATACTTTTTTCTTTCATATATCGTCACCTTCCCTTACATCAATGTATTGTTTTTGGTAACTTTTTGGACTCATTCCTACTATTTTTTTAAATTTCTTATAGAAGTAATCTGAATTGGCATACCCTACTTTATCTGAAATCTCATAAATCAGATGATTCTTTTCCCTCAATAATTTTTTAGCTTTTTCAATTCGAACTTCGTCTAAAAAGGTACGATAACTTTGTTGTTTTTGGGCTTTGAATTTCTTTCCTAAATAAGAATGGCTGTAGTTCAATTTTTTTCCTAAATACTGGAGTGTTAAATCTTCATCATACTGTTTGTATGTAATCTGGATAATGTCTTCTACAACATCTTTTTTCTCATTTTTAGCATAAAACATTCTCCCCATATCCTTAAAGACCTCTTTTAAAAAATCAAACGTTTCATACAATGATTTGTTTGACCAGATCACAGAAACTACTTTATTTTTTTCGCTTTCTTTAAGAGGCTTGTCTAATTCTTCTTCGATCGTTTCAAAACAATAACTGCATAGATTAGACAAGTCTGCTTTTATTGTATTTACATCCCAAGTGTTTTTTTGATAATAGTTGAATAGTTGCTCTAAATAAGATGCCATTTTAATTGTCTGACCAGTTATAGTGGCGTGCAATAAGTTCGCTCTTAACTCTGATTTATCTAATAAGAAGACACTGTTTTTCTTTTCCACTTCATCTGCAAGAATTTGCTGAGATAAAACAGCTAATTTAGGAAACAAGTACTGTTTATTTTCTAATTCCTTTATTTCATCATATAAACGCCTCAAATCTTTAACAGATGATGTACGTTCACTAAGGATAAACACGCTGTTTTTCTGCTGTTGATTTATTTCATTTTCCAGTGTCTCGACTAAGTTATTGACTGTTATCACGGTTTCATCGCAAATCAATGCGAATAATTCATTTGAATGACTAAAGACAAAAGTATTTTTTGGTAAGAGCTGTTTCATCGTTTCTTTCATTTGATCTTGATTGATCTTTGAAGTTTGAAAAAAACACCCAATCAGTTGGTAAAAATCATAAGACAGAAAAACTTCCAAGTTTTCATTGTACTGACCTCTTACAATGTAGGTTTTAACTAAAGAAGAAAGGGAATAATCTTGGTATTCTTCTATCTGCTTTTTCTTCTTGATTTCATCGCTGATTTTAGATAATGATCGAATCAACTCATCTTCATCAATCGGCTTCAATAAATAAGACAGCATACCTAATTCAATTGCTTCTTGAGCATAAGAAAAATCTGAATGTCCGGAAAGAATGATGCATTCGCAATCAATATCTTCATTTCGAGCTTGTCGGATCATCTCAATACCGTTGATTTCAGGCATACGAATATCAGTGACCACCAGATCTGGTTTCAACGAGCGAATTTTCTCCAATCCTTCTTTTCCATTCTCAGCCGTATCTATAATTTGATAATTGTACTTTTCCCATTCAATGATCCACTCTAATCCTTCACGTACAATTGGTTCATCGTCTACAATCAACACTTTATACATGTAAATTTATTCTCCTTTATTTTGTCTAGTTTCTTTTAATGGCAATGTGATAGTAATAGTTGTTCCCTCGTTTTCTTTGCTGTCTACAATAACCCCATATTCAGGTCCATAATATTGTTTGAGTCTTAGGTTAACATTGCTTAGCCCTATCCTATCGCTATCTTTTGCTTCTATTAACATCTCCTGCAGGCTCTTCAGCTTTTCTTCAGGTATCCCTATCCCATTATCCTGAATCACCAAGACCAAATCTTCTTCATATTTGCTTACAGTAATGTAAATATGCCCTCTTTCTGCTTTTGGTTCAATGCCATGCACAAATGAATTCTCCACTAGCGGTTGCAAGACCATGGGCAGAATCAAGTAATCTTCTTCAAATTCTTTCGTAATGGTATAAGAAATGCGTTCTCCAAAACGCAGCTTTTGAATTTGTAGATACATCTCTATAAACTTCAATTCATCCGTTAAGCTTTGTTCATCATGGTTGCGCTCTAAAGCTTTTCGCATCAATTTGCTAAGGATTTTCACGATTTCTGCTACTTCTCTATCGCTATTGCGTAAAGCCTTCATTCGAATCATTTCCAATGTATTATACAAAAAGTGCGGATTGATCTGACTCGCAAGCAATTTGAATTCAGATTCTTTTTTCTGGATCTCCCAATTTTGTTTGTTCAATTGATGAGAGTAATTATTTTCAATCAATTGTTGCAAGCTTTCCATGGTCAAATACAATTGCTCATATACATCAGTGATTTCATCCGTTCCATCAATAGTACTAGGAATAGAAAAATCCCCATGCGCTACCTTTGTCATCGCATCTTGCAATCGCAGTATTCGTTTATTGAATCGTCGGATAAACGTATATAACAGCAATAATGTGATTCCAAATACCATAGCCACGACCAAATACGCGTTTGCTAAAACATGGTTGGCTTCCGTAAGGATCGTGTTTGTGGGTACCAATCCGATAACTTTCATTTGAGAATTGTGAACTTTAGGAATTTCTATTTTCCTAATATTCAAACTGATCGGTCCATTATTCACTTCTTCTTGAGCCGTTACACTGTTTTCATCCGATACTTTTTTTAACTTAACGATATTTTCATAAGGCCCATAACTAACCAGGATATTTTCCGCTTTAGGGTAACTGAATATAGGTGTTTCATCATTCAACGTGATAAATACCGGGTTAGTAGAACTGGAAAGAATGTGTTCTATTTTTTGATTCGACATCGCTATCGTCAATACACCAAGAAATTGTTCTCCATCGAATACTGAACGCGTCAGGTATAAAAGAGGTTGTTTAGTGACGGGATCATTCATATATTCCCAAGTAAACTGCCCCCTTTTTTCTACTGCCCTTTGGTACCATCCTTGTTGACTGATTTCATCAGTTGTAGGAAACAACCCTAAACTGCTGCGCAACGTTTCATTCACTACAAAAAAACGAATATTGGCCAGCTCATCGTAATACTTTAAGTAATCTGAAAACATCTCGTACCGTTGGTAGTCTCTAAAAATTTCGTAATCACTTGTATAATCTGTTTCTAAAATAGTGCGTAACTCTTGGTCTTGGTACAACCAGTCCGATATCAAAATAATATTCGACATGGCTCCAAATAAATCGCTTTCAATCTTTTCAGTGTTTTGTTCAATTTCTTTTGTTTTCGTCTCAATCAAGTTTTCTCTCAATTCGATCGATAAATAATACCCTACTAAAACAATCGGAATAATCAACACTATGACATACATGCTCAGCAATTTGAGCTGGATGGTCGATTTTCGCTTAATAAATGAATTCCTTTTCATATTGATCATCCTCAATCCAAATGGTTACTTGAGTTATTTCATCTGTTGTTAATTTTACCGTTTGTTTCGGACGGTGTACAGGATCGATTATATTTAAAGAACGAGTTGCAGCAACATTCAATTCAACTGTTGTATTTTGGTCACACGCAAGATCCAATTTGGCCCATCCTTCATATAGGTCCCATTCAAATCTGTTTAAAGTGATTCCTTTTGGCAATTTGATACCTTTCAATACCCCTTTTTCCAACCATTCTGGAGTGGCTTTGAACAGTACTAGTCCTTCATCGTGTTGCCAATAAACAAGCGAATCATGAATCAATTTCGGGATAGCGCCATTTGAATCGATATTGAATACTTCTTGTTGATTGTAATGAGAAGTAACCAACGAATCATAAAAACTATGGTTCACAATCAATTCGTTGAGGGAGGCTGAAAAATCTTCTGGGCGTTCTAAAGTGATTGCGATCATAGCAGCATGCATTCTCCCGTGCGAAGAACTATTTTCTTGTTCTTCGTTCAACAGCCATGCTTCCAGCTTTTTATCGTAAGTCTTTTGTGCAGCTTGCCATATCTCAGGATAATTCATTTGAGTGACCTCTCTGCTTTCAAATATCGGATAAAATTGTGAAAAATGACGGTGATTAAAGTTTTCTTCTTTAGATTCATCCATCCACTCTTTTAAAATTCCCTCTTTGTTTAACTGGTAGTCAGGCAGCTTTTCTAGCATAGCTGTATATTTTAGCGGAATGCCTTTATTTAAAATTCTATAAGCTTTCAGCAAATTCGTCAGCGTTTCTTTCAAAACTGCCACATCCATCGTAGCATTGTTTCCCATCCCATTTTCTGCCGAATAAGAAGGCTGGAACAACCATTTTCCATCTGGATCTTCGACTAAGAAGTCTTCATAGAATAGAATAGTCTTTTCAAAAAACGGTACTGCTTCTTGCTCAAGAAAATCTTTGTCTTGGGTATATTCATAATACTCATGATAATAGTGCGCCAACCAGCCAGCTCCAGCCGTCCAGAACACTAAAGGCCACTCTTGATTCCAATGCACATGTTTACCAGTCGTGCTGGCATGAGGTGGAACAAAATAACCTCGGCAGCCATAATACTGCATTGCATTTGCTTCAAAATCTTTGTAGTAGGTTTTCAGCTTATTAAATACTCCTTTAAGAGATGAAAAAAGACCCAAACTAGCTAACGAAGAAATCGCTAATTGTATATTTGTATCAAAAGTATAATCCGAACTCCAAGCCGGCGTAAAACTTCCTGTCCAAATACCTTGAAGATTAGGTATAGAAGCTCCTGTTGAAGACAACAAAACATAGCGGCTGGCATCATACAGTTTTTCATACAGTACTACTGGGACAGTGCTTTCCAGCTCCATTTCTTTCAATAGACTTTCTATACCCCTTTTCCTTTCTTCTGGAGCTGCTAAATCAAATGAAACTTGATTAAAAAGCTGAGAGTGTAACTGAATGTGCTCGTTTAATTGATCTGCGAATGGTTGTACTGTTACAGCTTGATCGATCCCGATCGTCACTTCCATAAATGTCATCTGCTCAATGACTACCGAAGAATATTGGTTGTCTTGTACACCATCAGTTTGAAAAGCAATTGTTGTTTGATAACCTGTCTCATCAATATAGTGGTTTGTTTGAATGCAAGTTTCGCCGTTCCATTGTGTTTGTTGCAACAATCTTTCTTCTTTAAAATCTACTACTTCAAGAGCAATGCTTACTGGTTCACTCGCTGAATATCTCATATGGATCGTATTTGTTTTACGAGAGACAAATAATTGTTTTTTAATCTGCTTATTTTTTATCGTCACGTGCATCTCTTCAATGATCCCTTTTTCATAATCGATCATTCGACTGAAAGTGCCTGGTTGAATGGATTGATTCCCATTTAATAAGGATATATTGATCTGGACAGCAGGATGAAAAGGATCACTCATCGTTAATCCTTCATACCCTTCTTTTACAGCTTCTTGTTCAAAAAACTCAATACCATCTTGGTAGCCTTTTTCTGCAATGATCTTACGTAACATTTCAATTCTCTCGCCTATAGGTGGCAAATCTGTCATATTATTGCCTTTAAGAAAAAAGTCGTGATGATTCCCGATCAGTTTCGTTGCCGATGGAGTTCCATATAACATAGCTCCAATAATACCATTACCAGCTACATAAGCATTTTCCCACGTTTCTCCATAATTTTTACTCCATATCCCTCTTTCAGGACAATCTTTTCTAGTCATAAGTAACCTCCAAATTAAACTACACGATTAAAAATCTCCTACCTTAATTGTAAGCGTTTTAAAAGAAAGTTGTGGGGTCATTTTTAGCTTTTTTAGGGTAATTATTCGCACTTTTTTCATTATAGAGTGCTAAAGAGTGAATTTCTGCTGGCCTTTTTAATTATTTCAGTGCTTTCATTTAAAAAAGATGTCTTCTTAAATGAATATGCTTTTCTAAAGTCACTTCTTTTAATAATGATGCTTTTAGAAAATAAATTCAGTAATCAAAGTCATCTTTACGAATAAAAATGCCTTGGTTCAACTTTTCACGTTGAGCCAAGGCATACGCTGTCCACTTTTCCATCCGTATAAAAAACAACTGACATAGAAAGAAATCTATACCAGTTGTTGATTGGTTTTGCTATTCGGATATTGGAACAAAAAGAGCTTTTGTGGCAGGATAAATCTCTTGGTATTTTTTATGCAGTAAGCCGTAATGTTCAGCAGTTTCAACATTTGGCGAATATTCTTCTTTAAAATCCACCCATTCATTGGCACAATCTGTTACTGTTTCATACCATCCAGCCCCTACTGCCGCCAGCATTGTCGCGCCTTTTGCAGGTCCTTGTTCTGTTTCTAAAGTGACTACTTTTGCATCAAAAATATCGGCTTGCATTTGAAGCCAGTCTTTATTTTTTGCACCTCCACCAACAGAAACGATTTGATTAAATTGCTTTCCAGTGTACTGTTCCATCAATAATTGTGAGTCTTTTAAAGAAAACGTAATGCCTTCTAAAACAGCTTTAGCGAAATGTTTTAGCGTATGGTGAACGTCCATCCCAATAAAGCTGCCTCTCACCTGGCTATCTGTATATGGAGTTCTCTCCCCTACTATATAAGGTGTGAAAAATAATCCATCTGACCCAGCTGCGATTTTTTCGATTCCAGATAACAGTTCTTCATAGGACAAGTCTTTCGCAAATGTTTTTTTGAACCAGTTCAAACTGTGGCCAGCTGCTAAAGTTACTCCCATTGAATAATATTTTTCTGGTTCTGCATGGTTGAAGTAATGTAAATGACCATCATAGTTTTTCGTGCCAACCGGTTCATAAGCTAAAAAGACACCTGAAGTGCCAATACTGCACATAGCTGTATTTTCATGTACAATACCTGCCCCAATCGCAGCGCAAGCATTATCTGCTCCGCCAGCAATGACTCTGACTTCATTTTTAAGCCCTAACTCTTCTGCAATTTCCTTTTTGACTGTTCCGATGCAATCAATAGAATTGACCAATGGCGGACAGCTACCAGCAGGGATATCAAATGTTTCAAGGATTTCTTGGCTCCAAAGTTTATTCGTGACATCTAATAACAGTGTTCCTGCTGCATCTGAGTATTCCATTTGTTGATGCCCTGTCAACCAGAAGCCTAAATAATCTTTTGGCAGCAAGAAACGAGCAACTTTATTCCATATTTCCGGCTCATGTTCTTTTACCCATAATAATTTCGGCAAAGTAAAACCTTCTAAAGCTTTATTTTTAGTGATCTCAATCAATCGGTCTCCCATTTGATCCATGATAACTTCACATTGGAGAGTTGTCCGAACATCATTCCATAAAATTGCATTTCGCAAAACACTGCCTTCTTGATCCAAAAGAACTAAACTATGCATTTGCCCAGAGAAACTAATCGCTTCGATTTTTTCAGATGCTTCAGGAATCTCTGCAACAATTTCTTGGATCACTCGTTTAGCTGCTTCGACCCAATCCGCTGGTTGCTGTTCACTATAGCCTGGCTGGGTGCTGATAAGGTCGTATTCACTAGATTTCGTAGTGACGATCGATCCTTTTTGATCCATTAAAAGTCCTTTTAAAGAGCCCGTTCCTAAATCTAACCCAAGCACATAACTCATTGATTTTGCCTCCAGTAATTTTCTTAATAAATATAGTCGTTTAATTGAGCTTTGATAAATTCAATGTGAGAAGACTTGTTGTCGATTTTTTCTAAGCCTAAAGCGTAATCTGTCAAAGACTTCAAGTCTACTTTTTCCGACAAGATATCTGCACCGATACCATTTTTATAAGATGCGTATCTTTCGTCTTTCAATTGATCGAAAAATCCATCTTCTTTCAGTCTTGCAGCTGCTTTTAGACCACGCGCAAATGTATCCATCCCTGCAATATGGGCGATGAACAAGTCATCCATTTCAAATGATGTTCTTCTTACTTTAGCGTCAAAATTGATTCCGCCTGGTTCAATGCCGCCATTTTCAAGTACTTCATACATCGCAAGAGTTACGCTATATAAATCAGTAGGGAATTCATCTGTATCCCAGCCCAATAATGTATCTCCTTGGTTAGCATCTAATGAACCTAAAGCATCGTAATTACGTGCTACATTCATTTCATGCTCAAAGGTATGACCAGCTAAAGTAGCGTGATTGGCTTCTAAGTTTAACTTGAAACGGTCTGTTAGATCATATTTTTGTAAAAATGCCATACTGGTTGCAGCATCGAAATCGTATTGGTGTTTCATCGGTTCTTTTGGTTTTGGTTCTAGTAAGAATGTTAATTCTTCATGACCAATTTCATTTGAGTAATCGATCGCCATATGATACAAACGAGCAATATTTTCTTCTTCCAATTTCATGTCGGTATTGATCAGGTTCTCGTACCCTTCACGTCCACCCCAGAAAACAAAGTTTTTCCCATTTAATTTTTGGCTGATATCGATCCCTTTTTTGACTTGTGCAGCAGAGACGGCAAAAACATCTGCATTTGAACTGGAAGCTGCTCCATGTACATAAATTGGATTGGAATGTCTGTCAGCTGTATTCCATAATAACTTGATGCCTGTTTGATCCATTTTTTCTTTGATCAGTTCCACGATTTCATCTAAGTTTTTAAAGAATGTTTCTAAGGAGTCACCATAAGGAGCTACATCCATGTCATGGAAACAGAAGTAATCCACACCTAGTTTTTCAAAGAACTCAAACGCTGCTTCGACACGGTTTTTTGCTGTCTCCATTTCATCATCAGTGAGCCAGTCGCGTTGGTTGACCGCTTTTCCAAATGGATCTGAACCATCTTGAGTAAAGGTATGCCAATAAGCAACAGAAAAACGCATATGTTCTTTCATTGTTTTACCTAATACCACTTCTTCTGGATTGTAATGACGAAACGCTAATGGATTTGAAGATTTTGGACCTTCAAATTGAATCTTATCGATAGTTGGAAAATAAGACATGATGTAGCCTCCTGTATAATTTTTTTAGTTGTTATTAGTTTGTTTGTTGGTTAAACTAACTATATAAAGAATAAGTGATTTTTTTTATTTTGTCAACGCTTTCAATAAAATTTTAATTTAATTTTTTGATATACTAAGATTACTTTAAAGAGGTGAAGATATGATTACAGATAGATACTCCTTACGCGAAAATAATGAACAGCACGTTTTAGCGACATTAATTGAAAATACATCTATTTCAAGAGCTCAAATTTCAAAATTAACTGGCTTAAATAAAGCAACTGTCTCTGACATTGCTAACAAACTAATTGAAAAACAATTCATTCATGAAATCGGAAGCGGCGAAAGCACCACTAGTGGTGGTAGAAAGCCTATTCTTCTTCAACTCAACAAACAAGCTGGTCTAACCCTGAATATTGATTTAGGATATGACTATGTTTCTTATTTAGTAACTTATTTGAATGGTGAAGTAGTAAAAAAAGAAACTCGTTCCATTCAAGTGGATAAAGTAAATTGTATAGATTTGATCCAAACTATTTATCGCGAACAATGTAAAGAAGCAAGCGAGGTTCCTTATGGCATAATCAGTCTTTCTGTCGCTATTCATGGAATCGTATCTGACAACCGTATTGTGTTTACTCCCTATTATGACCTAGATGAAATAGATTTATACAATGCATTAAGTCAAAAAATCGAGATCCCTATTTATATTGAGAATGAAGCAAATTTATCGGCACTAGCAGAAAAAACTTTTTCTACTACTGTTGCCAATTTAGTAAGCATCAGTGTACACAGCGGAGTTGGAGCAGGTATTATAGTGAACAATGAACTGTATCATGGACGTGATGGACGAAGTGGAGAGATCGGGCATACTATTCTTTACCCTCACGGAAAAAACTGTCCTTGTGGAAATCAAGGTTGTCTAGAACAATACAGTTCTCAAAAAGCGATTCTCTCATCGTTCCAAGAGTTAAAAAAGAATGACCAGCTTACTTTAGAGGATTTGATCACTTCTTATACCTCTGACGATGACATAGCGACCCAATTAATAAAGGACTTTGCGACATATCTGAGTATTGGGATCAATAACGTCATCGCCAGCTACGGTCCAGAAAAAGTCTATGTCCACTCTACTTTAGTCAATGAAATTCCAGAGTTGCTTTCATTCATCACACAAAATATTGTTAGTTCTTTCAGCTCATCCATTCCTGTAGAAATTTCATTATTAGCTGAAAATGCTATTTTATTAGGCGGAGCTGCTTTAAATATCCAACAATTTTTCCACTTGTCGTCTCTTTACCTAGGAACCAGTCCAACAGCTGCAGAATCAAATTAAAAAGGACCCAGACTATGGCTACGCTGATGCTGAAGTATCGAAAAGGAAATTTGCGTGACCTTTTATCGAATTGTAAGCTCTAAAAGGAACGCAAATCCAATTTGTGTTCCTTTTTTGAGATGTTCTCACCTTAAAGGGAACGCAATTTAATTTTGCGTTCCCTTTTTCCAAATAATTAATGCACCAGGTAACGTAAAAAAGCAAGAACTGGTATAGTGATGCACTCCCTTTATTTCTTTGAATAAACAGAAACACACACTCCCACTACTGAACAAAATAGTTCATTGTTTTGGGAGTGTGTGTTTAAAGGTCCTTTTGTCTTAGTATGTTCCAGTTAGTAGATAGTTTATTCCGTCTTGCTTTTCTTTGTTATTCTATGATCTCCAACCATTTTTTTGCGATCAACCCGTGCCCTGCAACAGTAGGATGTACTCCGTCTTCACCGGTCAAATATTGGAAGCTGTGTTTGATTCCGTAAGCATTTAATGGACCATCTAAGGTTACGAATTCAGCGTGGAATTCTTTTGCCAACTTGCGGATAATATGAATTCGTTGATCTAAATCAAATCGCCAGTTTGCACGGTCTTCTGGATAAGGCAATACAAAAGGTTCCATTAAAATGATACGCGCTTCTGTTTCCTCTTTGATACGTTTTAGAACTTCCCGGTAGTCTTGTTCAAATTGAACCATGACCTCAGCTGAGCCAAGTGCTGTTGAATTTTCGATGTGCCATGTATCATTGATACCGATCAAAATAGATACTACTGTCGGGTTCAATGAAATACAGTCTTCTTGAAGACGTTGCTTTAGATCCGCTACTTTATCGCCACTGATCCCCCGATTCAAAAAAGTAAGATTCAAATCAGGATAATCAGCCTGTATTCTTCCTGCTGTCATCAACGGATAACCTTGACCTAAGTCACCTGATTCAGCTCGGTTTCTACCTGCATCTGTGATACTATCTCCATAAAACAATATCGTATCATTTTGTACTAATTTCATTCTCTATCCCCCTGTTTTCTCTACTTTGTTGCATGTAATTATAGACAGCACCAATAAGGTTAGCCTCACTCTTAAAGTAACAAGTTTCCACCTTAGGGATAAAGGGAGCAATACCCACTTGTTTAAGAATCGCTTCAAATCGCTTCTCCAACTCCTCTAGAATATCAGTCTTATTGGATACACCTCCGCCTAGTAAAATCAAATCTGGGTCATAGCTGTACTGTAAGTTGTAAATTCCTCGCGCAAGAGACATATAAAAAGTCTCTACTTCTTCTGCAGCCACTTCATCCCCTGTTTCAGCTAGTCGAAAGACTTCTTCTCCACTCACTGTCCCTACTGGAAGGTCTTTTCGTTTGCAATAACGTCTAGCCATTTGTACAGCCGTTCCCAGTTGACTAAAGGTCTGCGTCTCATTCAACAGCATGAAACCAAACTCGCCGCCAAATAAATGTGCTCCATGTTGAACTCCACCATTAATGATCACTGAACCGCCTATTCCAGTCCCTACAACCACCATCAACACATTCTTTAATCCTTTAGCTGATCCTTTCCAGACTTCCGCTAGAGCAGCACAATTAGCGTCATTTTCCATTGCGACTTCACACTCAAAGATTTCTTCCAACTCATCATATATCGGAAAATGGTGTAAGTAAGGTAATGCGCTAGCTCCTTCAACAACTCTAGCTGCTTGATTGACTGCGCCTGGAGAACTGATGGCTACTCCTTCTACAATATAATTTTCTGCATAAGCGTCTTTTACTTTTTTTAATTCTTCTTTCATGCTGTTCCATGTTGTTGGCGAAAGAAAACTTCCTTTTTCAATCAAAATATCTTTTTGCCAAAAAGCATATTTTACGGAAGTTCCTCCAATATCAAAAGCTACTATCCCCATTGCTCTACCTCCGAATCATTTTTGCTGGTTAAGTAAAAGATATTACTTGTAAAATCTCCGTGACGATTGAACTTCCATTTTGTCTCTGATTCAGTTGTCACATCATCTGCAAATATCAATCCTGCAGCCATCAAATCATCCCCGTAACGAGCTTGTTCCATAGGATGAACCTTGTACATTTTTTCAGTGTCTAATCCAGTTAATTGTAATCGTTCATACGCTGGATTTGGTGTTCCCAAGATTTGATAAAATCCAACTAGTGCTTCTGTTTGGTCTTTTGAAACCACTATCCAAGCAGTATGATTCCCTTCAAATGGACTCTTCAATCTATAGAAATCTCCTTGCTGTACTAGTTTACGATGTTTTTTAAAGAATTGAATATGTTTTTGAATCGCTTCTTTATCCATTTGGCTTAACGCTGTGATATCTAATTCATACCCAAAAGTACCAAAGTAAGCTACATGTGAGCGCATGTCCATTGAAGTCATACGACCTACTTGATGATTTGGAACAGCAGACACATGACTTCCTATGCTTGAAAGTGGGTATACCATAGAAGTACCATACTGGATTTTTAATCGTTCTACCGCATCAGTGTCATCACTCGCCCAAGCTTGTGGCGCATAAAACAACATTCCTGGATCATTACGAGCTCCTCCACCAGCACAAGATTCAAAAAGAATATTCGGATATTTAGCAATCAATCGTTCATACAGATCATAAACTCCAAGTATGTAACGGTGATACACTTCCCCTTGTCTGTCTGAAGGAAGCGCAATAGAAAAGGCTTCTGAAATATAGCGATTCATGTCCCACTTGATGTAATCAATTTGAGAACCATCTATGATAGCATCCATTTGATGATATAAATTGTCCACTACTTCTGGTCTAGAGAAATCGAGAACAAATTGATTCCTTCCATGAGAAACATTTTTCCCTGGTACTTGAATGATCCAGTCTGGATGGTGCTCGTATAACTTAGTATCCTTATTGACCATTTCTGGTTCAAACCATAACCCAAATTTCAATCCTAACTGGTGGATTTTTTCAGAGAGACCTTTCACTCCATTTGGAAGCTTTGTTTTATCTTCAACCCAATCTCCTAAAGAACTAGTATCATCGTTACGTTTGTTGAACCAACCATCGTCTAAAACAAATAATTCAACTCCTAATTCAGCAGCATTTTCGGCGATTTCAAGGATCTTTTCCTCATTAAAATCAAAATAAGTGGCTTCCCAGTTGTTAATAAGAACTGGCCGCTCTTCATCTCTCCAAGTCCCTCTTGCTAATCGTGTGCGGTATAACTCATGAAAAGCTTGGCTCATCCCGTTCAAGCCTTCGTCTGAATACACCATCACTGCTTCAGGTGTTTGAAAAGATTTTCCGTTGGTCAACTTCCAACTAAATTGAAATGGATTGATCCCTATCATGGCTCTAGTCACATGATAAGTATCGACTTCTATTTGAGCTGTGAAGTTGCCGCTATATACTAAACTAAACCCATAAACTTCTCCGTTTGTTTCGGTACTAGTTGGCCGAACTAAGGCCATAAAAGGATTATGAGCATGACTGCTTGCTCCACGAGCACTTGAAATAGATTGCAAACCTGTATGAAGCTCTTTTCGTTCCACATGTGTTTCTCTTGCCCAAGCGCCATTCAAATGCACCAACTCGAAATTGGCATCTGGTAAATCAATACTGGTACTCATCGCATTTTCTAGCTCAATGACTTCTGAACCATGATTGCTAAAACGAGTGCTGCGGGTGATCACTGGGAAGTCAGTAAAAATAGTATAATTCAACTGCACTTCTAAGTCAGAGTAAGCATCTTTCAAAATAACCGTTAGTGTCTCTGCTTCTGTCTCGTTTTCAACATATGTAGCTGGCAAGCCTTCTAGTATAGGTTTGCCTTTAGTGATGTTATAGGAAGAATATTCGAGATGTGTTACTCGATCTCCTGCTTCCCATTTAATTTGGTATGCTGGATATCTGAAGTCTGTTGTTCCAAAGCTAGGATATTCTTGCTTAATGTGTTCTAAAGAAGAAGTATGATCTCCTTCATACAAATTGTTCGCCGGTCGGTTTTCTCGTTCTACTAAGTAAAAAAAAGATTCTCTGTGCTTAATGTGCTTTCCAAAATACAATTGTTCCAGTTGCTTTGTTTTTTTGTCCACTCTAAAAATGTAACTTACTTTTTTATTGCTTAAATGGAACTCTTTGGTTACTTCATTCACTTGAATCAAATTTGTTTTGTTCACTCAGAAAAACCTCATTTCATATATTGGTTGATTCTATTTTTACAAATACGTCTCTACTAAATAAATCGCTTTCATTTCGAGTTTTCATAATAAATCGTTTACACAGATTATATTATACCTATTTTCTATAGTAAAGATAGTTTTTTTATTAATATGTATATACTAATGAAAATACGCGAGAATAATCAGCGTGAATAACTCACCGCTTAGCTAAATCTAGTCAACTAATATGTAAAAAAGCAGCTCCCTTAAAGAATAAAAATATTCTCTAAAGGAGCTGCTTATGGTTGCATTAGAAAGTCAGCCATTAATTCGCGCGACTTTATTAGTTTTGAACAACTTCGATTTTATAGCCGTCAGGGTCCATGATGAAGAAGTAAGTTGCTGCTCCATCAGAAAGTCCCTTGATATCTGTTATGTCACAATTTTTGTTTTTATATTCTTCATGTGTAGCGTTTAAATCATCTACTCCTATTGCAATATGGCCATAGCCATTGCCTAAATCATAAGCTTCTGCACTGTAGTTGTAAGTCAATTCTAATTCATATCCGCCTTCTTCAAATGCAAGATAAACTAGGGTGAACTTGAATTCAGGATAATCTAGACGACGAGCTTCTTTCATGCCCAAAACTCCTGTATAAAATTCAACCGATTTCTCTAAATTTTGTACTCGATAACAAGTGTGGATCATTTTTGTACTCATATATCATTCTCCTTAATAAATAGATTCATTGTTGCTAAGCTAATTCTATCCTAACTAAGCAAAAGTTTCAAAAATGTTTGGTTAATTTCCCATCAAATCCATCACTTCAGCTAACAAACGAATAGATTGTTTTTCTCTTTTGGATGCTGTATACATTTGGAACGATAAGAACTTCATCTGCCTTATAATATTCTCCCAACTACTCAATGCCTTGCTTCACCATTTTGGGGTCACCAATAATCGCTTTTTGCCGATTTTTTTTGATTTCCGCTTGTTCATTTAAGGTGTATTCTGTTTTTTGGGTCTTTTCAGGTGTGGGCAAATAATAGGCTGCTCGTTTTGGACTTTGAGAAGACAAAAACCATAAATCAAAGGCAGCAGCCATATCTTCAGCTTCTTCTACTGTTTTTCCAATAATCACAAAAACAGCTACAGAAACATAGGATTCATTTGCCAGTGCAGAAGGTTGAAAGGCTTTGCGGTATTCCTCAACAGCTTCCTTTCCATTTCCAGAAGCATTGATAAAATGAGCAAATGTAAACCCAGCCCCAACTTCAGCTGCCAACCCTGCATTTCGAGAGCTAGCTGCTAATAAATGCATTTGTGGAACAGTTTCTATAATAAGTGCTGCTCGCTAATACTGGCACGTTATGGTGTTTGATAGCCTAATTGAACTGCTAACTGTGCTAATTCAGCTGTAGCTTGAAGGCGTCATGAGCAGACATGCCTTCGTCTTTAGGAGCATAATCTAAGATGCTTAACTTCAAAAACTAACCTCTCCTTATTGATTTCATTTCTTTTGCCGTAAAATTTTTGCTACTCATGCAATTCCAAAGGCAATCCATCTGGATCTCTAAAAAATGTAAACTTTCCACCAGTGAATTCATCTACTCGAATCGGTTCTGTCTCGATACCTTTTTGATTCAACTCTACTGCTGCTGCTTCAACATCTTCAACATAGAAACACAAATGTCTGAGTCCTGTTGCTTCCGGGCCACTGGATCTCTTAGGGGGATTCGGAAAAGAGAATAATTCGATTTCGCTGTCTCCGATCTTCAGATCTAATTTGTAAGAATTTCTTTCTGTTCGGTAGTTTTCTCGAATGATCTCTAATCCCAATAATTCAGTATAAAAATGTTTTGATATTTCATAATCAGAAACAATGATTGCTACATGATGAATGTGTGAAAAATGCATACTTTTCCTCCTCAATTAAAAAGTCTCCTCAATCAAATGTGACTGAAGAGACTTGATCGATAATTAATTATCCTTTATTTTCTGCTAAAATACCATCAATTTCCTCTAATTCATCTTTAGTAAACTCTAAATTGTCTAATGATTTAACATTATCCTCCAGCTGCGCAACACGACTTGCACCAACTAATACGCTCGTGACTTTTCCGTCTCGCAAGATCCAAGCAATAGCCATTTCTGCTAGCGTCTGTCCTCGGCGTTTAGCGATTTCATTCAACGCTTGCGACTGAGTGACTCTTTCTTGAACACGGTCTTTATTTAAAAATGGACTTGTTGTTCGCCCAGCACGTGAATCTTCTGGAACTCCATTTAAGTAGCGATCGGTTAGTAAGCCTTGAGCTAAGGGACTGTACGCAATGCTTCCTGTTCCATTTTCTGTTAGAACATCTTGCAGGCCATCTTCTATCCATCGATTATACATACTGTAAGAAGGTTGATGGATAATGAATGGAGTTTTCAATTCTTTAAAAATTTTCGTTATCTCAGCTGTCTGTTCAGCAGAATAGTTGGATATTCCTACATATAATGTTTTCCCTTGACGAACCATCAAATCCAACGCTTGAGCGGTTTCTTCAAAAGGTGTATCTGGATCAGGTCGATGTGAATAAAAAATATCAACATACTCCAGCCCCATCCGATTCAAACTTTGATCAATACTGGCTGCCAAATATTTCTTTGACCCGAATTCGCCATATGGACCTGGCCACATGTAAAAACCAGCTTTACTGGAAATGATCAGCTCATCACGGTAAGGCTTTAAATCTTTCTCATAGATCCGTCCAAAGTTTTCCTCGGCACTTCCTGCTGGTGGTCCATAATTATTTGCTAAATCAAAATGGGTGATTCCTAAATCAAAAGCTCGACGTACAATAGCTTGGCTTTTGTCAAATAAATCTACATCTCCAAAATTATGCCACATACCTAATGAAATCGCTGGTAATTTCAATCCACTCTTTCCTACTCGATTGTAAATCATGTTATCATAACGACTTTCTGCTGCTTGATAAACCACATGTTCCACTCCTTAACTAGTTTAATATATTTTCAACTTTATTTCATTCGTGCAATACATCTAAAAATAAGCCTTTCTTTTTTTAGACAGCGCTTCGGAAAACAATTGAATCGTTTTTTCTCTGCGAGCTTTATTGTCTATATTTGGAATCAACATAACTTCATCCGCCAGATACTCTTCCGCCATTTGACTAACTTTTTCTACTACTTGTTCCGCAGATCCGATTATGGATTCCTGAAAATCGTCATGTGTTGCAGACTCACGGTTCAAGTGACTCCAGTGTGTAAAGTCTTTTTCCAATTGTGCATTTTCAGTTGGGCTCTCTCCAATTGAAATGAAGACCCCCAATATAACGGTCGCTTTTTCTATTAAACCATTTTCTGCAAATTGTTCTCTGTATTGTTTTATTCCATCTTTCAATTCATTAGACGGATTTAAGTAATGAGCAGCAAGAAAACCAGCTCCTATATCTGCAGTTAGACTAACAGCACGTTGATGACTATTTAATATGAAAATTTCAGGGCTCCCCGCTTGCATCAAGGAAGCATATGCACTATTTTCATTATTTGTTACTGAAGAATTCAGCAGTCTTTTTAGTTCATTCATTTCTTTTGCAAATTGAGCGAAATCTGCAGCATTTTCATTTAAAGCTTTCGAAAACCATTGATGATCGCCAGCAACTTGCCCTACCCCAACATCTATTCGGCTATTTCGTACAATAGCCATCGTTTTGAATGTGTCCGCAATTTTTTCTCCATTGTAATAAGGAATCATGATCCCCGCAGAACCAATCCGAATGTTTTCTGTTGCAAGGGCTAGATGGGACATTATCAATTCAGGTGTACTACCAACAATGACAGGATTGGAGTCATTCTCTGAAATCCAAAAACGGTTGTAATTCAAAGACTCTGCAAGTTTTGCCAATTTTATCCTATCATTCAGGCTTTTTCTAGAGGAAATAGTTGTTTCTTTGGTAGAAAAATCTAAAATACTATATTTCATTCAGCCACCTCATCATACTAAAATTCTTTTTCATTATATCATTAAAGAATACGTTTACATATCATTTTATTTTACTGGCTTCACGAGTAGTTCTAAAAAAGAAATAGAGATTAGGAGTATATTGGTTGAACTATTTCAATCAATAAGAGATAATGAAAGTGTAATAAAACTCACTTGATTTAAAACTTGAGTGCAGCAGGACAAAGCGTCGTTAAGAGAGGATGAGTGAAATGAACGCAAATGCGCTAATTTTCGGTTCAGGATTCATGATGTTATTTACCTCAGTATTTTTCCTGCATGCTCGCTTTTCTATGATGAAAAGAAAAGCTGTTCGTGTACGTGTGCGAGTTCGTGACTCTGTGAACAGAGACAATCGATATTTAAGATAAACTTTTGCGGTCTTTAGCTAATTTGCTAAAGGCTGCTTTTTTATAACAATTAAATAATGATGAAGGAGTGATTACATGATAAACCATACTTATCACTTAAATGAGCTGTTTCAAATTTCTGGTTTGACTACTTCAGCTCATCGCAATAAACCTCCAAATACTATTAGGCAGGCTAATTGCTTCTTCACTAAATTTTATTCTACTTAAAGGAGGGGATTGTCATTAATCTTTTGGGAGTTTACTACAAAAAGAAAGGTTAAGGTGATCCGACTATCTCGCTAAGCTGTGCGTTAACAGCTGTCTAATTTTGAACATAGAAAATTATATATATCTACTGTGCACATAAAAAGAAGCGGCTATCCTTACGCGGCTACTGCTGAAGTATCAAAAGTCAATTTGTGTGCCCTCTAGTCAAATTTCAAGTCTTAAAAGGAACGCAAATCCAATTTGCGTTCCTTTTTTGGGACAATTTCACCTTAAAGGGAACGCAACTTGATTTTGCGTTCCCTTTCTTCAAATCACTAATGCAATAGGTAACGCAAAAAAAGTAAGAACTGGTATGTTGAACCCTATCCGATTTTTCTTTTCAAGTTGGATTATCTTCGAAATAAAACCACCTCTTTTTCAGCAACCTCGATGTCCTTACTCCCCTTTTTATGTGTATATTACTATAACAAAGGTAAGAAGCTTGTAAGTAGATTTTCTTTTTTATTTTTCAAAAGCAACGTATACTAAGATCAGTGCGTATTTCAGACTTAGAAAGGACTTTTTGTTAAATGAATATTACTGCAATCATTATTGAACAAATGGGCATCATGTTCTTGCTCATCTTTTTCGGTTATTTTTTAATGAAAAAAAATGTTTTAACAAGTGAAGGTACTCAACAAATAGCCGGTATTTTGACAAAATACATCACGCCTATCATTTTGATCAATTCCTTTACTCAAAAATTTGAATCTAATCAAATCAATTTACTACTGCTGACAATGGGAGTCTCTTTACTGCTCTTAATCTCGAGGGCTTTTTTAAATCAATTTTTATTCAAAAAAGATCAGCGCATCGATAAATTTGCTGCCACTTTTTCAAATTCCAACTTTATGGGAATCCCTTTAGTGATGTCCGTTTTAGGTTATGAAGGAGTCTTTTTCATGACTGGGTACATGGTTGTGTCCACTACTTTTCAATGGACTTACGGAATTTATACTGTAACTGGCGACAAGAGAATGGTGCAATTAAGAAATGCCTTATTGAATCCTGCATTTATAGGTCTGTATGTTGGATTGTTCTTTTATTTGACCCAGATTCCACTGCCTTATGTAGTTTCTCAAACTTTTAATAGCCTGAGCAGTTTAAACACTCCCTTAGCCATGATTTTACTTGGAAGTTATATAGCAAACAGTCACTTATGGGATATTTTCAATTCAAAAGCTGCTTACTGGACAACTGCTTTAAGATTGATTCTTTATCCATTAGTTGGGACACTGATATTGCAGCTTTTGCCTTTAGACAATTATTTGATCTTGATGGTTCTTACCATTGCCTCCGCAGCTCCATCCGCCATCAACACTGCCCTGTTTTCTCAAATTTACGGTGGAGACTACCAATATGGAGCACGAATCGTAATATTGTCTACTTTACTCTCTATCATTACTCTTCCTATAAATATAACCATAGCGAACGCTTTTTTTTCATAAACTAAATAATGTACCTCTAAACAGTTGAATAATTAGGATCAAACAAAATACTCCAACCATTTAACTAACTTCTCAAAAATAAGAAGTGTTAAATAGTTGGAGTATTCATTTTTTAGTCCTCTTAATTTTTATTAATCAATCACTATCGTTTCCAAATCAACCATCGTTGCCCAATCTTGGATTTGTTCTACTGTTAAAACTAACGAAACTACTGTATGGTGTCCACCACCAGACTGAATCCATTTAGTTAGACCTTCTTTAAAGTTAGGTTGAGGTTTCCATAATACCCGGGCTACAGGTAGATTGGGTGCTTCTTGAGTTGGGATTTCAGCCTCTACAGCATTGATCAATAATCTGTAATGAGTTCCCAAGTCTAACATTGAAACTACGACCCCGCTTCCAGCTGCTCCATCAAATACTAAACGTGCTGGATCCTCCTTATCGCCAATACCAAGAGGTTGCACAATCACTTTTGGCTTGCTGCTTGCTAAAGTAGGATCTACTTCTAACATATGTGATTGTAAAATCGTTTCATTTCCTTCTGTTAAATCGTACGTGTAATCTTCCATGAATCCGGTCTGCTTATTTTTAGCCATAATTTTCATTAAACGATCTAATGCAGCAGTCTTCCAGTCGCCTTCTCCAGCAAAACCATAACCTTCAGCGTTTAATCGTTGAACAGCCATCCCTGGTAATTGTTTCATTCCATGTAGATCTTCAAAATTTGTTGTGAAGGCTGTATAATTTCCTGCCTCAAGGAATCTTCGCAAAGCAATCTCAATTTTGATTTGCTCTTTTACATGTTCTTCATAGTATGCTGGTTCATTAGTCCCAAATTCAAAATCATATAAATTTTCGCACTCTTCATAAGTAGCTTGGATTTCTTCATTTGTTACCTTGCCCATTTCTGCTACTAAATCACCAATGCCATAGTAATCTACAGTCCAACCGAACTGGATAGCTGCTTCAACTTTATCCCCTTCTGTTACAGCAACATGTCGCATGTTATCTCCAAAGCGTGCTACTTTGATATTTTGACTTTCGATAAACCCGATAGCGGAATCCATCCATAAAGCAATATCTTGTTGGACCGATTGGTTTCCCCAATATCCTACGACAATTTTATTGTTTTTCTTCAAACGTGCATTGATGAAACCATACTCGCGATCCCCGTGAGCTGATTGATTTAAGTTCATAAAATCCATATCAATGGTATCCCAAGGAATTTTTTCATTGAACTGTGTCGCTAAATGCAATAATGGTTTTTGCAGTAATTTTGTACCGGCTATCCACATCTTTGCAGGAGAGAATGTATGCATCCATGTAATCACACCAGCCACATCATCTTGGTAATTCACTTCTTTCATTACATTCTTGATTTCATCTGAAGTTGTTACTAACTCTTTGAAAACTAATGGGTAAGACAAGACACCACTCTTATTTAATCCTTCAACCATCTCAACAGCATGTTCTTTAACTTGATTTAACGTCTCTTCACCATATAAGTTTTGACTCCCTACCACGAACCAGAATTCTTTTGTATTTGTTTTCAACATATTGTTTAGCTCCTCTATTTTTTATTTAGTTTGTCCATA
The DNA here is from genome assembly GCF_016892605.1 of Desemzia sp. RIT 804. Classification (GTDB taxonomy): domain Bacteria; phylum Bacillota; class Bacilli; order Lactobacillales; family Carnobacteriaceae; genus Desemzia. Next base: position 279,026 of record NZ_JAFEMV010000002.1, read on the forward strand.
ATAGGCATTTTCGCCATGTTTTCTTTTAAAGTGTTTATCTAGCAGTGTTTGATCCATTCGAATATCAAATGGATTTAACTGTAAAGAATGATATGTCATCTCTGCAACTTGTTCCAACACAACCGCATTATGGACAGCATTCTCCGCAGATGTTCCCCACGTAAATGGTCCATGATCATTTACCAGTACCCCTGGAACTTCGTCAGGTGTTAAAGCTTTTTCTTTAAAAGTTTCAATGATTACTGTCCCAGTTTGTTTTTCATAATTGATCGTGATTTCTTCTTCTTTCATTGCACGTGTTACTGGAATGTCTCCATAAAAGTAGTCTCCTTGAGTTGTACCAGCTGCAGGAATTGAACGTCCAGCTTGTGCAAAGGAAACAGCCCAAGGTGAATGAGTATGTACGATACCTTTTATAGTAGGAAACGCTTTATACAATTCAACATGTGTAGCCGTATCACTTGAAGGATTCATATCTCCCTCAACCACTTTCCCGTCCAAATCCACTACTACCATATCTTTAGGTTGTAAGTTCTCATATTCAACGCCACTTGGCTTTATCACAACGAGACCTTGATCTCGGTCGATACCACTGACGTTTCCCCAAGTAAAAGTAATCAAATGGTATTTAGGTAATAGCATGTTGGCTTCAAAGACTTCTTTTTTCAACTCTTCTAACATGTTCAACCTCCTATATTTATTTGCTGCATTTTTTATTTCATTTGTGTTTTTACTTAATTTAAAAAATCAATAGCTGCTTGCTCAATAGGCAATCCTTTTTTATAACGGTCAACAAACACTTCAAATCCAACTACTTCCTCTTCAAGAGGCTCAATAGTAGATCCTTTTTCATCTTTAAATACTTTACTTTCTAAAAAATCAGCCAACGGTTCATTACTCTCTTTTTCACGTAAATAAGCGGCCAATAAAGCAATTCCCCAGGCTCCGCCTTCTCCAGCAGTTTCCATGACAGTCACAGGTGCATTCATTACTGATGCCATAACATGCTGCCCTACTTCTTTAGTTTTAAAGATTCCTCCATGACCGACAATTTTATCAATGTTGATTTTTTCTTCTTTTGTCAAAATATCCATCCCGATTTTCATAGCTCCAAATGCTGTAAATAAATGAACGCGCATAAAGTTAGCGAGAGTGAAGCGGCTATCGGGTTGGCGCACAAACAACGGTCTACCTTTATCTATACGAGTAATATTTTCTCCAGAATAATATCCATATGACAGTAAGCCTCCGCCATCTAAGTCCCCTTTAAGAGCTTCTTTGAATAGTAAGGCAAATATGTCATTTTTATCTAATTGCAGCCCTGCTGCTGAAGCAAATTCTGCAAAGAGATTTACCCAAGCATTCATATCTGAGGAACAATTATTCGTATGTACCATACCTACTAGGCTTCCTGTTGGAGTCGTTACTAAGTCAATCTCTGGATGAACACGTTTCAATTCTTTTTCCAAAACGATCATGGCGAATGCAGAGGTTCCTGCTGAAATATTTCCTGTGCGTTCCGATACACTGTTAGTCGCAGTCATACCTGTACCAGCATCTCCCTCTGGCGGACAAATAGGAATACCTGAGTTTAAATTACCTGAAGGATCTAATAAATCAGCCCCCTCTTCTGTTAATATTCCTGCATTATCACCAGCAACTAGTATTTTTGGTAAAATACTTTCAATTTGCCAAGAGTATTCTTTTTCTTTGATTAGATCACTATATTGATGAAGCATTTTTTGATGGTAGTTTTTAGTTGTGGTATCAATTGGAAACATACCTGAAGCGTCTCCAACCCCAATGACTTTTTCGCCAGTCATTTTCCAATGAACATAGCCAGCAAGCGTAGTAAAAAAATCTATTTCTTTTACATGCTCTTCATCATTTAATATAGCTTGATGCAAATGAGCAATACTCCAACGTTGTGGTATAGGATAATTAAAAAAATTAGTCAATTCTTTTTCAGACGATTCAGTCATTGCATTTCGCCATGTACGAAAAGGAACTAAAAGTTCTCCTTGCTTATCAAAAGCTAGATAACCATGCATCATTGCACTAAAACCAATAGAGCCTATTGAATTCACTACTTCACCATATCGTTCTTGAACTTCATCAGTCATTGCTTGATAGCTTCCTTGTAACCCCTTCCAAATTTGATCAAGCGAATATGTCCAAACTCCATCTTCGAGTTGGTTCTCCCATTCATAACTTCCTGAGGCAATTGGTTGATGCTGCGAATCAATCAACACAGCTTTGATTCTGGTAGAGCCTAACTCAATACCTAAAGAAGTTTGCTTATTTAAAATATCTTTTTTGGCTTTTTCTAATTTACTATTCAAAACATGTCAACTCCTTGTCCATCCCTAAAATAGAAAGCGCTATCAGTACTACAATAAAAATTATACCTCTATTGTACGTACACGTCAATTAAAATATTTAAAAACGTACGTACAATAAAGGTATATTTTATTTTACTCACAATTTAAGGTGTAAAAGCTACAAAATAGCTTAATCTATTTCAGTATTTTTGCTTGTAGAAGAACGAGTTATCAATTTTGGTTCATAAATAATGGAGTCCTGTTTAAAAGAATTCTTCTCGATTGCTTGTATGATCCAGTTCGCAGCATCTCTTCCTAATTGATCTTTAGGATGATTGATGGAAGTCAACTTTACATCTGTCGCAGTGCTTAAGAAAGAATTATCATGACTGACGATCGAGATATCTTGTGGTATTTTTTTTCCTATCGCTTGAATACGTTCTATGACTTTTACAGCAATCTGATCATTGTAGCAAACGAAAGCGGTCGGTGAATTATCCAGTTGTAAGACGCGATCTATTTTCTTAGTCAGATTCTCTATACTCTCTGTATCAAAGGTAATCATCAAGTTTCCATCGAAAGCCTTATTAATCTTGCTATAAGCTCTTACGAATCCTTTCATTCGTTCTTTCCCTTGTAAATCATCTGTTTTTGTTACCATACAGATTCTAGTGTGTCCCAAATCTAATAAATGAGATGTTAATTTTTCGCTTGCTAATCTATCATCCATTCTGATTTCTGGAGCTTCCAATTCTTCATAGGAAGCATTAATAGACACATAAGGAATGCCTCTTTCTTGAATACCTAAATAATAGTTTAAGTTAGGATTCAAGTTTGCACTTTTAGTTGGTTCAATAATCAACCCATCAACGCGCTTTTCCAACATCATTTCCAGACTTCTTTTTTCATTTTCAACATTATTTTGTGTACTAGACAATAATAATGCGTAGCCTTTTTTGCTTAATACATCTTCTATTCCTCTAATAATAGATGGGAAAATGTAATCAGAAAGATACGTCGTGATGACTCCAATTGTTTTTTGTGAGGTATCTTTTTGTTCTAATCGATATTGATTACTTACATATGTCCCTGAACCTTGTTCTTTTTTTAAATAACCTTCATTCACTAGTTCTGCTATAGACTGTCGAATAGTATGCCTACTAACATTGAATTTATCTTTTAACTCAGCTTCTGAAGGAATTTTACTACTTACTTCATATTCTCCATTTAAAATAAGCTGTTTTATTTCGTTCTTGATGATGATGTATTTTGGCTCGCTTACCATAAGTTCACTCCTCCATAAGTTGTACGTACGTATATAGTACAGGAAGTAACATTTACTTGCAATAATGTACAACCTTTTTTATTCAGATCTAGTTTTATTCTCCATATCTCATTATATAATTAATTCATAGAGAAAAGCAGTTAAGTTACCTTGTTAAAAGGTTGACATAACTGCTTTTTGTATCATTTTTATTTTTCGCTTTATAACATAGTCTCTAATTTGCTGTATATTGCTTGAGAGTTTAGTAATTTATAATCTTCCTCATCAATCAATCTATATGGTACCTTTTTATAGTTGAGTAACTCTTCTAGTCTAGAAACCTCATATTTAGCTTGAGGACCAATTAATAAAGCATCGATTTTCTGTTCTTTTATAACATTTTCAGCAATTATCGCAGGTGCAGAATAGATGTGATACTTTTCCCCTTTATCTTCCGCGATTCTTTGTAGATTTTTCACTATCAGCCCAGCTGTTATACCCGCTGTACAGATCAAAAGAATTGTTTTATCTTCCACTAATGAGACACCCCTTAGTTTTACATATTAAGTTGCTTTTCTTTTTCTGCTGTAGATATCAAAAGCTACTGCGAGTAATAATATTAATCCTTTTATGGCTTGCTGCCAGTCAATCCCTACTCCCATAATAGACATCCCATTATTTAAAATCCCCATGATCAGTCCACCAATTACGGCTCCAAGAATAGTTCCGATACCACCAGAAGCTGAAGCTCCACCTATATATACAGCCGCAATAGCATCTAATTCAAATCCATTCCCTGCATTTGGTGTAGCAGCGTTTAGACGAGAAGCTACTAATAAACCAGATAAAGCTGCCATAACGCCCATATTTACAAATATCCAAAAAGTTAATTTTTTCGTTTTAACCCCAGATAATTCAGCCGCTTTTCTATTTCCTCCTGTTGCATATACTTGTCTTCCGATAGTAGTTTTTGTTGTTAAGAAACCATAGATCATGACTAAAACAGCTACAAGAATCAAAATAACAGGATAACCTTGATAAGAAGCCAGTACAAAGGTCAACAACATGATCGCTACGAACATAATAGCTACTTTAGTTGCAAACCACACCACGGATTCTACTTCAAACAAATTATCTTTTTTTCTTTTACGTACTTTCCACATGTTCCAAACTGCTAACAATGATAAAAGTAGTCCTATTAGAATCGAAGTAATATGCAAGCCGCCTTCTCCAAAGAAATCTGGAATATATCCTGAGCTCAATTTAGTAAAGGCTACTGGGAAAGGTGCAAGCGTAGTGCCTCCTAAAATTACCTGTGTCAGTCCCCTAAAGGATAATAATCCTGCTAGTGTAACAATGAATGCTGGAATACCAATATAAGAGATCCAAAAACCGTTCCAAGCTCCTATCAATCCACCTATCAATAAAGACACGATTATAGCTACGAAAGGGGGCCACTGCCACTGAACCATCATCACAGCGGAAGATGCACCGACAAAAGCTACAACAGATCCTACTGATAAATCTACATCACCAAGTAAAATAACCAGCAACATCCCTACAGCTAACACAAGAATATGACTATTTTGTAATATTAAATTTGTGATATTTAATGGTCTCCAAAGGATTCCATCTGTCAATAATTGAAATGCTATTAAAATAGCAATTAAAATAAAGATCATACTGTATTTACTGAGAATATCTAAAACTATATCCTTAATCGTCTTTTTTTCTCTAGTATTGCCTTTTATCTCTAGTTTTTTATCCCCAAGTTGTTCCATATTATATCATTGCCTCCTCAGCAGTCATAAGTTTCATCAAATTCTCTTGTGTCGCTTCATTTTTAGTGATATTCCCTGTAAAACGACCTTCGTTCATAGTATAGATCCTATCGCACATACCTAATATTTCAGGCAGCTCTGATGAAATGATACAAATTGCTTTCCCTTCTCTTGCCATTTGTTCAATGATAGAATAGATCTCAAACTTAGCTCCTACATCTATACCCCGAGTAGGTTCATCAAGAAAAAGAATATCTGGTTCTGACATCAACCATTTTCCAAGAACGACTTTTTGTTGATTTCCTCCACTTAAGCTTGCAACATTTTGATAAATGTCTTTGGTTTTGATTCGCATATTATCTCGATATTTTTCAGCCTCGATAATTTCTTTTTCTTTATCTATAACACCTTGTGCTGCAATTTTTGATAAACTTGCGATAGTAATATTTTCCTTTATATCTTGTAATAGATTTAAACCATAATTTTTTCTATCTTCTGATAGATAAGCAATTCGATTTTTGATGGCATCAGATACATTGTTGATTTTTATTTCTTTACCGTCTTTTATTATTTGTCCGCTTATACCATGACCATAGGATTTACCAAATAAACTCATAGCAAATTCTGTTCTTCCAGCTCCCATTAATCCCGCAATACCTACTATTTCTCCAGCATTAATATAAAAATCGATATTGTCATTTACTTTTCTCTTTGTATCTATAGGGTGATGAACCGTCCAGTTTTTCACTTCAAATATCTTTTGTCCTATATCAGGTTTTCTATCTGGGTATCTATTTGTTAAATCTCTTCCAACCATCCCTTTAATAATTCTATTTTCATCGATTTGCTCATTTGTTAATGTTTCAATAGATTTACCATCTCGGATAATGGTTACATTATCTGCAACTTCCGTTATCTCGTTTAATTTGTGAGAGATAATAATGGAAGTTATTCCTTGTTTTTTGAATTCTTTCATCAGTTCCAATAGATTCTTACTATCTTCTTCGTTTAAAGCTGCTGTAGGTTCATCTAATATAAGTAATTGAACATCTTTAGAGAATGCTTTTGCGATCTCTACTAACTGCTGTTGCCCTACTCCCAATTGAGTCACTAGAGTATTAGGTGAAACTGCTAAACCAACAGTCTTTAATAAGTTTGAAGCTTTTTTTTCAGTTAGATTCCAATCGATGATACCTTTTTTTGATTGCTCATTACCTAAAAAGATATTTTCTTTGATTGATAGATAAGGAATAAGTGCTAATTCTTGGTGTATAATTACGACGCCTTTTTGTTCACTACCCGATATGGATTTAAACTCGCAAACTTCTCCGTTATAAATAATATCTCCTGTATATTCCCCAAATGGATAAACGCCACTCAGAACCTTCATCAGCGTTGATTTACCAGCTCCATTTTCTCCGCATAAAGCATGAATCTCACCTTTTTTTACTTTAAGATTTACATTATTTAAAGCTTTGACACCAGAGAAGTCTTTTGTAATATTTTTCATTTCTAAAATTATGTCTGACATACGCTCACTCCTAATCTTATTTCGGATCTTATTTGCCATGTAGCAAATAAGATCCGAAACAATTTGTTAGTTGTTAGTTATTGATTTCTTCTTCAGTGTAGTATCCGCTATCAATCAAAGCCTCTTCATAGTTGTCAGCATCTACAGAAACAGGATCTACCATATAGGTTGGAACAATTTTCTCACCATTGTCATAAGTTTCTGTATCATTAACTTCTACTTCTTCATCGTTTACAACAGCTTCAATCATATCAATAGTTACAGAAGCCAATGTTCTTGTATCTTTAAAGATCGTTTGAGTTTGTTCACCTGCAACAATGGATTTGATTGCTGGTAAGTTAGCGTCTTGACCTGTAATAACTGGTAGTGGTTTGCTATCAGAACCGTAACCTACTCCTTTTAATGAAGAAATGATTCCTAAACTGATTGGATCATATGGAGATAATACGGCGTCTAATGTACTATCTGTATATTTAGCGCTTAAAAGGTTATCCATACGAGATTGAGCAGTAGCTCCATCCCAACGTAATGTTGCAATTTGATTGAAATTAGTTTGCCCACTTTGTACAACTAATTGCCCATTATCTATATAAGGACTAAATACTGACATTACTCCATCAAAATTGATAACGGCATTATTGTCATCTGGCGAACCACCAAATAATTCAATATTGAAAGGACCTTCACCATCTTTTAATCCTAAAGCTTCTTCTATATAAGTAGCTCCTATAACACCTACTCCAAAGTTATCAAAGGTTGCATAATAGTCTACGTTTTCACTATTCATCAACAGTCTATCGTACGCAATAATTTCAATATCTTCATTTTTTGCTTTTTGCAGCACATCTGTTAATGCCGAACCATCAACGGAAGCGATTACAAGAACATCTACACCTTTGGTTATCATATTCTCAATTTGAGAAACTTGATTATCAACTACGTCTTCAGCATACTGTAAGTCTGTTTTATAGCCCAATTCTTCTAATTCTGTAACCATATTATTCCCATCATCAATCCAACGTTCTGCGGATTGTGTCGGCATAGAAATACCAATATATGCTTTTGATTCATCTGCTTCTGAGTTACCACATGCAGCTAACAGGACAAACGATACTAAACCTATAAAACTTAATAATAACTTGCTGGTTTTCTTTTTAGTCATTTTCTATTTCCCCTTACTAGTTTTTATTTTTTAACTACTTAACTAAAATATAATTTCTAACAAACGGTTATTAAATTGTGTATCCTCCTTTCATTAAATATAATAGCGCTTTCAAAAAGAATTATAACTTACTTATACGTACATGTAAAGATAAAACTAAATATTGTACGAACAATTTATCGAGTGATAAAACCATTGTTAAAATCAGGCTCATTTAATAAGAATCTGTATTATGTAATCGTAGAAAGTTTAAGTTGCTTAAATAGCACTTTATAGAAATTCCTTCAGTGATTTCTTTGCCAGCGTCTTAAAATAGATAGCTTTTAAAAATAGCTAGCTTCAACAAAAAAAGCACCACATTAAGTGATGCTTTTTGCTTACTAAATTATAAAAATATACCTAACGTATTGTCGAGTCGAAGAAATTTGTTTTACAATTTCTCTACATCAAAACTGCCATCTAAAGCCTTTTGAGCAAGAATGTTTAGGTAGTTCCATGGACGGTTGAAGCCTGGTTGGAAGAAGAAATCGGCAAACGCTAATTGCTCTAGTGTCCATCCTGATGAAATAGCTACAGAAATCACGTTGATTGACGCTGTCACGTCATAAGTTGACATCAATTGAGCTCCAACGATGCGGTGGCTCTCTTTTTCAAAATGGATCTTCATCATCACTTTTTCGTCATCAATAAATGTAGGGCGGATATTTTCTACTACAAATGTGCTTTCTACTTCAGCATCGATAGAATCTTGATCAATGTCTTTCACACCTGTAGAAGCTAATTTGTAATCGAACAATGTTAGGCCAGATGTTCCAGATACTTCCGGCATTTTTACTTTTTTCTCTAAAATATTTTTAGCCGCAATAACCCCTTGGCGACGAGCGTTCGAAGCTAAAGCAATCAATTTAGATTCGTGATTTGGAGCAAATGGGATTTTTGTGGCGTCTCCCATTGCGAAAATATCTTTTGCTGAAGTTTCCAAGTACTCATCAATTGCTACAGTTCCATCTTGGTTCAAATCAACGATGCCTTGAAGCCATTTCGTATTAGGACGAACCCCAACAGCCATGACAACAGTATCTGCTTCATATTCGTCTTTATCTGTAATGACTTTAGTAACTGTTCCATTTTCTCCTACAACTTCTTTAACCATTTCACTTGTACGGACAGTCAATCCGTTTTCTTGCATATTTTCGTTCAGCACATCAACAAATTCTTTGTCCAGATAAGTATTCAATACTCGATCTAAAGAATCGATAACGGTCGTCTCGATGCCTGCTTTAGCAAATGCTTCAGCTACCTCGATACCAATGTAACCTCCACCTACAACAACGGCTTTTTTAGATTGGCCCATACGTGTTTTAACTTTTTCAGCCCAGTTACGGCCACGTACATAATAGATATTATCTAAATCAACACCGGGAATAGGAATTCTAACCGGCATGGCTCCTGGAGAAATGATCAATTTGTCATAACTCTCTTCTGTTTCTCCATCATTTGTTTTTACAGTAATTGTTTTAGCTTGTGGATTGATTCCCACAACATCACTATTCATATGAACATTTACTTTTTGTTCGATATAAGAACCTTCTGTTGCATAATGTAGACTATCTAGCGAATCGGCTACTCCTTCTAAGTAACTTTGAATCCCACAAGATAAGAATGAAGCTGTGTCTCCACGTTCGTACAAATGCAATTCAGCATCTGGCTGTTCTTTCAACAATGTTTGAATTGACTCATAACCAGCATGAGATGTTCCTACAACAATAATTTTCACTTCAATTGCCTCCAATAAACTTTTTTTATTACAAAATGTTACAGAAGATACCATACCACTAACATGGATTTTCATAAAACAATATGCATACAACGTTCGTGTATTAATCAAAAAAGCTCTTATAAAGGCTGGGAAATTAGTAAAAAATTCATTTTAAAAAACAGTATTCTACATGAAAAAAGAATATATTTATAATCAAAAAAAGTCTTTTCAGCAGTATAATCCTGCTGAAAAGACTTAAATAGTTTGATACATTCATGCGGCCGAGAAGAGTCGAACTTCCACCGGGATTGCCCCGACCAGCCCCTCAAGCTGGCGCGTCTACCATTCCGCCACGACCGCTTATGACAACACAGTCTATTTTAACAATATTTAAAAAAATTGTAAAGGCAGTCTTTGGTAAGATGATTGAAACTTTCAACCTAACCAACAACATTTACTATTCCCTAGTTAAAAAACGGATCTTTTTTTGGTCGGCTTTTGCTATTACTTTATTTTCCCCATCGAGAAGGTTCTTTACGCCATTCTTCCAGTAAACTTTTTTCTTCTGCATCAATCGATCCCTTTTCTACAGCTTGTTCGATTAAAGTACTGTAATTAGAAAGTGTATGTATAGTTAATGCAGCATTGCGAAAGTTCTCTGTTGCTGAATCTAATTGATAGCTAAAAATGGCCGCACACCCTAAAATTTCTCCCCCAGCTTGTTGAACAGCCATTGCTGCATCAATGACACTTCCACCAGTAGAAATCAAATCTTCAATACAAACCACTTTTTGACCACTTTGAAGTCGTCCTTCAATTTGATTTTGTTTACCATGTTCTTTAGCTTTGCCGCGTATATAAATCATTGGCAAATCCAATTCTTCTGCCACCCATGCGGCATGAGGAATCCCAGCAGTAGCCGTCCCTGCAATCACTTCTGCTTCTGGATAAAACTGTTGAATCAAATCGGCTAATCCTTTCGCGATCTCTTTGCGTACCAATGGGTAACTCATCGTAATACGATTATCGCAGTAAATTGGGCTCTTAATTCCGCTAGCCCAAGTAAAAGGTTCTTTCGGGCTCAAACTAACTGCCTCACATTCCAATAATAGTTCTGCAATTTTAGTCGCTTGGTTCATCTTATTTGTCCCCTTTCCATTGATGGTCAATATTTTTATAGGCAATTATTGGATATTCAACTTGTGTGATCGGACGTCCTACAACAATATGTGTCGCGCCTTCTTTTGCTGCAAATTCAGGCGTAGCTACTCGTTTTTGATCTCCTTCATCAGAACCTGAAGGCCTGATACCTGGAGTCACACATAAAAATTTTTGACTAGTTGCTTCATGAATCATGCGAGCTTCTAAAGCTGAACACACTACACCATCCAGTCCAGCTTGATAAGCTAATTTGGCATAATGAGTCACGCTGTTATCTAAAGTTGAATCGATCAACTGCTCACTCTGCATCTGTTTTTCAGTAGTCGAAGTTAATTGGGTCACAGCAATCAACAAAGGTCTTTTCTTTCCTGCTTTAGTACCTTCTTCTAAACCTTTAACTGCAGCTTGCATCATTTCTGTTCCACCAGCAGCATGAACATTTACCATGTCTACTTCTAATGTAGCCAATACTTTCATAGCTCGATAAACGGTGTTAGGGATATCGTGTAATTTTAAATCTAAGAAGATTTGATGCCCTTTTTCTTTTAACTCACGTATCAAATCTGGTCCTTCGCTATAATACAATTCCATCCCGATTTTCAAAAATAAGGATTCTTGCTCAAAAGAATCTAAAAATGATATCGCTTCTTGTTTAGAAGGAATATCTAATGCAATGATTGGTTTAGTTGTCACGATTTTTATCCTCCAAATTATATTGATTTATTTTTGATCAGGTTGAAGGAAGCATTTCACATGCTTGAGTTCAGTTGCGTGCCTCAGCTCCTCGGATAAAATCATTCCGTTTTTAGAGAATGAAAAGAATCCTCTAAAAATGGAATAGATTTTTCTGTCGGAGCTAAGCGAGGCACTCCACATGCAAAAAAAACACTCCTAGCCTGAAAATGGGCATAGGAGCGCAAAGAGAATCTAACTTTTCCGCACTTCCTTTCAGCCTCACAGGACTTAATTAAGGAAATCATTTGTATTTCATTGTGTCTAATCTTAGCGAATCGATTAGTAGTTGTCAATGCAAAATTAATACTTGCCAGAATGAAAAATAATAGCTATACTGTGTGAGAACTAAAATAAAGGATGTCAGAGAGCATCCATTTTAAGGAGAGATGTCGTTATGGCTAGTACAACTACGCCCAAAAATAAACAGAAAGCCCTCTTTGCGGCCTTAGCCGGATCTGGGATGGACGATTTGAATGTTATGTTTTTATCATTCGCATTGTCTTCCATCATCACAGATCTTGGTATTACAGGCGCCCAAGGAGGGTTTATTTCTACTATTACCAACCTCGGTATGCTATTAGGCGGCCTGGTGTTCGGTGTGTTAGCGGATCGTAAGGGAAACCTTAAATTGTTCAAATGGTCGATCCTGATTTTTTCACTCGCTACTGCAGCTATGTTCTTTGCAGATTCATTCTTCTGGATTTGTGTATTGCGCTTTATTGCTGGAATCGGAGCCGGTGGAGAGTACGGTATCGCAATGAGCATCATTGCTAAAGTATCGCCTCCAGAAAAATTAGGTGTGATGTCTTCTTGGAACGGAGTCGCTGGTCAACTAGGTTCTATCTCAGCTGCCTTGTTAGCAGGCGCAATGATTCCGCTTCTAGGTTGGAGAGCCTTGTTCTTATTCGGACTCATCCCTGTTATCTTGGTCATTTGGCTGCACACTTCAATAGATGGAGAGTTTGAACTGATGGCATCTACTGAAGAAATCACGAAAGAAAAACCTTCACTAAAAGAATTGTTTAAAACAAAAGATTTAACACGAACAACTGTATCTTTGATGTTTATGGCAACTGTTCAAATCGCTGGTTACTTCGGATTGATGAACTGGCTTCCATCTATTTTACAAAAACAAATGGGACTTTCTGTAACAGGCTCTTCTCTTTGGATGGTCGTGACTATCGTCGGAATGTGTGCAGGAATGCTGACTTTCGGACGTTTACTAGATAAGTTTGGACCGCGCATCATCTTTGCTCTATTCTTACTGGTAGCTGCTGCTTCAGTCTTCATGTTTGTCTATGCCAATAGCCAACTGACATTATTGTTCGGTGGCGCATTTGTCGGTTTCTTCGTAAACGGGATGTTCCCAGGATATGGGGCTGTTGTAAGTCAGCTGTATCCAGCACGGATACACTCTATTGCCAACAACGCTGTCTTGAATGTAGGACGAGCAATCGGCGGTTTCTCTTCACTTGTAATTGGTTTTCTGATGGACAATTACAGTTTACTGATCGTCATGGGATTCTTATCAGTCTTGTATCTAACGAGTTTCATCGTGATGATGACTATTCCTGGATTAAAAAAGGATTCTTATATGACAGTTCGCTCAAAAGCAATAAAAGCTTAAAAGTTCATTCACTAGAAAAGCCATGCAGTTAAATAAACTGCATGGCTTTTTATTTCGTCCAATTATTCATTTTCTTCAACAATGGAAATATCGCGCGTAGTCTCAGAGACCCTCAGCGCCTTTTTACTTCGGGTATATCCTTCCAACTTAATTTCCCGTAGTTTCACCTGATTAGCACGGTACTGTAACGAAATCGCAATCGAATCTTGTTCGTCTTGTCCTGCTTGTGCAAAAAAAGAATGAATTACTACTCTCTGATAAGCTGAAACGACTAATGCTCTGGGAGTTGATTTGAGATACAAATTCGTATATTGCGGTGAATCTGCGACTAAATAAGTAGCTCTGATTCCATAAGCTGATTGAGATTGGGTATCTTCTAGTTGATGATGTCCGATATGTCGAAAATTATACGAACGATTGTCGTGATACGAATAATGCCCAATAATCTGCGTGTCAGAAGCTGCTGAACTGGTCTCGTGAGCTTTGATTTCTATACCCCCAAAGCAAAAAGCCGTCCGATTATTCGCCAACACCACATGTTGAGAACCGTCATCCACTTCTATGCCGTTTGAGTTGGAAAATCCTTTTTTATGAGCTCTTCCGCTTGGATGATGAAGATAGCTGTTCGTGATCAGCAGATCATCGCTATGGTGAGTCGTAATCCCATCATCTCCAAACCCTGTCACTTCTACCTCATCCACCCAGACAAATCGGCTTCCTAATACCGAACGTCTGCCGTCTCCAAAATAATTGTAGCGAATCGAAGTCACATCAACGCCGTGTAATCCGGGATTGATGATTTTCACTTGTTTGACCCATGCAAATTGGACATGAGCTAGTGTGATGCCACTTGAAGCTGTTCCTCCAGCAGAAGTTCGTTCTTCTTTAGAGAGTCGTTCCACATTCCAATTCAATGTCAAATGAGCAATCTCAATATGGTGATTTCCTTTCCAATAATCTTGATTCGTGATCAAGCGTTCTTTTTTAGGAGCTTCATCAGCTAAGAGCAACACCGTTTCTACTGTACCGGCACCTATCAAGGCCGTATAGGAAGGCAATTTCAATCCACGCGTACGGTAAACTCCTGCAGGGACAAAAACTCTACGTCTGCCCTTTCCGATTGCCTCTCGGAAAGCTTCTGTACAATCCGTTTGTCCATCCCCAACTGCTCCAAAATCTGTTACAGAGACTTGTTCCAGTTCCGCTACCTCTTTCATTGCTTGAGTAAACAAACCTTTCCAATAAGGGTGAACCAATCCGGTTTTATCCACAGTAATAGGCGGTGATACTGTATAATCTGTTTTGGGTTTCGTTAATAACGGCAAGTACAACAGATCCTGCCACCTTTTTTTTCTCTTTGGTACACTGTTTAACGAACGAAATAATTTTTCTGTTTCTTGAATCGCTTGTTTTTTTTGTTCTTTGTCTATATAAACTGGAAATTTTTTAGTCAACAACTCCTGAGTTACGGTAGAATGAGACATTTTTCCTCACCTTTCTTTTCATATCTCTCAGATTTCTTTCTGTCATTATAACAAAAGAGGCGATAAACAACATTTCTGCTGTATCGCCTCTTTTTTATTCTGACAAATTAGAATCCATACTCTGCTTCTTTTGCTTCTCTGATTTTTTGGTACGTTTCTGTCAGCACTACTGTGTCTTCAATCAGATTTTCAATGCGGAAATGAATATCGTCATTGATCAGTTCTTTACGGTAAAAATCTTTTTCTTCAATAAATACAAATCGTTGAACTGTTTGTGCTTTCATATAGGCTAAAATCGGTTTTAGTTGTTGCTCTATAATTAAATAATGCTTAGCCGAACCCGCCGTTACTATGATAGAGACAATTTTATCTCTTAGTGCATTTTGTGGCAGCAAATCAAAAATATTCTTTAATGATGCTGGAATAGATGCTTGAAAAATCGGAGTCCCTATAATAATTGCATCTGCATCCATGATAGTCTTCGTGACAGAACCAGTGTCCCCTTCATATTCCAAGTAACTCCGGCCATCACTAAATTGCATGTCGTAATCCACCAGATCGATGAGAGTCGTATCTACTTCAGGGTATTTTTCTTTCATCACATTTAAGGTATAATCCATCGCTACTCGCGTTTTCGTTCCTACATTTGATCCCGATAATAGTATTATCTTCATATTTTCACCGCCTATTTTTTCTTAGTATATTTTTTACTTGCTGGTAATATTTCATTTCCAATCAATTCAATATTTTTCATTAATTTATCAAATGGTACGCCGCCGAAATCCATTTGGGCAATATATCGTTGGTGCCCGAACATTTCGTGTTGATACAGTATTTTTTCAATAATTTGTTGTGGACTACCAATATTCATCACATCACGTTTATCAGTTCCTTGGGCAAACTGTTGTTTCGGATATCCCCGACCGTTAATCAGCTCCAGCCCATGATTAATATGTGGATAGACTTCCTTAAAAGCATCTTGAGTTGTTTCAGCTGCATAAAAGAAACCTGCTGTAGAAACTGGGAAATCTTCCGGCTTATGTCCAGCTTGACTTAAAGCTGCTCGGTAAGCATCAATGGATACTTTGAAAGATGATGCTGGACCACCCAACATGGCCAAGAACATAGGTACTCCTTGGAAACCGGCTTTTATTGCACTTGCTGGCGGCCCTCCAACTGCACGCCATATTGGCAACCATCCTTCCAGTGGACGTGGAAGAACTTCAGCATTTCGTAATGGTTTACGGAATATCCCTTCCCAGTTCACATTTTTTTCTTTATTGATTTTCAATAACAATTCAAATTTTTCTTCAAATAACTCTTCATAATCTCTTAAATCATACCCCAATAAATCGAATAATCCGACTCTAGATGCGCGACCTGCGATAATTTCTGCTCGTCCATGTGAAATCAAGTCTAACGTCGCAAAGTCTTCATACACGCGAACAGGGTCTGAGGTACTAATAATTGTTGAAGAGCTGGCAATCTTAATTTTTTTAGTAGCCTGAGCAATAGCGGCTAGTACGACAGTATGAGCTTGCGTTGTAAAATATTCTTGGTGACTTTCCCCAACACTAAAAAAGTCTATACCCGCTTGCTCTGCCAATTTGGCCAATTCAATAATTTCATGAATTCTTTGTTCTTGAGAAATGCGTTTACCTGTTGTTGGATCAGGAATATGATCCCCTAATGTGTAAATTCCAAATTCCATTCCGTTATCAGGATTAATTCTATATTTTTCCATTCCCATTCTCATCATCCTACTTTCATTTTTTTAAATTATTGTTTATTGATTTTCTTATTGCCAGAACTGATTCACTTGCAAACAATTCATATTGATAGAAATTTTTTATACTGTTTGATGCATTATAATCATCCTTTGGAAGCTCACAACCTCTTACTTGATTAAAATAGGGATAGTAATTTTAAAAGCTGTTTGTGAATCTTTCTCTACACACAACATCATTAAAGTCTTTCAGAAAAACCTTTTCTTCCAAAGTTCTCATTGTAATGCTATTATAGTAGATAAATAACCGAATAGGAAGTACGCACTTTAAGGTGCTATAGTATCCAAAAAGATACCACAGGAGGATAAAGATATGAACATAGAACCAGAATTATGTCGAGTAGAGGATGCTTTAGGTATTATCGTAGGAAAATGGAAACCTGTTGTTTTATTACAACTATTGAAAAACGGTACGATGAGATTCAGTGATCTAAAACGTGAAATGCCAGAAATTACGCAAAAAATGTTAACAAAACAATTGCGTGAATTAGAAGCTGAAGATATTGTCAAACGTGAAGTGTATCCTCAAGTTCCTCCAAAAGTTGAATATTCTATTACGGAGTATGGTCTAACGTTAGAACCAATCCTGAATGACATGCACGATTGGGGAACAAAACATACTATGCATAAGCTGAAAATGAATCAAGAAAAATCGGCAGAAAAGATTTGATAAAATAGTAAAGAGCCGCAATATCTCCGATTAAATCGGGAATATTGCGGCTCTTTATTATTTTATTTTTAAAATTTATCATGAACTTAAACGGTTTGCTCCACTCTCTCATCATGCATTACCAGCTTTCCTTTACACACTCCACAGCAGTATTTCTGCGTATTCATACGCCGCTTTCTGTGATACATTTGCTGGCATTTGCTGCATTCATAAACCCAATAGACTTGCTTTATCTTAGGTTTAGCCAGAGATTTTACATAGCGTGAACCGCCGACTTCGTTGAGCAATTTCTTAAAGTCTGCATCACGATGTTGAAATCCCTTGCCCGACAAATGCAAATGGTAATGGCACAATTCATGTTTCACGACTCCGACAAATTCATCCATTCCAAAAGTAACTAAAATCTTCAGATTAAAATCCAAGTTATGATTTTGCAAATGATATCGTCCGCCAGTAGTGCGTAAGCGCGTATTAAAATAGGCTTTGTGTTTAAAAGGAGCACCAAAATAAACCAAGGAAATTTCTTCTAC
The DNA here is from genome assembly GCF_016892605.1 of Desemzia sp. RIT 804. GTDB lineage: Bacteria > Bacillota > Bacilli > Lactobacillales > Carnobacteriaceae > Desemzia. The sequence continues at coordinate 296,837 of NZ_JAFEMV010000002.1, forward strand.
CAGTTGCTGCAACTCTTGAGGATTCATTTTGATCCCTCCTTATATATTAGATTTAGGGTTTTAATCTTCCTTTTTTTACTAGTTGTCTCTATCAATCATCTTTTCTTACTTTACGAAACAGAATCATCATTGTCAATTGCACATGTTAACCTTGCTTTTTATTAAATTAGAGTTAGAATTAAATGATAGTGTTATAATAAAAAAAGGTGGTTTTGATATGTCACAGACAGTACTTACAGAAAGAATATACGAGGCTTATAAGAATGTTGCAGTGTTGGAAAAATCTATTTTTCCAACAGATATCGATTTAGAAGAGGCATATCGAATTCAGCACGTCTTTACCAAGGCCAAAAAAGAAAATAACGAAACCTTGAATGGCTATAAAATCAGTATGACCAGTCCAGAAACCCAAGCCTTATTCGACGCAAAAGAACCTTATACGGACAAATGACCGATAAGCAGATAACTGGGGAGGTTTCTTTAAGCGAAGACATGTTAGCTCCATTAATAGAGTTGGAATTAGTGTTTGTTGTTCAAGATAAACTGACAGCAGATGCCACGGAAGAAGAAATCGTTGCGAAAACACTGGTAGCACCCGGTTTAGAAATACCCGATTCGCGCTTTAACGATTGGTTCCCCAAAATGCCTAAAGAACAAGTATGTGCGGACGGAGCAGTCGGCGGAAAAGTCGCTTTTGGCACAGCTAAAGCTTACACGTATGCCGATTTAGATGATATCAACGGTAAATTAGTTTTAAATAATACTGTTTTAGATGAAGGTTCTTCCTCAACGGTCATGGGTCACCCTGTCCATGCTGTGAAATGGCTGCTCGAAAAACTTGGCGAGCATGAGTTGTCTTTGGAACCAGGCATGTTTGTATCCTCTGGCACGTTTGTCCTGCCGAAACCATTAGAAGCAGGCACTTACACCGGTGAATTTGAAGGCCTTGGTTCAGTTCAATTTAAGGTTGAAGTATAGAAAAAAAGCAGCAGGAGCATTGTCGCTCTTGCTGCTTTTTTCGTTATGTCATGATCATTTCAGAGCCAATAATACAAAGCTTCAATTGCAATCATCATTATATATAAAGGAAGAAAAACCGCTCACCTGAAACATTTTTTCTTAATAGACGGTAATCTGAACTCTATGAAAGTCTAAGCGATTCGTCTCCCTCTACGCTTGTGGATCCAACATAGTCAACGATATACGTCCTTTATTGACATCAATTTGATCCACCCAAACAGTTACAATATCTCCAACTGCAACTACATTGGTAGGGTGCTTAACAAATCTTTTGCTTAATTTGGAGATGTGCACTAAACCATCTTGTTTCACACCAATGTCCACAAATGCTCCAAAATCAATTACGTTACGCACAGTTCCCTCAAGTTTCATACCCGGTTGAATATCTTCCATCGACAACACATCTTGGCGCAATAACGGAGCTGCCATGTCGTCACGCAAGTCTCTACCTGGTTTAACTAAAGCTTCTAAGATGTCCTTTAAGGTTTCTTTTCCTAAATCGGTTTTTTCTGCTAATTCGTTTAAATTTACATTTGCTAAAGCTTCTTTAGCTGCATCTGATCCTACATCTTTCAGTGTTAACCCAGCAAACTCCAAGACTTGTTCCGCTTCAACATAAGATTCTGGGTGAATGCCGGTGTTGTCTAACACATTTTTCCCACCAATGATACGCAAAAATCCAATGGCTTGTTCGTAAGCTTTAGGTCCTAAACGTGGAACTTTTTTCAATTGGTTTCGTTTTTCAAAACGACCATTTTCTTCACGGTACACAACAATATTTTTAGCTGTTGTTTTCGTTAATCCCGCCACACGTTGCAATAACGAAGTACTTGCGGTATTTACATTGACTCCAACTTGGTTAACAGCTGTTTCAACCACAAAATCCAATTGCTCTTCTAAACGTTTTTGCGAAACATCGTGCTGGTATTGACCTACTCCAACTGATTTAGGGTCAATTTTCACCAATTCGGCTAATGGATCTTGTAAACGACGTCCAATACTTACTGCACTTCGCTTCTCTACTGGCAAATCAGGGAATTCATTTCGTGCTTCTTCACTTGCTGAATAAACAGAAGCACCTGCTTCATTAACGATAACGTAAAACGTTTCTCGGTCCACTTGTTTCAAGTTTTCTGCTACAAATGATTCTGATTCACGACTAGCTGTCCCATTCCCAATAGCAACCATTTCCACATCGAAGTCTTCTATCATTTTTTTGAATTTTACAACTGCTTCTTCACGTTGTCTTTGGCCTGCTGGTTTGTGTGGATAAATCACATCAATGTCCAATACTTTACCTGTAGCGTCCACAATGGCTATTTTGCAACCAGTACGATACGCAGGGTCAAACCCTAAAACAACTTTTCCTTTCAAAGGCGGTTGCAACAGCAAGTTACGCAGATTTTCTCCAAATATAGAAATAGCTTGTTCATCAGCAGCTTCTGTTAAAGTGGAACGAATCTCCCGTTCAATAGCAGGCCCAATGAATCGTTTGTAACTGTCCAAATAGGCTTCTTGGATATAAGGAGCAGCCGTTGAAGATACATCTTTCATAATTTGATTGATCAAATAAGCAAAAATCCGGTTTTCATCAATTTCCAAAGTGACTTTTAGGATCTTCTCTTTTTCTCCACGGTTCATGGCTAATACACGGTGCGATACTACAGACTTAATAGGCTCACTGAAATCATAGTACATTTCATAAACGCCTTTTTCATCTGCTTCTTCGTCTTTCGCAACAGAAACAATACGGCCATTTTTAAAAGTGAAGTCACGAATCCATTTGCGATAATCAGGATCATCACCAAATGTTTCAGCCAATATTTCGTGGGCTCCAGCTAAAGCCTCTTCAATTGAAAGAACTTCTTGTTCTTCATTGATGTACTTCTCTGCTTCTGCTGTCACATCTGTTTTTGGAAAACTTAGCAACCACTTTGCTAGTGGTTCCAAACCTTTTTCCTTAGCAATCGTTGCTTTTGTCCGACGCTTTTGTTTAAATGGACGATACAAATCTTCTACCATTTGCATTTTGTCTGCTTGCTTGATCTCTTTTTCCAATTCAGGAGTCAATTTGCCTTGTTCTTCAATCGAATGAAGAACATCATTTTTACGTTTTTCTAAATTTTCTAAATAAGTGTGTCGTTCTTCGATTTCGCGAATTTGTACTTCGTCCAATGTACCCGTCATTTCTTTACGGTAACGCGCAATAAAAGGAACTGTGTTTCCTTCTTTTAATAAGTTCAACACAGTAGTAATTTGTTTGTTTGAGTAAGCTGTCAATTCAGTATTCAATAATTCCAGCACACGATTTTCATTTATTTCAGCCATTATCTTCTTCCTCCCTATAAAACACATACACCCTATTTTAACATAAACTTAAAGAGAGTGGAGCAGAGCGTTTAGACTACTGGCTATAAGAGGCTTTTCACCAGTTAGGTGCACTTTCCTAACAGGTGAAAATCAACTTATAGACACGCAGCCTGCTCTGCGCAACTCGTCTAAGCAGAGTGTGGAGAAAAGCGTTTAGCCTATCGACTATAAGAAAATTCCAACAGGCAGGTGTTCTTTACCTGACAGTTGGGATTAGCTTATATGTCGTATAGGCTGCTTTTCGCAACTCGTCTAAGCAGAGTGTGAAGCAGAGCGTTTATTTAAGCATAGCCCTTATTCCTCACAATTCACGCAAAAAAACAGGAGGAAAACTTACTCAAGCTTTCCTCCTATCCTTGAAATCCATTATCTAATCAATTTCAAATGTCACCATAGTTCGTTTGATTTCAGATTCAATATTTTTGACGCGCCAATGCTTTTTGTTGCCTAAACAAGCGCTGATATAAGTTCTTTCTTCATCACGAAAAGTTTTTCTGAAATGGACATGTCCCATGATGCTGTATTTAATGGGGTATTTTTGATACAGCCATTCATAGGAAGGGCTACCTAGAAAGGCATTGAAGTAATCGTAAACCCGACTTGGCAAAGGTACGACAAATTGAGGATGGGTAGCAATATGGGTCATAAGAATCACGTTACGATCCCCTATCATCTCCATGTCTTCTTCTATCTTATCTAACATCCACTGGGCAACAGTTTGGTTTTCTTTGCCCCAATGCACATAGTATTTATCATTCCAAGCTCCGATACGGTATTTCATCCGATCAAAATCCTCTTTTGAATATTGTTCCTCATCTGCATACCCATAATCATACCAGCCAGAATTCCCGACCACAGCCCATTTATCATTGATAATATATGGCTTTTCAAGAATACTTTCTGGCTGTTGTTTGAAAAATTCATAAATACGTTGTGTATTTTCTTCCCCGTTCTTTCTGGACCAGTAGTCATGGTTTCCAGGAATAAATAAAATACGGCAATCCGTTTCTATTTTTAGTTTGTCAAGAAATCGTTGCGAAAGAAGGTAATCACTACTAATATCTCCAGCCAACAGCAACAGTTCGATTCCTTTTTGATTCAGTTGTTTGGCTAAGGCTTTGGCAAATGTACTTCCTTCTGGGATTGCCTTTTTATTTGAATCGATATGGATATCAGAAATAACTCCAATCTTCATTTACTTCTTCCTTTACTCTTTTTTCTAGTTTGGCATTAATCCTTCTTCAACTAAAAATTCATGCGCGACTTCATCTTCAGATTTTCCTTCTACATCTACAGCGTAGTTCATTTGGCGCATTTGCTCGTCGGTGATTTTTCCGCCTAGTTGGTTCAATACTTCTTCAAGTTCTGGATATTCCTCTAAAGTCTCTATCAGCAGCAAAGGAGCTCCTTGGTAAGGTGGAAATAATCCTAAATCATCTTCCAATTGGACTAATTGGTATTTCTCAATGTCACTATCTGTCGAGTAGGCATCCACCAAATTAACGTCTCCTGTTTCAACAGCTTGGTACCGAATATTTGGTTCCATTGTTTCCACGCTTCCAAATGTCAATCCGTAAAGATCTTGGATTCCAAGATAACCATCTTCTCGATCTGAAAATTCTAAAGTAAATCCGGCTCTGATTTCGTCAGCAATCGGAAGCAAATCAGAAATGGTCTCTAAATTATATTGCTCAGCTAGCTCAGCTGTAACAGCTAATACATAGGTATTATTAAACGCCATTGGTTCAAACAACGTCATCTCATATTGTTCTTCTAAACCGGTTTTAGCTTGTTCATAAACGGCTGCTTCATCTGAAGATTCAAGAGATTCGTCTAAGAAAGTCGCCAATACCGTTCCTGTATATTCAGTATAGATATCAATATCTCCAGATTGAATGGCATTGAAGTTGAAAGTCGTTTTACCTAAATTAGGTTCTAAAGCTACAGAAATATCTGTCTGGCTCTCAATTAAGTCTTCATACATATGCATCAAAATAGTAGGTTCAGCTCCTAATTTTCCGCCAATGACGATTTCTTCTTCAGCATTCGTCATCATTGAAGCAGCAAATCCAATCACCATCGCACCCAAAGCCACGCTTAACACGATTACTGTCTTTTTAAAGGAGATTTTTTCCAACACTCCTAGGAATACATCAAATAAAATCGCTAATAAAGCTGATGGAATAGCACCGAGTAAAATTAGCGCATTATCTCCTCTATCAATTCCTAGTAAGATAAGGTCCCCTAAACCTCCTGCTCCAATCAACGAGGCGATTGTTGCAGTACCAACGATCAGTACCATAGCATTACGGATACCTCCCATAATGACCGGTAAAGCCATTGGAATTTGCACTTTCACTAATTTGCGGAAAGTATTCATTCCCATTGCATCTGCAGCTTCAGTCATTGAAGGATCAATATCTACAATTCCGATATAGGTGTTGCGTAGTACCGGCAATAAGGCATACATGACTAAAGCAATGGTGGCGGGGACTCGACCGATCCCCACTAATGGGATCAGTAATCCTAGCAAGGCTAATGAAGGAATCGTTTGAAAAATAGCTGTGATTTGAATAATGGGATTCGCCCATTTTTTTCGATAAGTCAACCCAATGGCTATTGGAATAGCAATCACAACAGCTATCAATAAAGAAATCAAGGACAATTCGATGTGTTCTAGTAAAGTGACCCATAATTGTTCTTTTCGTTCTACAAATGTATCAATCAATGTTTGCATTAGTTGCTTCCTCCTTCCTGCGAATTATTGGCTAGGTAGGAAAGAAGTTGTTGTTGCGAAACAGTTCCGACCATTTCTTGCTTCGCATTCATGACCGTTACTTTTGGTGCTTTAGATAAAGCAATCGTAGCTTCATCAAGCGTAGATGTTACAAGGATACTTGGAATATTTTCTGCTCCCTCGATTCCTTTTTCCGTATAGCCTGACTGCACTAAATCTTCTAAAGTTCGGCGCTTTTGTGAACGGATATTCCCGGCTTTTAAAAACTCTCGTACAAAGTCATCTTTAGGTTGTTCTCGAATCTCTTGAGGAGTTCCGATTTGAACGATTTCTCCTTTATTAAATAAGCAAATGCGGTCCCCTAATGTTAAGGCTTCTTGGATGTCATGAGTTACAAAGACGATCGTTTTATTCAAGCTCTTTTTCATATGTAGCAAATCTTGCTGCAGGCTGCTTCGGCTGATGGGATCCAATGAACTAAACGGTTCATCCATTAAAATAATATCGGGATCTGCTGCTAATGCACGAACGATCCCAATTCGCTGTTGTTCTCCACCCGATAGTTCGGCTGGTTTACGGTTGCGGTAATTTTCCGGATCTAACCCCACACTTGCTAATAGTTCTGTCACACGTTGCTGCATTTCTTCTTTAGGCCACTTTTTCATTTCTGGCACAACTGTAATATTCTCCTCAATCGTCATATGCGGAAATAAAGCAATTTGTTGAAGAACATAGCCGATATTCCAGCGTAATTCATTTAATTTGTACTCGCTGATCATTTTTCCGCCGATTCGGATATAACCAGTTGTTAAAGGAATCAGTCGATTGATCATTTTTAAAGTAGTGGTTTTCCCGCTCCCACTAGGCCCAATAAATACAAAAAATTCATTGTCTCGAATTTCAAAACTTAGGTTGGAGACCACAGGTTTTTTTTCTTGGTATTCTTTAGATACATTCTCAAATTGAATCATTTTTTTATCCCCTTAATGAAATTTTTCCAAAAAAGCAATTGGTTTGAGACGTTATATCTCAAACCCTGCTTTTTCTTTGTTTCTTTAATCCCATAGTCTTTTTTTATCGTTTTGGATCGTGTAGTCTTTTACAATACCATCTTTATTAAAATGTACTCCATGCAAAACTCCTCCATACACTGCTCCGCCATCGATTCCAATAAGATCATTTTTAATCCATAAATCAGTCGTCTCATTGTCACCATATAACATCGGAGTAATAGTGTGTCCAAATACGATTTTTTTGCCTGTCTTATTTTTTTGATCGTAAAATCCTTCGCGAATCCATACGAAATCCTGATTAGACGTTTTTTTCCAGTCTTTCTTAGATAGGTCGACTCCGCCATGCACAAAAATATAATCTTCCCATTCATAATACAGCAAACAGTTTTCTAAAAACACTTCTAGCCATGGGTAATGGCTCTTGATCATACTCGCCATTTCTGTAGCCGAATATTCATCTTCCGCACTTGGATGCAAAAAGGTTTCAATGGTTTTCACCCCACCATTCATTGCATAGAGTGGATAATGCTGTTCGGGTTGGCGCAAAAAATTGAGCAGCATTTCTTCATGGTTTCCTCTTAAACAAATAGCTCCTTTTTCTTCTACTAAAGCATTTCCTAACACAAAGCACTCTTTAGGATTCTCCCCTCGGTCCCCTAGGTCACCTATCAAAACTAGCTGCTGTGTGTCTTCATCCCAATTGCTGAGCATCTCTTTGAACAATGAAATTTCTCCATGAACATCACCTATCGCAAAAATGTTTTGTTTCATACAGCAACGCCTCTCTTTTTTTTATTATCCTAATTATACAGAAAAATTTTGGATACGTTAAAAGTTAGACTCTAATTCTTTCTTAAGTTTCAGCAACAAAATAGACGTCGCTATTTTTTCGCTTTATAATAAGAAAGAATATGTACAAATTATTAGAATAGTGAGAGGAAGTTTTTTATGAATTGGAAAAAAATTATTGGTATCATAATTGCTGTAGCAGCAATTGCTGTAGTGGGTTATGCTCTTATTTTTGCAGGCAAGGAAGAGGAAACAATAACCGTCCGTACAGATAAAGTAACAGAAGAAACGATAACGGAGACATTATCTTTGACTGGAATGATAGATCCTAGCCAAACTCAAGAAGTCTTTGGGCAAGGAAATGTTTCTGATTTACCAGTTGCCGTCAATGATACTGTTGAAGAAGGAGATACTTTGATTTCATTTGATGGAATCAACATTGATGCAAATTTTTCAGGAACGGTCACAGCTGTCAATGCTGCTGAAGGCGAGCCTGACTTAAGTGCCCAAACTGGAACTCCTTCTGTTATTCTATCAGATTTAAATGAATTAGAAGTTGCTGTTCAACTAACTAAAACAGACGCTCCTTTAGTAGAAGTAGACCAAACGGTCACACTAACAAGCGGAGATAAAGCTTATTCAGGTACTGTTACGCATGTAGACCCGGTAGCTACTGAAACTCCTGGAGCGACTGGAAGTACTCAACTATTAAATGCTGTGATCTCTTTTGATGAAAATCCAGCAGACTTAATTGCTGGATTTGACATTGATGCAGAAATCACTACAAATACTTCTGAAAATGCCTTAACGATTCCCATCGAAGCGTTAGTTTACAACAACGAAAATGAGCCGTTTGTTTACACTGTGGAAAATGATGTCGTACAAAATACCCCTGTAGAAATCGGTATTCAATCTACTACAAAAGTAGAAATTCTTTCTGGTTTAACAGCTGGCGATACGATTGTTCTTTCACCTAACGAAAATGTGAAAGATGGCATCACTGTAACAACTCAAGACAAAGAATAGAGGGTAGATAATATTGATTGAAATTAAAGGGATCACTAAAACGTATCATACAGGCGGAGAATCTTTAACTGCTTTAAATAAAATTGATTTGCGTATTGAAAAAGGCGAGTTTACTTCTATCATGGGACCAAGCGGCTCTGGAAAATCAACTATGATGAATATTTTAGGGTTACTGGATCGCTTTGATGCTGGTACGTATTTTTTAAATGGTCAAAACGTAAGTAATTTAACTGATAATGAGAGTGCCCTTGTCCGCAACAAGGAAATTGGGTTTATTTTTCAATCCTTCAACTTAATGCCGCGTATGACTATTTTAGAGAATGTTGAACTACCAATGGTTTACGCAAATGTTTCTAAAAAAGAACGTCGTGAAAGAGCATTAAAAGCTTTAGACAGAGTAGGGTTAAGTGACCGAGTGAAACATCGTCCAAACGAGATTTCTGGAGGTCAAAAACAACGTGTAGCTATCGCGCGTGCCATTGTAAATGAGCCATCTGTTTTAATGGCAGATGAACCTACCGGAAATTTAGATTCCAAGACAACATTAGAAATTATGCGTATCTTCCAAGAAATCAATGCTGAGGGAACGACTGTTGTCATGGTCACACATGAGCCGGAAGTAGCAGAATATACCAAACGTGTCGTCTTATTTAAAGACGGAGAGATTCAAGATGACCGTAACCAAACTCAAAAAACAATATAGAAAGGAGCTGTTACTCTTTGAATTTTAGTGAAAACTTTAAAATGGCCATTGATAGCGTCATGGCAAATAAAATGCGCTCCTTTTTGACCATGTTGGGAATCATTATCGGTATAGCGGCAGTAATTGCTATTTTAGGTGTCGGGAATGGGGCTACGGATGAAATTACCGGAACTTTCAACAACCTGGGAGCATCAACGATTTCGCTTTCAGTAACCGATGAAGCTACCGAATCAGAGCCCATTACAGAAAATGATATCGCAGCCTTAAAAGAAGCCATACCAGAGATTGAACGTGTTTCACCAGATAAAACAGCTATGACTTCTATACAATCAGATTTTGAAAACCGGCAATCCATCATATCTTACGGTACTCCCGATCTTCAATATACCAACCAAATTATGGAAAGTACCATTGTCAGTGGTCGGTATTTCAATCAAAATGATTATGCAGACGGAAAAAGTGTCATTGTCATCAGTGAAGACACAGCTGCAGCCTTATTCAATGACCGTACGGAAGTTCTAGGTGAACAAATCAAGTTGGTTGGAAACTCAGGAAATCAATTAGACCTGACTGTTATCGGAATTGTTGAAGGAACTTTCCAAGATTTACAAGGTTCATTTGATTTAAGTCAGATGCCTTTGTATGCTGCTATTCCTTTAACAACTATGGAAAAACTGAATCCTACTCTAGGTGGAATCGATAGCTTGACAATTCAAGTCACAGACAAAGATGCTATTGAATCTGTTTCGACTCAAATCGTGCGTATTCTCGAAACAAGACATGATGCAGTAGGAGAAAACTGGTACTCAGCCACGAATTTCTTACAAGCTCTTGATCAAGTCGACCAAGTTTTAAGCTTATTCATTAATTTCATAGCTGCAGTAGCAGGAATTGCTTTGTTGGTTGGTGGAATTGGTGTTATGAATATTATGCTCGTGTCAGTTACTGAACGTACTAGAGAAATTGGTACACGAAAAGCTTTAGGAGCAACTACTAGAACAATTTTGGTGCAATTCTTGATGGAATCAGTCATTCTTTGTTTAATTGGTGGAATAATTGGACTGATATTAGGTATCTTACTTGCAACAGGGGTTTCAAATGCCTTGAATATCGTTCCAAATATCACTATCGGATCAGTTCTATTAGTACTACTCTTCTCCAGTGCAGTAGGAATATTCTTCGGACTATACCCAGCTCGAAAAGCAGCTAAGTTAGATCCAATAGAAGCATTGAGATATGAATAAGTTATAAAGTAAAATTACTCTACTAGGGTGCCAGTGTCTGCGTGTTCACTGGCACTTTTTTTGTTGGATATCTGCTAGAAAGCGACTTGGTTTTCTTTTGTGTTCCCTATTTGCGTGAATTGACCTCTAAAGGGCACACAAATCATTTTTGCGTGCCCTTTTCACAACATGCTGCCTTCTAAAGGCACGCAACTTATTTTTATGTGCCATTCCTTAGGAAAAAAAGCTCTTAAAGTAACGCAAATCACTCCAGAGTCTTCGTCAGATAACATTTGCTTACTAAAAAAGCCGAGACACCAGTTGGCATCTCAGCTTTTTTAATTTTTTTATTCAGCGTTTAGATTACGATTCACTTGTCACAACAGCATTGTCGTCATTTAAGACTTCGTCATCTAGTGAGTGGATGAATCTCGATGAAACCACACCAGCTAACATACTATCATTGACATTTAACATTGTACGAGCCATATCAATAATCGGTTCAACCGAGATCAGTAATCCAACGATAGCAATTGGTAGATCCATAGCACCTAAGACGATCAAAGCAGCAAAAGTTGCTCCTCCACCTACACCAGCAACACCAAATGAACTGATCGTTACTACTGCAACCAATGTAATAATAAAGGATGGACTAAATACATCGATTCCAACAGTTGGTGCAACAATGGTTGCTAACATTGCAGGATAGATACCAGCACAGCCATTTTGACCGATAGATAATCCAAATGATCCAGAAAAGTTAGCTGAAGCACTGTCTACCCCTAATGCCTTTGTTTGTGTTTCGATATTTAATGGTAATGTACCGGCACTTGAACGAGAAGTGAAAGCAAAACTCAATGCTGGAAAAGCTTTTTTCACATATTGCCATGGGTTTACTTTGAAGCCTGATAAAATCAACATGTGAATAATAAACATCACGATAATCGCTGCATAAGAAGCAATCACAAATACCCCTAAGTTTACTAACGCATTAAAATCACTTGTAGCCAGCATTTTTGTCATCAAAGCAAAAATTCCGTATGGAGACAAGCGCAATACCAACGTTACAATACGCATAACAATTGCATATAAACTGTCCATAATTTTCTTGAAGAAAGAAGCATTTTCAGGGTCTTTTCTAGAAATTCCCAGATAAGCAATTCCTACAAAAGCTGAAAAAATAACAACCGCAATGGTACTGGTATCTCTTGAATCAGATAAATCTGCAAATACGTTATTTGGAATAAAGTTAACAATTTGTTCAGGAATAGATAAATCTTCTACTTGAGCTGAAGTTTCTGTGATTTGTTCGATACGAGCCGTTTCAGCTTCTCCTTGAACAAATTCAGCTCCGTCTAAGTTAAACAATAAGACACTTCCGATACCAATCAAAGCTGCAATAGCTGTGGTTGCCAACAAAGTCGTCAATACTGATGTACTGATTTTCCCTAGATTTTTGCTGTTTTCAATTTTAGTAAACGCCCCTATAATAGAGACAAAAATCAATGGCATAATCAACATTTGCAAGAATCTTACGTATCCTTGTCCAACGATATTGATCCAACTGATAGTTTCCGTAGTTACCGCTCCGTCAGAACCAAATAATAATTGTATTAAACCACCAAAAACTACCCCTGCTCCTAAACCTGCGAATACACGGGTTGAAAACTTCACGTGTTTTGTTTGCATTTTCCATAAACCAAACAATACAGTGAGAAATAAGATTAAAACTAAAATAATAGATACTGCTGTCATATAAATCCTCCCTTTAACGGTGCTTTCCTATGACGGGAAAGCGATTTTGTATCATAGGATTAAAGGTCCCAGACTACCTAGTTTTCCGACTGGTAGTCCTAGAATCTGAAAACGCCAAAATTCTAGAGACTTATAAATAGTAACTGTTTTATGTGAAAAAAGCAACCAAATAACACATTTAGCCCCATTCTTTTTTCACAAAGAATGGGGCTAAGTATTTATTTACTAAATTTACGGATAAAGAATTTGATGATTTCTACAATTGGTATAATAGAGAATGATGCGCCTAACACAATTAACCATTGCTCCATATTTAATGTCGTAACACTAAACCAACTGTTTAAACCAGGAACTAAAATCACTACTCCAAGAAGGATCGCTGAAGTGAGAATCGCTAAATTAAAGATTTTATTTTTAAATATTCCTACTGTGAATAAAGATTTCTCAATCGATTTGACGTTAAAGGCATGGAATAATTGCAATAAACCTAACGTCGCAAACGTCATCGTCAGAGCATCTAAATGAATCAATTCTTCATTACCAACATGTACAGGATTGTGCGTAGCCCACCAATAAACCATTAGTGTGATCGCGCCTTCCAATATACCTTGATAGATTATACTAGGAAAAACTCCGTTTGAAAAGAAAGTGGCTTCTTTTCCGCGTGGTTTTTCTTGCATGATATCCTCTTCCGCCGGCTCTAATCCAAGTGCAATAGCTGGGAAAGTATCCGTTACTAAATTGATCCACAAGATATGCACAGGTCCAAGTACACTCCACCCTAGTAAAGTGGCAATAAACAATGTGAGCACTTCCCCTAAGTTAGCAGATAATAGGAATTGAATCGCTTTTTGAATATTGGTAAAAACTTTACGTCCTTCTTCTACGGCAACTACAATAGTAGCAAAGTTATCATCTGCAAGAACCATATCACTGGCTCCTTTGGATACTTCAGTCCCAGTGATTCCCATACCCACGCCAATATCTGCTGTGTTTAAAGCAGGAGCATCGTTCACTCCATCCCCCGTCATAGCTACGATTTTCCCAGCTTTTTGCCATGCTTTTACAATTCTGACTTTATGCTCTGGGGAAACACGAGCATAAACTGAATATTTCTTAACTGATTTAGCGAATACGTTGTCATCTATTTCGTCTAATTCAGCACCTGTAATAACGGCTTCTTCTTGTCCTTCTTCGATAATGCCTAACCGCTTAGCAATCGCAGTTGCAGTATCTTTATGGTCTCCGGTAATCATAACCGAACGGATACCTGCTGTCTTAGCCACGCTAATGGAATCTTTGGCTTCTTCTCTTTCAGGATCGATCATCCCGACCATTCCAGCATAAATTAAATCAGTCTCAATAGTTTGAGTGTTTACTTCAGAAGGAACAGCACTCACAACTTTATAAGCCATAGCCAGAACTCGTAATGCTTGAGTTGCCATATCATGATTCGTATCTAAAATAGCTGTTCGGCTTTCATCTGTCAATTGTTGCAACTCACCATTGATGTCTACTTTCGTACATCTTTTTAGTAATTCATCCGGTGCTCCTTTAGTTGCAATAAAATACATTCCGTCTGCCATTTTGTGAATCGTGGACATTAGTTTACGTTCAGACTCAAAAGGGACCTCTGCTACACGTGGTTCATTTGCTAAAACTTTTTTGACATCCATTTTTTTGTCTAACGCATATTGGACCAAAGCTGTTTCTGTTGGATCTCCGATCAATTCTTCTTCGCCCGACATGTTTGTGTCGTTTGCATACGTCATAACTTTCATGACCGGTGAGTCCATTGCTATCTCTTCATTTGCATCTTGTAAAGCTTTATTGGTATATATTTTTTCTACTGTCATTTGATTCATAGTCAAAGTACCCGTTTTATCTGAACAAATAATATCCGTACTTCCCAATGTTTCCACAGCTGGTAAGTTTCGAATTAAAGCTTTGCGCTTGGCCATCTTTTGTGTTCCTAGTGACAAAATAATCGTTACAATCGCCGGCAGACCTTCTGGGATAGCGGCAACTGCTAGAGAAATCGATGTTAACAGCATCTCCACTACTTCTCGACCATTGTAGAGTCCAACCGCGAACATCACAACAGCAATAACGATAATAGCAATCGTTAAGTATTTTCCCAATCGATTTAAATTATGTTGCAGCGGGGTCATCGTTTCTTCAGAAGAAGCCAACATTGTCGCAATTTTCCCTACTTCTGTAGCCATACCTGTTCCAACAATAATCCCTTCGCCACGTCCATAAGTAACATTGCTGTTCATAAAAGCCATATTTTTTCGATCACCGATACCGACTTTCTCATCCTCTACCAATGTCAACTCTTTTTCGACTGGGACCGATTCTCCGGTTAAGGCGGATTCCTCTATTTTTAGAGAAGCATTTTCAAATAAACGCATATCAGCTGGCACCACATCACCAGCTTCTAGTAGTACTATGTCTCCAGGAACCAGCTCTTCACTTTTAATATGTACTACAGAACCGTTCCGTCTTACTCGTGCTTCAGGAGAAGACATTTTCTTTAATGATGCGATAGCTTCTTCAGCTTTTGCTTCTTGAAACACACCTAAAACTGCATTTAAAATAACAACAGCTAAAATAATGACAGCATCTGCTGCATCTCCAAAGAACGCTGATATTAAAGCAGCTGCAATCAATACCAAAATCATAAAATCTTTGAACTGTTCAAAGAATTTTACGATGATGCTTTTTTGTTTTTCTTCATTCAGCTGGTTATGCCCATATGACTCAATCCGTTTTTCCGCCTCTGAAGTTGACAACCCTTCTTTGGAGGTTTCAAATTTGTTAAAAACAGTCTCTACATCCTGAGCAAAAAAGGGCTCTCTTATTTGTTCTTTATTTGCCATCCTGACCATCCTCTCATTCTATATACATTCATTATGCTTACCGTCATTATAGGCTGTTCCTATTTTTTATTCAAAGAAACCGATGCGAGCCTGTAAAATAAAAAAAAGCTGAAGCAACAATGTGTGCTTCAACTCCTTAGCTATTTAACTAAAACATAACTTTAAATGAAAGCTAAAATCAAGAAATTCAAAACAAATAGTCCAGCTGAAAACCACAATACTGGGTGGATTTCTTTTGCTTTGCCTTTTGCCAATTTAACAATGATATAGAAGATAAATCCAGCTGCTATCCCATAAGAAATACTATATGCTAGACCCATGAAAATAGAAGCAAAGAATGCCGGTACAGCTTCTTCCAAATCATCCCATTTGATTTCCATAAACGATGACATCATCAAAACTCCGACCATAATCAAAGCTGGTGCAGTTGCTTGGGTAGGAACGATTGACACTAAAGGAGAAAACAAGCTCGTCAATAAGAACAAGATTGCTGTTACCACACTTGTCATACCAGTTCTTCCGCCAGCTCCGATTCCAGCTGCACTTTCAACATAAGTTGTTGTGTTAGAAGTCCCTAGAATTGCTCCAACCGATGTTCCGATCGCATCTGCAAAAAGAGCTTTGTCCATTTTTGTTTTAAAACCAGCACTGTCATCCAATGCCATTTCATCTTCTTGAGAGAAGATCCCAGTTTTACGTCCAGTACCAATAAAAGTTCCGATAGTATCAAATACATCTGACAAACTAAACGCAAAAATAGTCATTAATACTAAAGGCAAACGAGAAATATCACTAAACAAAGCTCCCAAACCTTCAGAACCTAAAGCGACACCGAATGTTTGTCCTAATTCACTAACAGCATCCCCTAAAGAATTTCCAGGGTTAGAAATTCCTGAAATGTCTACTACTCCCATTGGAATCCCAATAAGTGTTGTAGCAACGATACCGATCAATACAGCACCTTTGACATTCATTACCATCAAAACAACTGTAACGATCAACCCGATAAGAGCCAATAAAGCACCTGGGCTTGTGAAGTTTACTAAAGCAGGGACGATTCCGCCACCTGTTACGATGCTTGAGATTCCTTCTTCATAAACTGAATTGGAAGCATCAAATGGTGCATTGTTGATGGTTTGGATGTTTCCTGGTTCAGAAGTAAATTGAAGGAAACCAGCATTTTTAATTCCGATATAAGCAATAAAAACACCGATTCCTCCACTAATAGCGTGTTGCAATCCCATAGGAATTGAGTGAATGATCATTTTACGAATTCTTGTGACTGTAATTAAAATATTGAATACCCCACACAAAAATACCATTGCTAGTGCTTCTTGCCATGTAAATCCTAGAGCAAATACGACAGTATAAGTGAAAAAAGCATTTAATCCCATACCTGGAGCCAATGCATAAGGCACATTAGCAAATAATCCCATTACCAACGTACTAACTGCTGCAGAAATCAATGTTGCTAAAAAGACTGCTTGTGAGGGCATCCCTGTTAAAGATAAAATAGCTGGGTTTACGAAAATTACATATGACATAGCAAAGAAAGTTGTCAATCCTGCCATGATCTCTGTAGAAAGAGTCGTTTTATTTTCTTTAAATTTGAAAAAATTTTCCATTATCCTTTAGCCTACCTTTTTCTTATTTACAAAAGAAATCCTACTATATGGATTTTCTCTATATAATGTAAGCCATTCAGGTTTGAATACAGACTATTTAAAGAAATAAAGTGGCAGTTGTGGGGAATAATTAAGAAATAAGAACAATTTGATAATCCACAAATACATGATATCACATGAGAAAATACCCATGCTTTATTTCTCTAATAGTTTGACCATTTATGGTGGTCTGTAGAAACTCAAAGCCCATATCGCTTTAATTATATTAGAAGTTTTCTTTTGCTTCCTCATTATAGGATTTACGCTACAAAAGGACAAGGAAAAATCGTATAATGAGTGATTAAAAGTTTCTAATGTTCGTGTTTTGTTTACTATTGTAAATAACAGGTTACTTTTAGGATGCGGAAGTGGATTTTTTAGCAGACAAAAAAGCAAACCTTTGTCTATAAATTAAGGTTTGTTTTATAAGAAAGATTTTGGGGTTTGTGCTCCTTTTTCGAGTTGCGAGTGAGCAACTCGTCACTCTTCGCTCTCTGGTTTAGACAGTTTCGTAAGACAGCTGATACATCTAAAAATAGGGATGATGATGAATCGAGTTTAAACATCAAGGGAAAAATTGCCTTGATGAAAAATCGCGTTTGAACATCAAGGAAGAAATCGCCTTGATGAAGAAACAAAAACATAACTCGCCACTGTCAGGAAAGACACCTGACTGTGGCGGGGGAAGTTATATGGTTCTTCATTATATGACGTTGGTAGAAAGTCTAAGCTACTTAAACACCAACTTCTAGAAATTCCTGGAGGAATCGGGGCTGCCGATAGCCATGCAAAGGATGCAATGTGAATTACAAAGCGTTGGCGCTTCAGCGCTTATGCTTTGTTTGAAGCTTGCAAGCGTGGAGACTTTAGGCTCCACGTGTTCCCATGGCTTTCACCCAGAAACCCCGGTTCCGGAAGGAATTTCTTTACCAACGCTATAAAATAGATAGTCAGTTATATTCGATGAGCAAAACGTCATTCTCCACGCTCTGCTTTTTAAACGAGTTGCGCAGAGCAGACTACGTGTCTATAAGCTGATTCTGACCTGTTAGGAAAAAACACCAAACTGGTCAGAATCTTCTTATAGCCAGTAGTCTAAACGCTCTGCTCCACTCTCTATCTCATAGTAACGAATTCTTCTGCTCCGGTTGGATGGATGGCTACTGTATTGTCGAAATCTGCTTTGGTGGCACCCATTTTGATGGCTACAGCAAAGCCTTGCAACATTTCGTCCATTCCACTTCCTAATCCATGTAGACCAATAACTTTTTCTTCGGGCCCTTGGCAAACTAATTTCATATAGGTTCTTTGGCGATTTTTTGTAATGGCACTGTGCATGGAAGTAAATTTTGTTTGGTAAACCTTGATTTCTTTTGACCCATAAAAATCAATAGCTTCTTGTTCTGTGTACCCTATCGTTCCAATTGGCGGATGAGTAAAAATAACAGACGGAATATTTGTGTAGTCTAATTTTTCATTGGTTTTCCCGTTGAACAATCGTTCCGATAAACGACGTCCTGCTGCAATGGCTACTGGCGTTAACTCAATGCGTCCAGTAACATCTCCGATA
The DNA here is from genome assembly GCF_016892605.1 of Desemzia sp. RIT 804. Taxonomy (GTDB): domain Bacteria; phylum Bacillota; class Bacilli; order Lactobacillales; family Carnobacteriaceae; genus Desemzia. Next base: position 315,589 of record NZ_JAFEMV010000002.1, read on the forward strand.
GAATAAATGCCTTCAACTGTGGTATTTTGGTACTCATCTACTTTGATATGACCAGATGGGTTCAGCACTACATCAGTAGCTTCTAAATTCAATTTTTCAGTGTTAGGTTCGCGTCCAATTGCCCAAATAATAGTATCCGTATTATGAGTAGTTCCATCTTCAAAATGAATGGTCAAACTGCCATCTGCTTCTTTTTCCACTTTTCTAGGAATTGCGAACGTATGTAACGTAGCGCCTTCTCGTTCCATCGTTTCCACTAAACCTTCACTAATGATGGAATCAAAAGTTCTTAGCGGCGCATGTTTTCGAACGAATAAATGTGTATCTACTCCCAAACCATGTGTTACTCCAGCTAATTCTACAGCGATATAACCTCCGCCAACAATCGCTATTCTTTCAGGTAATTCATTCAATGCAAAGAAACCATCAGAATCGATGCCTAATTCTTCTCCAGGAATGTTCGGCTTCGACGGGCGTCCTCCTGTTGCAATCAAAATATGATCTGCAGTATACTTTTCGCCGTTCACTTCAATCGTATGATTATCTACAAATGTAGCAAAGCCTCTGATTAAGTCTACATTATTGCTGTTTAACCCTTTTTCGTATACTGTGTGCAAACGGTCAATGTATTTTTCTCTATTTAACACTAACTTGGCGAAATCAAATTTTTTATCTGCGATGCTGATTCCATAATCTTCAGCATATAAGTTCATTTCATCCAATAATTGAGCTCCATGCCACATCACTTTTTTCGGTACACAGCCGACGTTGACACACGTTCCGCCAAGTTCATTCGCTTCCACTAAAGCTACTTTTGCTCCATGCATACCTGCTCGGTTAATAGAAGCAATTCCACCACTACCGCCTCCGATAGCGATATAATCATAATGTTTTGTCATCAATTATTCCTTCTTTCTGCTTACCTTTTTCTATTATTCTTCTAAAACAAAATTTAAATTGGCTTCTCCTTTATGTTCCATTTCATATTGATGATAATACTCACCTAATTTATACTTATAATCCTCTTTTTTATTCCATGGTTTTTGCTTCCCGCAATAATGGATAAAAACTACTTCGCTTTCTACCCAGTCCACATTATAATCTTTTGGGAAGATGAGATTGGTTTTTGAATAATAACGCGGGTCTAGATTGTAAATTCTCCAATCAGCTTCCAAAATAGAATCCCAGTACAAATGATTGAAGACATCTTGATCCGGCAACAATAATCTTTTTTTGTACAAATCAATCACCGACAAAATATCTTCTTGCTTTTTACTAGCACGAATAGCAGGCAGATTCATCAATAAGACACCAGTATTAAAGTACCCTTTCGATTCTAACATATTTAAACGGATATTATTTATTGGTTGTACCCATCTGGTAAGATAATCATGAGTCGTAGCTACAAATAAACTATTTTTGAAATCTTGGTAATAAAAATCCGCTATAGAGTTCAGATTGATAATATCTGGGTCTAAATACAGGATTCTGTCTACTTCTTCTGGTAAAACAAATGGTGCTAATAATCGGTAATACATTTCAACAGAATAATACCGATTAACAGTTGTCTCCACTTCAAATAAGTCATGGCAATTGATAGGGAAAAACTCATGACCATTTGCTTTAATAAAATTATTCAGTTCTTGCAATTTTATTTCACGCATATCATTATGCATAAAATAAATCGCAAACGATTCTTCAGCATTATTTTTAAATATGGACCATAACATGGTTCTGAGGGGAGGTAAGTAATTTTCATTACAAGTAACTAATAAGTTCATTTTTTATCTCCTATTATGCGTAATCTAACTTTATTTACTGTTCACTCTTTATAATATATAACTCTACTCATCCGAACAGTTCTCTTCATTAAGCATATCATATTTATAAACAAAGAGAATTCTTTTTGTTTTTTTATAATTAAACTTCTCATTTCAGAATCTTAAAATGAATACCGCTATTGTTTATTGTATAATAGATAAAGAAATAGCTATTAGATTAGTGCATAGGAGGTTCAAATGGAAAAAGATATTAAGTTTTATTGGACATTATTTCTTTCTACATTAACATTAAGTGCTTTTACATTTGGCGGAGGGTACGTTATTGTGCCGCTTATGCAAAAGCGTTTTGTAAAAGAACTCCAATGGATCGATGAAGAAGAGATGCTGGATTTGGTAGCGATCGGTCAATCTTCTCCAGGTCCGATTGCCGTTAATGCCTCCATCATTGTTGGGTATAGAATGGCAGGAATATTAGGTTCTTTAATAGCCGTTATTGGAACTATTCTTCCTCCATTAGTTATTATCACGATCATTTCTTTCTTTTATCAAGCCTTTAGAGACAACCCTGTCGTTAGCGCTTTGTTATTAGGTATGCAAGCTGGTATTGCTGCTGTTATCGTAAGCGTAGTGATTGATATGGCTGCAAAAATCATTAAAGCTAAGCAAGTTTTACCTATTTTAATGATGGTATTAGCCTTTATTGCTGCAATATTATTGAATATCAACATTATCATTATTTTACTTATTTGTGGTGCTGTTGGAGCTTACACTTCGCTACGAGGACCTCATAATCAAAAGGGGGATTCATAAAATATGGTTTACTTAAAATTATTTTGGAGTTTCTTTCAAGTAGGTCTTTTTAGTTTTGGTGGCGGTTATGCGGCATTACCTTTGATCGAAGAACAAGTGATCCATCAAAACAATTGGTTATCAAGTACCGAGTTTATCGATATCATTACGATCTCTCAAATGACACCTGGTCCTGTTGCTATCAATACGTCTACATTCGTCGGCACAAAAGTGGCCGGCATACCTGGATCTGTTATTGCAACACTTGGGTGTATTGCTCCTTCATGTATCATTGTTGTCATACTAGCCAAAGTCTATTACAAGTATAAAGGAATCCCTCTTATGGATGGTATCCTTCAAGGATTACGTCCGGCTGTAGTAGCCTTAATCGCTTCTGCCGGCTTGACTATTTTCTTGACGGCTATGTTTGGAGCAGAAAGTTTCCCTATCTCTTTAGGCGATCTTAACTGGATCTCAGTAGCATTGTTCCTTGTTGGATTAGCACTTTTACGCAAAACAAAACTTGGCCCTATCCACGTGATGATGCTCTCAGGGTTTGTTGGAATATTGATTTATTATGTCATTCTATAAGGATTAGAGTACTTTCTATTCTCCATAAGAAAGCAAAATATTTAGGCTTACAGCGAATAGAACGCTTTCGCCCTCCATAAAATGCAATATAAACTACAAAAAAGTTGCTCTATACGAAGTGAATATTCTTCGTGTAGAGCAACTTTTTATTTTCCTCTGTTATTTAAGATCCAAAGCTGAATCTTCATTCTCTACTGTTTTTCTCCATAATCCAAGAATTACAGCGGCTACTACCATTCCAATTACAATTGATAAGACAAACAAACCAATATGATTAGATAACCCAGCTACAAATAATCCTCCGTGAGGTGCTGGTACTGTCACATTCCAGAATTGCGTCAGTCCACCTGCAACAGCAGAACCTACTACTGAAGAACCAATCACGCGCATTGGATCAGCTGCAGCAAATGGAATAGCTCCTTCAGTAATGAATGAAATCCCCATTACATAATTGGATAGAGCTGATTTTCTTTCATCTGCATTGAATTTGTTTTTAAATAGCGTACTTGCTAAAGCGATAGCTAATGGTGGAACCATTCCACCTGCCATAACAGCGGCCATCAAACTTCCGTCACCTGTATCTGTAAAAATACCAATAGAAAACGCGTATGCTGCTTTATTGAATGGACCACCCATATCGATAGACATCATTCCACCTAATAGCGCTCCTAATAAAACTGCATTTCCAGTTCCCAGATTTTCCAAGAAACTGATCATCGCTGTGTTGATCGAACCAAATATCGGTCCTACAATGAAATACATCAATAATCCAATAAGCAATAAACCAAGTACTGGGAACAATAAGATTGATTTGATACCTTCTAATGACTTAGGCAGATTACGCAAACCTTTTTGCAACCCGATCATCAAGTATCCCGCTAAGAAACCGGCTACTAAACCACCCAAGAATCCAGCATTACTCGATACAGCCATTACTCCACCAACCATACCTGGCATCAACGCCGGACGGTCACCGATACTAAGAGCAATATAACCAGCTAAGATAGGGATCAAGAAACCAAAAGCATGGTTACCGATAGAGTTTAAAAATAGGAATATTTCACTATCATTACCCAAAGTATTTTCAAATAAGAAAGACAGTCCCATTAAGATCCCGCCACCAACTACGAAAGGCAGCATATGAGAAATTCCGTTCATTAAGTCTTTATAAACGCGGTTCCATACAGAACCATTTTCTCCGTCGTCTACAGATGAGTCAGCTTTTTTTCCGCCTGATGAGTAGATTGGTGCTTGTTTGTTGATCGCTTTTGTGATCAATTCTTCTGTTTTACGAATTCCGTCGCTTACCGGACGTTGCAATACTGGTTTTCCATCAAAACGAGCCATTTCAACTTGTTTGTCTGCTGCTACTATAACTCCGACAGAACGTTCGATGTCTTGAGTCGTTAGGCGGTTTTTGATTCCACCGCTTCCGTTTGTTTCTACTTTGATGTCTACGCCCATTTCAGCTGCTTTCTTTTTCAAAGCATCCTCAGCCATAAACGTATGTGCTATACCTGTAGGACAAGCTGTTACAGCTACAACATATGGTCTTTCCTCAGCAACTGGTGATGAAGTTTCCTCTACTGTACTTGATTCTTCCACTTCTTCTGCTGCTGTAAAAAGTTCTCGAACTTCGTCAGCAGTCGTAGTTTTTTTCAACGACTCCACAAAATCTGGACGGATCAATAAGCGAGAAAGATTTGCCAATGCTTCTAAATGGACGTCATTAGCGCCTTCAGGAGCAGCGATCATAAAGAATAGATAAGCTGGCTGTCCGTCTAGTGAATTGTAATCAATTCCGCTAGTGCTTTTAGCAAATAAAACCGTTGCTTCTTTTACAGCTTTATTTTTTGCATGAGGCATTGCGATCCCATCTCCAAGACCTGTTGAAGAAAGTTTCTCTCTATTTAAGATCCCTTCTTTAAAGGTTTCTACATCACTGATACGATCGTGCTGCTTTAAATTGGCAACCATCTCATCAATAGCTGCTTCTTTCGTTTGTGCTTTTAAATCCATGATCATGACGTCTTTGATTAAAATGTCATTTATGTTCATACAAAATTCCTCCTATTAGAATTCGGTTAATCGATTTTAGAAATTTCCACTTGATTTATTAATGATTCGATTTCTTTTTTTGTGGCTAAGTCATCTGAAAAAGCTGTTGCGCTTCCTGTAGCGACACTTTTCTTAAATGCTTCTACTGGATTACTTGTTTCTACCAACGTCCCAATAAATCCTGCGATCATAGAATCACCAGCACCTACTGAATTCTTTACTTTCCCTTTAGGTACGGTTGCTTGATAAGCGTCTGTCTCCGTAAAGAATAATGCTCCGTCTCCAGCCATGGAAATCACTGCATACTTCGCTCCCATAGAAATGAGTTTTTTACCATAAGGAATGATGTCTTCAATTGAATGGAAAGCCGTTCCAAATAAATCTGCTAATTCATGATGATTTGGTTTTACTAATAGCGGTTTAGAACCAATCGCACTCAGTAATTCTTTTCCCGTTGTATCAATAATAAATTCTGCTCCCACAGAAGTGATTTTCTCAATCATTTGTTGATAAAAATCTTCTGGAAGTGTCGGCGGTTTATTTCCTGACAATACAACCACATCTTCTGAAGTCAATAAGTCCATTTGGTTCAATAGTTTTCCAGCTTCTTCTTGAGAAACAGCTGGTCCTGCAGCATTGATTTCTGTTTCAACATCTGCTTTTACTTTGACATTGATTCGTGTATCTTGTTCGATCTCCACAAAATCCGTTTGAACAGCTTCATGTTCTAACCAATCTGCAATGAATTTGCCTGTAAAGCCTCCTAGGAAACCTAAAGCAGTCGTCGTATGCCCTAAATTATTCAATACACGCGAGACATTGATGCCTTTTCCTCCAGGTAGTTTGATGTCTTTTTCCATACGATTCAAATCTCCCAATTGTAGAGAAGGAATATGGACAATGTAATCAATCGATGGATTTAGTGTTACTGTGTAAATCATGTTTTACCTCCATTATTGTTGCGGCTTCAAAATAAGTTTTATTTTCTTGATGGTCGAGTTCATTAGTAAGAATCGTTGCGCTATCAATGTTTTCAACTTTCACAAAAGTAACTTTGTTGAATTTACTTTTGTCTACCAGAATAAAGACTTTAGCACTATTTTTAATTGCTTGTTGCTTTATGGCTGCTTCTTCCGGATCAGGCGTTGTAAATCCATACTCAAGATCGACACCATTCATCCCTAAAAACACTTTATTAAAATGGTATTGGCTCAATTGAGCAGAACCTATAGTACCCACGACTGCTTTAGTCGTATTTTTCAATACTCCTCCAATCAGTACGATCTCATTACCTTGATCAGCTAGTAAATGAGCGTGTTGTACAGCATTAGTGACGATACGAATATTTTTGTGCTTCAAAAAAGGAATCATGTATAGTGTGGTCGTACCAGCATCTAAGAAAATCGTATCGCCGTCATTCACTAAAGAGGCTGCACATTCAGCGATTTCTTTTTTTTCTTGAGTGTTTTTGGATGTTTTTTCAGTAACAGGAATCTCTCTTTCAACTTCATAGACTCGTTTTGCTCCGCCGTGGACTCGTACCAACAACCCTTGTTCTTCAAGAGCGTCTAAGTCACGTCTAAGAGTGGATTCGGAACAGTTCATTTCTTTGATCAATTCTTGAGACTTCACTAGTCCTTGTTGAGTGATTTTTTCTAATATAAATTTATAGCGTTCATCAGTTAACATGGCTAACCTCCCACGAACAACATTTTACCACCAATAACGTTCAAAAACAATCATTTTTAATCACGTTTTCATTTTACAGAAAACGATTTAAATCCCTCTATTCCAACAAGTATAGTAGGTTCGATTTTTGACAATTTAGAGAGAGAACGGTATATTTGGATGAAGAGGTATTTTATCAGTTGATACCTTCCTATTAATCCCTTTATGAAAGGATTTTTCTCATGTATGAATTAAGTAATATTGAAATTTTTCTTCGAATTGGTGTAGCTATTATTTGCGGAAGTGCCATCGGACTTGAACGTGAAGTCAAAGGGCATGATGCTGGTTTACGAACACATATGTTGGTTAGTGTGGGTTCTGCCATTATTGCTATGGTTCAGGTAAAAGCTAGTTACGAAATCATCAAAATGATCATGGACAATCCTGATTTAGCTAGTGTATTGACGACCGATTTTATTCGTTTGACCGCTCAAATCGTCAGCGGGATTGGGTTCTTAGGTGCAGGAACTATTATTGTAACTAAAAGAAATGTGTCAGGACTAACAACGGCAGCATCTATTTGGGCTATTGCCGGGATTGGCATCGCTGTTGGGATGGGCTATTACTTTTTAGCGATTGTCAGTACAGTTGCTGTTTTAGCTGTATTAAGAATCATCAAACGATTATTCGGGGCCCCGAATGTTCGCTTGATCAATATCAAATATACTGGTAAAGAAACTCAAATTGCTCTGAAAGATTATTTTGTTGAGCATAATATAAAGGTTTTCAGTGAAGAATACAGTTTAGATTTTAGTAAAGATGATCTTCCTACTTATTCGAATTATTACAGTATTGGATTGGCGGATGAACGTTTTATGTCTCAATTGATCAATGATATCATTGATATTGAGAATGTCCATCACATCAGTACTTTAAAAGAAAAATAATTAATTTCCCTGATTAGTTAAAATAAAAGCAGCCCTTGAAAAAAATTACTTTTCAAGAGGGCTGCTTTTTATTTTATTGATTTACATTCTTTTTTTCTTTCTCCATCTCAACCATTCAAATCCATACAATACAAAACCTATTACACTAACTGTCATACCAAGTTTTAAGAATGGAGTTTGGTAAATGAATTCCACTTGTGATTCTCCAGCTTCTAGCGGAATACCGATAAAGCCGTAATTTACTTTAACTGGCTCTACCTCTTCGCCATTGACTGTTGCTGACCACCCTATTGAGTAAGGTATCGAAGTTACTAGCACTGTATCTTTCTCTTGCGTGATTGAACCCGCAATGTATTCATTCTCAAACACCGTCACATTTAATTGGTTTTCTCTTTTTTCAGCTACTTTTTCATCGTAGTTTTCGTCTATCGGCAGGGCGTAAATCGTAATATTTTTTAAATCATACGTTCCAAGTTTCTCAAATTGAAGAGTAAGTGTATTTGAGTCTTCTCCCGTTTGATATCCTAGATTAAACAGCATTTTTTTCCGATGAATGTATGAGCTGAAACTTAGCTTATCGGATTGATGAATGATTTTATTCCGTCCATTGAAGGTAACTGTTGTATTAAAACCTGTATTCTCTCTTTTAAACGTTTGATTAGATTTAGGTTCAAAGTCAAGCCCTTCTAATTGAACATAAACTTCTGTATTTTGGATTTCTGCTACATCTTCTATTTCAATCAGCAATTTTCCATCACTATCTTGAACCACTACTTGTTCGTCTTCAATGGTTACCTTTTCTTTGTCCTCACTTCGGATTGTGTACTCAACTTTTTTTGTGGCTAACTCTCCTTCAAATGAAGTAAGTCGATCTAATTCCAACTCACTTGCATCTGCTGTGAAGCCTTCAGCTAAATACTCTTCTTTTTCTACTGGATTCAGCAACTCGAATTCAGCATTATCCATCACTACCGAATTTGCATAAGCAAACGGGTAAGCTTGCTCTGTTTCGGCAACTAAATGTCCATTTTCCCCTTCAGAACGATAAACCACTTCATATCCATATGGCAAATACTGTTCATTTTTAACAGCCGTAACGATATACTGTACACCTAACAGATGATTAGCAATTCGTCGATCATCCAGACCATTTCGTACGGGTTGAATCAACTGAAACGAGCCGATCTCCAACTGCCGGGAAAACTGGGCTACTGAACCATTAGTGATCGATAAATACGAGGTCATACCCATTCGTTCCAAATAAATCATGTGATTCCGGATATGATTGTCTTTTGCTGTTAATCCTATACGGAAAATATCCTCTTCTGACACAGGAGGTATTTGCTCTTCCACTCCATCAAATACTTGCTCATATTGGGCATCAGCTGTTCCATATGGCAATAGCGCCGCCATTTTGTTTTGTCCAAAAGGATAATAGTATTCTTGAGCATTGTATACGACATTTCCTATTATGGATAATAGAATCACTGCAGAAGCTACTTTATTCCATGTTGGAGACCACTTTTCATTTTCTCGCACTTTAGCCGCTAAAGTGATGGCTCCTAATACTATCAAAGCAGCTACTAGAGGCAGCGTTCGAGCAAGTGAAAAGCCAACGATGATTTGTGGAATAAAAGCAATTATTCCGAAAAAGACAACACCAACGACCATTGCTTTACGATCTTTTTTAGTCCACTCAAATCGGCGTTGGTAAAAACGGGCCACTGCTATTCCTAATAATAAAGGAATCACAAATGTCCAACGGTTGTAAGGTCCTGAAAACCCGTTCATAATAGAGCCGAATATGGGGAACAAGAGCATCACAAAAAATAAGCTCAGCATAAAAGGAATAGCCCCAAATATTTTCCGACGTACAAACATTAACGGAATTACCAGCATCACTATTCCAGCAAAGCCTAAAACCGTCCACAAGTAACTTTCCGAAATAAATACATTTGCAAAGAGCGATACATAGTATTGCAGCGGGTATAACTTCATTCCACTGCCAAATTCTCCCGGCTCTCTTGACGACTGAAGGAATCCCCAGATGACTGGAAATAAAACTACTGCAGACATGCAGACACCGATCAAATAATAAGACAATGTTTTCCAAAAGTACTGTCCGAGTTGTTTGATACTTTTCCCCAGTTCAAAATAACGGAAAATCGCATAAATAAATATCAATACCGTTAACTTATAGAAAAAGTAAAAATTGCTGGTTGCACTAATGAAAACAACAGCTGCAAATAACAATGCTGATTCATTGCGCAATATTTTTTCCACCCCTAAACACATCAGCGGAAGGAACAGCATCGGCATCAAAAAGAAAGGATGTCTAGTAGCATTTAGTGTCACGTAATGGGCAAATGTATAAACAAAAGCTCCTGCCAATAGACCTGATCCTTGTACACCCATTTTTCGTGCATAGAAAATAAATGCTAAACCAATGCAATAGATCCTTAAAATAATCAAAAAATGAAAAGCAAATTCCATCATACTGGGAGGAAATAATAGTCCTAAATAAACAAATGGATCTCCTACAACATAATAACCATAGGAAATGATAACGTCCGCACCTAATCCAATCGTCCAATCCCAATTTTGAAATCCAGCCGATGGATGCTGTAAAAATTCCTGCCACATCCCTACATAATCTTTAAACAACAAATAATGTTGAGTAAATCCATCGCTCTCCCAAATAAAGGAAGTCCCACTTACTACAAAGTATCCATAAATCAATACTATCGTTACTATAAATAAAAGAGAATACCACAAAAAATATCTTGAGGTATTCTTTTGCTTGCTACGTTCAATTTGTTCCATAAAGCCAATCACCAATCTCTTTCTTACTTAGTATTTTTTCAGTGGTATTACTTCTTAAAGACAAAAAATTTACTGAAAAAATAATTCAGTACGACCACAATAAATTGGGTAGCTATTTTAGCAATATTCGTGTCGAACGAAATGAAATCAACCAGTATCCACATACTTAACATATCAAATACGCCAGAAACAGCCCTAAATCCACAAAATAAAATAAATTCTTTCAGCCAGCTTTGAACGTTTTCTGACGTTGATTTAAACACATATTTTTTATTGGTAAAAAAAGCAAATAGTATCGAAAGAACAATGGCTACTGCATTCGCAATGAGATATTGCACACCTAAAACAGTATCCATTAGATAAAACACAACAATATTGACCAATGTAGTCAATACACCAAAAACCAAATAAATAATTGCTTCTTCATATTTAAAAAACATTTTTTTTAAGAATTCCATTTATCATGACCAACGCTTTCTATCTTTTCTTGTTCTGTTTGTTTGCTAGTCATCTCTTTTGAACGTTTTTTCTTTTCTTCCGAAGTTTCTTGGACAAAATAAAGCGGCCGTCCTTTTGTTTCCACAAATACTCGTCCTAAATATTCCCCAATAACTCCCAGTGAGATCAATTGAATTCCACCTAAGAAGAAAATTCCAGCAATCATAGAAGGGTACCCTGCCACTGCGTTGCCAAAGAAAATAGTTCGCATGATTTCAATAAACAAATAAATAAAGCCGAGTACTGAAATGACCACTCCCACAATAGACCAGACTTTTAAGGGCAGTGTACTATACGATGTGACACCATTGATCGCAAGAGTCACCAATGAACTGAACTTCCATTTTGTCTCTCCGCCTGCTCTAGGATCTGCATCAAAAGTGATTTCTTTCTTTTTGAATCCGATCCAATTGTACATTCCTTTAGTGTAACGAGAATGTTCTCTCAACTGAGACAAGGCTTCGATACATTTTTTATCTAACAAACGAAAATCTCCGGCATCTGGAATGATTTCCTCTTTAGATACTTTTTGCAATAAATTATAGTACGCTTTTGAAGTCAGCTTCTTAAGCTTACCTTCTCCTTCACGTTTTTTACGAATAGCATAAACATCATCATACCCTTGTTCCCACCAATAAATCATCTCTTCGATGGCATCAGGCGGGTGTTGCAGATCAGCATCCATAATAATCATGGCATCTCCGCTCGCATAATCAAACCCTGCTGACATTGCGACTTCTTTCCCAAAATTTCGTGAAAGATCAACGTATTCTACACGTGAATCCTTCTCTTTCAATTGTTTAACGATTTCCAGCGTGCGATCTTTACTGCCATCATTCACAAAAAGAAACTCGAACTGATAATTAGTTAATCGATTGCAAACAGCGACTAACACACTATACATCTGCTCAAGAACCTCTTCTTCATTGTATGCTGGAACTAAAATTGTAATAGTTTTCATTGATAACTACCTTTCATTCTTTGTCTTTCTCATTTAATCTTATCCATCAAATTATACCCTAGTAACATTGTGACGTCTATTAAAGTGCAATCCTACTCTGTTTACTGAAATATAAAACTAGTATGTAAACAGCTGCGTTCTTTCTTTGATAGAAAATTACATTGATAATAATATAAATGAAAAGAATATTTATCTATTGAATTATTTGACCACATTCCATGTATATGAAGAATTGTAATTTCCTGATTATCTGGCAGCACTATTCCATTAATTTATGCAAAATATAAGACAGACCAAACCAAAGAACAATACTAATAGCAATAGTAACCAGCCATCCAACAGGATTATTTTCTAGAGGAAGAGGCATATTCATCCCGAAAAAGCCCGTAATGATTGTAGGTACTGTTAATAAAATAGATAATGCCGTAAGTATTTTCATCGTATCATTCAAATTATTGTTCAGAACATTATTATAAGTTCCAGATAATTGCTGCAAAATTTGTGAAGCTACCTGTGTCATTTCAATCAGCTGTTTTGCTTCAATCAATGCATCTTCAAATTGTTCCCTTTCGCTTTCGTCTAACGCCCGATAGATCATGTGTGTTCTGACTTGTTCCAACAATACAGTATTTTGTCTGGATGCAGAAACAAAATAAACAACTCCAGTCTCTAAATTAGATAATGAAAGCAAATTTTGTTTTGTGGTCTTTATTTTTAATTTGTCATTGATCAGCTTTCTGTCACTATTTATTTCTTCTACTAAAGGAAAAAAAGAATCCGTGATCAGCAATAGACTGCTGAATAAAAATTTAAATATGGTCGTTTCTGGATTGCGTTTTAAATACTTTTCCATTTTCGAGATAATATATTGATTTTTACTATTCGATATTGTGATAAAACGTAGATCCTTGATCAAAAATGTCATAGGAATAGTTTCATAGTGATCATCTATTTTGCTTTGATTAGGTACATTAAAAATCAAGATAAAAGTATCCGTTGGCTGATCATAATCTAAATGAGCACGTTCGTTTTTATCCAATGAATAAGCAGCTATCTCATCATCAATGTCAAAATCCTTGTAAAGACTTTTTAATTCCTGAGGATTATCAGTGTTTATATTGATCCAGCTATATCTTTCATTATTAAAGGGTATTTTGGTAATCATCTTTTCATCTCCTTTTGTAAAAGCACTTAACATTATAGCAGTAGGTCAAAATAAAGCTAGAATAAAAGTGAAAACCCAAAAAACTTCGTAAAAAGTTTTTTGGGTTTTCATCTTGTCTCTTATAAGTTTTCTTCTTTAAGTACGCCATCTTCAATACGGTAAACTCGATCACAGTATTTCAGCATTCGTTCATCATGCGTAACCATAATGGCTGCTTTATTGCGATATTTAACTTCTTTTGCAATTAATTGAACGACTTCATGGGCACGTACAGTATCTAAATTAGCTGTGGGTTCATCGGCTAAAATAACATCTGGATTATTCATAAATGAACGTGCAATCGCTACACGTTGTCTTTCTCCACCCGATAGTTCGTTAGGGTATTTTTTGAGTCTTTTTTCTAATCCTAAATCTTTCAGCAATTCTTTTGCTGCTTGCTTCATTTCTTCTGTGATAGAACCTTTCATTTTTGCGACTACTAAAAGTTGGTCTAATACAGTTAAATACGGGATTAAATTAGAAGTTTGTAAAATAAAGCCAATTTGTTCTAAGCGAACTTGTGCAAGATCCTTTTCATTAAAAGATGAGATGGCTTTATCTTTAATAAACACTTCTCCTTCAGAAGGCTGCAATAGAGCTCCCGCAATAGATAGAAAGGTGCTTTTTCCTGAACCAGACGGTCCAATAATTGCCACAAATTCTCCCTTATCCACTGCTAATGATACATGATTTAACGCAATCATTTCACTAACATTGTCTTTATAGCGTTTGGTTACATTTTCCAACTGAATACTGGACATTATTCAACCCTCCCTAATGCTGTTAACGGATCTATTTTAGAAATTTTAATTACCGAAAATAATGAGCTTAATACGCTAATAGCTAATAAAACAATACTATAGATGATGACCATAGGAATTCTTAGATTAAACGGCATTCCTTCCGGCAATACTGCAGCAGTGAGATAAGTCAGACCAATCCCAGTTAAAATACTTACAGTCGATAAAATAAACACTTGAGAAATAACAGTTTTCATAACAAAAACATTGCTTCCTCCAATCGCTTTTAACACACCAAATTGTTGTGTTTTTTGGTTGGTCAAGACATAGAAAAATACTCCAATAATAAATGCTGAAATGATAATTAAAAACCAAAGCATCATCATAATCGTCCCATTCTCAGCCGCGTATCCTGGAATAGATTTCACTGCTTCGTCTTTTGTACCCATTTCGATTCCATCGATTTCTTCATTAACTGCATCTAAATCTATATCAGTTGCTTGAACTAGAATTCCGTTAACAGGATTTTCTATCCCATTATCTGAACCAGGAGCAGCGTACTTGATGGCACGAAATTTATCCATCTGAGCAAAAATAACTGGTTGATGGTTTAATGTTTCATTTTGAACAAAACCTATAATTTCTAGTTTTTCAGTATAACCATTAATAGCAAGCTCATCACCTATTGAAAACCCATCTTCTTTGAGTGACTCATCAACGATTACACCATTTAAACTACTGCTTGTTAAATTTTTTCCAGAACTGACCTCAGGTTCCATAAAAGAACCGGGCTGGATACCAGCTACAAGGACATCCGTTTTGGTTGCATTTTCTTCGTTGCCGTCTGCCGAACGAATAGATGCTGACACAGTTCCCATTGAGGCAACAGCCTCTACACCTTTTTGTTCTAGTACCTTTTTCTCTAAATCTTCAGAAAGTATCGACTTAGATAAGCTGAAGTCCGTATCCTCTTCAAAAATAACATAATCTGCCTCAGCATATTTTAGTGTTGAAGCTGCTAAATCAGATAAACCTGTTCCAAGCCCAGATAATACAAACACAAGCCACGAAATAAATACAATGATTAAGCCAATCATCATAAATTTCCCCTTGGAGTGCTTTAACTCTTTCAATGCTAAAAACATTTCTTATACCTCGTTCCTTTGATAAGTTATCATTACAATAAGCAGTATACACCAAAGTGACACTTGTGTCACTTTGGATTTTCAATAATGCCGTTTTTAATGATCATCTTAATAAAACGAGCTCTTTCTTGCGGGTTCAAATCAGAATGGTCAGGTATGTTAATGCTGTGAAAAATAATTCCAACAATTAAGCTATCGGGTATCTCTTTTTTTATATACCCGTTTTGTTTGCCTGTCTGAATAAATTGCTGAATATATTTGATAAAATGATTGTGAATGTCTGCAGAAACATCCGCCTTTTGTTTTTGTTTTTCAGGACTGATCGTAAGCTTATTAGGAATTTCATTTGATAGTAAATGCGTCTCCCGATACTTAAAAATCAACTCGAATAATTGATCAAATTGCTCTGAATAATCGTTAGACCATTTCATTTGATTAAAATCATCCATCATCTGATTCATTTGTCTGATTAAATAATCATTAATGAGATCGTCTTTATTCGTATAGTACTTATAAATAGCAGCTCTTGAGACATCTAATGACTTGGCAAGTAGGCTGAACGAAAACTTTTCATAACCTTTATTTATAAGAAGGTTATGGGTCTGTAAGTATATCTCTTCTGTTGAAAACTTCTTTGCTCTTACCATCGGAAATCGCTCCTATCCTTTTTCCTGATCATTTTTACTATAGATTATAACATGTTCTAAGCCGCTTAAGATGTAAACTATTAACAGAAGCCTAATATTGATTTGCTTCTAACTAGAATACGTCTTTTTATTTTTTAAGTCAGTTTCTCGTCATATTCCGTTTTATGCTACCGAATGCCCTCATCATGGATGTAATGGAATCATTTTTCACATTATATTTGAAGTGGTTCTTACATAATATATAAATACTTTTTAACACGCAGCAGTAAAACTATACACTTAGCTTTTAAATTATCGATATGAAATAATATTATTTATAGGAGGTGGGTTAAATGAAGAAATTTTTTTTTGGAGAGATAAATTCATATATTGCTGTATTTAATTTCTTTCTAGCTTTCTTTTTTCTTTTTCAAGAAGGTGCTGTTGCTAGATTAGCTAGTTATTTCTTTTTATTAAATTTTATAGTTAACTTGTTTGCCTCTAGTAGGAGGATAAACAAGCAATAATTTTCCTTGTTTGTACTTTAAGAAATGTAGGAGCGTATGTCAATCATAATTAAACGTAATACTAGTTGGCTAAGTATGGGAGCAGCCCTCACAGTAAAACTGAATCGAGAAAAAATTACTAAAATTGGACATGATCAATCTTGGTATTCCCAGAAAAAGTGCATTGCTGAAGGTAGATCAGTTCGGAGCTAAAAGTAACGAAGTAGAGGTAAAAAATGGAGACACCATTGAGATAAAAACAACAAAATGGAATTACATAATATTTCTTTTAGGTATTCTTTCTCCCATATTGTTTAGGAATTTAATCCAAGACTTGAGGATTTATATTTTTTTGTTTACCTTATTAGTTTCTTGTGCCTATTTGGTTGATAATTTCAAGTTAAGAATTTTGAATAGGCAATCTGGAGATGCATCATTTAACTGAGACTAAAAAACAGTCCAGATTGCTATACGCTATCTAGACTGTTTTCTAGTTAAAGACCATAGATTGAAAAATATTTCAGAATATGAAATAAAGAGTTGCTAGGTTAAAAATAAGTTACCTTTCATTGGATGATGTCCACTTCGGATCATCGTCCCAACTTGTCAATCGTAATAAACTTCATCTAAGAACAAGCCTTGAGAAGGCACTGTCGCCCCTGCATTACTTCTGATCTTGCTCTCAAATATTGCATCGATACAATCTGGTTCAGCCGTGCCTGCACCAACTTCCAAGAGCGTACCCATAATGATTCTGACCATTTTATGTAGAAAACCTTCTCCTACAAATGTAAAGTGCAACAGATTGCCTTCCTTCTGGATCGAGATTTCATTTATGGTTCTGACAGTTGATTTTTTCGTTTTCTTAAGTGAAGAGAAACCAATGAAGTCATGGGTTCCGACAAGCTTGCTGCAAGCCTTATTCATTTTGTCGATATCTAGTTTTTCAGGATAATGGAAGCTGTAATTGCGCTCAAACGCCGACGGAACCACATTATTCCAGACGTAATAACTGTATTTTTTACCAACAACATTGTAACGAGCGTGGAATCTTTCAGGAACTTCTTCCAGCTTTTTGACAATAATATCTTGTGGAAGATATCGGATCAAGTAGTCTTGCATTGCAGCAAGATCCAAATTAGATAGCGTCTTAAAATTAGCTACCTGCCCATTAGCATGAGCCCCTGCATCCGTTCGTCCAGATCCTATAATTTCAATTTTATTTCCCGTCATTTCTGACAAGATATTCTCTATTTTCCCTTGAATAGTTTTATTCGAATCCCCTAATCTTTGCCAACCAAGGTATCTTCCGCCATCATACTCAATCGTCATTTTAATATTTCTTATTTTATCATTCATCTTAGCACCTCATAATTTCAGTTCAAACACCTGATTTTATCATTATATCCTCAATCGTAAGATTAAGCTATACAAATAAAGGCCAGCAACTTAGAAACCACGATAAGTGATCCTATGCTGCTGACCTTATTTTTTCTATTTTTAATGAATCGCTCCGCCGACTTGTTTCAAGTCTTCTTTCCCATCAAACTCAACCACAGCTTCAATCGCTGCTGTTAAACCTTTCGTCATGTCAGATAAACTCATTGCAGGTTGACCTGCTTTGTCTACAACTTGCTCTGGAATATAAGGAACATGGATAAATCCGCCTTTTATTTCAGGGAAGTTTGTGTGAATCATATATTGTACTTGATACATAATGTGATTACATACAAATGTTCCAGCTGTATTTGAAACAGCACCTGGTATACCAGCATTTTTAATGGCTGTTACCATTGCTTTCACAGGCAATTGGGTGAAGTAAGCTGCATCTCCATCTTCTTTGATTGGGGCATCGATGGGTTGATTGCCTTCATTATCTGCAATACGAGCATCATCAACGTTGATTGCCACACGTTCAGGAGAAATAGCAAATCTTCCTCCAGCTTGTCCAATGTTTAAAACATAATCCGGTTGAAATTCTTCAATCGCTTTTTTTACTACTTCTGCTGATTTACCAAAAACAGTTGGAATTTCTAACTTTTTAATTTCTGCACCTTTGATTGTGTCAGCCAAACCTTTTACAGCTTCTAAAGCTGGGTTGATTTTTTCTCCGCCAAATGGATCGAAACCAGTAACTAAAATTTTCATATTTAAAATTCCTTTCTTTCAAATCATTTTGTAGTTCTTAAAACAGTGCTAAATAAGAGGCACTATGCATAATGTAGTTGATCTGCGTCGCTTGGCTTTCGCATCCTGTAGGTCAGCTACGAAGCCTAGCAATTTTGCAAAAAAGATAAATTTCGATTGGGACACAGAACATCCCATTCGAAATTCCCTATTTTTACTTCATTGCTACCAAGGCCTCTTCGCATGCTGTAGGTCAGTTTCGTGCCTCAGCTCCTCGGAGAAAATCATTCCATTTTTCTGTCGGAGCTCCCGAGGCACTACGCATTCTTTAGGTCAGTTGCGGAAGCCAGAGATTTTGGGAAAAAGATGAAAATATTGTGGTTGAGAAACACCACAATAATTTCTCTCTATTTTCCCTTCATCTCTTTCCGGCTTCCTCCACATGTTGTTTTTAAAATGCCCAGAAGTACATTAGGGCGATGTGAACAACGATTAGGATCAATGCTAATGGCGTTTGTTCTTTGATTACGCCACTTTCATTCTTCATCTCTAGTAGGGCTGCTGGTAATGCATTAAAGTTAGCTGCCATTGGAGTTAACAATGTTCCACAGAATCCAACTGTCATCGCTAGAGCACCAGCAATAACCGGATCTCCACCTTGAGCGATAACAAACGGAATCCCGATACCTGCCGTGATGACAGTAAAGGCTGCAAAAGCATTTCCCATGATCATCGTAAAAATAACCATACCTAAACAGTAAGCCACTACACCAAGGAAGCGATTGCCTTCTGGAAGAACTGTTGAGATGCCCCCAGCAATAACTTCTCCAACTCCAGCAGCTGTAAAGATAACCCCTAAAGCTGCCAGTAATTGCGGCAAGATACCAGTTGTACCTACTTGTTGAATCATACGGTCGCTATCGTCCATCACTGTTTTTGGAGTAGCTCTAGTGATCAATACACCTGTCATTAAAGAAACTGCTGCTCCAATACCGATTCCCACTTGTCCGCCAAGAGGAGTGAATTGTGCAATTCCTACAGCAACTGCTGCTAATACAACAACTGGAACAAAAATCCAATTTCCAATACGTTTACTAGCTTCTTCGGCTTCATCATCTTCGATCGGACGAACATGGCCAAGCTTAACTTGTTTGAATAAAGTTAAAACACCAATAACTAGCAGCATGATACCACTTAAATAATAAGGAATAAAGTTTCCTATAGCAAATATTACACCTAAAAATAGCCAAAATAAAGTAGTTCCTAAACGAGTCGGATGCGTTTTGTCCATAAATACAGAACCCGCTGTGTACATCAATAAAAACCCAGTCAAGATAAAGAAAAATTCTAATAAATTATTGATCAATGATTCCATGGACTACTCGCCTCCTTTTTGAGTTGGGACAGTTGTTTTTTTGCCGTATTTATTTTTCATTTTTCTGTCAAACAAAACATTAGAAGCCGCAACAAAAATCAATACGATCAAAGCTACTGGAATAGAAGCTTGTGCCACAGCAACCGCTGAGATTTCATGACCTAACGATTCCATTGTACCCGTGATCAATAACACTCCTGATGCTGCAATAAAAGTATTTTGAGCAAAGAAGTTCCCGAAGTTTTCGGTTGCCGCTGAACGTGCTTTGATGCGCTCCACATCTTTTTCATCGATTTCACCATATTTAGCTTCTGCTGACGCTTGAGTCATCGGCTCAATAAGTGGGCGAATAAATTGAGTATGTCCTTGCATACGAATAGAGAATAATCCTGCTAACTCACGGATGACCATGTAAAGAGACAACATACGACCCGGAGTCAATCCTTTGATTCTTTCGATTAGTCTTACAGCTTGCTGACGCAGACCAAAACGTTCAGATATCCCGATCATTGGTAACGTCAGTAAAAATAATGTTACTAAACGATTGGAGACAAAAGCTTCTCCCAATAATGACAAAAATTCTGGAAAAGAAATTCCTGAAACTAATGCTGTCGCTAAAGCTGCTATCAAAACAACTGCGATAGTATCAAATTTAAAAATAAATCCAACTACGATAATGACAATTCCTATTAACTTAATAATTTCCAAAAGTATCACTTCTTCCCTTTTTCTATATTTTAACTTTATACACAAATTTGTATAGCTATTAATAAATAGATTAAAGCTATCTTAAAAGCATTGCAACCCTTTTTTAATTGTAACCGAATTCAAAAATAATCGTTTTTTAACCCAGTAGAGTTGGTATAGGCGGAGAAATAATTAAAGCTGGAGAGTTTTCACTCACCAACTTCCTTTTATAGTATATAAATGTCTTTATTGTTTTTTAGCTATCTTGTAGTTAAAACAGTCAAAATGAACTTTATTATGACTATTTTCACCATTACCAGTTGGAGAACCGATGTTAAACTCATGCCATTCAATATCAGCTTCGATGCGCAAGTCATTCATCTCCTCTTCATAATGGATTCTTGCTACTCATAATCTTCACCCGTTCCTGTTAAGTAACATTTTCCAAGACGTTTGTAGTCAAAACGTAAAATACACCTTCATGCTAGCGAATCATCGGGGGAAAATGCCGCACGATTTTGGTGTATCATTCAGTGGCAACTATTATGGTGTCGTTAAGCAATAACCTATTTGTTCTCAGTTCACTAAGCCTGTGCTAAAAAAACGGTACATCTGGAAAATATTCAAATGTATTCGTAACTAAATAAAAAGCATTTTCCACTCTGCAAATACTGGACTCAGAATAAAATTCACTAATAATCAAATTTTTGAACATCATTTTTTTCTGTCCTCTTTATATTGCTATACTTTCATTATATTAAAAAAAGCTTTCAAAAAATGCCATTAAAACCAGCTATTTTTACAGTAAAAACTATTCCTTCATTAAGTATGCATAAAAAAACTAGGAGCTTGGAAAATAGTAGTTTAACTCTGTCACATACTAATTGAGTACTTTTAAACGCGTTCAAAAAACTGACTACATGCCTGTAAGCCAGCCTCCCTTTAGGAGAAAAAGCATCTCATAAGGGGAGCCCAGCTTATATTCAGTGGTCAAAACGACTTTTGTCTCGCTCTCTAGATGATTAATCTAAGTTTGCACCATTTGATGCAATAACATTTTTGTACCAGTAGAATGAATCTTTCTTGAGTCGATTCAATGAACCTGACCCATCATTTTGACGATCCACGTAAATAAACCCATATCTTTTTGCCATTTCCCCAGTTCCTGCACTGACTAAGTCAATACACCCCCAAGAAGTATAAGCAATTAAATCCACTCCATCTTTCACGATAGCGTTTCGCATAGCTTCTACGTGTTCTCGTAAGTAAGAGATTCTATAATCATCATGAATTTTACCATTTATTACTTCATCAACAGCTCCTAGTCCATTTTCTACGACCATTAAAGGAACTTGATAACGATTGTAAAGGGTATTTAATGAGGTACGCAAACCAATAGGGTCAATAGCCCATCCCAATTGCGATTCTTTCAAATAAGGATTTTTTTCACTCATCATTGCATTCCCTGTATTCTTTTTACCTGTTTCCTCATAACTTGCTGCACCGGATGTGTAGTAGCTAAAGGAAATAAAATCAACTGGATAAGCAGCTAATATTTCTTCATCCCCATGTTCTATTTCGATGTGAATATCTTTTTCTGCAAAATACGCTAACTTGCTATTAGGATAATAACCTCTTACTTGAACATCTGAAAAGAAATGATTTTCTTCTTCTTTTTGCAATGCAGTAAAAACATCTTCAGGTTTAGGAGATAAAGGATACACTGGCGCATATGCAATCATACAACCTATTTGATTAGTTGCATCAAGTAATTTAGCTTCTTTAGTCGCTAGAGCACTTGCCACAAATTGATGATGAAGTGCTTGGTACATAACCTCTTCCGGATTTTCACCTTCATCTGCGACTGAACCAACAGAAATTGCTGGAATGAAAGTAGCCATATTGATTTCATTAAATGTCAGCCAGTACTTTACTTTCCCTTTATATCGTTCAAATAAAGTTGTTGCAAAACGAACATAAAAATCCACTAATTGACGATTTTTCCAGCCTCCATAATGGTCAACTAAATATTGGGGCATTTCAAAATGAGAAATAGTCACTAAGGGTTCTATTCCATACTTGTGCAGTTCATCAAAAACTTTATCATAAAAAGCTAATCCTGCTTCATTAGGTTCAATTTCATCACCTTTTGGAAAAATTCTTGTCCAAGCAATGGATAAACGAAAGATTGAAAAACCCATTTCTGCAAATAAAGCAATGTCTTCCTTATAACGTTGATAGAAATCTATCCCGATATGAGAAGGGTGGTAATCACCTATCCCACTGAAACGCTCCTTCATGTCACGAGAACACGTTAAACTATCAATTACAGAAGGCCCTTTACCATCAACGTCCCAAGCACCTTCAAATTGGTTTGCAGCAGTTGCACCTCCCCATAGAAAATTCTTGGGGAATACATTTGGTTCACTCATTTTAAGATTCTCCTCTCTCCTTATTTTAAAACTGCTCCATTGGATGCAATCACATCTTTATACCAATAGAAGCTTTTTTTCTTGAAACGTTCTAAAGTACCTGTACCATCATTATTACGGTCCACATAAATAAAACCATAACGTTTTTTCATTTCAGCAGTTGAAGCACTAACTAAATCAATACAGCCCCAAGAAGTGTAACCCATCACTTCTACACCATCTTCAATCGCCTCACCTACTTGAAATAAGTGATCATTCATGTAATCAATACGATAATCATCATTGACAGTTCTTTGTCCATTTTCATCCGTAATCAACTCATCCACTGCACCTAACCCGTTTTCCACAATAAACAATGGCTTTTGATAACGATCATAAAAATCATTTAATGCAATGTATAAACCTTTTGGATCAATTTGCCAGCCCCATTCAGATGCTTCTAAATGAGGATTAGCGATTCCTCCTAATATATTTCCTTTTCCTTTGTTGTATTTCTCAGGATGCGCAGATTCTGCAACACTCATGTAGTAACTGAATGATATAAAGTCGACAGTGTTTTTAGCCAATAGTTCTTCATCACCTGGTTCAAAATGAATGGAAATATCATTATCACGGAAGAAGCGTTTAATGTAATTTGGATATTTACCGCGTACATGGATATCAGAAAACAAGTAATTTTGTCGTTCTGAATGCATTGCTGCCACAACATCATCTGGATCTGGTGTCATCGGATAAGTCGGCATAGCGATGACCATACAGCCAATTTGGAAATCTGGATTGATTTCTTTCGCAATTTTAGTTGCAGATGCACTAGCCACTAATTCATGATGAACAGCTTGGTATAAGTCTTGTTTAGATAACTCTTCAGGCGGAGTCATAATTCCGCCACTCATAAATGGAGCATGCAGCACAGAATTGATTTCGTTAAAAGTCAGCCAATATTTTACTTTATCTTTGTAACGGTCAAATACTGTACGGACGTATTTTTCATAAAAGCCTACTAAGTCTCTATTCGCCCAGCCATTGTATTCTTTTGATAAATGTAATGGTGTTTCATAATGAGATAATGTTACTAATGGTTCAATCCCATATTTGTGCAGCTCATCGAAGACTTTATCATAAAAGGCTAGTCCTGCTTCGTTTGGCTCGCTCTCGTCCCCGTTTGGGAAAATACGCGACCAAGCAATAGATGTTCGGTAAACTTTGAAGCCCATTTCTGCAAAAAGAGCAATGTCTTCTTTATAACGGTGGTAAAAATCAATACCTTCTAATTTCAAATTTTCTTCTGTAGGACCATCCGTGATTGGACCAAAACCTCCTTGAGGGGTAACGTCTTGAACGGATAAACCTTTCCCGTCTACATTATATGCTCCTTCGTATTGATTGGCAGCTGTTGCGCCGCCCCATAAAAAGTCTTTTGGAAATTCTGTTGTCATTTATTTTTCTTCCTTTCTCATTCTTTTTTGATCGTTTTTTAAAATTAGTTTTTACTTACCCTACGATTGACAACAAATAATCTCCATTTGTTAAGTCTTTATCTTTAGTAGACAAAATATCTGTATAGTCGTTTGTGTTTGTTACTATGACTGGCGTGATCGTTTCATAACCTTTATCACGAATGACATCTAAGTCGACACTCAATAACAATTGACCTGCAACAACTTTGTCGCCTTGTTTAATATGAGCTGTAAATCCTTCACCTTCTAATTGAACGGTGTCCATTCCAACATGAATCAAAATCTCTGTTCCATTTTCTGTTGTTAGGCCTACAGCATGAAGCGTTGGGAATAGTATCGTGATAGTCCCATTTGCAGGAGCGTAAACTTTTCCGTCTATCGGTTGAATCGCAATTCCTTTACCTAAAGCTCCTGTAGCAAATGCTTCATCTTTAATATCAGACAATTCAACGGCTTCTCCAGTCATCGGACTAGCTATCAAATCTTTTTCAGTAACATTTTCATTATTTTTAGTTGCTGATGTGGAAACAGTTGAACTAGCAATTACATCATTTAATGATGTGCCAGTTGTTTCAGTAGCTGTTTCTTCATATAAAGTTGGGATTTTTGTAAAGTAAACCAGCAAGAACCCTAATACTAAACCAACAACACTAACAATAACAGCTGCGACAATGTTAAAGCTATTTTGTCCACTTGGATCAATTGCTGCTGGTAAAGCAAATAATCCTAATCCTCCTATATTATATCCAGTTAATTGGAATATTCCTGCAAGAATACCAGTTACTGCTCCCGCAATACAACTTAGAATAAACGGTTTTTTCATTGGTAAGGAAATCCCGTAAATGGCCGGCTCTGTAACTCCAAAGAATCCGGAGATAATAGCTGGTATGCTTAATTGTTTCACTTTTGCTTCTTTTGTTTTTAACGCAATAGCAATAATGACACCTGTTTGAGCAAATGAAACTCCTAAAACAGTTTGAAGTAAAGTATCAAATCCCATTGTGGATAAGTTATTAATAGCAATAGGAATGAAGCCCCAATGTAAACCAAACATAACAAATACTTGCCAAAAACCACCCATAATTGCTCCAGCAATTGCTGGACTAAAATTATATACAGCTGAAACTCCTGACCCAATCAAGGTTGCAGCCCATGTAGCGATTGGTCCTATCACTATAATAGTAATAGGTACAACAATTAATAGAGTAAGAAACGGAACTAAAAAGAGTTTTACTACGTCTGGTATGATTTTTTTCATTGCCTTTTCAACTTTAGATCCAAAATAAGTGGCTAAAATAATAGGCACTACTGACGAAGCATAGCTCATCAATATAACCGGCAGACCAAGGAAGGTCATGTAGATTGGGGACTCAAAGATCGTGCCCGCAAATAAAGTATACAAAGGCTCAACATCTGCTGGGTTCACTAAGCTTGGATAAAGCATAGCTGCAGCAATCGCCATTCCTGTAAAAGGAGTCAATCCAAATCGTTTACTTGCTGTAAAAGCTAAGAATATTGGTAAGAAGTTAAATAACCCATCCCCAGCGGCTTGAATCAATAAGTAAGTTCCGCTAGTTTGTGCTACACCAAAAGCAACTAGTATAGCAGCTAATCCTTTCAACATCCCAGTAGCAGCTAATGGGCCTAGAATAGGTTGGAATATTTTAGAGATCATATCAATAAATTGATTAAAAACGCTCCCTTTTTCTCCTTCATCAACAGGAACTTCTCCTTCAGCGTTTAAATTACCTACTTGAGTAACCGCATTATAAACGTCTGGTACGTGATTTCCGATTACTACTTGATATTGTCCTCCACTTTGGATAACGGTTACAATTCCTTCTCTTTTTTTCAAATATTCTGTGTCTGCTTTACTTTCATCTTTTAACTTGAACCGCAGTCTAGTGATACAGTGTGCTAAACTGCTAACATTTTCTTTTCCACCGACATGATTTAAAATGTCAGTTGCCAATTCTTCGTATTTCATTTAATTTTCCTTCTTTCTATTTTGTTTTCATTCCTATTTAACTTTTTAGAAAAATAAAAACCTAAGCAAATAGCAAACTAAGAGCGCAATTCTAACTTACTCTTACTTACTATCTCCTTAGGTTTTGCCTGATTGAACAGTAACAATCCTTTAAGAACAGATCTATATTTAATTATATATGATTTACTACTCGGTGAATGTGAATGGTTAAGTAGATTTTTTCATCTGGAGAGACTTTGAACTGATAACTTTCTTCGATATAAATGGACACTTTTTCCGTGCATTTTAATGCATCCGGATAATTAGCTTTAATTTGTTCAAGTAAAAAGGTATCTTGAGAAGTCTGGTAGTTTTCTTTGGAGACCACTCGTTGGCTGAAGTACTGCAAATGAGTTAAAAAACGATTATAAGAAATAGATTCTTCATCGAAAACGATTCCAAAGTGCAACCGTACAATGTTTAAAATATCCTGTACTATTCGCGTTACTCTAATTGTTTCTTCAATCAGTTGACCTTCTTTTTGAGCATTTACAAAATGCAACGCAATAGAAGCTGCCTCATCTGTATCTAGAATCGTTCCAGTATATCTTTCAATAATGGCTAAACTTTCTTTTCCTAATTCATATTCTCTACGATAAAATTTTCTAACTTCCCAAGCTAAAGGATTTTTTAAACTTATCCCCTCAGCTGTTCTTTGAATGGCGTAATGAATATGATCTGCTAATGTCAAGTAGACATTTGAATCGAAGGTCTGTTGCAAATCTTGTTCAGCTCTTACAATAATTGCGAAAACAGCATCTGATTCTTCAACAGGAAGTGTCTGATAGACAGCTTTTAAATGTTCCGCTGGTTCATCTTCCTGGATAACAAATTTCTTTTCAATAAATTCTTCTTCAATCTCATCTCCCGTTTTCTTTTGAACGCCGATTCCTTTACCCATGACGATCATTTCGGTTTGTTCATTTGTTGCTGCAAGCACAACGTTATTGTTAAATACTTTTTCAACTCGCATGCAGTGAACATTCCCCCCTTCCAAATAAAAAAACCTAAACTGATACCAAATGACAAAACATTATCATTTCGTAGCAATTTAGGTTTTGCCTGCACAACCAGTAACAATCCTTAATTGAATATTAGCACAAGATTTCCAGTCATGCAAGCCCTTTCTTTATTTTTTATTTTTTAAAATTTATACTGTTATTTCCAACCAGTTTCCTTCAGGATCTTCGATCACACTTTCGTAATAGCCATCGCCTGTTGTGCGCGGCTGTCCTTGGCAATGGTACCCATCTTGAATCAATTGTTCCGTCAGTTGATCTACTTTTTCTTTACTGCCTACTGAAATCGCCAAATGTGCCCATCCTAACATTGCTGGTGCATGAGCTTCTGTGACATCTGTGCGTGTCATTAATTCCAATCGAGCACCTTCTGCGAATGTTAGAAAGTAAGACTTAAATCCTTTATTAGGATTGTGGTAGACACCATTTGAAGTGGCTTCAAAATAGTTGCAGTAGAAATCTTTTGTAGCTTCCAGATCTTTTACCCATAGTGCGATGTGTTCGATATGCATTTTGTTCTCTCCTGTTCATGTCTTCATATTTTCACTAAATGTTGTTATTATTATAATCAGCGTAACCGTTACCAATAGTATAAAGAAAATATGCCTTATTGTCACTCATCTTCCTGCCAATTAATTAGGAACATAAAACATCATGATAAAAAAATATACAATTGATTTTGATGTCGGAAGTTTATTGTTAGTTTAGTGATTATGCTTCCTTCATTTCACCATTGTCTTTTATTAAACGTAAAAATCACACAAAAGTTCAATCCCATATTAAAAATTCCAATGCGAGAACACTATTTCTTCAGGTAAGACCTGACTTTCTGGAATAGGTTCATAAATTACATCTTGGCTATTTTCATTGACGAGTATCGTATTGAACATCGTTTTTAACTCTTTATTGAAGCCGATGGTTTGATAATCAGCATCTGCTAATGAGAAGTGACTCCCGATAATTTGAGCGTAGGGAGTTGATTTGGTAAAGGTGATCTTTTTAGCGGTTTTGAAAAATTGCCCGTTGTAATCAAAATAGTGAAAGTGCCCTTTCTTCCCTAAATACTGCAATTCCTCTACTACCAACTTTTCTTCATACATGCTTAAGTTGCGCAGACTTTCAATATCATGCAGCTGCGCATATATCCGATTCTCTCTGCTCGAATAATAAGAAGGAAATCCAAATATAATTCGGCGGTCACGAATCAATGGATTGATCAAACTGTATTCCTCCAAATAGGCCGAATACTGATCATGTTTTTCAATCACATAGATTCCAGATACTGCTGCTCCAATAATAAAAAGAAGGATAAGGTATTTAGCTCTTTTCCATCTCGCATAAGACAGCACAAAAACAAGGACTAAAAAAACACTTAAACCTACTATTAATACTATTGGCAAGAAGACATTGTAAAAATTTTCAGCTGCGATCCAAGTGGTAAATGACACGTTATCACTCCTCTATTTATTGGAATTTCCTTGATGCTTTTTGAAAAATTAGAGTAAGTCAGGTCTGTTAGACTTGTTGCTTCTTTAAGGAGATAAATGAACGAGTTTCTGTTACTTTAATCATACACTATTTCATGAAATTTAGGATAATATATGTCATGTAATGAACAAAGAGACTGAAAATCCGTATAAATTGAACCGATCTCAATCAAAAAAACGTATGTGTATTATTTCCAATACGCATACGTTTTTTATTTAGAATGAGGATCTTCTACTACTAAATCTCTACCCTCGCAAATCCATCTTTCTTCAATTCATACACTTGATCACAGACTTCCTCTAAGAACATCCGATCATGTGAGATGGTAAGGATAGATCCTTCGAAATGTTTAAATAATTTTCTCAGTTCTGGTTGAGAAAGTGGTGAAAAGTTACGTGTTGGCTCATCTAATAGCAGTACATTTTGTCCGGATAAATCAATTTTCAGCAATAATAATTTAGCTTGTTGCCCACCCGATAATGAACGAATTGGATGGTTCATTTCATCAGGTGTAAAGCGCATACTGCCAAGATAAGTCATAACTTGAGTGCGTTCTTCGCTATCACCAGTTTCGCTAAGAAACTCAACAGGAGTCTCATCCATATTGAGATAATCTGCATAATTCTGCGGCATATATCCAGCAGCAATATCTGTACGCTGACTAAGTTCTGTCCACAGCTGCTTCAACAAAGTGCTTTTACCAACTCCATTTTGTCCAATAATCCCGATTTTTTGTGGGGATTTCACGAGCAAATTCAGTGAATCAGCTAAGACTTTCTCGCCTAACTTTACACTTTCATCTTCCAAATGAAGAATGGTTTTATTTGCTGGGAGTGGCTTCGTATTTGAGAACTTCACTAAAATAGCGTCCTCTTTGATCGGAATATCTTCAAAATTTTCTTTCTCACGGTCAAAGCGTTTCCCCATTGATTTTACTACGTGCATTTTCTTTTTCAGCAAACGTCCTCCCGCTGGATCTTGGCGAGAAATAGTCGCTTGATCATGATGTACACTACTTTCAATTTGCCGGTATTTTTCCATTTGCTTTTGGTGCTCTTCGCGTTGTTTACTGGCGACTTGCGATTGGTGTTCAAAACGCGATTCCTTTTGTTCAATATATTCTTTATAAGACAAATTGGAGACCGTTGCTACCGGAATCGTCTTGTGCTGTAATAATTCAAGTTGGATAACCTTAGTCGCTGTTGCAGCGAGCAATGACTCATCGTGCGAAATAAAGACAACGGTTAACGGAGTAGATTTGATAAAATGCTCCAACCATTGCACAGTGTCTAGATCCAAATCGTTCGATGGCTCATCCAATAAGAGCAGATCTGGGTCTGTTGCGAGCGCTTTCAACAGCTGAACTTTGATTTTTTCGCCACCTGATAAACTATTTAGTTTTTGAGTACTCGTTAATCGATCTGCATCAAATCCAAGCTGTCCGACTAATTGATAGAGCATTTGATAATCTATGTCCATAACATCTGCTTGTCCGAAAAAATATTCATCAATGGTCATATCTTCAAATTTTTGCGGCAAAGATTGAGGCAAATAAACGGTACGGCTGAATTGATTCATCAACTCTCCTTCTGCTTGGATATAGGAATCAATGCTTGTGTCTCTCAGCATCCACTTTAATAATGTAGATTTCCCATTTCCTTCCTCGCCAATGATTGCTACTTTTTCTCCAGGATTAACTGTAAAGCTCAAATTCTCAACGATTTTTTTCAAGTCTTTTAAATGGTGCAGCGTTAAATTCTTCACCTGTAACATACTAATTCCCCCTACCTAATAATAAAAACGACCGTCAGCAAGTTTCTGCAGACGGTCTGTCAGTTTCAATTAAACAGGTAGAATAAGGATGCCTCTCTAGTGAGAACACCATTTCCGATTCAAAAGTTGTTTAAATGATTTATCTAAAAAAACCGTTGCAAAGAAACCTGCTTTTTCAGCAGAATCTGTTTCTTCTTCAATTACGATTTGTTTAGATAGTGTACATTTAGGCACAACCTTTCGATTTATTGTATTCATTATAGCAAGAATAATGAATTTATACAAAAAATAAGATAATCAAATCTTATATTATTTTTATACTTTCATTTGTTCTACATTCCTAAACTAAAGTTTTGCAGCTGGTTTGAAAGAACCCATTCCAATGAGTTTATTTTTTAACACTTGGTTTATTCTTTCATTATTTACTTTAGGAAAGATTTCTTTTAATAATTCTAGAGTTTTTCGTGCACCCTGATCCATCGAATGCGCTCCTGATATTAAGAGAATATCCTCTTCATTCAACTGTTCAACACCAAATCGCAATGCATCATCAAGTTCATTGAAAAACGCAACCTCGATTTTATTTTGTTTCATCACTTTCAAAAAAGCGGATAATTCTTCTTCTGTGACTTCATCCTTTTTGTCTACATGAAATGACGCTGTCGTCAGTATAATCTCAGCAACGTTCATTCGATGGAAGCATGCTATTAAAGTCTCTGCAATTTCTGTGCTGTGCTCAGGCCCATTACTTCCTCTAAGTGCATGCACAATGTGCAGCTTATTGTACTTTAAATGACTGATCGTTTCCATGCATGAATCAATGTTGTTTTGATTCAATAACAAGTCGTCTATCACTTTAAATTCTTTATCATAAAGTATCTGAAATCGTCTCTCTACTCCTCGGAAATTTTTAATTCCTTGCTGGACATACTCAATCGGTATATCATTGATCAATCCCACAACTAGAGCTGTGAGTGCATTATATATAGAATGACGGCCCGGAACCGACATCTCTAAACCGAAACTGGTTGTCTCAACTCTTTTTCCATTTAGCGTGTCAAAAGATTTTTGAATAGTTACTGTAAAGGATGGTATCCCCTCCGAAAAGCGAATATTTGAGACGGTGATCGTACCAGACTTATTTTCGATTCCGAAAGTAACGACTTGAGCTTCTGTCTCGTTTTCCAAAGGGATAAGCAGCGGTTCATCAATATTCAAAACAGCTGTACTTTTTTTAGAAGCATTCCTTATCAATGAGGCTTTAGCATCAAAGTAAGCATCAAATGATTCATGCAGCCTGATATGTTCTGGGCTGATATTCATGAAAGCCACAACATCAAAGTCAGTATTATACACGCGTTTAAGTTCCAACGCTGAGGAAGAGACTTCCAAGGAGACATGTGTGATTTCACGATCTCTCATCCTTGCAAAATACTGTTGCAAGTCATAAGACTCCGGAGTAGTTAAGCGACTCATTTCGATTTCTTGATTGTATTTAACTAGAATAGTTCCTATTAAACCAGATTTTAATTGATAAGCTTTGAAGATTTCTTCTGTCATGTATGCAATCGTTGTCTTCCCGTTAGTAGCAGTTACTCCGAATAAACTCATTGACTTAGAAGGGTGATCAAAAAAATTACTCGATAAAATAGCCAAAGCTTCACGACTGTCAGAGACTTTAATTTGAAGAACATCTAGATCTTCAACAAATTGTTCGACGATGATAACCGTTGCACCTTGACTTACAGCATGTTTTGCATAATTATGTCCATCTGTTTGATAACCTTTAATACAGACAAATAAAGTATCCGCATCTACTTCTTTTGTGTGATAAGCAATTTTTTTGATATCGATTTCATTTAATTCTGTTTTAAGCTGCTTAGGACAGCTAGAGTCGATCTTTACCGATTTCAATAAGTCAGTTAGTTTCATAATGATCGTGACTCCTCCAGTTATCATGTACATAATCTGATAAATCAATTTTTCAGCAGATTACTTCTATTAGTACCATTTAGTGTACAATTTTATCTGTTTTATGTCATCTCATTTGCACTCTGAAAATAACTTTCTGATCCATCTATTATACTTTTTGGAGATACTTCTAGTAATTTTTAAAATAACACAAACCTTAAAATTTCAACTTTTAAAAATTGATACTTGAGATTAGATATTTTCATGTATCCTGAACTTGAAAAAGTCCTGCAGAAATATCTTTGTAGGGTTACTTACTTATATATTGACTACTTTTGGTAGAATGATTGATAGAGAGAGCTAAAATAAGGAAGAAAACAATGAATATAAAAGAATCTTTATATAAGCAGCTACGCAGTTAATAGAGAAAAGATATCCTAAATAAGCTGGGGTAGCACTGTTGCTATGTACACGAAAAACAGTCAACTAGTAACAAAGGTGTCTCCAGATGTTGTTACTACTTCAATTGAGTTATGTATATGAACTGGTTCAATCCTAATACTAGAACCAAATAAATTAAATACTTCTATTACGCATAGCATATGTGTTGTTAGAGATGATGAAAATGCCCCTTTTAAAATACTAACGCCCTGTGGAACATGCCAAGAACGTTTAGTTAATTGGGGATCAAATGTAAAAATGGCCGTTAATACAAAAAATAATGATTTACTATTTAAAACACTAAAGAAACTGTACCCTTATCATTGGTTAGAAACGTATAGCGATAAATAAACTTACTTATTTACAGGAGATTAGTTGAAATCACGTATTTTGGTTTACTTTTTTTGCAGAATGGATTCCTAATTCAGCCGGAGTATTTTTTTGAGTTCAACTGTCTGTTTGGTATACTGAATCTGGAATATGTACTATTGTTTGAAAAAATAGGTATTAAAATAGAAAATACATAGAGAAGAGTTGGTTGGTATGGATAAAAAAACAAGCAAACAATTGCTGAAGAAAGGGAAAAACTTCAAAAAATGGTCAGAAGGGATATTCGTTAACCCTTTTTACTGTGTTGTTAATGAAACGCCATATTATCTAATTGGCTACACCAAAGGAAAAAATAATGAGTCAGTTGCCTCTGCCTTTTTCACGCTGGGAGAAGAAGTAAAAGAAGATGCATTAGCTGCACATCCTCCTTTAGCCTTATTTTCTGATTTGAGTGCAAATATCTTTAATTTCGGTTCTGTCCGTGCTGCAGTGAGTCCACTGTATTACACGAAGCCATTATCAATTCCGGTTAATACGGCCAATCCGGAAGTAAATACAGGACTGAATGCATTTGCCAAATTATCAAAATTGCAAGTGGAGTTCAATGACATGTTCAGAAAATACATGGATTATTACGACAATGATGTATTGGTTAGAGGACAGATCACAGAGGAAGACATCAAGAAAACCGAAGCAACTGTGATTCAAATGAATTTGATACAAAATGAAGTTGGGACAACGATAGTCAACCAGAATCAGGATATAGAAGTTTATGTAAAGTATTTGAAAGAACAACCGGGCTGGCAAAGCTTAGACCATGATACGAAAACATTTTTGCAAGAAATCACTAAAAATAGAAGTAAAATAAGAAAAGATGTAGCAGATTTGAATATAATCCCGGATCCTGATCCAGAAGAGATGTTCCGGATAAACTACGATAAAATGATTCAAAAGAATAAACGGGCTATGGAAAGCCAGAAAAAAAATATCCGTTACCCTAAATAAAAAATTCAGGAAAAAATCCAAAACATACATAATTATGAAACCCAATAGATGAAACCTGTACCTTATTTGTTATTGTTATTTACTCAAAAGTAGTTGGGAAATATATATTAAAGAAAATTTGAATATTTTTTGTAGCTTGATTTCTTTCTACTTTTAAAAAAATAGCTGTGTTAAACTTATATCATAGTAAGCTTACTTCTAGGGGGATGATCAGAAATGTCAGAAAAAACACTTGTATTGCTCAAACCAGATGCGGTAGAACGAAATCTCATCGGGAGTATTTTAGTGGAATATGAAAGAAATGGTTTAAAAGTTGTTGATATGAAATTAATGAAAGCCTCTACAAATTTAGCAGAAAAACATTATGCAGAACATACTGGAAAACCATTTTTTGATCGCTTGGTTGCTTACCTTACAAGGAGCCCATTAGTTGCCTTAGTGTTAGAAGGTGAAAATGCCATCAGTCGAGTACGATCATTGAATGGAAAAACTGATCCAGAAAATTCACCAGATAATACGATTCGTGCTCTTTATGGACTAAGTATGTCTGAAAATACTGTTCATGCCTCTGATTCGAAAGAAAGTTCTGATAGGGAAAGAGCTATTTGGTTCGGCAAATAAATTACTTTCCATTCAAAAAGGTTCGCTAAAATCAAACTTTAGCGAATCTTTTTAGGATCTTCCTTAATTAGTAAAACTGAGCAAAGAGCAGGTTAAAAAGTATTTCATTTGAAAAAATAAATTGTTCCAGGTACAAATAATTAAAACTCAGAACAAAGTAAATCCATTAAAACTTGAAAAGGATATGACACGATGAAAGAGAAGAATCCTATAAGAATCCGCATAAGATTAAAAGAATTGTTTATCGACTATCTCTTTATTATGGTATATCTTACTTTCTTGTTCATTGCCAATCTACTATTTTATTTGGTGATATTAGGAGGAATCCCTAAATTCACAATTTTCCAATCCCAAATGATAGCAACTTTTGAAACAGTGCTTCCTGTTATGTTTATTTTTTCAATATTAGATTACAAAAAGCCGTTTGGCACATTCGGTAAACGAAAAGCCGGATTAAAAGTGCTCTATAAGACACCCTCATTTACAAGAAGTTTGATTAGAAATGTTGTGAAATTTTTGCCTTGGCAAATAGCTCATATTGGTATCATAGATGGTGTTTACACAGATTTTTCATCTTGGACCTCGATCTTTTTTTCAAACTTCGGAATGTTATTGGCTCTTATCATGTTAGCTATGGGGCTTTTCAGAAAAGATAAACGTCATATAGGAGATCTATTAGCTGGAACTCAAATTGTTCAATTAGAAAAATAAACTTTAGCAATCAATATTGCTTTAGACGCTCAACACACGATACAAATTAAACAAGGCAAATGCTAACAAGGAACTCCCCGCTCCAATTCCAATAAGAGCGCTACTGGCATAAGAAATCGTCTTAGATTTCTCAATCGAATAAAAAATCACAAACAGAAACAAGATGCCTAAAATATGCAAGCTCCCATCTTTAAAAATAATAGCTAACGGGAAAAAGTGGATACCTACGATGAAACAAATCCAAGAGGCAATATGATCAGAAAGCCCTCTTCGAGTTAAATAGTAGGCTCCTATAATTGCCAAAGTAAATTCAAGCGCGACAATCACGTAATACCATGTCAAAGAACCAAGCTCATTGAGCGCACTAGGTGCATTCCAATTATTGATACTGAGATAAATCCCATAGAGACCAATCAAGACCGAGATAGCGGCCCCAATGCCAAGATATTTCCGCCAACTTTTCTTAGGATTTTCTTGTGCCCAGCCGAACCAAACGAAACCAGCAAAACCAAAAATAGCCACCATCATCGCATGATCTCTTAAGTACTCCATAAGTTTCCCTCCCGTATTTATTATATCGGCACTCAACCATGGTCTTTAGTATAGTATACTTGCGTTCAAAAGCGTATACAACGGATTGGATCTATAATCTTGCTCAAACAAATACTGATTAAAAAGTTTTGTAACATCAAGAATATGAGATGACGTCTCTATGTTTAAACTCTTAAATTATCTTAAAAACAACTTATCTATTGCTAATAAAGCCTTCAAAACTTCATGGTCTATCACATGGATTGCACTTTTTATTGCAGGCTTAGTCAGTAGATATTTATATAATACTGGTCCCAATTTATTTGAATTATTTGCTTGGGGTTCACTCGTGATTCTTATATTGGTGGAGCAATATTTATTACCTAAAACTAATGAAAATAATCAATTCAAAAAAATTATCTTAGCAACTGTTCTACTTGTATTTATTTTAATTGCAATCGGATTGATTACTCGCTAATGAAAAATAATATCAAAAAATTCCGCAAATCAAAAATCTA
The DNA here is from genome assembly GCF_016892605.1 of Desemzia sp. RIT 804. Classification (GTDB taxonomy): domain Bacteria; phylum Bacillota; class Bacilli; order Lactobacillales; family Carnobacteriaceae; genus Desemzia. The sequence continues at coordinate 352,378 of NZ_JAFEMV010000002.1, forward strand.
TCACATAATTTCTTCATCCACAGCAACTAAGGCATAGTCATGACACTTACCCCAATTTTTTAAATATTTCTCTATAGTTGCCTATTTCAAAATTTCCAAACTAGGCGCTTGCTGCCCTTCACGTATATAATATAAATAGACTGGTAAAGCATTTCCAATAAGAATGACATATCTTTCTTTTAAAATGGCTTGATTGAACAATCCATATGGTCACTTCCCTATATCAGTTTATGCACTAAGAAACACTAGACAACTAATCAGTGTGTATTTCAGTCACTTTGGCGCAACTAATTCAACTTTTATTCTATCTGGATCCTCACAGTAAACAGCGTAATGTTCTTCTCTACCTGCAAAAGGATGCTTATTAGAATAAAGAATGTTGATGCCTCTTCGTTTTAATTTCTTTGTCATATTGTCTACTTGCTCCCTAGATTCGGCATGAAAAGCTAAGTGATTTAACCGCACACGGCATCGGTGATAAGGGACATCCAAAAACTTTTCATCAGCTTGCACAAAAACAATATAGGGCTGGCCCAATTTCCAACTCTGTCCTAATTCCCATGATTGAAAACTCTGATAACCTAACTCTTCTAGTAACCAGCATACTGGCAATTTTTTTACTTTGGAGTCTATATGCCGGTACGCTCACAAAATAAGACCTCTACCATTTGATACATACAGGTAGAAGTCTTATTTTACATTATTTAATCAACTGATTTAGTTCAAAAATAAATATGAGCTAAGAGTATTCAGTAGAGTTAGCTCAATAAAAAAGAACTAAGCTGTTAGTTTTCTCTTAATTACCTTTGAGTTATTAAACCTTCCTAACAGGAATCCAAACTTCATTTTTTGAATGTTTATTTGCTAATATTTCAGGTCCTTCTATCAATTCATAAGAAGAGGAAGGCAACCACTCAGTGTAAATCCTCATCCAGTGTTCTTCAATTTGTTCCCAGTCTCCCTCTACTTCAAAAATAGCCCATAAAAGAGAAGGAACTTCCAATGTTGCATACTGGCCTGCCTCTTCTTTTGTTGTGAATGCTCCTATATATTGATCAAAAGTTGTTTTGCCTTCATTATTTTCTACATAATTTACTGATGCATGAACAATACCATACGATTCTTGGTTGGAAACGGACTCCAATTCTTTCATTTTGGTCTCATCAATAGCCATTATCATATTTTCGTAAGTTGGTGAAAGTATTTCGTTCACCATCTCGACTTCATACTTAACTCCGACAATTTTAAATGGTTCTTTTTCAACGACACGATAATTCATTTCGTTTCCTCCTTGAATAGTTAGTTGAAAGGACATTCTTGGATAGGCCTTCAAGCTTTGTTCGGGATTTCTAGCTAAAGTTGGAGTGACACCATGAAATTTTTGAAAAGCTCTGGAAAAAGCATCTGGAGACTGATATCCATATTTGACGGCTATATCGATCACTTTTTCATGTGGATTCTTCAAGTCCAATGCTGCTTCTGTCAATTTCCGTCTACGAATATACTCTGAGATCGTGATACCAGTTAGCAGTGAAAATAGGCGTTTGAAATGATATTCCGAGCTATAAGCCTTTTTTGCTACCTCTTTTAAGTCGATATGGCTGTCTAAATGATCCTCTATATACTTTAATGCTTCATTCATCCCTCTCAGCGTATCCATTATTCAACCTCCTTTCACTAAAAATATAACAAGAAAAATCATAAATTACCCTACTTTTTATGCTTATTCCAGTCGGTTCAATGATTCATTATTTACTATCTTTATAAAACAATTTTTTTTAGCCTTTACTTGCCCTCTATAATATCCATGTTAATTTTTTTATTTACAATAACATCAGCTTTTTTATGTGTTAAACTATTGTTATTAAAGAGTTTAAGGAGGAGATAAGAATTGGAAGTACATAAAGGTAGACATTCATTTTTTGATGGTAGTCTTTTAAGCCTGATAGGGTGGAGTATTTTAGGCGCAATTATTACAGTCATTACTTTAGGGATTTGTTATCCTTGGGCATTATGTATGGTATATGGTTGGAAAATCAATCATACTGTAATTGAAGGCAAACGAATGAAATTTAAAGGTTCGGCTATGAGTTTATTTGGCCATTGGATTAAGTGGTTCTTGCTTACAGTTATTACTTTAGGCATATATGGTTTCTGGGTTACTATCAAGTTGGAAGATTGGAAAGCACGCAATACAATCTTTGTAAATTAGAAAATATCATAGTTTTATTTCTTCAAATAAAATCCCCACAAACTAGTTTAAAAAGTTTGTGGGGATTTTATGGGTTCCTTTAGATTGGTGTGCAATACTAACACACTAGGTTAAAATGATTTTCCTTATTTCTGGAATTAAAACATCAAGCGGTAATGTAGATGAATAACTCCACTTCTAAAGCGACGTTCACCAAGCAGCTTAAGCCGCATACGAAGGTTATCCGGTAATGCTCGCTTCCCTCCACCTAAGATGATTGGATGAATAAGCAGATGATATTCATCAATTAAGCCCGCTCTCATAGCCTGCCCAGCAAGCTCGGCGCCGCTAATGGTAATGTCAGCTTCTAAAGACTCCTTCAACTGCCGGATTGCATCAAGATTAAATTCATGTTCAATCCTAGTTTTGTCACTTGAAACTTCTTGAAGCGTCCGGGAATACACAATTTTATCAGCAGCTTGCCAGATCTGTGCGAATTGTTGCATTGCCCTAGGTTGCTCACCGCTAGCAAAGTTAACCGGAGTCTGAGGATTCTCCGTCTCCCAATACACCATCGACTCATACATTCGACGCCCATATAAGTAGGTGCCAATCGGACGTTGAAAATCAGTCCAAAATGCAAAAATCTCATCATCTGAAATCGACCATTCTAGATTTCCACTTTCGTCCTTCATGTAGCCGTCCAACGATACATTGATCGGGTAGATTAGTTTAGCCATTTCAATAGCACCTCCATTTTCTAGCTACCTTTAACTTCTCAAATTTCTTTCTAACTCATCTAATTTGTTATAATAATTATAGCAAATGTAATAACTGAAGTCGCTTTTCATGCCACAAAAGCCCCACCAAGTAATTCTTGGTGAGGCTTTTGGTGGGAAACCATTTTATATTTAACCCTTTTTACTCATCTACATCACTATCGCTCAAACTGTTATAAAGTCATCGTAAAAAGTTTCGTTCCTATTCCCACTCAATGTAAGTTGCTTCGTAGAAATGCTGTGATACCTGCATTCCTTCAACCCACACTCCATTTTGGCAGGGAATTGGTAGGGTTAGATTTTTACTGCTTGATTTCCGTTAAAGTTTGCAACATTTGATTCTTTTGCGTAGGAAAACTTGATATTCCCAGTCATTTGTTCTGCAATTTCTTCATCGTTACGGTTCCATAGATGAGCATAGTGCTTCAAAGTGATTTCGGGACTAGAATGTCCTAATCGTTGTGATACGACCAGGATATCGGCATTAAATTCATTGATTAAGCAGCTGACATGAGAATACCGTAATCCTTTTCCTTGAATTATTGGAACTTTAGCTAACTTGGCATAGCGTTGAATAATTCTCTGAACAGTTGAACGATAGAGTGGGAGATCGGTGTAACTGAGAATAAATTGCTCTACACCATGGTTCTTTTGTACCTTCTTCCACTCTTGGAGAACCTCGATTGTATCATGATCCAAAGAAATGATTCGAAGCCCGCTTTCAGTTTTTATATAGGGCTTTCGAATAAAGTTTTCTTGATTTGTCATTTCCAAAGTATGATGAACTCTTAGTTTTTTCGCTTGAAATCATCATTGTTCGAATTCCACTTATGTAGTATAACCAGATCAATACAAAACACATATATTCATAAAAATCATCCTTATAGATTTTTGCCAAGACCTTTTCAAATTCTTCTTTTGTCCAGTAAGGAACAATCGATTTTCCTTTTGGAATTGTCTTTGTTCTCTTGGAGATATTTTCGTTCAAGAATTGAAGGGTAACTGTATAATGGAGAAGTTACAACATGAGAAGAAACAATATCTAAATCATTAAAAGAAAAAGAAGCATTATCTTTAACTGATAACATCATTGTATTATGAATATCATCAACAGTTACTACTTTATTAAGAATGCAAATCTTCCCCACGTGCAGTATCTACTAATGATTGACTTGCAGTAAATGAATGGATAGTAATCATAGTTCCACCATTAACACCGAATGTATCATTAATTGGTTTAGCCATCAGTGCTAAACAATTTGTTGTACAAGAACCAGCAGATATTACAGTATCAGTACCATCCAATATTTCGTCATTGACATTAAATACTATTGATTTCATATCACCGGCCGGTGGTGAAACTAGAAATTTCTTAACTCTAGCGATTAAATGGTTATTTTCTTTTTCCTTTGAAACATAGAATCTGGTACATTCCTCTTAAAAAAGGAATTATTTCTTGGATTACTTTATGATCGATTAGCAATGACCTTAATTTGAAAGAATGATAAATCCCTCGATAATAGGATAAAAAATGATTCAGTATGGTCTAATCAATCATACTGAATCACTTAATGCACTTGCTTTATTTTTCCGCAAGAATTTCTTTAATAATATCACCGTCGATGTTTCCTCCAGAAATCACCAGAGCAATATTCTTTCCACCGATTCGTTCTTTATAATCAGTAACTGCTGCGATAGTTGTACAACTTCCCGCCTCAGCTACAAATTTTTCTTCGGTAATCATAAACGCAGTAGCCTTTGCAATGGATTCCTCAGACACCTCGATTATATCATCTAAGTAATCAGGTAACATTTCATAACTTAATTTTCCAACACCACCTACTAGAGCATCACAATAAGTAGGTTCGCTTGGGTATTCTTCATAGAAGACTTGATCTTCGAAAGATTTGATCATTGCTGGACAAGCCTCGGTTTGAACACCGACTATTCTAATATCCGGCTTAATACTCTTAGCGGCAACTGCAATCCCTGTGATCATGCCTCCGCCACCTATTGGGACAACAATAGTGTCAATATCTGGATTTTGCTTTAAAATTTCAATTGCAATAGTTCCTTGACCGCTATAGATTTTTGGGTCATCGTAATAGGCATCAATATAAGTCATACCATTATCTTCGATATATTGCATACCTTGTTGGTGAGCACTATCATAGTCTTTTCCGAGGCGCATAACCTCAGCTCCAAAATAGGTGATTTTGTCCGTCTTACTTTTTGGCGTTGTTTCCGGGACAATGACTTTTGCTTTCTCGATTCCTAACAAGGAAGCGGCATAGCTAACTGAGCTACCGTGGTTTCCTGATGAAATAGTAGCAACCCCTTTACTTTTTTCCTCAGGAGCTAATGTTAACATTTTGTTAAGTGCCCCTCTGATTTTGAAACTCTTTGCTTTTTGAAGAGATTCCAATTTAAAAAAGTAGTGTTGCTTACCATCTCCTAAGTAGTAAGACTCTACCAATGGGGTATCGGGTATATAAGGGTGAATCCGATCATAAGCAGCTTTTACATCGTCATAAGTGAATTTTTCAGTCATAAAATATTCCTCACCTTCTAAAATTGTACGGATATTCCGCTATTGTTCTTTTCTGATAGGTCAATTGCTAGTTTTGCAGTGGCGATATCCATCAAAGCCATCCCGGTAGCATCGAAGATTGTAACTTCATCTTTATCCTGACGTCCCGTTACTTTGTTAAGGATCAAATCGCCAATCTCACCTTTGATATCATCAATTGAAATTATCTTATTTTTCAATGCCGTTTCCATCTCACCAACTTGGGAACTATGGCGAAGATCATCCGTCACTATGACAGCCTTTGAAAATATCAATTCATCAATTTCTTGTTTTCCAGCCATATCAGCTCCCATAGTTGAGAGGTGCGTTCCAGGTTTAACCCAATCAGCTTGAATGATGGGTATTTTGGAAGGCGTGATTGTAACAATAATTTGACTAGTCTCAACGGATTTTTTTAATTCCTGTGTCGCTTTTAACTGTGTCGTGACTTGAGTAATTCCCATAGCACCCATTTGTTCTGGGAGTGACTGAACAGCTGCTTGTGCTTTTTCAGTATTACGATCATATACCTCTAACACTTTTAACTTGGGATATACGGTCAGTAAAGCTGCAACTTGAAATTTTAGTTGGTTTCCCGATCCAATAATCAAAGCTTTTTGAGAATCCGGATTGGCCAAGTATTTTGCCCCGATGGCTGCAGCAGCACCCGTTCGCATACCCGTGATATAACTGCCTTCAGTTACTCCGATTGGTATGCCAGTATTTCCATCAAACACACAGATCAGACCAGTTAGAGTAGGAAGGCCCTTATCTGTATTTTCTCCAAACCAAGTAACAGTTTTATGTCCGAAAATCTTCTGATCTTTTAAAAATCCTGACTTGATATCCATATCTGCCTTACCAGGTTCAAAATCATAAAAAATGGTATCCCAAACCACGGAGGCATCATTACTTTTCTGCTTGTAGACAGACTCTACTGTTTTAATTACAGAAGGCATATCCAATAAATTAGATAGCATTTCTTCATTTAAAATTGCTAAGTTCATAAGTAACATCCTTTCATTAATAAATCCTTTTATTCCCACTTTTTACAAAATGCCAATCTTCCGCAACATTTTTTTTCATTTTTCCTAAAAGCCGAAGTAACTCGGCTCGCTCGGAGTCAGTAAAGTCCATCATGGCTTGCTTCTCAGAGTGGAGTTCTTCTCGTCGGAGAAAGTCATAGATTTCTGCTCCTTTCTCAGTAACATACAGTCTTCGAATTTTCTTATTATCATGATCGACTTCTTTACGAATCAGCCCTTCAGTAGCCAGCTTGCGAACTGATTTTGCTACCGTTGTTCTATCTTGAATAACAAGTTCTGCTAGTGTGTCATTGATTATCCCTGGGGTTTCGTAAATCCGGGTAATATAGAGGTATTGATCTTTATTTAAATGTAAGTCTTTAAACTCGGTATTACTAATTGCGCCGAGGGATCTTGATATGACACCAATCTCTCTTAAAACTTCCGACATAGGCAATCACTCCTCCTCCAAAAGATAAGTTTTAATCTTAAGGACATTAAAAATTTGTTCTAAATCACTTACACAAACAACCATTGTTCTATCTGGCCTGCCGGGAGCAAAGACTAGTTTTTCCTGTCTTAGCAATTCTTCATCTATAATGATGGGGGTATCTTCCAAATAGCCAAAAGGGGAAACAGCTCCAGCTTTTTGGCCTGTGATTTTCTCCATTATTTCGGGAGAAACTACGGAGACCCTTGTTCCGACTAACTTACTGATACGTTTGAAATCACTTTTCTTAGTTGTAAATGTGAAGTAGATGTAGTGTCGATCTTTTTTGTCTTTTAAGTAAAGGCTTTTAGTTTCAGTACCTTTAAATCCCTGTTCGGCTTTAATCACTAGAGCATCTTCATTTGTATAGATAGCTCGATGGTGATAAATTTCAAAAGGAATTTTTTTTGTCTTAAACAATTCTTCTAAATCGATCAATGAAACTCGCATCCTTTTTTATTGAATTTTCAACATTAATTCCGTGTCATTACATTACTATATTTTTATTGAAAATTCAATAAAAATGTTTGAAAATTTTTTTTCCTTTAATAAAGCTTAACTATTTGATTAAGAAGGATAAATAAGAAAAAGACTGCCAACTAATATAAAATGTTGACAATCCTGATTTGCCGTGCTGACATTATCAATTCGGGGTGGTGACATTTATTGACATAGCGTTAACTTTGAACGGTAATATTCATCATTAAAAACATAGCACGTTGGACAAAAAAATTATTACTAATGCTTTCATTGCTATTAAAGCATTTTAAAGATGATTGAAAAAATGATAAACTGAACACAGCTATCTCGGATTATACCGAAATAGCTGTGTTTTCTTATCAATATTTGAGATAAACAACATATCAAGTTGGTTAAACATTTATAAATCTACTTTATGAAAACGTGTAGTAGATATTTTGAGCTCAATTTCGAAAATGAGATTATGTTTGATTGGAGAAAGTATTAAAATCAGCTACATATAACCAAATCTAAGATCTTGAATAGGCAGTTTTGTTTCTATGTTGGGTAAAAACTAAAAAAGAACAAAATACTAAAAAAGTAGTGATACAAAGAAAAATCTCGTGTCAAACATTAATCTGGTAAGGGAATTATGGTAGGGAACCATCTTATTTTTAATGAAAATCAAGCACTTTAGCTATTGAAGAATGTTGATTTATAGAGATTTCCCATCCATATGATGTTGGCTCTTTATTCCCACTCCAAGTTTGCAGGTGACGTAAAAACACTGTTACACCCATATTTGTCCTATCTTAATTTTATTTTGGCGGGGATTCTGGCGGAACTTATTTTTTTACTGCTTGGTTACCATTAAATGATACCCCTGATTTTTCTGCGGTTCGTATTTTAATATTACCTGTCATCTCTTCCGTAATCAGTTCATCCACTCCAGACCACATATGAGAATAATGCTTTAAAGTAATTTCCGGGCTAGAATGACCCATACGCTTTGATAAAATCAAAACAGATACATTGAATTCATTAATGAGATAAGATGCATGCGAAAGTCGAAGCCCTTTAGCTTGAATACGATGAACATTTGCAAGTTTTGCATAGCATTGAATTATTCTAGCAAGCGTCGATTTAATCATTGGCGCTCCATCATAACTAAAAACAAAATCGTCAATTCCTATTTTTGATTGTCGATGTTTCTATTCTTGCAGCACTTGTATAGTATCCTCATCTAAAGAGATGATTCGTTTTCCATCTTCTGTTCAGGTAACATTAAATCCAATAATATTAAATCAAAGCTATCTTTTTCAAGTAGTAAGAGAGCTTCACTTCCAGAATACGCAGTTGAAACATCATAATTATTAAGAATCAATACCCCTTTTATCATGTTACTTAGTAAAGTATCATCTTCAACAACTAATAGTTTATTCATTTATTTTCGCCTCTTTTCCTCTTATCAATTGGCTTAGTCGAATTCTTAGGTATAAGCCATATGTTTCCAATCTTAATAGCACCATGATAGAGCACCATTCTATCAGAAATACCCCATTTACTCGCTGCTTCTTTTGTTGTTATGTAGTCCATTGTAATCCCTCCGATAATATATAAAAATTTTCATAATAATATCTTTTTGATTGAGCTACATTCTAAAACATAAATAAAAAAGATAAACTTATATTCGTTTATCTTTTCCCATTTGTGTTTGATATAAGCGTTGATACAATCCCGGCTGCTTAATTAGTTCTTCGTGTGTTCCTTGTTGTTGAATAGAACCTTCTTCCAACACAATAATTTGTTCTGCATGACGAACCGTTGATAACCGATGTGCCACCATAATCGTCGTACACGAATCCATTAATGGTACAATTTCTTTTTGGATTTCTTCTTCGGAAAGAGAATCAAGTGAAGAAGTTGCTTCGTCAAAAATCAAAATAGCTGGCTGTTTCAAAATAACCCGTGCAATCGAAACGCGTTGTTTCTCTCCACCAGACAGTTTCATCCCACGATTTCCAACGATCGTATCCAAACCCTCAGGAAGATTCTTCAGAAAATTTGTTAAATTCGCTTTTTCTAGAGCTAGAATCAAGTCATCATCCGTTGCTTCTGGATTTGCGATTAATAGATTTTCTCTGATTGTGCCGTTAAATAAATAGGTTTCTTGTGTCACTACCCCAATATTTAAACGCAAAGAAGCCAAATCATAATCCTTTATGTTCGTTCCATCAATTTTAATCTGCCCAGATGTTACATCAAATAACCGAGGGATTAAATTGGTGATTGTTGATTTTCCAGCTCCTGAAGGACCAACCAAAGCGAGAGAAGATCCTGGCTCTACATGGAAACTTAAATCATGCAATACGGCTTTCTCTTTAGAATATTGAAAATGAACCTGCTCAAATTCCAAGTCACCCTTTAACGTTTTTCTTTTAACGGCATTAGGAACAGAAATAATTTCTGGTTTCATATCCAAATATTCAAAAATCCGGTTAAATAAGGCTGTCGAGCGAACGAGGTCAACTTGTACGTTCATTAAAGAGTCAATTGGAAAAATTAATCTACCTAATAAGGTGACCATAACAGTAATATCCCCAATTGTAAGGCTTGATTGACGATAAATCATTAAATACCCACCCACAACGTACAAGATGAGCGGTCCCATATTCGTAATTACTTGCATAAGACCTCGAAAGCCTCTTCCAGCTACTCGTTCGCGGATATTCAGATTGACTAAATTTGTATTCAGTGTTTGGTATTCTCTCATTTCGTTCTCTTCACGAACAAAAAGCTTCGTCAATAATTGACCACTGACAGATAAAGATTCATTCAGAAGCTGTTGCGTTTTATCAGCTTCTTTTCTTGCTTGCATAGTCAAATCCCAACGGGCCTGGCCCGCTTTCTTCATTGGAATAATCATCAATGGTACGATAACCAAAGCAATTATAGCCAAACGGATATCTTTCCCCATCATGGCTACAAAGGCAACCGCTAAAGTCATGATATTGCTCATTAACGTTGTAAAGGTTTGCGTAATAACCGATTCCACTCCAGAAATATCCTGCATCATTCGTGATTGGATTTCTCCTTGTTTATTCGAAGTGAAAAATTGATGACTCATTTGTTGTAAATGGCCGTACATCTCTTCGCTCATATCTTTTGATACGTGTTGACCGATATACGCACTTAAATAGCTGCTCAAAACCGTAACAAGTGACGATACAATTAGCAAGAAAAAGGAAGCACCGGCAAATACCAATAGGAGCTTAAAGTTTCCGCCTATAATGCCTTTATCAATCATTTCTCCTGTTAATAATGTCGGAATGACAGACAAAATCGCGGAAACAACTACTAAGAAAAGTGACAATAAATATTGACTGCGATAAGGATTTAGATAATGAAATATCCGATTGATAAAATTTCTCGTTAGTTTGGGTGCCTTCTTTACTTCATCTTTACTTAATTGCTCGTATCTCATCCTTGCCATTAGGCATCAACTCCTTTTTGTAGCCCCTTCGTCAGTTTCTCACATAAATTAATAAAAGTTTCTCGCTCTTCTTCATTCAAAATAGTTTCAATTATTTCTTTTTCCTTCTTTCTAACCTGTCTACTATCTTCTATTCTTTGATGGCCTGTTTCAGTTAAATGTAGTCCTTGTTTTCTTTTATCAGATTCAATTTGTCTTTTTTCAATTAAACCATCTGCCTCTAACCGCTTCGTTACTTCAGAAACAGAAGCAGCTCGAATATCTAGCAGCTCCGCTAATTCTGATGCAGTCATACCAGGTGTATTTAGTAAATGGCGCAGTATACGAAACTGACCATGGCGACCTTTTTTTTGAGGAGTATCGTCATATGATCGGCGACGTAATACGCGACTTAAATGCATCACACTACTCACAATATCTTTTTGTTTCATCTAATCAACTCCATTTAATTAGGTACCTAACTATTATAACAGGTACCTAACTAAATGTCAATAAGTGCTTGTCTTTATTTTTTGTTGCAGTTATCATTCTTTTTATCATTGATATAGCTAGACTTTTTACGTATATTGAGTATAGCAGTCATTAAATAAACCTTGTTAGGTGAGGCTCCTGTATCAGAGATATGCTACTGCCCAGAAACGTCGAAAGACGCCAACGGATTACCAGGAATTTTCGAATTAAGGGAATTCTTAATGTTGCTGGTTAATCCTATGCTATACAGTGCCAAAACTAAACGAAGAGGTATTGATGAGAAGTTCTTTATTTTTACTAAATCAACCGCCTCTTTAGTCAGCGCGGTTTTTTTGTATTTTTTCTGGAGGTGGTTACCATGGATTGGATCATTGGCCGAGTAAAAGCTGGCTAATACATATATCAAGAGACGAGGACGTGCTAGCCCTCGCAGAAAAGGGGATATAAAATGAAAAACATCGAATTAAGAAAAAACATTATTACGAAGAAGTATATGAAGCAGTAAAGAAAGATAATCGAGATTTGTTTCGGAAATTATTTCTCAAATTACACACAAAAGATCAACTTGATTTATTCCAAGAATTATACCCAGAAAAGAAGCGAAAAATCGAAAAAGTGTTATTACCAGAAGAGTTCGCTGCTGTCTTTGAATGGATGGAACTTCCAGAGCAACACGAGACTTTTCATTTTTTCTCAGCTGAGTATGCCGCTAAGCTTCTTCTAAATATGGCACAAGATAATGCTGCTAGCTATTTAGAAGATATGGAGCAAAAGGAAAGAGACCTTCTTCTCTCTCAACTGAAAGAAGAAGATCGAAATACGCTGAAAGAATTACTTTCCTATGAAGCAGAATCGGCTGGTTCAATTATGACAAAATAATTTTTAGCTTTTTCTTCTACCGATACAACAAAGGAAGTAATCGCTCAAGTTCGCCATCATGCGAATCAAGCTGAAATTATTTATTACTTATATGTTGTTGACGAAGACAACAAACTTATCGGTGATCTTTCTTTACGAGATCTTATTTTAGCTCAGGAAGAAGATACAGTCGGTAGCTTGATCTTTACTCAAGTTGCTTTTGCTCGTCTGGACGATGACCAAGAAAAAGTAGCACGGCAAATTCAAGATTACGATTTGCTAGCAATACCGATCATTGATGAGTATGATGTTTTACAAGGGATTGTTACCGTTGATGATGTGATGGATATTTTAGAAGAAGAAGTTACGGAAGATTTTCAAGAGTTTTCTGCTATCAGCAAGTCTGAAGAACCTTCTGAAAAAATATGGGACATGGCATGCTCCCGTATCCCTTGGATTGTTATTCTTTTATTCATGGGTATGATCAGTGCCAGTTTAATAAGTTCTTTTGAAGAAACGTTAAGCCAGGTGGTCGTGTTGGCTGCATTTATTCCGATTATCATGGATTCAGCTGGAAATGTTGGTACGCAATCGCTTGCTGGTGCTGTACGTAAAATTACTTTAAAAGATGAAACAGATTCTATTGGAAACACTCTATTAGTGGAATTAATCGTAGGAATGATTATGGGTATCATAGCTGGTATTGTCTTATTAATCACCGTTCTCATTCTCTACCAAAATATAGTTTTTGGCCTTATTTTAGGCGCGACTTTGCTTATTACATTAAGTATTTCAACTGTTGTTGGGGCGTTCATTCTATTCTTGATTAATAAAATGAAATTCGATTCTGCTATCGCTTCTGGTCCTTTCATTACTACTATTCATGAACTATTTTAATAATAGAAGAAATTTATCAGAGCATAGAGTAAAAAAAGAATTTGCTAAACGAATGCAAATTGAAAAACTAGCTCCTATACTTGCTAAAAAAAGTGTGACAAATCAGCTTTATAATGATGTTAAATTCCCCTCTATTTGTGTAATGTTCCAATCCTTTTACCATAGATACGTTCATCTGAAACGAGACATAAAAATATCAGATATTAACGATATTGTTACAAATTCATGTACTCCATATATAGCCGCTATCATAACGGAAAAATATCAATCTCAAGTACTCATAGAAATACTTCATAAGATGAAATTATCTGAAATCAAGTCTTTCAAAGTTAGTTCTTTTTTTGAGGGAAAAAACTTCCCAGTTATCTCAAATGACAAATAGAAAAGACGCTCATTTCAGAACGTCTCAAACACTTTGAATATTGAGTGTATAATTTAATTTCCATTTAAAAACAGTTTTGATTAGGTGCAAAAATTGCACTTTGATTGCACTTTTATTTTTATTTATAGTGTTTTATTGTTCTGTATAGTGTTCTAAAACCCTTGATATTATCACATTCTATTTTATATGCTTTACGCTGAAAACGGAATGGAGTTAGTCAAAACTTTGGCAGAGAAATCAGACAAAAAAGAGAGCACATTTCATAAGAATGCACCCTCTAAACTTTGAATTGACAAGATTCCTATCCCAACATCTCTGGCAGGATTTAGCGGGAACGTAATCAATTTAAACCATTTTAAGAACCGAAAGAAGCCTGTTAAACCAAACATTCACTACCAAATCAAGTTAGTGAATTATTCCCACTCCACTGTTGCTGGTGGCTTACTCGTCACATCATACACGATACGGTTGACGTGTTTTACTTCGTTTACGATACGGACAGAGATCTTTTGCAAGACATCCCAAGGGATACGTGCAAAGTCAGCTGTCATTCCGTCAATAGACGTTACAGCGCGGATTCCGACTGTGTAATCATACGTACGGCCGTCTCCCATTACTCCGACACTACGGAAACCTGGAAGGACTGTGAAGTATTGCCAGATATCACGGTCAAGACCGGCTTTAGCGATTTCTTCTCTCAAGATAAAGTCGCTGTCGCGGACGATTTCTAATTTTTCTTCTGTCAATTCACCAATAACACGGATTCCTAGACCTGGACCCGGGAATGGTTGGCGCCATACTAAGCTTTCAGGCATACCTAACTCGATTCCTAATTCACGAACCTCATCTTTAAACAAAGCATTTAATGGTTCGATTAATTTGAATTGCATGTCTTCAGGAAGTCCACCTACGTTGTGGTGTGATTTGATCGTTTGAGCAGTAGCCGTTCCGCTCTCGATGATATCTGTGTAAAGCGTTCCTTGAGCTAAGAAGTCGACGCCCTCAAGTTTGGTTGCTTCGTCATCAAATAAGTACACAAATTCATTCCCGATAATTTTACGTTTTTGTTCTGGATCGCTAACGCCTTTTAATTTGCTCATGAAGCGTTCTTTAGCGTCGACACGGATAATGTTCAAGCCGAATTTGCCGACTAAGCTTTCCATAACTTGCTCGCTTTCGCCTTTACGCAACAAACCGTGATCCACAAAGATACACGTCAATTGATCGCCGATAGCTCTTTGTAACAGAACTCCAACTACACTTGAGTCTACCCCGCCAGATAAACCTAGTAAGACTTTTTTGTCTCCAACAGTTTCACGGATTTTTGCGATCTCTAAGTCAATGAAGTTGCTGATGCTCCAGTTTCCTTCGAAGCCACATACGTTAAAGGTAAAGTTTCGCAACATGTCGTTTCCGTGTACAGAGTGACGAACTTCTGGATGGAATTGAACTGCATGGAAGTTTTTTTGCTCGTTAAACATTGAAGCGATCGGGCAATGTGCGCTTGTCGCACTGACAACGAATCCTTCTGGAGCTTGAGTAACCAAATCTCCATGACTCATCCAAACTGTTTCTTCTTCGTCTAAAGTAGTGAAAAGAGGTGCAGTACGGTCTTCGATTTTAATATCTGCTTTACCATACTCGCGATTTTTACTTGGGCTGACTTCCCCGCCCATCATTTTCGTCATCAATTGCATTCCATAACAAATACCAAAAATTGGAATACCCAAATTAAAAATTTCCGGATCCACTGAAAATGATCCTTCATCATAAACACTCATCGGTCCACCTGAAAAGATGATTCCTTTAGCGTTCAACTCTTTCAATTCATCAGCTGTTGTCGTATGCGGCAACAATTCTGAATAGACTCCAAATTCTCTGATGCGACGCGTGATTAATTGGTTGTATTGACTACCAAAATCAAGAACGATCATTTTTTCCAATTGCTTTGTATCTGTTATAGTTGTCAAATCTTTACACCTCATCTATATTTTTCTTATCATATTAACATGAAAGCAACTTGTTTGTTAGGTAAAAGTGAACATTAACCTCTTTTTTTAATGTAAAGTTCATTTTTATTAAAAAGTTCTATTTCTCTTTTCATATAATTATGAAGAACTCATTTAACATAAATCGTTAAACAATTTCTTATTTTTGGCTAATATTTTTTCAACAATATTTTATCGATGTAGTGCTGTTCACTTTTGTGCAGAATCAAGTCTGCTCTTTTACGAGTAGGCAAAATGTAGTTTTTCAGATTTTCTAGGTTAACGGTTTCCCATACTTTGTGAGCGTGCTTAAAGGCAGCTTCCGGACCCTTTTGAGCCAATTCATAATAATAGTTGTCGGGGTCAGTAAAAGCTGTTTTCAGCAATACGCCAAAACGTTCCAAATACCATTTTTCAATTTGTTCCGGTTCTGCGTCCACGTAGATAGAGAAGTCAAAGAAATCACTTATGTAGATTTGCTCATTCGATGGGGACTGCAATACATTGATACCTTCCACGATCAAAATATCCGGTTTATGCAAAATATTTGTTTTCCCTTCCACAATATCATACACTTCATGAGAATAGACTGGAGAAGGAACGTCAGTTTCACCAATCTTTACTTTGCTTAAAAAAGTAATTAAGTTCGCCATATTGTAACTTTCAGGGAACCCTTTTCGGTTCATAAGACCTTTTTCTTTTAGAACAGTATTAGGATACAGAAATCCGTCCGTTGTGATCATCTCAACACTTAGTTCTGTAAATAAACTAGCCAACATGCGTGTCAATAGACGTGCAGTAGTACTTTTACCAACAGCAACACTTCCTGCGATACCAATGACAAACGGTTTATTTTCAGTACGATGTTCTAAAAAAAAGGTTTTTTCTTGTTGTAATTTTTCATATTGTTGGATAAAAAGGTTGATCAATTGAACTAGCGGCACATAGATTTCTTTTACATCTTCTAGTGAAATTGGATCATTCAATCCTCTGATGTTGTCTAATTCTTCAAATGTCATTTTTATGGACGTGTCGTGCCCTAAATTGCTCCATTCATCACGCGTGATAATGTGATGAGTTTCAGTTTCGTTCATTGATATGCTTGCCCCCTGATTTTGAAAGTTTCGCATAATTGTAACAGATATTGAGTCTTATTTATAGCTTTTACTATCGTTTGTGAGGAAAATCTTTAAAAAAACTTAATGAGTTTTAGTGAAGCTTACCTACCACAATTCTTGAATATCCTGTACTATTAAGAGCGGGAATGCGCGTACAGATAACCATTTAGATTTTTTAGAGGTCTATTTTAAACTTTTTTATAGAACAGGAGGGGGAAAATGGAAGAAAAAAAGCAATACATTGAGATATGGGGAGACGTTGTAGAGATTCATGATTTAGTTCGTTCCATTGTTATCTCTGCCATTTCAACGATGGGACTATATTTTTTAGCACCTTCGGGAAATAGGACGTTGCAATTATTTTTCGGTTTAGCAGGAGCGAGCATCGGCTTTATCATTTCAGGGTTACTAACTAAACCAAAACGTATTATTGATTCCGAAGATACTAAACATCATCACACGGGTTAGGAGATACCTTCATGGATTTTTTATTGCTTATTCAAATGTTCTTTGCTGCCTTAAGCGCAGTCGTTTTATATACTTTTATTGGTTTTATACCGGGCACAGATGAAACTTCTGTTCTAATGCCCATATCACTCGCTCTTATACTTTCTGGCGCTGATCCAATGATCGTCTTAACTTTCTTTGTAGCAGCGTTTATTACGTTAAATTTAACCAATTTGATGCCCACTGCATTAGTTGGTTTGCCTGGCGGAGTATTATCTGCTCCTATGATCGATCACGCTATTTATTTGAAAAATAAAGGAAAATCAGCTGTTACGGTTAAAAAAATGGCTGCTGGTGCATTAATTGGAACAGTCATCTCGATCCCTGTTTCTTTTTTACTGGCTAATTTATTGATTCCATTTGCGGAAGCCATTCAACCTTATGCTTCACTTTTATTTGTTATCGGGGCTGTTTTCCTATCCTTGATCAGCAAACACAAACTGCTCTCTTTAATCAGTATTATTCCTTTGGCTATCCTTTTCCAGAGCTTGCGTCATTTATATTGGAGTACTGGAGTCGTTCCGGAAGGGACTAACATCACCACTTCTTTCTTTCTAGGAATCACCATCGGCCCGTTGATCATCTCTTTATTGCAGTTATTGAATAAAGAAAGCCAATCAAAAGTGCTGACAGAAAGTTACAAAAAAATCGTGATTCCAAAAGATTTGGGTAAAGAGAAAACCTTGAATCCTTTCAAAATTTTATCCCGAAAAGAATTAAAAGCTGCTTCATTCTCTTCATTGATATCAAATATTTTCTTTGTATTAAGCCCAGTAGGATTGATCTTACTATTTGGAGAAACTGTTTCAAATCGAATCAAAGACCCAGATGAAAAAGCGACTACAACTATTACTACTATGAGTGCATTGGCTCAATCTACTTATATTTCGGGGATCATCATTCCTTTAGTAGCCTTAGGTATTCCTTTGTCTCCCACCTCTATTGGTCCTGGGAGTGCTTTATTTAATGCTCCTCCTGTTTACACAGTGGAAAATAATTTATTCCATATTTTGTCTACAGGCGAAAAAGCTATTGCCATTATCTTAGGAGCAGTCGTAGCTTCAGTATTGAGTTATGTTATTATTAACAAGTATGCAGGAAAGATTTCCACTTTTGTATTAGAAAAAATTCCGCATGAAGCCATACTTGGTTTGTTTATTTCCTTCATTCTATTGCTTTCTTATATGGATGCAGGATTGATCAATATATTCGGCGTTTTGCTCATCGGAATCACGAGTGGAACTTTAAATAAAATGGGAGTTAATTATGGTATTCAGTTTATGACGTTATATGCTGCACCTTATATCGTTCAACTGTTAACGTCCCTTTAATCAAAAACATTCATGAAATCAACACATTAAGGAGTATGTATCCATGCACACAGCACATAACCAAGCTATTGGAGAAGCTACAGGTAAAATCATTTTAATGGGAGAACATGCAGTGGTTTATGGAGAACCCTCATTAGCTATCCCGTTTCCCAAAGCAACTATTCAAACGACAGTCACTCAATCTACAGGACCAGTTACAGTGGATTGCATCTATCACAAAGGTCTGTTATCAACAGCACCAGAGCATTTAGCTAACTTAGTCACTGTCGTTGATGTCAGTTTAAAAGCTTTGAAACAAGAATTGAAAAATTTTTCGTTGCATATTATCAGTTCCATTCCGGCAGAACGCGGCATGGGCTCTAGTGCAGCAGTAGCTGTAGCTACTGTTCGCGCACTTTACAATTATTTTGACGAACCTTTGTCACACGACCAATTACTTGAATTAGTCAATGTTTCTGAAGTGATCGCTCATGGAAATACAAGCGGTTTAGATGCAGCTATGACTAGCGGAGAAACCCCGTTGTATTACATCAAAGGCCAACCTTTCGTTCCTTTTTCATTATCGATCGATGCTTACTTAGTAGTTGGTGATACTGGAGTCAAAGGACAAACCAGAGAAGCTGTCGGAAGTATCGCTGCTTTAATGAAGAGCAATCCTAAAGAAACTTCTCAAGATATCCATCGATTGGGCGAGTTGGCCGATAAAGCAAAAATCGCTATCGAACACAATCAGCCAGTGGAACTAGGTAAATTGATGCACCAAGCACATTTGATTTTAACTAAACTCGGTGTCAGTAACGAACAATTGAATCACCTGGTTGAAGCAGCTTTAAATGCGGGAGCTTTAGGCGCCAAATTAACCGGTGGCGGTCGCGGTGGTTGTATGATCGCTTTAGCTGAAAACGAAGCTGCCGCTCGAGAAATAGCTCATGCGTTAAGTGATACAGGAACATCCAACACTTGGGTCTACCATTTAGGAGGTGGATCTATTGAGTAACGAGAAAAAAGTACGTGCCTATACAAATATTGCTTTGATCAAATATTGGGGCAAGCGCAATGAAGAATTATTTTTGCCCATGAATAGCAGTCTTTCACTAACATTAGATTCTTTTTATACGGAGACTTCCGTGTCATTTGACAGTAGTGTGTCAGAGGACATTTTTTATTTAAATGATACTTTTCAAGATACTAAAGCAACAGAAAAAGTCAGTCGTTTTCTAGATTTGTTCCGCGAAGAAGCTGGTATCAAACTGCCTGCTATTGTAAAAAGCACTAATTTTGTACCCACTGCTGCAGGACTAGCTTCCTCTGCTTCAGGGATGGCCGCTTTAGCTGGTGCCGCTAACTTAGCAAGCGGATTGAATTTGGATAAAACCACCCTGTCTACTTATGCCAGAAGAGGTTCAGGTTCAGCTACTCGCAGTATATTCGGCGGTTTTGTAGAATGGCAAATGGGAACGAACAACGCAGATTCATGTGCCTTGAAAGTCGACGATGCTTCATGGGATATCGGAATGGTCACTGTCGTGGTCAATGACAAACAAAAGGCTGTTTCTAGTCGTGTTGGAATGAAAAACACAGTGGCTACTTCTCCTTTTTACCCAAGTTGGTTAGAATCGACAGCTGTTGATTTGAGAAATATCAAGTCCGCTATTTTGAAAAAAGATTTTGAACAAGTCGGCGAAATCACAGAAAGCAATGGGATGAAAATGCACGCTACTATGTTAGGTGCTAACCCTCCTCTTTCTTATTGGGAACCGGACAGCGTTCGCGCTATGCAAGCAGTTAGAGATTTGCGTCAATCCGGTATTCCTTGTTATTTCACTATGGATGCTGGTCCGAATGTCAAAGTATTGTGCCGTTTGTCGGATGGACAAAAAATCAAAGACTACTTAAGCAACATTTTCAATCCAACACAATTGATCATTTCAGGACCTGGGAAAGATATCGAAGAAATTACAGACTAAAAAGTATTTTTAAGGAGTGTCGTATATGATTACAGCTTCTGCACCTGGAAAGTTATATATCGCAGGAGAATATGCTGTTGTAGAACCTGGACACCCTGCCATTTTAGTGGCAGTAGACCAGTTCATTACTGTTTCCCTTGAAGCAACGACAGATATGGGAACTATTTTATCTAAACAATACGGGAATTTGCCAGTAACTTGGAAAAGAGAGAATGATCGTCTGGTATTAGACAAGCGAGAAAACCCATTTCATTATATACTGGCTGCTATAGAAGTTACTGAAAGTTATGTGAAATCTTTTGGGAAAGAACTTTCTTTTTACCACTTGTCTGTAGATAGTGAGTTAGACAGTTCAAATGGCCGCAAATATGGTCTAGGATCCAGTGCTGCCGTAACGGTCGCGACCGTAAAAGGGATTTTACGTTTTTACGGCTTGCAGCATGAGACAAATGAAACGATTTTCAAATTAGCTGCTTTAGCCCATTTGTCTGTTAAAAGCAATGGTTCTTGCGGTGATGTAGCCGCTAGCGTTTTTGGTGGATGGTTGGCCTTTACGACGTTCGATCCTAAATGGGTACTTGAAAAGCAACAGCAATTCCCGGTTCGAGAAGTGATTGAATCAGACTGGCCGTATTTGTCATTTAAACCTCTGACTCCTCCAACAGAACTGCGTTTACTGATTGGTTGGACTGGATCTCCAGCATCTACTTCTCATTTAGTAGATGAAGTAACAAATAAACGTACTCAAGATACTTTAGCCTATGATGAATTCTTAAAAGCCAGCGCAATATGTGTCCAAGAAATGATTCATGGCTTTGAGGCAAAGGACATTCCTAAAATTCAAAGTGAAATCCGTCGCAATCGATCCTTATTGAAAAAGATGAGTCAATCGACCGGTGTTGTCATTGAGACCTCTGCACTGACTCATTTATGCAAGCTCGCTGAAAAATTTAATGGAGCAGCTAAATCTTCAGGAGCTGGTGGCGGTGATTGCGGAATCGTGATATTTGACCGTAGAGATGGTGTTCTTTCTTTAATGACAGCTTGGGAAGAACAAGGCATCACTAATTTGCCCTTACATGTATACACTAAAAACTGATAGCCTGTGAAGCTCTAAGCTATCATTCTGCAGGAGGCTACTAATGGAGAAAAAGAATAATCGGAAAAACGAACATGTTTCATTGGCAGAGCATTTCTACACTGAAACGCACCAGACAGATTTTGACCATATCCGATTTGTGCATCACTCAATACCAGAAACCGGTACTCAAAAGATTGATCTTTCAACTTCTTTTGCTGGACTATCCATGACTCAACCGTTCTATATCAATGCTATGACTGGCGGAAGTTCATGGACAAAGAAAGTCAATGAAAAATTAGCTACAGTGGCTAGAGAAACTGGCCTACTAATGGCTTCTGGATCATTAAGCGCTGGTTTGAAAGATCCATCTGTGGCAGATAGTTTTACGATTATTCGTGAAACTAATCCAAATGGACAAATTTTAGCTAATTTAGGCGGCGGTCAAACGCTGGAAAATGCTAAAAAAGCTATCAACTTGATCCAAGCTAATGGATTACAGATCCATTTGAATACTCCACAAGAAATCGTGATGCCTGAAGGAGACAGAGACTTCTCTTCTTGGCTGACCAAGTTAGAACAAATCGTAAAAGGTGTAGATGTGCCTGTTATTGTTAAAGAAGTCGGCTTTGGAATGAGTCGCGAGACGATGCAGCAGCTAGCATCAATTGGGGTAAAAACTATTGATGTTAGTGGAAAAGGCGGAACTAATTTTGCTCAAATCGAAAACTACCGCCGAACCAAGAATTCAATGGACTTTTTAGAAGATTGGGGACAATCTACTGCAATTTCTCTTCTTGAAGCCCAACCACTTATGGGCTCGACAGAAATATTGGCTTCAGGAGGTATTCGTACGCAAATGGATATCTTAAAAAGTTTATCGCTAGGAGCTCATGCAGCCGGTATTTCTGGTTACTTCTTGCATTATGTTTTACAACATGGTGTCGATGAAACGATTGCTCATGTTGAGCAAATTAAAGAGCAGTTAGTGGCTGTAATGACTCTACTAGGAGCTGAATCGGTTGCTGATTTGCAAAAGACTGATTTAATCATCACTGGTCCTGTAAGAGATTGGTGTGAAGCAAGAGATATTGATTATCGCTCTTTTGCTCGAAGAAACCAATTGTTTGATTAAGATAGTTGCTCTTGAAAAAGAAGTTATCTATTTTATGGCGTTGGTAAAGAAATTTCCTCCAGTCTATGGGATTGCTTATGGAAAGCCACCCCATATCCCTGCAGAAATTTCTAGGAGTGAGTTTCTAAAAGGTTTAGAGTTAAAAAAAATCTATTTTTTACTTACCAACGTCAAATGGTGCAGAACCGGAATTTCTAGAGGAGAGTATTTAAGTAAGTTAATCTTTCTACTAACGTTAAATGATGAAGAAGCGAAAAAGAACGAGACCACTCATTGGTCTCGTTCTTTTTTATGGCGGTGGCTGTCCCCCTTCGCCATAAGTGTTGTCTAATTTACCCGTAACAGCTGATAAATTTACCTCTTTTCCCCTCTTTCTTATCCTACTTAAGCAAACAAAATAAACAAATTAAAGAGGATTCTTTTGTTCTCGATACTTTCATAGAGTACAATAGGATTGATATTACATCGAAAAGAGGGATTGTATGCATGAGTTTCAAAGTCTTTTTGTGAATTCAGTAAATGGTGAAGTTCAAACAAAGTTGCGTTCTATTGGAGTGGATGATCTGCCAGAAGGCGAGGTGTTGATTGAAGTTCATTATTCGTGTGTGAACTATAAAGATGCATTGGCTTCTAAAACCGGCACTGGTGTGATCAGAAATTATCCTATGGTTCTAGGGATTGATTTGAGCGGTGTCGTTGTTTCTTCTGATTCAGAAGACTTTCAAGTTGGAGATAAAGTGATCGTCACAAGTTACAAATTAGGCGTCGGTCACTACGGCGGATACAGCGAGTACGCCCGCGTGCCTAGTGAATGGGTGGTTCCTTTGCCAGAAGGTCTGTCTTTAAAAGAAGCCATGATAATCGGAACAGCGGGCTTTACTGCTGCTCAATCTATTTATTATTTAGAGGAATCTGGAGCGAAACCGGACAAAGGAGACATCTTAGTTCAAGGAGCAACGGGTGGTGTAGGTAGTTTTGCAGTTTCGATTTTAGCTAAACTCAACTATACAGTTGCAACTGTAAGTCGGAAAAAAGAACAAGCTGCAGATTATTTAACACGTCTAGGCGCACAACAGATTCTTCACCCTGACGAGATTCGATTAGAGCCGGCAAAACCTTTAGCTAAACAGCGCTGGGCGGGTGTGGTTGACCCAGTTGGTGGCGAACAGTTACCTCATCTATTTGCTCAAGTAAAAAGTTTTGGTGCTGTTGCATTGAGTGGTAATGCAGGTGGAAATCATTTTGAATCGACTGTGTTGCCTTTTATTCTTCGAGGGATTCGTTTGATTGGAGTCGATTCGGTAAACTGTCCATTACCTCTTAGACTTAAATTATGGCATTTATTAGCTTCAGAATGGAAGCCAACTACATTAACTGATATGGTCGATCAAGAAATCGATTTAGCAGGTCTACCTGAGGCGTTTGAAAAAATATTAGCTGGAAAAATGACTGGCAGAACATTAGTCGTCATCAAAAAATAAATACAAATCTGCTTAAACATTAGGGTATAACTTCCTATGTTTAAGCAGTTTTTTAGTAATTGTTTAGTTTGACCACGGCAATTGATCAGTGATCGTTTGCGCAAATTGTTCATGGAACGAACGACTAGACATCCGTTGCGCTTTTCTTGCTTCATATCCTTCACAAACAAACTTTTCTTCTTTAGTACTTGGTTCAACTAAAGGTACTAGTTGTTTTTCCCCTTTTTCTTTAGCGACAGCTACAAAAGTGATGAAGCTGGTGGCAGCCAAATAACGTTCCCCACTAGATAAATCTTCGCCCATAATCTTGCAAAAAACTTCCATTGAAGTTGAGCCTGCCCCTGTTACATAACTTTCTATACAAACTGAATGATTTTCATTAAGCGGATGTAAAAAATCCAACGTGTCCATCGAAGCAGTGACGACATCGCTGCGACTATGACGTGAAGCAGATATGGATGCTGTATCATCAATATAACTCATTAATTTCCCGCCAAATAAAGTCCGATGCGAGTTGACATCTCCAGGGAATACACGGTGTGTCTGAATCACTTTAGATTCCCAGCTTTTTTTTACTTCTCGATTTTGATTTACCATGCTAAAAGCCTCCATCTAATTTTCTACGCCCATTGTAACACGAAAGCTATTTATCCAATTTCGTTTTTCCATTCTATAAGGATAGAGCTCTTAGAAAAACCAAATCATAAAACTAATACCAATAATTCCAAATACCATCGACCAGAGTAAGCTCTGTGTCTTATAAGCTATGTAAAAGACAAGCACTGTTGGAAGTAATTTTACATTTTCTATAGGGTTTACGTTCACTTCACTGTTCCAAAAAAAGACATCCGAAAAAACCAATGCCGCAAAAATAGAGACAGGTATAAAAGACATCCATTTCGCTAATTTCTTAGGGATCTGGCGATTGCTGAGAACCAGCATAGGAATAAACCGTGGGAAATAAGTCACCACTGCCATTCCTAAAATCAACCCCAACAGATTACTATTCATCTTGAATCGCATCTCCTTCCACAGTTCTTTTCTTCTCTCTTTGTTCATCTAACAGGTACCCTATAAAGGAAGCCAAAACCGCGGCAATCACCAATGAAATGTTGTGATGTAGTATCACCATTAAGATCACTGCAAGTACGCCAGACAAAATACCAACAAGAACAAAGATTTTAGATACAAATTGATTCACTAACATACACGTAAACATTGCGATCAATACATAATTCATGATGACGGTATTCATCGAAAAAGAGCTGCCTATATAGCCCCCAACAACTGTACTTCCCACCCAGCTAGAGTATGCCAACAGATTAGCTGACAAGGCTTCTTCAGGTCTCCATTCTTTATCCGTTTGAAACTGATTGTAGTTGATAGCATAAGCTTCATCCGCTAATGTGTGACTAAACAACATTAAAAAAGGCACCGAGCGTTTTTTAAAGAACGGCGCTATGCTGGAACTCATTAATAAATGTCTTAAATTTAAAAAAAACGTCATGATGACAATAGAAGGCATCGTAGCACCAGCTGAAAGCATTGAAGCTGCCATAAATTGTCCTGCACCGGCAAAAACCAGCAGACTCATTAAAAATATTCCCCATAATCCTATTCCTGCCTCATATAACAGCATGCCGCACGCTAAACCTAACGGAACATAACTGATCATGACAGGATAGATTTTTTTGAACCCTTCCAACCATTCTTTTTTTCCCACTCTCTTCCCCCCCAAATCTAAATATTAAAAATCATTATAGCATAATCGATTTTATTTTTTTCGAGAAAGATGAATTATTATATTATTCGCTTAGTTCTTTTGTATAATAAAACATATACTTTTAGAAAACTGGAGGGACACAATGGAAACCATTTCGATGCAATCCCATAGCTTTGATGAAAAAAGTAATTTAATTAAATGGTTAGCGATCATTATCATGACTATCGATCATATAGGAGCTTATCTTTTACCGCAATTTGTTATGCTGCGTGTTATCGGCCGAATCGCGTTTCCTTTATTTTTGTACACTACTGTACTAGGGGCACAACGCACACGTAACTTTAACCGTTATCTCTTTCAATTAGTGCTTTTTGGTATCATTTCCATTCCTGTTACCTTAGGAAGAATCAATATTTTATTTTCCCTAGCTTTGTTTGCTCTCTCAATGAAAGACAAACGTTTTTTTCTGCCCTGTTTGATAGCAAGTTATTTCGTTGAGTACGGTATCTATGGATTTCTCTTAGGCTGGGCTATTTATATATTGGTTTTCGAAAACCGATATCTTGGTATTTTAGCTTACTTCCTTTTACACATCCCTGAATTAGGGACCATTCAAATTTATGCTGTCTTGGCTTTGATCCCAATACTGCTTCCTTTTCGTCTTCACTTGATACGAGTTCCAAAATTTTTAGGCTACGCTTATTACCCACTCCATCTAGCAGTGATTCATTTTATCGCTAGATTATAGTAAGAAAAAAGTTCTTCATCATCTACTGTTGCAGAAAGTCTGAGTTGCTTAAACACCAACTTCAGGAATTCCTGGAAGAAATTTCTTTGCCAACACCATAAAGTAGTTATCCGCAAAAAACACGTTGAGCGTCAGTAAAAATAAGACGGTCAACGTGTTTTATCTATTGTTTATTCACCAACTAAAACATCGTAAATCAATGGCAAGGGTTCAGCTTTATCAGCGATCGTAATGCATTCCCATATTTTTTGTTCTACATCTGGAACTTCTTCTTGATTGCTGTGGATAGTCAATAAAGATTCCCCTTTTTTAACAGGGTCTCCCACTTTTTTATGCAATACTAATCCAACAGCTAAATCAATCTCGCTTTCTTTAGTTGCACGTCCTGCACCCAACATCATGGAAGCAACCCCTAACTCATCGGCAACCAATTCAGCCAAATAGCCGTCTTTATTGGCTAAAACTTCCGTTTGGTAAGCTGCTTTAGGTAATAATTCTGGATCATCTGCAACAGCCGGATCTCCGCCTTGTGCTGCCACAAAGGTTTTGAAGACTTTCAGCGCTTCCCCGTTTTCTAAGTTTTCTTTCAAGATCTCTCTTGCTTCGTCCAGATTTTTACCTACTCCAGCTAGATGAGCCATTTGGCTGCCCAACGTTAAGCACAAATCCA
Source organism: Desemzia sp. RIT 804 (assembly GCF_016892605.1). Classification (GTDB taxonomy): domain Bacteria; phylum Bacillota; class Bacilli; order Lactobacillales; family Carnobacteriaceae; genus Desemzia. The sequence goes on from NZ_JAFEMV010000002.1 coordinate 379,738, forward strand.
CCACATCTGCTGGTCCGTGACCTTTTAAGGTATCAATGGCTTCTTGAACTTCTAAAGCATTCCCGATAGCAAATCCTAGAGGTTGGCTCATATCTGAAATAACTGCCATCGTTTTTCTTCCAACATGATTTCCAATTTTCACCATCGCTTCTGCTAGTTCACGAGCAGCTTCTGGAGTCTTCATAAATGCACCAGCACCTGTTTTTACGTCTAACACAATTGCGTCTGCACCCGCTGCGATTTTTTTACTCATAATGGAGCTGGCGATCAACGGAATAGATTCTACCGTACTGGTTACGTCTCTTAACGCATACAATTTTTTATCCGCCGGCGTTAAGTTTCCAGATTGTCCCACAACAGCAACTTTGTGTTTATTTACTTGTTCCACAAATTCTTCTTGGCTCAATTCTACATGGAACCCTGGGATCGCCTCTAATTTGTCGATCGTACCGCCAGTGTGACCTAAGCCTCTTCCGCTCATCTTAGCGATTGGAACGCCTACGCTGGCTACTAATGGAGCTAAAATCAAAGTCGTTGTGTCACCGACTCCACCAGTGGAGTGTTTATCTACCTTTACACCTGCAATTTGAGACAAATCGATTTCATCGCCAGATTTTACCATACTCATCGTTAAAGCTCCGCGCTCGGCATCTGTCATATCTTCAAAATAAATCGCCATCAGCATGGCGCTCATTTGGTAATCTGGTATTTCATTGGTTGTGTATTGTTCTATCATCCATTGAATTTCTTCAGTGGTCAATTCTTTACCTTGTTGTTTTTTTTGGATCAAGTCTACCATTCTCACTCAACATCATCTCCTTGTCGCTGTTACAAAATTATTTTACCATACTTATAACGGGAACCGCTTTCTATTCGCTGAAATATGAGAAGAATTTCACCCTTTCTCCTCAAAGGGATACAACAACAAAAGTCTTTTCCTCATCTTATGATTGAGAAAAAGACTTTTCATTTATCTGGCTTCTATAATTTCTACACCTGATTCGCTTCCAACAATGATCGTGTTGACACGATCTAAGAATAGACCATGTTCTACAACGCCCGTTAATCCATCTAACCATTCTGCTAGTTCATGGGGGCGTTCGATTCTTTCCATATGTAGATCAATGATATAATGCCCTGCATCTGTCATCAGCAGTTCTTCATTCGTATCTTGCCTAAAAGTTGGTTTGTACCCTTTATCCTCAAACAAACGATACAATTGCTGACTGCCATAAGGGATAACTTCGACAGGCAATGGGAAGGCACCTAACTCTTCGACCATTTTACTGTCATCTACGATCCAGATCACTTTATCTGAATTATCCGCAACGATCTTTTCAAATAAATGAGCTGCTCCTCCACCTTTTATTCCTTGGTAAGCTTGGCTGATTTCATCTGCCCCATCTATGGTGATATCGATCCGATCAATTTCATCAACGCTTTTTAAAGGAATTCCTAATGCTTCAGCTTGTTCTTGTGTACGATTAGAAGTAGTTACACCAATAATATTCAATCCTTCTTTTACACGTTTTCCGATTGCTTCAACCATATAATAAGCCGTTGATCCCGTTCCTAAACCAACTACCATACCATCTTTCACAAATTCTGCTGCTTTTTCTCCAACCATTTGCTTTAAGTCCATTAGGCAATTCCCCTTTTATTATCATTTGATTATGCTGCGTACACCAATTCAAATCGTTCAAAAACAACTTCCATTTTTGTTGAAAAAGATTCACCAGTAGATTGGCATTCTCTTTTAAAAAACTCTTTGTGAGCTTCCGTCCAATAATCAACTGTACGGTCTCCTTCTGCGATAGCAACATCTTCGGTAACTTCATCAAATGCAAAAACAAAAACCTCTAAATTTTGAATAATCCCTACTGCTTGGCCATCTCCATCAAGAATTACTGAATAAATTCCAACTCTTGGCAAATCCGCTCCTTCAATATCGTACAATCTCTTTAAACTACAAGTAGCTGTTTTTAAGCCTGCTAAGACTAAAGCAGCTGATTTATCTGCTAATTCTTTTGAATCTCCAAAAGACCAAACATCGTATTGCTCTGGTAAATTCGGTATTTGCTGCTGAAAACTTTCCCACAACTCTTTTGCTGATTCGTTCTCCATATTTACACCTTAACCTTATCTATGAATCTACACTTTTAGCTTAAACAACTCTCCTAAAGCATAGTTTTTTTTCAAACATCCTCCGTATTCTATCATACTCTTTTTTTATTTGTTTGAAAACTTATTATAACATGTGATTCTGCTTAACTTTCTCTAACCAATCTACTTTTTATGGGTAAAATAAAAAAATAAAAAGGTATGTTCTTATTATTTTGTTATGGCGCAATTAAATACAAAAGTTCTTCATTAATATAACGTTGGTAGAAAGTCTAAGCTGCTTAAACACTAACTTCTAGAACTTCCTGAAGGAATTTCTCCATCAACGTTATTTGACAAAGAACCATAAAAAAGCACACCAATCTTATTATCGATTGGTGTACTTTCAATTTTATTAATTACGATGCATTTTAAATTTCAAGAAATAATCATTGTAGATCCCAATATACTCTTGTCCTAGATTTTCATAAACTTCTAAATGTTCCATTGTTTCATCAGATGGATAAAATTGTTCATCCTCGATGATTTCAGCCGGCATCAATTCTACTGCTGATGCACTTGGTGTAGAATACCCAACATACTCTGCATTTTGAGCAGCATTTTCCGGTTCCAGCATAAAATTGATAAAGGCATATGCAGCTTCTACATTTTGAGCTGTCTTCGGAATGACAAAATTATCAAACCAAAGATTTGAACCTTCTGGCGGAATAACGTAACGCAGATTTTCATTTTCCCACATCATATCCGCTACTTCTCCAGAAAATGTTACCGCTACTGAACTTTCTTCTTGGATCATATACATCTTGATTTCATCTGCTACAACAGCTTTTACGTTTGTAGTGAGTGAATCCAATTTTTCCGCTGCTTCTGCTAATTCCGCGTCATCTTTAGAATTAACGGAATATCCTAGGCTATTTAAAGCCAATCCCATTATTTCTCTAGCTCCGTCAATCAACATGACATCATCTTTAAAACGAGGGTCCCATAGATCATCCCAATGTTCAATAGAGCCTTCCTCGACAAATTTCGTATTGTAGACAATTCCTAATGTTCCCCAGAAATAAGGAATCGAATAGCGATTCTCAGGATCAAAAGCCATATCCAATAAATCCGGATCCAAGTGTTCTAGACCTTCGATTTTTGAATGATCCAGTTCAATCAGCATTTCTTCATCGATCATACGTTCAATCATGTATTCACTAGGGACAACTAAATCATATGCCGTCCCGCCTTGGTTGACTTTGGTATACATTGCCTCATTTGAATCAAACGTTTCATAAGACACTACATACCCTGTTTCTTCTTCAAATTTGGTGATCAAATCTGGGTCGATATAATCTCCCCAGTTGTATAGATTCAATGTATTATATCCTGTCATTCCTTGCGCTTGATCTAATTTATTGGAAGAATAATACAGTACTCCGCAAGCTGCCAGTATAACAGCTGCTAGTGTAACTAATCGTTTCATAGTAAAGTCACCGCCTCTTTACCTTTTCTTCCATGTTGTTGCTTGTGTTTCTTGTTGATACTGTATTGTTGGATAAAGTAGTAGCCAACGACTAAAATCAGAGCAAATAAAAACATCAATGTACTCAAAGCATTGATTTCTAGGGATACTCCTTGACGAGCACGAGAATAGATCTCCACAGCAAGTGTGCTGAACCCATTTCCAGTTACAAAGAAGGTTACCGCAAAATCATCTAAAGAGTAAGTGAACGCCATAAAGTAACCTGCTAAAATCCCGGGAGTAATTGCCGGCAAAACAATTTTAGTCAGTACTTGCCAGTTATTAGCGCCTAAATCATGAGCCGCTTTGATCATCGTCGGGTTCATTTCTTGTAGTTTTGGCAAGACCATTAAAACTACGATCGGAATACTGAAAGCTACATGAGATAACAATACCGAAGTGAAACCTAATCTAAACCCAATAAATGTAAATAAGATCAAAAAACTTGCCCCAATGATGACATCAGGAGAAACCAATAAAATATTGTTCATGCTCAACAATGTATTGCGGGTTTTCCGTTGTTTCACCAAATACACACCAATAGCTCCTAATGTTCCAATAATAGCCGCTAGCAACGAAGACAATAAAGCGACTAATAAAGTATCTAACACGATTCCCATTAAACGTGAATCTTCAAAAACAGCAGTATAATTGTCCCATGTAAAACCAGTAAAAGAAGTCATGGTTCCACCATCATTGAAGGAATAAAAAATCAAATACATGATGGGAGCGTACAACAAGGCGAAAACAAGCAGTAAATAAAGATTGCTCCATTTAAATGTCTTTTTTGCCATTATTTACGAAACGCTCCCTTCTTTTTCTTTTCTCCTGTCACTAACATCATTAAAAACATCGCTACGATCAAAACGACACCAATAGTGGAACCCATACCCCAGTTTTCCGTCACTAAAAAGTGTTGTTCAATAGCTGTCCCTAACGTAATCACGCGATTTCCGCCAATTAATCTGGTCAACATGAACAGAGATAAAGAAGGAATAAAAACAGCTTGCACTCCACTTTTAACTCCATTCAATGATAAAGGAAAAATAACCCGTCTAAAAGTTTCCCAATTATTAGCACCTAAATCAGAACTCGCTTTAATATAAGATGGATTCATTTCCTCCAATGCATTGTAGATCGGTAAGATCATAAATGGAATTTCAATATATGAAGCTACTAATAAAAAACTAACGTCCGTAAATAAAATCTGCTGGCGTCCGATTCCAGTAAACACCAAGAAATCATTGACTGTTCCATTCATACTGAAAATTCCAATAAAGGCGTACGCTTTTAACAATAAATTGATCCATGTTGGTAATATGATCAGCAGCAACCACAATTGTTTGTGCTTAGTTTTTACCAATAAATAAGCTGTAGGATAGCTGATAAGCAAGGTAAATAATGTAATTAAAAAAGCATAAAATATCGAATTGAATGTCATCGTTAAATAAGTACCCGATTGAAAGTACGTAGCATAATTGGCAAACGTAAAGTTCCCTTGAATATCAAAAAACGATTGGTACAAAATCAACACTAAAGGAGCTACCACAAATAAGAGCAGCCAAATCGAATACGGTGCAAAATAAAAGGCTTTTGTTTGTTTCAAATCCGTCTCCTCCTTATTCCTCTTCGTAGCTTTCTAAACGTGCATCAAATTCTTTTTCTGTTTCTCCAAAACGCATAACGTGGATATCTTCTGGACCAAAGTGCAGTCCTACCATATCTCCTACTGTTGCTTTCTTTGTTGAATGAACCATCCATTCATTTCCTTCTGCATCGTAACCGATGATTTCGTAATGCACACCACGGAATAGTTGTGTATCTACTTTAACTGTTAATTTTCCTTTGTCTGTAGTTGTCAGCACTAGGTCTTCAGGACGAATCACAACTTCTACTTTTTCATTTGGCGACATCCCAGCATCTACACATTCAAATGTACGACCGACAAACGAAATCTCGTAATCTTGGATCATCGTTCCTTCAACAATGTTGCTTTCCCCGATAAAGTCAGCTACATAGCGGTTGATCGGCTCATCGTAAATGTCTACAGGTGTTCCGCTTTGAACGATTTTGCCTTCTTTCATAACGAAAATCTCGTCACTCATGGCTAACGCCTCTTCTTGATCGTGGGTTACGAAAATAAACGTGATCCCTAAACGTTGTTGCAGTTCACGCAATTCATATTGCATATCTGTTCTTAACTTCAAATCCAGTGCAGACAGTGGCTCATCCAGTAGCAATACATCTGGCTCATTAACTAAAGCTCGAGCAATGGCTACTCGTTGTCTCTGTCCTCCAGACATTTCACTGATGGAACGATTTTCATAGCCAGACAAACGCATCATTTTCAACACAGCTTCAACTTTTTCTTTGATTGTTTTGTTGTCTAATTTTTTGATTCTCAAGCCAAAAGCGATATTCTCAAACACACTCATATGCGGAAATAAAGCATAGTCTTGGAAAACTGTATTGACTGTACGTTTATTTGGTGGAATATCATTTACTTTTTCGCCATTGATGGTGATCGCTCCATCAGAGACCTCCGTAAATCCAGCAATCAAATTTAAAATGGTCGTTTTTCCACAACCAGATGGACCTAACAAGGTATAAAATTTTCCACGTTCAATATCAAAACTGATATTTTTTAATATGACATCATCTTCATATTGTTTTTTTACATTTTTAAACGTAATAATGGCATTTTCTGGCATTTTTCACTAATCTCCTTTTTGTTCCAATTTAGTGGATATTTTTTTGAAATACAAGTAAGAAAGCTTTTATAGCTTAAAGATACGATTCTGTGACGACCATCAACAAATGACTTTCACCATCTGCTTGATTAAATATTTGATGAGTATCATTAGCATGATAATAGATTGCGTCACCTTTTTTAGCATAATAACGATTCATTCCAATTTCGATACACACAGCTCCTTTGGTCACATAAGCAAAAGTCTCCGCCATTGAAGGAGAGAACTCTTTAAAAGCTCCGTTTTTTTCTAAGGTCAGTTCGATGGGTTCCATTTCATTTTCATTGGATTCTGGAACTAACCATTGGATAGTATATTGGCCGTCTACCGATTCAAAGTGTGTGCGCTCATTCTTTTTGTATACCACTCTTTGTTCTTCTTGTTCTTCGTCAAAAAAATCTTTTGGACTACAACCTAGAACCTCTAACATATCAAAAAATACATCCATTGATGGCATGCTCAAATCTCTTTCTACTTGCGAAATATACCCTTTACTTAGATTCGTACGTTCTGCTAATTCCTCTTGGGTAAGTTTTTTTTGAATCCGTAAATTCTTGATTCGATTGCCAATTTCCATTTTTCTACATCCTTTTTTTGTTTACTATTATTAAACTAAATAGCACAAAAGTTTTCTGTCACTAATTATTTTGTTTAGTAAAACCTCTTCTTATTATAGGCAGTTTTGTTAAAAAAGCAATACAAAATTGAATGAAAAAGACAATTTTTTTGATAGTATTTCTATTCTAATTTGTGTAAAAAGACTTATTCAGGGTGTTTCTAGATCACGGGCTTTTTAAGCTACGCCAGATTTTGATCTTATGTGGAGGCTAGTATTCGTTTAATCACGAAAAACATCCTTATAGGGTGTTAGTGTTGGTTTGCGTTTCATTTTGAGACCTAAAAGTTTAAACTGGGAACACAATTATTGTTTGCGTTCCGTTTTTAACTTGAATTTTCAAGAAACGTAACATAACTAACTTTTACCTTCCATTTTAAAAGCTGAACTCTACTAAAAGGAACGCAAAAGCTTATTAACTACAATAAAAGCCACTTCTACTAATGAGTCTTCATTAATAGAAATGGCTTTTACTTTAGGCTTATTTAATTTAGTAGATCGAAAACATTTTTCTAACAAATACTTTTTTCTTAATCTCCAAGATGGCGATCAAGAAAATTCTCTTACAAGGTCTTCACCAATAATACGTACTTCAGTCTCTAGCTGTACTTGGTTTTTTTCTAAGATAACTTCCTTAATGTGTTCAATTAATTCAATGTAATCAGTGGCTGTGGCATGGTCGATATTCACAATAAACCCAGCATGTTTTTCAGAGATTTGTGCTCCACCCCATACCAATCCTTGTAAACCAGCTTCCTGAATCAACTTACCAGTGAAATACCCTGTTGGACGTTTGAAAACACTCCCGCAAGAAGGATGCTCTAAAGGTTGTTTGGACTCTCTTAACAAAGTTAATTCATCCATTCGTTCTTTAATAGCCTTTTTCTTTCCATTATCAAGCGAAAAAACAACTTCTAATACAATATCATGGCTTTCTTGAATAGCACTGTGACGATAGCTAAAATCCAAATCCTCATTTGCTAATGTCTTTAGCTCGCCTGCACGCGTCAGTACAGTAACCGATTCGATCGTCTCACTAACTTCGCCTTCGTAAGCTCCGGCGTTCATATAGACCGCTCCGCCGATGCTCCCAGGGATCCCGCAAGCGAATTCCAAACCAGTAAGTTCAGCTTCATAGGCAGCATAAGACGTATCGATCAAACGTGCTCCACTTTGAACGACCACTTTTTTCTTTTCGATTTGGATCTCTTTCATCTTAGTTAAAATCAAGACAACTCCTCGAATGCCGCCGTCTTTAACAATAAGGTTGCTTGCATTGCCAAGAACAGTCAAAGGCAGTTGTTCTTTATTGATCCACTCTATAACATTTCTGACTTCTTCTATAGTTGTCGGAAATACTAAAATGTCAGCAGGGCCTCCTGTTTTAGTATATGTGTATAGTGATAAAGGTTCATTTTCTTTTACAATCATATTTGGGAAATACTTTTTAAATTCTTCAATTACCATCGCGTTTAATTACCCTTTCGTGTGAATAGAGCTGATACTCTACTTTATAATAAACTCAGCAAATGTATTTGCTGAAAAAATGTAATTTTTATTCTTATTTTGTAGTTTACCATGCAATGTTGTTTTTTTGTAGCTTGCTTTGCTAAATTTGCCGTTTTTTAGACGCTTTTTAGAATAACTTTTGAACAAAAAAAGATGCAGCGAGTTATTTAATCTCGTTGCATCTCTTATGAATATTTTTGGATTGCTTTAAGAACTTGCCTAAACGGGTTACTACACGCTCTTAGACGCATTGCAAAAGGCAGCTCGCCGGACATCTCATCGCTACGACTGTTTGGAAAAATACCAAACTGTCGTAGCGATGAGATGTCCGGCGAGCTAAACAATTTTCTCAGCGCTCTTATTTTAATTTATTGAGGTAGTCGTAGCGTTCGAATATTTCTGATTCTGCTATCCCTACTAGTACAGTGCCTTCTTCAATGCGATAATCCGGACCAAAAGATACATCCATCCGTTTTTGAGAAGTTCTTCTAATCCCGATAATATTTATCTCATATCGTTTTCTTAAGTCTAGTTCATCTAGTGTTTTTCCGATCCATGGTACTGGAGGAACAAATTCAATTACTGCATAGTCTTCGTCCAAATCCACAATATCCGTGATGTGTCTTCTTAATACACTTTTTGCTACACGAGTTCCAGCTTCTTTTTCTGGACGAATAACTTTTGTAGCTCCAATTTCAAGGAGTACTTCCATAAAAGATTTATTTTTGGCTTTTGCTATAATGATAGGTATACCTAATTTCTTACAGTTCATAACAGCCAAAACACTAGCTTCTAGACTTGTTCCTGTTGCAACTACAGCTACATCACAATTTTCCATTCCTACACTTTGTAAAAAATCTAAATCAGTAATGTTGCCTTGTACAGCTTGAGTTACATAGGGTTCGATACGTTCAATATTGTCTATATCTTTATCGATTGCAATAACTTCACAATCAAAATCATTTAATTCTTTTGCTATTGATGATCCAAAAACTCCAAGTCCTAGTACACCAATTGTTTTTACTGCCATTTAAATATCTCCTAACCAATTAAAATTGTCGTTTTTGCAAATAATTTATCTTTTGTTTTTTTATTGTTTCTACTTAGGCTTAATAATATCGTAATGGGTCCAATTCTACCAACATACATTAGAACCATCAACACAACATGGCTAAATGTAGATAAATCAGGAGTTAAATTCACACTAACTCCTACTGTCGCTAAAGCAGACACCGTTTCAAAAAGTAAATACAAGAAGGGTTGGTCCTCAAACAGCATCAAAATACTAACACCGCCCAGTAGAAAAGCAGTGAATGTAGCTACCACAACAATTGCGCGACGTATGACTTCAATTGGAATAGTATGATTAGCATAATTAATGTGTTTTTGTCCTTTGATTTCATTAATGATCAATAAAAAGATTAAAGCAAAGGTTGTCGTTTTGATACCACCAGCTGCTCCACCTGGAGATCCACCAATAAACATAGTAAACACAAAAAATAAGAGCGAGAAAGGTTCAACTTGCTCATAATCAACTGTAGCAAATCCAGCAGTTCTCATCGTTACAGTTTGGAATAGCGAAGCCAGCACTTTTTCTCCAAAAGTATAATTTCCGATAGTGTTTGGATTATTCCATTCGACCAATAAAAAGACAAGCGTTCCAACCACGATCAAACCAACTGTCATATTGATCGCTAAGCGCGTGTGTGTTTTTAATAAACGGTAGGAACGTTTCCACCCTTTTTGAAATTTATTTTTTATGATTGATTGAAAATTATGAGTCACATCAAACCATACAGAAAAACCAATGCCGCCTAATATGATCAATGATATAATGACTAAATTCACCAAGGGATCATGTACGTATTCTTGAAGACTGATCGCCCCTATATTGTCAAAACCAGCATTACAAAATCCTGATACAGCTAAAAATAAGGACACAAAAAGCCCCTTAGCCAGACCGAATTCTGGCACAAATCTAAAAGATAATAGTATCATACCGGTTCCCTCAATGAACATCGTGTACTTAATAATAGAGCCTAAATAAATATTAAAATTGCTTAATTTATCTCGATTTAACGCTTCTTTTACTGCGATCGTATCTGAGTAATTCATTTTTCTGCCTAATTTTGAAATAAAAGCCGCTAGTAAGGTCATTAAACCAAGTCCACCTATTTGCATTAAAATGATGCACACAATTTGACCAAAAATAGTGTAGGATGATGCAACTGATAATGTAAACAAACCGGTCACACATACCATGGAGACTGCAGCAAATAAATTATCAAAATAAGTAGTTTGTGAAACTTCAAGATTGCTTATGGGTAGAGATAACAGCAGCGATCCTAAAAAAATAACTAATGCAAAACTAATAGCAATCTTAAGTGCGGGAGGAATCCCCCTGATTTTTTTTACAGACATTCCATTCTCTTCTTTCATTATTTCTCAAGTTCAAATGTATTATAGTCTTTCTAAAGTAAAAGTAAAGTGATTTTTTTCTAGAAATACCTATTTATTTTCATCAAGAAATATTCCTCACTGCATGCTCTTTTTTGGTATTTAATGGCCTTGATCACTATGTGATTTAACAGATTTCTCTATCCAATCAAGATGTTCGTTTTTGCGTATTTGTGGTTCTTTTGATTTTTACTTCTTCTGCCTAGGCTTAAGAATATCGTGATCGGTCCAATTCTCCCAATAAACATTAAAATCATGATAATGGCTTGACTAGCTGTAGACAACTTAGGCGTTAAATTGATTGTGAGACCAATCGTCGTTAAGGCAGATGCCGTTTCAAACATCAAATGAAAAGGCGCTTGATTTTGTTCGAAAATCAATAAAAAGCTTGTTCCTAGCATAAAACAAAGGAAAAAAGTAATGACAACTACTAAAGCACGACGAACTGTCTCTGAAGGTATAGTATGATAAGCATAATTGACATACTTTTGCCCTTTGATTTCGTTGTACATCAGCAATATGACCAATGCAACTGTAGTGGTTTTCAATCCACCTGCCGTTCCTCCTGGCGAACCACCTATAAAACTTATCAACAAGAAAAAAAAGATGGAAAAATTATTAAAGTCCATAAAATTTATGGTTGTAAATCCAGCTGTTCGGAATGTTGCCGCTTGAAATCCTGCTGCCAATAATTTTTCGCCTACATCAAAAGTTCCAATACTATTCGGATTATTCCATTCAACGGCTAAAAAAACTATGGTACTAAGAACTAACAAAATAGCTGAAATATTCAAGGCTAATCTAGAGTGCACTTGTAATCGTTTATAGTTCTTTACCAAATTCGTTTTTACAGATCTCTTAACAATCGATTGAACATTTTTCGTAACATCGAACCAAACTGAAAAACCAATCCCTCCTAAAATGATTAAACCTATCATCACGCCGTTCACTAAAGGATCATGAACATAGTTTTGCAAACTATTGGTCCCCATAGTATCAAATCCAGCATTACTAAAGCCTGATACAGCAAGAAATAGAGCATGAAACATTCCTTCGCCCAAGCCAAATTTGGGTACAAAACGAAAGGCTAACAGAATAAAAGCTGTGCCTTCAATAATAGCAGTATACTTAATAATAGATGTTAAATAATTTCTAAAATCCCCTACTTTGTGTCTGTTAAGAGCTTCGTTGACGGCAATTGTATCTCTAAAAGTCATTTTCCTCCCTACACCAACTATAAAAGCAGCTAAAATAGTCATCAAACCTAAGCCGCCGACTTGCATCAAAATAATACAAATGATTTTCCCAAACAAACTATACGTAGCCACAATAGGTGTGGTCAAAAGACCTGTCACACATACCATAGAAACTGATGTAAACAAGTGGTCAAAATAGTCTACATTTGAAGTGGGTAAATTGCTTACAGGCATGCTCAGCAATAGAGAACCGATAAAAATAATAACTAGAAAACTCAAAGCAATTTTAGTAGATGGTGATAAACTGCGGATTTTATTTGCAATCATCATACTGGGATCCTCCTTTCAAAAAATTATCTACCTTTACAGATTTTTATGGTAGTTCATGCAGCATAACACTATAAACCAAAAGTAGAAATAGTTTCTTCCCACTTTTGGTTTATTTTGGTTCCTCATTATATAACGTTGGTAGAAAGTCTAAGCTGCTTAAACACCAACTTCTAGAAATTCCTTAAGTGCTTTCTTTACCAACGCTATAAAATAGATAGCCTTTATTTTCTACTTATTTATTCATTTTCAGCTACGATTTCAGCACAGATTTGGTGACTCAAGAAAGAAGATTCTAAGCTTACTGGATTTTTCCCAGTCTTTATAGCTTCAATATATTGACGAATCAATGGAGCAAACCCTCTTTTTTCAAGAGTGTTTTCCCAATCTCCAAAAGCTCTTGTTTCTTGTTCTCCATAAGAATCACTTTCATAATCCGTCAAATTCGTAACGCGGTACGTTCCTTCAGGTGATTGCACTTCAGCCACTTCGAGATTGGCTCCAGCTTTATAGTTCATTGAAACAATACACATCGTTTGATCTGTTTCCACCTGCACGACACAATTTTCTAACTGTCCGTCCGTTTCAGTCACAGTATGGGACATTTCCACTACCTCATCATCTAGTAAGTACAACGCTGTATCAATGACATGGATAAACATATCAAAAACCCCAAATTGAACTGTACCCGAACCATTAGGTTTATTCTTTTGAATAAAGATCATATTTTTATGCGGTACTTTTTTCAATTCTTGGATCATCGGCGCAAATCGGCGATTAAAACCAGCCACCAACATCAGTTCTTTTTCTTCTGCTAAAGCTGACAATGATTCTACTTCATCCAGATTTTCACTAATCGGCTTGTCAACATAAACATGAATCCCATTTTCCAAAAACTGTTCGATCAATGCCGCATGAGTATGTGTTGCAGTGTGTATAAATACTCCTTCAACTCCACTCTCTATCATTGATTCTATTGACTCATGCAGATTGGTCACTCGGTATTGTTTACCAATTTTAGCCAATTTTTCTTGATTGCGTGTATAAAAATGCCACTCTACTTCCTCGCTCATAGACATCATGACTGGTAAATACGCTTTTTGAGCTATACTTCCTAAACCTACTACCCCAATTTTCACTTTTTTTCCTCATTTCGCTATTTTAATGGTTTTTCTTGATAAACTAATAAGTAAAGCTACTTCAAGTTTTTTTTCGTTTACTGTACAATAATAGTACCATTTTACATCAAAGGAGCAAACTAATAAATGAAACTAATTTCCTGGAATGTCAACGGATTGCGCGCTATTGTAAATAAGGGTTTCTTAGATATTTTTACCGAGCTGGACGCAGATTTTTTCTGCCTTCAAGAAACCAAACTTCAAGAAGGACAAATTGATTTAGATATCCCCGGTTATTATTCTTTTTGGGATTACGCTGAGAAAAAAGGCTACTCTGGAACAGCTATTTTTACTAAACATGAACCTCTGACAGCTGCTTATGGAATCGGCGTTCCTGAGCATGACTCAGAAGGAAGAGTCGTAACTTTGGAATACATAGATTATTACGTTGTCACATGTTATACTCCAAATTCTCAATCTGAATTGAAGCGACTTGACTACCGAATGCGTTGGGAAAAAGATTTTTTAGCTTATTTAACTAAATTAGATGCCAAAAAGCCCGTTATTCTTTGCGGAGACTTAAATGTTGCTCATAAAGACATTGATTTAAAAAATCCGCAACGTAATCGTGGCAATGCTGGTTTTTCTGATGAAGAAAGAGCTCAATTCACAACTCTTTTAAACCATGGATTTATAGATACTTACCGCTATTTTTATCCAGAATCAGAAGGAAGCTATACTTGGTGGAACTATCGCTTCAATGCTCGTAAAAATAATGCCGGCTGGCGAATCGATTATTTCTGTGTTTCAAAAAGACTAGCTCCATTCTTAGAAGATGCTAAAATACACAACACTATTATAGGTTCAGATCATTGCCCGGTAGAGTTGACTCTTAAAGACAGAATATAGAGAACTGTTTCAAAGAAGAAGAAGTTGGAACAATAGACTTTATCTCTGTCACATACTAAGTGGGTGCTTTTAAACGCGTTCCAAAAGCCTGACCACATGCCTATAAGCCGGCCTTCCCTTATGAGAAAAGCATCTCATAAGGGAAGGCCGGCTTATATTCAATGGTCAAAACGTCTTTTGTCCTGCTCTCTTCTTCTTTATCATTTAGCCTTTGTTTTTACTTTGCAAATCAACCACTGTATAACTGCGTTTGTCGTATCTATTTCGACTTCTAGAATATTCAAAAGGTGTTCCATCTTCTAAATGGACAACTTGTTCTACTTCTAATACTGGATCATCAGCAGCACAGCCTAAGTATTCTTGATCGTATTTGGACGATTTCGCTGCATGAATCTTACGATATGCTCCTCCAAATTGTAACCCTAATTCATTATGGATATACTGATAAATTGATGAATTCAAGGCTTCTTCACTTAATCCTGGAATCAAATTGGCATTCATAAATGTATGCTCAATGATATATGGTTCGCCGTCTACGATCCGTAAGCGAATGATTTTATAGACTGGATCGTGTTTATCTATCATCAATGTCTCTCTTATCTCATCTTCAGGAAATTCTACAGAAAAAGAAATGATCTCTCCCTTAACTTCATGTCCTACTAACTGTTTGGTCAAGCCTTCATATTCCATTGCATTGGCATTTAAGCCATTTTTTAAAGCTGTTTTCTTTACATAAGTTCCTGAACCGCGTTTTCGAAAAATCAATCCTTCTAGCGCAAGAACATCCATTGCTTTTTTTACAGTCATTCTGCTTACGCCGAATTCTTTTGCCAAAGAAATTTGATCCGGTATTAAAGAATCTACTGGATAAAATTCTTCTTGGATACGTTGTCTGATTTTATTGGCTATCATTTCATATTTGATCATTGCTTTCCCTCCGCTGACTTATGCTCTACCACTCTACCCCTAGCATACTCCATTGCAAAGAAAAAGACTAGTTTTTTTAGACAAAAAACTAGTCTTTTTTCAACATATTATTCTGCTGTACTTAAATCTACTGCTTTAAGGTTTGTTTTATCTACTACTTTCAAGAATGGATACCAGATAACACCGATGATAGCCATATTAATAAGTTGTAGAACCCCACCCATAGCAGAATTTGTAGCTAACATACCGTTAAAGAATACCGGAACGGTCCATGGTACAGATACCCCAGTTGGAATCGGGAAAATACCTAGATCCATTACGACATAGTTTAAAGTTGTTGTTACCAATGGAGCTAAGACCCAAGGAATGAAAATAGCTGCATTCAACACAAGCGGCATACCAAAGATAACAGGCTCGTTAACATTGAAGATACCAGGAGCTAATGCTAAACGTCCTACATCTTTCATTTGACGACTCTTCATTACAAAAGCCATTAAAATAACTACGATCAATGTACTACCAGATCCACCCATACCAACAGTGTACATTTCCATAAATGGTTTTGTTACAATGTTTGGTAATTCTCTTCCAGCTTCATACGCTTCTAAGTTGTCCAACATCAATGTATTCCAAATTGGATCCATTACTGAGTTAACAATGATTTGTCCGTGTAATCCAAAGAACCAAAGTAATTGAACAAAGAAAACTGCGATCAATGTTGCTGGTAATCCGCTACCTAAACCAGTTAATGGTTCTTGGATCACGTTGTATACAAAGTCGTGCAAGTTTGTATTGAATGCGCCTGTTACAATGGCGTTTACAATTGTGAAAATACCTAAAGTAATAATAGCGGGAATCATAGCTGCAAATGATTTAGAAACAGCTGTCGGAACACCGTCCGGCATTTTGATAACGATTCCTTTTTTCGTGATTCTGCAGTAGATTTCTGCTGCAATAAATGAGGCAATCATTCCAACAAACATCCCTTTAGCGCCTAAACGGTCCAAAGTCAAAACACCATTTACTACTTCACCAGATTCAAGTGTTGTCACAAAAGGAGTTAAAATCAAGTAAGATGCAAGAGATACAGCTCCTCCAAAAACAGGATCTACATCATGTGTTTTAGATAAATAATACCCTATACCAAATGTAACAAAAATAGTCATAATAGACATTGTAGCATTTTGTCCATTACCAAATAATGTACCTAAGGTTCCTTTTAAATCATCACTGAAGAACGGTAAATTGTTGATAACTACTACTAATGAACCAAACATTGTGATTGGGAAAGCTAACATAAAAGCATCTCGCAAAACTAGCAAGTATTTATTTTGCCCTAACTTCCCTGCAATCGGTAACAATTTTTCACTTAATTTGTCAATAAAGCCATTCATAAGTAAAATACCTCTTTTCCTTTTTTAATTATATACCACTTACAGCAAACGTTTACATACAAAGTATATCATTTATTTTTTATATGTCTAGTCTTTTATAATATAAGTTTATATTTTTCCGAAAATTTCACATCACGTTCACAAAAATAAGAGCGTGAAAAAATCGTTTAGCTCACCGGACAATACCCAATTAGAAAAAGTTAGGTGTTTTTCCTAACACTTTCTAATTGAGTATTGGGAGTGTGAGGTGATTTTTGCAACGCGTCTAATAAGAGCGTGAATAAATCGTTTAGCTCACCGGACAATACCCAATTAGAAAAATAATCACTTATGTAAAAAATTAGTTTATTTGAATTTGCGTGTCTTTTTTAAGGAATTCCGCTTCATAAAGGCATGCAAAACTTATTTGCGTTCCTTTTCCCTTAAATTTCCTCCTAAAAGGTAAGGCAAACAATTTTTGCATTACCTTTTTCATGGTTTAAAGTACATTAGGGAACGCAAAAACTAAATTGCTTTAAACCACTTAAAAAGCTCTTGTTCACTGATTATATAGAACAGTTAGCGTCTTCTAATTCTGATTCACGTCATAGAATCAAAAAACTACGACCATTGAAAAATCAACAGTCGTAGTTTTGAATTTACCCTATGAATTATGCTTCAAACCCATTATTTTTAGCCATTTCGTTAAACCAACGTCCACTCTTTTTAATTGTTCGTTTGTGTTCATTATCTAAATCGACAGCAATAAACCCATAACGGTTTTTATAAGCATTTGTCCATGACCAGTTATCCATACATGTCCACATATGGTATCCGCGAACATTACTTCCTTCTTGAATAGCTTTGTGCACATATTTTAAGTGATCTTGGATAAATTCGATACGGTAATCATCTTCAACGATACCTTGTTCGTTTACGTAACGTTCTTCACCTTCTACACCCATTCCATTTTCAGAAATAAAGCATTTAATGTTGCCGTAGTTCTCACGTAAATTAGTTAAAATATCGTACACACCTTTTTCGTAGATTTCCCATCCACGGTAAGGGTTCATTTTACGACCAGGCATTTCATAATTGTCAAAGTAATCATCTGGCATTGGACCATCAGCTAATTTTGTTGCAGATTCTTTCGCTTTGATACGACGAGGTTGGTAATAGTTGACTCCTAAGATATCGACTGTATTTTTCTTGATCACGTCTAGATCGCCCTCTTCGATGACCGGCAAAATATCTATTTCGCTTAATAATTCTACCAAGTCACTAGGAAATTCACCTTTGACAGCTGAATCTAAGAACGAACGGTTGAAAAATGCATCTGCAGCTTTTGCTGCTTTGACATCTTCAGGATTGTTTTCATCACGTGGATAGCTGGGTGTTAGGTTTAAGATGATCCCGATTTCTCCACCTAAATTCATCTCATGATAACCTTCGATTGCTTTAGCACTTGCTAGGACTTCATGATAAGCAACTTGTACAGCTTTTTTCATATCTACGATTGCTGGATAATGGAATTGATATAAATATCCTCCCTCAACTGGAACGATAGGCTCATTATGTGTAAACCATTTTTTAACGCGATCTCCAAATAACTCAAAACATGTTTTAGCAAAAGTTACATAAGCTTCTACTGTTTCGCGATTTTCCCAACCGCTTTTTTCTTGCAACTTCATCGGCATATCAAAGTGATACAAATTGATAAATGGTTCGATATCATTTGCGATCAATTCATCAATGACTTCATTATAGAACTTAACAGCAGTTTCATTGACAGCTCCTACACCATTTGGAATCAAACGACTCCATTGAATGGATGTACGGAATGTGTTGTGCCCAGTTTCTTTCATCATTTGAATATCTTCTTTGAACTTTTCATAGAATACTGATGTTTTGTCTGGCCCTACTTGATTGAAGAATAACTCAGGACTTTCTTTGTACCAGTGATCCCAAATGTTGTCTCCTTTGTTATCGTCTTCAAAAACACCTTCAGTTTGTGGACCACTAGCTGCTGTTCCCCACCAGAAATTTTTTGGAAATTCATATTTCATCGTTTTTGCTCCTTTTTAAATGACTATACTTTTATTTTATAACTTTATACTTTTAAGCATAACAAAAAAAGTTGTATTTGTCTTCAAAATAATCAAACTTTTTTAAATCGTTTTCATTTTTTGTTTTTTTACTCTTTATTAATTCAGCAAAAGTTTCATTTTTTTTGTTGCGCCAAGTTTTATTATACGATATACTTAATTACGATGAAATCGAATAGTTTCCAATAAGGGAGTAACTTGCAGCTTAAGCTGTGGCAACATCACCAGCAAGTAGATGTAACGGTCTACTGGTGTTGTCTTAAATAGTGAGACTTATGCAGTTGTTGAACCATAAACAATCCGCATAAGTCTCTTTTTTTTTTTCGATTTCATAGTCAATAAACATTAAGGAGGAATTGGTTTACGAGATAGGACATTTTAATCCAGCTGATCAGCTGCCAAAATAAATTACAAGGCATTTTGACAGTCAAAGTACGAGTTCTGTTTCTTGTGAAAAAACAGCTAGAATAGTATGTTATGTGTAAGAATTATATTGCAGCTATCTCTTTAGTGATTAGAGTTCTCCTTTGCAATTCTAGTAACTTACTAATTTGACAATCATGAAAGGGTGTATAATTTGGAAAATTACCAAAAAGATATGGAACAGATTTATCAGGATTTTGAAGCTTCAAGAGAGGGTTTATCAGACGCAGAAGTCAAGCGCAGACAAGAGCGCGACGGTTTAAACGAATTAAAACAAAAGAAAAAAGATTCTGTATTAAAACTATTTTTAGAAACTTTTAAAGATGCTATGGTCATTGTACTTTTAATTGTAGCCATTATTCAAATGTTGCTTGGTGAAGTAACTGAATCACTTATTATATTTGCTGTATTGATGATCAATTCTATTTTGAGTGTCGTTCAAACAAGAAAAGCTGAAGGTTCGTTAGACGCTTTAAAAAATATGTCTGCTCCTTCTGCTAAGGTATTGCGTAACGGCAGAAAAGTAACTATTGAAGCAAGAGAATTGGTTGTCGGGGATGTTGTAAGTTTAGATGCTGGGGATTATATTCCTGCTGACGGACGCTTGATCGAAGCCGGATCTTTGCAAATAGAAGAAGGCATGTTGACAGGGGAATCTGTTGCTTCTGAAAAAAATACAAACTCACTTAGTGGAGATGTTCCTTTAGGTGACCGTTCTAATATGGTCTTCAGTGGAACATTAACTACTTATGGACGTGGACTATACGTAGTTACGGGTACTGGTAACAATACTGAAATGGGTAAAGTTGCCAGCTTGATCGATGATGCTTCATCGAAACAAACACCATTACAAAAGAAATTAGATGCCTTCAGTAAAAAATTAGGTATTGGTATCTTACTATTAAGTGTTTTGATTTTTGCTATCCAAGCTGCTCGTATATTCTTTGGCGATGTTACAGATGTTCAAGCAGAACTGCTTAATGCATTCATGTTTGCTGTAGCAGTGGCAGTTGCAGCTATTCCAGAAGCGCTGCAATCTATTGTAACGATCGTATTATCTGTAGGAACAAATAAAATGGCGAAGAAACATGCCATCATCCGTAAATTGCCTGCTGTTGAAACGTTAGGTTCTACAAGTATCATTTGTACGGATAAAACAGGTACGCTGACTCAAAACAAAATGACCATTGTTGATTACTTCTTGCCAAATGGACAATCTGGGAAATTCAGTACAACTCCTGATTCTTGGACAGCAGATGAAAAACGTTTAATGGAAATCGCTGTTTTAGCTAATGACTCTAATATCAATGAAGAAGGCCAAGAGCTAGGAGATCCAACAGAAGTTGCTATGATTGCATACAGCAACAAATTAAACAAACCATATGAAGAAATTCGCCGTCAGTATCCACGTGAAGCTGAATTGCCATTCGACTCTGATCGTAAACTGATGTCGACTGCCCACACAATTGACGGAGAACGTTTGATGTTAACAAAAGGCGGCCCGGATGTAGTCTTTGGCCGCAGCTCTAAAATGTTGTTAAATGGCGAAATCGTTGAATTGACTGACGACCGCCTAAAAGAACTACAAACTCAAAATGAAGCATTCTCAGATCGCGCGTTACGTGTATTGGCATTTGCTTACAAACCACTTCCTGCTGGAAAAGAATTGAGCTTTGATGATGAGAATGAATTGATTTTAGCTGGTTTAATGGCTATGATCGACCCTCCTCGTGAAGCAGTATACGGTGCTGTTGCAGAAGCTAAAAGTGCTGGAATCAAAACTGTTATGATCACTGGCGACCACAAGACAACAGCTCGTGCTATTGCTCGTGACATTGGTATCTTTGAAGAAGGCGACATCGCTTTAACTGGTCAAGAATTAGATGCTCTTAGTGAAGAAGAATTACACAGCAAATTAGAACACATTTCTGTATATGCTCGTGTTTCTCCAGAAAATAAAATCCGTATCGTTCGTGCATGGCAAGATCAAGATAAAGTATCTGCTATGACCGGTGATGGGGTTAACGATGCTCCTGCCTTGAAACAAGCTGATATCGGAGTTGCAATGGGTAGTGGTACTGATGTTGCGAAAGACTCTGCTGCTATGGTATTGACGGATGATAACTTCGTTTCGATCATCAATGCTGTTGAAGTTGGACGTAACGTTTATGACAATATTAAAAAATCTATTGCTTACCTCTTCTCAGGTAACTTAGGTGCGATCATTGCCATCATCGCTGCTCTATTAATGAACTGGGTCAGCCCATTCACAGCTTTACAACTATTGTTTATCAACTTAGTAAATGACTCGATTCCTGCTATCGCTTTAGGTATGGAACCTGGTGAACCGAATGTAATGAACCGTAAGCCTCGTAATCCAAATGAAGGCATTTTTGCTGGTGGTACATTTGCTTCTGTATTGTTCCGAGGAACCTTGATTGGTATTGCCGTAATTATTTCTCAATACATCGGATTAGGTTACTCAGAGGAAATGAGTGTTGCAATGGCATTTACGACATTGATCCTAGCTCGTACATTGCAAGTATTCCCTGCTCGTTCAAATACTCAAACATCAATCGGTGCTGGTTTCTTCTCTAATATGTATGCTATTTATGCCTTTGTTTTCTGTATGGCATTGTATAGTATCACTATGTTACCTGGTGTTCGTTCAGTATTCGATGTTCCAGCTGACTTTGGTTTAGAACAATGGGGAATCGCTGCCGGATTAGCTTTAGCTGCAGTTATCCTTATGGAATTGAAAAAAGTATTTTTCCCTAGTAAAGAGCTATAAAACTCCTATTAGCATGAATAAGTAATACACTAAGCCCTACATGAAGAAAACTTCTTGTAGGGCTTTTTTGGAATAAGTTTATTAAATTAAAAACAGCAGCTATCTCATTGCGATAGCTGCTGTTTTATACTTTAATTAGTTTTCCACATTTGCTACTAGTTTCGGATCATTGCTTTGCATTAATTCATCTACATATGCAACTGTTTCAGGTTGAGTTGCTTCTATTTCTTTAATTTTATCTGCAAATTGTGGCAAGTGATCTTTATGAGCATATAGTAATTCATCTAAGATCGTTTTAGCTAGTGTACCACCTGGCACTAGAGGATTTACTGTGAAAGCTTGTAAAGCAGCTCCATAGTTGCCTTCCACTGCTGCACGGATGACTGTTTCTTCCATCCCTTTCATGTTTTGGATAATTCCTCTTGCAGCTCCAGATTGGAAAGCACCCCAGTTATACGGTTCTACACCATGTGCTGTGACCACACCAGAGACTTCAACGATACTATCATATGGTAAGTCAGTGATCGTACCGTTATTTTGAGTAGAAACAACCATTGTAGTTTGTTTATCATTTTGGATAGATGCGATGATCTCACATGCTGCATCACTGTAATGTGTTCCGCCACGTTGAGACAACTCTTCTGGTTTGTAATCTAAAGCAGGATCTTTGTACAATTCAAACAAGCGTCTCTCTGTTTCTTTTACCACTTGCGCTCTTGTTTCGCCTCTTTCGAATTCTTCAATCGAATGTTGCAACATTTCATCTTCAATATAGTAGTAACGGTGATATCCACAAGGCAGCATACCTAGATCTTTGATTTGCTCATAATGGAATGAAGCGCTGTGAATATTTTTCAAATGATTGTCTTCTTCATTTTGATTAGGTCCATAAAGAATCTCGATCAATTCAGCTGTTCTTTCTTTTCCGGTTTTATCCCACACACGGTGCCAGTGGAAATGGTTGATACCCGCAAATTTAAAGAACAATTCGTTCTCAGGAATCCCTAATTTTTCAGATGCAGAGGAACAATGTCCAATCGGTACATTACATAAACCAACTGTTCTTTCCCATCCCCCTACTTTGATTGCTGCTTCAGTGACCATTCCAGCTGGATTGGTAAAGTTTACCAGCCATGCATCTGGACATTGTTCTTTCATATCTTCAATAATCTCTAAAATCACAGGAATTGTACGAAAAGCTTTCAACATTCCTCCAGCTCCATTTGTTTCTTGCCCTAAAACACCGTGAGAAAGTGGGATACGCTCATCTTTTACACGCGCATCTAGTAACCCAACTCTAAATTGAGTAGTTACAAAATCTGCATCTTTTAAAGCTGATTTACGGTCTAAAGTGAGTTCAACATTCCAATCTAGTCCGGCAGCTTTTACCATACGTTTTGCCATTTCTCCAACGATTTCTAATTTTTCTTTACCTTCTTCGATATCTACCAGCACGATATCTTTGATCGGCAACTGATCTTTACGCTTAATATACCCTTCGATCAATTCGGGTGTGTAACTTGAACCTCCACCAATAGTAACAATTTTCAATGCATCTTTAGTCATTGTTATCCTCCTTGGAAAACGTTTTCTTTTTAAGTACATCTTCACTATAATTTGTGTAATCCATTACAGTCAAGCTTAATTCAAAAGATTTTTTGGGAATAGAGATAAATTGCTTTATTGGTATCCAGAAAAACTCTTATTCTGTTGTATTTCATTATCTAGTTTGTTACATATCCTGTATCATCTGCACCTGTTTTAACCCAATACCTTGATTGGATCTATAACGCGGATAATTTTGGACTTAACTATAAAAAATACGCAGACAACTCCGTTGAAAAGTAAATGATATCAAGAAAAATCGATGAGAGCGGGGCAAGATACGTTTTGTCCATTGAATATAAGCCAGCCTCCCCATATGAGAAAAAACATCTCATGAGGGGAGGCTGGCTTATATGCATGTGGTCAGGCTTTTGGAACGCGTTTAAAAGCACCCACTCAGTATGTGACAGAGATAAAGATTATTGTCCTGCTTCATCGTTTTTTACTAATTATTTAATTACTCGAACACGATTCTTTAAACAGTAGGTGTTCCCGTAGGAGCATCTTCATCAGATGTTTGCGCTGCTAGGATTTGTTCTTCAGTTTGTCCTTGTTCTAACAAGTATGCTTTTTGATCGACAACTTTGAAGAATGGGTAGTATACTAATCCTCCTAAGAAAATTTGGAAGACTTGTAATAGCGCACCTGTCCACCCACTTACTAAGAACCCAGAGAAAATTGGTGGTGTCGTCCACGGAATATTTACCCCATTAGCTACATTCACTAATCCTGTTGACATAGCTACATAAGCAACAATTGCCATAATAATTGGATTGATGATAAATGGAATCAACATGATCGGGTTCAATACGATAGGAATACCAAATACTAATGGTTCATTGATATTGAACAATCCAGGTCCAATAGCTAATTTCCCTAAAGTTTTAAACTGTTTAGATTTTGCAAAAATCAATGCACATATTGCTAAACCTAATGTGCTTCCAGCTCCCCCAAGTTTGATAAAGTTATCGTAAAATTGAGAGTTGATAATATTTGGTAAAGCCTGTCCTGCTGCGAATGCTTCTGCATTCCCTGCAGTTAAGGACAACCAAATCGGTGACATTACACCAGAAACGATTTGAGAACCATGAATACCAAATGACCATAAAATAGCTTCAAATAATAACACAATGATCATTGCAGGTAAGGAGCCGCCTAGAGCTAATAATGGCGTTTGTAATACTTCAAATATAAAGTTGTGAGCTGTTACATATGGTGTTAAGGCAAACAGCATACGGATAATGTTAAAAGAAAGAATAACGAATAGTCCTGGAATTAAAGATGAGAAAGAACGTGCTACGTTGCTTGGAACAGATTCAGGCATTTTGATGACCCAGCCACGTTGAACAACGGCTCTCATGATCTCAGTAGCTAAAATAGCAGTGATCATACCGACAAATAATCCACTAGCACTTAGATTTGATGCAGGGATACCTGTTGCACCTTCTGCAGTTACTAAGCTTGGTGTAAGAATCAAAAAAGCAACCAAAGATAAAACGATACCTGCTACGTCATCCACTTTGTAATGACTAGCCAAAGACTTAGAAATCCCTACAATAACAAAAGGAGTCATGATGTTCATTGTCATGTTGTAAGGAACCATGAAGAACTCAGCCCAATTGTCCCCAAAGATACCAGCCATAAAATCTCCATATCCATTAATCGGCAAGTTAGCTAGCAATAAGAAAATCGATCCAATAATCAAAATAGACATAGCTGCAAAAAAACCACTCTTTATAGCAGTTAAATAACGATTTGAATCTAGTTTATAAGCAAGTGGCGCCATTTTTTCCTCTAAGAATTTTAAAAATTTATCCATGTTTGTTTCCTCCTATGAATGGAATAGTACTATCTTTAAAAAATCAAAATGGAATAACAATAAATGCTGAAGTAATAGACTATGCTTGCTCTTTTACTATCCCCCTTTCTGCTTAGATACTAATTCTCCTCTCTTTTTTGTAAGCGCTTACTTATTACTACTCTTATTTTAATATATAGCTTATCTACAAGCAAGTCTTTTTATAAATTTTTTATTTTAATTACAACCTTTAGTTTTGGCTATGTTACTTTTTACTCATTTATTTTTTAACCTTTTATTATGTTCCCCTAAAAAGCTTGTTTGTTTTACTTAAAAGTGTTTATAATGAAAGTTAGTGAAAATTGTACTACTTGAAGGAGAGAATTAGCTTTTGGAAAATAAGAATAGGTTATCAAAAGATTGGTTTATTAGATTACTGAAAGGTGCTGCCGTAGGAATCGGTGGTATATTACCAGGTTTATCAGGTGGTGTTCTCGCTGTTATTTTTGGGCTTTATGATGAGATTATTGAATTCTTAGGTAATATCACTAAAAACTTCTTCCAAAATGTTCGTTACTTTTTACCTGTAGGAATCGGTGGAGTTATTGGAGTAGTTATCTTTTCGGCTTTTGTAGAAAAAGCTTTTGGTCAATACGAAGCTATGTTCACCTGCTTATTTATTGGTTTTGTCGTTGGAACTTTCCCTTCTTTATGGAAAACAGCTGGCGAAAAAGGACGCAGTACAATGGATATCAGTATCCTCGCAGTGAGTGCTATCGGTTTAACTCTATTAATGGTGATCGGTGGACAGTCTTTGACTCAATTAGCGCCTAGCTTTCTGACTTGGGTATTCTCTGGAGCATTAATTGGTCTTGGTGTGATCGTGCCTGGAATGAGTCCAAGTAACTTCTTGATTTACTTTGGTCTGTATGAAAAAATGTCTGCAGGTATTAGTTCGTTTGATTTTAGTGTCATTATTCCTTTAGTTATAGGTGGTCTACTATGTGTATTATTACTAGCTAAACTAGCAAGCTGGTTATTCACACGTTTCTATTCAAAAATGTATCATTTTATTTTAGGTATGGTGATTGGATCATCAGTAGCTATTTTCCCTACTGTTATCCTTCCAGCATTTTCAAGTGAAGGATTGACATCATCTGGTTTATCATTTATCACAACGTTACTGTTTTCAATCGTTATGTTTATTATAGGCGTGATTTTCTCTTATTGGTTTAGCGGAATTGAAGCAAAATATTCAAAATAAACCTTATTAAATAGTAAAAAGACGCTTAGAAACTATACCAAATCACTGATATTTAAATAAACACAGCTCTGTTGAATTCTATACGAATTCAACAGAGCTGTGTTTATTTTGCACTACTTCTCATTCAATTTGATAGCTGCATGAATAAGAAAAGTAAATATTTTTGGCTGAATGTCCTCCATCTTTTTGATTCGAATGTGCCTCATCGTTTTTCCTGATCCTTGCAGCAAATTGTGTATATCTTTCTCTTCTAATTCATTTCCTCTTTGAAAGCCAAGATTCACATGTTTTTTTGCAGGTTGCAAATAACAAACCAATCCTTTATAAGAATAATTCGGCATTGACCATTTGTACTCTTCTATAAGTTTGGGAGATGTTTCTAAAACAAGGGTTCTAAGGGTCTGTGTAATTTCTTGAATATTATCTGGCAGCTCTTCAACCAAGTGAGTGACTTCTTTATTGCTTCTTGTTTCGTTATTCATCATATCCTCCTGCTAAACCTAGCGCTTGTTTCGCCATTTGCTCATATTCTTCTAAGCCGGAAATAATTGCAAACTCAGCAATATCGATAGCGGCTGTCGTATTCAGTTCGATGATATGTTCTTTCATATTCGGCCAATAATAACCTCCTGCTGCTTTATAAGATTGTATCAATCGATCAAGACCTTCTCCCCCAAATACCGTGAAGTGTCCGATAAAATCTTTAGATATATCTGCGACTTTTGCTTCTGTCCAATCGATTAAACCCGTAACATTTTCTTTTTTATCTACCATTATATGTCCTGGATGCAAGTCTCCATGAATCATTCCCGTTTTATTAGGCCACATGGTATCATCATTCAACCAAACCTGCCATCTATTCCACAGCGTCTCTTCTACGTCATATGTTTCCTTGATTTTATCCATTCGCTCTTTCATATGTTGCCTTACTTCTTTTGCAGTCTGAACTTTAATTCCAGCTTGTGCTGCTTGTTCGCTTGGAATCCTGTGAAGTTCTGCTAGTGCTTTTCCAAGCGTTTGGATAAATGATTCTGATACATTCTCTGCATCAATTTCCCACACATATGCTTGCATCTCC
This sequence comes from Desemzia sp. RIT 804, assembly GCF_016892605.1. GTDB lineage: Bacteria > Bacillota > Bacilli > Lactobacillales > Carnobacteriaceae > Desemzia. Next base: position 407,612 of record NZ_JAFEMV010000002.1, read on the forward strand.
ATATCGACTGTAGCAGCCGGCACACCTTTTAATGCTTTGTATGCAATTAATTTTTTTGTGTAGATCTCCCAATCAGGCACTTCAAAGTCCACACGTTTACGAATAAAATCCAGCACGGTTTTTTCAGGAGCCGTTCGAATAAACACATCTTCACGTCTCGGCAAACGCAAAATCCATTCCTTTTCTTCTACGTCTTTAGCAAATACAACTTGAAAATCTAAGCCTGACTCGTTCATCGTAAAAGAGTCTTCTCTTAACCTCAGATCTTTTTTTTCTGCAAGTAAGAGAACTTCTTTTTTTGTTTTACTCATTATGGACCACCTCTACCTTTTTTCGTATTGTCTTAATTATACAGAAATAACCTGTTTAACTTTAGCAATATATATAAATACTGTAACGCTCATTCTCAAAGATTATTATTTCTCCACAACTTAAGTATAGATAAACCTATAGTAAACTTAAAGAGCAATGAATATCTTCAACGAATTGACGGTTTCATTAAAGCCGAAATCTGCGGTGTCCGTATATAAGATATAGAAGAATAAACGAGGCAGGAAATACATTATCTAGATAAGCTGATTGATGAATTGGCACAGTGAACAGCGATGGTAAAAATTTCGCGGCAGCACTCATTTAATTGATGCTCGCCTGGAATTACACTATGGGTACTAGTTAAATTAAAAAGACACTGGGATAATAGTCTTTATCTCTGTCACATACTAAGTGGGAGCTTTTAAACGCGGTCCAAAAGTCTGACCATATGCCTATAAGCCAGCCTCCCCTTATGAGAAAAAGCATCTCATAAGGGGAGGCTGGCTTATATCCAGTGGTCAAAACGACTTTTGTTCCGCTTTGTTTTGGTTTATTTAACCTAAATTTTGTCCATTTGAAGCAATAACGTCTTTATACCAATAGAAACTATCTTTGCGTAAACGAGAAAGATCTTTTAAGTCAAAATCAGCACGGTTTACATAAACAAATCCATAGCGCTTACGGAATCCTTCGTGAGTACTGATCAAATCGATCGCGCTCCATGGACAGAATCCAAATAGCTCTACACCATCTGTAATAGCTAACTGAACTTGTTCAATATGGTCCCGTAAATAGTTTATTCGATAAGTATCATGGATTTTCCCATCTTCTGTCAACGTATCTCGTCCGCCTAATCCATTTTCAGTGATCACTAATGGCAAAGCATACCGAGAATAAATTTCATTTGCTGTAGTACGTAAACCTTCTGGATCAATTTCCCAGCCGAACTCAGTTTTATCAAGAGCACCATGTTCTACTTGGCGGAAGAATCCAGGAATACCTTGTCCTTTTTGTTGGTCAGCACTTGCTGGGTCAGTATTTTCTTCTTCAAGCGGATAGTATTCAACAGTCCCTGTACTATAGTAGTTGAAAGCAATAATATCAGCTAAACCAGATTTCAACGTTTCTTCATCACCTGGCTCAAAGTCTGGTGTAGCGTCATTGGCTTCTAAGAATGACCAAGCCACATTGTTGTATCTTCCGTAAACGGCCATATCTAAATATAACCAGTTTCTTACAGCATTAAAAGTTTGCGCTGCTTGAATATCTTTTGGATTATTTGTTTTTGGGTAAATACAAGAAATATTCGGTGCTGGACCGATTTTAGCATCTGGCAATTTATCATGGCAGTGTTTCATGACTTGGGCTTGAGCTAGCAACATATGATGATTTTGTTGATAAGTCTCTTTCATAGTGGATGCTCCACCACCGATAACTGCGCCAGCAGATAAGATCATCATATTTTGTTCGTTGATGGTTTGCCATAATTTGATCCGATCTCCGAAACGATCAAATAAAACATCACAATAACGGACAAATGCATTGATCGTATCGCGATTGCTCCAACCGCCTTTTTCTTCTAAAGCAGCAGGTAAATCAAAGTGATAAACCGTTACTAACGGCTCGATATTGTACTTAATCAGCTCATCAATCAAATTGTTATAAAATTGAATACCTTCTTCGTTAACTTCTCCGTCACCATCTGGGATGACACGTGTCCAAGCAATAGAGAAACGATAGGTTTTAAAACCCATTTCAGCTAGCAGTGCTACATCTTCTTTATAATGATGATAATGATCAGCTGCTACTTTAAAATCAGAAGTATCTTCAGGAATTTCTTTAATATCTTGAACGGATGGTCCTTTACCGCCTTCATTCCAAGCTCCTTCTATTTGATAGGCACTTGTTGAGCCTCCCCATAAAAAATCTTTTGGAAATGGTTTTAATGTTTTATGCGTCATAAATTTCTCCTCCTTATAATAAATCGCTTTCACAACTACTTTAATCTATGTAATGCATTACATTCAAGAAACATTTGTGTGGGTATTGAAACAATATTGTTTGTGAACTGAATTTACCGTAGAGTTTGGTCGCAAAAAGAGTTATACTACTAGCAATAAATCTTTAAAAATATGGAGGACGAAATGAATTTTACTGCTATTGACTTTGAAACAGCAAATTATCAAAAACACAGCGCTTGCTCTGTAGCTTTGACCATCGTTCGTGACAGTCGAATCGTAGACAACTATTATACTTTATTGAAACCTGACACTTTTTTTGATCAAAGAAATATTCGCATACATGGTATTCATGAAAGAGATGTAGCGAATGCTCCGACATTTGCTCAAGTTTGGTCAGAAATCAATCCCCTCTTTACACAAAATCAGTTGATCGTAGCTCATAATCTTCCCTTCGATCGTGGAGTTTTACATGGCTGTCTTGACTATTATGGTATTGAACGTCCTCACTTTCAAACGTTGTGTACCGTTCAATCCAGTAGAAAACTGTTGTATGAATTACCAAACCACAAATTGAACACAGTTTGTGATTCATTGGGAATCTCATTAGAAAATCACCATAATGCTTTAGCAGATAGCGTAGCATGTGCCAACATATTACTGTATCTCGAAGAACATTTTGGAACTACACCTTTAAAAAAACTAGTTAAATATGTTTGATTTTTTTCTCCCCTGTTAAAATTTACTGGGGAGAATTTTTTTTATTTTCAAATAATTGGATATTTAAAATTCCTTTTATTCGCCACTTTGAGAACTCTTTCATTTTTATATTTTTGTTTATCACCTTAATCTTCAAGCTTTTTTGAGGGCTTTATATTTGAAAAAACTCTTTGATTAACGTACTCTTAAGAGTATAAAAAAAATTGGAGGAGAAAACCATGTACAAGTATAAAAGGAAATTATTCACTTTTATTATGGCTTTAGCCAGTGTGGCAGCTATAGCGATTCCACTAAAAGCTGAAGCAACAGAAACAGAAAACACCAAAGGAACCCCCGAAAATCCCTATTTCATCACCACTGATGTCACTTACACTCCATTTGAATTTCAAAACGCTGATGGTGAATATGTTGGTATCGATATCGATATTATTAAAGCAATCGCTGAAGACCAAGGCTTTGAAATCGAATTAAGACCGTTAAATTTTAGTGCTGGTCTACAAGCCTTAGAGACAAACCAAGTTGATGGAATGATTGCTGCAATGAGCATCACTCCTGAGCGTGAAGAATCTTTTGATTTTTCAGACCCTTATTTTGAAGCCGGGACCGTTATGGCTGTTTCCGAAGTCAATAGCGAGATTAATTCTTATGATGATTTAGAAGGTAAAACAGTAGCTGTTAAAGTTGGGACTACTGGCGCTAATTTTGTGAATGAGCTGCAAAAAGAATACAATATTGAAGTTAATCAGTTTGATGATTCTGCTACGATGTATGAAGACGTTATTGCAGGGCATTCTGATGCTGTGTTTGATGACTATCCTGTTATGGCATATGCTGTTCAACAAGGACTAAATTTAAAATTTCCGCTTGAACCAGAATCTGGTGATGTGTATGGATTTGCAGTAAACAAAGATCAAAACCCGGAACTATTAGAAATGTTCAATGAAGGTCTGGCAAACATACAAGAAAATGGGACTTATGATGATATTATTGATACTTATCTTAGCGAAGACGCTGAGCCGGCTGCTGGAAATGGAATATTCGGTTTATTAGCAGCCAACTGGAAGGATCTAGCTAGTGGATTAGGAAGCACTTTAGTCCTGACACTTATTTCTTTTGCTATTGCTTTAGTATTAGGAACGGTTTTAGGTTTGTTTAGTGCCAGTCCAAATAAAGTGATGAACGTGATATCCTCTATTTACCTTACTATTATGCGTGGTATTCCATTAATTGTTTTAGCTTTCTTTATCTATTTCTCTGTACCACAGTTGTTCAATATTCAAATGTCTGCCTTTATAGCTGGTGTTACTACACTAACCCTTAATACAGCGGCTTACATTTCAGAGCAAGTACGAGGCGGTATTTTAGCTGTTGCAAAAGGACAATTAGAAGCTGGTAGAAGTTTGGGTCTTTCGTACAATACATCCATGAGAAAGATCATTCTTCCACAAGCGATCAAAATTATGATCCCATCTCTTATCAATCAATTTGTGATCACATTGAAAGATACTTCTATTCTTTCTGTAATTGGTATAGTAGAATTGACACAAACAGGGCGTATCATCATCGCTCGTACGTATTCATCTGGTAGCATGTGGCTGATCGTCGGAGTTATCTACATCATTATCATCACAATTCTGACATGGTTATCATCTGCATTGGAAAGGAGACTGACAAATGACTAAACTAAAAGTGGAACATTTAAAGAAAAATTTTGGTGATTTAGAAGTATTGAAAGATTTGAATTTGGAAGTTCAAGAAGGGGAAGTTATTTGTATCATTGGTCCATCTGGATCCGGAAAAAGTACTTTCCTTCGTTGTATGAATCATTTAGAAGAAATAACTGGTGGAAAAGTCATTGTCGATAACTATGATCTAACCGATCCATCTCAAGACATCAACAAAGTACGTGAAAACATCGGAATGGTGTTTCAACATTTCAATTTATTTCCTCACTTAACAGTTATTGAAAATATCATGTTGGCTCCTAAAGAATTAAAGGATGAAACAAATGATGAAATCAAAGCACGTGCTTTGAAGTTATTAGAAACCGTTGGCTTAGAAGAAAAAGCTGACGACTATCCAAAATCACTTTCTGGTGGACAAAAACAACGTGTAGCGATCGCTCGTGCATTAGCTATGCAGCCTGATATTATGTTATTTGATGAACCGACAAGTGCTCTTGACCCTGAAATGGTTGGAGATGTACTTGAAGTTATGCAACGCTTGGCACAACAAGGGATGACTATGTTAGTGGTTACTCATGAAATGGGATTTGCTAAGGAAGTTGCTGATCGTGTGATTTTTATGGATGGTGGTTACATCGTTGAGGAAGGCCCTCCTGAAGAAGTCTTCAACAATCCTCAAAACAAACGAACAAAAGATTTCTTAGATAAAGTATTGATTTAACAGATTGATTTATTTAAAATCCTTCATTAATGTAATGTAGATAATGTATTTTTGACAAAAACGCCCTTTTCAAGAAGAAATTTTCTTGAAAAGGGCGTTTTTTATTTATACTGGTTTATGATCGCAATAAATTTTTAAACCATCACTATAGAAATTAGAACAATAAGAATACAAAATAAGACTAATCCCCCGATGCACGCCCATGATTGCCATCTGGCCATATTGATCGTACTTCCTATACCAAACCTTTTTTCCACAAAAATGGCAGGATCTTCTGGGTTGTAGTAAAATACTCCCCATTTCCAGTATTCTTCTTCATCAACTTCGGTAACTTCTTGAGAAAAATCATCAATTTCTGAAAATACTAATTTTTCTCCACCTTGGCCATATTTCCAAGTTAAAAATAGACTATAACCAACAATCCAAAATACAAACAGGCCGACTAAAATCCCCATATATTCCATTCCAACATCATCTGTAAAGAAGAGCGAATAGAAAGTTGTTCCCATTAATAATAATTGTAAAGCTATAGATGAAATTAGAAAATACACCGACCAAGCTCTCCTAAATATTTTACTATGCTTGCTGGTTGATTGTGGATAATTGGATAATAATTTTTGTTTTGACTTAATAAACGAATAATGGCTAAACGCCATAACCGGTACCAATAAAAATTGGATCGTTGGCATCATCAATACAGAAAGATACGATTTTTCCACAATTCGATCTGGGATATTTTGACTGTTCCAATGAATCGGAAATTCATCTGGAATAGATGCATAAAACAATAACGTAATTCCTACTGTGACCAGAACAATAATTATTTGAGCGATGACAATTGACGAAGTAGAAACAGTATTTAATTCTTCATGATATCGTGTATCAATGATGATACGTTCTTTTTTTATATCTGATGAAACATTGTTTTTATTTTTCCAAATTTGAATAGTTTTTCTACACTTTAGATACAATATAAAAGAGACCGCGACCAACAATAATACGGCAATTGAGAAATAAACACTACTCCACATCTCTTGCGTCTCAATATTTTCCAATCTAGATAAGAAAAAAATCGGTATTGATAGCACAACACTTAAGATAATGTTATAAACTAAATATTTCTTTTTCAATTTTTGAACAAACGGATGTTTTTGGTACGATCCTGGAACCGTTATTCCAAATGGAGTTCCTCTTCTGCTGTAATAAGGTGTTATCCCATTTATGATTCCTACAAGGATAAAAATACTAACCATAAACAAATTGAATACCATCATCACTTCTCCACCTCTTCTTTCATCTGAATTTTGATGCTTTCCAGCCACTCACTGATCGTCTGTTCAGACACACCATAAATGTCTGCATCAATTTGAATTTGTGTTAACTTTTCCAACATCGCTTCTTTGACATTTTCGTGTTGTATCAATGAAGATTGCTCTTGAATAAAGTACCCTCTTTTACTTTTACTCAAAACACCTTCCTCCACTAATCGATTGTAAGCTTTATTGACTGTGTGCATGTTAATCCCTAAGTCACTGGCTAAGCTTCTTACACTTGGCAAATCTTTCTCCAGTGAATCACCATAAAGAACAATATTTTTCTTTATTTGATACATCAATTGAGTATAAATAGGTGTTTCATCATGAGGATTGATTTCAATAAACATTTTCTCACCGCCCTAGTTGTTATATAATGAGTATAACACATAAAAGGAAATACTCAAATGAAAAAGCTGTTACGTTTTTGTTTTAACGTAACAGCTTTTTCATTTTTTATTCAACAAGGTTTAATCCATAATAGATATGATCATGCTTGTTCCCATTAAAAATAGCAACTTTGGGCATCCGACCCCATTGACAGAAGCCATGCTTCATCAGCATATTCTCACTTCCGTAATTCCCTTCCACAATCATAGCTATGATTTGTTTATATCCTATCTCTTTTGCTTGGTTGATTGTATGACTGACTAGAATAGAACCAATGCCTTGCTTTCGGTAATTTTTATTTACATAGTAACTGATCTCCGTTACTTTTTCTACTGCTCTTCTCCCAGCACGATAAGCACTCAAATGGCTGTATCCTGCGATATTTCCATCCACTTCATAAACAAACAAAGGATATTCACTGGATTGATGCAGTTCAAACCAAGGTATTCTTTCTTCTATAGTGAACAAATCAATATCACAAGTAATGCCCCCTAATGCGATGGCATCATTATAAATCCTTACTATTTCAGGTAAATCAGAAAGAGTAGCTTTGCGAATCCCAGTTCTTGGCATGATATAGGTTACGTTTAACAATTTTAATTCTCCTTTTTGTGACTTTCATCAACCTATTTTCTACTCGCAAATCCAATTCGAACCATCTATTCTGCTTACTTTTTAGGATCAAGTTTTTTAGTTATCTAGTTCCCTTCATCTTTGCGGCAAATCAAATTATATACGGGGAGAGAGTTAGAAACAATCATTTTTTTGTAAATTTTTTTGCAGAAAAAAAACTCCCTTTACTTAGAGGGAGTCCGATTTTTAAAATGTCATTTTTTATTCAAATTCACTATTTATGTATTCTATTTTAGTCTATTTTACCAATCATTCTACTCATTAAGCACACATCTAAATACTCACCATTATCTTTGACTCCACGAGGCATGATGGCTTCTAATTCGAAACCTAATTTTTCATACAAGTGACGTGCTTTTTTATTTCTAGCTTGTACAGTCAATTCTAGACGTTTAAGAATCGAATTTTTATCTGCCCAAAGGAGCAATTCTTCCATCATAGTGGTCCCTAACCCGAATCCCCAAAAATCTTTTGCAATGACAATTCCGATTTCACCAATATGTTGTAATTTTGGGCTTGAAGATCCATGGATAGAAGCTGTGCCAATAATTTGTCCGTCAATCAATGCTACCAACAAAACGTTGTTGTCAGACTCATACAGCTTGGCTAATTGCTCTTCCTCTTCTTCTACCGTTATACCTGGGCCTTCTTCTCCCATCGTCATAAATCCAGTTTCAATAGCTGTCGCACTAGTGTGTTTTAGAATGCCTTCAGCGTCTTGGGGAACAGCTTCTCTGATCACAACATCTACTTGTTCTTCCATTGATCTACTCTCCTTCCTTTCGTTTCCATTCTTCTAATAACTTTTCATAGCGTCCGCCTTTTGCGATAAAAGTAATTTTACGTTCCATCAATTCAATTCCAACAGGTTGCAATTGAATCTCTAAGTGCTGTTCTGGAATATCTTCTGGTATGAAAGTAGCCCATTCAATAACTGAAACACCTTCGCCTTCAAAGTATTCTTCTAATCCTAAATCTGTACCGCCGGTTTCTTCTAGACGATAAACATCCATATGATAAAGAGGCAATCTTCCTTCATCATATTCACGAATAAGTGTATAGGTTGGACTTTTGATTACTCTTGAGATCCCAAGCCCTTCAGCTAAGCCTTTAGTGAACGTTGTTTTACCAGCTCCTAAATTCCCTTCAAGCAGTAACACATCGCCAGCTTCTAATTGTTCTGCTAAACTTGCAGCTAGATTTTTGGTATCATCTTCATTTTTTGTATAAAATGTCTTCATCAAACTCACCTTTCCTTAGACAAGTATTTATTGCATTATTTTAACATTAACTCTTACAGAAGTCTTTTACTTTTAAACAATCAAGTACAACCTGTACTGAAAATCAACCTGAAAAAAGAGGATGGGAAAGTACTATATGAAAAAGGACTTGATCATGATTCTAATGGAAAACCAATGACAGCAAAGTCTAAGAATAGTATTGCTTCTGATGCCAAGCCGTTTACCGCATTTGCTATTTTACAATTGGTTGATGAAGAGGAAATTAAACTGGACGAGCCAGTTGTAAATTATCTTCCAAAACTAACACTTGAAGATGTGAGGTTGAAACGGGTGACTGTACGTCAAATGTTGAGTCACACATTCGGCTCCCCTACCCTACTATCATAGCCGCAGCGAAAACGTTAAAAGAAGGTATAGAACGATTTGATTTCATGAGTAGAAACTACAATCTGATCCTGGAGAAAAACATTTTTATAGTAATGCAAATTAACTGGACTTTAAATTATTCAGTAGAACAAATTAATGGGATGGAGTTTAATGATTATCTAACACAAAAGATATTCTTACCGCTTGGTGTTGGAATGGTTGACTCAATTTCAGCAGTTAACTCTGGGGATGTTGTAAAAGAATTAAAAACACCTCGATGGTATATCACGTTATATGGCAAAGTAATGCCATGGACAGAGCTTGAACAAATCAAAAATTGAGTATTCATAAAACCAACATTAATAAGTTAATATAAAATCATTCTTCAGGCGGAGTCATTCGTACTTTATTTTCCCCATAATAAGATACTATAGTAACAGCTATACACTATTAAAAAGGAGTAGGTTTAAAATGAAAATTATAGATATAATAAAGAATAATTTATCTCTTATTTTGGGTTTAGGAATCCTAGCATTAATTAGACCGATGATGAAAATAACCGGAATTATTAATTTATTTAGCACCGAACAATTTGGAAGTATCTTTATGACAATCCTTATTTCTTTGGTTTGGTTATTTATTGTTGTCAAGAAAAAAGCTAAAAACCCAATTGTAGTTCTAGTTTTTGCAGGTATTACTTATAGCATTCTAGCCATAATTCTTAGTGGTATCCTGTCGCCAATTTTAGATGGTTCGCTCCAAGGTCCCTTAACAAATCCTTTAGCTCTGGTTAGTGTAATTGTAACAAATGCAATTTGGGGATTAGTAGTAGGGGCAGTTGCTTCAGCTTTTCTAAATAGAAAATAAATTATTTGTAGAAGCTGGGACAATACCTAGCTAAAAAGAAACCCCTTTGATATAATTTAAATAACCACGAATCAAACAAACTTGCCAATAGAATTGTCTTGTTTATTATCTCCAAGTCATATTATTTTTGAAATTCATGAATTTATTGAATCATTGGACAACTCGTTATTTTCTCAACTTGACTCTTCTGAGGGAAGACCTGGTTATCACCCAAGGCTACTAATAAAAGCACTTCTTTTTGCTTATTCAGAAGGGATTTATTCTGGTCGAAAAATTGAAAAAATGACGACGGAAAACATAGCTATGATGTGGGCAGTTAGTAACGAAGTCATCTCCTATCGAACGATTAACCGATTTCGTTTTTCTGGGACTTGCCAAAAGCTATTACCTGAATTATTTACTGAATTTACGGTTAAACTTAAAATAGAAAATCTTATCTCTATGAATGAACTATTTATAGATGGAACTAAAATAGAAGCTAACGCCAATAAATATTCCTTTGTCAGGTAAAGGCTAATTTAGGTTTCACTCGTTTCCATTTACGTGGGAAAGAGAAAATTAAATTCGATATCGGTTTGGCTTTTATGGCTAATAACTTCAAAAAAATATAGAAAAACAAAGGCGATTTACCCTAAAGAGTCTACTTAACTAGTTGAACTAAAAAAAACGTTAATTGCAAAAATGCAATTAACGTTTTTTAGTTACTGAGAGGTTTTATCCCAGCCACTTTTTAGTCTTTAATATAATACAGTCGGATTATAAAGCTTGATTAGCTGTGATGATAGCTGTTTTGTATACATCTTCTTCATTACATCCACGAGAAAGGTCAGAGATTGGTTTGTTTAAACCTTGCAAGATTGGTCCAATAGCTTCAAAGTTACCGAAACGTTGTGCGATCTTGTAACCAATGTTTCCTGATTGTAATTCTGGGAATACAAATACTGAAGCTTCTCCAGCTACATTTGAGTCTGGTGCTTTTTGATCTGCAACAGATTTCACGAAAGCTGCATCAAATTGCATTTCTCCATCAATTTCGTATTGAGGTGCTAATTCTTTAGCGATTTTAGCTGCTTCTGCTACTTTTGTTACTTCGTCAGCTTTAGCAGACCCTTTAGTTGAGAAGCTCAACAAAGCTACTTTAGGTTCGATGTCGAACATTTCAGCTGTTTTAGCGCTTTCTACAGCGATTTCTGCTAACTCTTGAGCAGATGGATTCACATTGATTGCACAGTCAGAGAACAAGTATTTTTCTTGTCCACGGCCACGCATCATGATAAACGCACCACTTGTACGGCTAACACCAGGTTTAGTTTTGATAATTTGAAGAGCTGGACGAACAGTATCTCCTGTTGAGTGAACTGCTCCACTTACAAGAGCTTCTACTTTGCCCATATGAGTTAACATTGTTCCAAAGTAGTTTTCGTCTTTCAAGACTTCACGAGCTTGTTCTTCAGTTGCTTTGCCTTTACGACGTTCAACAAAAGCTTCTACCATTGCGTCAAATTCATCATAATTATTGGGGTCAATGATTTCGATGTTTTCTACATCAAATCCGTGATCTTTTGCAGAAGTTTTGATTTCTTCAACATTTCCTAAAAGTACTGGGTGCACCAAGTTTTCCGCTTGCAAACGTACTACGGCTCCTAAGATACGTGGTTCTGTTCCTTCTGGAAATACCACACGGACATTTTTATTTAAAACTTTAGATTTTAAACTCTCAAATAGTTCCAATCTAATTCCCTCCAACCTTGTTTTATACTACAGTTATTATGATACTACTATATCACCAAAAAATACAGTCATTTCAGGTATTTTTTTATTCTTATGGAGACATTTAATTTTTTTTGTAAGGAAAAACTATTACAGATATACAGTCGTTGTTTCTTTTTATTGTTCCGGTATTTTCCAGTTGATTGGAGCCTGCCCACTTTTGACTAATGCTTCATTGGTTTTTGAAAATGGTTTCGATCCAAAAAAACCTTTTCTAGCTGAAAAAGGACTAGGATGAGGTGATGTTAACACTACATGTTTGGATTCATCAATTAATCTTCTTTTTTCAATGGAAGGTTTTCCCCACAGAATAAATACGATGGTGTTTTCACGTTCATTCAATTTCTGTATCACAAAATTCGTTAATTCTTCCCACCCCTTTCCTTTATGGGACTGAGACAGACCTTCCCTGACAGTTAAGACTGTATTTAACAATAACACGCCTTCCTTTGCCCATGACTCTAAATAACCGTGATTTACTGGTGGATAACCTAAATCTGCTTCTAATTCTTTGTAGATATTTTTTAAAGAAGGCGGAAGCTTAACCCCTGGCTGAACAGAAAAACTCAACCCATGTGCTTGATTTTCTCTAATATAAGGATCTTGCCCTAATATAACTGCTTTTACTTCACTGTATGGCGTCCATTCAAAGGCTTGCCAAATATTTTCTTTTGGCGGAAATACTTTTTCTGTTTCATATTCTTGCTTTAAAAATTCTCGTAATTTTTGATAACTCTCTGCTTGGCTAGCTTCTTTTAAAATAGGAGCCCAATCGTTTTTTACTGGTATTGTCACAATTAATTTCCTTTCTGAAATTACTTTTCTTTTCCTTATCCTACAAGAATTAAGGCCCTTTCACAAGAAAAACCCACTTTCATTTAAAGATGCTATTTTCAAATTATCATGGTAGACTAAAACTAGTAAAAATCATGGAGGTTGAAGAATGGTAAAATTGATTGTTTCTGATATGGACGGGACATTACTGAATGAAAAAATGACTATTTCCCAAGCAAATGCGGATGCTATTCGTGAAGCAGAAAGACAAGGCATTCCTTTTATGGTTGCAACTGGTCGAGGTTTTACAGAAGCCAAACCATTATTAGATGAAGCTGGGCTCTCTTGCCCGATCATTACACTGAACGGTGCTGAAGTTTATAGCGAAAAAGGAAACATTTTAAAAACTGCTGGTATCACTAAAGATACTGCTCGGAAAATATTGACTACTATTAGAAAACACAATTTATATTGTGAGATTACAACGGGTAAAGGAATTTTTTCGGATAATAAAGCTAAAAGAATTGAATCTGTTGCTTCTCTGCTTTTTGAGACCAATCCTGATACTACGTATAAAATGGCCGTAGTATTGGCTGCTGCTCGTTTAGAGATCATGAATATCAATTACATCGATGATTACGATGAATTAATTGAAGACGAGACAATAGACATTTTAAAAATTATCGCTTTCAGTCAAGACGGATCAAAAACGTTAGGCCCTGTATCTGCAGAATTAGACGAAATTGGTGACTTAGCTATCACTTCTTCATTTGAAAATAATATTGAGATCAATCACGTCGATGCACAAAAAGGAATTGCAGTCAGTGAGATGGCTAAAAGAATGGATATCGATTTAGCCGATGTTATGACTTTTGGGGATAATCTCAATGATTTATCTATGCTTAAAATCACAGGATTCAGTTTTGCAATGGAAAATGGTGCACAAGAGACTAAAAATGTAGCAAAATACCTCACTTCTGCTAACAATGAAAATGGGGTCGCTGAAGGAATCTTGTTGGCCCTTAATAATCGCTTAGAAGAAAAAACAGAGATTTCTATTAGATAAGCACTAAAAACTCGCACAGTTGGCCAGATTGCCTAACTTTGCGAGTTTTTGTTGTTTATCTTTAGTACCTTAATTTGCGCACTAAACGCCTGGCTTCACGCTCTTATTACACATTCTGCTCTTAGACGCGTTGCGTCAGGCAGCTCACGCGCCTATAATTCCTTCGCCGACTGTTAGGAAAAACCACCTAACTGTCGGCGAAGGAGTTATAGGCGGTAAGCTAAACGCCTGACTTCACGCTCTTATTTAATAACTATAGCTTTTTCTTGTGCGATCAAGCATAGTTCTTGGGCTTTGAAGATGTGTTCTTGAGTCATGGCGTTCTCAGTACGGTTGATGCAGTCTTTGATCATTTCTCCGAAGAATGGGAAACCTACTTCTCCCGTTAATGAGTAATGTTTCTCGCCTTCTGCAGTTACCAGATACAAATGATCTCCTGTTTCTTCACGAGCCACATCTACATATTTCCGTACTTCTATGGTCCCTTTAGTCCCAGTAATGAACATCCGACCGTCACCCCAAGTACTTAGTCCGTCTGGAGTGAACCAGTCAACTTTAAAGATGAAGCTTGCGCCGTTTTCGCCTACCAATGTGGCATCACCATAATCTTCTAATTCTGGTGTATCCGGGTTATCAAAGTTACCCACCTTACTATGGAGAACTTCAGCATTTTCATTGCCTGTAAAGTATAAGAATTGTTCGATTTGGTGGCTGCCAATATCACACAAAATTCCGCCATATTGCTCTTTATCAAAGAACCAATCGGGACGTTTTTCTTTATCTAATCGATGCGGACCAAAACCAGTAATTTGAATAACCTCTCCAATTACGCCTTCTTTGATCAACTGCCCAGCGTAAACGGCACCTTCTACATGTAGACGTTCACTAAAGTAGACCCAGAATTTTTGTCCTGTCTCTTTGGCCACACGTTTAGTTTCTTCTAATTGCTCCATTGTAGTAAAAGCTGTTTTGTCAGTAAAATAGTCTTTACCAGCTTTCATTACTTGGTTTCCCAATACACTACGTTTGTTTGGAATAGCAGCTGCTGCGACCAAGTGAATCTCTGGATCTTCTAGAATTTGTTCTAACGATTCCGCTACTTGCACTTGCGGGAATTGTTCTTTGTATTCAGCTATTTTTTCTGGATTTGGGTCATATACCCATTTCAGCGTTGCTCCAGCCTCCAGTAGTCCATTGGTCATCCCATTGATGTGTCCATGATCCAAAGCTGCTGCGGCGAAATTAAATTCCCCTTCTTCAACTACTCGATTTATTTTCCCTTTTGGAGCATAATTCATTCCGTCGTTACTTCCCATGTAATCCCCTTCCTTTCAGTAGAAAAAGGGAACCAGTTGTCTCTGATCAACTGATTTCCTCTTTTTTTGCCGATTAAAATAGATTTTTGTACCCTAATTCGTATAAATAGTCACGAGAGTCAGCTAAACTGTCAAATGGATCACGTCCGTACACATCATCTTGCTCAACAAGCAGGTAACGAGCACCACTTTCAATACTTTGTTCAATAATCCCTTTCAAGTCCAACGAGCCTGTTCCCAACTCAGCAAATTGAATGTTGTTTGTGAATGCATCCATGAAGTGTTCTGCTTCACCTCTGTGTAAAGCATCCACCGCTTCTTGAGGAACTGGAACGATACGGTAATCTTTCAAGTGAACCAAATCTACTTTGCCAGCATACTCTTTCAATACTTCGATCGGATTTCTTCCCCCCCGTTGTACCCAGTGAACATCCAATTCAAAACCTAATAATGGAGCTTCTTCACGAATGATATCTAACAAGTAACGACCATCGTATTTCACAAATTCAATATGATGGTTGTGGTAGTATAATTTGATGCCCTGTTCTTTCATTTTTTCAGCTACATCATTGGCTTCGTGGCAGAAATCCAACACTTTTTCCAATGAAGCCATCGCTTCAAATGGGAGCATACCGATACGAACGATATCTGCATCTAAAGTTTTACAGTCATCAATGATTTTATCTAAATGAGTAGACAAAGACTCTTGTCCTTCCATTTGCGGCTTCAAACCAGCTGATAAGGAAGCAATTTCCATACCGAACTCTTGAGAAGCACGTTTGATTTCTTGTACGTTTTCCGGTGTCATATCCACTTGAGAGATCTCAACAGCATTGTACCCTAGTTCACTTGCTTTTTTTAGTGTTTCATATGGTCCTAGTTCTTTAAACTGTTCCTTCAACGTGTATCCTTGTACCCCGATCTTTACTTCTACCATAATCAATCTCCTCTCTTATTATCCGTTCCGCATTTCCTGCATTTTTTGATGAACGATCCATCATTTCAATCATTTCCATGGTGGCAATAGATTCTCTTATGTGGACATAATCCTCTGTATTTTCTAAAATACTTCTGTAGAATCGTTGGATCAGGATTCTATGTCCCATACCATAGTAGAACTTAGACCCTGGAATTCTGTCATCTTCTTCGATGACTTCTTTTCGTCCATTTTCATTAGTGAAATATAAACGACTATCTTTGATCGTAAATTTTTCTTTTTCAGTGATCACTTGCATTTCTACCGAAGAATTTTCTGTATAAGCATTAGTTGCATGAAAAAAAGCTTTTACACCTGACTGGAAAGTAAATGTTGCACTAGCTGTGTCTTCTACTTCAATGTCGTAATCTGTCAAATTAGTCAATGACGCTTTACAACTCTTCAAATCGCCCCCAATCAGCTGAATTAAGTCCAGTGTATGGATCGATTGATTGATAATAGAGCCATAACCTGCTTCTAATTTTTTCCCACGCCAAGGTTTAGTTGTATAATAGCTTTCAGGTCGGAACCACGTCACTAATCCTTTAATAGATGTAATTTGTCCCACATCTTCATCTTTGAGGATGTCCATTAACTTCATAAAACTCCTATTGTAGCGATTTTGAAAACTGATACAGATTTTTCGATCTGTGCTTTCGGCTAACTGAAGTTGTTCTAGAGATTCTTCATAATTGACAGAGACAGGTTTCTCTAAATAAACGTGGGCGCCATACTTCACGCACATAGCTGTAGCTGTCTGATGCAAGTAATGAGGTAGACAAATATGAGCAACATCTAACTCCATTTTTTGCAACATCGTCTCCATATTAGTGAAAAATGGAAACTCCATCCATTCACTTTTTTTATCTAGGTCAATGTCACATACCGCAACCAATTCGCCGTACTCACTTGCATTAATAGCATTTACGTGTACAGGGGAAACATCTCCTAAGCCAATTAAACCAACCCTTAACATAAGTTTTCTCTCCTTGTTCTTGTCTCTATCCTAAGCAACAGACTATCTTTCAGAGAATTTACCTTCTTCACGAATGCGTTGGTTCAATTCTTCCAAATATAAATCTTCGTCTAGATCTTGCAAACTAATTTCTTTACCTGTCCAACTTGAAAGGTGGATCGAGTTTGCTAAGCGAACACCGTTGATTCCGTCAGAACCTGGTGCCAATAAAGGTGTCCCGTCTAAGATATTTGCTGCAAAATTTTCTAGGACGCCAGAATGTTGTTCACCCCATGGACTATCGAATTCAATTGTTTCTTGAGTATATAATTCATCAGCATTCAATTGCCCCATAAAGAGTTTTTTAACGTCTTCCATGTCCATGCTATCGCTAAGTTCACGTTCCGGTTTGACTAAGCGGCTCACTGTAGCTGTTTTACTTCCATCTACTACGATTTTTCCTTGGTCACCTAAAATTTCAAAACGGTCTGTTCCAATAAGGTCATGTGTAGCTGTGACAAATGTTCCGGTTGCTCCATCGCCATAATCTACAACAGCCGTAACTTCATCTTCTACTACAATATCTCGTTTGAAACCATAAGCTACTTTTGAGTAAACAGATTTTGGAACACCACAGATCCATTGCCATAAGTCTAATTGGTGAGGTGCTTGATTCACTAAAACTCCTCCACCTTCTCCACCCCATGTTGCTCTCCATTCGCTTTGATCGTAGTAAGGCTGTGGTCTCCACCAATTTGTGATGATCCAGTTTGTACGACGGATTTTTCCGATTTCGCCATTATCTACGATCTCTTTGATTTTTTTGTATAGTGGATTATTGCGTTGGTTGAACATGATACCAAACGTCAATTCTGGTTTAGAAGCTGCAAATTCGTTCAACTCTTTTACTTGTTTAGTGTAAACTCCTGCAGGTTTTTCAACTAATGCATGAATATCATGTTTTAATGCTTCAATTCCCATTTCTGGATGAAGGAAATGAGGTACAGTCGTGATGATTGCTTCTACTTTTCCGCTTTCCATCATTTCAATATAGTCCTCATAAAAAGGAACTCCAGAGTAGTCATTTTCAATAAGAGCTTTTTTGTCTGTATCAATATCACAAATAGCTGCAATTTCCATATTTGGAACCATTCCATCTTTGATGAATTTTGCGTACATACTACCTTGTGTACCGAATCCAATAATTCCTAATTTGACTTTTTTTGCCATTTTTACTTCACCTATCCTTAAACTTTTTTATCCGATCATTATTTCTCTTGGAAGAAATTTTTTATTTAACTGCTAAGTAATCGGTTTCTATAAATGCACTTTCATTATAGCGTTTCCATTATCCTTTTTCATTGTCTCTCCATGTTTACTTATTATCTTAAAATTGACCGAAACCGCTTTCTTGTTTTATTTAGTAGAAAAATTCATTCTCGTAACACTTTACCACTTTAAATCGTTATTGAAATTAGAGACGAGTAGAAGAGGAAGGAGTGAGTGCATGGAAATTGAAATACAGTGGTGGACATCTGTAATAGAACTCGTTAGCAATGTTGGCTTTCCAATATTTATTTCGCTGTTTTTATTGCAACGCATGGAAACAAAACTGGATGATGTGGTGAAAGCACTGCATGACCTTAGTACGGTGATTAAATCGACACCTTTATAGAGAACACACAAAAAAGCCATTTCTACTAATGAGTCCACATTAGTAGAAATGGCTTTTATTATAGATTAAATGAATACCGAGTTAGTTTCAGTTCTCTTTCGTTTCCTGCTCATAGACGAGTTGCGAAAAGCAGCCCACACGCCTCTAAATAAAGCGACAACAGTTTAGGGCAAACCACCTAACTGTTGTCGCTTTATTTAGATTCAATGGGCTAAACGCTTTTCTCCACTCTCTGCCTTTTTTAACGCTCTTAGTTTTTGAATGAGTGCAACGGAGCGGGAATTCTTCCGCCTCTTTGGATGAATTCTTCTGATCCGAATGGGTTTACTGCCATTACTGGTGCTGTTCCTAGCAAGCCTCCCATTTCAATGCGATCTCCTACTTTGGAGCCTGGTGCAGGAATAATGCGTACAGCAGTTGTTTTATGGTTGGTAACTCCAATGGCTGCTTCATCCGCAATAATAGCAGACAGTGTAGCAGCAGTTGTTTCTCCTGGAACAGCCACCATGTCTAATCCTACCGAACAAATAGCGGTCATAGCTTCTAATTTTTCTACGTTAAGAGCGCCCAATTCAACGGCTTCAATCATTCCTTCATCTTCTGATACAGGAATAAATGCGCCAGATAATCCACCTACATGTCCACAAGCCATAACTCCGCCTTTTTTAACAGCATCATTCAATAAAGCTAGCGCAGCGGTGGTCCCATGAGTTCCAACTCTCTCTAAGCCCATTTCTTCTAGTATACGGCCAACAGAATCTCCAATTGCAGGTGTTGGAGCAAGCGATAAATCAACTATTCCAAAAGGTACGTCTAGCCTTTCAGCAGCAACTTGTCCTACTAATTGGCCCATTCTGGTAATTTTAAAGGCTGTCTTTTTAACTGTCTCAGCAATGACATCAAAAGGCTCTCCTTTTACTTTTTCTATAGCACGTTTGACAACTCCAGGTCCACTGATCCCTACATTGATCACACAGTCAGCTTCTCCAACTCCATGGAAAGCACCTGCCATAAACGGGTTATCTTCTACAGCGTTAGCAAATACCACTAATTTAGCACAACCTAATCCTTGAGCCTCTGCTGTTAATTCGGCTGTTTCTTTAATGATTTCTCCCATATCTCTCACAGCATCCATATTGATCCCTGCTTTTGTAGAGCCGATATTGACGGAAGCACATACACGTTCAGTTTCAGCCAATGCTTGCGGAATTGAGCGAATTAAAATTTCGTCTCCTTTATGATACCCTTTTTCAACCAAAGCTGAAAAACCACCAATAAAGTTTACTCCTACTTCTTTTGCTGCTGCATCAAGTGTTTTAGCGTAAGCTACATAATCGTTATCTGAAGAAGCTCCAGCTATTAAAGAAATGGGTGTAACCGAGATCCGTTTGTGAATGATAGGGATACCGTATTCCATTTCAATAGCTTTTCCAACTTCTACTAACTCTTTTGCTTTAGTGGTGATTTTATCATAGATCTTTTGACGTGCTTTTTCCCCATCGGCATCAATACAATCCAACAACGATATCCCCATTGTTATCGTTCGGATATCTAAGTTTTCTTCTTCGATCATACGGACTGTTTCAAATATATTTGTGATTTCCATCTTATTGAAAGCTCCTTTTATAGTTTATGCATCGTATCAAAGGTTTCTTGACGTTGAATACGCACCTTTACTCCTAAGTCTTCCCCTACTTCAGTCAGTTCTTCTTTTATTTGACTAAATTCTAACTCACTAGCAGACAGGTCACATAATACCATCATAGTGAAATAACCTTCCATAATAGTTTGAGAAATATCATGGATATTAATGTGTAAATCGCTAAGTTTTTTACTGATTCCTGCAACGATCCCTACTTTATCTTGTCCTACAACTGTCACAATTGCTTTCATAATTTTCCTCCTATAATATCTTCTCTTTATATTGTACTATTTTACCATGTTTGTTTCTAAAGTTCTGTTACTTTCTTCATTTGAACAAGAAAATAGTTCGAGGTCTTCGATTCTGCTCTGATTTTTGTTATAATAAAGATGATATAGAAATCGTTGTCTCTTCTTACGGAAAAGAAGGAACAGAACAAATGATTTTTTCTAGCATAATGAATCAAGTCTTATTCATTAGAGGTGTTGATAAAATGGTTCGACTTTACATGAAAGAAGAATTTATATCAAAGCAAGAGAAAGTTATTGTAAAAAATCATGCAGGTGAAGATATCTTTCTAGCAGTAGGAACATGGGGACGTGTGGGAGATTCTATCTCTCTTTACGCGATGAACGGCTCTTTACTAGTTAAAGTAAAACAAGTGACTCTTTCTGTTATGCCAAAGTTTGATTTATATGTAAGAGATAAAAAGATTGGTACAATCACTAAACACATCGCTTTTTCTAAACCTTATTTTAGAATCAGCAAATTGAATTGGATCGTATCTGGAGACTTCGAACATGCACGTTATCAAATTCGGCAACAATCAAAAACTATTATGGAAATGGAAAAGAATTGTTTTGCTCGAGGAGATTTCTATACTTTAACAATTCCTGAACCACACCATGCACCGATTTGTGTGGTTGTTGCGTTAATCGTAGATCATTATGCAAGAAAAAGAAAAAAAGATTTTGCAAATGTTAAAAAAACTAAACAAGCAGCTATACACCCCATTTAATACAGTCAAAAAGGGAGACGGAATTGTATTCCGTCTCCCTTTTTGACTAAAAAATACTGGTCTCTTTAAACGATTCGCTTCACCATATGAGCATAGTGATGCCCTATGATCGTTATCTCAGATTCTTTTCGGAAGCCTTGTTTTTCATATACTTTTCTTGCCTTATCATTTATTAGATCGCAGTTTAATGCAACCAGAAACTCTCCTGCTTCTTTAGCGATCCCAGGCAGCGATTCTAATAACTCAGTAGCTACTCCTTGTTTACGGAAGTTTGGTTGAGTAAATACCATATCTATATACCATTCGCCAGCTCTAGTTTCTTTGTCAAAAGATAGATCGATTTTTTTGTCATAGTTTTTCTCTGCTAATAGTTGTTTAAAAGACAGGTCAAGTTTTTGTTCTTCTTCTCCTTTATACCCAAAAATAAACCCTGCTATTTCATTGTTGCGCTCGCATACTATCCCATTAGAATAGTGATAACGAAAATCTTTGATCAACATACTCTCCCTTAAAATTTCTTTCAATTCCAATAAAGGAATTTCAGTCACGAAAGGAGATTCCATGTCTTTCCAGATGGCTATGATGCCATCGATCAATTCTTCTGTATCTTTTATTTCAGCTTTACGGATCACTTGATACACCTCATCATTTGCTTTGTTATCCTTTAATAATACCTCAAATCTATCCTTTCAACAAATTTGGAACGATTGGCTATTGAGTTAAAAAATAGTATACTTAAAGTGAGGCAATGAAGGAGGAATTTCCATGTTCTTAGAAATCACAGAGGCTGCGCAACAACGTATTCAAAAAGCTCAGTCTATTTCTCAAGGTAGCTTAGCTCTTTTTTATGAATCTAAAGTAGGTTGTGAATGCGGGAATACAGGAATATTCACGTTGCAGTTGCGACAAAGTCCTGATAACGATATGGATGGTACTCTTGAATCAAATTTAGGTATTCTGCCTATTCAAAAATGGAGCTTATCTTATTTAGATCAAGAAATGAAACTTGATTACAAAAAAGATCAAAATTCATTGATTTTAAAAGGAGAGTCAGGTGTGATCAACAGTAATGTTATCATTACTAACGAAGATGGTGGCCAAATTCTTTAAAAGTTCCGAGACTTTTTAAATTATTTGTGTTATACTATAATTACTTACAAATAGTAAGGTAAAAACACTGTTGAAAGAAGGCCTTTTATATGTATTTAACTATTACAGATTCAGCAATAGAGCGTTTAGATTTCATCCAAGAAAAGCACGAAGGTAAAATCGCTCTTTCTTACAATGATGTTCCTGGCGGGTATGCTTGTGGAATCAGAGGTACTTTTTCTTTGAAACTTGTCACCTCTCCTAAAGAAGAACTGGATACACCAATCAACTCAAGTATTGGAGATATTTATACTCAAAGCGCTCACTTAGATGATTTAAACGAAAACATGAAACTAGATTACAAAAAAAATTATAATACGCTTGTTTTAACGAGTGATAGTGGTATTATCGATGCTAACCTTTCTGTAGTAGATGATAATGACACTAAACTCTATTAAAGATAAGAGGTTGGGAAAAGCAAGATTTCCGGCCTCTTTTTTGTTCTATAGTTTTTAGGGTTGGTGAAATAATTTAGTTTGGTTTATAATAACTTCTAGAAATTTCCTTACCAACACCATAAAATAGATATCCTTTTTTCTATGATTGAGATAAAATCTTAGCTGTGCCATGAGACAGACAGCTTAGCTGTTCTAATGGTCGCATCTACTTCTGTCTAATTATTCAGTCAATAAACAACAAAATCCATCACCACTAATGAATACTTATCAGTGGTGATGGATTTTACTTTGAACTTATTCAGTTTTGCAGATTGAAATTTTTTATTTACTTCATCTCTTCTTTTATTTTTTTAGCAACTTCTAGTGGCACGCCAATACTTGTGATTTCTTCAATAGTTGCTTCTCGAATATTCTTAACAGATTTAAAATGGGTCATTATTTTCTTTCTCCGCTTAGGCCCTATCCCCTCAATACTATCCAATCTTGAAGAAACACTATTTTTGCTACGAACTTTTCTATGGAATGTAATCGCAAAACGATGGACTTCGTCTTGGATACGTTGTACAAGATAAAAGGCTTGACTCGTTGGTTCTAGCGGGACAATTTGATGAGATTCGCCAAAAATAAGAGAAGCTGTTCTATGTTTATTGTCTTTGACCATTCCTGCTACAGGAATGGTCAATCCCAATTCATTTTCAAGAATATCGATTGCCCCATTCACTTGAATTTTCCCACCATCCATCAAGATCAAGTCTGGTAATGGTTTCCCTTCTTTCAACAGGCGTGTATATCTTCTACGCACTACTTCTTGGGTAGTCGCCAACTCATTGCTGCCTTTTACGGTTTTTATATTGTATTTTCTGTATTGACTCTTATCAGGAGCTCCATCTTTAAATGAGACCATAGCTGATACAGGACTTGTTCCTTGGATATTGGAATGGTCAAAAGCTTCAATCCGTTCAATATAAGGTATTCCCAATACTTGGGAAAGTTCTTTGATAGCACCTACTGTCTTTTTGTCATCCATTTCAATTAGCTTAAACTTCTCATTAAGAGCTATTTCGCTATTTTTGGTAGCTAAATCTAACATATCTTTTTTACGGCCTTTGAATGGACTGCGAACAGAAATTTGCAATACTTCTTCCAAGACAGAAGTATCCATACCTTGAGGGACCAATATTTCTTTAGGAAGAATATGATTTTTTTCTTGGTAGAACTGAACAATATATGAAGCCAACTCTTCATCTGGTGTATCATAACACGGGAAAATGGTTGCTTCTCGTTTAATCAATGTCGCTTGTCGAATAAAGAATGTTTGGATGGAGATCCATCCTTTATTCATATAAAAACTAAACACATCTCTAGGTGTTGGATCATTCGTAATAATATTTTGTTTTTCCACCGTTGTTTCAATGTATTGAATTTGATTGCGGTATTCAGCAGCTCGTTCAAATTCAAGCTTTTCTGCAGCATCTTTCATTCGGCTGCGCAATACGTTCTTGACTTCTTTGACATCTCCGTTCAAGAATCGTCTGATACGATTGACTTGCGCTGTATATTCTTCTACTGGCACTTCATGATCACAAGGACCAATACATTGCCCTATATGATAGTACAAACAAGCTCTTCGTTGACGTCCATTGCATTTTCTCAATGGGTAAATTTTTTGAATCAATTGCTGCGTCTCAGAAGCTGCATAAACGTTCGGATATGGACCAAAATAATGACCACCATCTTTTTTGACATCTGAAGTAATGATCAATTGCGGATCTCTTTCATTAGTGATTTTAAGGTATGGGTAATTTGTCCCTTGTTTTAATTTGATATTGTATTTGGGTTGGTGTTTTTTGATTAAAGTAATTTCTAAAAGGAGAGATTCTTTTTCTGTTTTGGTAATGATGGTTTCAAAATCACGAATCTCTTGTACTAACAGTTGTGTTTTTCCTTCATGACTACCTTTAAAATAAGAACGAACACGATTCTTTAAGTTTTTAGCTTTTCCAATATAAATGATTTCTTTATCTTTGTTTTTCATTACATAACAACCTGGCAATTCAGGCAGCAATGTTAGTTTGTTATTGATATGATCACTTACCATGTATTGAATTCTCCTGTCTCCTATGATTAGTAGTAGTTTAAGGTTCTTTTATTCATCGGTCAACTTTTCGTAATCAAAAAACTGCTTTTGCAAAGGATTTTTGACAAATAATAGTCAAGAATGTGTTTAATTGTTTGGTGGGTTTTAATAGTACTATGATTCAACGGAATTTTATATAGAGCAGTCGAGCTGAGAGGCCTACCAAGATCTCTCAGCATCCTTCATCATCATGAGATTCCCCTTGATGTTCAAACCGCATTCTTCATCACCACGAATTTACCCTTGATGTTCAAATCGCATTCTTCATCACCACAAATTTACCCTTGATGTTCAAACGCCATTCTTCATCACCACGAGTCTTGAACATAAACTCATAAAGCCACAACTTGTTCACGTAAATCTGTCTTCTACAAATTTTTATGAGATAAAAAAATGCTAGCGAGTTTTCACTCACCAACGTCAAATAGTATCCAACTGGATAGAAAGAATCCTCTAAAAATAGAATAGATTTTCCTGCCGGAGCTAAGCGAGGCACTCCACATGCTTCTAGGCGAGCTGCGTGGGCCAGCAATTTTACAAAAAAGATAAAATTTGATTGGGGTAAAAAAACACCCCATTCAAATTCCCCTATTTTTGCTTCATTGCTCCCAGCCCCACTCTGCATCCTTATTATATCAGTTATTGAAAAACAACGACAGAGGCGGGCTCTGTCGTTGTTTTGGTGTAGTTTATTCAGTTATCTTTTAGATTGAGTGAATAGATATAAGTTATTAAATGTATTGTAGTCTGAGTAACCTACGAATACTTGTTGGTAAAAATATTTATCTCCCAGTTTATGGTTCTCAGTGTTGACTTGTTGGTGGACATTTTGGGCAATTTCTTGATAGAGTGCATCAATTGCAGAATCTTCTAGTTCGCCATATTTTGTTTCCCATGCTTCTAGAAAAGCTTCTTCGTCTTTATCTTGGTAAAAGTCTATATCTAAAGCATTCTCCATTTGATCACCTATTTGTTAGATTTTAATCAAGAATTTTAACAGTAATGGTTCTTCTTCCCCAGCTTAATGCTTGTTGAACTGTTGAGAAGTGAATATCGATTTTGTTTCCTTTGATTGCTCCACCTGTATCACCAGCGATGAAAACACCAAATCCTGGTATTTCAACTTTTGAGCCCAATGGAATAACACTTGGATCAACGGCAATGACGTTTGGATTTACTGTCAAATCAATTCCCATTGCTGTATGAGTACTTAATCCAGCTTGTTGTGTTGAATAGCCAGTCGCTGAAACAACTACCGTTTTACTACTTGAAGCAGTTTTTTCCGGTGTTGGTTGTGCTTCAGTTTTTGTTTCTACTTTTTGTTCTGTTTTTGCTTCAGTTGTTTTAGTTTCTTCTTTAACTGTTACATTCGTTGCAACAGGTGCAGTTTCTTCTTTTGTTGAAGTCTGTGTAGCCGCAACTTCCTCTTGTTTTGCTTGTTCTGCTTCTTTAGCTTTCTCAGCTGCTAATGCAGCTTGTTCTGCTTGTTCTGCTTTTTCTGCTTCTTCTTTTGCAAGGCGTTCTTTTTCTTCAGCGATGCGATTTTCTTCATTGGCTCTTTCTTCGTCTAGCTTATCTAGAAGAGCTTTGTTTTCGTCCATTGTTTCTTGTAAACTAGCTAATTCTGTCGCTACTGCTTCTTTTTGTTGTTTAGCCAATAATGATTGATCTTTTAACTCTGTAATTTTTGCAGCATGTTGTTCTTCAAGTTTTTCTAACTCATCAGCTTCTTCTTGAGCCGATTCTACTTGATCATTTCCAGCTGATTGTAATGTAATAAGGACATATGCACGATTTAAGAAGTCTGTAACATTTTCAGCTTCGATTAAACTCAATACTGTGTTTTGGTTTACTTCATTTGTTTGAATCGTTTTAAGTCTTTCTTTTGCCTGATCTAAACGTTCCGCAACAACAGCTTCTTGCTCTTCTATTGCTTGCGCTGTTTCTTCAACAACTGCTTCTAGAGAAGTAATTTCTTCTTCAACTACTTCCAGTTCAGCATTCTTTTTATTGACTTCTTCCAATTTACTATTGATTTGATTATCTAATAGAATCATTTCACTTTGTTTAGATTGTTGTTGTATTTTGATTTCTTCTAAAGTTGCTGCTTCTCCAACTATTGGACTGAAAACTGAAATCATCATTCCAACAACTAAACAGAAACTTATGGTTCTCTTCTTCATAAGACAACGCCTTTCTAATTTTGGTTTATTTATCTTTCAACTTTCTGTTTCCTTAATCCTTTTACATTATAACCAATAATAACGGTAGGAACATTTCTTTCCTTTTACTTTTTGTTACAATATCAATTTATAGTATAATGATTTTGTAACATTCTATTAGGAGGAACTATTATGACAAAAAAAATCTATTACGCTAGTCCGCTTTTTTCAGAAATGGAATACTCATACAATGAATTTCTAGTCAATAAAATCCGAGAACAATATCCAGATATTGAGATCTATTCTCCCCAAGAACAAGGTGACATCAACGATAAAAATACTTATGCAGATTCTATTGCTATTGCCAAATACGATACAGATGCTTTGCTTGCCAGCGATCTTGTAGTAGCCGTTTTAGATGGAGCTTCTATTGACGTAGGCGTAGCTTCTGAAATTGGAGTAGCTTACCAAGCTGGTATTCCTATTATTGGATTATATAGTGATTCTCGTCAACAAGGGGCAACCAACAAGCAGAAACTTGATGCCTTGCAACAACCGGCAGAGTCGCAATTTGCTTACATCAATTTGTATACAGTTGGTCTGATAAAAATGAATGGCGCTATCTTTACAAACTCTGCTGACTTAATCCGTAGTATTCAGTCATATTTGTAACACTACCGACATTTTTCTAATCATTTTCTTTCTCCAACCTCACTAATTCAATAGCATCGTTAATTTTAGACAAAGAAACCTCATTCAAGTAAGATAAACTTATACTAAGTTTTCTTATAGAAATGAGGTTTTTTTATGTCAAACGAAAGAATTGGATTAATCGATATTGGTTCCAACACGGTTCGTTTAGTTATTTTTGAAACAGATGCTTATTACAATATTAAGGAGTTACAGAATATTAAAACTCCTGCTCGTTTGTATCTCTATCTTTCAGAAGATAAAGTTTTGAGTCAAGAAGGTATTGATAAATTAACGGAAATCATGCTCAGTTTTAAAAAAGTAGCTGTTCAGTACGAAGTAGATACCTTAATGCCTGTTGCAACAGCGGCTATTCGTCAATCCAAAAATCAACAAAAAATCTTAGACCATGTAAAAGAAAAAACCGGGATCAAAATCACTTTATTAGCAGAAGAACAAGAAGCTTACTATGGAAACTATGCTGTTCTGCATTCTATTAATTCCAAAAGCGGGATTACCATAGATATTGGTGGTGGGAGTACAGAGATCACTTACTTCGAAAACAAAAAATTGCTGCATTCTACTAGTTTCCCTTTTGGAGTTGTTACGTTAAAAGAACTTTTCTTTGAGGGGAAAGATCATAATGACCGCAAAGCAGTCAAAAACGCTAAGAAATTTATCTTGGATCAATTCCGCTCACTGCCTTGGATTCAAGACAAAGAAGTTCCTGTTATAGCTATTGGAGGTAGTGCGCGAAATATTGCTAATATCCATCAGCGTATGATTGAATACCCCATCGCTGGAGTTCATGCTTATCAAATGACGAGATCAGATCTGGAAGATACTCTGAACACATTAGAAAAACTGGACACTGATGAACTGAATAATTTAGACGGATTAAGCCGTGATCGTACTGATATTATTTTACCGGCAAACTTAGTGTTTAATGCTATATACGATACAGTAGCTGCCTCCGCCTTTATTTTCAGTAACAAAGGGCTTCGTGAAGGTGTCGTAATGGAATACTTGAATATCCATCACAATAACCCGTTTAGTCTGACTGAAATACGGCAACAAACGGTTGGTCGTACTGCACGCTTATATGACATTCATCCGATGGTAGCTAGACAACGAGTCTCGATCGTGGACAAATTATTCTCTGTCCTAGAAAAAGAAGGAATTCTTGAAGCAAACGATTATTGGAAGATGTATTTGCGCTCTGGTGCTTACCTTTACTACCTAGGAAGTTATATCGACAATGATGCTCAATCGCAAAATACTTTCTACATTATTTCAAATAGTAATCTACCTGGTTTGAATCATAAAGAACGAGTCATTTTAGCTCTATTAGCCAGTTTCAAAAATAAATCGCTATTGAAACAATACACTAAAGAAATGTCGAATTGGTTTGATAAAGACGAAATGAATATGATCCAATATTTAGGCGGCATCATTAAATTTAGTGAGGCTTTGAATGATTCTCATGTGAATGTGGTCAAAGATATCTCGTTAAAAAAAATAGACTCGGACAATTATACTCTCCATATCGCGAATCAAGGCGATATTCTGACGGAGGAATACCGTACAAATAGACAAAAAAAACATTTGGAACGCATATTAGATGCAAATCTTAATATTAAATTTACCGATTCTACACAATAGATTAGTATAACTAAACTAATGGAATTAAATTGAGTGGGGTGAATTTGTAATGAAAGAACAGGACTATTCTAATCCTAATTTTTATCAAAATAGAGAATTGAGTTGGTTGGATTTTAATCAACGGGTCATTTCTGAAGCAGAACTGGATATTAATCCCTTGCTGGAGAAACTGAACTTTTTAGGGATTGGCAGCTCCAATTTAGATGAATTTTTTATGGTTCGAGTTGCTGGACTGCAAGATCAAGTAAAACTGCATTACAATCAGCCGCCAGACAGCAAAACTCATTTATCCCCTAAAGAACAATTGGAAGCAATTTCGCTTAAAAATCGTTTCAACGTAACTTATCAATACAGTCTTTACAAAAAAGTTATTAAAAAACTAGAAGACCAATCGGTTTACTTTAAAGCTATCAAAGAGTTGTCCAAGAAAGAGTTCAAAGCAGCAAAAAAAGTTTTTTCTGAAATCATTTTCCCTACTCTTACACCGCTTGGTATTGATGCTTACCGTCCTTATCCTAATTTGAACAACAAATTAGTCAATATTTTTGTCCATTTAGAAAAAGAAGGTGTTTCAAGAGTAGCTATCGTCCCTTTGCCTGCTTTGGCAGACCGCTTTGTTCCAATCAAGATGAATGATCATACGACCATTGTTTATGCTGAAGACTTAATTGCTCATTTTATGAGTGACTTATTTAAAGGGTACCAGATCAAGAGTACTTTTAATTTCCGTATTACTCGCAATGCGGATCTGGAGCTCCATGAGCAAGGGGCCGAAGACCTGTTAGTGGTTATTGAAGATTATTTAAAACAGCGTAAAAACGGCATGGCTGTGCGTTTAGAAGTGGACATTCGAAATCCTCATCCTTCGATTGATGAAGACATCTATCACTTAACGCTTGCCTTAGAAATCGAGGAGCAAGATGTGTACCGTATTAACGGTCCTCTAGATTTGACTGTTTTAGGTTCCATTTCGAAATACCTTTCAAAAGCTCTGCCGAATCTAGTCTTTAACTCGTTCTCTCCCGTCTATCCTAGAGAATTAGTTGAGAAGAATATCTACGATGTGGCTGATCAACAAGATCTCTTTTTCCACCATCCTTATGATTCATTTGACCCCATTGTCAAGTTTATCCAAGAAGCGGCTACTGACCCTCTTGTACTAGCAATTAAACAAACTCTTTATCGAGTGAGCAGTGATTCGCCTATCGTCAATGCTTTGAAACTTGCTTCAGAAAATGGTAAGCAAGTCACTGTGCTGGTTGAATTGAAAGCTCGATTTGATGAAGAACGGAATGTTCAGTGGGCAAAAGAACTGGAAGAAGCAGGTTGTCATGTCATTTATGGTATGACTGATTTGAAGACGCACAGTAAAATCACCATGGTTGTGAAAAAAAATAAAAATAAAGTCGCTCGCTATGTTCATTTGGGCACCGGCAACTACAATGATTCTACAGCCAAATTGTATACAGACATGGGGATTATTACCACTAACAAAAAAATCGGGGAAGACGCCACTAACTTCTTTAACTATTTAAGCGGCTATTCAGATCAGCCTGTCTATAATTACTTGTCCGTCTCTCCATTTGATATCCGCGATTCTTACATTGAAGACATTGAAGAAGAGATAGCATTCCACCAGCAACACGGGAATGGACACATTATTGCTAAAATGAACTCTTTAACGGATAAAGTCGTCATCGACAAGCTTTACAGCGCCAGTCAAGCTGGGGTAAAAGTAGATTTGATCATTCGAGGAATCTGCTGCTTAAGAGCACAAGTGCCTGGTCTAAGCGAGAATATACGAGTCATAAGTATTGTAGGCCGTTTTTTGGAGCACAGTAGAATTTATTACTTCCATCATAACGGGGAAAAGAAATTGTATCTTTCTTCAGCTGATATGATGACCAGAAACATGGTGAAACGCGTTGAGATCGAGTTTCCAATCTTAGACACTTCCATCAAAGAGACTATTTTATCGATATTAGATATTTATCTAAAAGACAATGTCAAAGCCCGACAACAAATGGCAGACGGTACTTATCATATGGTCCAAAACGATCAGGCCAAAGTAGACAGCCAGCAAATTTTTATGGAGATGGCTAATGCAGAAAAAAGAACAATCGAGCACCCTGAAGAATTTTAAAATTATAGTAACAGGTCGGTAAAAAGCGATATTCCTGGATTTTTTTGAACGCTCAGAACAGAACGCCGCTAGCAAATAAAAGAACAGTAATTTTTAATCATGTGGTGAGTTAGGATTTGTGTTCCTTTTTTGTTAGGAGCTTTCGATAAACGGACACAATTATTTTTTGCGTCTCGTTTTGGAGACCCAACTCTATTTAATGGAACGCAAATGCCTATTATTCAAATGAAAACTAGTCTAATTTACAATAAAATCCAATTCTACTTTTGATTTCTCACTAGTAGAATTGGATTTTTTTCTTCCTATATTAAAATAACTTTTATTTGATGTAATTGAAAACAGCATCTCGTAAAAATTCAGCTGCTCCCTCTCCTGCTGGTTCATCATAGTATTTCGTAAATCTTGGATCATCCACATACATTTGTGCCAAACCTTTATGAGCTTCTTTTGAATAAGTCGGCCATGTAAAGGTCAGCCACTCTTTGTGCAGCGCAGCAACTTTTAAAGCTTCCTCACTGTTTGAGTTTTTTGTTTGCATAGCTGTTTTTAAGTCTTCCAAGATTTGAGCAGCTAGTTGTTGCATGTGCTCGTATTCTTCTTTGCTCAAACTTGCAAATTTTTTATTTGATTTCTCAACTGTTTCAGTTCCATATTTTTCACGAACTTCTTCACCGTACTGTGTTTCATTTTTCTCAATGAGCTCTTTTTTAAAGCCTTCAAACTTTTCTTTATCTGACATCTTGATCTCTCCTCTCTTATTAGCTAATGTTTTATCAATCGTAGTCAGCAGTTGATCTAGTTGTATTTTTTTGGCCAACAGCCGTTGTCGATGTTCCACTAAAGCTGTTTCGCTATCGAAGTGAACATCATCCAAGATCTGTTTGATCTCTTCTAACGGCATATCTAAATTGCGGTAAAACAATATTTGCTGCAGCTTTTCGACTTCTTGTTCACCGTATATACGGTAGCCGTTAGAACTTTTTCGTTTAGGAGACAGCAACCCGATCTCGTCATAATAATGTAGGGTACGCTTACTCACACTAGCGATGCGGCTTAAAGTATTTACAGTATATTCCATCAATATTCCTCCTCTTCTCTCTTTGACTTAACTTGATTGTAAACCTTGACGTTGCGTGAAGGTCAAGTCCTTTGAAAAATAAATACAAAAAAATTCTGCAAGATTTTCATCGCAGAATCTTCTTTTATTTACTAGTTACGTTTATTGAGCGGTTTGGTAAACAAACTTAAGGCCCAACCAACTAAAAATCCAATCAAAGATGGGATAAGCCAACCAAGGCCGACTTCAAATAATGGCAAGTTATCATTTAGAAAAGTTAAGCTACCTTGTACCCAATTAAGGTCACTGATAAAAGCAGGTGCTGCTTTTAAAAAGTCAGCGATACTTACAGGCAAAGTAAACAGTGTTGCACATACATAAACGATTTGGCGGTGTTTAAATAATGGTGAAAAAATAGCCAATAAAATCAACGTAATCGCCAGAGGATACAAGAACATCAATACAGGTAAGGAATAGGCAATGATACTAGTCAATCCAACATTTGCCACCACACCTGAAATAATACTCAATAGAACAACGTATCCTTTATAGCTTAGCAATTGAGGAAACAACTCATAAAACGTTTCTGATCCAGCAGTAATGAGTCCTATCGCTGTTTTTAAACATGCCACGGTCACAATGATCGCCAATAACAAACTACCGAATGTACCAAAATAGTAGTTGGAAATTTGAGCTAAAGCAATTCCGCCATTTTCTGAAACAGGAAATTGACCTACACTCATAGTCCCCAAATAAGCCAAGCTGGCATAGATGATCCCCATTAACGTAACACTTAGCAGACCAGATTTAACAGTATCCATAGCGATCTGAGATGGTTTTGTTACTCCAAAACCTTTAATCGTTTGGATCACAATAACTCCGAACGCCAATGAAGCTAGAGCATCCATCGTATTGTATCCTTCTAAAAATCCGTTTACAAAAGGTGTTGCAGTATACGTTTCTAGAACTGGAATCTCATTGATATTGCCTAGTGGTTTGAAAAAAGCTGTTACAATCAAAATACCCAGGAATATCAAAAAGAGCGGGTTTAGTACTTTTCCAACATAATCTAAAATTTTTGCGGGCTTCAGTGACAACACCAAAGCTGTTCCAAAAAATAAAATAGTAAATAAAGCTAAAGCAAATGTTTGGTATCCTTCTGCAATATACGGCGCAAACCCAACTTCAAATGATGTTGTTGCCAAACGCGGTGTCGCAAAAAAGGGGCCGATCGTTAAATAAAGAGCGACTGTCATAAAATACGCGTATAAAGGATGGACACGGCTGGCTAAGTCAAATAAACTATCGCTATTCGTTATCCCCATGGCTACAATACCTAGAAAAGGCAACCCGATCCCTGTAATTAAAAAACCAATAATAGCTGAATGCACGTTAGAACCTGCAAGTTGCCCCATATGAACGGGAAAAATCAAATTTCCAGCTCCAAAAAAAAGTCCAAACAACATTGAACCTATTGTTAAATAAGAAGCTGTTGTTAATTTAGTTTCATTTTTCATTTTTTTCTCCCCTCAATCTTGTTCTCTCCATTTGGATTAGACCTATAATAACTTTTTTTTAGCTTTGGGACAACACATCTTTTTCTGTAAGGGATAACAATTCTGAATTTTCTATCTATTTCTTTTTATTCTTACTTTGTTATACTAATAGTGAAGAGCTTTTGCACCATTTATCACATGATAAGCGAAAGGAAACGAACCGAATATGACAAACATTCAAGATATTGCTCATTTAGCGAAAGTATCCTCTGCAACGGTATCAAGAGTGATCAATAAAAATGGCTATGTCAGTAAAGAAACGAAAAGAGTCGTTGATCAAGCTATCAAAGAATTGGATTACGTTCCAAACAGCCAAGCGGTCTCTTTGAAAAAAGGATCAACGAAAACCATCGGCATTGTATCGACAGATTTCTTTGATACAGCTACTTTTTTATTGCGAAGCTTTACGTTAGAAGCTCAAAAAGAAGGATACTCAGTCACTATTTTTATTACTAGTAAAGATAAACAAAAAGAATTAGATGCTTTAGAGATGTTGAAACGCAAGCAATTAGATGGTATTTTTTTACTTTACCGCACAAATGATTGGGACATTATTGAACCGTATGAAAAATACGGACCCATTGTGA
This sequence comes from Desemzia sp. RIT 804, assembly GCF_016892605.1. Lineage (GTDB taxonomy): Bacteria > Bacillota > Bacilli > Lactobacillales > Carnobacteriaceae > Desemzia. The sequence continues at coordinate 442,551 of NZ_JAFEMV010000002.1, forward strand.
CCTTAAACCGTGTGGACTCTGCAGTCATCCCTTCCGTTTACATAGATCAATATCAAGGTTATTTATTAGGATTAGAGCATTTACATCAAACTGGATGCCGCAAAATCATTAACTTGTACAGCAACGAATTTGGATTGAACACTCAAACCCGAATGGCTGTCTTTGAAGAATTCATTCATAAATACCATTTAGAGTCCCATGATCCTAAATTGTTCATCAATTTGGCGGGCTCAAAAGATGGCGCTAAAGCTGCTCGGTGGTTTGATCAACAAACAGAAAAGCCCGATGCGTTTATGTGTGCCTCTGATTCTGTGGCTGCTGGTTTTGTAGCTGAGGCCATGCATTTAGGATATGTTGCAGGAAAAGACTATTCGATCATCGGCTTTGACAATATTTTCTTATCTGAAATGCTGGATATCACAACCATTGATTATCCAGTCGATTTACAGGCTGTGAATGCCTTTCGATTGATTTACCAAAGACTGATAAAAAAAGACCAACCCCTTCAACCACTTGACTTTAAATTGATTCAAAGGGGCTCTACAAAATCTTTATCTCACTAAAAAAGACAGGATTGGGACAATAATCTTTATCTCACTAAAAAAGACAGGATTGGGACAATAATCTTTATCTCTGTCACATACTAAACGGATGCTTTTAAACGCGTTCCAAAAGCCTGACCACATGCCTATAAACCAGCCTCCCCTTATGAGAAAAAGCATCTCATAAGGGGAGGCTGGTTTATATTCAATGGTCAAAACGTCTTTTGTCCCGCTCTCGTCTTTTTAGTATTTAATAATTTTTTTCGTAGTCTATTAAGTTTTTTGGCAATTCTTTTCCTTCTGCATATGCATGCAAATTTTCTTCAAAAACCTCAAATAAGCGAGTATTGTAGTGTTCTGCATTTCCTGATATATGCGGTGTGATCAATACATCTTTTCTATCCCATAACGGGCTGTCTTTTCCCAACGGTTCTGTTTCAAAAACATCTAATCCAGCAAAAGCTACCTTTCCATCATCCAATGCTTGAATCAAATCTTCTGTGTTCACAGATGGCCCACGTCCGACATTTATAAATAGGGTGCCTTCTTTCATATGTGAAAAGACTTTTTCATCAAAAAAATGTTCTGTTTCAGAAGTTAACGGCAAAATATTGATCACTACATCAGCTTCTTCGACATGATCAGTCAATTCAGGTTGTCGATAGATTTTATCCATGTATTCTACTTCTCTACCGCTTCGATTGACTCCAATCGTTTCCATATTAAAAGCTTTAGCCAGTCGTCCAACTTCTTTGCCAATATGACCTGTTCCGACTATCATCATTGTTTTCCCAGACAACTCAACTAATTTTTGATCGTCTCTCCAAATGTGTTGAGCTTGGTCCACAACAGCTTGCTGGATTTTTCTGCCATGTGCCAGCAACATCCCGAATACTGATTCGGCAATTGGTATGCTGTGAATTCCACTTGCGTTCGTCAATAGTATCCCTTGCTCTTTTAGGTGTGCTAAATCCATATAATCTACTCCAGCTGAACTGACTTGGATCCACTTCAATTGACTATCTTCTGACTCCAATAAACCTGCTTTTTGGACTTTGTCTTTATTCCATCCATAAACGATTTCAATATTTTCAACAGGAAAATCAAGGTTGCTGTCTTCTTCCCACCCTTTGATCATTTCATGATCAGGCGCCATTTCTTGAGCCTTTTTTAAATGCTCCGGCTTCATTTTGCTCAATAACCAAATTCCTTTTTCTTTCATTCTTATTCCCCCTATTAAAACTCATTTGCTATTCTATTATGTCACTTTTCTTCTTATTATAAAAGAAATCTCCTTTGTCAATTTAAAAATAGAATAGAGAGCTTTAAGATATAGTCTAAATATGCCCAAAATAATAATAAGGCTCTGGGGCAATAATCAATTTTTCTATCCTAAATAAAAAAGAACATTCCTTTGCATTGAAAATATTTTAGACTAGCTCAGATATGGAGTTCAGAACAACACAGAGATAACTGGTCTTTATCTAACTTGTGGAGAATATTCTGGTACTCACAAGTGAGGTATAGGGGATAAACCAGACTTACGTCTAATATTTCCAGCTTCACAAGTCAAGAAAGGAAGAGTTACCTGACTTACCGCAATGATTTTAAAACCCACAAGTCAAGTAATAGACTGCCATGTAAGCAGGAGACGAAGTTAGGTCAAAAGCAGTGTTATTAAAAAAGTAGTTCCCCTTCCTTTAATTTATACAGATAGAAAAACACACTCCCGCTGCTGAACAAAATAGTTCATAGTTTTGGGAGTGTGTCCTTGAGAGATCTTTTGTATTAGTATGTTTCAGTTACTAGGACGCTTTGTCCTAGATTATTATTCTACTGGGCTTTTTCCTAAGAATGCTTGATACATCCAAATGTTTTTATCTACATCTGTCTTATACCCAATCAATAGATCTTGAGTAACGTCGTCTCCAGCATCACCTGTTAATTGAATACCTTTGTTTAAACTATCTGTTAATATTCTTAAATCAGAAACGATAGATTCAACCATTTCTGTAGCTGATTTTTCTGTTGTATAAGGACTTTCTTGAATAGCTGAGTGATCTATAAATTCTTTCAATGTAGAGTAGGGTTTACCACCGATCGTAATTAACCGTTCAGCTACTTCATCGAAAACTTCGTTGACGGAATCATACAGTTCTTCAAATTTTTCATGCAGCGTGTAGAAGTGAGATCCTCTTACGTACCAGTGATGTTGATGCAATTTCGTATAAAATACACCCAATGTTGCTACTGTGTTGTTCAAATAGTCTTGTACTTCTTGATTTGCCATGAAAAAATCCTCCTTGTTTTTTGTTTAGTTTTTTTATTACCTTGTAATTATTATAATTTAACCAGCACCCATTAGTCAACTAAAAACATTATGAATTAGTCATCAATATAAAGGACTATTTCATCAGACTCTTTCGTTTTGGCCACATCAATGATTCGTTGATTGTAGCTTCCACGAAAAGCTTTGGTTAAGTCTTTTTTGGCTAAAATAAAAGGACCGTCCACTAAAACATCTATATAACTCAACAAGGCTAACTTATCCTCAGATTCTTGTTGCAAATTCTCCCATTCGTAGCCTGTCCATGACCAGATATCTTTTGTCTGTCCAAATTCTTTTCGAACTCGCTCACAAAGTTGCAGCAGCACTGGTGTATTCAAGAACGGCTCCCCACCTAGCAGCGTTAAACCTTGAACATAGGATTGACCTAGATCAGTGATGATCTGATCTTCCAATTGTTGTGTGTATTCTACTCCATATGAAAAATCTTGAGCAATTTTATTGTAACAACCCGGGCAGTTAAACAAACACCCACTAACATAGACACTACATCTAATCCCTTCTCCATCCACAAAATTAAAGGGTTTGTAGTCAGCTATTTTTTTCTGTGTCCACTTTTCAGACAGCCATGCTTTGGGCTTTGGCTGTTGTGGAATTCTGGTCGCCATCCTATCAGCCTCCTCCATTCGTTTTCTTAAACAAGATAAGTCCGTTCATCTGCAATGTGTTTCTTACGAGCTGAGATTTCTTCATGACGACCATGTACCATCGGGCGTTGTTGAGGATTTCCTAAATACCCGCAAGTCCGTTTGACCACATCACATGTCATAGGATCTGTATTATGGCACACTGGGCATTCGAATCCTTTAGCTGTTGGTTCAAATTCCCCTTCATAACCACATTCGTAACAGTGATCAATCGGCGTATTTGTCCCTAGATAACCTATCCGGTCATAAGCATAATCCCACACGGCCTCCAGCGCTTTTGGATTCTGGCGCAATACTGGATATTCGCAATAATGAATAAATCCGCCTGAACAATACTGTGGATAAACTTTTTCAAAATCGATTTTTTCAAACGGAGTAGGTTGTTTACGCACATCATAATGAAAACTGTTGGTGTAGTACTCTTTATCTGTAATGTAGGGTATTTCTCCAAACTTTTGAGTATCCAACCGACAGAAACGATCCGTTAAACTTTCAGAAGGAGTCGAATAAACACTGAAATGGTAATTGTATTCGTTACCCCATTTGTCAGCTTTTTGTTTCATTTGACGCAATATCGTGAGGGTGAATTCTTTAGCCTCTTCATTGGATTCCCAATTAGGTCCATAAAAAACCGCCGCAACTTCATATAATCCAATATACCCAATAGAAACCGTACAGCGTTTCTGCTTAAAGACTTCATCCACTGTATCTTTATCGGTTAAGCGCGTGCCAAATGCACCATATTTGTACAAGATAGGAGCATTTTCTGGTGTAGCTTCTTTTACTCGATCGACTCGATAAATCAAAGCCTCTTTCACGATTTGCATGCGTTCGTTAAATAAATTCCAGAATCTCTCTTTATCTCCATCCGATTCAAGAGCAATACGAGGTAAATTTAACGTCACCACACCCAAATTCATTCGACCAGAATTGACTTCGTTCCCTTCTTCATCTTTCCAGCCTTGTAAGAAAGAACGGCATCCCATTGGCGCTTTGAAACTCCCAGTCAGCTCAACGATCTTGTCATAACTCAGAACGTCAGGATACATGCGCTTTGTGCTGCACTCAACAGCTAACGTTTTCACATCGTAATTGGGATCTTGTGTCTCTAAATTTACACCGCGGCGCAATGAAAAAACCAATTTTGGAAAAATCGCTGTTCTTTTTTCTTTTCCCAGTCCCTCGATCCGAACTTGTAAAATCGCCTTTTGGATCTCTCGTTCAAATTCACTTATTCCAAGTCCAAAACCTAGCGTTGTAAAAGGTGTCTGACCGTTAGACGAATAAAGAGTATTGATTTCGTATTCTAGACTTTGCATGGCATCATAAATATCTTTTTTAGTTTTAGAAAATGCATACTCCGTTTGTTTTTCTTCTCCCTCAATCCAATATGCCGCATCATCTAAATGCTTTTGATAATTTCTTTCTGCATAAGGGGCTAATAACTCATCTACTCGGTCGGCGCTGCATCCACCATACTGACTAGAAGCTACATTGGCAATAATTTGTGCCATTTGGGCGGTTGCTGTATTGATAGACTTTGGTGATTCTACCTCAGCATTCCCAATTTTAAAACCGTTTTCAAACATGTTTTTAAAATCGATTAAACAACAATTTGTCATTGGCGAATAAGGTTGGTAATCTAAATCATGGAAATGGATATTTCCTTTTAAATGAGCATTTGCTACATGCTTAGGCAGCATCTGCAAACCAATGGCTTTTGCTACACTCCCTGCTGTTAAGTCACGTTGGGTATTGAAAACTTTGCTGTCCTTGTTCGCATTTTCATTGATGACGCTCTCGTCACGTTCCAGCAGCTTGTTAATAGATTGATTTACATCTGTGGATTGTTGCCGTTCAATATCTCGCATACTTCGATACTGAATATAAGCCTCCGCCATCTCAGTCTCTCCTGCTTCCAATAAACAATGTTCCACAATGCTTTGGACTTCATAAATTTTGATGTCATCTTTAAATCGTCGGGCTATTTCATGATCAATTTGTAAAGCTAAAGTGTAAATTTTTGTCATTCGGAAATCATCCACCAACTTTTCTACTTGCAACGAGCATTTCATTAAAGCATTTACTATTTTATCAAGGTCATATTGTATGACGCGATTATCTCGTTTAACGATCTTCAGTGTCTCATTTTTAGTGGTAATAGTTAACTGGCTCATCGTTTCAATACCCCATTCCTTATTCGTTAGTTCACTTAATAACATATCAAAAATTCCTTTAATCACTATATGTAGTGTTTTTAAATTAAATTAAAACTATATGTGGATAAACATATTATAAACATCACAAAAGAAAATAGCAATATAATACTCAACTATATTTAGCACCTCTATTTACTTCATTCATTTTGAACAAATTGTTACTGCTGAATATGAGAAAAAGCACAATACTATCGCTTTCTAAAAATTAGTATGCTAAAATTATGCAGATAAAGTGAGACTTCATTTAGTGGTGCGATTTAACCCACTAAATGTTAGTTGAACTAATCGGGCTTTTTACTGGCTGTTGATTTCTGCTTAAAATTCTTTTTGCATGACCAAGGAATTTTTTAAGCAGGAGTCTTACAGCCAGTTAACCTGCGATAATATAAAGAATAGAGGTAATTAATTAATGATCACTGTATCTGATGTAAGTTTGCAATTTCCTGACCGCAAATTGTTTGACGAAGTGAATTTGCAATTTAAACCAGGAAACTGTTATGGATTGATTGGAGCAAATGGTGCTGGAAAATCAACTTTTTTGAAGATTTTGTCTGGCGAAATTTCACCATCTACCGGTAATGTTTCAATGGCTACTGATGAACGTATGGCAACCTTAAAACAAAATCACTATGACTATGAAGACCAAACAGTTTTAGATACTGTTATTATGGGACACAAACGCTTATATGACATTATGCAAGAGAAAAATGCTATTTATATGAAAGAAGACTTCTCTGACGAGGACGGCATCAAAGTTGCTGAACTTGAGGGTGAATTTGCGGAATTAGATGGTTGGGAAGCTGAACCAGAAGCAGCAACTTTGCTTCAAGGTTTAGGTATTTCTGAAGACTTGCACTACAAAAAAATGAGCGAATTATCCGGTGGACAAAAAGTAAAAGTCTTATTGGCACAAGCTCTTTTCGGCAAACCAGATGCTTTACTATTAGATGAGCCGACTAACGGATTAGACAAAAAATCCATCGAATGGTTGGAAGAATTCTTGATCAATTTCCAAAATACAGTCATCGTGGTTTCTCATGACCGTCACTTCTTAAATAAAGTTTGTACGCATATGTGTGACGTGGACTTTGGTAAAATCAAACTATATGTTGGAAACTATGACTTCTGGTTGGAGTCTAGTCAATTAGCTGCTAAATTACAAGCTGACCAAAATTCGAAAAAAGAAGAAAAAGTGAAAGAACTACAAGAATTTATTGCTCGATTTAGTGCCAATGCATCTAAATCAAAACAAGCGACTTCTCGTAAGAAAACACTGGAAAAAATCACTTTGGATGATATTCAACCTTCTACTCGTCGTTACCCATTTGTTGGTTTCGAACCTGAACGTGAAATCGGAAACGACTTGTTGCGTGTGGAAAATATTTCTAAATCCATTGATGGTAAACAAATCCTAGATAATATCAGCTTCAGTTTGAACAAAGACGACAAAGTGGCTTTCACTGGGGAAAGCGATATCGCTATCACGACTCTCTTCAAAATCATTATGGGAGAAATGGAACCAGATTCTGGTACGATCAAATGGGGAGTAACTACTTCTCAAACTTATCTGCCAAAAGACACTTCAGCTGAATTTACAAATGGCAAATTGACTATTGTAGACTGGTTACGTCAATTCGCTTCTAAAGAAGAAAGCGACAATACTTTCTTGCGTAGCTTCTTAGGACGTATGTTGTTCTCTGGAGAAGAAGTATTGAAAGAAGTTTCTGTACTTTCCGGGGGAGAAAAAGTTCGTTGTATGCTGTCTAAAATGATGTTAAGCAAAGCAAACGTACTGGTAATGGACGATCCTACCAATCACTTGGACTTAGAATCTATCACAGCTTTGAATAATGGTTTAATTGCTTTCAAAGGCTCACTATTATTCAGTTCTCATGACCACCAATTCATCCAAACTATTGCTAACCGCATTATTGAAGTGACACCAAACGGAGTTGTAGATCGTGCGGAAACAACTTACGATGATTTCTTGGAAAATGAAACAGTTCAAAAACAAATTGCAGAACTTTATGCAAGATAATTTAACATAGTTAAGCAGATTGGAACGTTATCAAAAGCTTAAACGCGAAGGCTTTGATGCTAAAATGATTGAGAAACAAAAGATTCATGACATGTTTAAAAGCATAGCGGCATGAAAAATGCTCGAAAACTTATTAAGCATAAGAGAAAGTAAATTATAAAGTAAACTCCCCTTTCAAACTAACAGCTTTTTATTTCTTAGGGAAGACAATTTAAGACAGTAAAAAACCGTGCAGAAAATCTCTGCACGGTTTTTTCTTGTCAAGCAGTTAAATCTCTAGCTGCTCCGCTTATTATTTTTTCGCTTTATAAACTTTTAATTGTTTGCCTTTAATAGTTCTAGTCTTCATTTCGTCAATCACATGTTGGCCTTTGCCATTTAGAATTTCGACATAAGTTGAACCTTCTTGAATGGTAATGATCCCGATGTCTTCTGCATTGATTCCAGGAATTTTAGCAATAGTTCCTACAAAATCGACTGCACGCAATTTTTTCTTTTTACCGCCATTGAAGTAAACTTTTGTGATATTTTTGTTTAGATCTTTTTCACGCGGGCGTTTTAATGGTGGACGTTTAGCGATTTTTTCGTCAAAGTCACGTTGATGACGTTGTACTAATCGAGCATTTGGTAATGGAATTTCCTCGAAAGTTTGATTTGTATACTCTTTGATTTCTTTCCACCAGCTCATCTCTTTTGGTGTTACCATCGTTAACGCTAAGCCGCTCTTTCCAGCACGACCAGTTCGGCCAGTCCGGTGAACAAAACTTTCTTTTTCCACAGGCACATCATAGTTGATGACATGTGTCACGTTATCCACATCAATACCTCTAGCGGCCACATCAGTCGCTACTAAATAACGGAAACGTCCTTCCTTAAAATCTTTCATCACATCAAAGCGATCATCTTGATACATTCCACCATGAAGTTTGTCGATCGGCAAGCCAGCTTTGTTCAAGTAACTATATACCTCATTTACGGCTGCTTGCGTATTACAAAAGATCATGCAGTTATCTGGATTTTCTACCGTCAACAAGCTAAGGAGTTGACGTTCTTTTTCTTCTTCTTGCACTTTCACAAATGATTGATGAATGTTTGGTTTATTTCCTTCTGCTGCTTCAATTTGAATCGCCGTTTTTTCTTCTCGCATGTAAAAACCGGCTAAGCGTGAAACTTCAGCGGGCATAGTAGCAGAGAATAGTAACGTTTGACGTTCTTTTGGTACATATTCAATAATCGATTCTACTTGCTCAATAAAGCCCATGTTCAACATTTCGTCTGCTTCATCCAGTACTAGGTAACGAACTTTTTCCAAGTTCAACGTTCCTTTTTGCAAATGATCCAGTACTCTACCTGGAGTTCCGACTACGATATGGTTTTTTTGTTTTAATTCTAATTGTTGTTTTTTAAAAGAAGTCTTCCCAAAGACTGCAGCTACTTTAACACGCTTGAATCGTCCAATGTTAGTTAAATCTTCTTTCACTTGCATTGCCAATTCTCTTGTAGGAGTTAAAACTAATGCTTGAGGTTTGTTTTCTATCCACTCTACTTTTTCTACTAACGGCACTCCATAACTGACTGTTTTACCGCTACCGGTTTGTGCTTCAACAATGATATCTTCCCCTTGTAATGCAACAGGGATGACTCTTTCTTGCACCGTTGTGGGGTGGTAATAACGCAGATCCGTTACTGCCTCTACTATTTCAGAGCTGATTGCAAAATCCTTAAAACTATTTTCTTTATTCATGTTAGCCTCTTTCGTCCTTTTTTTACAGTATAACAGGATTTCTCTTAGATGTATAAGCATTCTGTAGATATATTTCACTTGATGGATTTTTGGACACAATTCAATCATTTGGGTTCGCTTCCAAATTTTGTTACTATATTAGTGAACATAAGCTAACTAAAGGAGGAATTTGTACGATGGTAAAAAAAGTAATTGGTGGATACATTTCTGTAGAAGAAGCAGCTGCCGAAATAGAACATTTATTAACAGATGGATACACTTCATCAGATATTGTTGTCGTAACAAACAGTGCCAATAAAGGCGCTTTAGAATCTCTTACTGTAGCAAATGTAAATCCCGTAGCGGACAAAAAAGGTGTCGCAAAAGGACATCCAAATCTGTTTGATTATGGTGACGAGAACAATCCTCTTGGACCATACAACTTAGGGGCAGAAACAACTGAACATTACAACAAAACAATTAAGCACGGTGGTTACGTCATTTTATCCGAACAAAGAGAAGGAGCAAATGGAAAAGGTACAGATTTAAATCGTTCTCCAATCAAAACAAAAAGCGATCCTACTCTTTCGAATATTGGTGAAGTATCTGAATCTTATCGAGGAAAACCCACTGACACAGATGAAGAGCCTTCATTAGGCGGTATTCCTGCAAAAACTTCTGACAAAGAACAATTCGTTAACGAAAAGAACATCCCATTTTCTCCAGGAACTCCTAGAGACCCTAGCGAATCTTAATAAAAATCCCAAAAAGACCAGAGGATCAATGTCCTCTGGTCTTTTTGATTGTAGTTCTATAAGGGGTTTTCATAATGTAACAACTGTCTAGATATTTATTTTAGAGCAGCACTAATTTACTACTACAGTCGCTTCAAAAAACTTCATTAATATTGTTTTTTTATATAGTTCCTACTATTCATCACCAGCAAATTTCTCTTGACGCCTTGCTCCACGCTCTTTTTAAAACGAGTTGCAAAAGTCAGCTCTCACTCCTAAAAACCAACAGACCAGCGTTAGGTAAAAAGCACCTTATTCTGGTCTGTTGGTTTTTATCCGATGAGCTGAACGCCTTATTCTACGCTATTTCGATAATGATTTGGATTCCGTTTGGATCGTCTAGAGCAATCGTGTTGGCTGCTTCATCCAATTTGTAAGCATAGTCTTTTGCGTCTAAAGCTTCTTTCACTTTAGCAAAGTCTTCTGCAGAGTCCAATTCGATGGTATAGTAATCCATTCCTCGAGTTCCTTTAGGAGCTGCTGGGATATTTGTTCCTGCCCAGACGTTAGAACCGATTTGGTGATGGTACAATCCAGCTGCGAAAAATTTCGCTTGCGATCCAAAATTGAATTTCAAATCGAAGCCTAATAAATCTTGATAAAAGTTTTCTGTTTTTTGCAAATCAGATACAAATAAGTGAACATGTCCCATATAGGTTCCAGCTGGCATGCCTTTAAAAGCTTCTGCAGCTTCTGCAATAACGCCTTCTGCATCCATTGGCTCTGTTACCCCTGCAATATCGCCATTTTCACGGACATCCCAATCACTTACTGGTTTATCACGATAGATTTCGATTCCGTTTCCCTCTGGATCATCCAAATAAAGAGCTTCACTATAGCCATGGTCACTAGCCCCAGTTAGAGGATATTTAGCGGATAATAAATGGTATAAAATTTCCCCTAAGTCTTTTCTAGAAGGTACTAGAAACGCTAAATGGTATAGCCCTGCAAAACGGCCTCTTTCTCCTGATTCAGGTACTTCTTGCAAGGTCAAGATAACTTTTTCTTCTCCATGAGGACCAAAAGAAATTTCCTTAGCCGATTCAGATTTGATATCTAAACCAATATATAAATTATAAAAATTTTTCATGTTCTCTAAATTTTCAACATTCAATACAACTTTTCCAATTTTTGTGTTCTCATTTAATTTAAACATATTTTACCCTTTCTTGTACCCGTGTTTTTAACTTACTTTTTATAAGCATAAAGGTTTATTCCACTAAATACAAGGATAAAATTACTTCTTTCTTAAAATCTTATTTCCACATAATGCTTAGTTCACAATTAACTGTTTCACCTGTAGTGATTTTGTGTGCTGTCAGCACTTTTCCATCTTCTAATTCTGTCATACTGACTGAACTGGTGATCATATTTCCATAGTGGACTTCTTTTTCAAACTTAATATTCACATAGTTTAATTCGTGAGATGTCAAAAAATCGTATTCCAAAGCATCTAGTGCCCAATCAAAATATTTTGAGTTATTGACGTGTTGATTGCGGTCGATATCTAAAAACCGTACACGGTATTCGGTTGAAGTTACCTTCTCATCGACTTTTTCTGGTTTAGGCGTACGAACTAATTTTTTGTTGAATTCAGCCTCATAGGGCATTATAATTTCTTCCGGGATGCGCGCCATTTTCCGATTCACCATATCGATCAAAGCGAACGTTGTTTTAGCAGTGACACACTCTTCTCCATTTGAATCGTATACTTTGAATTCGCGGTAACAAAACAATTTATTGTACGACAAAGCTTGTGTTGTAATCGTAATTTCTTCAGCAAATTCAGGTACACGATTGAATTTCATTTCGTATTGCAAAATGACCCACGATAAACCCATTTCATTTACAAAGTCATCTCCAACACCTAACAAATGACTTTGTTCACCAGATGTATGTATCATAATATTGACCAGCATAGGCAAAGTCATTTTCTTATTAGTATCGCACTCATAATATTTTACCAAATGTCTTGATTCATAAATTTTCCCACTCATTTAATGGCCTCATTTCATTTTATTCATATCATTAAGAATACCACAAAAACTGAGTACGAAAAAAGACCCACAAATTAGAGCTGTTGATCTAATTTGTGGGTAAAGTTAATTTTATTCTTTACACTTTTTGCAATAAATCTGATTGTGTACGATACAATTGATAATACAGACCTTTTTTCTCTATCAATTCTTCGTGACTACCAGCCTCAAGGATTTTTTTATCGCCAATATAGAAAATACGGTCACTATTCCGGATCGTCGATAATCTGTGGGCAACAATAAATGCTGTCCGCCCTTCAAGCAATCGATCCAAACCTTCTTGCAAAAGGATTTCCGTTTGGGTATCGATACTGGAAGTAGCTTCATCCAGAATCAGTACTTTAGGATCTGCCAGTAATGTTCTAGCAAAAGAAATCAACTGCCGTTGACCGGCTGACAACGTACTGCCTCGTTCTTGCACAACTGTTCGATAGTCATGTTTCATATCGTTGATGAATTCTTCTGCACGAACGATTTTTGCTGCTTCAATGATTTCTTCTCTTGTAGCATCTAGTTTCCCATAACGAATATTTTCTAAGATCGTTCCTGAAAAGATAAAAGTATCTTGCAACATGACCCCTACTTGATTACGCAGCGAATCCAGCGTTACATTACGTATATCGATGCCATCAATTAGAATAGCTCCTTTTTGCACATCATAAAAACGACTAATTAAATTGGTGATCGTTGATTTCCCAGCTCCAGTCGGTCCTACGAGCGCTATAGTTTCACCAGGTTTCACATGGAAATTCAATTCTTCAAAAATCGTTTGCCCTTCTTTGTAACCGAAAGTCACGTCTTTGAACTCCACATCTCCTTTTACAGGAGGCATTTCAAAAGCATTTTCTGAGTCCTTGATGCTAGGTTCTACATCCATTAATTCAAATACTCGCTCCAAATAAACAGACCCTGAAACCAGAGAGTTGTAAAAGTTTCCTAAGTTGATGATCGGATTCCAAAAGTTGTTCACATAACCTACGAAAGCAATTAAAATACCTGTTGAAACATCTACTCCAAGCCCTCTGATTCCTGCAAAATAAATGAAGGCAATCGTGACTGTTGCAATATTTTGGACAAAAGGTCCTAATAAAAACTGAATCCGAACGGCTCTCATCCAAGCTTTTCGTTGGTTATCACTAAATTTGGAAAAAATATCGTAATTCATCCCTTCACGAGTATAGGATTGAGTAGTTTTTATTCCCGCAATACTTTCATGGATATAGGCATTTAAATTAGCTTGTTCTACACTCAGTTCATCGTAAGCCACGCGTTGTTTATTTTTGATTACTAGTGTGATCACAAATAAAACTGGTAATAAAATAAAACTGTATAGTGTTAATGTAGCATTTAGAGAGAGCATAAATGCCAAAGTAACTACGATACTTAAAATATCTGACAAGACATTAATAACACCATTTGATAATAAATCACTTAAAGTATTAATGTAGTTGACCACTCGAGTTAAAATTTTTCCATGCGGCCTTGTATCATAAAACGAAAACGAAAGCCGTTGCAAATGGTTAAACAGACCAGACCTCATATCTCTTAATACATTTTGCCCTAGTTCTGTAATGTTGTACAACCGATAACGTACAGCTGCTCCATTTAAGAAAATAGCCAGTGTATACAAAATAGTGATCCAAATAAGCTGAGTTGTATCTTGGTTTGGAATAGTATCATCAATGATGATACTGGTTAAAAACGGTCCTAATACTAGAACTAAGTTGGAAAAGATAATGACTGCAAATATTTTCATAATAGAAAATTTATAGGGCGCTAAATAAGCTCCTATTCTTTTATAATCTTCTTTATTAAACTTAGTTCCTAACTGTTTATCCTCTTCGAAACTATTCTCTGCCATCGTCAGCCCTCCTCAACTTCTGATCGTCCAAGTTGCTCGTTATAAATATCATAATAAGCACCTTGTTTTTGAAGCAATTCCTGATGCTGTCCTCGCTCAATGATTTTCCCTTTAGACAAGATAATGATTTCGTCAGCATTTTTGACAGATGAGATTCGGTTTGCAATAATAAATGTCGTCTTTTGATAACTCACATTTTTCATACCTTCTTGGATCTTCACTTCTGTTTCCATATCAACCGCTGAAGTCGTATCGTCTAAAATTAAAATAGATGGATCTTTCATCAATCCACGAGCTAGTGACAGCCGTTGTTTTTGCCCGCCCGACAAGCCACTCCCTCTTTCTCCCAAATAAGTTTGGTATTGTTCCGGCATTTTTTCAATAAACGGACTAGCATCAGCGACTCGAGCCATTTTTTGAACATTTTCAAGTGTAGCTTTTGGCGTCCCATAAGAAATGTTTTTCTTGATAGTGTCAGAAAATAAGAAAACGTCTTGCATGACGATCGATATATTTTGTCTTAATTCCCGTACGTTCCAATTTTTGATATCTTCTCCGTCAATCAATACTTTTCCTTCTGTAGGATCAAAGAAGCGAGAGATCAGATTTACTAAAGTAGATTTTCCTGAACCTGTTTCTCCCAAAATACCAATTGTTTGACCAGGAGCTGCCTTCAGTGAAATATTCTCCAATACTTTATTGTCTGGATCATCCGCAAAAGCAAAGGATACATTTTGAAACGCTACTTCTCCTCTGATGCGCTTTTCTCTTCTCTGCAGCTCCACAGGAATCAGCGGTTGAGCAGACAGCATTTCTCGAATTTTGTACGTAGCTGTAATAAAGCGTTGAGAGTCATTCATATACCCCCCAATATTCCGCATAGGGGCATTCAACATCCAAACCAAACCATTGAAAGCAACCAGTTCACCAACAGTCATCAAGCCAGTGATAGCAAAGAAACCTCCTAATCCAATAGAAATAACGGATAACAAACCAGCTAACGTCTCTAATACTGGCAAATACGTTCGCGAAATCCGAGCAGAAAATAAATTACGCTCCCGATAATCCTCATTCCGTTTGTTAAACTTTTTAGTTTCGTAATCTTCATTTGCAAAAGCTTTAACGACTTTGTTACCTCCAATATTCTCTTCTACCATTGAGTTTAATCTGGCAAAACTTTCTCGAATCTCGTAATAAGCTGCATTTGCCCGCGAAGACAGCATAACTGTCAATATCCCAATAAATGGTGTGACAATTAACATAGCCAGCATCAACCGCCACTGAATACCACCTAAAAAAGCAATAGCGGAAATAAAAAGCACTATATTATCTAATACATTAAAATATACCCAAGAAACGGCATGCCGAATGGCATCTGTATCCCCAGTCATCCGCGCCATGATATCCCCGACACGAGTCGTATTAAAGAAAACAAAATCCATTTCTTGTAATTTGACGTATAAATCTTCCCGAATTTGAAACAAGACATCCTGTCCAATCGTTTCAAACATCATTTGATAAACATAACGCAAAACTGTTCGCAAGACTGTCGCTGCGACCATAATGATCAACAGCGGCACCAACAAGGAACCACGCTCATTATCAATTACTTCGTCTACAATCATTCCACCAATATAAGGTGTCACAATATTTAACAAAGCCACCAAAACTGTCCACAAACTCGCCCAAAACCAATTTACCTTACTAGGCTTAATATATTGCCAAACCCAACGAAAACTCGCCATAAACTCACACCCCTCCTTAACCAATTACTTAAATCATAAACCATAACCTAAAACCATAAAATGGACATAACAAACAAAAACAATGGATAAAATTTAAGGATGCTAAGAGGCTTTGGGAGCAATGAAGCAAAAACAGGAAAATCTGATTGGGGTGCTCTTTTCCCCAAACAGATTTTATCTTTTTTGCAAAATTGCTAAGCCTCTTAGCTGACAATCAATATGCGAAGAGCCTCTTAGCTCACGAAAGATATGGAGCTGGCTTGGGAGACATGAAGAAAAAACAGGGACTGCCTCTTGTGATGCTTTTCAATCACAAGAGGCAGTCATCTTTTTTTCATAATGTCTAGCCAGCGGAGTTCGTTTTAAAAGCAGAAACTATAAGAGGCTTTGGGAGCAATAAAACATAAATAGGAACTACTTTTTTAAGCATTTTCAAAGTAAATCAACTTTCTTCTTATTTTTTCAATCCTGTTTATTGAGTTCGCTTTTCAGATAACCTATAATTTAGTTATAAACACATCAAATTCTTGAAAAGAATCACCGCAAAATAAAATGGGGTGCATGTATGTTGAAAATTGATGCAAAAATATTTAATCCAGAAATCTTATATATCTTTGATGCACAATCTAAAGGAAGTTTCTGCAGCAAAAACCATCATCATGATTTTGTGGAAATGAGTGTGATTGTAAGTGGAGAAATTTTCTATAATATAGAAGGAAAAGCAACTCATCTGAATGAACAAACAGTTGTACTTTTTAATCCAGGAATCAGTCATTATGAATACTCTGATGCTGAAATGTCAAACGTACAGCTTCATATCGGGATTCGAAATTTCAATATTGATCGCTTTCCAAAGGACTACTTCCCTATCACAAACCCAATTATTAAACTATCCGAACACAATAGTGCTTTCTTTGAGACTTGCCAAGAAATTCTACTCGAACGAGAGCAGTCTAAACAAGGTTCAGAGCTACTGTTGAAATCATTAGTATTGAAATTATTTGTATTGCTTTTAAGAGATGCTCCAATGGTGCCATTAACTGAAAGCTCCTTATTGCTGACAAAAGAAGAACAAGAAAAGATCAGCTTAGTAGACGAAGTAGTTCACTACTTGGAAAATAACTATATGGAAGACATTACCGTAAACCAAATTGCTCATCATTTTTACACAAGTCCAGCTTCTTTATCACGTATGTTCAAAGATCGAACCGGAGAAACATTGATCAATTACCTTATTCAATTAAGACTTTCTAAAGCAAAAGAAATCATTGAAGAAGATATGGAAATCAGTATTCGTCAGATATCAAAGCTCGTTGGCTACGAAGATGCTTACTACTTCAGTAAATTATTTAAAAAATATTACGGCAAGCCGCCAACACTATTCCAAAAAGAAATGAAATTTAAATAAATTTCATTTCTTTTTTATTGTGATGCATTTTGAATTAGGTTTACCTCCTGAATTAACACAAATTGCGTGCTGTAACTTGTAAACAAAAAAAGTAACTGGAACAAAGTTAATCCTCGTCTCTTTCTTTGCTTTTCAGAACAGAACGCAGCTAGTAAGTAAATATCAGCAATTTTCTAACTGTACTGCAAAGTAGAATGTCTATAGTTTTTGAAGCGTATTTTGAAATAGTCCACTAATACAAATAAAAACCATTTCTGCTGATGAATATTCACCAGCAGAAATGGTTTTGCTTTAAGCTTATTTAATTTAGTAGATCAAAATGACTTTTGTTCTATCTCTTTTTTGATTTAGGTATTCAATTCTTTTACGATTTCAGTTTCAGGATTTTTACTTGGAGTCCATGATTTATCTTTCAATATTTTTGTATGGTAAATTTTGTCTATGATCAAGGCAATCGCATTATCACCAGACACATTTGCAGCTGTTCCAAAACTATCTTGAGTCAGATAAAGTGAAATCAGTAATGTTGCAATAGGTCCTGCTGCAGGAATACCTACTACCGGTAAGAATGGCAAAGCACTCATGATTGCCCCGCCAGGAGCTCCTGGAGCTGCTACCATAGCTATTCCCAGTACTAATATAAATCCCATCATCATTGGGAAATCAAACGGCATTCCGTACATAATCAAAACTGCTGTCACACATGAAGTAACTGTTGTAATACTTCCATACAAATGGATGGTTGCACATAATGGTACTACAAATTCGCGAATTTGTTGAGAAACTCCATTTTTTCTTGCAATTTCTACGTTAACTGGTATCGTAGCTGCGGAAGACTGTGTTCCAACAGCAGTAATATAACCTGGTATTTGATTTTTAATAAACTGCCAAGGTTTTTCTTTACGGTAAATACCTGCAATGATAAATAGTACAATCACTCCTAATAACTGTAAAGCTAAAACAATTAAAAATACTCTCCAAAATACAGTTAAAATGGATTGGATCGATCCTGTATAACTTAAATTAACGAAATTTCCAAAGATATAAATAGGCAAGCCGGGAATGATAAAAGAATTTAATATACGAGTAATAATAGCACTAAAATCATTAAAGAAATTATAAATCGTCTCGCCTTTATTTTGCCCTCTTAACCAAGAAATACTAATCCCAAATAAAAATGCAAACACAATAGCCGACGTAACATCCAACATCGGTTCTAAAGGAATAGTAAATAATGCAGCTAAACCTTCGCCACCCTCTGTAACACTTGCGCTTAATTCAGGAGTAATGAATATGGGAAATATATTTGATGCTACAACATAAGCGATTACTCCACCCACTAAAGTTGATCCATACGAAATCAACGTAGTAGCTCCTAACAACTTTCCTGCACCTTGAGTCAGATCCGCGATACCAATAACTACATAACCAATAATCATTAGTGGAATAATAAAAGATAATACACTACTAAATAAACTAGATATTGTAATTGGAATCTGCAAAAAAACGGTTGGCAAACTGCCTAATTGGCCAAAAAGTATTCCTAAAACAATAGCAATGAGTAACTTTGGCACTAAGCCAATTTTAATTTTCTTCATTTGCTGGTCCCTCCTACTATATGAATTTTAATCATATTTTCATAAATTAGTTTCAATCTTATCATATTCCCCCTAGAAACTCTAGAACATTTTTATATTTATTCGTTAGATATACGCTACTCAATATAGAAAAGAAGGTTCCTATCGTATTAGTGGAAAAATTGGGTCAAAGAAGCGATAATATGATTACATACAATAGTGAAAAGAATAGGCTGTTATTATTCTTGAGCCTGCCGTTTAGAGATTCACTTTAGTTATAGAAAGGAGGAGTATGATGAAACAACAAATATGGTTATTTCGTCATGGTATAGCAGAAAGTAAAAATAATGATAAACCAGATTACGATCGCGCATTAACTCCTAAGGGCAAAAAAGAATTAGAAAGTTCCGTACCCAATCTACGTTACTTACTGGATACACAACGACCTATTTTCATTTGGTCTAGTCCCTTAACACGTGCTTGTGAAACAGCTGAAATTATTTCCCAGGCTCTCGGAAATCAAAAAATTATTCAAAAAGAGTTTATTGCTACAGGGGATATAGGTCTTTTGACTGCGGAAATAAAAAAACTCTCTAAAGAAAGTACAGTCATTGTAGTTGGGCATGAACCTACTTTGAGTGATTGGACTGAACAGTTAACAGGGGTTTCATTACCTTTTGATAAAGGTTCATCTGCTGCTATTCAATTAAAAAGTTCGTCCGAAAGTGAATTATTGTGGTTTCACCAACCCGAATCTTTAAAACATTTAGGCTCAATGGATACCCATGATTCTATCAAACTCAGAATGCTGCTTCAATATCAACTTCGAAAAATACAAAGCCTGCATAATGCTTTTCTTGAAGCACCTAGCGATGTAGAAATCATTCATCAATTTCGAGTCCAAATCCGTCATTTCCGCTCACTACTTTCTTTCCTAAAACCTTTATTGGCCGAGAATGTTTACCAAGAAGCTAAAGAACCTGCTAAAGAAGCTTTTAAACAATTTTCTCGCTTACGTGAGTTAGACGTTTTAATAGACAGAGTCCAGACTATTATAGAAGAAGAGCCTGATTTGTTAGAAGACAGTGCTTCTGTATTGACTGCTATCACTGAGGCTCGTGAAAAAGAAAAAAGAAGGCTTGTGCATTCCAGTAATCAAAAGAAGATCCGTACTATTTTAATCAATCTATTGGAATGGGCAGAAACGATTGATTGGTTCCCTTTAGTAGCAGAAATAGAAGGCTTCACGACTTTCGCTAAAAAACGGATAAAGAAAAAATACCAACAATTACAAAAAAATATTTCACAATTGGATTACGTTGAAGCAAAAGAAATCCACGAAGCTCGAAAAAGAGCTAAGACTTATCGTTATGTATTAAAAAGTTTCTCTCCTTTATTGAAAAAAAATTATAAAAAAGAACGAAAACAAGCTAAAAAATTGCAAAAATTATTGAGCAGAATCACTGATATCTATGAAAACATTGTCATACTCAATTCTTTCCTAAGTACTGAACAAGATGAAACGCTAAAGAAAGATTTTATTGCTTTACATCAATATGAGACTACTCAAATTCAGAAACAATTGTTAGACTTAAAACAACATCCTTTCAATTTCCACTAATATCTTCCGCCATCCGGTTTATCCGGATGGTTATCCTCTTTTTTTATTTCCTTTTAAGAAATTCCAAATTTTTTATCGCGTTAAATTCCTACTCTTTAAACCTTGAAACAAATAACATTTGATATAGTAAGATATTTTTAATGCTAAATACTGGCACTTCATTTATAATTAATTAAAGGTGGGTTCTCATTTTTCTCATGGAAAACAAATAAATTTGCAGCTGTTTTTAGACGTCTTTTTGTACTCATTATTCTAGTGCAAAATAATGCATTGATTTTTGTTCTTTTGAGACTTGTGAAACTCTTTTAAACAAAAAATACATCCATTTTACTGAAATGATTTTGTTTTTTACCATATATGGACTGTCTTATAGAAGGAGGCAACTTTTCCAAATGAAATTAAAAACATTATTTGAATCCTTCTCTTCTTTATCTGAATTTCCAGGTCTAGATTCTGAAATGGAAGTTACTGGTATAACGGATGATTCAAGAAATATAAAACCAGGAATGATATTTATCGCTATCAAAGGATTTCAATTTGATGGGCACAACTATATAATGGATGCAGCAAAGAACGGAGCCTCTTTGATCATCGGTGAGACTCCACAAAATGATTTGATGAATACACCTTACATGTTAGTAAAAAATAGTCGTAAAATGCTTGGTCAACTCACTAGTATTTTTTACGAAAACCCATCTTCCAAGAAAATAGTGATTGGAGTAACAGGAACAAACGGGAAGACAACGACCTGTTATTTATTGAAACATTTGCTAGAAAAGTTAGGGTATACAACATCACTGATAGGAACTATTGAATATGTAATAAACGGTGAGACTTCGAAGTCATTAAACACTACACCAAGTTCTTTACTCCTCCAACAAATGATGGCTCATTCTAATGATCAAGTGATTATTTTAGAAGTATCCTCTCATGGACTAACTCAATATCGTTTAGAAGGAATAACGTTTGATTATGCTTTATTTACTAATTTGCAACATGACCACTTAGACTACCATCATACGATGGATGAATATTTTGAAGCTAAGGCTTTGCTTTTTGATAAACTAAAACCGAATGGAAAAGCTGTGATCAATTCTGATGATGCTTGGGGAAATAAATTAACGCATCGTTTAGTTTCTAAAAATGTTCCACTCATTGCAGTTGGCACAAATGATGAAGCTGCGTTTAGAATCGTTTCTAAAGAAGGCAAAGACATTCAAATTGACATTAATCAATCGTTGGCTACTTTGCAGTCAACTTTGATCGGGGTACACAATATGTATAATTTAGCGATGGCAAGTGCTGTTGTTGTTGATTTAGGGCATTCTATTCAAGACATTAGTAATAATTTGGTGGATTTCGCCGGAATACCGGGACGTTTTGAAACGGTGGCTGTTATTGATGAGGTTCATTATATTATTGATTATGCACACTCAGATTTAGCCTTACAATATTGTCTGGAATCTATCAAAGAATGCGATGTAAACAAAATCATCCATATTTTTGGTTTCCGCGGAAAAAGAGATGCTACAAAACGTCTTCCAATGCTAGAAACATCGCAACAATTGAGCGATTATACTTTATTGACAACAGATGACTTAAACGGCGTTTCTGAAAATGAAATGATGACATCTTATCAAGATTTAGTAAAAGAAGCTGATTTTACAGACCATATTAAAATCATCATGGATCGTACAATCGCTATTCAAGAAGCTCAAAAGCTAGCTCAACCTAGAGATTATGTAGTGTTGACTGGTAAAGGTCCAGAATCCTACACAGAAGCCTTTCAAATGGGAACTCATTCAGATAAAGAAACGATTCTTCAATTAAAAAACATGCATACGGCTAATTAAAGTTACAGTTAAAAGAAACGTACATTTCGGTGTACGTTTCTTTTAGTTATGCTCGTCTAAAAAATCGGGATCAATCACTTCTTTTATTAGCTGTTTATAATGCTTGATCGACACATCGTTATCTTCTATTCCGGTTAATCCATGCTTTTCAACTAGTTCATCTGTATAATCTTCTAGTTTATAAACAGCAAATTTTCCCCGTGTATCAACATTCCCTGCTATTTCATTCTCATAATAAATAACAAGTGGAGTCCATTTGATATTTTCCACCTGAGTTTCCTGATCCTCTTGTTGGACAACGTCAAAGGCAACCATTCCACCCAATAAATTAATGTCTGAGGTGGTTGCAGCTAAAAAGTTTCCTAAGGAGTAAATCACTAATGTTTTATTCCCATCTTCTCCTTGAACCCATTCTACTGGTTGAATGGTATGCGGATGAGTTCCAAAAACAACATCTACACCAAGATCTGCAAATAACTGCGCATATTGTTGCTGGAAAACATTTGGCGCAAAAGTATGTTCATCACCCCAATGAGCTGAAACCAATACCACATCACTAATTTCTTTCGCACGTTTTACGTCTTGAGCAATCACTTCTTCACTAAAATAATTGACTAGGTAAGGATACTCAGGTTCAATCCCGTTAGTTCCGTACGTATAAGTCAGTAATGAAAAAGTAAGTCCATCTTTTTCAAAAATTGGAATGGTATCTCGCTGTTCCTGATCCTTAAATACTCCTGTATAGATGATATCTTCGTACTGACTCCATATTTCCAGCGCATTCAAAACTCCTGCCGTTCCTTTATCCAAAGAATGATTGCTAGAGGAATTAATCAAATCAAAACCAACCTCTACCAAATTACCAGCCATGTCACTCGGGGTGTTAAAAGAAGGATAGCCTGAAAAGCCTAACTCATCCCCGCCGAGCATCGTTTCTTGGTTAACAAATGCTACGTCTGCTGACTGGATATCATCCTTAACGTGCTGATATATGGGAGAAAAATCATAAGCCCCCTCTTCAGTTTGGGCATCCTTGTAAATTCCTTCATGAATCAAATTATCCCCTACTCCAATAAAAGAAACTCTTTTTTCTTCTGCTTCACTTTCCGATGTTTCACTTTCAACATCGGATTCCAAGTTACTTTCTGGTGGAAAACTACTTTCTAATTCTATTGTATCCTGAGTTACACCCAAATCAGTGCAACCAGTCATCATTAAAAGAGCGAGCATTGAGAGGTATGTTTTCATTCGGATTTTCTCCTTTGAGATTAGGATATTAACTCTTCTCCGCAATTTTTTTCACGCGATTTATTTAAAGCGGTTTCAAAATCAGAATCATGCTATACTTTGATTATATTATTTCTTAGTTGATAAACAGCTGAAAATCTTATTATATAGAGGAGACTAAGTAATGACCAATAAATTCAAACGTTATAGTTTATTGCTATTTGCAGCTTTAACGGGTTTAGTAGTCGGGTATCTCCGTCCAGAAGTATCTCAGTCTCTTTTATCTGTTATCGGGATCATTGTAGGGATAGGTTATTTCCTTTTATCTAAACGTGATGACCCTGCAGAATCTACACAAAACAAGAAACCAGATTCCGATAGTCAAATAGACTGGTATTTATTGTTGCAAATGTTGCTTTATTTTATTGTGGGAGCAGCAATCGGTGTAACTATTGTCTATATAGTCATCCTTTATTGAGACCCTTCTTTTTAGGTAGTCGGGAAAAATCTAGGTCAATTTGAAGAAAAAATTTTTTCAAGTAACCTAGATTTTTTTTGCCTGCCGTTTTTACTGTTGCTATCTAGTTCTCGAGTGGATCTTCTTGTAATATAAATTGTTCAATGACTTCCAGCACACCTTCCTCATTATTGGAAGGCGCTTCATACGCAGCACTATTTTTAATCTCACACTCAGCATTAGCCATTGCAAAACTGTATTTGGCAAACTGAAGCATTTCTATATCGTTTCCGCCATCTCCAAATACCATCAATTCATCTGGTTTTATAGTCTCTACTTTCGCTAACCTCTTTAAGCCGTTTGCTTTATGTGTACCCGTCCTGATCAAATCAATGCTTCCTGTGCCTGAACTGACTGGGGTCATGTCTTTCTTCAATTGCTCTTTTAGTTGCTCGTGAAGAGACCCCATTTGAGTTTCTGAACAACCAAGTGCCAACTTCAATATTTGATCATTTATATCTTGGAATGTTTCAACTACTTCAAGTTTGTGGTAGAACATGTGGACAATTTCGATGAATTTTTTATCAGAGGAGTCCAACACATACGCACTTTTTTTGCCACATACTACAACCGAAATAGCCCGGATTTCATCCAGAACTTGTAACGTGTGTTGGATCAGCTCTAGAGGAATATTTTCTGCAAAAATCTCTTTTTCCTTTTCAATGATAAATGCGCCATTCTCAGCAACAAAAGTCATATCTTGATAAGTATCTGGAAAAAACGATTTTAATTGAGCATACTGATTTCCGCTTGCTACAACAAATTGGATGTTTTTTTCTTGCAGACGAGTAAATAACTGGTTAAATCGTTCACGATTGTATTCTTTTTTGTCATTTAAGAATGTTCCGTCCATATCCACCACAATCATTTTGATCGTCACTTTTTCTCATCTCCTCCAATACTTCTCTTTAGCTCTAGTATACGAGTTATTGATGAATTTTCAACCGAGCGCTTTTTTTGAACATAAAAATAGACCTAACTATCACTTTACTGATAGCCAGGCCTATTATTTTTAGTTATATAGAATTAGTTTAAAATTTGAACATCCATTGTTTGTCTTCCAAATTGAAGAGCAGCACTTAAATCAGTCATGTGCACGTCAATACGGTGTCCATTAATGGCACTACCAGTATCTCCAGCAATAAATGTTCCATATCCAGGTACATATACAGTAGAGCCTAAAGGAATGACACTTGGATCAACAGCAATAACATTTGGGTTTTCATTTAAGTTGATACCTGTATAAGTGGTATCACTTAATTCTGGTTGGTTTGTTGAATAAGCTGTTGCTTCTACAGTAACCCATTCACCAGATTTTTCTTCTGCAGCAGGTTGAGTAGCTTCTGTTTCAGCAGCTGGCGTTGTTGGTTCAACTGCTTCAGTTTCTTCTACAACTTCTTCTTTAACTTCAGTTTCTACAACCTCAGTTTCTGTTTCTTTTGGAGTTTCTACTTCTTTCACTTCATCTTCGCTTACGTTGTAAGTTTTCACATTATCGTTATTTTCAACAGTCACAACAGAGTGATCAGTTGATAAATGAATAGAATTTCCAGCAATGATCATATCTGCATTATTGATGTCATTGATTTTAACTAATGAATCTACAGAAATATCTGTTGCTAAAGCGATACTAGATAATGTATCTCCCCATTGGAAAGTATATTCCGAGCCATTTTCATCACTTTTAATATCTTCCTTAACTTCGGTTACTGTACGTGCTTGCCATGAATTTGCATTATATTCGTTTGCTGATGCTTCTGACGGGTTAGCTACTGAGAAGAGTCCTACGATGGCTAAAGTTGATCCTGCAGCTACTAATTTTGACTTCATGTTTCTCATTATTTTCTCCCTTTCTATTCCAAATGCAGTAAATGCATTTCCAGAGTCCCTTCAAATTTTTAATAGCTTTAAAGAAATTTCTTTAAGTGTTCTATTAATGGGTACCTCTGCCACGAAATGAATAGTAACACGTCTCAATGAGAAAAAAAGCAAAAACAGGCTTTTGTTATGGTTCTTTATTGCTTTTGTATTAAAAGTAAGTGTTTTTTGCAGGTGTGTGACAAATTCACACAAGGTGTAAAATAAAGCGCGTTATCGAAACAGTCCGTAATTATTCTGACATTTAATTCAGGTTAATCTTGATTTGACAGCATTTATACCACCAATAAGTGTTATGTAAGGGTTTCTATTTTTAATAATCTATTATTTTATACAGAACAATGCCTAATTAGAGTAAATCCAACTTCTGTCAAAGCATATCGCTTTCATTTTGTTTCTGTTTCCTTTATGATTAATTGTGAGGTAATTATCTTAAGGGGGAAACAAACATGGAAATTAAAGCTATCAAAAGAAATACAGTTGGAACAGGCTCTTCAAATCATGATCGTCGCGAAGAAAAAATCCCAGCGGTCATTTACGGAAGAGGCATAGATTCTATTCCTGTTTTACTAGACGAAAAAGAAATTACTACTATTTTAAAAACTCAAGGGGACAGTGCAATTTTTGATGTGGCTGTCGAAGGTGGAAGAACTGGTCAAGTATATATCAAAGAAGTTCAACGCCATTCATTGAAGAATCAAATCTTACATGTAAGCATGCAAACTTTGGAAGCTGGACAAAAATTAACCGTCAATGTTCCAGTTGTATTAGAAAATACCGAAAACATTAAAGTAGGTATCTTGGAACAAACTCTTTATGAAATTGCTGTAGAAACAGTAGCTGATAAAGTTCCAGATGAATTTACTGTAGATGCTGGAAGCTTAGAAATTGGTGACACATTAACGGTTGCTGATTTAGGTACACTTCCAGATGTAGAAATTTTAGAAGAAACTGATACTTTACTAGCAACAGTATCTGCTCCTCGTGTAGAAGAAGAACCAACTGAAGAAGCTGCTGCTGAGCCAGAAGTCATCGGTGAAGCAGATACAACACAATAAAATTTTTAAAAGAAACTGGGATAAAACCTCCTAGTATCCAAAAAATGCTACTTGCCAGAGATGCAAGTAGCATTTTTTTGTTTATTACTTGTCTATAGTTGATTTGTTTTATTGGTATTTACATGCTGCGTTACTAGGGACTCTTTTTTTAGTAAGGGATTTTGAGCATGCTATTCTCTTTTATTCCGAGACCATTCTACTCGATATTTTAAAGCTTTTTTAGACCGGGCTTGTCGAGTAGAGCGGGACTACTCGACATCTCAATGCTTTTTTAGACCGCTCTTGTCGAGTAGAGTGGGACTACTCGACATCTCAATGCTTTTTTAGACCGCTCTTGTCGAGTAGAGTGGGACTACTCGACATCTCAATGCTTTTTTAGACTGTTCTTGTCGAGTAGAGTGGGACTACTCGACATCTCAATGCTTTTTTAGACCGTTCTTGTCGAGTAGAGCGGGACTACTCGACATCTCAATGCTTTTTTAGACAGCTCTTGTCGAGTAGAGCTACTCTACTCGACATCCCAATGCTTGTTTAGACCGCTCTTGTCGAGTAGAACGGAACTACTCGATATCTCAATGCTTTTTTAGACAGCTCTTCTCCAGTAGAGCTGCTTTACTCGACATCCCAAAGCTTTTTTAGTCTGGGCTTCTCCAGTAGAGCTGCTCTACTCGACATCTCAATGCTTTTTTAGACAGCTCTTCTCCAGTAGAGCTGCTTTACTCGAC
Organism: Desemzia sp. RIT 804; assembly: GCF_016892605.1. Classification (GTDB taxonomy): domain Bacteria; phylum Bacillota; class Bacilli; order Lactobacillales; family Carnobacteriaceae; genus Desemzia. Next base: position 470,367 of record NZ_JAFEMV010000002.1, read on the forward strand.
ATCTCAATGCTTTTTTAGACAGCTCTTCTCCAGTAGAGCTGCTTTACTCGACATCTCAATGCTTTTTTAGACCGGGCTTCTCCAATAGAGCTACTCTACTGGACAAGATAGGGCCTTTTTCACTCGTTGATGTCCAGTAAAACAGTTTTATTCTCTAAGATCGTGCTGCACTATCTTCTGCTCCATCAATATGAATGGGGTCATTTGACAAGCAACAGAGGATGAGACAACAGGTAGATTTCACCTGTTCCTCTCTTTCATTAGTGTTAAAAAAATTTATTCACCAACATCAAGAACCCGTTTTTTTGCTGGGTGGTTTTGTCTCAGTATCTTTTCCTATCCCACAACTTATAACTTTTGAAAAGACAAAAAATCACAGACTCGGCCGCTCTCCATTTAGTAATGGAAAGGACACGAAACTGTGATTTTTTGCTATTTTCCAAAAGTACTATTCATCCTTTGAGTAGAACGAGCCCCACTATTGACGAGGACAACAACCTCAGTTTATTTTCTATCCTTAATTTTTAACTACTAAACAAGTCGGCTGTTCGGCTCCTTCGATACTAAATAAGAAAGCGGTATGTTCTGGCTTTAAATCATTTAATTCTAGACTGGTCACAATCGACTCTCCATTATCATCCATCCACGTGTCCCATAATTCTAGTGTTCCACCCGTTTGCAGATGTTCTTTGATGTGCGTTACCAATTGCTCCGCTCGCTCTTCTGTATATCTTCCAGCTTCTAACGTATAGCGAAATGTCAACTGGGTATGCGGATCTGAATAGTCAGGGTCTTCTTCTTGGATCAACGTGATTTCTTCTAGCAATTCCTCATTTTCTACCCATAAAATCATCTCTGGTTCATCCAGATCAAGTCCCAATTCCATCAACTCTGTATCTATTTCAATTCCATTTGCAAGGGCTTCGTTGATGGAATACAACTGAACATGTGGATTCTCGATTTCAGGTAATTCATTGGTACTGGCAATAAATCGGTAGCAGCTCATAGTGGTCACTTCTCCTTATTGAAGTTAGTCTTATATTCTTCTGGGATGGGTGTGTTTAAGTCTTCTTCTAGTACTTTTTTGCTTTTCTGTTTCATTTATAGTTAAATGCACCCGCTGATCCTTTGCTTTTTCTCTTGTATCATATCTTAAAAAGCTTGGCATGAAAAGAATAACCCAATATAACTACTATGGATAAGACCAAGAAGAATGCAAATGTCATGTGGTTGTCCTTGATGTTCAAACCAGATTATTCATCACCGAGAGTTTCAAACATCCACTCATAAAGTTACAATTTATTCAGATAAGTCTGCTTTCTATAAATTTTTATGAGATAAAAAATACTAGCGAATTTTCACTCGCCAACGTCAAATAGTGTTCAACTATAGTTTTAAGACACGTACTAATCATTCCAATATACAAAAAATCTCCGAGGCTGGTTTATATTCAATGGTCAAAACGTCTTTTGTCCCGCTCTCGGAGATTTTGCTGTAGACCTATTTGATTTAACGAACTGAAATATTTTCTAACATCAGTTTCATTTGCGGTTATCTGATTTTAGGGTTTCTTTTTCGGTAGCTTTAGGGTTTCTTTTTCGGTAGCTTCCAGATTCCTTCTTCTTTAATTTTTCTTGTCTTTTTAGACCTTGTCTTTCTTTACGTGCTGTAAAAGCCAATTCCCTTTGTAATTTTAGATAACTGTCGTATCGCTTACGAGATAAAATGCCTTCTCCAATGGCCTGATTAATGGCACAACCAGGTTCAGAATTGTGTCCGCAATCCTTGAATTTGCATTGTGTGGCCAACTCTTCGATATCTGAAAAGCTTTCGCTCAGACCAGTTTGATCTGACGAACTCCACAATTGCAATTCTCTCATCCCAGGAGTATCAATAATGACTCCGCCACTTGGCAGAACTAATAATTCGCGATGCGTTGTTGTGTGTCTTCCTTTGCTGTCATCAGAACGAATGTCTTTTGTATCCATTATTTCTTGGTGCAACAGTTGATTGACCAACGTTGATTTCCCCACCCCTGAAGATCCTAGCAGCACCCCTGTCAAATGTTGATGCAGGTATTCTTTGATGATTTCAACATTTTCACCATTCTCACTACTGACAAAATGGACTGGTACTCCATACGCAACTGATTCTACATCTAATAGCAAGTGAGAGCGCATGGTTTCATTTGCCAAATCTGCCTTTGTTAATAGGATGATAGGTGTTGATCCAGAATCCCATGCAGCAACCAAATAGCGCTCTAATCTGCGGACATTGAAATCGTCGTTGCAACTCATGACCAAAAAAGCGTAATCAATGTTTGTCGCTATCATTTGTGCTTTCGTTTCGTTCCCAGCTATATTTCGTGCGAACACAGATGTACGCTCAAATACATGGCGGATGATTCCGCGCTCTTCACCAGGCAATTGACTCACCATCACCCAATCTCCAACTGCTGGGTAATCGAATGTTGCCTCATAATTGTACGAGCCGGGTAATGTGCATAACCATTCGCCTTTACTTGTCATTACTGTAAACAAATCTCGTGATTGAATACTGACTCTACCTGGAATCGTCTCGCTTAATATTACTTCATTTTTTAAGTTTTCTAACCTTGAATTCCAACCAATAGTTTCTAACATTTTTTTATGATCCTCCATTTAAGTGCAAATTAAAAAGCTATGAACTCTTTTTCGAAAGTTCATAGCTTCATTCATCGTACTTAAATAGACTCTTTTCCCGTTCCGTTAAATAAGGCGGCGAAGAGCAGATGGATGATGTTGAACTTTCGAAAAAGCATATACGGATGCCGTGAATACATTTTTCAAAATCATAAAACATCTCTCCTCTCTCTACTTCCTTATTTGTTAAATCTTATTTTAGCGGTTTCAATGGATTGAGTCAACCAGTTTTTCAAATTGCATGAAGATAAAAGCTAACCGCTCTTTTCTGCTTCCTTGCGGCTACTCTTAGATGTGCTGCAAAGGGCAGGTTATACTTCGTGCTCTGCTTTTAAACGCACTGCGTTCGGCAGCTCACGCGCCTATAAGCTAATCCCTAACTGTTAGGAAATGCACCTACCTGTTAGGGATTAGCTTATATTCGGTTAGCTTAACGCCTCACTTCGTGCTCTACTTTAAATGCACCTAACTTTCGCTGATTGGTGTTTTGCACGGAGAGCTAATCGCCTTTTTTCCCACTCTATTGTTTAAAGTTGTTGATCATTCCCATGATTTCGTCGCTGCTTTGAGCTGCTTTGAGATTTAGCGAGTATGCTCGTTGTGTGACGATCATATCGGTAAAAGTACTGGCTAAGTCTACGTTTGAACTTTCTAGGTAGCCTTGCTGGATTTTTCCAAATGCATCATTATTTCCGTTTGAAGTCAGTAATTCAATGCCCTCTGGAATTAGATAATTGTTTCCGCCAGCAGGTTGTAACGCATCCGGAACACTAGGATAAAATAAAGGTATAGTGGCTACTTGAGTCTCTTGCCCATTCAAACCTTGTATGGTGACTGTACCATTGTCTTGAATTACTATATCTCCTTCAGGCCAAGCACCAACAGGAAGCGTCGCGTTCATCACTAAAGCTTCGTTTCGCCCATTAGTCAAAGTTCCGTCACCATTTAGTTGAAAGCCGCCGTCACGAGTCAAATAAAATTGCCCAGCTGGGTCTGTTACACCGAAAAATCCGTTTCCAGCAATGGCCATGTGGAATGTTCCACCACTTTCAGTTAATGATCCTTGTGTGAAATCTGAATTCGTCACACCACTCAATGATCCAGCACTAATGTTGGTATTTTCTGCGTTATCCGCTAGAAGCAGTCTATCTTCTACTAACTGATTCGTCATTAATTCACGAAAATTCACTTGTTTTGATTTGTATCCAGTGGTACTGACATTTGAAATGTCATTTGCAATAGCGTCCATTGCTTTTTGATGTGCATGGATACCACTTCTACTTGTGCTTAACGAAATGCTCATTCTTGTCCTCCATCTTCAACTTCGTTTATACTTTGCCTAATTCATTGACCGCTTTTTGTAAAGTCTGGTCTGCTGCTTGCAAGATTTTTTGGTTAGCTTCAAATTCTCTAGAGATCTGCATCAAATCGATCATTACATCAGCTGTATTCGTATTGGCTGTTTCAACAGCAGATTGGAGCACGACACTGTCCCCAGTCATCACTCCGCCATTCCCTGAAAATAATGTATCTCCGGTACTTGTAAGACCAGCTGGATCTGCAAATGTCGTCAATTGAAGCTGCTGCCCTGTTTCAATGATCATTCCATTATTGGCAACTGTAAACTCCATACTGCCCACTTGAATAGGAGCATTCGTTGTACTTAATACTTGATGCCCATCTTGCGTAGCTAGAAATCCTTCTGCATCTACAGTGAAATTCCCGTTACGTGTGTACATCACTTCTCCAGCGGTCGTTTCAACCGTAAAGAAAGCATCTCCTTGAATCGCTAAATCAGTAGATGAATTGCTCAATTTGATACCGCCTTGACTGAAATCACGGTAAACTTCATCGATTTGGTTCCCTAATGAAAGCCCGCCTACATTCATTTGCTGATTTAATTTTGGACCATCCAAACGGTTAAAGAGATTTTGTTCCAACAACGTACTTTGAATGATTTCTTGTTTTTTGTACCCAGCTGTATTCAAATTTGCTACAGATGTACTTAGATTTTCTTGTTTCTTCTCTAAGATATGTAAATTTCTATTTGTTGTGATCAATCCTCTAATCATTGTAAGCCTCTTTCATGTAACTTTTTAATTTTACAATCATTTTCCCATGGATCTGAGAAATACGTGGTACCGATAAGTCATAGACAAATGCAATTTCTTTCAAACTCAATTCATCTACATACAGCATGTTTAAAATTTGCTGTTCGCGCTCATCTAATCTTTTAACAGCTACAGCCAATAGCTGTTTTCGTTCCGTATCCAGCAGCAGTTCTTCAGAATTCACAGCTGTTTTGTCTTCCAGCATATCCAACACTTCTACATCATGCCCATCTTCAGAAAATAAAACGTCTTCCAAAGAAACAGAAGCGAGTTGGTGTACAGTCTCATGGATTTTTGCCAATTCTTTTTCGCCAATTCCCAATTCTGCACAAATTTCTTTATCGTTTGGTGTGCGCATAAGAGTTTTTTCCAACTTGTCTTTAGCTTTATAAAAATTATTCAGATTCGTGATACGAGATCTTGATACTTTGGACGTTTTGCGCACTTCATCAATGATTGCTCCTTTGATACGGATATACGCATATCCTTCAAAAGGAACTTTTTTTGATTTATCAAACTTATTCAATGCATCCATTAAACCGATCACGCCCATGTTGATCAAATCAGAACGTTCATAATCACTTCGCTTGATGTCTAAACCATTCACTACTTTTTCGACCAAGGGAAGATATTTTAAGATTTCTTGTTCTCGATCTGTCTCATAATACATCATTGCCCTTCCTCCTAGCCATTTCGTTTTGGTGTGTACTATCTCGCGTCATTAACGCGCTATCGTTTCAATCATGCCTTCAGTTTCAATAGCAATGTCATTTGGTACTTCGTTTAAAGATAATATAGGCAAGTCAGGGAAATTGAATGCCAATAAGTTTTTGACAGCCGGTCGAATTTTAGGCGAAGTCAGTAAAACATGCGAAATACCATGACTATCCAATTGAGTATTTGAATATGTAAGATTATCAAATAAATTGGTGATTTCATTTGGTTGTAAAGCCGGTATCGAGCCCGCAGTGGATTTACGCGTGCTTTGGCTGATCCGTTCCTCTAGATCTGGATGAATGGTCACGACATGCAACACACCATTCATGTCTAAATGAGGTTTGACAATCGTTCTTTTTAACGCTTGTCGTACATATTCTGTTAAAACTTCTGGGTCTTTTGTCGTATTTCCGTAATCTGCTAAGGTTTCTAGAATCGTTACTAAGTCATTAATAGGGATGTGCTCTTTTAATAAGTTTTGCAAGACCTTTTGCACTTCTCCTAAACGCAAGATATCTGGGATCAATTCATCAATAACCACACTGTATTTCTCTTTGATACCTTCAAATAATTGTTTTACTTCTTGTCTGCCCAGTAATTCGAAACTATGTCGAGTAATCGTTTCTTTCAAATGCGTGATCAATACAGTTAGTGGATCCACAACAGTGTATCCTTTGATGTCTGCCATATCGCGGTCGCCTTCATCGATCCACATCGCATCTAATCCAAATGAAGGCTCTTTAGCTGGAATACCATTGAATTCAAATGTGGTTTCACCTGGGTCAATAATCATAAATTTATCCAAATACAAGCTTCCTTGTGCTACTTCATTGCCTTTGATTTTGATTACATAGTCGTTCGGCGCTAATTGAAGATTATCACGAATGCGAATAGGGTTTAGTAAAATCCCCATTTCTTGAGCGCACTGACGGCGAATCGTAGGAATTTGACTCGTTAAATTATTGTCTTGTCTTTCATCAGCTAACGGAATCAATCCATATCCGATTTCAATAGAGATAGGATCTACTTGGAAAGCTGTGATCGATTCTTCTTGAACTTTTTCTTTTTCGTTTCGTTGATCTGCAACAGCCTTGATTTCAGATTTCTTCGCTTCTTTAGCTTTAACTTTCTCATTTTCATCCATTAAATATCCAGCTGCAAAAGAAGCAACGCCTAGAATTAAAAATGGAATAGTCGGCATTCCCGGAACGACTGCAAATAGCAGCAATACAGCTGAAGCAATTTTGATTACTTTAGCATTTCCGAACAATTCCCCGCTCAACGAGCTCCCAAATCCTGTCTGACTTCCTGAACGTGTTACTAAGATCCCTGAAGCAACAGATACCATCAAAGAAGGAATTTGACTCACAAGTCCGTCCCCAATGGTCAATTTCCCAAAATGGTTCAAAGCGTCCATAACGGTCATACCTTCTTGCAGCGAGAATATGAGGATCCCGCCAATTAAATTAATCAACGTAATGATGATTCCTGCTATCGCATTCCCTTTAACGAACTTACTAGCTCCATCCATGGCTCCAAAAAATTGTGTTTCCCGCTCTAAATCTTTGCGTCGTTTTTTAGCTTGGTCTTCAGTAATCAAACCAGCATTCATATCGGCATCGATCGACATTTGCTTTCCTGGCATTGCATCCAGAGTAAAGCGAGCGGACACTTCAGACACACGTCCTGAACCACTTGTAACGACCATCATGTTTACAATGATAATGATGATGAAAATAACGGCACCGACAATAAAATTATTGCCCGCTACAAAATTTCCAAACGTATCGATCATTTGTCCGGCATTTCCTTCAGTCAAAATCAGTCGAGTAGACGAAATATTTAAGGATAATCCAAACATCGTCGTGACTAACAGCAAAGTGGGGAAAGTAGAAAATTCCAACACATTTTTTGTGAATAAAGTTAATAGTAAAATAATCAACGCTAATGAAATGTTCACTACTAACATAAAATCCAACATGAACGGTGGTAAAGGAATGATAATCATCGCTAAGATAGCGATTACCAACACAGCAATTCCTATATCCGAAAAACGTGTCATTTTTTCCAGTTTTCCATTTAAAGCACTTATCATTGTTTGCTCTCCTTCATTTGTACTGATTTAGCCGATCAAATCTTATGTTTTTTCATTTCTTCCATTTGATAAACCAACGCCAATATTTCTGCAACAGCTTGGTAAAGATCGGCGGGAATAGATTGACCAACTTGGATATTTTTGTATAAGTTTCTAGCAATCGGCTTGTTCTCGATAATCGGAACGTTGTGTTCACGAGCTCTTTCCCGAATTTTCTGAGCCATTAAATCAGCTCCTTTTACCATCACGATCGGAACTTCATCTTTTCCACGTTCATAGCGGATGGCAATCGCTAAGTGAGTAGGGTTGGTAATAATCACAGCAGCCGACTCAACATCTTTGATGTTTCCATTCATCATTTGGCGATGACGTTGTTTTCGTTGCGATTTAATTTGCGGATCCCCTTCACTTTCTTTAAACTCTTCTTTCACTTCTTGTTTGGTCATTTTCATTTTCTTATTGTGCTCATATTTCTCATACACAAAATCAATGATTCCCAGCACCAACAAGAGTACTGCCAAGCTAGTTCCGACTGATTTGACCAACTCTAAGATGACAAAAAAGATTTTTTCTGTCCCAAATTTCCCTAGATTAATAATGACATTAAAAGAATCGCTTAAAGCCGCTAAAGTGGCATAAAATACCAGCGCCAGTTTCAAAAAAGTCTTCAGCATAGTAAACAACGCTTTTTTGCTGAACATGTTTTTCAAACCATTCACGGGATTGATCTTATTCAGACTCATTTTAAGAGGTTCTTTTGAAAACAAAAAACGCGTCTGCAAACCGGCTGCAAATAGAGAGACAAAAAATGCAATCAATAAAAAGGGACCAGAAATCGTAAAGAGAATGATGATCGATTGTACGCCTAGACTAGCTAGGTTATTTTGTAATGCATCTGTACTTAAATTGCTTCCCATTGCTAAACCGTTTGATAGAAAACCTCGTAAATAAACCATACACTTTTCAAAAACATATAAGCCTAGAGATGACGTCATCAATGCAAACACAGCAAACGAAACAGCAGAAGTTAGGTCCGCACTTTTAGCCACATCCCCTTTTTTCCGAGCGTCTTTTATTCGCTTGGGGCTGGCTTTTTCTGTTTTGCTGTCTTTATCTTGATTTTGCATGCTGGTCACCTCTCTTTTTTAACTTGGCAATGAGCGCATAAATTCGTTCATGTATTTGACCATCATCGGCATAATATCTCGAATACTTTCAGCCATTGGCGTCAACACTGTTAGCGTAATGATCAAACTGACCAAAATCTTCAACGGCATCCCCAAAATCAATACATTGATTTGAGGAACCGTGCGCGATACTAAACCTAAAACGACTTCAGCAATCAAAGAAGTGATCATCAATGGCAATGCCAAATTGATAGCTAGTTCAAAAATCATTCCAAATAACTTGATGATACCTTCTACACCAAACGTTCCTAAATTGGTATTTTCTAGCGGTAGGTATGTAAAAGATTTAACTAGAGCTTTAATGACAGCATGGTGCAGGTCGGTAAAGAAAAATACACACATAGATATCCAGTAGAATATTTTTCCATAATGGGAAGCACTGATGCCTAAACTCGGATCAAATACTTCACTCATAGAAAAACCCACTTGAAAATCCACTAGTTTTCCAGCCATCTCAACCGCAGTAAAAAACAGCTGACAAATGTACCCGATCGCAAATCCAACTAAAACTTCTTTTAATCCTAAGAAAAAAAATTCTATTATACTATCGATACTCGTAACGGCAGGAACAACGGAATACACTCCGACGGAAATTCCTGCTGAGATAGCGATTTTCACTAGATTTGGCAATCCTGTAAATGAGAATCCGGGACAAACAAAGATGAAGGCAGAAACGCGCATTAAAATCAGTAAAGCTACATGAATTTCTGCTAACATTCCTGTATCCATCATAAGCTCGCAATCATTTCAAAGATTTTTTCAGTAAATTCGATCAATACATTCAGCATAAAATTACCAAAGATGATCAAAGAAGCGATAACTGCCAATATTTTGGGCACAAAACTCAATGTCTGTTCTTGCAATTGAGTAGTGGCTTGTAAAATACTGATTAATAGACCTACTACTAAGGCAATCATTAATGTTGGACCAGCTACTTCAATGATCGCAAAGAACGCTTCACGTAAAATATCTAATACTTTTTCTATTGTCATTTATGCACCTCTACTGAAATCCTGAAACAAGGGATTCTACTACTAAATACCAACCGTCTACTAAAACGAATAACAACAATTTGAATGGCAATGAAATCATAACTGGGGAAAGCATGAACATCCCCATCGACATTAAAATACTGGCTACTACCATATCAATTACCAAAAAAGGAATGAAAATCAGAAAACCAATGGTAAAGGCTGTCCGCAATTCGCTGATTGCAAAAGCTGGTGTTAAGATCATCATCGGTAATTCTTCTAGATTTTCAGGTTGGCTTTCACCTGAAATATCGAGAAACAACTGGATATCTTTTTCACGCGTTTGTGCGGCCATAAATTCTTTTAGTGGATCTTCAGCTCTATCCAATGCAATTTCGGCAGTGATTTCATCATTCAAATAAGGCGTGATGGCTTCATCCATAATTTCATCGGTTACCGGACGCATCACAAAAAGAGTCAGGAACAAAGCTAACCCCATGATCACCATGTTCGGCGGATTCTGTTGCGTTCCCAGCGAACTTCGGGTAAATGATAATACCACAATGATTCGGGTAAAAGCTGTTGTTAAGACGAGAAATGCTGTCCCAAAGCTTAATAGGGTAAGCAATAAAAACAATTGGACAGTCTCTGCATTTTCTCCCGCTCCACTTTCTAGAGCAGAAGTTACGCTATCCATGATCTCTGCTGCTCCTACTTGTTGGGGAAACCCTAACAAAACTATTATTCCGCCCATTACAAGCAAGATTCTCTTAAGCAATTTTAGTTCCTCTTTTCAGTATAAGTTTGAATTTTTTCTTGAATTTTTGCATATGTTTCTTTAAATTGTTCTGCATTCGGCAACTTTTGTTCTCCCAGCATCACTTTTTCTTGCTGCATCGCTACGATCGCTTTGCTTTCTTCTTCAGTGAATTCTTTAAGGATTTCGTTGCGCTGTTCTGTAAAGCTCATTAAGTAATATTTTCCCAGCATTTCCACAATGCATAATGAAGAACTTTTATTGATCGGCGTCCGTTCAATGATCTGGATGGTTTTAGCCTGTTTCTTCATAACGGAATTTAGATACTGTAACAGCTTATTTGCCAGAAATATGATGATGATCAATGCTAAAACACTTTTGAATACATATTCAAGCCCTGTTCCCAAACCCATTCTTTAACTCCTCTTCCCTTTTCGATGACTTACTGCGTAACAACATTGGTTATGTAAACTTCATTAACTAAACCTGTTCCAATTTCTTGATTGATTTTTTCTTTTATCTCATTCTTAATCACTAATGTGCCATCTTCAGTTGTTGCATATAAAGAATCGCTCGTTTTATTTCTCAGCACTGTGATCACTGCATCTCTTATTTGCGCTGTTTTTTCAGTGATTGTAGCTTCTGCATCTTTTTGCGAACTGAAGATCGATAATTCAATTTGCAAATATTGATCTCTGTTGCTTTCACCAGGTGTTAAATTGACCAGAAACTGATCTAACGGAACTGTGATTTCTTCGCTTGAATCAAACATTGTGGCCGTTACTTCTTGTATTTTCCCAGTACTAAATCCGATACCTAATAATGTTCCAATTGTTAATACTAATAAAATAACCACTACAATTAAAATGGGTTTTAATTTATTCCCTGAATTAGAAGTCTCTTTTTCCATCAACTTCCCTCCTCAAATTCTTCATATAAGATGACGATGTTTACTCGTCTGTTTTCTGCTCTGTTTTTCGCTGAATCATTCGGCACGATCGGTCGATGTTCACCGTATCCTCTAGCAGATAGCCGTGTTGGATCCACCGCTTTTTCTTCGCTCAAATACCGCAAGACAGAAACAGCTCTGGATGTAGACAGTTCCCAATTGCTCTCGTATTGTTCATTGCTCATTGGAACATCATCAGTGTATCCTTCGATGATAACTTCATTATTTACTTGTTGAATCAATTCAGCCAAGTTGTTCAACGTGTCTGTTCCAGAACCAACTATATCAGCACTCCCTGGTGAGAAAAGAATGGAGTCTTTGATGTCCAAATAGATTCCTTCTGAATCTATTTTGATTCCAATAGTGGTGTCCATTTCTTGCTCGTGCAGTAATTGTTCCATCTTTTCATACATTTCAATGAGCTCTTCAGGAATTTCCTTATCTGTTGAATCTCCTGACCCTTCTCCTCCGTTATTCTCTTGTACAACTGTTGTCTGTTCAGGTAATAATCCCCCGCCTTGCCCTGAGAATGCAATATTCATTGAAGCAGATGCTTCATTGAATTTTGATTCACTGACACTGGACATAGAATAAAGAAGAATAAAAAAGGTCAACAGCAACGACATCAGATCAGAAAAGGTCGTCATCCAACCTGGAGAACCTCCTCCGCCTTCTGCTTTTTTTTGTTTTCTTTTTCTAGCCATAATTTTCGTCCTTCGATAATTCGGCATCTATTGGATTACTGCTCCGCTCAGAAGCATTTCCATTTTTAGATTCTGGTAAATAACTTCTTAATTTTTGTTCGATAACTCTTGGATTTTGGCCTGCTTGAATCGACAAAACTCCTTCGATAACCATTTCGCACATTTGCATTTCTGCTTCTGTTTGTGATTTTAAATTAGTAGCTATGGGCAAAAATATCATGTTGGCTAATAAACTTCCATAAAAAGTTGTGATTAAAGCAGTTGCCATCCCTGAACCAATAGTACTAGGATCATTCAACTCGCCTAACATAATAATCAAACCAATCAACGTTCCTAGCATTCCAAATCCCGGTGCTAATTCTCCCCATTTATTGAAGATATCTTGACCGACACTGTGTCTTTTTTCGATATTCTCTGCTTTGATCTCCATGATTTCTCGAATATCTTCTGGGTCAGAGCCATCGATAACCATTTCCAATCCGTACACTAATACTTCGTTATCCAATTCTTTGATATCATTTTCTACTGCTAAAATCCCTTGGCTTCTTGTTTTTTTAGAAATTTCAATAACGGTCGAAATAAGTTCTTCTTCATTGGCTGCAGGAGAAAGCATCAATTTTTTAATAATAGTGGGCATTTTTTTTATGTCCTCTAACGGGAAACTGACCATTAAAGCAGCAAACGACCCGCCTAACGTAATAACAAGAGATGGTGTATCGATAAAGGATGAAATATTTCCGGCAGAAGTAATGGACCACACCATCAACCCCATCCCTACAACTAAACCGATCAAAGGAACCATATTTTTTTTCATTCTTCTCCCCCGCTCTCTGGCAATTGAGTATAGATTTTACGTTTATAAACAATGATTTTTTTTATAATGTCTTCTTCTGAATTTACTACTCGAATGGTTTTCCCATCAACTAAAGTAATGATCGTATCAAAGGTATGTTCCATTCGATAAATTAAATCGCAATTTAAGTAAAATTCTTTTCCCGACACAGATGTTAATGCAATCATCTTACTACCCCATTTCTCTCTTGAGGCTTGCTGTACGGAGAAGCCCTAAGCTCCCCCACTAAGCAGCACATTTATTTTTTATAATTAACGTTTCAGATTGATCAATTCTTCCAACATTTGATCAGATGTGGTAATGCTTCTTGAGTTGGCTTGGTAAGCACGGTTAGTAATAATCATGTCTGTAAATTCATTTGCTAAATCCACGTTAGACATTTCCAAGAAACCAGATTGAACATTTCCATATCCTGGTTCTCCTGGTGTTCCAACTTCAGCATTTCCAGAGTTTGCGGTTGATACGTATAAGTTACCACCCGATTTTTCTAACCCATCTGGATTTGAAAAGCTGGTCAATGCGATTTGTCCAAGAGTATAAACATTTCCGTCACTGTAAGTCCCTGTGATCGTTCCTGTTTTGTCTACTGAATAGTTTTTCAAATCTATGGTTGCTCCATCTGCTCCTGTACGAGTAGCTGGAATATTTAGAGAAACTAAATTCGTCCCTTCAACAATACCAGAACCATTTTCTGTAGGGGCAAATCCCATCACACTTAAACCACTTGAAGTAACTAAGTTTCCGTTGTAGTCCGTATAGAAACCACCATCACGTGTATAAGAATTGTTAACTCCCCCATCCCCACTTACCGTAAAGAATGAACTGTCTCCATTTTCGATTCCAAAGTCTAATGCTCTTCCTGTTGTTTGCAAAGAACCACCAGTCATGATCGTATCGATAGAACCGGTTTGTACACCCAGCCCTACTTGTTGTGCATTGATTCCTGCTTGAGCATTGGTGTTTGTTTGGCTGATCATATCTTCAAAACGCACACGTCCTGATTTAAATCCTGTTGTACTTACGTTCGCAATATTGTTTGAGATAACGTCCATTTTCGTTTGTTGACTCTTCATTCCTGTAACACCTGAGTATAATGATTTTAACATGTTGTTTTCCTCCATTCAGTTGTACCCATTTCAATCGGTCCATGGGTCATTGGCTTCCGTTAGGTCCGGCCAAAAAAAATTAAATATGTATTGCACTGTCTATATTGGTAACTGTTCTCATTTCGCTCGTCTTTTGAGCAGTAATGATGGTTCGATTATCGATGCTGGCGATCAATGCCATATCTTTGAAGAAAATCAATGAATCTTTGGAACCTTTTTGATTCAATTCATCAAATGCGGTCTCCAAGGTTTCCATATCATTGCTTTTTAATTGCAATCCTCTTTCATCTAAGCGCTTTTGGGCATGATTGGAGATTTTGATTTCTTTAGCACTGATAGGTTGTTGGGCAGCTTCAGATAAAAAAGTACTAAACGTGCGATCGATCTTTGGATTTACAGTTGTTTTTGGTTTAAATTGTTGAGGCTGATGTCCATCAATTCGTACTGTCATTTGCTTTGACACCTACTTCTACCACATCATTTAAGGAATATTCTTTCCCATTTATTTGAAGTGTAGCGTAGCCTTTTGTAAACTTCACTTTCTCCACTGTTCCTGTTACAAAAGTCGTCTCATCAAGAACTTTTACTTCTTTACCTAATAGATCTAATCCTTGTTGTTGCTGCATCATCAACATATTGTTGGTCGTCGTTTCCGTTAAAGCTGTCAACTGATCCACCATATTGAATTGAACGATTTGTGAGATATAATCACTGCTGCCTCCATCACTACTGCCACCTTCTCCGCCTGAAAGAGGAGGGTTGCTGATAGATGCTGCCATAATTTTCAAAAAATCTTCTGAACTTAATTCAGAGTTTGATTTTTGCTTGGTCCCTCTAATGCTGCTTACAGACCCGATATTAAAATTTGTTGGGATATCCATCATTTTATTCCTTTCAAGCTAAAATACTGACTCTTCCAGCAGTAGAGTTGTTTTCTTCATTTACCGGTTGAGGCTTGAGATCTTCTACAGACCCGAAGTACATAGCTGATTGATTATTGTCTTGCTGTTGCTTATTTTGCTGCGAGTGACTTTCCGCAAATGTAAAATTGGTCTCTTGAGGTAAATTCAATTGAATCGACATCTCTTGTAGCTGAATATTTTTCTGTGCTAAACTCGTTGTCAGTTGTTGTACACTGCTATCAAGTAAGGCTTTTGTTTCACTACTTTCTACTACAATAGTCGTCTGCAGTTTCTGATCTACCATTTTCAATTCGATCTTGATGTGTCCTAGCGTTTCGGGTGTCAGACTAAGTCGAGCTATTGTCTGTTGGCCATCTTTTAACGTTGTCACTTGATCAAGAATGACTTCACTAATAGCTTGAGACAGTACTTGTTGATTTGCTGACTGACTTTCGCTGATTAAAGCTACAGGAATCGGTATTTCTCTTTGCATTGCAGGTTGTTGAGGCATAGGTATTTCATTAGTTTTTGCTGCTGTGACTTTCAAACGGAAATCAGATTGTACATCCAAATCACTAATATCGATTTGCTTGCTTTCAATGGCTTGAGGCTGCCTTACTTCATCAGGTTCTTCCATAACGAATTGGCTGTCGATTGGGTTTGATTGACTAGTATTTAAGCTCCCTTTTTTGGAGTCAACTGCTGATCCATCCTTCAAGCTTGCAGTTTCCTGAACATCATCTTTTGGTAAGTCTTGCACCACATGAGTTTGTTCTTTTAAATTTTCATTAGATACCGAGGGAATTAACTGTTTATCCTGATCGGAAACAGCTTCTTCTCCTGATTGATCCATTTTTTGAAGAGTAGGAGAAAAAAGACTTTTTGTCCCTGCTTCCAGCAGTTCTTGTTCTCCATCCGTCGGAGCCGGAAGATTTTGCTTATCCTCTTCTAGCAACACAGTTTCCGTTTGTCTCATCAATCCCTCTAGATTACTTGCCGTATTCTGGAGTTGAAATGAATCAGTTTTTATTTGCTCTTCACCTTGAACTTGTTCCAGTTCATCATCCATAACAGGTATCTGGTTAAACTGAGTTGCCAACAGGTGTTCAGCTGCTAGGAATGGATGGCGAAATAAGAATGCTACATCAGGATTTATTTCGTCTTCAGTTGCATCTGTTTGCTCCAACTCTTGATTTGACTCATCAACTTCCACCTGTCCTGAAGTTGAGTCATCTTTGATAGAGTCTTCAGTTTGTTTTACCTTTTCATTTATTGATTGAGTCAACTGTTCCGAAAACACACCTTTTTCAACAGCTGTAGACTGTTGACCTTTAACTTGATCAAGTGTTTTATGTACTGACACCGCTGCTTGCATCGCTTGCATATGTTTCACCTCCTTTCATCGTTGAGTGAGGTTAATAAAATGAACGTCCGTAACTTAATGTCGCTATTTCATCTAATTGTTGCTGCTCTTCTTTTTTTTCTAATTCTAAAGCTGACCACAATTCTTTTTCTTTCAACTTTTCCATCACTTTTTTATCTTTATGTGCTTCTACTAATTGAGCTTGCGCGGTTTCCAATTCTTTTTGAGTCAGATCCAATTGATTCTTTTGATGAATGATTTTCTCATCTAATAATGCTTTGTACAGTTGCTGATGGCGTAAATCATTGATTTTTGTTGTTGTTAACTGATCATTTTTTATCTTAGTATTTTCACGAATCAAATCTTCCAATACCGCTTTTTGAGCCTCTATTTTCACTTGCACTTGACCTAGTTTACGCTTAGCTGATTCTTCAATATCTGAACGCCAATCTAAGATTTTTTCCATTGTAAATTTCTGACTTGCCACTTGATTCACCTCAATTATTTACTTTGTCTTAAGCGCCTTGCATGATCTGACTTAAAGCTGCTTTCGTTTCTTCAAATGTGGAAGGCTCATCTACATTTTGTTTCAGGAAATCTTTTATCGGCCGATTCAATTGAATCGCTCTATCCACTAATGGATTGCTTCCTTGGCGATAAGCCCCAACATCGATCAAATCTTTTGATTCTGCATAGATGGCTAAATTTTCTTTTAACTTACCGGATAATTGATAGTGACTGTCATCCGTGATTTCTTTCATTAACCGGCTAATACTGCTTTGAACATCTATAGCCGGATAATGATTTTCTGAAGCAATTTTTCGAGACAACACAATGTGTCCGTCTAGTATCCCACGTACCGTATCAGCGATCGGCTCATTCATGTCGTCCCCTTCTACCAAAACGGTATAAAAGGCAGTGATAGAGCCTTTATCGGACATTCCACTTCGCTCTAATAATTTTGGCAATGTGGTAAATACCGATGGTGTATACCCTTTTGAAGTTGGCGGTTCCCCAGTAGCTAAGCCGATTTCACGTTGTGCCATGGCCACACGAGTAACAGAATCCATCATCAAGACCACTTTTTTTCCTTGATTCCGAAAATATTCCGCGATCGCTGTCGCTACTGATGCGCCTTTCAAACGGACTAAAGGGGGCATATCCGAAGTCGCACAAACAACGACTGATTTTTTGTATCCTTCAGGGCCTAAGTCTTTTTCAATAAACTCCAGCACCTCACGACCACGTTCTCCAATCAGCCCAATAACAATAACATCTGCTTCACAATAACGCGCGATCATCCCCAGCAGCGTACTTTTCCCAACACCAGAGCCGGCAAATATACCGATCCGCTGACCTTCTCCTACTGTCAATAAGCCGTCAATAGCTTTTATTCCTGTAGGGATAACGTCTTTGATCTTCATGCGCGTAAAAGGATTTGGAGCGCTTTGATTCACATTAAAGTCTTCGCCGTTGATTTCAATGTCTTGGTACATCGGACGACCCAATCCATCCATAGTTGTTCCCAATAAATTTTCACTGATCTCAATTTTCAAGGTTGTTCCAGTCGGACGAACGAGGCAGCCTGGTCCGATCCCCTCTACTTCATCCAAGGGCATCAGCAAGACTGTTTCGTCCACAAAACCAACGACTTCACTCAGTGCCATACGTCCACTAGACTTGATGAGAATCTCACAAACTTCGCCTACAAAGGCGTCCAGACCTTCTACTTTAATGATCAATCCAGTGACTTGACTGACTTTCCCCATTTTCAAGGTATAAGTTTTCTTTTTTAACTCAACTGCATACTTTTCAAAAGGAATCTCTATCATTTCACTGTCACCTCATCGCTTTCATATCCGCTACCATTTTTTCGAGTTGTTTCCCAATTTGCAAATCGGTAATGTTATGGGCTGTTTCGATCACGCATCCGTTTTTTTCTAAAGTATGATCTGCTAGGACCACAAATCGAACTTCCAAATTTTTTTGTTCCAATTCCGTTAATTTCTCTTGCACCAATTCAGCTTGCTCTGGACGTACAGTTACTGTAATCAATTTTTCAGTTTTGTTCATGCGGATCAATAGCGGTTTGACTAATTCCAATACTTGTTCAGAAGAAGCATCGATCGTTTGATGAACAATTATTTCCGCCATGGTAGCGGCTAATTGAATCAACTGGTCTTGCTTTTCAACATAATACTGATCCAAATACGCTTCTGCTTGCTGAACCATTTGCCGGGCACTTTGTTTTAACGTTTCTGCTTCTTTTTGCCCTTCTTCAGTAGCTTTTGCGTATCCAGCAGCATACCCTTCTTGGTACCCTTGGTTTTTACCTTCCTCAAAACCGGTTTGTTGCGCAAGGTCCTTGATATTTTCAGCTTCTATTTGAGCAGTTTGTAAAAGCTGCTCTTTTTCTTGAACCGCATCTTCTAATAGCTGATTTACTTTCGTTTTTGCTTCATCAATAGGTCCAGTTTTTGCAGAACTGACAGTTTCTTTTTTAGATACGGTAAAGTCCGTTGTAATTTCTGCCACGTTTGCTTCTTGAGAAGCGTATTCTGCCTTTATCACATTATGAAATAATGACATCACTTTCTCCTCTTCTCAAATAAATTTCTCCTTGTTCATCCAACTTGCGGATAACAGCCACAACACTTTGTTGTGCTTCTTCTACTTGGGATAAGCGTGTAGGTCCTAAGAATTGCATATCTTCTTTCATTGTTTCTACTTGACGATTAGATAAGTTGCTGTAAACAAAGTCTTTGATTTCATCAGCCACACCTTTAAGTGCCAGCAACAAGTCGTCTTTGTTGACTTGACGAAGAACTTTCTGTACATCGGAACGTTCCAATGTAATGATGTCTTCGAAAGTAAATAGATTTGCTTTGATTTCATCAGCCAATTCTGGTTGTTTTTCTTCCAATACTTGAATAATATTTTTCTCAGTACTTCTGCCAACTGAATTCAAGATTTCAACCAGCGTTTGCACGCCTCCAACTGCTTCTGTATTATTTTCTACGTAATTAGAGAATTTATTCTCGATCACTTTTTCGATTTTTTCTATTATGATAGGCGATGTATGACTAATCGTCCCAATTCGCTCAGCAATTTGAGATTGTTGTTCAATCGGGAACTCTGCTAGCACATCTGCTGCTTTTTCTGGTTGCATATAACATAAAATCAATGCCACTGTTTGCGGTTGCTCTCCTAACAGAAGATTGGTCAATTGACGCAAATCAGCTTTTCGCGCGATATCAAAAGGACGTTCACGCAATTGAATTTGATTCAACATATCAATCACTTCTTTTGCACGTTGAGGTCCTAAAGCTTTATTCAATAAGTTTTTTGCGTAGTCGATCCCGCCATCAATAATGTATTCACGCGCTTGCTGCATTTCTATGAATTCATTGACGATCGTATCTCGTTCTTCCGGCTTAACATAATCGATATTAGCAATTTCATAACTGATTTTTTGAATAATATTATCCGGCAGCATCTTCATAATTTGAGAAGAGGCTTCAGAACCTAATGTGATCATTAAAATAGCTGCTTTTTTCAAGCCGTCTGTTTGTTTTTTTTCCATCCGCTACTCTTCCTTCATCCAAATTTTGATTAAATCTGCAGCCATCTCAGGATTTTCCTTGGCCATTGTTTTCACTTTATCTTCTTTTTCACTCATAGTTCTATTCAATTGCAGTTTCAAATCTGCTTCTTCTTTTTCCGCTGTCTTTTTAGCAATCAATGCTTCGTTTTCTTGCATGATAGTCGACTGAACATCATTTTCTTCTTCATCATAAAAGTCATCGAATTCATCTTCTGTTTCTCTTCTCTTTTTAAAGATCTTTAATAAGAGAACCAGTAAAATAATCAGCCCGATTCCACCAGCTGCATATGGCCAATTGTTTTTCAAAGCTTGAATGATTTCTTTTTGAACATTCTCACCAATTGGGAGTTGCTCACTTGTATCTGTATTCACAAAAGGTATCCCTTGTATCACGATATTACCCGGATCCGCTCCTATCGTCATTTGGGCGATTTCTCCAATTTGTGCTGATTGGTCTAAATTTAAGTTTCCGTTATACACAATGGAAGCAGATAAAGACGTCACGGTTCCTGGAGCCTTGACTGTGTGTGTAGTTTTTGTATCAATTTCATTATTGACTGTTCGATTGTAGCTGGAGCCATCACCAGCTTCACCTTCCATGATCACATTGCTGACATTGTCATTTCCGCCTGTTTCATCACCAATGGTCATGCTAGAGCCGCTTGCTTGAACGCTTTCACTGCGTACAACAGGACCTTCAGTTTCTAGGCTGTCTTCAGAAATGTAGTTTGGATCGTAATCAATAGCTTCTTCTTCTACTGCATCGAAATTCAAAATAGCATTGACTGAAATGGTTAAATTCTCCATACCATAGATCGGCCCTAGAGTTTCTTTTAATTTGCTTACTAGCTCTTGCTCATAACCCGCTTCAATCTCACGGTATTGACTGGTTAAATCAATTGAATTCAACCCTTCGTTTCCTAATACACTACTCAATAAATTACCGTTGGTATCCACGATTTTAATATTTTCTTGCGGCAGGTTATCTACCGCTCCTGAGATCAAAGAAGCGATTCCCTGTACTTCTGAAGCAGACAAACTACCTGATCTTGGAGTGATCACGACTGAAGCAGAAGCTTCTGCTCTGTTTTCCTGATCAACAAATACACTATCTTCCGGCATAGATAAGATTACTTGAGCCTTATCTACTGAACCTAAAGTTGTAATAGCACGTTGTAATTCTCCAGATACCGCTCTTTGATACATAATACTGCGGTCCTCATCAGTAGCCATCATACTGGTAGTATCAAATATTTCAAACCCAACTGAATTTGCTGGCACCATATTGTTCATGGCTAATTCGATTCTGTATTTGTCTACTAAGGATGAATCGATCAAAATAGACGTTCCGTTATCTTCTAATTTGTAAGCTACACCTTGTGCTTCCAAATCTTCTACGATCACTCCTGCATCTGCTGCTTCCATATCCGCAAACAAGACGCTGTAATCAACTTTTTTCGTATAATATGTAAGGCTTCCTACTACCAGGATGATGGCTAAAAGAATAACTCCAAATTGAATTCTTTTGTTTTTATCCAGAGCTTGCCAGCCACCTTGGACTTTCCCCCATGCTTGCTTTATGTTATCCATTTAGACGTATTCTCCTCAACATTTATTAGAACTGCATATTTTTAACGTCGTTGTACGCTTCAATTGCTTTATTACGTACTTGAATGGCTAATTCTAAAGAAAGCTGAGCTTCAGTCGTTTGAATCATAACATTATGTAAATTATCCACATCACCTGTGATCAATCCTGTAATAGCTTCATTTGACGCTACTTGCTGGCCATTTAAACTTTCCATCGTCTGACTCAATACATTTTCAAAAGCTTGTGCTTCACCTGCTCCATTAGCAGCAACTGCATTTGAACCCGCTAAACTGTCTGTGCTTGTGATACTGTTCAGTAAACTACTGTACATTGCTTCTACGTTCATTTCATTTCTCCTTATAACGATCTTTTGCGTTTTCTTATTTGTACTATACGCAACATTAGCGCTTATTTTTTTCCTTTATTAACGAGCGGATATTTCCAACGCTTTACTCAACATACCTTTACTTGCATTAGTAGCTGTTACATTGGCTTCATAAGTCCGAATCGTATTCATCATATCCACCATTTCATCTGCCATATTGACATTCGACATGGAAACATAGCCAAATTCATCCGCATCGGGGTGTGTAGGATTGTATTCCAATACGATCTCATCACTTTCTTCAATACCTGTTGCACGTACCCCAAAGCTTTTTTGATTGATGCTGCCAGCTAGATCAGATGTCTTCTGCATCAAACTTTCTTCAAATACGATGGTTTTCTTTTGGTACGGTCCGCCTTCTTCAGTACGAGTCGTGTTGACATTGGCGATATTACTAGAAATCGTATCTAGTTTTAACCGTTCTAAACTTAATCCACTACTGTTGATACGCATGGAATCAAAAATAGACATATTTCATTCCTCCTATCAATTATTGAGTTATTTCGTGATCACGCTGTTCAACATAGAATATTTAGTGTTCAGTTGAGTAACCAACGCGTTATAGTAAAGACTATTTTCAGATTGGTCCATCATCTCAACTTCAATATCCACATTATTCCCATTATCTTTTACAGTTGTATTCGTTTTTTTCCCTACAATGGGTTGCACATCTGTTAAATCAGCAATACCAAAATGCTGATCATGGGTTTTCGTTAAAGAAAATCCATTAGATGCTTGATCCAACAGACTTTCAAATTCAACTTTATTAACTTTATATCCGTCCGTATTGACGTTAGCGATGTTACTGGAAATCATTTCTTGTCTAAGCTCAGAAGCGTTTAACGCATTTTTTATCAATCCAAAAGTTTGATCCATCACTTTACCTCCATAGAGTCATTTCCTAATTTAGAACTTATACAGTTTTTATAAATTCTCCTAAATCAATTTAAAAAACAAAAAGGCACTCACATAGCCATTCTCGCTAAAATTACCCTGAGAACCTGTTTTACCCAACCTTTTTTGATGTATAAATATTCTTTTGGCATTCAAATCATTTAATGAGATATAATAGCATTTAGCCTCGAACTATCAGCTATAAATGTACTATTCATTTTTTGTTCAAAAAGAATATTTATCAATTATATTAAATAACATGCATTTTATGTATAATTTCCCTTTTATGACAAATATTACTTCAACAAGATAAAGTATAAGTCAAAGTTTTTTGTTTGACAACGATAATTTTGTAATTAGTTTGTAAACCAAAGTAATCCTTTGACTTTTTTTGTAACATTTAAAAAACGAATTGCTTACTATTTTATGAAAAGGCATTTTTTTCCTTGATACGACAAAGAAACCATCCCGTTATTTCGGAATGGTTTCTTCTCTATATTTGCTGTACAAAAATTGTCTAATTTACGACTTTTTTATCCGCTTAGATTTCTGCCCAAGCATCGCGAAGTTCTTCCATCATTTCACGACTTTTTTGAATGATGGCAGTATCTTTTGTACGGTTAGCTTCGATTAATTGGATCATTAGATATTCGTAGATGTCGTTTAAATCCTGTCCGACTTGTCCGCCTTGTTCAAGATTCAAAGTACTAGCCAATTCAGCAATAATGTCTTGAGCTTTAATCAAACCTGTATTTGCTTGATCCAATTTCTTCTCAGCAATACTGATCTCAGCCAGCTTCAGATTTTTGATGCAACCATCATAGAGTAATACTACTAATTTTTTAGGGCTAGCATTTAAAATTTGATTTTGTTTATAGATATTTTGAGCATTGCGTTGCTGCATCATGATTTTCTTCTCCTTGTATCTTTTTCCTATGAGTTACATCCCTTTATCCACAAAAATAGATTGTTGAAATGAAGAATAATAATTATCCACAACCTTATTTTTTTGGTTCACTTGTTTCATTTTTTCTAAAATTGCTGTTCTATCTTGCTTAATAATAGTTAATAATATTTGTTGTCCTTCAATTATAGCTGCTATTTGCTTTTGTTCTTCTTTACTGTATAGCTCGCTACCCACTTGTTTCAACATTAAGTTTTCTGTTTTTAATTCAGTTAGTAAGAACTCATTTTTTTTTATAATTCCACTAGCTGCTTCACTCGTTCTATCCCACGTTTTTAAGTTTTGGAGTAGTTGTTCCAATATTTCTGAGCGTTTTTTTTGTTTAGTTGGCATGTACTGTCTCCTCTTAATCTTAAGCGTAAAAACTTGCTACTTAGTTTGTTGAGTAGTTCCTATTTGACTCATCAAATAACTCAATTGTGATTCAGCTTCCATCATAGCAACATCTAAAGCAGTAAATTGTTTAATGTATCGTTCACGTTTTGCTTCTAGCCGTTCATTAAATTTTGTTATTTGTTTATCTAAATCTTTAATCATATCATCATTAGTTTTTGATTTAGTTATTATAATACCTGTTTTTTCACTAATATATTCATTAATGAAAGATGTCATTTTCTGAGCCAATCCAAATTGTTTTGTTTCGTTAGTTTTTACTCCTTCAGCATCGGTTACTACCGTTGATTCCTCTCGGAAAAAGAAGTTTTGGACATCATTAGAATTTTCTGTTAGAGCTTTTTTTAGTTTTTCAGAGTTTAAGGTGGCTGATCCATACCGATCTACTTCTATACCTATATCAGATAAAGCTCTAATCGACTGAGAAGTATCATTAGACTGGCTTGTCATTAATGAGCGAAGTTGTGATTGCAAACGCATCAAAGAACTATCACCTGTTAAAGATCCTATTGTATTTCCTTCCACAGAAGGATCTCCAACATCTAATTGCTTATCAATAAAAGACATTGTAGAGTTATATTGATCTACAAATTCTTGAACAGCGGTAGTTGTCTTTTCAAAATCTTCCGCTACTTTGATTGTACTAACTTGGTTATTACTAACAGCTACTAAATTAAACGTTACTCCTTCAACTGCATCTGTAATATTATTTGAATTACGAGACAGTTCAATGCCATTAATTTTTAGTTTAGCTGCACTTCCCTCAGTAAATATTGCACCTGTTCCAGTTTCATTCTCAGCTAATCCTAAATCTTCTGCTAACGACCCTCCAACTGTAATGGTGCGTTCTCCCATATTAGAATCCATTAAAACTATACGATTATCAACAATTGAGGCGCGCAACCCAGATTCTTCCTTTTTAGAAGACTCGTTGATTTTAGTTACAATATCTTTTAAGCTTTCACCATTTTTTACTTCAATCGATACGGCTTTATTGTCTGCATCAGTTAAAGTTAACGTACCATTTAATGTTAAACTTTCGGTAGCTTTTTTACCATTCATTTTTTCAATGACTCCAGAAGTTAACTGGCTCGATGTTGCTAATTCTAAAACTTCAACAGTATACGTTCCTTCAAGAGCTTGTGTTCCTGCCGACACAGTTACTGATTTTTCGTTACTGTTACTAACAGTTTTAGAATCAAAAGCTTCTACTTTTTTTAAGGCCTCAAACTTTTTATATAATGTATCCAATCGTGTATTAATATCTTTCCAAGCGGTTTTTTCATTATTTAATTCAGTCTTTTGACTAGTATATTGTTTTAGCTTTCCAGATTCAGCTTGAATCATTTGATCAATCGTATCCATTGTAATACCAGAATACGAACCCATAATACTCATACTACTTGTCATAATGTTTTAATCTCCTTACTACTTTTGATGATCAATAACGAGTCCTACTCGTTTCCATATTTCTGCTACTATATCCAACATTTTTTCTGGCGGAATTTCTTTTATTACATCATTTGTTTCCATATCAACTAATTTCACCATAACTCGTTCAGTTCCTTCATGAATTCTGTACTGAAATTGAGCATTTATTCCTAAAAGATGGTTGTTTATCTTACTAACTGCATTCTCAAGTTGTTCCCCTGCAATGTCTTCTTCTGCTTCATCATATTGGAGCTGCACTTCTTTAAATTCGCTTCTAGAAACAAAAGAATTTATTTTCTTAATATTATCAATAGCTGTTATTGGTTTATTTGCTTGAATTTCTACCAAAACTGACACCTCCAACATGATGAAAAAGAAGAAATAATCTTCTTTATAATAAACGTATTACAGTACTTTTTCAAGTGATCAATAATAAGCCGACTATTGCCGGCTCGTTATTGAAGACTTTATTTTAGCTAAAAATTATTGTAATAATTGTAAAACACTTTGTGGCATTTGATTTGCTTGTGCCAACATAGAAGTTGCTGCTGATGAAAGGATATTTGACTTAGTAAAGCTCATCATTTCTTCGGCCATATCTACGTCACGAATACGTGAGTTTGCTTCTGACAAGTTTTCTTTTGTTGTTGTTAAGTTGTTGATTGTGTGATCTAAACGATTTTGTTGTGCACCGAATGTAGCACGGGCATCTGAAACAGCTGTAATAGCTTTATCAAGCATATCAATATTGTCTTGAGCTGCCGTTACAGAAGCTTTAGCATCTGTTTCTCGAGCCGTTATTAATGCTGTTTTAGCATTCTCAACAGCTTCTGCTAATGTACCATCAACATCACCAGTCGCATCATCATCTAAATTATTTTGAGCTGTTTCCAATGCTGTCTGAGCATCTTTAGTCGCAGTATCTACTGCTGTCGTATTTTTTGCTTTGCCAGCAAGTGTCTCAAATTTTGCATCTACAGTTTTGATTGTTAGAGCTTTATCAGAAGAATTTGCTCCGATTTGAATATTTAAATCTCTTTCACCCGCAAGTAATGAGATTCCATTGAATTTAGTATCTGAAGCAATACGATCGATTTCTGTTGATAATTGTTCCATTTCAGCATCAATAGCTTTTCTGTCATCTACTGAGTTTGTATCATTAGATGATTGAACAGAAAGATCACGCATACGGTTTAAGATACTATGCGTTTCGTTCAACGCACCTTCTGCAGTTTGGATCAAAGAGATTCCATCTTGTGCATTACGAGTTGCTTGAGTCAATCCACTGATTTGGTTTTTCATTTTTTCTGAAATAGATAATCCGGCTGCGTCGTCTCCTGCTTTATTGATGCGTAATCCTGAAGACAATTTAGCTAAAGAATTTGCTTTTGAAGCATTTGCTGAATTCAAGCGTGAATAAGTATTTGACGCTGCTGTGTTTGTATTAATTCTCATATGTTGTTCCTCCTAGAAATAGTTGGTCGAGGTTCTTGCCTCTATCTACTTAATCGGATTATTTTTAGATTAATTAAGTTGAAAAATAAAAAAGATTGCCAAGTTGGCAATCTTTTGATAACTATTATTGTAATAATTGTAAAACACTTTGTGGCATTTGGTTTGCTTGTGCCAACATTGAAGTTGCTGCTGATGATAGGATATTTGATTTAGTAAAGCTCATCATTTCTTCAGCCATGTCTACGTCACGGATACGTGAGTTTGCTTCTGATAAGTTTTCTTTTGTTGTTGTTAAATTATTGATTGTGTGATCTAAACGATTTTGTTGTGCACCGAATGTAGCACGTGCATCTGAAACTGTTGTAATAGCTGCATCAAGTCTATCAATATTAGCATGTGCTGCTTTTACAGAGTTTTCAGAGTCTGTTTTTTGTGCTTCAGCAAGAGCTGTCAGTTCAGCAGGTGTTGGATTATCTGCATCAACCATAGGAGTTAATGCATCTACTGCATCAGTAACGGCTGTTTTTTCCTGAGCTGTCCCAGCAATTCCAGTAAAACTTGCATCTACAGTTTTAATTGTTAAAGCTTTATCAGAAGAATTTGCTCCGATTTGAATATTTAAATCTCTTTCACCCGCAAGTAATGAGATTCCATTAAATTTAGTATCTGAAGCAATACGATCGATTTCTGTTGATAATTGTTCCATTTCAGCATCAATAGCTGCTCTGTCATCTAAAGAGTTTGTATCATTGGATGCTTGAACAGATAGATCACGCATACGGTTTAAGATACTATGCGTTTCGTTCAACGCACCTTCTGCAGTTTGGATCAAAGAGATTCCATCTTGTGCATTACGAGTTGCTTGAGTCAATCCGCTGATTTGGTTTTTCATTTTTTCTGAAATAGATAATCCGGCTGCGTCGTCTCCTGCTTTATTGATGCGTAATCCTGAAGACAATTTAGCTAAAGAATTTGCTTTTGAAGCATTTGCTGAGTTTAAGCGTGAATAAGTATTTGACGCTGCTGTATTTGTATTAATTCTCATATGTTGTTCCTCCTAGAAATAGTTGGTCGAGGTTCTTGCCTCTATCTACTTAATCGGATTATTTTTAGATTAATTAAGTTGAAAAATAAAAAAGATTGCCAAGTTGGCAATCTTTTGATAACTATTATTGTAATAATTGTAAAACACTTTGTGGCATTTGGTTTGCTTGTGCCAACATTGAAGTTGCTGCTGATGATAGGATATTTGATTTAGTAAAGCTCATCATTTCTTCAGCCATGTCTACGTCACGGATACGTGAGTTTGCTTCTGATAAGTTTTCTTTTGTTGTTGTTAAATTATTGATTGTGTGGTCTAAACGATTTTGTTGTGCACCGAATGTAGCACGTGCATCTGATACTTTAGTGATAGCCGCATCAATTAAGTCTATATTCGCATGCGCTGCGGTTGAAGCTGCATCATTATCTACTGAAGTATCTACTGCTGTAGTTTCTAATGCTCCCCCTGCTAACGTTGCAAAACTTGCATCTACAGTTTTGATTGTTAAAGCTTCATCAGATGAATTTGCTCCGATTTGAATGTTTAAATCTCTTTCACCTGCTAGTAATGAGATACCATTAAATTTAGTATCAGAAGCAATACGGTCGATTTCTGTTGATAATTGTGTCATTTCAGCATCGATAGCTTTTCTGTCATCTTCTGAGTTTGTATCATTAGATGATTGAACAGAAAGATCACGCATACGATTTAAAATGCTGTGTGTTTCATTTAAAGCACCTTCTGCAGTTTGAATCAAAGAGATTCCATCTTGTGCATTACGAGTTGCTTGAGTCAATCCACTGATTTGGTTTTTCATTTTTTCTGAAATAGATAATCCAGCTGCATCGTCTCCTGCTTTATTGATACGTAATCCTGATGATAGTTTGGCTAGAGAATTCGCTTTTGAAGCATTTGCTGAATTCAAGCGTGAGTAAGTATTTGATGCTGCTGTATTTGTATTAATTCTCATTATATAATTCCTCCTAAGTAAATGTTGAAGTTCTTGTCTTCAAAAACTATATCGGAGCATTTCAAATTTAGTTAAGCTATTTTTATATTTTTTAAAATAAAAAGTATAAAAATAGACTATCTGTTTATAGATAGTCTAAAATACTCGTTGATAAAATTTTTGTCCCCATAGCCAGCGACGCTTGATATGCTGTTTGTTCCATCGTATATTCCATGAATTTTTCTGCTAAATCGATATCTTGTTTATCTGAGCGCATCGATTCTAAATTTAAATTTTCTGACGTATTGCGTTCTTTAGAGGCTTCTAATCGATTAAAAATAGCACCGTTTTCTGCACGTTGAGTAACAATGTTGTCGATTTCTTTATCAACTCTTCCTAGCAAATCACCTGATAGCGCACTTACATCACCAGTCTCTAATGCAGTTAATACATCACTTAAGAAAGTTCCTAAATTATCTGGTTGATCAGCACTACCTTGTTCATTCATCAATTTTCGACCATCTGTTTTGAGTTCGATTTTAACTCCCTGCGCGATTCTGCGAGATAAGTTTCCACTAGAATCTTCATCAGTTGTACCAGCGTAATTTAAACCTGTCATTTTTCCATTGTCATCTGTCGCAATACTAAATGGTTTAGTTGTAGTATTCATTCCAGAAAAAACATATTTTCCACCAAAGTTCGTATTTAAAGCATCCGTTAACGTTTTAATTTCAGCTTCTACTTCTGCCTTTACTAATTGACGGTCATCATCATTCATCGTATCTGTTCCAGCTTGTTGGATCAATGTACGGATTCTAGATAATGATTTTGTTGCTGCATCATAAGCAGTGTCTTGCATATTAGAAAAGTCAATGGAGTCTTTAATCGTTGACATGTATTCTTCGTTTTGGATCATACTGTTGTTCAAATCCATGATTTGCGAAACTAACATAGGATCATCGGAAGACTTACTCACTTCTTTTAAAGAAGATAATTGATTTTGGACTTTAGAAAGATTTTTTAAATTGTTTTGTAAGTTATTAATAAAACTCGAAGACATATAAGAATCAGTTATTCGCATGTCCGATTATACCCCCGTTCGGTTGATCAAAGTATCCAGCATTTCAGAAATAACTGAAATCATTCGTGAATTGGCTTGAAAAGCACTTTGGTGTTGGATCATGTTCGTTACTTCTTCATTGATCGAAACACCTGAAATAGACTGCTGACGTTGCTCTAATAATTGTACTAAGTCTTTTTGACTGGAGAACATATTGTCTGATTGTTGTTTTGAGATTCCAATTTCCGTCACAATGTCATTGTAACCATTGACAACAGATGTTCCGTTAGCTTGATCCTTGATCGTCATGGTTGTTTCATCATATTCAAAAGTTGCTTCTGAAGAATAAACCAGTTTCGTATTTTGCAAGTCTGCAATTGCTTGTGCTCTGCTTCCATCACCTGCAGCTGGTTCAGTTAGAGATTTTCCTGAGTTTACTTTTTCAGGGTTCTTAACTAGTTCTGCTTTAACAGAGATATTTTTTGCATAATTTGTGTCAGTGCCTAAATCGAAGAAAGCTTCCCCATTCTCGTCTCCACCACTATGTATCGTATTTACTGCTGTTGCAAACGTATAAGCAAATTCATTTAAACTATCTACTTGTTTATTGATTTCAGCTAAAGCATCTTGAGAACCTTTAGCAGATCCGCTAGTCAACTCAATCACTTTCGTTTCATCTCCAGCTAAAACAATTGTTCCTTCGCTATTCGGTTCTTTAGCAACAGCTAACTTTTGCATACTTGTTGGATTCAACAAAACTTGATCACCGATACTTACTGTAGCTTGACGCATTTCATCAAATTCTACTTCAATTCCAGCTATTCCACTCATCTCATTTAACAATGCATCTTGCTTGTCTAATAAATCATTTGGTGTTTGCCCACTTGAAATAGAATAAGAAATTTGTTTATTTAAAGAATTTAATTGCTCTAATTTTGTATTAAAGTTCTTCACATCTTGTTCGATATTCTTTGAAGTACTATTCTGCAATTTCTCCAACTGACTAGCCATATGATTTAATGTATCTGTCATCGTC
Organism: Desemzia sp. RIT 804; assembly: GCF_016892605.1. GTDB lineage: Bacteria > Bacillota > Bacilli > Lactobacillales > Carnobacteriaceae > Desemzia. The sequence continues at coordinate 501,566 of NZ_JAFEMV010000002.1, forward strand.
TCTGAGTTTTGCACGACCATTGTTTTTGCTGTCGCTACTTCTGGATTTGAACCTAGATAAGTCCACGAAGCAAATACTTCGCTTAAGTTGTTGCTCAAACCGGTTGTAGAAGGTTCATTAAAGATGGATTCTAATTGAGCTAAAGCGTCTGATTTTGTTTCAAACATTTCTAGACTGCTATTTTCATTTCTTAATTGTTCCACAACAGCATCATCTACTATGCGAATGATTCCAGAAATGCGCACACCGGTCCCTAATTGACCAACTCCCGATTTATTGAAGGGATTATTGGTTTCCATAGTAACTTTTTGTTTTGAATAGCCATCTGTATTAGCATTTGCAACGTTATGACTGATTGTTTGCAGCACTGTTTGAGCAGCATTCATGCCTGATGTTGCTGAATTTAATGATCCAAATAGTCCGGACATTTTTCCACCTCTTGTTTTTCTATAGGGATTGGTTGATTAAAGTTGCTTGTTCATTACCTTTGTAATAACCTTTTTTCGAATACGTATTGCCAGAACTTTTCACTGTTTGAGTGATCGCCTTCAATACCGTCTCTTGAAATTGCAGTGCTGTTTTGGTCAGCATCAAGTTGGTTTCTTGCAGCTGTTTGATTTCAGCTAGCGGCTCTTTTAATCTAGCATCATCAAACGAATCAGGTGTCAATGTTTCTAGAGTCTCTAAAAAGACTTGTTTTTTTGAGACGATTTCCACCACTTTTTCAGCATCGTTTTGGATCAAGGCTTCTTTTTCAGTTTTTAACAGTTCTACAAAATCTGTTAATAATTCTATAAGGGATTTTTCCTGGCTCATTATTCAATGCCCTTTCGTTGTTGGCTCATCTCAGCAGTCATTTTGTCAGCAATTTTTTCAGAAGATACTTCATAAGTCCCATTTAAGACAGCTTGTTTGATAGCTTGAACTTTTTCGCTGAACGCAACATTGTTGTTTGCTTCTGCTACTTGTTTAGCAGCATCAGAGATGTCTACTTTTACAGCTTCTTCATTTACCTTTTGCGGTTGATCTTGTATTTTTTTATTTTGAGTTGCTTCTTTATTGTAGCGGAGATTATTATTCACATATTGGTTGTACCCATTATTGATTTTCATTTCTCCAGCTCCTTTCTATTTGCCCGTTGAGTTATTTTAAGTATAGTCGATTTTTGTCTTTTATGACTTTCAAAAGTTATATCGGATGATTCTTTTAAATATTAACCCAAATCTCAAAATTTATAAATGAAATCTTTTGTGACACGTTGACAAATGAGCTAAAAGACATTCAATAAGGTGGTTTTCAAGGGTTAAGGATTTCATTTACTTTACGACTCGTTGTACTGATTGCAAAAGCTAGATTGATAATTTAGTCCCTTTCTATTCGACCTGTCAGTATTCCCAGAGCACTCCACATCAAGTAGTAATAAGTTATCTGACTTATCACTCCTATTTTAGCCCTCACAAGTAAGATAAAAGTTAGTTTCCTGACTTGTGAAGTGCGAAATTGAAGCGACAAGTCAGGTAAAACGTCCATACCTGACTTGTCGGAAGAAAAATAGCTCTCATAAGTCAGATAAAGACTCGTTTTGTTAGTCCCTCTGACAAAATGAATCGTCAAATAAAATAAACCTTGATAAAAAGTATCACTACTTTTCATCAAGGTTTATTTTTTGGGTTCTTCATCAACTAGTAATGGTAGCGTAGACCGTCTAAATAATTTAAACACTAACTTCTAGAAATTTCCGTAGGAATCGTGGTTGCTTGTAGCCATGTCAAGGATGAAATGCGAATTAGTGCACGTTGTCGCTTCAGCGTCTACGCGCACTTTGAGACTTGAAAGCTTTGAGACTTTAGGCTCAAAGCGGTCCCATGGCTTTCACCAAGCAACCACGATTCCGGAGGAAATTTCACTAACAAACCATCGTCTTCATATGGTCAATATTCTAAACGGTCTGCTCCACGCTCTCTAGTTCAAATGCTTAACTCGTTGTTCTTTGCTTAAAATATTCGTGATACGAATACCAAAACTTTCGTTGATGACAACTACTTCGCCTTCTGCGATCAATTTGCCATTCACGTAGATTTCTAGAGGTTCATCTGTCATTTTGTTTAGTTCGACTACTGAACCAGTTCCTAAAGACAAGATATCTTTGATTGTTTTGCGGCTTTCGCCTAGCACGACGCTGAAATCAAGCGGAACATCCATGATTAAATCCAAGTTCTTAGTCGCTTTTTCAGAGTCTTTGGCGTTTAATTCAAGGAATTGCGGTTTTGAAACCGAAACTTTTTCAGCAGACTGTGAAGATTTTATTTCCTCAACTGGAGTTGGTGTTGCTTTCACTTCTTCTGCCTGTCGACCTTGAAGCACTTCTGCTGTATCGTTCATTACGATATCTTCAATCAATGCCACGGTATCCAATGTAAAGATTTGCATGATTTCACTATGTAAGATACCTTCTACAACTAAATCGAAAGCAATTTTACAAACTGTTCCTGAATTATTGATCATTTCTTCATGAGCATCAAGATTGTCTTCGTTTAACACTAAAACATTCGGCGGTAATATATCGATTGTTCTGCCCAGCATAGTTGCCATAGCTGTAGAAGCTGAACCGATCATTTGATTCATAGCTTCTTTAACAGCACTTAGTTCCAACTCAGTTAATTCTTCTGTTTGAACATCTCCGCTTCCGCCCATCATCAAGTCGGCAATCACAGCAGAGTCGTTCACATCTATCATCAGTAAATTCGTTCCCACTAAACCTTCTTTAAATTCAACCGTAGTCGCTACTTTTGGAGTAGCTGACTCTGCAATGATTTTTTTAAAAGTTGTTGTCGAAACGCGTGGAGTAGTGATTTTAACTTGATGATTTAAATTTGTCGACAAGGTAGTTGCCGCTTGCGACATAGAGATGTTTCCAACTTCACCAATGATGTCTAATTGATCTTTGGTCAATGTTTCAATCGGTTCTTCTGCTGAAGCTGAGCTGTTTCCATTTAGCAACATATCGATTTCTTCTTGTGATAATGCTTCACTCATTAGCTTGTTTCTCCTCCAATATTTTCTAGTACTTCAACTGCCATGTTTTTGCCTTTTAATCCAGGTTTTACAAAATAAGAAGGCAAATTTTCAACAGACATGATCAATGGCTGAGAAGTTTTTCCATCTAGTTGGATAATGTCTCCCACTTCCAATTGCAAAAAGTTGTCTAGAGTCATTTTCGTTTGGCCAAGCATCACTTCTGTGTTTACTTGTACCGATTGCAAGTTTTGTTCCAATTGTTCACTGTCCAAATGAGTATTTCCTTTTTCTGTATGGAACCAATTTCTAAAGCTCAATTTATCCAGAATTTTTTCAAAGAAAATATACGGTATACACAAATTCATGAACGACTGATTGCCCAATAAAGTTACCGTAAACGTGGTCAACACTACGGGTTCATTTGGCGACATACTTTGAAGCATTTGTGGGTTAGTTTCCATCGCGTCTAGATTTGTTTCCAACTCCATAATATCTGCCCACGATGTTTTAAATGCTTTTTGAAAACTAAGAGAAACTTCTTCTAAAATAGCGAGTTCAATTTCTGTAAAAATTTCTTTTTCTAAGAAGTCTTTACTTTCAATGATGTCTGAACTGCCGCATAATAATTCAATCATTTGCAACGTGACTTGCGGGTTAAGTTCCACCACTTGGACGCCTTCTAGAGGATTAGAATGAAAAATGTTCATCCAAGTAAAACGTGGTACGGAATGGATAAATTCATCAAAACTGACTTGTTCAATCGATGCCAACTGTATCCCCACATTGCTGCGTATTTGAGTAGAAAGCAAATTCCCGGCAATTTTAGCGAACTCTTCAAAAATCATTGTCAGAGTACTTATGTATTCTTTCGAAAGGCGAACAGGTCGCTTGAAGTCATAAGCTTTTATTTTAGGTTTTTCGGCTTCTTCGAGTTCTTCTGAATCGATCTCTCCACTTTGTACGGCTGCCAATAAGGAGTCTATTTCTTGCTGTGATAAGACTTGTTTCACTATTCTCCCTCACTTTTAGGTAATAAAGCATCCAAGTTAAGAACACTAACGATCTTATCTTTAATAGAAACCACACCAGCTACTTTTCCTTGTGCACTGTTGTCTGCTAGTTCAATATCAGCAGGTTCTATATTGGTTACTTCTTCCACATTATCAACCATTAAAGCAATTTTCCCTATTTCAGTTGATAAAATGATGGTCCTATTGTAGCACAAATCTTCTCCTCCGCCATCGGGATATAGCAATTGTTGAAAATTTATCAAAGTTAAGACTTCGCCTCGCAAATTAATTAGTCCTTGTACCCATTCTGGTGCGGTAGGTACTGGAGTCCAAGTTAATTGTTGAGTAATTTCTTCCACATTTTTGGATTCAATTGCATAGTACTTTTCTTTTATCATAAACATCACAATTTGCATTTTTGTTCAACTCCAATTATTGAGTGACTTTGTCTAACGCTTGGATAACACGTCCTGTGTCAAATGGTTTTACAATAAAATCTAGTGCTCCTGCACGAATAGCATCCATAACCATGGACTGTTGTCCCATTGCACTACACATAACAACTTTAGCAGCAGAATCAAAAGCTTTGATTTCTTTTAATGCCTCTACTCCATCCATTTCTGGCATAGTAATGTCCATTGTTACAATATCGGGGTTCTCAGCTTTGTATTTCTCGATTGCATCCACTCCATTTTCAGCCTCTGCTACTACGGTATAACCATTTTTCTCCAATATATCTTTCAATTTCATGCGCATAAATGCCGCGTCATCTACAATCAGTACTCGTTTTGTCATTTTTATTTCCCCTTTCAAACTCCTAATAAATGAAACAATTTCTCTAATACACCAGGTTTTGGAACAAAATACAATGCTGCTTCCATTCGTTCACCCATATAATAAAACTCATTTTTTAAAATCAAGATCGTGTCGTCATATTGCCCACTTTCCATGTAGACACTACTTACTATGGCGCCAAACATGTCTCGTGTCAATAATGGAATGGATGTCAACAAGTTAATATCCAACAGTTTTGTTACAGAATTCAAAAATGAATTGACTAAGATATTGGCCAGCTCTTTTAATGCAGAATCGATCATCTCAGGATCAGGCTCTGTATCACTCGGCAGCATGATAGAAGCCAAATGATTCATGTCCTCTTCCAATCCTACTAACATGAACATGCCTTCTGCTTGCCCGATCATTCTTGTCATAACTGTGTCAACAATCGTTTCTTCTGACATGACTTGCTGATACAAGTCTTCATAATTCATCACTTCGATCACCGGAACAGTCATTTGAACAGGTTTATTGATCAGTTGAGATAAACTGGTTGCTGCATTTCCTCCGCCAATATTGATGACTTCTTTTAGAGCATCTAGTTGAATCGTATTAAACTCGGACGGCATGTTGAACACCTTGACTTTCATTAGTAATGGCAGTTATATCCAAAATCAACACAATTTCGCCATTTCCTAAAATAGTTGCTCCTGAATAACTCGACACACTGGACAATTCTTTTCCTAAATCTTTAATCACGATTTCTTGTTGCTTAATAATATCATCGATCATCAAAGCAAATCGGTTCTCACCTAATTTAACAATGATTAAATAAGGTTCTGCTGTTCCTATTTCTTTAATATCTAATACATTGGTTAAACGGATAAGCGGAGTTGCTCCGCCTTTTGTATAAATTTCTTGTTGATACGTTTGGATGATCTCTCCAGGTCCAGGACTGACTACTTTTTCAATGATTCCTTGTGGAATAGCAAATGTACTTTCGCCAACTTTGATCAACAATGAATCAATGATAGATAAGGTCAATGGCAAATTGATTTTAAAGGTAGTCCCTTGATTGACTGCACTAATGATTTCAATACTTCCACCTAGAGAATGGATTTTTTGTTGCACAACGTCCATACCGACTCCACGTCCAGAAATCCCAGTAACTGTTTTCGCTGTTGAAAAACCAGGATGAAAAATCAAATGTTGTAATTCGATATCTGTCAATCCTGCAGTAACAATACCTTTCCGCTCAGCACTTTCTTTGATTGCTTGTGGATCTAAGCCTTTTCCGTCATCCCGCACTGTCAATACTACTCGATTACCTTCTTGATAAGCCGCTATTTGGATCAAACCAGCAGGGTCTTTTCCAAGCTCTTGACGTCTGTCCGGCATTTCTACTCCATGATCAGCTGCGTTTCGGATCAAATGAATCAGCGGTTCGCCTAGTTCAGAAACAACTGTCCGGTCTAATTCAGTTTCTCCACCTTCAATGACCAAATTGAATTTTTTCCCTAAATCATTTCCTAAATCACGGACCATCCGAGGAAAGTTCGTCATTACTGTACTGACTGGTTGCAAACGGATTTTCAACACTAAATCTTGTAATTCAGTCGTGATACGCGCAAATTGCTCAAGAGGTTCATCCATCTCTTTAATATTTTTGTCTTGGCTAATGCTTTCCAAACGAGTTCGGTAAATCAATAATTCTGAGACAGCATTCAAAAAGTCGTCCAGTTTAGTGATATCTACACGAACAGTTTGATTGGCATGAGCCGCTTTAGCTTTGCTTTTTTTCTTGGTTTCTTTTTTAGTTTCCTTCACTTCTTCTACTGTTTCAACTTCAACTCGTTCTTCTTGAACTTGAATTTCATTTGAAATAACATCACTTTTTTCAAAAGGTTTGACTAAGACATCTTCAATTTCACTGTTGTTCAGCGCAGCTTCTTTGATTGTTTCTGCATCAGCTTGTGTCAACAGCACTACTTTGAAAATAGAACCAAAATCTTCTTTTTCTAATGTTTCTGGATCTGGCTCGGAGTACAGTACTTCACCTTGCTGATCCAATTTGCTCATCACGAGAAAGACACGTGCATTTTTCATCCCACTGGTTTCTTCAATTTTCACTGTAACTACATAAGCTTGGTAACCATCTGCAGCTGCGCTATCAATTACAGCAACATCTGATTCATCAATAAAATGCAGTTGAGAATTAAAATCATCGTCGCTTTCTGAAGAGAATAGTTCAATAACTGGAGTTGCTGAACTTCCTTCAGAAACAGTCTCTAAACGACCCACTAGTTCAGTAACATTCAGATCTCCTTCTCCACCTTCTCTTAAATCTTCTACAATTGCGGATATAGAATCTAAACAATCAAAAATAAGTCCAATAGAATGAGAATCTGCTTTGATTGTTTCTTTCTTCAACAAATCAAATACATTTTCCATTTTATGAGTTAATTTAGCCAATGAGTCATAGCCCATTGTGCCGGCCATTCCTTTTAATGTATGAGCGGAACGGAACATCTCATTAATGATATCTTGATTATCCGGGTCATTTTCTAAATCCAATACACAATCATTCAAACTTTGAATATGTGCATCAGATTCCTCAAAAAACAAATCAAGGTATTTGCTATTATCCTCCATTAATTCCCCTCCTTTAATATAGTGGTTTTGTTATCTTTCAAGACAAAGCAGCTGTGCGGTCTTTTAGTTGAGCTGCGCTGGTTAGACATTTTGGAAAAAAGATGAAAAATCTTTGTGATTGAGAAACATCACAATGATTTTCCCCTATTTTTCCTTCATGTCTACCAAACCAGCTACGCATCCTTTAGTTGAGCTGCGGTCGCTTGACTTTCGGGAAAAATCATTCTCTTTTTTGAGGATAAAAACCATCCTCTAAAAAGAGAATAGATTTTCCCTTCAAGTCAGACCAGCGACCTACGCATCCTTCTGATAAATAAATGATGTTACTTTGGTTAGGTTGTATTGTGTTGGGTTGTAGATGGTTTCGGTGGCTCCTGCGAAATAGAGGCCTCCAGGTACTAATGAATCACTTATTTTTCGATAGATATCATTTTTCACTTCGTTTTTGAAGTAAATCATAACATTTCGACATACGATGACATGATAGTTTTTAGGGTAATCATCTGATATCAAATCATGTCGTTTGAATTCAACGGTATGTTTAATGGATTTATTTACTTCATACTTCCCATCTTTTTCCTGAAAGTATTTGTCGCGTAAATTGTATTCTAAATTTTTTAATTCATACTCATTGTAAACTCCAACACGTGCTTTTTGTAAAATCGTTTCATCAATATCAGTCGCCAAAATTTTGTTTTGCAGTTTAACTTGGTGCTTTGCTAAAATCATAGCGATAGAATAAGCTTCTGCTCCTGTCGAACAAGCCGCACTCCATATTTTCAATGAAGGGAATTTTGGCAGCAGTTCACTGATTAGCTGCTCTTCAAATTCTTCAAAAATATCTTTGTTGCGGAAGAAGTCAGTTACGTTGATCGTAATATAATCTAAAAATTTTTGCTTTGCTTCAGGATTTGCTTTGATCACGTCTGCATATTCTTCCAACGTTTCAGCACCAGCATTTTTCATACTGGTTGCGATCCGTCGCTGCAATTGCGTTTCTTTATAGCCGTCTAAGTTCAATTTCAAATTTTTAGTTGTCCATTGGTAAAAGAATTCATAGTTCAGTTCCATTAGCTCAGCTCACCTTTATAATTTGATTTAAAATCTCAGAAATTTCCGTTAACCCAATACACTGATCTACTACACCGTTTTCCACAGCATTTTTGGGCATTCCATAAACAACAGAAGTTGCTTCATCTTGTGCAAGAGAGTAACCACCTGCAGTTTTGATCTTATACAGACCTTGAGTTCCATCGTAGCCCATCCCTGTCAGGATAACACCCATTACTTTAGAGCCATATTCTTTCGCTACAGATTCAAATAAAACATCCACAGCTGGTCGAACTCCATGCATTTTAGGTGTGGATAATAAACGTATCGTTTTGTTTTCAACCATCATATGGTAATTACCCGGAGCAATATATACGATTCCATTTTCCACGGGTAAACCATCCATTGCCTCTACAACTGTTACATTTGCTTCTGAATTGAGACGATTGGCAAATGAAGCCGTAAAACCTGCTGGCATGTGCTGCACAATAAAAACAGGTATTGATAAATCAGCTGGAAATTGACAAACTACTTGCATCAAAGCTCGTGGACCACCAGTTGAAGCACCAATAGTGATTGCTTCTACTTTTTCTGGAAGGTCTTGTTTTGAAAAAGAGGTTGTTTCTGAAACTCTTTTTCTTAATTGCGGGTTTTGTCTCTGCGGTCTTTCTTTTCGTACCGATTCGTCTTTAAATAATGCTTTGATTCGATATACAAGTTCTTTTTTAAATTCAGAAGATGTATTTTTTAGATCTTGTGGTTTCCCGATAAAGTCCTCCGCACCACTTTCCAAAGCTTTGATGGTGACATCTTCTCCACCTTGTGAACTCATCATTATGATACGAATCGAACGTTTTTCTTTAATCAGTTTTAATGCTTCAAAACCATTAAGCCCTGGCATATTCACATCCATCAAAATGAGATCTGGCTTTAGAGTATCTAATCTACGAATAGTATCTCTTCCACTTCTAGAGGTTCCAATGACTTCTAAACCGATAGTATCAGAGAGGATATCTGAAAATATCTTACGCATGAATGGCGAATCATCAACTATAAATACTTTAATACTCATTACGTCATTCCTTTACCTTTTCATAAAACACTAATGTCTCGATTCGCATTACGTACCTTCACTTTAAACTCATCTAAATCAACTATCATTGTTCTTCCTATATTACCGCCTGTATTTTGCCCCAGCAAAGGAATTTTCAATTCATTAAGGCAAGTTATAACAGCTTTGGTATTTCTCTCGCCGATTGATTCCCCTTCTCCTTGACTAGAAAATTGAAACATATTTGCTCCACCAGCTATTTTTGCTACTAACTCATGGTTCTTAGTTTGTTTCCTAATTTCTGCCACCATCTGAGGAATGGCTAGATCAGCAAATTTTTCTACTTTATAGGGCGGTTTAAACATTGTACTATCAGGCAACATGATATGACTCAAACCACCCATTTTAGTTTTTGGGTCATAAATCGCAATTCCCACGCATGACCCTAACGCAATAGTAATCAAAGTATCTGGATAAGTTGCTATTTTATAGTCTGATATTCTTACTTTTAGTTCTTCTGACATGCACTACTCACCACTTCTTTACATATAGAAGATGACTTGTTTCCTATAAGTAGATTCATTTGTTTTTTTCTTTCGCAAATGTTTCTATAATCGATAACAGTTCATTTTCTCCATCATTTGAAAATAAGTTATCCACTTCTATAACTGTAATAATACTTCCCTCTATTCGGATAATGGCATGAATACTTTTCGTTTTCTTTTTGTTCGTATCACTATCCTTCGAGGAATGTAATTGTTGATCACTGAAATCTTGGACTGAAATCACATCATCCACGATCAGTCCGATTTTTTGTTTCTTCCAAAAAGCAACGATTACTTTTGTTTGTTCTGTTCGTTGGTAAGATTCGTTAAACAATCGTTCGTTCATATCTACAATGGGAAGGACCTCGTCATTATATTCAATAACACCCTTAATGTAGTTTGATGTATCTGGAATCAGCGTTATATCTTCCAATAATAAAATTCGTTCAGTAGCATCAATATTCATGGCAATTTTTTGATTGTTGCACATGAAAATAATGTGCTTTTCCATAGATTCACCTGCTTTCTTAAATGGCTATGTAAGCCAATCATTCACCGATTTTGCTTCTACATACAAGAAGAAGCGAAATCTATGAATGTCTTAACGCCTTATCTTACGCTCTATTTAAACGCTTTGTGTAAGTCAGCTTTATATTCCTTCTAGAGATAGGTCACTTGTTTCATCTAGGATCTCATTACCTTTATTAAGTGTATCTTGATTATCGTCTTGTAAATTGAATTGATTGGCAACTTCGCTTAGCTCTCCAGCTACTTTTTCTAAGTCTGTAATGTGAGCACTAAATTCTTCCATTGTAGCCAGTATTTCTTCAGCATTTGCGGAAACTTCTTCTGTCCCTGCAGAATTTTCTTCAGCTGAAGCAGCAATGTTTTCAATCGAAAGCACCACTTCATCTTTTTTAGCAAAGATGATTTCGTTCAATTCAGTGACACTGCTGATATCTTGCAACAATAGATCCATTTCGTCTGTAACTGTGTTAGCTGCATCAATGGCTTGATCTATAAACGCAGTTTGTTTCTCACTGCCTTCATTCGTATCTTGTACTTTTTCTACCATGTCTTTAGATTTACGTTGAATGGTTCCAATAATTTGACTGATTTCTTTGGTTGAAGAAGCACTTTTTTCAGCTAATTTCCGAACTTCATCAGCTACAACTGCAAAACCTTTTCCAGCTTCCCCTGCTCGAGCTGCTTCGATCGCTGCATTTAAAGCTAGCAAGTTAGTTTGCTTAGAGATGTCACGAATAACTTGGACGATTTTGTCCACGTTTTGGATCTCAATGTTAACGTTATCGATGTTCTCTTTTAAATTCATCAGCATAGCAATAGTTCCTTGCCAATTTTCATAAACATAGAACAGCTTTTCACTACTATTCATATTGGCGTCAGAAGTATCGTCTGTATGAGCTTTCATATTTCCTAGACTAACTTCGATTTGATTGAACACATCCACTAATTCATTCATTTTTTCAGCTGTAATAGCTGTATCTTGTGTTTGTAAACCAGTTGCTTCAGCAATTCCTGTAATCGTTTCTGAAACTTCTTCCGTAGCAGAAGAAGTTTGTTTAGAAATCTCTTGCATGGTTTCCGTCATATCCGCCAATAGGATGCTGTCTTGTTGGATTTGACCAACTGTTTGGTTAAATCCCGCAGCCATTTCATTAAAATGATACGCAATTTGTCCAAATTCATTGCTGTCGTCACTTATTGTTGTGAATTTGAATTCTTTTTTCCATTTGAACAGCTTGCTTTCAAATTGGTAACCAAGATCTTCTACAGTCAAGCGAGTAGTCAAGTCTCCATTTTTTAATTTATCAAATGCTTGAGCAAATAGAGATGTGATACGTGTCAGATATTTTGCAACCAATAAGGCGATTATTAAAGCTAGAATGATCCCAATGATCGTTAAAATTATAATCAGCTTTACAGTAGTTGTTTTTTCTGGTGTCATTTCATCTTTTTCAACGATTGAATAAATAGATAATCCCAATGTAGGCAGTTTTTGGAAGTAAGCATCTATTTCGTCATTGTTTTGATTGTCAACGAAACCACTTTCTTCGTACGCTGCAGTAAATAATGGATCATTCAAGATTGATGCATCTACTTCTGAAGCTTTTTGAGACATAAATACTTTTCCGGTCTGGTCTACTACAAAGAAATAACCTGTATTTCCAACATTCATATTAGAAACTGTGTCATTAAAGTCATTCAATACCAAATCAAACGCCAACACACCCATTAAAGTACCACCTTGGTAAATGGCTTTAGAAGCAGTTAGGATTTGTTCTGAAGTCGCAGTATTAGTATAAGGCGCACTCCAGTATATTTTTCCTTTGCTGTCTAATGCGCCTGTATACCACTCACGAGTCGTAGGATCGTAATTTTCATATACTCCAGTTGTCGTTGCTATGATTTCATGTTCCACAGGAGCATACAAAGCTGTTCCAATATTGCTATTTGTTGATTGGATCATATTTAAATTATTCCAAATGTCAGAACGTACTGTATCATCCTCAGCTATTTGCCAAAAAGCTTCTTCTTTAGATAGTATGTCTAAACTTTTTTCCATCGATTTAGCTGTGCCTTCTAATTCTTTAGCCAAAATAGTCGTCATATCTTTTTCATTAGCTTCTATACGTTCAGCCAATAATTTATTCGAACTGTTTAAGGACAATCCTAAAGCAATTAAAACCGGCACTACAACTAGTGCTATAATCAGAGTAATTACAGGATACTTAATGCTTTTTTTCCGTTTGCCTCCTGTAATATCACTCTTTTTAAATCGAATCGTTTTTAGTTTTCTCCATATCTGATTTACTGTATCCCCAAATCTTTCAGCCATCATTTATTCCCCTTCAACTATAATGTCACTACCTGCAAAAGTTCCTTCTAGTCTAAACACTAAGAAACCTGCTGTTCTATCTTGTAATTGAGAATAAAAATCTTATTCTGCTGATAATTTAAAATGTTGCACTAATCCATTTAGTTCTTCAGCTAGTTCTGAAACTTGCACAGCACTGGCCGATACTTCGTCCATTGATCCTGAAATTTCTTGTGAAGCAGCAGATGTTTCTTCTACTCCAGCAGCAGATTCTTCTGAAACAGATGCAATATCTCCAATAGAAACATCCATTTCTTTACTATAGGCTAGAATATCTTCTAAATTAGCAGTGATTTTATTTACTCCGCTTGTAATATGTGAGATTTCGGCATTGATCGAACTTAACATTGTTCCTGTTTGTTTGATTTGCGCGGTACCTTCAGTTACTTCTCTGTATCCGCTGCTTAAAGAATCCATTACATCAAAAGATTCGTTTTGAATCGTTTGGACAAAGTTGGTAATGTCTTTCACTGAATTAGAAGTTTGTTCCGCTAATTTACGGACTTCATCTGCTACTACGGCAAATCCTTTACCATGCTCCCCTGCGCGCGCTGCTTCAATAGCTGCGTTCAGAGCTAATAAGTTCGTTTGATCCGCTACATCTTTGATGACTTCTACCAATTTAGAAATTTCGTTGGTTTGAGTGTTCAACCCAAACATTTTTTCAACGGCTTGACTTACTACATTGTCAATTTTAGTCATTTGCTCTGTTGAAGTATTCATCATGTTTTGCCCGCTTGTAGACATTTCCAAGATATGAGCTGATTTCGTTTTCGCCTCACTGCTGGTTTCATTAGCATCTTCAACGATTTTCACAAATGAATCCATCATTACGGCTAGTTCAGAAGCTGTTTCTGCTTGTGTTTCTGATCCTGAAGCCATTTCTTGCATCGTTGTCGCAATTTGCTCAGCACCACTTTTAACTTCTAAAGTAGCTTGAGTCAATTCTTCACTGTGGCTAGAAGTGGTTGCAGAAATCGCGCTTGCTTCTTTCAGTACTTCCGCTGTTTGAATACTCATTTCATTAGCTGCTGCCATTAATTCTCCGAGTTCATCTTGGGACGTAACTGCTAATGGTTCAGAGCTTAAATCCCCTGCTGCCATAATTTGCATGCGTTCTTTTAATTGTATAATAGGTTTCGAGATTCTATTAGAGACAAGCAATGCTGTCCCAACTCCTAAGACGATTGTAAGAACAGCTACAATCACTAAGTTGGTCACCATTCTAACGCCAGATGTCTTAACCTCTTGAGCTACTTTTTGAATCTCTTCTTCTCGGTTTGCTGATAATGCATTAAAGGATTGAATTAATTCGTCTCCTCTGGGAATAACTTCATTAAGCATTGTCATATTAGCAAATGCAAAATTATTTCCTGCCATAGCTTCAATGACTTTATCTGTATATGTTCCCCATTCAATTTTGCGATCAATAATGGCTTGCGCCTCTGCTGAGTTTGAATGGCTTAAAAAATCAGTTTCTAGAGCAATGCTTTCATCAATTCGAGAATTGAAGGTCTCTAAATAGTCTTCATCTTTTGAAATAATGTAAGCTTGCAGCAAATTCATACGTTCCGCCATATTGTTGGCTAGTTTTTCATCTAAAATCAGCAACTCCATATCATCTACTAATACTTTTTCTACTGTGTTATTTTGACGAGTGACACTAAATAAATTAATTCCGCTACCTATAAGCACCAATAATATAATGATCCCAAAATTTAATAACATTTTCCCTTTGATTGTTTTTGCATTAAACTTGTCTTTTAAATTCATTGATCGTTTTTTTACATTGTCTAAGCTTGTTTCATTTAAATTATTTGTCGTTTCCATTTTTACTTTCCCTCACTTTTCCTATGTATATCTGTTTTTTCAGCTTCAGTAATTCTTTTTGTATATTCCCCCTTATTTTTTGAAGCTAATTCATTTTTATCGCTGTAGTCCATATCGGAAAAAAACAGCCTAAATTAAGGAAAATAATGTGAATACTTTGTCACATTTTTGCATGACCGATTTTTATTTGCTCCACATTCTATTTGTATTTAAATTGGTAAACTGGATGCTTTCTTGTATACTAAAATTATTGTATTTATCGGATAGAAAGGGTGTGTGCTAGTGATGCACATTTATATTGATGCTGATGCGAGTCCAGTAAAAAACATTGTGATTGAAGAAGGTGTAAAACGTGGTCTACCAGTCACCTTAGTAACAAGTATTTCTCATTATTCTACCGCTGAATATCCACCAGGAGTTCAAACAGTTTATGTGGACACAGGGGCTGAAGCTGCTGATTATCGAATTATGCAGCTTGTGAAAAAAGAGGATTTGTTGATTACCCAAGACTATGGTCTAGCTTCTTTGTGTTTAGCAAAAGGGTGTCTGGTTTTACACCATACGGGTTTCCGTTATACTGTTGAAAATATTGATCAACTGTTACAGTCTCGTTACTTGAGCGCTATGGTTCGAAAAAGCGGCAAACGAACTAAAGGCCCCAAACCGTTTACCAATGAAGATCGAGACAAATTTAGAGAGTCGCTAAAAACTGTTTTAGATTCTGAGGAATAAAAAAAAGAAGCAAGTGATTTCTGTGCTGTCCCTAAAAATTAAATTTTTTTTATTATGTAGTCAATCCTGACTAGTATAAACTGCAGCGTGCTCGTTGGTAATAAGGTTAATAAACTTTTTCAGGAGTGCGCTATGTTCTATGTGAAAGAGGTTTGAACATCAAGGCGGTTTTTTCCTTGATGTTCAAATGTAAATTTTCTTGACCACTTGCAATTTAAACTTATCGGTATAAGTTTCCATAAAAATACTCCCCTTTAGAATAGTCACAGTTTTTTTATTTACTGTGTCTACCTAAAAGGGAGCTTATCTAACTTTTTGAGGTCGCTTTCTTTCTCGCTGACACCTTTTTTTATCTTGGAGTCCCAAATATTTGAGTGGAATAAAGAATATCTCCATCGTAATGAATACCGATTCCTACTTCTTCAAATTCTGGTTTGATCATATTTTCGTAATGCCCTTCACTGTTCTTCCAACCATTAAAAATGACTTCAGCCATGCCAAGTTCATCTAAATAATAAGTTGCCATAGCTAAATTTTCTCCAGCTAATCGATAATTGTATTCATGTCCAGATTCTTCTAAAACGGTAAAAGGATCACTACCATCTGGACGAGTATGTTCAAACAGTTCTTCTGTTTCAAGAGCTCGTTGATCCGCAGCTAATTTCAACTGCTGATTTTTTGTTACCTGCTGAACGCCTACTTCACTTCTTAATTCATTGAGCAATTCAAATATCCGATTTTCGATAATGTTATAATCGATTTCATCAGAACTGTTTTCAGTTACTGCTTCTTCTTCATTCTCAGTCATTGTATTGTTTTTTTCTTCAGGCAGATCTACTTGCATACCTATGTTTGATTCATCAGGGACAGGGATCAAATCAACTACGTCATACAACAAATTCCCCACTTGGGTTCCATCTAATATATTGGTCGCTGCTAGCCAAAATCCGAACATTATCGAAACTAAAACGGTAACGATAAAACCTAATAGTTTTGTCA
This sequence comes from Desemzia sp. RIT 804, assembly GCF_016892605.1. GTDB lineage: Bacteria > Bacillota > Bacilli > Lactobacillales > Carnobacteriaceae > Desemzia. The sequence goes on from NZ_JAFEMV010000002.1 coordinate 518,129, forward strand.
TCTTAGCTTCCTCTCTATTTTTTCTAGTAAATTGTTTTGCTTAATCATATTATAACAAATATTTGCCTTTCTAAATGTGAACAATTTTTTTGGCAAAAATAATCATCCACAATAAGAGAAAGAAAATTCAGATTTATACGCAAAAAAACCACCCTTATCTATCAGAGTGGCTGGCTAAATAAAATATAATGGTTCTTCATCATGTAACGTTGGTAGAGTCTCTAAGTTGCTTAAACACTAACTTCTAGAAATTACCGGAGGAATCGGGTGTGTTGGTAGCCTTGTAAATGATGCAATGTGAATTACAAAGCGTTGGCGCTTCAGCGCTTACGTTTTGTTTGAAGCTGGCAAGCTTGGAGACCTTGGCTCCAAGCGTTCCCATGGCTCTCACCAAGCAACACCGATTCCTTCAGTGGTTTCTTTACCAACGCTATAAAATAGATATCCAAAATAATTAGTCTTCTTTTAAAAGAATATTCAATACTAAAGCAACGATAGTTCCAGCTGAAATTCCTGAAGAGAACAATCCTCCAAGAATACCAGGTAATCCTGCAACTACTTCCGGTCTAAAGGCAACCCCTAGGCCGACTCCGATTGCAGAAGACACAATCAGTAAATTGCGGTTGTTCATTTTGACCCGAGAAAGAGATTTGATACCAGCTCCTGCAACAGTTCCGAACATTAAAATTCCGGCTCCACCTAAGACAGGCATTGGCATAATAGACACTAACGTAGCGAATTTAGGGAAGAAACTCATTAGAATCAATATAAATCCAGCAGCAATTGCTACAGTACGAGAAGCATTTCGAGTTAAAGGAATCAAACCAGCATTCTGACTGAAAGTAGCAACCGGTCCAGAGCCTAGAGCTGGTCCAATGAATGAACCGACTCCATCTGCACGAACTCCATTTGCGATGTCCTCATCAGATAATTTTGTTTGAGTCACTTCACCAATAGTTTGCATAACCCCAACCGTTTCAATAACAGTAACTAAATAACCTGCTAAAAATGGAATAGCAAATTTAATATCAAATGAAATTCCAAATTTGAACAATTGTGGAAAAGCGAACCAATTAGCTTGAGCTATTTGAGAAAAATCTACCATTCCAAGCGGGATACAAACGACATACCCTACTAAGATACCAATCAAAACAGCAGCTGGTGCAACACGTTGACCACCGTAATGATTGATAGCCAGAATAATCAAAAACACAAGAGTTGCAATAATGAGGTTAAATGGATCACCGTAACTTGCAGCGCCGACACCACCACCAACCCATTCAAATGCAACTGGCATAAGAGTCATCCCCATCAGAGCAATGACCGATCCGGTTACAACAGGAGGGAAAAATTTCATTAACGGTTTGACGAAATAACTAAGACCAATTTCTAGTAGAGCTCCCATCATTGTTCCGCCTAAATAACCTGCAATCCCGCCGCCCATCGTATTGATGACTGCATTTGCTGGGCCGACAAAACCAAAGTCAGTTCCCATGATCGTTGGTACTCCAGCTCCTACTCTAAATTGTTTAGGTCCGAAGCCTTTTGATTGAATAATGGAAACAATACCAGAAACTAATAAGGCAGCACTGATCATGTACGCTGTATCTGTAACACCAAAGCCAGCGATTCCGGCAATAACTAACGGTACAGCTACTAACCCTCCAAAAGCTGTTAATACATTTTGAAAACCTAAGAGAGTCGTAGTTACAAAATCGGGTTTATCATCAATACCATAATTTAAAGTTAAACTGTCATCTTGTTCCTTTAAGTTTTCCACTCTTGTGCTGACTACTGGACGCTGCATTTTTTCTTCCACGTTAATCCTCCTGTTTTTAACGAACATTTTTTTAATACAAATATTAAATAGTTCGTTTATTAATGTGATAAAGTCATTATAATCTTCTAGTTCAGAATTGTAAAGCAATTTAACGAACATTTTTCTAATGTTTGTTTTTAAACGTTCAGCTTTCGTGTTTTCCCCTTTCCTTCATCTTTTTTTAAAGATACAACCTTTCTTATTCTTTTTAAAATTTGATTGAGGTCATTTTATTGTTGTGGTAAACTGTATGTGCGGTTTGGAAACGCTTTCTATATTTTTGATTGCTCGTTAATTCACATAAAATAAAGGAGGAATTACAATGTCGAATTATTTAGAATGGGATTTTTTGACTGATTTTGTTGAAAAAGCCTTTGTTTCTTATGGAGTACCGGAAGAAGATGCTAAGATTTGCACGGATGTCTTGTTGCAGTCGGATAAAAAAGGGATTGAAAGTCATGGCGTAAATCGGTTTAAACCGATTTACATAGATCGGATAAAAGATGGCGTACAAAATCCTATCACAAATTTTGAAATTTTACGTGAAACACCTACTACTGCTGTGGTTGACGGTCACGACGGAATGGGACAAGTTATTGGGTATCGTTCCATGAAAATGGCTATCGAAAAAGCTAAAAAATATGGTATGGGAATGGTTGCTGTACGTAATTCAACTCATTATGGAATTGCAGGTTACCATACGGATATGGCTGCAGATGCTGGTTGTATCGGTATGTCCGGTACAAACGCTCGTCCCTCTATCGCACCTACTTTTGGTGTTGAAAATAAATTAGGAACCAATCCTTTAACTGTCAGTTTCCCGACAGACGAACCTTTCCCATTCTCCTTAGATTGTGCGACTTCTATTATACAAAGAGGAAAAATAGAATTGTACGCACGTGAAGGGAAAGATACTCCAGCTGGCACAGTTATTGGACGTGACGGATCTGCTCTGACTGATTCTCACCAAATTTTGCACGACTTGCAATCCGGTGAAGCTGCCTTAGCTCCATTAGGTGGCATCGGCGAAGAATTATCTGGTTACAAAGGTTATGGGTATGCAACTATTGTGGAAGTATTATCTGCTGCTTTGCAACAAGGAAATTACTTGAGCATGTTGTCAGGAATCGGTGAAAACGGTGAAAAAACTAAGTTCCATTTAGGCCATTTCTTTATCGCTATTGATACAGAAGCTTTTATGGGATTGGATAGTTTCAAAAAAACTGCCGGTGATATCATGCGCGAGCTGCGTTCTTCCCAAAAAGCTCCTGGAGCAGAACGCATTTACACAGCTGGAGAAAAAGAGTATTTGATTTGGCAAGAAAGAGAAAAAACGGGTTTACCTGTGAACGAATCTGTTCAAAAGGAACTACTTGCTATTCGAGATGATGCTGGCCTTGCCGATTTCCGTTTCCCATTTGAAGATTGAGGTGACACTGATGGATGTAAGAAAAAAAGCCTTAGAAAAACACTATGAATGGAACGGAAAAATCGAAGTGATCAGTCGATCTAAAATCACAAGTCGCGAAGATTTAGCTTTAGCCTATACTCCTGGGGTTGCTGAAGCGTGTTTAGCTATTGAAAAAGACCCTGATAAAGCTTATCAGCTCACACGGAAAAACAATTTAGTAGGTGTCATTACTAATGGGACAGCTGTACTGGGCTTAGGCAATATCGGACCAAGTGCTGCTATGCCGGTAATGGAAGGGAAATGTGTTTTGTTCAAAGAATTTGCTGATGTGGACGCTTTTCCTATTTGTATAGAAGCAACTGATGTAGACACCGTTGTCCAGACTATTGAACAAATAGCCGGTAGTTTTGGCGGCATCAATTTAGAGGATATTGCTGCGCCCGAATGTTTTGAAATCGAGCGTCGTCTTAAAGAATCTTTAGATATACCTGTATTTCATGACGATCAGCATGGAACTGCTGTTGTGGTAGTGGCTGGGTTGATCAATGCTTTGAAATTAGTCGACAAATCTTTTGCAGACATTAAAGTAGTCGTAAACGGAGCAGGATCTGCTGGAATCGCTGTTGCTAAACATTTGATCAGTTTTGGAGTGAAAGACTTGATCCTGGCAGATAAAAAAGGCATTCTTTCTTCAATCTCTTCTGACTTGAACAGTGAACAACAAAAAATGTTAGCAGACACTAATTTGGAGGACATCCAAGGGGATCTTGCAAAAGCATTAGAAGGAGCCGATGTATTTATTGGTGTCTCCGCTCCTAACCTGTTAAATCCTGAGATGGTCAAAAAAATGAACCCTGAAGCCATTGTGTTTGCGATGGCAAATCCTACACCTGAGATCATGCCTGATAAAGCTATTGAGGCTGGTGTAGCAGTTATTGGTACAGGACGTAGCGATTTTCCAAACCAAGTGAATAATGTGTTGGCATTTCCTGGTATCTTTAAAGGAGCTTTAGCTGTAAGAGCCAGCGATATCAACGAAGAAATGAAGATAGCGGCTTCCGTTGCAATTGCTGGATTGATTGATCCAACAGAATTGACACCTGATTACATTATCCCAGATGCATTAGATAAAAGAGTAGCTGATGCCGTAGCTACAGCTGTAAAAAAAGCTGCTGTCGAAACTGGTGTTGCTAGAGTTTAGCAACTTCTCCACAATAAAATAGGGCTGTCTCAAAAAGAGGTAGTCCTTTTTTCGTCTTATAGTGTCTATCTCGATGTGGAAAAAACGACAAATGGCTCTTATACTTGGCGAAAAGCAGCTTTCTTGACTAGCGAAAAAGAAACTGCCTAAAAACCAGCTCTTATTGCTCGGTTTTTGGGGCAGCTTCTTTTTTAACTAGCTAGAAGTATCAGGACTTATCTTTTCTCCACCACTACAAAGTACTGATTTTCATTATCTGCAAAGTTAAATCCTTTTCCAGATGATGTAGTCACCATTTCACCTACCGTTATACCTTTTTGAGTAAATGTATCGTACAACTCTTCAACATTTAGAGTATAAAACATCAAAGAAGGTGTGGTCAAGGTGAGTTCAGGTTCTAATTCTGAAATAATTTTTTTGTCATGTAGTATAAAACTGGTTTGTGCGTCCATAGTAGGAACGATTTCTATCCATCTAATCCCATTTTCAGTTTGGTCTTCCACAACAGAGAAACCAACTTTTTGTGTCCAAAAATTCTTAGCTTCTTCCTGATTATCTACATATAACATAATTTTCCCTACTTACTGAATCATGCTATACTCCTTTCTCTTCTGCTCACTATATGAAGAGTCAGAATCTTTCAAGAGACCGATTTTCTTAAGACATACCTGGTTTCAACACTACTTTGATATTGTTGTCAGCTTTCTTATCAAATAAATCATACGCTTCTGCAGCTTTTTCAAGAGGCATCGTGTGCGTAATGATATCTGTGGGATCGAATTCTTCCCTTTCGATCATATCGTATATAGTAGGCATTAAGTGAATAACAGGTGCTTGCCCCATTTTGATGTCTACGTTACGAGTAAAGAAATCTTGGAATGGGAAATTGGTAGCAGGCGTCATATATACTCCGGTCACCATTAGCGTGCCAAATTTTTTCACGCATTCACTAGCCGTTTGTATAGGGGAATAAGAACCGCTTTGCATGGTCACAAATTCTTTGGCTTTTTCTTTAATCGGTGTTACGCCGTCCATCCCTACACAATCAATAACGATCTCAGCTCCACCTTTGGTCATCTCATACAATTCATTCCCAACTTCAGAAACATTTGAGAAGTTTACAATTTCTACACCATTCATTTTCTTAGCGTGTTGCAAGCGATGGTCAACATTATCCACTGCAATAACCCGTTTAGCGCCTTTCATTTTGGCAAATTTTTGTACAAATAACCCTACTGGACCAGAACCTAATACGATAACTGTATCGCCTTGTTTCATGCCACTGTGTTCCACACTCCAATAAGCAGTTGGCAGAACATCGGATAAAAACAACACTTTTTCATCAGGCAAATTGCTTTCAGGAACCACAAACGAAGTAAAATCTGCAAAAGGTACTCGCAAGTATTCCGCTTGTCCCCCAGGATAATTCCCGTTCATTTTTCCAAAGCCGAATAATCCCCCATTATCAAACGTCGGATTAGGATTGGAATTGTCACACTGGCTTTCCATATGATGAGAGCAAAAATGACATTCTCCACAGCCAATGTTAAAAGGAATTACTACCCGATCACCTTTTTTAACTTTTGTTACGGCTGAGCCAACTTCTTCTACGATTCCCATTGGTTCATGTCCTACAACGTAGTCTTCTTCCATAACCGGCTTTCCATTATGATACAAATGCAAATCTGATCCACATATAGCTGTTGCTGTGATTCGAATAACCATATCTGTCGGCTCTTGAATCGTTGGATCCGGAACGGTTTTCACTTCCATTTTTTCATTTCCTTGCCATGTTACTGCACGCATAATATCTCTCCTCTTTTGATTTAAGGTGATTGATTAAGCTCCATATGTAAGCAGTTTAACATCTTTTTTATCTAGAATAAAAAGTTACGGCTTTACGGAAATACTTTTTAAAAGTTTCCTTATTTTTTACGTTCATTTTCCAACTGTGTTAAATGGTTTTTACGCATAATTGGAAGTAATATCGCAATAAGTACAGCTGTAAAAGGAACTCCTCCTTCTGAAAATAACCATTCAACCACTGATACAGGTACATATACTGCATAAATAAAAATCATCAAACCTATGTAAACCTTACGCCATTTCTTTTCTGATGTAGACATATTTCTTTCTCCTCTCTTTAAGTATCTCTCTAAAAAATATCATATTTTATGTAAATTCCCTAATGGATAGAGCTAGAGTTTTTAAAAATATTTCCAGATGTATTCAAGCTTTAAATCGTGCTACACTGGGTGTACATATTATTTGTACAACAGCTGAGCCTCGCAGCTCGACTACGAAAGGATGAAAACCATGGAATATGTAGAACAATCCATTTATTACCATAATGATCAAGAGCAATCTACAGAAAATCTCACTCCATTTGAACAGTTAAGTGCTAAAAATGTTTATGAAGTCATTCGGGTCAAAGAAGGAATCCCACTTTTTCTAGAAGATCATTTACATCGCTTTCGGGCTTCTGCTTTGTCAGTCGGGATACCTTTGGTGGACTCAGATCAAGAGCTGACTGCGCGTTTATACCAATTAGTTATCAAAAATGAAGTCTTCAATCAAAACATCAAATTGATCTTAAATAAAGAAGTAGGTTTATTGTCTTTTTTCACAAAAAGTCCTTACCCTCCAGAATCGTATTACCAAACAGGTATGAAAACAACTCTATTAAAATTGGAAAGACAAGATCCTAACATCAAAATACAGCGGGAAGAGTACCAAAGAACGGTGCTCGCAGAACGCGAAAAAACTGGTGCTTATGAAGTTTTATTGGTGGACCAGAACGATAACGTCACTGAAGGCAGCCGTTCGAATTTGTTTATCGTTAAAGGCGGTAAATTACATACATCTCCAGCAAACTCGGTTCTCTTGGGTATTGTCCGTTCAAAAGTAGTGTCTATTTGTCAGGAAAAAGAGCTTGAGATCATTGAGCAGAATATCCCTGTCGCAGAATTAAACTCTATTGAGGGAGCTTTTATCTCAGGAACCGGCAATGATATACTCCCGATTGCTTCTATTGATGATACGGTACTAAATTCAACCAACAACCCCATTATTCAGACTATAATGGAAGAATACAAACGATTAACAGAAAACTATATAGCAAATAAAAAAAATTACTGAATTTTATCAAAAAAGAAACACCAAAAGTTCGTATAAGGAACTTTTGGTGTTTCTTTTTTGATTATTCCCTTTTTAACTGATTTTAACTATTTCCTTCTTCAATGTTTCCGTAGGGTGTTCACCCAATGGATATTCGATAGCCACATTTACAGTAACTGGAACTCTCGTCAGAATCTCTTTAGTTGGAACATCTCCTTCTCCATTCAACGTTGGAGACAACGTCAGCTTAGAAACATCTTTTAAATGAATGTAACTGATCTCTTCTTCTAATACTGTAAAACTTGCTAACGGGTCTTCATCTACATATAAACAATTCCCTGTATCAAACGTCACACTCACTGGTAAACTTTTCCCTTTCAACTCTTGAATAAAGCTATAGAAAGTATCTGCTTTAGCAAATGTAGGGTCTTGTCCATTTTCTAAGGTTAAGTTTTCGATTTCGTAAGTATCTAATAACTGGCGCAAAGACTCTATTTCTTCTAAAGGAACATCTGCGGCGTATCCAGCAGTAAACTTCACTTGTTTGGCTCCTAGTAATTGAGCCTCTTTAAAATATCCTTCTAATTGATTTAAAGGCAACAGCTTGTCTTCAAACAAAATTTCCGGAACAGCATAAAATAGTTCAATTCCCAACTCGGAAGCTTCTCGCTGAATAGTGGTAAAATCTTTCTCACTATGGATATACTCTCTTCGTACTTCAATTTTTGTAATGCCAGCAGCTTTGATCTCGTTAAAAAAATTTGCTTGGCTAGTTGCTTTATCTATTACCGCCTCATATGCCAGCATATTGACTGCTAATTGACTGTTTTCGATTCGTTCCATTTCTATCCCATACTTTCTCTGGTTTTTTATGATTTTCTACCCACTTGATTTATCGAAGTTCAAATGGTCTTTGCTATGCTCAAATGTAATCCGCTTACTTTATACGGCTTTGTTGCCTTGCTCCTAATTTTTTTTTGTGCTTTAATTATACTATACCGATTTTTTTCATTAAAGGAAAGAATGGAGGAATCAATTGAACCAACTTATAAAGCGTTATGGTCTGTTTTTAATTAGTGTGTGGATAATTGGTCTAGGTATCAGCATCATTACTCAAAGCAACTTGGGAACGACCGCTGTAACTAGTCTTCCTTTTGTACTAAGCGCTATTTTCCCTTTAAGTTTTGGCACGTTTACAATGCTGATGAACGTTTTGCTGGTCTTTTTGCAACTCGCGATATTAAAAAAAGACTTTCAAAAAAAACAATACTTACAATTTTTTGTCGGCCCTCTATTAGGTATTTCGATTGATTCAAATGGAATTATGTTTAGTTTTTTACAAACTAGTCCTTATATAATAAAACTATTTTTTATTATAATCGGTTGTGTAATCTTAGCGTTTGGAATATTTTTGCAGCTCTCTTCCCAAACCATTTATAACCCTACCGAAGGAATCGTCAATACTTTAGCAGTAACGTTCCATAAACCTTTTGGAAATGTAAAACTGTTTTTCGACAACGGGTTGATCCTCTTTTCTGTCATCCTTTCTTTAGTTGTCTTAGGAAAACTCATAGGAATCCGAGAAGGAACGGTTTTATCTGCACTTCTGATTGGCCCCTTCACAAATTTTTTCAAGCAACATCTTGGTTCTTTTTTCAAATTAGCTCTAATTAAATAATTACAGTACGAGGAGGAAGAATGATGCCAAAAGCTTTATATATCTTAAAAAAGGAGCTATTTGATACTGTTTATCCAATAGAAGTCCAAACCGAGATAGCAGAACATGTTGAAATCCTTCATCCGCCTTTGAACAATGAAACATGTTTTGAACATCCAGAATTGCTGCAAGAAGTAGAATTGATTTTTTCAGGATGGGGCGCTCCTGTTTTTGATGAATATTTCTTAGAACTAACTCCTAACCTAAAAGCAATTTTTTACGCGGCAGGAACCATGAAATCTCTTTTGACAGATGCCGTTTGGAAACGCAATATTACTGTCACTACTGCTAATATAGCCAATGCTATTCCAGTTGCAGAATTTACATTAAGTCAGATTTTATTTGCTTTAAAAAATGGGTGGGAATTACGCGAACAAGTGAGACAAGATCGTACTTATCAATTTGGTGCCTTTACATTTGTGTTCGGTAATTATAATCGGAATATCGGGTTGATCTCATTAAGTCAAGTCGGTAGAAAAGTACTGGAATACTTAAAACCTTTTGACGTAAATGTGCTGGTTTATGATCCATTTGTATCAGATAAAGAAGCTGTTGAATTAAACATCACCAAAGTAAGCTTAGAAGAGCTGTTTAAAGAATCTGAGATTGTATCTCTACATTCTCCTCTGCTTCCTGAAACAACAGGGATGATTACCGGAGAATTGCTGGAGACGATGAAATCACACGCTACTTTTATCAACACCGCACGCGGAGCTATTGTTAAAGAAGAGGAGATGATCGCTGTTTTAAAAGAAAGAACGGATTTAACAGCTATTTTGGATGTCACTCATCCTGAGCCGCCTGAAGCTGATTCGCCTTTATACGACATGAAAAACGTTATTCTTACTCCACATATTGCCGGAAGCGCAGGAACAGAAATCGGGCGAATGGGAGCATATATGTTAAGCGAACTGAAGTTATATTTAGCGAATAAACGATTGAATTACCAAATTACCAAAGAAAAATATCAACACATGGCTTAGGAGGAATTAAATGAAAACAGGATTGTGTTCCGTTACATTTCGTGACCGTTCTATAGAAGAAGTGGTCCAACTAGCAAAACAAGCTCAACTTGACGCTATTGAATGGGAAGGAAAAGTTCACGTCCCGCATGAAGATCTTGAAGCTGCTAAAAAAGCCGCAAGTTTGACTGAAGAAGCTGGATTAGTTGTTTCTTCTTATGGTTCTTATTACATAGCTGGATCGACTGAGCCCTTTCAAGGAGTATTGAGAACTGCTCAAGAACTGAACACAAATATGATTCGTATCTGGGCAGGTGATACTGCTTCTAAAGATGTGGATGAAGCAAAATTTGATATGATCGTTCGTGATGTTAAATTAAACGCTCATTTGGCACAAAACCTTGGCATTACTCTTAGTTTTGAATACCACAGCAATACATTAACAGACACTCCTGAAAGTGCCGTCAGACTTTTAGAAGCGATCAATGAGCCGAATGTCAAATTGTACTGGCAACCATCCGAAAGCTTAACTTTTGGACAGCGTATTGCTAGTCTACCATTATTAAAAATTTGGTTGACCAATGTCCATGTTTTTCATTGGAAAGATTATCGTACTCGCTATACATTAGAGGATGGCTCAGCAGAATGGATACAATACTTTGAACAATTCTCTCCTTCTTCATTACCTGAGCAATTTGCTTTACTAGAATTTGTAAAAAACGACTCGCCAGAACAAATGAAAAAGGACGCAGAAGTCCTTAAACAATTAGTTCATCACTTGTAGTATTGTTCTAATATTTAACAGCATTTATTATCTGTTTGGGAACAAAGTATTGGTTAGAAACTTGGTTTCGAGCAACTAATCAAAATAAGCATAATACAAAAAACCATTTCTATTAATGAATCATTCATTAATAGAAATGGTTTTTTATTGTATTGTGCTTGAAAAAGAAACATAACGCTGGCTTATTCCTGTAACTGTTGCGATAACCGAATCATATCTCTGCATTGAATCCCATTTTCAAAAATAGCTTCGGAATAATTCTGAAGGAAAAAGTCTTTTTTTACGCCCTCTATTCTAAATCCGCATTTTTGATAGAAGGCTAATTGTCCAATGCTAGAATTTCCTGTACCAACTTCTATTACTTTGTATCCTTTTGTTGTTGCACGTTTGATGGCATTCATTACCAACTGTTTCCCTAGCCCTTTGCCAGCATAAATTTCTCCTATAGCAATGTTAATCAACTCTATTGTATCTGGCTTTATCTCTACTAAAATATAGACACCGATTACCTGATTGTCCAACTCAGCTACATAACACTCGCCTCTGCTCAAGTATGCTTCCACTATCCTTTGAGAAGGGTCAGCTGATAACAATAGTTCCATTGGCGGCTCTTCATGTAATGCTAATTTACGAATGTCCACATTTATTCCCTACTTTAGTTTTAAGTTACAATAATCCTTCTTTTTTCAATAAGTTCATCATGTTTACTTTACTATCTGAGGCTACTTTGCGAATTTCCAATTCAATTCCTTTTTCATTTAAATACTTAAAGGCTTCAACGTCTTTTTGATCAACTGCCACAGCATTTGTGATCATTTTTTTACCTGCTGAATAACTCATTCCGCCTATATTGACCGATTGGATATCAGCTTTATTCTTCACGACTCTCACTACATCTTCTGGACTGGTAAACAGCAGCATCGCTTTAAAGCTATTAAATCTAGGGTCATGTGTAATTTCTATCATTTTTCGGACAGTTATCACGCTTGCTTTTACTCCAGGCGGTACAGCTTGTTTTAGTAACGCCTTGCGCAATTCATCTTTAGCTACATTATCGCTGACTACTAAAATGCGGTTGGCTTTTGTTGTTTTAGTCCAAACAGTAGCTACTTGACCATGAATCAAGCGGTCATCAATTCGGACTAAACGAATTTCCATACTCATAGTAAGTTGTCTCTCCCTCTGCTTTTCAATAAAATTTCTGAAGCAATGATGTCAAACAAAATTCAGTTTACATTCAAATGAAGTATACTGAGGCTTTTACAACTGTTTTTCTTGTAGTTTATTTTGGTACATAGCTCCTACAAATTTTAATTCATTTTTAGAAACTTCTAAGTTGAGTCCGTACAATAAAGGAGCAATGTTCTCTTCAATAAGCAAGGCTAATTCAGGTTTTATTTCATCCACATCTTGTCCTGACTCGATTTCTTCTCTCGTGACGATTCTTTCTATCATACCACTCAAATGCAACATGATCCCAAGGTTAAAGGCATTCTCAAATTCTTGGTCCAGCTGTTTTTCCATTTCATAACAAAAATCCCAAACAGGTGTGATGATTTTTGCTGGATTGATATAGGTGATATATTGACTCATGTAGTCTACGCACATTTCTTTAGATAAGCGTGGAAGAATATTTTGCTCTTCCTTTGACTCCATTCCCTCTAAGATATTGTGCAGACGTCGTTTTCCACTTCCGGATAATAGAGCATCGATTGGAATAAATGGCGCTTGGAGTTGCGGATCGATCGAACCACATGTAGCAATAATAGTATATTTTTCTTGTAGTTCTTTTAATTGCTCTTGGTAATTCAAAATAGAAATAGGAATGATGCGAATGTCACTTTCTAAATAGTCAGCTAAGATATCCTCAATGATTTTTTGCAACTGAATGGCCGTACCTTCTCCAGTAGCGCATATAGTAACGATAATTTGCGATTTATCAGTTTGTTTGGATAATGGGTATTCTTCTTCTGTACCTATTTCAAGACTGCTTTTTTGTGTTGAATATCCCCTGAACCGTTTCAATTCTTGAGACATAGATATCAAATCTTGGTTGGAGAACTGTGTTTTTCTGGCTGCTTCAAGCAACATCGGTGTCGTCACCATATCATGTGTTTCAATACGAATACCCGTCTCATTCATGATTTTTTGTCCAAATGTCACCAAAGAACCCATATCCGCTAGATACAGTACTCCAGCCCCATTATCTGCCTCTTCAATAGCCGCTTTTACTTTTGGAAAAGCTTCATTTGGATTCATCTCCAATGGCATATCTACTGCATATAAATTAGATGAATTCAGCAAAGTTGCTACAACTTCTTTCATGGATGATGCCGTTGAAACTCCATGAGCTGCAATAACGATCCCAACTTGTCCTTGTTGCTCCTCTGTTCGTAAAGAAACCAGCAACATCGTTAAATAATTGATCTCTACAGTTGGGACAATGATTTTATAATACTGTTCGATTTCAGCTTTAACCGCTCGAGCAGCACGCTGTTCTTCTTGGTAATTCAGCACGAACTCTTTTAAATGAACATTATCATTGTGCACAAATATTCCTTCTTGGATTCGTTTGACGAAAGAACTAATGTGTAAACTCATAGCATACAAAAATTTCTTTGAAAAATTAAATTGCAATATCTCTTCCACTATCTGCTGAATTTTTTTTGTTAATTCAATAATTTCCACATCTACAATGTCTTTTAAGCCATCCTCTTTGGTAGAAAAAATCGTATTTTTATAAAATGCTTTCAAATGCAAGTCGATATCGGTAGTAATAAAGCGATGGATTTCTTGATTGGAGACCGCACTTTCTTTCAGCATCGCTACTTTATCGCCAATGATTTCGTACAAATTATATGGCAGCTCATAGGTATCAGAATCAAAGACCATAATATCGTCAATCGGCGTAATAGTTGTCCACGGTTCTACAAAATGGACGATTTCATGTCTTAAACTTTGATTTAATGCGATCGAATCATACCCATCTTCCAATATGCTGGACATGTTGTCATATCGTAAAGTGATTTCTGATTTGTTGTTCACACTTTCTAGAAAACCTCTAGCACAAACCATTTGAATCACCGATTTTAATTGACCAACGTTTCCATAAGTTACACTACCCAGAATAGCTTGCATTACTTTGTCTTCTATTTGGATACTTTTTTGGATTCGTTTAGCTTCAATACTCATTAAATATTTCAGTAAGTTGATTTGCTCGATAGCTGGACGATTTTGAAATGACGGCAACGTGATGACAATCGGAATTCGTCGATTGAAGGTTGCTAATAAAGCTGAATTTGGATCTTCTGTTGTGGCACAAACAATACGTACATCTGCCTTTTTCTTCTCTCCTGTATCTCCCATTGGAGAAAAAGACCCCGTATCCATAAAGTAAAACAACATCTCTTGTCCTTCAGGCGGTAAACGGTGAATTTCATCTAAGAACAACATATTGTGATCGGCTTTTTCCAACAATCCTTCGTTACTGCTGATTGCCCCAGTATATGCCCCCTTCACATGTCCAAATAAATGAGACATCAAGAGTTGAGGATTGTGCGCATAATCGGCACAGTTCAAAACAACCATCGACTTATTTTTAGGGATCAATTTATTGGCTTGAGCATATTGATACATTGCATTTGCAAAATAGGTTTTCCCTGATCCGGTTGGTCCTATGATCAATGTATTCAATCCTTTTGGCGGATAAAAGATTGCTGCTTTAGCTTGGCTGATCTGACTGGTCAAACTACCATTTGCTCCAATCATATTATGAAACAAATCAGTTGCTGCAGATGTCTGCTCTTTTGTTCCAGTTTCTGTCTTGCTAGGAAATTCTTTAAAGCTTTTGACTTTTTTTTCAAGCGGTCGATAATGATTAATAGCGGCGTCATAATAACGGACTGGCCGAGTCTCTGTTTTGTCTAACTTTCCTTCTCTAGTTAGTGTGTTAAGATCTTTTGAGGCATTGCTGCGAAGGATCTCTAAGACATCCGCAATTTCGTGAGCTGTTATTCCTCCACCTATTTCAATGTCTCGATCTTTTAAGTGACTGGTTTTTTCCAACACGTAAGCTAATACTTTGTCTTTTCTTTTCATGTTGTTCCTCCTCAGCAAAACATAAAAGCACTTACATTTGTCGTTTTGATTCTAGTGTATCATCAATTTCGACACACTGCATCTTCTTTTTTTTAATTTGCTGGTTGAAAAATTATTTAGTGAACTTGTTATGTACAAAAACTGACACACCTTACTATTTAGCCTAGGATGCGTCTTAAAACTACTTTGACAAGAAATAAATAGTTTTAGTTCCTCATCATATTCAAACCACATTCTTCATCACCAACTCAAATAGTGTACAACTATAGTTTTAAGACACACCCTAATCAAACAGAGCTGAGATAAGATATCCCAGCTCCTGCTCTGACTAAAACAAAGTCACTCTTCTTTTCTTAACTTACTCCAATAACTTCTTTTTGATTGTCTTTTTGTAGCCATTTTTCAATATCAAGGTCTGTCCCTAATACTTTATGTGTTCCTTCAACAGTGTGCAGCTTTCCTTCGCTATAATTCAATCCACTTGTAGCATAATCATAGGATAGTGAAGTCCGTTTCTTTTCCAATACAGGATTTGGATGCGGAATAGCTGAGATCAATGATTTCGTATAGGGATGTAAAGGATTGTTGAAAATTTCTTCTGTGGTACCCGTTTCTAACAAATGTCCCAAATGAAGTACACCAATTCGATCAGAGATATAGCGAACCATAGACAAATCATGCGCAATAAATAAATACGCTACATTGGTTTCTTTTTGGATATCTTTCATAAGGTTTACAATTTGCGCTTGGATAGAAACATCTAATGCACTGATCGCTTCATCCGCAATAATCAAATCAGGGTTCATGATCAAAGCTCGAGCGATTCCGATCCGTTGGCGTTGGCCTCCCGAAAACTGATTTGGATAGCGGTTTGCGAATTCGCGAGACAAACCTACACGCTCTAATATCTCAATAACTTGTTCTTCTCTTTCTTTTTTAGAACCTGCTTTGCCATGAATATCTAGCCCCTGTGCGATGATATCCATAACAGTTTTTCTCGGATTCAAACTTGCCATTGGATCTTGAAAAATCATTTGCATCTTTGTGCGCAGCATATCATTTGTTTCTTTAGATACTTTCCCTGAGATATTTTGATCGTTAAATGTCATTTCGCCATCTGTGATATCGTACAATCGAATAACAGAGCGACCAATAGTCGATTTTCCACTACCCGATTCTCCAACTAATCCATAAGTCTCGCCTGGAAAAATGTCAAAGGATACTCCATCTACCGCTTTTACTGTAAATTTCCGGCTCACTTTAAAGTGCTGCTTTAAGTTCTTCACGGAAAGTATAGGTTTCTTCAGATCCGACATAGCGTTCATCCTCCTTTTTCATACGTTCGATACGTTCTTGCAGTTCTGCTGGTGGAGGACATACTGGTGCTTCGTCTGCCAATAACCAAGTTGCTGCATAATGCGTTTCACTGATTTGAAACATCGGCGGCTCCAAGCGATGATCTATATTGAGTGCATAAGGATTACGTGGCGCAAAAGGGTCTCCTGTTACTTCATGCTCTAAGTTTGGAGGGTTTCCTGGAATCGACTCTAGTTTATCTGCTTTTGTTTCTAGATCTGGCATCGCAAGTAATAATCCCCAAGTATAAGGATGTCTTGGCTCATAAAACACTTCATTTACGGTTCCAGTTTCTACAATTCGTCCTGCATACATAACGTTTACATGATCAGCAACCTTAGCTACAACACCTAGATCATGAGTAATGTAAATAACAGAAATTCCTGTTTTTTCTTGAATAGATTGGATCAATTCAAGAATTTTCGCTTGGATCGTTACGTCTAATGCCGTGGTAGGTTCATCACAAATGAGCACATCAGGATCACTCGCTAAAGCGATCGCAATCACGATCCGTTGGCGCATCCCACCAGAAAGTTGGTGCGGATAATTGCTCATACGAGATTCTGCATCTGTTATTCCAACTAATTCCAACAACTCTAAGGCTTTAGCGTAGGCTTCTTTTTTAGGGGTTTTGTAATGAATACGCATCCCTTCCATAATTTGATTCCCAATATTCATCGTAGGATCAAGAGAAGTCATAGGATCTTGAAAAACCATGGCAATGTGTTTCCCGTTAATGTTTTTACGCATATCTCTTTTAGAGAAATCGAGCAGATTTTTAGTTGTTTTTTGTCCTTTTTCTTCATATGTGTATTCTATCGTTCCGCTTTTTATTTTCCCATTATTGCTTAATATTCCCATGATCGTTTTAACCGTTACAGATTTACCACTACCCGATTCTCCTACGATCGCAAGAGTTTCCCCTTTGTATAGATCTAAGTTTACTCCTCGAACAGCACTTACCAGTCCAGAAGATGTTTTAAACGCGATCGATAAATCTCGAATGGACAATACTTTTTCTTTGACCATGTTATTACACCTCTTTCAATGTTGGATCCAATGCATCGCGCAACCCATCTGCTAATAAGTTAAAACTTAGCATCAATACGGCTAAGACAATAACGGGCGGCACGATCATATAAAAATGAGTCGTTAATGATTTGAAATTCTCTGAAATCAGCGAACCTAATGAAGCCATTGGAACAGGAATACCGATACCCACAAATGCTAGAAAGGCTTCTGTAAAAATAGCGCTTGGGATAGAGAACATCGACATAACCAAAAGTTGAGAAAAAATATTAGGCAATATTTCTTTGTACATGATAGGAAAATCTTTCGCTCCCATTGTACGTGCTGCTAATACATATTCACTTTGCTTCAATTTCAGCATAGAAGCTCTGGCGATTCGGCTCATACCGATCCATCCAGTCAAAGCAATAGCGATCGTGATACTCAATAATCCAGGTTTTAACACAATGATTAATAGCGTAACGACTACTAAACTTGGAATCCCATTTAAGATCTCCATAAAGCGTTGCATGACCATGTCCACTTTTCCACCGTAGAAACCAGAAATCATCCCATAACTCATTCCGATTAAGACATCTACAATTACTGCCACTAAAGCTATATAGAGAGAAATTCGAGTACCTACCCAAGTACGAGTGAATAAGTCTCTTCCCAGAACGTCTGTACCGAACCAATGATAGACATCTTCGCCGCCCTCTAACACATTATACTTATTGACTTCCATTTCACCAGTTGATGTTTTTAGTGTTTCTGTACCGTCAAAAATCCCAAAATTTTCGAGCCCTGGAATTCGTGGAGCCATACTTTCATGTCCAGTGATTTGCTGGTCGTAAGTATAACCTGTTATTTCTGGACCAATAAGCGCTAAGGCTAAAATGATCACAATACTAATAAAGCCTAAAACAGCACCTTTGTTTTTTAAAATCCGTCGAATGATCGCTTTCCAGAAAGATTCTCCTGAATACACTTCATCGATCATAGCAGCTTTATTGTCTTTCACAAACTCAAAATCATTTGGTAAAAATTCGATTGGTTTATCCATTTGAACTCTCCTTTGCTAAACGTATACGAGGATCTAATACACCGTATAAAATATCTACAACCAACATCACTCCGATATATAACGCGCTGTATACAAATGCTAATGAAATAATAATGTTGTAATCATTCGATTGGATGGCTTGAATCATCAATTGTCCGATTCCTGGGATAGAGAAGATTTTTTCTACCACTAAACTCCCCGTCATTAAACTCACCACTAATGGACCAAGAACCGTTAAAATAGAAATCGAAGCATTTCGTAATGCATGTGTGACGACTAATCGAGGACCCGAAACACCTTTACTTTCGACTAATTGAATGTAATCTGAATTTAGAACATCCAGCATTTCTGTTCTAGTAAAACGTCCAACTGTAGCCATGACCGTCATACTTAAAGCAAATGCGGGCAATAAATATGCGTAAGCACCATCAGCAGGGTTAAACAGCATAGGAAATAATTTCATTTGAAAACCTAGGTAATAAGATAGTCCTAAAGCAAACACATAAGAAGGAATGGAAACTCCTAAAACTGAAACAAAAGTTGCCAAAGAATCCCATACCGTATTGTGTTTTAAGGCAGCAAATACCCCTAAAAACAACCCTATAACTGCTCCGATCACAATGGAAATCCCACCGACTGCAAGAGATATCGGCAGTCTATTTTGAAGAAGAATGGATACATCTGTATCTTTTGAAATAGTGTATGATTTCCCAAAATTTCCTGTCAGCATGTTGACTAAGTAGCGACCAAACTGAACTGGAATAGGATCATTTAATCCATATTTTTCCATAATAAATCCTTGTTGTTCGATAGATAAACGCTCATCGTTGAATGGCGATCCTGGCAACAATTGCATTAAAACAAATAAAACCAGAATGATCACTAGCAACGTTAAAAAAGACATCAGTATTCTACGGGCAATATATTTTTTCATTGTAATTTTCCTTTCGTTCGAAATAAAAACACGTTCTTTTTACATCGACACTAAACTATCAAAAAAAGACGTACAGTGAATAATCCAAACCAGTTTAGATAACCGCTTGATATTCTCTTGTACGCCTTTCCTTTAGCATTCCTTAAAAACAGTTATTCTTTTACTGCATTCTTCAGTATTCTTGATACTCCAACAGCGTGGAAATCAATTCCTGAAACATTGCTCTTGATCATAACAGCATTCCCTTTTTGGTACACTGGAAGAATACCAGCATCTTCAAGGATAATGCTCTCTGCCTCTTGCAATGCTGCCCAGCGTCCTTCTACATCTAGTGATAAGTCACCATCTAAAGAAGAACTTACAAGCTCATCGTATTTTTCATTTGACCAGTAACCTTTATTATTACCAGAGTCTGTTAAAAACATATCTGCATAAGTCATTGGGTCTGCATAGTCTGGTCCCCAACGAGTTAATCCTAATTCATAGTCTCCAGTATTCATACGGTCTAATCTAGTTTTCTTAGGCATTTGTTCAATTTCAATTGTAACGCCTTCTAAGTTTTCTTCAATTTGCGATTTTAGAACTTGCGCTACATTGATTGAACTTTCTGTATCTTCGATGATCATTGTAAATGTAAAGCTGTCTTTTCCTAACTCTTCTTTAGCAACTTCCAATGCTTCTTGTGCAGCTGCTGGGTCGTATTCCAAGTAAGTTCCTGTTGTATCACGGAAATCAACACCTTCTGCATCTACCGCTAAACCATCTGGAATCATATAATTTGCTGGCACAGAACCGTCTTTCAATACTGTTTCCGCAATATAATCTTTATCAAATGCTTGTGACAATGCTTTTCTTAAGTTGGCATTTTCTAGTCCAGGTACTTTCGTATTTGGAGAAATGTACCATAGATAACCAGCTTGAATCGTTTGGAATTCTGGATCTTCTTTGAATAAATCAACTTGTTCTCCAGCTAAAGTTACTACATCTAAGTCGCCATTTTGATAAGACAACATAGCTTGTTGAGTATCTTTAATAACTTGGTATTTGATACCGTCTAAGTTAATATTTTCTGCATCAAAGTAATCTGGATTTTTTTCCAATTCGATGGTTGTTGCAGCGGGTTCGTATGAAGTAATCTCAAACGCTCCATTTGCGATCAATGTATCTGGGGATGTACCATAATTTTCTCCAGCTTCTTCAAAGAATTCTTGATTCATTGGGAAGAATGATGGAAAAGCCATTAAACTTTCAAAGAAAGGAACTGGGTGAGTCAAGTTGACTTCCAATGTTTTCTCATCAACTGCAGTTGCTCCTAATTCATCAGGTGCTTTTTCTCCAGCAGAAATTTCATTTGCATTTTCTACACCAGCAATTCCCATAATATAGTAATATTCACTAGCTGTGTCCGGATCTGCTAAACGTTGCCAAGCATAGACGAAATCATCTGCTGTAACAGGTGTCCCATTAGACCAAACTGCATCTTTCAAAGTAAATGTGTATGTTAACCCATCTTCACTGACATCTGTCGTTTCAGCTAACGATGGAATTGCTACCCCTTTTTCATCTAATGTATACAATCCTTCAATAGTGTTGGCAATTACTTCAAATGAAGTTCCATCAGTTGCCATTTGAGGATCCATAGAAGCAACTTCTACATCTACTTGAACATTTAATACTCCTCCATCTGTTGTTCCAGTAGCATCGACATTGCCATCTGTTTCTTCTGAACTAGCTCCTCCACATGCTGCTAAGACTAACATTGACGTCATTCCAGCAATAAACAAACTAAATCGTTTTGTCTTTTTCATTTAGTTTTCCCCCTGTACCCTTTTTAATTACGAATATTAAACTAAGATTAAAATCAGCTTAGATAATAATAAAATGATTATAATTTAATTAGAAAGAAAGGTCAAGAAGATTTAGAATTTTATTTTAACTGCTTTAAAAACCTACAGTTGTTGATATTACAACTTTTAGGCCTTTCCTCGAAATTTATTGGTACTATATAACATTAGTCGATTCTCATTTCAATTTAAAAATAAAGGGATTTATTAAAAATACTTATAGCTAAATCTGAATTATATGGAGATTTAGCAGGATGTCTGTTTGATTAATAAACCTCATTTAACCTACAAAAAAACATTTCTACTAATGAATACTCATCAATAGAAATGTTTTTTCATGCTGAATGAATTTAGTGGAAAGTGCTTAATTTTCATTTTCTTTCTCTAATTTTTGAATTTCTTTATCCAATTTTTCTTTATCCTCGTCAGTCATGACTGGCAATTCTGGATTCAATTCTTCCAGTACATGAATCATGATTTCAGCTGCAATATACCGAGTGTACCAACCATTATCAGCTGGCAATACATACCAAGGTGCGTATTCGGTAGATGTCTGATTGAGGATCTTTTCGTACGCTTCTTGAAAGTCACTCCATTTTCGTCTGTCTTCAATATCGCTGAATGAAAATTCCCAGTTTTTATCTGAATTTTTCATACGTTCTAATAAACGTTTGCGTTGCTTCTCTTTTGAGACATTCAAGAAGAATTTTACAACTGGAAAACCACTCTCTTTCATATACCTTTCATAATCGTTTACTTGGCGGCACCTGATTTCCCAAGGATCTTCGCCATATTCATTTGATGGTAAAGGGATTGTTTGGTCTTCACCATAAACCAGCGGAGAAATCAAATCTTCATAATAAGAACGATTTAAGATAGCAATTTGACCCCTTTCCGGCATCCCTTTGTGGACCCGCCATAAAAAATCGTGCTTCATATCTTCTTCTGTAGGCTTTTTCACTGGATTAACTTCCAAACCTTGCGGCATCAAATGAGAAAAGATAAAGGTAATGATTTCATCTTTCCCTGCAGCATCTATCGCTTGCAAGACTACTAATATCCCTTTCTTTTCTTCCGCATGCAGCCGCAATTGCCATTCACGCAATTTTTCTACGCTTTTAGGGATCCACTTTTCTTTGATTTCTTCTTCCGTATAATCTGGACTTTCTTTTTCAGCTAACCCTGTTAAATCAACTTTTTTATCCGGCTTTACAAGATATTTCGACAGGTCCATATTCGCTACACTCCTTTATCTCGCCTACTTCTTTAATATCATTTTCTTTCATGAATAAAATAGACTGAAAAGAAAGTATTATTTATCCTAAGAAACTTTTGCCGCTCTTCTTCAATACTAGCTTTTCAATTTCAACCACTACAATAATCATGAAAGATAAGACAGCAGTGAGTAACCAATATTCCCAACTCAACGTGACTAAATTAAATATAGTGGCTAGAAATGGTACTGCCGCTACAACAGTCGTAGCAACAAACGAAAATACAGTCGTCCAAAAAACAGTTTTATTCTCTGTAATTCCTACTTTAAAAATCGAGCTATTCGTACGTGCTACAAAAATGTGGATCACTGAAGACCAACCTAAGATCAAGAAAGTTAGTGTCTGTGCAACTTCTGTTGAAGGCTCAATTGATTCACTTAAAGCAATATGTTCCCCAACATAAAAACCAATCAGTGAAATGACTGTAAATGTTAAAGCCGCGATAGAAATTCTTCGGTAACCTCCGTTAGCAAAAATACTTTCATTTTTACTGACAGGCTCTCGTTTCATAATATCTGATTCAGCTTTTTCGCGACTCAAACCAAACCCAGGTATACCATCAGCAATAACGTTGATAAACAGCAACTGAATGGATGTCAAAGGGGTTCCCCAACCAATCAAAACAGCTATTAACATAATCAAGATCTCAGCTACATTTGCAGAGAGTAAATAATAAATGGTTTTTTTTATGTTGTCGTAAACACGGCGTCCCTCTTCAATAGCATGCACGATCGTAGCAAAATTATCATCCGTTAAAATCATATCCGAGGCATTTTTGGCTACTTCAGTTCCGTTTTCTCCCATAGCAGTTCCTACATCTGCAGCTTGCAATGACGGAGCGTCGTTTACCCCATCACCTGTCATTGCAACTACTTCGCCTTTATTTTGCCAAGCTTCTACAATCCGTATTTTATCTTCAGGAGATACGCGTGCGTAAACAGAGAAATCTTCAATTTGTTGATTTATTTCTTCTTCAGAAAGTTCTTCCATTTCTGCTCCCGTGATCGTCTTATCCCCTTCACGGAAAATATCGATCTCTTTAGCAATAGCCGTAGCAGTAACGGCATGGTCTCCAGTGATCATAATTGGCCGGATCCCTGCTTCACGTGCTTCTTTAACGGCTTGCTTACTTTCCTCTCTTGGTGGATCGATCATCCCAACGATTCCTGCAAAAGTCATATCTTGTTCAAGTTCATCTGCGTCTGGATTTTCTGGCTTACTGTCCATAAACTTGTATGAAACACCAATAATCCGTAATGCTTCTTGAGCAAATGAATCATGTATATCACTTGCTTTTTGGTCATGCTCACTTTCAACGTGCGACTCATCCAATGGAATACGATCGAACGCTCCTTTAGTAATGACTACATACTTATCATCATATTCGTGAATTGTCGTCATTCTTTTTCGATCTGAGTCAAATGGAATCTCAAAAACACGTGTGTATTCTTTATCTATTTGTTCTTTTGGCCATTCTTTTTTTTCTAATAAATTCACGATTGCTGCTTCTGTTGGGTCACCAGAAATCGTTTTGTCTTCCTCTTCTGTCTCTTTGATTTGTGCGTTTGAAGCTAATCCCATCATTTTAATGAGCCATTCTTCATCTTCATTAAATTCTTCTTCTGCATCCTTTGGTTCATGAGAAACAGCCCAGATCTTCTGGATAGTCATTTGGTTTTTGGTTAATGTACCAGTTTTATCCGAAGCTATTACAGAAGCACTTCCGAGAGTCTCAACGGCGGGCATATTGCGGATGATCGCATTTCTTTCTACCATGTTTGTGACTCCATAAGCCAGTGAAAGTGTCACAATAACTGGTAAAGTCTCTGGTACTGCTGCAATAGCCAAGGAAACAGCTGTCATCAGGTTATCTAAAACTGAAATATCTGAAGTGAAATAGTTTAAACCAAAAATGATAGCCCCAGCAATAAAAGCTAGTACAGCTAGTTTTTTAGCTAATTTATCTATCCGCTTTTGTAAAGGCGTTTTGCTTTTTGTTGTATCGCCTAGCAGCTCAGCAATAGAGCCCATTGCACTATCCATTCCTACTCCAACAACGATCCCTTTCCCATTTCCATTTGTCACTACTGTTCCTGAAAATGCAGTATTTAATACATCACCTGTAGCTGCATCTTCTTCTACATCTGCGTCTGGATCTTTGTCTACTGGAACACTTTCTCCTGTAAGTGAAGCTTCATCAAGTTGAAGATTATTGGCTTCAATTAAACGAATATCGGCATCTACTTTATCTCCGGCTTTCAGTAAAAAAATATCTCCTTGTACTACTTCGGCGGCATCAATTTCTTGCTCTTTCCCTTCCCGAATAACTTTTGAAACGGGAGAAGAAAGGTCCTTTAAAGAATCTAAAGCATCTTCGGCTTTTCCTTCTTGGTATATGGAAATAGACATATTGATGAAAATAATAATAAAAATAACTATAGGCTCAGAAAATCCATGAGATGGATCAGAAAAAGAAATATATAAAGATAAGAAACCTGCAAACAACAATATCAGGTTCATAACTTCTTTTAACTGTTCTAAAATTCGAGAGAATAATGTTTTCTTTTCAGATTCTTCAAATTCATTTGCCCCATATTTCTTGCGATTGTCTTCGACTTGTTGAGCAGTAAGGCCTTTCTCCAAGTCCCCCTTCAGTTCCTCAGCAATTTCTTCTAGTTTTTCTGTTTTATAATTCAAACAGTCGTCCCCCTATATTTTTTGTATTCCCTTCTTTCTCTTACTCTACAAAATAAGCATTAACTTTGAGTTTATTGTAAAGAAAAATTGGTTTAAATTGAAGCCAGACACCTTGGAGCAGGTTTTCATATGGTTCTGTCAAATCTGCATATTTTCATCATAGTTTTTTCACATTCTTTTTCTATACTTTATACATACCAAAGAAATACCCTAATTTCTTATTTCTTTTTTACTCCTCCAAACTAAAAAAGAAAACCTTACCCAAAAAAACCAGGCCAACGGTACCGTTGGCCTGGTTTTTTATTGAGTATAAGTTGTTTTAATGGATTTTTTTTCATTTTGTTCTTATGATTAAAAGGAAAGAGACAAATAAAGAAAAGAGGAGAGCTTGTTATGATACCTAAAATAATCCATTATGTGTGGTTTGGCGACAAGCCTTTTGGAGATGTAGAAAAAAAATGTATTGCTAGCTGGAAAAAATATTGTCCAGATTATGAAATAAAATTATGGAATGAAGATAATTTTGACCTGAAAGGCGCAGGTATTTATGCACAACAAGCCTATGATGAAAAACAATGGGCTTTCGTTTCAGATGTGGCTCGCTTATACGTATTAAAAGAGTACGGCGGTATTTATATGGATACGGATATGGAAGTAATCAAATCATTGGATGACTTTTTAGAACTGCCTGCCTTTATGGGGTTTGAGATCGAAACTGAAATCTCTACAGGTATTATTGGAGCAGAGCCGCACAATCCTCTCATCGAAGAGTGGTACCAAGATTATGCAGATAGGACTTTCATCAAAGAAGATGGTACTCATGACCGTAAAACAAATGTCATTCGTGTCACAGAAATATTGACTGAAAAAGGGTTTGAAATGGACAATACTAAACAAGTCTATGATGACATCACCATTTTCCCTAGAGAATATTTTTCACCCAAAGACTACTACACCAGAGAAGTGGATGACACTAAGAATACGTATGCCATCCATCAATTTACTGGCTCGTGGTTGTAACCTAAAAAAACGAGGCTGCTCATTTTTTGAGCAGTCTCGTTTTTTTGATCGTTAAATACTAAATGAATAAACTTGCCTGAATTGAACGCTATTATCCATTTTACTTTTTGCGCTTCATAGTAAGATAGCTGTGGTAGACTGCTGAAAAAATAGCAAAGCAGATTCCTGCAACTGGAAAAATAATCCAAGCTGTTCCCCAAGCATCAAATAGAAATCCGGAGATCACATAAATCCCACCAGCTATTGGAAAAACGATTCCAGCAATATTCTCAGAAGTTTTCTCTACTTTTAGTTTCTCAGGAGTATAATCTCCCTCTGCCAATAATCGTTCATAAGTCGAATACAGGATGCCATAGAAAACAAACAGGAAAACTCCAGCAGCTACAAAACTTAACAAGAAAACAACAGATAAAGCATTTTCATCTCCTAAGAAAAGAGTGGAGATCAGTAAAGAGATCGGAGCAAGTATACACAGTACAACTCCTGAAGCAATTGCCTTAGCAAATCGCGGTTGGAACTCCTTTTTTTCCTGTTGCAAATAAATTCGTGTTGCTCGCTCTAATGTAATCGAGCGGAATTCCAATTTGTACTGCTCTTCTTTCATTCCTAAAATAATGAACAGTCCAACTGCAATAGCAATCATTAAGAAGAAAGGAATCAATGATAAAATATTCATTGTATCTTCAGCCATCCCTTGAAGAAACGGAACTAAGTGATATAACCCTTGGAGAAGCAACATTATAGCAGGCGCTAAAACACATAAGAAAACACCTAAAGCAATTCCCAGTGCAAACTTTGTACGGTGATTTAAAAAATCATCAGCCTCTTCTTCCGAAAAGTAGACTACATCATTAGTTTCGTCTTCATGCGCTAGTTCATATTCTTCAATGATCTCATCAATATTTCCAAACTCTGCTAAAACAGTTCCGATAGCTTCGTTCTCACTGCGTCCTGCGTCTTTCAGTTCAAGGTATTTATCTTCCATATTACTTAGCATGTCTTCTTTTAGACGTGTCATTTCAGGAGTTCTTGGCAAATTAACGAAAACCGATTCTACATAATTTTGAATTGTATCCATTATCTTTTCTCCTCCTTAACAAACTCATGAATAATAGCTTGTACTTCTTCCCACTCCACTAACTTTTCAAAATATTCTTCAATACCAAGAGGGGTGATTTTATAATACGTACGCGGCTTACCTTTGGTTCCAGATTTTGAATAAGATTGAATCAAAGATTGCTTCTCTAATCGATTAAAGGCTGAATAAAGAGTGGTCTCTTTCATAATATATTCTCCATTTGTCTTCTCTTTTATCATAGTGGAAATCTGATAACCATAATTGTCTCCTTTCATCAAAATAGACAAAATAATCAAACTATTAAATCCCCGCATGACATCACTTGTGATCAAAACCTCACCTCATTTACTCCATCTGTCGTAGTAATTAAAGTATACCACGATTACTACGACAGGTGAAGTAAAAGTACAGAATTCCTACAATTCTTTTTGCACGAATCCTGTCTTTTTGGTTCAATTTAAATTATATTCCTCTTATCAATAAGCTTTCTACGTAATTATACCTGCCATTTCCTCTTATTAGTAATGCTTTGGTACGGTTGCGGAGATGGGTAAGAAATCAATTCAATAGTTGATCCCCAAGGTGTTTTTACATAACAAAAAAGATTGTTTGCTCCTTTTTCTATCCCGCCAAGAGGTTGTGGATCAGCTTGACGTTTGCCTCCCGCAATTTCTACTTGCTTAAGTACCTTATAAATGTTTTCTACATAAATAGCGATATGAGTCCATCCAATATCTGCAGGATCAACCGGTCCAGATTGATGAGGTTTCTCGTATTCAAATAATTCTAGTCCAGGACCATTAGGTAATTTGAGCATTCGAATCGCTCTTTGAGCTGTATTACTAGGAATTCCTAAACGTACTTGAGTCTCAGTTGAATCGCGTTTGGGTTCATTTTTCGTAAAGGTATCATAGAGCACCTCTGCAGCTAACGCTTCTATAAAGAATTGAGTCGCTTGTTCGATATCTGGAACTGTTATTCCCACATGATCTATCCCATGTATGTTATGCATATTATTAACCCCATTTCCGTATTTATTTCTATCTAAATACTATCGTAAACCCAATGATGTGAATTTGTCTAATTAATGGCAGCAATGGTATCTGTCAAATATTTATTGGTCGGATTAGTGAGTCAGAAAAACAACCTGTGCTTATGACACTTTTTTAGTTCAACTCGTTTTAGAAGTGACGATTTTTTTATGTTCACTCCATAGAACGATTTCTGAAATCAAGATAAAAAGCTTTTTACTTCAGCCTTTTATTGGTGTTGAAATATCCTTCGGAATGCTTTATTTGCTTTTGAAGCCATGGTATCGCCTGGAGCCTGTAGTCTCCAGGCTTTCAAGCTTCAAACAAAGCGTAGGCGCTGAAGCGCTGACGCTTCGTAATTCACATTTCATACTTTTCATGGCTACAAGCAAATATGCTTCCTCCAGAAATTTCAAGGTTGTGGATTAAAATGCTGCATTGACACTAGAAATGATTCATTTAGTTGTATGAGATTAGAGAGGAGTTTTATCCCTAATTGTTGCTTTCTTATTCAACGAGCATTCCTTTCTTTACCTGCAGCTATTTAAAAAAACTGTTTCATTCAACGGATACCGGTGTTTACCTTTCAAGTCAGACATCATTGTCCGATCGACCGTTACTGGGCCAAACAAGTAAGATATCATCCGTCATGCTCACCGTTCTACTAAATATAAACCAGCCTCCCCTTATGAGAAAAAGCATCTCATAAGGGGAGGCTGGCTTATAGGCATGTGGTCTGACTTTTGGAATGCGTTTAAAAGCACTTACTTAGTATGTGACAGGGCTAAAGAATGAAAATGAAATATTGTTTTTCATGTATCATTTAAGGCATGCTTTGAACCATGAATTGTACGATCGCCAAGAATACAACCAAACTAATTGATAGGATGGAAAGACAATAAATAACCAGTAAAGTTATCTTTTTCTTCTTTTCATCAGGTATTCTAAAAACAGAAAAGGCAACAACAAAGAGACCTAAACAGCTCACAACCAATAATAAGACATTTACACTATTGGTGTGGTTCCCCAATTGAATAAGGAAAAAAACGAAAACAACTAACTGAACCAACAAAAAAAATTCTTGAGCAAACTCAATTCTTCTTTTCATATATAGCATACCTCCTGCCTTCTTAATACCGTTTTAAATCAAATCAGCTTTATTTCAAATTTGAGCTTAATTCAATAATACGATCTACTGTTTCATCCAAGTAATGAATGGTGTCATCTAGAGGTTTTGAAGTTGTGATGTCTACTCCAGCCACAGCTGCAGCTTCAGCTGGTATATGCTGGTCTCCTAAAGCTAAGAACTTCAACCAATCTTGTACAGCACTGTCTCCTTCTTCTTTGACACGTAAGAAAGCTTGAGTTGCAATAGTTAATCCTGCTGAATAGGTGTAAGAATATAATCCCATGTAGTAATGGCTTTGGCGCATCCACGTTAATTCTGCTCCCGGATTGATCTCAACAGCATCTCCCCAGAATCGTTGCAAGACAGAACGCTTGATGTCACTTAATTTAGCGGCATCAAAACTCTTTCCTGCATCAATTAATTCATACACTTCACGTTGGTAAGTCGCTTCCAATAAATGAGTAATAAAGTTATGGAAGTAAGTATTTGTCAACATTTTAGTTAATACAAAGCGATCCATACGATCATCGTCACTCTTACGTTGTAAAGATTCTGTTAGCAACAACTCATTAAACGTTGATGGAGCTTCGATCAAATACAAGGAATGTGATGCTCCTAAAACAGAATTGTTTTCAGCAGACAATATTCCTTGTCCAGCATGGCCTAATTCGTGGATCAACGTATAAACATCAGACAATTGATTTGTCCATGACATTAAGATATAAGGGTGTTTTTTGTAAGGAGATGAACAGAACCCACCTGTAGATTTCCCTTTGTTTTGCACAAAATCCATCCAACGTTCTGGATAAGCTTTCATGATTCTATTGATGTAGTCTTCACCTAAAACACTGATGGAATCTTCAACCAACTCTTTTGATTTTTCAATAGATACTTCCACAGCATATTCTGGATCCAAATCAATTTTTAAATCAGCGTAACTTATTTTATCTAAGCCGCGTACTTCTTTGACATGAGTAATGTATTTTTGCATGACTGGCGCAAGGTCATTCATGATGGTATCGATTTGACGATTATATAAGTCGCGATCTACTTCTTGATCGTACAATAAATAATCAATAACAGAATCAAAACCGTGCATTGTAGCTAATGTTTTTTCTTTTTGCACTTGAATATAGTAAGCAGCTGCAACCGTATTTTGGTATTGACTTAAAACATGTGAGAATTTATCAAATGCAGCACGACGGATAGTTGTATCATCATGGTACATGTAATAATCTTCGTACAAAACAAAGCTTAACGGATATTCCTCACCATTTGCTGTAAACGTACCAAAATCCATATCGGCTAATCTAGCTTGTTCATAAATCTCATTCGGAGCATTCAGAGTCGGTGACAATTGAGCCAATGCTTTTTCGACAGCTGGATCCAATTGGATTTTCTTATCTTCTTTGATGTGGCGAATGAAAGACGCAAACTGTGGAGCTTCTTCTACTGCTTCGTCAAGCATCTCTAGTGTTGCTGCTTTTAATTCAGAATCAAAGAACGCTAATTTCGCCCCAATTTCAGCAAATAAATTATCTGTTGAACGAGATAACTGTACATATTCTGGATTAGTCAAGTCTGTAGTCGCTGGCAGAAAAGCATAATCATATGTATACATCATAATTTCTTGAATCTGTTCATACTTTTTTAAAGCCTTCACTATAATAGAAGTATCTGTTAGTTTGCCTTCATATTCTGTGATGAACTGGTCTACTGCTGCTTTCAATTCTTCTATTGCAGCTTCAAAATCTTCTTTTGTTTCATACAGCGCAGTGAGATCCCAAGTCAATTCTTCTTGGACTTCTGAGCGGTTTTTCAATTCTTCTTGTGCCATGTCATTTGCTCCTTTTTCGCTTTCTCATAAGATGAGAAGTTTTTCATTTACTGGTCCTAGTATACCACTTCCTTTTAAAAGAAAAACACTTACTTTGAAAAAAATTGACTGCTTTTTCCTCTTAGATAACAAAGGATATATTTTTACATTTTAGTTGTACTAGTGCTACACTCTGCTTGTACATACTGCTTATCCCTCGACACTCATTTATCAGTGTATTGATTTTTCTCTTTTGCTTAGCCCTGATCATTAAGGAGGTCTATTCAATGAATCCTCACAAAACAAAAGCTTCTTTACCCTTTCCTAAATCTTTTTGGACAACTCAGCAGTCTACTCCTCAATTTCCAATCCTAGAGGAGAATCAAACTACTGAAATCGGTATTGTCGGTGGCGGAATGGTTGGTATCATCAGCGCTTACCTGCTGGCAAAGGCTGGTAAGAAAGTGGTATTGATTGAAGCTGATCGATTGATCAACGGAGTGACTGGCCATACAACGGCAAAAGTTACTGCTCAACATAGCTTGATTTATGACGAATTGCTTCAAACTTTAGGAGAAGACAAAGCTAGACAATATTATGAAGCAAATATTTCCGGTTTGGAGTTTATCCAACAACTCATCGAAGAATTGAACATCAATTGTGCATATGAAACAAAAAATGCTTTTGTATATGCAGAAACAGATAAAGGTCGGAAAAAACTAGAAAAAGAAGCAACAGCTTACCAAACCTTAGGAATCAAAGGTGGATTAGCGAAAGAAAAAGCCGACTTGCCCTTTTCTATCAAAGAAGCTTTGGTGATGTACGATCAAGCACAATTTGATCCAGTTCATTTTTTAACTGCATTAGTACAAGAAATCGTTCGCTTAGGCGGGAAAATTTATGAGCACACTCGTGCAACAGAAGTCATTAAGGAAAAAACACCTTTGATCTTGACCGAAAACAACTCTCTTATCCTGTGTCAAAAAGTTATTCTGGCTACTCATTATCCGCTCAATGATGCAGACGGTTTGTACTTTACCCGGCTTTCCATCCATCGTTCTTACGCTATGGTAATGCAAGGCGCTGAAAAAATTCCTGAAGGGATGTACATCAATGCAGAACAGCCGACTCGATCGATTCGTTCTGTCCAAGGAGATAATGGAGAACCTCTTTTGTTGGTCAGCGGTGAAGGTCATCAAACTGGAAAAAGTTCGAATCAAACTATTTTCCATTACCAAGATTTAGAAGCTTTTGGCAAGGATCGCTTTGCTGCCCAGCGTCCTCTCTATCTCTGGTCCAGCCAAGATTTGCAAACATTAGACAAAGTTCCTTATATTGGTCAAATGACAAAGCAGACAGATTCCATATTGGTAGCAACCGGATTCAACAAATGGGGCATGTCAGCTGGCGCAACAGCAGGAAAATTATTGGCAGACCTTATTTTAGGGATAGAAAACAACTTCTCTGTTCTTTTCGATCCTACTCGTAAGAAAGTAAATGTCGCTGACGCTCAAACTTTCTTGACGAAAAATTCCTCCATAGCAAAAGACTTTGTGGTCGGAAAATTAAAACAACCGGATAAAATGGCAGCAGAGCTTATGCCGGATGAAGGCGGCTTAGTAGAAATACATGGTGAAAAAGTCGGTGCCTATAGAGATGCTCAAAGTCAATTGCATCAGGTCTCCCCTGTCTGTACCCATTTAGGCTGCACTCTCAATTGGAATGATGCAGAGCGTTCATGGGATTGTGCTTGTCACGGATCACGCTTTTCTTATAGAGGTGAGATTTTAGAAGGCCCAGCTGTGAAACCCTTAAAACAGTTAGACTAAACGGAAAATACGCCTATCCACTTCACTCTCAGCATAATGTGGATAGGCGATTATTTGTATACTTTAAATTTTTTAACTACTTCGTTTATAATAAAGTTTTTTTTGCACTGTACAGTACAAACACTGTTAAAATTGCTCTTATAATAACAGTCATCAGCGGCGTATGCCAACTTTCCACAAATAAATGAACTAACATAATACTCGTTCAAGACAAAACCACAGTCAAAGTAATTATCAAACAGTTGACTAATTTGTGAAAAGAGCGTCACAATTATTGAAATCTATCAGCTATTTATTGAAATAGTTTTTAGTCTACTTTAAAATGAAATCAACAGCAACTTGTGAAAAATGTAATTAGCTAATTTGCAAATATCATTTTAATTTGAAAGGTTGAACATTATGAAAAAAATCAATCTAAATAATACCGTCTATCAATTGATCCAACAATATCCTGAGCTAAAAAACATCCTCGTACAACTGGGATTTGCTCCTCTTCAAAATGAGCATTTATTAAATACTGTTGGACGAATGATGCCTTTAAGAAAAGGCGCTGAACAAATCGGCTTAAACGTATCTGATTTGATCGTTCAGTTGGAAAAACACGGATTTACTATTGAGGAGAATGCCTCATGACAGAAACTCAACATAAAGGAAAACGTGCTCTTGAATTAGAACAACGACAATCCATTTTAAAAGATCTGCTATTAAGATTGCATGCAGGTGAAGACAAAGACTTAGTAAAGAAAGAATTCGAAGAGCATTTTTCTGGTATCAGTGCATTCGAGATATCAGTGATGGAACGGAGATTGCTGGGGGAAGGCATTATTGTAGAAGATATTCAAAAGTTGTGCAATATTCATGCTTCTATGTTTTTGGGGACTATCAATGATCCAGAAAATCAATCCGATGAATTTAAAAAAACTGGGCACCCGATTCACGTCCTCAAACAAGAAAATTTGGCTATCGAAAGCAGCTTAGACCGCATCAATCGCCTATTAGTAGCGTATATTTTGCAGCCAGAGCCAGAAATAAAAGACGGCTTATTGAAACAATTAGCTATTCTTTGGCAATTTGATAATCATTATGCTCGTAAAGAAAATTCTATATTTCCTATTATGGAACGTTACGGTATCACGGCGCCTCCAAAAGTTATGTGGGGTGTAGATGATGATATTCGGAACTTATTTAAAAAAGTGGTTCATTCTGTTGAAATAGATCAGCTGGATCATTTGAAAGAAGAATTTGCCACCTTAAAATATGAATTAGAAGAAATGATCGTCAAAGAAGAAGAAATTTTGATCCCAATGGTCAGCGACATTTTTAACGAAGATGACTGGATCAAAATCGACGAGGAAACAGAAGAAATCGGCTATTGTATCGTCCGGCCAGAATCTAAATGGATCCCTGAACGAACTTCATTTGAAGACACTCCAGAGCTAGGAATTGAATCTAAAGAACAAGATGCCAACATCCATTTCAACGTGGGGCATTTAACTCCCAACGAATTGGAAAAAATGCTAAATTTACTTCCTCTTGAACTTTCTTTTGTAGATGCCAATGATACAGTAAAATATTTCAATGTGGGAACTGGCAGAAAGTTGTTTCCGCGTACTAAAAATGCTATTGGACGGCAAATAGAAAACTGTCATCCGCCTAAAAGTCAGCCTATTGTCAAAAAATTGATCGCAGACTTTAAATCTGGGGAAAAAGATTCTGAAACACTCTGGTTCCATGCTCGAGGAGAATTCGTCATGGTCACCTATACAGCCGTCAGAGACGACGACGGCACTTATATGGGCACGCTGGAATATGTCCAACCCATCCAATCTATTATTGACTTAGACGGAACAGAAAAAAAGAGTGTAGAGTAAGCCGTTTGACTTCCGCAGAGTTTCTTTTTAAACTACCACTAAATTCTCAATCAGCCACAATTAAAAGCAGCAGATCTATTATATATAGATTTGCTGCTTTTAGTGTTTATAAAAATAAGAAAATAAAAATATATGTTACACTTTTAATAAAATATCTAAAACAAGCCTCTTAGTACTTGGAAGTATATGGTTTATATACATAGCCTTACACTATTTAATCGGATCTCATAACTCTTTTTTGGAAAATTTAAAAAAACTAGCCACTGACGCGAAGTCACAGACTAGTTCAGCTAGGTAAAATTAATTAATACAAAATAAAACCGCGAGAAAAAGTTAGTTTAACTTATCTCACGGTTTTCTCTCTATATTGTTTATTTTAATTCTGGCCAATATTCCTTATTTACTTCTATCATATCATCTAGTATTTCTTTTGCTACAGATGCGTTTGGAACGATTTTAGATGTAGCAAATGCTTGCCATAATTTTTGATAAGATTTTTCGATCCATGCTTCAACGACTAACTTCTCAACAGCAACTTGTTGCTCCATCAGTCCTTTTTGGAAACGTGGAATCTCTCCTTGGGTCAGCGGTTCAGGACCATTTGAGCCCACTATGCAAGGAACTTCAACCATAGCTGTTGAATCAAAGTTAACAATTGAGCCGTTGTTAGGAACGATCAACAACATTCTTTCGTGTGTGTTATATGCAATAGCTCTAGTTAAATCAACAATATAAGAAGCATGATCTCCAATATGGAAATTAGTATCTTTAGCTGTTTTCATATCTGTAATCCGCATACATTCTCCGAAGACACGTTTTTCTCTTCCATCAATCACTTCATTGGCTCTTGTGTAATTTGGATTAGAATGCTCCGCAGCTTCATCTGGAAAAAAGTAATATTTAAGATAAGTGTTCGGTAAAGTATTGGGGTCTAATTCGTAAACGTCTTTTGCTTTTCTGAAAGTGTACATCCAGCTTGGATCGTTTTCTTTAGGATCCGTTCCTAATGCTTCAAGACTATAACCATTTTGAGAAATATACTCTTTTAATTTAGGCATCAAATCATTGCCATCTTTATCTCTGATATCTGTCCACCAACCAAAGTGATTTAATCCATAATAGCGGACATCCATATCTTTTCTAGAATCTAGTTCTAAAATTTTTGCCATTCGGCTTTCTAAACCAATTGGCATATCACAAATATTCAAAATTTTAGAGTTTGGTCTTAGTCTTCTTGTTGCTTCCGCCACAATCGCAGCTGGATTAGAATAGTTTAACATCCAAGCATCTGGAGAATATTTTTCCATATAATCTACTAATTCAAGTACTCCTGCAATCGAGCGCATTCCATAGGCAATCCCGCCTGGCCCACAAGTTTCTTGTCCAATTACACCGTATTTCAAAGGTATTTTTTCATCTTGTTCGCGCATTTCATAAAGTCCTACTCGAATGTGTGCCATGACAAAATCAACATCAGTAAAAGCTTCTTCTGGATCTGTTGTTGCTACATATTCAATATCAGGGGCTTTTTCTTTTAAAATAATTTCTACTGCGTCAGCTACTATTTTTTGTCTTTCAGCGTTATTATCGTATATTTTTAGTTTTCGGATTGGTAATGTATCTGTATTATCCAACAACATTAAAATAATTTCTGGAGTATAAGTACTTCCGCCTCCTGCAATAACAATAGATTGAGATTTAAAATTTTTTGCCATTTGTATATCTTTCCTTTCTTGTTAAGTGGATACTTTATTTATAACACTCTCTGATAACCCTTACAATGCAACTAGCTGTTTTAGGGAAGGAGGTTCTTTTTTAGAAAATGTTCCTTTATTCTGGGAATGTTCCCTGTACAATTTTTAGAACTTACTTCTGTATGATTATTGGTTTAAAAGCAAATTATCCACTTGATCTCTTACTTGAGGTACATCTAGTCCGATGATAACTTGTATAGAGTTCCCGTTTTTAACTAATCCATGCGCGCCTACTTCTTTAAAGTCAGCATCTGAAGCAAGCAGGCTGATATCTTTTACTTTTACTCTTAAGCGAGTAGCACAGTTCGTTACGCTTTCAATATTGCTTTTCCCACCTAAAGCTTCTAAATATTGAACTGCTTGAGGTGTATATTGATTAGCACCTTCAACTGATGGTATAGCTTCTGTGTCCCCCGATTTTCCATTTGCCATTTTATCTTTAAATTCTTTTTTGGAATACATTTTCACTTCAGAATCTAATTCTCTCCCTGGCGTCTTGTAATCAAATTTCAGTATAAAATATCTGAAAGAGAAGAAATAAATTGCGCTAAACGTCAACCCTACTCCCAACCAAATCAATATTTGATCCATGTGATTAGTCGACATAGGGATAATGAATTGTGCAACAGAACGTATCAGTCCTCCACCCATATCACTTGAAAGTCCTAGCATATAAGCTGTAGAAGATAACGTCGCTGCTAATATAGAATGTAATAAGAAAAGTGGTGGCGCAATAAATAAAAATGTAAATTCAATAGGTTCTGTTATTCCTGCTAAAACAGCAGTAAGTGTTACAGGAATAATTAAAGCTAAAGTTTTTTTCTTCTTATCAGGACTAGCTGTAGCATAAAAAGCTGCAGCTATGCCAAGAGGAGCAAAAATTTTCGAATAATTATGGAATGTAAAACCAGCTTCTGGAAACAGCTCTTTCATTGAAGCCGTTGAAGAAGCAAAAGTACTTAAATTTTCTAACCAATATGCTGTTGTTCCGCCTTCAACGATTGCTGGACCATAAGCAAATGGTTGGTAAATGAAATGGTGTAATCCTGTGGGAATCAACAATCTTTCTAAGAAGACATATAACCAAACTCCAAATGTACCTGAAGATGCTAAGAAAGTTTGTAAGGAACTGATTCCTCCTTGTACCATTGGCCATACCCAACTCACTAAAATTGCTATCGGAAGTATTAGGAAAAAACCGACAATAATTACTAAAGCAGAGCCTTGGAAAATACCTAACCAATCAGGTAATTTTTTCTCGAAGTAACGATCGTGTATCCAGACTGCTATACCTGCTATAACAATGGCGCCAACTATGTTAGTGTCTAAAGTTTTAATACCTGCGATCATTGTTAAACCGCTCTCTCCGCCTACTTCCTGAGAAAAATCCACATTAAAAGCAGGGCCGAAAAATTCAATGATGCCACTCACAAAAGTATTGAATGTTAAATAAATAATTAAGGATTCTAAAGCTGCTCGAGCATTTGCTTTTTTAGCAAGTCCGATAGGCAATCCTATAACAAACAGCAGTTCCATATGGTCAAAAACAACCCAAGACCCGCCCTCTAATATTTCCCATATACCAGTCCAAACCGTTCCTTCTGCAGCTAGACTTCCAATGAGTAGCTCATTTGTAGCTAGTGTTGAGAGGGCTATCATTATTCCAGCAAACGCAAACAGTAGCACAGGAGTAAACATCGCTCCTCCAAAACGCTGTAATTTTTCCATCATGATTTTTGTCTCCTTTTCTTTTTATCGGTACAATTATTTTATATCATTATAAAAGCGCTTTCTCAATAGCGTTTAAAAACATAGGGAAGCAATCTCCAATTATGGAAATGTTACCATCAATTGGGAAGCTTCCCTGTTTTATTTATATTCTTATTTTTTGTTCTTATAATAAGTTCTCATATTTTATATATTCTCGATATAGCATATCTAATACAATATTTACTGTCACAAAAGTCTTTTTTGATGTATTTTCTCGATGTTTATCGTAAAACTCAGTACTTTGAAAATACAAGTTATAGTCTGTCTTAGAGGCTAAGTCATTGTTTTTAAATTCTGTAATCGATAGTATAGGAATCTTTTTCAAAGATAATAATTTTGTGATTTCAGACAGCCCTATTCCATCTCCACTTTTTGATAGAATAATCACTAAATCACTTGGAGTCATTTCAGCGAGCAACAATTTTAATTCCGTTTTAGATTGAAGCATCATACTGTTTTTACCACTTAATATGAAATTACGGTTTAAATCATTTAACGCATTTAATTGTGCCCATCCAGTTCCATAACCATATATTCTTTTAGCATGAAACATTTTTTCCACAATCTTTTTAACATCTGTTTGATTAAATAATTTGTAAGTAGTTTCTATATCATTTTTTAATTTTCCAATCATATCATCATGAGGATCACTGTGTGTTTCAATACTATGCTTAATACTGTATTTGAATTCCACAAATCCACTAAAACCTAATTTTTGCGTTAATCTAAGAATTGTAGATTTTGAAGTATGACAGACCTCAGCTAGTTTAGTAATACTGATATTTTGACTTTCTTTTTTATTTTGTAATATATAGGAAACAATAGAAAGTTCATTTTCATTTAGCTGATCATATTTTTGATTAATAATAGCTTCCAGTTCCATATTTCTCTTCCCCCACTTTTTAGTTTAAAAACCATAGGCATACATTAGTGAAAGCCGATAAAAATAGTTGAAATTACTTAAACACATGACTTTAAACAGAACCATATATCACATATCAAATAAGACATCTAGCACTTTTTAATAGAATGTTAGATGCCTTATTTAATTCATTTATCCTATCTTCAACGGTTTTATAAACTGTTTTTTCTTCTCTTTTTTCAATAGCAGCAATTTGACTTATTCGCAATAAATACTTGTATTATTAGACAGTTCAATTAGTTGCTCTTTAGTTGTCCGGTTTTGTGATAATTTAGGCAAATTTTCTAAATCAAAAAAGTCTGCATCAGAAGTTTCGATATTCTCTTTGAATACTCCATCAGTTACAGTACAATAAAAAACTAATTTGTAGTATTGAAATAGTTGAGGGATATCTTTTCGCAAATTTGTATCAAATACAGCAACTAATTCACACTCATCAACTGTCAAACCCGTTTCTTCCATCACTTCTTTTATGATGCTTTCTTTAGGGGTCAATCCTACTTCTGCATACCCACCAGGCAAAGCCCATTCTTTTGTCGGTAAATCTTCTACGAGTAATACTTTATTACCTTTTTTGATATAAGCTCTGACATCAATTTTAGGAGTAGGGTATCCTTCATTAGAGGCAACAATATTTTCCAGTTTTTCAAGCGGTTCATTGCCTACTTCTCTTATTAACTTCAGTGAGATCTCTTTTAATTCTTCATATCGTTCTTTATCAAATACATCCTTACCATAATAAATCCCAGCCTCAGCTATTGAAAGTAATCTTCTATATTGTTCTAAATAATTGGAAGTCAAATCGATACAGTCCTTTCATTGATTTCTAACCTGTTAATAGTTCCATAACAAAATCCAAGTCATGAAATAACCTTAACATACTGAGACAACTAAGTTTACTGATTTGGCAAATACAGAATGTTTACTAATTTATATTTAACTTATACCTTAAAGTCCCAATTTAAAGTAGGTTTAAACAAAATAAACAGCAATCAAGCTTCTTAAGTAGTATACTAATCTCTACTTTAAGAAGCTTAATGGACATTATTTCGCTGCAGTTCCTATTTTAATACACTGTCAATTATAGAATTTTTTTGTTGCAGTTGGCATAATTCCTCAAAATTCTGAGAAAATTGTCGGCTTAATTTGCGATAGAACGGGAAAATATCTTTGTATATTGCACTTTGTTGTAGATTTGGTTGATGATGACGTTCGAAACCGACCATTGATTTGACAGCTTTAATCTCATCAATGATTCCAGCACTTTTAAGTCCCAACACCACTGCTCCTAAACAAGAACTTTCAAAACTCTCGGGAATAAATATTTCTTGTTGGACAACATCCGTTAACAGCTGACGCCATACTGGAGATTGGGAAAATCCACCAGTAGCTATGATTTTATCCGGTTTTCCAGCTTGTTCAGTAATTTCATGCAGTACATCATAAATATTTAAACAGATTCCTTCTAAAACCGCTCTGAGAAAATGTTTTTCTTCGTGCATCAAATGAAGCCCAAAAAAAGATCCTCTAGCCTCTCCTTGCCATAATGGAGCACGCTCTCCATTTAAGTACGGATGGAATAATAATCCATTAGAGCCTGTTGGAACAGAAGCAATCAAGTCCATCATAGCTTCGTATTCACCTTGTTTATCTAAAGCCATTTTGGAGTGGAAGAATTGCTTTTTAGCCCAATCCATAATAACGCCGCCATTATTAATGGCGCCACCAACTACATAATGATTTTCATCCAGCACATAACAAAAAGTACGTTCATCGGTATCCACATAAGGTTTATCCGTCACCATACGGACAGCGGCACTTGTTCCGATAGTAATTGCTACACTTTTCGAATCGACCGCACCTACCCCTAAATTGGACAAGCAACCATCGCTGCCCCCAAGTACGAACGGAATATTTGGAGACAAGCCAAGTTCGTTAGCGACCTCTTCTTTCATTCCACTGATTTGTGTAGTGGGACTTACAGCTAAAGGTAATTGTTCGATTGTGATCCCAGCTTCTTTCAATGCCAATGAATCCCATGTTAAATCATGGATATTAAACAAACCTGTACTGGATGCAACCGAATAATCGACTACATATTTTCCAAAAAGTTGATAGAAAACATATTCTTTTACACCAATAAATTTTTTCGTTTGTTCATACAACTCAGGCTGCTGTTCTTTGAACCAAATGATCTTGCATAAAGGCGACATCGGATGAATCGGTGTTCCAGTGCGTTGATAAATCTCTGATCCATTCGTAGCTTTCAATTGTTCCGCACAATGATTAGCACGATTGTCTGCCCATGTAATACTTCGTGTGAGTGGTTGATCATCGTCATCCATCAAAATCAAACTATGCATGGCACTTGAAAAACTAATATTTACGATTTGTTCCGCTGCTACTTTAGTTTTTAGGATGACCTGCTTGATGGTATTCAATACAGCATCATAAATAGCCGTTAACTCTTGTTCCGCAAACTCAGGCTTTTCTTTGATCAGCGGATAAAATTCATAAGCCGACCCCATAACCATTCCGTCGGTTTGAAAAAGGACCGCTTTGGTACTAGTTGTTCCAATATCTACTCCAATAACATATTGACTCAAATCCACACTTCCTTCTTACTTTTTGATTACTCCATGTCCACCAAATTCATTCCGTAATGCTGAAACAACTTTTCCAGCATATGTATCTTCTTGTAAAGAGCGGTATCTCATCATTAAAGACATTGAAATAACGGGTGTTGGAACTTTTAACTCCAAGCCGGTTTCTACTGTCCATTGACCTTCACCAGAAGACTGCATGATACCTGTCATTTCATCTAAATGACCATCTTTTTGGAAAGCTTGTTCAGCTAATTCCATCAGCCAACTGCGGATAACTGACCCGTTGTTCCAAACTTTCGCTACAGCGGCACTATCGTAATCAAAACCGCTTTTTTCGACAAGTTCAAAACCTTCACCCATCGCTTGCATCATACCATATTCCACACCATTATGGACCATCTTTAAGAAATGCCCGCTACCGGATTTCCCCGTATATAAGTAGCCATCTTCTACGCAAATTTCTTGGATAACCGGTTCAATATATCGAAAAGCTTCCTCGTTTCCGCCGATCATCATACAAGCACCTTCCCTAGCTCCGCTTGTTCCGCCAGATGTCCCTAGATCCATGAAATATAGCTCTTTTTCTGCTGCAATTTCTGCATGACGAATCGAATCTTTATAATTCGAATTACCGCCATCGATCAAGATATCTCCTTCATCCAACAAGCCCATCATTTCATTGAGTACAGTTTCTAACGGCTCTCCTGCTGGGACCATCATCCACATCACTTTGCGTTCAGCTGGTCGTGCTGCCAGTTCTTCTAAGCTGGCAACTGTTTTTATTCCTGCGTCCTCTGCTTGTTTACGGCTGTACTCCATCACATCGTATCCT
Organism: Desemzia sp. RIT 804; assembly: GCF_016892605.1. Lineage (GTDB taxonomy): Bacteria > Bacillota > Bacilli > Lactobacillales > Carnobacteriaceae > Desemzia. The sequence continues at coordinate 561,072 of NZ_JAFEMV010000002.1, forward strand.
GTAACACTGTGACCGTTATCCAATAAATTTAAAGCCAGTTGATGACCCATTTTTCCTAAACCAATCAATCCTATTTCCATTCTTCTTTTCACTCCTCAACTTTTTTCGATTCTTCATCATCTAACGTTGTAAAAAATCTAAGCTGCTTAAACACCAGCATCCTCGATTCCTTCAGTGCTTTCTTTACCAACGTCATAAAATAGATAACTCTTTTTTCTCATTCATTTTAAACAAAAAGAGCGAGAAAAGGAAATTGATCTTTTCTCGCCGATTTTATCATCTTTACTTAGCTTAATTCTGGCCAGAATCCTTTATTGGCTTCGATCAAATCATCCAATAGATTTTTAGCCACTTCTGCATTTGGAACGATTTTAGATAAACTCAACGCTTGCCATAATTTTTGGTAACTGCCTTCGATATAAGCTTCAACGACCATTTTTTCAGCCGTGACTTGTTGCAGCATCAAAGCTCTTTCAAAATTAGGGATTTTCCCTTGAGCCAATGGTTCTGGACCGTCACTACCCACGATACATGGAACTTCTACCATTGCATCATCATCAAAGTTGGCGATCGCGCCATTATTTTCGACGATCAACAACATGCGCTCATGTGTATTGAAAGCAATCGCGCGCGCTAAGTCAACGATAAAGGAAGCGTGGCTGTCGATATGGAAGCCGCTGTTTTCAGCTGTTCCTTTTTCAATGATACCTCTAGCAGCTGTGAAGACTTCTTTTTCACGGCCAGCCATGACTTCATTTGCACGAGTAAATTCAGGATTTGAGTGAGCTACTTCGTAATCTGGATAGAAGTAGTATTTCAAATACGTGTTTGGCAAGAAGCGTGGTTCAATAGCTAATAAATCTTTCGCTTTTTTATGAGTTGCTTGCCAGCTTTCATCCATGTGTTGCGTGTCTACTTCTACTTGTGTCAAATAGCCGTTTTCAGCAACGTACTCTTTGATTTCATCTAAATATTCGTGTCCCGTTTCTTTATCTTTCACGCTTGTCCACCAACCAAAGTGGTTCAAACCGAAATAACTAACTTCTAATTCATCAGGTGTTTTGCCAACGATTTGAGACATTCTTCTTAATGTTCCAACCGGCATGTCACAAATGTTCAAGACTTTTGAATTTGGACGCATAACGCGACAAGCTTCTGCCACAATGGCAGCTGGGTTGGAATAATTTAGCATCCAAGCATCTGGAGAATATTTTTCCATGTAATCGATGATTTCCATCATTCCTGTAATACTACGCATACCATATGCGATTCCGCCTGGTCCACATGTTTCTTGTCCAACTACTCCATATTTTAAAGGGATTTTTTCATCTTGTTCTCTCATCGCATATTTTCCAACACGAATGTGTGCCATAACGAAATCCACATCTGTAAAAGCTGTTTCAGGATCTGTTGTGTAAGAGAATTTCACTTCAGGAGCTTGCTCTTTTAATAAGATTTCTAACGCTTCTCCTAAAACACCTTGTCTTTCATCATCATTATCATACAATTTCAACTCTCTAATAGGGAAACGGTCCATGTTATCTAATAACATCATTACGATCCCTGGAGTAAACGTACTTCCGCCGCCTGCAATAACAATTGAAAATTTCTTCATTTAAAAAAACTCCTTCTATTTGTTTTATTCTTCTTCTGTAATACCTAAATATTTATCCACAGATTTCCGTACCGATTCTACTTGTAAACCGTATACCACTTGAACATTCTGGCCTTTGACAATAATACCGTTGGCCCCTGTTTCATTTTTCAAAACACTTTCGTTGACTTTATTTGGTTCTTGCAAAACCAATCTTAATCGTGTGTAGCAGTTGGTGACCGATTGAATGTTTTCAGGGCCCCCTAAAGCATTTACGATCGTGCTAGCTAAACCGGTGTCTTTTGTTTCTGTTTGAGTTGTAGCACCTTGTGATCCTTTGCTTTCTTTGTATTCTTGTTTAGAATACAATTTCGTTTCTTGTCCTTCATCTTCTCGTCCAATGGTTTTCAAGTTTAATTTGGTGATCAATAGACGGAAAGTGAAGTAATAAATAGCAAAGAACATTAGACCGACTACAATATACATGATCCAATTGGTTTTTTCTTGTCCAAGAGGAATGTTGTATAGTATGAAGTCAATAAAGCCATTTGGACCGATTGCTCGAACATTGAATAAATTTAAAACGACCATGCTCAATCCGCTCAATACGGAGTGTACAACGAACAAAATCGGTGCAATAAACATAAATGAAAATTCAATCGGCTCTGTAACCCCAGCGATGAAAGATGTTACCGCTGCTGGAATCAAAATCGCTTTGGCTTGTTGCTTTTTCTCTGGACTAGCTGTTTGGTACATCGCTAAACAGGCACCGATCAAACCAAACATTTTAGAGATCCCACGTGCATCCCAGATGACACTTTCTGAAAGAATAGACACACTTGAGTCAGCCATTTCAGCGAAATAAATGTTTCGTGCTCCTTCAAAGACTTGTCCTCCAACTTCTTGAACGCCTCCTAATGAAGAGTATAAGAAAGGAGTATACACTAAGTGGTGCAATCCAGTAGGAATCAATAGTCTTTCCAACATTCCATATAAAAATAGTCCGAAATTGCCACTTTGGTTGATCAAGGTTCCTAAGCTGTTGATTCCGCTTTGGAAGAATGGCCAAATATAAGTAAATGCGATCGCTAGTAAAACGACGACTGGTATCAAGACGATAAATACAAATCGTGAGCCACCATAAATTTGGAAGGCGTTGTTGAACTCTTTATCGGCATATTTGTTGTGAACTATTGCTGTAACAACACCTAAAAGTATTCCTAGGAACACTCCCATGTCTAAGATTTGAACTCCTAAAACAGATGCTTGACCAGTTCCTTGTAAAGACTCTCCTTCAAATAATAAACCAGATAATTCCATGAATTTGTTCATCGCATTGATGAATACAAGGTAACCTAATACTGCTGTAAAACCTGCTTCTGCTTTCTTTTTCTTTGCTAAACCAACTGTTAACCCTACACAGAAAATCAATCCTAAGTTACTTAAAATAGATACCAATGACCCAGATAAAATAGTGCCAAATCCTGTTGTAATAGGGTTATCCATAAAGGGAACGGTTTCAATTAACCGCTGATTGGTAAATACGTTTCCTAAAGCAATCAATATCCCTGCTATTGGCAATATCAATACAGGAATAAACATCGCTTTGGAAAAGCGTTGTAATCCATCCATCATTTTTTCTTTCATGTTTTCTCTTCCTCCTCATCTCTTTCCTTACTGTATCTATCTTATGATGAAAACCCTTACTTGTACAGGTTTATCATGTACAAAAAAACGTGTTTCCTTAATTGGAAACACGTTTCGCTGCTGCTATTCTTTCACCTTATTTTCTTGATCCAAATATACTTTAAATAAATACTCGAATAACATCAATAAGCTTGGATAAAAGGAATTCGGCAACATATTCCGGTCATCCAATTCATTTTTATCGTGCACCTTAAAATTCACGTCAGACAATTCAGCTACTCGATTGGTATCGCTCTTTGTAAAGGACACTCTGTAAATATGCTGTCCTTCAGCAGACAACAGCTTGTCGATCACTTGCTGGGTCTCTCCTGATTTTGAGATCGCTATAAAGGCACCGATATCCTCTAAATTATTCTCAAAGACACCAATTGAATCACTGCCAGATGCAAAGATCGTTTTTTTACCTAAAACCAGCAACTTTTTATATAGGTACTCTCCAGCTATCGCTGAAAAGCCAGTCGCATAAATAAAAATATATTTTTGCTTTAAGTTTAAGGCTTGTTGAACAAATTGTTCGATATCTTGTTGAGAGTTGTATTGAAACACATCTCCCAGCTCGAATTTGAAAAAATCTTCGGGATCTTCTGCTTGGCGATTCTCTGTCTGTTTTACTTTTGGGGATAAGTGGTAATACATATCCACAAATCCAGTATAGCCCAACTTTTTCGACAAACGAATAACAGAGGCGGGAGAAGTGAAATTAGCCTTCGCAATTTCCCTCACACCCATTTGCAATACCGTATCCATGTTGTCGATCACATAGGTTAATATCGTTAAATCTAATTCAGTGAGGTGCTTTCCTTTAACTAACTTTTTTAAGTCAATCAATGTTGTTACTCTCCTCTGATTATGGCATCTGGTTATTTCATTTCGTTTGTTAACGTGATGATACGATTTACACTGTCATTTAAGTATTGGATCGTGTCATCTAATGGTTTAGAAGTGGTGATGTCTACACCCGCTACTTTTGCAGCTTCAATTGGTTTCAATTGACCGCCTAATGTTAAAAATTTCAACCAATCTGTTACTGCAGGTTGTCCTTCTTCTTTGACACGCAAGAAAGCTTGGGTTGCAATGGTCAATCCTGCAGAATACGTATACGAATAAAGCCCCATATAGTAATGGATCTGGCGCATCCAAGTCAGTTCTGCTCCTTCATTGATCTCCACAGCATCCCCCCAGAATTCCTCTAAAACAGCACGTTTCAATTCGCTTAATTTAGCGGCATCGAAACCTTGCCCTGCATCGATCAATTTGTACACTTCACGTTGGTAAGCTGCTTCCAGCAAATGAGTGATGTAATTGTGGAAATACGTTTTCGAGATCATACGAGTTAATGCGAAACGCTCCATTCTAGGATCTTCACTTTCTTTTTTCAATGAATCTGTTAATAACAACTCATTAAAAGTGGAAGGTGCTTCAATTAAGTATAAGGACATGCGCGCAGCTAGAATCGTGTTGTTCGCACCAGAGAGAATGCCTTGTCCTGCATGGCCTAATTCATGCAATAATGTATAAACATCGGATAATTGATCGGTCCAAGACATCAATACGTAAGGGTGCAGCCCATAAACAGAAGCACAAAAAGCGCCAGAACGTTTTCCTTTATTTTGAGCAAAGTCTACCCATCTCTCAGGATAAGCACGCATGATCATATCTACATAATCTTGTCCTAATACAGAAATAGCTTTTTGAACCAGCTCTTTTGACTCTTCCACCGTAACTGTTGGCGCAAATTCATGATCCAAATCAATTTTGATGTCTGCATAAGTCATTTTGTCTAAGCCATTTTCTTCTTTTACATGAGTGATGTATTTCTGCATCACTGGTGCCAAATCTTTCATGATGACATCGATTTGGCGGTCATATAATTCTTTATCCACATTTTGATTGTAGAGTAGATAATCAAAAATCGAGTCAAATCCTCGCATGGTAGCCAATGTTTTTTCTTTTTGAAGTTGGGTGTAATACGTTTCAGCCATGGTATTTTGATAGTTTCCCAACACTGTGGAAAACTGTTCAAATGCCGCACGACGAATTGCCGTATCAGGATGGTACATATAATAATCCTCATACAACACAAAACTGAGTGGATAGTCTTTGCCATCCACGGTGAACGTCCCAAAATCCATATCGGAAGAACGAATTTGTTCAAAAATGGATTGTGGAGCACCTAACGTTGGTTGCAATTGTGCCAAAGCTTTTTCCACAGCTGGTGCTAATTGGATCTCTTTTTGATCTTTGATTTTTTCAATAAATACAGTATATTCAGGAGCAGCTTTTGCAACTTGGTCCAGTACAGCAGTTTCATTTTCCACTAATTCTGAATCAAAGAAACTCAATTGAGCACTCCACTCCGCGATAAGGTTTCCGATCCATCGATACAATTCCATGTTACTAGGATCGGATATATCAGCAGATACCGGCAGATAAGCATAGTAATTCAAGTGCATCTGCGTTTGCAATAGGCTTTCATAATCTTTGATAGCTGCACTAATCGTTTGGGCAGTAGTCAGCTGTCCCTCATACTTTTGCACAAAGTCTTCCACAGTTCCTTTTGTTGCTTCTACAGCTGCATCAAATTCAGCACGGCTTTTATAGATAGCCGTAATATCCCATTTCATTTGTTCTGGTACTTCTGATCGTAATTGTAAACCTTTTTCTGACATCCAATCTCTCCCTTTTCTACTTATTCCCTAACTTATTAACAGTATAGCATTTTTTATTTGGAAGAAAACAAGTCTCTATCTAAATTTGTGGGTGAATTGTGGATAGTTTCTCTTGTGACTTGAAGTTGTCCACATTATTTAACAGTATCTCATTGTAAGAAAAATGTTTTAATGTCATGATAGACTAGACAAACTATTATATAAAAAACTGCTTGAATAAATACTTGACTACACGTAGGAAGGAGAAAGCGGGACAAACTCGTTTTGGCCACTGAATATAAGCCGGCCTTCCCTTATGAGAAAAGTATCTCATAAGGGAAGGCCGGCTTATACGCATGTTGGATAGTCTTTTGCAATGCGTTTAAAAACACCCATTTAGTATGTGACAGAGATAAAGTACTATTGTCCTAGCTAGCTCTTTTTATTTCGTCATGTTCTTCTTCATGTAATGTTAGTAGAATTTCTAAGTTGCTCAATACCTACACATCTGGATCTTCTATATTCTAAGCCTCTTCAGCTTTTTTTATAGCTTGAACTTCTGCTATTTTAACGAATGGTGCATAAATAAGGACAGAAATAACTAAGTTTACTGCAGCTAACACTCCACCTGCAATGCTTTGTGTTGCTAAGACCCCACCAATAATCGGAGGAGTTACCCACGGCGGCATTGTTACTGCTGCGGGAACTAACCCCAACCTTGTTGCTGTATATGCTACAAGAACTAAAGTAACTGGTGTTAAAATAAACGGAATAAACATAATTGGGTTCAATACAATGGGTAAACCAAACATCATAGGTTCATTGATATTAAAAATTCCTGGTGCTGTACTCAAACCTGTTACTACTTTATAAGCTTTATTACGTCTTCCAAAAATAAAGATAGCAATGATTAGACCCAAAGTTGCGCCTGTTCCACCTAAGTTAACAAAAGAGTCAAAAAATGGCTTGTTAACAATATAAGGTGCTACTTCTCCATTTGTCAAAGCCGCCATATTTGCTTCTATAGCTGGTGCATTAATAGTTTGCATCAACGGTTCAACCATATTGGCTCCGTGAAGACCAAAGAACCATAGAAATGGTGTGATAAAAGCCAACAGCAGTGCTGAAGGTAAGGTATTTGCTAGTCCCATAAATGGTTGTTGAACTAATTCATAGAATGACGTCACAATATCTGTTACACCGAATCCAATAAAAATCGTAAAAATCAAACCAAATATACTGATAGTTATCATGGCTGGTAATAAAGCTGCAAATGATTTAGCTACTGCTGGTGGAACACCTTCAGGCATTGTGACAACCAACTTATCATTTCCTGACAAACGTGAGAAAATTTCAGCAGAAATCAATCCAACGATCAAAGCAATAAACAGGCCATTCGAAGACATTCCTGTTGCTCCGCCTAATGCAAAGAAAGATGCTACAGAAACAACTCCAGCAGCTATTCCATCTTTATCATAACTTTTGGATAAATTGTGTGCCACCAGAAAAGCAATCAGAATAGATAAAATGCCGAACGTTCCATTCCAGACATTTCCTCCAAAAGACTTCCATAATTCTTCTCCGAAAATATTATTCATAAAATTTTGATACATTGTGATAGGTAAATTATTGATCAAGACTACTAATGAGCCTAAAATCATTAGCGGCATCGTAACAATAAAAGAATCTCGAATAGCTACTAAGTGACGCTGTGCTCCAATTTTTGAAGCATGTGGAATAAAGTATTTTTCCATAAAATTGATAAAACCGTTCATTAATAATTCCTCCCTATAGTTCTTCTATTAGTTAATTAAAAAAATAAGACCCATTTCTAATCAATTTGGTACAATTTGAAATTTGAATTTCTGCCATGGATTGATCATTTCCAATAGTACCTGTTCACTTTCTACTACACGTCCAACGACATTTGATTTACCAGAATTTTGCATTGGCAAACGTGCTAATTGCAATTCTCCGGCATAGCGTTCATAAAGCGAACTTTCAATAACAATATCCCCCCTTTCAATAGTGCTTGGTGTATTGAATGCTGGAAACTCGGTACCACTGTATTTGACGCGACTTTGTGTCGAGCGAATGACATAATCCGACACATCTCCACGATTGAAATGAAATTCTTCCAATACAATTTTCCGCTCTGTTTCTGGAATATCTTCAACCAATTCAACATTTAAGGTCAATTGGTAAGGATCAATTGTACTTAATGCTTGTAATTCCTCTTCGGAAGCAAAAGCATTGCCAATGATCACATCATCGATCATATCTGTTGCCCATAAATGTTTGGCTTGTGCAGCTATAGGCCATTCACGATGCATTTCTAATGTACACAACCCTTCACTGACTGGCCAAGGTCCAAAAGTTGCTGTTTGTGAACTAATGAAAGCTGCTGTTCGAATACCATTATCTTTGTATTGCTTAGAAGTTTCTATAAAGTGATCATATCCCAACCCAGTATAACGATGCGGATAAAAGTTGTGACAGCCTAACAAATTTTCTGTATTAGCCTGGTAACTCAATATATTTTCTAAATAACGAGTACCATTACTAATATTCAACTCGATTTTTAAACCTTGTGGGTTAAATGTCATAATAGATTCTTCATTTCCTGTAAAGCCTAAGTCTAGACGAATACCATCTGCTCCAATTTCTTTAAAAAATGTCAAATCATCGTAACTGATGCTAAGGTCGTTAAAGACAGAAGGACTGACATCAACCACTACTTCCATGTCATGCTTCTTAGCAAAGCTGATCATTTCAGCGAACTCATCTACGACGGTTTGTTTATCTCCTTCAACGGATAACAAGCAACTAAAAATACGCTTAAATCCATAGCTAGAAGCTAGCTTTATATATTCTTTAATATCTGCTAAATTACTGTGATTTGGATAAACGGAAATCCCTAACTTTCTCATAATCTGTTGTGCTCCTTTTTGCTTAATTTAAAAATAATCGTAAAAACTGGGGTACTCTTTCGGGAGAGCTTTCTCCCATTGTTTGATAGTCTTGATCGATCCTTCAGCCTCTTCTCGGAATACATACCAATCTAGCGAATGGTAACCCATCATCAAGGCGGACATTTTCCCAATATCAATTGACAATGCTTCTTCATTTTTTAGCGTTTTAACAATCGTTACTTGCCCTTCTTGGCCAATTTTAAAGACTTTATTGTTCCAATCCGCTTGTTTATCTCGAACATTCAGATAAAGCGGCTCATCGAACTTACGAAAAGGATAAGATCGCAAAAAACGTTCCACGTCGACAATTCGGATCATTTTATCTTGAACAATTTTCTGTTGAAACTGCGGGTTCAAAAAAGCGGTTCCAAAGGATTCCTGATTTGAAGCTTCTCCAATAATTTTTTCAACTTCCGCTGTATGTGATTGAATGAATTGCCACAAACTTTGTTGGCTTTCATAACTTATGGCATTAAAGTCTAATAGTTCCAATGTTAAATTTTGGATGGTATAACGAATATATCCCATGACCTTTCCCAACTCGTCTGTATATACTGCAAATGAAGTATCTGGTGCTCGTTGCAATAAACGTTGCCACCAATCATCTTCTCGAAACATCCGTCCATTTTGCGTAGCGATCTGCTCATTATAAAATATTTTTATCTTACTGAGCCAATAGTCAAAATCTAAAGTTGACTCATCAAATCGATGAATTTTACCTGCTGTTTTTCTAGTAACAACCAATTGTTGAGCCGGCAATTCATATTGTACTTTATCAAAAAACAATTCCCAGCCGAAATGACGATAAAATGAAATCGAAAAAGGACTTAATACTGATAATATTTGATTTCTTTCGCGCATTGATTCCAATGATCGTAAAAGTAATTGCTTCATAATGCCCGCATTTCGATATTCAGGATATGTAGATACAAATCCAATGCCTCCCATGTTATAGGGCACTCCAAAGACAGACATCTGAAGTGGCAAAATAATTAATTGTGAAACTAATTCCTTTTTGTCATATGCTCCTTGAATATTACTAACGTTAACCCAATGCATAAAATCCCTTAACCGATTACCTTCGTATGCTGGTCTAAAACAATAATTTTTTAATTTGAGAACTTGTTCATAGTCCCCTGGCTGAACTACTTGATATTCAATCATTTTGCACCTCCGCTACATATGATTTAACTTGATGTTATTACTCTTATACAAATGAACTATTGCCAGATTTTTAATCATTGCATTGACTCAAAATAACTTCGTCAATAATAATGCCGCTGCTCCTAAAATTGTGGCGTCATCTCCTACTCTGGTCAGAGTAATCATATTATCTTTTCTTGCCTTTTCTGTTAACGCTCGTTGTTGAATAGTAGCTATAATACTCGGCATCAGAAATTTATGACTTTTCATCACACCTCCACCCAGAACAATTTTTTCGGGATTTAAAGAATGAATTAGATTAACAATGCCGATTCCGATTAAAACTCCTGTTTCTTCTAATATTTTTTGATATTCCTTTTTTCCTTCTAAAGCGTATTCATAAACCTTTTCTCCAGTTAGTTCTTCTGGAGCATCTGGTATTTTTATTTTTGCTCTACGCACAATGGCGTCTCCAGTTACAAATGTTTCGAAACACCCTTGATTACCACAACTGCATTTTTCTCCATCTAAAGAAATCGTCATATGTCCGATTTCACCTGCAATTTCTTGAGCTCCATAACGCAATTTTCCGCTCTCAATCATTCCAGAACCAACTCCACGGCCAATATTTATAACCGTAAACGACTTTAATGTTCCATAATCGCCAAACCAATATTCCCCCAATGCCATAGCTCGAGAGTTGTTTTCAACTCTTACTTGAAGATCAAAAGTATCTTCCAATACCTCTTTTATATGAACATTTCTTAATCCAGAATTAGCTGAATATAAAGAGGTTCCTGTAGCAACATCAACAACCCCATGCATCGCAATACCAATACCAATTACTTTGTTTCCTTCAATCCCCATATCCTTGATAACTAATTGAATAGCTTGAATTAATACAGCTAAGAAATTTTCTATCGTATGTGATTTGATTGGCAGTTCTGAACGAACTAAAATATTTCCTACTAAATCACTTACGCAAGCTTTTATTGAATCAGATCCCGCATCTACACCTACTACATAATGCTCATTTCTATTCAACAAAAGCATAGTTGGTTTTCTTCCACCTTGAGATTCTCCTAAATTACTTTCTACTACTAATTTTTCATCCATTAGTTCTTTCACTATACTGCTGACAGTTGGAGGAGTTATTCCCGTGACTTTAGCAATCTCTGCTCTGGATATAGGTCCTGACTGTCTGATTTTATTTAAAATTGTTGATTTATTAACAGACTTCATCATTTGAAAAGTTCCACGAACCATTCTTTATCTCCTTTACTCATTAAAAAGTTATCTTTCTTCCTCACTTACTTAGTTAAATTAATTAACTAAGTAAAGAAAATATAAATGCAATCAAATTTTTAACATTTCTTGATTGCACATCTTTTATAATCTTTATTTTTGTATTTTTTAATACTTTCACATTGTATCATAACGCTTCCATAAATGTAATACCTAATAAATATTTTTTTCTTCATATTTTTATGTTTGATAGTTCCTCAAATTTAGGTGGAAAATTCATCATTTTACAAAAGTAGCATCAAAAATTCCTACTATTCATCACCACGAGTTCAGAACATAAGCTCATCAAGCTATAAATTATTCAGGTAAGATAAAACTTTTATATGTTAGAATGTTTATAAGAAAACTAGATTTTTAGGAGGAAAAACTATGGCTTATGATTTTACCACTGCTGTCAATCGAACACATACTGGTTCTGCAAAATGGCTCCAAATGAATCAATTAAATTCTTTATTAGATGAGACTATCTACCCTTTATCCGTCGCTGATGTGGATATGAAAATGGCTCCGGAAATCATTAGTGGGCTTCAAGAATTTTTAGATACTGCTATTTTAGGCTATGATCTTCCAACTGAAGAATATTATGCTGCTGTAAAACAGTGGATGAAGACTCAACATAATTGGGAAATTGAAAACGAGTGGATCCTTACTGTTCCTGGTGTAGTCACCTCTTTTTTCCCAACCATTCGTGCCTTTACCGAACCGGGTGATGGCGTAATCGTTTTATCTCCTGTCTATTACCCTTTTTATGCTTCCATCGAAAAAACCAAGCGCAAACTTATTAAAAGCTCTTTGATACAAAAAGAGGCGCATTATGAAATCGATTTTGCTGATTTGGAAGAAAAAATGGCAAATCCAAAAAACAAAGTGCTCTTATTTTCTAATCCTCATAATCCGGTTGGACGTGTGTGGACCAAAAAAGAACTGGCTAAAGTAGTGGATCTTTGCGCGGCGAATGGTGTAGTGGTTTTGGCAGACGAGATCCATCACGATATCATCATGCCAGGACATACTTTTACACCAATGGCGACTGTAACTGAAGAAGCTGCTTCGGTTTGTATCACAGCAACAGCTGTCAGTAAATCATTCAATTTAGCTGGTCTTAAAAATTCCAATATCATTATTTCAGATACTAATTTGCGTGAACGATTCTTAGAAGATTTGGAAATCACTGGTCTAGAAGGCGGAACAAACATAGTCGGGTTAAAAGCTACCGAATTAGCTTATTCAGTAGGCGGACCTTGGCTGGAAGAATTCAAAGAATTGATTTGGCACAATCATCAAGAACTGAAACGCTACTTGAATCAAGAGCTGCCAGAAGTTACTGTATTTGATTTAGAAGGAACTTATTTGCAATGGTTGGATTTCAATGCTTTCGATTTTACAAATGAAGAGCTAGAACAAGTTATGCACAATGAAGCTCTGGTATTTGGCGATGAAGGTTATATTTTCGGAGCAGAAGGCAGTGGCTTTGAACGGTTGAGTATTGCTGTACCTACTAAAGTTTTGATGGAAACACTTGAGCGATTGGTAAATACGATGAAGAAATACCGGTAAAAAAGCTTTTGGAAAAGGGAATGACTCAAAACCCACTAACACTTGGATTTTGAGTCATCCCCTTTTTGTATGCAAATTTTTGAGGAAGAAATATAAAAACACCAAAGTAATTTATTTTTGGGCATCATCTGAACTTTTCTTTGTCCTGTATAGACGCTATTCGACTTCTTACGACCGTCTGACCCTCTTTTTTATTTTAAGATGGAATCTGTTAAATTTGAGCACGCTTTTGTAGTTCTGACAAAATGTCTTTTCCATGATTTATTATGATCCAGATAAACATCATCGTGCTCAACAAAAGAGATAGCTGGGAAGGAAAAGGCCACGTCGTCCAGTTGAAAAAAAGAAAAGTTGTTGGCAGAAATCCTAGCAGAGTAGCTGTCAACAAATACAAAATATAGTCTCCAACTTTTAAACGGACAATCCGGACCGCGAAAAACATGGCTACTGTTGCAAAACTGCAAATAATCGGAATTGCATAAGTAGTTGACCACGCATTCCAACCAGCTAAATAATCCAAATAAAAGCATATCAGTGAACTGAAAACGATCAAATACACAATGCCTTTGGCGATATTTCTTCGTTTGCGAATAATGATCAACACTACGAGCCATAAGCTGATGATACCAAATAAAGACATTTGCCAGACGCTCATAGGACTTGGAAAGAAAAATCCTCCGACAAAAAATCCGACAATGATCAATAAAGAAGAGAGCGTCAACCATTTAAAAGCTTTTTTCTTACTGAAACGTAAAGGGATGTCAGGGTAAGGACTGGGTACATTTTCCAAGGTTTCTGTTGCTGCTAACGACTGTTGACACAATGGGCACTTCGCCCATTCTCCTTTAACATTTACCTGACAATGCGGGCAATATTTCATTCTTCTTCACCTCTTAACTCTGAAGTTGTTACTTTATTTGCAGCAACAGTCACTTCTACCCCTGCTTGAGTTAATTTTCTGACAAAGCTTTCTTGAATTGCGGTTTCTAAATAAGGCGAAGTAAACGAAATGCTCAGTTTGTCGCCGTGGCTGATAACGCAAAATTGCGGTCTGACAGCTGACGTATGGAAATACAGGGTATCGACATACGATTCCAAAAATGTTGGAAAAGAAACTCGGCCTAAATTCGACATAGCCACCGTTAGATTTCGATTATTAAAGTAATTGACGATTTTTAAGATCCCGTCTTTTATAGGACGCGGGACTAGTCGGTTAAAAGGATTGTATTCAAATGAAATCAATCGGCTTAACCGTTTTTCCAGGTTTTCTTTAGTTAGCTGGTGCTGCATTTGTTTTGTCAACGTATCACAGATTTTTTTCACATCTACTTCTTTTTCTTGGGGATAAGTGTATTTTAATTTGACTGTACTGAAGAAATTACGTTCTGAATTTGATGGGTAAAATTGACGCAAATTGACTGGAACTGATATTGCTATCGTTTCACCAGTTTGAAAAGTCGGACTGGCCTCTCGGATTGCTTCAAAATATAAAGCAATTAGATACATTGTCAATGTAGCATCCTGTTCATGAGCCAGATTCAAGACCTCTCGTACTGGCATCTCTAATTCGATCACTTTTGTTCGATTATCAGCTGTCTTTTTACCTACTATCCGATGCACTTTCCGTTTCTGGCGTTTTTTTCTTTTTGTTGTCCACACAAATCGTTTCGCTTTTCGACCATACTCAAATGCTGCTCTTTTGCTGCTTTTAGCAAATTTTCGTAAAGCCGATTGAGCAGATTCTGTAAAGTTTTGCTGTTCTCCTTGGCGGAAATACGTGACAAAACTATCTTCTAAATGCCGTTGTTCAATTTGACGTTGTTCGTTTGTGATATCTTCAAGTGCTTCTGGATGACGCAATAAGATATATTCTTTCAATAAGTCTTCAAAAAACCATAATGCACCTGTCCCATCGCTCAATACATGAAAAACCTCCAAGTGGACACGATGATGATTATAGATCACCCGGAACAGTAATTCCGATTGATCGAAATGATACAATTGCGAACAGGGAGGCAATACATCCCGCGTCACTTGCGGCTTGATGTCTGAATACTGAAGATAATACCAAAATATACCGCGCCTTAAAACACTATGGTAGAGCATATACTGAGCATACGTTTTTTCAAGGGCCTGTTGCAAAATGACAGGATCAACCTCGTTTTGCATTTCCGCACTTAACCGAAATACTTTGGTATCCGTGGTAGACATGGCTGCTAAAAAAATATTCGATGCATTATCCAATCGCACCCAGCCTCTTTGATTGTTTGTTTTTGTCTGCAACTGTTTCACCTCCACACTACGTTAAAATAAGCGAACTGTATTTTTTAGTTATATGTGTCTAAAAATGCATTGATGACTTCATAAGTTTCCACAACTGGTTCTACAAATTTCGGATACGTAATAAATCCATGGACCGTTTCCTTTACACGATGAACTTTCACTCTATTCCCAGCTTCTTCCAGTTTTTCTCCATAAGCTTCTCCTTCATCTCGGAGTGGATCATATTCAGCCGTAACGATCAATGTATCAGGCTGTCGTGTTAAATCGTCAGCTGTCAAAGGAGATATATATGGACTTTGACGCGTCTTTAATTCAGGAGCGTACAACTCCATGTATTCTTGCATTTTTTTAGCCGTCAATCCATAATCATAACCATTTGTATGTATCGACTCGAAAGGTGAATTTTCTGTATGGTCCCAATAAGTCACGGGATACAACAGAATTTGACGTGTTGGTACTATTTTTCCTTCATCTCTTAACAATAGTGAAACTGCCGCTATCAAATTAGCCCCCGCAGAATCGCCGATCAAGGTCAGCTTTGAAGTATCTGCCAATCGTGTCATTTCTAAGTGATTTAAAAAAATGTCCACCACTCGATAACAATCTTCTAAACCAGCTGGATAAGGATATTCCGGTGCTAAACGATAATTGACGGAGTAAACCACTCTTCCTGTTAGATCTGCCATGTTTACACAAGTGGTGGTATAGGTATCGATATTGCCTGTTACCCAGCCGCCACCATGCACAAACAGCAAAGCATCATCATGTCGTCTTTCTTTCGGATGAAATATTCTAACTGGTATATCATGAGACTGATCTTTAGAATAAATTTTTTGATCTAATATAACGTACCCCTTCTTAGCCTTTTTTGAAAAAAACTGTTGCATTTTTCTTACCACTTCATAGTCCTCTTGCATGTTGATTTTAGGGGAAGACATCATTTTCAACACAAATTTAAAAACCGGATTCATGAGTATACTCCTTTTATATTCAAACGAATGATTTCGTATAGCTGTTTTTATCCAACTTAAAAAATCTCCACGTTAATTTTAACCTCTAGTTGCTAGATTCTTTTACAAACAGAATCTACTTACTTTCTTTTATTTTACTAGACTTGAGCCTAATTTGAAACAAACAACTCAACAAAGCGTATTTATTGACCTTTTTCTCTATTCTTTGTTAAACTAATGAATGGTTACAACTGTAATCGAAACGAATTTAATTTGATAGGAGGAAAAAGGATGAGTAAAAAAAGAATGATCACGTTCTTAACATTGGCTGCTACAGTTGCTTTATCCGCTTGCTCTACTACGGATGAAACGGAAACGACCTCTTCAGAGTCTAACGCTCCAGTAGAAGAATCTGATATGGGGCACATGATGCACGACAATTCTGGCGAGATACCAGAAGTTCTCGAAGAAGCTCAAGATCCGATGTATGAAATCGGAGATACGATTATGATCGAGACAGGACACATGGCAGGAATGGAAGGCGCAGAGGGGATTATTGTAGGAGCTTTTGATACTGTTGCTTATGAAGTCTCTTATGATCCTACGAATGGCGAAGAACGCGTAGAAAACCATAAGTGGGTCGTACAAGAAGAAATCACTGAAGCTAGTGACACGATCCTAGAACCAGGTACTGAAGTGACATTGGAAGCTATGCATATGGAAGGTATGGAAAGAGCTACAGCTACCATCGATGCAGCCAATGAAACAACTGTTTACATGGTCGACTACCAACCAACTGATAACGGTGAAGTAGTTAAAAATCATAAATGGCTGACCGAAGAAGAATTAGCATCTGTTGAATAATACAACACCCCCCAATAGTGCTGCAACTACCAGCAGCACTATTGGGGGGCATCATTATTCTTTGAATTGTTTCCAGAAAGTTTTTTTGTATCTAAACAGTACTACAGCTGACACGATCAGTGGTATAAGTACCACGGCGATAGAAAATACTAGTTGCCCGAGGGGCGGTAAAGCTAGCAAGATCAGCGAAACTGCTACTACCGCTAAAACACCAAAGAAAACAGTGATGAAAATACTGATGACTTGAATCCAAGTACCAGCACCTCTGGTAAAAAGCTCAGTCAGATTTTGCCATTCCAAATCAAGCAACCGATAATCACGCACAAAGTAATAATGGCTCAATACAAATGTTCCTACAACTAATCCCATCAAAAACAGCACTCCAAATAAAAGCGGAACTTGGAAAAATACTATTAAACTAATAGCCAATATGGCTGGGAGGATCAGCTCAATACTAAATGCAAAAAGAAATTTTTGTCTTAAATACTGTTCCATTGAAAAAGGCAATGATTTAAGATACAAGAAATTTTCTCGGTCCAAGGAAATGATGACTCCTACAATCGAAACGGCATTTAAAGTAAGAAATGCATAAATCAAACCACTAAATAAAAACACCGGCCAAAATAGTGTAGGCACCATTGCCAATTCAGGACCACTAAATAAAGTGGGGCCAATCACGACTAATGGAAGCAAGAGTTTTGAACTAAGAAATTGCATCATCAGCGTTCCATCTTGAATAATGCCAAAATTATATTTAACCAATGTTTGATTGATCGATGATGTACTTTGAGCAGCAACTCCGCGATTTTTGTTTTTTGCTTGTTTCTTTGAACTACTGGACGGTTTCACAGAGGTCGTTTGCTCTGCTTGATAAAAAGAAGGTACGACCACTTTGAACACGATCAGCGACAGAATTGCCAATACCAATATCCAACCTAGAATACCAAACCAAGCTGCGTTATCTGGTTCCAAGAAAATACGATGAAATACATCTAAGAAAGGGATAACAGACATATCTGGAATGACTTCTCCAACCGTATCCATCGATGCTGTAGCTCTATTGGAAAGGAAATAGACCGATACCACCATTCCGATACTAGACAAACTGTAAAGTGCAGTAATTACTCCTTGTTTGTGATTCTCGAACAACGGAAATTTCGTTATGAGATGTACCAGCAGAATAGAAAATGCCAATACAACAGCCATAATCAATAAAAACGAGCCTATTGAGCCTGGAAGCACAAGTAGTAATGGTTTCCCTGCATCTATACCTAGTAAGACCAATAAAATCAAGACCGGAACCAAATAAGGCAACAGCATAAAAATCAAGACCGACACTTTTGCTATAAAAATCTCACTTGCTTTAAAAGGAAGTGGAAGATAGTGAGCCAAGTCTTTAGAATCGTAAAAGAGATTAAAAATCAAATAAAACCCCTGCAGCAAAGCCATTAGAATAATAGTAGCAATAAAAGTCGTAAACATTCCTGGATATTGAGCCAGATCAATACTGGAAAACATAAAACCAAATAGAAATAAAAACATCACGAACAAAAGAACATTTTGTCCTAACAAATACATATAAGCCGATACCTTAGAAGCCTTACCTTTTTTTGTTTCTTTGTTGCGCCGTTTTTCGATCATTTGCGGATTAGCATAAATCATGTTGACCTTGGCTAATTCTACTATTTGTTTCATCCGCATCTATTTACCCTCTCCCTTCTGTTTCTGCTGAAGAGGTAACACTTTGACTTTCTTCTGGTTGTCTGCCTGCCATTTTCAAGTAAATGGTTTCGAGAGATTGATTTTCATTTTGTACCTGCAGATCTTCGATCGTTCCGTCATATAGTACTTCACCTTTTTTAAGAATAGCGATGTGATCGCAAATTTGTTGTGCAGTATCTAATACGTGTGTGGAAAATAAAACAATATTTCCTGCAGCAGCGTGTTGCTTCATCATTTCTTTTAAATCAAATGACGCTTGCGGATCTAGACCAGTCATTGGTTCATCTAAAACCCAAATATCCGGATTGGAAAGCAACGCTCCAATGATAAAAGTTTTTTGCCTCATTCCATGTGAAAATGAACTGATGACTCCATACTGATTTTCCGTCATATCAAACAACTCAAGTAAAGTAGTTAGTTTACTTTGATAGTTTTCAGATGAAATACTATATGCCGTTGCCATCAGATTCCAGTATTCTATTGCTGTCAAACGTAAAAACATGTTTGGCGAATCTGGAACATAACCTATTTTATTTTTGATAGCCAAACGATTGTCTGCTAATTTTTCTCCATCTACCCATATTTCTCCTGCAGAAGGATCAATGATACTCACTAAAGCTTTAATAGTTGTCGATTTTCCAGCTCCATTGTGACCGATCAATCCAAAAATCTCTCCAGGGCGAATCGTTAAAGAAACGTTCTTTAATGCTTGTTTTTGTCCATAGTTTTTCGACACATTTTTAAGTTCAATCATATGTATTCTCTCCCTTTTTTAAATTTGTCCCTGCGGCCAGTATGTCAAAGATCAACTTAAGAATCAAGTAAACAAACGGGGTTGGGACAATAGTCTTTATCTCTGTCATATACTAAGCGGGGGCTTTTAAACGCGTTCCAAAAGCCTGACCACATGCCTATAAACCAGCCTCCCCTTCTGAGATGCTTTTTCTCAGAAGGGGAGGCTGGTTTATATTCAATGGTCAAAACGTCTTTTGTCCTGCTCTCGTTCGATTTATTTAAATTAGTTCATTAAGTTTTCTACTTCATTCCATAAAGAATTGATCCCAGCTTCTAATGTACCTATGATGCCTTCCGTACGACTGATTTTATTTTCAAATCTTGTCTTGGCATCGTTTAAAGCATCCAGGTTTTCATCGATCGCACGGATCGTTAATTGAAGACTTCCATTCAATACATCATCCACTAACATAGGTTCATATTCATTAGCATAAAGATTCCCATTCCAGTTGTTATAGGATTCATTTGCTACTGCTTGAACAGCACTTTTTTCATTGATCAAGTTATCTTTTTCGCTTTTCATATCATTATAAATACGTTCAATTTCAGTGATTTTCTGATTGTACTCGTCAATTCTTTGACGGTCGTCATCGATAGTATTCTGATATTGCCATATTCTATTTTTAAGGTCATCGATTAGCCCCATACCAAATTACCTCCTTCTTTTTGGATCAGCTTAGCCTTTGCAGTTGAGAAAGAGAAATCTGGATATTGTCATTGTCAGCTTTCAATAATTCCGTTTCTTTTCCTTCTGGAACATTGATCAATATCGGCATCGAGGAATGGACAGGAATTTCACCAAATTCTTCTTTCGTGATACGTAAAAGTGTTTTTTGCCATATCGTTTGGTCTTCGATTTGCAAGTCAAGAACGAATGAAAAATCAGCAATTGCTTCTTCAGTTCGATTGGTTGCCATGAACAGCGCTTGATAAGGTTTAGTTTCTACTACATACCCAGTATAAGTTAAATTGAATAGTCCTTCAGCTCCAATATTTGGTATTGTATTCAAATATTCTTGAGCGAGAGCTACAATATTATTGCTTTCAGGTTTCTCTTCTTTAGAACTCTTTGGCAAAATAAGTTGAATCGATTCATCGGTTGCCATACTTTCACTCGCTTTCGTTGATTAATTGTGACTTAGGATAGAGCCTTTTCAGATTACCAAGGAAAATCAAATGTGACAGTAGGAACATTTACATTCAGTTTTAATCCTAAACCAAATTTCCCGCCAATTTCTAGTGAGGTAGCATTTAGATTCAAGGGCCCAAATTCAGCTACATTCTGTGTCTCTACGTAAGCTGCGACTTCTGCACTTACTCCAGCAGAAGCTTCAACATCGACTCCAAATAGAGAAACTCTCTCTTTTATCTTCTGTCCATTTTGATGTTCACCTTTTACATCGATATCAAAGAAAGAAACTCCTGCACTTGCGGAAACATCAACTGCTGTGGCTTCTCCTTTAAGACCTACTGCATAGTTGTTTTGGTCTTCATACATCAAAGAGCCTGTTCCTTCAGCAGTTAGCCCTTGAGCTCCGGCTGTAGCCTCAGCGTTGATTAAGTCATTTCCTAATCTGGCTTCTCCTTGAATATCAGCTAC
Organism: Desemzia sp. RIT 804; assembly: GCF_016892605.1. Taxonomy (GTDB): domain Bacteria; phylum Bacillota; class Bacilli; order Lactobacillales; family Carnobacteriaceae; genus Desemzia. The sequence goes on from NZ_JAFEMV010000002.1 coordinate 582,212, forward strand.
TCCAACTTCTCCATCAAGATGAATCCCTCTTTTATCTGATTCACCAATTAATGAACCAAATTCTGCAGTCCCATTTCCATAGACTCCTCTTCCAGCAACCTCAGCTTTAGCAATCCCCCCAAATTCTGCATTCGCATTACCTTCAAATACGGAAGTTTCACCAGTAGCGGAATATACTCCATTATCTATTCCAGTTTGATAGTTGTAATTTAGGAACTCATAACCTGCTGCGGCATAAGTATCTGTAGCTAATCCAGCGGCCCACTGCTCTGCGCCTACTGCCTGTGAATCAGCTGCATAGAAAAACGGATCTTCCACTAATTTGTTATCGATCGCTGTAGTGGGTTCTGTTTCATACCACGGTTCATTGCGTATATTGCCTACTCTGTCTAAAACAATAGCCCCTTGGCTGTCGTAGTAGTTTTCTGATATGTTGTTGATACTATTGGTTAGATCTTGAATTCGTTCATAAATCGTTTCAGCTGTTGCTAAAGCTGTATCATCTGTTTCAGATAGCTCATAAACCGTATCAGTTAAAAAAACCAGCACTGCTTGAAAATCGGTATCCAGCGTATTGCTTTCAATATCCGTTACGGGGATGTATTCAGCCGCTTGTGTATTCAATGTCTCTACTCTAGATGTTATCGTCGACACGTTTCGTTGTTCTCTAGCTACACTCTGCTCAGCGGTTTCTAAATCGTCTGTAGCTACTTTCCCACTGGAATCACTTTCATATCCTAGATAAATCTCCTTGATTTCATTGATGGCTGTTTTTATTTCTTCCAATATGTTCATGAACATATTGATGTGATGGATTGTCGATAGTTGGATGTATTGTTTATAACTATCTGCTGCTGCTCCTTTGAAACTAGTTGTTTCTGTTAATACATACGCACTTTTGTATTGAGTATAAAACAAGTCCTCCAATGCAGAGGCTTGATCAGTTGCTTGTGTTGCTAGATTTTCGATCTCTTCGTTATTTAATAAAGCCATACGTGCACCTCCACTATGAACCGCTTGAATCAAACGCCCTGTCCCAAATTGTCATTCCTGCTAAATCACGATCTACATTCATCCAATCAGCTTGAATGAATTCTAAATTTTGAATATCATTAGTCGCTAAAGCTTTAAAGCTGGTTATTGCCGTATTCATTTGATCTAGGCTATCCACATATTTATTGATCGCTGCTAGGTCTAAGTTTCCTTTTTCTATCGAATAAGGAGAACTGTCTATCACCTCAGTAGCTTCTCTAAAACCAGCGATTTCTTCTTGAAGTTTTTCTGGGTCGATCAATATTTCAGACATAGTTCACGTTCGCTCCTTGTTCTAGCCTAATGTGGCATTCAGCAATGGCTTCTTGGTTTAGTTTAATGATTTTTTTAATAAACTCAGGCTGATATGTTTTAATGGTGACATAGTACTTGATCAAATCGATCCCGTTTACATATAAACTGGCAAATAACGTATTAAATTGATACGGTTTTTCGACAAGCAAATATTCTATTTCTTCTTGAATAGACAAACAAGCTTCTTTTACGTTCTCTTCTGTTAAGGATACTATTATTTTATCTTTGTACTCAAGTAAAGACAACTCTTTATACTGAATAGAGGCATCTAAAACATCTACACTAACTGCAAAGTGTTGCTTAAATAAACTGTGACCAACCAACTGCAATAAAGCGAACTGATCGTGTACAGGAATCACATCTGGATTAAAATCAAAATACAAAGCTCCAGCACGATAGGATCGATTGTCTATAGCAGCTAAGTGTTGATCTTGGACAACTCCATTTCCCATCAAATGATCAGACGGAATAAATACTTCTCCTGGTTTTTTAGTTTCTTTTAATCGATAGAAAAAGTCTGCTTCTTTTATTTTATCTGTATTGCCGTTGATCAATAAAAACGTATTAGGAAAATTCACAAGCATTTGCATAAATTGTTTTAAATCTGCTGACTGAATAGTTTGAACAGACTTAGCAAATTGACGAAAATCAAACCCTTTGCGCTGATCTAAAAACTCCAGCATTTTAGTATAGGTACGAAACTCAATATCTGTGTAGTTCTTTTTAAAATTTGCTATACAGTTTGCCTTAGCTTCATTAAATAACGCTTCTTCTACATCTCCTTCATAAAAGAGGTCCATTACTTGTTGGATGTCTTTATCAAAAGTCGAAACTGTAGTTAAGAATGTTAAGACTGCGGCATTTGTCGTTGTATTTGTTCGAACCATTTTCCCCAATTTACGAGCTGCTTTCAAACGCATATATTCCATAAAAACATTTGCGCTGGCTTGATTCAATGCGACGCGCTTAGATTTGTCTTTCAGCAGCATAAATTCTTTGTATGCAAAACCGGCATGAATGCCCATAGAAACATAGAGTTTATTGTCCAAGTATTTATATTGGTTGATCTCTATCTTTAAATCATTTACCTTATTCATCTTACCCCTCCGAAGTTTTTACTGGGAACTTGATTTTTTGAACATTGCCGTCACGATACAAATAGGCTTCATCTTGTTCTAACGGTTTTTCGCGAGAAATTCGAATAGCTGGCGCATAGATACTTTGTTCTGAAAAGTTCATCGTGATAACAGCATTTTTAGTGGCTTTCAAGCGTTTTGCCAGATCATTGTAGTCACGATTGAAAGTACTGAATTCTGCACCAAAAATGATCGTGATCCCTAATTTGTGCTCTAATTCGGCCAACTGATCGATTTTCCGTTTCACAGCTGTATCTAATTTGTCGTAGATCGTGCTCAAATCATTGATGACAAGCATGATAGGTGTAAAGTCCAAATGGAAATCGTTCATATTCTGGGCAGCATCTTGTTTAAATTGACTGAAATACAGCTCTTCTCGTTCCGCAATCAACTCTAAAACATGTTCGATCACGTAATCAACTTCTTGATCTGTGGTTGCATACGCTTGGACACTTTGACGGTGTTTGTATAGCGGCATACTTGAATGATCAATAATATAAGTTCGTTGCTCTGTCGTTTTAGCGATCTGCAGCAAGGAATTCAAACTTTCTGTCAGTTTTGTTCTTCCCGAACTCAGGTAGATCACTTTACCATTGCGTTTAAAGCCTACTGGTAAAGCTGTGCTTCTGTCTAGTCCAACGACGAGCGTTTCTTTTTCTGCTAACGTTTCGATCACAATAGGATTTGAAACAAAATCATTCACCAGCAATTCATCTGGAACCATTGGAATAGGAACCGGCAACTTGCCTTTCCATACTTGTTTCATGTTTTGAACTTCAGTTTGCATACCTTGAATCAATGCCATATTGCTTTCTCCTCTAGCAGGCAAAGCCACTTGGAGCAATTCTGGTTTCTCCATCCGTACTAGTCCGCGTCCAGGAGTGTCATCAATGGTGAGTGAAGTTCTTCCTACAACCATTCTCGCTTCATCATCCGCATTTTGTTTTAAGACAAATTGCTGCTTGATATTGCCTGATAAGTTCATCCGAATATTTGCTTGTCTTCCAGCAGTCATGACGATATGAATGCCTAAACTGGCACCTTCTCGGGCTATTTGGATCAAATGACTTTCAAATTCAGCTTCAATTGGGAATCCTTTGATCCCTTCATAGCTGTCTACCGCAATCAACAGTGAAGGTTCTGTTTGCCCACTAACTTCTTCGTATAACGCAATATTGGCCACTGAGTATTGACTCAATAATTTTTTCCGTCGTTTGATCTCTTGAGTTAAGCGTGTAATATATTTTCTTATTTTTTCGTGTTCATCTGCACTGAATATATCGGCAACATGTGGCAACTCTTTTAGTGGCAGCAAGCCATTTGTTCCAAAATCCAGTAAATACATTTCCACTTGTTCCGGATTTTGTGAACGAGCTAAGTCCAACATAATCGTTTGCAGGAACGTTGACTTACCATACCCAGGACTAGCATACAACAGCACATGACCGTCTTTCCTTAAGTCCAATTGCAAGGTTTGTTGTTCTTGAACATCCGGTAAATCGATGATTCCAATAATTGGTTTTAAAGGTGCTTTTTTCTTTGTCCATTCTTCCTCAAATTGAACCTCATGCAGATTTTCCACGTAAATACGCTCTTTTAAAGGCGGTAACCATGGTTTTGGAATAGGTTTGATTTTTTCTTTAAATACCTCTTTTTGGATACCTTCAATCACGGCAACCAATTCTGTAGGAATTTGTTTGACTTCCTCAACAGCATCTAGCCCACTTAGATCTTCATTCAATATTTCATATTGACCTAAATCATTGACCATATAGATAGTATGGTCTTCAATTTGCTGCGTTTCTTTATCTGGAAGATAATCTGCACCACTCCAAGCACTTTGGAACAGTTCATAGATCTCGTTGTTTCCGACCTGCATATAGCCTCGTCCAACTTGAGTGATTTCTGATGCATCTGGTGTCCGCAGCATTTCCATTGAATCAGCACGGTCCGCTACTTTTAAAGCAATCTTAAAACGTGAATTACTCCAGATCTGGTCATCTACTACTCCAGTAGGTTTCTGGGTCGCTAATATCAAATGAATCCCCAATGAACGCCCGATACGAGCAGTGGAAACCAATTCTTTCATAAAGTCTGGCTGTTCCGATTTCAATTCCGCAAATTCATCACTAATCAGGAATAAATGAGGCAATGGTTCTGCCACATCTCCATTTTTGACCAGCTTTTGGTATTGATTGATGTGATTGACATTGTTCAATGAAAACAATCGTTGCCGTCTTTTCAACTCGGCTTTAATAGAGGATAAAGCTCTTAAACTTTGATTCCCATCCAAGTTGGTGATCGTTCCTAATAAATGCGGCAAATGAGTAAAGAGATTCGCCATCCCTCCACCTTTGTAGTCAATCAATAAGAACGCCACATCATGGGGATGGAAATTGACTGCTAGACTTAAAATATAACTTTGGATCAATTCCGATTTTCCTGATCCCGTTGTCCCGGCAACTAATCCATGAGGTCCGTGCGCTTTTTCATGCAAGTTCAATTGAACCGGATCATTCATGGCTCTCAAACCAATAGGTACTGCTAAGGTTTTGTGCGGCGAGTGTTCTTTCCAACGTTTTGCTACTTGTAGATCTTCAAAACGAGTTGCTTGATACATTTCTAAGAAGGTCACTGTATCCGGCACTCCATTTTTAATACTTTGCAAGTGTTTTAATGGAGCTAATTTGCGCGGAATTTGTTCTTTATCGAAGGAGTCTGGGAAATGTTCTAAGTGGAATGCTGTATTTTTCAATTCTCCATTTTCCATCAATAACATCCCTGTGTTTCGATCACGAATATCAATAACCGTCTGGACATTTTGGGATAACGAACTCAAAACATCTTGCACAAAAATAATACTGCAGCCTAAAGCCAGTGGGTTTTGGTCAAAGAATTCCATGATCATGTGATCCAGAATCAATTTTTCGTCCGTGACCAACACTACATATTGTGGACTGAAGAGCACACCGTCATCCGCTTTTTTCTTCTCATCTAGTGCACTTTTTCGTTCTTTTAAAATCTGATACAAGCTGTTCAGCACTTGATCTCGGCTACGTTGGTTGTAAACAAAACCACGTACATTGATGTTGCTTAATTTAGCATGTGGCAACCAGCGCATCCAATTCCAATCCTCTTTTTCTTCTTCAGGGAAAATCGTAATAAACTGGACTTCATGGTAACTATGAAAGAAAGCCAATTGATTGACCAATAATTGCAGCTGCTCGATGACTAGTTTCCTTGGACCGATATACCCTACTGGTGCATCAATCAAATTGACTGTGATCGGCATTTTGTCTAACGACTGATACTGTTCAAATAAATGGTATCCTTGCGCTTCCAGGTCATCCAGCTTCTTTTCCCGCTCTTTATTCGAGTATGTCAAATCAACTGAATTCGGTATTCTGCCTAACCCTAATCGATAATACAAAAAATCAAAATGTCCAGGTGTCTTCTCGTAAATCCGATGGTTCAAGCTGTCCGTTAATTCTTCTATCTCATTGATCGATGGGTAGTGATAATGTTGTCCATTTTGCTGTTCTTTTTTGTCCTGATACAAATCTTTTGCTTTAGATTTTAAATAGCTTTGATATGTATTTGCTCTTTCTTCTAATGCTTTACGGTACTCTCGTTTTTGAGTAAAGTAACGCTGAATCGAAAAAACAGCTGTTAAAAGAGACATCGCTAATGTAAGGACAATGTATAAACCTCTTGGTTGAAAAATACTGATAACAACCAGCAAAGTCACCATAACCAATGGCGGCAAGATAATCTTCAGCAATTGTTCAGACGGTTTTTTAGGCAGTTGTGGTGGAGCTTTTACCTCAACTTTTTTCTCTGGATTACGGTAGATAATTCTGGGAGATCTGTGATATTCTGGGTAATCTTTTGGATAATCATATTTTGAAAACGTCACTTCTTGCAATTCCACTTGCAGAGAAACAGGTCCCCAGATCTGCACCTCATTTTTAGTCAACTTCAATTTATGATCTTGAAAAGTTAGTTCATCCCCTAAATCAATTGTACCTATCTGTGTTTCAACAAGCCGATTGTTTATATAGAGAACGCCTTCCAATAATTCATACTGCCATTGAGAATGAGCGTCCTTTTTTAAGATGACATTTAGCTGAATGTGTGCCAATTGGATATGCGCATTTTGCTGCGGACTGATCAGCAATGTGTTTTTGGTAGACATATCATATCGTTTTGCCAGCACTTGATCTCCTAAAAAAAGCTGAAATTCCGCTTGGTCTCCCCTGATAGATACCCGTTCATTTAGTTGTCCCTCAAATGTCTTGTTATTGAATTGGACAGTGAATGTACTTCCTACTATTTGGATAGATCCTTTTTGCATGTCAGGAAATAGGTTGTTTAACGCAGAGAATCTTTTTTCATCCAAAGAAACGGAATAGCTGTTTCCCTCTTCCTCAACTGCGAAATCAAACTGGTACCGTTCCTTTAAGTAATAGATGATCAAACTGAGTTGCTTAGTTGTTCTCACTTGATATTTCAGTTGTTCCAACGGTTACACCTTCCTTACTCTATAACTATTAAGTGTCTATTCCTCTTATTCTGTACTTTCGTCCAGAATAGAATCTCTTTCCTTGGTATATTCATCATGCTGGCTCTCATAATGATTCAATTGTTCTTCTCGTTCTTCCCCACTTAAATCGGGGTTATTGATGATCTGCTCGCGAATTTGAACTAAGCTATACAATATCAAATCATAATCGCCAATTTTCTTCGCTACATCAATAGCTCCTTCAAAATCGCCCCGCCCAATGTAGACCCAAAAATCTAAATAATTCATATCTGATTTTAAACTGACGTTGTTCAAGATCACACTCTTTTGTTCTTCATTAAAATTTTGCCCTTGCACGACTGAGTAAGCCAACATGTATTTTTGCATGACCGGTAAATCGGTGCGATCTACTGAATTTAATGTAGACACCACATCTGTATAATTGCTTTGGACAAAGTGAGCGTCTGCTTCTAATAACCGATTTTGAAAAGGGCTGCGTATAAATACAAAATAAACAAGTGCAGCTAAAGAAATGACCAAGGCAGCTCCGAACCAAATAGATAACTGCCGAGACCAGCTGTATTTCTTTTTACCGACTCTTTGATACTTCACTTTATCTTCTTCCGTTTTTTGCAGGTACATCTTTTTAAGATAATCTGCCAATTGCTCAAAAGTTTCCGCGTTTTTGATACGCATAATAAATTCATTGCCCGTAATATTTTCCAAATTACCTTCATACAAATCGTTGAAATGATATTCTGTCTGAAACAAACTGATAACGTAACTTTTGATATTGCGCAGTAAAAATTCTTCATTCATTTCCATCGGCGGCATTTGATCTTTTATCCCTCGATAAGCAATTGAGGGAATTAAATTATAGTCATAATAAATGTTTTCTGGATGTAGAAAAAAAGTATACGGAAATTGACTGAAACGTTCAACCGATAGCAAGTTTACAACTGCTTTTAGTTTTTCAGTGTTGTCCAATGCTTGTATTTCTTGAACTGTAAAACCTGGACGCTCGATAGTATATTGAAAAATCAACTTGTCTTCAGTCACTTCATAAGTACATGGCAAAAAATTAGTTTCCGACACTTTTAAAACCGCTAGTTGTTGATCATCTTTTAAGTTAGCTTCCGATTTGATCATCGTAACTGTCCAATGTTGTTCGGTTTTACTGTATTCAAATTCGGTATTGCCGAAAGTGATTGTCATAGGCTGTGTGTTGTTATTTATTTGCTCCATGAGGTTCTCCTTAAATAATTTCTATAATGTCTCCATCCGTTATCGGATAGTCATAAAGCTGTTGATCTTCTGTTAAAATCAATCCTTTTGTATGAACTTTGATTTGCTTCATTCCTTCTTTTTCATCCAAATGGAAAATCGACTCCAGTTGACGAACTAAAACAGCTGCACTGATAAAAACTGGAATGCGCAAATCAACTTGATTTTCATTTTTTAAAATCAATGTAATATTGATGTGTTCAGTATCTTGCATTTTTATCCCTCTTATACATTTGATATGAAGCTAAAAGTGCTGCTGACCCTACAAAAACAACTACTAACCAAAACCAGTTATTCTCTGTTAGACTAGCCAAAGCCAACGACTGAAAATCCACTTCAATCGTTGCGCGTCTTGTAGTGCTAGTATTTGTTTGAGAAGTAAATAATTTTACTTTTTCAAGTGTATCATGTGTAGTGTCTTTGATCGGTTTGGTAAATAAATTACTGGCTTGCTGTTTGTTCAAAGCAAGCTGTTGCTCTTTGTAGGTTTTTAATTGCTGTGTATCCTCTAAGTGAAATAGCTCGCTGTCATTAGTTGAAAATTTTGAACGCGATTCAGGTCCACCTTCTAAACGATCTACTTGGATATTTACGCTCCTTGACTCTGGAAGCTCTTCAGCTGAAACCATTTGCGGATATAAGAACAACAATAACATTCCTGTAATTCCCAAAAGAAAGCAACTTCTTTTTCTCATTTCTACACCACCTCTTGTTTAGGTGTTCTTTGTTTAATCATTAACAATAATGCCACTAAAGTGATGGCAAATGCGCTTAATCCCGTCACATATCCAACTCCGCTTTGTACACTTAAAACCGTGCGCAATGCTCTTTCTCCTAACATCAAAGGATTCGCATTACGAACCACTTGTGCGAAGCCAGATAAATTGGCTGTTGTGCCTATCATCTCCGTCACAAAAACATAGCCGATCAAGAAATAAATACTGATTCCTAAGCCAATATTTTTCCAAAGTTTGATTAACCCATAATTCAACAATGTAAAAACGATACTAATCAAAGTTATAAGCAATGTCCATTGGAGCATGTAGTCAAAAGGAACAGCCAGTACATTACCGCTAACGATTCCTTCAATCACACCTAGAATGGTGCTTAAACCTACTACAATCAACAGTGGATAAGCTTTTAGTTTTAAAGCCGCATTTGATTCATCAAAATCATCTTTTTTCAAGAAAACCAAATTATTTGTGGCTACTAAATATCCAGCAAATAACGAAATACCGTATGCCATCAATATCCAGCTAAATGGATTCACCGTTTTCGCTGTTTGTACGGATCCTTTGAAGTCCTGTTCCACTGGATTAGCAATGAAATCCATAACCGTTTCATTCAACACGCCATTACTATGGGTATTTTTCAGCAATTCTACAAACCCACCAGCAAAGTCGTTGTTTTCTTGTATTTGTTCTTGGAATTGACTCATTAAACTAGTCGCATCTGAAGACAACTCTTCACTACTCAATGCCAATACAGAAACATCCTTATCAAAATCTTTGAAAACATCAGCTACTGAATTAGCCAGTTCTACGGTATTTTCCGAATTACTCATTAAACTTCCGCTAGACTGTAACAATTGACCTAACTGAGAGTGGATATCCTTAGCTGTTGCTGAACTAGTCTCTTGATCTACCGCACTTTCTGCCCCTAATACAGTCAGATTTTGAATTTGTTCTTGCCAGTTGGACAATAGTTGTAATTGGGCTTCGATTTGTTCAGAATTGTTTTGAGCTGCAGTTCTTATGTCTACTAGTTTATTTGTCAAAACAGGTACCTGTTCAGTAAGATTATTGATGGTTGCTCGCGCATTGATCTGTTGGCTAGCTAATGTATGATAATTCGTTAAGTTGGCTGTCAATGTGTACGTCACAATATCCGTCAAATAGGTTCTCACATCTCGATTTAAAAACTCTTCTGCTGTTGTAGAATAAGCATTAAAAATGGGAGCAGTTACCTTATTTGGCGTGATTCCGATTTGGTCAAAAACATCTTGATACAATTGTTTGACTTCACCCATCACTTCACTGTAATCGTTTAGAGCTTTACGATAATCCATTCCTGCTAAGTCAGAGTAGTAATCAATTTCTTCATAAAATACGTAATGGACCCCAGCTCTGCCTTCCACCCAACCTATGATCGGCTTATTCAGCTCTATTTCTTCTGCTGCTGGCGTTTCTTCTGCTTCATTAGATTCTGGATTACTATCTTCTGAAACTGATTCTAGGTTATTTTCTGAGCTAGATTCTGTATCCGATTTGTCACCTATATCTGTTTGCTCTGGTTCTCCATAAATAGGAGTCGGTTCTTTCTGCTCTTGAAGCAATTCTACGGTAATTTGTTGCTTGGCTGCATGATTTTCAGGTAGACTGTCAATTTTATAAGAACCGTTGACAATGATCACTTCTTTTCCATCTACTACTTGGTTATCCTTCGCCCAAGTACCAGTGACTCCTTCTGGGAAATTGACCGTAATAATACTATCAGGTTCAATTGTCCCATTGCTGTTGTCTATTTCAAATGAAAAAGTCTTTTCTTCTTTGTTGTTCACAAAAGGACTTAAAGCAGCATACGAATCGGCTACTCTTTGTTTCAGTGCTTTTGCTTCTTTGTTCGGAGTAGTCTTGAAGCTTTCTAGGTAACTCGTTTGTTTATTAACAGACTCAATAAATTGTTTCGTTTCTTCTTTTTTAATCAACGTTAACTGAGCGTTCGTCTCACCATTTATAGCGAAATATGGTAAGGCAGCTATATTGTCTAAAACATTTTGTTGGTGCAGAGCTTCATTCGTCTTTATTTCTTTCAACAAAGCGTTGGTTTCCCTATCATTTTCATGTAAAGACAAAAAGTCCTTTAAACTAATAGCTCCATTCGTTTTATAGTATCCCATCATCTGTTTTTCCACGAATGTATTCACAGATGCTAATTGATGGTCTAGTAGCTCTTCTTGTTGAGTGATTTTAGTATTCATTTCATCCATATACTTTTGTAACCGAGCAAATTCGCTAGCGTATGTATCGATTCGCTTTTCAGCTAACATACTTGGTCCTGACGGCTGTTGGAATTGAGCTAATAACTGACTATTGGACAACTGAATGGATTGAAATAAATTTTGTGTTTCTGCATTCAATAAATTCGCATCCATACTGATCAATTGTTCCATAAATGAGGCATAAGAAGATGCATCACTATCCAACGATGCTATGTATTCCATTATATGAGAATCATATTCCATCAAGGTTCGACTATATTCAGTAAATCCTTCTGTATTTTCAATAAGTGTATTTGTCAAACGCTCGTTGCCTTGAAGACTTGTATCTGTATGTGCTTTAATAGTTGGAATAGCATACTCAAAATTCAAAGCTGTTCCATAAACTTGGTCTTCATAAGAAAACATATTGTTATTATTGCCGTTTACTACTTCTTGAACGTTATTTTGTGCTTGTGACAGATTCACTAAAATAGTCGCTACATATACATCTACTAGCTGCTGATTTAATCCATTTACGATTTCCTGTCCAACTCGATTCGCCTCTGCTTCCAGATCTCCATTTCCATTCGCATTGACTCTGTATTGAACAGCCACTTTCTCAGGATTTGTATCGTTCAAATCCAGTATTTTGGCTGAAAAGTTATTCGGGATAACCAACATAAGCTGGTATGATCCTTCATTCAATCCCGTTTCAGCACTTCCTCTACTTACGACATACCAATCGTAATCTTCATTTTTCTCAATTTGTTTTATGTAATTTGATCCTAGATCGTAAGCTGTGTTATCTATAACTGTGCCTTCATCTTCATTGACAATGGCAATATCCATTTTACCTTTAACATTCACAGACACATTATTCTTTGAACCCTTTGCTGTTTCAGTATGCTGATTTGTATCTTGTATTTGATTGTTCAACATAAACATTAGTACTGAAAAAGCAATTAGTGCTCCTCCGATTTTAAACCAAATCCCCTTTTTTTCTTTCATCTGCTTCCTTCACCTCTCCAAATTAAACTAAAAACCAAAGAGATGGGAATTTTCATCCCTTCCCTTTGGCTTTTAAAATAAGTACATTATCGATTTAGAATCCGATTTGTCCAGCAATATCTTGATCTGTTTGTTCAATAGTATCTGCTACTGAATTCAATTGAGTATTGATGTCTTGCAACAATTGCGAAAATTCTTGAATTTTTGGTTTTAGTTCAGTAAATTGATTGTCAAAACTTTCAAATGCTGTACCTTCCCAATTTTCACGAATTGCTTCTTGCTCAGAAGTTAAAATCGATAATACGTTATCAATATCTGTTGATCCATTTGTGTATTTAACCGCTGAAGTTCTTAGCTCTTCCGGTGTTAATTTAATTTGTCCCATTTTTTCTCCTCCATTGCTGTAAATAGTTTATAACCAGAATAAACTTACCAAATTTTGTGCATAGAAAGCAACTAATATCCCCTTTTTGACTATTTTTTTATAACTTTCTTTCCAGTAATATACGCATATGCTCACATTGGAGTATTGTCCATCAAAGAGGCATTCTGTATATAGCATACAAAAAGACCTTTGCCGCAATTGGGCAAAGGTCTTTTTAGTTCATACATTAATACCGGCGGCCGGAATCGAACCGGCACGCCCTCGCGGGCACAGGATTTTGAGTCCAGCGCGTCTACCAGTTCCGCCACGCCGGCATGTATAACAAACAAATTTTATCAATCATCAAACAAGGCGGTAACCGGATTTGAACCGGTGATGAAGGTTTTGCAGACCTCTGCCTTACCACTTGGCTATACCGCCAAAATATAATATTCAAAAG
>NZ_JAFEMV010000020.1 GCF_016892605.1 Desemzia sp. RIT 804
TAGGACAAAAACTAGCAATTAAAGGAACAGTACAAGAGGAAAGTAAGCCATCAACAGGCGATAACTCTAACTCAGGCAACACAAGTACTGCTCAATATACGATTCAATCAGGTGATACATTAACTGGAATCGCACGTAAATACAACACAACAGTAGCAAACTTGAAATCGTTGAACAATTTAAAATCTGATACGATTTATGTAGGACAAAAACTGACTGTTAATGGCGCAGCTAAAGAAGAAAGCAAACCATCGACAGACAATACAAGTACTGCTCAATATACGATTCAGTCAGGTGACACATTAACTGGAATCGCACGTAAATACAACACAACAGTAGCGAACTT
>NZ_JAFEMV010000021.1 GCF_016892605.1 Desemzia sp. RIT 804
ATCGGGAATACAGGATTCGAACCTGCGACCCCTTGGTCCCAAACCAAGTGCTCTACCAAGCTGAGCTAATTCCCGTACACTTCATACAATTCTCAAAAAGAGATGCACCCAGCAGGAGTCGAACCTGCAACCGCTTGATTCGTAGTCAAGTACTCTATCCAATTGAGCTATGGGTGCTAAAAATGGTGCCGAGGGCCGGAATCGAACCGGCACGGTTATCACTAACCGCAGGATTTTAAGTCCTGTGCGTCTACCTGTTCCGCCACCCCGGCTTTTTTGAACAAGTTATAAGATTCTAGTTTTGCTAGAA
>NZ_JAFEMV010000022.1 GCF_016892605.1 Desemzia sp. RIT 804
AGCGGAAGACGGGATTCGAACCCGCGACCCCCACCTTGGCAAGGTGATGTTCTACCACTGAACTACTTCCGCAAAAATGCCGGCTAAAGGATTTGAACCCTCGACCCTCTGATTACAAATCAGATGCTCTACCAACTGAGCTAAGCCGGCAACTGTTTATTGCCAAAAAAAATAAATGGTGCGGGTGAAGGGACTTGAACCCCCACGCCTCGCGGCGCTAGATCCTAAATCTAGTGCGTCTGCCAATTCCGCCACACCCGCATTTAGTTAAGGCAAAACATACTAGTTAACAAGCAACTAG
>NZ_JAFEMV010000023.1 GCF_016892605.1 Desemzia sp. RIT 804
AATGGGCCTAAATGGACTCGAACCATCGACCTCACGCTTATCAGGCGTGCGCTCTAACCAGCTGAGCTATAGGCCCTAAAAGCGGGTGAGGAGAATCGAACTCCCATCATCAGCTTGGAAGGCTGAGGTTTTACCACTAAACTACACCCGCAAAAACGGTCTCGACGGGAATCGAACCCGCGATCTTCTGCGTGACAGGCAGACATGTTAACCCCTACACCACGAGACCAGATTAGCTTAAATTTTATTCATTGCATT
>NZ_JAFEMV010000024.1 GCF_016892605.1 Desemzia sp. RIT 804
GTTATTAACGCCCACGTTGCTCTGCGAGTCGTAGCCTCTTTAATAATACGAACTTCTTTTCCTAGGATCTCTGAAGACAACATTTTTGTTTCAAAGCCTTCTACTCCAAACGGTTTCGTATTGATTCCATCTGTCGAACGACTAATTTTTGCTGCATATTGGATATTTTTTGTAGCAGTTACTGTTTCAATATCTAGACCACGTTTATCGATCCAACCTAGTTC
>NZ_JAFEMV010000025.1 GCF_016892605.1 Desemzia sp. RIT 804
GAAATCGTTGAACAGTCTAAAATCTGATACGATTTATGTAGGACAAAAACTGACTGTTAATGGCGCAGCTAAAGAAGAAAGCAATCCATCGTCAGACAATACAAGTACTGCTCAATACACGATTCAATCAGGTGATACATTATCTGGAATCGCACGTAAATACAACACAACAGTAGCGAACTTGAAATCGTTGAACAATTTAAAATCTGATACGATTTATA
>NZ_JAFEMV010000026.1 GCF_016892605.1 Desemzia sp. RIT 804
GCGGAAGACGGGATTCGAACCCGCGACCCCCACCTTGGCAAGGTGATGTTCTACCACTGAACTACTTCCGCAAAGGATGCCGGCTAAAGGATTTGAACCCTCGACCCTCTGATTACAAATCAGATGCTCTACCAACTGAGCTAAGCCGGCTAATGGTGTTATTAGAACAAATTTCTATTTATTAACTAAAATAACTTCGAAAAGCTAT
>NZ_JAFEMV010000003.1 GCF_016892605.1 Desemzia sp. RIT 804
GTTTGCGTCGTCTTCGTGACAACTTCTTAATAATATCAGAGCAGTGACTTGGTGTCAACAATTTTTTGAAATTATTTTTTTGTTGTTTGGCTTTGTTTAAGCCGTGTTGCCGTGACAACTTCTATATATTATCATCGTTTTTAAAAGTCGTCAATAGTATTTTTATGCTTTTTTTGTTTATTTTTACATTCTATTTATTTTTCATTTAAACCGATTATCGCTTTATATTATAGAAGAAACTTGTTACTAACCACTTCTCATTTTCATTTAATACCAAGAGCTTTGCTTTGTATTCTCCCTTCTGCTCTCTCATTATTTTTCACTACGTCTTTCGATCATTTATTTCTGTTTACGTAAATGACAGTGCTCTCAATCCATATCGAATAAATGTGTCTTCCATTAAAACAAACTAAAAACCAATTTTTTAATTCTCATATTTGTTTTTTTATATAACAATCGTGCTACACTAACTTTCGGTAAATTATAAGGAGGAATAGAATATGTTAAAAAAATTAATTGGACCATTGGCAGTGATTTCGCTTTCTCTTTTCGCTTGTGGCAATGAAGAAACCAGCGAAAGCCCTGGATCTACTATAGCAAGTCCGGACGAAATCATGAGTCAAATTATAGAAGGCAGCTCAGAGGACGAACGTCCCTCTGTAAGTCTAGATTTTAATTCTGGTGTAGAATGGACAGATGAAGGTTACACATCTTACCCTTCGGAAGATAACAGTTATTTAGTTAATGGTTACATTGAAGGCGGAGACAAACTTTTCTTAGTTCAAGATGGTGAAGTACTAGAAGAAATTATGCTGTCAGAAAATTTAGATTTTGAATATGCTATGGAACCTATTTCAGAAACACAAGTTTTCTATTTAGTCGCAGATAACCGCTTAAAAGTTGGCCAAACAGATGTCGACTTAGATGAAGTAGATCGTGTTGAAAAGATTACTTTTGCAGTAGAATAGTGATTAGGCTTTATTTTTGATAAAAACAGTGCTCTATCTTTACAAGGTAGAATACTGTTTTTTATTTTTAACCTTTCTTTCTAAGAAGCATCCTTATTAATACAAGTGAAATTCACTTTATGCTACTATTGGGATGACAACTAATTATAAGGTGGCAACTTATATGCGAATCGTTGGATTAGCTATTCTTTCTATTTTTAATACTATCGTTTCTTTACTGCTGATCTTTGTACTGTTTGGCTTGACCCAACTAACTTTAGGATTAGGAAATGGAGCTAGTGACAACTCTGCTTTAATTGGATATATTATTGTCGGTCTAGTCATTATACTGATTCTTTGGTTTGGCCTTTACCAAATATACACCCGCAACAGGCAACTATGGTTGATATTATTTGCTGCTATCGGGGTCGTCTTAACGATTGCAAACCTTCGAGTTGTCTGGTTTGTTCTATTAATGGTCGTGTACTTTACCGGCATTCTATTAATAATTAAAGATAATAGTTTCAACACTAAAGCTTAATAAACTGAAAACCAGTGCAGCTCTCTTTTCATAAAAAAGATGCATTGGTTTTTATTATTTATGACTATATGTTTTACTAAACACTAGACTTGTAAACTATCTTTCACTCATCCATTGTGTATCCTAAAATATCTCCCGGTTGGCAGTCTAAAGCTTTGCACAAAGCTTCTAGAGTTGAAAACCGAATCGCTTTAGCTTTTCCGTTTTTCAGAATAGAAATATTGGCCATCGTTATCCCTACTTTTTCGGAAAGCTCCGTTACACTCATCTTTCTTTTCGCCAACAGCACATCAATATTGATTCTAATTGCCATATTATTCACCTCAAACGGTTAATTCATTTTCAGATTTTAACTCAATAGCTTCTTGTAAAAGCCTTTGGAGAACTGCAGCAAATACAGATACCACCAGTGCAGCAAAAGCTGGTATCATTCCTATAATGACAAGTCCTGGCGCATCATCCCATTGTGCTACGGCGAAAACCAGTGGTGAGATCAGAATATACAAACCACAAATGATAAGAGCATACTTCTTGATTTTCTTTAAAGCTGCTACAGATAATGCAGAAAAAGCTTTGTTGCGGTCAATATATGTCAGCATTTTAAATGCTTGATACAATGAAGCATAATACGGAATCATAGATAAAGTCAATCCAGTTAAAATACCTAGAATAATATACCCTAACGTCCCTCCCTTAAATGCTTCTGTTATTGCTACCGATCCTATTTGAAACCATAAAATGACTGCTAATATTAAAACGGGCAGCCCCATCAAGAACACTGCTGCTTTCAGTAAGAATGTAGATCCATTTTTCACATTCTACTCCTCCTTTTATTTCTTGAAATTATTCTACCATTTATTTATCGAATATCAATAAATATATATTGAATTTTGACAAATCTAAAGAAACTTCACCTTTTCTTAAATAACTAAAAACCTAGCTAAACACGGTCGTATTTTACATCGACTCGTCCCGCTAGGTTTTTGATTTTAAATAAAGGACAATACAAAATAAAGAATAAAAATGACAGATAATAAAACTGTTGTTCCGGTCAACTCTTTTGTATCGTTTTTGACTAGTTTCAATAGCGTGTAAGAAATAAATCCGAATGCTATTCCATCAGCTATATTAAAAGTCAATAAGGTCATGATGATCGTAAATAACGCTGGAAAGGCATCTGAGAATTCATCAAAAGGAATTTTCTTAATATTCCCTTGGATCATGCTGGCTCCAACAATGATTAAAATTGGTGCAACAGCACTCATCGGAATAAGACTTAATATCGGTAAGATAAACAAAGCAGGAATAAATAATAGGCCAGCCGTTAAGGAAGTCAGCCCTGTTCTCCCACCTGCTGCCACGCCCGTTGCGCCTTCAGCAGTAGTACTTGTAGAGTTGCATCCCAACACAGCAGAAACTAAAGTAGAGATTGCATTTGACAGATAAGCTTTAGGCAATTTTTTTCTGTCAGGTAGCATACTTAATTGTGAACCTAAATTTTGGAATAAAACCATCATCAACAGCGCAAAAACTGCAATCCAAAAATCGAGTGTCAATATTGAACTGAAATCAAATTGCCCAATTCCTTCTATAAACGGAGTCAAGGTAAATGAAAAATCCGTCACTTCTGATAGATTGACTACTCCTGTGGCTATACCGATCAAAGTACCGGCTACAATGCTGATCAAAAAATTAGCTGGCACTTTTCTTTCGAATAAAATGACTGCAATCAGCAACGTTAATAATGTAGTCAACGGAAGAGGATCACTTAAATTTCCTAACGCTACTAATGTCCCTTCATTCCCGATGATTATCCCACCATCTTTTAATCCTAAAAACATTACGAAAAACCCGATAGCCACGCTCATTCCTGAAACCAATGTTCCTGGAATTGCAGAGGCTAGTTTAAGAGCTATCTTAGAAGCGGCGATCACTGTAAACAAGATTCCTACTACCAATACAACCGTTAATGCTTGAGGACTAGTCAAACCGAAAGCTCCTACTAGCGTAAAAGCAAAGAAAGCATTATCGCTCATTCCAGGTGTGATGATCAATGGGGAGTTGGCTAGAAAGGCCATCAATAAACAACCGACTACCGCACTAAAGACGGTCGCGATAGTTACAGCACCATAATCCATACCTGTTGTACTCAACACCGAAGCATTGACTGCAATAATATAGGATATCGAGATGAAACTTGTCAATCCGGCTAAAATTTCTGTTTTGATTGTACTCTTTTCTTCCAGTATATTAAATTTCCGATTTGTAAACTCCTTTAAAGACCAGCTTGTACCTTGCTGTTTTCCACTCATATTCGTGCCACTTCTCCTTTAATTTTCAGGATATAAATTTATTCAACCTAAATAAAGCTAGATGACTCTTTATACTGATTCTATTATATCTAACAATGACTTATAATATTGCAATTATTGGAAAATATTTAAACGAAAGCGGGACAAAAAACGTTTTGACCATTGAATATAAGCCAGCCTCCCCTTATGAGAAAAAGCATCTCATAAGGGGAGACTGGCTTATAGGCATGGGGTCAGGCTTTTGGAACGCGTTTAAAAGCACCCACTTAGTATGTCACAGAGATATCCCGACCTCGCTTACTTTCTACTTCTTTAATCTTCTCCAGACTAGTTTTCTTTCTGGATGTTGGACATTTGATAAATACAACATATCTCCTTCAGTCTTTACTTTGCGTGCTTGTTTAGATCCTACATAAGAAGACACCAAACTGACTTCAACATGTGTTTCAAGTATTTTTGCTTCCTCATCAATTACAAATGGACCCGAATAAGCATGATATCCTAATTCTGCCATCTTTTTTTCTGCTTCAGTCAGAAACAGGATACCAGTATTCCCATTCCTGTCAGCCGCCATGATATGAACGGAAATCCGATTATCTAAAGTGAATAGAATAAAACCTTTGGCATCTTTTCCTAGGGGGTAGATGATTTCTCCATTTTTATCTTCTGATTGAAAAGAAATCAGTTCCCACGTTGTACCTGCGATCAATTCTTGTATTTTCCCCACTATCTATTTCCTCCTACGGGTTGTTTAGTTGATCATAAATTTATCCCAATATTCAAACACTCCGCCCTGCGTTTTTTCGATTGGATCATACTCTGGGATACCGAGTCGAGAAATATTTATTTTCATTTCTTCATAATTATTAGTATCTCCTTTTTGCATATCCGGCTCTTTGCCTTCTGGATAAGCTCCCACAATTTGAAAATCATCGGTTGCTTTAATGAGCTTATGCGCCACACCGGCCGGAAGCAGCAGAGCATCTCCCATTTTGAAAGGATAAATTTCACGATCAGGGCCGCCTAGTTGGACTTGGGCTTCTCCCGAAATGCAGACCAACACTTCATGTGTATTTGAGTGGAAATGGTGGTAAGTAAATATTCCGCCTATCCATCCATTGGTGTATCCATTTTTTTCTAGAAATAGTTGCACTTCTTCTCCGTTGTTTTTAGAATTTGCCAGCTCTTTGACTGCTTCAGGATAAAACAAAACAGGTAATGAACTGTTTGGATATGGTTTGTTTTCTTTGATATCAAATACTTTTGCCATTGCTATACACTCCTTACACTATTTGTTTATTCTTATTATAAGGATTCATCAACACTTAGTCGAAGATTTCATTCGGCAAATAGATTCCTTCTATCTGTTTAGAAGGTTTTGTTTTGGGTTTGCCATAAGAATCATTGTACTATAGAAGCTAGCTTTCGAACGTCTAAAAAAATGTATCGTAAGTTTTCTATTACATGCTATAATAAACTCACCGTGTGTTATGCAACACATAAAAGAGTCGTTAAATATATCATACAGTTTCTAACAGAGAGGATCTCTCTGAATAAAAAAGGAGGGGTTATTCTGAAAGAAAAGAATACACTTTTAATCAATCAAACAACTATTAAAGATTTATTGGACATAGGAGATTTCAATGCTATTGTACATAAAACATTTCAAGGTCTTGGTGATGGTACTGTCATCAATCCCACTAAATTAACCTTAGATTTAGGAGAAACTGGCGGTTATCCTCCATATGAGGGCTTTATGAATGCGATGCCTGCTTATATCGGCTGGCAAGATATTGCAGGATTAAAATGGGTCGGCGGATTTTTGGGCGAACGTAAAAAAGCTGGGCTGCCTTACATCACAGCAATGATCCTTCTTATCAATCCTCATTTAGGCACTTTTACTGCAGCTCTAGAGGGAGCGTATATCACTAATATGAGGACTGGAGCACAAACAGCTAATGCTTTGCGTTATTTAGTAAAGAAACCTTCTATTACAGTTGGTATGTACGGTGCAGGTATGCAAGCTAGTACTAACATCATCGCTATTTCAAATTTATTTGATATTTCAGAATTGATTGTCTGGAACCACCGTCGCTCAACAGCGGAACAATTTGCAGAAGACATGAAGGATATCGTTAGCGGGAAGATTCGTGTTGTTGAAGATGCTGAAGAAGCTAGCCAAGCAGATGTGCTGATCACTGTGACTCCAGCTCAAGAACCGATTATCAAAACGGAATGGGTCAAGCCCGGCACGATTGTCTTCCCGCTTGGTTCATTCCAAGAAATCGAAGACGATTTGATTCTAAAAGCTGACAAAATTATTGTTGATCATGTAGAACAAGCTCTTCACCGCGGAGCTTTAAAACATCTAACTCATGAAGGTAAAATATCAAAAGACGATATCTTTACGACATTAGGCGAATTGGCGCTTGAAAAAACCTCCGCTGGTGACTTGTCTAATGATATTACGATCTGCATCCCAATCGGAACTGGAGCGATGGATGTGGCCATTGCTGGGGAAGTATATAAACGAGCTCTTGAAAAAGGATTAGGCGACTCATTTGATTTTGAAGCATAAACTAAAAACAGTCCCAAAATGAACGATCATTTTGGGACTGTTTTTTAGTTTGTTTTTTTATAAGCTTAAGTGCGGTATATTTCTGATCCAACTGGTAATAAAGCTAATTTAGCATGCTTGAAATGCTGCATCCCAAAAGGAATCCCTACAATTGTCAGACAGAAAATAATCCCCAGCATGATTTCTTCTCCTACGATCGCAAAACCGCCAAGTATCAACCAAATGATATTGATCAAAAGCGAAGATCCGCTATCACTGAAGTGGATATCCTTCCCAAACGGAGCTGCTGACATTTTAGCAAATTTAAAACACTGGGCACCGATCGGAATTCCTACAAACGTGAGCGACCATAAAATACCTAAAATTCCCCATGACAGAAATCCGATAAATCCGCCTAAAATAAACCATATTATATTTCCCAATACTTTCATGTATCTTCTTCTCCTCTTTAAATATTGCCGTTCTATTAATCACATTATTTATTATAGAAGAAAGATCTTATGATGACATCGGTCTAAATGATGATTTTTCTATAATTGGTTCCAAATTACCCTTCACTTTGAATCATGCCTACTCGCAGGCCACTCTTAAATCACTCGTTATATTCTTGATTTGAATTGTGAAGACTCCATAGTTGGTATAGAATAAGAATTATATCAAGAAATAAAGGAGCGGTGGATGATGAACAAATTATCCTCATCACCCGAATGAATTTGTGAAGATCAAAGATTTTTACGACAGTATTGAGATCAATCAACAAATTGCCTTAGATTTCTTAAACTAATTAAAAGGAGTTCATTTATGAATATACATAACATTGAGAAACAAAATAGTCATTTAAATTTAGAAGACCCGGCTGTACAAAAGGTTTTTTCTCTTTATGAGAATTCTGCAGAAGTTCCCTATATCTCGCCAAAGCGCGATTTAGAGGAATGGTTGAGTTTAGTCGAAATCGGTTCAGAAAAGCTAGTTCCAAAACGGAATTTGATCCGTTACGAAGAAGATATTTTACCTGGACACCTGATTTTATTGTGGCGAATCAATTTCGGCACATTTACAAATGCAAGTGTATACCCGAAATATTTTGAATACGACTATGGCATCAATGGCAGACGAGCACTAGATGAAGTTCAAGATAAAGGCTATGCAGTCGAGCTTTCCGCAATGGATTCTTTAGATCATTTGAATGCTGCACAATTAAAAGCTGTTCTAAAACAATTAGGAGTAACAGGTTATTCTAAATTCAAGAAACCTGAATTGATCGAATTGACGAAAGAACAATTGACGAAAGAACAATTGACAGAAGAGCAAATTGCTCCTTATATTAAAGTAAGAGGCTATGTTTTGACAGAAGCAGGTAAAGATCTTTTAGTGAAATACCCTGAAGCCGTCGATCGTCACCCTAAAAAGAAATATTGACCCAAGAGGTTGGGACAATAGCCTTAATCTTTGTCACACTAAGCGGGTGCTTTTAAACGCACTCCAAAAGCCTGACCACATGCCTATAAGCCAGCCTCTCCTTATAAGAAAAAGCATCTCATAAGGGGTAGCTGGCTTATATCCAATGGTCAAAACGTCTTTTTCCTCGCTCTCTTCATTATCCGCCCAATGTCACATCTTGGTCTTGGTACCATTTCAAAGCACTATGGACTTGGTCAATGTGGTAATCAGGCCATAGTTCATCAACAACATAAAAATCAGAATAAATAGATTGAATCGGTAAAAATCCGCTTAATCTTCTTCTGCCGCCCCAGCGAATAATCAAATCCATCCGAGAGATCTCTGAAGAAGCAATATTTTTTACGATGTCTTCATTTGGATCAAAGTCTGCTTGTTTAGCAGGATAATTCAAATCCCAATTCCAACCGTAATTAACTAAGAAATTGATTTTGATGAGCCCTTTTCCAAATTTAGTTCGTTTAGTATAAGGCAATAGTTCTTCAGGAAACATTTTCGATTCTGTATTACCGATGACCAACAAATCAGCTTCTCGGTCTTTCAACTGATTTACAGCGTCTATACAGGCTTGTTGAAAAGCTTTCGTCTGTTCTGAAGGACGCTTAGTATTGTCGACTGTAAATCCATAAAAAGTCATTTCTTTGATGCCCAATTCTAATCCTAGATGGTACAATTCTAGGCCTGGCATAATCCCATGCTGGTAGCCTTCCTGCTTACCTAAACCTTGGCCTTGCGCCCATCTTCGATTGCCATCCGGAATGATCCCAATATGATCAGGTAGTCTTTTATATTCTGCCATCTACAACGCACTCCTTCAAAAAATAGTTCTACTCCCATTATACGCAAATGTTTTTTGATAACCTAACAATGTGCGTTACTTACAGCCCCTTCTCCATTCTATTAAAAAAGGCAAGTCATAGAGAATAATCTCCTGACTTGCCTTGTCTATTTAACGTTTGATTCCTAAAATATCTTCTTTAGCATGGATCAGTTGGGTAATTTGTTTGCTGTATGGTGCTTCGAATCCTTGTTTTTCGGATTCTTTAGCAACTAAACCGTTTAAGAAGTCAATTTCAGTTGGGCGTTTGTTTGATAAATCTTGGTGCATCGACGGGTAGTGTCCGCCAACTTTTGCGGCTACCACTTTTAAGTAAGCCACTGTCTCATCTATATTCAGTTGTACTCCTTCTGTCTCAGCAACACGAGAGAATTCTTTTACAATACCTGTAACTAAGTTATCAGTTTGAGAATTTTCAAACAATTCTTTGATATTGCAATCCAAGACAGAACATAAAGCATTCATCGTTCCGTTAACACAAGCTTTTCTCCACGTTGTAAAGTGGACATCTTGACTGTATACTCCGTTTAATCCGCAATCTGCCATCATTTTAACGACTTCACGAGTACCTTGTTCTTCGCTTTCATCACTGTTTTGTACTTCAACCGGACCTTCTCCCATAAAGTGTGTTTTTCCTGGAGCATCGATTCCGCCAGTCCAGACGGTTGTTCCCATGATGATATTTTTTTTAGGAATATATTCTGAAATCGTATTGGCATGTCCTAATCCATTCAATAAACAAACTACTTTAGTATCATCTGTTAATAGGTGTTTGATTTGTTCCAGCATATGTCTTAGACCCATTGATTTTGTGAAAATAAAGACCACATCAAATGTATCCTTGATTTCGTCGGGTTTTCCGACGGGAATGGAAACAGTATCTTCTTTCCCATTCAGGGTAACAGATAATCCATTTTCACGAATCGCACGAATATGGTCTTCCCAAAAGTCCAATAATGTGACGTCATTTCCACCCTTTTGCATCATATAACCAAATCCGCATCCTAAAGCTCCTGAACCTGCAATTGCTATTTTCATTCTAAAATCCTCCAATAATCTTTATATGATTCATTATAAATTAATTTGAAGCTGGAATAAATTTAAATATTTCATCTTCATAAATACGCAGCACTTTGTTGCACAGCATATCGATCAAGAAACCTCCAACAAAAGGAATAATAAAGTAGGCTAAAGCCACACTGATTAAACTTGTCCCCATATTGAAGGCTTGTATTGGTCCAACTAAACCGACAATTCCAAAACCTGCTGTTTGCGGTGTTCCTTGGATTGTTAACATGTACACTCCAACTCCTGAAACGATTGCGTTTAATACAATAGGAACCATGATTTTAGGGTATTTGATCAAATTTGGGATCATCATTTTCATAGCACCCAGCAAGATAGCTAATGTTGTTCCAGATTGATTGATACGTAATGAACCGATGACTAAAATAGCTGTACAAGCAGTTACTCCTACTGCGGCTGCCCCAGCTCCTAATCCTGCAACACCAATAGCTATTCCAATCGCTACTGTTGAGATTGGCGAAATAATAAGAATAGCAAATGCCACTGAGATTAAAATAGTCATCAGCAATGGTTGCAACGTTGTGAAACTATTGATCAAGTTTCCAACAGAAGAAGTTACCATACCTACATAAGGAAGCATGATCAAACCAATCGTTCCTACCCCTGCTCCCACAATGATCGGCATAAGAATCAGCGTCAATGAGCCTAAACGACCTTGCAGTAAACGAGTCACGTATACAGCGATGG
Source organism: Desemzia sp. RIT 804 (assembly GCF_016892605.1). Classification (GTDB taxonomy): domain Bacteria; phylum Bacillota; class Bacilli; order Lactobacillales; family Carnobacteriaceae; genus Desemzia. The sequence goes on from NZ_JAFEMV010000003.1 coordinate 10,448, forward strand.
CTGAGACGATCATCACATTGATCAAATCACCGATCCCTACTAATTGTACTCCTGCTTCAGTGACTTTATAAGCCCCTGATCCTAAAAAAGTTGCAGCTCCTATAATGACACTTTCCATTCCGTTCATTTTGAATTGCATGGCTACCAGAACACCAATAATAGCTGGAGTAATAAATTGCATGATCGTAACGACACTTGATAATAGCACGAATATTGAGCCATATGGAATAAGGGCTTTAAAAACTGAACCTAATATAGCATTAGCAATCAGTCCAATAACGATTCCTGAAGCTGTTCCTCCTAAAACTTTGTTCAAATAATCTTTGGCTGTATATTTCACATTCTCTTCCATCTCAATCAACCTCTCTAAATTTTTATAAACTGAATAATGAATAAAAATGATGTTATCTAATTAATAATTTCACAAATCTTTTTAACAAGTTAAATTTATCACAATCTTTAAAATAGTTCAACCACAAATGTTTCTTTCTTCTTCACTAAACTCTCATTTTCCAAAGATTCAAAAAGCTGTTCCATCAACAAAACATTTATTCAATCCCTCTAAATATATTGGTCTAGGCACCGATCATGGTATATTCCCTACCTTTTTTAATTTCATATCACTCATCGGTATATTGCTCATTCTTTAACAAATAATGAGATTACTTTCATATTCACTCACTTTTAAATGTGGATTTTTTTAGAAAAATCCACACCAATTAAATAATGTATTCAAAAATAATGCATATAAAAAGAGATTTCTTATAGGAGCTATACCACCCATAAAGAAATCTCTTTTTATATTTAACTGTTTATTTATTTTCATGCATGTCCATATTTTCCAACCAGTTTTTCACTGCGCGCATGTCTTCCTGAATCTCTGCTTCCAACTGCCGATTGTAAAATATGCTGGCAGGATGATAGGTACATAAAACAGAATATTTTTTATCAGTCCAGCGATAAGTGCCATCTTCAAGATCTGCTAAATATTGAACCGATGTGGTCAGTACTTTTCCGTGAAGATCTTTTACTGCAGCTTGCTTCCCGAGTACTCGCTCGATAGCTGATGTGCCCAATAAAACAATCAACGGTGCATCGATATGACGAATTTCATAATCTGTCAGTGGTGCATGAGCTAAGACTTCTTTACCGCTCGGTTTGCGATTGTAGCGTTTCACTTCTTCCATTCCCGTGCGCTTATTGAGTTTCAAACGATCTTTAAACGGTCGGCTATGGAAGACACTTGTAATATACGTATTTTCTCTGGATAAACCGGCTGTATCCAAAAATTTCATCAATTCAATACCTGCCCGTCCGGCAAATGGATGGTCTTCAGCTGTAGTCACTTCCACCGCTCCCGGAGCTTCTCCAATCAGCAAAGCTTGAGGATTTTCTGGCCCTTCTCCACGTAAAAACCCTTCCACAGGAAACCCTGCTGCCCTTTGCTGTGCTAACTGAATCAGTTCTTTTGGCAATATTGTTCTTAACATTTGATCACCTTCCTTGCTTCTCTTTCAGGTTAGCACATTTAGTGCTTTTTAAAAAATATAAGACACAGTAAGTCAGTGCTTTTAAACGCGTTCCAAAAGGCTGGCTTATATTCAATGGTCAAAATGACTTTTGTCTCACTCTCTTTCAACATATAACATTTTATAAAAATAATCCGATAAACATAGCAGATAGTACTGGCACAATAAAACCGCCTAACATTCCTCGAAAAGCTAAATTAGACAAATCATTTTTTCTGTTTGGTGCAAAAACAGTTAGACCAGTTACACAAATGGCAATACTAGAAAAAGCTCCAAAACTTCCGACAGCAATCGACAACAACGCTACAGCTCTATCCGATAACTCTCCCATCATAGGTGCCAAATCTGCGTAAGCCACAAATTCATTGATTGACAACTTAGTCCCTAAGACTTGTCCTGCTATTCTTGACTCTGCTCCATTTAATCCCATCAACCAACCCAATGGCATAAAGATATAACCCAATAATTGCGTAAAACTCGTTCCTACTAATCCTAAGATACTATTTAATAAAGCTACAATAGAAATACCAGCTATCAAGCTCGCACCGATTCCCAACACCATTTGCAGTCCATTGTTGATCCCTTCTGCCATGGCAGAAAAAACAGATGTATTGTCGCCTTTGCGGTCTAACGTTACATCAGATACTTGACTGATTTCCGTTTCAGGTGTCAACATCTTAGCTACTAAAAGAGATCCAAAAGGAACCATAGCAGTTGTTACAAGAAGCCATTCCATCGGGATTCCCAATAGATTATAACCTACTAAAATAGACGCTGACATCGAACCCATTCCGGAAACTAATACCGTCATCAATTCAGATTTCGTCATTTTAGGTAAGTACTTTGCGACTAAAAAGGGTGATTCAGTTTGTCCCAGCAGCATATTTGCAACTGCCACAAAAGATTCAGCTTTTTCTGTACCGGTCAATTTACCTACAGCACCGCCAATTATTTTTACAATCCAGCCCACGACTCCTAAATATCCTAGGATACCTGTTAAGCCCGATAAGAAAATAATAACGCCTAAGACATCAATAAAGAAATACCCTTGCCCGAATAAATCTCCAAAAACAAATGATAGTCCCTCATTTGCAAAACTGAATAATTTTGTTACAGCTGCTGCTAATTGTCTGATCAGCCAGCTTCCTAAGGGGACTTTAATTAAAAATAAGGCCAATACAACTTGTGCCGCCAAGGCAACACCTACCGTTTTTTTATTGATAGCTTTTTTATTATCTGATAAAAGATATAAAACACCCAACATAACAATAATTCCTAATAACGTTACTAATCTATTCATTAATCTTGTACTCCATTTCTATTCACAGTTCTTTTGATCGTGCATCTATTTCAATTAATCGGCGCTTTTACATCTTTACCTCCAATTTGACCCATTTACTTTGTTTAGAAATAATCACAACCTCTCATTTTACCATATTTTTCACAGCTCTACCAAATCATTTTCAACTCTGACGTCGTTTATCGGTATATTAATGAATGATTCCCTCTTCTAAGCTAAAAGAATGCGAACTAGAAAGAAATATTTTATAATAAAAAACATCATCTATAAGGAGGGTCTCTACTTGTTAGGTTTAGTGGAAGAACTTCAAGCAAATTATGAAGCGATCATTCGCTCAGAAAAATTAAGTACCGCACGGAAGAATCATTTACTTAGTAATATACTCACTGATGTCGAACATATTTTTTGGGAGATGGAGGATGACGAATATTCTCTCTTTGAAAATCAACAAAAAGCTGGAAATCTGCTTGAGAATATAAAAAGAAGTATGACACTCAACAGCTAAAATGAGAGCGAGATAAAAGACGTTTTGACCATTGAATATAAAAGCCGGCCTCCCCTTATGAGACAAAGCATCTCATAAGGGGAGGCCGGCTTTTTTCCCGCTCTATTTTTTCGATTATACTCAATTGATACTTCCAAGTTCTTTTAATTTACGCACAATTTCTTTTCTAAAATGAATCTTCTCCTGTTTCTGTCTCACCTGGTTTTTGCATACCGTCTCCATTAGCAGGAGGTTGTCCCATGCCTTCTCTAGGTTGTTGCATTCCGCCTCCCATTTGTCCTGTTGTGATACCTGCCGTAGTTGAAGTAGACTCTATCGTTACTTCAAAGTCCTCATCGTCAATACTTATCGTGTATGTCTCACCTACCGTTAAATCATCTGAACTGAATTGTACAGAATTAAAACTTTTATCGGCTGTCCATGTTAAAAGACTATTGCCTTCTGAATCACTGATTATGATTTCACTTCCAGCTTCATAGGTGTTTTCAAATCCGTATAGCACACTTGTTTGAGTAGAATTTTCAGAAAAAGTTTCTGCCATTCCAGAACTTCCAGAGCCCACCAATGTTCCCCCGGTGATAATAGCTTCACCATTTGAATCAATGGTTCCATTACCACTATTTTCGGGACCGCTTATTGTCGTATTGCCACCTGAAATTTCAAGAGTTCCGTTTGAATCTAATCCATCTCCGCTGCTGTCTACAGAGACCGTTCCTCCAGAAATAATCAGTTTGTTCTCACTATTGCTGGAAAATGGATCTGCTCCCGCTTGATCAGTTGTCGTTGTTGATCCACTTGATGCGTTTAATCCATCATCACTAGCCTTAACTGAAATTTCACCAGCACTGATCGTGATGGTCTTGCCCTCGATTCCTTCATAACTTTCTGTAATAGCCACATTTGCCCCGTTCAACAGCAAGTCGCCATCAGCATGTAATCCATCATCTCCAGACACTAAAGTCAATGTACCACCTGTCAGTGTTAAATTGCCATCACTGTGGACCGTGTCATCCGCAGCATCTATAGTGATCGTCCCATTATTTACAATCAACTCTCCTGCAGTTTTCAAACCTTTCATACTGGTTGAATCTGCAGCATCAGCGTCTGCGCTATCTTCTTGTTCTTCTTCCATTTGCTTAAAGAAGGCTTCGCCTTCAGAAGTTTTGACCACGGCATTCTCGCTGCCGCCGCCTGCTATAATATCAAATGTACCTCCATCAATTTGCAACAATGTTTCTGCTTGTATCGCATCTTGTTGTGTGTCAATCGTGAACTCCCCATCAGCAATATAAACAAATCCTCTGCCAGCTTCTTCTGCATTATCCGACTGGATTGCATCCGCACTCGTAGTTAATGTAAATGTACCATCTTTTATTTTGACTGCATCTTTTCCTGATAAACCTTGCCCTGCTGCAGTAATGTCGTAAGTACCACCAGTAATAATCAAATCATCCTTTGAAACAATGCCGTGCTTGGTATTCCCATTGATCGTCAAACTTCCTGAGCCGTTCAATGTTAAATCTGATTTACTGAAGATTGTTCCGTCAATGTTTGTTTCATCTGTCCCAGTCCCAATAGTGGCTGTACTGCCCGCTTTATCGGTCAATGTATTTTGGGAGCCTTCTGCTAATGTCACGAATACTTTATCAGCTTCTTCGATCAATAAAGGGGCACTTGTGGACGAACTGATTTCCACTCCGTCAAAAATTAAATGAACTTCTTCTGTATCAGGAGCAGTAACATTGATTTGCCCATCTGAAAGGGTCCCGCTAATCAGATAAGAGCCTCCTGATTCAATAGTAACTACGTTTCCTTCGATTGTTACCCCTTCACCGCTGCTGGTACTTTGGTCATCTGTCAATTCAATAGTAGTGATAGCTGATTCATCATACCCTACTTCAAGATCATCTGAACTAAATGTTATATCGTAGTCTACTGAACTTTGTGAATTACCAGTGCTTGTAGTTGTTTCATTAGACTCAACAGATTGATCCTCCGAAGCCGTTGCTTGGCAACCAGCCAAGATTCCAGTGAACATAAGTGAGGCTACTAAAATAGTGCTTATTTTATTCTTCATTACAATTCTTCCCTTCCCGTTACTGAACGACCGCAAACGATCTCCAAGTTCCCATTTTTACAACGTAATTCATCAATCAACTCTTTTTCTAATGAGACATCTTTTAATTCAATCATATATTCTAAACGAAATAGGCTACCCATGTTAGTTGTTTTCACATTCATCATTTGATGGGCAGAGAGATATTTTTCAAAAATATCTTCGAAAACCGTGGTGTAATCTATATTTTCTGGCAACGTCACTCTGAGCCAGCGAGCATTTTCATTCATTTCACCAAAATTGGAGTAATTCAAGCCCATCATAACGGCACAAATGATCACCGCAAATACGACAGCTATCGCAATGTAGCCCATTCCTGTTGCTAGACCTAGCGCCATTGCCAAGAAAATGCTGGCAATTTCTTTCGCTGAACCGGCTACTGATCGGAACCGAACCAAACTGAAGGCTCCCATAACGGCTACACCAGCTCCGACATTTCCATTAACGAGCATGATAACCATTTCCACAATGGCTGGCAAGAGGAACAACGTGACTACAAAGCCTTTGGAATAGTGATTGCGAAACATGTACGTCCAAGCCACTAAACCGCCTAAAATCAAACTGACTACTGTACAGATCAGAAAACTAGTGATGGAAAAAGTTGTTGTACTTTCGATATATAAACTGTTAAATAATTCATTCATTGATGACAAACCCTTCTTGATTGTTTTTTAGATGATCTTGGAATCCATTTGCATACTTGGAAAATTTTGCAGGAAAAATGCGCATTTCAGATAATAGGCGCGCGAGCCATAGGGGCATGGCACCGCAAATTTTGATTTCCATCAGCAAGGACCCTTCTGGTAAAATTGGCTGTCCATATGACCCTTCTGCTAAAGACAAATGCGTCGTTCGATATAAGATCTCTTGATCAAATGTTATCCGAACACTGTCATCCTGTTTTCCGGTATAAGCCATCCTCTCATAAGAGATATACATAGCTGGTTTTAAATCTGGGTAAAACGTCAACACGGATTTAAATTCCTGCACCATTTGTTTGTTAGTGGTGCAATCTGCGACTTCGTGATGTCCTAGAAATTTTTCAGCATTTTTCAAATGCATATCCGTTCTGCGTTTATAAACAACGCCATTAAATTTTTTTTTGATCTCAACGTATACTTGATCTGTTTCATTTGGAATACCATAACTCCGTAAACGAACTTTCTCTTTATAGATAGGTTTGCTCATGGATTGACGAATCAAATACCATTTTTCAGTATCATAGTAGATATTGGTGATCAAGTGCTTCCCATACTGATCTAGCTGCATATATGGTTGTATAGCCTCTAGTAAGTCATTCCATTGTTTATACGTAATTAAGTACTTGGTTTCTTTTCTTTCAAAAGTACTTTGATAATGACTCATAATTGATTCCTCCTTTGTTCGATAGATGTACTATAATCCCTTAACCTTAATTGAAACTTAAGACTCCTTTTTTATCTCGACAAATAAAAAAATCCCATAAGAATTCTTCTCTGAGAAATTCTTACAGGATCTATTATTTGATGTATAAGGACTAGAAATTTTCCAGTTCCTGTTTATTTGCTCGGTAAGATCACTTCAAAGGCAATCGTATGATCATCTAAAGGAACAGCTTTAATTTGTCCATGGTGATTTTCTACAATCGTCGCCGCCAATGACAACCCGATTCCATAACCGCCTTCACTATGCTTGCGGGCTTGATCTTCTCGATAAAAACGATCGAACAATTGATCAAATTGCTTCGGCATTTCACTAACGGTATTCGTAATTTGTAATTTTATTTTATTTCCAGCTTGATGATCTAAACGGATGTTAATGACTCCTGGCTGCTGAACATACTTATTGGCATTGTCCATTAACAATGAGCACAGTTTATTCATAGCTTCCACGTCTGCCTGAATCACTGCATTCGGTTGAATATCTAAAGATACTGCCACCTTTTTTTGTCTTCCGATCTGTACGTAAGGTTCAGCTGTCTCTTTCACTATTTGTGAGAGATCAACCGATTCGATTTTAGGCTGGTAACCTTCTTCTTCCATTTGTGTCAGCTGGAGCATACTCTCCATTAACCCATTTAAGCGCTGGATTTGTTTGTTCGTACTTTCAGTCCATTCAGTACTCCCATTCAACATTTCCTGAACATCATTATTAGCAGAAATAATGGCTAAAGGTGTTTTGATTTCATGGCCGGCATCTGTAATAAATTGCTTTTGACGATCAATCGTTTGCTGAACAGGTTTGACGATCTTTCTAGAAAAATAGAACACCAACAAGAAAATAAACAGGAGACTAACGACTCCAATCAATATAGAATTACGAAAAAAAGATCTCACCAGCTGCAGATCGCGTTGGCTATCAACAAATACCAGCATAATCGTGTCGTCCGTTTGTTCTATCACCTGATAACGAAAGTCGTTTATATAGCCCTTTTCTTTACCTGAAGCTAAGACTTCCTCAGCGTATGTTTGGCCCGTTTGGGAATCGATTGACCGTATGCGTGTAGTATCGATTTGAACTACTTGTTGTTCAGAATTGGCTAAAGCTATAAAATAGCGTGTCTCAAAAGGAGTTTCAGCTGATATTCCTTGATTTGGCGGTACACCAATCCCTCTCTCAGGTGTAGTTTCATCTGGAAAATTCCCGTCATTATCTGTCAAGATAGTCAATATTTCGTCTGCTCGTTCAACAGTATGAAAGTAATTCGTTGTATTCAATACAATCAACACAACAGACATGACCAGTAAAACAACAGCCATCGTCACTAAAATGAATTTTTTTCTTAGTTTTTCAATCATTTAACGGCCTCCAAGGAATAGCCTACTCCACGAGTAGCAACAATTTTGACATGCACTTTCAGCAATGCCAGTTTTTTCCTTACATTACTCAAATGAACCCAGATACTGTTCATCTCTATTTCTGCATCCAGTCCCCAAATACGTTCGATCATCTGCTCTGCTGAAAAAACCTGTTTTGGATTTTCAATCAACAATTGTAGAATTTGAAATTCTTTGTTCGATAATTTCAATTCATCTGTGCCATTGCTGATTCGAACTGTCTCACAGTTCAATTGCAGATCTTCAAACGTGAGTATTTTAGCCTGTAACACTGTTTTACGGCGAGTCATCGCCCGAACGCGCGCCAGCAATTCACCCATAGCAAATGGTTTAGTCAAGTAATCATCTGCTCCTAGATCCAAACCATCAATTCGATCCTCGATCGCCGATTTGGCTGTTAACAATAGAATAGGCGTTTGATTGTCTTCTTTTCGCAATTTGTCTAAAACTTTTAAACCAGAAAGTTTCGGCATCATAATATCCAGAATGATTCCGTCATAATCTGCTAATGAAGCATATTCGTACGCATCTTCTCCATCATGAACGCTATCGACTACATACCCTTGATTTTCTAAAATAACTTGGATAGCACGGGCTAACTCTTGCTCATCTTCTGCTATCAATAATCTCATCTGCAAATCTCCTCAATCGTATCTTTTGATTAGCATATTCCACCAAGTTAAAATGTGCAAGCAGATTTTTGAAAGAGAAAACATACTAAGATCAATGGAGTCCTCATCGACAGATGAGTTATCCCACTGATCTTAGTATGTTTCTTTGCTACAAAATTATTTAATGATCAGCATATCATTGTCATCGAATTGCCAGTCTTCTCCGTAGGCCACTTCCCAGTGGATTCCATCAGGATCTTGGAAATAACCGCTGTATCCACCCCAAAAAACAATCTCAGGTTTCTTAACGATTAAAGCTCCTGCTCTTTCTGCCAACGCAAAGATTTCATCTACTTCTTCTTTTGATTTTCCATTGTATGCAAGTGAGATTCCATTAAACCCTTCTACAGGTCTAAGTGGTTGAGAAGAATGAATGTCTTTGATCAATTCTTCTATTGGAAATAACGAAATTTTAGACCCGTCATTATTCAAAAAGACCACTTCAGGTGCTTCTTCTGTCCCAATAACTTTGACATCAAAACCTAATCCATCTCGATAAAAATGTAATGATTTTACAATATCTCGAACGCCTAACGTAATTAAATTCAATCGATTCATAACTTTTCCTCCTAATGGATTTAGTATAACCACTCTTTTTGTAAAAATTGACTGTCTCTTTCTTTTACTACTTCATCAAAACTCTCTACTCTATTGCGCTGTATTCATGGCCTTATTATATCAAAAAAAACAACATAAAATACAATCATTATTTTACGTCCCTTTGTTTAAAAATACATCTGTCGAAACTATTGTTGCTTTTGCGACAAAATATAAACAAACGAACCGAAGAGAATATCTACATACTCCGGTTCGCTGTTTACAGCTGGACTATTAAGCTAGCTGTTTCTCTCTACCAACCACTTGTTTTTCAGGCAGTTGTTCTTTAGGCGTTTGCTGTTGATGCAGTCTGGCATAGGTAATCAGATCATCACGTAGCGTTTCTTCGTTTTCACCTTCTAGCGTTTGTAAAAAAGCTACGATGTCTGTCAGAGGTTTTTGCACCGCTTTACCAACAAATATTTTATCAAATACTTTTTCTCCAGTATTTTCACTAGCAATCAACAGTTCTTCATATAATTTTTCTCCTGGTCTGATCCCTGTTTCAACTACTTCGATCTCATTGTCTGTGTAGCCGCTGATTTGCACCATTTTTCTGGCTAAATCAACGATTCTGACGGGTTTACCCATGTCTAGTACAAATATTTCTCCACCTTTTGCTAAAACACCGGCTTGTATGACCAGACGGCTGGCTTCTGGAATCGTCATAAAGTAGCGGGTCATTCGAAAGTCTGTTACAGTCACAGGCCCTCCAGCTTTGATTTGTTCTCTAAACAGAGGCACGACGCTTCCCCTGCTGCCCAATACGTTTCCAAAGCGAACAGCTGCAAAATTTGTGCATCCCGGTTCATTCAGACTAGTCACGATCATCTCCGCCAATCGTTTAGTTGCTCCCATGACATTAGGTGGATTTACGGCTTTATCCGTTGATACCATGACAAAAGTTCCTACACCTGCTGCTTTAGAAGCTTCCGCGATGTTCTTTGTTCCATAGACATTGTTTTTAACTGCTTCGGCTGTGTTCAGTTCCATCATTGGAACGTGTTTATGAGCAGCAGCATGATACACGATGTCGGGTTTATAAAGCTTCATAACCTCAAACATTCTAGCTCGGTCTTTAACATCTGCGATCACCGGGACCAGCTCGATTTTGCCATTATACCGTTTGTTCATTTCGCGATGAATTTGATAAATAGAGTTTTCTCCGTGTCCTAAGAGAATCAACTTTTGAGGTGAAAACGAAGCTAAAATCCGAGAGATTTCAGAACCGATCGATCCTCCTGCGCCGCTGATCAACAACGTTTTTCCCTTTAGTTCCCTTGCTAACAGATCTGTATCCAACGTAACTTCATCTCTTCCTAGCAAATCAACTACATCTACTTCACGAAAACGCTGGACAGAAAGCTTGCCGCTCATGACATCTTCAATCGATGGCATAAGATTGACTGTCGCTTGACTTTGATTGCATAGTTCAAGGATTCGTTCTAAGTCTTCTGGCATTAAAGATGGGATGGCGATCGTGATCTGCTCGATATCTTGTGCAGTTGCTAAATAAGGAATATCTGCCGTGCTACCTAGAATCGGAACACCGAACACACGCATATGGTGTTTAACGGAGTCATCATCCACAATTCCGATTAATTGGATCTCAGGGAGATGTTTCTGGCTGTTTTTGATAAATAAACTGCCACCATCTCCAGCTCCTACAACCAATGTTCGGATTTTTTTGGTAGGCACTTGTTGTTTCTTTTTAGGACTGTCCATTTCACTTTTTACTTTGACAAAAACGAATTTCCCGCCTGTCACTAAAAGAGATAAAAAGTAAACTAGCAGAATAAATTGAAAACGAGCACCTGTTGTTAAAAATGAAGATAGTATAGCAGATACCGTGATAGAAAGGGTAAAACCTCCCATAACTTTGATCATCTCTTTAATATCCGTATACCGATAGATCATTGCGCACGAATCTGTCCAAAGAGAAAATATACTGTAGTTGATCCAGATGGTCGTTAAGAAGAAAAAAGCAAATGGAAGTGGAATAAAAAGAAGATTTTCCAAAAATACATACGCGACCGTCCAAGAAAGAAAAAGCAATAGATGGTCTAATCCTAGATCCATCCATTTTCTTGCGATAGGATACTGTAAAAAAGTTGGTCTATCAAAAATAGTACGAATATCTTTTTGTGGTATGTCTTTTGCTGGCCATTCTCGTTTCATATCGAATACTCCTCCATTCGTCTTTTGCTGTATCAATGAGTACGGACTATTTTTCGGATTGACTATAATAAGTACCAGACATTTTTTTATTGTGGGGTTTGTCATTGAAGACAGCTCCGATAACGTTTGCTTGGACGCGTTGCAGCATTTCTTTTGCTTGCAGGACTTCATTTAAATGAGCTAAGTTGTGCCGAATGACAAAAACTGTACCATCTACTTTACTTGCCATGATCTGTGCGTCTGTAACAGGCAAGATCGGTGGTAGATCAAAGATGACCAAGTCATAATGTTCTTTAAAGTATTGCATCAATATATTCATTTGCTTAGAAGCCAGTAATTCAGAAGGATTTGGCGGCTGAATGCCGCTAGTCAGTAAAAATAAGTGATTTTGTTCTAAGGGATAGATCACAGAAGCTGGATTTGGTTTTTCATCTGTCAAAATAGTGGATAAACCTTTTTGATTGGAAACCTGGAAAACAGTGTGAAGCGAAGGCTTACGCATGTCTGCATCTACTAACAAAACCTTTTTCCCTTGAGAGGCAAAGAGTACAGCAACATTAACTGCAGTCGTTGTTTTCCCTTCGTTTGGTCCACTTGACGTAAATTGGATTGTTTTCAACTTTCTACCTACCATTGAAAATTGAATATTGGTACGCAAAGTTCTATACTCCTCAGCAATAAATGACTGTGGTCTCGTCATTGTTACAATTTCATAGGCTGTACGTGTAGTATCTTTCTTCTTTTTGTTGAACAGAGATAGGTTATTGAACATGGCTGGGCTCCTTTTCTGCGCGCTCATTTTCTTCTATTTGAGCTTTATCGACTACTTTTTTTTCTTCTGATTGTAGAGCAAAAGCTTTGGGCATTTCAGAAATCGATCCGAGTTGAATCCAACCTAGTTTTTCTGTAATGATTTTTTCATCATGGATTTTCGTATCCAACATTACTTTTATCAAACTAATGCTGATACCAGCAACAAGACCAATCAACGTTCCGATCAACAAGTTGAAATTCGTACGAGGCGATATCGGTGTGGAATTGATTTTAGCTGCAGAAAGGATCGCTACGTTTTCAACGTGCAAGATATTCCCTACATTTTCTTGAAAAGTCGAAGCAATCAGATCAGCGATCATAGCAGCCCTTTCAGGACTTTCATCCACCACTTCAATTCTGAAAATCTGTGAGTCTTCTTGGATAACAATAGACATTTTTTCTATCAAAGCTTGTTCTGTTAGTGGTTCATCTAATTCATTCAGAACTTGATCAATTACAACAGAATCAGTTAAAATATCGCGATACGTATTGATGATTTGGATGTTCGACTGGATATCATTCAAATCCATATTTTCATTTTCTGCGTTTGGCCGATTGACAAGCAACTGAGTCTTCGCTTGGTATTGGGGTGTGATCAGATATGCAGTCGTGTAATAAGATAAAGCAAATCCTAATACCCCTGTGCATAGGATGACCAGCCAGTTTTTCTGAATGATTTTAAGTAATTCGATGAAGTCGATTTTTTTATTCATCGTATTCCCTCCCGCTTTTCGTGATAGTAAGTGGTCTTTCTGCTTGTTTTCTTCTCCACAACAGTTCTTTAGCCGCTGCTATTAGATAATGGATGATGCTCGTTTTGATCAACAGTGATGCTCCAAAATAGAAAGCTGCCCCCGTAGTTGCCTGTAAAATCAATATAGCTAAACTTCCTAATGGTAAATACCCTAGCGGATAGACTACTGCACCCATTGCGACAGAAAGTAACAGATATGGCAAAATGGTCTTCAATTGTTCCTTTACACCATAATCCAACAGTTCTTTATTCGGCCGAGCGTTTAAAACAAACGTGACGATAGAGATGACTGGTTCGAAAGCTACGATGACATAAATGCCAAATGGGATACTAATAAAAAGACAAACCAGACTCAGCACTCTTTTGATGACTTCCAATTTTAAAATCAAATCACTTTTTCCAAGAGAAGATATCGCCACAATATTGGTGATGTGTAAAGGATAAAATGCGTAAGCTAGACTGATCAGCTGAATCAACGGAACTGAAGCCAACCATTTGTCGGTCAGTAAGGCTGTCACGAGTTTCTCTGAACAAATGATCAAACCTGTCATCAGTGGGAAAATAATGAGACAACTAACTTCCAGTGAGCGCTGCATCATTGAACGAATATGTGGTTTATCATCTTGACTGGCTGACATAACTGGGAACAAGACAGTAGATAGTGAGTTGTTTACATTGTTGACAATGATGCTGGGGAACTGATTAGCTCGATTGTAATAACCAAGCATTGTGGGACTGATCACCTTTCCAATCACCAATCCGTATGAGTTGGTATACAAAGTGTCCAGCAAAGTTGAGGTCAGCATCTTCCAGCCAAAAGAAAGCAGCTTTTTGATGCGTTGGAATGAAAATACCAGCTGTGGCCGCCAGCTAACGGTAAACCATAATACGAACGTATCGATGAAAATATTGGAGAGTTGCTGTCCTACCAGCGCCCATACCCCATATCCTTCATAAGCTAGATAAACACCCACAACACCGGAAATAAGTGTGCCGCTCAAGCTGCTGAAAAAGAACTTTTTAAATTGTAATGTACGGGAAACAATGGCGTACTGGATCGAATTCAAGGGGCCGCAAAACAAGGAGAGTGCCAATACTCGGATAACAGGAACTAATTGGAGCTTTCCATAAAATCCAGCAATGGCAGGGGCTGTCAAAAATAAGAGGAGGTATAGCAAGGCAGTTAGAAAAGAACTGAAATAAAAAGCTGAGGTATAGTCTATTTCATCTACTTCTTTGGCTTGGATCAAAGCAGTCGTAAAACCAGTCTGGATAAAAACATTCGCCAAAGCGATAAAAATAGCAATCAGAGCAATCAGACCATAATCTTCTGGGAGAAGTAGACGAGCAAGCATCAATTGAATGATGAACTGGATAACTTGGTCTCCACCTCTTTCCAATAGTTTCCAGACCAGCCCGGACAGCACATTTTTCCTAGTCGTTGTTTCTTTCATTTACCCATTCACTTCCTTAGTGGTTTGAACGAATCATCGTTAACCGATTTTTTTCTTCTGTCTGTAGAGGTTTTGCTAGGCTATTAATGCCTATTAAGACTAAGAAAAGATGGACACCAAAGTAATGCATGATGAAGGAATCCAACGCTAAATTGGCGATAAGCAGCAACAGTAGTGTAATAGATGAATAGTGGAAAAATGATACAGATGTTTGTCGGTTTAAATTGAAACGTAGAATGGAGTTCATTTGGAAAAAGAGTTGCAATACAACTAAGATTCCAATTATACCTAAGTAATACCAAGCAATGAGATACATGTTGTGTGAAATCTCACCGTTCAAATATTCACCAGTGACACCGTTTCCGAACAACATCAATTGTATATCTTCCGTTATACCGTACAAATAATGCAACCAAATGGTAGAGCGTCCTGTAGTTAGAGATGAAGCATCTGTACCTTGACTTAAAAAGCGGAACAGAAAGGCTTCATAAAAGTAATCCTTTGCATATATGAGTCCTACTATCAGCACCCCTGTCAATAGAAACAATGCTCTGATCAATTGTTTCAAATCTGTTTTGACTAATTGTAAGAGAAGAAAAGCTAGCAGCAGGCATAGACTCAATAAAAACATTTTTGAAAGAGACAATAGACCAAAGACGATCAGCAGCAGAGCCAGTAAGTAGTCTATCAGTTTTGCCTCTCGTGCTAAGATCAGCATGACTAGACACGATAAACCGATCAAAATTTGGATCGCATAATAGTTGGGATCAATATCAAGTCCTGCAAAACGGCTGTACAACTGTCCTTCTGTGTTGACAGTATATGCAGTAGCATAACTTGCTAGATAGAATTTGATACTTGGTATAAATGACCCTAAAAAAGTTACTGCACTGGATGCTGCCAGACCCGCAGCATAGGTCCTGGCACAACTCTTAAAAGTACTTCGCTTTTCGATCACGATCACCGCTAAGTAAACTGCAGCAAAGGTTGCTAGAAAGCTTACTGCTCCTTTTAGAGAAGTTGAAGCATTTAACATCAATGAAAAAAGAATATACCCTATAAAGAGCAACATGCTTATTAAGTAATAAGGCGGAATTTGTATCCGATTCAGTAAGATCGTCATCAGCATGATCAAGCAATACACCATGGTGAGGACAGTAAATAATGAGGTTTGAGTAAAATGGAACTTAATGGCATAAGCCCAGGGTGTAAAAAACAAAAGCAATTTTATTTTATTTTCAGGTTTTTCCAACAGCATTCCAATACCCGCTGTTGCTAAAAAAAGAATTAAAAAGAGATTGCTTCCTGAAAGCATTTTAAGTAGAACAAACACGGTGCCCAACAAACAACTGATACTGCTTGCATTGATGAATGGTGTTTTGCTTGATTCCATTTTCATCGTGACTTCACCTCTTCTTTTTAACTACTGACTATCCTCTATTTTCTAATACTATATCCAGTTGCTCCATAGCGATGTGATTATTTAGCGGATGTTGTTGAATGTAGTTCTTAAATTGGTAAATTTGTGCAGGATCTTCCAGCAACATTTTTATCTGATGATACAAATCTTCTGTATCCATTTTAGTGATTATTCCATTGTAGCCCGATTCAACTTGTTCTGCAGCCGCTGCATAAGGAGTCGTTACTACTGGAACACCTAAAATCAAGGCTTCATTGACAACCATCGGATAACCTTCGTATTGGGAAGTCAGTACAAACAAATCACTTTGCGCTATCGCAGGATAAGGATTCAACTGAGAACCACGGTATACGATGAAACTGTCTAACCCGGCTGATCTAATTTGTTCTTGGTTGTTTTTCAAATCTGGTCCTTCCCCAATGATCTCCCAATGAAAATTCGTTATATCATTTTCAACCAATTTTTTCCCAACTTCTAGAATACGGTCTAGACGTTTTTGCTGATTGTCGATACGGGCTACTGTCACAAGTCTCACTAATGGCGTATCTGATTTATTCAGCGTTTCTGAATTTATGAGCCGAGCTTTTTCTAAAATTTCTTCTAAAGGGAAAAAGTTGTAAACCGTTCCTACTTTATCTGCATACTCTGGTAGAAACTGTTTGAATTTCATAGCACAAGCTTTTGAAACACAAACGATACGTTCAAATTTTCCATACACTTGGCGACAATGTTCAACTTCAAAATCCCCTTCAAATGGATCATTGTGTATCCAAGCGATTTTTTGTCGAGCTTCAACAAAATCTGCTACAAATTGATTGGTCCCTTGATTGAAGTAACCATGTGGGATATCTGTAAAGTATGAGATAGCAACATCATAGACCCCAAGCGTTTTTTGATGTTTAAACAAATCTGCATAGAATTTATGAGAATTTCTGAACCGCACTGACAACGTTAGAACTAATCGGTACCAATAATCTAAACTCAATTTTTTCTGGGCTAGTTTATGATACGGTGTAGCCACCAATTGCAAACCTTTCGTTCCATGAAAAAAATTCACTTCCGGTGGCACTTCTGTCATATAATCGCCAGCGCCGAACAAGAAAAGATCGATTGTATGTTGCTGCTTGACCAGTTCTTTCAACGTGTTGATCAAAGCGATCTGGACACCACCCTGCTGCAAATTTTGTCCAACAAAGAGGATCTTCATCTCTCTTTCTCCTTTCTCGACATAAACTCATTAAATATTTATGTTTTTTGGACTATTTTTTGTTTCATACCCATAACTTCCCGTTGTTATACAGCTCTTTTTTATCTTCCATCAGAGCCTCTATCTCTTTACTAGCCTTGAAGCCGTGGGTAGTAAAAAGCGAGTCATTAGATAAAATATGTGAGTGCGTCTTTTTTTAATCAGCTGATAATAAAAACGTTTATAGCGATTCATCTTTTCTTCTTCCATGTAGGGAAAGCATCCTTGTAATTCTTGGTGTCCAAATAGTTCCTTCAACTGCCGAATGGTCATACGGTAAGAAGCTGGGTTCTCTTCTGAACAAATATTCAAAGCTTGCCATAAACTGATGGATACTCTTCTTCTACGTAACTGCTGCTCTAAAAATAATTCTTGACTGATTGGCTGACAATACCGATCAATGGCAATTGTTGCGCTATCAAAATTTTTATTGGGCTGGAACCGACTAGTAACAGATTCAATCGCTTTTCGATAGCCGTATATGTGCTGATCACTCAAGTAACAGCAACTCGATGATTGAAGAAGGTACATGACGTTAAACAACCCATCTTCGTTTAACGCTACTTCTTCTTGGAACCGAATGTGATGTTGATCAATCAATTCCTTTTTATACAAAGCTGCCCCAACTGATCCGAACAAGATGCCAGATAATGTTCCGTCATCAATCAATTGTGAACGAATCTCTGTGACAGGATAGATTCCTCCTGGTATTCGTGGCCCTCGATAAATTTTTTTCTCGTTGTAGTGATAAAAATAATTAGCAAAAACAGCATCTACCTGTTTTTCTTCGAGCGTTTGAACGAGAACTTCTAAAGCTTGTTCAATCAGCGTGTCATCAGCATCTAGAAAAGCGATGTATTCTCCTCTCGCCCACGTCAAGCCGAGGTTTCTAGTTGCTGAGACTCCTTCATTTTCTTTATTGATTACCGTAACCCTTGCATCCTGTTGCATAAAATGCCGGCAAATAACAGCTGAACTGTCAGAAGACCCGTCATCAATCAATAAAACCTCGATATCCTCTAAAGTTTGTGTTAAAACGCTTTTAATACAAGGGACTAAAAAAGCTTCGGCATTATAAATCGGAACAATGACACTCACTTTTGGATTAGACATTTTCAACACCCTCATCTTGTCGTTTTCTTTTGTTCTGAGGTTAACGTTGCTGCGGTTAAAGAAACAGCAGCGGCCATCTGCAACGTCTCTTGATAAAGAGTTTTCATCTTAATGGAGATGTTCTTGATTCCATACTGCTGAATCAACTCTAAACTTTGTGCACCAAATGTTTCACGTAAGGGTTTAGAGGCATAAAGCGTTTTGATCGCTTCAGCAAACAACGCAGCGTCTTCTTTTTCAACTACAAAACCGTTTTGTCCATCTCGTACCAAGTCACGATTTCCACGACAATTGCTGACTACTAAAGGAAGTCCCGTCGCCATTCCTTCCATGATATTGACTGGCAGACCTTCTTGTTTAGAAGAAGAAACTACCACATCTGACATCTGCATCAGTTGGTGTACATCTCCACGGTAGCCTAACAATTCAACTTGCTCTTCTATCCCCAACTCACTGATCTGTTGAGTATAGCTTTCTTTTTTATCTCCGTTTCCTACTATCAGAAGCTTGAGGTTCGTTATATACGGAGTCAACAGTTTAGCTGCTTCAATGAGCACTTGTTGGTTTTTCCGGGCACATAGCTCACCGACGTAAATCAGAATAAAAGCATCTTGAGGAAATCCAAGTTTTTCTCTAACTTCTCCACGAAGTACGTCTTCCGTAGGAGTAAAGCGCGTTTGATCGATCCCTACCCCATCCATCATGGTCAGATAACCTGCTTTGAATTTGCGAAGATGAGCAGCCTCGTAATCTTCTCCATTGATGGTGATCAAACAATCGGTGTAACGCGCTAACCATTTTTCAACTGGGTAGTACAACAGCCAGTTTTTTCTGGGTGCTCCATTAAAGAAATGAAAGCCATGAGCTGTGTATATAACTTTTGTACCGCTTTTTCGAGCTTCTGCCGCAGCCAAACGAGTCAATACACCTCCTATAGGCGAATGACAATGGATCAAGACGTATTGTTCTTGGTCAAAGATTTTTTTGATTTGGAAAAATACTTGCAAGTTGATTTTTTTCAAAGGATTTCGGTCTATAGCTACATCAAAGACGGTCACACCATTAGCCTCTAGTTCTTGTCTAAACTGCTCATTCCTGCCGGTCGGCGTCTCACTGTCTTCAGCAAAATTAGCTAATACATGAACCTCTAATCCCATCTCTTGCAATAGGCGAATGTTGTCACGGTTAAAAGATGAAATCATAGGAGCGACTGATGCCATCACTAAAGCTTTTGACATACTGGTTTCCTCCTTTTTCAAATGGGTGGGTAAGATCAGGGAGTTAATAATCAGAAAATGCTGGTGTTTTGATAAATGAGGTGTAGATAGGTTGAGGATTGAGGATATCGTGGAGTGTTTCGATCACGCGGTACTGTTCTTCAAGTCCTAAATTGCTTCCTGACGGTAGACATAAGCCCATGGCGAAAAGCAAATCAGAAACTGGGCTCGTTCGTTCATTGTGTCGGTAGAACTTAGCTTGTTTAAAAAGGGGTTGTAAGTGCAGTGGTTTCCAAAGTAATCGGGTTTCGATACCTGCTTCGTTCATCAGTTGCATAACTTCAAACGGATTTTGCCGAATAATAAATGGATCAAGCAGTAAAGTCGTCAGCCAACGATTAGAAACAGCGCCTTCTAGTTCCGGCATGAATCGGATTCCTTCGATCTCTTTCATTTCTTGAGTATAAAGATCAAATACTGCTCTGCGACTGGCAACTCTTTCTTCCAAAACTTGCAATTGTGCGATTCCGATACCTGCTGAAATATTGCTCATTCGATAGTTATAACCGACCTTTGAATGTTGGTAATAGGGGGCTGGATCTTTCGCTTGAGTAGCTAAAAATCGGGCTGCTTCAATTAATTCTTCATCATCCGATATTAATGCTCCGCCTCCAGATGTGGTAATGATTTTATTTCCATTAAAGGAATAGACCCCGATTTTGCCAAATGTTCCGCTCTTCTTTCCTTTGTAAGTTGAACCTAGCGACTCAGCCGCATCTTCTACGATAGGAACACCATAAGCATCTGCAACTGCCAACAACGCCTCCATATTGGCACTTTGTCCATATAAATGAACTACAATGATGGCTTTCGGCAACTGATTTTCACGTTTAGCTTCTTTCAAAGCTCTAGCGAGGGCAAAGGGTGACATATTCCAAGTATTTGGCTCCGAATCAATAAAGGTAAGTTCAGCTCCTAAATAAAGAACAGGGTTGGCACTAGCAATAAAAGTAAACGTCGAGCAGAAGACTCTATCGCCTCTTTTGACGCCTAGGACAGCTAACGCTAGATGAATAGCTGCTGTTCCTGAATTAGTCACTGCGGCTCCTTTTGTCCCAGCATACTGTGCTAAGTCCATTTCAAATTGATTCACATTCGGTCCAAGTGGTGCAATCCAATTGGTTTGAAAAGCTTCATCAATGTATCTTAGTTCGTTTCCGGACATATGAGGAGAAGATAATAAGATTTTTTTTGGTTGCTCCATAGCGTTCACTCCTGATTAATCTATTTTTAATCGCTGTTTTGCAAGAATGTTAGCTTTAAGAAGAAGCAGCAGTATCTGGAGTTGGCAAGGAAATCATCATCTCTTTTGTTAATTCAGCTGCTGGAATAATCTTGATTTCATTGTATTTAGCCATGAAGACATCTGCTTCGTATTCTCCAATTTGAGGAGGATTTGCTTTACCTTCCAAATTGTTTAGTACCATCTGAGGAAAAGATACACCACATCCATAAGCATGTGGATAACCGCCACCAAAACGAGGGTTGATCTCAGAAATCATGTACTCATCCCCAACTTTGAATAAATCAATATCCAGCATCCCGGTTAGCCCAATCTTTTCAACCACAGATTGAATCAGCTCAAACAACTTCCCATCTTTTATTGAACGGGATTTGTCGGTCTCTCCAGCACGCATCTTAAGTTTTTCTTTTGTAAAAATAGAGACCACTTTCTTAGAAAGCAAATCGACGTAAACATCTGCGCCAATTTCCGTCCCATCCATAAATTCTTGAATCATTAGATGATCATCACATGCCATAAGTGATTCCATTTCATCACTGGAGTGGACTTTATGAATCTGCATACTAGCGCTGCCATCATAGGGTTTGATGATAACTGGGAAGGAGATTTTCCCTTTTCTCATTTCATGTAAAAATTTTTGTTCCTCTAAATAACTTTTTGGAGTGGGAATCTGTGCTTGTGTCAAAAATTCATATAAAGAATATTTATTGAAGCACAACTCCACTTTTTCTATATCTGAAACAATAGGGATGGTCCCGACTGCTAAAAAGTCATTTCTGTATTTCGCCAGTAAATTGAGTTCAGGATCAATCAATGAAAAAACAGCTTTGATATTTTTTTCTTTACACAATGTTAACAGCGTTTCTAAATAATGCGTATCTTTGATATGCGGAACAATTACCGCTTCATCTGCTTCATAGAGGGCTGGTGCCAACGGGCTGTGATCAGCCGCAATGACCTTTCCTTTATCAGCTAATTCTTGTCTGAAATAAGTCACGATCTTATTGCGCGTGCCACAGCTTAAAATAAGAATATTGATACTCATGATCTAACAACCTCCTGCCTTTTATAAGAGCTTCTTTTGAATGTTTCCGATAATGACTTGTGCTGTTTTACTGAGCCTACTTGATATTTTTCCATCCGTTTAGCAACTCCCCACAAGAAAAGATAAGAAGGAAGTCCTGGATTTGAAACCCCATCGAATGGGATATCTTTAAAAGGAATCTCGATTCCTATTCGATTCAGTAAGATG
Organism: Desemzia sp. RIT 804; assembly: GCF_016892605.1. GTDB lineage: Bacteria > Bacillota > Bacilli > Lactobacillales > Carnobacteriaceae > Desemzia. The sequence goes on from NZ_JAFEMV010000003.1 coordinate 32,732, forward strand.
AAACTGTACATTCTTTTAGTATTCCAAAAATATTGAAGCCAAGGAAAGATATTTTGATATGGTTTCCGTTTATGATCAAGATAATATGTGTAAAAAGAGTGGAAGGAATGAGATGACATTCGCATCTTCAACCGTTTAGCATTGTCATAACGATAATTAAAACCTGCCCCAGCCTTTTTAAACCCAAAACTTTGACGCTCTACCCCTCTTGTTTCTACGATTCTTCTTGGGATAGGACGATCATAATCGCCCCCGACCGAATAAGGCTCCATCTCTGGTAAATGTGTAACTTGATGAAGAGAGGACCATTGAGTTGCCCCATATAAAGGAATGGGGACAAAGATATAATCTGCTTTCAATCGGTTTTCGGCTTGAGAAGTTCCCGAAAACACAAAATCATTGAAGCGAAGGTCATCATTGACATCCTGTACATTTTTATCCCAAAAATAATCTCCTCGATGTCCAACAAAAACTAAGTTCCCTTTAAATTCCTCTTCAAAGGCTGCATAAACGATTCCTGTTCCCAAGTCACCCGAAGCAACAAATTCAGATTCCAAGAGTTCATTATTTTCCAGATATGCTTCGGCATCTTTTTTAAGAATATTTTTATAACCAAGTTGCTGCGCTACTTCTTCTCCTGAATCATCCGCATATTTTATCGGTCGGTCAAATGTCACTGCTGTTTCACAGCCAATTTCTCTAGCCAAGGCGGCGCAAGCAGAAGAGTCATATCCTTTTGAAATGGTGGTCACTAAACCGTAACCTTCTATTCTTTCTGATGCACAAGCATTGTTTCTCAATCGTTTCAATGCGGCCAATAAACGACTTTCGTAGTCTTTAAAATCAGCAAAAGGCTTCATGGCTTCTTTTTGATGTACCGTAATGTCTAATTGACTATTCACCGTAAAATTACAATGGTAAAACAATTGTAGACGTTTATTTTCAGCCAGCGGAATCCATTTTTTCACCTGCTGGAGACCGTTTAAAATAGTGTTCAGGTCTTTTTCATAATTAAAATAATGTCGACTTAGACTTGAATCGGATTGAACAAGAATAAACGGTAGCGAGTTGGACACATATAATACTTTTTCTTCCCTGATGGCATATAGCCGTTCAAATGTATGTGAAGGAGTTGCAAATAAAAACTGTTCCTCATTCGTTGTTGTTATCCGTTTCCCGCCAGAACCCATCAAAAAATCAGCCTGTTCAAATTGAAACTCGGTAAATTCACCATCCCATGCGCCTTCAACAAACCCTTCTGGCGTTATCTCGACTTTACTGCCATGTATTAGTTGCACAGCTAATGTCTCTTTTTCAATCCTCATACACCAAGTTAGTGGTGCGATAGTTTCTTTTTCAATAATACTCATTCCCCACTCCCCCTTCCAATGTCTGCCGCTACCTCTTCTTGATATCGGCGTCTGCTTTCGCTGTTATCTGTTCTCGTCTCTGTTTTGATTGTTCGCAGTGAGGGCAAATACCTCTTAACGCTTTTTTCAAATGCCAAGCGGTATCTTTTTTGCATCTCCTGAACTCCCCAGTGGATCAAATGAGCAGGAGCACCAGGATTCGTCTCACTTTCCGCATTTGGCATAGTCAAATTGCTTTCTACTCCCACTTTACGAAGTGCTACATGAAAGTAAACATTTTTGGTATCCAGAAAGTAACGCAGCCAACGCTGCAAATATTCTTTATCGATTTTGCGATGGATTTTGTAATATTGCTGATAAGAAGCAAAAGAGTTTTCAGACATCCTTTCCTTCAAGCGTGAAAAACTGTCATACCGATAATTGATACCTACTCCTTTTTTCTCTATTCCAAACGATTCTCTAGGAATCCCTGCTGTTTCGATGATTCTTCTTGGGATTGGCCGATCATACGAGCCACCGACTGAGTATGGCTCCATCTCAGGAGTATTGCTAAGTTTCCATAGACTTTCCCACTGAGTACCGCCAAAAGTCGGAATAGGGGTAAAAATATATCCTACCCGCAACCGGTGTTCGATGAGCGATACACCTGTCAGAACATCATCGGGAAACCGAAATTCTTCGTTGGCATCTGCTCTGTCTTTGCCCCAAAATTCATCGCCTTCTTCTCCAAAAATAACGATATTATTCGCCATTTCCTCTTCAAAAGATGTATAAACGACGCCGCTGCCCAACTCACCAGTGGATACAAATTCTGTCTCTGTCAAATTTTGGTTGGATAAATAAGCTGAAGCATCTTTTAAAATGATGGAAGAATAACCTAATTGTTCAGCAATTTCTAATCCACAGTCTTCTTCATAAGTAGCTGGTCGGTCAAAAGATAAAGCTGTATCACAGCCCACTTCTTTAGCAAGAACAGCACAAGCTGCTGAATCATAGCCATTCGAAATGGTCGTCACTATTCCATAAGCAGACTGCCTAGATGAGCTTTTTGCATTTTCAACAAATTGCTGCAGTGTATGACTTAAAAGTGAACGATAATGAGTAAAACTTTCAAAGGGTACCATCTTTGGTTTCTTTTCTTTACTGATGGATAGCTGGTCATCAACTACCAAGTTGCAGTAATAATGCAAATACAGTTCTTTATGTCCTTTCAACGGTATCCAGTCTTTATAGTGATACAGCCCTTTTAGAATCGAGTTTAAGTCCTTTTCATAATCCATATATCGAGGGTTCAATCGTGCATGAGCTAAATGCAGTGCAAACGGCATCGAATTGGAGACGATCAGTTTATGTTTCAAGCGAATGGTATGCAAACGATCTAGTGTATGGCTGGATGTCACGAACATAAAGGACTTTTCAACTCTATCTTGATCTTGGTTCATTCTTCCGCCTGATCCATTAAAGAAATCAGCTCGGTCAAATCGTCCTTCTATAAATTCTCCATCCCATGCCCCTTCTACGAAAAATGTTTTTTGCGTCTCGACATTCTTTCCATGATAAACGGCTACATCAAGGGTATCTTTCTCAACGATTGCTCCCCAGGCCATTTTCGGAAGCTGCTGCATTTCGATATAAGTGATCTTCATCTCTCACACTCCTTGTATAACTAAATTTTTGAAACTGATCAAAGAAAAGAGGATTGCTTCCAGTGTGCACAAATAAAATCGTTTGATGCTCTATTTGGTGCTCTTTAATGTATTGCATCATGCCCCAGTAAGCTTTACCGGTATATGTGGGATCTAACGCAATTCCTTCGTGTATAAAAACCTGCTTGATAATTTCTGTAATACCTTCGTGAAATTTACCATAGCCTCCTGCTCGATATCGGTCATCAAAAATAACTGCATCTTCTGAGAGGGGTGGCTGCGAGTGATTTTCCAGATAGGAAGTGGCTGATTCCAATACGACGGGTCTGCCATTTTCCTCGTCTCTTGCAATACTGATACCAACGATTTTTTTTGTATCTCCAGACAAGTGGTTCCCACAAATCAAACCAGCTTGTGTAGTCCCTGTTCCAGAAGCATGAAAAATCATATCAAAGATCAAGTTTTCTTCTGCTTCTGTTGTTTTGATTTCATGATAGGCATCTACATAGGCTTGTGTTCCATTGTGTCCGTGACCACCTCCTTGAATAAAGTAAGGGCGCAAACCATCTTGCTTTAATTGTTCTATCGTTTGTTGGATTGTATCCCTGACTTGGGATAATGGAGTGAAAATCAGTTTTGCATTGAGGGTTTCAACGAGTCGCTGATTCATTGTGGGGGTATTTTGAGAAGAAGGAGAAATAATCAAACAAGGGTATCCTTTTGCTGCAGCAACCGCTGCTATGACTCGACAATGGTTAGAACTGCTGCTGCCATAAGTCACCAGGCAATTCGCTTGTTGTTGTTCCATATCTTGTAAAAAATAGTAGGCTTTTCGTGCTTTGTTGCCGCCGAATGATAAGGGAATCAAATCTTCTCTTTTCATATAAAAACGATTGTGTTGGAAAGTTTCTGTTAATTGCTGAATCGGTGTCGGTGTGAAGAATGGCTTCATCTGATTTCACCTCACTTCGTACTCATTTGCGGTATGCGGGGAAATATCCTTCTTGAACATCACTCACCTGTTCAACCAACTTTTCATAAATAGCTGAATTGCGAATTTTTGTTCCTCGATAAATTGGATAGCTTGCCACTTTAGCGGTAAACCGTTTTTTATACTTCTCTAAACTGCTTCCGGCTTTCGCCGAACCAAGATCAAACACTCTCTTACCGTATGCTTCTGCATAGCTAGCGGCTTCATAAATCAGCAAGCTATTGGGCTGTAAGTGTTTGTAGTCTGGATCCGTTGCTGCAAAATGGTAATGGACAACATCTTCTCCCACTAACAACATAGCAGCTGAAATCACTTTTTCGTTTAGTAATGCTACTGCAAATACTACTTTATCAGGATAAAAATCAAAATAACGCTGTAGAAACTGTTTGTCGAGTTGATAATACTCACTGAAATGATGTTCTTCTGCTGTCATTTGATACAATCTTAAAAACTCATCAATAAAATCAGGATTAGAAGTAAAACGAATAATGACGTTGTTTTTTATAGCTTTTCTGATTTGCTGACGTAGAGTAGAACTGTAGGCTTCATTGAAAAAATCTGTTGTCAGGTCTGTACAGTACACTTCTCCAAAATGAGAAATCGTGTATTCTTCTTCAAACCATTGTGCCTGCTTCAACCATGGACTAAAACGAATGTACTCGGCGATAATATGTTCGCGGGCACAATAATCGTCAAATGCCATACTAAATTGATGAATAAGCATCTTTTCTTTTCCTTCTTGCGCTTGTTCGACCCAGATACCTCCTTGCCCACGCGGAGTAACTAAATCATAATATTGGATACCCTCGACAATTGCTGCTGGACGTTTGATAAAAGGATATACAATGCGTCCTTCTTCTCTTTCAAATAAGTAATGAAGCGTTTCTCCTCCTTCTTTATCCTGCTGAAGGACACCCCACCCTTTATCCATATAAAAACTTTTTATCATTTGACAACCTCCTCGGTTCTTTCCTTTTGATTTTTTTGAGAATTTTCCGCTGTATTCTGGTTGGGCTCTTTCTCGATAAACTTAGCGGCTGTTTTAAATAAGAGAAGTAAATCTGTGCTAAAAGAGAGTTTTTCTAAATAATGAATGTCCTCTATTATTCGTTGATTCCACTCCACATTATTCCGGTATTTGATTTGAGCGGACCCAGTAAGACCTGGCTTGACCAAAAAACGTTTTTTAGCCCAATCTGGATAAGCAGCGTATCCGGCATATGGTGCATAAGTAACTGGCGGCCGTGGTCCAACCAATGACATATCACCTTTTAGAATATTGATCAATTGCGGAAGTTCGTCTAGACTTGTCGTGCGCAAAAACAAACCAACTTTAGTGATCCGTGCATCCTTAAAGCTATAAATCTGTAGTCCACTACCTATGTGTTCAGCACCAACAACCATCGTACGAAATTTAATGATTCGAAACGTTTTGCCGTATTGACCGATACGTTCTTGCAAAAAGAAGACAGGACCTTTAGAATCCAAACGAATCAACACAGCGATCACTAGCAGGGGCAACAATAAAAACAGCAATCCTACGAAAGAGAGTGTCATATCTATCAGACGTTTGACATAACGTGTATAAAACGAGAGGTGCTTAAAATTTAACGAAGAGATTTTCTCCATAATCATAGTCATCACACCTTTTGGTAGATTTAATTTTTAGGATGAAAAACAGAGAGTAATTAGGAAGGAAATTCAAATTGATGAATTGATTAGATGGTAATTAAAACGCGGAGTCTTGCAGTAAACAGCTACATAATAGTAGGTATGCTAAAAAAGGGACGATTCGATTAAGTAAAATGAGTATAGATAAAAATGTGGGTTGAAAATTGAGGTAAAGAAAAATACAAAATAGAGAAATACAAAAAAAGTAGTATATGAAAGAGTTATCCAGAATGGATAAGATAGGAAAGTTGCTATCTTAAGGAAGATAGGCAAGTTGGTTTGAAGCGAGGTGAAAATGAGAGAATTGCCATTTATTTAACTTGGCTCAAGTATAGCACGCTTTATTTTATGATTGAAAGCCATTGCACTACCAGATCATCATTTTGTCACAAAGTTGTGTCTGAAAATTGACAACCTTGTTGAAGTACAAGGAGCAATAGACATGATCTGGATATCATAAAATCTTTTTAAAACAGTATTTAGGGCTGTTCTGACTTGTATTTATTTTCTGTATACTCTGAATAAAAATGACAAAGAATGGATTTAAACATTATTTCTGGTGTGTCTTAAAAACAGATTGATTTACATCTTATTTTGCGAGCGGTACTATAAAAATAAGAAAACAAGGAGGTCTTTTTTATGACAAAAGTATCTTACAAACCCTTAATAGCTCTTGGGGTATGCGGTATGTTACTTGCCGGATGCTCTTCTGATTCAGATTCAGAATCGGCGGAATCTTCTACGCAAATCGAAGAGCCAGAAAGCAGTGAATCTGAGACTGAATCATCAAGCAGTCAGGAAGAAACGAGTGATGCCTCAGAAGAAGAAAGCGAGTCCTCTGAATCAGAACTCAGCTCTGAGTTGGAAATGGATCCGGCTGTTGTCTTACTGCCAACTTATCTGCCGGAAAACAACAACGCCAGTATCGTAACCAATACGGAAAATGAATATACAGTTGCTTACACTGACGAACAAGGAAACAATTTAGCTGCCGTATCCGGAATCATTTATACAGATGCCGGCACAGCTTTAGCTGAAATGGAAGAAAAAATGAATGGAGCTGTCTCTGTAACACCAAATGAAGAAACAGCTGTAGACTTAGGTTATGGTATTACCGGTTATGGAGAAGGTGCTGCAGGAAACCAATATTTCAGCTGGGAAGAAGGTAATTGGGACTTCACTATTCATTCTCTAACTATGGATGAAATGGATGCACCTGGAATAGCGAAGAAAATCGTTGATTATTTGGAAGAAAATATGCTCCCTGCGCCAAGTGAAAAAGGTATGGTACTGATTGATTATCCTCAAGGTGGAGAAACCGTCTCTGTAGACATCATGTGGCAAAAAGAAAATCGTGTCTACGAACTCTCTACTAGCCAAGTACCACTAGAAGCTTTGGAAATGGTAGTGTCAATGGAATAAACGGATTTTCCTTGGGTCACTTATAAAAAAACCTTGCAGAACGGCTATGGTCGTTTTGCAAGGTTTTTTATGGCGCTTTCATTAAAAACAAAACCTATTTTTTCATTTTAAATTCATTTTTTCGATAAAAAAGATTGCTCTTATGACTGATTAGGTGTTAAGATAGCGGGTAATATTAGAAATACATTAAATAGTACCATGATAAAATATACTAGTCTAATATCTTTCAGTTAATCTGAACAGATAGAAAGATTAGTAACCATTTGAGGAGGATGAGTATGGAAAAGAAAAAAAGCTGGCAAAATTATCCGCTGCAGATTATGGTGTTGATTTTCACCGTTATCGCTGAGCTGATCGGAACACAACGTATACCTTTGGGGAGATTTTCTTTTACCTTAGCACCATTGATTTTCTCAATGATCTTAATGACCTTATTTTATTTAATTCCCAAGCAAAAAATAATCACAGAAAAAAGTACTCCTCACGCTTCTGAAATGATGGCTTTGGCTGGCGGTTTATTGCTTGCTAAGCTGGGTGTTTCCAGTGGGGCTGCTATTGAAGAAGTTCTCAGCGCTGGAATTCCTGTTATTCTGCAAAATTTAGGAGAAGGTTTTTCTTTTGTCATCGGACTGCCGCTCGCTGTTTTGGTCTTCGGTATGGGACGCGAATCTATCGGTATGACATTCGGAGTCAGCCGTGAAGCGAACGTTACATTGGTCTCAGAAAAATATGGCGCTGAATCGCCGGAATTTCGCGGTGTTATGACGAACTATATCGTTGGGACCGTATTTGGTGTTATTGCTGTTAGTTTCTTGATGTCTGTACTAGCAGAAATGTCTTTTATTTCCCCTATCTCGCTGGCATTAGCCTCGGGTATTGGTTCAGCTTCTATGATGGTAGGAGGGTTAGGGACACTGCTGGAACGTTATCCAGAAATAGCGACCGAATTGGAGGCCTATGCGGCGATCTCCAATCTCGTTTCTTCAGTAATCAGTATTTATACTGCATTGTTTATCGGATTGCCTCTGACCGAACGTGTGTATAAATGGTTGAACAATGGAAAAAAGGAACAGGTGAGCGAATATGGAAAAAGCTAAATTAAATAACGTAATGATTTTAGATTGGTTAATGGCTTTACTCATAACTGGGATTATCGTCCTTATCGGTAACATCCTTGGTTACGGAGCAACGATCACTCAATCTATTTATGGCATTCTTTGGTTGCTATTGTTTACGCTTGGCGGCTTGATTTTTAAACAAATCATTCCACTCAATTTGCCTGCTATGGCGTATATTTCGTCGATCGCCATACTCTTTTCGATTCCTCTTTCGCCGGTTTCTGATCTTGTCATCACGCATGTGGAACAAATCAGTTTGCTTGCTTTGTGTACGCCTATTTTGGCATATGCGGGGGTATCGATCGGTAAAGATTGGCCGGCATTTCGTAAAATCGGCTATAAAGGAGCTATCGTCAGTATTTTGGTTATCATGGGAACTGTATTGGCATGTGTTGTATTTTCAGAGATTTTATTTCGGATTTTCTAAGGAGGAAGATTTAATTTGGCTCAAATAAACATGGTTCAAATAGATGTGGTTCAATTGGCAAAAGATGCAGAAACAGACATTATCAACTGGCGGAGGGATCTGCATCAAATCCCTGAATTAGGGTTGGAACTCCCGCGTACAGTGAAATACGTAACTCAAACATTAGAAACTTACGGCGTTGATTACGATGCCTCCTATGTAAACGGCAATGCTGTTGTCGGACTGATCAAAGGGACGAAATCAGGCCCAAATAAAGATCGTGTGTTAGGCTTACGTGCCGACATGGATGGCTTGCCGGTCCAAGAACAAACGGGACTGCCATTTGCATCGATAAACCAAAATATGCATGCTTGCGGACATGATGGTCATACAGCCATGCTATTGGGTGCCGCAAAAATTCTACAAGAAAACCGTCATCTCTTTAGCGGTGCCGTTAAATTATTGTTCCAACCAGGCGAAGAATATCCTGGCGGTGCTAAACCGATGATTGATGAAAAAGCATTGGAAAATCCTAAAGTGACTCGTGTATTGGGTTTCCATGAAGGTCAAATCGACCCGCATACACCAAAAGGCAAAATCGGGTATAAATTTGGACCGATGATGGCTTCTATGGATCGTTTTCTCATTGAAGTTAAAGGCAAAGGTTATCATGGGGCTTATCCTGAGCTTTCAGCTGATCCAGTGAATGCGGTTGGGTATTTGATCACAGCGATCCAATCGATCAAGAGTCGCAACTTAAGAGCCATCGATCCGGCAGTGGTCTCCGTTACGCGGGTAGCTGGTGGTTTTAATCAAAACGTTATTCCAGACAATGCAGAAATCGAAGGTACTGTGCGGGCGTTTGACGATGCCATTCGTCAAAAAATCTGTGCTAAGTTAGAACAGATCGCTAAAGGGGTCGGGGAAACATTTGGTGTGGAGTGCACCGTAACCTACGACTACAAATATCCTCCTGTAATCAATGATGACAAAGTAACTGCTGAAGTTGTCGATGATCTAACAGAGATTTTCGGTGATGATGTGCTGATAGAAGTTCATGAGCCTTTGATGGGTGGAGAAGACTTTGCTTATTTCTTGCAAGAAGTTCCGGGGACTTTTCTCTTTTTGAGCAATCCGCGCGATATTGAAGGCAGTTTTCATGGTCACCATAATGCTAAATTTGATATTGATGAAACTTACTTATATATGGGTACTGCTTCGTTTGTGCAAGAAGCTTTGAAATATTTAGCATAGAGGAAATCTATTTTATGATGTTGGCAAGAAATTCTTCCGGCAGTGGTGTTGCTTCTAGTAACCATGGGAAAGCCTGAAGCCCAAAAAGCGGGTCTTCAGGCTTGCAAGCTTCAAAAGGCAAGTAAACACTAACACGCCAACTTGCCCTAATTCACATTGCATCCTTTACATGGCTACAAGCAACACCACTGTCTCCAGAAATTTCTAGAAGTTAGTATAAATCAAACTAAATTATTTCACCAACATTAAAAATCATAGAACCATTATTCGAAACATGAGCGAGACAACAGTCGTTTTGGTTACTGAATATAAACAAGAACTCCCATTATGAGGAAAATGAACCTCGTAATGGGAGTTCTTGTTTATAAGTATGTTGTCAGACTTTTGGAAAATGTTTAAAATGTAATTTATTTAAGAAGGCAAGACTGCTTACTTTTCCTAAGACTCATTTTGTACAGTTACGAGAAAGCAGTTTCTTAGTTGAATAAGTGAGCTGAGTGAATAGATTTTTTCGGTCTATTCAAATTCATCCTGATGTTCTTTAAAAAAGTCATAATAAGTACGCACATTATCCAGTTCGGTCCATTTTTTGACATCTACAGGATCGTTGTCCAAATCATAAATTTTAGCGTCTTTAAGTGCCAGCAGAAATGGTGAATGCGTAGAAATAACAAACTGGCAGCCAAAGAAACGTGCATAATCTTCAATCAGCTGCATCAATTCCATTTGTCGCTGCGGAGAAAGACTATTTTCCGGCTCATCTAGGAGGTACAGTCCATTCTCTTCTATCTTTTCAGTAAAGTAACGAAAAGCATTTTCTCCATTGGAATATTCTCGGATATTGTCCATTAATTCATTGCGAACATATTTTGATTGTGTCTTCCTTCTTGCATCCACCACTCTGCGGAGTTGTTCATAATCATCCAAAGATTTCATTTGAAATTTTGAATGTTTGTTTTCTAAATATTCTTCAAAAAGATTTTCTCGTTTATCATCGATTCCCTCATTGAGATTCCGAATATTTAAAATATAATCAAACACATCATCACTTGTGATAATACGGCTATGAGCAGGAATCGTATGTCCTGTTTCTACATAGCAATAGTCCAAATAGTCTGAAAAAAAATTCGATTGATTAAATATTGCTTCTCGCTGCAGCTCTATTTTCTCTGCAATGATATTTAAAGCGGTTGTTTTGCCCGAACCGTTTCCCCCATACAAAATCGTGATCGATTCAAAATCGATTCGTTCAAAGCGATGTTTCGGCATGATTTGGAAAGGGTAGAATGAATCATAGACTGTCCGTTTGATCGCGTTGAAAAAATCAAACTCCACTTCTGCGTCAGGAAAGGTAAAATAATCTAGATAGCTCATAGCTATTCCCTCCTCTTATGTAAAAAAATCTCAACGAAACCAGTCCGCTGAGATTCTATTCTTTTTAAAGCAATTCTCTTCGCAGTTGTTCTCCAGTTTTAGGAGAAAGATATGCCGGTGCAATATCAAAGACTGTCTTAGCTCCGTATTGTCCTTCTTGAGCTAGACGATGTGCTGCTCGCGCATAAGCAATCGCTGCGGCTGCCGTGAATTGAGGATTGCTTTCTAATTCCAAATTAAATTCGAAAACGGCCATATTTTCAGCATCTGTATATCCGCGACGGATCACACGACCACCATGCGGCATACCGGTATGCTGTTGGTTGAATTCAGCTTCATTCATGAAGTGTACTTCTGTTTCATAGCCTTCAAAATAGTCTTTCATAGTGGAGATAGTTTCTGTAATGTTCTCTTGATCTGCACCTTCATCCGCAACTACATAACAAACACGTTTGTGTGAGGATGTCTTTGTATAAGAAACTTCTTTTCCATCTTTGATTTTGGAGATCAGTTCATCATTTGGAATCGTGTATTGCACACCCCTTTTAACTCCATCTACGCGTCTAATCGCATCACTATGCCCTTGGCTGACCCCTTTACCCCAGAAAGTATACGTATCTCCTTTTGGCAATACCGCTTCAGCTACCAAACGATTCAATGAAAAGAGACCTGGATCCCATCCCGTTGCGATCACTCCAACGTTATTGTTCGCAAGAGCAACTTCATTGATGCTGTCAAAGTGAGCTGGGATCTCTCCATGATTGTCGTAACTGTTTACTGTCGTAAAGTCTTTTTGCAATTCAGGGGCTTGTTCCGGAATATCTGAACGTGATCCTCCACAAAGGACCAATACATCGATTTTATCTTTAAATTGTTGGATGTCGTCTAAGTGATAGACTGCTGATTCGCTGGTTACTTGAGCAGGATTTCTTCTTGAAAAAATCCCTAATAATTCCATGTCTGGGTTAAGCTTTAACTCCGTTTCGACACCTTTACCTAAATTTCCATAGCCTACAATACCGATTTTGATCGTCATTCTGTTTCTCCCTTCGAAACTTACATGTTTTTTGACTTATCCTATTGTTTATTATAGCTAAAATACCAGCTGTATGGACAGAAAAAACACAAATAATCTGTTCAGTATCGGTCAGCTTTTGGCTTTATTCAAATTATCTTTCACACGTGTTTTCACTATTTGTCGAATCAAGTCATACGGAATAGGCTTTGAGAGTGGAAACTGGACCGACCCTTTAGCATACTTATAGTTTTTTAGTTGTTCTTCAAATTTAGAAATGCCACTTGGAGTTGGATAGAAACCAATGTGTTTTTTATACGCTGCAAAGTGAACTAATATACCATTAAACGAAAAAGTAGGCATACCATAACTGATTTTTTCCTGTATCTCCGGAGCTTCTTCCTTCACAATAGACCGTATTTTCTGCATAATCTCTTGCACTTCTTTCGGAAACCCCTGTATATATTCTTCAACTGTTGTTGGACTTTTTTCAGATTCTATCAAAATGACCCCTCTTTTCTTTAACGTTGCGGTAATGATATTGTACAATTATCTAGTGCATTATAAAAGCGATGTTCTTTCCTTATACCTCACTGCTTTCATTTGTAAGAATATCTTAGTTAAAGTAATTCAAATAAATAAAATATGCCTAATGTAGGCTTCAGTATATAATACTGTAAGTACTTTAGGCATATTTTATTTTTAGTTATTGTTGAGTCTAGTTTGTTAATAGCAGGCTTCCTAAATAAGGCTTAGATTTTAAAAGAAAAGTTATACATAAACATCTGTACTATATGGTAGAAGCTTTCTTCTACAAGACTGTCTACAAATTGAATATTTCGGTTTTCCTGTTCAGTGTAATCTAGTGAAAACACTTGATTGGTATTCACTTTACTAACAGCAGTTCTGCTAGCATGCAACTTATTTGATGAAATCGGAATAAAAAAAGTTTTTTCTTTTTCTGTTGTGGTAATCGGACAAACGATAACACCCTTTACATAGATGAATTTTTTAGTTCTAAATCCTCTATTGTACTATATGCATTTTCTTCGTTCTTTATTTTAATCTAAGATACTCTGCTGCAGCTTGGACTTCAATTGGAGTGACTTCATGTCCAGTGTCCAACATTTTCAATTCAGTTGCTGGAAATTGTTCTGTCAGTTGTTTCGCTAGCTTCATTACATCTCCAGGTACAGAAAGTGGATCATTTGCTCCAACAGTTAGGAAGATTCGGCTGCTTGATCTTTTTTCAAAAGTGTAATCTAAATTCGATGGGTGCAACAATACAATGCTTTCGGCAATATCTGGACGTTTTTCCAACAATCCTAAAATAAAGTTAGCTCCGTTGGAATAGCCAATAAAAGTAATTTTTGCATTTACGGGTTTGACAGAATCCCAAAGAGTTAAAAACTCATCAACTTTCTCGTTAAAATTGTCACTTTGAAGTTTTCGATCAACTAAAGGCTTGAAGAATCTTCTGTTTTCGCCAGTTCCTTCATCACCGACAAAACTAATGACGGAAGCATTCGGATCGATATCGCCTGTAACAGCTAATAAACTATATTCATTACCTCCAGTTCCATGAAACAACACAAAAAATTCCTTTGCAGAAGCGGGTATGCTAATATATTTCATAAGAAGTTCTCTCCAATCATTATCTTAAAGGATGTGCTAAGTCACCATGATGAATCATTCAATTATCCACCACGTTTCTGTTATTAACAGAGACATTGAGAAATCCTTCCAATTTTATCATAATATACTTGGATTGGATTTACTATTGAAAACTGTGAATCAAGACGATATCGAAATGTACCATTTATTTTTCTCCGATACTACAGGCAGACCTGGTACAGAATTTACAATTTTTCAAATGACAAGCGGCGCTGATAAAACATTTGGTACAAATTCTATTGAACGGACTATTTTTGCAGTTCCTTCTGTAGCGGCCCTTAACTTTTGGGAAAAACGGTTGAATGAGTATGGTTTGTTTAATTGTGAAATTGAAGACTACAACAACTCTAAAATCTTACGCTTTGAAGATTACGATGGTGTTCAATTAGGATTAGTTCCTCTTAAAAATGCTGACAACTTAACTGATTATTCCGGAAGAGTAACAACAGATATCTCCCTTGAAAATGCTATTGTTGGAATTGACTCTGTTCATTTAAGAGTGCGTTATTCTCTTGCTACAACAACTATCCTCCAACAATTCTTTGATCTTTCTCTCACCAAAACTATTCACCATGGTGATTTAACAGCGACTGTTTTGTCAAAAGAAGATAGTTTCTTAGACCAAGAAATCCATGTGATCGAAGACAAAAAGAATCCGCTGGAAGTTTTAGGTATCGGCGGAACTCACCATATTGCGTTATCTGTCAGCAATAATACTGAGTTAAAAGAAGTCGAAGAATTGGTGGTCGATAAGAACTTCATGAATTCCGGTATTAAAAATCGCGAATTTTTCTATTCTCTGTACTTTAGAGAACCCAATAATATTTTGATCGAAGTGGCTACTGAAGAAGTTGCACTTGATAAAGCCTCACAGGAGTCCTTTGAAGGTGTTGAATTTGACGCTGTTCCGTTAGCACTTCCTAATTTTTTAGAACCACGAAGAGCATTTATTGAAAGTAACTTATTCAAATAAATCCTTCTTTCTGAACAAAGTAAGATCAACCTAAAACAGTTAGTCTTATCTGAACTAAAAAATAACCCGATAAAATGAAATACTGTCCAATACAAAGATGGTATTTCATTTATTTATATTTTTGATGCCTTCTTTTACGCTTATGCTTATTCAATTGTTACGAAAATCCAAAATATCTTCATCTATTTTGGAACCTCTCAAATAAGTGCCTTTATTCACAATTAAAATTATGTTATTATATGTTTGTAATAAAGATACGCGTTCTAACTTCCCCTTGAAATTGAACGTCTTATCCTAAGACAAGTTCATTGTTGAGCAACCGTTAAAAGTTACTCAATAAGAGTTTGTTTTGTTTATAGAGTTATTCTTTTAAATTATTTTGGAAAAGAGGACAAATAAGTGAAACGAATACTGTTGATGTCTGTCGGCTTTATGTCATTTGGCCTAGGTTCAATTGGGGTTCTTCTTCCAGTCTTGCCTACTACACCATTTCTACTATTGAGCGCTTTTTGTTTTACTCGAAGCTCAAAACGTTTTGACATCTGGCTTAGACAAACTCGACTATATCGTGTCTATATAGCTGATTACATGGAGACACGCTCTATTCCTATGAAGCGCAAATGGAAGATTTTGCTCAATATTTATCTCTTAATGAGCTTTTCTATATTTTTCGCACCTTTACTCCCAGTAAAAATAGGATTAGCTGTATTAACAGCTGGTATCACATTTTACTTATTTGCTATTATTCCAAGTTACTAAAGAAGGCTCTATTCTAAGTAAATCCCCCAAAAGTTAGACTGTTATTTCTAACTTTTGGAGGATTTTTATCTTATTAAGCTTCTTAAACTTCAACTCTTAGGAAAAAAACGTTTATTTAATCGAAATAACCTTGTAATCATAAATCGAACTCTATAGTATGAACTTTAAGACCAGAAACAGAAAGAGGCAACGTTATTATGAAAATCATTCAAGCAGAACCAGCTAATATAGAAGAATTAAAAATCAAAGCAAATACAAAAGACAATTGGAAAATCAGAATGGAAGCTGTAAAAGAATTGGCAAAGTATGACTGCCAAAAATCAAGATATATCTTAACTAAACTAGCAACTAGCGACCGCGTTTTTGCAGTCAAAGAAGCTGCTTTTTATGCTGCACGTTTCATGGGTGTTACTGAGAAAGGCGTGCCATTGGCAACACCAAGAAAAAAATTAGGTTACACCGGAAAAGCTTATGCGAAAATCTTTGCCCGCGTGAAAAGAGATACGCAAATGGAAGAATTTGATCTAGCTGTTTTTAAAAAGCAATTCCAAGTTGTCTCTCCAGAAATGTATGATGTGATGCAATACGAAAAACAAGATGACTTTGATGTATGGATCGCTGATTCTTATGCGAATTTACGCTAATTCTTAATTTAACATGAAAATCACTCACCATTACTTAATGGTGAGTGATTTTTTATTGTATATTATTTAAAATCTTGCATAGGTGTGTCTAACAGGTGTCGATACAGAATGGTGTCTCTCTCTTCTTCTCAATACAAAATCCCTGTTATTCTTAAAATCAGCGTTTCAAATAAAGAAACTACGCGCTATCAAGCTCCCCTTAATTTGTAACCGATTACCATTAGTGAGATAATAAGGTGTTGTGTCCTGCTTTTTTGTTCATAACGAATATATAGGGGGTTAGGAATATGAAACATGAACCAAAGAAAACTTTCGGATTCGTCAACAGTCACAAAGCTGGTGAAAAACGGATTGCCTTGCTACCTAAAGATGTTGCACATATACAGCATCGTGAAAGCTTATTTTTTGAAAGAGGTTACGGAAGCGCTTTAAATATTTCTGATATGGAATATGCTGCCTTAGGCTGTCAAATCGTTTCGAGGGAAACGGCTTTAGAACAAGATATCATTTGTGATCCTAAAATTGGAGATGCTGACTTTTTAAAGGATTTGCAACCAGGGCAAACGCTATTTGGGTGGGTCCATGCTGTTCAAAGTAAAGAAGTGACCGATATCTTGATAGCTAATGAATTATCTGCGTATGCTTGGGAAGATATGTATGAAGATAATCGTCACTCTTATTGGCGCAACAATGAACTCGCTGGTGAAGCAGCAGTTATGCATGCTTATCAATTAAATGGCCTGATGCCTTACGATACAAAAGTCGCACTTATCGGTCGCGGCAATACGGCACGAGGTGCTCAACGTATTTTAACTAGTCTAGGCGCAGACGTACACGTTTACAATCGCCAACAAGAAGGACTATTCCGAAAAGAAATGGCTGAATTTGACGTTATCGTCAATGCAGTTTTGTGGGATACTACTCGTACAGATCATCTTGTTTATCGATCCGATTTGAAAAAACTTAAACCCGGTTCAATGATTGTCGATGTCAGTTGTGATGGACACGGCGCTATTGAAACAACAACTCCCACTTCTCTAATGAATCCAACTTATGAAATAGACAACGTGATCCATTATGCGGTCGATCATACTCCGACTATTTTTTACCGTTCTTCTTCAAGTGCCATTTCAAATGAAACCGTTAAATATATCGATGACTTAATTGAAAACCGTCCCAACTTTATTCTAGAAGACGCATTGATCCTAGAACGGGGGCATGTGATGGATGAACGAATCAATCTATTTCAAAATAGACCTGAATCAACTCCATTACTAAAAACTGACAGACAAGATCCTGCTCCAACCATTTAATGAATTGCTAAATAACTAATGAGCTGATGTGTATTCTGACTATTGAAGAATACATACCAGCTCATTTTTTTCTGTCTCTCCACCACTCTTTATTTCCGATTAATCTCCTAGGCTTCCAAATCAAAAACTGGGTTGGATTTTCTTAAAGTCATGACTTTGCTTTCAATTTGAAAATAAGTATCTACTAAATTTTTTAATTCTTCCACGGCTTTTTCAGCTCGCTGATGCTGCTCAGGATTCATAGATTCAATAACCAATACCGCGTCACTAGTGTTTTCAGTTAACATCGTACGTTGAGCTTCTCTCCAGTTCCAACATCTACAAATAGCCCCTTCATCATCACCATAAATGATTTCTTCAGGTAATGCAGGTGCGTCTTTTTCAGCTCCTAATGGTAAGAAGCGCTCTCCGCCCTTTGCCTTACTAAGGTACAAATCTCCCACAATTGTTTGGATATCTTCTCCCCCACAAGGCAGACCATACTTCAAGGAAATACTGTTGTAAATGTCTACCAATGGGTTGATTGGATGGAAGTCTCTTTCTTGCTCTACACGTTTCAATAAAGCTTCAATGGAAGAACGAGCTCCTTTTTTCGTTTTAAATTGACTAAAAGCTTCGCGCCACTCTTGAATGACACTGTTTTTGCTGAATGTTTCTTCAGTTAAAAACTTTTTAGCTTCTTCTTTTCCAGCCCTCAATAAATCAATAAAATAACCTTCATCTTCTTGAGGTGTATGATTATCGATTCCTTTCACAACCAATACATTTATACGAGCTTCGGGAAATGTATCCCAAAATTCTCTTTCAACAACAAAACGTTTCATAAACTCCACTCCTTCGTGTTCGTTAACTCTTTTGTTAGAATAAAATCTATTTGTTCATCATCGCCCATAAAAAAAGAGTGTGCTCCAGTTTGGACGAACCCCAATTTTTTATAAAAATTTATTGCTGCATGATTGTGCTCCCAGACCCCTAGCCATATCTTATCTCTATGGTACTTCTGAGCCCGATCCGTTGCTTTTTGGATCAGTATTTTCCCTAAGCCTTTCTTTTTAAATGGAGCTCGTATATAAATCCTTTCCACTTCTAAAGCATCCTTATCTAAAACTTCAGATTGTGCTTCATTGATGTTTATTTTTAAGTATCCTGCTAATTCATTTTGACTGTATAAAAAATAGAACTCTGAATCGATATTCATTAATTCTGTTTTTAATTGTTTAATGTTATAAGCTTTTGCTAAATAATTTTGCAAGTCTTCAGTGGTATTTTGGTCTTGGAAAGTGTCGCGAAAGGTCTCTATACTGATTTTTTGCAGCAGAGATAGTTCTTCAAGTGTACACTGCCTAACTTCAATAGTCATATTTCATTCTCCTCATACGGATCATAAATTCTTTTATGGCCTTTCTTCACCATAGTCCAATCTACGTCAATGTTCTCTCTTACTCTTTCTAATAGACTGGAGAATATTTCAGCTTCTTTTTCAGTAAATCCTTTTAAAGCAACCATATTGGAATAGTTGTTTTCGCCAAGGATATAAGGAGCAATTTCTTTTCCTTTTTCTGTCGGAAATAATCGCTTATTTTTTTTATTCTCTTTATCTGCTCGTTTTTCAATAAACCCATTATCTTCCAGCTTTTTAATAGCTCTGGCAGCTGTAGTTCGATCAACTTTGATCATCTCAGCCAACTTCTCTTGGATGATTCCCGGATGTTCAAAAATACGGACAAGATACAGATACTGTCCACGCGTCAAATTATATTTTTTAAACTCAATATTCGCAATAGAATCTAAAGCTCTAGCAGCCATTCCGATATCTCTTAAAATTTCAGTCATATCAATCTCCCATCTAAGTTGATATCTATTATTCTAACTATATTTTGTTGCAAATGCAACAAAAACCATTGATTAAAAATAGTATACTGGACTATAAAACTAAAAAATAAACATAGACGAGACATTTTGTCCTATCCATGCTTATTTTTATCTTTACATATTAAGTTCGCCTATTATCCTTTTACCGCTGCCTGAATCAAACCTGAAAATAACGGATGCGCTGCATCTGGTCTGGAAAGGAATTCTGGATGGTATTGACTAGCAATAAAATAAGGGTGATCTTTTAGTTCTATCACTTCTACCAAACGTTTGTCAGGAGACAGTCCTGAAAAAACCAGACCATGTTCTGCTAACTTTTCACGGTAAGCATTATTGAATTCATAACGGTGGCGATGACGTTCTTTGATGGTCGTTTCTTGATACAATGAACGTGCCAACGTTTCCTCGCCTAAGTTACATGTATACAATCCCAGACGCTGTGTCCCACCTAAATCGCCTGATTCATCTTGATCAGCCATTAAGCTGATGATCGGGTGCTGCGTCTCTGGGTGAGTTTCTGTTGAGTGAGCTTCTTTTAAGCCTGCAACATTTCGTGCAAATTCAATACATGCCAGTTGCATACCTAAGCAAATGCCTAAAAACGGTACCTTATTTTCGCGCGCATATTGGACAGCCGCTATTTTTCCATCTAAGCCGCGATCACCAAATCCACCTGGTACTAAGATACCATCAGCTTCTTTTAAGATGCTTGCTGCGTTTTCTGCAGTTACCTCTTCAGAATTGATCCAATCGATCTGCACTTTGTGATCCATTTGATAACCGGCATGCTTTAAAGACTCTACTACTGAAAGATACGCATCCGGCAAGGATACATACTTCCCAACAAGGGCGATCCGTACTGTTTTTTGAAGTTGTTGTGTTTTAGTCACCAGTTGTTTCCAACTTGTCATATCCGGTTGTGGTGCTTGAATATTCAATTTATCCAAAATGATGTCGTCCATTTTTTGTTCTTTTAACAACAGAGGGATCTCATATATAGATGCTACATCTTGGTTTTCGATGATCGCTTCTTTTTCTACATCACAAAAGTTGGCTAGTTTCGTTTTAACCGAATCGGGCAATTCCGTTTCCGTCCGAACCACTAATAAATTCGGTTGGATCCCTAAGCTGCGTAATTCTTTTACACTATGTTGTGTCGGCTTCGTTTTCAATTCCTCAGCAGCTTTCAAATAAGGCACTAAAGTTACATGGATATAGAGAACATTTTCGCTTCCAGCGTCTTTCCTCATTTGGCGCAAAGCTTCCAAAAACGGTAAAGATTCAATGTCCCCTACTGTACCACCTACTTCAGTGATCACGATATCTGAATCAGTGGATTCACCTGCACGAACGATTTTATCTTTGATCTCATCAGTGATATGAGGAATGACTTGCACTGTCGCGCCCAAGTAATCGCCTTTTCGTTCCTTTTGGATAACTTCTGAATAAATTTTTCCAGTAGTCAGATTCGAGTATTGGTTTAATCGAATATCAATAAACCGTTCATAGTGCCCTAGATCTAAGTCAGTTTCTGTACCATCGTCGGTCACAAATACTTCTCCATGTTGATAGGGACTCATCGTGCCTGGGTCTACATTGATATAAGGATCGAACTTTTGGATCGTTACCTTTAATCCGCGTTCTTTTAATAGTTTCCCCAAGGATGCTGCTACAATACCTTTCCCGATTGAAGACACTACGCCTCCTGTTACAAATAAATATTTTGTCATGTTAAATCCCCCTGTTTTCAGTATCTAGGGCAATAAAACAAAAAATCCCCGTTCCTTACAGAACGGGGGGAATTGTTTATTTTATTGTGCTCACCTGTTTATTGGGAGCCCTTTTAAATATTACTTTTTTTTTCACCATCCGTCAATAAAAAGTTTTTATTGATCAATATCAAAGTTTGTGAAAATCACACAATCAAATAATGGATTAAATAGTTTACTGGCGGTATACTGCATTTGTACAGTAAAAAATCAGTAAAATAGAAAGAGGGGGTATATAATGAATAAACTTGATGGAAAAGTCGTACTAGTAACTGGAGCTGCATCTGGAATAGGCAAATCGATTGCTGAACTATACGCAACTGAAGGAGCAAAAGTAGTTTTAGCCGATTTGAATTTTGAAGTCCTGGAATCGGTTACGAAAGAAATTGTTGCCAATGGTGGTGACGCAATTGCTGTTAGAGCAAACATGGTTGAAGCAGCAGATGTTGAAAGCATGATCAACACAGCAATCAATAAATACGGAACTCTCGATATTTTAGTAAATAATGCTGGTATTATGGATGGTTTTGAACCCGTTGGCGAAATTACGGACGAAAAATGGGACCACATCTTCGCGGTGAATACTAAAGGTGTAATGCGTTCTATGCGTAAGTCGGTTAATTATTGGTTGGAAAATAACAAGCAAGGAAATATTATAAACGTTATCTCTACTGGTGGATTAAATGGAGCTCATGCCGGTGTGGCTTATAGTGCTTCAAAACACGCTGTTGTAGCTTTAACGAAAAATACGGCTTATATGTATGCTCAAAGCAATATTCGAGTAAACGGGATTGCTCCAGGTGCCATAGCAACTAATATCAGTCACAGTATGACTGATGTGAGCGAATTTGGAGCAATAAGAACTAAATTTGCCCACGGCGCTATTCCTAGTATCGGCCACCCTGAAGATATTGGTACCGTAGCAGTTTTCTTAGGTTCTGAGGAGTCTAAATTCTTAAATGGAGCCATTATTACCGCTGACGGTGGCTGGACAGCTGCGTTTTAATCTTTTTATTAGAAAATAAACCACAAAAGCTAGTAGCCCAAACTCTTTTGAGATTTGTGCTACTAACTTTTCCTAAGATGGACGCCCCTCGGCCGTCATATGGTATCGATTTTTTTCAAAGCCCTTTAAAGTCGCTATTTCTTTTAAAAAACCATCCTCTAGCTACCGCCAAAACTTGGTGTAATCCGCTTTATCCAGTACATTAAATTCAATCATTTTCTCCATTAATGAAAAATCAACTGGTTTATTCCAAGGAATACGCACTATCCCTTTTGTATAATCGTAACCAGCTCGTTTGATATCTTCTTCGCAATGAGTTATCCCAGCATTTTCAGGCGACACCGCCAGATGTTTTTTAGATACACTGAAGCCGATGATGAAGGTTCCGTGATCCGTAAACATAGGCTCATTCCATTTGATAACAGGTTCTAGATGCGGGTAATTATTAGATACCCATTGCAGCACTTCTTGTGTTCTTTCCCGATGATCTGGATGATCGATTCCTGCTAAAAATTCTTCAAAGATTTTCATGATTTCCCCTCCAAATATCTATTTAGGCTTAGGATTATGTACCACTAATTACTAATTCTATATCATGAAAAACAGAAGACAGTCTGACTTAAAAAGCCTTCTGTTTTTCAGTTTAATTACTATTGAGTTTCCACTATTGATTTCAGTTTTTTACCGAATTCCATCCAACTGTATTTAGCTCCCTCGATAGCCCCTTCAGTAGCTTTTGTTTCTTCACTGAAGCCCGTTTGTTCAAAATGAAGAGCTGTTCCTTCGTCGACTGATTTCAATGTCCACGTAATCGTAGTCGTTTCACCAGCACTTGCCCAAACGTAAGATAATTTACGAGGTTCATCTACTTGAATAACTTCCCCATTTACAATACCATCCCAATATTCATTCGGCTCTGAGCGGAATTGAAACTTGTGCCCAGTAACAGGTTTAAAATCATTGTCCCAGATCCATTGAGCAAGCATATCTGAATTGGTCAAAGCGCTCCATACTACCTCGATCGAACTATCTAATTGAAAATCTAATGTTACATCTGCTGTCATTTTTTGTTCCTCCAATAATTGACTTAGTTTACTGATTCTTTCTTTCCAGAAATCTTCATAGAAAGATAACCAGTCTTTAATTTCTTTTAAGGGTGAGGCATTTAGTCGATATCTAGTTTCCCTACCCACTTTTCTGCTGACCACGAGATCAGCTTCTTTGAGAATCTTCAAGTGTTTGGAAACTGCAGTCCGGCCAATATCAAATTGAACTGTTAAGTCATGAAGCGGCAATTCTTCAGCATCTGCCAATATATGAAGCAACTTCCGTCTATTAGAATCAGAAACGGCTTCAAAAACACTTCTATCTGTCTTTTTCTCGTTCAACACCATCCTCTCCTTACTAAATATTCGCTATAGGACACTAAAAGGTGTCCCTTTACAATTATTATATTACGGGATGTTTGTCTCCCTGTCAAATTTTAACTACTTTTTCTAGAGTATAATTTTTCGCTGTTTCGTCCTATCTGTCAAATATTTATCGGTCGGATTAGTAAGACAGGAAAATAACCTGTGCTTATGGTACTTTTTCTAGTTCAACTCGGTTTAGGAGTGACGATTTTTTTATGTTCACTCCATAGGCCAATTTCTGAAACCAAAATAAAAAACTTTTTACCTCAGCCCTTTACTGGAGTTGAAATATCCTCCGGAATGCTTTATTTGATTTTGCAACCATGGCATCGCCTGGAGCCTGTAGTCTCCAGGCTTTCAAGCTTCAAACGCAGCGTACGCGCTGAAGCGCTGACGCTGCGTAATTCACATTTCATACTTTTCACGGCTACAAGCAAACACGCTTCCTCCAGAATTTCAAGTTTGTGGATTAAAATACTGCATTGATACTAGAATTGATTCGTTCAGTTGTATTAGATTAGAGAGAAGTTTTAGCCTTAGCTGGCTAGGAAAACTGCTTCTTCCAACTCTTCAGCTTCTTTCTTCATTTTGAGCTTTACCTACTTCTTTCGTCAGATTCCAAACGGTTTGCTTACTCATCGACACAGGAGTAAGGTTGCTCAAAAAATAGGCTGCGTCTTCAAAAGTCATTTTAGAAGAAATGCCTGAATACAATAAGCAGCAAAGCAATCAGTATAAAGAAGCCCTTAAAGCTGCGCATAAACGAGTTGCTCATCAGCCACATGAAGGAGTACTTCACGGTTCTATTTTCCACAACAGTTCCTCCAGCAGCAGTATTGGTCGATTAAATAAAGCGTTGAGTACAGTTTAAAGTCCAACCCTAATAAAAAATGAATTACGTGAGTTGAACGAAAGAATTGAGCACTGTCTTAAAAGCAGATTGGATGATAGCTCTAATCACATAGATGCAGGCTTAGATGAGTAGACCGAATACACGTAGACTCCTAGGGGATCCAAAAGGCACTGGTGAGACCCTACAGTGCGTTAGCACGAGGAGGCTCACCGCCGCCCCCGGAAAGCGAAGTGTATTCGGACTGCGGGTTAAAAAGCCAAAAAAATATTTTTTCATCTTATATGGCACAAAAACAGAACAAAAAAGCTGAATCAACGTATAATTGTTTGGAAAAATGGAGTAATTTCTCTTTGAACTTTAAAAAAAGAATTTTTACCGAGAAAATATTGACAGTAACATAGACAAGACGTGATTAGCAATTTTTCGGGTGCTTCTGTTATACTAAAATAAAAAAGCGAGGTATTACACAATGGAAGCTGTTGAATTTGATTTTGTAGTGAAAGATAGTTTAAGTGCACTCGAGTTATACGAAAAGATCTTTACCGTTGAACGCGTAGAAGTAACTGATTTTAAAACTGGTTCAAACGAGGCGGTTTTCACTATTTTTGGCACTCGTTTCCACATGTTGGATGAAAATCCTGAATACCAACTGATTGCACCTAAAGAAGGCAATCCTCAATCTTTTTGGTTCAATGTCATGGTGAACAGTATTGAAGAAACTTACCGTGCAGCTATGGAAAATGGATGTAGTGAAATCCAAGCAGTCACTAAAATGGAAGACTTTGGAATTTCTAATGCCATGTTTTTAGATCCGTTTGGTTACGTCTGGATGCTTCACGAAATCCATCACGAAGTAAGTTTTGAAGAAAGAATCGATTTGATGAGAGACGAATTTGAATAAGAGATAAAAACCTTCAGAAGTAGACGCTAGTCTGTCTTCTGAAGGTTTTCTGTATTCTACAGCTGATTAGAGAGATACTTTATGCATTTTATCGTGTAATTTGCGAGCCAATATAGGGGTAATAATGACTGTAATGATAGAAGCTGTTAAGACTTGGGCTACGATTATTGGAAAAGACACGGTAGAAATGATCGTCATCCAGCATGTCGTCTCCAAAGTCAGTAACAATAGAAATATACAAGGCTGGGAGTAAAAAATTGCTCTTTTATTCATATTTTTAGTGTTAAATCAGTAAGTTAAACAGTAAAATAGACTTATCATTAACTATGAAAAGAGGTTGATCAAATGATTTCACTAAAAAAGCTGGCCAATATGGTGGATCACACTTTATTAAGAGCAGATGCAACAGAGGAAGACTTCAAAAAGCTTTGTAATGAAGCCGATGTTCTTGGTTTTAAAATGGTAGCCATCAATTCTTTCCCAGTACAAATGTGTCGTGATTTTTTACAAGATAGCCCAGTCCACGTAGGAGCAGCGATTGGATTTCCTTTAGGACAAACTACAATAGCAACTAAGGTATTTGAAGTAAAAGATGCTATTAAAGATGGTGCAGATGAAATCGATTATGTCATCAATATCAGCAAATTAAAAGATGGTGATTTAGAGTACATTCACCGAGAAATGGAAGAAATCGTAGCAGTATGTCGCCAAGCTGGAATTCTTAGTAAGGTCATTCTAGAGAATTGCTACTTGTCAGACAGTGAGAAAATAGCCGTCTGTGAAATTGCCAAAGATGTCAAACCTGACTTTGTCAAAACTTCAACGGGTTTTGGGCCAAGTGGAGCAACTGTAGAAGACGTGCGGTTAATGAAAAACGTTGTCGGGGAACACGTGAAAGTAAAAGCTGCTGGCGGGATCCGCGATTTAGATACAGCTCTAGGTATGGTCGAAGCCGGTGCTGAACGATTAGGTATGAGTGCGGGAATCAAAATGATCGAAGAATACAAATCTAGGTTTAGCTAACGTTTAGGAGCTGTGAAGTTAAAATCTTATAGTAAACTACTGGCATCCTCAAAAAAGAACACTGCTTTCTACTTGTTTAAACAAGTGTAAGCAGTGTTCTTCTTATATATCTAGTAATTATTCTGATAAAAATCTTTCAACTGTTTGACGTCAGTAAAATCTATAAAACGCAGTTCCATCACTTCGATAGCGAGACCTGCTTTTAAATACATACTGGTATGCCCAATCTGCTTAGGAAACAGCCATTTGGACGTTTCTTCTGAAAAGGCCTGGATTTTTTGCCGTTCTGCAAATGTTTGAACTTTAGTAAACCACTCCATACTTTGAATACACACTCGATGAGCAGATTGGATTTGGTAGCCTTGGTTCTGGCAGTTGAGCCCTGAGAGGAGTAGTAACACAAGCATCATAACTAAAGCCGCCACCGCAAACCAGTGGTTCAAAAAGGCTAAGCCTACAGCAAGTGGAATGAAAAGCAACTTCCATCTCCAGAAATACCAAAGCTTTTTGTGAGATACATAGCTGATTTCAGGGCGTTTAAAGTTCCATTCCGGCAATAATTGAGCTAATACCGAATAGAGTTGATTGTCGGAAATAATCGGTAAAATATAAAGCTTTTTGACTACTCCACTTTCCCCTTCACTTTCTTGTCCGCCTGCTAAGAGCAGTTCAACAGTAGAGATCCCCAAGATCTTCCGGATCGGCTGTTGGCGAATTTTAAGACCTTGGATTTTTTCTAAAGGAATCTTTTGGGTTTTCCGTTCAAATAACCCACTTTCGATAGTTAGTGTCTTGTTGGTACGAGTCACTTGAAAATCATAATATTGGATAAAGGTTTTTATTAAAGATAGCCCCATCGCAATGATCAATGTTACTAATAAAACAAATAGAGAAGCTAGCCAACCAGCTCTCCAAATACTTTCCGCCATTGATGTAGCAGCTGTGATCCAATTTTCTGGAATAAATTCAGAGACAAAAACAATGATAGCGATCAAAGTTGCGATAATACTCAAATCCGTCACTGAAAAAAGCACGATTTGGCTGTTCGTTACTCTATAGTCCGCAGAATCTGAAGCTTTTTCCATGTCGAGGTCCGTTGTCTGACTTCCACTTGCTTGTTGCTCTCCTTGACGATAATTTTCTATCATGTCTAACACGCCAATGTTCACTGCGGGCATAGATGCTTCAGCTTTTGTGCTGTCTCCTCCAGCTGTTTCGATCAATAATTGGATTGTATCAAATGGCTTAAAGAAAAACCATTGACGTTGTTTGATCGTCTGGATTCGTTCATAAGGGATATCCGTTTCTTTCTTTTGAAACACTCCTCGGTAGAGAACGATTTTCTCGGAAGAGATTTGATAAGATTGAGAAAAGTATTTCCATAAGGCTTGGATTAATACTAATAAGACGATAGCAGATAATGCTATTATTCCAAAAGCAGACATCAATTCTCCATTAACAATCAATAAAAAGAACACAAATATCCAGCTCTTCATTCCATTAAATAAATATATCATGAGGGCTAGGGGATGAAATCTTTTCCGCTCAGACATCCTCTTTCGCCACCTTTACCAGTTCAATGATCTGTTGGCGCAAGTTAACGGCTTCTTCTATATCCAATCCAGATATGTGATGACTAGAAGCTGCTGTATGTATTACCATTTCCATTAACTTCTCTTTGCGTAAAAAAGGTCCTTGCTCTGTTTCGATGTGTTGAATACGATTGATCGGTACATGTGTAATGGTTCTAAAAATGTAGCCTTCTTGAAAAGATAAATCTTCAGGCGTGATTTCGTAACGATGGTATTGATAGCGATACGGAATCAATATCATCGCAATAATAAACCAAACAAGTATAACGGAAAAGTAGATTCCTATGGTCCACAGCCATACCCCTTCTAATACCTCAAACCAATTGAGTAGAGCGGTCGCTAGGACCCCAATGATTAAGAAAATTCCTGTTGTGACAATGTTGCTTTTTTTCCACACCGATTTGATTCGGTCCGGCATTTGCTTTGGCAATAACGGATAGTTCAATATACCCCTCCTCTTTTTCATTATACGCTTTTACGGAATGTAGTTTTGTAAGGTTATTAAGAATTATATCCGAATAAAACTGTCCAAAACATAAAATAGAGTGCTGTTAAAATAACAACAATTCCTAAAATAATACTGATTATTTTTGCTGCTTTACTATACTTTTTGATCTTGACTCCACTAATGACTAACAAAATCCCCAAAATCAAAACAATCACCAGCACTCCTAAAATCAGAATTCTTTCTGTGGCGCGTCCACTTAAGAGATAATCAAGCATTTCCATACATAACTCCTCCTTGTTATAGGTAGTATAACAAAAAACAAACTAAAATTTCTCCTACTTCTAAACTATACTTTTCTATCATTTATTCTGCACTCTTCAGACAAAAAAGAATTAACTCTCACTATTATGCATTGCAATGTAGTGGAGATGAAGGTATACTATTATGTAATACAATATAGTTAGTAAGGAGACCTATCTTGTCACAAACAAATTTATCCACACAGATGCTAAAAGGGATTTTATCTGGTTGTATTTTGATCTTATTAGAAAATGAATCGTTATATGGTTACCGTTTAAATGACCGATTAAAAGAGTTCGGATTTGACGTTCCGATGGGGACTATCTATCCTTTACTGTTATCTTTAGAAAAAAAAGAATTTATCAAAGGTGTGAAAAAACCTTCTAAAGATGGACCAGATCGAAAATACTATCATTTAACAGCAACGGGTCTTGAGGAAAAAGAAAATTTTATTTTGCAATGGGATTCATTAAAGAGTACCGTTGAACAGTTAATCAAAGGAGCTGACCAAAATGGCGGTTAAAGGAGCTGAGGCTTTGATTCAAAGAAATGCCTCATTACAAAAACAATTAAACAAAGAGAATGACTCTTACTATAGTAATTTACTCGTTTATATTAGAGTAAAAACTATTTTCAGGGATGAATTAAAAACAGAAGAATTCATGATGGAAGTGCTGCAAGATATACTGGAAGCACAAGAAAATGAAATGAAGGCTGTAGATTACTTCGGCAAAAGTCCTAAAGAAACAGCTGACCAAATTATTGAACAGATACCGCTTAATTTCAGTAATGCTCTGACGACATTTCTTTATGCATTTTTAGCTTATGCAGCTTTCAGTATTTTACCTAACTTGATTTTCCCTGATACTGCTTTTGATGCCGGTGCTTTTATACTTTCTGGTATTTATTATACTTTTTTGGCTACTTTTCTTATCTGGGTGCTTGGTCAAACCGTTTATCGCAATATACCTAAAACCATGGAGATAACAGCTTTCTTAGTATTTATTTTACTTTCATCGGTTCCAATCGTATTGAAATCTGCATTCCATTTTGAGACTTCATTGACTTTTTCGTTAGATGGTACACTTGGGATATTATTTATTCTATCGCTTGATGCAATTGTTATCTATAAAGCCAGCCGCGACTCTCTTTTCGCTGCATTTATTCCAATTATTTTTATCAGTGCCGTTCTGGGGATATTTTATCGACTTGAACTGACGAAATATTACTTAAGTTCTGCCCCCGGTAAAATAACCGTAAGTGTTATTTTGGTCATCAGCATTCTTGTTTCATCTTATTTAGCTTATCGTTTATCAAAAAAATAACCACTGATCATATTTCAAATACACCAATAAAAAACGCTGGGATAATAGTTTTTATCTCTGTCATATACTAAGCGGGTGATTTTCAACGCGTTCCAAAAGCCTGACCACATGCCTATAAGCCAGCCTTCCCTTATGAGAAAAAGTATCTCATAAGGGAAGGCTTGGCTTATATTCAATGATCAAAATGTCTTTTGTTCCGCTCTTTTTCGGTTATTTCAAACTTAATCAGTCAATCCAAAATGCTGAAATGCCTTTTGCAGTCCATCATTATCGACTGTATCTGTTATATAATCTGCCATCACTTTGATTTCTTCACCGCCATTGCCCATAGCGACTCCAATTCCGCAATATTCCAGCATAGGGATATCTACTTTAGCATCACCAAAAGCAAGCGTATCTTTCTTGTCTGCTCCATAATGATCTAAAAGAGTTGCGATAGCTGTTTGCTTACTGATATTATCTAAAGCAATATCGCCAAATAAAGCTTTCTCCCCAACACCGCCCCAAGTCCCTATCTTCAAATCAGGAAATACATCTACTGCATCTAAATAATCTTGATAATCATTCAAAATAAAACTGATTTTATTTACATCATCACGGTACAATTCACCATCAAAAATCATTTCAGGAAATACTTTTCGCACCGTCACGGATTTTGCACCTGGTTTTTCCTTGAAAGCCGCATAATCTATAACAGTCTGCTCTCCTTGAGTTTCAAACTGTTCACTCGCAAACAAACCATTATTGGATTCTAAATAAAACTCCAATTTTCGCTCTTGCAGCCAATCTACAATACGACGTTCTTGTTCTGCAGTCATCAATTGATGCAACAGAACTTGATCATCACTTTCTACATAATTACCGTTCCCGCCGATATAGCCGTCAAAACCGATATCCAGTATGTAGTCATACATTTCTGCTTTACTTCGACCCGTAACAGTGTACACTTTGTGCCCATTTGCTTGTGCTGACTTGATTGCTGTAATTGCTGAGTTCGGCAATTCATTCGAATAATTCACCAGTATTCCATCCACATCTAAAAATATATATTTAGTCTTCACAGCATTCGTCCTTTTCTTAAAAGACCATGCTGAAAGTTCAGCATGGTCTTCATTCATTCGTTATTCTTTTGTAGAACCTAAGTCTTCTCCGTTAGAAGCAATGACTTGTTTGTACCAATCAAACGATTTTTTCTTCGAACGTTTCATAGTTCCATTTCCATCATTATCACGGTCTACATAGATGAAGCCGTAGCGTTTTTTCATTTCACCGGTAGATGCTGAAACGATATCGATACAACCCCACGGAGTGTAGCCCAAAACTTCTACGCCGTCTTTTTCTACAGCATCTTTCATAGCTTCAACGTGTTGTTTTAGGTAATCGATACGGTAATCATCCGCTACATAGCCCTCAGCGTCAGGCGTGTCTACTGCACCCAATCCATTTTCCACTACGAACAATGGTTTTTGATAGCGGTCGTATAATTCATTCATTGTGATACGGAAGCCAAGCGGATCAATTTGCCAGCCCCATTCGCTTTCTTCCAAGTAAGGATTTTTGATCGAATCAAAAATGTTGCCGCCTGTTTTTTCTTGGTCTTTTTGTGCGGCCGAAACACGTGAAGAATAATAAGAGAACGTAATGTAGTCCACAGTATGTTCTTTCAGCAATTCTTTATCGCCTTCTTCAAATGGAATCTCAATGCCTTCGTGTTTCAAGCGTGCCAAAGCATAGTTCGGGTATTCTCCGCGAGATTGCACATCAATAAAGAAATAATTCTCTTGATTGTCTAATTGTGCTTGGCGAACATCGGCTGGATTCGGAGTGTTTGGATAATATTGTCCGGCAGCAACCATACAGCCGACCATATTTTCTGGATCGACTTCATGAGCGATCTTAGTGGCTAATGCACTAGCCACTAACTCATGGTGAGCAGCTGTGTATTTCACTTGCTTCACATTTTCGCCTTCTTCAAATACCAGCCCTGCCCCCATAAATGGCGCATGCAAAATCATATTGATCTCATTAAATGTAATCCAGTATTTCACTTTTCCTTTGTAACGGTTGAACAATGCTGTAACCAAGTTGCCATAGAAATCGACTACTTTGCGATTGCGCCAGCCACCATATTCTTTGATCAAATGAATCGGCATGTCAAAGTGGGTAATCGTAACAACAGGCTCAATACCATATTTCAAACATTCATCGATCAAATCATCGTAGAATTTCAAACCTGCTTCATTTGGCTCCGCTTCGTCTCCTTTCGGAAAAATGCGCGTCCAAGCGATACTGAAGCGATAAGATTTAAAACCCATTTCTCCAAATAAAGCGATATCTTCTTTATAATGATGGTACATATCGATCGCTTCTTTAGCTGGATAAAAATGATTGTCATCGAATTCCAAATGTTTCATTTTCCCAGTGATGATCGGATAACGGTCTTCCCCAATCGGAACAATATCCACATTCGCTAAACCACGACCATCTTCATTGTATCCACCTTCACTTTGATTTGCCGCAGTCGCGCCGCCCCAAAGAAAATCTTTTCTAAATCCCATAATTTTGCCTCCTATAACTTTCATTGAAATTTGCCTTTGATCTTATTTTATCGAAACGGTTTCATTTCTACAATCTTTCCTGACAAATTAGTACACTTCAACACATCTTTCTTAAATTTGGCCGTACTTCTTGTAAAACTTGTACACAAAATTCTATAATAGTTGTGTACAACCACTTATCTAAAAGGAGAATGAGGATGCTGCTCGTTGAACAATTAAAGGAACAAGATTTTTCAGATGCGGAACAAGTGTTAGCCGATTATATCATTGAACACCCCGAACAACTTCAGGTCTTAACTACTAAAAAATTAGCCGCTATCACTCATACGAATCCGACTAGTTTGATACGGGTAGCGAAAAAATTAGGCTTTAATGGCTGGACAGATTTAAAAGAAGCTTACTTGGAAGAATGGCGGTATTTAAACAGCCACTTTACTACCATTGATGCCAACTTGCCCTTTGATCAAAAGGATCATTTGGTTTCGATTGCGAATAAAGTCAGCACGTTGCAGCAAAATACTCTGCAAGACACTCTGTCTCTCGTTGATCCGGAAAGTCTCCAGCTTGCCCAGCAACTATTGTTAGCAGCGGATGAAATCAAGGTCTTTGCGAGTCAAACGAATGCGCTTATCGCCCAAGATTTTGTCACAAAAATGCGCCGTATCAACAAGAAAGTTACGATCTCATCTACCTATGATTACAGTACTTACGAAGCTTTTAACAGCGATGCAAAAACTTGCGCCATAATCATTTCGTATACTGGAGAAAATGATGCCTTCATAGACTGTATGGACATTTTAAAAAAACAAGGAGCTTCCATCATTAGTCTGACGAGTATTGGCGACAATCCTATTTCCACACAAAGCGATTGCTCATTGAAAATCACTACTCGAGAAAAGCTGTATTCTAAAATCGGCAACTTTACATCGAATACATCGGTCATTTATTTGCTTAATTTGCTGTATTCAATCGTCTTTACAGCTGCTTACGACGCTAATCTTGAACGTTTGATTCAAATGGGCCGTTCATCAGATACGCGCACAACAACATTGGATATCATTAAAGAAAATTATTAGACAAAAATGAAAGTTCTTCCTTTTTGCGTATTTATGTTGTAAAGGGAGGTTTTAAGATGAAACGTAATTTAACAATGGAGCACGCCTTGCTGTTAAGTATCTCCAAACGCAGCAAATTAACTACTGACCAAAAGCGGCATATACCCATCACTATACTTACACAAATTTCATGTGGACTTATCAAAACA
This sequence comes from Desemzia sp. RIT 804, assembly GCF_016892605.1. Classification (GTDB taxonomy): domain Bacteria; phylum Bacillota; class Bacilli; order Lactobacillales; family Carnobacteriaceae; genus Desemzia. The sequence goes on from NZ_JAFEMV010000003.1 coordinate 66,685, forward strand.
AGCCGCTGTCAAAAAATATCAATCAGCAATTATTAGATAACATTGTCAAATGCCAATCCCTTGGAAAAGTAGTCCCTGCAATGAAGGAAACTCAAGGTACCATCGCCTTTATAAACGAACGTGTCATACCGAATATAATAGACCAAATGCCCGTAAATTATTTATTGCGCTACCAAATATACGATTGGATCGATTCCTTGAAGCAGCCAGCTGCAGGCAACAGTATCCCTATTCACAAAACGGTAGAACAAATCAAACAATTTATCATACCAAACCCATATGATCACAATTATGTATGTTCAGATGGAGATTTCGAAAAATTGAAAAAAGGAATCTATTGCTGCAATTGTGGCAGTTTCCATTTGGAAATTGGAGAATATCTCATAAGTTGCAGCTGCGGTTATAAAGAAAGGAAAGAACGAGACGTACTTCGTTCTATTTGTGAATACGGAGTATTGCAAAATAACAAGGATCTTTTAGTAAACAAATTTTTTTAGTTTTTAGACCAAAAGATTCCAAAACAATTCATTTACCGAAAACTGCAACAATTTTTCGTTCCTGTTACTGGAAAAAGCAGAACCACCTATTACGAGAACCTAAAGAGGTTATATGAGTTTGTGTTTGAAGAAACGAAAGAAAATGGGATTCAAAGAATCGAATAAAAGAGTGTAACCTTGAAAAGGGCACAAGAATTCAGCTTGTGTCCTCTCTTTTTATATGAAATTTCAACATGAGACAGCTCGCTTTGATGTTCAAACCGTTTTTTTTCACCATCATGGTTGTCCTCTGGATGTTATATGAACCAATACCTAATTTTTAACCCATTAACTCAAGATAACCTCCCTCCTATCAGAAAAATCTATTTCATCATAAAAAAATATCCGGTTCTTTTTTAGAACCGGAAAGAGGAAAAGTTTGTTTTAACGTTTTAAAAGGCGAGGTAGACAACTATAGCTAATAACTATAAAAAGCTCTTTTACAAACAGCTACTGTCTGCAAAAGAACTTTTCTGGTTTCTATTCCCCTTCGCCAACAGGAAACTGGATAACAGTTCCAGCAGAAATGTTTTGTTGCTGCTGAATTAGTATTCGCTTGATCTCATAAAGTTTATGCCCTCTACATTGCCAGTTGCGGGAGTCGTTCAACAATTTTTTGTAGTAGAAGTTGAACTTATTTATAAAAGTAGTATTAGTCGAATCTAACAGTCCTTCTGCCACTAATTCTTCAGTGACTTCATCAGCAGATATTCCGATGCGTACATAATCCCAGACTGCCGCTAATATTTGCTCTGCTTGGCTAAGATTCCATCTTCTGACATACTTTTCCAATTGTTGAAATTGGACAGTATCTTGAGCAGACTTATAAGCAAGTGCCCATATTTCATCAGGATGTGGGATATAATATGGCATAATTGACACACTATTCATCAAACTTTCTGCAATTTCAACACTAAAGACTTGATCACTGTAGATAAGATCACCAGCACTTTCAAAAACAGATTGACGTCCGCTGGCTCTTTTAACATATTGTTCCAACTGCTCTAACATAAACGCATCATCTGGATGATGTTGATTCCAAACGTCTAATAAGTGGCGACTTTCAAAGGCCCCATACAAATGGACAAATGCTTCAATGTATTCCGATAATTCATAGTACTTTTGTTGTTTAATAAAATTATCTCCTTCAAAAAAAGTATCTTCTACAATTTTTTTCAATTCTTCCGGTAATACGAAGCAGGCTTCATCCCCCATAACAAAACAATAAATCCAGCCCACATCAATCAAAGAAAAAACGGTCTCCATTCCATATGCATCTGAAAGATTATCTATGTATTTCTTTTGCGCGCATTCTATCAAGAAATAAGCTTGTCTCTTTGTCAAATACAACAGTTGCTGCCTCATATCTTGTTGGATAGCAGAATTCAATCTCTTAATCCGTTCTCCTTTGCTCTCTCCACCCTTTGTTTCCTCTACATCAAGTTTCTCTTCAAGGTTGTACACCATTCTTTCACTATAGCTCTGCAAACAACCTCTCAGTGAATAGATAGGTGTCCCTTTGATAGCTTTCATACCCCACATTACGTTAAGTGCTAGTATTTTTTCTTGTTGTACATTCATATACAGTCCTTCTTTCATAGTTAGTTACTTATTAATGTACGCAAAAACTTTGTTTTTATTTTTTTATAGTAAAAAAAATTCAAAAAAAAAAAAACTGCTAGGCGCTGACCCTAAATTAGAGTTTTAAGGTCAGCATCCTAGCAGTTTTTTAGTCATGATCTAATCTAAACTAAAATCCAATTCTGGTCCAACAGGTACGATTCCCGTTGGATTGATATTTTTATGGCTCCGATAATAATGTGCTTTGATGTGATCGAAATTCACGGTTTCAGCAATTCCTGGCCAATTGTACAATTTTCTCGTATAGCGCCACAGGTTTTTATAATCCACAATGCGTTTGATATTGCATTTGAAATGACCATAATAAACACTGTCAAAACGAATCAAGGTCGTAAATAAACGCCAGTCTGCTTCAGTAATTTGATTGCCTACTAGATAACGTTGATTTTCCAAACGAGCTTCTAGTTCATCAAGCGTTTCGAATAATTTTGTCACTTCTTCTTGATAAACCTCTTCTGTAGTCGCAAAACCAGCTTTGTAAACGCCATTATTGACGTTATGGTAAACTTTTTCGTTTACTGCATCGATTTCTTCACGCAATTCTTCTGGGTAATAATCGCCTTCCTTAGCTCCAACTTCAGAAAAAGCTGTACTCAACATGCGCATGATTTCAGAAGACTCATTATTCACGATTTTATCTTGTTTCAAATCATACAAGACCGGTATCGTTACACGTCCACTGTAATTTGGATCCACATGTGTATAAATTTCGTGCATGTAATCTGCATTTATCACAGGGTCAGCAATCACTCCTTCACCCGGCTCAAATGTCCATCCGTTTTCTGCCATTAAGGGATTTACGACTGATACTGAGATCATGTCTTCCAAACCTTTTAATTTGCGCATGATCAAAGTACGATTCGCCCACGGACAAGCTAAAGCTACATATAAGTGGTAGCGATTTGGTTCAGCTTTAAAGCCGCCTTCACCGGTTGGACCAGGACTGCCGTCTGGAGTGATCCAATTACGGTATTGGGCTTCTGTCCGAATAAAACGACCTCCATTACCTTCTGTGTCGTACCATTGATCATGCCACTTGCCATCTACTAATAAACCCATATGCTTCTCCTTCCAAAATTCATTCTAATTATTTATCAGTTTCCTTACTTTATATCCCTATTATATAGAATGGAAAATAATTCCACAAATCAGACCATTTTTCGCCGTCCAAAAATATTTCTATTAATTTAAAGTTTTAACTTTCCTTGGTGTTAACTCCATAGTTTATAATTAAGAATAAAGAACTAAACTATCATACGAGGTGATTCTGATGAATATTAAGCGAGCGGCTGAAATGTTTGATTTAACTGTAGATACTTTACGGTATTATGAAAGAGTGGGTGTTATTCCTCCCGTCAGTCGAAATAAGAGTGGTTATCGTGATTATGGTACGAGTGATTTAAATTGGATTTATTTGGCTAAAAATTTACGCAATGCTGGACTGTCGATCGAATCTTTGATTGAATTTGCAACTTTAGCTCAACTACGAGAATCACAAAACGTGGAAGACTCCCAAAAACAAATTTTAAGCGATCAGTTAGAAGAGCTGGAAGAAAAATTAATTGAAATGAACCAAGTACGGGACCTATTGATTTATAAAATCAACACTTATGATGAACACATTGCTAAATTCAAATCTGGCGAAATGGATTCTAACAACATTGAAAAACTTTGGGAAAGAAAATAAAGGTTAATCTCTTGCTATGGAGTCAACTCTAAGGTTTAGAATAGAATATGTAATCAAAATTTCAATTTGGAGGGAATTTATGAATGAAAACGATTCGATTGAACAACGGTGTAGAAGTACCTATTTTAGGTTTTGGAACATTCCAAATCACGGATCCTGAACAAGCTGAAGATTCAGTAAAAGAAGCGATCAAAGCGGGCTATCGTCACATTGACACTGCTCAAAGCTATATGAATGAAGAAGCTGTTGGTCGTGGAATTCAGCAGTCCGGTGTTCCGCGTGAAGAATTATTCATCACTACAAAAATTTGGGTAGAAAATGTCAGTTATGAAGGTGTGAAATCTTCATTTGATCGTTCATTGAAACGTTTAAATTTAGATTATGTTGATTTGTTGCTGATACACCAACCATACAACGATGTTTATGGGGCCTGGCGTGCAATGGAAGAACTTCAGGAGAAGGGAAAAGTTCGCGCAATAGGTATTTCAAATTTTGCAGTAGATAGAGTTGTTGACCTAGCTGAATTTAACAAAGTAACTCCACAAGTCAATCAAATTGAGATCAATCCATTCCACCAACAAGTGGAAACTGTGGAAATATTAAAGTCAGAAAACATTGTACCAGAAGCATGGGCTCCATTTGCTGAAGGAAAAAATGACATTTTCACTCACCCTGTTCTAGTTAAAATTGGTGAAAAATACGGTAAATCAGTGGCGCAAGTTATTGTTCGCTGGTTAATTGAACAAGGTGTGATTGTCTTGGCAAAATCTGTTAAACCAGAGCGGATGAAGGAAAATATGGACGTATTTGATTTTGAATTATCCGAGGAAGACAAAAAAGAAATTGCTACCTTAGATGAAGAAAAAAGCCAATTCTTTTCTCACGCCGATCCAGATATCGTCCACTCGATGGCTGGACGAAAGTTGGGAATTTGACAGGATGGACTCAATCTGAATTTAAGTAAGCTTTCCACTACTAATCAAACCGAAATACGCTCTTAATCCTCACGAGTACTACATCGTTAGGATTAAGAGCGTATTTTTCTATCGAATTATTCAGTGTTATCACAGCAAATCAGTCAATCAATTCTCCTAAAACGACTTCTACTATGTCGGTTTCTTTTCGTTCGATCAAATAATTTCGTGTGTCATAATTAACTGCTAATCGCTGTAATTGGATTTCGTTTTCTTCTGTATAAGCCATGCCGACTTCGTGTAATAAACGATGGTAAGAATCCATCAATAAACTTTTTGTTTCAGGAGTCCAATTTGCCACTGTTTTATTTTGCAATGACTTCTGTTCAAAAAATGCCTCTGTTTCTTCTCTGCTTAATTGCCAATCCAAAACTAAAAATTTATCCCATACGACTTCACGCATCCATTCATATAATAGTTGATCTTTTTTCAACAATGCATAAAAAAGAATCCCTTTACTTGTTTGCGTGTCCGTTGCTAAAAATTGATTAAATAAATAGATGTCTAATTCTTCTAACCGTTTTTGGATTTCACTATAGAATCTATTTGCTCTATCTTTGCTAGTTAGTTGAAATACATTTTCCTGCGCAATTTTTTCTGCTATTTCATCATACGTTTTACCTTGATGCAAGAGGGCAGCAACTTGTTTTGATTCCTCATACAAAAATGGTCGGGTGTTCAACGTTGTTAAGTATTTTTTAGCAGCCATATATCCTCACTCTTCTCATTGAAATGTCTACTATAAGTATACCATTTATTCAAGAAGACCACAGAATCAAAAACACTTTCCATTGCGATGTTGTCCGCCTGCTGGAAAGTATTTTGTGATTATTCTGTTGATTTTTCCCATTCTTCACGCAAGATTCCCATTCGAATGGAATCGTAATACTCTCCATTGTAGTAACGGACTTTTCGGATACGAGCTTCCATTTGCATGCCTAATTTCTCACCGACACGAATCATGCGTTCATTTCCGGACCAAGTTGTAAAACCAACGCGGACTAAAGGCATTGTAGTGAACAAATGATTCATCCAAGCTCGTAATACCTCTGTTCCTATTCCCTTGCCCCATTGATCACCTGAATGCAACACGATTCCCATTTCCAGCCAAAGAGAAGGCTTGTGTTCCCAATAATAAGAAACGATCCCGATCACTTCACTGTCCATTTCAATGACCCAAAAATCGTCTTGCTGAATCCACTTTTCTCCTTTAGGTAAAAAAGTTTCATAATCCATTGCTTGATGAGGAAAATAAGGTGCATCCCATTTTTTCCATTCTGGTGATTCGTCTTTGAAACTCAATTCCCATAGTCGAAATAGATCACTCTGTTCAACAGGACGAATGTGTAATTTTTCAGCCATTGTGTTCATCCAACTCCTTTAAGGTATCTTTACTAGCATCATACCTTAACAACTTCTCCGACGCTACTGGTCATGAGTTAGTCTTTTTCCCAACCAGACAGCATTTCTTGTTTGATTCCTTGTTGCAAAATAGTCTCTGGATGAAGAGCCGCATAGACATCGTTCTGTATAATAGAAGAAAACTGCTTCATCTCTTCTAGCTCCATTTCATGAAGCTGAACCTTTTTATCTAATGCATAGACAACTATTTTCCCTACGATTCCATGTGCTTCTCTAAAAGGCAGACCTTTGCGCACAAGATAATCGGCTAATTCAGTCGCATTCAAAAATCCTTCGTGGATCGTTTCATTTAAGCGTTCTTTGTTGACCTTCAATTCGTCAGTTACAGCAGTTAGGATCTTGACGCAAGCTGTTGTCGTATCGAGTGCTTCGAAATAAATCGCCTTGTCTTCTTGCATGTCTTTATTGTAACTGAGCGGCAAACCTTTCATCGTCCCGTACATCGCATTCAGTAAACTAATCACTTTTGCAGCTTTCCCACGAATCAACTCCAATGCATCAGGATTTTTCTTTTGCGGCATCATGCTGCTTCCAGTTGAAAAATGGTCAGAAAGCTCCACAAAATTGAATTCTTGACTCGAATAAATAATAAAATCCTCTGCAAAGCGACTCATGTGCATCATCAAACTGGAACAACAGTGCAGTGCATCCAAAATAAAGTCTCGATTGCTGACACTATCCAATGTGTTTCGTTGTACTCCAGCAAATTCCAATAGATCTGCCGTTTGCTGGCGATCGATCGCATAAGTCGTTCCTGCTAATGCTCCAGCACCCAAAGGACTTTCATCCATCAAATCAATAGCTTGACTGATCTTTTTCATGTCGCGCTCAAACATCGCTGCATAAGCGTCTAAAACATACGAGAACGGAACGATTTGCGCGCGTTGCAAGTGAGTGTAAGCAGGCATCAATACATCAGCTACTTCTTCTCCTTTTACGCCAAACACAGTGATCATTTGGTACGAAAGCTCATTCAGTTCTTGTAAACTTTTCTTTACGTAAAGTTTCATATCAACAGCCACTTGATCATTTCGACTTCTGGCGGTATGCATTTTTTTTCCAACGTTCCCGCAAGCTTCAATCATTTTAGCTTCCACAAAGCTATGGATGTCTTCATAGGCACCGCTTAATAAAGTAGCGTCTTGAGCAATACTCTCACGCAATTTAGCCAGTTCATTCTGCAGCAATTTACTTTCTTCTTTCAGAATGATACCGCAATCTCCCAGCATAGTCACATGAGCAATGCTGGCAGTGATGTCTTCATGCCATAGACGCTTATCTAACGAAAAAGATTCATTAAAAGACTGCATCAATTCTGAAGCATCATCTTGGAAACGGCCTCCCCATAATGTCCCCATTTAAATCATTCCTTTTCTTTGTTGGATTTTTGTCGGCAACGTCATGACATTGATGTAGCCTCGTGCGTCATGATGACTAAACAAGTCGTCTTCCCCAAATCCAGAAACATCTTCATCAAATAGTTGATTAGGACTAGTGATGCTATATGGAAGAATGTTCCCTTTGTACAATTTTAATTGCACTTCGCCGTTCACAAATTCTTGTGTTTTATTGATGAAAGACTGAATAGCCAAATTAGCTTGTGAATACCACTGACCGTTGTAGATCAATTCCGCATATTCCATTCCAAGTGTTTGCTTCAATTTGATCGTTTCTTTAGTCAATGTTAAACTCTCTAAACGTTCATGAGCTTGTATCAACAACGTTCCACCTGGCGTTTCATAGATCCCGCGCGACTTCATTCCAATAGCACGGTCTTCGATCCAATCCAACACACCAATACCATGTTTCCCACTCAACGCGTTCAATGTACTCAGCACACCTGAAGGTTCCATCGTTATCCCATTTACAGCTACAGCACGCCCCTTTTCAAATGTGATTGATACAAATTCTGCTTCATCAGGAGTATCTTCAAGGGCATTAGTAATTTTTAAAATAGCCGGATAGCTGACCGCACTGGCTGGACTTTCGATATCGCCACCTTCATGACTAATGTGCATCAAGTTTTCATCTTCTGAATAGATTTTTTCTTTTGTGGAAGTGATCGGAATGCCTTTTTGTATCGCATAATCGATCGCATCTTCACGAGATTTAATATCCCATTGACGCCAAGGAGCGATCACGTTTATCTCAGCATCAAAAGCTGCTATCCCCATTTCAAAACGAACTTGATCATTTCCTTTTCCAGTACATCCATGACAGATAGCTGCAGCATTCTCTTGATGAGCGATCTCTACTAATTTTTTAGCGATCAATGGACGTGCAAGAGCTGTTCCCAGCAAGTAGGTCCCTTGATATTTAGCATGTGCCGAGATAGCAGGAAAAATAAAATCTTTCGCAAATTCATCCGCTACATGTGGACAATAAAACTTGCTGGCTCCAGAAATCAACGCTTTCTTTTCTACTGCATCCCAATCTTCTTCTTGCCCTACATCGACACACACAGCGATAATGTCACTATCGTAATTTTCCTTTAGCCACGGGATCGTAATCGAAGTATCCAATCCACCAGAGTAAGCTAAAATAATTTTTTCTTTTGTCATATTGCATTCCCCTTTTCTAATCATCGTTTTAGTTTTTTGGGGACGATTTTTTTCAAATGTATGCACAAAAAAACCGCCCCTCGCATATACGCAAGAGACGGGTCAAAGTTCATTAATCCGCGGTACCACTCTAGTTGACATGCTCATAGGCATATCCACCTCATTATAATAACGCATGATCTGCGGAAGAAGCTACTAGTCGTTCACCTCTTCATCGATGAAGTGCGCTTCAATTAGAGTTTTTCTGATGGGCTTCCACTCTACCCCAACTCGCTTTGAGAAAAATTTCTGATTTACTCTCTTCATCCTTGATTTTTTCTGTATTCAGTTTTATAAGTTGTGAGTATTGTACGAAAATAAAATGAGTAAGTCAACACTTATCCTCACTTAATATTCATTTTTTAAATAAATATTTAATTTTTATACGGTTTATCAAGGTTTATGTGCATTAAAAAACAAAGTATTGTATGGTTAAGAGAGTTAAACTAAACTCCTTTTTCGTTAAATATCCTCTCTTATTTGAAGCGTTATCTTAGGCTGTTTTGTGACAACACACCATTTTCAGCAAATTTTCTGAAACCAAACAATTTCTTTTTTAATGCAAATAGTGTAATATGTACTTTGTGAATAAAATCATTTGATAACTGGAGATGAAAAAAAGTGCAGCAAAAGATAAATGAAACAATTGCTGGTAATGGTAGAAATATGGTAGAAGGTTTCTCAACAGGAATGATGGGCAACATTGAAAAAAGTATCTTAAAAAAAGTGGACTTATTTGATAACAGTATTGGTCGTTACATCATGCGCGCTATGTTGGCGTGCTTCTATTTGACATTAGGGACAGGGATTGCAGTAGGTACAGGTAATTCATTAGAACACTTAGTTCCAGGCTGGGGTAAATTCGGTTATGCTTTTATGTTTACATGGTCTTTAGTCATGATCATTTACTTGAACGCTGAATTGGGTACATCTAATATGATGTACATGACCACAGCTGTTCATAGGAAAATTTTATCATGGAAAAAAGCCGTAGCTCTTTTGAGTACGTGTATTCTTTTCAATGCTATTGGTGCTTTTATCATTAGTTGGCTTTTATCTTATACTGGTGCTTTTCATGACGTTGCCGCAGATCATTATCTAGTGACCGCAGTGGCCGGAAAATTAGCTAAAGCTCCTTTACAGATTTTTATAGAAGGGATATTTGCCAATATGGTTGTCAATATCGCATTCTTCGTAACGATGCGTATGAAAGACGATGCTGGGAAAGTTATCTCTATTGTATTTCTGATTTTCATCTTTGCTTTCCTTGGATTTGAACACGTGATTGCCAACTTTTCTTCTTTTTCCCTAGCTTACTTTGCAAGCGGCGGAAGTGTTCCTGGTATGACGATTGCTGCAGTAGTCATCAACATCGTTTTTGCAACTTTAGGCAATTATGTCGGTGGCGGGTTGATTATGGGACTGAATTATTCTTGGTTGAACAATGGCAAAACAAGTTATAGTGATTAGCTTCCTACCAAATAAACAAGTTAGATAAGCTAAAAAAACGAGAGCGGGAAAAAAGACGTTTTGACCATTGAATATAAACCAGCCTCCCCTTATGAGATGCCTTTTCTCATAAGGGGAGGCTGGTTTATAGGCATGTGGTCAGGCTTTTGGAACGCGTTTAAAAGCCCCCGCTTAGTATGTGACAGAGATAAAGACTATTGTCCCAGCCTCGTTTCCTACGTTTAGTCAAGCTAAAATTATTTGTATGGACTAATTTCTGATTACTGATTTGCCTTATATACTACTTCGAACTCTTCACAGACCACCAAAGATTTATCATTAAAAGTAAGCTTGGGTGTATCATATTCTTTGAGAAAAAAGTCAATATGAACTTTTCTCCAATAAGTCAACGATCTGTCGCCTTCTCCTTCTTTGAAAGCATGGTCCTTTGTCACTTCATTAAAAGGAACTACATAGACTTTAGTTGTTCTGGTAATACAGATTGCGTTATCAGCACCATCTAAAATAATATTGTATTCATTTTCCTTTGGCAGTACCTCATTTTCCAGCTCATAAAACTCGTATCCAGAAGTAGTCGCTGTTTTTATACCTTTTAAAGTTAGTTCTGCCAACTCATCTGGATCAACACCATAACTCCATGCTTCATAAGGCTCATCTTTGTATTCAGGATAATCCATACTGAATTTATCCCATAGTTCTGTGGCTTGCATTTTTACTCATCCTTTCCTTGTATTTAGGAATACTGCCAATCATTTAAGAGTAATCCGTAATAGTAAACATCTAACCATTTTCCATCTTGGAATAATCCTTCTCTATCAATTCCTTCTTTTTTAAAACCAATTTTTTCGTATAGTTTTATGGCACCTTCATTGTTACTATGGACTGACAAACGTATTTTATGTAAACCCAATTCATAAAAACCAAACTTGCACATTAAATTAAGGGCATCTGTCCCATAACCTTTATGTCTATTTTTTTCATCTAAAATAGCAATACTTAATTCCGCGCCTCTATTTTTAAACTGGACATCTGAAAGAGAAACCCAACCAATAAAGGTATCCTCTTCTTTTTCTTTTAATGCAAACAGAAACCTTCCATTATCATCATTATCTCCTTCAAATTGTTTCCAATTTTCAATATTCCATGGATGAAAAGCATCCCAACTCAATGATCTCAAAAAATAATTGTCCCATTGAGCGTTTGCAATTATTCCAAAATACTCCTCAACAAAATGAGAAAAATAAACTTTATCGCCTTTGATAACATTTTTCATTATACAGACTCTCCTTTTTTAAAATTTCATATACTAAACATCAGTTATCCCCCGTAATATCTCGCCTTAACTGCTCTAAAAATTTATTGCTTGCAGCTGAGAAAGCTTGGTTCTTTTTCCAAGCAATATTTAGATTAACTTCTAACGGTGGATCAAACGGTCTAAAACACAATTCACTATCACCTGTTGTATTAACCAGTCTATCTAAGCATAAGGCATATCCAAAGCCTTCTTCTACCATTAAAGAAGCATTATAGATCAGATTATACGTGGCAATGACAGAAACATCTTCAATATTTTTTCCCAACCAACCAGATATTTCATTGTTAACCGTGCTTTGCCGAGAAACTAATAGGAGTTTATCAAAAAGATCTTGAGGTTTGATACTTTCCTTTTCAGCTAACGGAACATCTTTTCTCATCAATACGCCCCACTGATCTTTATAAGGCAATTTGATGTACTCGTATTTATTTTTGTCTGTAGGGTCGATAAAAATACCGAAATCCAACAACCCGTTTTCTAATTTGGCCGAGATATCGTCTGCATTCCCGCTATGTAAATGAATGTGAATAGCGGGATATTTTTCCTGCAGCTTTTTTAGTGATCTTGCGACAAATCGCATCCCTTCTGTTTCTCCACAGCCGATAAAAATTTCTCCACTGATGTCGCCTTCAGGTTCATTAAAGTTTTTCTCTGTTCTATCCACAAGTTCGATGATCTCTTTAGCTTTTTTTAGCAAATAATTTCCTTCATCTGTTAACGTAATTCCTCTGTTTCCTCTCAAAAATAAAGAAGTCCCCAACTCTTCTTCCAATTCTTTAAGCTGCTTAGATAGAGTGGGTTGAGAAAGATGCAGCGACTGCGCAGCTGAAGAAATGCTTTTTTCAGTCGCTACCGCAATAAAGTAACGCAATACTCTGACATCCATGTTCATTCTCCTCGTAATATATCTTTCAGAATCCGTTTCTAAACTCTAAATAACACTTCAAAAGTCAGACCCATGATTTTAATGTTTGGAGTGTTGCTTCAACTCTTATAACATGCCGTAATTTTAATCATAATTAAACCTTCTAATCCCTCTTGCTCGCGTCAGATCGAATCTTCAAAAATCTATGGCTATGTTTAATGAATTGTTCAACAGTTGGAGACAAGATACGTTGTTTTTTCCACACCAAATGACTACTGGAAGTGAAACTTGGATCAAGAGGAATAAATTTGGTTCCCTTACTTATTTGTTGAATGGCTGCTCCTCTAGTAGAAATAGCAGCACCAACTTCTTTTTCTACTAATAAAGCAACATTTGATAGTAAATTATAATGCCCTATGATATTTAATGATTGAATGTCATTGCCGTACCAATTGGATAATTGCTTAATCACTGGAGCACGAACGGAAATAAATAATGATTGATTTTCTAGATCTTCTGGTTGAATAGTTGTTTTTTCTGCAAGAGGATTGTTTTTATGTACTAATAAACCCCATGGTTCAGGATTATCAAAGTTTAGGGTATTGTATTTGGTTAAATTTATCGGTTCGATCAAGACACCTAATTCTACTATTCCTTTAACAATTCGATCAGAGATATCATCGCCTGTTCCGGTAAATATGCTATAAGTAACATTAGGAAACTCTGTATGAAAAGCTTGAACTAATTCACTGAAGATATTTGAACCAGTCCCTTCGATACATCCAAATGATATGTGTCCGCGTAACAACTGTTTTTCCTGATTTTCAAACTCAGTTTCAGTGTGTTTAACCAATTGAAGAATCTCTTGAGCACGATCTTTTAACAGAATGCCTCCAGGTGTTAACTGCATACTCCGATTCTTCCGTTCAAACAGAGGAGTTCCTAACTCTTCTTCAAGAGCTTGAAGTTGGCGACTCAAAGTAGGCTGTGTAATATGTAAGACTTTAGCTGCTTTCGAGACACTTTCTTCTTGTGCTACAACTAAGAAAGATTTTAGTAGTCGAAGTTCCATTCCATCACCTTTTTAACGTTTTATTTTACTATACCACAAACAAATCAAAGCAGTCGTTTTAGTAGAAACACAGGCATTTTTAAAGCCGTTTTTTATCGATCAGCAATCAACACAAAAAGAGGAGGAAATATATCCGCCCTCTTTTTGTGTTGATTTGAAGTTAGTTAAAAATCATTATAGCTCTTCTCCATTTGAAGCTATCACTTTCTTGTACCATCCAAAAGATTTTTTCTTTGTCCGTTCTAAAGTACCATTTCCTTCGTCATCTCGGTCTACATAGATAAATCCATAGCGTTTACTCATTTGTCCTGTACTTGCTGAAACTAGATCGACACAGCCCCAAGTCGTATACCCCAAGAGTTCAACGCCGTCAATTTCAACGGCATCCTTGAGGGCTTGTATGTGTTTTTTGAGATAATTAATACGGTAGTCATCTTCCACATACCCATTTTCATTAGGCACATCAAACGCGCCCAAGCCGTTTTCCACAATAAATAGCGGTTTTTGATAACGATCATACATTTGATTCAATGAGTTCCGTAACCCTAAAGGATCGATTTGCCAGCCCCATTCAGTAGAAGCTAGATGTTTATTTTTGATAGAAGGGAATAGATTTCCCGTTGCTTCTTCATAGTCTGATGGGTGAGCACTGACTGTTCGCGAACAGTAATAAGAAAATGTTACGAAATCTACTGGAGACGCTGCCAAAATGTCTTTATCTTCTGCTTCCATTTGGATAGTTAAATTTTCTCGTTCAAATTTCTTCAAAGCATAGTTTGGGTATTTCCCTCTAGCTTGCACATCAATAAAGAAGTACCCTTCTCGATCTCTATTGATGGACTCTTGATAATCTTCAGGGCGACATGTGTACGGATAATGGCTTCCCCCTGCCAACATACAACCGACCATATTTTCTGGATCGACTTCATGAGCGATTTTTGTAGCCAAGGCACTGGCTACTAATTGATGATGGGCAGCTTGATACTTGATTTCTTGCTTGTTGTCCCACTCTTCAAATACAATCCCTCCACCAACAAAAGGTTGATGAAGCAAAATATTGATTTCATTGATGGTTAACCAGTATTTAACTAAACCTTTATACCGATTTATCACCGTTTTAGCATAACGTGTATAAAAATCAACCAATATACGGTTTTTCCAACCACCATATTCTTTGATTAAGTGAAGAGGAACATCGAAGTGAGCAATGGTAACTAACGGCTCAATATTGTATTTTTTTAATTCTTTAAAAATAGCCTCATAAAAAGCTAAGCCTTCTTCATTAGGTTCTGAGTCATCGCCGTCAGGAAAAATTCGTGACCAAGAAAGCGACATACGGTATACTTTGAACCCCATCTCAGCAAATAGCTGAATATCGTCCATATAACGATAGTACATATCAATAGCTTCTTTCGCAGGATAATAATACCCCTCCTGCCACTCCAGCATTTCCATATCACCTGCAGCTACTTTTTTTCGATCTGGACCGTAAGGAAGCAAATCCACATTCGATAACTTTCTCCCACCTTCAAGTACGCCTCCTTCTGCTTGATTCGCAGCAGTAGCGCCTCCCCATAGGAAATCTTTACTTAATACCATTTCATACCTTCCTTTCTTTACACTTTGATAACTAATACATCTCCAGCTAGGTCATCATTGTTAGGGACGATCGTTTTGACTTCTGAATATTGTGGTGTATTTGTTACAACAACAGGTATTTGTGTTGAATAGCCAGCTTCTTGGATTTTCTCAATATCAAAAGTAAGCAATAGCTGCCCTTTAGTGACTTCTTGATTCGCCTCAACAAGAGCATCAAAATATTCTCCATTCAATTCAACTGTATTTAATCCAACATGAATCAGTACTTCTACACCTGTATTCGAGACAAGTCCAATTCCATGCTTTGTGGGGAAAACTGCTACGACCTTACCATCAAATGGCGCGAACACTTTGCCTTCTGAAGGGACAATAGCAAAACCTTTCCCTAATGCTTCTGATGCAAAAGCTTCGTCCTCTACTTGGCTTAAGGGAATAACCGCTCCTTTAATTGGACTGTTCATTCGAGTATCTTCCAGAATAATCTGCTTGATCTCTGGAATCCCTTCCTCTTCTTTTTCAAATCTGAAACTCAACACATAGGTCAGTACAGCAGTGACCGCAGCTGAAATGATCAATGCGATGATAATATTCCAGAAGAACCGCATCGTATCATCACCAATATATAAAAGGACAGCCGGCAAACCAGAAGAACCTGTTGCAAAACGATGTGTATTTGTTAACCCCGCATATAAACCACCAGACGCACCACCGATCATGGCTGCAACTAATGGATATTTTTTTGGGAGGTTTACACCGTAAAGTGTTGGTTCAGTAATTCCCATGTAAGCTGTGATGGATCCTGAAATAGCTACTTGTTTCAGTTTTTTGTTTTTTGTCCGGAATGCTACGACAGCTGAAGCTGTTGCTTGTGCAACGTTCGAAACAAGCGCTCCTGGACCAAAAATACTGTCGTATCCAAGTTCTGCCATTTGCATAATTCCTAAGGGAGCAACACCATTATGGAGTCCAAACATAACCATGATTGGTAAGAAACCACCGATCAAGACTGCCGGAAGCCAGCTGACATTCACACTTAAATAAGTAAAAAACGTTGCAAGATAACCGCCTAGAATACCGCCGATTGGTCCTAAAATAGAAAAGGCCAGTGTTCCCATAATAAGGAAAGTCAACATTGGAACAAAAACAAGTTCTACAGATTTAGGTATGATTTTAGTAATAAATTTTTCAACATAAGATTGAATAAAAATCACGATCAGAATAGGAATAACCGTTGAAGTATAAGAAGCTAAAGTAAAGGGAATAACTCCAAAAAATTTTACTGGGTCACCAGCTGTAACAAGTTCTCCCCAGTTTGGGTGCAACATCATCGCTGCGACTGATGCCGCAAGAATTGGATTGCTTTTCAACTTCTGTGCTACTGTAAAGGCTAAAATAATCGGTAGGAAAAAGAATACTCCATCTGCAAACAAGTTTAATAAATAATACGTTTGAGATTCTGGCGTAACAACTTGAAAAACGACTAATAAAGCTAATACAGCCTTGACCATCCCTGCTCCAGATAATGCTGGAATGACTGGTTGGAAGGTACCTGCTACAAAGTCAATAATTGTTGATAGAGGCCCTTTCTTTTCTGAAACGCTTTCATTGTTAATTACAATATCACTGTTTTTTTCAATTTCTTCAAAGACGTCTTTCACATGAGTACCAATGACTACTTGATGAACACCTGCGTTGACAATGTATTTAGTCACACCATCTAATTCATCTAGTTTTTGTTTACCGATTTTTTTCTCATCAGCTACTTTGAAACGTAATCTAGTCTGACAATGATACGCATCCGTAATATTTTCTTGTCCTCCTAATTGTTGGACAATATCCTGAGCCAATTGTTCATATTTTTTGCTCATATAACCACTCCTAATTAATTTTATAAAAGGTTTTATGCGGCCTTCGGTCAACATAAGATCTCTTGTAAGTGAACTTTAGCATTTTCAGATAGCGTTTCCAATGCTTTATAAGTAAGTCGTGACAGATTCCGAAAAAAACCATTTTTTGTCTGATTTCATGAAATTCATTTCACGTTTTATAAGAACACTTGACTTAAGTTGCACTTCAAGTTGTATACTTACTTAAAGGAGGGCTTTCTATGGAGAGTTATTTATATTTAATGAGACACGGTGAAACTCTTTTTAATAAATTAAAAAAAGTTCAAGGAGCTTGTGATTCTCCCTTAACTGAAGAAGGAATTCATCAAGCACAAGCTGCACGTTTATACTTTAAAGAGAAAGAAATTGTATTCGATCATGCCTACTCCTCTACACAAGAACGAGCATCTGATACACTGGAATTAATTGCTGACATTCCTTACATCCGATTAAAAGGACTAAAAGAAATGAATTTTGGACAATTTGAAGGGGAAAGAGTTGAATTGCAGCCGAAAGGTCCCGAAACCTTTGAATACTTTTATGTACCATTCGGAGGAGATAGTGCAAAAGAGGTCCAAGGGAGAATATATACTACCTTGCAAAAAATTATGTGTACATCCAATCACAATAATGTTTTAGCTGTTTCTCATAATGGAGCGTGTTTTTATTTTATAAGTAAAATATGGAAATCAGAATATGGAGCAGTTCCTATTCATTTTCCTAATTGCTGTATCTTTGTTATTTCTTATAAAAACAACGAATTTAACCTAATTGAAATAATAGACCCTTGTATTAAACGATCGATATTTAAATTATAGTGTACTACTTAACTTATTAGCGATATGAAAAAATCTATTATGAGAGGCGTCGATATTGATGACAAAAAATGAACAAGCCATCCCACCTAGAACCATTACTTTCGGTAAAGAAGCTTTTGCAGAAACAGAAGAGACCATTATTAGATGGTTAGGTAACTCTGGCATTTTACTGAATAGTAGAGGAACTTGTATTCTTGTTGATCCTGTTTTGGAAGGTTTTGATATCCCTTTATTAATTGATATGCCTATTGAGACAGACGAAGTTCCATATCTTGATGGTATCCTAATTACACATTCTGATAATGATCATTTTAGTTTAGCCACTCTTAAAAAGTTAGCTCCTAAAACTAAAACTTTTCATGGTCCTGAGTATGTTGCTGCACTTTATAAGAAAAATTTCAATGCTTCTGCAAGAGGGCATAAAATATATGATACCTTTGAATTAAACAACTTAAAAATATCTTTAACAAAAGCAGATCATTTGTGGCAAAATGAAAGCAGTAAATTTGATCGAGTATTCAAAATTGAAGACTATTGCGGTTTCTGGATTGATACTCCTGACGGCTCTTTATGGATCCCTGGAGATTCGCGCTTATTACCAGAACAACTTGAAATGCCAGAACCAGATGCTATCCTTTTTGATTTCTCCGATAATGAATGGCATATTGGATTTGAAAATGCTGTAACTCTAGCAAATACTTATCCAAATGCAGACCTAATTCTATCTCATTGGGGAACTGTGGACGCTCCTAATATGAATGTTTTTAATAGTAATCCAGATGACCTGTATGGTAGAGTTAGCAATTCTGAAAGAATTTTTGTTTTAGCAGCTGGAGAGCCGTTTAAATTAAAAAAAAATGATTAATTTTCCTATTTATCCTTTTCAACCAAAACAAACGCTTGGAAATGTTAAAAATCCCTAAGCGTTTGTTTTGCTTTTTAAATACACTTTTACTTGTTAAATTAGGATAAAAGTTCATCTGTTTGTTAAGCCAATAACAATTTTCATCCAATTCCTATTTAAAAGTTTTCAGATATATCTTTGAATGAAGAGCGTCTTCGAGACTCTAAAGATTTTGAGCTTGTTATTTTCTTCTGTATATTCCGATCATAATTAAACGAAAAAACCTTTGCATATAATATATTGAGAATGAAGAGGATTGACTCTTCTGTAGCAAAATTCGTGATTTTTGAATACAATTTTTCTCGACTTGAAATATTCAATACAACAGTTGAGCAATCTCTCAGGTAATTCTCTCCACCACTCGTAATGCTAATAATGGGTACTTTATTTTTTATCAGACGTTTTACATTATTCATTGGATGAGCATCCGAATTATTTCCTGAATAGGATATAATCAAAGCACAATCCTTACTCGTTAGTGTGCTTGAAATAATTCCAGACTCATCTGCATTAGCCATAAAAGCTTTTTTATGAATCGTTACCAAATTCCTTTTAAACAGTTCTCCATAATAGGAATTTGGACTCGTACCATACACAACAATCGTTTCAGCCTGTTCAATGATTTGGGCTGCTTTATGGATATCATCTACAGACATCAAAGAAGCTGTATCTTTAATGCTTTGTATTTTGAGGTTAACAATATTTTCAATAATCTCTAATGTAGGGGATGTATTAGTAAATGGAAGATTAGGATCAATGTCAGACTTGTTTTCGTCAAACTGAGCAACTTCATGTGTAAAAGCATACATAAATTCTTTCCAACCAGAATAATCAAAATATTTCGCAAACCTTACTAAAGTCGTTTTTGATGTATGAGTCATTTTAGCGATCTCATCCATCGAGTAATAAGGTATCTTTTCTCTATTGGCTAATAAAAATTCTCCGATCGTTCGCCTTGCATCATGTTGTTTGAAAACTGCTTCCTCAATTCTTTGAAAAAGGTACATTCTTCGATCAGCTCCTCAATGATTGTGGATGGCCTAACTTTTGTACTGAAAATCTATATGCAACAAACAACAGAACTAAATTGATAGCTTGGAAAACAACGGCAATCAAAAATGCAGTTTGGTAGCTGCCTGTAAAATCAAAAATATATCCTACCATCGTATTAGAAAATGCTGCACCAATACTCGAAGTAAATGTTAATATAGGAAAAACTCTCTCGGATAAATTTTTTCCGAAGAATTGATTCGATAATAAAGGCAACGCAACAGAACCTACACAAAATACAGAACCAAACAAAAATGCTGCAGCTATTGATGGTACGGCTGACGGCCATGCAATTAGTATAATCAAACTGATAACATTGACAGTATTCATGATGATAGTCGATTTTATAGCTCCGACGCGATCACTCATTGGACCAATCACTAACTTAAATAAAATATTTCCTAACATAACTGCTGAAAGCATGTAACCACTAAATTGTAAGGACATACCAATCGACTCGCCATAACTCGATAAATGTTGATTCATTCCAAGAATGTTTGTATGCAACACAGAAAAAATGATCATCGCAAAAAAACTAATGTAGATAGATTTTGAATTGGAACTCGGACGACTGGTTTCTTTTGTCTTTGAGCTTTTTATTGTAACATTCATTTCATATCCATATGGCACTAGATTTTCTTGTTGAGGCAATAAACTGTATGGATAAATGATTGCAGGCAACGCTAACAAGACTATTGCTGTTCCCATAGCGATAAACCCGTTCTGCCATCCAAAATAAGCTATTACACTGGCCATAATCGGAGCAAAGATCATTCCGATCAAGCCGCTAAACGCAGAAGCTAAACTAATAGCTAATCCATTTTTCATATGAAACCAATTGTTGATCAACATAGCCATAGGAACCAGTCCAAATAAACCAGCTCCAATCCCTCTAATAGCACCCAAAAGATAAAATACGAGCAATTCATCTGTAAAAGCCATTCCAGCTGTTCCAATAAAAGCAAATATGACCCCAATAGTCAGAATCAATTTCCATCCGAATCGATGGATAAGCTTCGGCGTGATCAATGAAATAACACCAACCAAAACCATTGTAATCGTTGAATGTAATGCAAAAGTTCCCCTTAAAACACCTAAGCTTTCTGAGACGGGTGTATAAAAAACTCCAATGACATTATTAATGATTCCTGCTGAAGCTGCAAACATGAATGAGACACAGACTAACACGGACCAATGTTTTGTACTTTGTTCTTTTTGTGCCACTCGCTCTCCTCCTATCTTTAAAAACATATCAAGTATATTGAGTCTTTTTTTATGGATAGATTCAGTATACAAATCAAAACTACCAGTGCAGACTGATAGTTTTGATTTATAGATATAATTATTTCACTTACCTTGACCTAATTAATCTTTGTATATTTCTTTGGCCATATTAAATGCAGACCATGCTTTTGGCCAACCAGCATAAAATGCTACCTGAGTAATCAACTCCACAATTTCGTCTTTTGTCACCCCATTATTTTTAGCTATTTTTAAGTGATCTTCAACTTGCGGAACGCCCATCGCGATCAATGCGGAACAAGTTATTAAACTACGGTCATGTACGGATAATTTATCTTCTCTTGACCAAACTTCTCCAAATAATATATCATCGTTCAAAGCTGCAAACTGAGGAGCAAAATCCCCTAAACGATCTCTACCTGCTGTTTGTTTTTTTACCATTTGGTATTCTCCTTTGCTATTAAAGTTCATAATTTAAAATGCCTACCGCAAAAATATGTTAATTATTTCTGCATCCTATTTTAAGAAAAACCAACAATTTTATGTGGTATATATGGTTCTTCTAGATACTTAATGTCTTCAGAGCTTAATTTAAAATCAATTGCTCCAACAGCATCCTCAATATGGCTTACCTTTGTTGCTCCTATGATTGGCGCTGCTAATGTTTTTTTGCTAAATAGCCAAGCTAACGCGACAGATACTTTTGGAACTTCATAATGCTTGGCTAAGTCAGCAATGCGGTCAATGATGATTTGATCCATTTCTGCTGTAGAGTCATACTTTTCTCGTTGTACATGATCGGATTTTTTTCTTAACGATGCTTCAGTTGTATTCTTTACTAATCTTCCAGAAGCTAGCGGACTATAAGGTGTTAATGCGATATTTTCGGATTCACAATAAGGAATCATTTCTCGTTCTTCCTCGCGGTAAATCAAATTCAAATGATTTTGCATTGAAATAAATTTGGTCCAACCATTTTTTTCTGCTACGTTGTTTGCTTTTTGAAACTGCCATGCATACATGGCCGAAGCACCAATATAACGCGCTTTTCCTGATTTTACTACATCATGCAAAACTTCCATTGTTTCTTCGATCGGAGTATCATAATCCCAACGATGAACAATATACAAATCAACGTAGTCAGTCTGTAAATTTTCTAGGCTTTGATCAATTTGGGACATGATATGTTTCCGAGAGAGCCCCTTGCCATTTGGCCCTTCATACATTTGCTGATGAACTTTTGTAGCTATGACAATTTCATCACGTTTAGCATAATCTTTTAGCGCTTTTCCTAGGATCTGTTCACTTCTACCCCACGAGTACACATTAGCAGTATCAAAAAAGTTGATGCCTAATTCAAGCGCTCGCTTGATAATTGTCCGGCTTTCTTCTTCTTCCAGAACCCAATCATGAATCCATTTCGCAGGGTCACCAAAACTCATTGCACCTAAACAAATCTTTGATACGTCCATTCCAGTATTTCCGAGTTTCGTATATTCCATTTTAAATACACTCCTTTTTCGCCTCCGTTTGTATGAAAAAAACGGTTTATCTGTTCATAAATGATTTAAACTAAGTATATATAATAACGTTTTCAACGTCTAATACTTATAATGAATAAGGGGTATTACAAATTTACATAGGTTGCCTTGTGGAGCAGGCTATTTTAATGTAATCATGGTGTTTTGTTTTATATATCGTAGTTTTGTATATCCATTATGCATACAAAAATAGGCAGTAATACCATTTTGTGGGTATTACTGCCTACATTTAAACGATTATTTCACATAAAAAAAATGGGTTATCGATCACACGTCAATTGAGATAAGTGGAACTCCAAATGCTCTTCAATAAAACTTGCGATCGTGTAATAACTATGGTCATGTCCTTGTTGCATCCGAACCGTTAATGGATAATTTTTCTCATTTGCAACAGCCGCTAGCTTAAATGGCTGCAATTGCTTTTCATAAAAAGAGTCTGCGTCACCTTGGTCGATCAAGATCGGAATTTTCTTGCCTGTATGGTCCCTCAACAGTTCTGTTGCATCCCATTCATGCCATTTTTCTTGATCACTGCCAAGATACTCACTGAAAGCTTTTATTCCCCACGGCACTTCGATAGGGTTAACAATAGGCGCAAATGCAGAAATCGATTGGAACCGCTCTGCATTACGCAGTCCAATCAACAATGCTCCATGCCCTCCCATAGAATGTCCTGAAATAAATTCTGGTCCCGTTAATTGAAACTGTTCATGTGCGATAGCAGATAACTCTTTTGTGATGTAATCATACATCTTGTAATGAGGCGCCCACGGCTGTTCGGTAGCATTAAGGTAAAACCCTGCTCCTTGGCCTAAATCCCAGTCCTCTGAATCCGCTACATGCTCTCCACGTGGACTAGTGTCCGGCATGATCATCGCCACGCCTAAACGAGCAGCTGCTTTTTGTGATCCAGCTTTGTGGGTAAAATTATCATCCGTACACGTTAAACCAGATAACCACCAAAATAAAGGCGGATTGGAGAACTTTTCCTTTTTTGGCAAAAATAAACTAAAAGTCATTGGACAACCTAAAGTATGTGAATCATGACGGTATTTGTATTGTGTTCCGTCAAAAACAACATGTTCTTCAAGCAATTCTAATTGCGACATCCTTATCCTCCTCATATGAAATTGATTGAAACAACTTGTTAGTAAGAAAGAACCGTACGAATCGACTTTCCTTCATGCAGCAAATCAAAAGCTTCATTGATTTGTTCAAAAGGTAAAGTATGCGTGATAAATGGGCCCAATTGGATCTCGCCACTCATCGCTTTTTCAACCATGCCCGGTAATTCTGTGCGCCCTTTTACTCCACCAAAAGCAGAGCCGCGCCAGACACGTCCGGTCACTAATTGGAATGGTCGCGTGCTGATTTCTTCACCTGCTCCAGCAACACCGATAACGACACTTTCTCCCCAACCTTTATGACAGCATTCTAACGCTGAACGCATCACATGTACATTCCCGATACATTCAAAACTATAATCCACACCGCCATTTGTTAAGTCAATAATGACCTCTTGGACAGGACGATCGTATTCTTTGGGATTTAAAAAGTCAGTAGCACCCATTTCTTTCGCCAATTCAAATTTGTCCGGATTTGTATCAATAGCAATAATTCGTCCAGCTTTTGCTTGAACAGCTCCTTGAATAACTGCTAACCCGATTGCGCCCAGCCCGAAAACAGCGATGGTGTCGCCTTCCGTTACTTTTGCTGCATTGCTTACAGCACCAATTCCTGTAGTCACACCGCAACCCAACAAACAAACTTTTTCTAAAGGAGCTTCTGGGTTTACTTTTGCTAACGAAATTTCAGAAACAACGGTATATTCACTAAACGTACTTGTTCCCATATAGTGATAGATAGGTTCTCCTTTATAAGAAAAGCGAGTTGTTCCGTCAGGCATTAGTCCTTTACCTTGTGTTTCACGGATCGCTTGGCATAAATTCGTTTTACCTGAAGTACAGTATTCACATTTGCCGCATTCTGGTGTGTATAACGGAATCACATGATCTCCTGCTTGAACAGAAGTTACTCCTTCTCCAACTTCTACAACAATGCCGCCGCCTTCATGCCCTAAAACTGCGGGAAAAACCCCTTCTGGATCCGTACCGGACAATGTATAAGCGTCCGTATGACAAACAGCTGTATCTGTAATTTTAACTAATACTTCCCCTTTTTTAGGTCCTGCTACATCAATTTCTACTATTTCAAGAGGTTGACCTGGTCCAAATGCAACTGCTGCGCGTGATTTCATTTTATTGAGCTCCTTTTATCTTATCAAATTAATCCAAAATAGAGGGGTATATACTCTATTGCTTGCATACTCTACTTCCCCCTAAAAAATGCATCTTAGCCAAATGATACCATGCCAGTTCTTTTGCTACAACTTGCTTCATTTACATTGGTTTATCCTCTTAAAAATATTTTTAACATTAAAAACAGTCTAAGATTAGTTTCTATTGATTTTAATTATAGCCTTTTTTGCAGTTAACTAAGCTGCTTTCAATGCCGCACAAGCAATGGGCATCACAAAAAAGGTGTGCCTCTAGTATTGAAGAGAAAAGACATCGGATACAGCAGTAAAGTCTTTGCTAAGTTTTTTAGCCGTGTTAAACGAGACACACAGATGGAAGAATTTGATCTGCCTGTCTTCAAAAAACAATTCCAAGTTATCAGCTCTGAAATGTATGATGTGATGCAATACGAAGAACAAGAAAACTTCGATTTGTGGATCACTGCTTTATGCGCAAATTTACGTTAAATCCTGAACCTAAATAAAACCGTTCAACTGGATGGACTGTACCAAAAAATTGATATGTTCCCTCTTCAATAGCCTTTAATAACTGTAACATTGCCTTCATCAGATGTTGGCGGCTGAAAGTGCTCAAAATACCGAACGGCAGTTTGTTCGTCTAAAACAATATCGTTAGGATGCTTTCCTTTGCGGTCACGAATCCTTTGTAAAACAATTTCTTTTGGAGTGTCAATGAGAATGATCTCCGGCTTAATATCAAATGGAATAAGCATATTTTTGTAGTCATCGCGCATCTGTCGTGACCAAAAAGAATAATCTAAAACAACATCTTTATTTTGTGCAATCAGCGATCGCAGCTCACCATCGAGAAAAGTTTTAATTTCACTATAAATATCCGTTGGCAGCGGGTGGACTCTAATCCCTCTCTTAAACGACTCTTCATCAAAGGATAAGCGAATGAATCCTTGCTGTTCTAAAGATTTGGCATACGTGGATTTTCCTGACCCTGCTGTTCCGCACATAAAAACGACTCTGCTTATTGAATGATACGTTTTTTTCATTGCATTTCCTCCGTAACTTATAATTCATTTAAGGCAGTTTATGGATATTGGAGATGATAAAATCAATAAAGTATTTGCTTGCAATCGGCAGACTGTTCTTATCCTTGTACTCGACTGCGAGTGTACGCGTGATAGCTGGTTCAGTTGGCAATGCAACTAAATTAAAGTTTGTCCGCTGCAATACGAGCTCCGCTTCAACCATTATCATAATCGCATAATCATCATGAAGAGTGTATTTTATATTCGGCTCCAGCCCTTGGTTACGAAATACTTTTAACGGTTCGTTATAGTGCCCTTCTTCTAATAAAATGAATGGCTCTGCAGCAATATCTTTTAAATCAATATTATCTTTTGAAGCCATAGGGTGTTTCTTTGGCAAAACAGCCAGCATTTCTCCATCTTTAATCGTGATGGTTTCTAAGCCACTTACAACGGGTGGCGTTACAAATCCAAAATCAACTGCTCCAATCTTTATCCATTCTTGAATGGAAGTGTAATCTCCTTGATGCAATAAAAATTGAACTTTAGGATAAAGCTGTTGAAACTCCTTCATCAATTGGGGCAGCCAATGACAAGTCACACTTGAGATTGTTCCAATGCGAATAACCCCAGTTTCTAAACCCTTTATCTCATTTACCTTTTCTTGCATGGCGTGAAATTGTAAAATCGTTCTTTCTAAAAATGGATACAACTTTACTCCTTCTCTGGTTAATTTCACCTCGACTCGTGAGCGATAAAGCAGCTTTATAGACAACTCTTCTAGAGACCTAATCATTTGGCTGATTGTGTGTATCCTAGTGCTTTAGCTGTTTTAGTGAAACTCCCTAGCTCTATAATTTTTTGAAGCGCAATATACCTATTCATGCGACACATAACCTTTCCTAATATAAGTATAAGAAACATTCGTTTTGCTTATTTATAATCGAATTATATAATAAACGCTAATAAATACAAGGAAGTTAGGTGTTTTAAGTGGCATATAAAAAAGTAAAAGAGTTTTTTAATAGTAAGGGTTTGGGAGAACGAGTCGTCATTCGAGAACAAATCGGTGATACGGTTGAGCACGCAGCCAAAGCCATCGGATGTGAGCCTGCATGCACATATTGCAAAATCCATGTCGTTCGTTCAAGACGATGAGCCTGTTTTAATCGTTATGGCTGGTGATGCTAAAGTCAATAATAAGAAATATAAAACCCGTTTTCGTCAAAAAGCTGTCATGATTCCTGGCAATATATATGATGTAGAACTTTTTATACTTAATTTTTGATCAGTACTATTTGAAAATACCAAATTGGACCTGGCCTATTCTCACTACTAAAATAAGAAACTACATTCAAACCAAGAAAAGATACTCTTTAAGAAATAGTACTATATCCTCACTATTCATCACCAGTAAGTTTTCCTTGATGTTCAAAACCCACTCTTCATAACCATGAGTTTAGAACATAAGCCCATAAAGCTACGAATAATTCAGGCTATGCTTACAATAAGCAAGCGTTTTGATGGAACAGTTAGGATCATTATGGGATGATACACATAAACATCATTTGACAGAGCAAGGAGAAAACGACCATGAAGAATAAGAAAGAGGAATATCGTGCTTTAGCAACTAATATCATTCAACTAGTTGGGGGTGAAGAAAACATCGATAATGTCATCCATTGTGTGACACGCCTCCGCTTTTATTTGAAAGATGACACTGAGCCTAACGAAGAAGAACTAAATGAATTAAAAGGCGTTATGGGAGTGGTGAATGCTGGCGGGCAATATCAAGTGGTGGTCGGTCAAGCTGTCGAAGATATTCATAAAGAGGTCCTTTCACAATTAGGTATCTCTGATGACCAACCACAACACACAGAAACTACAACTGGTCTTTCTAAAAATAGTACTACTTTTGAAAAAATCAAACATAGTGGAAACCAGCTGATTGGTGTCATAACGGGTTCAGTGATGCCGATCATCAATATTCTAGCTGCTTCCGGTATCATTAAAAGTCTTTTGGCTGTATTGACTGCCTCAAATCTGGTGTCTGAAACAAGTAGTGCTTATTTGATCATTAGCGCCATGGCTGATGCTGTCTTTTACTTCTTACCTATAATGATCGGGTTTAACGCTGCTAAACGCTTAGGCGGAAATCCTCTGTTAACAGCAGTAATTGGCGGTGTCATTATTCATCCGACCGTTCTTGAAGCAGCAAATAACGGTCTGAACATTTTATCTATTGGGACATTTAGTTTTCCTTATGTTGCTTATACGTATTCCATTTTCCCAATGATATTAGCTGCTTGGCTGGTAAAAAAATTAGAAACTTGGCTGAAAAACTGGGTCCCTACATATATCCAAGCGATTTTTGTCCCGATCGTTACTATTGGAGTTGTAGCCTCGATCACCTTTTTGATCACCGGACCCGTCATTACTTGGCTCTCTTTAGGCCTAGCGAATGGTCTTCAATCCTTACTAAGCTTGAATGCTCCTATTTTCGGAGCTGTTATTAACGGTTTTTACCAATTGCTGGTTATTTTCGGTTTGCATTGGGGAATCATCCCTATCTATGTCAACGACTTTGCAACTTTAGGGTATAGTTATTTGTCAGCGATGGTGAGCGTAACGATCGTTGCACAAGGCGGAGCAGCCCTAGCAGTAGCAGTAAAATCAAAGAAACAAGATATAAAGGAATTAGGCTATGCAGGAGCTGTCTCCGCTTTTTGCGGTATTACTGAACCGGCGATTTATGGAATCAATTTACGTTTCCGCAGACCTTTTTTATGTGCAAGTATCGCTAGTGCCGTTGGTGGATTCCTTACTGGTATATTCAATGTAAATATGTGGAGTATTATCGGATCCATTATTGGACTACCTTCTTTCATCGATCCTGAAAACGGCATAACAGCTAACTTTTGGTATGCTATCCTTGTAACAGCTGTGACGTTGTTTTTATCATTTGCTCTTACTTATCTCTGGGGATACAAAGACACAATGAAAATGCATGCAAAACGCAGCAAACCTAAAAATCCAGCAAAAGAAAGACTAGCTTAACTTACAAATGTGGTTAAGAAAAACAAGCAGCCTTTTCTTATTAATTTGATGACATTTTTAACCGTATTTCAAAAGCCCATTATGAGGAAAAACACCTCATAATGGGCTTTTTACTTATAGGTATATGGTCAGAATTTTGTCTCGCTCTTACCTTCAAACTTACTTCATCGGCTGAATTGCACAGGTTCCTCAAATTCATCAACCAAGGTCCATGTTTCGCTTAGTTTAGTTTCTGCAATTTTTTCGCCGTGTCTGTAAGAGTAGCGGACCGGTACTTGTCTGCGGATAGCTTCATATTCATTCTCAGCTGGCAACACAATAAAATCAGCCGGCTTGCCTTCTTCAATACCGTAACGTTCTTCAATGTGCAAGGTTTTCGCGCTATTGATCGTAATCAAATCCATAGCATTCATAATTTCTTCATAGCCTGTCAACTGAGTGGCGTGCAGTCCCATCAGCAGAACCTGCAGCATATTACCTGTTCCTAATGGGTACCATGGATCATAGATGTCGTCATGCCCGAAACAGACGGTTAAATCGGCTTCCAACAATTCTTTAACGCGTGTCAATCCCCGACGTTTCGGATAAGTATCAAACCGTCCTTGCAAGTGCATGTTGACCAACGGATTGGATACGAAACGTATACCAGATAACTTAAGCAAGCGGAACAATTTAGACGTATACGCGTTGTTGTATGACCCCATTGCTGTGGTATGGCTAGCTGTTGTACGAGAACCCATTCCTCTTTCATATGCTTCTTTTGCCACCACTTCGACAAAACGTGATTGTTCATCATCGATTTCATCACAGTGGATATCCACTAGACGATCATATTTTTCTGCCAGATCAAAAGCGATTTTAAGTGATTCTACTCCGTATTCTCTCGTGAACTCATAATGCGGGATGCCGCCTACTACATCAGCTCCCATTTTTAATGCTTCTTCCAGCAGTTCTTTTCCATTTGGATAAGATAAAATCCCTTCTTGAGGAAAGGCAACAAGTTGGATGTCGACATACGGTGACAACTCTTCTTTCACTTCCAACATTGCTTTTAAGGCTGTCAAATTAGGATCTGTCACGTCCACATGCGTGCGTACATATTGTATTCCTTGAGCTATCTGCCATTGCAGGGCTTTTTTTGCACGCGTCTTAACGTCTTCATGCGTTAGAGAAGCTTTGCGCTCAGACCAACGTTGGATACCTTCAAACAATGTTCCACTTTGATTCCATTCCGGCTCACCTGCTGTCAAAGTTGTGTCTAAATGAATATGAGGTTCAATAAATGGCGGAAGCACTAACGAACCATTAACATCCAATACATCCATTGTTTTTTCTACGATTTCTGATTGTGGTTCAATACCGATAAACATTCCATTTTCTATGGTAATTTGCCAGAGACCTTTTTTTCCTCTTAATGCTGCATTTTGAATAATCATGTATTCTGCACTCTCCTTAATTATTTTTTTCAACTGTTAGTGCTGTCTTAGGTTTTGGCAGTTTCATCAACCCTGTATATACTATGGCTGTTCCGACTAGTGCATTGAGCGGAGAGATCCCTGGTGCAAATTGAGCTAAAGCTACCCCTATAGCCCAAGCTAAAAGAGCTGTCCAGTTGATTGGTACAAAAGTTGCTTCTTCAAACTTAGTATAGTTGCGGCGTTTTACAAAAAAGTAATCTGCAATAATGATTGCTCCGATCGAAGGAATAGCAGCACTCAACAAGTTCAAAAAGCCCACAAAGTTATTGTACATCCACATAGCCAAGACGGTTCCAACGATTCCGTTCACGAAAACCCAGAATTTTTTAGATATTTTCGTAATATTGGCAAACCCTAAGCCAGAAGCGTAAAGTGCATTATCATTAGTTGTCCAGATATTCAGCGCCAGTACTAAAATTGCCGGTATTGTCAGTCCTTGCAAGAATAGGACTTCTGAGATATCTGAAAGTCCGTAAACCATTGCTCCCACTGCTCCAAATAAGAACATCAGCGAGTTGCCTAAGAAGAAAGCTGTTGAAGTAGCCCCGACAGCAGAACGCGATGTTTTTGCAAAGCGAGCAAAGTCAGCTGTTAATGTCCCGCCGCTGATAAATGATCCAATACAGATCGTCAAAGCAGCTGACATGGTGAGGCTTGATTGCGGTTCGTACTCAAAGAGAGCTGACAAACCGCCCAGGAATCGGCCTGCTTCGATAGCGGAATAGCTTCCTAAAATAGCAACTAAAGGAACAGCTATAAAACTTAAGATCACAAGCGATTTCATCCCATAAAGAGAAGCCAATGTGATCATGAGCCCAAAGATGAAAATCAATAAATAACTGTTCCAGCCCATTTCTTTTGCGATCGGAACGGCGAACATTGCCACACCGACTCCAAACCAGCCAACTTGTGTAAAGCCCAATAAGAAAGACGGTAAGTATGAACCCTTCTCACCAAACGAGTACTTAGCCAACAAGTGGGTAGACAAACCCGTTTTAGCTGCAATATGTGCCAATGCACCTGTATAAAGACAAAGTGCCAAATTTCCCAAGAAAATGACGAGCAAAAATTGCGAGAAGGTTAAATTCAGTCCTAACTGTCCTCCTGCTAACATACTGGCTGAGAAAAAGGTAAAACCCAGCATTACCGCCATTGTTTTTGCAAAAGAATTACGGTTCGATTGCGGTACCGTTTGTAATGAAAACTCTGTGTCGATTTTCTTCATTTTGTTTCCTCCCATTTCTATGGGTACCGAAAAGCATAAAAAAGACTGATCATCAGATTTCACCTGACAATCAGCCTCTTTTTAAATATAGGAAAATATGGCATGTACAATTGTACACACTACTCCCGTATTCTTTTTTCCGCTTCCTTGTCAGTCTCTCTGGACTGATTTAAAGGTACCTGTTATTTGATTACACTTATTATTCCAGAAAAGGTTTTCTCTGTCAATCAAAAAAATGACTCGACTTTATTCTCCTTTCACTAGATAATCTTCAGCGATCGCCAAAAAGGCTCTTCCTGCTCGCAGCATAGTCATTTCATCAATGTTAAAGCGGGGATGATGATGCGGAAAGGTTGCTTCCAATTCTTCATTGCCTCCACCGACATTGAAGAAGGTTCCTGGTTTCACTTTTAAGAAATAACCGAAATCTTCACCACCCATAGTAGGTTCACGCTCAATCACTTCACTTTCACCAAATTTCCCCTTCATAACCTCTACAAAACGAGCAGTTTCTTTAGGATGATTATAGACGGAATCATATCCCTTCGTGTAGACACATTCGGATGTTCCATGATACATAGCAGTGATGTTATCAGCCATTACTTTCATTTCTTGTTGAATGAGGTCCCTTGTCTCCTCCTGATAAGTACGTACTGTTCCTTTAATAACTGCAGTATCCGCAATGATATTATTTGCTTCCCCGCCTGCATGGACAGCTGCGACAGTGACTACGGCTGGATGAAGAGGATTGATGACACGACTCACCAATGTTTGCAGAGCTTCTACGATTTTAGTGGCAATAATGACCGAGTCAACCGTATCGTGCGGATAAGCTCCATGTCCCCCTTTTCCTTGAATACGGATCTCGAAGAAATCTGCCGCTGCCATAGCATATCCGCTCACGTAAGCAATCTTTCCAGTTGGAACCGAAGACTGTACGTGTTGACCAAATACATAATCCACACCTTCCATCGCTCCAGCTTCCACCATACTCTTTGCTCCGCCTGGCAGCACTTCTTCGGCATTTTGGTGCAACAATACAATCTCTCCATGCAAATCGTCTTTATGATTGTTTAATACTTTAGCAACGCTGAGTAAGGTCGCTGTATGTGAATCGTGTCCACAAGCATGCATAACACCTGGGTTTTGAGATTTATATGCAACCTCGTTTTCTTCTTGGATACGCAATGCATCAAAGTCAGCTCGAAAAGCGAGTGTCGGTCCAGGTTGAGCACCTTTTATTTTTGCAACGATTCCATAGCCGTTTCCAACATTTTCCTTAATATCCGTTATGCCATAGGATTTCAGCTGTTCCACGATAAATGATGCCGTTTCTTTTTCTTCAAATGACGGTTCAGGATATTGATGAAGGTAACGTCTCACTTTCACAGTTTCTTGATAATTGTTCTCCAATTCTTTTTCCCATACAGTATATTGTGTCTTTTCTTTCACGGTGCTGTTTTCCATATCATCCCTGCTTTCAATTTATTTTTATTAGACTGCCAAGGCCTTGAGCGTCAACTTTTCATATTTTTTCTTCAGGAAAGGAACTTCTTCTTTCTTACAGTAAACAAAATGTTCTGGAGCGATTTCGTAAAGCCCTACTCCCGTGTCGTCTTCATAATGATGAAAGTTTTCATCATAGCTGATACGTTTACGCTCGCGCTCTATTTCAGGATCCGGCATCGGAACAGCTGATAAAAGTGATTCTGTATAAGGATGCAACGGAAAATTGTATAAGTCATTTGAAGGCGCAACTTCTAATAAACGACCGCCATTCATAACACCGATACGATCACTAATGTATTTCACCATCGATAAATCATGGGCAATAAATAAACAGGTAAAGTTACGTTCCTCTTTGAGCTTCTTAAGGAGGTTAACGATTTGCGCTTGAATCGACACATCTAAAGCAGAGATCGCCTCATCGGCAATGATAAAAGAGGGATCAACCGCCAATGCACGAGCGATTCCAACACGTTGGCACTGTCCGCCTGAAAACTCCCTTGGATAGCGGGTGGCATATTCCGGGCTGAGACCAACCAGATTTAACAGTTCATATACTTGAGCTTGTTTTTCTTTTTGTTTCTTTACTAGGCCGTGAACTTCCAAACCTCCTCCGATAATTTCCATCACGGTTTTTCGCGGGTTCAAGGATGCATAAGGATCTTGAAACACCATTTGCATGGATTTACGGAAAGCACGGATGTCTTCTCGTTTCTTCAAATGTCCGATCTCCTTGCCGCTGAAATGAATTTCACCGGATGTAGCATCTTGGAGTTTTGCAATCAATTTCCCAGTGGTGGACTTTCCAGAGCCCGATTCGCCAACGAGACCAAACGTTTCTCCTTCATAGATATAGAAAGAAAGATCATTGACGGCCCGAACTTCTGCAGGTTTCCCTACATTAAAAACCTGATTCAGATTACTGATCTCCAATGCTTTTTTCCTCGGTTGTGCATTCATACTTGTTCCCTCCTCATCAGTTTTTTATCAAACATTTCTCTGCGTCGCTGAATTTCAGCAGGCGGAGTTACTTTTGGGGCTTCCGCATGTAAGAGCCAAGTTGCGGCGAAGTGAGTTTTAGATACAGGAAACACTTCAGGTTCTTTTTTAAAATCGATTTCCAGCGCATAAGCATTGCGTGGGGCAAATGCATCTCCGACTGGTGGATGAAGCAGGTTAGGAGGACTCCCCGGAATCGTATAAAGACCATGTTCGAGGTTTTCCAAAGTCGGCATCGAAGCCAGAAGTCCCCATGTATACGGATGCTGCGGATTGTAAAACAGTTCGTCCACTGTTCCCCACTCCACAAGTTTGCCAGCATACATTACAGCCACTCGATCTGCCATATTCGCTACTACACCCAAATCATGGGTGATAAAAATGATGGAAGTATTGATTTTTGTCTTCAATTCATTCATTAGTTCTAGAATTTGTGCTTGAATAGTCACATCCAACGCTGTTGTAGGTTCATCGGCAATCAAAATTTTAGGCTTACAAGCAAGTGCGATGGCAATCATGACTCTCTGCCGCATCCCTCCAGAAAATTGATGAGGATAATGATTCATTCGGCTTTTTGTGTTCTTTACGCCCACCATCCCCAACATCTCTTCCGCTTGCTCCAGCGCTTCGCCCCAGCTAACAACCTGGTGCTGAATAATAGACTCTGCAATTTGCCTGCCCACTGTCATTGTGGGATTCAATGAGGTCATCGGATCTTGGAAGATAGTAGCGATTTCTTTTCCTCTCACTTTCTGCATATCATCTTCATTCAGCTTCAACAAATCTTGCCCTTGATAGAGAATCTCACCGCCCTTGATGTGCGTATTTTTCTTACCTAGCAGTCCCATAACTGCCTGAGTGGAGACTGATTTACCAGAACCTGATTCTCCCACAATAGCCAGCGTTTCACCTTCATACAAATCAAAGTTTACTCCTCTGACTGCATGTACTTCGCCGGCATAAGTCTGAAAAGAAATCTCTAGATTTTTGACTTCCAATATTTTTTTCCGCATGATTTACCCCCACTCTTTAATTTTTTTCAATACCAAACACTTTTATAAGCTCTACCATGTGAGCAATATTTTGGTAAAAATCGTCCAATCTGATATTTTCATTTGGGGCGTGCGCTCCCGAATAAGCCCAACCTGCCCCTACACCGGCAATCGGTAAATGCAGGTATTTTTCAAATAATTCACTTGGGCCTGTACCTGCCATACTCGGAGATACAATGACTGGATTTTCATCACCGTATACTTTTTTGGTTGAATTTACGACCGTTTCAATAAAAGGATCTTCTAAAGAGGTGCGCTGTGCTCCTTCTGCAGCAACCATAGTCAGTGAAATGTCCCCATAGCCATGATTATCTAGATGCTGGCGGATAGAGTCGCGAATATGCTCCGGATCTTGCCCGGGTACAAGTCGACAATCTAATTTCGCTTTGGCGTTTTTTGGCAATACAGTTTTGACGCCTGGTCCTGTATATCCGCTCGAAAACCCACAAACCGTCATGGTTGGAGAATAAGCTAAAGCTTCAGTGGGAGTCACATCGGTTCCTTCAGTAATGAACTTTCCTGATAGACCGTATTGCTCCTTCACTTCCTCTGCCTTGAAAGGTTGGTTGGCAGCAGCCTCCTTATCTTTCTTGGACAGAGGGGCTATTCCATCATAAAATCCTTCAACAACAATCTCGTTTTTCTCGTTCTTCATGGAAGACAAAGCATGAATCAATCGCCATGCTGGATTATCCGCAATGGCAGCTATCGAGGAATGGATATCAATGGCCGCCGTTGTGACCTCTAGATCGAAATAAGCAATGCCTTTCATCCCTGCGCTTACGACATAATTTTCATATTTATCTTTTGACCCAGCTTCCCAGATACATGCATCAGCTTGAAACAGATCAGCGTATTTCTCGATATACAAACCTAGATTTGGACTTCCGATCTCTTCTTCTCCTTCCAAGAGAAACTTCACATTGCAGGGGAAACCATCTTTTGATTCTTTCAAAATAGATAAAGCATTCAAACGAGCCATGAAATTGGCTTTATTATCAGATACACCACGTACGTATAACGTATTATCGCGAACAGTAGGTTCAAACGGTTCCGTATGCCACTCCTCTAATGGATCTGCAGGCTGCACATCATAATGGTTGTAGAATAATAACGTCCGGTCGCTATTTCCACTCGAAGAAGCTGGGAAATAACCATAAATGACTGGATGACCACCCAAGTCATCCAACACCTTAACTTCTCCGCCTGTTTGTTCAATCAGGCCTTTCACATAGGCTACTGTTTCTGGAATTTGTTTGTGTTCTGTAGAAACAGACTCTAGCCTTAAATAATCGTAAAATTCATCCTTACGAACCTCTGCCATATGTCTAGCTTCTTCTATTGCTTTTGTATTTTGAGTTACTGTCATTATTTTTTTCCCCTCTCAGTTGGTTAGTACCGTTTATTCCAATGTCCAGTCTTGTATGTTGTATAAAGAACCAGCCCAGTATTCATTAATACCGCCATTCAAAGAATCATTTTTGATAACGATATCGTTTTGAGAATAAAGCGGCAGCATAGGCGATTGTTCTTGCAGCATAAGCTGGAAATCATCATAGATTTCTTTACGTTTTGTACTGTCGGTTTCCGCTTTCCCTTTTTCCAGTAATGCATCAATTTCTGCGTTCTCGATTTGTGAATAGTTGGAGCTGCCTGTAGATCCAAAGTAACTGGCTAAATCTGGATCAACGGGGACAGCAATACCACCAAGGTAAAGATCATAATCACCTGAACGTGCTTTTTCCAATGTAGTTGGGAAATCATAGGTTATTTGCTCAACAGTGAATCCAACTGCTTCCAGATCCTGTTCGATCAGGTTAGCAGACTGTTCGCGGACTTTGTTTCCTGTTGGTACCATCAGTTCAATTGGATCATTCATGTCATAATTGGATTTCGCGATGTATTCTTTAGCCTTTTCAGGATCATAAGCGATCGGATCCAAATCTTCATCCATATAAGGACTAGCTGCAGTGTAAGGTCCATTGGTGACTTCTGCATTGCCTTTAAGTAAATTATCTACGATCGTATCGCGATTAACCGCGTGAGACATCGCCAATCGGATATTTTGATCGAATTTCTCGTTATTATAATAGACAAATTGATTGGTCCACGCAGGCTGCAGATTGACAGACAAACCGTCTACATTTTGCATAGTTTCGATATCGGAGATAGAAATCTCACCGATCCCGCCACTCGCATTCATTGTTGCTCCGCCAGTCTGCAATTCGGTAGCTAGATTGGTCCCCGACATGATACGAATGAAGACATTCGGGATTTTAGGAACACCTCTGTAATAAGTATCATTTGCTTCAAGTTCCAGATAAGAGTCTTGGGCATACTTCACAAATTTATACGGTCCACTTGTTACACTGGGATTGGTAAAGACTTCAGATCCTGCCAATTCATCTAGAGGTACACTTTCTACCACATGCTTAGGTTGGATAAGAATATTGGTTCCGATCATTTCTTTTACATAGTTTGGATCCAACGGCCTTTTGGTTTTAAAAGTAACGGTCGTATCATCTACTGCAACCAAATTAGGGATCTCTGTGCCACTCTCCAATTTGCCGGAACTATCTACTCCTTCCAACTCAGTGAGATACAGCCCTATTGTTTCCACTTCTGGATTCGCGAAAAGATTCAACGTAAATACAACATCCTCTGCTGTGATTGGTGTCCCATCTGTCCAGACGGCATCTGGATTTAA
Source organism: Desemzia sp. RIT 804 (assembly GCF_016892605.1). Lineage (GTDB taxonomy): Bacteria > Bacillota > Bacilli > Lactobacillales > Carnobacteriaceae > Desemzia. Next base: position 104,628 of record NZ_JAFEMV010000003.1, read on the forward strand.
TTTAATCGTGTAGTTTTGATTATCAGTCGTTTCGAAGGACTCTGCTAATTTCGGCTCAAATTCCAACGGACTGGTCATTTCCAGCAGCGTATCGAAGTAAAAACGTTGAACCCATCTGGTGGAGACACTGCTCGCGTTGATAGGACTAAGATTCCCCATAGAATTGGTAACTCCTACGTAAAGTGTATCTTTCGAGCTGTTGTCTGCGGAACTTGTATCTGCCGCATCCGTATTGCTGCACGCTGCTAGAATAATCATCATTGCAACGGTAAAAAAGCTCATCATTTTTTTCGTGTATTTCTTCATGTCCATTCCTCCAATATACTAATTTATTGTGCCGTCAAAGGCATCTCGCAAACCGTCACCGATAAAGTTGATCGATAAAACAGCTAGTAAGATCATGATACCTGCTGGGATCCATAACCAAGGTTGGGTTGACAGGACCGTCAATGATTGTGCTTGAGATAATATATTCCCCCAGCTCGAGGTAGGAGGCTGAATCCCCATCCCTAGAAAACTTAGTGAAGATTCTGTCAGTATTGCACTAGCCACTCCGAAAGTTGCGTTTACGAAAATACTGGATAGTACATTTGGTAAAATTTCTCGAAAAAGAATATGCGGCGTCGAGTAACCTATGGAAATCGCGGCTTGAATATATTCACTATTTTTGATAGACAACACATTCCCCCGAACAATACGACAAAGCTCTGGCCAATTCAGAAAACCAAGAATCAATGTAATGGTTCCTACACCCGGCCCTATAATACTGACCAATACCAAGATGACCATGAATGAAGGAAAGGATTGAAAAATTTCAGTTATTCGCATGATCACACTGTCGATCTTACCTCCAAAATACCCTGCAATCAGTCCGAGCGTGGTTCCGATCATAGTGTATACGACCACTGAACTTACACCGACGAACAAAGAAACACGAGAACCGTAAAGCAGTCGGCTGAATACATCTCGACCGACCTCATCCGTCCCCAACCAGTTAACAGCATTTGGCGCAGCTTCAAAATCCGGTGTGATCATGGTTGGATCAAAAGGAGCAATAAAAGGGGCCAATACAGCCACCAACACTAGGATTATGAACACAGCGGACCCGATGACAGCAGGTTTGTGTTTTAGAAAACGTCTGAAAATCATTTTACGATTGCTCTCTGTAGGCTTGTTGCCAGAAAAATTCTTTTCTTCGCGAAATGTTTCACCATTTCCATATACTAATTTGAAATCTGTACTTGTTGAACTCATCTTATTCCTCCTCTCTAATTCTCGTTAAGACGAATACGCGGATCTGCCGCTGCGTAAAAGACATCCGTGAGCATATTGGCAAACAATACAGCAATCGCAGACAATAGCGTTATAGCCATTAGCACGTTATAATCACGAGCTTGGATAGATGAAATAGTCAATGCCCCCAGTCCAGGCCATTGAAAAATCTGCTCCGTCACAATAGCTCCGCCGATAAGTTTAGGAATATCTGTACCTACAATAGTGATGATAGGAATCAAAGCATTTCTTACACCATGCCTGAAAATGATATTTTGAGGTTTCAAGCCTTTTGCCTTGGCTGTACGTAAGTAATTCTCGCCAAAAATTTCAATCATGCTGGAACGCACATAGCGAATCATATTTGCCGAGATAGTTGTGGCGATCACCAATACTGGTAATATCAAATGATGGACACGTTCCAAGAATCCACCTTCTGACCCAAGATCATGCATACCGCCAGTCGGAAACCATTCCAATTGGACAGCAAATACATAAATAAAAATCAGTCCTAAGAAGAAATTTGGAATCGATACTCCAAGAAAAGAGGTTCCGGTAATGAGGTAATCGACCCAGCTTTTTTGTTTCACAGCACTATAGACTCCTAATGGGATCGCTATGAGATAGGCCACTATCAATGAAGTTCCCATCAGCAGAAACGTAGGACCTACTCTTTCTAGAAGCATATTCGATACCGGCTGACGGGTTGCAAATGAGATCCCAAGGTCGCCTTGAATGAAATTTTTCAGCCAATGCCCATAACGAATGAGCAGCGGTTTATTCAGCCCAAGATTCTCACGAGTCTGCTCAAGCTGGGCCTCTGTGGCGTCAGAACTCACATATAAAGTTGCTGGATCGCCTGGTGAGAAATTGATGATCAAAAAAGAAAGAAAAGTGATTAATAGGAGAACAATCATCCCAACTAAAAAGCGTTTCACAAGATATTTTTTCATATCGATACCTCCATAGTACAAATTTTTATTTTGTAGTTGTTTATACTTGTTTTAACTGTTGAACCTTCACTCCTTTCTTCGAAAAAGCCATTTTGGAAAAAGAAAGAGCCCCTCGCAATGAGGGGCTCTTGTTTTATCAAGCCCCCATGGTACAAAAACGAGGACTTAACTAATTGAATAGTCAAAGTCCTAGGGCTTAATTAATAAAATAATAGCGCGGGTGTTACTTAGATTATATGTATACAGTTGCTTGTTTGTCATAAGTAACACTCCTTGTTTGTGAAATTTAATGTATCACTACCTTACTGAAAACAAATGAGATAGTCAACCTTTAAATCTAATCTTTTTATCATTAACATAACCAAATTTTAATAGTTAGCGGTTTCAATTCCTGCTATACGTATATTTATACACTTTAAAATTATTTCAAAAAAATCAACATCTTTAATTTATTTACGGAGGTTAGGTGAATTTTTCAAACATCGTTGCTTCGAATATTATTTGTTGTTATGAAATGTGCAATTCACTATAAATGTATCGCTGAATATAGATGTTTCCCCTTGTACTCAAGTCTTTGTTAGTACAAGGGGAAACATCTATTTTTTAAAGGAAGTATTTTTTCTGTTGTCATTATTAGGCTTCACAATCAATTATTCTATAAAGCTGAAAAATCATGGTTGATGATCTCAAGTAATTCAAAACGATCATTCGTGAACTCAAATTTTAGAATGCAACAGTTTCCTAAACGCTCTTTTTGGTCCACGTCACTTGTATGCGCCCAACTTCTCATAAACTGTCTACATGCCGCTCCATGAGATACTGCTAGTACTGTCTGCTTTTTTTCTTCTTTCATTATTTCATACAATGTTTTAGAAACTCTCTCTCTGAACTGCATCTCTTCTTCTCCACCATAAGCTGCAAAAAAGTCTCCGTAAGGCAAAGGCGGATTCAAATATTCATGTTCTGCTTCAAATAATCCAAAATTCCATTCCTTTAATCCTTTAATTCTCTTGTACTCCTTATTCGTTACAAGCTCTAATGTGTCACAAGCACGTTCAGAAGTTGAAGAATAAGCACTATCAAAATCGATTTTATTATCTAAAAAGTATTTACCCGCTATGATTGCTTGATTTTTTCCTTTATCTGTTAATGGTGAATCGCACCAGCCTTGGATTTTCTTTTGTTGATTAAAAAAGGTTTCACCGTGTCTCATTAAATACAATATTTTTGACATATCATTACCCTCCATCTTTGATATTCTTCGAAACTTCTCCAATTACTTACTACTACTGTTTCTCATGTTGATTATTTTCAAATTCCTTAATAGTTTTATTAATATCCTTTAGTTGATACCACTTATACCTATTTCAAAAGGTTTTAACTCATACGCCGTTATTGAAAATGCAGTTTTAAACTCCTTACAGTACTCAATAGGCGTTCAACTACCATATAAGTAGAGGGTTATCTTCCTTATGGTACTCAATAGGTGTTCAACTACCATATGAGTAGAGGGTTATCTTCCTTATGGTACTCAATAGGTGTTCAACTACCATATGAGTAGAGAGCTATTTTCCTTATGGTACTCAATAGGCGTTCAACTACCATATGAGTAGAGGGTTATCTTCCTTATGGTACTCAATAGGTGCTCAACTACCATATGAGTAGAGAGCTATTTTCCTTATGGTACTTAAAAATAGATGAAAGAAATTTTTAAATAAGCTAAAAAGAAAATAGTGCGCAATTTTAACTACTATAAAATCCCTAAAAACTTGTTACAAAGACATTTTAACGGATTTCTCTACCAAACTTGGAATACATGATATGTCCTCCTTCATTGCGATAAATACAGCTTACACCTTGTAGTCGACTCCAACGCAACTAAAAAGGTTAGATTTATACAAAATTATTCATTTTGGGCTTTTCAAAAGGAAAAAAGGTACTCTCCAATGATAGGAAAGTACCTTTTTAAGTTTAACTCATTTCAAAAGCACCAGTGTATAATTGGTAGTATTCTCCCTCTTGAGAAATCAATTCTTCATGGTTTCCTCGTTCAATGATTCTTCCTTGTTCCATCACCATGATTGCATCTGAATTGCGAACCGTTGACAGGCGATGGGCGATTACAAATACCGTCCGTCCTTCCATCAATGCATCCATTCCAGTTTGCACAATGGCTTCTGTTCTGGTATCAATACTAGAAGTAGCTTCGTCTAGTATCAAAACTGGCGGATTCGCTACTGCGGCTCTGGCGATTGCTAACAATTGGCGTTGTCCTTGAGAAAGTGAACCACCATCACCCGTTAATTCTGTATCATAACCATGGGGCAATTGTCTGATGAAGAAATCAGCATTCACTAGTTTAGCAGCTGCTTCAATTTCTTCATCCGTTGCATCTAATCTTCCGTATCGAATATTGTCTTTGATCGTTCCTGTGAATAAATGTGTGTCTTGTAAGACGATTCCTAATGACCTTCTTAGATCATCTTTTTTTATCTGTTTCACGTCGATCCCGTCATAAGTGATGGTCCCCTTTTGAATATCGTAGAAGCGATTGATCAAATTGGTGATCGTTGTTTTTCCAGCTCCAGTAGCCCCAACAAAAGCAATCTTTTGACCCGGTTTAGCAAATAAATTGATATTGTGCAAGATGGTTTTATTGGAATTATACCCGAACGTCACATCGTTAAAACGTACATCACCTGTTAGCTCCGTGTATACAGCTTCATTGCTGGCAGTTGTTTGTTTCCAAGCCCAACTACCTGTGCGTTGTTTAGTTTCTTCGATTTTTCCGTCAGCCTGCTTAATAATATTTACTAACTCAATCGTGCCACTATCTTCCTCAGGTTTTTCATCTAATAAACTGAAAATGCGTTCTGCACCTGCTAAAGAAAGAATGATCGCGTTAAATTGTTGCGTAATCTGTGCTACAGGCATGGTGATACTTTTCGTGAATTGGACAAAAGAAGCGATACTACCTATCGTTAATGCTGTGAGTCCTGTAATCGAAAGAACAGCCCCTATTACAGCCGTTAATAAATACATAAAGTTTCCAATATTTCCCATGATCGGCATTAAAATATTCGCATAAGTGTTTGCTTTTGTGGCATTTTCTCTCAGCTCTTCATTCAATTCACTGAAATCAGCAATAGCCTCTTCTTCATGATTAAATACTTTTACTACTTTTTGTCCTTCTATCATCTCTTCTACATAACCATTCAGCGTACCTAAAGCAGCTTGCTGGATAGAGAAGTAACGACCACTTTTGCTACCAATCGTACGAATGACAGCCACCATGATCCCAACCATACATAAGACAAATAAAGTCATCGGGATATTAATAATAAACATGGCAATAATGATCGATAAAATCATGATCAACGAAGAAAAAACTTGCGGGATCGATTGACTGATCATTTGTCTTAATGTGTCCGTATCATTCGTATAATGGCTCATGATATCACCCGTTGCATTGCTATCAAAATAACGAATAGGTAAAGATTCCATATGCGTAAACATTTCATCTCGAATGTCTTTTAAGATTCCCTGTGACACAGTCACCATTGTGCGATTAAAAATATAAGTAAATAAAGCACCGGTCAAATACAGTATAGCCATCAAACCAATAATACTAGCTAAATTCGAATAATCAGGTGTTTCTTGAATAAGAAGAGGCGCAATGTAATCATCGATCAATATTTTCGTAAAGCTGATCCCAATCGCATTGGATGCTGCACTAATAATGATACTGATGACCACGATGATGATCCGTAATTTATATTGCTTAGTTGCATAAGAAAGAATGCGTTTAAATATTTTTAACGGACTAACAGTTGGTCTCGTAATTGGTCTATTCTTCAACTATCGTCCCTCCCTTTATTTGAGAATCATATACTTCTTTATAGATCATATTGTTTTTCAGCAGTTCTTCATGCGTTCCGATTCCATTGATCTTGCCTTCATCTAATACGATGATACGGTCGGAATCTTGAATAGAAGAAATGCGCTGAGCCACAATAATTTTTGTTGTATTTGGAATTTCTTCGATAAATGCTTTTCGAATATAAGCATCTGTTTTTGTATCCACTGCACTAGTTGAATCATCTAAAATCAAGATTTTAGGTTGTTTCAATAATGCACGCGCGATCGTCAACCGTTGTTTCTGACCACCGGATACATTTGAGCCGCCTTGATCCAGCACTGTTTCATAATCATCTGGAAAAGCTTGAACAAAATCATCTGCTTGGGCTAATTTGGCTACACGTCGAACTTCCTCTTTCGAAGCTTCTTTGTTTCCCCATTTCAAGTTGTCAATGATCGTTCCAGAGAATAACGTGTTTTTTTGCAGTACCATGGCAATTTGATCCCGTAATGTTACCAAATCATAATCTTTTACGTTGTGTCCTGAAACATATACTTCTCCTTCAGTTGCGTCATATAATCTTGGGATCAACTGAATAAGGGAGCTCTTTCCGCTACCCGTTCCCCCAATGATCCCTATCGTCTCACCAGACTTGATCGTGAAATTGATATGACTTAAATCGGCTTCTTCGGATAGTTCGTTATATTTAAATGCAACATTTCTAAATTCAATTTCACCGTTTTCAATAGTCGTAAGCGGCTTATCTGGATTTGACAATGTTGCTTTTTCATTCAAAACTTCAGCAACACGTTCGACAGAAGCTTCAGAAATAACGATCATTACAAAAATCATGGAGATCATCATAATGCTGCTCAAGATTTGCATCATGTACGTAATAAAACTCGTTAATTCACCCGTGCTCATTGTTCCGCCTACCACATGTTTTGCTCCAAACCAATAAACAAGAAGCAAACAAGAATAAATAGCGATCTGCATGATCGGAGCATTGAGAGCAGTAATTTTTTCTGCTTTGGTAAACAGATTTTTAATATCTGTAGAAGCTACTTTAAATTTTTCGATTTCTTTTTCTTCACGAACAAATGATTTTACAACGCGCACACCATTGATATCCTCTTGTACAGTTTGATTTAATCGATCATATTTTTTGAAAACTTTTATAAAATAAGGATGTACACGATAAATTAGACCGATTAAAAAGAAGGCTACAATAGGTACAATGATCAAAATAGTTAAAGATAATTTCAGATTCGTATAAGCCGCCATTGCAAATGCAAATGCAATCATGAATGGTGCTCGAATAATAGTTTTTAAGACCATTTGAAATGCCATTTGTATATTTGTAATATCCGTTGTGAGTCTTGTGATTAGACTAGATGAGGAATATTTATCAATATTATCAAATGCAAATGTTTGAATATTTTCATAGATATCTTGGCGGAGATTGGTTGAAAATCCTACCGCAGCATCGGAAGAAAATTTCCCTCCTAAAACACCGAATAACATAGACAAACAAGCGATCACAAACATTAATGTTCCTATTTTTAAAACATATTGGATATCTCCTGTCATCAATCCTTTATCCAAAATTTTAGCCATTAGAAAAGGAATGAATATTTCCATTGAAACTTCTAACGCCATAAAAAGCATCGTTAGATAAGATGGCTTTTTGTATTGCCGTAATGATTGCCCTATCGTTCTATACATTTTTGCAACTTCTCCTTTAGTCGTGCGTGTATTCTTGCTCCATCAACTGATGGATCTTGTGCATGGTTTGAATAGTCAGACGTATGTCTGCTTCTGGTATTTCTTTTAGCAATTGGCTGTTTCTGTCGTGAAAATCATAGACTTCTTCTTTATATAAAGCCAAGCCTTTTTCTGTTAGAACAATATTTACCACCCGTTTGTCCTCAGAATTTGCTTCTTTTTTGATATACTCTTTTTTTTCCAGCATAGAAATATTTTTAGTAATACTTGGTAACGTAACTTTTATGGCATCTGCTATATCTGTCACACGAACCTCATCTTGTTTCTTTGATAATTCGTAGCAAATTTTGATAATGTATATATGACGTTTTTGTAATCCTGCAGGAGGTTCAGGTAAAAACAAGACTGTTTTTTTCGCCCACATACAAGCTGCAATATAATCATCAGATAATTTAGAGTTCATTAGTTTACTCCTTCCCAACATACTTACATAACATAATTACCTCAGGTAACTATATTAGCAAAAAAATGACTGCTTTGATAGATAAACTTTCTACTTTCCAAAAATTAGTTCTTTAAGGCACCCATTCAAAACAATATGAGCTGATATGATTTCGGACTACCAGCGAAATCATATCAGCTCATATTTGTTTTATGGTGCTTCATCATCTAACGTTGATAGAAAGTATAAGTTACTTAAATTCTAACTTTTAGAAATTACTGGAGGAATTTACTTAAGTTCCCTTTATATGTCATAAATAAATTCTGCATTCCTCTGGAAACTGCAGTGTAAAGGATTCTTTGATCTCGTTCACTTTGATAGTTTTCTTCTGAAACATCATAAACAAGCACATTATCAAATTCCAAACCTTTAGATAAGCTGATTGGAAGAACTTTAACGGAAAACACAAAAGGAAGGTTTTCTTTAAGGTAAATAGATAATTCTTCTGCTTCTTGCTCACTCTTTGTAATAACTGTTAACGTTTTACCGTCCAGTTCCATCAAGATTTGTTCAAGAATACCTTTGAAATCATCCTTGTCTGAGACTTCATATACTTCGGGGTCATTTCCTTGAGGACGAACGGGAATGATCTCTATTTTTTGATTTGCTGTTATCAGTTTACTGAAGACTTTTGTAATGGCCCCGCTAGATCGATAGCTGTTTACTAAATCATAACGTTGAACGCTTTTCCGTTTATTTTCAATGATATCTGTAATTTCTTGGAACGTGATCGAAGAATTGAAGATTGCTTGATTTTCATCTCCTACCATCGTAAAGTCACTCTTCATAAAGAGATCAGACAATAAACTCATTTGCGCTGGAGTGTAGTCTTGTACTTCATCGATCAGCACAAATCGCATCAATGGAAACGAGATTCTTTCGACAAAAGTATTCACAATCAGCAAATAGATTACAGCTTCATCTACAGTTAAAACCTCTCTGGAATGAACATACGATTCTTTTTGATAGTGAAAATATAAAGCATTAAAAATATGAGTGAGATCGACCCATTTATTTTGCTCGATCCCTTTCGTAATGCTTCGATATTTCTTCCGCAGCAACTGTTCTCCATACTCGATCACTTTTTCTTCATTGTCTTCTGTGATTAATTCTCCAAAATGCTTCAACTGCATTTTCTCAGACATTTCCAAAATCTGGTCTTGAATCCCATGGCTTTTAGATTGAGTGAGAATTCGTCTTTCCCAATAGCTGGATAGTCGTTGTTTTGTAGCTTGGATTCTGTCTATCACAGGACTAGAAGCAGGTGTCGTTTTGTAGATCTCCAACATTTTTTCTTTAGAGATAATGATTTTACCTCTATAAATCAAGTCTTTAAATAAGAAGTCTGTGCTGGCAACAACTTCATCCGCACCTTTTACAAAGTCTACAAATCCAAGACTTCTCAAGACAACCGATTGAGTATTTATAGCGGGTTGACTGATCCGTGAAAAATACTCTGTTTCTGTTTCCATAGCCCAATTTGCTTGTTGCCCAACAAATTGCAGTAAAGTCATATTCAAAGGGTTCTTTTCCCCTAAAGCTGGCAAAACATTCGAGATATAGTTGATAAATTGATTGTTTGGGGACAAGATCAATACATTATCCGACGTGATTTCTTTGCGTAAAGAGTACAGTAAATAAGCAATGCGCTGCATAACTGTGGAAGTTTTCCCGCTCCCGGCAACTCCATTCACCAATAGGATAGGGTGTTTCATATCTCTAATAATGACATTTTGTTCATTTTGAATAGTCGCTGTAATGTCCTTCATTTGCTTAGTGGTGTCTTGTTCCAGAGCTTCCAACAGCACGTCATCTTGAATAGCCACTGTCGTATCAAAGTAATTCAGCAATTGATCTTTTTCAATAATCAACTGGCGACGACTTTTAATGTCTACATCTATCGGTTGTTGGTTGGCAAGATAAGACGATTTTCCAAGGGTATTATTATAAAATAATTCCGCAATCGGCGAGCGCCAGTCATACACAAGTGTCTCTCTGTCTTCATTCGAAAAACCATTGATGCCAATATAGAATGGCTCATCCGGCTCTTCATCCAAAAAGTCTACCGTTACTTTACCAAAATAAGGCGATTGTAAAAGTCGTTCCACTTTTTCCAGCAATGCCTCAGCGGTTTTCAGCTTGATATTCATCTGATCGATCTCGCGGCTTTTCATCTCTATTCCTAAAAAAGTATCCAAGTTGTCCAGAACACTGTCAAAGTTCAAACTACCTTCACTCGACATAGCCTTCAACTCGGAGATACCCTCGGCCCTGTTTCGTTCTATCGAATCCTTGAGCACTTTTTCAGTTGCTAAGAGTTGCTCATAAACAAACTGAAGATGCTCTTTTTCTTTTCTTAGTTCTGTGTCGACCATCGATGTTGCCCCCTGTCTGTATAATAGCGAACCGTTATTGTACCGCCTTTTCTTCAAGGAATCAATAGATTTCTGCTAAATAGTCTTGGAATTGCCTCTATTAATATTTTGACCATTCAGATTTATTTGTATTAAAGATTTTATTTTTTTTCATGACAAAAAGCAGTCAGAAATTTTTTTACTTTTCTGACTGCTTTTTAGTTAGGATTTAGGTTATTCCCCAACTTCATTGTGCGGTTTTAACTTTTAACGATTATTTAGCATTTTTATTAATGAACGCTACAAATTCATCTGCAATTGCGTTTTTTAATGAAATTGGCATACTGCAATTGGATTTACGCTCCTTTTCAGGACAAAAAGAGTCAAAAAGGTAACGCAATTATCGTTTGCGTTACCTTTTTTAATTGAACTCTCGAAAAAGGGAACGCAAAGTCCGATTAGTCAAGTCACGAAATAGAAAACACCTCTAACAAATACTTTTGACCAGAACCTAGTTTTACAACCAATAAATCCTTTTATTTCTTAGACCAACTCCCCGGCTTCTTCGCCATCAAACTGATAGCTCTTCTTTTTGATGCCAAAGAAAACAATCATCAAGATATTGCTCAATACCAGTAAGATCACAAACAACCAACTATCTGTCCCTATTGGACCGCCTATTGAAATAGCATTTCTCAAGGCATCAATAGCATAAGTCATCGGCAAGTATGGATAGATGTTTTGATAGAAACTGCTGGATAAAGCAATTGGATAAGTTCCACCAGAGCTTGCTAGTTGTAAAATCATAAAGATCAACATCAAGAAGGCTCCTACTTTGCCAAATACAACGTTAAATAGTGTAACGATCGACATAAAGGTTAGGGATTCCAATACTAAGAACCCTAAAACTTTTCCGGGATAGATCGGGTCCATTCCTAGTAGACTAGTCAATACAAAGAACACAATAACCGCTTGTAAAACACTCACTATTCCAAGAATCGACATTTTGCTTGCCCACCATGCAATACCAGAAGTTGGCTGTTCTTTTGGTTTGAAAGCATCGAACATCATGTTAGTCGTCAATGCCCCTACAAATAACGCTACTGACATCATGTAAGGCGCCATCGACGTACCATTATTAGCCACTTCATCTTTATCTGTGTGATTAGTTATTACTGGATCAGTAACAGCTTCTGCTGAGTCTTTGCTCGTATTGACTGCTTGGATTTGACTAGCACCTGTACTTAAGCTATCCATCAGTGTCAATAATCCTGTATCTACTTGTTTCAATGATCCAGTCACTTTTGCTTCGCCGTCAGCTAACTGTCCGCTGCCTGATGAGATCTGAAGTGCTCCGTCTGTCAGTTTTTCGGAGCCGTCTATCAATTTACCGCTATTAGCTACTAATTGTTTAGTTCCATCAGACAAAGTTTCTGAACCTGTTAATAAAGCTGTGATTCCATTACTTAATGCTGGAACTTTACCAGCAACGGTTGTTAATCCGGTAGATAAAGAATTCGCTCCATTATTTAGTTCTGAAGAATTCTCGTCCAACTGATTTGCACCTTTTGAAACTTTAGTTGTGCCATCTGCTAATTGCTCCACTCCTGAAACCAATTCAGCTGATTTGCCATTTACAGTTGTCAACCCATCAGAGACTTGTGACGCTCCACTATTCAAAGCGTCTGATTTTCCTACTAAAGTACTTGTTCCACTTAAAATAGATTGGCTTCCCGCTTGCAACTCTTGTAACGAAGCAGCCAATACAGGCAAAGCGTTGTTTAATTGAGTTGTAGCATCCGCAATTCCTTGTGCAGTTGGTCTTGCTACTTGAGCGATTCCATATAAACTATTGACCGCTGTTGCTAGTTCAACCGTTTTTGTTTCAGTGACACTTGCTAGTTGATCTGTCTTAGATTGTAAGCTGCTTAACTGATCAACATTCTCTAAAGAGTCTAACTCATTAGAAAGGGCTGCTACGTTGGATTTCGATTGCGCTACAGCATCTGTCACAGCAGTCATATCAACGGTTAGACTATTGGCTGTGGCTACTGTTTGACTTTCTTGGTGCTGCATGGCAGTCAAAATCGCCGCTTTTTGTTCCTCCGTCAATGTTACTCCGCTATCTTCTAATGCTGCAGCTACTGCATCCGCATTTGTAGCCAAATCTGCTTGGTAACTCGTTTGGATGGACTCTTTAACAACAGCTAGTTCTGTGTTCAATTCTGCTACAGTGGATTGCACATTAGATAGATCATCAGCCATTGTTGAAGTCATTTGGTCCGTGTTGCCTAGCCCTCTTAACTCAGTATTGGCTAACACACCGGAAACTTGTTCGATGTAAGCCTGTACCTCAGAAACATAATTCACTAGCTGCTCTTTTTGGTCCGCGCTCAAATTGGCTGCTTGTAAACTCTTAGCAAGCTGTGCCGCGCCGTCATTCAATTGTTGTGTTTGCGTTGGCAAAGTTTTTGTTTGTTCAACTAATTGCGTCAAGCCTGAATCTAATTGGCTTACTCCTTCGTTTACAGAACTCACTCCTACCGTATATTGTTGCAAACCAGTTGTAAGATCATCGGCACCATTTGCTAAGCTGCTAATGCCCTTTGTCAGTACTGGCAACTGTCCAGAAAGGTTTGTGACTCCAGAATTTAATTGAGAAGTGGCTGAAGACAGATCGTTCACACCCGATGTATATTGTTGAAGTCCTGCAGCCAATGAACTGGCCCCATTATCTAATTGATTGATCCCTGTCGCTAGTGTGGGAATATTGGAAGATAGCGTGCTGAGTCCTGTGGTTAATTGATCAGCACCACTATCAACTTGACTAACACCTGCTATATATTCCTCTAGGCCTACACTCAATGTTTGACTTCCTTCTGCAAACTCTAAGGAACTAGAAGCTAATGTTTCAAGATTCTTTTGAATTAATTCGCTAGCATCCGTTAGTTGTGCTGTCCCGTCTTCTAGTTTTTGACTGCCTTCTGCAGCTTCTTCCATCCCGGAACCAACATTTCCAAATTGTTCCAGAATCGTTTCAGTGTACATTCCAGTTACTTGATTGGACACTTCGCTTTTTAATTCGGTGATCGCTGAAGCAGCCATTTTAGAAGCTGTCAGATTTCTTCCTTCTGTTGTTTGGTAATCGATCACCATTTTTTCAGGTTTATCAGTCAACAGAGTAGTTGCGTTCTCTGAAAATTTTTCTGGAATAGTGATTGTCAGATAATAATCACCTTCCAAAAGACCTTCATTAGCTTCACTTTCAGAAACGAAATGATAATCCAAACTCTTGCTTTCCTTCAAATTATCCACCAGTTCATCACCGATCGCCAGCGTCTGCCCTTCAAACTCTACAGATAAATCGTTGTTTACTACCGCTACTGGCAAGTGGTCTACATTTCCATAGGGATCCCATAAAGCCCCTAGGAAAATTAAATTATACAAAGCAGGTATCAGAGCGATTGCCCCTAATACTACTAAAAGAAATTTATGTTCAAAAATAAATTTCCATTCTTTCTTCATCATGATCATGGTTCCTTCTTTCTTTTTACTAGCGAGTGTCCGCCAAGCCTTTTCAACAGAACATATTTGGACACTTGTAAAACTTATAAAACCATGATAAATTCTATTTGAATCTAAGACAAGATACAATTTAAACCCCGTGTCCAAACTTAGACACAATCAAAAATCTGAAAAAGGAATGTGATGACGAATGAAATACGATCTTTCAAAAAAACCGACTCGTGGTGCTCAACGAACCCTCGAATCTTTCTCGAAGACCATGTTTAATCTGCTGGCAAAAAAGTCGTTTGAAAATATTAGCGTGAACGAAATCTGCGAGATCAGCAATTTTCCTAGGGCAACATTTTACAATTACTTTGACGACAAATACGATCTATTGAATTATTGTTGGCATTTACTCAGCAGCCAGATCTATTTAAATGAGCAGCCAAATGAAACTTCAGAGAAATCTTTAGCGACTTTATTTGACAGGACTTATTATTTATTGTCCTCTCACAACGAATTATTGAGTGCTATCTTAAAAAATAATCCTCTCGACAGTTCGCTGATTTCTAATTTCAGCGCTTATTTGAAACGCGTCATCCAAGAAGTATTTCATGAATACTTGCATTTCGATAACAATGAAGTGCCGATAGAATTAGTCGTCGATCATTTCAGTAATACGGTAATGCTGATTTTAGAAGCTATCTTCTTAAAACGACAACCCATTACACTTGAAGAAGCCCATAAATACTTGAATTTCTTACTAGGTCATTTGGTAGAAGGATCACAATAAGGACTCATTCAGCTTTCTTGAGTCCCATTATCAGTGTATTCCATTGGTCATACTGCTTTTTTGTAGTACTATATCCATATACACGGAAACTTATTCTAAAAAAACAAGAAGGCAAAAATTTTTCATGTAACAAGTGAGTAACTAACCAAAAGTTACTTTACTTTGATTGAAGAAAGGAAAAAATATGATACATACGATCACAGGTATTTTATTACTGGTTTTTTTAGTCGTTTATTTTCAAGATCGACGTAAAGTAAGCAATGGTTTCTTTTTATCTTTGTTTCTGTTAAGCCTATACTTCTCGTTTGCTTATGAGGCCTTAACAACTCGTCCTCCTGTTATTTTTTGGCTGTTCATAGTGATCACCATTCTCGGCATCCTTTTTCTGTTATTTGGCGGCTTTTCATTGATGGTTTTCTTTTTTATCAATGCTAGGATACTGTTTAAAAAAGAAGGTTTCCGTTTACGGAATTCTTTGACTTTAGCAGTCGGTCTAGGGATTTTGCTCTTGTTTATTTTTTCTCTTTTTCCGATTCAAGAATTTATTCCAGAACAACTGAGCTTTCTTTTTACTTTTTCTATTTTTTGTATCCAATATATTTCTTTTTTCTTTATCGAATTTTTTATATCTTCTATGCTGTACCAAGTTTATTTTCCTAAATACGATAAAGACTTTATTGTTGTTTTGGGGAGCGGGCTGATAAATGGAGACCAAGTCCCGCCATTATTACAAAGCAGGATCAATAAAGCCCTCTTTTTTTACCGTAAACAAATAGACAAAGCTGATAAGAGAGCTAAAATTATTTTTTCAGGTGGACAAGGTCCCAACGAAACCATCTCAGAGGCTGAAGCTATGGCAAAGTTTGCTTTAACACAAGAGTTGCCGCAAGCAGATATGATTATTGAAAATCAATCCGTCAATACAGAAGAAAATATGCGGTTTTCAAAACAAAAAATGGAAGAGCTGGCCGCTGATGACTATCAAGTTGTTTATGTGACCAACAGTTTTCATTTACTAAGAGCAGGGATGTATGCTAAAAGAGCTGGACTAAAAGCACAAGGAATCGGCTCAAAAACGGCGTTCTATTTTTGGCCAAACGCTTTTATCCGCGAATTTATAGCGTATATGGTTTTATTCCATAAAGTCCATTTAATTGTTCTCAGTATTGTATTTGTATTTTTACTGTCAGTTGCACTACTCCTGCAGCTGGTGAATTGATTTTTTGAGCTGTCTTTACAAAAGAAACAGTTACAAAAAAACATTCCGCATTGTGATGATAGTTGTCATCACAATGCGGAATGTTTTTTATAGGCCATTGCTCCCTATTCCACCTCGGTACCTTACCCTTTAATCAACTACCGTAACGTCTAGAAATACTTTGATGAAGTAATTGGCTTGTCGAGAATTGACTTTGCAGCCTTTCAAATTTTCTAGTTGGACTGTCAGTTGTTCAAAATCACACGTGCTCAAGTCCATCTTCTTCAAATTAGTAGCCGAAAAATTCACCTGATCAACATCGCATTGAGAAAATACAGTTGTTTGAAGCTGACATTCGATAAAGTCGGCACTATTCAATAGACAACCTTCAAATCGGGTCGTTTTGATTTTCGAGTCACTAAAATTAGCCAAATTCATTTTGCATTCTTGAAAGTGGACATTTCCCAAATAATTCTCAGTGAATGAAGTCCCTACCATTTTACAATTGATAAAATGTGTCCGATGAATCGATCCTTTAGACAAATCACAATTGGATAAGTCGCAATTTCTAAATATGCAGTTGCTGATTTCAATGCCGATGAATTCATTTGCTGCAAAAGTAACATTTTCAAAAATGCAACGTTCAATAACAGGGTGTTGAATACTTTGATGCTCAATCAATTCTTTGGATATGTTCACATTTTCGATCAGAAAATCTTCATCATCAAAAATCTGAAAAAACGTTCCCTTTACATTCTGTTTTTCGTTTACATTGGGTTGTAACATGAAGCGAACCTCCTCTTAGTGTCCTCCTTATCATACACAAATTCAGAAAAACAACATAGCCTGTTCCATTCGTCAAACAATTGAATCTAACTTTTGAAGGAATTTCTCTCAATACCATTCTCTTCGTTTTCGGGTAGCTCGGCTAAAGATAATTTTCAGCTCTTCTTCATCATTTTCTTCTAGTGTATGTTTTAAGGCGTTCAATTCCACTTCAAATTGCTCGATCGATTCTAGCAAGGCAGTTCGGTTATTTAAAAACAATTCACTCCACAATTCGGCATTGATATCTGCGATCCTTGTGAGTTCTTGAAAACTATTCCCAGCAAAAGTCAGTGTTTCTTCTGAAGCTTGCGTACTGTTAACGACCGCTACAGACAACGCATGCATCAATTGGCTGACATAAGCGATTTGTTCGTCATGTTTTTCAGGTGTAACTCGTGTCACTTGAGTAAAACCTATTTCTTTATAAAGCTTTTCAATGATTTTTAAAGAAGCTTCTTTATTTGCAGGGATAGGTGTCAGTAAGGCATTAGCCCCTATAAACCGTGTATGGTCCGCTCCATCGATTCCTTTCTTCTCACTGCCGCGCATGGGATGAGCAAAAACAAAATCTGCTGTTGCAGGCAGAATTTCAGCGACTTGTTTTATGATTGCGGTCTTAACTCCTGTCACATCCGTTAGAATAACCCCGTCTTTCAGGTCATTTTTGTATTGTTCAACAAATGGTGCAATTTGACTCGGATAAAGAGACAGCATGATGACATCCATCCCCTGTAGAATATCTTTAGCATCTAGAAATCCTTTTTTGATCATGCCCTTTTTTTCAGCCGTTAGTAATGTCGCTTCGTTGACATCTATCCCATAAACATTTTTGTATCCAGCTGCTTGAAGCCCCATTGCAAAAGAACCTCCAATGACTCCTAATCCCACAATAGCGATATTCATTTTCTACCCCCTGAGTTTGTACTTTCTTTTAACGCTTGAACAGCTAACAAGTAACCTGTCGCTCCAAATCCTGAGATTTGTCCAATACAGGCCGGTGCTATGACAGATTCTTTCCTAAAAGACTCTCGAGCATGGATAGCACTTAAATGTATCTCAACAGTTGGTACAGCCACAGCTTTCACTGCATCATGAATTGCATAACTGTAATGGGTGTAAGCTGCCGGATTCAGTATGATTCCATCCGCTTTATCCATATGAGCTTGTTGGATGCGGTCAATCAAGTCCCCTTCAGAGTTGCTTTGAAAAAAAGAACAGCTTACACCTTGTTTTTCAGCGTATTCTTGTATTTTACTTTCTATCTCTTCCAACGTTTGTGTTCCATAAACTTCTGGTTCTCGGGTACCTAAAAAATTTAAATTGGGTCCATTGATAATGACAAGTTTCATTTTATACTCTCCTTTTAGGGATAATAGTTTCTGGAAGATGAGCTTTGATTTCAGCTAATACATGTTCCAAAGTAGACTGATTTTCCACTCTAAAATCTGCAGCTGCTCGATATAACTCAAAGCGTTCTTCATACAATTGGTATAGCTTATTCTCTCCTTCTTTTAACAAAGGTCGATGCCCAATTTCAATATCTTCGATGATGTGTTCAACAGGTCGATCAATAAAGACGATCCAACCTGTTTTTCTTAACGCCTTCATATTTTCCTGATCAAGTACTATCCCGCCGCCACACGAAATGACAGTATGGCTTTCTTTTGCAGCTATTGCTTTACAAGCTTCAGCTTCTATAGCTCTGAAATGGGCTTCGCTCACTTCAAATAATTCTGGAATAGACTGATTGGTTATTTGTTCAATAAACAGATCGATGTCTCTAAAAGGCAAAGCTAGTTGTTGACTCAGCTGTTCACCAACGCTGCTTTTCCCGCTTCCTGTCATACCGATCAATACCAGATTCGTTTTCATAGGCTCTCTCCTTGTCGTCCTTTCCATTCCGAGAGCAATTGTTCCGTGATCTGTTCATCAATAGAACAATTTCCCCAGATCTCCACTGCTCGAATCGCTTGCCCGACTAACATATCTAATCCGTTAGCGGTTTGTTTGTTGTTTTTCTGCCCCAGCTTTAAAAAAGCTGTTTCACTAGGGTTGTAAATCAAGTCGATCAAATAATCAAATCGTTGGATAGAGGTTTCGCTTAATGGAGAATCTTTAACGTTAGGGTACATCCCGATAGGTGTCGTATTGATCAAATAATCTCCACTGAGCTTTTCTGCTTCTTCATAATTGGTATACCTTTTATTTTTTGTATCTTCAAAACGTTCTGGAGTCCTTGAAGCAATATAGAGCTGTTTGATTCCATGGTCTATCAAATAAGCTTCAACTGTTTTGGCTGCTCCGCCTGAACCTAAAACAACAGCTGTCTTGCCTTTTACATCCCAGTTTCTACGGTTGATAATCAAACCAAAACCACTATAATCGGTATTGTGTCCTATCAATTTCCCATTTACGTTTTCAATCGTATTTACCGCTCCCAATTTTTTGGCAAATGGATCGATCTCGTCCAAATAAGGCATAACAGCTTCTTTATAAGGAATTGTGACATTAACTCCTTTGATCGATAGTGTTTGAATTCCATCTATTGCTGATTTCAACTGTGATGGAGGAAACGCAAAAAGCTTATATGCAGCATCCATTCCTATTTTTTGATAAATCATCTTATGGAGGCTTGGCGAAAAACTATGTACCAGAGATTCTCCAAATAATCCGTAAAAGTTCATAAAGCACCCCTTCCAATCATTTGATAATGTGTTGAAGTATAGACAAAAGAAATATAAAATTCAATTAGAAATATAAATAAACATTTTTTTGCATACTCCTGATTCGTTTGCTCTCAACGGTTCAGGCTGCTTTTTTTAAAAAACGTTTCACAAAATATTTTTCTTTTTGTTGACAATGATTTTTTTAATTGCTAGTATTGGTCTCACCAGTTGGACAGCAGCTGATACCAAACAATTGAGGAGAGACTAACATGAACTTACAACTTCAAATAGTTACAGACCTACAATTGAATAATTATTACTTTAGCTTCTTTAGGAACAAATCTATGGAGGCTAGAGATATTTGAGCTGTTGACAACAGTCGCCCTATAGATTCTTTAAAAGAAATCGAATGGGGCGAACAAGTAAATACCAAACTTTAACTTATAAGTTAACCTACCCAACGCTACATTCGATATTCTTTCACAAGACTATCGGGTGTGGCGTTTTTTCGTTTTTCAATAATTTTAGTGGAGGAAGAATAGATGATCATTCATACGTTAGGTCCAAGCAGCACCGATAGTTATGCCGTCGCAGAATCTTTTATGCAATCCCAAGACGATGGTATTGTAGAGTATCCGTCTTTTGACAGTCTGCTCCACAACATAGATCAATTGACCGGGCAGCATGTATTGTTTCCGGTAGCTTTTAAAAGCGCCCGAAAGGATTATGGCTGGAAAGAATTTAATTATGATTACTGGGATAAAGTTGAACTTGTAGAAGTCTTTCAACGAAAAACTAAGCCCATGGTCTTGATCAAAAATAACTATTATGCAGAAGACCGCGCGATGATCCATCCGGCAACCACTATTTTTTTGAAAAAATATTTAACCGAAAAAAATGAGGACACGGTCATTGAATTTACAGATAGTAAATACAAAGCCTGGTCAGCCTTTTGCAAGAAAAATTTGAAATACACAATCATCAGCGAGGATGTGTTTGAAAAAGAGAAAACAGCAGAATATACGATAGAAGCCCGCTACGAACCAGTAATGGTGTGGTGTTTGTACAAAATAAACTAACAATGCAGAGGAGAATGATCATGATCATCGTTTTAAAAACAGGAGTTAATGCAAGTTCTATTAAAGAATTATCAGCTAAATTAGAAACACAAGGAGTAGCAGTGAGCCACTTTACAGATATCAAGCGCGACTTTTTAGGATTGATTGGCGATACTAGCGGAATCGATATTCATCACTTAAAAGCAGCTCCAGAAGTGGAACAGGTTATTCGAGTAGAAGACCCTTACAAGCGAGCGAACAGAAAATTCCATCCCGAAAACTCCATCATCACTGTTGGAAACGAAACGATCGGTGGTCATCAGTTAGGTATCATCGCTGGTCCATGTTCTGTAGAAAGTGAAGAACAGATCGTAACGATCGCTAAACAACTTAAACAAGCTGGCGCCAACTTCTTACGCGGAGGTGCATTCAAGCCAAGAACTTCTCCATACAGTTTCCAAGGGCTTGAACTAGAAGGTTTAAGAATGCTGGAAGTGGCAAAAGCTGAAACTGGATTACCTATCGTGACTGAATTGATGTCTACCAAATGGGTGGATCAGTTTGTAGACTCTGTCGACATCATCCAAATCGGAGCACGCAATATGCAAAACTTTGATTTGCTGAAAGAAGTTGGTCGTACGCAGACACCGGTACTTTTAAAACGCGGCTTATCTGCAACTTACAAAGAGTGGTTGATGTCAGCGGAATACATTATGTCAGAAGGAAATGAGAATGTTATTTTGTGTGAACGCGGCATTCGAACGTTTGAAACGGAAACGCGAAATACCTTGGATATCCAAGCTGTTCCTGTCATCAAAGAACTCTCTCACTTGCCGATTATTGTCGACCCAAGCCATGCCGGTGGAATGTCTTACTTGGTGGAAGCAGGTGCTAAATCAGGGATCGTTGCCGGAGCAGACGGCTTGATGATCGAGGTCCACAACGACCCAGCCAACGCTTGGAGCGACGGTGAACAATGTCTGACACCAGATGAATTCGCTGGACTGATGGAAAAAGCTCGCAAGCTAGCTGATCTCGAAGGACGTTCGATCCAAGAAGCAACCACTGTTCTAACAAATTAAGAAGATGAGGGATAAGATATGTCTGTACTGACCGTTAAACTTCCCTCACAGGAAGTAACTTATGATTTAAAAATTGAAAAAGGACTGCTTAACAGCATCAGTCATGAAGTCTCAAAAGTCTTTACTGGAGCTAAAATCGCCATTGTCACAGATGAGACTGTATATAAACATTACGGAAAAATCGTCGTCAAGGGGCTTGAAGCAGCAGGTTTTGAAGTGCAATGCATTATTTTGCCTCCCGGAGAACAGACCAAGACTTTTGACTCCATGCCCATAATCTACAGTGCATTAGCCGAATTCGGTTTAACGCGAAGCGACTTGATGATTGCTTTGGGCGGCGGCGTCATCGGTGATATCACTGGTTTCGCAGCTTCGTCTTACTTACGAGGCATCTCCTATGTTCAAATTCCTACCACACTGCTCGCTCAAGTTGACAGCAGTGTCGGCGGAAAAGTGGGTGTCGATTTACCGGAAGGAAAGAACTTAGTCGGCGCTTTTTACCACCCGATTCTTGTTTTGATCGATCCTTTAATGCTTGAAACATTGACTGATTCGGCTTTTGCTGATGGAATGGCTGAAGTGATCAAATACGGCTGCATCAAAGACTTGGATCTATTTGATCGTCTCATGAAGCTCTCTTCACGGACAGAAGTCATGCAGCACATTGAGTGGGTCATTGAAACTTGCTGCACGATCAAGCAAATGGTTGTGCAAGCAGACGAAAAAGATGTGGGTGAGCGTATGCTGCTGAACTTCGGGCACACATTGGGACATGCGATCGAAGCGTACCACCATTATGAAAAATACACTCATGGTCAAGGCGTTTCCATTGGTATGGTCGCGATATCAAGGATCGCAGAAACTCAGCAGCTGACTAAAGCAGGAACCACTGATAGACTAGCGGCGCTCTTACAGCAACATCACTTACCTACCCAACTAGCATCTCTTGAGGACTACCCTAGATTATTGCCTTATATCAACAAAGACAAAAAAAATATCGAGGGTCATTTGACGGTGATCGTTTTAGCTGAAATCGGATCTGCTCAAAGGCACCAAACAGCTCTTTCATTCTTTGATTCTTTAAAAACTGGAGGGAAAACAGCATGACGAACTTAACATTGACTCCTAAAAAACTAACTGGAGCAGTCACTGTCCCGCCTTCTAAAAGTATGGCTCACCGCGCAGTGATTTGTGCCAGTTTGGCAACAGGTCGCAGCACGATAAAGAATATCCAGCTATCAGATGACATCATTGCTACTATTGAAGGAATGCGCTCGTTTGGAGCAGTCATTTCCTATGACCATCAGACATTGACTATTGATGGAGCAGGTTTTGGTACAGCTTCCCAGAATCGCACGATTGATTGCAATGAGTCAGGCTCTACACTGCGCTTTTTAATTCCCTTAGCGACATTATTTGCCGGGGAAACCCATTTTGTCGGTAAAGGACAATTAGGCAAACGTCCACTTGAACCTTATCAAGAACTATTTGCAGATCAATCTCTCCCTTACCATTTGGCTGATTCAAAAAACTTGCACTTGTCCGTCAAAGGACCACTAACTCCTGGAATATATGAAATGCGCGGCGATATCAGCTCGCAATTCATTACCGGCATGCTGCTGACTTTGCCCTTACTAAATGGAGACTCTTTCTTGAAAATCACGACTCATTTGGAATCAAAAGGCTACATCGATTTGACCCTTTCTGTGTTGAGATCATTTGGCATTGTTGTCAAACAAGATGAAAATGGACAAGAATTCCGGATTAAAGGCAATCAGGCTTATACAGCCCGTCAATACGAAGTAGAAGGAGATTATTCGCAAGCGGCATTCTGGCTGAGTGCAAATGCACTAGGAAATACTCTTTCCGTAACAGGTTTAGATTCCTCTTCTCTACAAGGAGATCGTGCTATTATAGATGTTTTAAATACATTGAGCACCGGATCTGATGAGAGCGAACGCATCATCGACGGAGCCCAAATACCGGATATCATTCCAGTTGTTGCTTTAGTTGCTTCATTAAGTAAAGGCAAAACAACGATTACCAATCTGGAACGATTGCGAATCAAAGAAAGCGATCGTTTAGTTGCTACTCAAAAAGAGTTAGCTGCTTTAGGAGCGCATATTGAAATCATAGAAGATTCACTTTTGATTGAAGGAATTTCACAATTAGCAGGCGGTCAAGATGTTTGGAGCCATAAGGACCATCGCATGGCTATGATGTTGGCTATTGCTTCAACTGTCTGCCGTGATCCGATTCACGTAAAAGACAGCGACTGTGTCAAAAAGTCTTATCCTGATTTTTGGGAAATATTTCAGCAACTAGGAGGAGAAATTCATGAGCGGAATATGGGGTAACAATTTACAACTTTCATTATTTGGAGAATCACATGGTGTCGCTATCGGGATCACTATCAATGGCCTGCCGCCAGGTTTGGAATTGGATATGGAACAAGTCTTAATTGAAATGGCGCGTAGAGCACCGGGAAAAAATGCATTAACTACACCAAGAAAAGAAAAAGACCATCCAGAGATCTTAAGCGGACTTTTAGATGGGAAAACAACTGGTGCACCCTTGACGGCTATCATCTGGAACACCAATACACGCTCAAAAGATTACAGTGTGCTGAAAAATGTCATGCGTCCTGGACAAGCCGATTACCCTGGACGTGTCCGTTACAATGGGCACAACGACCATCGAGGCAGCGGTCACTTCTCAGGACGGATTACTGCTCCATTAGTATTCGCAGGGGCTATTTGCCAACAATGGTTGAAACAAAAAGGCGTCACGATTGGTGCTCATATTCAATCCATTGGAACGATCGAAGACACGACTTTTGAAGCTCAAGAAAATGTCACTTTGGAACAAATCGAGCAGTTAAAAGAGCAGCAACTTCCCCTCTTTGATGCTGAAAAAGAAGCCGAGATGACTGATTTGATCTTGGAAGCAAAAGAAGATGGCGATTCTGTAGGCGGCGTTGTTGAGACGTTTGTCTTGGGATTAGATGCCGGGTATGGAAATCCATTCTTTGACTCGGTTGAATCTCAATTGGCTCATCTAGTCTTTGCCGTTCCAGCGATCAAAGGAATTGAATTTGGTACAGGGTTCGACATCACTAAAATGCGCGGATCCGAAGCCAACGACGAATACTACTATGACGAACAAGGTCAGATCAAAACGCGTACCAACAACAATGGCGGAATCATCGGCGGAATTACATACGGGATGCCGGTCGTCTTTCGAGCTGCTGTAAAACCACCTGCTTCCATCAAGAAAAAACAGCAAACGATCAACATCCAAGAAGGTACTGAAACCGAACTGGAAGTCGAAGGTCGCCACGATCCTTGTATCGTACCGCGTGTATTGCCAGTCTTAGAAGCAGTTACCGCTATCGGTTTGATGGACTTGATGCTGGGAGGACAATCGAATGAGTGAACTAGAACAATATCGCAAAGACATTGATGCAATTGATCAAGAGTTGACTCGTTTGTTTGAATTACGTTTGAACACAGTTTTAAAAGTTGGTGAGTATAAAAAAGAACATGATTTACCGGTACTAGATGCTAGCCGCGAACAAGCGGTCATCGAGAAAAATATTAGTCGTTTAAAAGACCCGCAATTCGAACCGCAAGTCACTCAGTTTTTTCAATCTATGATGGATATTACGAAGGAAACACAAGAGAAGCTGTAGTTGAAGTATCGAAAATCAATTTGCGTGCCCTTTTGACAAATTTTACGCCCGAAAAGGAACGCAAATTAGTTTTGCGTTCCTTTTTTGGAGCAATCTCACCTTAAAGGGAACGCAAATTGATTTTGCGTTCCCTTTTCCCGAATTTTTCATGCACAATGGAACGCAAAAAAACGAGAACGATGTATTCTCGCTTTTTTTCTGGTTTTGCTCCGGCTGACTAGCCTATTTAATCTTTAGTATCAAATTCTATTCGATTTCAGCATAAATGATGGTGATCTCTCCATTATTCGAAACTTTACTGGTGCCACGATGTTTATTATTTTTATTTTCCCATTCGATAATATAGCCGTCAGCGTCCTCTTCTGTAGAAATAATAGTGGTGTCTCCTAAATGATTTCTGTATTCTTCTCTGATCAATTCTTCAGCTTTAGATTGGGATATGGTTGAACAACCACTTAATATAAGCATAAGAGTTACACTGGCTAAGAAAAACTTAATCTTCATAAAGCAGCACCTTCAGTCCTCAGTTTTATCTTTCTACTTTGAATTATAATCGTTTACATTACTTATAGGAAGATAGATTAAAAATATTCCGGCTTTTTATTTTTTTGGAAAAAAATGAAAAACTCTCATACTTACGCAAAGGGTGACTATTTCCAGAAAAAATTTGCTTATTTAGCTGGTTCTATTAGCATCCAACAACAACACTTTATTGGGGTCAATTGGGCAATAAAAAAGTTAGAGGTTGACAGATGATTGAATCATCTGTCAACCTCTCTTGTTATCATAACTTGTATTTATTTCTCTTAAACGAGCTGCTCCTTGTTCGTTTTCTAAAATATAGTGGGTACCATTCCGCCATCTGCTCGAATAACCGAACCACTAAAACTACTTGCTAGAGGACTACAAATAAAAGTAACTAAGCGACCTAATTCTTCTGCCGGAATAAATCGTTGAATTAAAGAAGCACTGCGATGTTCCGCCATGAAGCGACGTTCTTGTTCTTCAAAGCTTATGTTTTCTTCTCCATAAAGTTCTTCTAACATCCCGCTCACTCCTTCAGTTAAAGTCGGTCCAGGTAAAACAGTATTGACTGTAACCTGTGTTCCTTTGGTTTGGGTGGCTAGGGTTTTGGCTAGAGAAAGCTGCATGGTTTTAGTCATACTATAATGAGCCATTTCCCCAGAAGGCATTAACGCTTCTTCACTGGCAATAAAAACGATCCGTCCAAAATCAGCTTTGATCATATGCGGCAAATAGTGTTTCGCTAAAGTATTGCTGATCAGTACATTCGTTTTGAAAAAACGCAACCATTCCTCATCATCAATCTCATAATAATTCGTTGGTTTAAAAATACCTAAATTGTTGATCAACAGATCCACTTGCGGAAATTTCTCCATCAATTGATTGATTTCTTTTTTCTGGCTTAGATCGTAAACTGCACTTTGAGGATGAGTGGCAGGGAACTTTGTTTGAATTTCATCGATTACTGCCTCAACCCCTGCCTCACTACGACCGTTAATAATCACATTTACACCTTCACTGGCTAACTCTAGAGCGATGGCTTTTCCGATCCCTTTAGTCGATCCGGTTACAAGAGCGGTTAATCCAGTCATTTGCATTTTCATAGTCTACTCTTCCTTTCTAAAATTCAAAATTATCTGGGTCTGGTCCAATTCGACGATTTTGGTTTAGTGCTGTAATACTTGCAACTTCTTCTTCAGTTAAAGCAAAATCAAAGATATCTCTATTTTCAAGTAAACGACCTCTATTGGTTGATTTAGGAATTGTGATGACACCATTTTGTAGATGCCAACGTAAAATAATTTGGGCAGCTGACTTCCCATATTTTTGGCTCAATGCTAAAATTAAATCGTTTTGTAAAATTTCCCCATTCATCAAAGGAGACCAAGCTTCCATTTGAATATGTTTTTTTGTTAAATAACCCTTTAGTTCCCCTTGAGTTAACAATGGATGGTATTCTACTTGGTTAATAACTGGAGTCACAGTACTGTGTTTCGCCAATTCTTCTAAATGATGAACTTGAAAATTACTTACCCCAATACTACGAACCTTTTTAGCGGCATAAATTTTTTCCATTTCTTGCCATGCAGCAACATAGTGTTCTGCAACTGGCCAATGAATCAGATATAAATCCAAATAATCAACGCCTATTTTAGTTAAACTTGTTTCGTAAGCTTCTATTACTTTTTCACTACGTATATCTTCATTCCAAATTTTAGAAGTGATAAACAAATCTTCACGGCTAATTCCCGCTGCAGCGATCCCTTGACGAATACCTTCACCTACTGCTTCTTCATTGCCATAAATACTTGCTGTATCAATACTTCTGTAACCTGCAACAATAGCCGTTTTAATTGCCTCAACTAGTTCTTGATAATCTTCCACCCGAAAAACACCTAATCCTAAAGTCGGCATCTCAACTCCGTTATTCAAAGTGACCATTTCTTGCTTTTTCATAAATATTCCTCCAATTTTGTATTTACATTTGCCTAACATGTCGTTATTATAGACCCTATATAACTTAATGGAAAGTAGGTACTTTTTTGTGCTATAGGAACTAAAAAGTACCTATGAAAAAGGAGAGAAATAGAATCAAATGAAACCAGCGATTGTTTATGGTATTGGTGTTGAAGCTACCATTGAAGTAATTGGCGGAAAATGGAAACCAATTATTCTGTGTCATTTAAAGCATAACACTAGACGTCCTTCTGAGTTAAAACGCCTCATGCCCACAATTACCCAAAAAATGTTAACTCAACAATTACGTGAGTTAGAAGATTCTGGAGTGATCGATCGCACCGTTTATGAACAAGTTCCACCTAAAGTCGAATATTCTTTAAGCACTTATGGCCGCTCTTTGGAACCTGTTTTAGAATTATTATGTACTTGGGGCGAAGAACATATTGATCGCCGAAAAACACAATTTAATGAGAATATTATTTTAGAACATACTGAACTTTAAACTTTCAAATACGAAAATTATCCCGTCCTTAGACAGAAGCTATAGATAATCCATTTGTCTATGATTACTGTTGCGCTAGCTAAGTAAGCCTCAACTCAACGCTTCTTAAATTTCTCCTCATATTCAACCATAAGAATATCCCTAAAGTTAGTTTTTGATTTAACTTTAGGGCCGGCTCATCAATTCATAAAATTAGAAACTATATTCTCTTTTCACTCCATTTTTTAAATCGAATTTACCAAATTTCATATATTCCATTTAAATTTCTTCTAACCCTTTATCTTATATTGCTATTTCAACTCTTGAAGTTCACTACAGAAAAAAGAAACCGTTATCAATAACAATTCCGTTATCTATGAACATAATGTTCAGTTTATATCAATTTATTTAGAGGAAAAAAGAACATGAGAACCTTAATGGATGAGTAACCGCTTCTCTCAATCATTTTCATATATAATCTAATTATCAGATACTATAGGAGGTTTTTTTATGTTAACAATGGCTTATATCGGCAACGGAAAAAGTACGAATCGCTATCATTTACCTTTTTCATTAAAAACAGAGAACGTTAAAGTGAAGACTATCTATTCTCGTCATGAAAACAGCTCATGGGATAAGATTCCTGGAGTTCACTACACAACGAATTTAGAAGATATTTGGAATGATCCGGAAATTCAATTAGTGGCAATTTGTCTTCCAAGTTCATTACATTTTGAATTTGCAAAATTATCACTAGAAAATGGAAAAAACACACTAGTGGAAAAACCTTTTACCGAAACTGCTGAAGAAGCAAGAGAACTATTTGAGTTAGCAAAATCAAAAAATTTACTCGTTCAATGCTACCAAAACAGACGCTACGATTCAGATTTTCTGACCGCTCAAAAGATTATCGAAAGCGGCATTATAGGTGAATTGCTAGAAGTTGAAATGCATTATGATTATTTCAGACCAGAAGTGCCAGAAAACAGCACAGAATTTTCAGCAGCTTCAAGCTATTTATATGGACATGGGTGCCATACAATCGATCAAGTTCTTTCCTATTTTGGAGATCCCGATTCCATTCATTATGATGTACGACAATTATTGGGTCCTGATCGAATGAATGATTATTTTGACTTGGATTTTTACTATTCAAAAATAAAGGTTTCTGTTAAATCAAGTTACTTCAGAATAAAACCACGACCAAGTTTTGTTCTGTATGGTAAGAAGGGCATGTTTATCAAGCAAGAGAAAGATAGACAAGAAGAACACCTAAAATTATTCTATATGCCGACTAATGCTGATTTTGGTATAGATACCCCAGATCATTATGGTACTGTGACTTATATAGATGCTGATGGCCTTTATCATGAAGAAAAAGTCATTTCAGAAATTGGGGATTACAGTCGTGTTTATGATGGTTTATACGAGGCTATTATAAATGGAAAAGATAAAACAGTGAAAGATGAAGAAACGATTCGTCAACTAGAGATACTTGAAGAAGGTATTCAAAGTATTAAATACTAACTTATCAATTCGTTTAAAAAAATAAGAATCACTCAACTAAGAAAGAAGGTTTATAATGAAACTCGCCATTATAGGTTCTGGAATGATCGTAAATGATTTTTTGACTATGGTCCGTGATGTTCCAGGGATTCAATTAGAGACAATTGTAGGAACCGATAGAAGTATTGAGAAAATGAAGCTTTTAAAAGACAAATACGGCATTCGTCAAGTATCAACTAATTATTCTGATTGTTTAAACGATAAGAATATCGATACTGTTTATATCGCATTGCCCAATCATTTGCATTTTTCTTTTGCTAAGCAGGCCATCCTGAGTAAAAAAAATGTTATTTGTGAGAAACCCTTTACCTTGAACTTAGCCGAAATGAAAGAGCTGAGAGAACTAGCTTCAGCAAACAAAGTCATGTTGTTAGAAGCTATAACCAATCAATATTTAACCAATTATAAAAAGATAAAAGAAGCCATAAGTACTATTGGGGATATTAAAATTATTGAATGTAATTATTCACAATATTCATCAAGGTATGATGCCTTCAAAAAAGGCGAAGTGTTACCGGCTTTCAATCCTAAAATGGGTGGCGGAGCTTTAATGGATATTAATATTTACAACATTCATTTTGTAACAGGTATTTTGGGGGAGCCACAAAAAGTAAACTATTTGGCAAATGTTGAAAACGGAATTGATACTTCTGGCATCTTGAGTCTTGATTATGGGGATAAAAAAGTAGTCTGTATAGGTGCTAAAGATTCTACAGCTCCGATACGAACCATTATCCAAGGCAATAAAGGAGCTATCATTATTGAAGGGCCTACAAGCACCATCGATCGATTTACTGTAATAGATCATCAAAATAAGAGCAAAATCGTTGATTTTAAAGTTCATACGCATCGGATGTATGAGGAATTCACTGAATTTGAAAGAATCATAAGAGAATCTGACGTTGAAACTATGACAAAACACCTTGACCACAGTGAAATAGTCATGTCTATTGTAGATAAAGGATTAGAAACTGCAGGTATATCATTAGGCTAAATTTTTAAAGTGAAAAACAGGCGCTTTTTCAATACATGGACGGGTCAAAGTTCTTCTGACAAAATTCCATTTTGAATAAGTGACTGTTTTTCTTTTAAATTTTCCACGTTAGTTCTATATTCTTTTGCATATAAAATAGAATACAACGTGTCTAATACATATTGAAAGGCAACTTGTGACGCAAAAGTCCCTACCTTTACAAAATCATATTCTTCTTGGACTACCACTATCGTTTTGGCAGCTAAATTTATCAAATCAGATTCTGTATTTCCCGTTATCAAAATAGTCGGGATTTTTTTGTTAGAAAAATGTTGTAACATACGTTTATATTGTGGGCTAGTTCCACTATAAGATAGAAACAGAGCGCAGTCTTGAGGAGTAAGGTTAGAAGCATTCCATGCCTCATCTGCATATTCTTCAGAAATAATAGCAAATCTATTAATCTTTACTAATTTATTTTGAAAGCTTCTCGCTCTTACTTGTGAATCACCACGAGAAAACAGAAAAATATGATTAGATTTGAAAAGAATTTCTGCCACTGATTGCAGTAACTCTTCATCTAATTGATTCAATGTTTTTTTTATTGTATCAATCGTTAAATTGGCGATATTCTTAGCAATATCCATGGTTAAATCTTCTTGTTTAAAAGGAAAGTTAGCATCCACTTCACTAGGCAAATGTAATTGGCTGTAAACTACACCTGAAATAGCGTCCTTAAAACTTCTAAATCCATCATACCCCATTTTTTTACAGAGACGGATAATCGTCGAGTGAGAAGTATACGTTAATTTTGCCAGATCCTCAATATATATCGTAGGAATCTTGGTGATATTTTGGATAATATAATCGGCAATTCTCATTTCCGTATTTGTAAAGTTCATTTGTTCTTTCAACTTCGTTAATACTTGCACCAAATTCAACAACTCCTTTATAAAATGATTCTATATCATTTAGTTAATATTTACTATATAACCTTAAGTGTAAAATAGTATCTTTTTATAAAGAAGCTATGGGAGGAGGAATTATATCCCATTTCACAAAAAATCTCTTTTGCGACTTTCAAATTTGTGAGATACTACTAAGCGTGACTGAAAATGGAGGTAGCAAAAATGATTTATATTAAAGAAGCGATTTTACATATTTTTGATGTGAACAGCAATGAACCTATTTTTTCTTTTGCTGGTTTAGATATCTCGGAGAAATTTACCATGGACTATATCCACGCTATGATTGAGAAAGTAGAAGATTCAGATAATATGAAAACTGGGATACTTGCAGAAGACAATCCTTTGATCCAACCTTTTTCTACTATTAAAAATGATTTTGTCGAGACTACAAAAACATTAACGGAAAAATTCTTTTCCATTACAAAAATCAATCCGGAAATACCGCCCGCTGATTTATTATTTGTCTACTTTACTTGGGATGAAGTGCCGTTTTTAGGACTTTTCAAGTTAAATTATTCTGACAGTATGACTCATCATGTCTCTTATGAAGAGGAAGTTCTGACGAATCAGCTGATGATCAATCGGACTATCTTGCCTAGTGCCCGCCAAGCGATTCATGAAGGTATGGTACTCAATTTAAATAATATGGAATACCATGTGATCGAGAAAAAACATTTGATTGAGGAATTAGGAGAAAAACTATTCTACTTTACTGAGATGTTTTTAGAAGACAAACCACAGCCGAGTCTTAAAGAGAATATCTCAATCATTAAAAAAGCCGTTCAAAAAACAAGTAAAGCTTTTAATGATGAAGAATTCCATGTACTGGCGGATACAAAAGAAGCCATCGTGCAAAGCATGACAGAAGAAAACGTCATTGATAATCAAATCATTGCCGAGACGCTTTACGGCGATAATCATGCTAAAAAAGAAAAGTTCTTTGAAGAAGTACAAGAAATGGGCTATGTGGATCGCGCTCCTGCTGAAGTTGCCGTAGCTGGACCTAAATATTCCAAACAAAAATTCCGTTTAGACAATGGAATCGAGATCAGCATCCCAATAGACTTGTATAAAGATCCTGAAGTCGTTGAGTTTATCAACAATCCAGATGGCACCACATCCGTGATAATCAAGAATATTGAAAAAATCAAAAACTTGTTTTAGTAAACAAAGCGGAGTAAAACTGAATTGAATCTTCTAAAAATAAAAATCGTATCCTTAATGAACACTCTATGCTCATTAAGAACACGGTTTTTTGGATGACTATTTTATGACGTTGATAAAGAAATCCCTTCCGGAATCGGGGTTGCTGGGTGAGAGCCATGGGAACGCGTGGAGCCTAAAGTCTCCACACTTGCAAGCTTCAAACAAAGCATAAGCGCTGAAGCGCAAACACTTTGTAATTCACATTGCATCCTTTACATGGCTACCGACAACCCCGCTTCCTCCAGGAATTTCTAGAAGTTGGTTTTTAAGTAACTTAATCTTTCTACCAATGTTACATCATGAAGAACCGTTTTTTTTTTATTTTTGAGAGATGGGCTTTTCTTGCTAGGCATCAATATACAAGGTAGAAAGAAATTTAAAAAGCAGAATTCTCGCATTCTTTTGATTAAATAATTTTATCAAAACAGAAAGAGTCTTTCGAATACCCATTTTTTTCATAAAATTTATGTGCTTTTTTACGTTGAATTCCACTGTTTAAAATTAAACTATGAACACCGATTTTATTAGCATATTCTTCAAGATACAAGAACAATTTTTTACCTATTCCTTGACCTTGGAATTTTTCTTTTACAGCCAAACCAGTGATGTGCACAAACCCATTTTCTAATCCGACAGCTAGAGAATTTACAGACGTAATAAATCCGACAACTCGATTTCCATATATTGCCACAAAAGTTTGATAACGCTTATCTACAGCCATTTCCTCATAATATCCTTCAATATTATTACTATTAACCATAGTATTGCCTATTTCAGTATTCCATAAATCCAATATATCAGGGTAATCCTTTTTTTCTATATTACGAATTGATACCTCCATTCTATCCTCCCCTTTCATTGTCTAATTAAATTATACAACATAATCGAGTTCGCCAATAATTTTGGCTTTCCAATACTTACGAGGGGTATTAACGTGATATTTTTCTTTGAAGTTCTTTAGGTAAATTTTATCAATCAGGTGAAAAAACAAACCTATTTCATAGCTGCTTGAAACAGTTATGAAATAGGTTTGAAAAGCAGCTACTTAACATTATTATTTTTCACCATTGTAAGTTTGACATAGAACCGTCATTTACAGCTTGTTTTAAGTTAAATCCTCGTAACAAGAGACTCTTTCAACCCATACGTAAACAACCGATTATGTTCAATGACCTATTCCATAATGATCATTCCCGTGTGTTCTTCTTTATCTTTCTGAAGTATTGTTCATCACCAACTTGATTGCCCCTATGATTCCAGCGTCATTCGCAAAAAAACATGGTGAAATTTCTGGCATTTTAAGTAACGTTAAAACATGGTATTCTTGAACTATTTTTTCATATGATTTGTTTATCTGATCCATAATCATTTTATTTTCGCTAATCCCACCACCAATCAAGATTGCTTGAGGCGCAAAAGTTACACTTACATTGACCAGCAGCCTTGCTACATCATCAAAGAACTCGTTAACATATTTTTGAGCAATTGGATCTCCAGCTCTTGATAGCTCAAAAATTTTATTCGCATCTTTAACTACCTTATTGACTGCTAAACTGTATTTCCGACATAATCCTCCAACTACTCCTGCATGGAGTGAAGCCGAATCTAATTTATATTCGCTATTTGTTCTATCTATTAAAGAAACTCCAAATTCTCCAGCAAGACCACCAAGGCCCCAATACAGCTTGTTATCTATTACAATGGCTCCTCCTACTGCTGAACCCAAAGTAATGCAAACATAATCAGAAAAACTTCTCCCATTCCCTTTCCATCCTTCAGCTAAAGCAACCGCTTTACTATCAGTAATTATCTCTACCTCTATATCAAGGTAATCACTTAAAAGCTGTTTTACATTCAATCCTACTAAACTCTTAATTGCTCCTGCAGTTTGCATCGTTCCGTCTTTTTGAATCACTCCTGGCAAGCTAACACCTACTCCAGAAATTAAATAATCCTCTCTTTGGGAATCAACATATTTTTTAATTTTACTTAGAATGTACGCTGTATCATTCTTTGTATCAATTTTCTTTCTGTGTAGAATATTCCCTTTAGCATCAACTGTTCCTAGTTTTATGAAAGTACCACCTAAATCAACACCTATATAATTATTATTCATGTTTATCGGCCACCTTAGTAAAGAAAAAATCTTCCATGCGCTGGAGATTGTTTAATAAAAGCAGCTGGTTATCAGGAACTTTGCCAACAATATTAATTCGTGCATCCATTGGACGTTTCTTTAAAGCTATTTGAAGCTCTCCTTTATATTGCTCATATTCTTCGTTCAGAATTAATACATCACCAATGTTTATTTCGTGATGATCGCTTTTTCTATAAGGTAAAGGATGATCAGTTATTTTTGCTCTAAGCCTCGTTGAGCGAATCATATAATCTGAAGAATCCCCTCTATAATTATGTGTCTTCTCAAAAAGCAGCTCTTGTTCAAATTCAGTAATCCCTTCGACTACTTTAACACCGATTCTTTTATTTGAATCGTTATATACTGATGAAACTAGTTCTAATTCCTCTTCAGAAGCAAACATGTTTCCAATAATAATATCGTCAATCAACCTACTTTGAACAAGATCCATAGTTTGTATATCTATTGGAATATCTCTGTGTTCTTCCAGTGTACACAATCCTTCCTGTAACGGCCAAGGTCCAAATTCTCCGCTTTGTGACGTTACAAAAGTAGCTGTATTTAAATGATTTTGTTGATATTTCACAGAATATTTAGTGAATTGTTCTCTGGATAATCCTGTATATTTTTGAGGAAAAAAATTATGACATCCGCTAAGTTGTTTAATATTAGGTCCATAGTCCATAATTTGATCTAAATAATGAGAATAATTGCTCATATTTAGTTCGATTACTATTCCATATGGATTCTTAGTCATCTCTGCTTCTTCTTTTCCAGACAAACCTGCATCAAGTCTCAAACCGTCAACACCCATATCACTAAGGAATCCTAAATTTTTATATGACTCCCCAAACAAGCCAAACATCTGTGGAACAAAATCAACATAAACACTAAACCCTAATTGCTTAGCTTCTTTCATAATCAATTGATATTTTTCTAAAGCTTTTTTAGGTTTTTTTATGTCAATTTGTAAGAAACTTAAAAATAATCTGTTAAATCCATATTTATTGGCACTTTTCAAGTATTCTTTCATCTCTTCGATGCTTGCTTTTTCTGGGTATATTGATATCCCTAATTTTCCCAATAGATACTCCTCCTAGTCTCATTATTAATTTTCTTACTCATTCCCTTTTGATTCCTAAATTACGAAAAATATTATGGTTCTCTGAACTTATTATTTTCTTTGCATTTACAGTCTTTTCATAAAATTTTTCTGCTGAACCTACCCCGCCAATGATTGCATAAGCGAAGCCTTGCTCCCTCATTGAATTTAATGACTGAAAAAGTAAAGATTTACCAATCCCTTTTCCTCTATAGTCTGAATGAACTCCTGTAGGACCAAAAAAGCCCTTTGCAGATGTATTATAACAAGCAAACCCAACTATTACATTTTTATGAATAGCGATAAAACAATCAGCAGGATTCTTGTAAATGGCACATTTAGCCTCGCTTGCCCAATACTCATTAAAATTCTCTGCAACAAAATTCTCTACTTTAGTTGCTAATACGCTATGAACGCGAACAATTTCTATCTCGCTTTCTGTACCTCTTTGTTTTTCTTCTAAAGCTGTCTCGTCATATAAATTAACTATCATATCAAACACATTCAAATCCCCATTCTTTACATTAGCTAGTTTTATTTGAGCCATTTAAAAATCTATACTATATTTCAAAAACCAATCATTTATTTTTTGTCTTAATACCTCTACTTAATGATTTCTAGTAGTTGTTTTCTCAAAGTAGTAAAATCTTCAGATTGTTGATTATGAAAAATATTTGGGTTGCTTTGGTGACTGTCTTTCATCCATTTATGAGTATCAGTTTCTTTTAAAAAACTGGATAAATAAGA
Organism: Desemzia sp. RIT 804; assembly: GCF_016892605.1. GTDB lineage: Bacteria > Bacillota > Bacilli > Lactobacillales > Carnobacteriaceae > Desemzia. The sequence goes on from NZ_JAFEMV010000003.1 coordinate 141,780, forward strand.
TTCAACTTTTTTTTCGTCAACTCTTTGAGCTTCCTTTAATAAATAGAAATCTTCAATCCCACGATATAATTATTTGTAGCGTAAAGAAAGGAGTAACCCGCCTGAATCTGATGGATAAACAAGACAAAGATCACCAATTGGTAAATTGGTCGTATTATAGCGAATATCTTCCTTGGCATTTTGTGGCCAACAATTATATGCCCACCGAAGAAGACCATCTGTTTTGAAATGATATGCTAAAATTCCTTGTAGACGAGTTTCTAGTAATGGACTATGCAAGAATGTGTTTGGACGATCAGGGTAGTTACATATATAATACTGTGTTTTTCCTTTATGCGATTCAGATAGCGTCTGATGGTTATTACACGTACAGTAATAAGATGTAACTGGATAATCAACATCAGACAGTAATTCTCTTAGTACTGGTTCTTTATCAAAAACTACTTTCAATTGGACATCCTTTGCGATAGCTTTTAGCTCAGCTGCAGATGCCTTGAAAGTTTCAATTTCATATATTTTCGGTTCATCTGCTAAAATTCTTACTTTATCCCATAACCCTTCTTCTTTGAAAAAGCGAAAGACTTGGCAAATATAGGCTATTAAGTCTGTTTTTTCCTCAATGAAATTAAAAGTTTGTTGGGTTTCATTGTAATACCGTATGACCACTTTTTCCGGGTAATCCAACTGTTCGATCGACGGAAAAAAAGGTGGTTGCCAAACGCCTAAAAGACCAAAAACATCGATTTCTTGATCAATTCCTGCCTCAAAAAAACAGCTAAGATATCTTTTTAAAATGGAAAAGTCACAAATTATTTCGTCACCTTCCGTTTTATTCACTTTAATCATAGAATACTCATATAAATTTGCCGGATAATCTTTGATAATATAATTAAACCACCCTTTCCAAGGTGTCTCCCCAGCGATAACCGTGATAGCTTTTTGTCCCACTACTGCGAGGCTTTCTGCCATCTCCTTAATCAATTTAAAATGTTGGCTGCTCCAAGGAATTACTCGAAATTGACGTGCCAGATTAGAGGGTTGTTGCCAAATGTCTAAATTAAACTGTTTAGATACAGACTTTGCAAATGTAAATTCTTCTACTTTAATCTCGATTTTTTTTTGCTGTAAAAGAATATCTTCTTCAACAATTCCAGCTTTAAATAATTTGATTTCTATTGTATAGTTGTCAGCTGCGACTTCTTGAGATAAAGGGATTTCGACATAAATTGGTGCATAACGATCCCCGCTATAAGTATGGCTAGTCTCTTCTAATAACTTATCTGCATAAAAGTTATCTCCTTCACCTTGATAATATTCCACAAAGTGAGGCTCTACTGACAATGGAGAACTGATTTCTAGTCGGTAGATCGGAGTATTTATCTCGTCCGGTATGGAATAGTTATTATCAAGAACAATATGGTTTTTATGGCCATCATGAAGTAGAATCTGAAATCCAGCAAAGCTGTTTCGATTTCCAGAAAAGCTTGTCATCTGGGGAGGAGCTTTTTGGAATAGTCCTGTACTTACTTTATAATTTTCCTCAGTAACATACATTTTCATTTTCATTTTCCCTTTCATACTTGATTAGTTTCCTTTTTATTTCATAACTCACTCCGATTCCTGCCTTTAGCAATCTCATTACTGTTTAATTTCGAAATAAGCTTCTTTAACTTTTCTTTTGGAAATTTATCTGGAGCAATTTGATTCAATTCACTTAAAGATAAACCTTTTACAATTTTAAACCTGCTATTATCTTTTAGTGAAGGGAAAGCTTCAATTAGTTTTCCCTTGCTGCTTTCTTCTTCGCATAAAAGCTTAAGTGGAATATCCGAAAGATCTTGAGTTAACAACTTTTGCTCCTTTGAGCTTGCCCAATTGATTTCCATCCATTCGATACAAGAAGGAAACCATGTTGCGAATCTATGATCTAACATAGTTTCTTTATTGCCGAACCATTTTGTTGCGAGCGAAAGTCCATGTAACCCTTTTTGGAAAATATGGCTCTCAAAGGGAATTTCATGTTCTTCTAGTGCACGTAAATACAACAAAGAGTTCTCTATAGGCACCACATTATCTTCAAAAGTAGAAAAAAGAAATGTAGGAGGTGTTTCTTTTGTTACACATGTATCCAAGGAAGGAGCATCAATTTTCATCACTTCTGCAAAGGATTTTAAAATCGCAGGGTAACCTAATATACATAAACTTGGCTTATATTCAGATAAAGTAGATAGAGCAGCAGCTAAGTGTCCCCCAGCCGAGAATCCAATAACTGCTATCTTTTCATTATCTATTTGCCAAGCCTCATCGAAAGACTTTATTTTTCTCATGGCCATTTCAGTATCTGCTAATGCTTCTTTAAAATCTCGATATTCCCCTACATGATAACGTAATACTCCTGCGTTAAAGCCTGCTGCAGCAAAATTTAACGCAATAGGCTCTGCTTCACGTTCACTACAAAAATTATATCCTCCACCGGGCAATACCAAAACAAACGGTCTTTTAGAAACTCTAGAAAATTCTTTTTTTTGTTCATGCAAGTATACGGTCAAACTTGTATTTACTTTTTTATCTAACTCAATTTTTTCAATATGCATTTCCAGATCTCCATGTACATAGTCAATTTATAGTTGATTATTTTTTATGACTTTCTGGTACCAATAAAAACTATCTTTTTTATATCTAGAAAGATCTTTTAAATCCTCTTCTGAACGGTTGACATAAATGAAGCCATACCGTTTTTCGATTCCTTCATGAGTACTAATCAAATCAATGGCGCTCCATGGACAATAGCCAATCATTTCTACGCCATCTTCGATTGCCGATCGCATTTGTTCAATATGCTGCTTCAAGTAATCAATTCGATAATCATCATGGACACTTCTTTCAGCTGTTAAAATATCCTTCGCACCAATTCCATTTTCCGTAACTAAAATTGGCAAACGGTACCTTGAATATACTTCATTCAAAGTAAATCGGAAACCTTCTGGGTCAACTGGCCAATCAAATTCTGTCATTAGTAAATTATTGTTTTCAACAGACTGAAAAAATCCTGGAATGCCGAAGCCACTTTGCTGGTCGATTTTATTCTCTTTTTTGTAATAAGCTGATACAGTCATCGTATTGTAGTAATTGATGGCAATGTAGTCACACGTTCCTTCTTTTAAAAGTTCTTGATCTTCCACTGTAATAGTTGGGCTAGCGCCGATTTTTTCAAGCAAATGCCATGCATTATGATTGTATTTGCCATACACTGCGACATCTAAAAATAGCCAATTTCTCAAAGCACTCATATAGAGAGCAGCAAGCTGATCTTCTGGTTTATCAGAAGCGGCGTAAACACTCGCAATATTTGGTGCAGGTCCGATTTTCCCAGGGTAATGCCCATTGTGGTAATTTTTAGTTACTAACGCTTGCGCCACTAACATATGGTGATTTTCTTGAAACTTTTCTTTCATACTTTTGTTACTCGTACCAATTGCAGATCCAGCTAAAGCCATAACATTTTGTTCATTAATCGTTTGCCAATATTTGACATCTTGCCCAAATTCTTCAAAAAGTATCTGACAATAATCAGCAAATACTTGAATTGTGTCACGATTTTCCCAACCACCTTTTTCATGGATATCATAAGGCAGGTCAAAATGAAAAACCGTTACGATAGGTTCAATCTCATTTTCCTTTAAAAGATTAATCAACTTTCGATAAAACTCTAAGCCTTTTGGATTTTTCTCTCCTTTAGACATTACTCGGCTCCACGAAATAGAAAAGCGATAGGCTTTTAGCCCCAATTCTTTATATAAAAGAACATCCTCTTCCACACGATGATAATGATCTACCGCTGTTTTAAAATCAGTCGTTCCAACTGGAATGTCTTTCATATCTTGAACAGAAGGTCCCTTACCATCCTCGTTCCAGGCACCTTCTACTTGGTAGGCACTTGTCGATGCCCCCCATAAAAATCCTTTTGGAAATTGTTTACTCATACTCTATTCCCTCCACTGCACCAATTAGATTGGCGTCTGCTTGAAATTTTGCTATATCTATTGTTACTTGTGCGATTGTCTTTTCAATCAGCGTCGATGCCAAAAATATTTCTTGGTATGCATCTTTTATGCCTTTGATCAGGATAGTTTGTTGACTAATCCCCCCACCAATCACAATTTTTTCAATATCTAATAAGCACTGCAGGTTGAAACATAGTACTGCAATACCAGTACAATAATCTTTAAATATTTCTTTAGTTAATGATTGGTCAGTTTGTTTAAATATTTCAAACACTAATTTCCCATCAGCTTCGACAGATAGTTCTTCTGATAATCGATGTACTAATCGTACAGCAGACAGATTCAGCCCAACAAAAGACTCTGGACCAGTAATCTTTTTATCTTGAATCAAGAAGCTAACTTCTCCAGCCTGAAAATGAGGACCTTTACGGATTTTGCCATCTAATAAGAGGCCAACTCCAACACCCGTACCTAAGATGATAGCAACTCCATTATTGACGCCTTTGAGATTCCCTTTACTGAACTCCCCTATAGTAGCGGCTTTTGCATCGTTTTCTACTTTGACTGTTACTTGATATTTTTCACTAATGTAGCGTTTCAGACTTAATCCATTCAGACTTTCTACGGCTCCTCCAAAGGAAACAGTTCCTGATTCGTCTACCGAACCAGGTACTGAAAATCCTATACAAGAAATCACTTCTAACGCTTGATATTCCTCAATGATTGTATCGATTACATGAAGTAATTCCAGTCTATCCTTTGTGGGAGTGGGGCGTATCTGTTTCGCTTTGATATCACATTGAGAGACAATGGCAGACTTTATATATGTTCCTCCTATATCAATACTGATTACATTCATAACTTCCACTCCATTTCTCTTAAGCTTGAATCCCTTCCGCTTTTAATTGTTCGGCAGACTGCTCTTTTTCCTTTGCTTCTGCTGCTAATTCTAATTCATACTCTTTCTTGTCAGCAATTTTAATAAATGGATACCACATTACGATACCAACAATCATAGAAAGTACCATGATAATCGTATAATTTAATCCCCCAGACAAAGGCATTTTGATAAAAGTCGGGGTAGTCCATGGTAATAATGACATAGTTGGGTTTAAAGAAACTGGTAGAATCGTTGTTGTTAACCCCCAAGTCAAAAATCCAGCAATCAATTGAGTCAGTACTTGTGGAATAAAGAAAATTGGATTTAAGATAATGGGCATCCCAAACATGATGGGTTCAGTAATATTGAATATTGATGGAATGAAAGAGAGTTTTCCTAATTGCTTCATCTTTGCTGATTTGGATTTAATCATAAAGAAAGTAACAAATCCCATAAATCCTGAAGCAAACATCCCCATATAAATAACAGATGGAATTAGATACGGCAGCTCTTGTCCTTGTTGAAAAGCAGTGATATTTCCTACTACCATTGTCAAACTAATAGCTCCTAATGGCCCTTGTAATACTGCATTATGGATACCAAAGAACCATAGAACAGCTAATAGTTCCATAATAAGAATGATAGATATTGGACTAGCCACTAAAGAGTTTAATGGAGCATTGATCACTTCCATAAAGAATTGGAAAACATTCCCAGACGGAGTAAACCCAAACAACACGCGAATGACAAACACAACAGCAAAAATAATTGTTACAACAAATACTGGTGATAATGATTGTGTTACCATAGGCGGAACACTTTCTGGTAATTTCAGCATAATATTTTTCTTCGAAAGAAAAGCATAAACGCGAGTGACCAAAAGAGCTACAATCATACCAATAAATAGTCCTTGTCCTCCGAGATAATCTAATTTTAAAGCACCAATCGCTTGTTCAACGACTTGTCCATCTTGAGTCACTGTAGTCATCACTTGTTGAGGCATTAACATCACAAAGCTAGCTAATGAAATGATTGAAGAATTTCGTTCGTTTGCTCCTAATTGTTTAGCATATGCATATGCTAAACTGTAAACAACATAAAGAGAAAATACTCCCGTAGCACCATTGGTAATTGCTTCTACATGAGGAAAGACACCAATCTTGCTTAAATAATCTGTCCATCCTGGAATTGGGAAGTTCCCTAGGATAGTAATAAATGCTATTCCTAAAGTGATGGGACTTGTGCGTATAAAACCTTCCATTAAAGCTGCTAAGACTTTATTTTTTTGTAACTTTTCAGACATAGGCAATAATTTACTACTTAAAAACTGTTCTAATTTATCCATTTTTTTATCTCCTCTTTAATATAATTTTTATAACTCTACACTTATTTCTTTTTCCTTGTTATCTACTACTAAATAAAAACGAAACTCTCCACTTTCAAAATGTTGTTCACCATCATTATCATAAAAGGAAAGATCTTCTCTTTTTACTTTAAATGTACTCTCAACCTCCTCTGAAGAATCTAAACTAAGAAAATGACTTCCAATTAGTTTTCGTATCGGTTGAACATAAGAGGCTGCTATATCTTTGACATAAAGATGTGCTATGGTTTTCATCTTGCAAGAGGCAGTATTTTTTAATACGTATTTCAAAGATAATTCATCTCCATGAAATTCAGGTCTCTTGGATACCCATGATGATTCTATATTCCCGTAGCTCAGTCCAGTACCAAAAGCAAACAACGGGTCATTAGACTCATCAATATATTTTGATACAAACCTTGTAGAGTGCTTACTTGATTCCAGTGGTCTTCCTGTGGAATTTTGAGCATAATAAATAGGTATCTGTCCTTCGCTTCTTGGGAAAGTCATACTTAATTTTGCAGATGGGTTGGCTTTTCCTGACAACAAATTCGCTATTCCCAAACCACCCATTGTCCCCGGATACCACACAATTAGCAAACTAGACAAGTATGGTTCAATTTCAGTTAGCACTAATGGACGTCCTGTGTATAGAACTCCTACAATCGGTTTCCCAAGTTCAGCTAATACTTTGACTAATTCTACTTGCTTATCTGGCAAGCGAAGATTCACTTTAGAGGCTCCTTCCCCACTTTCCAAAAACTGTTCTCCAAGTGTTAAAATAATTATGTCAGCTTCTCTTGCTAGTTCAATCGCTTCTTTTTTTAAGTCTTTTTCATCTTCAATCGATCCATTAAGCATTTCGACTCCAGTTTTTAAGGGCCCGAAAGCCTCATAAGAATCAAATAAATTAAATCCTTTACTGAAACGTAGTTGTTCTTTTGGAACCACTGCTTCAAGACCTGTTCTTAGATTAATACTATCTTGAGGTTTGCCACTAACAGAAGCCCAAAAACCTAGCGTCAACTTGCTTTCTCCATAAGGACCAATGACTACTACTTTTTGGTTGGTTTTGATAGGCAAGATATCGTTTTCATTTTTTATTAAAACACAGCTTTCTTCTACCAATTGAGTAGCAATTCCTTTAGCTTCGTTTGTTAATATTTCACCTGTATTCTCAAGATCCAAACCTCGATATGGATTTTCAAATAATCCTAATTTATTTTTTAATAAAATAATACGCCAAACTGCTTCATCTAATAATTTCCTATCAACTTTGCCTTCTTTTATAAGAAGTTCTAACGAGTTCGCATAGCTAGATGTCATCATGTCAAAATCAACACCAGCTTCTAAGGCTTTTTGTGCAGATTCTTCTTTGCTTTTAGTAAATCCATGCTCTTTCAACTCATCAATAGCAGAATAGTCGGAAACTAAAACTCCATTAAAACCAAATCGCTCTCTCAGAATATCTCGGTTAAGCCATTTGTTTCCTGTTGATGGAACACCATTCAAGACATTAAATGCTGTCATAACAAGTAAAGTATTTGCTTCGATAGCAGCTTGATAAGGGGGTAAGTATTCATTAAATAAACGTTGGTTAGACATATCAACTGTATTATATTCCCTACCAGCTTCTGGAGCACCGTAAGCAGCAAAGTGTTTGATACAAGCTCCGACATGATTCTCGGAAACCTTTTCTGCATTCTCTCCCTGATATCCTCTTATCACACTATCAGCAAATCTTTTTGCCGTATAAACATCTTCTCCAGGAGATTCCATTACTCTTCCCCACCTAGGGTCTCTCACTAAATCAAGCATAGGTGAAAATAAAACATGCAAGCCACTTAGATAGCTCTCTTTTGCAGTAACCTCGGCCGCCTTTTTAATTAAGTCAAAATCATATGACCCCGCTTGAGCAAGAGGCATTGGAAAAATTGTACGAAATCCATAAATAACATCTGACATAAACAATAAGGGAATCTTATGAGAACTTTTAGCTAATACTCGCTGTTGAATTTCTTTTAGTTTTTCTGGATCATTCACATTATAGATAGATCCAATTAAATTCATATCAAAGTCTTCTGAAAAACCTAACTCTTTTGTAGGCCCTGTGTTCATGACCCCACTATTGGTAAATAAATCACCGTTCAACTGAACAGTTTGAGCAATTTTATCTTGTAAAGATAAGGAACTGTACAGTTCCTTTAATTTGGCTATTTTCACTTTTATCCCCTTTCTGTAATCGCTTTATTACAAATGATTATAGCTTCTTTTATTTTTTTAATATACAATAAAGACAAGGTTTGTATCAAAAAAGGAGAATAACTGTGAATATTATTGCTCTCACTCAAATTATGGACTTGCTTTATAAAAAACATTTAATTCCTATGTTGTTACTGGATGAATCTTTGAAAATTATCCATCCTAAAACAACATGGGATGCGAAAAATTTTTCAGATAAATATTTAAAAAATAACAGCTTTTTATATGCTGACTTATTCAGCGATTTTCAGTTCATGTATGGAAGTTTTAATTTTAAAGATGAAAGTGATAAAAAGTATACTCTTTTAGCCGGTCCATGCGGAGTAAGTGGAACCACTGAGGATACTTTGCTCTTTGAAGGATATGAATATATCTATGGAATTCACTATACGAAAGAAACTCAACATTCATTTGAAGAATTCATGAAACTAATTTACGCTACTATTACTCATCAATTGTTACTAGATGAGAATATCCATTGGCACTATAGCAAAAGTCCGACCGATGATGCTTACACTGATAAAAGTTTAGAAATTAATTTATATGAACGACGAATTCAAGAGACAACCTTTGATTCGTATCAATTTGAATTAAGATACATTGAATACATTAAACGGAAACAACCAGAAAAAATTGAATGGCTTTTTAAGAAGATGAAAGAGACATACCATGTTGATTTATCTACGAATAAACTTGAGGGCCTAAAGTTTAAGTTTTCTGCTTTTGTAGCGATATTGACTCGAACTAGTATTGATGAAGGTGTCCCTATTAACCAAGCTTTTGGATTATCTGACGCTTTAATTCAAGGATTAGCTCGTATTCATTTTTCAGATGAATGGCTTAATTATATGAAAGAAGCAACGTACCGATTTATGGAGTTGATTCATAGCCATCCGCTTGCCGAGAAGTCAGTTCTAATAAAGAAAATAATTAATTATATTGATGGGCACATTTATGATCGAATCACTATTAATGATCTTGCTGAAAGTACAGATAAGCACAAAACCTATCTTTCTGCTCAATTCAAAAAAGAAATGGGACAAACAATACATTCTTACATTCAAGAACGAAAAGTTAATGAAGCAAAACACCTACTTCTATTTACTGATTGGAGCTTTAAAGAGATTAGTATTATGTTATCTTTTTCCAGCCAAAGCCACTTTATTCAAGTTTTTAAAAAACTTGAAGGCATTACTCCTCGAGAATATAAAGAACAGCACTATACTTACTATATAAATTAAAATAAGAAATGAAGAGAACGGGACAAAAGACGTTTTGACCATTGAATATAAACCAGCCTCCCCTTATGAGAAAAAGCATCTCATAAGGGGAGGCTGGTTTATAGGCATGTAGTCAGGCTTTTGGAACGCGTTTAAAAGCACCCGCTTAGTGTGTGACAGAGATAAAGACTATTGTCCCAGCCTCTTCATGTCTATTGTTGTTGATTAATTTTATTTTTATTGATATTACAATTATAGAGTTCATTCATAATTTTTGCTAAATCTTTAAAAATGCTTGATGTTATCATAGTTTGAACCACGTCCTCTAAATTTAATCCTTACTACATCAATGCATCACTTCATTCTTATAGCGGGAGCATATTGAGATCACCGTAGCTGTACCTAAATATTCCAAACAAAAATTCCGTTTAGATAACGGAATCGAAATCAGTATCCTGATAGACTTGTATGAATATCCTGAAGTCGTTGAGTTTATCAACAATCCAGATAGCACCTCATCCGTAATGACCAAAAATATTTAAAAAATAAAAAAACCATTCTAAAAAACCTTCCTTTGTCTGAGCCTTTCAATGCTCCTTACAAAGGAAGATTTTTTATTTTGGCAACGATTATTTGCCGACTTCTTCTAAATTCTCATACAACTGTGGATATTCATGGCACTTCGTATTTCTGGGCGTGCATATTTCTCTTCCGAATGAGATCATGGATTGGTGTGCTCTTCCCCAGTATTTTGCTGGGATAATTTCTGTCACGCGTTCTTCAATTTGTTTGGGTGTGGCATTTTCTTCTACTATTTTGTGATGCTTGCAGACTCGCGCGACATGTGTGTCCACTGCAAAGGCATCTTGGTTAAAGGCGACATTCAATAAAATATTGGCTGATTTAGGTCCGATCCCAGTTAATGATTGCAGTTCTTTACGTGTGTTTGGAACTTTCCCATCAAATTTTTCAAGTAATTGACAGCTGCTTTTATAAATATACTTTGCTTTGTTCCGATAGAGACCGACAGTTTTTATGTACGATTCAATTTCTTCAGGCGAAGACTCCACAACCGCTTGAGGATTTTGATAACGCTCGAATAACTGATCTTTTACTTTAGCGACTGATTCGTCTGTTGCCTGAGCACTTAATATGACGACCATCAATAATTGAAAAGGATTTTGATAACGCATTGTTGGGATGGCATCAGGATAGAGTTTCATTATTTCATAGATAACGTGTTGAGCAGCTTCTTTTGTCAGCATATTCGTTCCTTTCTTTGATTCATTTTTTTTAATATACCATATTTTCAACAGCACTAAAATCAAGTTTATTAAGGCCCCTCTTTCTATGAAGCCAGAATCACAAGGATAGTTTTGCTTTGAATCATAGTTGCCAAATTTCACACTTTCGTGGAAGAATTTATTCATTTTTATAACACTGAGCGATTCCAAGGAAAACTTAAAGGCTTGACTTCTCTGGAAAAGAGAAATCAAGCCCTAGTAAGCTAATATAATTTTTATTCTTTTACTGTCCACTTAACAAGGAGCAGTTCAATGAATGTAGGTAACGCGAGTGTAGTTTTTAGATTTTATTGGTTTTGATGTCTAAATTGGTTTCACCTTTGTCTTCTTTAATGATCAGCCTTCTATTCCAAAACATTAGTCCTGCGGCGATCATAGCAGATACAGCTACACCGATCCACTTATACTCGGATGCCTTTACAATTACAAATGGCAACCATGAGCTTCCATAGTCAATACTTGAAATCAAACTGGAGCCTTCTGGAACAGAAAAGTTTGCTGCTGCAGCGGCTTGTGTAAAAATAGGTGCGATGCTGGTTCCTATTAATAAACCACCTGAAACGATAATCACACCGACAACTAAAGTTCTAAAGAAATCTCCTTTACACAACGGAGCAATCAAGACAAACATGAATGGTAATCCTGCTAAGCTAGCAAATGGAAGAAATTCATTACCTGGAATAATGAAAGCTAACAAGATCGTTAACGGAACCATAACAAGTGAAATTGTTAAGGTAACAGGGTTACCTACACCAACAGCTGAATCAAGGCCAATATACAACTTGCTGTTTCCTTTAAATTTATCCTGAATTTTCTCCTGTACTGTTTCACTGATCGGCATTAACCCTTCCATCAAGACAGCGGCCATTTTTGGCGTCAATACTAGCACTGCTGCCATAACGATCGCAAGGTTTAATGAACCTTTGATATCGTATCCAGCAACTACTCCCAATAAAATCCCAACCAATGTTCCTAAAATAGCTGGATCTCCAAATATTCCGAATCTTTTTTGGAATTCATTTTCATCCAATTTGATTTTATTTATTCCAGGAATTTTATCCATGATAGCATTCAAGACAAATGCAATGGGAGCAAATGAACCTGTGAAAGCATGTGGAATGGACACTCCTGGTAACCCTAATTCTCTTTCGACCATTGGTGCTGTCCGGTCAGCTATGACCATGATAACGATCATATTGATTGCTGCCATAATCAGACTGACAACAATGTCATTCGTAATAAGATAAACCATTGAACCTGTAAAAGCAAAATGCCAATAATTCCAAATATCTACATTTATGGTTTTTGTTGTCTTGGTAAAGAGCATAAGCAAATTTACAATGATACAAACGGGGATGATCAGTACGCCTATTGCTGAACCAAAAGCAATAGCACTGGCTGCCGGCCAACCAACATCAAGGACGCGTAAGTTCAATCCGAAATTTTCGACCATTTGTTCAGCTGCTGGTCCTAAATTTTCCGTCAATAAGGATATGATGACATTTAATCCCGTAAAACCTATCCCAACCATTAAACCTGACTTTAATGCTTTGCCAAACTTGACGCCTAAAATTAATGCAAAAATTGTAAAAATGATCGGCATCATTACTGCTGCACCTAGATTAACTAAATAATTTAATATCTCCATCATCTTACTCCTTTATTTCATTACTGATAGTTTCTAACATTTGTGATTCGCTTTCTGATTCCAACAAAACATTTACAAAATGGTTATTCGAAAATAAACTCATTAAATTACTTAACACTTGGACTTGACTTTCTTTTTCTTTGACCAATAAAAAGAAAAGCAACTTGACCGGTACATCAGCATCTCCAACCATTTCTTTAAACAAGATAGGATTCTCTAACTTAACCACAGCAATAGCTTGTTTTTTGATATGGTCTGCTTCTGTGTGGGGAATAGCAATACCGCACACTTCTGTTTGTAATGCTGTCGGATAATTTATTTCTCTTTGTTTCAGTGCTTCTTGATAAGTATCATGAACATAACCTTTTTCCAAAAGATCTTTTGAAATTTGATCAAAAAGGTTCTCTTGGGAAAGGTAGCTTTCGTTTATATAGATTAACTCTTCTGAAAACATCCAATTCCTCCTACAACTCTAAAGTCTTAATCACGTCATCGATTACTTTTTCTACACCTATTCCTGTAATCAAACCTAATCCAGAAATTACTGGTATACCATAACCGCTTCCGCCTTGTGCAGTTGTTACGATTAAATCATGGCCACCTACTGTTGAAGGCAGCTCTGCTAATGACGTTTGTGTAAACTTCACTGCATCCGCCTTACCTCTTGCTTCCATTCCATCTTGCAACTTTCTTAAAGCTACCGTACTAGTAGCAATACCTGCTCCACACGCTACGATTATTTTTTTCATTTCATTTCCTCCTAGTTGAATATTTTTTTTAAGTACTGAAAACTTTTTTGTTTGATGAACTTATCCACTTTGTATTGAAAGTCGATTTTTTCATAGATTTCTAAAAATAAATCGGTGTATTCTCTGATTGTATGTTTATCGATAATCACCATCATGATCAGTTGGACTTTCCCAACTTCCCAAAGGATAGGGTCTTTTACAATCCCTACACTGATAGAAGAACGAAAAACGTTTCCTTCCATATTGTGCGGTACACATACCCCATTACCAATTTCAGTAGTAGCCATTTCCTCTCTAGCAAAAATAGACTCTTGGCATTTTTGATCTATAAAGCCTAAATGAAGAAGTTTTTCTGTCATAACGGATAAACACTCATTTTTTGTTGTACAATTCAACTCTTCAAAAAATAGATCCTCATAAAATAAATCAGCAATGGAAAACTCATCTGCACCATACGTAATAAAATCTTGCACCTTTTTGATATCTATGTCACTAACAATCGGTGTGATGACGACATCAGGTATGGAATATTTTTTTGGCAAAGGTACCGTCGTTATAATGATGTCAATAGTTGTAAAATCTATATCTTCTAATTGGTAAAGTGCATAGACACCAACTACCTTTATTTTGGAGTGGATCTTTGATTGGAGTTTAGCCTTTAGCAAAACCGATGTTCCCAACCCGGTTGTGCACACTACTACCGCTCGGATTTCTTTATTGGATTGAATAGAGTTCGCTCTTTCGAGAGCACCGCAGAAATGTAAAGTTAAAAAACCAACTTCATTAAGATCAATTTTGATCTCAAAAGCTTTTTCTAAAGAACTAGCCAATAGTTTTGCCAACTGCATTGGAAAAGGGTAATTCGTTTTGATTTCTTCAATAAGTTCATTATTGATAGGCATGTTTAGCCGAATTCTATGAAGAGCACTTTCGAGATGTAAGAGCAAGCCATTTTTCAAAATCTCATCTTGTCTAAAATCTAATTGGTACATTTCATTGATTTCAACTAGAACTTTTTCTATCAGTCCACTTTCAGCCCTTTTTATCTCATGACTGCTCGGTTCTTCCCGTATCAACATCCTTTTTTGACCCAAAAGATGTAAATAAATATTCACTACTTCATTTTCAGGAATTTGCAAATGGATCTTGCTTTCTATTTCTTCAGCAATTGATTTAGCACAATCGTACTCAACAGATTTCTCTTCTATATTCGTTATCTTTTGATTTATACTAGTATTCGCTAATTTGAGTCTCGAAATTGCGATTTCTACATGTATGATCAAATTTCTAAAACCTATATCCGTTATCGGAATATGATATTTTCGAATATTGCGGATCACAATTTCTTCAACGAAAACTTTGTCTGTATAAGACATGCTGAATATTTTTTCTAAATGCAATTCACTTTGTTCAAGAACCAGATAATCTACAATCAATTGTCGGATATTTTTTTCTTCGCCTTTTAATCTCAATCCCTTATTTGAAACTTTAGCTAATTGAATACTGTACGATTGTAAGATTTCTTTGACGCTGTTCATATCCTTTTTAAGAGTGGTCAAACTGACAAATAATTCATCTGCAAATCTCTCTAAGGTATACTCTTTTTCTTCCATACTCAATACAGCCAGTTTTCTGATGATCCATTCAATACGAGCTTGCTGCATATTTGGAATCAATGCATCTTTATCTTCATAGTCTTTAAAAATCAACTGGATAGTCTTTTTGGATTCCAGAGGTATAGCGTATCCTTTTCCCCTGGAAGACTCTATGTTGTTTGCTTCCAACTCTGTCAATAACATATTGATGCTCTTGATTTCCCGCTGTACTGTTTTAGTAGAGATGACCAACTCTCCAGCAATGTAATCGCTTTTAATATAATCATCACTTTTTAATAATAGAGACAATATTTTTTTTTGACGATCCGAAAAATTCACCATGGGTTTCGCTCCTCATAAGTACACTCTAATCTTTTTTTTGTGGTTGTCATAGACTCATAATGTCCCTTGTCAAAGGACATTCTCGTTTCTAGACATTTTCCATCTAGTATACAACTTACCTAGTTGATTGCTCAACTAAACCTTACATTATACATATCGGGCTTCTATTAATCTAAACAGCACAAAAACAGCGTCTTAATGTCAACTAATTAGACATACTACTGTATAATAAAAGGAGAATAGTTGATTTTAAATAAGTTGTATTAAAAAATCCATGATAAAGAAGGTTATTAAGGTGGAAATGAAACGTGATGAAACACTCAGCGCTCTTTATAACCTGATCCTCAATCCAGGAACTCGAGACTGGGAGCGGTCATTACTCTTGTCCGCTAAAAACGCCTTAGAAGATGGTGCGAATTTTGATACCCAGCTTTCAAAGCTTGAAGCCGATCTGCGTCCACTGGCTTTGAGAAATAATCTGACACCTGATGTGACAGATTTTTATAATAAAATTACGAATACTGGTACTGCTGACACTCCATTTGACCTTGCAAAACACTCCATTGATGATCCAGTTTACCAAGACTCTGCAGTATTTGCAGGTGGCTGTTTTTGGTGCATGGTAGAACCTTTTGAAAATCGTAATGGAATTATTTCCGTCTTATCTGGGTATACCGGCGGACACGCAGACCACCCTACTTATGACCAAGTGAGCGGTCAATATACAGGTCACGTAGAGGCAGTGGAGATTATTTTTGATACGAGAATCATACAGTACGCTGATTTAGTGGAGCTTTATTGGCAACTGACGGATCCAACAGATGCATCCGGTCAATTTCAAGACCGAGGCAATCAGTATCGACCGATCATTTTTGTAAAAAATAAACAGCAACGCCAGATCGCTGAAGCCTCCAAACAGCGATTAGCCGATTCTGGCAAATACAATAAGCCGATTGTTACATCAATTGAATTTGCCACTGTCTTTTGGCCGGCAGAAAACTACCATCAACAATTTTATAAAAAGAATCCTAAACGGTACAAAAGAATCGAGCGGTCTCGCCGACAGTTTTTGACTTTCCAACATTTACAAGCTAAGATCCGTACGCAACTCAACAGAATCACAAAAAAAACTTAATGGTCTGAGCAATGGCAGTGGCATTTCTCAGATCATTGAGTTGATTTTATTTTAAAATACACAAAAATAGCTTAACATAAAAGAGATCGTTTTATGTTTTATACGAGAAAGAGGAAGATACTGTGTTGGAAACAACTTTAAGTTTATACGTTACGTTAATGTCAGTTATTTTTGCAGGTATTGCCAATATGGTATTTTGTAAATATCCTACATATCCACGGTTAAATATTCCTATGGACTCCGGTAGAATATTATCGGACAAAAAGCGGTTATTTGGCCAAAATAAAACTTGGAAAGGTTTTATCGGCATGATTGTTTTTGGTGGACTATCTCAAATTATCTGGGGAATAGTTCTAAAAACGGTTCCCTCTCTTGAATCGTTGAATCTATTCTATGACGTCTATGCCAATTCTATACTAACCAATCTTTGGATCGGTTTGTTGTTAGGATCAGCTTATGTCGTTTTTGAATTGCCGAATAGTTTTATGAAACGACGGTTGGAAATCGAGCCCGGTAAAACAGCAAAGAATCAATGGAAATGGTTCTTTGTTTTTATTGATCAAGCAGATTCGTTGCTGGGATGTGCTCTAGTCGTAGCACTTCTGATTCCAATAAGCTTCTCTCAATTTCTTGGCTTCATCATTTTAGGAGCTGGTACTCATATTGTGATCAATCAGTTATTGTATGTTTTAAAATTGAGAAAAAATCCATTCTAATCATTTTAGATGTATAAAGAGGTGTATAGACAATCTATTGGACTTTAATAGAAACTGCAGAAACAAATCCGCGTTATGGCGGTAAAATAAACGCGTTGATTGATCTATCTCAATTAGACCTTCAGGTACCTAAAGGATATTTCATTTCAGAAGATCAGCTCACTCCACTATGGACTGAAGCAATACCTGAAATAACAGCTTTAAAAGCAACGGTTTATCCTAACGTACCAAACTATGAAACTATTGTTCAACGCCTGAACCAGCTGAGTTTTCCAACAGAATTGCATACAGAAATCAGTGATCTGATATCTCCTGATAAAACATATATCGTACGAAGTAGTGGAATGATGGAAGACCGAGCGTCCACTTCTTTTGCTGGACAATACGACACTATTGCAGACTGTACGACAGCTGATGACATTATTGCTGCATTGAAACAGTGCATTGCGTCTCTTTTTAAGCCAGCTGTTTTAACTTATTGGCAGACGCATCAATTGGATATTCAAGATCTAAAAATGTCTGTCATCATTCAAGAGCAGATTGCAGCTGATTCCAGTGGTGTTGCGTTTACTCTCAACCCTTTGACAAATGATGATCGCCAATTCACGCTCGAAGTCGTAAAGGGTGCGGGAGAAAAACTGGTCAGCGGGTCGGTTACTCCTGAATACTTAACGATCGACTGGTTTTCAACGATTGAATCAACGGATGCTTCAACTATTTTAACTTCAGATCAGTTGAAGCAGCTTCAAGAACAATTGCTTTTGATTGCAGTCTTCTATGGCTATCCTGTAGATATAGAGTTTTGTTTCAGCAAAAATTCCTTATACTTCTTACAAGCTCGCCCGATCACAACGATTCGTCGAAAAATCAGTAAAGGCAATTGGACAACAACGAATTTTCGTGATGGCGGTGTCGCTGCGCAGCCTTGTCCAGGATTGATGTGGAGTTTATATCGCGAATCATGGCAGACAACTTTAGAGAAATTTCTGATCCAAAATAAGTTGTGCGATTCAAGAAACATTGATCAGCTGTCCATCAATCATTTTGCCAGACCTTATTGGAATATTGGTGTTGTAAAAGAAGCCATGTCACAAATCCCTGGATATATCGAACGCGAATTTGATGATGAACTGGGTGTATATAAAAATTATCGAGGTGACGGATACAAAAGCCGATTGACAGCCCAGTCGATCGGCCATTTGATAACGGTGGCGACTCGTATCCATAAAACGACTCAGCAGCAACGTCAAACGGCAGCACAGCAACATAAACAGCTGTTAAAAACCTATCAATCAATCGATAAAGAAATCCAAGCACTAACTGCCACAACAGATCACAAAAAAATTGAAGCATTATGGAAAATTGTACTTAATGTGGCTTATTTGCAAAGTGAACAGACTTATTTCTGGCAAGTATTTGTCAATACCGTACAGCTGTCTATGAAAAAAACGGCATTATTAAAAAAATTGCCCTTAAACACCTTTTTCCAGCTGATTTCAAAGTTAGGCGAAGTATCTCATGTCCACCCGTTACGTGACCTCTACGAAATCGTTGAGATCATTCAAGCAAACAACGAATATAAGCATGAGTGGCTATCGAAAACTTCACCAGAGATCAATGAGTCGTTAAACGAACAGCCGAATCGTCTAGATGCCAAACGAATCCAAGGTTTTCAAAAATCATTCGGCTATCATTCAAACCGTGAACTGAATCTGCTGGTGCCTAGTTATAGCGAAGACCAGCAGCTCGTTGTTGACTTGTTGAAAGACTATGTGGAACATCCGGAGAAAATTGCAACAGCCAAACGCTCCTCTTTACAAACGCTGACAAATGAACAGATAGAAGGTCTGATCCACCCTTACGTCTCTAAATGGCAACGTCCTAAAGTCATGAAGGACATCAAAATATTGCGTGAATTATTGTGGTGGCGTGAGGAATTTAAAGATGTATCGACTCGTTTTTATCATTTGGTCCGTCAAATCACTTTGAAATTAAGTGAAAGGTATTCGCAACTAGGGTATATTGAAAAAACAGAAGATCTCTTCTATCTTGAAAAAGAAACGATCCTCTCTTTTATGAATGACCAGTTCTCTCAAGAAAGTCTTCGAGAATCTGTGAAGAACAATCGCATATATTGTCAGGCATATCGCCATTTTGTTCCTCCAGGCGATTTAATGGAAGCAAGTGTTTCTGCAGAGATGGAAAATCCTTTGGCAAATGAACCATCCAGTTTATCTGGAATCGGTGCGAATGATGGAGTTTTTACCGGAAAAGTAAGAATATTGCTGGACCCTAAAGAAATCAATCTTTTAGAGGCTGGAGAGATCTTGGTGACTCACTTTACGGATACAGGATGGAGCCATGCCTTTGGTTCTATTAAAGGCCTGATCACAGAAACTGGCGGTGTTTTGTGCCATGCCTCGATTGTTGCCAGAGAATTCGGAATTCCGACAATCGTCTGTGCAACAAAAGCTACAGAAAAGTTAAAAACAGGTATGACTATCACCATGAATGGAACAACTGGTGAAATCACGATTCATAAAGGTAGGTGCTGAAGATGTTTATTGGAGAATATGGAAAGTTTGTCTACTTGACCTATTTCGGGACAGCCGTATCGCTAATAGCGATACAGTTTATTATTCAAGGCGAGATAATCTGGGCGATGAGCTGCTTTATCGTGAGCGGACTCTGCGATTTATTTGATGGAATGGTTGCCCGTTCTTTTGACAGGACAAAAGCGCAAGAACAGTTTGGCATAGAGATTGATACCTTATGTGATATGGTCAGTTTTGCGGCGTTGCCGGCGATCTTGTTGTTGACACAAGGGCGTTTGCCTTTGTTGAATGTTTTTCTAGCGATTATATATGTCCTTACTGCTGTTTCACGGTTAGCTTACTTCAATCGTGAAGCGAAGAACAATTCGGCAGAAAGAGCTGCTTATTTCAGGGGAGTTCCTGTTACGTATGGTGCACTAGTTTTTCCTGTCAGTTATTTGGTGAGTGAGTGGTTGATCAGCGGGAGTTTTCAATACATTATTCTGCTGCTTGCTCCTATGATGTCTTTTCTATTTATCCGGGATGTTAAGATTCCCAAACCCAATCGATTGATGTACCTTTTTTTCCTCGGGCTCGCGTTTATAACGTTGTTCGGGTTATGGAGATTATAATATGACAAAAGTAGTATTCCAGCGTAAAACTCAATCGATCATTGAACCTAAGGAATATCAAGCTGCATGGCTGAAACGATTGTATCAAACAAAATGGGGCAATAGTTTACTTTCCATCGTTACTTCTCGGTTGTTTTCAATCGTATGGACGGCTATTGATCACACGCGACTATCTAAAAACAAAATAGCACAGTTTATCAAAGAGTACGATATCCGACTAAGCGACTACGAATCTGTAAACTACAAATCTTTTTCAGCATTTTTTATTCGAAAATTAAAAGCGGACAAAATACAAGTCAGTCCGTCCAATCGTGTGTGTGCGGTTGCGCAAGCTAAACTATTGGCTGTTCCTATTCATAGTGATCAGACTTTTAACATTAAAGAACAGAACTATCGTTTAGAAGACATTCTTCAAGACCGTTCTTTAGCGGATCATTACGAAGGCGGGACCGTGTTTATTTATCGTTTAGCGGTCGATGATTACCATCGTTACCTGGTCAGTGAAACCGGTATGGTCATTCGTCGGCGTAAAATTCGCGGTAAACTGCACACTGTCAGAGAAATCGCACAGCAACACTTTCAAGTATTCAAAGAAAATAAACGAGAATATTGTTTAATTGAAACAAAGAAATCAGGCATGGTCATGCAGATGGAAGTCGGAGCACTTTTGGTTGGAAAGATCTATAATCCACCATCCGCTAGTTATCAGCGGGGCCATGAAAAAGGCTGGTTTAGTCTAGGAGGTTCAACCATACTGGTGGCTTACCCAAAGGGAACCGTGACCGTGGATGAAGATATCTGCTATTATTCCAGCCTGAATATAGAAACACAAGTCAACATAGGGGAAGGAATTGGTCTGAAAATATGCTAACTAGATTATCAACTTATTATAAAGAGATGTACCCATTGATTCCGAGATTCCTATTAGCCATTATCTACTTTTTTGAGATCTATTTTATCTTGCTTCTCAACGTAGGAAAAACAGATTTTTCGATTGGATTGCAAGAATGGATCGGCGTTTTAACGATATTTACTTTTTTGATGGCGCTTAGGATCGCAGATGATTTTAAAGACTACGAACACGATCGAAGGCTATTTCCTGAACGTGCCTTGCCTTCTGGAAGAGTCACAAAACGTGATTTAGCTATTGCTTTAGCTGTCATGGTCACAATCACAGTTGTACTGAACGTTTTCTTTATGAATAATATAGGGTGGTTTTTCTTTTTGTTCATTTATGGCACATTGATGTCGCTTTGGTTTTTCAGCAAAGCCAAAATCCAAAAATCATTGCCTTTAGCACTTGTTACCCATAATCCTGTTATGATGATCATGAATTTTTATATCATCACATTTATTTGTTACAAATACCAATTGCCATTATTGTCATTACCTACTGTTCTGCTGGCGTTCACGATGTATTTCCCGAGCTTGATCTGGGAAATCAGCCGTAAAATCAGAGCTCCTAAAGACGAGACCGAATATGTGACTTATTCTAGATTGTTCACCTATCAAAAAGCCACACGTTTCGTTCAAGTACTGACCATTATAGATATTTTAACGAACTTTATTCTATTGTGGAACATTTCAAAAATTGGTGTCATTGTTCTGTTGGTGAATGTCATCTGGATGACGATTCAATTCCAACAATTTATTCATGATCCAACACGTTTCAATATTAAAGAACGAGTGGAACGCTATACCTACATTACGGAAACAACGATGGTTCTCTCGGTAGCGGCACATCTATTTATACAGAGGTTTGCACAATGAAAAAGCTCACTGACTTGCAACGTCAATCAGTAGGTTCAAAAGCCTACAATTTACATCTCATGAAAAAGCAAGGTCTCGTTGTCCCTGCTTTTTCAGTTTTTTCATTTGATCTGTTTGATCGATCTGATACCCATACCTTTTTAATGGAGCAGCAAACAGCCTATCACACAGGAAAATATACGTTAGATGAATTGAGTCAACGATTGCAGCAAGAGTTCAAGGCGAAATTTTTGCAAGAAGATTTTACAGCTATCCATGAATTCAAAAAACTAGCTTCTGGCAAGCATACCTACTCGGTTCGGTCTTCAGCAAACGTGGAAGATGATGTTTCTGCCTCATTCGCTGGACAATTTTCTACTCGTTTGTTCGTTGAAGCGGATGATTTAGTTGATGCTGTGGAAGAAACTCTGTTGTCGTTGTATCAGCCTGCTGCATTAAGTTACTACTTTGAGAATGGCTTTTCATTAGAAACTGTTCAGCTACACGTCATTCTTCAAAACATGATTGCGGGAACTTTATCAGGGGTCTACTTTACCGCGAATCCTCAAGGTTTGTTGAATGAACAGTTGATCGTAGTAGGCGAAGGTGTGGGCAGCGGGATCGTGGAAGACAAAGTAGATACAACGATGGTAACAATTCATCCGGATGATCAATTATCTTACTTTGAAACCGCTGGTGCTTCTCCGATTTTAACAGAGAAACAGCAAGCAGATTTAGAAGAGATGGCGAAGAACGTTACTGAATTATTTGGTCTGCGCATGGATATCGAATTTACTTTTTTGAATGGCCAGCTGTATGTTTTACAAGCACGCCCTATCACAAAAATGCCTACAGACCCCGTCATTATTTTAGATAACAGCAATATTGTAGAAAGTTATCCCGGAACCACGACTCCTTTGACATTCAGCTTTATTCAAGAAGCTTACGGAAGTATCTTTAGAGGTTTGGCTAAACGGATGCTGAAAAACGACACACAAACACTTCGATCATTTGAGCCTACTTTTCAAAATATGATCGCTCAAGTCAACAGCCGCGTGTATTATCAAATCACTAATTGGTACAAATTACTGCAGCTTCTGCCGTTCTCTAAGCAGATCATCCCTATTTGGCAAGACATGTTAGGGGTTCAAACTACAGACGTCTCTGCAACTACAGTGAAGATCAGCCGTTCAACTCGGCTGAAGATCATAGGACGAATCATCAAAAGCTTCATCCAAGCACCTCGTTCCATGAAAAAGCTTGATTCGGATTTTGAAATGATCTCCGAAAAGTTCGATCAAATATATACAAAAGAGGCTTCATTTGAAGAACTTCACCAATTATTTGAACAGATCAAACGACAAGTACTGGAACAATGGGACATCACTTTGATCAATGACCTCTATGCGTTTGTTTATACAGGAGTGTTAAAAAAATTCTGTTCGCCGGAAGAAGTCCAAGCGGAAATAGCCGGAATCGAACAAATTGAAAGCATGAAACCAGTAATTGAATTGAATAAAGTCATTTACACCATTCAAGAAGATGGCAATAGCGACTATCGAAAAAAAATCGAAACGCTGTCTTTGGAACTTGCTGCTGATTTTATTGACACAGATGTACATCCAATCACACAAGATATTCGACTGTTCATTCATCGATTTGGAGATCGAGCTCCAGAAGAATTAAAATTGGAGACGGCAACATTTCGCAGTCAGCCTTCTTCACTCATTCAGTTGATCCAACAGCAGTTGGGATTGCCGCCGTCTGCTGTGCATACCAACACTAAAGCAAATTCAGTCAGTAAATCACGGAATCCATTGGTGAATTGGCTGAAGAAACAGGCTATGACAGGAATCAAATACAGAGAAAGTTCCCGATTGAACCGTACGCGGATTTATGGAATGATGCGGCTCCTGTTTGTCACTATGGGAGAACATTTGGTAAAAGAAAAACGCCTTGAGAAATCAGAGGATGTATTTTATTTAACGATGACTGAATTATTCGAATTGGCTGGCCATCAAGACCTTTCAAATATGCAGATGGAGATCAAAAAACGACAGCATAAACGATCCGTAGATCAGCAATTACCTGCATTCAGCCGTCTGATCTATGCTGGAAGTATTTTCGAAAAGTACCCGCAAAATATCAATCATCAAAAGATTGCCTCAACCGACCAGCAGGACTTCCAAGGAATCGGTTGTTCAAAAGGTGTGGTTCGAGGACAAGTATTAGTTGTGGAAGATATTCAAGCCGTTAACTTCCAGCAATCCCATGATAAAATCATCGTCACAAAAATGACGGATCCTGGATGGGTGTATTTACTGACTCAATCAAAAGGGATTATTGCGGAAAAAGGTTCACTTTTATCTCATACAGCAATCATCTCCCGCGAATTGGGTATTCCTTCTGTCGTCAATGTCAAACAAGCCACGCAACAGCTGAAGACCGGGGAATGGATTGAAATAAACGGTCAGACTGGTCTGATTAAACGTTTGGAGGATGAAAATGACTACTCCTAATTCCTTAGAAATATTTTCAGTGGTTTCTGGCGAGCAAACAGAAGCAGATTTTCTGCAATTCCCACAACGTATTTATAAAAAAGATGAATTGATGCAGTCGATTTCAGAGAAACAAGCACAGATCAGCGGGCAGCATCCGTTGAGTCCGGCCTACACTTTTCAAGCATTCAACGGCTACCAAGAGGGCCAAATGGTGATTCGTGGTGCTCTGATCAAGCCGCACCATTTGGAAGATTACTACTTAGGGTACTTTGAAGCAGTAGATGATGTAACCATCATGACCCAGTTTATCAACATACTGAGTGAAAAAGTGCGCGAAAAAAATGGGAAGCGAGTCGTCGGCCCTGTCCAAGGAAGTTTCTGGCTCGGTTATCGAATGAAAGTTAAAGGATTTGAACGAACGCCGTTTACGAGTGAACCGCACAATCCAGCATACTATCCGAAGTTATGGCAAGCGGCTGGTTTTAAAGAGATCGAGCATTACACGTCAAATTTTTATCACTCGATTCCGCCCCAATATGAATCAACAAAACTAGCCAAACGTTATCAATCATTTGTGGAAAAAGGCTATCGCTTTATTTCTCCTAAACGAGAAGACTGGTCAACCGTTTCTCTTGAAGTCTTTGACCTTTTAAGCACACTTTACAAAGACTTTCCATTGTATCAAAAGGTTACAGCTGAACAGTTCACTCACATTTTTGCCGATCTAAAACAAGTGATCGATTTTTCTATGGTAAAGCTGGCCTACAAAGATCAGCAGCTTGTTGGTTTTTTGATTACGTTGCCGGATTATGGAAACTTGATTTATCGAAAAATGACAATGCTGAATCTAGCGAAAATTCTCTATAAAAGATGGCGTGCTAAACGCTATATTATTCTGTATTTGGGTGTAGACCCTAACCACTTAGGTCTGGGATTGGCGATGTCTTATCCGGTTTTCAGACAAGTCAAACAGCGGAAAGCAGAAATAGTGGGTGCCTTGATTCATGAAAAGACGGTCACAGACCGCTATGTGACAGAGATGCAAAAAGATTCTCATGCTTACAGTTTATGGATGCTGGAATTGGAATAAACAAAGCTGGATTTGAACCTGAATGGTTTACTAAAAAGTTTGATCGTTGACTAATGATTGATTCATTGTATGCCGCTGCATAAAGATACCCCAAGGAGTAGAATGAAACTGACTACTCCTTGGGGTAATTTATTTTTAAAATGACTACAACTTACTAACAGCTTCCTCAACAGCTGTATCTCCAGTCAAAACTTCAAACTCTTTGTTGATCGTATTGTCATTGTGGAGTACAGAAATCAATGTTCGCGCCACGTCTTGACGAGGAATTTCATTGATGTCTTGTCCCATGCCCACTTTGATTTGATCGGTACCGGCTGTATCCACTAGCATACCTGGATGAACGATCGTCCAGTCTAGTTGAGTACGGTTTTTTAACCATTCGTCAGCATAGTTTTTGGCGATCGTATAGATTTGCAGATCATTTTCTTTCGCCATTTCCTCACGACCTGTACGAAAAGTGCTGACCATAACAAAACGCTTGACGCCTGCTTGTTCTGCAGCGGTCATGGCTTTAACAGCTCCGTCTAAGTCGATCAAAATAGTTTTATCAAGGCCGCTTCCACCAGCACCCGCACTAAAGATAACTGCATCGACATCTTTCATCGCTTCAGCCAACTCATCTATGGAGTTTTTGACCAGATCTAAGAGAACAGTTTGGATACCTCGTTCTTCGAAGAATCCAGCTTGTTCAGCCTTACGTATCATGGCAATTTCTTCAATAGAGTTATCCTCTTTCGCAAAATCGGCAAAGTGATGAGCTACTTTTCCATTGGCACCTATAACGAATACTTTCATTTAAAATCTCCTCTCGCTATTTAATGAACTAAATTCAGCATAGCATGTGTCCTTTAAATCTTCAATTAATTGACAATGAATGGATTTCTTCCTACGTAGAAACTATTATGATTACTTATTTTTGTATTGCGAACTAAAGACCGGCATGATTTGATCGTCGCCATAAGTTTCGATAAGCGGCAATTCATTCAATGTTTTCATGTCTTCCTCAGAAATCGTAAAATCGACCGCCGCATTATCTTTCATATGGTCTTTGCTGATAGATTTAGGCAAAGCAACAGTATCTAATTGGATAACATAGCGGATGCTTAATTGAGCAGGTGAGACCTCATATTTTTCAGCCATCTTTTTAACAATAGGATGGTCAAGGATCGCACCATGAGCAATTGGTGAGTAAGCTTCAACAATAATATCTTGACTTTGACTGTACTCGATTACACCGCTAGGAACATTTGTGATATGCGCAAGGATTTGGTTTACCATTGGTTTGACTTTGCCGTTATTGATCAGGTTTTCCAAATCAACTTGTTCAAAGTTGGAAACACCTATTGCCCGTAGTTTTCCAGCTTCATAAGCTTCTTCCAAAGCACGCCATGCCTCTAGATTGCCTTCGAAGTAATGGTTTCCGTCACGGAAGTTAGCCCAAGGTTGCGGACTATGGATAATCATTAAATCAATATAATTCATATCCAAGCGTTCCAGAGATTCTTCGATGGCTTTGACAGCTTCATCGTAGTTCTTGATGTCGCCTTCGAGTTTTGTAGTGACAAAGATTTCTTTACGGTCCACACCTGATTCTTTGATTCCACGACCTACACCTTTTTCATTGCGATAAGCTTCAGCCGTATCGATATGACGGTAGCCTAGATCAAGGGCATCTTTGACAACTTGAACCACTCTTTCATCATCAATCATCCAAGTCCCTAAACCTAATTTAGGAATTTCAACTCCATTTGATAATGTATACACTTCGTTTAATACCATTTTATTGCCTTCTTTCTCTTTTTAATTTTGACAGAATAGCGAAACCATAGTGTTCCACCATCATTGATAGAGATGTGTACGGAGAATCACATAAGGGTTATTCTTCGTTTTATTTTCCTCCTATTATATAAGCTTTAATCAATTTTTTTAATGATTCTAGCAGGCGTACCCGCAACAATCACATTATCTGGCACATCTTTCGTAACAGTAGCATCTGCAGCAACAATAGCATTTTTACCGACAGTCACACCAGCTAAAATGGTTACGTTCGCACCAATCCAAGCGTTCTCTTTGATGCGAATCGAATCTACTATTATCCCTCTTCTTTTTACCGGGTCAACTAAATGGTTCACTGTGAGCAAACGAGCACCAGGGCCGATCAACACATGATCTTCAAGGTAAATACCGCCTAAATCAACAAAAGTAACGTTTTGATTGAGAAAGATATCTTTGCCAAATGAAATGTGTTTCCCGAAATCTGTGTAAAAAGGCAAAGAAACCGTAACCGAAGAATCAATTGATTCACCCGTGATTTCTTCAAGTGCTGCGATCACATCTTCGGGAGCATGGTAACCTGTGTTCAATTCCATCACTAATCTTTCATTACCTGCCTTTTGCTCATGTATTTCTTCAAAAAGCGGGGAGCCTTTCACAATTTCTTTCTTAATGATTCGATTTAATAAATCTTTCATTATCATTCGCCACCTATCCAGTTATTCTTGTTGCTTCCATCATACTAGGCTAAACCTAGCCTGGCTAATACTTATATTTCATACTCAGCTATTCTTTTCAGCTATAGTAAAAGCAACCTTATTTAGCTTCACGCACTGATTTGCATCAAAAACAAACTACTCATACATCATCTTGTTTTGATTGATCGTGTTCTTCGTTTCATACCAAGTGATGTATAATAAAAAGACACAGTGACCAACAAATCATTTAGAAAAAGAACCATACTAGTGTGAAGGACTTGGTCTTCTAAAATCTTGAAAGGAACGTTCAGAAATGGAAACCGAAAATGTAATCAGAATCAAGAACAGGCAAGATTTAAGGTATTGGCTTGAGGTAAATTCAACGTCAGAAAAATTCTGTTGGGTGATCATCAGTACGACGAAAAAAGCAGATACTGTTCAGTACTTGGATATCGTTGAAGAAGCATTGTGTGTTGGTTGGATCGATGGCACAAAGAAAAAGATCTCCAACACTGAAATAGCTCAAAGACTATCTCCAAGAAGGGCAAAAAGCAACTGGACTGAATTGAATAAAGAAAGAGTGAGAAGACTAGATAGATTAGGATTGATGAAAGAAGAAGGCTTAAAGGTTCTTCCCGATATGCGTCTTGAATCTTTTATTATTGATGAAGAGATTGAACGCTGTTTAAAAAAAGATGAGCAAGTGTATCAGAACTTTAGCAGCTTTCCAGAACTATATAAAAGAATCAGGATCGACACCATACAAAGTTATAAAAATGAACCCGACATTTTTAATAGAAGGTTGGTCAAGTTCATTGACAACACCAGAGCAAATAAAATGTATGGTCAATGGAATGATAAAGGACGCCTGCTCAATGATTGAACAATTTTAGATCAGCTCTTAGGTATAGAGTTTAGAACAACACCGAGATAAATGGTCTTCATCTGACTTGTGAGGCGCAATCTGGTACTCACAAGTCAAGTATAGGAAATAAACCTGACTTACGTATCGGATTCTCAGCTCCATAAGTCAAGAAAAGAAGAGTTATTTGACTTACCACAATGATTTTGTATCCACAAGTAAGGTAATATCCCTTAGTACATATGAATCAAATTTAGAGCAGAAGCAGGATTGTCAAAAAAGCAGGGCCCTTACTTTAATTTAAATAGAACCACACACTTCCACTACTGAATAAAATAGTTCATAGTTTTAGATGGGTGCTTGAGAGACTTTTTGTATTAGTATGCCTCAGTTACTGGCCTTATATGGGTAATCAATTCGACGTTTTCAGTTTTTGTTACTCCATTTTATTTCGCCATTTCTAAATATACTTCTAATTAAGAAGCACATTGGGTCATGAAGCCTGCATAAGTAATCATATTGCGATCACGCAGAGACATTTCTGACTCTCTAAACCATACTTCTCCTAAATTTTCGCGATCTGCTATTTGTTTTGCTCTCTTTCTTCTCTCTTTCTCTCTTATTTTTCTTCTAATTTTGAATAAATTTCATCGGAAACTGGTTCCAGCCATTCTGGCGTACCAGCTGTTATGGCAATGTGTTCAAACCAGCTGTCTTTTGTCGCACCGTGCCAATGTTTTACACCATTATGAGTCACAACCACATCGCCGGCTTTTAAGAATTGTGCTGGTCTTCCTTCTTCTTGATACCAGCCTTCGCCGCCAGTGACGAGCAGCACTTGGAAGCCCTCATGGTGAATATGCCAATTGTTTCGACATCCAGGTTCAAACGTCACATTTCCAACGCCTACGTTAACTTCTGGATCAGAAACCAAATTATTCAAATAGCTCTGTCCTATAAAATATTGTGCAAATGCCTCATTTTTTTCTCCGATTGGAAAAACAACTCCATTTTTTACTTCTTCATGTTTTGCCATTTTGCATTCCCCTATCTTATTTGTAGTAGACCTACTAATTTTCAATACCTATGCCTGCCTCATAAACTTTTAGAGCTCACCGATTACTCAACACCGAGAATCGATAAGCTCTTTTTTATTCTTAAATAGCACCCGTAACTTTATGCGGCATATAAGGTTCTTCTAAATAAGCGATTTGTTCTTGTGTCAATACAATGTTAGTCGCTGGTATGGCGGCAAGTAAGTGGCTTTCTTTGGTGGCACCAATGATCGGCGCTACCACAGGATCTTTTTGAAGCAGCCATGCTAACGCAATCTGTGCTCTTTTCACCCCATGAGTTTCTGCTACTTCGGCCACACGTTCTACAATCATTTTATCTTGTTCTTCTGTTTGGTCATATTTGGACTTCGCTGTTGTATCGGTGATAAATCGTTTTGTCTGTGCGCTCCAATCTCTCGTCAACCTGCCAGAAGCCAATGGACTGTATGGAGTAACTGCGATCTTTTGATCCTCGCATAAAGGAAGCATCTCTCTTTCTTCTTCACGATACAACAAGTTCAAATGATTTTGCATGGAAACAAACTTAGTCCAGCCATTTTTTTCTGCTACCGCTTGTGCTTTAGCAAATTGCCAAGCATACATAGCTGAAGCACCAATGTATCTCGCTTTTCCTGACTTCACTATATCATGCAGCGCTTCCATTGTTTCTTCAATTGGTGTATTGTAATCCCATCGATGAGTAATATACAAATCTACATAATCCATCTCAAGACGGTCTAAACTTTGATCGATTTGATGAAAAAGAGCTTTTCTGGACAGTCCTCCACTGTTAGGAGCTTGTTTCATTTTCATATAGGCTTTTGTAGCGACAACGATTTCGTCTCGATTGGCATACTCATTAAGAGCTTTTCCAAGAATTTGCTCGCTTGCACCATAAGAATAAATATTGGCTGTATCAAAAAAGTTGATCCCTAGATCCACAGCCTTTTTAATGACTGGTTTACTTTCATCTTCTTTCAAGACCCATTCATGAAAACCACTATTCGGATCACCAAAACCCATGGCACCTAAACAAATCGGCGAAACATCCATACCTGTATTACCAAATTTCACATATTCCACTCTAATTCCTCCTAAAACTGAATTTTGATTGTTGCAAGTCCTACTTTAGCTCTTGGAGTCCACTCCAAGTCAAGGAAAAAGAACTCTAAATTCTAAGAGTTCTTTTTCTTTCTATTCTTTAAAGGAAGTATAGCTTCCAAATAATTTAATCCATTGCCTTGTATTGTTCTCCAGATTTTATCTCAACTTTTCCAACTGACTCTTCTTCTAAAAGATCCAGTCGTTTAAAAAGAGGCCGCAGTTTGGCCATGAAGAATCCCATCAAGGGTGCAAACAACAGCATCCCTATGATCGTACCTTCTCTTAAAGTGAGAGGAAGTGAGAATCCGAAAGTAAGGATCAGTACTACCGCGACGCTGAGGAAATCCATTCCTTGTCTGATTTTGGGAAAATCAAATCTGGTAGCTTGCGAGATAGCCATACAGAAACCTTCTAAAGCAAATGTCACCACATTGAGCACCATCACTGCACTCACAATCAATGCCATGAGAACAAGTGCCCCTAATAGTAAGAAAAGGTTAATCATGTAGCTGTCGATCGTGATTGGCCCCAGCACATCATACAAGAAGAAATTGATAAGGGTCCCTAAAAAAATATTCAGAGGCAACTGCAGCAATTGAATCCATTTGAAGTTCTTTTTTAAGATAAGGATCTGACCTAAAACGCAGAGACTATTGAATACCATTCCAATGGTCCCGATTTTTATGCCGGACAGATAAGATACTGACTGAGCCATAGCATCCCAAGCTCCAACGCCAATGGCAGCTTTTAGGGAAATAGACGCTCCCATACCAACCATAACCATTAAGACAGTTAAAAGAGTCACCCTTTTTAATTGTTTCATGCACTTCCTCCATTCTATCTAAACACCCAGAGTCAAAATAAAAGCAGTCGAATTCTACATTACAGTCAAAAAAAGCCCTCTTTATCAGAGTTGACTATTCAAATCCTTTTTTAGTAGGGAGAAGAACGATTTCACTAACTGTCACCGTTTTCGGTGTTCCGATGGCATAAATCACTGCGTCCGGTAAGGATTCAACCAACATTTTCAAACGGTCTTCTCTGCGCACTGCAACAATTAATTTAGCTTCCGTTTCTGCAAGTTTTTGTGCTGTATCCTCTCCAACATCAATTGAGACTCTCATAATAATGACGACTTTGTCTTGAAGAGTAAATATTCTTTATAACTTCCTTTCTTATCCCACCCAAAAAGCAAGCGCCTTCATTCCGCTTCACAAAGCACTTCAATTTCGTGGCTCTTTACTGTCATTATATAGGAGACGTCCTTATTCACAAGACAACCCAGTCAAAATCAAATGTCATTTACAATTTATTTACAAAATCTAATTTATTTTGTAAACGCTATTTACATGAGCTATACTGAAAAAGGGTGATAAAAAATGCTGTTAATGGAAAGAATGAAAGAAAAAATTTTCTCTTCCTCAGAAGAAGCTATTATTGACTATATGTTTGATCAACGGGGAGATATTCGAGATAAAACTACGAAGCAAATAGCTGCAGAAACCTATACCCATCCTTCAACATTGATACGAGTTGCCAAAAAACTAGGGTATCAAGGTTGGGTGGAATTGAGAAACGCCTTTAGCGAAGAAAACAGTTATTTGAATAGTCACTTTAAAGATGTAGACGCCAATTATCCTTTTGAGGAAAATGACACTGTCCTTGCCATTGCACATAAAATAGCCTCACTGAAACAAACGACTCTCAGTGATAATTTATCTCTGCTCAATAAGGATGATCTGCAAAAAGCCACTGAATTGTTGAATCAAGCAAAAGAAATCAAAATATTCGCGATAAACAACAATTTGTTTCTTTGTCATGACTTCAAGTCACAGATGACCCGTATTGGAAAAACAGTCCATCTTTGTACGGTAGATCAAGGATATGAAGCGGCCAATTGTGATCCAAATACTTGTATCATTCTCATCTCCTACACCGGAGAGACTAAAGAAATCGCCCATTTACTGCCGCTTTTAAAAAGCAGAAAAACGCCGATCATTGTTTTGACCAGCATTGGAGATAATACTTTAACGCAGCATGCAGATTGCGTCCTTCGAATGACCACACGTGAAAAATTATATTCCAAAATAGGCAGTTTTAGTTCGAACAGTTCGATCTCTTTTCTTTTGGATACTCTCTATGGTTGTGTATTCTCCAAGGATTATCGAAATAACTTAGACCATAAAATCAATATCTCAAAATACTATGATCAACGTCAGAGTTTCAATAAAGTCATTGATGAAGAGTAAGCTTTAGTGATTATTTTAATGAGTATTAGGAATAAATCATCAAAAAGAAAGCACCCTGCTAAATTGGAGACCGTTCTCACTTTTTTGCGTTACCTATTGCATTAAATATTCGGATAAAGGGAACGCAAAACTAAGTTACGTTCCCTTTAAGGGGAGATTGTCTCAAAAAAGGAACGCATATTGGATTTGCGTTCCTTTTTTGGCTTAAATTTTGTCTAAATGGCACGCAAATTGACTTTTGCTAGTTTAGAAGCAGCATAACTAAATTGGCAGGGTGCTTTCTTTTGGACATACCCTCTAAGTCATAGATGCATTTGACGCCGGTGCTGCTTTTACTTTCTCCTGTTCTTTATTGCCTTTTGATTTGTAGCTCAACAATCTCATTCCATTGAAAATAACGACCAAGATACTTCCTTCATGCACCAACATTCCGATAGACATATTCATCCATTCACTGAAGAAAACACTGGCCAGTAAGACTAAGACCACTCCAACTGCGATAAGGATATTTTGTTTCATGTTTCGTGCAGTGGCCTTTGTCAATCCTAATGCATGAGGCAAGCGGCTGAAGTCAGAGTTCATCAAGACCACATCAGAAGTTTCGATCGCCACATCTGTCCCGCTCCCCATCGCAATTCCGATATCCGCCAAAGCTAATGAAGGACTGTCGTTAACACCGTCTCCAACAAAAGCGACGATTTGCCCTTGTTGTTGTAAGTGTGCGATATGCGCTGATTTGTCTTCCGGCAGCATATGACCATGAGCTTCTGTCAATCCCAACTCACGAGCCACCACATTCACCGTTCCTTGGTTATCACCTGAAAGAACAACTAGGTTTTTCACGCCTAACTTTTTCAACGCCTGCAAATCATTTTTGACTCCCACACGGATCTGGTCGCGAATGCCCATCAGTATCTTCAATTCGCCATCGACCGCTGTCAGAACAAGCGAGTTTCCGTTTTGTTCAAATCGCCTTACGTCTGCTTGCGCTTTATTATTGAGCATCACGTTTTCTTTTTCCATTAATGCCACATTACCAACAGCTACCCGGTGACCATTCACACTGGCTACGATACCGCCGCCTTTGACAACTTCTGTACCTTCTACTGTCGAAAACGTCGTTTCTCCTATTTCTTGCAAGACGGCTTTTGCGAGCGGATGATCGGATTCGCGTTCTAAGCTGGCCAAATACTCAAGTGATTCATTCGAATTGTCACCATAAATCTCTATCTCCGCTACAGTTGGGTTCCCTCTTGTCAACGTACCTGTTTTATCAAATACGATCGTATCCACCCGGCTGAAGTCATGAATCACTTCGCTACCTTTAAGAAGAATACCATTTCGAGCTCCATTTCCAATTCCAGCAACATTTGAGACAGGTACTCCGATAACTAATGCACCTGGACAGCCCAGTACCAAAATAGTGATAGCCAGTTCGATGTTTTGGCTGAACAACCACACTACAAATGAGAGCACTAAAACAACCGGCGTGTAGTATTTGGAAAAGCGGTCAATAAAACGCTCTGCTTCAGACTTGGAATCTTGCGCTTCTTCCACAAGTTCAATGATCTTCCCAAATGTCGTATCTTCTCCCACCCGGTCAGCGCGAATTTGAATAGTCCCATTTTCCAAAATCGTTCCAGCATACACTTCAGCGTCCGTAGTTTTGTTTACCGGTACAGGTTCGCCTGTGATACTGGCTTCATTGATATGCCCTTCTCCTGACAAGACTGTACCGTCTACAGGAACTTTTGCACCGGTTTTGACAAGCAAGACGTTGCCTTCGTCTACATCGTCCACATCTACTTCTTCAAATCCTCCATCTTTCATTTGGCGCAAAGCACTTTCTGGTGCCATTTCAGTCAGTTCTTTGATCGCCGAACGAGTTTGATTCAATGTGCGTTGTTCCAAAAAATGCCCGAATAAAAACAAAAACGCCACAATAGCGGATTCTTCATAGTTTTGGATCCAAAACGCTCCAATAACAGCGATAGTGACCAAGACATCGATGCTGACGACTTTTACTTTTAAGGCTTGATACGCTTGAATGGCAATAGGAACAGCCCCCAAAATAGAAGCGATGATCAAAGCTCCTTCAGAAAGTCCCACATTTTCTAAAACAAAGTGGCTGAAGAATCCAAATACGATCAATACTCCACTGATCAATGTAAGGTGGTTTTTCTTACTTAATAGATACTGCTGCATGATTTTTTCCTCCTGTTTTTTATTGTTGAGTACAGTATAGAATGATTCCTCAAGTTAATAATTGACTGCCATCAAGTCTGAGCCATTAAATTTCTTTTTGAGCAAAAAAATACCAGAAAGAAAAGACTTTATTTTCTTTCTGGTATTTATATAATGAATCACGCTTGATAAGTTTGCTCTGTTTCAGACAGCATGTTATATACTGCCGCATACGTTTCGCAGACATCTCCAGGAATGGTGTAGTTATTTGTAATCTTACGCAATTGCGTAAATTCCGCATCCAAATCAGGTTTGGCAGAATCAGTTGCTTGTGTTTTTTCATTAATGATACTGAACAAATCCCGTACTTCAAATGCCTCGGGGTGGTTCTTGCCATGCGCGCGAGTGATCGCTACTGTGAACATATCTAATTTTTCAAAATTTTTGTTTGCTGCTTCATTGAATGTTGTCATGATGACATTCCTTCTTTCTTGATTGGATTCTTTTAAGCAGATTTCACTTTTGTTTTAAGAATAGGGTAGCCTAAGTCTACGATCGCTTTTTCAATTTCTTTGATAGAAAGGACCTGTTCATCAAATTCCGTTTTCACTTTGCTGGAGTTGAACAATACTTTGACGCTTTCTTTATCGATCCCGTTCAATCCTTTTACAGCGTTCTCGATTTTTTGCATACAGCTTGGACAAGACAACGTTTCTAATGTAAGGACGGCTTTTGTCATGATGTGTTTCTCCTTTGTTGTTTTTTGTAGTAGAGTTTTTTACTCCATCGTCTTCTTTACAACTGTAGTATAGCCAATTTGCGAAAATCAAAAATTGATGCTCATCAAGTTTTAGTAGTTTATATCAAAAGTAAAAGTTTTAGCTAAAAAAAAATCCGCTTTTTTCTTCATTTGCAGAAGAAAAAAGCGGAAAAAATGATTTTTTAAATTTGGCTAAACAGAAAATAGAAAAGTTCAATTATTTTTTAGTCATTAACAATCGCAGCCCATTTAGTATGACCACTAAAGTACTTCCTTCATGAATGATGACGCTGATCGCAATATCCGCTAACCCTAAAAGACTAACGACAACTAGAAAAGCCACAACAACCATTGAAAAAATAATATTTTGCCAAATAACACGACTCATTTTTGAAGATAATTTATGGGCCTGTACCAGCTTAGACAAATCATTTTGCATCAATACTAAATCTGAAACTTCTACTGCTACATCTGTGCCATCTCCCATAGCAATACCAATATCCGCATTCACTAGAGCTGGTGCATCATTGACACCATCACCAACCATAGCAGTCACACCGTATTTTTCTTTTTGTTCGTCTATAATTCTAGATTTATCTTCCGGCATGACATTAGCGATAACTTCATCGATCCCTAATTGTTCAGCAACAGCTTTGCCTGTCATTTTTGAGTCGCCGGTAATCAAAGTAGTGTGTATGCCCTGTTGTTTAAAGTAATCAATAGTGGCTTTTGCCTGTTCATTCGGCACATCCATGAGAGCCATAAGCCCCATAACTTTATCATTTTCAGCCACGTATACAACCGTTTTTCCTTCAGAGGCCCATTCCTTGTTTAATTGGCTGTACTCCTCAGCTGTACTTTCAAAAGAAGCCGGTTTTCCTATACGATATCTATAACCGTTATGCTCTCCTTCCAACCCTTTTCCAACTTGATTGTTTACTTTAACGTTTAGTTGTTGTTTAGCTTTGAACTTTCTTAGAATAGCATCAGCTAGCGGGTGATTGGATTCTTTTTCAAGAGCTACGATAATATCGATCATCTCTTCTTGGTTTACAGAATCAGAAAAATGAACGTTTGTTACTACAGGTTTTCCTTTAGTAAGCGTCCCTGTTTTATCAAAAGCGATTGCGTCAATATCTGCTAATTGAGAAAGATAAGCACTTCCTTTTGAAAGCACTCCTTTTTTAGCTAAATTAGAAGTCGTGGATAATGTTGCTGATACAGTAGCAGCTGCTAAAGCACAAGGCGAAACGGCGACTAAAAGTACTAGTCCTCTATAAACACTTTCAGACCATGTCCAACTAAATACAAAAGGAGCAAGTACAATGACCAACACTATTGCCAACAAAACAAACTTAACGTATTTCGGCTCAAATTTTTGAATAATACTGGCAGCTTTTGTCTGGTTGTTTTGGTTTTGATTTACCAGTTGTAAAATTTTTGAAAAAACAGTATCTTTATTTTCTTTCGTAACCTCCATTGTAAACGAACCTGTTCCGTTAATAGTGCTCCCAAAAACGCTATCCCCTATTGTTTTCTCTTTGGGAATACTTTCACCATTGATGGAAGATTCATCTATAGCAGTAGTTCCAGATACAATAGTTCCGTCAATGGGGACTTGGTCTCCATTCAATACTTGAAGTTGATCTCCAACTTTTAATGTCCCAACATCAACGATTTTTGTATCCCCATCTGCCGTCATCAATCTGGCCGTTGTCGGATTCATTTCGAGTAGCTTTGTAATTTCGCTTTTACTTCTTCCTTCAGCATACTCTTCAAGAAAATGTGCACCTGAAAAAATGAGAATCAATAATGTTGCTTCCCAAAAATTCCCTATCAGCGAAGCACCAATTGCAGCTAAGCCCATTAAAATATGAGAGTTCGGTATAAATTTCTTTTGAATTTTAGAATTTTCAATCGTCTCTCCAATTCCTTCAAGAACAACTACGTGATAGCCAGCTATAATAGCGGCAAGTGAAAAGAGTGTGTTTTGCAAAAATATTTGATCTTCGTTTAAAAACAAAGCAATGATTGCTAATACTAAACCCATAAAATATAAAATAACAGGAATTTTTCCATGATTATGTTCATGATTATGTTCATGACTATGACTATGGTTGTGAGCATGACTGTGGCTGTGATTTTCTTTTGACTGACTCTTATGAATATTTTCCATTCCTGTTCTCCTCCTAAAATTACACCTTTTATTCTGCTTCATCGCTAAGATAACCCATTACTAATTCTCTGAATTAAATGCATTGCAGGTTTTCGATATTTATTAAATCGTAAGTGTTTTGCTTTACATATGAATATATAATCATATGAATGTAAACTCATTATACCAAAAGTTCCTATCTTGTCAACAGAGACTTTCTCTTTGCTGTTTCATTTTGGTTTCTCTCGTTACTGCCGTTTATTTTCCAGAAAAAACTTGTCATATTCTAATCATATGGTATTCTAAAAATGAACTCATATTCATATGAAAGGTTGGAAAATAGTTATGAAAAAACCTCTATCTTCCCCACCAAATACTGAAGTCATTCAAGAAATAAGTAAAATATTTAAAATAATCAGTGATCCAACTCGCCTTTCGATCCTTTTTCTTCTGCAATATAAAGAACTAAGTGTCAAAAATATTGCTGCCTCTTTAGATATGGAACAGTCTGCTATTTCACATCAATTACAAACTTTGAAGAAGTCTCGTTTAGTTAAATCAAAAAGAGAAGGAAAAAGTATGTTATATAGTTTGGATGATTCTCACGTCTTTAGTGTACTTGAACAGGTATTGAACCACATCAAAGAAAGTGAACACTAAAAAAGGATCGCGCCTTATGAAGGCACGATCCTTTTTCTTATAAAACAATTCATTTTTCTATTTATCTACCAAGCTTAATATTTCGTCTTTATTATTTTCAAAGCCTATAAAGTATTTCATGAGTTTTCTCTTACCGAACAATCCTTTTTTGTAAAAAGCAAAAAATGGAACGATTCGAGCACCCGATATTTTCTTTAAGTCTTCTTCCAAGCTCAGATTTTTTCCGACATCCTTGTGTTTATACTGGATTCCTTCTGCAGCTAGATAGTTCTTTGCATCTTGGCAATCTGAACAGATAGATCTAGTATACAATTCAAGTTCCAATACCATTTGAAAGCCTCCTTTATTTTACAACAGAAGGTTTGAAACGTTTCAGGCGTAGTGCGTTAAGCAGCACGGAAACTGAACTCAAACTCATAGCCGCTCCAGCGATCATTGGATTTAACAATGGTCCGCCTAAGAGGTAGAAAATCCCCATTGCAAATGGAATCCCCACTACATTATAAGCAAATGCCCAGAACAAATTTTCTTTGATGTTGCGAATCGTAGCTTTACTTAATTCGACAGCTGTTGGAACATCCATCAAGTCACTTCTCATCAATACAATGTCTGCAGATTCCATCGCGACATCTGTCCCAGAACCAATTGCGATCCCGATATTGGCTTGTGCAAGAGCCGGCGCATCATTGATGCCGTCTCCAACCATAGCTACTTTTTTGCCTTCAGCTTGAAGTTTTTTCACTTCATTTGCTTTGTCTTCTGGCAATACTTCACTCAATACTCTGTCGATTCCGACTTGTCTAGCAATTGCTTCAGCCGTTCCTTTATTGTCACCAGTGATCATCGCTACTTCGATACCCATCTTGTGCAGTTTCTCAATAGCCTTCAGACTGTTTTCTTTCACTGTATCTGCAACGGCAATGATTCCTGCTATTTTGTCATTCACAGCAACATACATAGGTGTTTTACCTTGATGCGCTAATTCATCGGATGTTTGTGCTAACGTATCTAAAGCAATGTTACGCACATCCATCAACTTTCTGTTTCCTGCCAGCAATTTCTTGCCATCAATCGTTACTTCGATCCCATGACCAGGGATCGCGTTAAAGTTTTCAGTCTTAATAAAATCTAGACCTCTTTCTTCCGCTCCTTTAACGATTGCTTCACCTAATGGATGCTCAGAGCCTTTTTCAGCAGACGCTGTCAACATCAACAGCACATTTTCTGATATACCATTTGCCGTAACGATATCCGTCACTTTCGGTTTACCTTCTGTAATAGTACCTGTTTTATCAAATACGATCGTTTCTATTTTATGAGTCGTTTCAAGAGCTCCGCCGCTCTTGATCAATACGCCATTTTCTGCACCTTTACCGGTCCCAACCATAATAGCTGTCGGGGTCGCTAAACCAAGCGCACATGGGCAAGCGATCACTAAAACGGAAATCACAATCGTTAAGGCAAAGAGACCTGTTTGTCCCCCAAAGTACCATGCCAATCCAGAAAGAAGAGCAATCACGATAACGATCGGCACAAAATAACCGGAGATGATATCTGCTAGTTTTGCGATCGGTGCTTTTGATCCTTGCGCGTCTTCTACCAAGCGAATGATTTGCGATAATGCTGTGTCTTTTCCAACTTTGGTGGCTTGATAATGGATCGTCCCGTTTTTATTGATACTTGCACCAATAACATTGTCGCCGGCATTTTTTTCTACTGGAATACTTTCTCCTGTCAACATCGCTTCATCAACCGATGTCATTCCTTCTACTACTACGCCATCAACAGCAATTTTTTCACCCGGTTTAACAATGATCGTCTCTCCTACAGCAACTTCTTCAATAGAGATCTCCATTTCTTTTCCATCTCTTACAACAAGAGCTGTTTTTGGAGCTAAGCCCATCAGTTTTTCGATCGCTTCAGAAGTTTTCCCTTTTGAACGAGCTTCCATATATTTCCCCAATGTAATCAACGTCAAAATCACAGCTGCTGATTCGTAGTAAAGGTTCTCAGCAAAACTTGGGTAACCAGACAAAACAGCGATCGTTGCACCTAAACTATAAACAAATGCAGCACCTGTCCCTAAAGCCACTAATGAATCCATATTTGGATGGCCTTTGAACAGCGTTTTAAATCCGACTGTAAAAAATTTACGACCAAAAATCATGACTGGGGTGGTCAATAATAGTTGAAGCAACGAGGACAGTCCTGGGTTAACCATTGGATTGATGATCTCTGGTAATGGTAAACCAACCATGTGACCCATCGAGACATAAAGCAATGGAACAGTGAACACTGCCGATACCCAAAATCGTTTCCACATAGAAGCCATCTCTTGTTGTTTTTTCGCTTTTGAATCCTCTGCGGAGTTGGCCGATTCCGTATCTTCATGAGCTTCATACCCTGAGTTTGAAACAGCTTGGGTAATGTCTGATACTGAAACGGCTGTCGGATCATATTGAACCGTCATTTTTTCTGTTGCTAAGTTGACGTTTGAAGCCAACACACCCGTTAGGTTTCTGGTGGCTTTTTCGACCGTTTGCACGCAAGACGCGCAAGTCATGCCTTCTATATTGAATAATTTTTGTTCTGTATCCGTCACTGCTTTGTATCCAACTCGGTCCACAGCATCTTGGATATCTTGCAATGACAACTTGCTCTCATCAAAATGAACGCTCAATTTTTCAGTAGCCAAGTTGACATTCGCTTCTTGCACACCATCTAATTTCTTAGTCGCCTTTTCAACTGTCTGTACACAAGATGCACAAGTCATCCCTTCTATACTCAATGTTTTCGTTGTCATTTGTCCTGCCCCCTTTTTATTTCGCTGGTTCTGCTTCATATCCAACTTCTTTTACTTCCAAAATCAAGTGATCTAAAGTTTGGATCGTTTCATCGTATTTGATTTTAGCAATTTCTTTTTTCAAATTTACTTTTGCTTTTTCTACCCCTTGTTGACCTTGTAATGCTGTCTCTACTTTATTTACACAGTGTGCACAGCTCATTCCTTTGATATTTAATGTAGCTTTTTTCATATAGGTTATCTCCTTCGTTTACATTCGTAATCATCAACTTAACCAAAGTTTACAATTGTAAACGATAATTGTCAAGCTTATCTTCTTAGTTAAGTAGGATTTATTTTGAATTTGTACAACTTATATGCTGTAATAGGTATGATCATAAATTTACCTAACAAA
Source organism: Desemzia sp. RIT 804 (assembly GCF_016892605.1). Lineage (GTDB taxonomy): Bacteria > Bacillota > Bacilli > Lactobacillales > Carnobacteriaceae > Desemzia. The sequence continues at coordinate 184,201 of NZ_JAFEMV010000003.1, forward strand.
AAAAGACTGTCTCTTATTATGTAAAAGATAGCCTTAAAATTTATATTATTTTAGATTTCCCGACTGATTTTGATAATTTCTAAAAATCATTCCATTTGATTTTCTCATTCCAAATTTTTCATAGTACTCAATTAAGTCCTCATCGCAACACAAGTCAATCATATAAAGATCATTTAGTTCCTTCAACATCCTTTCTATCAACTCTTTTCCAATTCCTTGATCTTGATACTCAGGTAGAACTTCAAGGAAAGGAATATACGCTGAAAGAACACCATCACTAATAGCAGTAATAAAACCGATTACTTTTCTCTTATGCTCGTCTAGTGCAATAACAACATTACTGCTCTGTTTCAACAATTGTAAGTGCCCTTCTAATCCAGGATGGTCAGGCCATCCCACAAAGAAACCTTCTAACATTTCAGGTTTAATACCTTCGACAACAGTTTGATATATCATTCTACAAAAACTCCCCCAGCTAACAAAAAATTCTTTTCATAAGTATTTAGAGTGTATCTTAAAACCACTTTGACAAGAAATAAATAGTTTTGGTTGAAGTCAAAGTTGCCTAGTTATTTATTCTAGAGCAACAATAGCTTATTAATACAACGGCTTCAAAAAACTCCTTTTCTCGAATCCTAGACAATCCTTCATTAATAATGTGGTTGTTTTTGATGTTCAAACCGCATTCTTCATCCCCACTAGTCTTGAACATAAACTCATAAAGCTGTCTGCTATAAATTTTTGTGAGATAAAAAAGCTAGCGAGTTTTCACTCACCAACTCAAACAGTGTACAACCATAGTTTTAAGACACACTCTAGTTACTTTTCTTTAATTTAAAATTTCTTTCTAGTCTGTTATTTATCTAGTCTACGTTAAAGTAATATCGATGCAATCAAATCATCAAATTGTCTAATATCGATATCTTTTCCTAAACCTATCTTTATATTGCCGGCTCTTGTCCACAACTCAACTTCAGCATTGATGTCAAAAGTGCCTGCATTTTCAGTAGACCACATATTGATCGAACTATAAGGCAGAGAATAGATTTCAACTTTCTTGCCACGCAACCCTTGTGCATCACGAACGATCAAACGTTTGTTAGTGAATATAGCAACGTCTCTAATCGTTTTAAATGCAGCTACAGCTTCTTCTCCTTGAACCAATCTGTCATTGATATCACTCGGAACATCACACTTTTCAGAAAACGTCCAATTAATGTATTTGTCTAATTCAGCCATCTTTCATTCTCCTTCTTATTTCTAACTCTATATCTATTCTATCTTATCAAATATAGCGCATTGATTATACTAGTTATTTTATAAAAAGATCTATATCTTTTTGTATTTGACCAAACTATACGCAGTAAGCCCAGCTGTAATCGGGATGATCAAAATAGCTCCCGCGCCTGTATAAAATATCGAGATCACTTCTGAACTGAAGACTTTGGAATTGACCACTTCTCCAAACGAATAGCCCAGGTCCTTAAACCAAATGATTAATGCCAGGTACCCGCCGATAAAAGCAAAAAACAACGTGTTTGTCGTGGTGCCCAGAATATCTTTCCCAACATTCATACCGGATTTAAATAGATGATAACGATCTAAAGTTGGATTATGCAGATAAATTTCATTCATTGCAGAGGAAATCGAGATCGCTGTATCCGTAACGGCTCCAATCGTTCCCATAATGATCGTACAAATAGCAATTTTCCCGAAATCGATCCCTAAATAGAATGAAAAGGACAGCAGTTCTTCAATTTCTTCTATTCCAAATCCCTGTATTTTAGATCTATCTACGATTATAAAAATTACCATGATCAAAAGAACTAAAGTAATAATAGTAGAAACAAAAGCCGTAACTGATTTGAAGTTAAACCTGTTGATATAAAACAAATTGACACAACTGATCAGTGTACAAGCGATGATCGTAATAAAAATAGGGTTGATGGCTTGATCTGTCATCAAAATGACTGTCATTAGTATGATGCCAAAATTAAAAAATAAAGCTGTAAAAGACCTAGTCCCTTTTTCGCCGCCAACCACCTTCATCAGTACAAATAAAATGAGTGCTAATAAGATCAATACATTCATTTGACAGCCCTCCTTTTACGAATAAAATAAGTCGCTGTGTAAATACTAATGGGAATCGTCATTACGATCCCGATGCTGCCCACCAACGCTCTAGTCAATTCTAAAGATAGGTTCATCGTTAAAGTATAATTCACTGCCATACCATTTTTTAAATAAAGAAGGATCATCGGGATACTCCCACTTACATAAGCAAAAAATAATACATTTGCCATCGTTCCCATGATGTCTTTGCCTATTTCCCTACCAGAAGTCTTTAAATCTTTTAGCGAAATAGCGTTGTTCTTATCATTCAATTCATACAGCGAAGAAGTGATCGTGATCGCAATATCCATTGCCGCTCCTAAAGACCCCACTAGAAGGCTGGCTAAAAATATGGATTGCGGATTCCTAGTGATAAACGCCATTTCTTCATATCTAAGCCCTTCTCCAGCCGTCAAAGCTATTACGGCGTATGCTATCACTAGCGAAGAAAAGGTTCCAGCTAGAGTTGCAATAATGGCTGCATGAGTCTTCTCGTTATTTCCGCTCACCAATAGTAATGAAAAGACCGTGAAGAAAATAACCAGCCCGCCGCAAATCAACCACAAATCGACATCTTCTAAACTAGTGTAATAATTCATCGCGATAATCAAGACTAAGACGTTGACTACCAAACTGATGATTGAAAACAAGCCGCTTTTTCTCCCGATGAGTAGGACTATCAAGATGAAAAACCAGGCTGCTATCACAACATAAATATCACGTTTAGGTCCATCAATGCTCCCTGCTAAATTTGTCTCCTCATTCCTTTGGATCGTCACAAATACAATATCACCTACTTGAAATTCATGATCGGCCGCTCCAGATAATGAGTATTGATTCTCCAGTAAGATCTGTTGACCTTGTTGCTCGCCGTTTTTTATTTCTCCTACTAACTGTTGTTGAAACAACTGATCTTTATTCTCAAATGAATCAATCGTTTCTTTTTCGTCTGTCATTGTTGCTTCTACAACTTTTGCTATCGGTTGTTCATATAAATAGAAATTGTTTTGCACAAACAATATAGACACAAGTATGCAGAATAAAATCATGCCGTATATAAAAATCGTTTTTTTCTTCCATTGAATATTCAAAGGTATGCCTCCATTGTAAAAACTGCTATTTGCCTCATTGTACCAAGCACCTGTATTGTAGCATATCACTTTTCACAATTTAGGAGCAGTTTTTTTATATGTTTATGAGGATTTCTAAGCTTCTGCTTCATTATTTGATGGTTCTCTTTACTTGTTGTATGATTATTTTGCAAAGAGATACCTCAAGAAACAAGTCTACTGTGTTAATAGAACAGAATCCAAGAAAATAAAAAGGAGCGAATCACAATGAGTGTGTTTAGATAATTTGTATAAAGAAATGATTTTAGCGTTTAATCAATAAATCTAAATAAATGCCTCTATTAAATTCATTTTTACATGAGTTTAGAGTTTAATAGAGGCATTATTCGTTATATCAGTTCGTTCCTAATTGTATTTATAATAAAAGAAAACATTTCAATAGACTTAACTAACTATTTTCACCAAAATCATTATGCACAAATAAAGAAGAATATTTTTCAGTATTCATTTGCAAGTTTAAGTGGTTTGAAATATTTAAAACAGATTGAGGCACTTTTTCATTCATACACTCAACAAAATATGTAATGTCATCAAAGTTAACAGGTGTGAATCTCGTTAGTAAGTCTTTTTGGCTGTCGTTGAGTAAGCTTCTAAATCCCTCATATTTACTCCAGTCACCTAGATCATTTGGAATATTTCCTTTTTCTATCTGCCAAAGTGAAACAAGTATGTGTTTCATCATTAAAGTACAGTGCTCACAGTAGTTGTATTCTTTTCTGTTCCATCTTCTGTAAAGTTCGTGCAGGTAAGCAGTGTATTTGTTCAAATAGTTGTTTAACTCTTCTTTATTTACTACAAATGCTTTTTCCATTGAGTCTTCTTTCAAACTAGCTAACAAGTTTTTCGAATCCTGAAGTATCAAGATATCTTTAAACCAGACACTTGCCTTTAATTTTTCAGGATGATAGACAAAAAAGTCCAACTTTATAAATGTTGAGAAATGAACGACTGAATAAAAAGAACCTTTTGTTTCGATAAATACTGTTTGTGATTCAAAGTATTCCAGTAGTTCATTTAGTAGAATTACTTTTGATGCATCATCTGGAATAACAACTCTAAAATCAATATCAGAGAATTCATCCGCATTATTTACAGCAAGAGAGCCTCCTAGAAAAAACGCATGGATTTTTTTATTATGGATGCAAAAATCTTTCACTCTATTCAACAAACGCGCTCGTTCTTCAATTAAATTATTATTTCTCATAGCTTTTCTCCCTCACTATAAACATTAAATAGCTGTATCTATATATTTTTTACCCGTATTCTTATTATTCCTGTCATTTTCTCCTAAAAATAACTTAAAATCAATAAATACTCCCCAAGCATTTTTTTGATAAAACAAAGACACCTTCCAACCATTTGGAAAGTGTCTTAAAGTTTTGGTTCACAATTGACAGCAACTAGCAACTCACAAAAAATCTCTATTTAGTCTTTCTCTTGGGCTCTTTGATAATTTTCAAAGCTCTTTTCTTTGTTCGGATATTCGAGCTTTTTAGTCTTCTATATGCACTTGCTAAGTCTTGTTTTTCCAAAATTCACTCTCTCCTAATTAATGTAGTAGTCTTCTTGACCTTCTTGACGAATTTCTATGATAAATTTATGAGGTAGACAGATGCTTGTTTGCCCATTTCGCTCAATCCAGCCTGTTCTTACTGCAATTTGATCAGGACTGTTATCCTCTTTATCTCTGATTTTGCCGTCTTTTATTTCAATGATGTTGTACTGCCCTTCTGAAGGGTAATACGTTTTGGTCATATGCTCAGTATTATCTAAATCAAAGCGATCGACCTCTTCACCATTGATACTAATAATGGCGTAGCGAATATTCTCTTCAGGTATGGCTGCTTCTTTAACTGCAAAAACTAAAGCAGGTGAAAAAGAGATGAACACTAACAAAACCAAAATAATATAATCAAACGGCTTTAACATCTTTAAATACTTTCGTAGATTTTTTTTCATCCTTTTTCCTCGGCTGTCTCTCTTACCAACTAGCCTTTTTCACTCCGGGAATCTGACCTTTATGCGCATATTCTCTAAAGTTGACACGAGACATCCCAAATTTACGCATATAGCCTCTCGGACGACCATCTAAAGCATCTCTGTTGTGCAGACGGTTTGGATTAGAGTCTTTTGGTAATTCAGCTAAGGCTTGATAATCCCCAGCTTCTTTTAGCATTCTTCTCTTTTCTGCATACTTTTCTACCATTTCTATTTGCTTTTTGTGTTTAGCGATCTTAGATTTCTTAGCCATCCTGCTTCTCTCCTTCTTGAATCCATATTATTTCGTTTCTCTAAAAAGTGCTTTTCTTCTAAGTTTAGGCGAATATTTTTTTAACTCTAATCGATCCGGGTTGTTTCGTTTGTTTTTACTGGTTATATAGATACGTTCTTTCGTTTCTGTACATTCTAACATAATATTTTGTCTCATATTTTTTTCTCCTCTCACTTTATCTTCGTTAATAGGCTCGCTCATTACTTTTTATACTATTACCGTTTTTTCCATCAGTAATTCGCTAATTTTTTTTGAAAAAGCTGCTCAACCTTTAGTGAATGCTGAGTTTTAAAGCTTCAAGGTTTTTACGCATTAATGTTAAGTAATCTATACCCTCATCTTGCATCTCTTGAGTAATGCCTTCAAGGTCGTATAGCACTTCCACCTCTGTGCCGGTTTCTTGAGCTACCGCTTGAGCAATTGAAGAATTAGCCCCTTGTTGATAATAAATCACGGATAAATTATATTCTTTCACTAATTCCGCTATTTCAGCAATCCGGGAAGGGCTAGGCTCAACCTCAGTAGAAAGTCCGCCGATAGCAAGTTGTTCTAAATCATACCGTTGGGCAATGTATCCAAAGGCTTGATGTTGAACGACAAAAACGCGATTTTCTGCTGAAGAGAAAGCTGCTTCATATTCTTCATCTAGTTTTTGCAGTTCTTCATTAAAGGTCTGAGCATTTTCTTCGTAATACTCTTCCCCTTCAGGATCAGCTTGTATCAAGGCTTCTTTGATCGTATTCACTTGATCTTGGGCCAGTACAGGATCCAACCAGACATGGGGATCTAGTCCCTCATGATTGTCAATAACTACCTCAATATCTTGGGATTGGGCTTGCTGTTTCCCTAGTTTATCGTAAAGAACAGCCTTCACTTTAAAATCCTCACCTGTTGTTTTGTATTCAAATGCGGCTGTTTTTTGATCTGCAACAGCCATCCATTTTCCTACGTTAGATTGTATATACCATTGCACATTACCAGAATCTGTATATTCCTCAATTTGAGCTACAAGCTGTACAACATCACCCGTGTGATAATGATCTGATAGACCTTTAACCTCAATAGCTTCAGGTACATTTTCCTCTTCTTCAAGAATGTCCCCATCGTTTTCAGCGATAGTCGAGCTTTGCTCAGTATCATGAGTCTTGGACTGAATAAATTCGTCGTTGTCAGCTGAACGCACTACTATCAACTCTTCACTATCAAGCGTGTTCATTAGACTACCAACCCAGGTTTCCATTTGTCCGCTGCTGTAAACAAACATGTCTGCATCATTTATCGCCGCCACGTTCTGGGCACTTGGTTCAAATCCATGTACATCCGTACCGGCTGGAATCATCATGGATACATCTGCACGATCACCAGCTATTTCTTTTGTAAATTCATACATCGGATAAAAAGTTGTAACAATCGATAATTTTGCATTCTCGGTCGCTTCATCTCCGCTTTGTTCTTGTCCGCAAGCAGAAAGAGCAGCTCCTGTCGTTAAAAAGAATAGGATAAGAGCAAACCACTTTTTCTTCATTTCTTCTCTTCCTCCTAAAAAGTCATCTGCTAAATGCATAAGCAAACAGCAAAAGGCTCATTGATTTCATTTTAGGATAACTAAATACAATTCTGTTTAGTTATCCTACTCTATTTGTTCATTTTAAAAAATACCCATCAGTCATTTTTTATTCTTCGTCGCTTTCTTCGCCATGATCATGGTGTTCTTCTTCATGATCGTGATTGTGGTCATCTTCATCGTGATGATCGTTAATAGTAATTTTTACAGGTTCAGACTCCGCATAAATTTCATCACTTTCATCTACTAAAGCAGCTTTAATTTCTACGCTGTCCGTTGTTGCTTCCCCAATAAAATCTTGTGTTTGTTGGCCAGCTGCTACTTCCCATTCAGCCTCTTCGCTTTCTCTTGTATACCAGTGCCAGTGAAGAGTTTCATCCTCGTTCTCAGAGGTTGCAGATAGTTCGATTGTATCGCCAGTATGATAATGATCGGCTAAACCTTCAATCTCAATATTTCCGACATCCTTTTGCATTTGGCTTTCTTCTGTCACTTGCTCGCTTGAGCTTATTAAACTTTCTTGATTTGAAGCTGCCTCTTCGCCACAAGCTGCTAATACTGTGCTGATTGCCAATAAAGCTATGTATTGACCTATTCTTTTCTTCATATCTTTCTTCCTCCTTTTAATAAATCGTAATTGTTACGTTTTAGATATTAGCATTCAAAGAAAACCCTGTCAAGAAATTTCCGCACTTATTTCGAAATGATTACGTTTTAACGATCGAGTAGGAGATAAATAATTAATTTATCGTCCTCTCACACCACCGTACATACCGTTCGGTATACGACGGTTCAATTTTATATAACATGCTTTTGTTTTAAATAGTAACTATCTGGAGATACTAGACCTTTATAGGCTAGTATCTTATTGATTACTGTCGTTGTCATTACCCAGGACTGGGCTATTCGAGCAGTTCCTTTGGAACTGTGACTGTTCACATAAGCATTGTAGTCGCTCATCCCTAGTTTAGTGAGTGCTTTCCTTCGATTCTTGGCTGTTTTCCATTGGTGCCAGATACACATCCTCAGACGATAACGAAGATGACTCGCTATTTTCTTGAGTTTCGTATGCATATCTCCTATTTTGAAATAGTTCACCCATCCTCTGATGTCTTGATTCAGTCTAACGATACGGTAAGCCATATCAATTCCCCAGCTTTTCTTGCTTAGCTGATGAAGCTTATATTTAAACGTCTCGATTGATATGGCATGGGGCTTTGCTTGATAGCCTTTGCCTGCTCTCGACCAATAGAATCCAAATCCCAAAAATTTAAAAGTTGGGTCACTTGGTTTAATGACTTTCGATTTAGTCGTATTAACAGTTAAACCCAGAGTTTCCTCAATATATCGTGTAACCGAACGCATCACGCGTCTCGCTGCGAATTCGCTTTTAACGAAGATAATACAGTCATCTGCGTATCGCACGAAACGCAGACCTCTTTTCTCTAGTTCTTGGTCGAGATCATTTAAAAGGATATTACTCAATAACGGCGAAAGGTTCCCCCCTTGGGGGGTGCCTACTGGGCTTTTCTCATATTCTCCGTTCACCATAATGCCACTCACCAGATATTTCCGAATAAGTGATATTACATCACCGTCGGTTATTTTCCGAGAAACCAGATTCATCAGTCGATCATGGTTAACTGTATCAAAGAACTTCTCTAAATCAATGTCGACAATCCAATGGTACCCTTCATTCATGTCTCTTAGCCCTTGCGCTATAGCCATATGAGCGTTACGGTTTGGCCGAAATCCATAACTACTGTTGTGGAAGTGTTCGTCAAAAATAGGTGTGATAACTTGCGCAATTGCTTGTTGAATAACCCGGTCAATAACTGTCGGTATCCCCAATAGTCTGACCCCACCCGATGGTTTAGGTAATTCTACTCTTCTGACGGGTTTAGGTTGGTAATTCCGTTCGCGAATGGTCTGAATAAGTTCTTCTTTATGCTGACGAAGATATTCTTTAGCCTCTTCGATAGTCATACCATCAATGCCTGCGGCACCTTTGTTCCGTTCCACTTGTCGAAAGGCTTCGTTTAAATTATTTCTGGATAGGATTCTATCCAATGTCCTGTTTTCATGCATGTTTGTTACTCCTTTTCTGTTCTCGTAAGGCAGCTATCTACTTTTACGCTGTTGTAACCAGTAGTCTTTGGCGACCTCCAATAAAGATGTTTGTAACGATAAAATTGTTCGGTCCTTCGCTCTTTCTAGCTTTCACTAGCTGTCTTCACTACTACGACCTCGGCTGACTTCTCATGAGTCAAGCACTTATCACTAAGTGTATTTGGGATAACATCATGAGACCTCCCCAGTTAAGGTGCGAACTCTTTCACTCCATCTATCTGCCACATCTATGCTTCGAGTTAAAACAGTTATCGGACTTCAGCTCCTTTGGCAGCCTTATCCACTCGACTCACCTCTTATGTGATTTCTGTTCGTCAGACCAGAGTTTTGCCTTGGGCTTCCTTCAAATTCCACATCACGGTGGACACCCTTGCCGTCAGCTATATGCTTACCACTGTCAGGTCGCGTTGGGGACTTGCACCCGTTAGAGTTCGCCCATGCTGGGCGAACAAAAAAGATAGTCTCTTTTAATTTTTAAGAGACTATCTTTAGATTTTGAAAAGTAATTTTTTTAATGTTTGTGATAGTTAACATTATGTCCTATTTTTTCTGAGCACCATCCTCGATGGTATGTTGAAGATGAATTACAGTGGTCATTTAACAATTTACAGTATCCTTTTCTTACTGCTGTATCACAGTCACTGCCGTTAAAGTTTATAAGCGCTTTCGGTTGAAATTTTGAATAATGCTTGTTGTCTGATTTTGGTCCGTTAAATCTATTACAGTGAACTTTATCACCGAATTTATATACTTTTGTCCCATGAGCAGGTGGTGAGTAAATAGGCTGATAGGGCATGTTATGATATGGTATAATTGTAAATTCTTCCGATGTTTCTGCGTTAAGCTCTGATTCTGGCATTTTATCGAATAATTCGCCAAGATCTATTACTAACAGTACTTCTCCTTGATTTGTTTCGAGATGTTTGTCACTAGATTCAGCACTTGTTTCAGTTTCTTTTTCTACTACGAGATATGGAATTTCGGCTTCTAAGTTCCAACCAATTTCTTCTAGTATTTTAATTTCTTCCTCTGTGGCTATACTGAGGTCTAAATCTGGTGCTAAGTATATTATTTCTTCTTGATTATGTAAGTCGCTTTCAGCTGCGTTTACTTTAGTTGTAAATGCATTTGCTAGCAGAAATAATCCGAGTATCAAAATAAAGTTCCTTATTGTGTTAAACATAAAATCATCTCCTTATTTTCAATGGTGTTTAATTATGGTATCCTATTGTTACAGATTTCACAATACGTTTTCTGTTTTTATTAAGGGGGAAATTATGTGTATGCTTTAAATTTACTTTTAAGATTATTTATAGCAGTTTGTTTTATATTTTTATTTTTTAGATTTTATAACCAAAAAAACACGGATAGAACAATGATAAATCATTTAGTTTTATTTAGCCATACCTTATTTTTAGGCTTATATTTTTTAAGTTTGCTTAATTCACCTTATTTCTTATTTGATATTATATGGTGGAGTATGGCTGGAGTCGGAATTATTTGTTGTGTGAATTTATTTAAAAATAGATCGTTGATGTTATTTCTATTAGTGCCGACAACTATCATTTTTTTATTACTTATTGCGCCTATGTTGTTACTTGATAATATGTGAAGTAAGTAACACGTTGTTTCAGGAATAGTGTGATAAGTATTCAAATCTAAAATAAGTCCCCTGGTGAAAGTCTAAGGCGCTTTTTTTAGTTGAGGTTTACGATTACTAAAAAATCAGAGTGGAGCAAAACACTCATTCAAAATTTTTGAGCGAAAAAGGACGAAGTCCAAGCGAAAATATTTTTACTCGACGAGTGATCTTCGGCGAGAGCAGCTGTCGGCAAGACTCCTCGAAGAGACCACACTTTGCGAAGTAAAATATAGTGGGTTATACTTTGCATGGAAGTTGTATCGAAAAACCAGAAACAGGAGGTCGTTTTTTATGTTTATGGTGGTGGCGAGAATGCAGAAAATGAAAGCTAGTAATTTGGTTGGCATTGGAAACTATAATCAGCGAAAAACACAAAATCATTCAAACGAAGATATCGACATTCAGCGGTCACATTTGAATTATGATTTAGTTCAAGGACGGACAGAAAATTATAAGACCGATATTGAAAAATTTATCAACGAAAAAAAAGTCAGTCAGCGAGCAACTTGAAAAGATGCGGTGTTGGTTAACGAGTGGATATTGACGAGTGACCGTCCGTTTTTTTGACAAGTTGGACAATAAAGAAACAGAACGATTTTTTAAAGATACTAAAGATTATTTTTGCCGAAAAATTCGGCGATGATGATATTCGTTATGCTTAAGTTCACCTGGACGAAAGAACTCCGCATATGCACCTGGGCATAGTGCCTTTTGACAAAGATAATAAATTGTCTGCAAAGCGTATGTTTGATAAAAAAACGTTACAAGCTATTCAAGATGAACTACCGAAATATTTGAATAATCGTGGTTTTGATTTAGAACGCGGTCAACGAGCTTTCTGAACGTAAGCATTTATCTGTCCCAGAATACAAAAAAATGGCTGATAGCAAGCTCGAATTACAAAACGAGATAAAAAATTCACCTTGGAAAAAAGTAAAAATGCCTTAGAAGCTAAAATATCACCCTTAAAACAAGAGATAGACTTGAAGAAAGGTGAATTACGTCAATTGGTTCAAGAATATGAACCAGAAATTACCCTTAAAAAAATTCATGCCACTTACGAGACGCAGATAATTAACTATCGGCATTATAGGAGAACCGCCAGTAATTAAAGAAAAACAAGTACGTTTTGAGGAAATTTCTTTTGATGATATTATGAACAATGATTTTGATTCTTATGATGCGATTTTTAACATGCCTGATAATTTATCGAAAGCCAGCGAAAAACAATATGCAGAACTTTAATCAGATTCTTCCGTTCCGTTCTTTTTTATAGGTGCTAACAACCATATCCCGTTCACAGAACCAGATTTAGATTTTGACGATGATTCATGGGAAAATTGGGAATGGACCCCTAGAACGAGTTATGCTAGTGGTTTCTATTATGACTCCACAACTGACTCATCATCAGGATGGATATTTGGGTTATTCAATGACAAAAAAACAGAGAAAAGAAGTTTACATACAGATATTTGAAACAATCGCAGAACTTTGATGGAAACAAACTAAATTATTTATAAAAACAGAAAAAAACTCGATACTGATCAGACAGCATCGAGTTTTTCGATTATTTAAGGCACACAAAAGCGGGAAGCTTTAAGCTCCCCACTCATTGTTTAACATGTGTTTATTTGATATTCGCAAAATGTTCCAAAGTTCCTACCATGTTAGCTACAAAACCGTACTCGTTATCGTACCAAGCTACTGTTTTGACTAATTGACCATTAGAACCCTCGATGACTTTTGTTTGAGTGGCATCAAAAATGGAACCTGCCGGAACTCCGATAACGTCTGAAGATACGATTTCATCTTCAGTATATAAGAACGCATCGGTTGCAGCTTCTTTCATTGCTGCATTAACTTCTTCCGCGGTTACTTCTTTATCTAAAACAGAATACAGTTCTGTCATTGACCCTGTGATCGTTGGGATACGGACAGCTGTTCCGTCGATTTTCCCTTCCAATTCAGGAATAACTTTACCTACCGCTTTAGCAGCACCTGTTGAAGATGGAATCGCATTTTGTGCTCCTGCACGATTTTCGCGTCCACCTGGCGAATCTTGTAACGCTTGCGATGCAGTGTATGCATGGATTGTTGACATCAATGCACTATTGATTCCATATTTGTTGTTCAATACATTGGCCATTGGCGCCAAGCAGTTCGTTGTACATGATGCAGCAGAAACGATTTTGTCGTCTGCATCCAATGAATCATGGTTCACCCCGTAAACAACTGTTTTCGTATTGTCTACTTCTGATCCCGCAGCTTTTACCGGAGCAGAAATCAGCACGCGTTTCGCGCCGGCATCCAAGTGAGCCTGTGATTTTTTAGCTGAAGTATAGAAACCAGTACATTCTAGAACGATATCAATTCCTAAATCGCCCCAAGGTAAATTGCTAGCATCTTTTTCTTCATAAGCTTTGATTTCTTTTCCATCCACTATAATCGCGTCGTTCCCAACTTCTACATCATATGGGAAGCGTCCTTGAGCGGTATCATATTTCAGCAAATAAACTAAGTCGTCATTATCCGTCAAGTCGTTGATTGCGACAACCTCTAATTCAGTATCCTTTTCCAACATACGGCGTAAAGCCAAACGTCCAATACGGCCAAATCCATTGATCGCTACTTTTATTGACATGAATATTTCCTCCTTCTTTATTTGAATCTATTAATATGGTAACTCTTATAAAGAGGAAATTCCAATTGTACGATTGAAAGATGGCGATTCTTTTTTATTAGCAAATGTATTCCTCTGACTTTGCGCTGGGACTCATTTATACAAAAAATCAAACTGCACCTTGTGCCCATTCTCATAGACTAAAAGTATATTTTCATCAAATAACTGTCTCTGTTTTCTCAGAGTAATCCAAAGCTGTAGGACCATAATCACCTGTACTGATACGGATAACATCTTCCACATCATACACAAAAATTTTCCCATCTCCAACTTGACCGGTATAAAGAACATTACGTGCTGTTTCGACTACTTTTTCTACTGGTACACTGCTGACAATAATTTCAATACGCGTTTTAGGCAACAGGTTTGTGTCTACTTCCGCTCCACGGTAATAAGTTGTGTGTCCTTTTTGCATCCCATATCCATGAACTTTTGTAACGGTCATTCCAGTGATGCCGATTTTGTTCAATGCTTCTTTCAGTTCTTCAAATTTTTCTTCATTAGCAATAATATCGACTTTTGACATTTTCCCTTCCTCTGAAACAGGTCGTTCAACTTTTGGCAATTCAGATTTTACTGTTGATATTGTATCTTCTGTCTCAAAATCTGAATCTCCAAAACTCATTCCGGCAAATGCTAACTCACCATCACTTGGCTCTTTATTCATTCCCCGAAATACTGGAACTTGGCCAAAAGGTACAGTTACAAAGTCTCCGTAACTAGATATTAAGCCATGTTCTGAAATATCCATTCCGGCAATTTCTTCTTCTTCGCCGACTCTCAATCCAACAGTTTTATCAATGATAAGGAAAGCTGCAGTCATCGTCACAGTCACCCACAACGCAACTGCCGCCACTCCAAGTAGTTGCACGCCAAGCAATTCAAAGTTTCCGCCATACAAAATTCCGCCATCTATAGCGAAAACACCTACTAGAATCGTTCCCAAAGATCCGGCTATTCCATGAACACCAAAAGCACCAACCGGATCATCGATTTTCGCTTTATTCTCTATAAACTCCAAACCGTATATTAAAGCAATAGAAGAGAATGCACCAATGGCAACTGCTCCAAATGGCGAAACAACTGTACAACCAGCGGTGATCCCTACAAGTCCAGCAAGTGAGCCATTTAACGTCATAGAGACATCAGGTTTACCATACTTCACCCAGGTTACCATCATGGCTACTAGTGTTGCAGTTGTAGCAGAAAGGTTCGTGTTTAAAAAGATGGTCCCAATCAAAGCCAATGTTTCATCCCCTGTAGCCGATACAGTAGATGCACCATTAAATCCAAACCAGGCGAACCAGAGAATAAAAACTCCCAAAGCGCCCAGCGTTAGACTGTGCCCAGGAATGGCGCGTGCTTTTCCATCTTTATCATACTTCCCGATACGGGCACCAAGTATTTTCGCCCCAATCAAAGCTGATACACCACCTACCATATGAACAGCCGTAGAACCTGCAAAATCCACAAACCCTAAATTAGATAACCATCCGCCACCCCAGATCCAATGACCCGAAATCGGATAAACAACCGTTGAAATAATCAAAGTGTAAATTAAGTAAGAGCTGAACTTTGTCCGCTCAGCCATTGCTCCTGAAACAATTGTTGCTGCAGTTGCAGCAAAGACTGTCTGAAACATCAAAAATACATAACCTGGGATAGTTGAGTCATAATTACCCTGTACGAATAAATCAGGAGCTCCCATAAACCCTGCAACACTTGGCCCAAACATAATTCCAAATCCAATAATCCAATACATCAGAGACCCTAATACAAAATCTAACAAGTTTTTCATAATAATATTGCCTGCATTCTTCGCCCGGGTGAACCCTGTTTCTACCATCGCAAATCCTGCCTGCATAAAAAATACTAATACTGTTCCTATTAACACCCAAAGTGTATCCGTTGCTTCAAACATTTATAACTCCTCCTTTTTAACTAACAATTTTTCTAACATGTCATAAAATCTAACACCATATGACGAAAGATGCAATAGTTTTCATTCGATTTGTCAAAATAAATCTCTAAAGCTTACTTTTGATGTAAGAACACCTAACATTAAATTTGGTATATATTGAATTATCATACTAAGAAACTATATTATACCTACGTTACGTTTTTTATCTGACTATTACATAAAAATATTTCATATTGGTATATCTGTTCATCGGGAACTTTTTTTACTTAAAAAATACAAAAACGCTAAAATTAATTACGAACTTTACTTAACAAAAAGTATTGATTGTACGTTTTTTAAGAAAAGTTCCGTTTCAGAGTGAAATAACCTTCTTTTTATAAAAAAAGCAGGAATGAAGAAACAACAAAAAACAGAGCTGGGCTCTCCTTGTTTGCGTTGACTCCTCTTGATGTTCAAACGCCTTTCTTCATCACCACGTGTCTAGAACATAAACTCAGCAAGCTATGAAAACAATCTAGGTAAAATGAGTTTAAAAAAACGTTAGCGAGTTTTCACTCACCAACGTCAAAAAGTATATAACCATTTCTTTATATACTTTTCGTTATTCTTATAGATTTTTAAAGATGAAGAGTTGCAAAAAATAGAACGTATTCCTTTGATGCTAAGGAATACGTTCTATTTTCATTTCGTTACTAGCTGCTTAAACATTTTCTGAATTTCTGTTATGCCAGTTTCTTACTAAAACAGACAAAGTAAAACAAATTAGAAAATAAACTAAAGCTAAGAAACCATAGATCAAGAATACTTCTGATGTTTTTGTTACTTTTCCTAAAATCACTTGTCCACTTCGCGTAAATTCCATTATCCCTAGCCCAGCAAGGAATGAAGTATCTTTGATGGTGGTAATCACTTGCGATAACAAAGAAGGGATGATTTTTTTGAACGTTTGAGGCAAGATGATATACCATAAGGATTGGAAAAAAGAAAATCCTTGAGAATGTGCCGCTTCAAATTGTCCTTTTGGAATCGCGTTTAATCCTCCACGTACGATTTCAGCTACTACTGCAGCGGTATACAAGAATAAAGCGAACGAACCTTTCACTAATATCGTACTTCCTGGAATCAGGAATGCACATCCCAACATCCATAAAAGCAACGGTGTATTACGAAACAATTCAATATAAAAACCGGCTACTTTACCGAAAAATCTTCTTTCATAGTTTCTGACCAATCCTAAAAGGGTCCCGAATATGATGGAAAGGATCACGACAGCTAAAGAAATCAGTAAAGATGTTTTTAAGCCATCTAATAAAAACAATACATTAGGCTGGGTAAAAACAGTTTTCATGGATTCGATCATTCCATCACCTCCGGAATATCCACTACTATGGAATCATTCTTTTTCAGCTTCTCTTCATATTTTCTTGAGAACGTAGCCAGCGGGAAACAAAGTAAGAAGTACAGCAAACCAGCTAAGACATATGCCGGTCCGTAATTTAAGGAAGAAGATGCATAAGAATCAGCTGCATACATTAAATCTGCTCCAGCAATGATCGCTAGCACTGATGTATTTTTTATTAAATTGACCGCTTGGTTCGTTAATGGCGGCAAAATACTTTTCACCATTTGCGGCAATATAATGTAACGCATTGTTTGTGTGTAATTAAACCCTTGAGAATATGCTGCCTCATGTTGGCCTTTAGGCATCGATAAAATACCTGCACGTACTACCTCGCCAACATAGGCTCCATGGTAGAGTCCAACACCTACTACACCTATAGTAAACTCACTCAAAACTAAACCCGCCATAGCTAATCCGTTGTACATGAAGAAAATCTGAATCAAAAGCGGGATATTTTGAAAAATTTCAACGTACACTCGAGCAATTGAACGCGGAACCCAATTTTGGGCTGTTGATAAGATTCCAATAATCATGCCCACAATCAAAGATAACGCTAGTGCTAAGACGGCTACTTGGAATGTCCTTAAAAAACCAGAACCAACATTATCGAAGTTTTGAAAAAGAGCCTCCCATCTCCAAAGAGCAAACGGATTTGTACTGTTCATTATTCATTCAGTCCCCACTCTGAAACCAATCCATCAAGAGAGCCATCTTCTCCCCATGTAGTGATTAAATCATTTACGTACTCTGCTAACTCTGTATTGGATTTCTTAGTTGCGATCCCGTAATCTTGCGTTGCAAAACGGTCTGGTAAGATCTCAGTAGAATCATCTAAGTAACCAGCCAAAATAGATCTATCCACACTGAATGCATCTACTCGCCCTGAATCTAATGCTGCTTTGATTTCCGGATAAGTAGCATATTCTGAAAAGTCCAATGTGATAGCATATTGTTCAGCTTCTGCTGTAATGGCATCTGCTGTAGTAGAACTTTGTGATACACCTATAGTTGCTCCGTCCATATCTTTTAAACCTTCATAATTTTTATCTTTTTTAACCAGCAGTCCTACTGCATCTTCGTAATAAGCTTCTGTAAAATTATACGTTTCTTTACGTTCTTCAGTTACCGTAAAAGTAGCAATGATCATGTCTACTTCCCCGTTGTCCAGCAATGGTCCACGTGTTTTAGCTGTAACAGGTGTCACTTCAATAGCATCTGGATCACCTAAAATATCTTCAGCTATTTTTTTAGCAATATCGATTTCAAATCCTTCTATTTCACCAGTTTCAGTGTTTTTCAATCCAAAATTCGGAACATCTTCTTTGACCCCGACTTTTAAAACGCCTGCGTCTTTGATAGCTTCAATCGTTACTTGATCTGATCCATTTGTTGCCTCTGTTGCAGAACCTTCATCTGACGAACAGGCTCCTAAAAATAATATGCTGGACAATACCAATGTCGTTAATAAGTTTCTTTTTTTCATCTATTCTTCCCCCTATATAACTCTCTATTTTTATCTTAAAATTTTGCTTAAAAATTCTTTCGTTCGTTCATGAGTAGGATTTTCAAAGAAATGCTCTGGCGATCCTACTTCAAGAATAGTTCCCTCATCCATAAAGATGACTCGATCTGCTACTTGTTTAGCAAATCCCATTTCGTGTGTCACAACGACCATCGTAATATTCATACTAGATAACTGGATCATGACATCTAACACTTCTTGTACCGTCTCAGGATCTAAAGCCGAAGTCGGTTCATCGAATAAAATAATCTTTTTTTCTGAGCAAAGTGATCTGGCAATAGCTACTCTTTGTTGTTGTCCTCCAGATAAAGTTGAAGGATAAACCATCGCTTTTTCTCTTAACCCTACGATATCTAGATATCGATAAGCTGTTTCTTCCGCTTCTTTTTTAGATTTTTTTTGTAATTTTATAGGTCCGATCGTCAGATTTTCTAATACAGTCATATGTGGATAGAGGTTAAACTGTTGAAAGACCATTGCAGAAGAATTCCGCACAACTTCTAACTTGTTTTTTGCTGTTAATTGATTTCCTTCTATAAAAACTTCTCCTGATGTCGGTTCTTCAAGAAAATTCATGCATCTGACGGTTGTACTTTTACCAGAACCAGAAGGTCCTATAATGACAATTTTTTCCCCTTCTGCCACCTCTAAATTAATGTCTTTTAGTACATGGTGGTCTCCAAAATATTTATTTACATTTTGTAATTTAATCAACTTTGCCTCATCTCCTTTGCAAAAACTTTTAAATTTAAAGTGATTCTGACCTGCTTCTACAATATTTTCTTGCTTAAGATAAAAGTATAATGATATTTTAATTAGAAAACAATTAAAACATGACGTCGATATGTTATAAGTCCTAACATCTATTTAGTAATTATTCCCTCATTTTAATAACCAAACCCCTTAGTTCAGCTATTTATTAGATTAAAAAAAGCTAATATAGCTATCATTAAAATGCAAAAAAAAATCTTGTTTCCATTTAAAAATAGGAAACAAGATTTTAGCCAAGACTATAATTTTGCGTAAAATACATTACAATACAACGTATTAGGTTTATTTGATGCCAAGCAGTTTGTTTTTCAAAAGGTTGCTGATACATAATGGAATCAATTCAGAAATATTTACTAAAAAATCTAACTTAAGGATGATCCTCAAGATGAAAATAAATTCCGAAGAGGCACTCAATACGGTCTATAATCTCATCTTTCTAGGTACACTAAGAAAGAGCCCGACCACTTTGACAGTGGCCGACCTCATTCCTATCTTATATAGTTCTGCTATGCACACTTTGTTCTGGAGAAGAGCAACTACTAAATTATCATAATAAATATTCTGTCATTATAAATAATTTTAGTACACAAAACTTTTCAAAACAGTAGAATTATTCTTCTATTTATTATTTATGCTGCTTTTTCTTTTTTATCTAAATAGAGCATTGCTGAGTTTAATTCTCACTATTGGTTTTCACAAATTCAGCAGCCTGCTGACCAGCTTGACGTCCAAAAATAATAATTTCGGCAACTGAGTTACCACCAATACGGTTATTACCGTGTAGTCCTCCAACCAATTCGCCTGCAGCATACAGACCTTCAATTGGTTGATTTTCTTTATTCAAAACTTCAGTTTGCGTGTTTATTTTAATGCCTCCCATTGTATAATGAATTCCTGGGGCAATTTTTATTGCAAAATAATTTGATTTAGTTAAGTCGTTTTCCATTGCAGTGGTACGATTGTATTCTTCGTCTGCCTTATTAGCAACACTTTGATTCCACGTATCAACAGTTGCTTGTAATTGGCTAGCAGGAATATCAATCTGCTCTGCTAACTCTTCTATGTCTTTACCGCTAATAACATAACCTTGTTGTTCATAAAAATCGATTGCTTTGGCTCGATCACGCACTCCTTGATCAAAAATTAAGTAAGCAGATTTTTCCGGCAAATCAGAAATTGCTGCAGAAACTTTATCACGAGTGTTTAATTCATTAACAAAACGTTCTCCATCTTGGTTTACCAGAATAGCTCCTTCGCCACGAACTACTTCTCCTATTAAGATCCCTTTATCTTGCTGAACTGTGGGGTGAATTTGAATTTGATCCATATCAATAGTTTGACCGCCTAGATTTTCAACCATTGTGATGCCATCACCAGTGCTGCCCTCTTGATTGGTTGTTACATAATTTGATAAATCAGGTCTAAACTCTTCAATCATTTCTTTACTTGCTCCAAATCCTCCGGTGGTAACAATAATTGCTTTTCCTGTTAGAGTTTTAGGTTCTTCTCCATTGATTTCAACTGTTACTTCATTAACCTTACCATCGTTTTCGTTGATATCTGTCACATCTGCATTTACAAAAATTGGTATGCCTCTTTCATGCACATTTTTTAATAATCCTTCAACCAAATAACCGCCAATTGCCGATCCATCAGATGGACGATGTGTCCTTTTTTGACTCATCCCACCAGTTATAGTTAAATTATCTAATTTAATCCCATTTCCATCTAGCCAGTCAATAGCTGCAGCAGAATGATCCACAAAATAGCGTAACAGCTCTTTATCATTAGTACCTTGGCCGCCCTCTAAAGTTTCCTCATAAAAAGCATCATTGCTGTCTTCGATTCCTTCTGCTTCTTGGAATTTAGTATTTGAAGCGTTCATACCACTTGATGATTTCGAAGTATTTCCTCCAGCAACCGGCATTTTTTCTAAAATGACAGGATTCAAACCGGCATCTTTTGCTTCAATGGCTGCAGTCATTCCTGCGCCACCTGCACCAACAATAATGATATCATAAGTATCTTTCAACTCACTAGGATTAGTATAAACTTGTTCTGAAGCACCTGATTCGACTTCAGTTTCTTTAGCTGAGTCTTCTTCAGATTCTTCATTCATTTCAGACACCCCGCAGGATACCAAAAATATACCGACACAAAACATAAGTGCAACATACCAAAAAGAATTCTTTTTCATAATTTCCTCCTTAAAAAACCTACAATATAATTTACCTTAACAACTCTTCTAATTTAACATATGCATTGTGAAAAAACAATCAAACTTTTTTTTAGAACAGTTAATATCCCCCAATAAGGAAGCGACATCAATACCTTTAAAACCTAAAAACCAATCATTTTAACAAAAATACTTTGTTGTTGTTTACACAAATTAGTTTACTTTATAATTTTCTTACAAGGTTTCTCACTCAGTTCATAACCATTTTCAGACAAACCAAACCATCTTTTGAAAGTTTGTAAAGTAATCCATTATCTTATATTTATTATTTCGTTTGTCATATTAAGTTAGTTAATATCCTAAGCAGCCACATTTGCAACAAAAAATAAAATGCCGATTTCTTTTTACAAGAAATCGGCATTTCGTTTATTCATTATCTATTTAGCGAGACGCTTTCGGTGGTTGGCAAACATCACACTTGCGTTGATGATTGTTTTTAAATTTTTTGAAAGTTTTTTCAAATTTATTGCCGCATGCACATTCAAACTCTAACTTTTGAGAAAAACCGTGGTATTCAGTCGTCAGCAATTTGCTGTCCGAATTATTCTCAACAAACTTTTTGATTTCTTCGATCGTCCATCGTTTTTGCATTCTCTTACACCTCCATATTTTATCAACAGCGGAGGCTTTTTTGGCATCCGTTCTAATTAACAGTCGTAGTTATCTTAAGCTACTTATTATAACACGATACGAATCAATTAAACAGATGGATGATAGCTTGATTGAAATTTTGTGAGCATTATTTTCCAACATGGATAAGAACTCTTGAACTTCCTTTGTAGAAAAATTAAATTGGTATTCATGAATACTCAACTTTCCATTATCGGTGTAGAAAAATGAATAGCTCATTCTCTGGATCTATAACTTCACTAATAAGAAGAGTTTAATCAATAAATTTCGTTTTCTTCAACAAAATTGCGTAAGGCTGTCAGTTCTGACGATGTAGCGGAACGTTCATTATTGTATAAATCATCTAGATCCTTCTCAGCTATACCTAGCTCTCTTGAAATTTCCTCATCCGATAAGGTTTTATTTTGTTGGATTTCTCTGATATTTGAAATCAACAAAATTGTTTCAATATCCTCATCTGTTAAGGCATCTTCTTGTGACTGGTCATAATTGATCAATTCTTTGATGGATTCTTTACCAAGAAATTTACCGATGCCTTCTGCTAATTCTTGCACTTGGCGCAAGATAAAGTCTTTGTCTTCTAATCCCATACCTAAATCCTTCTCCCTCAATATCTGTTTTTCTTTCAATACTACGCTTATCATTATAATCTATTTTATTTAAGGAGCTAGTAAATTTCAATAAATTAAGGCATTGAATTTCAAGTGATATTTATTTAAGTCCTAGAAATGTATCAGAAATAATACGTTTTTTCTTGATCCCTTTTTCCATATATTGTTTTTTGGCAGACTTTAATACAGCAGGCGCTCCTGAATTATAGTAATAAGCTGAATTGCCGTATTTATCCGCTAATTCACCCAATTTTGCGGCTGTTTCTTCTCGTGAAGATAATTTGTTCAAATGGACCATTGGATTGTTCATGGCGATCTGCTCAATTTCATCTCCAAAAAGATAGTATCCTGACGATGAGTATACAACTTCTATGGCGCGGTTGGTATTGAATTCTAGTTGTTTCAACAGCGCTCGAACAGGAGTCACTCCAACCCCACTGGCAAATAAGACGACTGGTGAAGTTTCATCTTTGATTTTGAACCATCCAAATGGTCCGCGTAATGTAACTTTTTCACCAGGCTCCATCGACAGCATCGCTTGTTTAAAGCTGCTGATTTCTTTTCCAGTTCGTGTACCGATCATTATGAATCCTTCTTCTGGGATAGAAGCAACTGAAAACAGGCGGTACTTTCTGCCTTTGATTTGTTTATCAGGCAACGTATAGATACCATGTTCGCCTGGTACCCAAGTCAAGCCAGCATCATTTTTGATCTTGACGATATAGTAATCACCATAAGGATTTTCAATACTTTCAATAGGAAATGTCCCTTTTTTGACCACACCTGTTACATCCTTGAAGTCCATCATCTTTCCCCCTCAATGAATTGGATGAGTGCTTGATATGTAAGGAAACAACCCTTACACGGATTGTAGGCGCTGCTCTTATCAGTGTCAATTGATAACTCCGGAACCTTTGCCATAATGCAATACAAAAAAGCATCTAAACTCCCTTTTAAAGGAGCCAGATGCTTTTACATATTAAAGAACGAAACGTTTATTTATTCTCCAACTACACGAACTTGTTCGCTGCTGTCGATGTATTCTTTTGGATTTGCTGAAGCTTCGATCGAACCAAATGGCATTTGAGCGATCATTTCGTATGATGATGGCAAACCAAACATTTCTTTCACTGATTTGTCAAAGCCTTGTTCAAAGCCAATGTTCATATGTTGCAAGCTTCCGCCTAAACCTAAATCAGTCAAAGCCAACCAGATACCGTATTGAGCGTTCGCGCTGTGGTGTTGTTTGTAAACGTCTGCACGTTCATTTTTACCTAATGTTGCATCAAGAACATCGTGGTCTTCGAAAAATAATACTGTACCAACACCAGCTTTAGCGCCTTGCATTACTCCTGACATCATTTCCCACATATCACCTTCAAGAACATCTTTTTGGATGTCTAAGATGTGGTCCCATAATTTAACGTTGTCTTCTCCAAATAATACAACTAAACGAGTTGTTTGGCTGTTGAAAGCTGTTGGGACTTCTTGTGCTACCTCTCGGATACGGTCAGCGATTTCTTTATTTGATAATTCTGTATTGTTTCCAATTGCGTATGCCGTACGGCGTTCTTTAACTAAATCTGTAAATTGAGTCATGAATAATTCTCCTTTAATTAAATAGATTGTTTGATAACTTACTAATAGTAATGATAACGAACAATAAGAAGTAAGTCAATCACTTTTATCTCGATTTAGAAATAATTTCCCAATTGTTCATTTAGTTCATTAAACTAAATGAACAATTGGGTGCAATAAATTGAGACCACCGTTTCCACAAATAAAAAAGAAGCTAGGTGATTATTTCCCAGCCTCCCTCTTAAACTACTCGATGCTATTTCATACAGTCCATAGCAAATAAGATTACAACTGACATTCGATATCTTTTTTTTCAAAGAGTCCTGCAACCCTTAAAATAGTTTGATAATTGAGTAGAAATTCTTTCTCAAGTATTTCGGGAACTATCATTTCTTCAGGAGCAGTCCCAAACAAATTTGAATCATAGTTCCATCTCTTTAAGCCCGTGTACAAAGACATCCAAGCTCTAGGCAGATGTTCAATAGAAGTCACTACACAAATATTGTTAAATTTTCTATTCCTGATATACTCTATAAATTCTAGAATATTCCCCACCGTGTCTTTAGCTTTTTCTAAGGCAACTAGCTTCTCCTCACTGATACCAGCTGCTACTAGATACTTCTTCATTTCAACGGCTTCACCATATTTATTTTGAACTGCTCCTCCGCTCAATAATACTTTAGCTTTGGGATAAATCTTTACCAGTTCACAAACTTTCAGCAATCTTTTCTCTAGCTGAATCGGCATTGACCCATCATTATTTAAGAAATAACCAAATACACAAATCAAATCTAGCGGTTCAGTCACTTTTTGGACATCGAAATTGGTTTTATTATTTTCAATAAAAACAAGAACCTCTTTTAGTTTGTGATGAATTTTTGGAGAAACAGTCTTTAATGTATTAAAGTACTGTTCCATTTCTTTTTTGTTTCCCTGCACAATAATCAACTGAATGAGAATCATGACCAGAGCGTAGATATTTTGAGAATCCTTTCGCAGAATCGTTTCAAACACTTCAATAGCAGCTTGGTTGTCATCAAAAAGAGCTAACACTTCTCCTTTTAGCAGTAATGAATCTATTAACTGAATATTATGGTGAATACGATGGTCCAATTCATCTAAAGCACTCTTATATTGCCACCGTTCCAACAGATGAACAACTTCTTTCAGTTCTTCTATATCGTTAAAACTAGACCCCATAAGCGGAATCAATCGGGTTGTATCAACTTCGCCTTGATAATTTTTTATTTCGACTTTTTCAGAAAACATCTACTCACCAACTTGTTCTATTTTTTCACGGTATTGAAACAAAAAATTTGGCCAATCTGTTTGAATGACATCTATCCCTAATTCAACAAATTTATTCCAATCGTAATCATTAAGCAATGCACCATCATCATTCAAACCACCAAACAAATTAAATTCAGATCCCAGATTTTCAGCATTCACTATAGTCAACAAGCCGTTTTTTCGGTTTTCCTCTAACCAGACTGGATCCAATAAATCGGATTGCAAATCAGCGACCACTAATTCTAATCCAATCGTGTGAATATCTTGATAAGTCAGAACCAAGTCAGCCTCTTCTTTACTTTTAACGATTGGAATGTAGGATAAAGACTTTCCATTCTTAGAAAAACTATCCAGATACTCTTTTTCAACCGGAGACTTTAATACGAGTTGGTCTTGTTTTCCTGATTCCACTAACATTTTGAAAAAAGCTCCATCATTCCAATACTCCCAGGATCTATCTAAGTTGACCAGCTTATCGTCAGAAAGCCAATTCAAAAATTGAGAAAGAGTGTTTATTTTATATCCAGATTTATTGCCGATAGAATTGTAAACCTCACTATTGTCAATTTCCATAGACGAAAGTTCTTTAAAATTCTCTGTGCGGGACAACAATTTCGGCTCATTTCCACCATGGAACAAGTAATACTTCTTGTCTGACGATCGACAAACATCGACTTCTACAATATCTGCCCCAGCTCGAAAAGCTAACTGAGAAGATTCAATAGAATTCTCTATAATATTTCCACCCCAAAAACCTCTGTGTGACATAATGAGGAACAAATTCTTATTTACTTTTTCCAAAAACAAGTTCCCCTTCATTATTTACCTCCTGTTGTTGGGTCGCTCACTCCCGTATCTCCAATTCCCGTTTCGATCACTGGTGCTTTGATAACTTTCTTTGATTTTTTAATGCCGCTTTTTCTTTCACCAATTTTCGATCCTCTACCATAAACGATATAAAACATGATCGCACTCACACCCATTATAATAACCGAATAAACTAAATTGACTGCTGCAGCATTTACATTGTTCGCTGCGTCGGCATTCTTACGGATCGCAATCCCAAGTGTAGGGTAAGCGGGATGGTACAAGAACGCAGATAAATCATAATCAGCTAAAAAGTTATTAAAGTTGAGAGCCACTAAAGCTAGAGCTGTCGGTAATAAAGCTGGCAAAATAACTTGTACAAAGGTTCTTATTGATGAAGACCCCAATATCCGTGAAGCATCTTCAAGGTTATTATCGAACGAATAATACGCGCCTTTGATGTATCTTAAAGTAGACGGTAACATCATAATCAAGTAAATCAATGGCAAAATCCATACACTTCCTACAACACTATTCCCAAATAACAACAACGAAGGAGAATCATAAGAGATTATCAACCCTAACGCGATCATTAAACCTGGAAGCAGCCATGGAATATAAAATAAATACTCCGTCCATTCAGCAAGTTTATTTTTTTTATTTTTCATCACAAGTCTTGCCACTAAAATCATGAACAGAACAGCTAATACTGCGGCCCCGCCAGAGTAAACCATACTGGTTAATAAAGGTCCAAAGTTGCTTCTGTTAGATAAAATATCTGCATAATTATCTAATGTGAAATACTCTAAAGATAAAATAGACTGCGAAATTCCTTGCAAGTTCATGAAAGAGAATAAAACAACCAATACTAACGGTATTAAATAAATCAAAAATAGAACATATGCCAGCACATGTACTATTCCATTTAAAACTGGATTTTCAATTTTTTGTTTTACTACACGCGTTTTTGTTTTGGAAATAGACATGAAATTACCTTTTTTCTCGTTTCTAGTCATGACTATCAATAAAATAATTTGAGCAAATCCTAAAATAATTGAAAGCAATGCCGCTAAATCTCTAGAAGCAGGCCTTTGAGTAAAATTAAGGATCAATGGAGAGATCGTCTCAAATTCGCCACCCACCATGGTAGGGGCAGCCATTGCACCTAGTCCAAGTTGGAAGGACATGATTACAAGAGTAATAATGACTGGAAATAAAGTTGGAAAAACAATCTGTCTTAAAACTTGCCACTGATTGCTTCCTAAATTTTTTGCAGCTTCAATCGTATTATTGTCTAGTCCCTTCACTCCGTTTCTTAAAAAAAGCATATGGTTAGTGGTACAAGCAAAAGTCATAACAAATAATACCGCCGGAAAACCCGTAAACCAGTTTGGATCCATATTAGGAAATACTTGAAGCAACAGGTTTGTTAAAACGCCATTTTGTCCATAAACATACAGATATCCGTTATTTAATACCATTCCACTAAATACTAGTGTGGACATAAAACCCACTCTCAATAGCTTAGCACCTTTAATATCAAAATACTCTGTGGCCAATACAATAAAAGTCCCTACTATATTGACAGTGATGGTCA
Source organism: Desemzia sp. RIT 804 (assembly GCF_016892605.1). GTDB lineage: Bacteria > Bacillota > Bacilli > Lactobacillales > Carnobacteriaceae > Desemzia. The sequence goes on from NZ_JAFEMV010000003.1 coordinate 212,096, forward strand.
ATACACTTGCCAGCAGGAAAGAATTTAAAACCGCTCGAATCGCTCGATCAGATCGAGATAATCGATCAAACGCAGATAGACTCAGTTGGCCGTCTACCCAGAATATATCGACGAGAACATTGATATTTGGCAATATCAATAGTGAGAGAATAAACCATGCAATGAAAATGCAAAACAGATAAAAAGGTATCTTAGACAGGTAATTAGATTCTCTGAATTTCGTTATTTTAGAGCTGTTCATATTCACTACCCCCCATATTCCAAAATATCTTTAGGGTCAATATAAATGGTCAATTCTTTTTTAGAATCGATCGTTGTGTTTCCATCTTCTTTAACAATGATCCTTAGAGTAGTATCTAAAGCTTTACAGATATAGGTTGAAAAAGTTCCGTAAAAGACACCATCTACGACTGTTGCATTAATTGGCACAGCCTGGCTATTGCTTGGTACCCATAATTTGATTTTTTCTTCCCGAATATAATGTTTAGCTTCCGGATTAAATCTATTTTTGTCTGTATGGTCATTAATGTATTGGATCAAGTCACTACCAATAGAATTAGCCTCTCCAATAAAATTACACACAAATTCTGTAGCCGAATGATCATATATCTCTCTTGGAGTACCGATTTGTTCTATTTTTCCATCGTTAAATACTGCGATGTGGTCAGAAATTTCTAACGCCTCATCTTGATCATGAGTAACATAAATAGCCGTCATTCCTGTTTCCCGTTGGATTCTTTTCAATTCTAACCTCAGTTGCTTTCTTAACTTAGCATCTAGATTAGATAAAGGTTCATCAAATAATACAATATTCGGTTTTTTTGCTAAAGCTCGTGCAATCGCTACTCTTTGTTGCTGCCCTCCTGATAAGTCAGATACATTTTTTTGTAATTGTTCCTCATTCAGTTCCACCAAATCAGCTAATTCGAGAACCCGTTCCTGTATTTGTGATTTTGAACGTTTTTCAATTTTCAATCCATAAGCAATATTGTCATAGACACTCATTGTAGGAAACAAAGCATAAGATTGAAATATCATTCCTAATTCTCTTTTTTCAACGGGTATATTGATAATGTTTTTTCCATTTACATTGATACTTCCTTTACTAGGTTTTAAAAATCCAGCAATAGAACGTAACGTCGTTGTTTTCCCACATCCTGATGGTCCCAATAATGTGAAAAATTCCCCTTCTTTGATTTCAAAGTTCACGTCATTGATTGCAATAAAATCATCGTATTTTATTTGTAGATCTCTTATCTCAATCATGCTATTCCCCTCATATCCTCAATAAAATGATAAGAAGCAAAATAATGATTATTTTGCTTCTTATGGCTTTTTTATGGCATTAATTCTAATTCAACTTTTTCTATCCATGCGTTTAAGTTCTCTCGGACAAAATTCCAATCAACTTCCATCGGTTCTGTTGCTTCAGCAATTTCAAGTAATCGATCTGATGCACTTTCAGATGCGATTTCGTTAACAGGCAGACCACCAAATTCTTCCACAAATGCGCTTTGGATTTCAGCACTCCCAAACCAATCTACAAATTCTTCGGCTGCTGAGTAATCGTTGTCCTCGCCTTTATTAATGATCGCAATTTGTTCCCGCATCGTGATCACACCTTGCTCAGGGTTAATCGGTACGGCAGTAAATCCAAACTCTTCTTCCGCTGCAGGAATTCCTCCTAAGAAGTGGTAACTAATAGGGACAGAACCATCCGCAAAATTCTGTAATTGCTCTTCGTTTTCTGGAGTCTGGTAACCATTTGCTAGATATTGCTCTACTTCATCCCAGCCTTCTTGAGCAATTCCTAATTCTCCGTCCTCATCAACGTACTGCAACAAGATACTTAGAATAGCTTTTTGGTCTGTTCCTGAACCTAATTGTGCTGGAACACGATATTTTTGTGCAAATTCTGTCATATCACTTAAGTCTTGCCAATTTTCTGGAGCTTCTTCAGCACTGACAAATTCTTCGTTGTACATTAAAAAGATTCTTTGTTCCACTAACGGATGAAAATACCCTTCTCCAATGTTTGTCTCTTCAGGAAGCTCATTGACCCATGACGGTTCATATTCAACGAATAAATCTTCATCCAATAATTCGAAAAACATGGCTTCATCCATCCCAAAAGTAACGTCAGCTTGAGGAGAATTAGCCTCTGCCAGCAATCGGTTTAAAACTTCTCCGCCACCGGCCTCTACATATTGCACATCAAAACCAGCTTCAGTTGCTTTTTCATCGATCCACTCTTGTCTTCCCCCAGCAAGAGAGTTCGAATAAACTAAAACTTCTTTATTTTCATCATTGTTTCCGCCATCACCAGTATTCTCTCCGCTTTCTTCAGAAGAACAAGCACCTAATAAAAATAAGGTCATTGCTGATGTTAGTGTAAGTAACCATTTCTTTTTCATTATAAACAGTCTCCTTTTGAATTATATTGTTGTAATCGCTAACATTTTTCCTTTAACTGACAATTCTTTTGAAAAAAGGTTCTATATACTGATTAGTAATCAAAATCGTTCCTCCGTCAAGAAAGCCAATGCCACTTATAACTTATGTCCCCGTACAGTAAGTAATATGCGTACTGAAACCGTAAATATATTCAAATAAATGAGATCAAAGAGGACAGTAAACCATACCTTTACTGTTTAGATTTATACCAGTACTTTTTATCCTCCCTTCAATAATCCACGTGGCATAATTTATAGGGGTACATTTCAGCAAATTCCGACGAAAAGATTTCCTTTGATTTTAAAATCGCTTACATCTTGATTATAAATTGATTAAATGACCTCGTCAACACTTTTTAGAAACCGGTTCCAAATTTATTGATTTTTATTTTAGATGCATTGTAATATTAAGTGCAACACCTCAGAAAAAAATAAAAAAAACATGATGTTCTCGTGTAGAATGAAGTTACTACATTACCATTCGATTGGAGGAATCGCCATGAGCTACATTCATTTTACCCTAACTGAACGGTCTAAAATAGAAGTCTATCTCGAACTTGGTATTCAATCCGCGAAATTGGAAGAACAGATTAAGTCACCCTCGTATATTCCTGATCCGAATTATATATATGCTGTTGTGCAAAATGATATAGACACCAGTAAATTTTTATACGAATTTCGATTCAAATAACAAAGCAGCGATGTTAATATAGAAATATAGAGCACCAATATTAAATAATCTGGTAAAAATGTGATTAAGGCTACTAAATTAACTATTTAATTTGCACGGAAGCAGCGTTTTTTAATAAGCAGGAATTGAGGATTTATATGAAAAAATCAAAACACAATCAACACAAGCTAACAGCTGGCTTGTTGGTCGCATATTTAGTTATATTAACTTGGATTATACTCTTTAAAATGCAATTCTCATTTCAAGACTTGCGGCACTTCACAGATTTTAGAGAAATCAACTTAATTCCTTTTGCTGGCTCAGTAAGAGTTGATAACCAAATCGATTTTAATGAGATCATCTTAAATGTATTTGCATTTATCCCATTTGGAATTTATATCAGTATGCTAAAACCAAATTGGTCTTTTTTAAAAAAGGTTTTACCCATAGCTGGAATGAGTTTGTTATTTGAGGTATTGCAATTTATCTTTGCTATTGGTGGTAGCGACATAACCGATCTTTTGGGAAATACATTAGGTGGAATTATTGGCGTGGGAGTTTATCTTGTCTTTTGTAAACTATTTAATACAAAAGCAAACACAATTCTTACTGTTTTAGCTTTAATCGGGACGATAAGCATTTTTGTCTTAGTACTGTTATTAGTTACTGGCATTATTAGGTATGGAAATTATAGCTAATGATTGATCTGTTCAGCCTATATTGAACAACAACATTTGCGTTTGCAACCTAGCAAACCTTGAAAACAACTATCAAAAAGGAACAATAATTTATTCAATAAACAAGAGATCTAGCTTAACCAACAACTACTAATAAGAGTTCTGATAGGTAGAAAAAATGGCTGATAAAAAAGCTTATTCCCAACTTTAATGTTCATAGTTGGAGAATGAGCTTTTTTTATACTTGCTTTATAACAATGTGGTAGTAAGAAATCTAAGTTTCACTTTTTGTCTCAATCTCTTTTCCTATGTTTATCTTCATACATAATTATATTCGTTAAAACAAGAAGAATTTTCCCTCAGTTTTTTTCCTTTTCTTTTAAAAGCACCAAGACATGTTCGGTCAGTTCTTTTAGTTTGCTTACTTCTTTTGCCATATTTGAAAGATAGTAATAATTTTTCGTACCTTCACTGCGTATATCAACAATGTCCACTTGTTTCAAAATCTTTAGGTGGTGAGACACTGCAGGCCGTGACAGTTCTGTAATATCTGTTAAATCGGTTACGCGTAAACCTTCACATGATTCTTGATGCAATAATGCAATAAGAATCAATTGTCTTTTTTCATCGCCCAACGCTAAAAGAAAATCTTTTATGTCATCAAATTCAACTTTAAGTCTGTGATAATCCTGTTTATTCATTTTTATGCTCTCTTTCTGTTCAATAGTCTAAACTATTAAACCATCTAACGTAGTTCCTGTCAACGCACCTGTCCATACGCTAGTTGCTAGCTTCAACTGCTACTTCAAAAGTTTAGTGTTGACAAATTTAAAAATAATCTCTATTATGTTCATTAGTTTAAATGTTTAAACCATAGAACGGTTCAGGAGGAATATATTTTGACTCAACAAATGAAAGCAATGGGTATTTCCCATTATAAACAAAAGCATTTAGAACCATTGACTCTTCCAATTCCAGAAATCTCTAACAAAGAGGTATTAGTGGAAATTTATGCTGCCAGTCTTAACCCGATCGATTTTAAAATTCGAGATGGAAAGTTAAAAATGTTATTAAAATACAATATGCCGCTTGTATTAGGAAATGATTTTTCAGGTAAAGTCGTAAAAGTAGGTAAAGAGGTCAAGAAGTTTAACGTTGGGGATGAAGTTTATGGGCGTCCTCGTAAATCAAAAATAGGAACTTTTGCTGAATTCTTAGCTATTCATGAAGAGGACATCGCATTAAAGCCCCGAAATCTTTCTTTTGAGGAAGCTGCCTCAATCCCACTTGTTGGATTGACCAGCTATCAAGCTTTACATGACATCATGCAAGTAAAACCTGGTAATAAAGTCTTGATTCAAGCAGGGGCTGGAGGTATTGGTACATTTGCGATTCAACTCGCGAAAGAATTAGGAGCCTATGTTGCAACAACAGCTAGTGATGCAGGAAAAAACTTAGTCTCAGAATTAGGGGCAGATCAGATTATCAACTATCGAAACCAAAAATTCGAGGAAGAATTAACTGACTATGATTATGTCTATGATACACTAGGCGGAAAAAGTTTAGAAGATGGGTTTAAGATACTAAAACCAGGTGGAAAAATCGTTTCTATCTCTGGATTACCTAATGCACGTTTTGCAAAAGAATATAAACCAGGCGTTATAAAATCTCTTCTTTTCAGAATTGCCTCCAGCAAACTTACTAAACTAGAAAAAAAGCATCAAGTTGAGTACCACTTTTTATTTATGAAGCCGAGTGGCAAACAGTTAGAAATCATTCGAGAACTGATTGAAGCTGGAAAAATTATTCCAATCATTGACAGAGTCATTCCTTTTGATGATATACAAAAAGCGGTGGACTATTCAGAGTCTGGCAAAGCTAAAGGAAAAATAATTGTGAAGTTAAAAGGATAGGCGAGCTTTCTTAGCGGGCGGTTTCTCAAACATAGATATACTTGAAGAAGTTTTTTTAAGAAAATTTCGTGTCCATTTATGTATCTAAATCTCTAAATAAAAAGTAAACAACGACAAAAAATAACCGTCATTAAGAATAGCGACCCAAAAAAGTTAGAGTAAAATCTAAGCCTTTTGGGGTCGCTTTTTTTTGGCAAAATATAGTGAAGGATTTAAGTTGCAAATTGTTCAAAAATACTTAAAATGCCGCTTGCGTTATACTTTATTAACGAAGAAATATACTCTTTCCGATGCCTCTAAGCGACATTGTTCACCTAATTTTTCAATTCCATGTCCATGTTTTTTTGTAAAAAGTAAATTAATATTCCCACTATGATTGACGCTATCAATGATATGACAGTCAAATATTTTATAACCTCCACTTTAAACTCTACAGGTACCAGATTTGGGCTACTAGGATTATTAGAATTTTTTAAACCTAAAGTAAAAATTACTTTAGGTGTAGCAACTACACCATTTAATAAGGTTATTGCCTTGGTAATTTCATAATTATATGTGTTTTTATTAAACTTTTAACAAAGACCCGTACTCATGCATTTCCATTCCTTCGATATGCTTATTTCTAAATAGCACTTGTATATCATGGAGGTTTTCAACCTGTACTTCGTAACTATCCCCTTTTGGAGCAACCGTTACTTTTCCGATATCATTCCCCTCAGTATCATAAACTATTTCTGTTACTGTTTCTGTAATTTCAAAAGCATGGACCGTTAAATTGCTTGAATAATCATAAGCAGCAGTAGTGTCTGTAGCACCTTCTATTATCAAACTATTCGGCCGCGCCATTAATGGCAAACTGAAGTAATCATGGGTCTCACTGTGCCATTTGCCTCCAGCAAGTGTCGTATTGTCTAAATAATTGGTCCAAGTACCTTCAGGGAGATAAAATTTCACTTCGCCTTTGTCATTAAAAATGGGTGCAACCATTAAGTTTTTACCGAACATATATTGTTTGTCTATCGTATGAGTTGTGTAATCTTCAGGAAATTCCAAGACAAGAGGTCTCATCATCGGAACCCCTGTTTTCGCTGTTTCGACTGCTTCTGCATAAATATAAGGCATGATGGAATTTTTAAGTTTTGAAAACTTTCGACTTACCAATGCGGACTCTTCCCCAAAGTTCCATGGTACGCGGTATTCAATATTCCCATGATAACGACTATGTGTCGAAAGCAAACCGAATTGTGTCCATCGTTTATAAAGATCATCTTCTGCATTTTCTTCAAAGCCACCAATGTCATGGCTCCAAAATCCAAAGCCGGATAGAACAAAAGATAGTCCACCGCGTAAGGATTCTGCCATTGATGAATACTCTGATAGATTATCTCCGCCCCAATGCACTGGGAACTTTTGCGAACCTACTGAAGCAGAACGAGCAAAGACTACTGCTTGTCCTTTTCCTTTCAGTTCTTCCAACAACTCAAATACAACTTCATTATATAGATAAGCATAGTAATTATGCATTTTCACTGGATCAGAACCATCAGAATAAATGGCATCTGTTGGTATCCGCTCCCCAAAATCAGTTTTAAAAGAATCCACACCTAAATCGATCAATCCTTTTAATTGCTGTTTATACCACTCTCGAGCTTCAGGATTTGTAAAATCAATGATTCCTTGACCAGCTTGCCACAAGTCCCATTGCCAGACGTTTCCATCAGTCGATTTTATGAAATAGCCTTTTTCTTTGCATTCTTTATAGACTTTAGCTTTCTGCCCAATATAAGGATTGATCCACAGACAGACTTTGAGACCTTTATCGTGGATTCTCTGGATCAATTTTTCTGGATCCGGGAACATATCCTTGTTCCACTCAAAACTGCACCATTCAAATTCTTTCATCCAGAAACAATCGAAATGGAAAACATCAAATGGAATCTCTCTTTCTTGCATTTCTTCAATAAAATGCATCACGGTTTCTTCACTATAGTCGGTAGTAAAAGAAGTCGACAACCAAAGTCCAAATGACCATGCAGGTGGTAAAGCCGGTTTTCCTGTTAGATCTGTATATTTCTCCAAGACACTCTTCATATCTGGTCCATAAATAATAAAGTATTCTAGTGTTTCGCCTTCTACACTAAACTGGGTACGGGAAACATTTTCAGATCCGACTTCAAACGAAACTTTTTCAGGATGGTTGACAAAGATTCCATACCCTTTATTTGTCAGATAAAAGGGTATGTTTTTATAGGATTGCTCGCTTCCTGTTCCGCCGTCTTCATTCCAAACATCAATAGACTGACCATTTTTTAAAAATGGTGTAAATCTTTCTCCTGTCCCATAAATGTATTCATAAGGATCCAATGACAATTGCTCTCGCATATAATGTTTTCCATCAATAGAGCTGATTTCAGCTTGTGCTCTGTGTTCTGATGAAGTGAGTACTTTCCCATCGCCTAAAAATTCTATTTTAAAATCGCCTTCTTTTGGTACAACAGCTTCCAAAGAACCAGTTTTAAAGCGATAATATCCATCTGTCTCCACATCGATATCAACAGGAACATTTGAATCAAAAAGAGAGAATTCCGGTTTCAGGGCATTTTTCTCATGATGTGTCAGTCGAACTTTTATGATATCTTCCTGTGGTGATTCAAAACGCAGTGTTGTCATCCCTAAGTTCAGAGTATCCCCGCGTCTTCCAATTTTTTTATAAGGCAAAAACAGTTCCAATCCATCCTCTTCAATTCGAAAGTCTGTCGTTTCTTGAGGGTGGTTGAGTGTAAAACCTTCTTTCGTTAGCCAGTATCCTTCAGTAAATTTCATTCTGTCTCCTCCTATTTGACCGCTCCATCTGATATTCCTTTTACTACATGTTTTTGAAGCACTACAAACAATATAATGATCGGTACAATGACCATAACTAATGCTGCTAATGCTAAATGCCATTGTTTATTGAACTCACCAAAGAAGTAGAACATTTTTAATGGAATAGTGTACATTCCTTCTTTATTCACGCTTAAGGATGGCAAGAGGTAATCATTCCAAAACCATAACAAATTTAAAACGATGATCGTGATAGTAGTTGGTTTTAAGAGTGGCAGTATCACTTTCCAATAAATTTGGAAAGTATTTGCACCATCTACCACAGCAGCTTCATCCAGTGATTTAGGGATCCCTCTCAATGCTCCATAATACAAAAACGTCGACATACTAGTCGCAAGCCCTAAGTACATGATCATCAATCCTGGTTGGTTCAACATGCTGACCTTTCCGAAAAGCGAGATCAAAGGAATCATAATTCCTTGAAACGGGATCAACAGCCCTATCGCAATAACGAAATAAATAAAAGAACTGATCTTGCTTGTATTTCGCGACAAAGCATAAGCTGCCATTGACGACACGAATACAATCAATACTAATGATCCAACTGTGATCAGTAGCGAGTTGGCTGCACTTTTTATAAAATCTAATTTTTCAAAAGCAGTTCTATAATTTTCAACATTCATTCCAGCAGGTAAAGTAAGTGTATTCTGGAAAATCTCTGCTTTTGTCTTGAAAGAATTGATAATAATCAAGAAAAATGGATAAAACCAAAACAGAGACATGACTATACCTAAAAGAATCATACTGATTTTTTTCTTATTGTTTCTCTTTTGTGTCGCTGATACTCTAGTTTTGTTTGAATTTTTTACTACTGAACTTTTTTTTATGGATAATTGCCTACTGGTTTTCATCATGCACTGATCTCCTTTTTACGAGTTATCGAGATTTGAATGATCGAAATAACAACAATAATAACTAAGAAAATGATCGCTTTAGATTGTGCAAATCCCATATTTCTCATTGAGAAGGCTTCGTTGTAAATATTCATCGCTGCCATTTGTGTTGAATTATATGGGCCGCCTTGTGTTAAAGCTAAGTTCTGATCATAGATCTTAAAGGCATTTGACAGTGTTAGGAATAAAGTGACTGTAAACGCAGGCATGAGCATAGGCAATTTGATTCTAAAAAAGGTTTGTAGCGGAGATGCACCGTCTATGTCTGCAGCTTCCAGGATCTCTTCTGGTATGTTGTTCAAGAATGAAATATAGATCAGCATCATGTAGCCGCTCATTTGCCATACAAATAAAATCACTAGACCCCAAAATCCAGTTGCTGGAGTATTTAACCAACCTGCGAAAAATTCAATACCTGTCAGATCGGCAATACTTTCAAAAGCTTTATTAAAAATAAATTGCCAAATAAAACCTAGAATGATTCCTCCGATAAGATTTGGCATGAAAAAAATTGTGCGAAATAAAGTAGTCCATTTCCCTAGCTTTTGTGTCACTAGAGTTGCTAACATCAAAGCGATCACATTGATGAGTATGACACTGACAACCGAAAACTTCGCTGTAAAAATCAGGCTGTCGATAAACCCTTGATCTTGAAAAGCTTTGATGTAATTGTCCAATCCTATAAAACTGCCTACCGTATTGCCATTCCAATCTGTCAACGAATAGTAACTTCCTGTTAGCAACGGAATGAAGAGAACAATGATCAAAGCGATCAAAGCTGGTGCTAATAATAGCCAAAATGATTTCGAACGGTTCGTTAACATGTACAATCCCCCTAAAGTTTAAACCTATATAGGGAGGAAAATTTTTCCTCCCTGCTTGTATAGATTATTTTCGTTCCTCACTCCATGTGTCTTTTAAAGTAGACATGAATTCATCCCAAGAAAGTTGACCGGCTGCGTGGCCTTGCAAATTCACACCAAAAGCGTTTTGTCCGTATCCATCTGGATAAGAGTTGTGCACCCAGGGAACTGTTTGGCCATCGCTTAAATAATTGTAAATTTCATTTGATAACGGGTCTGTTATGTCATCACTGGAAAAGTTCGTATATGCTGGAATAAATTCGAAATCATTGATGATCGAATCCATTGCTTCTTCATCGGTATACATCCAAGTCAAAAATTCAATGGATGCATCAATGGCTTCTTGGTCTTTGTCTTTATTAACAGACCAATACCATGCTGGTCCCGCAACGATCTTTCCTTCAGTTTCATTTTCAACAAACATTGGTATGATAGACAATTTCTCTTGAGCAATCGTTTCATCTAAACTGTTCAAAGTGGGAACGATCCAGTTTCCTTGATGAACGATCGCCACTTTTTCACCAGCAAAGAGTTCCTCTACAGAAGTACTGTAGTCCATCGATTCTAAAGGCCCTGCATTATATTCGATAGCCAAATCAGTATATTGTTTCATTTGATCAGCATAAGCAAGTTCCAACTCTTTTGCTTCGTACGTTTCATTCAGACTATTATTAAATTCAGGCGCAAAAAAATTCGAACTATATTGACTAGAGACCCAAGTCTCTCCGCCACTGAATGCAAATACTCCGTCTAAATCTAAGTCAGATTTTTTGGAGTCGATTGTTTCTACTGCCTTTTCAAAATCAGCAAAAGATTGAATAGTAGTTGGATCTATGCCGGCTTTTTCAAAAATATCTGTATTTACCAACCAGCCATAACCTTCGATATTCATCGGTACACCCAATACTGTGTCGTTTAATGTAGCCCCTTCAAGCGTTCCGTCGATAGCATTTTTGGCTAAATCAGTCTCACCCAGATCGTATAATTTATCTTCCCACGTTTGAGCGTCAGCTAACCCTCCAAGCATAAAGACGTCCGGCTCATCCCCTGAAGAAAATTTTGATTGCAAGGCAGCCGTTGCATCGGTTCCTCCACCAACTGTCGTCATATTGATATTGATATTGTCGTGTGTCTCTTCAAATTTTGCGACAAGATCGTCCATTTGTTCTGCAGTTTCAGTTTTGATATTAAAGACTTCTAAAGTTACATCCCCTTCATTTGATGCATTCGACTCAGAACTCCCACATCCAACCAAACCTAATAAACTAGTTAAAGCAATCGTAGACAGCAAAAACTTTCTTTTCATTATTTGTACCCTCCTATTATAGTTGATCTCATATTGATTATATTGATATTTGTGATACGATGTAATCGCTATCTTAGTTAAATTACCTTGTAATATTGATATCAATAAGAAATGAGGTCCATAGGAATGAACAATTACGTTTTTACGCCTAATCCAAGTGAGAAAGATATTGATACAACACTAAAAGAGATCACAGAACATGGACAGAGCCTTTTTCCAATCGCCGTACATTTCACTAATCATAATGAATATCGAAAGAATATGATCCACACGCATTGGCACAGGGAAATGGAAATATTGTATGTATCTAGAGGTGTTATGGAAGTTAAAGTAGAAGGTATTTCTTATATTGCTGAGGAAGGAGATATTTTGTTTATTCCCCCAAACCAATTACATGGAGCAGTATCTTACAACAATTCTCCGTGTGCTTTTTTTGCGATAGTATTTGACTCTTTTTTTATTGAAAGCCACTTTTCTGATTTTATTCAGCAGTCCTATATTGACTCGATAATAGAATATCCTTCGAAACATATTTTGCACGCAACGAATGAATTGCCAAATATTACTGACCTTCGAAACTATGTGATAAAAATTATCGATGAATTTGCGTTAAAAGAGCCTTTTTTTGAACTATCATTAAAAGCACATTTACTCCTATTTTTAAAAAATCTATACATCAATAAAGAAAAAATGTTTCGCTATGATCAATATACTGATAGCAAAAATGAGTTAAATTCGTATAAATGCAAAAAAATAGTTCTCTATTTAGAAGAGAACTATAAAAACCACATCACTTTAAAAGAGATCAGTGCTCATATCGGGTTCAGCAAAGAACACTTTTGCCGCTTTTTTAAAAAGAACTTTAGAATGTCTTTTGTCGCTTACCTAAACCAGATGCGCATAAAAAAAGCAGAATACTTACTGCTGAATACAAATTTAAAAGTAATCGATATCGCACTAGAATCGGGTTTTGAAGATTCAAATTACTTTACCAGTATCTTTAAAAAAGAAACCAACATGACCCCAACTAACTATAGGAAGAATCCTAGTAATGTTACGTTGCTTTGAGTGGTGAACTACAAGAAGAATTGATGATTGATGCGAAAAAATAGCACAAAAGTCATCCCATACTATATCTAAAGGAAGTGATCTTTGTGCTCGTTTTAATGATTTTTTTATATTGTATGCCTAATTCCTTTTTTAATGAAGTTGTAACTCCATTAAGTCAATGCTATTCCCGATTTCTGCAGCTTTAAAGATAGCTTCAATTACTTTCATTACGCGATACACTTCCTCATTTTTAACAATAGGATCAGCTTCCCCAGCAATGACTTTAGCAAAATTTGTATAGAAAGAATCACTATTCATCTCAACTTCTTCAAATATTTCCCTAATTACCGATTCCTCTGAAGGTGGGGCCATTGTTTTCGTTAATCCTTCTCCTGCTTTTATCGGTTTTGGCGCAACTACAAATTCCACATTACTTTGTTTTACAATTTCACCTTTAAGATCCCAGTCATGAATAATTGCCGTTCCAGTGGTTCCTTTTACATACCAACGTGGAAGTTTCACATAGTTGGTCGTCCCAACCTCTACAATAGCCTTAACACCATTTTCAAAAGTAAGGTAGCTGATAAATCCATCATCTACTTCATCGCCTAATACATAGCTTAAATCAGCTGCTATTTTAACTAAAGGACTATCAACTAGATCTAGCAATTGATCTAGCAAATGTACACCCCAATCTAGCAACATTCCTCCGCCTTGCTCTTTTAAATGACGCCAATCCCCCGGTATTCCATTTGCTCCTTGAACTCGGGACTCTATTTGGAAAACATCTCCCAGCTTACGAGTTTCGTATAAATCTTTAATCATTTGAAAGTCGCTGTCCCAGCGACGATTTTGATGAACCATAAAAACTCGGTTTGTTTGTTTTGCAATCTCCATTATTTCCACAAAATCAATACTATTAAGTGTAACTGGTTTTTCACAAATAACATGTTTTCCAGCTTGCAACGCTTGGATAGAGATTACTTTATGTGTATCATTTGGTGTCGCGATTAAAATAACATCAACAATTTCATCAGCCAATACTTGTTCTAAACTTCCGTAAACAGTTAACCCGTTCTCTACGGCATTCTGCTGACGCGTCTCAGATATATCAAATATACCATGCACTTCTACTTCTAAACTATTTTTAATTAATTGTGCATGAAAGCTCCCCATTCCTCCATACCCAACAATAACAATTTTTAATTTCTCCAAATTACTCAACCTTTCCTACGCCCACCACATAGATTGCGGTGTTTCTTTGATTAAAATAGATTGTAAATTCGTTACAGCTCTATTAAATCCTTCATCAATCGACATTAATGGATCTTCATGTTCAATACTAACTACATAATCATAATCATACATTCTTAAAGCGCTCATCATATCTGACCATGCTTGTATGTCATGTCCACATCCAACAGATCGAAAAGTCCAAGCTCTGGATTTTACTTCACCATATGGTTGCATATCTGTTAAGCCATACATATTTATGTTGTCTTGATCAAGATAGGTGTCTTTTGCATGGAAATGATGGATCGCTCCTGCTTCACCTAGTATCTTTATAGCCCCAACAGGATCAATACCTTGCCACCATAAGTGACTTGGATCAAGATTCACGCCAATTGAATCAGATGTATGTTCTCTCAATTTCAAAATGGTGTATGGAGTATGGCATAAAAATCCCCCATGCAATTCAATACCGATTTTAACTCCGTATTCAGTAGCCATCTCGCCAATTTCTTTCCAATAAGGAATTAATTTATTTTCCCACTGCCAGTTGTAAATATCACTATAAATATCAGGCCAGGGACTAACAGGCCAGTTTGGTGCTTGAGCATCCTCACTGTCGCCTGCAACCCCAGAAAAAGTATTAACGACTGGTACCCCCATTAAAGAAGCTAACTTTATCGTTTTTCTTAATATTTCATCTGCAGCTTTAGCTTCAGATGCGTCAGGAGAAATTGGATTATTATGACAACTGAATGCACTAATCGTTAGATTTCGTTTTTCCAACTCTGCTAAATAAGCTTTTCTTTTTTCTTTACTTTCTAACAATTCTTCAGTAGGACAGTGATGATTACCTGGATTTCCGCCTGTTCCTATCTCAACTGCATCCAAGCCCGCACTTTGAACTTTATCCAACATTTCTTCAAAACTTAAATTTGCAAATAATGGCGTGAATATACCTAATTTCATGCTTACGTCCACTCCTAATTTTATTATTTTTCAAAACTATCTGTTATATGTCTTCTGCTAGTTATTTTTTATTTTTTCTAACGAAGTGCTGTTCCCGTAAACTGGATACATATGCTCCGTCGGTTTACACCAATTCACTCCATTTATAATTACTTGCTGAATATCTTTGTTGTAATAGGTAGGATAAGATTCATGACCCGGTTGGAAATAGAATATTTTTCCGTTTCCTCTTTTATAGGTCATGCCGCTACGGAAAACATTTCCTCCTTCGTACCATCCAACAAAAATTAATTCATCAGGTGTCGGCACATCAAAATGTTCGCCGTACATTTCTTCTTTCTCTAATTCAATGAATTCTCCAATTCCTTCAGCAATAGGATGGCTTGGATCAATAACCCACAACCGTTCTTTTTCTTCTGCTTCTCGCCATTTCAAATCACAACTCGTTCCCATTAATTTCATGAAGATTTTAGACATATGGGCTGAGTGAAGTACAACTAGTCCCATCCCATTTAGAACTCGCTTGTGAACACGACTCACAATTTCATCTGCAACTTCGTCATGAGCCATATGTCCCCACCACACTAATACATCTGTTTCGTCTAATACTTCTTCTGTTAAACCGTGTTCAGGTTCATCTAATACCGCTGTTTTTATATCAAATCCAGCTGATTTTAGAACGCCTTCAAGTTGTTTGTGTATACCCTCAGGATATATTTCCTTCACTTTTTCACTTATCTTTTCATGTCGAAATTCATTCCAAATGGTTACCTTCATTTTCTATCCCTCTTTTTTAAATGGTTTGTAAAACAGTCTCAGCTTCTTCTACTTTATTCAAGTAAACCGGTGCGCCCGTTTGGGAGGATTTATAAATAGCTTCTAGTATTTGTGTAACTACTAAAGCCTCTTCCGGTTTTACAACGGGTTCCGTATCATTTAAAATACAATCAATCCATTGGCTCGCTTCTATGTCTGCCGGATTAACGCCTGCCCCATCATAAAAATCAACACCACCAGTTTCCAGTTCAACATTTTTATTGAAGAGTAATCCATGCTCTTCTCCATTTATACGCAGTCCATCTCTCATGTCTGCTCCCCCCTTTGTTCCATGCAAAGTGGTTTTAGCTTCTCCTATCTCTAATGAATTCAAAGCCCAACTCGCCTCCAAATAAATTGTTGCCCCATTCTCCATCGTGACAAAACCAAAAGCTGAATCTTCTACGTTAAATTCATTAGAATTCCAAGGTCCCCATGCATTTGCTGCATTTTCCGTTTGTGATAATTTATGGTAAGCACTTCCTACCACATATTTTGGTTTATAATTATCCATCATCCAGAGAGTTAGATCTAAAGCGTGAGTTCCTATGTCAATCAATGGGCCACCGCCTTGTGCTTCTTCATCTAAGAATACTCCCCAAGTTGGAACTGCTCGTCTACGAATAGCATGTGCCTTCGCATTATATATTTCGCCTAACTCTCCTTCTCGACAAAGCATATGTAGATGTTGTGAATCCTTTCTAAAACGATTTTGGTAGCCGATTGTTAATTTTCTACCAGTTTTCTTCATCGTTTCAATCATTGCTTTTGCTTCAATAGAAGTTTTAGCCATTGGTTTTTCACACATTACATGCTTTCCTGCTTCCATTGCTGCAATTGAAATTTCTGCGTGAGATATATTCGGCGTACATACGTGAACAACTTCTATATTTTCATCATTTAACAATTCTCTATAGTCGGTATATACGTTTGCCGCATCCGAACCATAGTCTTCACGCGCTTTACTTGCTCGTTCTTCGATAATGTCACAAAAAGCTACAATTTCTGCATTCTCTACTGTTGCTAACGAAGGAAGATGTTTTCCGTTCGCAATTCCTCCACATCCTATTATCCCAATTCTAATCATTTTTATTACTTCCTCTCTATATCTCTTTATTTGTTTTCTCTATTACATTAATACGTTCTAACTACAAAAACTGTCATGGACTTAACGTTATATAAATTAAAATGTTCCATTAGCTCTCACAAAATTCTTTTCTTTCACTATATTTTTCTAAACAGACCTAGCAATAAATAAGTTCTTAAAAAATGAATAAAACTGATTCCTATAAAAATACTGATATACAGTCCAAAGACTACTAAATAGGGTGACAATAAAGTAATTATAATGGGTATTATGGAAATTAATAATAACAACAAGGTTCTAATAGGATAATGAAACGGCAACTTTGTGATATTTATGACAACTTGTTTAGTCGAATCCTCAAAACGAGAAATATAAAAAAATACAAATTGAAAAAAATTAGCTACTATCAAAGTAACAATTGCTACTCCTATCATTACCCAGCTATTTAATTGATTGTACGTACTCAAATAGCTCCAATTAATAATCAATATTCCTGACAGAACTAACATACCTGACCAAACGATCGTACTTTGCTTTAAGTTTTCTTTAAAGGATTGAAAATAAGTGGATACAATTCTCGTTTCACCCAATGAAATCATCCGTATAGTTACTGTGAAGCCAGCAGTTTGAGAAGCACCCATAGTGAGAATTGGTAGACTAGTGACCAACATTAAAAGATTTAAAACAAATAGCCCCCATATCTTCAGCATAACTCGATAAAATGGTCCTTCTACTCGAAAGAAATCTTGCATACTTTTCTTACTCCTTTACTGCACCGACAACAATGCCATGCACAAAATACTTTTGTAAAAATGGATAAATCAATAATAAAGGAACAATTGCTACCACGATTTTTGCAGCATTCAAATTACTGTCTGATACAGCTAATAAGCTTTGCAGTTGTTCTGAACTCATTCCTGATGAATTTTGTAGTGTTTCAGCGATGTTTACTGACAGCGATTGTATATAAGTCATCAACGGATAATTTTCAATCTTAGTCATATAGATTAAACCACTCATAAAATCATTCCAACTACCAACGATACTGAAAAGTGAAACTGTCGCTAAAGATGGCAATGAAATAGGAATATAAATTTTAGTCAAAATATTCCAAGGATTGGCGCCATCTAACCATGCAGATTCTTCTAGTGATTTTGGTACACCACGGAAAAAGTTCATTACCAAAATAACACTACCAATCGGAACAGCTCCAGGTAAAATTAATGACCATATACTGTTAATCATACCTAAATTTTTTATGATTAAGTACGTAGGAATCATTCCGCCATTAAATAGCATAGCAAAGAGAATTATGCTCATAAAAAGTCCTCTGGCATGGAAAAATCTCTTTGATTTTGATAATGGATAAGCCAAGGTAACAATCATGAATAAATTAAGAATTAGTGAAGCAAATACTCGAAATACCGAGATACCAAACGAACGCCAAAATTGTGTATCATTAACAATACGTTCATAAGCTGCCATAGTTAAATCTACTGGCCATAACCCTACCTTATTTCCTGCTACCGCTGCTGAACTGCTCAATGATAATGAGACAACATTCAGCATTGGAATCAAACAAGATAAGGTAAGTAAAATGACGATTGTATAAATAGTAAACTGACGAATACCAAATTTTTCTTTCATTTTTTTTGCCCCTTTTTTAGAACATCACACGATTTGTCGATTTTTCAGCTATTTTGTTTGATACATAAATTAGAACCAAACCTACAATTGAACGAATCAGTCCAACCGCAGTACCTAAGCTGTAGTCACGTCCTATTAAACCAATACGGTAAATATAAGTGTCTAATACATCTCCACTGGCGTAAACCGGTGGTGAATACAAGTTGTATACTTGGTCAAAACCAGCACTTAGAATACCTGGTAAAGCCAGAATGGTCATTAGAATGATAAACGGCATCATTCCTGGTAAAGTAACATGACGTACTTTCTGCCACCAACTAGCTCCATCCATCGTAGCTGCTTCGTAAGTTCCTGGATCAATGGAAGTAATAGCTGCTAAAAAGATAATTGAATTATATCCAAACCCTTTCCAAACATCTGTCCAAATTAATAAATGTGGAAATACTTTATTACTTCCTAAAAAATTAATTGAATCTAGGCCAACTACTTCGAAAAGTTGATTCACTGCTCCATCTAAATTAAATAAATTTACAACAACTGATCCTAAAATTACCCATGAAAGAAAATGAGGAAGATAAACAATCGTTTGCATATATTTCTTCATCCCCTTGACGCGGATTTCATTTAATAAAATGGCAAAGATAATTGGAATAATGGTGTTTAATACAATCTTTCCCACAGCAATAAAAATAGTATTATAAGCAACACGCCAAATATCAGGTAAGTTAAACAAGTATTTAAAATTATCTAAACCTACAAAATCAGATCCAAAAACTCCTTTAGCAGGTACAAAGTCTTGAAAAGCCATAAACAGACCAAACATAGGTCCATATGCAAAAATCAATAAAAAAGCTATTCCAGGAAGCATCATTGCTAAATAGAAATGTTGATCTTTCTTGAATATTGACTTCTTCACAGTTTGTTTTTTCTGTTCCATTGCTAAATAGAAATGTTGATCTTTCTTGAATATTGACTTCTTCACAGTTTTTTTTATCTGTTCCATCTTTCATTTACTCCTATCTAGAAAACGGGCCATCTGTTCGCGATACAAACGACCCATCAATCCATTAATTACTTACTCTCTTTCGTCTACAACCTCTTGCATTTCATCCAAGATAACTGTCCCACCTTGGCTATTCCAATCTGATACATATTTATCAAAATTATTTAGCGATTCTTCTCCTGTGACAAATTTAATAAACATTTCTTCTTCAAGTTTCCCGACTTGCGCACCACTACGTTGTTGAGAGTCTAGTGTTTGAAAGATAACAATTGGTTTAATCTCATTTAAGATATTCGCTTCACGAGTACTGCCCATTACATCATTGACGGCTAGTGTTCTAGAAGCATGTACCGCCCAATCACTTGGATCAGAATCACTTGGATTATCTAAGTAATCCTTAATTTTACGTGCATTGTTTTGAATCACAAATTTAGAAATCTCCTCTATACTGATTTCTCCTTTCGCTGCTTGAGTCGCTTCTTTTGCATCGAAAATTTCACTTTCGTTAGGGAACAACTCAATATTAAATGGTTTTACGGATCCATCTACAGCTAATTGAGCGTATTCATATAATTCCGGATATTCATTTTCCATGTCTTTAGAGTTGGCTACATCATCAAAAACGACATTAAGCATTTCAATCAATGCTTCCGGTTTTTCAAAACCTTTTCTTATAACTACAAATCCACCTGTTGCAGATTTATTGACTGCATTTACCTTACCATCGCCATTTTCATTTTCAATAGCATATGGGACGAATTCTGCATCTGGATTAGCGGTTTTAGCTTGTACCAATCCCCAGTCAGAAATATGCCAAGGGCCAGGCACAATCCCAAGCTCGCCATTCACCATCATTGCATTTATATCATCATATGTTCTTGTTCCAAATTGCGAATCTAAAATGCCTTCTTTAAATAATTTATTCAAATACGTTAAAGACTCCTTCATTTCTTCTGTATTCGATCCATAGTAGACTTCATTATTGTCATCTTGTAAATACACTTTAGGATAGGCTCCAAATGAATTAGTGATTGCTGTTGCAGTATATCCAGAACTACCATGATCTCCTGACGTTAACCAGTTAGCGATTGCCAAGCCCTGAGTTCTTCCATTTCCTTCCGGGTCTCTCTCTTGGAAGGCTTTCGCTGTTGATTCTAATTCATCTAAAGTGATTGCATGATTTCCGTCTTCATCTAGTTTGATATCTAATTGGTCTACCCAATCTTGTCGAATCCAAACCATATTAGGTCCAAAATCATTTGTTGTTCCTGGTATGGCCATTAATTGATCATCAATGGTTGCCGCGTCTAACGTAGTTCCATCATAGGAACCATAAATTTCTTTGATTTGATCGCTTGCAAATTCTTCATAGACCTCTGTTAAATCTGCTACTAAATCATTATCAACCAATTCTTGTAAATCATCTCTAGACACTACCATCATGTCTGGAATATCTCCTGAAGCAATTGCCAAAGAAACTTGTCGATCGTAATCTTCACCATTAGCTTCAAATGCACTTTCTAGTTCAATACCTAATTTTTCTTTCACTAGTCTTCGGTAAGCATTATCACTGAACGAATCACCTTCTGGCAGTTTAGAGTTAGGCGCAGTCTGTTGCCCAACTGTCATAATGATATCCCCATCAGCGTTTGTTGCTGCTTCTTCAGTTTGTTCGCCTCCACACGCAGACAGAATAAACGGTGCTAAAGCCAAAATCGAAAGCAATACCTTATTTTTCAAATTTTTCATTTTTTTCCCTCCATTGCTTGATATAAACAGTATACGAAATCGCTTTCACAAATTAAATGACACAATTTCCACTATTAAGGTAAAATCTCCACTTAATAAAACGTTTTCAAAATATTGATATTGGTAACTGACCGTATTTAGATTATACTTTGATTGTTAAACGTTATTATTTTAGGAGGTTTTACTATGTTTCAGGTTTTAATCGTTGATGATCATTTTGATCAGCGGGAACTTATTAATTATTTGATGGAGAAACATAAAGCTGCATGGCAAATTCATGAAGCGTCAAATGGAAAAGAAGCTTTAGAAGTTTTTTCTAAACATACATTTGATTTACTCATTACTGATATTCAGATGCCATTTGTTTCGGGGATTGAACTCGCTGAACAAATTCGTAAAAATGATACTTCAATACCTATCCTATTTATTAGTGGTTATGAAGATTTCACCTATGCAAAAAAAGCGATAGATTTACAAGCCATAAATTATTTATTGAAGCCTATTAACCCCAAAGAATTTCATACTCAACTTGATAAATTAGAACAAGTTATTACAAAAAATAATTTCAGAAAAACAAACCACTTACATATGAAACAGCAAGACATTTTGAGCAAAATTCTTAAAGGAATTCCCCTGAAAAGTTTACCAGAATTGCAAAGGAACATAATTTTACCGATTCTAACTGAAACCACATATTTACTAGCCATTGATTTTAATGAGTATAAGTCTGAAAGACTAGAACACTTTCTGAAAATTCATACAGGCCATTCAACTAATTTTGTAAGAACAAGTCTCTCGCAACTAGTTTGTTTTCTTCAAGTAAAAGATCACAAGGCAGCGTTGAAAAAAAAAGAATTTATTTATAATCAAATCCAATCTGAAATTCAAACCGACGTAACAATTGAACTTTCTGAACAAATTGTAAATCAAGAAAATATCTATACTGCTTATCAACAACTGATTGAAAAGCTCAATCAAAAATTTTATCAGAAAGAAGCAAATCCTAAGTTGCTTTTAGAACTCCCTACTAATAATAGGCAAACTGAACAAAAATTAATTAAACAAATGAAAGAAACTATTTACCAACAAGATATTAAACAACTAGAACACATTCTGTACTCTTTGTTTGATCAATATGATAGCGCTTCAATTGAATCACCTAGTATTGTTCGATTTTTCTTTGGCAATCTTTACCGCATTTTAGTAGAAGTTTCTGAAATAAATCCACCAGAACTTCGAAATGATATCAGAGTCATCCTAGAAGCGCAAGAATTCAGAAAAATTCCTATTTCTTTTGAACATTTATTATCTCAAATTAACCTACGTTTTATTAATTTGAGTGACACAACTAACTACTATATTAGGGAAACAAAAAATTATATGATGAACCATTATCAAGAAGAATTAAGTCTAGACTCTCTAGCAAAAAATGTCCATCTTGCTCCAAAATACTTAAGTAAGTTGTTTAAAAGTGAAGGGAATATAGGGATCAATCAATTCCTTAACGAAATTCGTATGGAAAAAGCCAAAGAACTGTTACTCTCTTTTAACTACAGAGTGAGTGACATAAGTCGATTAATAGGTTTCAATAGTCAATCTTATTTTATAAAAAGTTTTCAAAAATACACTGGAATGACTCCCGATCGTTTCCGTAAAACAAAAGGAGTTACTGATGAGGTTGAATAAAATCAAATTAATTTTTCAGCGATTTTCTTTTCAAAAAAAAATAGTTGCTATCTCCTTTATATCAGGTATTCTTCCCATCATTATTTTAACAATTTTTAGTATTGGAATCATACAACATTTTGTATTATCTCAAGAAAAAAGAAATAATGAAGATAATTTGATTTCTGTCTATCAGCAAATTGATTTACGCTTAAAAACTTACGAAGACGCACTTTCATTTTTATCGAGGTCAAAATTTCTGATTGATGGACTATCTATTGAATCACCTAGTAATTTTGAGCAATATGATTTATATATGAACATACTAGTTCCTTTATTCAGCAGTATCCACTCACAACAAGACATGCTATCTAATATTACTTTATACACAACTATTGATTTGTATGATCATGGAAAATATGTTAAAAAAATTGTACCAAAAGACATTACAAATAATTTTAAATTGAACAATACAACAAAAGTTTCTTATTTTTTTGATACAGAAAACAACAAAATTTTTCTATATAGTCAAATTTTTTCTAATATTAGAGAAGATACCAATATTGTAGTTTTTGAAATAGCACCCGAAGTACTGTTTAAAAATTTGGATACCATTTCTAATGATCCTTATACATTGACTATAAAAACCGATAAAGATGACACACTATTTCATTTTTCTAATCAGCTTGCACAAAATCAGCTCAACGTTGTACAGCGACTACTGCAACCTTTTGCTCAATTAAACTCAGAAAGTACAAAAAACTTTGCGAACTCATGGAATCTGACTTTTTCCAGACCCTTTTATTCTATCTATACCGGAGTTTTGGTACTCATTTTTATCGCATTTTTAATTTTTATTTTTGCCTTATTAATGTTAACTTTGTCTATTTGGGGATTATCCAAAACAGTCGTCAAACCTATACAGCAACTTGCAGAAACAATGAAAGATACGCCAGAAAATACTTTACAACTAAAACCAACCTACCAGCTAGATGATGAAATTGGGTATTTATACCGTAGTTTCTATCAAATGATCCAACAAATCCAAGAACTAATTGACCAAGTTTACAAATCAGAGATTAATCAAAAAAAGCATGAATTGCGAGCTCTACAAGCACAAATTAATCCGCACTTTTTTTACAACTCTCTTTCATTGATTAGTAATAAAGCTATCATGATTGGAAACGAAGAAATTAGCGAAATGACACAACTTCTCTCTCGTTTCTATCGCCTCAGTTTGAACAATGGTAAAAATACATTGGCTATAGAAAGAGAATTAGACTTAACCATTACTTATGCAAAAATACAGTTAAAAATGCACAACAATTCTTTTGATTTGATAACCGATGTGCAGGATGATATCAAACAATATGAAATTATTACGCTCTTAATTCAACCTTTTGTAGAAAATGCTATTTTTCATGGCATTGATCATATTGAAGAAGCACGTAGAGGAGTCTTAACCATTCGCGGAAGACTCGTCGATGATTTTATCCAGTTTGAAATCACTGACAATGGAGCAGGAATGACATCTGATCAGGTAAAGAATATATTAAAACACCATAGCAAACACTATGGAATTCGTAATGTTCAACAAAGAATTTCCTTGTTTTACGATACTGACAATGCTATTTCATACAAATCTGAACTGAATATTGGAACCACTGTTTTCATCAAGCTCCCTAAAAGAACTTTTAGTCAAAAAAAAGATGAAAAAACATAAGATAAAAAATAGACGATTTACCTCCGGAAATGGAGGAAGTCGCCTATTTCTATTTTTTGTTAATGACAAGACGGAGTTATAAAATTAATGGTATAAAGACAATCTTACTTTTTGAAAAAAATACTCTAAATCAATCTACACTTGTTCATCCCAGCAATGCCAAAAACTCCTCCATCGTTTCTACTTCTCTTAACTGAATCCTCTTCAAATAAATCAAATAAAACGGATGAACTACACTAAAATCACTTAACGGAATCTTTTTCAAGATTCCGTTTTTCAGTTCTTCTTCCACAGCCTTCTGATAAACGAAAGTAATCCCTAAATTTTTTTCGACCAGTTTTTTTATCGTACCGATACTTCCAATTGTCATGACTTTCGAGAAGCTGTCTAAATGGATTCCTTTATTTTTTATAGCTGTTTCGAAAATAAGTCGTGTTCCTGATCCCTCTTCTCGCACCAAAAGAAGTGTAGAAAATAGTTCATTGATGCTGCGATCTTTTTTCCATAAGGGACTTTCCTCGGAACAAACAGCGATAAACGGTTCTTCTGCGATTTTCTGAAAATCGAATACAGATTGATTGAATTCACCTTCTACAAGTGCAAAATCGATTTTTCCGTGTTCCAACAGTTCAATCAAGTGTTGTGTATTGTCTGTTACCATTGAAATATCGTGTGTTGGATTTTGGATCAAATACAGCTCTATAAGGTCGGGCATCATATATTCCCCGATCGTCAAAGAAGCTCCAAATGTAAGATTAGTGTGTTCTACAGTAGAAGCCAATTGTTCTTGCACTTTAGTGATCTCTCTTTGCAGCAAATAAAGGTCCTTTTGCAACTGCTTGCCTTTAGCGGTTAAAGACAGTTGTCTGTTCTCGTAGTGCATCAGTTCGATTCCTAGCTCCTGTTGCAAATATTGGATGTGTTGAGTGACAGCGGGTTGGGTAATGTGCAGTCTTTTGGCTGTTGCTGTGTAATTCATTTCTTCTGTCAGCGTAAGAAACGTTTGGTATCGGTAATCTAACATCTCATACAGCTCCTTCATAATATTATCTTATAAAAATATAATAAATGATTATTTTATTTTATACAAATTCAGCTATATGATAATCACATAGAATAAAGTTTTGAAGGAGACTTAACGTGTATACCCAATTGAAAAACTACCATTTCATCGTGCCTGGTCTAATGATCAGCATCATGGTTTCATTAATAAGCCAGTATCTAGCGAACTTCCTACCGAATGTAGGAGCAGCATTGATCGCTATTTTTTTAGGGATCCTGCTGGGCAACACTGTTTTAAACAAACCTTATTTGAAAAGCGGAACTAAATTTTCCGAAAAAGCCCTTTTGGAGTGGTCGATCGTGTTAAACGGACTGATCTTAGATTTCCAGATCATCAAACAAGTTGGTTCTACGGGATTTATTTTCGTGATTCTTCAAATGGTTTTGACGATTTTATTTGCTTATTGGATCGGTCGAACTATGAAGTTCAATAAAAAGATGTCTTTGTTGATGGGTGCCGGTAATGCGGTCTGCGGCTCTTCTGCTATTGGGACCGTTTCTCCGGTAATTAATGCCGACAAGAAAGATAAAGCCATGTCCATTACCATAGTCAACGTCATTGGAACGATATTGATGGTCTCGTTGCCAATTCTCTCTTCTGTTCTGTATCACCATGAAGTCGTTCAAACATCTGCGCTGATCGGAGGAACGGTCCAATCCATCGGACAAGTCGTTGCTTCTGCTAAGCTGGTCAGTATGGACGTAACTAATTTATCCATTGTCTTTAAACTCATGAGAGTTCTCCTCATTGTAGGTATAGCCTTATATTTCAGCAAATTAAATACCAAAGAGGAAGAACCGCTATTTTCTAAAACGACTAGTGATTCAACCACTGAAGTGAAAAAGGGTTCAAGTCTTCTAAATATTCCTTGGTTTATTATTGGATTCTTTATTCTATTCATGCTGAGAAGCTTTCTGCCTTTGCCTTCCCTAATGGTCCACAGCTCCGAAGTCATCAGCAACCAATTTGAAATCACTGCTTTAGCTGCAATCGGATTGCAAGTCAAGTTCTCTGATATCCTGAAAGAAGGCCCTCGAACTATGCTGTACGGTTTATTGATCGGCTGTTTCCAAATCGTTCTGGCTGTTATATTGATTTCTTGGATGTTTTGATAGAATCTTGTAATAGATAGTTGCACATAGACGAATACTTTCAAACAAGGAGAGCTTAGGAATGAAACAAGACACTATATTAAGAAAGATGATGCCTGGGGATTATGATTCTATTTTGGATTTAGTGATTACCACTTGGGATTATCGGTCATGGGTACCAAACAATTTAGTAGCTCCAATGGCTGATTTTTTTCTAAGTGATTTGTTACTGGAATCAGATGATATATTTGTTGCTCAAATAGGCGGTGATATAGTCGGAATCGTAGCATCAGGCTTAGTAAACCAAACCAATATTCAAAAAATCAGCACCAGGAAGAATATTTCTTCATTGGAAAAAATTTTACGTATTACTGAACCTGATTCTATCTTTTTGAAATATGTTCAGACATTGGAAATCAATGAATTTCTTTTAGAAAAAAGCCGAAAAAAATATGACGCTGGTTTAAATTTGCTTATCGTGAAAGAAGAATTTAAAGGATTGGGTATTGGGGGACTGCTGTATAATCATTTTTATGATTACCTTAAACAACATCAAGCAGAGAATTTCTATTTGTTTACCGACAATTCCTCTGATTATCATTACTATGAATACAAGGGTCTACGCCGCGTGGCTGAGGAAAAATACTATTGGGAACCAGGAAACAATGGCACCTTAGAAATTTACTATCTATATGAAGGAATGCTAAGCTTATCTGACTAAACTTGAAGGATTCATTTCCTTTTACAGCACATTTATTGAGTAGTTCATAGTTCTCTGGAGATATTCCAGCGAACTTTATAAAAAACTGTGCTTATTAGTAGAAAATAGTTTCTGATAACCGTTATACTTTTTATACAATAACCAATCTATTAAATCTTTTAGGAGGAATAGTATATGGTGCAAGAAACGTATCTGATCACGGGAGCAGGAACTGGATTTGGAAAAGGCATTGCTTTTGGTTTAGCAGAACAAGGGAAAAAAGTTATCGCAGGGGTCGAAACAATGTCGGAAGTTTCTGCATTGGAAAAAGAAGCAAAAGAAAAAGAAATTGAGTTGCAAATTGAAAAATTAGACGTAACTGATCCAGCAGATAGAGAAAGAGCGTGGACTTGGGATATTGACGTATTATTGAATAATGCTGGTATCTCAGAAGGCGGATCATTGGCAGATATACCAGAAGAACGTTTGCGCAATCAATTTGAAGTAAATGTATTTGGACCAACCTTATTAACTCAAAAAATAGCTAAGGAAATGGTCAAGAAACAAAGAGGAAAGATCGTGTTCATGTCTTCTGTTTCTGGATTGATGGCCGATCCGTTATCAGGACCATATGGCGGATCGAAATTTGCCTTGGAAGCATTTGCCGAATCGCTGAGTAAAGAACTGCAAGAGTTCAATGTGCAAGTAGCAACCATTAACCCAGGGCCTTACTTGACTGGATTCAATGACCGCGAGTTTGAAGCTTGGAGAATGTGGCGCGACAATCCGGAAGAACGCATTTTTGATTATGAACAACTGGCATTTCCTTATGAACAATTAGAACCGGAAGACGTCATCAAAGAGTCCATCAAAGTATTGACCGGTGAAACAAATGATTACCGAAATGTCGTTCCAAAAGCAATGGTGCCAATGGTCAAGAAAAGACAAAAAGAGTTATGGGATAAAAAGTACGATGAAAACCTGGGAGAAAGACATGAATTGGTTCAAAAATCAATTGATATCGAACCCGCTACGACTCCCGTAAAAGGTATTGTGAATAAAATAAAAGATAAATTATAATAAAAGAAGCTCATGACAACTGCTCTGATCGAATGGTAGTGTGTGGTAACTTCATTCAATAAGAGGCCGTCATGGGCTTCTTTTATTTTATTCTGCTTTGATTTCAAAGGTTTCTGTGTAGCCATCTTCATCTCTAATAGTAAAATATAACATATCCTCTTCTTGAGGAAGTGGAGGATAAAATGACAGTGTAAAGTCTCCATTTTCATCTGACTTAATCGAAGCCAAATCACTTTGCTTTTCTCCAGCAATAGCTATATGAGCATTAGGGACCGTTTTTCCATGGAAGACTGTTGCATTATTTTCTTCTCCGGCTTCACCCTTATCTTTACCGATTGCGGAGAATTCTGTTTGCTCTTGTATCTGAGCAATTGCTGTTTGAGCCTCTTCGGAAATTTCCTCTACTTCTTTTTTCACAGTTGCAATGACCCCATTCATAGGGATATAAAATGTAATAAGTTGACCAGCTTCAGGGTATTCTTCAAATAGTGTTTGAAAATAAGTAGAGCCCTCATCCCCTGTCTCCGGTGTTTGTACAGTGTATATTTTGTCATTCATTTGATAGGCAACAGCTTCTGCCTGCCCATTAAAGGGACTATTATAAACAAGTGTGGTAGGGTAAATGGTATTCAATTCTAGAGATTCAGAGAGTTGAGTTTTTTCTTCTTCTGGGGCAGTATAAGTTTCAATCACTTCCATGCCTTCTTTTGCAGCGTGGATAGGCAAATGAAAGACATCTTCTCGATGTACGCCAGGAACGGCTATGGTCAAAAGAACCTCATCGTGTGATTCAAGATTCCATTCATCAAAAACAATTGTAAAGTATCCCTCATCATTCACTTCTATATCTATTTTATCGTTTGAATACTCTGTATCTCCCTCGAATTGCATATAAACGATATTATCTGGATGGACTCTGCCACTATAGATAAAGGTATTTTGATGAATTCCTCTAAGCTCCAGATTTTCTAAAGCCTGCTCTTCAACTGCTTCTGGATTTTCAGCTAATGAGCGGACGTATTCTCTCATTTCTGTTTCATCAAAGTCATTTCCGATTTCATCTTCAATTTGAGACCCGTTCCCGCTCTCTCCTTCTGCTGTTCCTTCAATCTCTTTACTAGATTCTATTTTATCTGAACTTTGTATATCTTCGTCTTGTGAACTAGATTCTGTGGATTGTTCAGTTGAATCTTCTTCCACATTACCAACTTCATTATTTCCACACCCAAATACTAAAAGGGCAGATGTACTGAGAAAAAGTGTTTTTACAGTAAGGTTGTCTTTCATAGAAAGTTCTTCCTTTCTTGTAGCTGTACCTTAATTTTATCAAGCGGAATCATATAAATATATCGAAAGGACTTAAAAAGACTATCTATTAACTAAGATTTTCAATACGCTATACTAAAAAAATCAAACAAATGATATGGATATTTACTTTTTGGATACTAGAACTCCTTCTCAGCGTGCTTTATAATGAATACTCCTAAAAGACGTTTTGTCCCGCTCTCTTGATGCGCCAAACTGTTTTCTTAGCTTTGGAAAACTGGTCTAAATTATAGAAGATTGAAATAAATCTTTCTTTGACCCTTCATTAAAAAGTCTAGTTATTTTTTCCTGCTAAGATCATTAAAAACATAGGTCTTCGGTTCTCATCTTTCATTTCAGGAGTACTTTCCAGCATTTCATCAGATGGAACAGATTCTTTAACTGCACGAATAACAAAACCAGTATCAATTAAGTCATTTATATATGTAGAAATCGTACGATGATATTTTGTAACATTCTCATTTAAGAATGCTGTGTCACGTACTCCTTCTATTTGGTAGTTATCAACTGGCCAATGTAGACGGTTCTCCTGTTCATCATAATACCAATCTTGTTCGTTTCGAGACGTGAAAATAGGATGCTCAACTGAGAAAACAAAAACACCTTCTGGCTTTAGATAATCATAAATCTTTTCACAAACCGGTTTAAATGACTGAATATAATGAAAAGCAAGTGAACTAACTACAACATCAAATTGTGAATTCGAAAAATTGATGTCTTAAATCGGCAGTTGTATATACGAAATTAAAGGATCTTTTGTCATTTCACGAGCTTTTTTAAGCATATTTTCAGATATATCTACTCCTATAACGGAATTCGCCTGCTGTTCGCGAGCATACCGACAGTGCCATCCGAAACCACAACCCAAATCGAGTATGTTTTTATCTTTTAGATCAGGGAGCAATTCTTTAAACATATGCCATTCTCCTGCACCTTCAAGTCCTTTAATGGAGCGGGACATTTGCCCATACGCGGAAAAGAAATTTGTGTTGTCATATTTATTTTGTTTCATTGATATAGACCTCCTATTTATTATTCATACGTCTAAAATTTTTTTATGATTCTGATTTGTCAAATTAAGCTTTTTTTTATCATAGAAAATGCATAAACTTAAATTTCTTCATTGCGAAGGATTTCAATTAACTTATTAAAAGGTTTTGTTTGATACTTACCTTTACTGAAAATAATATGATTTACACTTATCAGTTCTAAATGATTTACTTTTATTTCTACTACCTCTCCATTATTAAGTTCGCTTTCAACTTTTTGCCTTGGCAAAACACTTATTCCTAAATTCTGTTTTACTGCTTGAATCAAAGCTTGTGAATTTACACTTGTCCATACTGGAGTCACACGTATATTGTGTAATAATAATGCACTATCAAAAACATCTCTAATCGCGCTGCCTTCTTCTCTTAGTAAAAACTTTTCAGCTTTTAACTCATTAATATCTACCGTTTTCGCTTTTGCATATTTATGTTGAGGAGAACAAATTACCAGCAATTCAGATGAAGAAAATGGGAAATTCTTCAATTCTTTATTGTAAACAACTCCTTCAACTAAACCGATGTCTACTTTATTTTCACTCACCATATTCTCGATCGTTCTGGCATTCTCTACCACGACTCTAGTAGGTGTATTTTTGCAAATCGTTTCAAACTTAACCATTACTTGAGGCAATATAAAATTAGCAATCGTTATACTTGACCCAATCTTGAGAGTTGCATCCTCTTCTAGGCTTTTTGTGTTCTTTTCTAAATCATCATATAACGCTAAAAGGTTTGTTGCTTTCGCCAAAAAAAGCTTGCCGGTTTCATTTAATTGTATTTTTCTAGAGACTCTATCAAACAAACGAACTCCCAAATAAGTTTCTAGTTCATTGACGGCAGTCGAAACAGCAGGTTGCGTTATAAATAATTTTTCAGAAGCCTTTGTAATACTTCCTTCCTCGCATACAGCTTTAAAAATTCTTAGATGTCTGATTTTCATACCTATCCCCTATCTATAACTAAACGTTAATGTGTTTTATAAAAATATGTAATTTTACTTATGTACTCTCTATCCAATATACTAGACAAAGGTAAAATTCACAAAAAGGAGATCGATTTACTTTGCACTTAAATAAACTAAAAGTATATTTTTTGCTTTTTCGGTTTTCATTCTCTATTAGTGCGTTTACTTTTGGAGGCGGATATGTCGTAATCCCTATGATGCGCAAATACTTTGTTGATGATTTAAAAATGATTAGTGAACAAGAATTATTAGATATGGCTGCCATTGCTCAATCGACTCCCGGAGCTATTGCCGTTAACATTGCAGTATTAGTTGGTTATCGAATTTCTGGGTTGAAAGGTGCAATCGTGACTTGTATCGGAACAATTGCACCTCCCATAATCATTTTATCGATCATCTCATTTTTCTACCAATCTTTTAGAGACAACAATATTATTTCTTCGATATTAAAGGGCATGGAAGCAGGAGTTGCTGCTACGATTGTTGATTTATTAATTGATATGTGGCAAGGCGTTCTAAAAGAAAAAAATCTGCTCTTAACATTAATGGCTCCTTTTGCATTCTTAGCTAATTTTATTTTC
Source organism: Desemzia sp. RIT 804 (assembly GCF_016892605.1). Lineage (GTDB taxonomy): Bacteria > Bacillota > Bacilli > Lactobacillales > Carnobacteriaceae > Desemzia. Next base: position 244,547 of record NZ_JAFEMV010000003.1, read on the forward strand.
AATGTGAATGTGCTTTACATCATTATCTTTTGCTCTGTCTTGTGTTTAGCCCAGACCCTTATAAAGAATAAGCTTGGAGGCGTCGAAAGTGAATAATATTATCCTGACTCTATTTATCAACTTTTTAAAAATCGGTTTATTTAGTATCGGCGGCGGATATGCGATTATACCCTTCATACAAGAAGAGGTCGTAAATTCTCATAACTGGCTATCACTACAAGAATATACAGATATTATTACAATTTCTCAAATGACACCCGGCCCTTTGGTAGTGAATACTGCTTCTTTTGTCGGCATACGTATTGCAGGTATATTAGGAGCTATTACAGCTACAGTAGGAAGTATTTTATCTGGATTTATTATTTCGATCGCTTTATATAATTTTTTTAAGAAGCATAAAGACATTGACAGCATTTCCAATATCTTAAAAGGATTACGATCAAGTTCTATTGGCCTTATCGGATCGGCAGCATCTACGATCATTTTGCTTGCATTTTTCGGAACTCCATCATTGGACATTAAAGAAATGAGCGTAAATATCACTGCGATACTTGTATTTATACTTGCCCTATTTTTATTAAGAAAGTACAAATTGAATCCCATACTGATCATGATTCTGTCAGGTATTGTCGGTTTGTTCTTTTATTGAAAATACTCTATTTTGAATAATTCGGCATTTAAGTTATCTAGCAAGAATTAAATAAGAAAACCTCGGGATAGTTTTAACAGTAAGATTCTTTTTTATAAGGGGTTTTTTATACGGTTTCAGGGGATAGTTTACGTAATAATATTTCCATTTGGTGAATTGTCCTATTAAAGGCAACACTTTTTCAACAATGCTATACCTACAAATTTTAAATAAGTATTTTAAAATGGTCTACTTCAAAAAAATATGTATTATTCAAAGAAATGGATTTTAACTCAATGGAACAAAGATTAGTCTCTGCGATAGCTTCGATAAAAAACAAATTTCAAGAACTTCTTTACATTATCATGCACCATTAGACTTACTTTTGAATTACGTTAATGAGTGAGAACTGTCTAATTTAACTTAGCAAACGAAATATAAAAAAACCAACACCTTTTTTCTTTTTAGGGAATAAGTTGTTGGTTCTTTTAGTAACAGAGACTATCTCGTCTCTAAAATGTTTTTTGAACGACTTGAAGCAATTACAAAAGGCGTGTAAATTCCAAAAGCCACTAGGATTACAAGTAATTGCACAATTACTGCTGAAAATGTTTGATATCCGATAAAAGCATTGACGAATAATGGCAGACCAAAAGGAACTTCAACAATACTATTTGGAATAAAATTAACTGCACTAGCTATATAGGCTATTGTTGCAGCAGAAACTTGAGACAAAATAAATGGTATAGCATAGAATGGGCTCAAAACAATTGGGAGTCCAAAAACTAAAGGTTCATTAATTCCTAATAAACCAGGCACAAATGCTAATTTTGCCATCATTCGCTCATCTTCTTTTTTAGAGAACATCAAGATTGACAATATTAATGCAATGGTGACCCCAGCTCCACCAGCTACGACATAAACTCTAAAGAAAGTCATCGTTAGAGGGTTAGACGCTACCTCTCCAGCATCAACTTTTGTAATATTTTCTGCTAAACCCGCTAGAGCCAACGGACTTAGTATCGGCATTATTACCATATTTCCATGAATACCAAAAATCCAAAATATAGCAGATGCTAAGGCTAACAAGACGATACCTACTGGTCCATTTTGCATAGCACCTTCCAGTGGTCTTTGGAGTAAACTATAAATTATATCGCTTAAATATTGTCCAGAAAAATTGTAAATCAAGGTACCCACTATTGAGAAGGTCAGTAAAACAATTAAAATAGGAATCAACGAATTAAATGATCTTGAAATTCCAATCGGAACTGCTTCTGGCATTTTAATTTTTATCTTATCAAGGGACATTAATTTAGAAAAAAATTCTACTGCAATAATTGATACAATCATCGCAACAAACAATCCTTGTGCATTAATACTGGTTGCTGCTAAACCACTTGTTAGGATGCTTTCCGCGCCTTCGACAACTGTTGTAATGGATTGAGGCATTATCGTTATAAAAGCAATCAGAGCAACTAATGAACTATACATTGCGTTCTGACCGTTCCTATCACCAATTAAAGCACCAATCAAGAACGCAATAGCTAAAGACATGGTTGACATTGTGGCAAAATTAACTGCCGTAAATGCTGGAGATAAAGCTGTTAAGAAAGAAAAAGGTGCAAACTGTGCTAAACCTACTGTCGGCGAACACAATAATGTGTTAAACAATGTGGCAAATGATCCTACAATAATAAATGGCATATATTGAGTAAAAGCAGTTTTAATGGCATATAAGTATTTATTTTGATCAACCTTAACGGCAATTTCGCTAATTTTCAGTGAAAAATTATCTAAACCTTTCATTTTAACTTCCTCCTAGATATCATCTAATATATGTCCTTGGATTCCATAAGGCTTTGTCCACCTGACTGAATCACTGCTTGGTAATAATAAAAGCTCTCTTTAGGTATTCTTTTTAAAGTACCTTTTCCAGTATTATTTTTATCTACATAGATCAGACCATAGCGTTTTTCCATCTCTCCTGTTCCCGCGCTTACAATGTCAATAATGCCCCACCAAGTGTAAGCTAAAATTTCACAACCATCATTCAAAGCTTCATTAATTGCTAATAAATGAGAACGAAGATAATCAATGCGGTCTAAGTCGTTTATTTCACCAGTTTTGTTGACATAATCTCTTCCACCAAGGCCATTTTCGGCAATCATTAACGGAATTTGATAGCGGTCGTAAAGTTCGTTGCAGACATATCGTAAACCTAAGGGATCGATTTGCCAGCCCCATTCTGAAGTGGCTAAATGAGGATTAGTTTTTCCTACAGGTCCGCCTGTCCCAGTTTTCATCGTTTCTGTATGAGAATAAACCGTGGTTAAGTAATAACTAAAAGCTAAATAATCACTGGTGTAACTTGAAATAATGTCTAAATCGTCTGCTTTCATCTTAATATCAATACCCAGCTCTTCAAACATCCGTTTAGAATAACTTGGATATTCGCCTCGAATCATTACATCGCCAAAGAATAAAGATTTCCGTCTAAACTCAAAAGAACCAAAAACATCTTTTGGATGACAAGTATCCGGATAAATACCACTAAGTGATAACATCACACCCATTTGTGACTCAGAATTGATTTCTTTCAGCTTTTTGGTTGCCAATGCATGCGCTACAAACATATTATGAGCCGCTTGATACATTCTTTGAGCAGGTTTTTCATCTTCACTAACATCAATTGCTGCTGCTAGCCATGGAATTTTAACTACATTATTGATTTCATTAAAAGACATCCAATACTTTACTTGATGTTGGTATCGTTTAAATATTACTTCACAATATTTCAAAAAGAAGTCAATTAATTTTCGATTATCCCAACCACCGTATCTCTTAACTAAATAAAGAGGTGTTTCGTAATGAGAAATTGTGACAATAGGTTCAATTCCAGCTTCTTTAAGTTCGTTAAACAGTTTGTCATAAAATCTTAATCCTTCCTCATTTGGTGTAGCTTCATCTCCATTAGGAAATATTCTAGCCCAATTAATTGATGTACGAAAGCTCTTAAGTCCCATTTCTTTAAACAACTTGATGTCGTTTGGATATTGATGATAAAAATCAATCGCCTCATGAGATGGATAATAACAATTATCTTTTAAATTCATATCAACCTCTAAGAGCCGCTTTTTACCAACTTCCAAAATATCACAAATCCCAAGCCCTTTTCCATCTTCTAGATAAGCACCTTCAGATTGATTGGCAGCGATTGCACCTCCCCATAAAAAGTCTTTAGTAAACCCATTTTTCATATTTTTTACCTCCATATCGTTTATGACTGAAGATTATCACGATTGGTACTAATCTTCAAAATAAAGGATAGAAGTAAATTTCCTTATAATATCAACGATTAATCCTTATTAAACAATAAAATTGGTACTTAAAACTGCTTATAGTAAAGCGGTCTCAAGTACCAATTTGTTATGCTTCAATTTTCTATTGATGACGATAGTTATAAATATCTTTCGAGAACGGTAGTTTAAAGGTCCCTTTATAATTAACAACAACTCTTTCTGTGTACTCAAAAACAATCCCATCTCGTAAAATTCCACGACTGATGATTTTCATAGCCGCTGTGTTCTTTTTCTCGTGCAACATTTTTCCTTCTGCTTCACTTAAGTTAATAGCTTCCATAGTAGCAATACTATGAGATATATCCAGCTCCATATCAGTGACTAATTTTTGTATCGACTCTTTCACATCTTTTTGATCTATGTAATGAAAAATAATTTGTGGCAATTTTGATGTTTGAATTTCCATAACTTTGCCATCGACCACACGAACTCGTTGAAAGTGCCAAACTTTCGCATTAGTCTTTAAGTCAAAAATCTGTCTGTCATGAACCGTAGCGTACTCTAAACGTAGGAAATTAACACGCGAGTGAATTTGATTTGATTTCTTCTCAGTAATAGAACTATATATTAGTGATGCATTCTTATTATAAGGCTGGACAACATTTCCTCTTCCTTGGATAGAGATAATCATCCCAATTTCTTTTAAGTTTTTAATTGCTTCTCGAATCGTGTTACGAGAGACAGAATAAGTCTTCATTAACTCCCTTTCAGGGGGTAATAAAGAGGATGCAGTAAATTTATTTTGGTATATTTTACTTAATAAGTCTTGGATGATAAAATCCTTTTTCTTCATACTAAAAAGTTCCTTTCTCATCATATACTTAGATAGATACTATTACATATTCTATCAAAAAAGAACTAATAAAACATATTGGCAAGTAACTGTCATTACTTTTCTTTAATGTTTATACACGTAATATTAGTAAAAAGCCATTCCAGATTCACTTACAATGTATTTCCGACCAAAGAAAATATAGTAGTGATTACGAATGACCTACACCTATCCTACCAGTAAAAAACTTGTAATTACAAAAGCTTATTTCCATCAAAACGTTGCTATTTCGAAACTGCCACTTTTTTGATCAATTGCTTTTAGAAACATCTCTGAGTTACACTAATGTAGCAAAGAATTGATATTTTGAATAACTCTCCCTACGTTAGCTTCATACTACATCCAGAAATAACTATATCCTTACAGTTACAAAAAATTAAGATCCACAACTTTCGTATACAAAAAGAAGAGAACTGCAATAAGCAATTCTCTCTTGATACCCAATATTGTAATATTACACAGAACTGTAAATAATCACAATTCATAAAAAATATCATATAAAATTACCGACTCATATCTTCAAAATATTGTAAATCAGACTACTTGTTAAAAATCTTCGGACCTTTGCGCATGTTTTTCATATCATTTTTAGGTGTATCAACCTGTTTAGATTTTCCGCCGCCTGCTTGTTTCTTTTTGATCAACTCTAACATTTTTTCTTTTGAATTCATTTTCCCCACCACCTTGTTAGTGTAACACTAAATACTTTCAGTGAGATAAGAGGAGTGATGACTACATTAACGGAAATTTTTTCAATACCTGCGTACTTTAGAAAATGGCTGTTCCATTTTCAAAACCACATCGCACTATTTCTTAAATCCATTATTATTTCCCATATCCTTTGCCTAACATCACAATATCTGGTTTTACATTCTTCATTAAATAATACAGGATAAACCGCGAAGTCACAAACAAATTTTTGTTTATTGAGCAGATAACTTGTACAAAGAATGTCAATTATTTTATTAGAATGAAATTCAAAATAAGGAACAGAAAAAAGCAACAGTATATTACTGTTGCTTTAAATTTACTCTATCTAAAATGTTTGATCACTGGGAACTGCGAACCAATTTGAACCACAGCAAAATACACTAGTTAAAGAAAAGGAGAACGCTATTGTTAACTAGATTTGACGACTAATTGCAAATCAAAAAAGACCACTGTCACCTGATAGAATTCTGCTGATTCCTCCTGAAATACATTCAATACATCATATAGGATACACATCAAGAAAATCAGTAAGCTCTTCATAAAGTACAGTGTTATCTAACTTGTCTTTACAAAACGTTCCAGGTTTTCCAGTGTGGAACTTAGTCCATCAATATGGTCTTCTTTTTTGATGCCTTCAGGGACATTTTCAGCAATAATCGTTACTTTTGTGCCTGGGACTACTTCTTCAAAGTACCACGTCATCACCATATTCCCTGCAAAGGCAGAATCATCTGATTCAAATACACCAGCCTCTACGATTTTCTTATCAGGTAGCAATTCGATAAAGGTACCTTCTAAAGCATCTGAGTTTTCAGTTGTTTTACCTTGAGAGGCATATTCATCCTCGTAAGTGAGCGTTAATTGAAATCTCCCACCTACTACTGGTTCAAAAAAACTTATTTCTCCTCTCATACCTTCTGGAGGCAACCATTTCACTAAAGAGTTCGGATCCATAAATGCTTGATAAAGTGTCTGCGGTGAAGCATCAATTACTTTTGAGACAGTGTCAATCCTTCCATTCTTCGGATAGTTTTCCATGATAAACGCTCCTTTATAAATAAAATCGACTCTTTTGCTTTTTTAAGTATACCACCATAGGAAGAGAGCTTCTTCTAGAATGATTTAATCTTCAAACTATTCTTACATTCTTAAGGTTGAAGCATATTGAGTATGCCAGTTTTCGTGCACAAAAAAAGAACTGCCATATTAAAATGTAGCCTATTTAGTTTGTCAAATTAAGTTAGACTGTTCCCATTCGTTAATGTACTTCAAAAATACTTCCAACGGTGTCTGGTAGTACAAAGATTTTCTGGGTATTTGGTTTCTTATTGAAGCTACTGCCGAAACAAACTGTTGATCCACTTGGTTAAAATCCATTTATTTTGGTAAACCGTCTTTACGTAGCAGGCCGTTAAAATGCTCGTTTAAAGCTCTTTGAGAGGGTATTCCTGGATCCGCAAAGTAAATAGCCATATCGTTTTGATTACTACTCTTTTATAATGTACTCCAATAATCGCGTCACCCTCTGGGTGATCAAGCTCTTCTTTAAGAATAGGATAATCGTTTAGCCTTTCCGATAGTTTCCTTTTGAAAGTTTGTTTCCCACATTTTTCTTTATGACTATTGGGTTTACGTTTTCCTTTCATTGGAAGGGTTGTTTGATTAAAAATTCCTTTTTTGAATTGTCGGTACAAAGCACGCATTGAACAAGAAATTTTTCTTTCAGCGCGACCTATAATGACATCTGGAGTCCATCCTTGAGCTACAGTCATTTGAATGTATTCTTGTTGGTCATGTGGTAAAGTAATAGAGCATCTACCACAACGTTTCTTATTTTCTTTGTATTGTTTAAAGTAATCAAGAGCAGTATGGCCTTCCTCAGGAAAGTCACTACTACGTTATGAATCGTTTGACGCGAACAACCAACGTAGATGGCAATATTCAAAACAGAAACGTTTTGATGGAAATAAGCTTCTGTCCTCACAAGTTCTTCAGTGGTACGATGGGTGTAGGGCATTCGTGAACACTCCTATATTTTCTTTGGTCAGAAATACATTTTGAGTGTACAACGAATGGATTTTTTAGTTGTTTAGCTTAATTTTGCAATCGGCATGTATAAATACTACGTCACTATCATTTAATATTAATTTCTTTAGATTATTTCTGATTCTTTTACTCGGTAGGCACCATGGAAAACTGGGCCAACAAATTCATTAAAACGAAATCCATGCTCAATAGCTGCTGTAACAAAGTCCTTAGCCTTGAAAATAGCTTCTTTTTCGGATAGCCCAGTTGCTAGTCCAGCTGTAATTGCAGCAGCGAAAGTGCACCCAGCTCCATGGTTGTAAGCAGGATGGATTTTTGCTGTTTCAAGGGTGTAATGTTTTTCTCCGTCATAATAAACATCTATGGCTTTATCGCCTTCAAAGTTTTTTCCACCTTTAACTACTACATGTTTTGTACCAAGATTATAAATTTTTTCAGCAGCTTTTTTCATATCTTCAAGGGTTGTTAGTTTTCCTAGTCCTGAAAAGATACCAGCTTCAAGAAGATTTGGAGTTGCAACATCCGCAAGAGGTAATAGATATTTTTGAATAGCTTCTGCTGTTTCAGGATTTAATAAATCATCTTCACCTTTACATGCTAGAACAGGGTCAATAACAACTTTAGGGAATTGATAAGCAGAGATTGTTTTGGCTACAAGTTCAACAATCTCTACTGAGCCAATCATACCTGTTTTCATAGCTGCAATTTTAGTATCTCCTGCCAGAATAGTTTTTAATTGTTCTTCCACAACGGCAATTGGCATAGTGGTGACATTATGCTTCCAATTATTATCTGGATCCATCGTAGCAATAGTAGTCAAAGCCACCATACCATAAGTGCTATATTCTGAGAAGGTCTTTAGGTCTGCTGCGAGACCAGCACCGCCACTGGCATCGCTGCCTGCAATTGTTAGTACTTTTTTTATATTATTCATTATTTTCAACTCCATAAGTTTATTTTGTACCTTTTCTTTTAAATTGATTGGGGCTTGTTTTTTTTAATCTGCTTAATTCATAGTCAATCCACTATCTACTACAATATTCTGCCCGGTTACCCCTCTGGAAGCTTCTGTTCCCATAAATACGACGACTTCTGCCATATCAGCCGGTTCTGTCACACGTTTCAATGCAGAATTAGCCGCTATTAAGTCGAATACTTCAGGTGTGGTCACTGCACTGGCATCGGTTTTCTGCAGTAATCCACCGGATACCATATTGACCGTGACTCCATACGCTCCCAACTCTTTAGCCATATTTCTGGTAAATCCAATCAAAGCTGCTTTTGCGGTCGTGTACTGATGATAAGGCACTACCGGATTTTGAAACAAGTTGGTTCCGATATTAATGATTCTACCATAATGAACTGTTTTCATTTCAGGCAGTACTGCTTGAATCACGTTTAATGCGGATTGGATTGTTCCTTCAAACTGCTCTTGATAATTTTCCCAAGTTAACTCTTCAACTTTTCCTTGTGTTACTGGATTGAATTCAAAATTAATCAAAGCATTGTTAACGACTATCTCTATAGGTCCTAGCTGTTCGACAGCTTTTTGGATCATCGCTTCTACTTGTTGTTTATCTCGCACATCTGCTTTGATGGCAATGGCTCTGTCATTTCCTATTTCTTCAACAACCTGCAATGCTTTTTCTTCGCTTCTAAAGTAGTTCACGACAACACGATAACCTTTTGCACCAAATTGTTTAGCTATAACAGCACCTAGACCTCTGCTTGCACCTGTCACTAAAACTGTTCTTTGTTCGTTCATTTCCTTTGTCCTCCTTAAACTTTCTCTTTAAACTTCTAACTGTCAATTTAATATCATTACTTCTGGTGATTGCCGAAACGATGGAAATACCTGCCACTCCTGTTGCTCTAACCACTTGTGCAGTTCCTTCAGAGATGCCTCCAATAGCCGGAATTGGTACACTAGACTGCTAGAAAACTATTTTCTCTAGTGATTCCAGCCCAACAGATGATTGAGCATCTTTTTTTGATGACGTTGCATAAATCGAGTAAGGACTGTCCGACCATATCTTGCATCCCGGCAATAAAATACAATTCCAGTGCTGCTTATATGTTTTTGCTCATTTCTCTTCTTCCCCATAAGCCCAATGATTAGTTGGCCATGACCAACTTCAATAGGGGGAGAAATGGCTGCTTGAATGAAGTCTTTTGCAATTTCAACTGCTTCCTCAACTAGCTTTTCTTTTGCCAATTCTGCCGTAATACAGGCTGAAAAGGTTTAGCCTGTTGCATATGTATCTTTTGTTTGAGTTGCCATGCCGCTCAATTCTTCTGTTTCAGGAATGTTGTGTGTCAATGCAGTTGCTAAAGGTACCATTCTCTTTTTCATAATTTCCAATGCTTGGTTTTCTATTAAGCTACTTGATTTGTAATATTGTGAACCAAAGGGTTTGTTTTCCGAATTTGTTGTACTAACTTAAATTTCCTCATTTTTTTCTTCCCTCACTAAATAAATTTTTTTTCTTTTAATTAGGTGTCTCAAAAGCAAATATCCACTTATTGTCCCTACTAATGAGCTAATAAAGAAACCGGGAAGAAAGGCAAATAAAGATGCTTTCTGCGACAGGAAAAGCCGTGCAATAGGATAACTTAAGAGCGATCCGATGATTCCAGTACCTAACAGTTCACCAAAAATCAATGACCGAATTTTTCTTTGGTGCAAAAAAAACACTCCGGATAGCAAAGCCCCAATCATACTACCTGGAAAAGCCAAAATAGATCCCGTTCCGGTCAGGTTTCGCAACAACGATACTCCAAAGGCTTGCAACACACTATAACCTGGACCCAGTAAGGCACTGGTTAATAGATTCATCATATGCTGTAACGGGGCAATGCGCATAAAACCTAAAGGGATAACAATTAGGCTACTGCCGATATAACCGATTGCTATTATTAAAGCTGTCTGAACCATTTTTCTATTGTTCAATTCTTATTTCCCCTTTCTTTTGCTATCTTATAAATAAAAAGACACCACTTTTAATCCTTTAAAGGACAAAAAAGTGGTGTTGCTTTATCTGTAACTGAAATACAGCCTCCATAAGTGGGATTGCTGTAGTAATAGTTATCGATTCCACTTTTCCTCCGCTGGTGTTACCCAGATCAGGTCCAAAGGGTCAGGTTTTTACCTCTCTCAGCCATAGCATTTCAGCAACAAGCTCCCCTAGTGGTCTTATCTAATTATTTAATTAAATAAACAATAACATACATATTTAATTAAATATATAATTATTTACCTGAATAATAGTCTATTTTTTACATAAAAAACAATAAGTACGCTGCGAGTACAAATCCACTTATGGAAAAAACGTAGTATGCCATTTATGAAGATAACGAAAATTCGTGGCTCTTAACGGTATTTTTCCGAATCCATATAAAACTGAATGATGTCATCTTCTTGAGTAAAACCAACTATATCTTGTGACCGCCAAGTAAAAATGGCCCAAAAACGCTAGATAAAAATAGGTCAACACATATTTATTAAAGTTCTAGATTAAATACGGTGCTTCTCTATTTCAGGCTAGAGGGCCTGTGGGAAGATCAAAGGATGAAGGCTTTCATTCATTTTATAGTCATATTTCGAATAGAGGTTCCAGAATGAAAGCTATTGTTGCCTGCGCACATAAGTTGTTACGCATTAATTATAAAATCTTAAGTACGAAGAAGTGTCGTTACGACACAAAAAAAGCTCTAGGGCTGCGGCAACAGACTAGAGCCATAGCAGAATTTCAAAAAATTTCCTATCTAATTCATAGCATGGGTAGTGTTTTTTTTTTTTGCATTTTTTGGCTATATTTATTTTCAAATAAAAGACACCTTCCAAAAACGGAAAGTGCCTAAAATCTCAATATAATAATGATTAATATTTTGAGAATTGAGAAGCCTTACGAGCTTTCTTAAGATCTGGATTTACATCTGGCTATATGAAAAAGCATGAAATTCTTGATATTACAACGTTTTGAAGAAATTTATACTGAATGGATTTGAATAGACTTGAACTTAATGTATTCTCATCTTGGGCTCTAAAATTGGTAGTATATTTCGTTTATTTTATCTATTTAATAAATTCTTGATAGCTTCATTACGGAGTAGAAATACAATTATTTAATTAAACAGCAATCCATAATTTAAATATCTTTTTTATCATCTGTTGTCCATTTTTCAACAAAGATCTCAATAGGCAATTTAAAATCCTCATAACGTTCTTCTAACTCTTGACGGCTCCAGTCCCACCATGCGATTTGAGCTAGTTTTTCTTTTATAGCTTCTGGAAAACGATCTTTTATGTGTTTTGCCGGCACTCCTCCAACAATGGTATAGGGCTGTACATCTTTAGTCACGACAGCGCCGCTTCCAATGACCGCACCATCTCCCACAGTGATACCAGACTGAATGATCACACCATGACCGATCCAGACATCATTACCGATATTTGTATATTTGTTCCGTCTTTTTTCTAAAAAATCTGTATCTTTTTCAGAAAAATCGTAGCCGCTCCCATTGTAGGTAAACATGTGCTGAGAAGGACGTTCATATGGATGATTCGTAGGGCCAATCCGAACCATATCAGAAATACTGTTAAAACGGCCTAGTTTTGAATTTTGGATAAAGCAATAATCTCCAGTATAGGTATAACTGCCGATTTCAGAATGATCAATCGCATTTTGTTTGCCGATTTCGGTATATTCACCGAATATGGTTTCCTTGACCTGACTGTCTTTCCCGATAACAGGGCGATCCATGTATAGTTTAGTTGGTTCAATATGCATAGCCTCAAACCTCTCAATCTTTTCTTTTAGTGTAGCGAATGATAAAATAAATAGCAACAATTCAAAATTTTATTCATTGCATGACTACGAGACAGTAGAAGAAATGAGGCAGAGCTATGTATAAGTTACGATTAATTGATCCCATTGCCGATGGTCTCATCGCTAGATTGCAGAATCCAAACTTTGAAATCAGCCAAGTGGGAGATCCAGAAGGCATTTTGGTTCGAAGCTCCAATGTGCCTGATGAATGGATAACAGATGAGTTATTGGTTATTTCTCGAGCAGGGGTCGGTGTCAATACGATCAATCTAGAAGCCGCTACTGAAAATGGAACAGTTGTTTTAAACACGCCAGGAGTCAATGCAAATGCAGTCAAAGAATTGGTTTTGACTTGCCTATTGTTGACTGTCCGTCCTGTAACGGCAGCAGCAGAAATGGTCCGCACGCTTAATGGACCGGATATATTGATGCAGTCAGAGTCCAAGCGTTCAGCTTATATTGGGCAAGAACTTCAAGGGAAAACTATTGGCTTACTGGGATTGGGGGCTATTGGCACCCAAATTGCCAGAAATTGTTATGATCTGGGGATGGAAGTATTAGGCTATGCTAGACGTAATCATGATATTGATTATGTGAATCAAGTCAATTTAGATGAATTGCTCCGCCTTTCAGATTTTGTCGTCATTGTTTTACCTTTGACTGATGAAACAAAAAATTTACTAACAGAAGAAAAACTGCGTCAAATGAAAAAAGGAGCCTATTTGCTCAATTTTGGGCGTGGCCCGATTGTGAACAGTACAGGAATATTGAAGGTCCTGCAGGATGAGACCATAGCTGGTTACATTACTGATTTCCCTCAAGAAGAATACCTTGGACACCCTAATATATTAATGCTTCCCCATATTGGCGGAACTACTCAGGAAGCTTTGAAGGGTGGAGACCGGCTCGCCGTAAGAGCATTGCGCAATTTTTTGTTATTTGGAACGGTTAGAGAATCAGTCAACTATCCGGCTACTCGTCTTGTATTTCAGTCACCGTATCGTCTTACCATTTTTTATCAACAAACTGGTAAGACATGGTCCAAAATCATGAACTATTTGGACCAAGAAAACCTTAAAATTGGAAATATGGTCAGTAATGGAAAAGATGGTTACGTCTATATGCTGATTGATTTAGAAGAAACTTTTAATCGAATCGAACCGATTGCGAAAAAAATCCAAACTATACCTTCTGTCAAACGGGTACGTATATTATCTCGCCCACTTTAATGATAATTCCGTTTGTCAATATACGCTAGACAAATCTATTTCGTGTACGCAACTCAAAAATACTTCCAGCGGTGTCTGATAATTTAAGGACTTTCGTGGGATATTGTTTCTCTTGCTCGCGACTGAAGAGACAAAGGCTTGGTCGACTTGATTAAAATCCATATCTTTTGGCAGTCCATCTTTTCGCAGCAAACCATTGGAGTTTTCATTCAACGCTCGTTGTGAAGGCGTTCCTGGATCGGCGAAATAAATAGCGATGTCATGCTGGTTGCTTAAGGCTTTCCAATTGGAGAATTCTTTTCCACAATCAAAGGTAATGGATTTAAATAAATGCCGGGGAATTGATCCAAACCAGTGGTTCAGAGTGTTCTCAATATAGATCGCCTTCCGCACATCGGGCTTCAAGGTGATGATGATTTTTGATAGACGTTCTACCAAAGTTATGACAGCACTCTTATGATGGATGCCAACAATGGTATCGCCTTCGATATGGCCAAATTCTTCTTTAAATGTGGGGTAATCGTTCTCTCTTTCAACGATATTCCGCTTGAACGCCTGTTTTCCTCGGCGTTCTTGATGACCATTCGGTTTCTTCTTACCCTTCCTTCATGGACAGAGTCGATTCATCGAATACCTTTTCCTTGAACTGGCGGTAAAGGGTTCGCATGGAACAGCTCATTAGTTTCTCTTTACGGCCAATAATAACGTCCGGTGTCCAGCCTTGGGCAATTTTTTCCTTGACGTAGGTCTGTTGTTCCTGCGACAAAACAATTTTCCATCTGCCACAGCGTTTCTTATTTTCCTTGTACTGTTGGTAGTACTCGAGGGCCGTATGGCCTTTCTTCAGGAAGTTGATGACGTTATAAATCGGTGTTCGAGATTGTTTTAGGTACACAGCTATTTTGGCAATTTTGATATTTTGGTGATAGTAAGACTCTATCATCACCAGTTCATCCGTGGTAAGATGGGTATAGGTCATTCGTGATCACTCCTATGTTTTCTTTGGCGGAAATACATTTTGAGTGTACCACGAATGGCTTATTTATTTGTCTAGCTTAATTTTACAATCAGCAGAGTTAAAAACTGCGAGAGTTCAATATTTGATTGTTCCTAACGTAGTTTTATAATCTCAAACTCCTCCAGATCTAATCTTTCCAGTAAAATATATTCCCGCTAATAACTGTTTTGTTGAAAATGGATATTATTAAAGGCCAATTTTAATATATTTTTGCAATTGTTCTTTTCGTTTCATTTACAAGGGTAAATCTCTTTTGGTAAAGGCTACCATACTAACGATATATGTGACTGCCCCAATCCCAGCTAATACAATGAATTTCCAGATAAAATTTGAAGAAGTTTCCGTAATTGAACTTATATCATACAGAGAGACGATCGTAAAGTTTTTCATATATTGAAATGTTTCTCCAAACATAGCCATAATTGATAATAATAGGAATGCTCCAACGATCCCGCCGCCTACAGCAACTACATATTTTGAAAGATTAAAAATACAAGATGTAAGGAAGCAGATACCGCTAAACGCCATGTTCAACACAAATAGACCTAGATTCAGCAAAAGAATAATTTGGATATCCGATGAATTTATATCTCCCATTGCGATATAGTCTGAAAGTATATGTGCTCCGGCGGAGATTACAAACATTAAAAATAAGGACCCTATAAAAAATGTAATCTGTGTAACAGCTACTTTTAAGCGTTTTACGGGAGTTGATAAAATATACGCCATTGTTCCTTTGTCAACTTGCGAAGCAATCAGCTTATTGGAGGTTATGATGACGTAAACAGCAGATAACAATCCAGGAAGCATATTATAATATATTTGCCCTGTTGATTGTACAGGGATACCCGTGCTTGCTATTAAGGAGACCATCGCTGCCTGGACACCTGTAAGTATTACCCAAAGGGAAAAATTTGCTTTGATAGTTTGTTTCATTAAGGTAGTACTAATCATGCTAAGCGACCTCCGTATTGTTATAGATTTCTTTGAAACATTTTTCCAAAGTATAAGGTTGATGAGAAATAAAACGCACATCCAACATAGAGAGTACATTGAATAGTTTGTTAATATCTTTATCCCATATATGAATGTTTACTTGATTATATTCGTCTTGTCGACGGGTGATATTAAAAGGTTGTTTGGAAAACTTATTATAATCGTCTTTATTATTGAATTCGATTTTATACTCCTTTAGCTTTTCATTGCCACGAATTGTTTCCATATCTACCACATGAATGATCTTACCATTCTTCAAGAAGGCAACACGGTCGCAACTATTTTCCATTTCGTCAAACATATGGCTGCTCATAAAAATGGTTTTGCCTTTTTTTTTCTCATTCTTGATAATCTCGGTAAATGATTTTTGCATAAGCGGGTCAAGCCCTGTAGTAGCTTCATCCAGCAGCAGTATATCAGAATTGTACATAAATGCATTGACAATGGCGATTTTTTGCTTCATTCCTTTACTCATGCGTTTAAGTTTCGCTGTTGCATCAAGATTTAGATGATCGATCAACTCCTCCGCATAAGCCATACTTTTAAGCCCCATGTAATCAGCTTGTAACTTGAGAAAATCCATGCCACTGTGAGTATCAGGAAATGAAATTTCTCCAGGAATATAACCTACATACTTTTTTAGTTCAGCGGCCTTTTTCCAGCAATCTTTGTCCATAATGCTTGTATTTCCTTTATCTGGATGCAAAAAACCCATAAGGTGTCGCATGATTGTCGTTTTCCCACTGCCATTGATGCCGACTAGACCGAATACTTCTCCTTTTTTAATATTGAGATCTACATCAAATATTCCTCGTCCTTCACCAAAATCTTTTGTAAGGTTTTTAATCTTAATCATTTCATCCATATATTTTCCCCCAAATTTAAGCCTTTTTTTCATAAAAGCGCATAAAGTAACTTTCAAGTGTGAATTTTATTTCTCTAAAGCTCTTGATATGATACTTTGATAATATTGTAAGCAAATGATTGATTTCTTTATCATGTATTCCGACTTCGGCAACATGCTTTTCAATATCCGAATAGGACACAGTAATATCCGATTCCTTCTCGAACAGCTTAACTTCCCGTGCGCTTTCAAATGTGATATGAAACATTTTGTTTTTATTGTAGCGAATATCAGCTGCTTTAACTGTTGAAACGATCTTCCCATCTTTGATAATTGCGATCGTATCACAAATGGCGTCAACTTCACTGAATATATGACTGGATAGTAGAATAGTTTTCCCTTGTCTCTTTTCTTCTTTCATAAATTTTATGAAAACTTCCTGCATCACCGGATCAAGTCCACTAGTTGGCTCATCCAGTATTAATATATCCGGATCTGCCATGAACGCTGTAACTACCGCGAGTTTACGTTTGTTTCCTAAACTCATGCGTTTTATTTTTCCTTTCGGATCAAGCTGAAATATATCTAAAAGATAGTCAAGTCTTTGCTGGTTGTACGAATTTCTAAGGCCTTGCATCATTTGAATGAACTCAAGACCTGTAAGACCTTCTGGGAGAGCAACTTCGCCTGGCAAATATCCTACATTTTCTAAGATTTTACTTGTCTGTTTATTGCAAGACAATCCATTTATAGTCGCACTGCCTTTCTCTGGATTAGAGAATCCTACCAAATGACGAATGGTCGTTGTTTTTCCTGCACCATTAGGTCCGAGAAAGCTTAATACCTCACCCTTATTGACTTGTAGTGAGACGTCGAATATACCACGTCCATGACCATAGTCTTTTGTTAAATGATTTACTTCAATTACTGACATAGATTCTCTCCTTTTGATAGTTCTTTTCCTTTTAGGAATAATTCTATTATGTAGATCCTTTGTTTATCTCGAGTTAAAGAAATGTTAAAGTAGTGTTAAAAAAGCTTTGGTCACAGGACCAAAGCTCTAAAAATTTTACGGTATGCAGTTTAATTTAACAGTAAATGTTGTGCCTTCATTGACATGACTCTCGACTGACATTTTCCCGCCAATCAAATTGATCACTTTTTTGACAAGTGCAAGACCTAAGCCGTTTCCCTCTGTCGAGTGAGACGTATCACCTTGATAAAATCTGTCAAAAACATGTGCCACAGTTTCTTCATTCATGCCACATCCTGTATCTTTTATAGATACAATGGCAGAATTATTTTCCTTTTTAAGTGTTATTGAAATCGTACCATCTTCATCAGTAAATTTGATAGCATTAGAAATAAAATTGTTCCAGACAAGTTCTAAAAGTGCACTATCATAATTCACAGCTACTTCTTCTATATCGTCTCCTACCATGGTAATATTCTTTTTTCCCCACAACTCCTCAAAGTTCAGTACGCACTCTCTGAGTTGCTCATCAAGCGCATATGGCTCTGAAACAGGAAAAAATTCTTGTTTCTCTAATTTGTTCAATTTGAGAATATTTGTGATAAGTTCAGTCATTTTTTTTGAAGCTTCTACAATGGTTTTCCCATATTCCCGTCGTTCCTCTGTCGATAAACTATCATCCTGTATAGCAGTTGCATAGCTCTGGATCACAGACAATGGGGCTTTAATTTCATGTGAAACATTTACTACAAAATCTGTTTTTAGGGTTTCGATCGTTGTAAGCTGCTCTGTCATTTTATTAAAGTCTTCGATCAAAACTTCAATATAATCCTTTTTGCTATCTTTACGATAAGAAGGGATTCTTACACTGAAGTCTCCTTCAGTCACCCTTTTGGCCGCGTCAGCAATCGTCCTTATTGGTCTATCAAAATATACCCTTTTAAAGATACCTACTAGCAATGCTCCGATAAGCGATACGGTTAATAACAAAGTGAGCACAACAATCATTTGCTTGTCTGCTTGAGTCTCCCAACGACGTATATAAATGATATGGTAATTGCTACATGCGAAAAAGATGATTAAAAATATGACGAAAAATTCCTTTAGAGAAATAGTACTTGCAGTAATACGACTGTCTTTCTTTTTTTTCACTTGATCACCGCCTTATATCCGAATCCACGGATCGTAACAATTTCAAAATCTTTACACTCTGAAAATTTTTCCCTAATTTTTGTGATGAACACATCGACTGTTCGTAAACCAGATTCGCTCTCCAATCCCCAAAATTCAGAAATAAGCTGATTTCGAGTAAAACTCTTTTTCGGATAAGAAAGTAGCTTATAAAGGATATTAAATTCTCTTACAGACAAAGGGATTTCTTCTCCATTTAAAATAGCGCAGCGTTCGTCCTCATCCATTGTAAGTTTTCCAACTGTCAGCTTTCGTTCATTTGCAATATTAGCACGACGAAGAAGAGCACCGACGCGCAAGACCATTTCATCCATATCAAAAGGTTTTACTAAATAATCATCGATTCCGATACGGAATCCTTTTTGTTTAGACGATATGTCATCACGTGAGGTCATAAACAAAAGAGGAATGGTCCTATCTTGGTCTCGGATAGTTTTTGCAAATTCAAACCCATCAATCTCCGGCATCATAATATCGGAAATAATCAGATCAAATCTCGCATTAAAAAGCAGGTCGTATGCTTCGATCGGATTCGTGCAACCTATCGCATGGTAGTTATTGTTATTCAAATATTTACAAACTATTTGGTTTAGTTTTATATCATCTTCGACCACAAGTATGCTAATCATATTTAGCCTCTCCTTTTTGACATTATTATATCATGGCATTGTTAAAGAAGTGTTAAATAGAAAGATGGTTAGTAGTAAATAATAATTAGAGTGTTAAACATTTTGCGTAAAAGATTGAGACTGCCTATTTTCATGCTCAAAAAAAAAGAGAACTGCCATATAAGCGAGGCTGCTAAAGTTTTTCAGCAGCCTCCATATGGCGTTTAATATCCCAACGACTTTCTTGGGATATTATTTCTCTTGTCTGCAACCGATGAAACAAAAAATTGGTCGACTTAATTAAAGTCCATCTCTTTTGGCAGGCCATCTTTGCGAAGTAGACCGTTAGAATTTTCGTTTAAAGTGCGTTGTGAAGGTGTTCCAGGATCCGCAAAGTAAATTGAGATATCATGATGGTTGCATAACGACTTCCAATTAGAAAATTCTTTTCCACGATCAAACGTAATGGACCGAAATAAATTCCTTGGAATACCTTGAAGCCATTGAATCAAGGCTGTCTCAATGTCGCTTGCCTTTCTCCCATTGGGTTTCAAGGTAATAATGACTTTAGATAGACGTTCCACTAATGTGATGACAACACTCTTATGATGGAAACTTACAATGATGTCATCTTGGATATGGCCAAATTCTTCTTTGAATTGGGGATGATCTTTCGCTCTTTCTGTAATATTTCGCTTAAAAGCTTGCTTTCCTCGATGCTCTTTATGACCATTGGGGTTTCTTTTTTCCCTTCATTGAAAGTATGGTTTCATCAAAGATCTTTTCTTGGAACTGGCGGTATAGGGTACGAACAGAAAACTTAATGAATACTTCCGACCGACCAATAATGACGTCAGGAGTCCAACCTTGTGTGACTTTTTCTTTGATATAGGCCTGTTGTTTCTTTGAAAGGACGATTTTGCGACGCCCACAACGCTTCTTATTTTCCTTGTATTTTTGGTAATACTCAAGGGCCGTATGGCATTCTTTCAAGAAGTTAATGATGTTGTAAATAGGTGTTCGAGTTCGTTTTAAATAAGCGGCTATTTTCGCAACAGAGATATTTTTGTGGTAATAAGACTCTATCATCACTAGTTCATCCGTGGCAAGATGGGTGTAGGTTATTCGTGATCACTCCTATGTCTTCCTTTAGTCGGAAATACATTTTGAGTGTACCACGAATGGTTTTTTTAGTTGTCTAGCTTAATTTTACAATCGGCGTATATATAACGTAAATTAATGTTTAGAGCAACTCTCTCCGTTCGCCTTGTAACTACATAAGTACATCACTACGTTCTTACGGCTGCAGCAAATTGAGACTGCCAGTTTTCTGCGCATAAAAAAAGAGAACTGCATGTAAGCAATTCTCTTTTGATGATATATATAATAGTCTTAACGTTTTGAGTGGCTAGCTTTACGAGCTTTTTTAAGACCTGGTTTTATATTTGACGATTTGAATAAGCTAGAAAAGACTTTATATGTCAGCATTTTAATGAAATTTATATTGAATGAATTTGAATAGATTTGAACCTAATGTGTTCTAATTTTGGGTTCTAAAATTGGTAGTATATTTCGTTTATTTTATTATATAGTACTTAGTGCTGGCGGGTAAAAATTACCAGCACTATTTTTCTATAAAATAATATGACCGGTGAAAATCTTCGTTAGAATAAAATACAATATCTCAAAAAAGGTTGGGACTTGAAATATTGATATAATAACTTATTAACGTTTTGAGAACGAACGGTGGTAAATTTCATCCTTTCCCTTCCATATAAATCCTTTAAATCAATGTTTATAGGCAGCACTACAGGTATGTGAATTGATAGAAATGGATAGAATTGTCACCAATTAACATCCAAAATCAAAAGTGTGGTAGATAGAAAATGAATACACAATTAAAAATTAAGCATCTCAAAGTATAGTTGCTTTTTTTACTTGCATTGATACTTCCAGATTATCATTACCACTCAACTACTTGGTTCATAATTAACATTTTTGTGTTTACTCTCTATTTTAAAACCGTAGTTTCAGTTGTCATCAAGTTTGATTAGTAAAACGTATTTCTTATTCTCTAGTTTAATTATAATTTATTCTCTATAAAATGTTCTTTAAATGATATAATCTAATCAAAATAAGATAATTACAGTAACGGGAGGAAAATAATGTTTGCAAGCGGAACTAAATGGATGAGAGCAGATTTCCATCTTCACACAAGAGCGGATAAAGAATTTGACTATTCTGGTGAAGATGACAGATTTATTACCGATTACGTTGAAAAATTGAAAAAAGAAGAAATTAAACTGGGAGTTATTACTAATCATAATAAATTTGACTTAGGAGAATATAAAGCTCTTAAGAAGAAAGCTAATAAAGCCAATATCACCCTTTTACCAGGAGTTGAACTGTCCGTTAAAGAAGGAGCTAATGGTATCCATTGCTTAATAGGTTTTAAAGAGACTGACTGGATAGTCGGACAAAAAGAATTCATAAATCAATTTCTTGATGAAGTATTTAAAAATATAGCTAATAGAGAAAACGAAAATACAAGATGTAATCAAGACTTGCCTCAAGTAATTCATACTTTGAATTCATATGGAAAAGAATACTTTATTTTGATGGCTCACATAGAGCAAAAAAGTGGACTTTTACATGAATGTGATGGAGGACTTATAGAATCACTCTCGAAAAATAAAGACTTTAGAAGTCGTGTTTTAGGACTTCAAAAAGGCCGAACTAGGAGCAAAATGACACAGCTTAAACAATGGATGGGTTATGAACTGCCTTATATTGAAGGATCTGATTGTAAATCAATTGCACAAATTGGTAAAGGAGAAAAATCTTATATAAAAATTGGCGATGGTTGTTTTGATTCTGTAATGCTTGCATTTAAAGATTTCAAAAATCGTTTATCTTTAAAAAAATCTAATACCACTCACGGGTTTATTCAATCAATTGAATTTTTAGGTGGAAAATTAGATGGACAAAAAGTATATTTATCCCCTGAATTAAACTGTTTAATAGGAATCAGAGGAAGTGGAAAATCTAGTATCATAGAAGCGATTCGTTATGCATTGGATATGTCTCCTTCAGAATCTGATACTAGCTACAAAACTGAAGTAGTAGAAAATTTACTTGGAGCTGGTGGTCAAATTATTTTAGAGCTTCAAGATAATTTTGGCCACTCATACAAAATAAAAAGAATCTGGGGAGAAAATCCTCATGTTACAGATATGGATAACCAAGGAATTGGAGCAAAAATAAGTTCTATCCTAAATGCTCCATTATATTTTGGACAAAAAGATTTGTCAACAATGGATAATGGATTTGAATTAAATTTATTAGATAAAATCGTAGGTGAGACTGCTGAAACTTTCAAACTTCAGATTGTTGATATTGAGGAGAAGATATCCACAAAACTAAAAGATTTTATTGATTTAGAAACTAAGGTAAATAACGTTGGAGAACTTAAACTAAACTTACGAGACATAAAACATAAGATTGAAATCTTCGAAGAAAAGGGATTATCTGAAAAGTTGTCAAAACAAGTAAACTTTCAAAAGGATCAATCTGTTATTGATAAAGTAAATATTTTAGTCCAAACGTATATAAAATCTCTAGAAAAAATTCTAAAATCAGAAGAATTAGACGAGTTAACCAAGTTAAAGAAAATTAACTCAGACGAAGTTCCTGAGCTATTCAATAAACTAAAAACTGAAATAAAGAAAGTCACAGAAACTAAAAATAAAATAGTACAGATCGTTGAAGATATTAAAAATTCAAAAAATGAAATGACCATTTTCTCAACACAAATAAAAACCATTATTGACTCTCTAGAAGAAGAATTTGCAGAAATAAAAAGAGAAATTAATATACCTAATTTAAATCCAGATGATTTTTCTAGACTAAAAATTGAAGAAACTAAGGTACAGGAAGCTATTAGTAATATTTCAAAACAAGAAACTGAAAAAGAAAATCTTATTGTTGAGTTAAAGGATTTAGTTAATGAAAAAAATGAAGCTCTACTCAATGAGCTAAGAATCTATGAGAAAGAAATAAACAAAATCAATTCAAGTCAAGGTTCTTTAGAGTTAACTATTTCTTTTAAAGGAGACAAAAAGTACTTTTTAGAAAAATTAAAAGATTCATTTAGAGGTACCAGTGTTTCCAACAATAGTTATGAACAGTTATCTGATAACTTTTCTGATTTTACTTCTCTAATTATTGATATTCTACTCAATGAATCAAAAATTATTTCTCGAATATTACCTGATTCACATCTCACTAAAGTAAAACAAAAAGTGAGAAAAAATTACAGTTCTTATCTAAGAATTAAAACTCCTAACCTAATTACAATTAATTATCACGGGAAACCCATTACCAAACATTCCATTGGACAAAGAGCTTCAGCATTAGTATTATTTATTCTTTCGCAAAAGGATAACAATTTGATTATGATTGATCAACCAGAAGATGATTTAGATAATCAAGTCATTTACAACGAAATTATCAAAGAAATAAAATTTAGAAAACCAGATGTTCAATTTGTCTTTGCCACACATAATGCTAATATTCCCGTTCTAGGTGATTCTGAACAAATAATTGCAGTATCATACGATAATGAAGAAATTAATACTGATACTGGGAGTATTGATAGCAAGCTAATTCAAAATAAAATTGTAGATATTATGGAAGGTGGTCAAGAAGCTTTCAATAAAAGGACTGAAATTTATAACTTATGGAAAAACTGAAGAATTATTAATACAGTACATTGATTAATGAAAAAAGAAGCTTGTTATTTGGATATTAACTATTCCTGCGAATATGCGACTACCAGACTACCTTTTAAAGCTACATCAAATTTTAAGGCATTTGAGACACTTCCAAAGAAGTGTCTCTTTTTCTATATAAAGAAGTTTTTATAAATCACTAATCTTATCCTATGAAGTTTATACGATGGGATCGGTATTTCCCCACTTGCTGCCAAAAGAAACAACGTTACGTCATTATGGATAAGCGAAATTAAAAAAGAACCAATAAGTATAACCAAAAGACAGTTTCCAAATACGGATTCACTTAGGAGGCCTAACAATGCTACATGGAGGAAGTATTCCACCAATTGCAATTGATATTATTACTTTTGGATCCCCTTGCCAGAAACTATCAACTATAGGTAATCGTGAAGGTTTAGCTGGCAAGAAATCTAATCTATTTTATGAAGCAATCAGAATAATTGGAGAAAAGAGGAATGAAATCAATGGACAATATCCAACTCTAGTTATTTGGGAAAACGTTATGGAATCTCTTTCTTAAAATGACCGATTATATTTAGCTATATGAATAAGCACAAAAAGATTGTATTACAGCATTTTAAAGAAACTCATATTGAATGAATTTGAATAGATTTGAACCTAATGTGTTCTAATTTTGGGTTCTAAAATTGGTAGTATATTTCGTTTGTTTTAACTGTATAATATCAAGTTGTATGGGGGATATTTAAAATATATCCCTTTTTTATCATTTCTTAATGAAGAAAATTGGTACTCTTAATTTCCCTTTTAATTATATGAAATCCAATTATTTCTCTCATCCCCTTAAAGTATCTAGTTCTTAATCTAGGAAACTCTTATAGAAAGCTTTAGTCTTTCTCCTTATTTTAATGATAAATATTTATAAACCATATAATTTGATTTAGGAAATTTGTTCTCAAATCCCAAACTATGATAAAAGTTAATTAATTCAATTTGATTTAGTTCGTTTTCTATTTTTTCTATAGCAGTACTAGCAAATAATGTTAACTCTGAAAATCTTTGAACTTCCCCCCAGGCAATTGCTTTTTTCATCATGTAAGTAGCAATCCCTTGGTTTCTATACTCTTTAGCTACACAGACCTTTTCTATCTTTGCTTGATTCTTAATAATTAATCCAAATTCCAATTTACCAATAAGCGTTGCAAAACTTTCATATTGAAGACTGAATCCTAGATCAAACATCCATTGCTCAGCCGGACAATCTAACTTATAGATATAAATTGCAGTAACATTTGTGATATCCAATTGATCAATGACTATATGGTTAGTTCCTTCTAGAATATGCTTATGATGCTCTTTACAACGTTTATCGTTTACTCTCTGTTGTTCAACTATTTTTTTATAATAAGAAAGATCTTTTATTTCTTGTTTGTAAAAAGAAAGCTCATTTAGTAATTTTTCTTTCTTAGAGTTTCGATAAAACAATAATTTTCTCTCCTTTAAACTAACTATAATTTCCACCTATATTATACTTATTATTGAGAAGTGCTATAATTAAAATAACATATTTTTTGTTTTTTTCCTTAATATAATAAATTATTCCGTAAATTTGCATTACATTAAATAAAAGGAGATAGTTATGAAAAAGATATTCGAACAAGGCGAATTTAAAAATTATTCTCAATATAGTTTAAATGAAGCAAGAGCATCAATAAAAAAAAGCTATCAGTTCTCAGAACCTACAACTACAATTTTTATTTCACATAAGCATGATGAACTAGAAGATCTTAAAGATATTTTAGGATTTTTGGAAAAAAATTTTGATGTGAAAGTTTACATTGATAGTAAAGATCCTTCACTCCCAACAATTACATCAGGAGAAACAGCTTCAAGAATAAAAAAAAGAATTAATGATTGCGACAAATTTATATTACTTGCTACAAATGGAGCTATCGAATCAAAATGGTGTAATTGGGAATTAGGTTTTGGTGACGCAAAAAAGTTTGAAAAGAATATTGCCTTGTTTCCTATGAAGCCGGCAAAAACATTTGATTGGAGTTATAAAGGCTCGGAATATATGTCTATTTATCCTTATATTACGTTTTTTGATGGGTCTGAAACTGATATTGAAGGAAACTTTGTTTCAAAAGGATATTATATTTTTACTGAAAAAAAAGATGGTACCTATATAACCCCTTTCAAAGAATGGCTTTTAGAAAAATAATTTTACTAGCATTTTATAATTTAAGAACAAGGAGTGCATTAAAATAGCAACTATAGAAGAATTTATACGGGAATATACTAGAGCCGTATCAGAAGGTTATGCTGCTGTATTCGCAGGTGCTGGGTTATCCAGAAGCTCGGGATATGTCAATTGGAAAGAACTTGTACGCCCACTTGCTAGAGATATCGGATTAAATGTTGATAAGGAAGATGATTTAATTGCAGTTGCACAATACTATAAGAATGTTCGAGGAAATAGATCTGGTATTAATTCAAAAATTTTAAATGAATTTAATAAAGAAGTAGAAATTAATGAAAATGTCGAAATTATTACTAGATTACCTATTTCAACTTATTGGACCACCAATTATGATAATCTTATAGAAAAAGGCCTAGAATTGAATGATAGAAAAGCTGACATAAAGATGACACAGCAGTCATTAGCAGATAATATTTATGATAGAGATGCTGTTGTCTATAAAATGCATGGAGATTCGAAATTACCTGCACAAGCAGTTTTAACTAAAGATGATTACGAGATTTACGAAAACGAACGCCCTCTTTTTAGAACCGTATTACAAGGTGACTTAGTGTCGAAAACATTTGTTTTTATTGGGTTTAGTTTTGAAGATCCTAATCTAAATTACGTTCTTGGTCAAATTCGAGTTCTCTTAAAGGAATCAACTCGTGATCATTATTGCTTTTTCGAAAAAGTAAAACAAGAAAAAGGAGAAATACAAGAAGACTTCTTGTATCGAAAAGCTAAACAGAAATTACGTATAGAGGATCTGCAACGGTATGGTATACAAGCTATTACCTTAGATAGTTATTCAGAAATTACAAACTTATTATCTGAAATTGAAAATGGATATCTCCGAAAAAATATTTTTATTTCTGGTAGTGCATCAATATTTGCAGAACCTTGGACTAAAGAGAAGTGTGAAAGTTTAGCATATTTATTATCAAAAGAACTAGTTTGCAAGAATTATAAAGTTATTTCAGGTTTTGGTTTAGGAATTGGTTCTTCTGTTGTTAATGGTGCATTAGAAGAAATTATGTCTAGTAAATTTAAACACATTGATGAACACCTTTCTTTAAGGCCTTTTCCACAAACAATTAACGGACTTATCCCAAAAGAAGATAAATGGAAAGAATATCGAACTGATATGATCAGTCAATCAGGAATTGCTATCTTTATGTTTGGTAATAAACTTAAAGATGAAAATCCTGAGATAGCGATAGGGGTTTTAAATGAGTATAAAATTGCTAAAAAAAACAACGTCGCATTGATTCCAATCGGAAGCACTGGATGGGCAGCTAGAGAAATATTTAATGAAGTCAGTCAAAATATTTCTGATTACCCTTATTTAGAAGAACATATTGATATCCTTAGTAAAAGTAATGATCAAAAACAATTGATTAATACTATTTTAAAAATTATAGACAGTTTACAAGTATTTTAGCATATTAAGGAGGAGAATTTATGGCAATAAGACAAGTATTTTTCAGTTTTCATTTTTCGAATGATGTTTGGAGAACTGGTCAAATTAGAAATATCGGTGTTGTAGAAAGTCAACCAATTTTTTCTGATAACGGTTGGGAAAAAGTTCGTTTAAAAAGTGATACATCTATTAAATCTTGGATTGATAATGAAATGAAAAGACGATCATGTCTCGTTGTTCTTATAGGTAGCGAGACGTCTTCAAGAAAATGGGTTCGTTATGAAATTGAGCAAGCTTGGAAACAAGGAAAAGGTATTGTAGGTATCTATATTCATAATCTTGAAGATATAGAGGGCAAGCAATCTTCAAAAGGAGATAATCCATTCAAAAATTTCTGTATAGACAAAACATTTAATTATATTGCACAGCATGATTTACCCGCAGATTTTAATGAAATAAGACTTAGTTCGATTTGTAGTACCTATGAATCAAGTTATCAAACAAGTAAGTATGTATACAAAGATATAAAAGATAATATAGAACAATTGATTGAAGAAGCTATTCAGATTCGCAATAGATACCCAAAATAAATTAACAATATCTTTCGTTAATCATTAAACGCACTATTTTTTAAGACGCTCAAAAATGAGCGTCTTTTTTCTTGTACTAATTTTATATCTAAAGGAGTTAATATTATGATACTTATAAAACAAGTGCGCTCTCCCCCTTCCACAAGTATTACAGCATTTTTATTCAAAAACTAATTAGACATTTAAAGAAGGAAAGAGGAAAAACATATGGAACTAAAATTTGTAATTCCAAATATGGAAGATACATTTGGCAACCTAGAATATGCTGGAGAAGGTCAAATGGAACAACGTCGGATCAATGGTCGGATGACTACACTTTCTCGCAGCTACAATTTGTATTCAGATGTCCAACGAGCAGATGATATTATCGTGGTCCTACCACAAGAAGCAGGAGAAAAGTTTTTTGAATCAGAAGAACCCGTTAAATTGATCAATCCACGCATTACAGTTGAAGGCTACAAAATTGGAGAACGTGGTTTCTCTAATTACCTATTACAGGCAGACGATATGGTAAAAGCATAAGGAGGAAAAACACATGAGACTAGCACAAGGTATTACGATTGATAAAGAAAAAACGTTCGGCCAATTAAAATTCTCTGCACTCCGGAGAGAAGTCTTTTTACAAAATGAAGATGGAACTGTTTCTACAGAAGTCAAAGAACGGACCTATGATTTAAAATCCAAAGAACAAGGACGCATGATTCAAGTCAGCTTGCCTGCTGCTGTTTCCCTAAAAGAATTTGATTATAATGCAGAAGTTGAACTGATCAACCCTATCGCAAACACAGTGGCGAATGCGACATTTCGAGGGGCCGATGTGGACTGGTTTATTAAGGCAGATGATTTGCTTCTAAAAAAACCAAAGATGACTCCCCCTACTCCAAAAGCACCTGAACCAAAAGACAAGTAGGATTAGGTCATGAGGATAAAAAGCCAAAAAGGAAAACGGATTCGAGCAAGTGATACCCATTTGCTCTTCCAGTTTTCCTTTTTTACTCTTTTCAGTTGTTGGTTATTATTTCTACTCCCTTTCCATCTTCACTTTCTTCTGTCTAGTAATTGGCAACTAGAAGAATTCAAAACCTATTTTTTGAGTTCCTATAGTCTTTGGGTAGTTATTATCAGTGGTTTCATTGTTGCTGTTTTAGCTTATGGCTTTTATCGCTATCGGTATGATTCCATTAAAGAACGGATCCATCGACAAAAATTAGCCCGAATGGTCCTCGAGAATGGCTGGTATGAAACGAAGCAAGTGGAATCATTCAATCTATTTGAAGATGCTCCGTCAAAAACTAAAGAAAAAATCAGTTACTTTCCTAAAATCTACTATCGTTTAGATAAAGGACTGATTCACATTCAAGTAGAAATCACTTTAGGCAAATACCAAGATCAACTGTTGAAGTTGGAAAAGAAACTAGAGAGCGGCTTGTATTGCGAATTAGTATCAAAAGAACTCAAAGATTCTTTTGTAGAATACACCCTTTTATATGACATGATCGCCAATCGTATTTCCATTGATGAGGTGCGGGTAGAAAATGGACAATTGCATTTGATGAAAAATCTCTCTTGGGCATTTGATTCCTTGCCGCATATGTTGATTGCAGGCGGTACCGGTGGCGGGAAAACCTATTTCATTTTAACGATGATCGAATCATTGTTACGAACCGATGCCGAGTTATTTATTCTGGATCCTAAAAATGCCGATTTAGCGGACTTAAATACCGTTATGCTGCATGTCTATTATCAAAAAGAAGAGATTACGGCTTGTGTGGAAGATTTTTACACCCGTATGATGGAACGAAGTCAAGAAATGAAAGAAATGCCAAACTATAAAACTGGTGAAAACTACGCTTATTTAGGATTAGCTCCCAACTTTTTGATTTTTGATGAATATGCGGCTTTTATGGAAATGTTAACGAACAAAGAAAGTATGGCGATCATGAATAAGTTAAAACAAATCATTATGTTAGGTCGTCAAGCCGGCTTCTTCTTGGTTTTGGCTTGTCAACGTCCAGATGCAAAATACCTCGCTGATGGGATTCGGGACCAATTTAATTTTCGTGTAGCACTTGGCCGAATGAGTGACTTAGGATATGGCATGATGTTTGGAGACGTGGACAAAGATTTCTTTTTGAAACAAATCAAAGGCCGTGGTTATGTGGATACAGGTACAAGCGTAATTAGTGAATTTTATACTCCCCTCGTGCCCAAAGAGCATGACTTTTTGGAAACCATCAACCAATTGAATAAAAAACGCTTAGATAACGTGAACGAAGAGGAGGAAATTCAGCATGGAGTTTGATACACTGATCTATACATTGAATCAGATTGCGAGAGAAACACAAGATAGTGTAGTAACAGAACACTTCTCTTCCCTAGCTTCGGCTATAGCAAAAAATGGCATTACTGGACTTGTCCCCTTAGAAGAAGGTGGGTTAGAAGATGGAGTTCCCTTTGATCACATTTTAGCGGAGTTAAGACAAGGACTAGAGCAAGTCTCTTCTTCCCTTGATCAAGGAAAAATAGAAGATGTCTATCGGCAATTGCTCACCTATGGTGTAGACGGCTATGTAAACGAGTAAAAAATAGTTATCTAGTATTCCAACTAAATAAGAAATTTGGTTCTAGGATCCGGTCAGACTTGTTTCAGCGGAACTAACCTATAAAGCGCGGTATAGTAAAAGAAAGAGTTTGGAGGGGATGTAATGAAACAGTTTGTTCATGCCGTTTTTACAAGTCTGCAACTGTCTTATTTTATTCGTCAATATGTGTTTAGTGGGATGATAGTCGCGCTCGTCTATTTTGGGATTAAACGAACGCCTTCTTTCACTCTGCTCTTAATCCTAAATTTTCTTCTCTATCCGTTTGCCATGTTTGCTTATGATTCTCTTATAAATCTATTACTAGGAAACACAGTATGGATTGTTAGTGGCTTATGGTCCCTTATTTATAGCATTTTAAAAATAGGTTTGATTTTCTTTTTCAGTACTTTAATCGCCCCAATCGGCATACTCTTGCTTTACTTCATGAATCGAAAAAGAGAAAACTGAAACACACAGGCAGCCTAGGCGATGATGTGCGAAGCGTAAATCATCGTCTAGGCTTGCCTTGTTGGTGTGGCGTAGCCACGCCAACAAGAAGCTGACCCCCCCATTTCTAACAGGGGGGTAGAAATACACAAATGAATAAGAACAAAGACATAGGAACCTTGAACTACCAGTCTTTGTTCACACGAATAAGATGTCAACTGATACAGAGCTAGTTGACATCTTTTTTGTTTTATAAACAGCTATTGGAGGAATGGATGAGATGCGCTTAGCACAAAGAATTCAACAATTACGCGAAAAACGATTCACTTATGGCATTTCACAAAACAAATTAGCAACAGATGTTGGCATTTCGAGGCAATACCTCAGTGAAATTGAAACAGGAAAAGTGATTCCGTCGGAATCGCTACTGGATGAACTGGAAGAACTACTTGAACGATATAATCCTGATTTACCGCTAGAAATGTTGTTTGACTATGTACGCATTCGCTTCCCTACTACTGATCCACAAAAAGTCATTGAACCGATCCTCAAATTAAAGATGACGTACATGTTGCATGAAGATTATGCCTTCTACTCTTATAACGAACAATATGTCTTTGGCGATATTGTCGTCATGGTCTCTCATGAAATGGAGAAAGGCGTACTCGTTGAATTAAAAGGAAAAGGGTGTCGACAATTCGAAAACTTTCTATTAGCCCAACAACGGACCTGGTTTGATTTCTTTTTAGATGTCTTTGCAGCGAATGGTGTGTTTAAACGATTGGATTTAGCGATCAATGACAAAGTTGGCTTGTTGAATATACCAGAACTGACAAGAAAATGTCGCAATGAAGAATGTATCTCGGTCTTTCGTAGTTTCAAGAGTTACCGATCTGGTGAATTGGTTCATCCATACGAAAAAGCAGATATGGGCAATACCCTTTATATTGGCTCACTAAAAAGCGAAGTCTATTTTTGTTTGTACGAAAAAGATTACGAACAATATATCAAAAATGGGCTTCCGTTAGAAGACAGTCCAGTTAAAAACCGATTTGAAATTCGTTTGAAAAATGAACGGGCATTACATGCAGCGATTGACCTTCTGAATAATGGCAATGTTGGGAATACCACCTTCTCTATCATTAATCGCTACATTCGTTTTGTTGACAAAAAACCGGACACACGCCGGAGTCAATGGAAAATCAATGCAGATTGGGCCTGGTTCTTAGGTGAGAACCAGCGAAAATTACGTCTGACTTCTGAACCTGAACCCTACTCTTTTGACCGTACATTGAATTGGCTGGCTTATCAAGTAGCTCCTACTTTAAAAGCAGCCATAACGATCGATAAGATCAATCAAACAACCGTCATTAAAGATATGATTCGTACTACAGAACTTTCTGATCGACACAAAAAAATAGTGCAGCAACAAACCCTTCCAATTGAGGAAGTTATTACAGAATAGGAGGAAATAATTATGAACTTTGGACAAAACCTCTATAACTGGTTTCTATCCAATGCAGAATCACTAGTATTGATGGCCATTGTCGTCATTGGGGTATATTTAGGATTCAAACGAGAATTTTCTAAATTAATTGGCTTTCTAATTATCGCTTTGATTGCAGTTGGTTTAGTCTTCAATGCAACAGGTGTGAAAGATGTTCTCTTAAGCTTGTTCAATCGAATTATTGGAGCATGAGTACTCTTTCTAGTTAGCAGAAAAGTTGTTATAATCAACTTAAAAACTGGAGAGATATAAATGGAATTGTTAAGTTACTTTGTAGAAAATGTGGATGAAAAAAGTCCATATTTTCAATTTAAAGAAGAAATTGAATTAGGTTGGTTTGATTTTCTTGAAAACAGTTATATTCCTTATAACAAACTACATGTGGTTCATCCTAAAGAAGCTATACGAAAATTTAAAGATCTATGTCAACCAGCAAATTCATATGGTACAGAATTAAACTGTCAATTTACTTTAATTTGTTTCTATTTGTATCAAAATAATTACTTTATTGAAGAATTTCCTGAATTACTAAATACTCCTTTAACATTGGAAGAATTTGCTTATGGTCAGGTTAGAACTTATCTAATTGAAAATAAGGGAGAAAGTCCTAATGGTGTACCTTGGCAATCAAGAAGAAACCTTATTAATCAATTAAGTTTTAAAGTATCTGATAGTTTTTATTTGCAAGATCAATTAAATGAAACATTTAGAATTATTTCAACAAGAGGTGCCCAATTTCATACAATGTCTGACGAAGAAAAACTAAAGGAAATAGCAAATATGCTTGAGTTTATCTTGAAGAAAAAGAATAAGTTCTTGTCTTTAGATACTGAAACTCTTTACTTTAACTATATAACTAATGATGACATCATATCCTATCGAAAAAGAATTCAATGTTTTAGACATAGTTCAGAAGAAAGTTTAGAACAAAGAAAAAAACTATTACCGAGTATCGACTTTTTTATTAGCTATGGATTAACTATATTGGCACCTCTAAAATTAGATATTAGTTAAGTTGAAAAAAGTTACAACACAACATTTTTGTTGTGTTGTTTTTATTTATATATATGGAGGTATGGTTATGGAAATGCAAGTCTATATTTCTAATTTAGGAAAATATAATGAAGGCGAACTTGTTGGTGCTTGGTTTCATCCGCCAATCAATATGGAAGAAGTGAAAGAAAAGATTGGACTAAATGATGAATACGAGGAATATGCCATTCATGATTATGATCTTCCTTTTACCATTGATGAATACACACCAATCCACGAAATCAACCGGTTATGTACGATGATTGAAGAAATTGAAGGAACACCCATTTATGATGAACTAACGGAAATTCAAAGTATGTGGTTTTCGAGTTTAGAAAATTTAATCGAACACAAAGATGATATCATTTGTCATTCGGATTGTGACTCCATGGAAGATGTAGCAGCTTACTATGTTGAAGAAACCGGCCAACTCGGCGAAGTTCCATCGAACCTTCAAAATTACATCGATTATCAAGCGCTTGGTCGTGATATGGAGATTGAAGGAAGCTACCTTGTCACTTCTCATGGGGTATTTGAATATTTAGAATAACTCGCATTCTTTATCTGTGTAAAATCTTTATTTTAATGGATAGTGAACAGATATGTTTTAGTCTGATTTCATGTATAATGATTTAAAAACTAGGATGAACTTTGATGAAAGAAAATTTATTAGACTATATTATAAGAAGCGATAAAACGCTCTACTTTGAGCTTATAGCATTGGAAGTTTATGAGGATATTTCGAAAAAAATTGCTGAGGATGATACCGAAGGTGATTTTCATGCAAAAAGGAAGCAACTTTATATAGAGTTGGAAAAAAGATTCGATTCTTCAAACGATACTTTTCTAAGACTTGTCATAGCTTACTCTCTTATTTCTGGCACTTACTTTATGACAAATGGTTTAAATATAACTGGAAGACTTGATAAATATAGCGGCAAACGTTATACAGAATTTGTTTTCACTGTTATTGATAATGCTTTGAACATTACCCAAAAACTTGTAAAAAAAGAAATTCAATACAGATTGGCAAGTGATCTGATAGGAATTGCACTGGAACTATCAAATAAACAAAATAAGGAAGTTATAATAAATCAAGTCAATGAATTTGTAAGTCAAACTTCTCTTAGTGATGACAAAGTATTATCTGTTAAAAAAGTTGAGTTTTTAGTTCCGGCAATAAACTTACTGATCGAAGATAAAAAATTCAGAACGCTAAATTTAGAAAAGAAAATTAATGAGATTCTTGATTTTTCAATAGAACAAGGAGATACTGCACTGTCCGAACGTGCAAAATATAATCAAATGGGTTTTGACTGTATATTTCCTTCAGTGTTTGAACTTAAGATTAGGTATTGCCAGAAATTGAATAATAAAGATAAAACAAAAATAAATGAAGTAGTAAAATCTTTTGCTGAAACCTATGAGACTTTAGCTAAATCAAGAAGATATATTGGTGAGGTTAATTTACAAGTAGCAATACATCATTATGAGAATGCAGTCAAACTTTATGCTAAATATGGTTTTGATGATGAACTTAAAGCAGTAAAGAAACTTCTTGATGAAACTAAACAAGAACTAGAAAATTGGGATAATCCTAATAGCATTTCTAGAAAGTATAATCTGATGGACAATTTTTCAGAATCTTACCATTTACAACTAAAAGAATCGCTAAAGCAGTTTATACAATTAGATTTCAATGCGCAAATTCAAACACTATTGTCTGCTGTACCAATCATTAAAAAAACGGATATTTCTAAGTTTAGAACTGACGAAAAAGAAGTTAATCAGTTTTCAGAAATTTTCCCAGTGAATTTTGTAAATGAAAAAGGACATACTACATTTTATAGTGATAGCGAAGAAAGGAAAGAAAGCTATGCATTGTATAATTGTATTCAAAAATTTGGTGCTATACTCTGGACTCATTTATTGAGTAGTATTTTTGAACAACAGATTCCTCTTGATTTTACTGAATTTTTTAATTCAGATGAAAAACTTTCTAAGCGTTCCCATCTTTTTAGCAAGGCGTATGATTTGTTCTTTTGTGGAGATGTTTACTCTGCATTGTATATTCTGGTGCCTCAAGTAGAATGGTGGTTTAGAGAGATTGCATATGAAGCAGGTGAACAAACTTCAAATTTGAATTATTTTCCTACGGAGCATGAAAAAACACTTTCTCCTATTTTTAATACCAATGCGCTCAAAGAATATTTAGGAGAAGATTGGCATTGGCTGTTTGAGCAGTTGATGACAAAAGAACCAATGAATATAAGAAACAAGATTGCTCATGGTCTTGAACTAAATGATAATGGATTTTGTGCTTATTTCGCTTTGTGTGTTTTCAAGTTAATAAATAGTAAAAAACTAGAAATCAAAGGAAGGGATAAAAAGTGAAAAAATTTAATCACAAAGACTTTGATATAGAGACTGAAATAGAAACAGGTAATGATGATTTTATATATGGTAATTATGTAGATTGGGATAGATTTAGAGCTGAAAACGAAGACAATCTTCTTGATTATTTTGATGTTTCTTTACCATGGGGCAAAAAACTTACAATTTTAGAGTATGCAGATTTTATCAAACAGGAAGTATTTACTAATACAGCTATTTCTGATAATTATAATTTAACAAAATTACCAGTTTCAAAACAAGGTGAAGATATTTCTAAGCTATACATTCAATTTCCTAATCGTAATGATAGTGATTCAGATAAATTAATTTTTGAAATTTTCAATCATTTTGAGGTCCCTTCTGATCAAGAATATGAATATGAACTGCCTGAAGACTTACAATATTGGCACACATTGTTGGTTGACGAATATTCCGAAAATGAATATGAGTATTATAAAAACTATCCTGTTGAGTTTACAACCTATAAGGATGCAATATATGATATACAATCAAAAGTTAATGGTACTTCTGACACTCTAACTAAAAAATCTTTAATACTATCGTCTCTGATTATTAGCGAAAGTTTGTTAAAGTCAATTATTGTTAAAAAAACACCTAGAGAAACTGGAATCAGTGAATTTAGTCAAGAAATTATTTCCTCTGAAATTAGTAAAAAGCTTCGCGGAAGTGTAGAAACCAGAAATGGCCTTTTTAAAAAACTTTTTAATAGAAATACTCCTAAACAGAATTGGGTGAATTTAAGGAATTCTTTATCTCATGATATTGAATCATCATTTATAAAGGATAAAAATATAATTTTCACCAATATGAAAGAAGATAAAGAGGAAACCTACTCTATTGATAACTTATTTAAAAATCAGATAGAATTTTATAAAGAGCTTCAAACAATTATAGATGAATATAATGTTCAAACAGAATAATAAGTATAGAATAATTAACTATTAAAAAGCAGTCTACTACTATAGTGGATTGCTTTTTGTATTTATGAAAGGACGTGAGGAAACCTGAAGAAACTAAAAAGCTATACCAGCATTTGGTCTGTCGAAAAAGTCATTTATGCCATCAATGATTTTAAGCTTCCCTTCCCTATTACGTTTTCTCAAATGGCTTGGTTTGTTTCTAGTTTATTTATTGTGATGCTACTAGGAGATTTGCCCCCATTCTCATTCATTGAGGGGGCATTATTGAAATATATAGGGATTCCAGTCAGCTTAACGTGGTTTATGAGCCAAAAAACATTTGATGGAAAGAAACCATACCGCTTTATTCAAACGACCATCACCTATTTCTTCCGGCCTAAAACCACCTATGCAGGAAAAACAGTAAAATATGAAAAAGAACGGATGGAACAAGACACAACAATTGTAAGGAGTGAGCTGATTGAACTACCCGATTAAATATATTGAAAATAACATAGTTTTTAATCATGAGGGAGAATGCTTTGCCTACTACGAGCTGCTTCCCTACAACTATTCTTTTTTGACTCCTGAACAAAAAGGACAAGTCCACACGAATTTCCGTCAATTGATCGCTCAAAATCGTGAAGGAAAAATTCATGCCCTACAAATCAGTACTGAACGATCCATTCAAGCGATTCAAGAAAAAAGCAAACAAGCTGTAACAGGACGATTGAAAGACGTTGCCTTTCAACGAATTGATGAACAAACAGAAGCGTTAGTTTCCATGATTGGCGACAATCAATTGGACTATCGCTTTTTTATTGGGTTTAAATTACTGGTCAATGAACAAGAAGTGACTTTAAAAAACTTACGCAAATCGGCCAAAAACACCTTAACGACTTTCTTACGTGAAGTGAACCATAAATTGATGAATGATTTTGTTGTGATGCCGCAAGATGAAATCCGCCGGTTTACCAAGATGGCAGATTTGCTTCAATCAAAAATCGAACGCCGTTTTCAGATTCGTCCATTGGATAAAGATGATTTTGGGTATTTGATTGAACATGTATATGGGAAATCCGGTACGCCCTTTGAAGATTATGCGTATCCCCTCCCATTAAAGAAGCAGAAAGAAACAACTCTAGTAAAGCGCTATGATTTGATCAAACCAACTCGTTCACTTATTGAAGAAAATCAACGGTACCTTAAAATCCAAAATGAAGAAGACACCCTTTATGTGGCTTACTTTACCATTGACTCGATTGTCGGGGAGTTGGATTTCCCTTCTAATGAAATCTTTTATTACCAGCAACAACAATTCGATTTCCCAATCGACACATCAATGAATATTGAAATTGTCGCAAACAAAAAAGCCCTCTCTACGATTCGAAATAAGAAAAAAGAATTGAAAGATCTAGATGATCACGCCTGGGAAAATAACAACGAGACCGGAAACAATGTCTTAGAAGCTCTAGAAGATGTAACCGAGTTAGAAATGACTCTCGACCAAAGTAAGGAAGCGATGTACAAATTGAGTTATGTGATTCGAATCTCAGCTGATTCTTATGATGAACTCAAACGACGCTGTAATGAAGTTAAAGATTTTTATGATGATTGGAGTATCAAATTGGTTCGTCCTTTTGGGGATATGATGGGATTACACAAAGAATTCCTTCCTGCAAGCAAGCGTTACATGAATGACTACATTCAGTATGTGACATCTGATTTTATTGCTGGACTCGGTTTCGGTGCTTCCCAACTATTAGGAGAAACCGACGGTATCTATATTGGCTACAACTTGGAAACTGGTCAAAATGTCTATCTCAAACCTAGTCTTGCCAGTCAAGGTGTCAAAGGTTCTGTTACCAATGCTTTAGCTTCGGCTTTTCTCGGT
This sequence comes from Desemzia sp. RIT 804, assembly GCF_016892605.1. Taxonomy (GTDB): domain Bacteria; phylum Bacillota; class Bacilli; order Lactobacillales; family Carnobacteriaceae; genus Desemzia. The sequence continues at coordinate 283,596 of NZ_JAFEMV010000003.1, forward strand.
TCTTTAGGTGGCGGAAAATCCTTTTCAAACAATTTACTGGTTTATTATGCTGTATTATTTGGCGCACAGGCAGTAATTGTTGATCCAAAGGCAGAACGCGGGCTTTGGAAAGAAACTTTGCCAGAGATCGCGCAGGAGATCAATATCGTCAACCTCACCAGTGAAGAAAAGAATCAAGGGTTGCTTGACCCGTATATCTTGATGAAAAGAAAAAAAGATGCGGAAAGTTTAGCAATCGATATTCTCACTTTTTTAACCGGCATTTCAAGTCGGGATGGGGAAAAGTTTCCTCTTTTGCGAAAAGCCATTCGTTCGGTTACGCAAAAAGAAGTTCGGGGATTGTGGTTAGTGATGGATGAGCTGCGAAAAGACGAGAACCCTTTGGCTTCTTCGATTGCGGATCATATTCAAAGTTTTACCGATTATGATTTCGCTCATTTATTTTTTAGTGATGGCACAACGGAGAATTCGATTAGTTTGGATAAGCAGTTAAATATTCTTCAAGTCGCTGATCTAGTCCTTCCTGATTCTCAAACCAATTTCTCGGATTATACCACTATTGAATTGCTGAGCGTGGCTATGTTGATCGTGATTTCTACCTTTGCCCTTGATTTCATTCATAGTGATCGCCAAACATTCAAAATTGTGGACTTGGATGAAGCCTGGTCCTTCTTGCAAGTGGCACAAGGAAAAGCTTTATCGAATCGATTAGTGCGTGCTGGGCGTTCTATGAATGCAGGCGTCTATTTTGTTACCCAAAATGCGGACGATTTGATTGATGAAAAATTGAAAAACAATATCGGGCTGAAGTTTGCTTTTCGCTCCACCGATATTCAGGAGATCAAAAAAACTTTGGAGTTCTTTGGGGTCGATAAAGAAGACGAAGACAATCAAAAACGATTGCGTGAATTGGAGAATGGACAATGTTTGATGCAAGACCTATATGGACGTGTGGGGACGATTCAAGTACATCCCGTCTTTGAAGACCTCTTTCATGCCTTTGATACTCGGCCGCCTTTACACCAAACGAAATGAGGTGCACAAATGAAAACAAAAACGAAAAAAGTACTGCTGATCATGCTACTGTTGGGATTGACTGTTTTTTTATTGCTTGTTCTCACTGCAACTTTTGTTCAAGCTGTTGGGTTAGTCGATGACACCGTAGATGCTCAAAACATTTATTCGCGCTACCCACTTTCTCATTATCAATTAGATTTCTATGTCGATTCAAGTTGGGATTGGCTGCCATGGAATTGGACAGATGGCATCGGAAATCAAGTGCAATACGGCTTATATGCGATTTCCAATTTCATTTGGACAATCAGCTTATATTTGTCCAACGCAACCGGTTATTTAATCCAGCAAGCTTATACACTCGATTTCATTTCAGATACTGCTAATCAAATTGGCAAGAATATGCAGATTTTAGCAGGTGTATCTTCCAACGGTTTTTCTCAGTCTGGCTTTTATGTAGGCTTCTTATTGTTGTTTATTCTGATTATAGGTGCTTATGTTGGGTATGTTGGACTGATTAAACGAGAAACGTCAAAAGCCATTCAAGCCGTCACAAATTTTGTGGTTGTTTTTTTATTGTCCGCTGGTTTTATTGCCTATGCACCTTCTTATATTCAAAAGCTTAATGACTTTTCAGCCGATATCAGTCAAGCCAGTTTGGAGCTAGGTTCAAAGATTATTCTTCCTCACTCAGACAGTCAAGGAAAAGACAGTGTGGACTTGATTCGGAATACTCTATTTTCGGTCCAAGTTGAACAGCCTTGGCTCTTATTGCAGTTTGATCAGTCCAGTAAAGAAGAGATTGGAGCATCCCGTGTAGAGGCACTTGTGTCGATTGATCCCAATACAAACAAAGGAAAAGATCGAGAAGAAGCCGTTAAGAAGGAGATTGAAGAACACGACAATCAGAACTTGACATTGACCAAAACGACTACCCGATTAGGAACCGTCTTCTTCCTCTTTTTATTCAATATCGGTATCTCGATTTTTATCTTCTTACTGACAGGGATCATGATTTTCTCTCAAGTCTTGTTTATCTTGTATGCGATGTTCTTACCGATTAGTTTTCTATTATCTATGTTGCCGACCTTCACGAGTATGGGAAAATCGGCTTTGATGAAACTCTTCAACACCATTATGTTAAGAGCAGGGATTACGTTGATCATAACTGCAGCTTTCAGCTTATCTACGATGCTCTATAGTCTGACAACCGGTTACCCGTTTTTCTTGGTTGCCTTCTTGCAAATTGTTACGTTCGCAGGTATTTACCTCAAATTAGGCGATATCATGAGTTTCTTCAATCTGCAAACAAGTGATTCTCAACAAGTTAGTCGCAGTGTTTTCCGCCGACCTCGTCAAATGGCGCATCGTAGTGCTAGACGTTTGCAGCGCACTGTGAGTCAAACTTTGATTGGTGGGACTGCCGGTTGGATGGCTGGCAACACACGACAACGACAGAAGCAACGAGCTTTGACAGAAACTGCAGCTACTCAAACACCAGCTAAAAAGACCGTTGCTTCTCCTACGCATACTCAGCCTTTATCACGTAGTTACCGAACTGGACAATCGATTGGAAAAGTAATGGATACCAAAAACCGTGTTCGTCAAACGATGGCAAACAAGAAGCAACAAGTCCAAGAATTACCAAAAGCCCTTCAAACAAAGAGAATTCAATCTATCCTAGATTTGAAACAAGGCGTTCTAGATGAACAAACACCTTCTAAAAAGAAAAACAGTGTTCCTATTTCACCTACGCAAGTAAATAGAGGGATAAACGTACCGAAGAAAGAAGCCACTTCATCAGCAAAGACACATCAAAGGCCAACTACCGTTAAAAGAGAAAAACCTAAAAAAGAGAACCCACCGGCTTTGAAGCAAACAAGAGAAATTGTTTCGTTACAAAATCCACATCAAGAGCCACGTTTGGAAAAGACGATTGCTAAAAATCGTCCCGATATTCCTAAGCAGGTTTCGTTGAAGAAACACGTACCTGTTGAATCACAACGAAGAGAAACAAAGCCAACTCAGTCCTACAGAGTCAAAAAAGAGCCACAGCTCTCTAAAGGAAAACTCTTAAAAAATCGTCCCACTGTTCGCTTGAAACATCCTCCTCGAAAGAAAGGTGAAACCAAATGAAATGGAAACGAAAATTGATTCTTGGTGGAATTGCTTTTCTTTCTTTTTTTAGTTTATTGACGTTTGTCGCCATTTTTATAGCAGACGACCCTTCCTCCTCTTCTTCTACAGGGATTGAGTTGAAGGAAAGTTCGTTGTCTGTTTCGCAAGATACGTTAAAGTACCGTTCATTTGTTGAAAAATACGCCAAAAAACAACACATTGAAGACTATATCAATGTGTTATTGGCGATCATTGAAGTAGAAAGTGGCGGAAAATTGCCAGATGTCATGCAGTCTTCTGAATCAAAAGGACTCGCTCCCAATACGATTACTAACCCAGAAGAATCGATCCAGCAAGGAGTAGCTTATTTTGCAGAACTTGTTCGTTCAGCACAAACCTTAGAAGTAGACGAGCAAAGTGTGATTCAAGCATACAACTATGGAGGCGGTTTTTTAAATTATGTCGCAAGAAATGGTAAAAAATACTCCTTGGAATTGGCTGAAAGTTTCTCTAAAGCACAAGCAACCGGGCAACGAGTAACCTATAAAAATGATATTTCTATACCAAAAAATGGCGGTTGGCGCTACAATTATGGCAATATGTTTTATCTATTGTTAGTCACTCAATATCTGGAAACTTCTTCTCAAAAATTTAATGATAAAACCGTTCAGGTAATTATGGATGAAGCCTTGAAATATCAAGGTTATCCTTATATATTTGGCGGTTCAAATCCTAATACTTCCTTTGATTGTAGTGGTATCACACAATGGACGTTTCAAAAAGCTGGAATTACATTACCTCGTACTGCACAAGCACAATATGATATCATGGATCACTTGCCTTTGTCCGAAGCAGAACCAGGAGATTTGATTTTCTTTCATTCGACTTATGCGACTGCCGACTATGTGACTCATGTCGGAATCTATGTCGGCAATATGCGAATGTATCATGCGGGAAATCCGATTGGTTATACAGATTTGAATAGCGACTATTGGCAGCAGCATTTAATCGGTGCGGGCAGAATTAAAAAATAAGAAATGAGGAATATAAATGAAGATTCATATTGAACGAAAACCGAAAAAAGAAAAAGTGAAAAAAGTCAAAACGATCCATGTGGGCACTCATAAAAAAAGTGTCCTTTTTCTTTGGCTTATCTTGACTGGAAGTATTGCGTTTGGTATCTATAAAAATTTCACTGCGATTGATACACATACGATTCATGAGACAAAAACCAATGAACCTGTGATTGTTGATACTCATGCGATTGAAAGTTTCACCCTTAATTTTATCAAGGACTATTACACTTGGGAAAATAAAAAAGAAGTGATCGAACAACGGCCAGAAAAAATCAATCGTTATTTGACAGCTGAATTACAAGTATTAAATATAGATACGATTCGTACAGATATTCCAACGAATTCCACAGTGAGTGATAGCCAAATTTGGCAGATTCAAACAATTGATGGCCAGAATTATTCTGTTGTTTATATGGTAAAACAACGCATTACAGAAGGTGAAGAAACAAAAAATAGTGTTTCTACTTATCGTATTACAGTCTATCAAGATTCGGACGGTAATTTAGTGATTACTACGAATCCCACCATTTGGACCATGCCAAAATTGTCAGACTATCAACCGGATGTTTTTTTAAACGATAATAATATTGAAGAATCACTACAAGAAGAAATCACCAATTTCTTGGAGACTTTCTTCAAGCTGTATCCCAATGGCAGCAGCAGTGAGTTGAATTATTATATGGTTGAAAGCACCTTACCCATTATCAATAGGAATTTCGTTTATTCTGAGTTAATCAATCCTTCTATACAAAAAAAGAATCAACATTATCTTGTTAAAGTTGCAGTGAAGTATTTGAATAGTGAGACGAAAAGTGAAGATGTATCCCAATACCAATTGACCTTAGAAAAAACAGAGAACTGGAAAATTGTAGGAAGTAAATAAGTTATCAGAATATTAATCTCTGTGCGCTCCATCTTTTATTAGAAAGAGCTGGTGATTTGAAATGTATGTTTCTCGTTTCATCAGCTCTTCTTATCTTGTGTTCAGAGTTTACGTTATGAATTACTCTTAATCCATATAACTTCTCATCTCTTCTATCCATTCACTACGCATATCACCTAAATATTCACTTTTTATTTCTGTTTCATAACCTTTAATATGATCTAGCCAAGCATCACAACTATCAATAAAATGGAAAAGCCCTAGTAAGTAGTTATAGAAATTATCTACATCAACTTCTTTATCATCAAATTTGTACTCATGACTATAAGAGCATGGGTATCTAAACATATCTCCGTTCTTATCAAGAGAATTTAAAGCGCTGATATAAAGCTCAGCTAGTTCGAGAGTTTCCCCATCTTGATTATCTTCTTTAGAATAATGGACTAGCATAGGTTTAATAGTCTTCCACAATTCTTTGTGTAACAAATGAGAGTTACTTTTTCCTCTAATAATCTGCTTATCGATACTTTGGTCCATTTCCATATGAAGAAGTCTTTTTAGTCCTATTTCAATAGCATTTCTCATCAAGAAAACTATTGGATAAAATAATGCTTCATCTTTGGATTCTTTAAACTTTCCAAACAAAAAAGTTGCTACATCACTGTATCCTGTAACTTGCCTATGAAATCCATCACTCCAAGGTGATTTCCACAAATAGCAGTTATTCATCCCTGAGTTTGCCCATTGAATAAATTGTGGTTCTTCTTGAAGATTTAATTCCGTTTCGTCAAACCATTCGCCATATATCATTTTATTCAAAGTGCTATAACAATATATAAGGCGATTCCCCATATGATAAACATCTAATGCTTGATTGCCATATTGTTCCATAAACTCGTCTTTAAACGGATATCGGAAAAGGTCTGAACTGGAATCCACCAATTCAATACTATCCAAATATGTCTCTAACCATCCTTGTTCGTCTTGGTTTAGTCTTTCAACACCATATTTATTTTTATATATCTTGTACAACGCACTTACACTGTGCTTTGTAGCAATAAACGTTTCCTGTAACTCTCTTTTACTAGACTCATTAATAGCTATTCCTGCCTTAATAAATAACTCTATAGCTTGACGGATCATATAAACACCTGGCAAAAACCACATGTCACACTTAATATTACTACGCGAATCTTCTATCACCTCTTTCAAGGTAATATACCCTGCGTTCATATACTGCCTAGATAGCTTTACGTAATCTTCGTCAGGCTTTTTACTCCATTTTATATATATTGTCATATTCTCATCTTCTATATTTTTAATATCTTTATCCTTTTCAACCCAAACATATTCCAAATTTAAGATCATTCCTTTCATGTTGTTATATTAAAATTTACAATTTATATCCTCACAATAAATTGTAAATAAGGAATCTGGATTACTTCTCCAAAATCAATGCAAGAATAAGTATAAGACAATTTTAATTTAAAAAATAGTTTATCTCTTAATTTAGCTAATTCCTTTCAATCGCTCCTACTATTTAGGTTCGAAAAAGTTCTGATTTAAAATCATTACCGTTTTTCTCTTCTGTAGAATCAAAAAAAAGCAGTTATAATGAATTAAAACCCTTATTCATTATGGAATATTTTTAGAAAGAACGATATATTACTACTAAATATCAATTTTATGGAGAATAAGATGAAGCATACTACAAGTTTAGTTACCCGATTTAGAGATGCTATTGAAATGGCAAAAAATAATAGAGAGTTTAATGATGATTTTTCTTTTTATAGATTTCCAAGAGGATGCTGTGGAGATACCAGTGACTTGTTGGCTCAATTTTTACTAGAGCACGGAATAAAAACTTACTATGTTTTTGGGACATTTAGACCAGGTTTGTTTGAGGATATTCAGACTCATGCATGGCTATTAACTGAAAATCAAATAGTTATTGATATTACCGGAGATCAGTTTAGTGCTGATTCTAATTATTTCAATTATGATAAATCAGTATATATCGGTGAAACCGTTAATTTTCAAACTTTATTTTAGGATGCTGAAAGAATAGTTCATGAAAACAAAGGGTTAGACGCTTTGGGCCATACGTGTCAACCTAGATTAAAAACATTGTATCAAAAGTTTACTAAGTATTTATAAATTAAATATAATGATAACGTTAAATAAAGCCAATAAACCTGATTGAGTATATACACATAATAAATCAGATTTGTTGACTTTTTTATTTACTTCTTTTCCTCAACTATCTAATTTTTTTCAAAATAGATTGAACGAAGTAGTCACATATTAGGCCATCTACTGATTGCTCCAGATTTATAGTTTTTTCTAAAGCATTGTTTACTTCATTAATGAATTTTACTAGGTAATCAATATCGGTCTGATCATGTCTATTTCTTGTATTAAAGAATGGAGCAATATTAATAAATAATTTTTGTCCTTCTAGATAACCTTTTAATTCAAACGATGGTGTATACTCTCCAAAAACTTTTCTAATATCTAAATCAATAATTTCTTCATTTAGAATTTCTTCATTTTGATAATCATCCCAAAAAGTTAACATTGCATTTTCAATGGTATCTAAGATAGATTCGCGAGCCTTACTAGGTATGTCAATTTTCGATTTTGTATACATGTATAATCTTTCTAATCCAAATCCGTTCCAGTGTTCAATTTTATTTTCAATTAAATAGCCTCCTCTAGTACCATATCCAATTAAATCAGCTATTTTATTAAAATCTATCTCATGGGTTTCTTTGTTAATAATTTTATTTTTGATCTTAGGAGGGAGTTTTTTTAGTTTTTTGAGATTCTGATTTTTGATTTAAAAACTCATTAATGTAAGATAAAACGATGTGTCTTATGTCGTTGTGTTCCAAATATATTGAGACATCTAGGTAACTCTCATTTCTTATATGATAATCTACTTCAGACTTATGATATTGTTTTTTCTTATCATGTTTGTCGTTCCAAATTTGAATACAATAATCCATTTCAGAAAATTCATTATGAAAATAGAATTCACTACGTTTGTATCGACTAAAGATACGTCCTAATTGGTTATCTTTATATTCTTTTAATTCTAACGAAGCTATATCGTTAACTGGTCCCCCAGAGTGAACTATCAGTGTACGAATATCTAGTAATAACTTTATTCCTTCTGGTTTATTTATTTTAATTTTCCATAATCCTGCTAAATAGTTGATTGCATTGGTTATCCTATAAATATTATTTGCAAAATGATCTGCTTTTGGATCTGGAATTCCACTTTCGTTCCCACTGCCTAAAAATTCTTCGTCTAATGTAAAGAAGTAGTTAATACATCCACGAATAATCCAAGTTACTGCTGCTTCAGTATTAGCAAAAGTAGTTTCATCATAATTGCAATGTATCATATCATCAAATTTTCTTTTCAATTCCTTAGAAGTACCAGAGAAAAAGGTTTGTGGAACTATTTTAATATCATTCATAAATAATCACTTCCTTTGATCAGAAATAAACTGGTCTTTTTTATTGGTCCAATTTAATGGATACAATTCATCCATTATTTCCCCACTTAAAATTTGATCGAATTGTCCCAACTTTTCATTCAGGAAATTTAAGCGAAGTTCGGTCTCAGCAATTTATTATTTTGTTCTCTCTTAAATTTTGAATAATATGGTAACGTTTTTCGATCGTTGGATCACCTTATAAATATAGTGCAAGTATATTCGCGAATTTATCCAATTGTCATCCCGTACTGACGTAAGTAATAGATAATAATCAACCAATTAATCGACTCTTCGTCGAATTTGCGATAACTATTTTCGTCCCTTTTTAAATGAGTAATCCAATCTTGATTGGTATAATAACGAATTGTATGAGCATTCATACTTAACGTCGTAGCCATTTCTTGAACAGTATAAAACATCAAATCACTTCAAAAATTCATTTTTTTCTCTTGGTTTAGATTTACTCTAAAGGATTACACTTGATTTGTAAATCAAGTTAAACTTTAGGAGGGTTAATTATATTACATTGAACAGTGAAGTAAAAATATCTATTTAGTATTCGGTGTTTATCAGATCGAAGAGCAAGAATGTGAAATGTGTGTTTAAAAATCATTGAACGCTGACTATCGTTCGATTGATACAACATAATACTATTTGAATGAGCGAACTGTACGAATGACAATTTATAAAAGTCCGGTACTAAGAGAAGAAAATTTTCTGACCACTAAAATCTAGATTTTCAATACAGGTTATGAAAAAGCAAAGTTATCTATTGGAAAATCTGCAAGCAGACTATATCGATCTTTTACTCATTCACCGGCGTTAAATGACTACTATGGGACCGTATAGAGCAATGGTAGAATATTATCATCAAGGTAAAATTTGGGTGATTGGTGTGAGTAATTTTTACAGAGGTCAATTATTCGATTTAGCTGAATTTCCAACGATTGTATCTGCAATCAATCAGATAGAATTGCATCCCTTATATCAACAAAATACTTTAAAGAAAGTAATATAAGACTATCAAATATTTCTGAAGTTTGGGGACCTCTATCAGAAGGAAAGACTGACTGACTGACTGATTTATTTACTCACGAAGTACTGGGATCAATTGGAGAAAAATATCAAAAAACAGCAGCTCAAGTTACGTTACTTAAAGCAGCTTGGTGTAATTATCATTCCTATAGCTACCTATGCTTTATTTCTGGTAAGATTTGCCTAGAATATTTTTCATACATAATATTTTCACTCTCTTAATAGGTTTAGAGACAGTATAAGATCACTATGTAACTCTTTCTCTTGCTTCTTTTTCAAATAATAAACTACATTAAAAAAGTTAATAGTAACTTCTCTATCATAGGTATTTTCTTGTCATTTGATTAAAACAATTGTATTCCTTCAATAAAATCTTTTAACATTATAGAATCTTTATTTTTATCTATTAATCTTTTCACTGTAAGGAAGATAAAAAACTTACAAGAAAGGAAGATTATAAATGAATGATTTAATTCTTGAAACAACTAGTTTATCGAAACAATTTGGAAAACAACTTGCAGTAAATGGGGTTTCGCTACAAATAAAGCGAAATAGTGTTTATGGCCTTCTCGGACCGAATGGTGCTGGGAAAACAACAACACTTAAAATGATTATCGAACTTTTACAACCTACAAGCGGCAAAATCATCTTTGATGGGGAACCTTTGCAACGTAAGCACCTTGCAAGGATCGGTTCATTAATTGAAGGTCCTGCATTGTACGGGAATCTTACGGCAGTTGAGAATCTTATGGTTCATACAAAGCTCCTGGGGATATCTCAAGAAAAAATCAACGAAGTACTTGAAACTGTAGATTTAACGAACACCGGAAAAAAACTGGCTTCACAATTTTCTTTGGGGATGAAGCAAAGATTAGGAATCGCAATCGCACTCTTGGGAGACCCTGAATTGCTGATCTTAGATGAACCCACAAATGGTCTTGACCCTGTAGGTATTCATGAAATGCGTGGTTTATTTGCCTCTTTCCCACAAAAAGGTATAACGGTAATTCTCTCAAGTCATATTCTATCGGAGGTTGCTCAGGTGGTAGATGCAGTGGGAATTATAAGTGATGGTCGACTTCTTTATCAAGGAAAAGCAAATCACGAGGATAACCTTGAAGACCTCTATATGGATGTTATCAAAGGTGGTGGCAAATGATGAACTACCTACAATCCGAACTGATTAAATATAAAAGAACATTTACAAAAAAACTGATTATCCTTGCTCCTCTTTTCTTTGTGTTGCAAGCATTACCACAAAAATTGCTTATGCCTGCTAATTATTTAAGACCATGGCAACTTATCACAAACTTGGTCTTCAATTGGTGGCCTGTCATTTTTCTACCTCTTGGAATAGCCTTATTTGCATCTTTAATTGATTCTCAGGAGAAAAAATCTGGAAATTATCGTAGTCTTCGGGCTCATAATATATCATCATTTTATTTATGGGTTAACAAGGTTGCTGGTATGGCAGTGTATACTTTTCTTTCAACTATTGTGCTTTTTGTTTCGGTCGTCTTGGCTGGTCTTATTACGGCAAAAGGGGCCGTACCGTGGGCAGAAATTATTACGGCGAGTACACTTTCATGGATTGTATCCCTTACACTCATTCCCCTTCAATTATGGGCTGCAACATGGAAAGGGATGTTCTTTAGCATGGCAATCGGCTTTGCAGGTATGCTAGCAGGTGTTTTTGCAGCAGCAAAATCTTATTGGATAGCTTTACCGTGGAGTTGGGCTACAAGGCTGATGTCTCCTATTATTGGTGTACACCCAAATGGTCTTTTATTGGAAATTGACGATCCACTTCGAGATGCTTCTGTACTACCAATCGGTATTGGATTATCGCTGGTTGTATTTGTTGCGGCTACAATAATAACCGCATTCTGGTTTAGTAAAAGGGAGGTAAAATGATGAAACTATTATCATCAGAATGGCTGAAAACAAAGAGAACGCCGATAAGATGGCTGACATTTTTTATGCCTGTGGTTTATGCAACACTTATTATTGGTTACATCGCTTTAAGAGGTGCCGGTCAACACACAGAAATGCTGACTTTTCAAGTTTTTTTTGAAGCCTGGACATCGTTTGTCATTCCAATAGGTGCAGGCATCCTATCAGGTTTTATTGTGTATCAGGAAGAACTTGCTGGAAGTTTTAATGGATTTCTAAGCAGCAAAACATCTCGTCATAGTTTATATTTGGGGAAACTTGGTATATTGATTCTAACCTTGGCAGTGAGTACTTTCATTGCACTGATTGTACTCGGTATTGGATTACAAATAACACTGAATGTTTCCATTATGTGGCCAATCTTTATAGCGACAGTTATCCTTATCATTATTGGAACAATTCCAATATTGGCCTTGCAACTCTGGACGAGTTTTGCATGGGGAATGGGTGCGTCCATCGGAATTAGCATTGGTGGGCTTCTAATGGCTGCTTTGATGGGAGCAACAAGCCTTGGTGACAAAGTATGGCAGTTTATACCGTGGGCATGGCCTGTAAGATTAGCGAAACTTCCTGGAGCCTATTTACAATTTACCCCTAGTATGCAAGTTCCTCCCGAGGCTATTTCTTCAGGCTTTATATTTAATCAATTGGTAATAGGGCTTATAGCAGTGATGACAGGTCTAGTGATTGCAGTGATAGGCGGAATCATTTGGTTTAACAGATGGGAAGGAAGGAAATCTCATGAATAAATCAGTTTTAAGATTGCTTGGGATGATGGCTCTTGTTTTAATCGTCTTGCTAAGTGGCTGTACCCATTTGCCGGACATGCTTAAACAAAGATCAATTGAAACCCCTATGGCAACGGAGCCTATGAAACTAATGGATGATATTCCTTGGATAGATTATCAAAAAGCAGCATATACAATTTATAACGGTGAAAAGAAAATTGGTGTGTCTGAAATTGAAGTGATGAAATCAGATGTTGTAGATACCTATGAAATAATTAAAGTTAAGAAAATAGGCACAACCGAGATTCAAAGTGGGACAACTATTCGAGCAAATTCCTTGATGCCAATTGATTCTTACTACAATAAAAAATCCGACAATGATAGTTTTAAAATAAGCACTTCCTATACGACAAACTGGCAAATTAAAACTGTAACAGGAAAAGAAAACCAACAAAGTATTGAACTTCCTGAATATTATTATGATAATGAATCTCTACTGGTTATATTAGCAGCACTTCCTTTCGAGGAAATAGATACTTTCAAATTAAATGATGCTATACCTCTGACTGCTAAAATTGTACCCTTGTCAGGAAAATATCTGGGGAAAGAAACCCTCACCGTCCCTTATGGTGAAATGGGTTGTTATAAAATCACCTTCGGAAATTTAACCTTTTGGTATTCCAATGACGAGGACAGGATCTTGTATCAGTATCAAGACGAGAAGGTCGTTTTCAAGCTCACTGACTTGACTCATGAGAAAAGCGAATAGATACTATATGGAGAAGTTACTATACTGTTTTATTTATAAAAAGTAAATCAGACAGGAGATGATACTTTGAGTAAAATACTGATTATTGATGACGAAAAGGAGCTTGTGATGCTGCTTGAGGACGAACTAAAAGCAAAAGGACATGAAGTGCTGGCAGCATACGACGGGCAGGAAGGTATAGAACTGGCTAAAAAACAACCTGACCTTATCATTCTGGACATTATGATGCCAAGAATAAACGGTTTTGAGGTTTGTCGGGCTATTCGAGATGATGTATTATGCCCAATTATATTTTTGAGCGCAAAGCAATCAGAAACCGATAAAATCAAAGGATTAACCCTTGGAGGGGATGACTATATCGTAAAACCTTTTGGACTAAAGGAATTGATGGCAAAAATTGATGCCAATTTGCGCCGGGAAAAACGGTCCCAATACATCAATGCAGAAAATAAGCGTGCAGTACTGTATTTTGGAAAGCTCAATTTGAATATAAATGAACGCACCGCAAAAATAAATGATGAAAGTATTGTGCTGACAAAACGTGAATACGATATTGTTGAACTGCTGGCGCTCCATGCAGGACAAGTTTTCTCTCGGGAACATATCTTTGAAAAAATTTGGGGATATGATTCCGAGGGCGATTCCGCAACAGTCGTGGAACATATCAAAAAAATCCGAGCAAAATTTGCTGCTGTTACGCCCTCTGTTGAATATATTTCTACCGTTTGGGGAATTGGATACAAATGGAATAGAATTTAAGAAAGGAAAAACAAAAATGAAAAACCGCTCACTTGTAACTCAATTCCGTTTTACCTTTACATGGATTGTGATTGCGAGCATTATAGCGACAGTTATCACCTACACTTTTGCTGCTATTTTATATGTTCAAGCCCAAAACAAAAGTATCTATCCAGCAAATTATTATGAACAGCAAATTCCTGAAATTGATCAATATATTCGTGAAGAAAATGTATCCTTACTTTCGCAGTCAGGAGAAAAAGGACTGCAAGATATAATCAGCGGAGACGGTATCCATTACCAAGTACTCGATGGTGATGGCAATATACTATACGGTACAAATCAGGAAAATCTTTTTGAAACAAAGAAGAAACTTTTTTATCAACTCAATACAACTTTCAGGCAACAAGATAAATATATACACGCCGTTCCCATTATTGATGAGAATGGAAAAATTGCAGGAGCTATTGCCCTTTCCTATCAAATGAAACTTTCTTACGTTGAAGATAACGGATTATGGGTGGCTGCAGTTCTTACTATAGCATTGCTGTCTCCATTCCTTTATATCGTTGCCTTTACTTGGCTATTTTCGAAAGTATTCGTAAAGAATATAAATTACCCATTACAAATATTAATGGATGCATCGCGGAAAATAAAAGAGAAAGATCTTGACTTTAAAATCAACTATCATTCAGAAAATGAACTTGGTAAACTTTGTGATGCTTTTTCCGAAATGAAAGAGGAACTAAAAATATCCTTGTCCACACAATGGAAGATGGAACAAGAACGGGTTGAAATGGTTGAAGCGTTGGCACACGATTTGAAAGCTCCGCTTTCTATTATAAGAGGATATTCTGAAGCACTATTAGAATCAAATATTAATGACAATGAAAAGCTGCGTAAATACCTAGCGGTTATAAAAGGGAACTCTGAAAAAAGTTCCGCTCTTGTCCAGCAAATGCAATACACATCTGATTTAGAAAAATCATATGGACAATTGCAACTCGTTCCGATAAACTTGCCTGAATTTTTGAAGCAAAAAGTACATAACTACGAATTGCAGGCTAAACAAAAGAAAATAGATATTCTTTTGAAAATAGAAGGTAATATGCAAAGCCCATTTTTGATTGATGCGGACAGATTGGAGCGTATTCTCGATAACATAGTATCCAATAGTCTGCAATACACACCCACACGTGGCAAAATCAACATTTTTGTAATAGCTGAAAAAACACACATATCTTATAAGATTTGTGATTCGGGTAACGGTTTTAACTCAAAGGATATGGAAAGAGCTTTTGATAAATTTTATCGAGGAGATGAAGCTCGTCAAACCAAAGATGGACATTCAGGATTAGGTCTCTATATCGTTAGAAAATTAATTGAACAACTAAATGGTTCCATTGAGGTAATTAACGCAGAACTTGGAGGAGCTTGTGTAATTTTTACGCATCAAATATTTGAAGATAAAGAAATAATCGAATAACTCTATTTTATTTTGCGGGACATAAAATTGTATATTTTTTAAAACTTTATAGAATCTTTATCTTTTTTGGTTAACTTAATCATATAGAGAACTACTAGTACTTGAAATCAATTAAATAAAAAATAGAAGAACCATTTTATTCTTCTATTTCGTTTTATTTAATTTCAGATACTATAATACATTAGGCTAGATTTATATCACAAATAGAAACTAATTTAATTTGCTTCCTTTTCATCGGCTTCAATAATTCCCTTGATAACACTTTCTACGATAATAAGTTTATTGTCTGTTAAATTATTAAGTTGATATTCTAGCTGTCTTCTTTTTGAACTTTTAACTATGTTCGAAGCAGGAAGAAAAAATTCATCTACAGAGACATTTAATAATGATACAAGATCGTAAAGCACTTGAATACTAGGATGTTGTCCTTTATTCTCTATATTCGTTAAATAGCGTGAGTCAATCTCTATCAATGACCCTACTTGTTCCCTCGTTAAACGTTGTTTTGTTCGAGCTTCTTTTATCGCGAGTCCAAACGCTTTAAAGTCATATTTATCTTCTTTTTTACGCATGATAACCTCCTCTATACATTTTACTGTTCCTATTATTCAAGAAACAGGTATAGAAAAACGTATAACAGGGTCTTATAACTCCTGCTATATTTTCTGATAAGCAATTAATACTGCCAGTCGGTAATAAAAAAAACCGTTATCTGGCAGTAATATTTTCGTGCAATAAAAGTCTTTATAACTTTGCAGACGACGGTTAAAATAGCCGCCGTTTTTTGTTCTACACAAATAACCATGTGAATATTTGAACTTTATAAAATGACGGCTCTCTGGAGTTGATCACCTTGTCTTCTGTTACCAATCACAAAATTAGTACATATGAATTTTCATTAAAAAAATTCGTCTTTATTACCTAGATAAAATCAGCCTAGAATGTGGTTTTTTGTATTACACAACAGGAACTGAAAAGATATACAACCAAAAAGGTTCATCTGGTTGTATGTCTTTTTTATATTTTTTTAAATTTTTTTTGCCAGAATTGCAACTTATCTACCTTTTGTGTCGGGACATAGTACGAAAGGAGATAAAAAACACCTATTCCTTATTTCCTTTCATAGTCAGAAAGGAGGTGTGGGAGTATGAAACCCTCTACTTTTCAAACAACAATAGAGAATCAATTTGACTATATCTGTAAGCGAGCAATGGAAGATGAACGAAAAGATTATTTCAAACACTTATCTCGAATTTCTAAACGAGAAATTTCATTTTCTGAAGCTGGAGATTATCTTATCAATCAGTTTTCTACTGTTGATAGTTATTCAACTGATTTTCACTTATTTACTTTGAATGATTTTGTTATTGGTGTTGAAAGTGAAAAATTAGGGAAAGCTTTAAAGAATTTAACAGATAAAAAACGAGATATTCTATTGCTTTATTACTTTATGGATATGAACGATACAGAAATTACAGAATTAGTAAACTTAAGTCGTTCTACAGTCAATCGTCATAGAACTAGCGGATTAGCTTTAATCAAAAAGTTCATGGAGGAGAATGCAGAGTGAATACCAGTTACCCTATGGTCCCTTTTAGAGTTATTGCAAAAGCAGTTGATGGAAATACGGAAGCCATTAATCAAATCATAGAACATTATCGGCCGTATCTTTCAAAACGTGCTCTTCGGCTGATGAAAGATGAATTTGGACATTCACATATGATTGTTGATGAAGTTTTATGTGGCAGAATGGAAACACGTTTACTTACTAAAATTTTATCATTTGATATTACTTAAACTATTTATCTTCGTGGAAGTGTGTATGCCCACTCCACACTTCCCTATTTGTTTGTTGGTCTATTAAAGCTAACTACTATTAGAATGTTTTAATAGGCTAACAAGCCTTCTGTTCCTTGAAAATTAAATACTCATAATTAGATACTTTTAATTTACATGGAGCTACGTAAACAAACCCGCCATGACTTCCAAATACTTGGAATGAGCGATTTGATTTGATTTACTACTTTCATCTTTGGAACATGAAAGTGCCTTGATATGTAAATTGGGATAATGATACACCTACCTTGAACGCCTCACCGCATTGGGTAGCTCTCCGAGTATGAGAAGAGATGGAAATTCTGTGGGTCTTCCTAGACCGTCTAATTATGCTTCACCTTTTCTTTATTTAGTCCAGCTGTTAATTTAGATACTATTTTAAAAGGAGATAATATTCGTGGAAACTAAACTCTATTTAAATAAAAAACAAGCCTGTGCTTTTTTAGGGATTGATAATAATACACTAGATAAGTGGATCAAACAATATAATTTTCCAATGATTAAAATTGATGGAGTCATTCGTTTTGAAATAGAAGATATAAAAGAATTCATGGATACTTTCAAAATCCTTTAATTTTTAAGTTCATCCGTCTATACTTGAGGTAACGAAATATCCTACCTCATTTTGATCTTAGGGAGATGAGGGGAATATGCCTACAAAGCAAACAAATGGAAAGTACAAAACAAACTTACGTTATCCTCAAGAGTTTAGAGAGCTAACAGGTGTTAAATCAGATAAATTTCAAAAGACTTTTGCAACGAAGCAATTAGCCATTAAAGCTGAAAAGGATATGAAGAAAACAATTGCAAGAGCTTTAATAGAGGAGAATGCGAACGCTCTAGAAGTTAAAGGGAAGATGAAGTTCAAAGAGTTTTATAACACTAAGTGGCTTCCCAGATATGAATTAGGACAAACAGGACGTGGAAATAAAATTCCTAGTGATATTACGATTGAGAATACCAAAGACTTATTCAGATTGCATATCTTACCGATGTTCGGTCATTATGCTATGAATCATCTCAATGGAAACACTGAAATCATATCTGATGAACTAACCACAAAATCTAGAAACTATGCCAATATTAAAATTTTAAAAAGCTATATTCGTTCAATGTTTGATATAGCTGAAATATTAGGTTATATCGAGTTTAATCGCACTACAAAAGTCATTCAAAGTATCACTGCACCTAAAAAGATTGCATTAGAAGAAAAAAGAATACGTGAAGGAAACCAATCTTTAACAGTAAACGAATTATTAGATTGGCTAGATGTAGTAAAAACTGAGTTAGAAAAGAAATCACTAAGTTTTCAAGACTACACCCTTTTTATGCTTACTCTATATTTAGGAGATCGCAAAAGTGAAACGTATGCTCTGCAATGGAAACACATTGATTTTGAGAAACATACAATCCACTTAAAATATGCTTTGGATAAAAAGCAAAAACAAAAAAATACTAAAGGTGGAAAAGATACACTTGTTCAAGTGTCAGAGACAGTTATGGATCTACTTCAAGAATGGAATGAATTGCAGAAGATTGAATTACAAAAACTAAAGATTACTCAAACTTCTGAGCAATTCTTATTTACCTACAGTAAACCATCTGGAGAAGTTAATTGTCCCTTACACATTGATTATCTGAACTACCGAATTGACACTTTAAGAAGACGTCATAAACATCTAGTGCATTTGACTCCACATAAATTACGTCATACTTTTGCAACTCTTGCTAAACAAGGTGGTGCAGATATTAGTAAAATTTCTGAAGCTTTAACACATTCAGAAATAGCTACGACAAGAATTTATGTGAACACACCAAATGTAGTAAATTTAGATGTCTACAATGCTTTTGATCGGGTTCTAAAACAAGGTGACTCTCAGTAATGTGTTCTAAAATGTGTTCTAAAGTCAAAAAAAGACACCTTCCAAAATTTGGAAAGTGCCTTGAAACATTGATATATAAATAATATTAACGTTTTGAGAATTGAGAAGCTTTACGAGCTTTCTTAAGACCTGGTTTTTTACGTTCTTTCATACGAGGGTCACGTGTTAATAGACCAGCTGATTTTAATGGTGCACGGAAAGAAGGATCTACTTCTAACAATGCGCGAGCGATACCGTGACGAGCTGCTCCAGCTTGTCCAGCGTATCCACCACCATTAACGTTGATGATGATATCGTAGTTACCTGTAGTTTCAGTTACTTCTAAAGGTTGTTTTACAATAACGTGTAAACTTTCGTATGGAAGATATTCAGCGATATCTTTTTTGTTGAACATGATTTTACCTGTACCTGGTACTAGGCGTACACGTGCAGTTGAGTTTTTACGACGTCCTGTTGCAGTATATTGTACTTGTGCCAATGAAATTCCCTCCTTAAATTAAGTCTGTAATGTCTAATGTTTTTGGTTGTTGTGCTTGGTGGCTGTGATCAGCACCGCCGTAAACGTGTAATTTCATGCCTTGTTTACGTCCCAAAGTGTTTTTAGGAAGCATACCTTTTACAGACAATTCGATTAATTTACGAGAGTCTTTAGCACGTAATTCACCAGCAGAGATTTGTTTCAATCCACCTGGGTTACCATCGATGTTACGAGAGTAAATTTTATCAGTTGCTTTTTTACCTGTTAATTTTACTTGATCTGCATTGATTACAATTACAAAGTCCCCTGTATCAACATGAGGAGTGTAAGTTGGTTTATTTTTTCCACGTAAGATAGTTGCAACTACAGTAGATAAACGACCTAATGGGATATCAGTAGCATCGATTACATACCAGTTACGTTCTACTTCGTTTGGTTTAGCCATATAAGTTGTACGCACGTTAATTTCCTCCATATTCTTCTGTTTGTTTGAATGCATAATAAGTTTCCGGGGCTCATCATGGGGCAAACAATACCATATAATATCTTACCTTTTTTTTGTTTGGATGTCAATAATTTAGAAGATAAAAATGCGATTCTTTAAGTCTTTTTTTTGAACAACTTATCCGTGTGGATCTCTCTTGTTTTTTCATCATCTAATAGTCGTAATACTTAATTTTTATCTGCTTATGACTGATAGCTTTATTTATTAACTACTCTATAAAGTATATGAATACCTGCTCCTAATGTTGGTAGAAACCTGTATTGCTTAAACACCAACTTCTAGAAATTCCTGGAGGAATCGGGGTTGCTGGTAGCCATGTAAAGGATGCAATGTGAATTATAAAGTATTTGCGCTTCAGCGCTTATGCTTTATTTGAAGCTTGCAAGCTTGGAGACAGCGGCTCCAAGCGTTCCCATGGCTCTCACCAAGCAACCCCGACTCCTTCAGTGCTTTCTTTACCACAAGTTATCCATTATAAGACACATAAACAGGAGCTGATACTTCTCCAGCTCCTGTTTATGTGTCTCTATTATTCAGCCAACTCTTCATCAATCAACAATTCATTAGCTTTAAAATCTACTAATTTCAATCGGTTGTCTGATTTGATGTAGATACTCTTATAAGCTTGTTGTCCATCTTCAACAAAAATGATGACTCTAGTCCCTGGATTGTCTGTGACCAGATGCCCTTCTACTGTATCCAAATCGATCTCTTCTTGTATAGCGCTCAGTTCAGGATAGTCAGTCGCTTGAATCGGGTCTGCGGACTCATAGTCTTCTTCAGGTACTTGTTCAAACTCTTCTTCTACGATTTCAGAACTTGTCGTGACTTCATTATTTCCAGGCGCTTCAAATTCTTCATCACCACATCCGGCAAACATCAAAAGAGTTAAAGCTAGTAAAAGTAATTTCATAGTTGTCTCCTTCAAAATAAAAAAATTTTAATTCGTGTCCCTATTTTAACAAATCGATCTCTATAATTCGACTATTTCACTTCTTCTTTGACCGTTTCAAAAATCGTGCCTTTCGTTGCTTCATGCTTGTCATAGAATGTCTCCATCATATACAAACCATGTGCAGCTGCAGTCGGTCCAGCTTGATTGCGGTCTTTTACCTCTAATAAGCGCTTGATGTCATCTGCTGGGCGCAAACCGTTGGCTATTTGCAACAAGGTACCGACAAAGATGCGGACCATGTTGTATAAGAAGCCATTGCCTCTAAACGTAAAGATCAATTCTCCATTCAACTCATCTAGTTCGACTTTCGCTTCGTAAACGGTACGGACCTTGACTTCTTTGCCGCTGTTGCTGGCACAAAAACTTGTGAAATCATGTTCTCCGATCAAATCACTCAAAGCTGTCTCTAAAGCTTCCATATTGATTCGGTAAGGATGGTGCAAGGCATACAACCGTTTAAAGGGACTCATAACTCGATTGATATCCACTCGGTACTGGTACTTTTTCCCTGCTGTAGAATATTGTGCATGAAAGTCTTTGTCCACTATTTCTGCAGTGTAAAAAGATAGTTCATCTGTCGTCAAACTATTCAATGCTCGCAACATATTCTCAGGCGGCAAATAAATCGGGTAATCAAAATGTACCACTTGTCCTTTAGCATGGACACCTGAATCCGTACGCCCGGCACTGCGTAGTTTGATTGTTTGCCCTTTAGTCATGATGCCCAAAGCTTTTTCGATTTCTCCTTGGACTGTACGCCCATTGGGTTGTATTTGGAATCCCACAAATTGGCTTCCATCATATTGTAATAATACTTTGTAACGATAGCTTTCCATGTGCTGCCTCCTTAATATACTTTAATGTCTCTTTCCTCTATATAGAAGTACTCTATACATTGACCGACTTAATTTTTGCGTAACCTTTTTAGAAGTTTTAATTTATAAAGGGCACGCAAAATTTATTTATGTGCCTTTTTTTATACATTTATATTTAAAAAGGAACACAAATTATTTTTGCGTTCCTTTTTCTGAACTTTAAAGTTTATTCAGGAACGTAAAAGTGGCAAACTCATTAAGTAGAGCCCTATGTGTTCATGCTGTCGATCTACATTAAAAAAGACGCCTCATACAACAAATAGCGTTGGAAGCGTCTCGTGGATAAGGCGTTTGTTGCATTTCTTTATCGTTTAATTTCTTAAAAAGACCAATGCTGCAGTAATCAATACAAACACTACCATCACTAATGTATCTGAAGCACTCCAGTCCAATTTGCGGAACTTCGTACGGCCTTCACCACCGCTGTATCCTCTGGCTTCCATAGCTGTTGCCAGCTCTTCTGCACGGTTGAATGAACTCACGAATAAAGGAATCAGTAATGGGACAATGGCTTTCATTTGCTGGAAGACATTTCCTTCGCCAAAGTCTACCCCTCTAGCTCGCTGTGCATTCATGATCTTTTCCGTTTCATCCATCAATGTAGGAACGAAACGAAGGGCTATAGACAGCATCAAAGCTATTTCGTACACAGGAACCTTCAAAGCGATCAAAGGACGCATCAGATACTCTAAAGCGTCAGTTAATGATAACGGCATAGTCGTCAACGTCAACAGTGTCGACATAAAGATAATCAATACGAAACGGCAGAAAATGAATACCCCATTCAACAACCCTTGAGAAGTCAGCATAAGTATTCCCCACTGGAAGTAGACTTCTCCTCCCCCAGTAAAGAGAACTTGTAAGATGACCGTAAACAGGATAAGCCATATCATGGGTTTGATCCCATTGATAAAGAAGCTGAATTTGATTTCTGATAACAAGACAGCTGTCAACACGAAAATGAATAAGAGCAAATACGTTTGCCAGTTGTTAGCCAAAAAGATCACGAAGATAAACAGGATCGTACTGAGCAGTTTCGCTCTGGGATCCAGCCGATGAATCCATGAAGTACCAGGAATGTAACGACCAAATATTAGTTTCTCCATCATTTGGCATCACCGCCTTCAATTGAAGAAGAGGCTAAATGAGCTACTAACTGATCCGCCAGCTCGTCTGTAGTTAACGGTATATCACCAAGTCGAAGACCAATACGCTCTTCTAAACGACTTGCAAAGGAAACTGTAGCCGGTACATCCAATTGTTTGCTTTCCAACCAAGGTTCATTTTGGAAGATCTCTCGTGGAGGCCCTTCTTTAACGACAGTTCCTTGCTCTAAAATGATCACATGATTGGCGTAGCTTGCTACATCTTCCATTTGGTGTGTCACTAAAACAATAGTCATGCCATGTTCTTTATACAATTGATAGAACATATCCATCATTTCTTTGCGGCCTTTTGGATCTAATCCAGCTGTAGGCTCATCCAAAACTAAGACTTCCGGTTCCATCGCTAAAACACCCGCTATCGCGACGCGGCGCATCTGTCCCCCTGATAAGTCAAATGGCGAACGTTCCATATAGGTCTCGTCTAATCCGACTAACGGCAGCATACGTTTAGCGATTTCAACACCTTCTTCTTCAGTAGCTCCGAAGTTTTTGGGTCCAAAGGCAATGTCTTTTGCGATCGTTTCCTCGAACAATTGAGATTCCGGAAATTGAAACACGATACCCACCTTTTTACGGATGCTTTTAAGGTTTTTATTATTGGTTGTCGAAACGATTTCGCGGTCTCCAATGATGACTTTGCCTTCAGTCGGTTTATTTAACGCATTTAAATGGCGCAATATCGTGGATTTTCCACTTCCAGTATGTCCAACAAGAGCTGTGTAGCTACCATCTTTAATGTCAAAGTCAATATCGTATAGCGCTCGGCTTTCGAATGGTGTGCCTTTTTGGTATGTGTACCCTACTTTTTCGAAAGTAATGTCCATAACCATTCCACCATCCCTTCTTCTGTTAAGTATGTTTCAGGAACTTTTATGCCTCTTTCTTCCAAAGCCACTTTCAATTTTTCTGGGAATGGCAAATCCAATCCCATATCTATCAGTTGGTCTCCATTTGAAAAGATTTCTTGTGGAGTTCCTTCTTTCACTAATTTACCTTCTTGCATCACCAAGACACGATTAGCATTTGCAGCTTCGTCGATATCATGTGTAATCGAAATAACGGTCAAGTTTTCTTTTTCTTTGATTTGTTGCACTGTTTCAATAACTTCTTGTCGTCCTTGAGGGTCCAGCATACTAGTTGCTTCATCTAAAATAATGATTTTAGGGGCAATGGCCACAACTCCAGCAATCGCTACTCGTTGTTTTTGACCTCCAGAAAGACGCGCTGGTTCTCTTTCTTTGAAATCCAGCATCTTTACTTGTGAAAGTGCAGATTCTACTCTCTTCAACATTTCGTCTCTAGGGACAGCTTGGTTTTCTAAACCAAACGCCACATCATCTTGAACAGTTGAACCGACAAATTGATTATCCGGGTTTTGAAAAACCATTCCAACTTTTTCGCGGATCTCCCAAATATTTTCTTCTGTTAGAGCCAGTTGATCAACAAAGACTTCTCCGCTGTCTGGAGCGATCAAGCCATTGATCGTTTTTGCTAGCGTAGATTTGCCTGATCCATTAGGTCCGATGATGGCGATCCATTCGCCTTCTTCGATTTCTAAAGATACTCCATTCAGAGCAGGTCGTATACTTGTTTCATCATATTTGTATATTAAATTATTTAATGTAATGATTTTATTCATGGCTAACTCCCCACGTCTTCTATTATGGTTACAGCATCATCAAAGACAATACTGCTATGCAGATTAAGTTGCGCAGACACACCTTTTGAACATATTGCTTTCTTGTCAGCAGTCTTGTCACCTGTCATGGTCCATTACGTAATTATTATACACTATTCTACTATACAGACCATCTCGTTTTGCAGAAAATCAAACAAGTTCATTTTTCTTTTTACTTTAAAGTAACTGAAAAATAAGAGTCTCTCCTAATTTTCAGCTGCTTTAAAATAAAAAAAATCACTTTAATTGATGAATGTACCTCTCTTAGAGAACAGATTCTCTAAGAGAAGTTTAGAGCTAGACTAGAAAGATATTACTATCTATTCATCATCATAACACTCCGATCATACATCTAAAAAAGTGAACGTCATTTTTTGCTTATTATTTAACCATTTGTCTAACAGAGTTGTTTTGACAAATGGCTAAATTATGAAGTGCTGGTCGAATGAATTAAACTAATTCAATAACTACCATTGGTGCACCATCACCGCGACGGTTTTCAGTTTTCAAAATACGAGTGTATCCACCTTGACGTTCAGTATAACGTGGTGCAATGTCCCCGAATAATTTTTGTAAAGCTGATTCAACGATGATTGCATCTTCTTCTTCTTTAACTGTTGCAACTTCGTTACGAACGAAAGCAGCAGCACGACGACGAGCAGCTAAATCGCCTTTTTTACCTAAAGTAATCATTTTTTCTGTAGTTTTGCGAACTTCTTTAGCGCGAGCTTCAGTAGTCACAATACGTTCGTTAATGATTAGATCAGAAGTTAAATCACGCAACATAGCTTTACGTTGAGAGCTTGTACGTCCTAATTTACGGTAACCCATTGTATATTATCCTCCCTTGATACAGTACTACTAGTCTTCGTGGCGTAATCCCAATTCAAGTTCATTCAGTTTGAATTTAACTTCTTCAAGTGATTTACGTCCAAGATTACGTACCTTAATCATTTCAGCTTCTGATTTGTCAGTCAACTCTTGTACAGTGTTGATTCCAGCACGTTTCAAACAGTTGTATGAACGTACAGACAAATCAAGTTCTTCTATTGTCATTTCAAGTTTTTTCTCTTTTTGAGTCTCTTCTTTTTCCACCATGATTTCCACTTTACGTGTTTCATCCGTTAGATTTACGAAGATATTCAAGTGTTCTGTAAGAATTCGAGCGGCTAAACTAACTGCCTCTTCAGGGCTAATTGAACCGTCTGTCCATACATCAAGTGTTAATTTGTCAAAAGCGTCTTTTTGACCCACTCGAGTGTTTTCAACTTGATAGTTCACACGACTAACTGGGGTGTAGATTGAATCGACTGGCAATACACCAATAGGCATATCGTCTTTTTTATTGTGTTCAGCTCTTGCGTAACCTCTACCTTTTCTAGCTGTCATACGTACATGGAAATGTCCGCCTTCTGCTACTGTACAGATATACAAGTCAGGGTTCAAGATTTCAACATCACTATCAAAAATGATGTCTGCTGCTGTAACCACTGCAGGGCCTTTCACATCGATTTCAATTGTCTTGTCCTCTTCAGAGTATAATTTGAGTGCCAACTTTTTAATATTTAAGATGATTGCTGTAACATCCTCAACAACACCGTCAATAGTAGAAAATTCATGTAAAACACTGTCAATTTGAATATTTGTTACAGCTGCTCCCGGAAGAGAAGACAATAAAATACGACGTAGGGAATTACCCAACGTTGTTCCATATCCACGTTCAAGTGGCTCTACAACGAATTTACCAAACTTGGCATCATCGCTGATCTCAATCGTTTCAATTCTTGGCTTTTCAATTTCGATCATTCTGCTATTTACCCCTTTCAAAACGTTAAGTTCATGTTATCGAGTGCAAACCTACAAAAAATGAAGCAGCTCTCAATTAAACACGACGGCGTTTTGGAGGGCGGCATCCATTATGAGGAATTGGAGTTACGTCACGAATAGCTGTAACTTCTAAACCTGTTGCTTGCAAAGAACGAATTGCTGCTTCACGACCTGAACCAGGACCTTTAACTGCAACTTCGACTGTTTTCATTCCATTTTCCATACTTACTTTAGCTGCTGCTTCAGCTGCTAATTGAGCTGCAAATGGAGTTGATTTTTTTGATCCGCGGAAACCTAGTGATCCAGCTGATGACCATGAAATTGCGTTACCATGAGTATCAGTAATCATTACAATAGTGTTGTTGAATGTTGAACGGATATGAGCTACTCCGGTCTCGATATTTTTTTTCACACGACGTTTGCGTTGAACTTTTCTTGCCATTAAGGTTTACCTCCTTACTTCTGAATTATTTTTTCTTACCTGCAATTGCCTTAGCTGGGCCTTTACGAGTACGTGCATTATTTTTCGTGTTTTGTCCACGAACTGGTAATCCACGACGGTGACGCATGCCTCGGTATGATCCAATATCAATCAAACGTTTGATATTTTGGCTTACTTCACGACGAAGATCTCCTTCTAATTTCAAATTGTCTACTTCCACACGGATAGCGTCCAATTGATCATTAGTAAGATCGCGTACGCGAATATCTTCTGATACACCAGCTGCTTTTAAAACTGCACTGGATGTTGTTTTACCGATTCCATATACATAAGTTAGAGAAATTACTACACGTTTGTCACGTGGAATATCTACACCTGCAATACGAGCCATTACAATTACACCTCCTGATTTTTTTATTATCCTTGACGTTGTTTATGTTTTGGATTTTCACAAATAACCATTACCCGGCCATTACGACGGATAACTTTACATTTATCACACATTTTTTTAACTGATGGTCTTACTTTCATGAACTAACCCTCCTATTTTAGTGACGGAGTGCAATTATTTAAAGCGGTAAGTTATACGTCCACGTGATAAATCATATGGAGATAACTCAACTGTAACTTTATCCCCTGGTAAAATTCGAATATAATTCATGCGAATTTTTCCAGAAACATGCGCCAATACAATATGGCCATTTTCAAGTTCAACTTTAAAACTTGCATTTGGCAAAGTTTCAACGACTGTACCTTCAATTTCTATGACATCGTCTTTCGCCACGCCTAGTACCTCCTTTAGTTTTTTCGCTTCTACTACGCGATAAACAGTGAGCGCATTACAAGCCCTCACCTGTTTTCATCTTAACTTATAGATTATAACACAACAAAAAAGCATTTTAAAGTCAATACCTTTAATATTATAGCATAATCCATTTTCTTCTACAAGTTTTTGAAAAACGAACAAACCAATTTTTTTGAACAGTTGTGAAGACTTTTCATCTTTTTTAAAGAACGAAAAGAGCAAGATGGGTTTGTTTTATATAAAGAGATTATTTGGTTTTATCAATAACTTCTTTGATTGTGTTAAAGACATCTTTAACATCATCTTCACCGTTTACGGTATACAAAACATCGCGCTCTTTATAGAAGTTTAAAAGAGGTTCTGTTAATTCAACGTTTACGTTTATACGATTCTCGACTGTTTCAGGTTTGTCGTCTTCTCTTTGATAGAACTCATGTCCTCCGCAACGATCACACGTACCTTCAACTTTTGTCGGTTTATTCAGTTTATGGTAAGTAGCTCCACAATTACTGCACATAAAACGACCCGTAAGTCTTTGCATTAAAATGTCTTTGTTCACTTCAATGTAAAAAACAGCATCGATTGGTTTGTTTAAGCCTTTCGTAATTTCTTCTAACGCTTCCGCTTGATTCAAAGTTCGAGGGAAACCATCTAAAAGAAATCCGTTGTCCGTATCGGATTCAGTCAAACGTTCTTTGACAATTCCATTAGTTACTTCATCAGGAACTAAGTTACCAGAATCCATAAAGGATTTTGCTTTCATTCCTAATTCAGTTTGTTTTTCAACTGCAGCCCGGAACATATCTCCTGTTGAAATATGAGGTATTTGATAAGCATCTACAATTTGTTCTGCTTGCGTCCCTTTTCCTGCACCAGGAAGCCCCATTAAAATGAGATTCATCATTTTTCCTCCTTAAATGTAAGAATCAGTGCTGAGGAAGATCCCCCAACACATTCTTCTTATTGGATAAAGCCTCGATAGCTGCGTTTAACAGTTTGTCCTTCCAGCTGTCTCATTGAGTCCAAAGCTACACCGACAACAATCAGTAAACTCGTTCCTCCAAGAGCAACAGACGAAGGTAAATTCCACAAGTTAGATGCCAATATCGGTATCAAAGCTATGATACCCAGATAGAGAGCGCCTAATGTACTTAAACGAACAAGAACTTTCGATAAGAAATCTTGAGTTGCTTGTCCGGGACGTACACTTGCGATATAACCACCTTGTTTTTGCAAGTTCTCAGCAACTTTTTCCGGATTCACTTGGATGAATGCATAGAAAAAAGTAAAGACAACGATCAAGACCGTGTACAATACAGCTCCTACAGGTTCTTCCAAATTAAAGACTTGATTAAGCACTTGATACCATGTCTCATTCGCTGAATTTTGACTAAAGAAACCTAAAATGGTTTGAGGAGTCATAATAAACGAACTCGCAAAAATAACTGGAATAACTCCAGCTGAATTTACTTTTAATGGAATATGAGCACTTTGATCATTTGACGAAACACGTTTCGAATACTGAACAGGAATTTTCCGGCGAGCATTTTCCATATACACAACTAAGATCACAATCAAGATGAACCCGATAGCAATAGCAATTGAGAACAGAATAGCTTTGGTCATTTCGTCTCCAGCATTTCTGATTTGAGTATTGTAAAAATTGTAAAGGTCTGAAGGAACACGGGCAATGATACCTGAGAAGATGATCATTGAAGTGCCGTTCCCAAAACCATTAACAGTTATGAGCTCAGCTAACCATAAAACCATCATTGTTCCTGCAGTAAGAATAAGTGCAATGGAAAGATATGTCGCAACGGTTGGATTATTAACCAGTCCTAAGTTTGTTAGGGCATTGAAACCATATGAGATCCCCACAGCTTGAACAAACGCTAAAACGATCGTCAAGTAACGAGTCACTTGATTCAATTTACGTCGTCCAACCTCACCTTGATCGGCCCATTCTGCAAATTTTGGAATAATATCCATTTGCAGTAATTGGACAACGATAGATGCGGTGATATACGGAGAAACACCAAGCGCAAATATAGAATAGCTGCTAAGTGCTCCACCACCAAAGGTATTCAATAAGCTAAATAGTCCAGACGAAGATAAATCTCCCAATGCATTTGCATTAACGCCAGGAACCGTAATATGGGTTCCTAAACGAAAGAGAATCAAGATTCCTAGAGTAAAGAGTATTCTTCCTCTGATGTCCTTATCTTTAAATGCATCTTTTAGGACCTTTAACATTAAATCACCTCAACTGAACCGCCAGCAGCTTCAATTGCTTCTTTAGCTGCTTGGGAGAATTTATTAGCTTTAACAGTCAATTTACGTTCAATTGTTCCGTTACCTAGCACTTTAATTCCTGATTTTTCGTCTTTGATGACTCCTGTTTCAACTAGTAATGTAGGGTTTACTTCTGTTCCATCTTCAAAACGGTTTAATGTTTCAAGATTAACTACAGCGTATTCCTTACGGTTGATGTTCGTGAATCCACGTTTTGGTAATGTTTGGAACAATGGTGTTTGTCCACCTTCAAAACCTAAACGTACGCCACCACCTGAACGTGAGTTTTGACCTTTTTGTCCACGACCTGATGTTTTACCGTTACCAGAAGAAGTTCCGCGTCCTACACGGTTACGAACTTTACGAGAACCTTCTGCAGGTTTTAATTCATGAAGTTTCATTGTTTGGGCACCTCCTTCAATTTGAATCTTACAAAGTTTACATTAAACTTCTTTAACGTCCACTAAATGTGAAATTGTGTTAACCATACCTTTGATTGCTTCATTAGCAGGTTTAACTACAGTGCTGTTAGTCTTTTTAAGACCTAAAGCTTTTACTGTATCACGTTGGTTTTGAGGACGTCCGATAACGCTACGTTTTAAAGTAATTTCTAAATTAGCCATTTCTTATAGTCCTCCTTTTATCCAAGAATTTCTTCTACGGTTTTACCGCGAAGTCTTGCAACTTCTTCAACGCGTTTTAATTGAGTTAATCCGTCGATTGATGCACGTACCATATTGATTGGAGTGCTTGAACCTAATGATTTACTTGTTACATCTGCAATACCAGCTAATTCCAATACGGCACGAACAGGACCACCAGCAGAAACTCCAGAACCTTCAATTGCAGGTTTGATTAAAACATTTCCACCACTGTAACGTCCAATAACTTCATGAGGTACAGTTGAACCATCTCTCGGTACTTCAATAAGATTTTTCTTAGCACTTTCAATTGCTTTACGAATAGCTTCAGGTACTTCTTTAGCTTTACCTGTACCAAAGCCAACGTGTCCATTTTTGTCTCCGACAACAACTAATGCAGCAAAACGTAAGTTACGTCCACCTTTAACTACTTTAGTTACACGGTTGATTGTAACAACACGATCTTCTAATTCCAATGTGTTTGGATCGATGTATACCATGTGTGGTTTTCCTCCTTTTCCTAAAAGTCTAGTCCATTTTCGCGAGCAGCTTCAGCTAAAGCTTGTACACGGCCATGGTATAGGTATCCACCACGGTCAAAGACTACTTCTTTGATACCTTTTTCAACAGCACGTTTAGCAACTAATGCTCCAACAGCTGTAGCTTGTTCTGTTCTTGATTCGCCTGAAACTTCTTTATCTAATGTAGATGCACTTGCGAGCGTGACACCCGCTACGTCATCAATCACTTGAGCGTAGATATTCTTGTTTGAACGGAAAACGTTCAAACGTGGGCACTCAGCAGTACCAGAAATTTTAGCGCGTACTCGTCCATGTCTTTTTAGACGAAGTTTATTTTTGTCTGGTTTTGAAATCACAATTGTCACCTCTTTATTTTATTTACTAACAGTTAGGCTGCCAGGTAATTATTATTTACCTGTTTTACCTTCTTTACGACGTACGAATTCGTCAGTATAACGAATACCTTTACCTTTATAAGGCTCAGGAGGACGTACTGCGCGAATGTTGGCTGCTAATTCTCCAACATGTTCTTTGTTCGTTCCTTTAACAATAATCTTAGTGTTTGAAGGAACTTCAACAGTAATACCTTCTCTAGCTTCAAATTCAACTGGATGTGAAAGACCAACGTTCAATACAAGTTTAGTTCCTTGTAATTGAGCACGGTATCCAACCCCGATCAAATCTAAAGTCTTTTCAAATCCTTCAGTTACTCCAACGACCATGTTATTAACAAGGGCGCGTGTAGTACCGTGGATCGTACGGCTAGGTTTGCTGTCGTCAGGACGAGTGAATGTAATTTCATTATCTGAAATATTCATTGTAATGACAGGACTGATTGAAAGGTTTAATTCACCTTTAGGTCCTTTAACAGTAACATCATTTCCGTTTTGAGTAACTTCTACTCCAGCAGGAATAGTAATAACTTTATTTCCAATACGGCTCATAGCAGGGCACCTCCTTATTTAATCTTGTTTATTACCAAACGTAAGCGAGTATTTCGCCACCGATATTTTTTGTTCTTGCTTCTTTGTCTGTAACGACACCTTCTGAAGTTGATACGATCGCGATACCAAGTCCGTTAAGAACTTTAGGTACATCGCCAGCTTTAGCGTAAACACGCAAACCTGGTTTAGAGATACGTTTCAATCCAGTAATAACACGTTCGTTGTCTTGACTATATTTTAAGAAAACACGGATAACGCCTTGTTTGTCATCTTCAACAAACTCAACATTTTTTACAAAACCTTCACGTTTTAAAATGTTAGCAATCTCTTTTTTAACTTTTGAAGCAGGTACTTCTAATGATTCGTGTCTAGCTGAATTAGCGTTACGAACACGTGTTAGAAAGTCTGCGATTGGATCAGTCATGACCATGATTTTTAGCCTCCTTTTTGCGAGTTTCGTTTTACCAGCTTGCTTTTTTCATACCTGGAATTTCACCTTTATAGGCTAGTTCGCGTAAGCAAATACGGCAAAGTTTGAATTTGCGGTAAACTGAATGTGGACGACCACAACGTTCACAACGAGTGTATGCTTGAGTTGAGAATTTAGCAGGGCGTTTACTTTTAGCAATCATTGATTTTTTAGCCACTATCTTCGCCTCCTATATTATTTTTGGAATGGCATTCCAAGTTGTGTTAACAATTCACGAGATTCTTCGTCAGTGTTAGCAGTAGTTACAATAACTATGTCCATTCCGCGAACTTTATCAACCATGTCATACTCAACTTCTGGGAAGATAAGTTGTTCTTTGATTCCTAACGTGTAGTTTCCACGTCCGTCGAAAGCTTTATTGCTTACGCCGCGGAAGTCGCGTACACGAGGAAGTGAAACAGATACCAATTTGTCTAAGAAATCGTACATTCTGTCTCCACGTAATGTTACTTTAGTACCAATAGGCATGCCTTCACGTAAACGGAAGCCAGCGATTGATTTTTTAGCTTTTGTAATTACTGGTTTTTGACCAGAAATAACTGTTAATTCATTAACTGCTTTGTCTAAGTTTTTAGTGTTCGATACTGCATCGCCCACACCCATGTTAATAACGATTTTATCAACTTTTGGTGTTTGCATGATTGATGAGTAGTTGAATTTTTCCATCATAGATGGAGTAACTTCTTTAGTATATTTTTCTTTAAGGCGGTTCATGAAGTTTGTCCCTCCTTCCTTAATCTTTTAGTTTAAAACTTCACCGGTTTTTTTAGATACACGTACTTTTTTACCATCTTCAACTTTGAAGCCAACGCGAGTTGGTTCGCCAGTAGAAGCGTCGATCAACATAACATTTGAAGCGTCAACTGGAGCTTCAATTTCTAGAATGCCGCCATTTGGTTCAAACGTTGATGGTTTTTGGTGTTTTTTCATAATGTTAACACCTTCAACGGTAACGCGATTTTTCTTAGGAAATACAGCTTTTACTACGCCTTCTTTCCCTTTATCTTTACCAGTGATAACTTTAACTTTATCTCCTGTTTTAATAAACATATTTATCTCGCACCTCCTTCGTGGATGGTTGGGTATTAAAGAACTTCTGGAGCCAATGAAACGATTTTCATGAAACTATTGTCACGTAATTCACGCGCAACAGGTCCAAAGATACGAGTTCCTCTTGGGCTCTTATCGTCACGGATAATGACACATGCATTTTCATCAAATTTAATATAAGAACCGTCAGCACGACGAGCTCCTGTTTTTGTACGTACAATTACAGCTTTAACAACTTCACCTTTTTTGACAACGCCACCTGGTGTTGCATGTTTAACAGTACAAACAATAACATCACCGATATTAGCAGTCTTACGGCCTGAACCACCTAGTACTTTAATAGTCAGTACTTCACGTGCTCCAGAGTTGTCAGCTACTTTCAAACGACTTTCTGATTGGATCACTTTCGTATCCTCCTTTCGGAATTAGAAACTTCATTTTTTAAATTAGGGTTTATGATTAGATAATGATAGATTCTTCCACGATTTCAACTAAACGGAAATGTTTAGTAGCTGATAATGGACGAGTTTCCATAATTTTAACGATATCGCCTAATTTTGCACTGTTGTTTTCATCATGTGCTTTGTATTTTTTAGAGTATTTCATACGTTTGCCGTATACAGGGTGACGTTTTTGTGTGTCAATTTGAACAACGATAGTTTTGTCCATTTTGTCAGAAACAACGCGTCCTTGATACACTTTACGTTGATTACGTTCTTCAGTCATTTGTTAGCGACCTCCTTTTCGTTTCGATCAACTATTTTTGTAATTCAGCTTGGCGCAACGCAGTTTTAATGCGTGCGATAGATTTGCGAACTTCGCTCAATCTTGAAGTATTCTCTAACTGGCCAGTAGCCAATTGGAATCTTAGATTGAATAATTCTTCTTTAAATTCTTTTTCTTTTTCAATCATTTCTGAAGTGGATAATTCTTTAAGTTCATTAGCCTTCATTAGATTCACCACCAATTTCTTCACGTTTTACAAATTTCGTTTTGATTGGTAATTTGTGTGATGCTAAACGTAATGCTTCACGAGCTACTTCTTCAGACACGCCGCCAACTTCAAACATGATTTTTCCACGTTTAACTGGTGAAACCCATCCTTCAGGAGCACCTTTACCAGATCCCATACGAACTCCGATTGCTTTTGATGTATATGATTTGTGAGGGAAAATTTTGATCCATACTTTCCCACCACGTTTCATGTAACGAGTCATAGCAATACGAGCTGCTTCTATTTGACGGTTTGTAATCCAGTGAGATTCTACAGCTTGTAAGCCGAATTCTCCATAAGCGATTTCTTTCCCGCCTTTAGCTTCACCGCGCATTTTACCTCTAAATTCACGACGGAATTTTACACGTTTAGGTACTAACATGTTATTTCCCTCCTTTCTCTGCATTCTTTTTAGCAGGAAGAACTTCTCCACGGTAAATCCAAACTTTAACGCCTAGTTTACCATAAGTAGTATCTGCTTCTTCCCAAGCGTAGTCGATGTCTGCACGTAATGTGTGCAATGGAACAGTTCCTTCAGAATGGATCTCAGCACGAGCCATATCTGCACCGTTCAAACGACCAGAAACTTGGATTTTGATTCCTTTAGCTCCAGCACGCATTGTGCGTTGGATAGCTTGTTTTTGAGCACGGCGGAAAGCTACACGATTTTCAAGTTGACGTGCAATTCCTTCACCGACTAATTTAGCGTCTAAATCAGGTCTTTTGATTTCCACAATGTTGATGTGAACTCGTTTACCTGTTAAATCATTCAATTTTTTACGTAATGCATCTACTTCAGATCCACCTTTACCGATAACCATTCCTGGTTTAGCAGTGTGAATTGAGATGTTTACACGATTAGCAGCACGTTCAATTTCTACTAATGAGATTGAAGCTTCGCTAAGATTTTTAAAGATGTATTCACGAATTGCGATATCTTCATGTAGGTAGTCGCCGAATTCTTTTTCTGCATACCATTTAGAATCCCAGCCGCGAATAATGCCTACACGCATACCTTTTGGATTAATTTTTTGACCCACAGATTAGCCCTCCTTTTTCTCTGATACCACGATTGTAATGTGGCTTGTGCGTTTCATGATTGGTGAAGCTGATCCTTTTGCACGAGGACGGAAACGTTTCATCGTTGGTCCTTCGTTAACATAAGCTTCGCTTACTACCAAGTTTTCAATATCTAAATCATAATTGTGTTCAGCATTTGCGATAGCAGATTTTAATACTTTTTCTACTACTGGTGATGCTCCTCTTGGAGTGAATTTCAAAATTGAAATTGCTTCACCAACACTTTTACCTCTAATAAGATCGACAACTAAACGAACCTTACGAGCGGTAATGCGAACAGTTTTTGCAGTTGATTTAGCTGCTGTAATTTGTTCTGACATGAGTAATCCTCCCCTCAATAATTAACGATTCGTTTTCTTGTCATCCGCAGTGTGTCCGCGGTAAGTTCTTGTTGGTGCAAATTCACCTAATTTGTGTCCGACCATGTCTTCTTGTACAAAAACAGGAACATGTTTCCGTCCATCATATACAGCAATAGTGTGACCTACAAAGTTTGGAAAAATTGTAGAACGACGAGACCAAGTTTTGATAACTGATTTCTTTTCGCTAGCGTCCATTGCTTGTACTTTTTTCATTAAGTGTTCATCGACAAAAGGTCCCTTTTTAAGACTTCGACCCATAGTTGAACCTCCTTCCAGTTATGCAGCAAATTGGTTATCCAACTTGCCTGGTTTATTTTGTTTTACGACGACGTACGATTCGTTTGTTAGATCTTGCTTTAGAGTTACGTGTTTTCAATCCAAGAGCAGGTTTACCCCATGGAGTTAATGGACCAGCATGTCCGATTGGAGCTTTACCTTCACCACCACCGTGTGGGTGATCGTTAGGGTTCATTACAGAACCACGAACAGTTGGGCGTTTACCCATCCAACGTGAACGTCCTGCTTTACCAATGTTGATCAATTCATGTTGTTCATTACCAACTTCACCGATTGTAGCACGACAAGTAGATAAGATTTGACGAACTTCGCCTGATCCTAAACGAACCAACACGTATTTTCCTTCTTTACCTAAAACTTGTGCGCTTGTTCCTGCTGAACGAACTAATTGTCCGCCTTTACCAGGTTTCAATTCGATGTTGTGAATAACAGTACCAACTGGAATACTTGATAGTGGTAAAGTATTACCTACTTTAATATCAACGTTTTCTCCTGAAAGAATATGTTGACCTACTTCGATTCCTTTTGGTGCAAGAATGTAAGTTTTGATTCCATCTACATAATGGATTAGTGCAATGTTAGCTGAACGGTTTGGATCATATTCAACTGTTTTTACGATACCGACAACATCGTCTTTGTTACGTTTAAAGTCGATAACACGGTAATTACGTTTGTGACCGCCACCTTGGTGACGTACTGTAATTTTACCATTGTTGTTACGGCCAGCTTTTCTTTTGTTTGGTTCTAACAAAGTCTTTTCAGGCGTTGTTGAAGTGATTTCAGCGAAATCAGAACCAGTCATATTACGACGGCCGTTAGTGGTAGGTTTGTACTTTTTAATCGCCACGTGTTTTCCCTCCTATAAGTGATATTTTGAATTATTCAGCTTCGAAAAATTCGATGTCTTTTGAATCAGCTGTTAATGTAACAACTGCTTTACGACGTTTTTTAGTGTAACCTGAATATTTACCCATACGTTTTAATTTTCCACGTACGTTCATAACATTCACGTTTTTAACTTTAACGCCAAAGATTTCTTCAATTGCTTGTTTGATATGAGTTTTGTTTGCGCGAACGTCTACTTCAAAAGTATATTTTTTGCTGTCTTCAGCAAGCATAGCTTTTTCAGTAATCATTGGGCGCAAAATTACTTCGCGTGCTTCCATTATTGAAGAGCCTCCTCTACTTGAGTTAGAGCAGTTTGCGTTAAGATCAATTTGTTATGAGATACAACATCTAAAACTGTAACGTTATCTGGAGCTACAACAGTTACTCCTGGAAGGTTACGAGCTGATAATGTTGTGAAATCATTTCCGTTTTCTACAACAACTAAAACTTTTGTATCAACATTTAAATTGTTTAACACTTGTGCAAATTCTTTCGTTTTTGGTGCATCAAAGTTCAATGCATCTACAACGATCATGTTTTCTTCAGCTACTTTAGAAGAAAGAACAGATTTGATTGCTAAACGACGAACTTTTTTAGGAAGTTTGTAGCTGTAAGAACGAGGTGTTGGTCCAAAGACTACACCACCGCCACGCCATTGTGGTGAACGGATAGATCCTTGACGAGCACGTCCAGTACCTTTTTGTCTCCATGGTTTACGGCCACCGCCTCTTACTGCGCTACGGTTTTTAACTTTGTGTGTTCCTTGTCTTAATGAAGCACGTTGCATGATGATTGCATCAAAAACAACATTTTCATTTGGTTCAATTCCGAAAATAGCATCGTTTAATGTAACTTCGCCATTTTGAGAACCGTCTTGTTTAAATAAGACTAATTTTGCCATTCCTTTGCTCCTCCTTTCTTCGATCTTTATTTAACTGCTTTAAGAGCAGTTCTGATTTGGATTAAGGATTTTTTAGCTCCAGGTACATTACCTTTAATTAAGATAACATTTTTTTCAACGTCAACACGTACAATTTCAAGGTTTTGAATTGTTACGCGATTTCCGCCCATACGACCTGGCAATAATTTACGTTTGAATACGCGGTTAGGATCAACGGGACCCATTGAACCAGGACGACGGTGGTAACGAGAACCATGTGACATTGGTCCGCGAGATTGGCCATGGCGTTTAATAACACCTTGGAAACCTTTACCTTTAGTTGTCCCCGTGACATCAACGATGTCTCCAGCTGAGAACATATCAACTTTTATTTCTTTTCCTACTTCGTATTCTCCTAGCTCAACACCGTCAAATTCACGTATGAAGCGCTTAGGAGTAGCATTTGCTTTTGCTACATGACCTTTAGCAGGTTTGTTTGACAATACTTCACGTTTGTCTTGGTAACCAAGTTGAACTGCTTCGTAGCCATCGTTTTCCATTGTTTTAAGTTGTAAAACAACGTTTGGAGTAGCTTCGATCACTGTTACGGGAATTAATTCCCCAGCTTCAGTAAAAACTTGAGTCATACCTACTTTTTTTCCTAAGATTCCTTTAGTCATGAGTACACCTCCATTATTTTAATTTTAAATTATAATTTAATTTCGATATCTACGCCTGATGGTAGATCTAATTTTGTTAAAGCATCAACAGTTTTCGGTGTTGGGTTAACAATATCGATCACACGTTTATGAGTGCGCATTTCAAATTGCTCACGAGAGTCTTTGTACTTGTGAGTCGCACGGATCACAGTGTACACACTTCTCTCTGTTGGTAATGGAATTGGACCAGACACGCTAGCACCAGTTCTCTTTGCTGTTTCTACAATTTTGTCCGCTGATTGATCTAGGATACGGTGTTCGTATGCTTTCAAACGGATACGGATTTTTTGTTTTGCCATAATTTTCCCTCCTTCGCCTATTCTTATAAAGTAGACATTGCTCCACGAAAATTTTCCGACACACTCGCCGTGGCAAAGCGGCCGGGTGTATCGCAACCTCCCGTTTCTTAGCCATCGATTCCGAAATGAAACCGGGGTCTGTGCTTCTTCTCTTTTAAATCAGCACCTTAAATAGTATAACCAATATACATTATCAAATCAAGTGTTTTTTGCTATATTTTCAACTTTCTTGAAAACGAGCTGTCTTTTTTTCTTCACATTTAGTCAACTGCTAACGGTTTTAAAATTCGTGAGATTGATTTTACCAAATTACCAGTCTTTTCAGCACAAAAAAAAGCTACTTCTTATCATTAACAATGATTAAGATAGTAGCTTATTTCGAGTTATTTGTCTAGCAAAAGAACTTATTTCAACTATATTTTTTCACTATTTGATTTATCTCTACTTCAATTAAACTTTTACGATCCAATCTTCAGGAGCTTCGATATCCCCAAATTGAATTCCTACGAGTTCATCATAGAGTTTTTTCGTTATTGGACCGACTTCTGTTTCACTATAAAACACATGGAAGTCATCGCCATTTTGAATCCCGCCTATTGGAGAAATCACAGCTGCAGTCCCACATGCTCCCGCCTCTTTGAATTGATCTAATTGATCAACATAAACGTCACCTTGTACAACTTCTAATCCCAAACGTTTTTCTGCTAGATAAAACAATGAGTATTTTGTGATACTAGGCAATATGGAAGGAGACTCCGGCGTAACAAACTTATCATCTTTTGTGATCCCAAAGAAATTAGCTGCCCCAACTTCTTCTATTTTAGTATGTGTGATTGGATCTAAGTAAATCGCATCACTAAAAGCTCTTTTATGTGCTTCTTCTCCCGGTAGTAAACTTCCTGCATAATTCCCTCCGACTTTCGCTGCTCCTGTTCCTCGACCAGCCGCTCTATCGTATTGAGAAACTAAAAAGTTTGTTGGTGTAAGGCCACCTTTGAAATAAGGGCCTACTGGCATACAGAAAATAGAGAACATATACTCAGTGGCTGGTTTTACTCCTATATTATCTCCCACACCAATAAGATAAGGACGAAGATACAACGTACCTCCTGTGCCATAAGGCGGCAAGAAATGTTCATTTGCTTTAACGACTTGTTTTACAGCATCGATAAATACTTCTGTAGGAACTTCAGGCATTAATAAGCGACGACAACTTCTTTGCATCCGTTCCGCATTTTGATCTGGTCTGAATAAATTGATATCGCCATCCTTTGTCCGATAAGCTTTTAACCCTTCAAAGCAAGTTTGTCCGTAATGAAGCGCTGTTGAACCTTCACTAATGTGCACTTGATTATCTTCAGTAAGCTTCCCTTCATCCCAATTTCCATCTTTCCAATAGGACAGGTAACGCAAATCTGTTTTAATATAATTAAATCCTAAATTATTCCAATCGATCGATACTTCTTTCCCCATAGTTCTCACCCCTCTTGAATTTGTTATTTAGTGTATCATAACAACGAAAGAAAAAGTTGTTTTTTATTAAAAACAAAAAAGAAGTTTCTCTTTTTGAAGAACCTCTTTTTCTTCTTTATACAGCACCCATCAATATAATTGTTTTGATGAGAACAATGACCGATGAGATTGTGCATGCTTTTACCGAGAGCTTTCGGTTAATAAAGGAACGTAAAATTTATTGCCGTTCTTTTCTAATCATCACCCTTATCAAAGAGCGCAAAGTCCATATTAAAAAACCATTTAAACACGCAGTAAGGATATTGCCTGTTTAAATCTGATTAAAATAAAAAAGGGTTCTTCATCATATAACGTTGGTAGAAAGTTCAAGTTACTTAAATACCAGCTTCTGGAAATTCCTGGAGGAAACGGGGTTGCTGGTAGCCATGTAAAGGATGCAATGTGAATTACAAAGCGTTGGCGCTTCAGCGCTTATGCTTTGTTTGAAGCTTGCAAGCGTGGAGACTTTAGGCTCCACGCGTTCCCATGGCTCTCACCCAGCAACCCCATTTCCAGAAGGGATTCCTTTACCAACGTCATAAAATAGACATCCAAAAAAAGAAGCTTCCCTAATGAAAGGAAAGCTTCTTTATAAAGGTTTTGATTAAAGTTTAAACTAGGTTGATTAAGCTTCGATTGAAGCTACAACGCCAGCTCCAACAGTACGTCCACCTTCACGGATAGTGAATTTAGTACCTTGGTCTAAAGCGATAGGAGCGATTAATTCAACGTTGATTGTAACGTTATCTCCAGGCATAACCATTTCAGTACCTTCTGGCAACTCGATAACACCAGTTACGTCAGTTGTACGGAAGTAAAATTGTGGGCGGTAGTTAGCGAAGAATGGAGTGTGACGTCCACCTTCTTCTTTAGATAAGATATAAACTTCACCTGTAAATTTTGTGTGTGGAGTAATTGAACCTGGTTTAGCTAATACTTGACCACGTTGGATATCTTCACGAGAAACCCCACGTAATAAAGCACCGATGTTATCTCCAGCTTCAGCGTAGTCTAACAATTTACGGAACATTTCAACACCAGTAACAGTTGATTTAACTGTATCGTGTAAACCGATGATTTCGATTTCGTCTCCGACTTTGATTTGTCCAGCTTCAACACGACCTGTAGCAACAGTTCCACGTCCAGTAATTGAGAATACGTCCTCAACTGGCATCATGAATGGTTTGTCAGTATCGCGATCTGGGTTTGGAATGTAAGAGTCAACAGCGTCCATCAATTCCATGATTTTAGCTTCGTATTCAGCGTCGCCTTCTAGAGCTTTAAGAGCTGAACCAGCGATAACTGGAGTGTCATCACCAGGGAATTCGTATTCTGATAACAAGTCACGAACTTCCATTTCAACTAATTCTAGTAATTCTTCATCATCAACTTGGTCAACTTTGTTTAAGAAAACAACGATGTATGGAACACCAACTTGACGAGACAATAGGATGTGTTCACGAGTTTGTGGCATTGGGCCATCAGCAGCAGAAACTACTAAGATAGCTCCGTCCATTTGTGCAGCACCAGTGATCATGTTTTTAACGTAATCCGCGTGACCTGGGCAGTCTACGTGAGCGTAGTGACGAGCTGCTGTTTCGTATTCAACGTGAGAAGTGTTGATTGTGATTCCACGTTCGCGTTCTTCTGGAGCTCCATCGATTGAAGCGTAGTCAGTTGCAGTACTGTTAAAACCATTTTTAGCTAATACAGTAGTGATTGCAGCAGTTAATGTTGTTTTACCATGGTCAACGTGTCCAATAGTACCAATGTTAGCATGTGGTTTTGTACGTTCGAATTTTTCTTTTGCCATTTTGTTAATTTCCTCCTCATATTGAGTTGCTATTTTTTTAAATCAAGTCGTCTATGTTTGTTCAGTGGCAACACTTAAACAAACAGCAGACTAACCCAATTCTTTAGTAAAAATTATAACGATTTTTTCAAAGAAAAGCAATACTTAACAGTTCCCAGCTAAAATCAATGATTAGCTAGCTGAAGAACCGTTTTTCTTGATGATTTCTTCAGAAATAGATTTTGGTACAGCTTCATAATGATCAAATTGCATTGTGAAAGTACCGCGACCTTGTGTTGATGAACGTAATGCTGTAGCGTATCCGAACATTTCAGAAAGAGGAACGATACCTCTAACGATAGTAGTGTTTCCACGTACTTCGCTTCCTTCGATGCGTCCACGACGAGCACTAATGTGTCCCATTACATCACCTAGGTAATCTTCTGGAATCGTAACATCAACTTCCATCATTGGCTCTAAAATTACTGGGCCAGCTTTCTTCGCAGCATTTTTCAATGCCATTGAAGCAGCAACTTTAAAGGCCGTTTCATTCGAGTCAACATCATGGTAAGATCCATCGTAAAGTTTCGCTTTAACATCCACTAAAGGATATCCAGCAAGAACTCCGCCTTCTAGAGAAGACTCTAAACCAGCTTTAACTGCAGGAATGTATTCACGTGGAACAGATCCCCCAACGATAGCATCTTCAAATTCGAATCCTTTTCCTTCTTCGTTAGGAGCGAATTCAACCCAAACGTGTCCGTATTGACCTTTACCACCTGATTGACGTACAAATTTACCTTCTGCTTGCGTAGATTGAGTAAATGTTTCACGGTAAGAAACTTGAGGAGCTCCTACTGAAGCCTCAACGTTAAATTCACGTCTCATACGGTCAACGATGATATCTAAGTGCAATTCACCCATACCAGCGATGATTGTTTCGCCAGTTTCGTGATCTGTTTCAGCACGGAAAGTTGGATCTTCTTCAGCTAATTTTTGAAGAGCGATACCCATTTTATCTTGGTCAGCTTTTGAGTTTGGCTCAATAGCAACTTGGATAACTGGTTCTGGGAAGTCCATAGATTCTAAGATAACTTGTTCTTTTTCATCAGATAAAGTATCACCAGTAGTTGTATCTTTCAATCCAACTGCAGCGGCAATATCTCCTGAGAATACTTCAGGAATCTCGCTACGAGAGTTCGCATGCATTTGCAAGATACGACCTACACGTTCACGTTTTCCTTTAGTTGCATTCATAACGTATGAACCGGCTTGTAAAGTACCAGAGTACACACGGAAGAATGTTAAACGACCTACATAAGGGTCAGTCGCTACTTTAAATGCTAGAGCAGCAAATGGTTCGCTGTCGTCAGCATGGTGTTCGATAACTGTATCTGGGTCATCAACAGCGTGTCCTTCGATTGGAGGAACATCTAATGGTGATGGAAGATAATCAACAACAGCGTTCAATAATAATTGAACCCCTTTGTTTTTAAAGGCAGTACCACAAAGTACAGGGTAGAA
This sequence comes from Desemzia sp. RIT 804, assembly GCF_016892605.1. GTDB lineage: Bacteria > Bacillota > Bacilli > Lactobacillales > Carnobacteriaceae > Desemzia. The sequence goes on from NZ_JAFEMV010000003.1 coordinate 327,637, forward strand.
TTCTACTTTAACTGTTGCAGTACGGATAGCTAATTTGATTTCTTCTACAGAGAATTCTTCACCTTCAAGATATTTCATCATGAATTCTTCATCTGTTTCAGCAAGGCCTTCTAACAATTTAGTACGCCATTCGTCAGCAAGCTCTTTTTTATCTTCAGGAATTTCGATTTCTTCAACGTCAGTCCCTAAATCATTTGTATAATTGAAGGCTTTCATTTCAACTAAATCGATGATACCAGTAAAGTTGTCTTCAGCTCCGATTGGTAACTGAATTGGATGTGCATTGGCTTGTAAACGATCGTGGATAGTACCTACAGAGTATAAGAAATCTGCACCAGTTTTATCCATTTTGTTTACAAATACAATACGTGGAACACCGTAAGTTGTTGCTTGACGCCAAACTGTTTCAGTTTGAGGTTCAACACCAGATTGAGCATCCAGCAAAGCAACAGCACCATCTAATACACGTAATGAACGTTCAACTTCAACAGTGAAGTCCACGTGACCAGGTGTATCAATGATATTAACACGGTGACCATCCCAAGCAGCAGTTGTTGCAGCAGAAGTGATAGTGATACCACGTTCTTGTTCCTGTTCCATCCAGTCCATTTGTGAAGCTCCCTCATGAGTTTCACCAATTTTGTGGATACGTCCAGTGTAATAAAGAATACGTTCAGTCGTTGTTGTTTTACCAGCATCGATATGAGCCATGATTCCGATATTACGAGTTTTTTCTAAAGAAAATTCTCTTTTTGCCATCTTGAATATACACCTCTTTTTTGTAAATTTTAAAAACGATTATATTCCAACGCTGCTAAATTGCAGCTTTGGAATATAGAAAGCAGAATCTTACCAACGGTAATGTGCGAAAGCTTTGTTCGCTTCTGCCATTTTATGTGTATCTTCACGTTTTTTAACTGCTGAACCAGTATTGTTAGCAGCATCCATGATCTCACGAGCTAAACGAAGATCCATAGTATCTTCTCCGCGTAAACGAGAGTAGCTTACTAACCAACGTAGAGCAAGAGCTGAACGACGTTCTGGACGAACTTCGATTGGCACTTGGTAGTTAGAACCCCCAACACGGCGAGCTTTAACTTCAAGAACTGGCATAATATTTTTCATTGCTTCTTCAAAGACTTCCATTGGATCATTTCCAGTAGATTCTTTGATTGTATCAAATGCGTTATAAAGAATAGTTGCTGCTTTACCACGTTTACCATCAACCATTAAACGGTTGATCAAACGAGTAACCAATTTTGAATTGTAAATCGGATCTGGCAACACATCACGTTTTGCGACAGGACCTTTACGAGGCATTCAAATTCCTCCTTTCGATTATGTTTAGTTTTTTGTGTTTTTTCAACACTCTATTTATTTAGGTTTTTTAGTTCCGTATTTAGAACGGCTTTGTTTACGATCAGTAACACCCGCTGTATCTAAAGCACCACGAACGATGTGGTAACGTACCCCTGGTAAATCTTTAACACGGCCTCCACGAAGAAGAACAACACTATGTTCTTGTAAGTTGTGACCTTCACCCGGGATATATGCTGTTACTTCGATCAAGTTAGACAAACGAACACGAGCATATTTACGTAAAGCAGAGTTAGGTTTTTTAGGAGTCATTGTACCTACACGAGTACATACACCACGTTTTTGTGGAGAATTTACAATAGTTTGTTTTTTCTGTTTACTATTGTACCCTTTGTTTAAAGCAGGAGACTCAGATTTTTCCATTTTTGATTTACGAGATTTACGGACCAATTGGTTAATTGTTGGCATTTTTTGTTTCCTCCCTTCCGGTTATTAAATATCTAATCCCACACATCCAGGTGTTTCTTTTATTTTAAAAAAATAATGCTGCATAACATGCAACTTCTGGGTATGGAGGTTATACGCCTTTGCGACAGTCAGAACGACTGGGTTACAGGAATCTGCGTACAAAAGCACCTTATGAATAATACCATGGGTAAATTATCTTGTCAATAAACAAATCGATTTTTTTATTTTTTATATGCATTCACAGGTTATTTCCTTTTTTACGTATATTTAAAATAAAGAAACTCGAAAGGCGGATTGCTTGATGTCTATTCTATCCTTATTTCCATTATTAATTTACGGTCTCATCTGGGGGTCTTTTTTAACAGTCGTTGGTTTACGAATTCCTTTGAATCAACCCATTATCTTTTCTCGTTCTTGTTGTCCCCACTGTCAGCATACTTTGTCTTCAAAAGAACTTATCCCATTATTTTCGATTCTATTCCAAAAAGGGAAGTGTCGTCATTGTCATCAATCTATAGCTCTGTTTTACCCTTGTACAGAGATCGCAACAGCTTTGTTAGGCATACTGGTTTTTGCTATAGCACAGCCTAATTGGTTAAGCCTTGGCAGCTTATTTTTAGTACTTTCCTTTGGGATTATTTTTTCTATTTCTGATTTGACTGCACAGATTTTACCGGATAAGTTGATGCTGTTGTTTTTGTCTTTTGTTTGTATGCTCCATTTTTTTAACCGCACTGAAGACTTTTTCTCTTATTTAATAAGCGGCTTATTATTTTTCTGTTTTTTCTACCTGTTTTACCTTTTCTTTCCAAGCAGTATCGGTGGTGGTGACGTTAAGTATTACGGGATCCTTGGATTTCTTTTAGGATACCAGACTACCCTATTTGCCTTGTTGTTGGCATGCAGTATGGCATGTATCATTTACCTACCCTTGTACCTTTCTAAAAAACACAATAAAAAAAAGCCTATTCCCTTCGCACCTTTTATTTTCTTAGGAGCCTACGTAGCTTGTCTAAGCAGCCCATTATTTTTTGACTACCTTACCTCGCTTCTCTTTTTTCAATGAAACATACTAAGCTGGTGCTTTTAAACGCGTTCCAAAAGCCTGACCGCATGCCTATAAGCCAACCTTCCCTAAATGAGAAAAAGTATCTCATAAGGGGAGGCTGGCTTATATTCAATGGTCAAAACGTCTTTTATCTTGCTCTATATCAGTAAGTTGATTTTAGTTTTCTGTAAAGTAAGTGGTGTGTACAAATTTCACTTCTTGGAATTCTTCAATTCCATGTTTCCCATTTTCGCGACCTAGACCAGAATATTTTACTCCGCCAAATGGAGTTTCTGATTGAGAGACTCCCGTATTGTTTACGCCTACTAAACCATATTCCAATTCAGTACTCACTTTTTCAGCTAAACGCAGATCTTTTGTGAACACGTAAGAAGCTAAGCCGAAATGAGAGTCATTTGCTAATTGAATGGCTTGGTCTTCATCATTAAAGAAAATCAGCGGAATGACCGGGCCAAAGGTTTCTTCATAAAAGATATCCATTTCTGTCGTCACCCCATCTATAACAGTTGGCTGATAGAAGAATCCATCTTTGTATTCTCCCTCATCCAGCCTTCCACCACCAATCAATACCTCAGCCCCTTTTTCTTTGGCATCAGTAATTTGAGCATCAATGGTTTCTCGTGCTTCTTCATTGATCAGTGGTCCAACCGTTACATCATCTTGGCCGTTTCCAACTGTAACTTCGCCAACTGCTTTAACCAGTTTTTCGGTGAATTCTTTTTTGATAGGTTCTTCTACGAAAATACGATTAGGCGCTGTACAAGCTTGGCCATTATTTCTAAATTTCATCGCTACAAGCGCATCAATGGTCTGTTGGATTGGGGCATCTTTAAAGACGATAAACGGCGCATGTCCGCCAAGCTCCAACGAAATCTTTTTCAACGTTTGTCCTGATTGTTCATACAACAATTGTCCTACTTCAGTTGAACCGGTAAATGTTAATTTACGTACATCACTGCTTTCCGCAAAAGCCTCGCCGATTTCACTAGCTGAACCCATTACTAGATTCGCAACACCTTTTGGCAAGCCCGCTTTTTCAAATAATTCAAAAATAGCAATGGCAGATAAAGGTGTATTTCCTGCTGGTTTCAGCACCACTGTGCAACCGGCTGAAATAGCTGGAGAAATTTTGCGAATGATCATATTGGAAGGGAAATTCCAAGGTGTGATGGCTCCCACTACACCAATTGGCTGCTTTTTCACTTCAAATTTATGATTGTTAGGTGCTGGAATGGTTTCCCCATACACACGTCTTGCTTCTTCCGCATTCCAATGCATATTTTCAACGTCAGTTTTGATTTCTCCTTTAGCTTCTTTCAGTGGTTTCCCTTGTTCTAAAGTCATAATCAATGCTAAACGGTCTGCATTCTCTTCAATCAAGTCAGCGACTTTGTGTAAAATTGCTACTCGCTCTTTCAATTCCATGCCGGACCAAACGGGAAAGGCTTTTTTCGCCGCCTCGATAGCTTTATTGGTCTCTTCTTTTCCACCTTGAGATACTTGCACCAACTCTTCCCCTGTCGCAGGATTGATGACAGCTTTTTTATCCATTGTGCCTTCTACCCACTGCCCATCAATAAATAGCTTTGTTTGAATTTCTGGTAAGCTTTGTCTTGTTGCCAAATAAATTCGCCTCCTGTTAAATTTCATCTCTCTATTTAAAGTAACATAGATTCTAAAAAGTCTAAACTGATATACATCCCTGCCAAAATAGATTAATTTCATTAAATTAGGGTTCTTCATCATGTAGCGTTGGTAGAAAGTCTAAGTTACTTAGAATGTGTCTTAAGACTATGGTTGTACACTATTTGAGTTGGTGATTGAAAATTCGCTAGCTTTTTTTATCTCATAGAATTTATAGAAAGCAGCTCTATCTGAATAAGTCGTAGCTATATGAGCTTATGTTCGAGGCTTGTGGTGATGAAGAACGCGGTTTGAACATCAAGGACAACCACATTATTAATGAAGTATTGTTCGGGATTCAAGAAAGGGTTTTTTTGAAGCCGTTGTATTAATAAGCTATTATTGCTCTAGGATAAATAATTAGGCAAGTTTGACTTTCAACAAACATTACATGTATATGATGAGGATCCAAAACTATTTATTTCTTGTCAAAGTAGTTCTAAGACACACTTTAATTATTTATTCCTGTGAGGCGGTGTTTAACAACAGGATCTCTTCAAGACTATATTTCTTAAGTCTAACTCTTAGAAACTTCTGTAGGAATTTATTTGCCAACGTCATAAAATGGATATCCATAAAAACACAACACCCCGCCGATCGTTAGGAGTACTACCTAACTTTCGACGGGGTGTTGTGTACGGTAAGCTTAGCGCTTTACTCCGCGCTCTGATTAAACGCGTTGCATAAGGCAGCTCATACGCCTATAAGCCAACCCCATCTGTTAGGGAAAAACGCCTAACTGATGGGGGTTTTCTTATATTCGATGAGCTAAACGCCTTATTCCACGCTCTCGTCTTGCATTTGGTCATTGATGCTGTAAACATTTTCGCTTACGACGCCAATTCCTTTTGGATCCATTTTACGGTATTTGCGCATTCCTGTACCAGCTGGAATGATTTTACCGATAATAACATTTTCTTTCAATCCTAGTAAGTGATCACGTTTACCGCGGATAGCAGCATCTGTCAAGACGCGAGTTGTTTCTTGGAATGAAGCAGCAGACAAGAAACTATTTGTTTCAAGTGATGCTTTCGTAATCCCAAGCAATACTGGGCGACTTGTAGCAGGTAATCCACCGGACATAAGAACTTCTTTGTTCTTTTGAGTAAATTCATGGATGTCGATCTTAGCTCCTGGTAATAAATCTGTATTACCTGGATCAAGAATACGCACTTTACGTAACATTTGACGAACCATTACCTCAATATGTTTGTCTCCGATTTCTACCCCTTGCATACGGTATACTTTTTGAACTTCACCTAGCATGTAGTTTTCAACTGTCAATACATCGCTGATATCGATCAATTCTTTAGGATCAATAGAACCTTGAATCAATGCTTCTCCACGGTGGATCAAGTCGCCTTCTTCTACTAGCATACGAGAAGCGTAAGGTACAGTGTAGGTACGTGTATCTGTAGCACCTTTGATTGTAACTTCTTTGATACGTTCAGCTTGTTTATCTTCGATCGAAACAACTTCACCAGTAACTTCAGTGATCGTTGCGCGACCTTTAGGATGACGAGCTTCAAAAATTTCTTGAATACGAGGAAGACCTTGAGTAATATCATCTCCGGCAACCCCACCTGTATGGAACGTACGCATTGTTAATTGAGTACCTGGTTCTCCGATTGATTGAGCCGCAATTGTTCCAACTGCTTCCCCAACTTCAACTTCGCTACCAGTAGCCAAGTTACGTCCATAACAGTATTTACATACACCATGAGGAGTATTACATGTAAATGCAGAACGAATAGTAACTTCTTTGATACCAACATCAACAATAGTTTTTGATAACGGCTCTGTGATCAATTGATTTTTCTCCATGATCAATTCGCCAGTTTCTGGATGCATAATAGATTTGTTCGTGTAACGGCCTAATAGACGTTCTTCAAGAGTTTCGATAATTTCATTACCGTTCTTGATTGCGCGAACAACTAAACCACGATCTGTGTGACAATCTGTTTCACGGATGATAACATCTTGCGCTACATCAACCAAACGACGAGTCAAGTAACCAGAATCGGCTGTCTTCAAGGCTGTATCGGTCATACCTTTACGAGCCCCATGGGTAGAGATAAACATTTCCATAACGCTTAGACCTTCACGGAAGTTCGATGTGATCGGCAATTCCATGATTTGTCCGTTTGGAGCAGCCATCAATCCACGCATACCAGCTAACTGAGTAAAGTTAGAGATGTTACCACGAGCTCCAGAGTCACTCATCATAAAGATCGGGTTTCTGTCGTCCAACACTTCCATCAGTTTTTCTTGGATCGTATCTTTAGCTGCGTTCCAAATATCGATAACATTTGAATAACGTTCTTCATCTGTGATCAAACCGCGACGGAATTGTTTTGTAACTTTTTCAACTTGCTTGTGAGCATCTTCTAGAATCTGTTCTTTTTCTTTCAAGACAGCAATATCTGCGATCCCTACTGTAATACCAGATTTTGTAGAATGTTTGTAACCTAGGTTTTTCATTCTGTCTAACATTTTTGAAGTTTCTGCAACTTTGAAACGTTTGAAGACTTCTGCAATGATATTTCCTAAGTTTTTCTTCTTGAATGGTTTCACTAAACTTTGTTTAGCAATATGCGCTGGAATATCTGTTCCGTATTCAACAAAATAGCTATCTGGAGTTTTAACTTCTAGATTGATTTGTGTCGGCTCATTCAAGTACGGGAATTCTGCAGGCATGATTTGATTGAAAATCAATTTTCCGACAGTAGTGATCAAGATTTTATCCTTTTGCCATTCAGTGAAGGTTTTTTCAGGAATATCAGAAACTTGAATCCCAACTCGTGAGTGCAAATGAACATAGCCTTGTTGGTAAGCCAATTCAGCTTCTTCTACACTACTGAAAGTCATTCCTTCACCTTCACGGCCAGCTTCTTCCATTGTCAAATAGTAGTTCCCTAGAACCATATCTTGAGATGGAGTAACAACTGGTTTACCATCTTTAGGGTTCAAGATGTTTTGTGCACCTAACATTAAAATACGTGCTTCAGCTTGGGCAGCATCACTTAATGGTACGTGAACCGCCATTTGGTCCCCATCGAAATCGGCATTGTAAGCTTCACAAACTAATGGATGCAAACGAATAGCTTTTCCTTCTACTAAGATAGGTTCAAAGGCTTGGATACCCAATCTATGCAACGTTGGTGCGCGGTTCAATAGAACTGGGTGTTCGCGGATAACTTCTTCTAAAACATCCCAGATATCTTCGTCTAAACGTTCGATTTTTCTTTTAGCGTTTTTGATGTTGTTCGCGATACCGCGTTCAACTAATTCTCTCATTACGAAAGGCTTGAATAGTTCTACAGCCATTTCTTTTGGCAAACCACATTGGTACATTTTCAATGTCGGACCTACTACGATAACGGAACGACCTGAATAGTCAACACGTTTACCCAGTAAGTTTTGACGGAAACGTCCTTGTTTACCTTTCAACATGTGAGAAAGAGATTTCAATGGGCGGTTACCCGGTCCAGTAACTGGACGGCCACGACGACCATTATCAATCAATGCATCTACGGCTTCTTGCAACATACGTTTTTCGTTTTGAACGATGATATTTGGCGCATTTAAGTCCAATAAACGTTTCAAACGGTTGTTACGGTTGATTACTCGACGGTATAAGTCGTTCAAGTCACTTGTTGCAAAACGTCCACCTTCTAATTGCACCATTGGGCGAATTTCTGGAGGAATAACAGGAACAACGTCCATTACCATCCAAGTTGGGTCATTGCCAGATAAAAGGAATGCTTCCAAAATATCTAAACGACGAATTGCACGAGTCCGTTTTTGACCTGTTGCAGTAGTTAACTCTTCTTTTAACTCATCTACTTCTTTAGCTAATTTAACATCATCTAACAATTGTTTGATCGCTTCAGCACCCATTCCAGCTTTAAATTCATTGCCGTATTGAGCACGTTTTTCGCGATATTCTCTTTCTGTCAACAATTGTTTCTTTTCAAGCGGTGTATTACCAGGTTCAACAACCACATAAGAAGCAAAATAAATGATTTCTTCTAAAGCACGAGGACTCATATCTAATACAAGACCCATACGGCTTGGGATACCTTTAAAGTACCAAATATGTGTTACTGGTGCTGCTAATTCAATGTGACCCATACGTTCACGACGTACTTTTGAACGAGTAACTTCAACGCCACAACGATCACAAACGATCCCTTTATAACGAATCCGTTTGTACTTCCCACAAGCACATTCCCAGTCTTTTGATGGGCCAAAAATGCGTTCACAGAACAAACCGTCACGTTCAGGTTTTAGCGTACGATAGTTGATAGTTTCAGGTTTTTTAACTTCCCCATAGGACCAACTACGGATTTTATCAGAAGAAGCCAAACCTATTTGCATGCTTTCAAAATTATTAACGTCTATCAAGGGGCCTACCTCCCTTTATTTTTTGAGCTGCCCTAACTTGCTCGAATTGTTTTGTTCCTTTTATTGAATAAGATGCAGAGTTGATTTCAATTGCGTCGAGATCAACTCCAAAACTCGTCTTATTCAGAATCTTGTTCTTGTCTAGCTTTTTCTTGCTCTTCAGCATATTTGCTTAACGCATCGACAGTTCCGATATCATCGTCATCATCCATGTCGCGTAATTCAATTTCTTCATCACTTGCGTCTAATACTTTCATGTCTAATCCAAGAGATTGTAACTCTTTAACTAATACACGGAAAGATTCAGGAACACCTGGTGTAGGAATTGGTTCACCTTTAACAATTGCTTCATAAGTTTTCACACGTCCAACAACATCATCAGATTTGTACGTCAAGATTTCTTGTAAAGTATAAGCAGCTCCATAAGCTTCAAGAGCCCAAACTTCCATCTCTCCAAAACGTTGTCCACCGAATTGAGCTTTACCACCCAATGGTTGTTGAGTAACAAGTGAGTATGGTCCAGTTGAACGAGCATGTAATTTATCGTCAACCATGTGAGCCAATTTGATCATGTACATAACCCCAACGGTTACGCGGTTATCAAATGGTTCACCAGTGCGTCCATCATACAATACTGTTTTAGCATCTGCTGCCATTCCAGCTTCTTTAACAGTAGCCCATAAGTCTTCTTCACGAACCCCATCAAATACAGGTGTCGCGATACGAATACCTAAACGACGAGCAGCCATACCCATATGAGTTTCAAATACTTGTCCAATATTCATACGAGAAGGAACCCCTAATGGATTCAACATAATATCGATCGGTGTACCATCTGGTAAGAACGGCATATCTTCTTCAGGTAAAATCAAGGAAACTACCCCTTTATTACCATGACGTCCAGCCATCTTATCTCCAACATTGATTTTACGTTTTTGAACAATGTACACACGAACTAACATGTTGACACCTGGGGACAATTCGTCACCAGCTTCACGAGTAAAGATCTTCACGTCATGAACGATTCCGCCGCCTCCGTGAGGTACGCGTAATGAAGTATCTCTAACTTCACGAGCTTTTTCTCCAAAGATCGCGTGCAGCAAGCGTTCCTCAGCCGACAATTCAGTTACCCCTTTAGGAGTTACTTTACCGACTAATAAATCGCCATCTTTTACTTCAGCACCAATGCGGATGATACCCAGTTCGTTCAAGTTTTTCAGTGCGTCATCACCGACGTTTGGAATTTCGCGAGTAATTTCTTCAGGTCCAAGTTTTGTATCACGTGCTTCTGATTCGTATTCTTCAATATGAATCGAAGTGTACACATCATCTTTTACTAAACGTTCACTCATAATGATAGCATCCTCAAAGTTATATCCATCATAAGTCATGAAAGCAATAACCGGGTTTTGACCAAGTGCCATTTCCCCTTGATCCATTGAAGGACCATCAGCTAGGATTTCGCCTTTGTCTACGCGGTCACCTTTAGCAACGATTGGATTTTGGTTGTAAGAAGTACCTGAGTTAGAACGTTGGAACTTGATAATAGTATATTTGTCTAAAGCGCCGTTGTCGCGACGAACGCGAACTTCATCAGCATCGACATATTCTACAATACCATCATTTTTACAAATCAAAGCGGCTCCAGAGTCTTTAGCTGTTACGTGTTCCATACCAGTCCCTACAAGAGGAGCGTCTGGTTTAATCAACGGTACAGCTTGACGTTGCATGTTCGCACCCATTAAGGCACGGTTGGAGTCATCGTTTTCCAGGAAAGGAATACATGCTGTCGCAACAGCAACTACTTGTTTAGGAGAAACGTCCATGTAATCTACACGAGATACAGACATTTCTAAGTTTTCATCTTTATAGCGAGCTAATACGATATCATTCGCAAATGTACCATCTTCATTCAAAACAGCATTTGCTTGTGCAATAACATAGTTATCTTCTTCATCCGCTGTTAGGTAGTCGATCTTTTCAGTTACTTTACCTGTTTCACGATCGACACGACGGTAAGGAGTCTCAATAAATCCAAATTTATTTACTTTCGCAAAACTGGATAAACTGTTGATCAAACCGATGTTAGGACCTTCAGGGGTTTCAATCGGACACATACGGCCATAGTGAGAATAGTGAACGTCACGAACTTCATATCCGGCACGATCTCTAGTTAAACCACCGGGCCCTAATGCAGATAGACGACGTTTGTGAGTCAATTCCCCTAATGGATTAGTTTGGTCCATGAATTGAGACAATTGAGAAGAACCAAAGAATTCTTTGATTGATGCCACTACTGGACGAATGTTGATTAGTTGTTGTGGTGTAACAGTAGACATATCTTGGATAGACATACGTTCACGGACCACACGTTCCATACGAGACAAACCAATACGGTATTGGTTTTGCAACAATTCACCTACTGAACGGATACGACGGTTACCCAAGTGGTCAATGTCGTCTACGTTTCCGATGCCTTCTTGCAAATTGAAGAAGTAGCTCATAGCAGATAAAATATCTGCAGGTGTTACATGTTTGTGATCTTCAGAAACATTTCCATTTCCAATAACATTTACAATGCGTTCTGGATCTTCTTTAGAGAAGACTTTTACGATTTGCAACGTGATTGGTTCTGGAACTACACCATCTTCATTTGGATAGAAAGTCACACTATTTAACCCATTGTCCAAGTAGACATTTAAGTTGTCCATTTGGTCGCGGTCTAATAATGTACCAGCTTCTACGATGATTTCTCCTGTTTCAGAATCAATCAATGTTTCAGCTACTGTTTGATTGAACAAACGAGTTTTCAAGCTTAATTTTTTATTTACTTTGTAACGACCTACTGCTGCTAAGTCATAACGTTTTGGATCAAAGAAACGAGCTGTCAACAAGCTTCTTGAGCTGTCAGCTGTTTTTGGTTCACCTGGACGTAGTCTTTCATAAACATCTTTTAAGGCTTCGTCAGTACGGGAGTCACTAGCATTTTTGTGAATATCTTTTTCTAAAGTTAATCCTAATGAAGTGTTTTCACCGAATATTTCTAGAATTTGATCATCAGAACCGAATCCTAATGCACGAACAAGAACACTCAATGGAATTTTACGTGTACGGTCAATACGTACATAAGTGATGTTTTTAGCATCTGTTTCAAATTCCAACCATGCTCCACGGTTAGGAATCAATGTAGAACCGAAACTTTCACGACCGTTTTTATCAATTTTTAAATTGAAATAAACGCCTGGTGAACGAACCAATTGAGAAACAATAACACGTTCAGCTCCGTTAATAATAAACGTTCCCATTTCAGTCATTAATGGGAAATCACCGAAGAAGACTTCTTGGTCTTTCACTTCCCCAGTTTCTTTATTGATCAAACGTAATTTTGCGTATATAGGTGCGGAATAATTTGCGTCATGAGCACGTGCTTCTGATACAGTGTATTTTGGTCCCTGTAATGTATAGTCAAGGAACTCTAATGATAAGTTTCCTGCGAAGTCTTCAATTGGTGAAATATCTCTAAACATTTCACGCAATCCTTCATCTAAGAACCATTGATATGAGTCTGATTGAATCTCAATCAGATTCGGCAGTTCTAAAACTTCATTGATACGTGCGTAACTTCTACGTGTACGGTGTTTACCGTAATTTACTAAGTGGCCTGCCAACCTGTTCACCCCTCAAATGATTATTCATATCTAGTATGTCGCCGTTTATTACGTTTAGGTTACAATTATTAAAAATAGAAAACATAACCCGTTTTTAGGCAAAAAAAAACCAAAAGATTCGTAACTTTTTCAGAAAAAGCACATTTTCTTTTGTTTTCCATACATAACCCTTTGATTTGGACAATATTTCAAATCAAAAGACTATTTTTTAGATAGTATTTGCACTGATTTATTTTACACTCCTTTAAAGCAATAGTCAACACTATAAAGAAAGTTTTTTCATTCTTATTCATCAAAAAAGACTGCCGAAAAAAATCCACGCTGCTGTTGAAGTAGCGAAAGTCAATTTGCGTGCCCTTTAGTCAAAATTTAAACCCAAAAAGGAACGCAAAGCCAATTTGCGTGCCTTTTTTGAGATAATCTCGTCTTAAAGGGAACGAAACCTAACTTTGCGTTCCCTTTATCTGAATAATTAATGCAATAGGTAACGTAAAAGAAGGCGAAGATTGGTATATTAACCATTTCCTCGCCTTCATTTTCTAATCAGTTTATTTTTGATACAAAACTGCATCTTTTTCAGGAGCCTCAAAAAATCCTTGGTCAGCTTTTTTTACTCTACCCGTTATTCCCACACTGGGATGGAAGAGCCTTTTGAACTTTCTTCAATAACTTCTTTAGTTCCATCTGTTTGATAGGCATCCACGATTTTTTGATACAACTCATTATCTTTATCTTCTTCACGAACAACAATCGCATTGTAGTAAGGATCTGAATCTTCCGTTACTGGCTCTAAGAAAATCGCATCCTCAGTTGGAATGAATCCAGCATCGACAGCCATTCCGCTATTGATGACAGAAGCTGCCACATCCTCCAGAGCACGTGCTGTTTGAGATGAATCAATGACTTCAAATTGCAGATTCAGTGGATTAGACGTCACATCTTCTACAACAGGAACTTGACCTTTAGAAGGATCGACCTCAATCAAACCAGCTGTCTGTAACAATAGCAACGCCCGTCCTTCATTTGACGCATCATTTGGAATGGCAATACTATCGCCCTCTTTAATCTCGCTGATATCTGTTATTTTTTGAGAATAGATTCCTAATGGTGCAATAACAGTATCCCCAATAGGAGTCAGATTATTTCCTGTATCTTCATTAAAAGCTTCCATAAAGATTTTTGTTTGGAAGGAGTTCATATCGATTTCCCCATCCGCTAAAGCTCGATTCGGCGTACTATAATCGGAAAATTTCACCAATTCGATCTCGATTCCTTCTGCTGCCAACTGTTCTTTAACATATTCCCAAGGTTCATTGATTTCTCCGACTACCCCTAATTTGACCGTTTGACTTTCTCCAGACGCAGCACCACATGCAGTAAGGACCATTAATGCTGTGATAGATAATATAGTAAGTACGAATAATTTGAATTTTTTCATGTTTCCACCTCTTCAATTTAATTCTGGGTTCACCCAGTTGTTTTATAAAAATAAACGTATCTAAAATAATTTCGAACACACCTTCAGATTATGATCCCTCCTTCAAAAAATAAAAAAACGCTGTCCTTTTGACTGAACTCAGTTCAATCAAAAGGACGAACGTTTATTAGTTCGTGTTACCACCTTTTTTCAAATTGCTCTTTCAAGCAACTCCTCAACAAGTACAAAGAATACAGCTTTATACTCTGACGCTTTAATGGGCGCACCCACGTTAGCCTTGTGTTTAAAAACACTCAGCACACTCGCTCAGAGGCCATTTTCCATTTGCACCAACACTCCTGTTCTCAGCTCCCAGGCTCTCTGTTATTGTTGTACAGCAAATGTACTTTTCTCTTCATCGCGTTTTAAAAGATTTAATTAGGACAACAAAAAACGCCCTTGAAAAGGAGATTCTTTACAGAATTCCTTTTCAAGGACGAAAGCAAATGTTGATTTCGTGTTACCACCTTGTTTTGCAAACACATCGCCGCGCTTGCCTCAATCAGTACAAAAATCCATTTTTTATACTGCGGCACTGTAACGGGTGCACCCGTTATGGACTCATTAAACAAATGTCAAACTTATCCATACCGCTCTAAGACCATCTTTCATTCGCTATTACCTGCCTTTTCCCACCAAATAAGGCTCTCTTTGAGGTTCTCCTGAATGTACTCTTCTTTTCACAGCGTTTTATTATCTTTTTCTAATTTTTAATTAACTTATCATTTAGTTTACAAATTACTTCCACAGAAGTCAATCAAAATAATCAAAAAAAGAAAGAATAGCATAAACTATTCTTTCACACTTTGAATGATCCAATATCCTTTGTCTTTCGCAACTACTTCTGCATTGCCAAAAGTTTCGTCCATTTTTTCTTTCGCACTTGGAGCTCCTTGTTTCTTTTGGATCACAATCATCAAAATTCCACCTGTTTTCAAGTAATCATACGCACCTGTCAGAATTTCATGAACAACTTGTTTTCCAGCTCGAATCGGCGGATTACTAAAGACGCCTGCAAATTCAGCACCTTTTATATTTTCATAAATATTGGACACGTGTATATCGACATTTGCAACATTGTTTTTAAGAGCATTTTGTTGTGCTAATCCTATTGCGCGCTCATTGACGTCTACCATCTCAACTCGGCGCTCTGTTTCCTCTTTGGCAAATGACAAACCCATTGGACCATAACCACAACCCACATCCAATAAATCACCAGTAGGCAAGTTGTTAAAATCAATTGCTTCAATCAACAAACGTGAGCCAAAATCGACTGTAGCTTTAGAAAACACGCCTGAATCTGTTAAAAAAGTAAATTCATTTCCACGTAGAGTAAATTTCCATGAAGTAACATCACTTTTTGCATTTGGATTGCTCGTATAATAATGATCAGCCATATTTATCGCTCTCCTTACTTGGTATCTTGAATAGTACAATCTAATACCAACACTTTACTCTATTATATCTGCCTTGATGAATTTAGACAATCGTTCTTTCATTTTACTTTCATTAGGCAAAAAGCAGCTTAAAAAAACTTTATCAGCTCAATGAAGTTATTAACAGAAAACGCAACTTTTCTACTCAGCTTTCCCTGGTTCTTCTTCATCTAACATTCGTAAAAAGCCTAAGTTGCTTAAACGCTATAAAATAGATAACCCAATATGTAAGCAAAGAAAAAAGGCATGAATCGTTTCCGATTCACACCTTTCTGCTTTAGTAGAGCATAAAGAATCATTTAAAAAATGATTATTTAACTTCTACAGAACCACCAGCAGCTTCAATAGCTTCTTTTAATGCTTCAGCATCTTCTTTAGAGATGTTTTCTTTGATTGCTTTAGGAGCTTCGTCAACTAATGCTTTAGCTTCTTTCAAGCCTAAGCCAGTAGCTTCACGAACTGCTTTGATAACTTTGATCTTAGCAGATCCAGCAGCTGTCAATTCAACTGTAAATTCAGTTTGTTCTGCAGCAGCAGCTTCTCCAGCTCCACCAGCAGCAGCTACAGGAGCAGCAGCAGTTACGCCAAATTCTTCTTCAATTGCTTTTACTAAGTCGTTTAATTCTAAAATTGTTGATTCTTTTAAGTCAGCAACAATTTGTTCAATGTTTAATGCCATTGTTAGTTCCTCCGTTTATAATGTTTTATTTTTTATTAACTTGCTCGTTTGTTGATTGAAAGAATAGTGCTTTTAATTAAGCAACTTCTTCTTTTTGTTCTGCAACAGCTTTGACTGCAAGTGCAGTATTGCGAATTGGTGCTTGAAGTACAGATAGCAACATAGAAAGTAGACCGTTGTGGTCTGGTAGTGTTGCAAGAGTATTGATTTCTTCTACTGAAGAAACTTTACCACTGATAACGCCACCTTTAATTTCTAAAGCTTCTGCTTCTTTAGCAAAATTAGCAATAATTTTTGCTGGTGCAACAACATCTTCATTACTGAAAGCAACGGCTGTAGGGCCTTTAAATACGTCGTCCATTCCTTCAAGTCCAGCTGTACTAGCTGCACGAGATAAGATTGAGTTTTTAATAACACGCATTTCGACTCCTGCTTCACGCAATTGTTTACGTAATTCAGTAACTTGTTCAACTGTTAATCCACGGTAGTCTACTACTACTACTGCGGCAGCATCTTTAAACTTTGTTGTAGCTAAATCTACTAATTCTTGTTTTTTAGCGATTGCTGCTTCACTCATTAACATTTCACCTCCTGATCAATTGGCGGGAATTTTCCATTTTGACTTTTAAAAAAGTCTCAGATAAACAAAAAATCCCATGTCACCTTAGACATAGAGATTGTGTAGTGTATATTCACGACATATCATCCTCGGTAGGAAATTAAGGCAAATGCCACCTACTGTCTTCGGTAATAATTCAATTTATTCTTAACCTAGATGATTTTACCAATTCTTATCACCTAGGTCAAGAACTTTATGATTTTTTTAGAATGCTTGAGGGTTAACTTTAACCCCTGGGCCAAATGTTGATGTAATAGTGATGTTTTTAATGTAAACACCTTTAGCAGTTGAAGGTTTAGCTTTCATCACTGTTTCTTGAATAGTTCTAAAGTTTTCGATCAATTTCTCAGCATCAAAAGATACTTTTCCGATTGGAGCATGCAAATTACTTTGTTTGTCCACACGGTAAGTTACTTTACCAGCTTTGATTTCATTGATTGCTTTAGTTACATCCATAGTAACAGTTCCTGTTTTAGGGTTAGGCATTAAACCTTTAGGTCCTAAGACACGTCCAAGACGTCCTACTTCACCCATCATGTCTGGAGTTGCTACGACAACGTCGAAGTCCATCCATCCACCATTGATTTTTTGAACAAGATCAGATTCGCCTACGTAATCTGCTCCTGCAGCTTCTGCTTCAGCAGCTTTCGCGCCTTTAGCAAAAACTAAAACTTTTTGTGATTTACCAGTTCCGTTTGGAAGAACAACTGCTCCACGAATTTGTTGGTCAGCTTTCTTAGGGTCAACTCCAAGACGGTAAGCAACTTCCACAGTTGCATCGAAATTAGCGTAATCAACTTCTTTTACTAAAGCTACAGCTTCTTCAACTGAATATGCTTTTAAAGTATCTACTTTTTCCAAAGCAGCTAAGAATTTTTTACTCTTTTTAGCCATGTTTTTTTCCTCCTTGATTGTGGTTATAACGGTTAAACCTCCCACTTATTCTCCGTAAAGCAAGCTTCACGAAGAGATACTGAGAAGCTTTAAATCAGATTAGTCTTCTACAACAAATCCCATGCTTCGTGCAGTACCTTCGACCATACGCATTGCAGCTTCAACAGATGCAGCGTTTAAGTCTTCTTGTTTTGTTTCAGCGATTTCTCTAACTTGCTCACGAGAAACTGTTGCAACTTTTTTGGTATTTGGTTCACCAGAACCTGATTCAACACCTGCAGCTTTTTTCAATAAAATAGCAGCTGGTGGTGTTTTTGTAATAAATGTAAATGAACGATCTTCATATACAGAGATTACAACAGGGATGATCATACCTGCTTGGTCAGCTGTGCGTGCATTGAATTCTTTACAGAATCCCATGATATTCACTTGTGCTTGACCTAAAGCTGGACCTACTGGTGGAGCAGGACTTGCTTTACCTGCAGGAATTTGTAATTTTACTACGTTAACAACTTTTTTAGCCACGAGACATTCCTCCTTGATTTAGTCCGGGTGTGGTTGAATGGGGTTAATATTTCCCCTCCCACTTTAAAACATACGCCTAGACGTACCATGGAATTATAGTACAGTTTTTTAGGTTTGTCAATAATCTTATAGAAAAATAATTAGAAAGAGCAGACTATCAAAATAACTGCTGTTTTATCCATCATTCTCTTCTAAAGGTTCTCCTTCTTTAACTAATTTTTTATCCCTCAGCATAAAAAAGGCAATTAAAAACATCAAGAAACCTGAAACAAATAACAGCCATTTAATGTCTGTCACATCGGCTAACGGACCAAAGACTACCATACCCAATGGTACCATTGAAGTAGTAATCATCGTTTGCACACCAAACACTCTTCCTAAATAGTTTTCCTCTACTTTTTCTTGAAACAATGTCATCGACGGAGCGTTCATCTTTGGCTAAATGTTTGTTGAAATTCTCAATTCCAACGATGCGGTCATGTCCGTACCTTCATGTTTTCATTTCTGGAGTAGTTTATCAAATGTTTATTTTGTTAACATTTTATTTTCTAATGCTCGCTTTTTTGTCGGGAAGTTTCTCTTTGTTTTCTAACTTCTGTCCGGTATTTAATCGGTTCAGCTTCTTCCTCTTCTAACACAACAGAATCCGTCTCTACTTTTGCAACTACTACAGGTTCTTTAGTTGAGTGAACCTTCTCTTTTTTCTTTAGTTTATGTTTTCGATTCTTTTTCTTTACTAATCGATGCATTCCATAGAAAAAACCGGCAATCATAGCGTAAAATACAAAAAAGACAATGAATCCCCATAGGCCAGCTACAGCATCTGCAAACTCCATATTCCCGCTATTCGATACTGCTTGCTGAATTTCAATAGCAAAAACCAGCACTGTCATAATCACAAAGGTAAAGATAAACGAAAGGATCGTTGTATTAAACTTCAATAACTGAATAATTTTAACTAAGACAAATACGATTAGAAAAGTTATTAATCCAATAATACCTATCACCCAGAAATGCAATTCTTTGTCTGACATATTGATACCAATTCCCACCATAAGAATGTCGTGTATTCGGTTCATCATTTCAGATAGGAGCAATATAATTTCTCTCATTCAGTTTCACCTCTTGAACTTAATTTTATTTAGTATAGCATAAAACACACTAGCGCATCCGCATGAAAAGGGAAACCTTTTTGCATTCTTATTCCTTACCATTCAGGTATACTATTTATATTGACTACTGTATTTTAGGAGGATATTATGTGCAATATCGGCTTACAACTTCAGCAAAACAACACGTACAAATTTATTTTTGCAGCTAATCGAGATGAAGCTTACATGAGACCTACTAAAGCCGCTCATTTTTGGCCAGATCGTCCTGAATTATTAGCCGGCCAAGATAAATTAAAAAAAGGAACGTGGTTAGGCATAACAAAGCAAGGGAAATTTGCAGCATTGACAAACTGTCGCCAAACTTCCTCTGACCATTCAACCGAAACTTCCTTTGAAAAGTCTTTCTCAACTTCTCGAGGAACATTGGTTAAAAACTTCTTGATTGGAAATCAAACTGCTAGTGAATATGCAGCTGAATTGATCGATACACGCGATCACTATGATGGCTATAATTTAATCTTCGGCAATATATTGGAAGGAAACTTTCTTCATTATAATAACTTCGATCATCAGTTAACCACAGTTTCACCGGGAACACACGGCTTGAGCAACGCCTCTTTGGATACTCCTTGGCCTAAAGTAAAAAAAGTAATTACAGGAATGAAACAGTTAGATGGCGATAAAGGCCAAGTCACAACACAATTATTTGCGCTATTTGCTGATGAAACAGTCGCTGAAAAAGAAAACTTGCCAAACACAGGTCTTCCATTTGAATTTGAGCAGGCTGCATCAGCTGTTTTCATCCGTACTAAAGAATACGGAACGGTTGGTACAACAGTCATTTTAGTGGACCAAGAAAATAAGGTGACTTTTACAGAACGTAGATTTAATGAGATGAGTAAGCTGGAAGAGAACTCTTTTTCATTTTCTTTAGATAGCTAGATAGTTCTGTCTAGGAGATATGATGCTAAGTTGTCGTTGATTGTAGTTGCGTTCCTTTACGAAGAACAAAGACTTAAAAAGGGAACACAATTTTGATTTGCGTTCCCTTTTTGGATTGTTCTTTCGAGAAACGTAACATAACGATTTTTTGCGTGCCTTTTTAGAGACAGGACTCTGCTAAAGGGAACGCAAAGGCCTATTAGTCAAAACAAAAATAGTTCAACGCTCATTTGTTCCATAAACCTCGTTCAACTCTACAATAAAAACTTCATCCCTGTTTAATTTAATGACACGGACCCATTTTCTCCATACAAAAAACAAAAACACCCCAAAAGTTAGTCTCGTACTCTAACTTTTGGGGTGCAGCGCTTTTATTAGACGCGTTGCGTAAACCAGACTTTCTATGATTTCGTTTTTCCCTTTTTGTTGGAAAAACACCCAACTAAAAGGAAAAAGCGAACTCTACGTAAGTCTTAACGGTTTACTACACGCTCTTATTAGACGCGTTGCGTAAACCAGACTTTCTATGTTTTCGTTTTCCCTTTTTGTTGGGAAAAGCGAACTCTACGTAAGTCTTAACGGTTTACTCCACGCTCTTATAATTTGTCTATTTGGTCGAATTCTAGTTCAGTGCTTGTTTCGCGTCCGAACATTTCTACGTTAACTTTTAGTTTTGCTCGTTCTTCATCAATAGCTGTTACTTTACCTGTCATACCATTGAAGGCTCCTTCAATGATCGTAACTGTTTCGCCAACTTCAAAGTTGATTTCTTGATGGCGTGTGTTCATACCCAGACTACGTAAAATAGATTTTACTTCTTCTGGCAATAATGGAGCTGGTTTGCTTCCTGCACCGTGTGAACCGACAAAGCCTGTTACACCTGGAGTATTACGTACAACATACCAAGAGTCGTCTGACATGATCATCTCTACCAATACGTATCCTGGGAAAACTTTTTTCATTTTGACTTTTTCTTTACCATTTTTTACTTCACGTTCTTCTTCTTCAGGCACTACCACTCGATAAATGTGATCTTCCATGTTCATGCTGTTTGCACGAGATTCAATATTTTGTTTGACCTTGTTTTCATAACCAGAATACGTATGCAGCACATACCATTGTTTCTCAAGTTCCAATTCTTCCATTATTAACACTCCTTGTGTAGGTTTTAGTTCATTATACTTAGATTATTTAATTTAAACACACAAAAAAACCTTCTCCATCATATAAGGAAGGTTCTGCGTGATGTGATGATTTATTGCATTCAGTATACCACTAGTCAAGCATTTTCGCTAGTCATATAGCCACAATATTGTTTTTAGATAAACACATCTAGTAAAGACGTGATTGCAAAATCAACTACAAAGAAGAAAATTGCAAACAGGATGACTACCCCAAAGACAGTAACCGTATATTTTCTCAGTTCTTTTCCCGTTGGCCAAGTCACTTGGCGCACTTCTTGACGAACACCGCCAAAAAAGTTTTTTACTTTTCCCACTACATTCCCTCCAGACTATTTGTACACTCTATCATCATTATTTAGTTTCGCGA
This sequence comes from Desemzia sp. RIT 804, assembly GCF_016892605.1. Taxonomy (GTDB): domain Bacteria; phylum Bacillota; class Bacilli; order Lactobacillales; family Carnobacteriaceae; genus Desemzia. The sequence continues at coordinate 349,484 of NZ_JAFEMV010000003.1, forward strand.
TGCATTGTATGTTTATTGCAATATTTACAGAACTTTTTTATCTCTAATCGTTCAGATCTGGCTGTTTCACCTGCGCGGGCTGTATAGTTACGCGAGCCGCAAACAGTACATGCTAAAGCTGTTTTTTTCGCACTCAATTTTTTCACCTATTCTTTCTTAAACACTAAGGTATCGGTCACAATTTACCATTACTTTCCTTTGCTGTCAAGCTTTTCTCTATTAAACAAAGGCGGTAATATGACAACGGATACTCGTTAATTTGATTTAAAACACCCTATAAGCGCAGCACTAATATTCGCTAGCTAGCTCATAGGGCGTTCTGTTTAACTTTCTGCTATATTGAATGACGGATCCATTTCGCTAAGAGAAAGCTTTTCTTCTGTATTGTCTGTTACAGGGATCACTTCGACAAATGTTTCTAAAATCCGTCTAAATCTTACTTTAGTAACGGTTATTTTAAGGTTATGATAGGTGAAAGAATCTCCTTCATCCGGCAATCTACCCATTTGTTCCATAACAAATCCACTCACTGTATTGGAAACGAATTCTTCTTCAATACCAAACGACAACAACACTTTATCTAAATTAGCAGAAGCTGCAATACGATAAGTAGAGTCATCTATCTTCACTACTTCTTCTGTAACTTCATCATGCTCGTCCCAGATTTCTCCAACAAGCTCTTCTAAAATGTCTTCTAATGTCACTATTCCAATTGTTCCACCATATTCATCACTGACAATGGCTAAATGAGCTTTTTCCAATTGCAATTGTTTCAATAATTTAGAAATCTTCATATTTCCTGGTGTCCAAATGACCTCTTTTACAAGTGATTGAATAGTTTTGTTTGTATAAGACTTGTCCAAGTTCTTCATGAAAGCATAAAAATCTTTTTGATGCAAAACACCTACAACTTTATCGATTGAATCATCATAAAGCACTATTCTTGAATAACCTTCCGTTAGAAATAGTTCTTCTATTTCTTCTAAGCTACTATTAATATCCGTTCCCACGACATCTACACGTGGCGTTAAAATATCTTCCACTTCTAACTCATTAAATGTGATCGCTGATCGAATCAATTCATGCTCATGATTTTCGATCCCACCGCTATTTTGAGCTTCATCCACCAAGAACAACAACTCTTTTTCACTGATACTTTCATCAGCTTCAAAAGTAAACATCTTATTCAACAATTTTTTCCAGGATTTAAAGAAAAAATTGACCGGTGTTAACAATACCATAATGATTCTCAAAAATGGTGCAACATTTACCGCAAAAGACTCAGGTCTTTCTTTAGCAATACTCTTTGGCGAGATTTCGCCAAAAATCAATACCAATACCGTCATAACAATCGTTGAAATAGTTACTCCGGCAACTGGAAAATAATTTACAAATAAAACTGTTGCTAAAGATGAAGCTAAAATATTGACTATATTGTTCCCAACTAGAATCGTAGACAACAACGTGTCGTAATTATCTGCTAGCGACAAGGCCAGAGATGCCTTTTTATTCCCTTCATCCGCCATGTTTTTCAAGCGAATACGATTTAACGATGTGTAAGCTGTCTCAGAAGCAGAAAAGAATGCAGATGCTGCTATGAGCAGTCCTAAAAAGATAATGTACCTTATACTATCACTGTCCATGTAACAGTTATTCCCCCTAAAATTTCATTTTATTTCCTATAATAGCATGACTCTTTATCCCCTACAAGTTTTAGTTCATTTTTTGAGTCGGCTGGTGAACAGTCTATGGCTTTTTTTAGCGTTTAATTTGCTATTCGTTGTTGTCCATTCTTCTTTTAGAAAAAAATTTCCAACGCATATGTTTTGCTGTTTATTTTAAATCGCTTTACACTAAAGATACATTAAATATTATTAAGGAGGAAAGAAACATGGGAAAATTTGTTAACGGAAGTTACGCAACAATTGAAGAAGCCAATCAAGCTATTGAGGAATTAGTTACTCAAGGTTACGACAGGAATTTGCTTACTTTGATCTCAAATAAAGAAGCTTACGACCGATTCTCTACATCAGCAGATGCTCAAATCAATACTGAGCATGCAGAAGCGGATGAATCTATGTGGGATAAAGTCAAAGATGTCTTCTCAAGTGACGATTCCGGATATGAAGTAGATGAAGAAATACTAGAGCCATATCAAGAAGACATTGACGCTGGAAAGCTCGTTCTATTAGTGGATGATTTTTCAAATGAAGCAGGTGCTACTGATTTCAGCAACAGTACACCTCCTGAAACCAGCGATGAACACACAGTTTCTGACCCAACGGATGAAGACCCGTCCAGTATCCCACCTGTCTTAGATAACGAAGACGATATGGATAAAAAACGACGCAACAGTCACTATACTCCAAATTCAAATCCTGGAAACGCCAGGACACCGTCTATTTCTGAAGATGCTGTGCTAGGCGGCGAATCAGATTATTCTTATGAAGATGAAGTAGATACTTCTATAGACACCAACCTTCTTGCAGATACAGATGAAAATCTACTACCAGATGAGACTGTAGATCCTTCTACGCCAGAGGGCTCATTAGGATCACCAGCATCAGATGAACGCACTGGACTTGAAGATTCAGATGATTTGATTAGAGGAACCCGTCCTGGAACACATGACACTGTGATTCCGCCTTCTTCGGATGATCCTTCACGTTCAGATAAATAATCGAATCGCTGGATTAAATCACTATAAAATAAAATCCATTTCTGCTAATGAGCCCTCATTAGCAGAAATGGATTTTTTATTGTGTGAAAAAAATTTGGTCGTTATGTATTAGATGCTTTTTGATTACCTATTCTTTTATTAAATAAGATTTAATGATCAAACGAGCAATGAACTAAGTTGCCATTTGACTAAAAAAACAGCCATGAGAATGTTCCTTCATATATAAACAATAAAAGACGGAGATTGTTAGTCTCCGCCTTGCACCTACTTTTAGGCAGGTTTTGTTCGTACTCTTCTATTCATTTGCAGCTGCTGTTTTTTTGTTTGCTACCGTTTCAGCTTGTTCTTTTGGCTCGTATTCTTCTTCTTGAGGTAAGATCAAGTTTAAGATGATCCCTGCAATCGCGCTTAATGCTGTTCCTGAGAAAGTAATCACAGATCCAATCTCCAACACTGCGCCTCCAAGACCTAGCACCAACATACTGCTGGCGATAATCAAGTTGCGGATTTTTCCAAAATCGACTTGCTCTTCGATCAATACTTTCAGTCCGTTGCTCGCGATAACTCCGTAAAGCAAGATCGACATTCCACCAAGGACTGCATTGGGAATAGTAGAGATTAGTGCAGTGAATTTGCCGAAGAAGCTTAAAGCGATCGCTATAAATGCCGCGTTACGAATAACCGATACGGAAGCGATTCTCGTCATTCCGATGACTCCAGTGTTTTCTCCGTAAGTGGTATTGGCAGGTCCTCCGATAAAAGCTGAAACAGCTGTCGCTACTCCATCTCCGATCAATGTACGAGACAAGCCGGGATCTTTCAAAAATTGGCGATTCGTGATTTTCCCTAAAACAGTGTGGTCTCCGATATGTTCAGAAACTGTTACTAATGCTACTGGTAAAATGGCTAATGTTTCTGGGCCAAAGTAAAATTCATAATTGTCAAACCATGGTGTCGCAAATGGCAAAATCAAGCCAGGCATCTCGAACCAATTTGCTTCGATGACTGGTGAAAAATCTACTAAACCTAAAGCTAAAGCGACTAAATACCCACCAATGATCCCAATTAAAAATGGAATGATTTTAAAGAACCCTTTTCCTTTTGTATTGACAAATGCAGTGATCAAAAAGGTGCTGATAGCTACGACAATATGGCGCAGATCGCCTCCAGAAACAAATCCTGCATTCGTGACTGCGGAGCCGGCTAAGCCTAAACCAATCACCATGATCATTGGTCCAATCACAATTGGCGGCAACAATCTATCGATCCATTTTGTTCCTAGTAATTTCACAAACCCTGCTATCAAAACATACAGAAACCCTACTAAAATGACCCCTGTTTGGGCCGCGCTGATATCTCCGCCCATTTGCTGAATGGCTACAGCCATTGCAGTAATGTAAGCAAATGAAGAACCTAGATATACGGGTACTTTTGATTTTGTAGCGATTTGATAAATCAGTGTTCCAACTCCACTTGCTAATAAAGCTACGGAAACTGGCATTCCTAGAATCAATGGTACTAAAATAGTTGCTCCAAACATAGCGAAAACGTGTTGAAAACTCAACAACAATCCTTTGGCTACGGGTGGTTTTTCCTCAATGTCCAACAATAATTTTTTTTGCTCTACAGCCATACCAATACTTCCTCTCCTGGGCATAAAAAATGCCCCTATGTGAATTTTTTATTCGCAAAAGGACCTCTGGTATCAAATATATTCGATTTGTTACCCTTCTCAATCTCACAGGATCAAATTAAAGGACTTTGCTGTAAATGATTGTAGCAGTATTGGATAAGGATTACAACTAGAAACTTTATTCTTTTTTAAATTATCTTATCTATTGGTTTCTTCCTAAAAAAGGTACAATACAATTGAATAAGAACATTTGCATGCATGATATTTATGTTACGAGGAGGAATTATATGGGTTTTTGGATCATGCTGATATCATTTATTTTAGGAGTAGGATTGTTGATCAGCGGACTTACTTCTAAATCTAAAGGAAAGGCAGCCACTTCGAAAAGCTTTTTAAGCAAACTCAGTTCGTCAGCAGGTATAATCTTAATCGGATTCTCTGTTTATTTAGCTTGGCCAAAATAAAACTCACGACATTTCTCAATGTTACCTTTAGAATAAATACTTGTACTCAGCTATTCTATTTTAAATCAACTTACTTTAACCCAATTTTAAAACACTAAAATAAACGTAAGGGGCATGACAATGAAACGTATTCTAATGATTGGAACCGGCGGCACGATTGCTTCTGCAGCAACGCCTCATGGATTAGATCCACAAATGTCTTCTGCAGACATTTTACATTACATACCTAGTATTTCTAAATTTTGTGAGATCGATACACTGGAAGTCTGCAACATCGACAGCACCAATATGTCTCCTGAAATTTGGACGCTATTAACAGAAGCGATACGCGAAAATTACCATCAATATGACGGATTTGTCATTACCCATGGCACCGACACGATGGCTTACACATCCGCCGCTTTGTCTTACATGATTCAAAACTCGTCCAAACCGATCGTGATCACCGGTTCTCAAAAGCCGATCAATATGGAAATCAGCGACTCTAAAACGAATTTATACGACAGTTTCTTGTATGCTTCATCTGACAAAGCCCGTGGTGTGCAAATTGTCTTCAATGGCAAAGTGATTTTAGGGACCCGTGCGCGAAAAACGCACTCGAAAAGTTTCCAAGCTTTTTCCAGCATCAATTATCCCTACATCGCTGTTATCCAAGACAGCCACTTGATCCAGTTCATTGAACAGCCAAAATCGGAGCAACCTACTTTCTATCCTTCCATCAACCCGAAAGTCGGCCTGTTCAAATTAACTCCAGGAGCGGAAGCAGATGTATTAGATTTCATGTTGTCTAAAAAAGATGCCATCATCATTGAAAGTTATGGTGTAGGGGGAATTCCTTCTCTACCTGAATACGGATTTTATGATGTAATAAAAAAGTGGACTAAACGCGGCAAAGTAATCGTCATGACGACTCAAGTCCCTAATGAAGGCAGCGACATGGAAGTCTACAAAGTAGGACATCGCTTAAAAAACAAGGTCAGCGTCCTAGAAGCTTACGACATGACGACCGAAGCTGTGGTGGCTAAACTAATGTGGGCCTTGGGCAGAGAATCCAGCCCAGAAAAAATCAAAAATTTATTTTATACGACTATTGCTAATGACGGAAACTATATATGAAATTTGGAGAAATGAATAACTTTCATGTAGCACTTGCTTATATAAATAAAAGGATTTACGAACCAAACTGTCTAACTATAGAATTGATTCAAGAAGAAAAACAAAATTCCAAATATGGCGCTGGTGCATTTAATATAGGTTCTAAAAGAATTCGATTCAGAGTTGCGAACACAACACCTACTAAAATAGGACAGTTTGTTGTTTTTTGGGAAAAAGATGAAAAAAATGTCAACCAACCTTATGCATACGAGAAAGCCCCCGACTTATTAGTTGTAACTACTTTTAAAAAAGATGGTCGTTTTGGACAATTTATCTTCCCAAAAGAAGTTCTTTTCAAGGAACGTATCCTTAGCTCCCGTTCAACGAAGGGCAAGATGGCCATTAGAGTTTATCCTAGTTGGGACAAACCAGCTAGCAAAGAAGCTATAAATACTCAGCAATGGCAATTGCCTTATTTTATTGATATGAGTGATCTGAACCCAGAATCGATAGATAGAGTAATTGAGCTATACACTTTATGAATAGATGTAATCGCTGATAAAATATTTTGCCAAAAAGACTTTTGTGTAAATAAACAAAAATGAAAAGAAGTTTTAGTTAAAAAATTTTTCGATACATTACATTAAGTACAGCAGTTTAATTAATAGTTGTCATCATAACTATAGCAAACTAACCTAAGAAAAGAGGAATACACTTGGTAACATTAAAATCACAACGTGAGATCGATGCAATGGATGAGTCTGGTACAGTATTAGCAAACATGCATATTGCTTTACGTAATTTTATTAAGCCCGGCATAACTAGTTGGGATATTGAAGAATTTGCTCATAAATTCATCTTGGATAATAACGCAACACCCGAACAAATCGGCTTTGAAGGATACAAGTACGCAACATGCATTAGTATAAATGATGAAATCTGTCATGGATTTCCAAGAAAAGAAGTCCTTAAAAATGGCGATTTAATTAAAGTTGATACTGTCATTAATTTGAAAGGTGCTTTATCAGATTCCTGTTGGAGTTATGTAGTTGGGGACTCCACTCCTGCAAAAGATCATTTAATGGAAGTAACTCTAAAAGCTTTATATAAAGGTATTGAACAAGCAAAAATCGGAAACCGTATAGGAGATATCGGGTATGCTATTCAAACTTATGTTGAAAGCGAAAATTTAGCTGTTGTTCGAGAATTTTTAGGGCATGGCGTCGGACCAACTTTACATGAAGCTCCTGATGTCCCACCCTATGGAGAGTCAGGTAAAGGCATGCGTTTGAAAGAAGGTATGGTTATTACTATCGAACCAATGGTCAACACAGGAACTTGGGAAGCGCAAATGGATGATAACGGATGGACGGCTCGAACAAAAGATGGAGGATTAAGTTGCCAATACGAACATACGTTAGCAATTACCAAGAATGGCCCACGTATTTTGACTTCTCAAAATGATCAATAAAGATTCTGGCGGGTTCCAAAAAGCAAGTATAAAATCATACAATACCTTTTTTGATACTGTGGGATCAAGCCCATAAAAGAGACCATTATTTAATCTGATCTCTTTTATGGGCTTTTTTCTACAATTTATTAATAGAGATAGTACAAGGGAAATTTGATACAGACGATAAACATGAACTCTACATTTACTGCTTATTCTGACAGTTATTTTCTGTGCTCGATTAAAATAGTTGTAGTTATCCTATTTATAACCTAATAAATCTATTCTGCATAAAACGACATTACTCCCAGGATCGCAAAAACGATCATTAGTACCACAAGTAGTATTATGAATGCTACTAGAACAGTAATTAATTTGTTTCCTTTCTTTTTCTGCATTGTTTCACCTTCTTCTCCTATTTTTCGCCAATCATTTTTTAGTTTTTAATATGGCATTCATCGAGGATACCAGATAAGTATCGCCATTTTCAAACGTGATTTGCAACTGTTCCCCATCATAATCTGTCCAGCTTTTGAGTTTCCCTTCTACTATGTCACCGTTTGGCAAAGAAATCATCGCATATTCGAACGTATAGGTTGTATCGAAAAGCTCTTTATTCCCACAACCTACTAGTACACCGGCTAAAGTCATTAAAAATAATAATTGCTTCATCTTTTTCATTTATGTATTCTCCTTTTCTTTTTCTGACTCTATTTTATTCTCTTTTCTTCTCAAATCGAACGTGACTACTTCTAATGCTAGTAGAAAGAAGAATAGAAACACTAATAAACCTGAAAAATTGCTGGTCAAAAAGGATAATCCATCTGAATACAAAAATCGATTCGAGAAAAAGAATTCATTTATTCCAAGTACACTAATTCCAACCCAACCTATGTAAAAAGATATCGGTTTTCTTTTCATCTTTTCAACTTCTCCTTTTCGATCATTCATTCATACATAATCCATTTGTTCAGTAAAACCAAACTCTTCCCTCATTATAAGCTAACTACTTATCATTGTAATTCCTTATTTTCAACTGCAATGAAATTATCTTATTGACTTCACCGCATGAACTTGGCTATAATTCAATCTGTTGTGTTTAAAATATGTGTACTTAGGAGAATTTTATTTTGGAAAAAGAAAAATTGGTATCATTCAAAGAAATTACTGCAAATCCTGCACCACTAGGCTTAATGGGTTTCGGTATGACGACGGTCTTATTAAATATACATAATGCAGGTTTCTTTGAAATGAACGCTATGATTTTAGCAATGGGCATTTTTTATGGTGGATTAGCACAAGTTGTTGCAGGAATCATGGAGTTTAAGAAAAACAATACTTTCGGTACAACAGCATTCACATCTTATGGATTCTTTTGGTTATCATTAGTTGCATTGAACATTCTTCCAATGATGGGATATGGCGAAGCAGCAGATTCATTATCTATGGCAGCTTACTTGTTCATGTGGGGAATTTTCACATTCTTTATGTTCATTGGTACATTACGCATCAGCAGAGCGCTTCAAGTTGTCTTCGGTTCATTAGCTCTTTTATTCTTCTTGTTGGCTATCGGTAACTTTACAGGTTCAGAATTGATTTTGACTATTGCTGGTTATGAAGGAATCATTTGTGGATTCACAGCTATTTATGCTGCTATGGCACAAGTATTAAATGAGCTATATGGCAAAACGGTTCTTCCTATCGGGGAAGTTAAATAATAACAAGAAATCACTGTAAATGTTTCATCAAAAAACTAACAAATAAAAAAACTGAGCCGCATCCAGAAATGAATCTGAATGTAACTCAGTTTTTTGTTTTGCGTAGCTCATTTAAATGAGCTACGCAAACCACCTCACACGCCTATAAAGCCTCCAGCAACTGTCAGGTAAAAAGCACCTGCCTGTTGGGATTTTCTTATAGTCGATAGGCTAAACGCTTTTCTCCACTCTTTATCTAATTGTGTTAAGTGCTTTTGTCCATAATAATAAGTCATTGAACATGCCTTCAGCATTTGTTTTATTGTAGTCATTTGGTTTGAAGACACTCATATTTTCAAAGTCAGCCATCAATGAGAAGTTTGTAGTAGTGTGTACACTTGCTACACTCAATTCTCCTAAGATAACACGCATGTTTTCGTGAGCACGAGCGCCACCTAAACTACCATATCCAACTAGTGCTGCTGCTTTATTGTTCACTTCTGGGTTTAAGTAATCTAAAGCATTTTTCAATGCGCCACCTACTGCATGGTTATATTCTGGAGTGATAAATACATAACCATCAAATGAAGCCATTTTTTCAGACCAAGCTTTGATTGCAGCACCTGCAGCTTCTGCACGATCTTCAAAAAGTTTTGCTCCCATTAATGGTAAATCGTAGTCTGACAAAGGAACTAATTCGTACTCTACTCCTTCGTCGTTTCTATTGTTAGCAAAGTCCAGAACCCATTGTGATACTGCTGTTGCATTGTTTCCTTCACGTACACTACCTGAAATAATACCGATTTTCATAATTTTTGTCTCCTCTTTTTCTGTTTGTTTTTGATTCCCGAATAAAGAATTTTTCACTCGAGTTAAAAAGCTTTCTTGTGCCAATGTGTTTCCTCCCATTTATGTAACGAATTGTGGAAAACCCACCAACTCTTTACTTACTTTTTGTTAACTTACTTACATTATGCCCTACTCGCAAATTAAACGCAAGTAATAATTTACGATTTCGAGATACTTTTTTATGAACATCTTGTGAAGTCGATGTAAATGCTGGATGCTCTTTACCTCAACATTTAACTTTTCAGATACGAATCCGTTTGTTAGTTAAATAGTAATGTTCGATTAATCAATTAACTCAATCAGCCAAACGAAAAACCATTTCTACTGATGAGCACTCATCAATAGAAATGGTTTTTGCTTTATGCCGATTATTTCAGTGAATTGAAATCATTTTTCCAACAAACACTTTTGTTCCAGTTTTATTGTTCTAGTTCGTTAGTGCATCTGAAGTTTCCGTATCACTTTCTTGTTTTAATTGAGCTTTGTCAATGGAACGAACAAACGGATAATAAATCGCAACAGTGACAGCTACGGTAATAACTTGAATGACTGCCCCGCTGATCGCACCACCAGTAGCTAAATAACCGCTAATGATTGGCGGCATCGTCCAAGGCACTGCTATCCCAACAGTTTTAGCCACTAGACCCGTTGCCATCCCAAAATAAGTGATCAACGCTGTAGCTACTGGTGCTAAGATGAAAGGTATTAACAATTTAAAATTCAATACCACAGGGAAACCAAATAAAATCGGTTCATTGATGTTAAAGATCCCCGGTGCAATAGACAATTTCCCCATCGCTTTATTTTGTTTACTCTTCGTAAAGGCAAATAAACAAATAGCTAATCCTATCGTTGCTCCTCCACCGCCTATCCAAACAAAATTCATCATGAATTCGTTTGTGATGATGTTCGGCAACTCTTCGCCTGCTTGAAAAGCCAATCGGTTAGCATCCGTATTTTGTAACCAAATTGGTTGAATCAACGGATTAGTCGTGTTGGCACCATGAATCCCAACAAACCAAAACAGAGAATTGATAGCGACCATGACTAGTGTTCCCCATAGAGAACTGCCGACCGCGCCTAAAGGTTTCCCTAAAATAGTCGTTAAGATACTGTGGATATTTCCGCCATTCAAGTCAATCAAGATGTAGATGGCTCCCCAGAACAGGATGACCATCAAACCTGGGAGAATAGCCGCAAATGATTTAGCTACTGCAGGCGGAACTCCTTCTGGCATTTTGATCGTCCAATTTTTTTGGACAAAGAAACGAAAAATCTCTGCAGCTGTCAATCCAACTACGATTGCTACGAATAAACCGGTACTGCCAAGATAAGTATAGTTGACTCCTGTTCCGAGATCAGTTGCCAAATCAGGAGAGACGATCACAAAAGCTGAAAGAGCTATAATACCTGCCGACACGCCGTCTACATCGTAATAACGAGCTAAACTATTCGCAATCCCAAATACAGCCACCAACGCCATCAGCCCAAATGAGCCATTTACGATTTTATTGATCCAGTCAGAAATGCCAGCTTCAGCCAACATTTCGGGGTATCCTTCAATGGGCAAATTTCCCAGTACTAAGAAAACAGATCCGATGATAATAAGCGGCATCCCTAATACGATTCCATCACGCAAAGATTTTAAATGCCGTTGTGCAGCTATCCTACCTGCAATTGCTTCGATTTTTTCTAACATATATCCGCCTCCTTTTTAGTGTGCTTCAATAAATTGGAAACTTGACCATGGTTCTAGATAATCCAGCAAGAAAATGGATTCAGGTGTTAATTTGGCTACGATATTCCGTGTTTCATCATCTTCCATCGCTTTAAGCGCAATTTGAGTTTCACCTTTATATTGTCCAAAGTTGTTATTGCAGATTAAGATATCACCTTTCTTCGTTTCTGCTGTAGCATGTACTGGAAAATCTTCTGCTTTATATTTAACGCGCGTCATCGAAGAACGGATCATGTATTCAGAACGATCCCCTCTATATTGATGAACTTCATCCAACAATACTTTCTTTTCCAGATCCGTAACACCCGGTTCGAATACCAGTTCTAATTGAACATGAGGATTTAAAAAGGCTTTGGACATGGCTTTTAATTCTTCCTCAGAAGCATAGCCATTACCGATCAATAAATCATCGATCGTATCCATCAATCGATAGTGATTGACTTGCGTACGGATAGACAGTGAACGGTGCTGCTCCAGTGTACACAACCCTGTTTGCACTGGCCAAGGTCCCAATTCTCCCACTTGAGAAGTCACGAAAGCTGCTGTATTCAATCTGTAGTTCGTATATTGAGCTGTCGTTTTCTCAAAATGAGCTTGAGATAAACCAGAATATTTTTGTGGATAAAAGTTATGCGAAGCTGTTAAGTTTTCTTTATTTGGTTTGTAACTCATAATGTTATCAATGTAGTTTGTACCGCTGCTCATGTTTACTTCAATTTGCAAGTTGTATGGATTTTTGGTCATACGGGCTTCTTCGGCACCGGTAAAGCCTAGATCCAATCGCACAGCTGTAGCCCCTAAATCACTAAAAAATTTCAAGTCGTCATAACTTACACCTAATTGATCAAACAACCCAGGATTGATATCCACAACAGTTTCCATGCTTAATGAATTCCCATATTCAATGATTTTTTTAAATTTGTTGACTACTTCTTCTGTATCTCCAGTGATTTCCAGTAAACTAGTGAAAATCCGTTTAAATCCATATTGATGTGCTAAATCTAAATACTCTTTGTCCTTTTCATATGTACTTTTTGCCGGATAAATCGAGATACCCATTTTTTTCATTCTAATTCCTCCCAAATTTTATTGAAAACGGTTTACATTTACGCAATAAGTCTACCTTTAATCAATATATGTGTCAATTTATCTCTAATAAAGCTAGCTTCTTTTCTTTTCGTAAAATAGTGTTACCATAAACTAGGTACATTACAATAAAGGAGAAAAAATTATGTCCTTATTAGAAATCAAAAATCTATCGTTTGAAGCAGCAAATAAAAAAATATTGGAGAATATCCAGCTTACTGTAGACGAAGGTGATTTTCTATCTATCACCGGTCCTTCGGGAAGCGGAAAAAGCACTCTTTTGAAGATCATCGCTACTATTTCATCCAAAACCAGTGGAGAATTTTTTTATAATGGTAAGCCTATTGAATCTTATGAGCCTACTGAATACCGTAAAGAAGTTTCCTACTGCTTTCAGTCTCCGGTTTTATTTGGAGAAACAGTAAAGGATAACTTGGCTTTTCCTTATACGATTCGGGAAATGAAGTTTGATGAAACAAAAGCTGTCGAGTATTTAAAAACAGTTGGATTACCAGAAGAATACTTGGATAAAACCATCAATAGTTTGTCTGGCGGGGAAAAACAACGAATTGCACTTATTCGGAACGTGTTGTTCCAACCAAAAATTCTGCTGTTGGATGAGGTTACGAGTGCGTTAGATGAAGAGAATCGCCAAATCATCTGGAAATGGCTGCAGGATATGCGTCAAAAAACTAAGATGACGATCTTAATGATTAGTCACAATGAAGAAGAAGCTGCTCTTGCAGATAAACACATCCATATCGTGACAGGAAAAATTGTTGGTAAAGGAGGAGCTGAAAATGGATTTACAAGTTAGCCCAATCACTCTCGTACTAAGCTTTGTATTAGTATTGTTTGCGATGTTTATTTCTTATAAAGAAAAATTAGGTACCGCTAAAGAGATTTTGTACAGCGTAATACGTGCTGTGATCCAACTCGTTATTGTGGGTTATGTCTTAACTTACTTATTCGGACTGGATAATCCTATCGTCACGATCGGCTTAATACTGGTGATTTCTTTCAACGCTGCTTGGAATGCGCATAAACGCAGCAATAATATACCGAATTCACTAAAAATCTCTATGACAGCTATCTTTTCGACCATTATTTTGACACTATCTATTTTGGTTTTATCCGGATCCATAGAGTTCATCCCTTCTCAAATTGTCCCGATCTCAGGCATGATTTGCGGAAGTGCTATGACGACTATTGGTTTGTGTTACAGAAACTTAAATGCATTATTTCGTGATCAGCGGCAACAAGTATTGGAAAAATTGTCCCTTGGAGCTACTCCGAACCAAGCTTCTCGCCCTATTCTAAGAGATACTATCAAATCAGGGATGCAACCGGCATTAGATTCGGCAAAGACAATCGGAATTGTTACTTTACCTGGGATGATGTCTGGCTTGATGTTTGCCGGAACTGTACCGATGACTGCTATCATGTATCAAATCATGGTCACTTTTATGGTCGTCGCTACAAGTAGTATATCTTCTTATATCGCTTCGTTTTTAGCTTACCGTAGTTTTTTCAATGACAGGCAACAATTCTTGGCGTAAGTAGCGTTATAGACACCATTTTGATCATCAAGTTTTGATTTGTGTCTTGTTTGTTCACTTTGAAAACCAATATTTAGTTATTAAAGCTTTACTTATACACGATAAAAAGATATAGTAATAAATGTAGTAAGTTAGTTAAACAAATTGATTGGTAGTTTTATTCATTTTTATGTCTAAATTCCCTTTTCATTTATTTAATGAAATATTGCAAATACAACGTGCTATGAGCACATATATATGGAGGAATTTAGTTATGAATAAAGGTACAGTAAAATGGTTTAATGCAGATAAAGGTTTCGGTTTTATCGAACGCGAAGGCGAAGAAGATTTATTCGCACACTTCTCAGCTATCCAAACTGACGGTTTCAAAACTTTAGAAGAAGGCGAAACAGTTACTTTTGATATTGAAGAAGGTAACCGCGGACTTCAAGCAGTAAACATTACTAAAGCATAATAATAAATCTAACCCCCAAAGATCAATAATTGATCTTTGGGGGTTTTTCGTTATCTAGAACATTATTTTTGCATTTTTCACACTCTCTTCCTTACAATAAAAGTGATGATACAGTTCTTAAGGTATTTCTTTACAGTTGAGAATAAATTCGCTTTTGACGCTGATTAATAGTGGACTTAAATAAGGAGGATATTCATGCTGAATGAAAAAGCGTTGTATCAACTATCCAACTCAATACGTTGAACATCATGCTAAACCATAAGATGAAAGCAGCTTGTATCATCTTGGTTATGGATTACATAACCAAGAAGTAAATAAAGATTGGAAATGCAAAAAATAATCTATCAATAGTAAAGCATCAGAAAAACGCTTAGCAGTTTTTCTGATGCTTTTCTGTTCTCTTGATTTAAATCCAAAAATTTAATCTTAACTATAGTGAATCTTCTGCTCCAAGAGTTGAAATTTGCCATTGGATACCATACTTATCAAATAAATTTCCATATAATGGACTCCAAAAAGTTTCTTGTAAATCCATCTCGATTTTACCGCCCTCTTTTAATTTGTCGAACACAGCTCGGGTTTCTGCTGGATCATCGTAGACCAGAGTCAATGACAAATTATTCCCTACATTGTATGACATTCCAGGAAAAATATCCGAAAACATTATATAAGATCCATTTGGCAATTGAATAGTTGCATTCATGATTCGTTCACTAGCTTCTTCAGGAATAGGAGGGTCCTCTGGACTGTTTGGCATATCTTTAAACTTTGACGTATCCAATACTTGAGCTTCTAAAATTTCTGCATAAAAACGAATAGCTTCATCCGCGTTTCCATCAAAAATAAAATAGGGATAGGAATCTTTTAACATATCTTTACCTTCTCTCCTTTTAGTAAGTTTCGATTTTAGTTTATATCCAGCCCATTAGTTTCGCAACTATTGTGTCCTCTATTATATTTCCTTTTTCAGTCGGTTGTTTAAATGTCATGTTGGCTCTCTCCATATTGTTCTGTTTTTTAGATTAAAACAAAGCAATAAATCCCCCAATAAAATTAGGAAAAACTTTGAACAATTATGACACCGTGCAAAACACACCTTTATCAAAAATAAAAGAATATGAATTTTTATGTATTTATAAGAATAATCTCCTCAAATTTATTTTTGAACAAAAAGGTTGTTTTTCTTTTTAAATAGTGTAATATAAACTTTAACAATTTAAACTCCATTTCCCGCTAACCTTTTTTATACAATAACCAGTTTTATAATGTATAAATAGAAATGAATTTATACAATAAACCCAAACATAAACCTTTGAACAATGATTAAAATAGAATGATTTTTTGGAAGGGTTTATGAGAATAATTATTAAAAAACTAAATACCATAAAATCAATGATAGAGAGAGTAGACTGGAATATTTCTCCAAGCGAGTCGGGGCAGAGTGGAAGCCCGTCAGAAAACTCCATGTTGAAGCGCACTCTATCTGATGAAGAGGTGAACTTATAGTAGCTTCTTTCGCATTTCAAGCGTTATGAATATGAGGTGGATGTGCCTGTGCGCGCATCAATTAGAGTGGTACCGCGGATTAAATGATTTGACCCGTCTCTTGTGTTGTTATACAAGAGACGGGTCTTTTTGTCTTCAAAAAATCAATTTGAAAAGGAGTTCTGTATCCATGTCTATCGAATCTTTACTGACTTATTTGCCACTCTATTTTAAAGGTGCTGGCTATACTATCTCTTTATCTTTCTTTGCTATTATCATCGGTGTGCTGCTAGGTTCTATACTGGCTGTTATCAAAATGTCAAAAAATCCATTTTTGAACAAACCTGCTTCTGCTTATATTCAGCTAGTAAGAGGTACGCCTATGTTGGTGCAATTGTTTATTATTTACTACGGCTTATACGTCATCAACATTGAACTCCCAGATTTTGTTTCAGGAGTAGTAACGGTCGCTTTAAATTCAGCTGCTTATATTGCCGAGATCATCCGTGCTGGAATACAGGCTGTAGATAAAGGACAAATGGAAGCTGCGCGTTCAATTGGAATGAGCTATAAAAAAGCGATGCAGCAAATCATTTTCCCGCAAGCCCTAAAAAATATTCTCCCAACACTAGGAAATGAATTCGTTACATTGATCAAAGAATCTTCCATCATTTCTGTCGTTGGGATGCATGATTTAATGTACAACGCTCAAGTTGTTGCCGGAGCTACTTATTCACCTTTTGTGCCTTATGTCATCGTAGCAGTTTTTTATTTCTTCATGACAACAGGTGCTTCTAAGCTGGTAAATACATATGAAAAGAGGTTACAACTAAGTGATTAAAACAATCGAATTGACAAAATCTTATGGCAATAAAGAAGTTTTAAAAGGAATCAATACCGAAATCAAGAATGGCGAAGTAGTCGTTGTGATCGGTCCTTCGGGTTCTGGAAAGAGCACCTTCTTACGTTGCTTGAACATTCTTGAAGAACCAACTTCTGGAAAAGTTTTTTTCGAAGACCAATGGATCAACCAAAAAGGAATCAATATCGATACTATCCGTACCAAATTAGGAATGGTTTTTCAGAATTTCAACTTATTTCCACATTTGACTGTACTAGAAAATATTACGACTGGCCCGGTTCAAGTCCAACGAAAAAGCGCAGCAGAAGCTAAACAAATTGCTGAAGCACTGCTCAACAATATGGGATTATCGGATAAAGCTGCAGCTTATCCAAACTCACTTTCCGGCGGTCAAAAACAGCGGATCGCTATTGCCAGAGCTTTAGCGATGAAACCAGAAATGATGCTGTTTGATGAACCTACTTCCGCGCTTGATCCGGAAATGGTTGGTGAAGTTTTACAAGTTATGAAAAATTTAGCGTCTAGTGGAATGACAATGGCCATTGTCACTCATGAGATGAATTTTGCTCGTGAAGTTGGGGACCGAGTGATTTTTATGGATGAAGGCACAATAGTCGAGCAAGGAACTCCACAAGAAGTCTTTGACCATCCAACACAAGAAAGAACAAAAATTTTCTTATCGAAAGTGCTATAAAAAAGAAACTAGGAGGAAAGAAAATGAAAAAAAATTGGGCAAAAAGTCTACTAGGAATATTTAGCATTTTAACTTTAGCAGCATGCGGTGCCAACGACACAGCTGGAGCAAATAATGGGGATACTGCTTCTACTACCATAGCTGAAATTCAAGAAAAAGGAGAATTGGTTGTTGCTACTTCTGCAGATTACCCTCCTTATGAATGGCATTTAGTGAAAGGTGGCAAAGATACCGTTGTAGGATTTGATATTGATATTGCCCAAAACATCGCTGATGAATTGGGTGTAGAATTAGTGATCAATGACATGGATTTCAATGGTTTGATTCCAGCAGTCTCAACAGGAAAAGCAGACTTAGTGATCGCTGGTATGAATCCGACTCCTGAAAGAGCTGAAAACGTTGATTTTACTGATGTATATGTGACCACAAAAGACGTCGTGTTGATCAGAAAAGAAGACCAAGAAAAATACACTTCTAAAGAAACTTTGAAGGACCTCAAATGGGCAACACAAAAAGCTACTATTCAAGAAGAGTTCTTAATAGAAAACTACCCAGATTCTTATTTGCAATCCGTCGGAAAATGGGGAGCAGCTATTCTTTCATTGACTACTGGAAAAGTTGACGGTATCTTGATGGTAGAAACAGTTGCAAACCAATACGCTAAATCGAACGAAGACTTGGCTGTAGCAGAAATTGATCTAGGCAGTGAGCCCAACCAAGCTGCGATCGCTGTCCAAAAAGGCAATGAGGATTTCCTTGAAACAGTTAATGGACTCCTAAATAAAATGCAAGAAGATGGAACTGTAGAGCAACTCATTGAAAAGAATGTCCAATTGATGGAAGAAAGCAATACAAATTAATCAAACTGACCTTTACTTAAAAAGTCTGATCTCTCGAGAAAAGAGAAATCAGACTTTTTTTATTCTCCATTACTTACTGTTTACCTAACAAAAACCCTACTATATATGCGAATAAAGCAGCAAATCCACCAATAATCAGCATTTCAAGACCTGATTTAATCCAGTTGGAATGTGTCACACGCGACTTTAGCGCTCCTAAAATGAATAATGTTAAACCGGTCAATCCTGATGCAAGAAAGAATGAATAGCTAACTATTCCAGGAATAAACTGTGCAAACACGTAAGCTAACAACGGTACTAACCCAAAAATAAAAAATGAGAAAAAAGTAACTAAAGCATTTTTAATAGGGTTGTTGTCTTCTTTTTTTGTATCTTCATAAAACAATTGATCAGTAACAGAAGTACCATAGCGGTTCAAAATAGTGCTCACCGACACCGCATCTTCTTCCGTTAAACCCATATTTTGGCAGCGTTGAATAAGCACCGTTTTAGTTGATTCAGGATTTTGGAGTTGTTTCAATGAAATTTGATGTTCTTCATACTCTTTTTCCGACTTACTAGATAAATAATCACCCGTTGCCATTGAAAAACCATCCGCTAATAAATTTGAGAAACCAAGTATAATAATCACTCGCAAATCCAGTGCTCCTCCAACAACACCTGCCACTACCGCAAAAGTAGTAATGATACCGTCTAGTCCACCATACACCATACTTTTTACATATGAACCTTGATTACCCATTTTTTTAAATTTCTTCTTATATACTTTCATCATTTCGTTCCTCCTAACTATACTGATCTTCTTTTACTGCTATTATACTCTTTCTATCTTTCTAATCGAATCTTACTTATGTTATTTCTTTTTCTACACAAAAAAAGCAGCACTCCTATAAAGATTTATAGGCAGTGCTGCTCATTTCTATTTTATTCAAGTTGCTTCAACATCTATTGATTGCTTAAGCTTCTTCAAATTGGCTGTTGTAGAGATTGGCATAGAAACCACCTGTTGCCAATAGTTCTTCATGATTTCCTTTTTCGATGATATCTCCATTGTCCATCACCAAAATAACATCAGAATTTCTGATAGTAGATAAACGGTGGGCAATAACAAAAGATGTGCGACCAACCATTAATTTATCCATAGCCTGTTGGATCAACGCTTCCGTACGCGTATCTACAGAACTAGTCGCTTCATCCAAGATCAATAATGGAGCATTTTTGACCATAGCACGGGCAATAGTAATCAATTGTTTTTGACCAGCAGACAAACTAGTTTGGTCATCTAATACAGTATCATAGCCATGCGGAAGAGTATGAATAAAGTGATCGACTCCTACAGCTTTACAGGCTGCTTCTACTTGCTCATTTGTAACACCTTCCACATTGTAAACAATATTATCACGTACAGTACCTTGGAAAATCCAAGTGTCTTGCAGAACCATACAAAATTGGTCATGAACGTTTTCTCGTGTCAAATCTGTCGTTGGGATACCATCGATTTTGATCGATCCACTATTGATTTCGTAGAAACGCATCAATAAGTTGACAACGGTTGTCTTCCCAGCACCAGTTGGCCCAACAATGGCAACTTTTTGACCAGGTTTGATATGAACTGAAAAATCGTTGATGATCGTTTTTTCAGGTGTATAACCAAAATGAACGTGTTCAAATTCAACATCTCCACGGACATTTTCTAATTTAGTCGTCTTATCTTGTTCTTCTTCCAATTCATCTTCGTTTAAGAACTCGAAGACTCGTTCACTAGCTGCAGCTGTTGATTGAAGACTGGTAGCAGCTTGTGCAAACTGAGATAACGGTTGTGTAAATAACCGAATATACATCATGAAGGCTACGATAACTCCGAAAGTAATGTCTCCATTTAAAGCTAGTACAGCCCCTAAGATACTGACCACTACATAGCCAAAGTTTCCGATAAAGTTCATCAAAGGCATCATAATCCCTGAAAAGAACTGAGATTTCCAAGCACTCTGGTACAAATCATCATTGATCGTATCAAATGTTTCTTTAGCTGCTCTTTCTGCATTATAAGCTTTAACCACATTATGGCCAGAATAAACTTCTTCCACATGCCCGTTTACAGCTCCTAAAGCTTTTTGTTGAGCACCAAAGTATTGTTGCGAATGTTTAACGATCAATATCATTAAACCAAATCCAATCAACGTTGAAGCAATTGCTGCAAACGTCATCGGAACATTCGTAATGAACATCATAAATAACGAGCCTACAAACATAGTTGATGCTGTAACCAATGTACTAATACTTTGGTTCATTGTTTGACTGATCATATCCACGTCATTCGTTACTCGACTCAAAACGTCTCCGATACTGTTGGTATCAAAATAACGTAATGGTAGTCGATTGATTTTTTCAGATATGTCTTTTCTTAACTTTTTAGCTACACGTTGTGTGATCGTCGCCATGATAAACCCTTGTACATAATTTGCTATAAAACTAATGACGTATAACGTCACTAATAGAAGAGCTATTTTTTCAATTGCAGCAATATCCAATTCGCCTCGTAATCCGGTTGTGATCAAGTCAGTGACTTCACTCAACTTACGTGGACCAACCAGTGAAATAACAGCTGCCCCCATTGCCAAAACAAGCGCCAATATTACAACAGGCAGATAAACATTGATATACGCAAGCAAATCCTTATAGGTTTGCTTCATATTTTTAGGTTTCATTCCTGATACTTTTCCAGCATGTTTACTCATTAGCTAATTCCTCCTCTGATAGCTGAGAATAAGCGATTTCGCGGTAGACTTCACACGTTTCCAACAAATCTCTGTGTTTCCCTTTTCCAACTATTCTACCTTCGTCTAGAACGATGATAGTATCAGCATCTTTAATTGTTCCGATCCGTTGACCAACGATCAAATTAGTCACATGTCCAGCTTCTTCTTTTAATTGTGAACGCAATTCGCGGTCTGTTTTATAATCCAACGCAGAAAAAGAATCATCAAAAATAAAGATTTCCGGGTCACGAGCAATCGCTCTAGCAATTGCCAAACGTTGTTTTTGACCACCAGAAAAGTTGTTCCCACCTTGAGCAACATGACCTTCGTATTGGTCTTCTGTTTTTTCAACAAAATCCGTTCCTTTTGCTACACTGATAGCATGTTTTACAGCATCTTTCGAGATTTCTTCTTTGCCATTGTCACCAAATGCAACATTGGAAGCAATCGTTCCACTGAACAACACAGCTTTTTGAGGAACATAACCGATCTTGTTACGTAATGCTTCTTGCGTATAATCTTTGATGTTTACGCCATCGACCAAAATCTCGCCTTCTGTCGGATCATAAAAACGCGGCACCAGATTAAGAATAGTACTCTTTCCACTACCAGTCGATCCAATAAAGGCAACTGTTTCTCCTTTGTGCGCTACAAAATCAATATCTTTGATAACATAATCAGAAGCATCTGGGTATTTGAAGCTCACATTACGGAATTCGATCTCGCCTTCCAATTGATCTTTTCCTTCTTTTACTGTTCCTTCTTTAATTGAAGAAGGTGTATTCAGTACTTCTTTGATACGATTAGCTGAAACTTGTGCTCTTGGTAAAATAACAAAGACAAACGTCAGCATAACAAATGACATAACGACTTGAATGGCATAAGAAGAGAACACGACCATATCACTAAAAATCGTAATTCGTTCCATCATATCCAATGTGTTGTTGATCAAATAAGCACCGATCCAATAAATCGCTAAACTTAAACCATTCATTGCAGCTATCATACTAGGAGACATCAAAGCCATTGCACGAGTAGTGAATAAGTAGTTTCTATTTAAAGCAGTATTAGCTGTTTCAAATTTACCTTCTTCATGTTCTTCAGCATTATACGCACGAACGACACGAATACCTGTCAGATTTTCTCTCGTTACAGCGGTCAGATTATCTGTCAATTTCTGAATTCGTTTGAAACGCGGAAGCGCCAAAGTAATAACAACAAGAATCACGGCTAGTAAAGCGACAACAGTTACTCCCGTTGCTGCTGTCCATTGCCAGTTTTTATTGGAGATCTTAGTCAGCGCCCAAACTGCCATGATCGGAGCTTTAAACAAGATCTGCATCCCCATAGCAATAAACATTTGGACTTGTGTAATATCATTCGTTGAACGTGTGATCAAGCTGGATGTTGAAAAACCGTTGATTTCCTGCATGGAGAAATCTTCTACCTGATCAAATAGTCTTTCTCTCAAGTTTTTAGCAAAAGAAGCTGCTAGTCGGGTTGCAAAAAAGCTGACAATAACAGCTGCAACCAAACTTCCTAGTGCACACAGCATCATATACCCACCGGTTTGGATAATATCGCTTGTTTCACTACCTGGTGTTTGTACCATCATAGTAATTTCAGACATGTAGTCTGGTAATTTCAAATCTAAAAAGACTTGAGCAACAATAAATAGGAGAATCATAAAGACGACTCCCCAGTCTTTAGCTTTTAAATATTTTAATAACTGTATCATATATAAACTCCCTTACTTCTTATTCATCATCTTCTATATTTTTTTTGATTTTGCTCAATACCCTAAAAAAGATTTCTAACTCTTCTTCTGTCAGACCAGATCGCACTTGACTTTCTAAGGTATTTATACAATCAAGAGCCTTTTCTGTAAATTCGATACCTTCAGGAGTAATGACAAGTTTTTTCAAACGAGCATCATAGCTGACAGGTTTGCGATGAATCAGCCCTTTTTTTTCTAACGTATTTAGCATACCCGTGGCAGTTGAACGCCGAATTTTCAGCAACTCTTCAATATCTTTTTGAAAAACATCTTCCTCCTTATGGTTGTAAATATAACCGATAATTCTGGGTTGCATCATATTAGCCTTATCATCTAAAATATCCGACATCTTCGCAGCCATTGAACGTTTGATTTGTTGACTGGTTGCGTGCAGTGAGAAACTAATGTATTTTTGATACTCTCCCACCATTTCCCTCCTCATTAATAATTATTTATGTTATTTTTCAATAGTAAAAAGGTTAGCAATTTAATAGTTCGGTCACTAACTGTTAGGCGACTAACAACTATTATGGACGTTTTACCTCTTGTATGCAAGCTTTTTTTCAGAGAAAACACCGTTATTTCAATGTTTACCCTTTCATTTCTTTAGATCCATAAAAATAAGTTGGAACAATAGTACTTTCTCTCTGTCACATACTACATGTGGGCTTTTAAACGCGTTCCAAAAGTCTGACCACATGCCTATAAGCTAGCCCCTATCATTTTTGTAGCAGCTTCTTCGAAAATTATATTAAGTATGTAATAGAAAAATTTGTATAAAAGACAATTTCTAATGGGTTTTCTCCTTTTCTTCCTGTAAGATAAAGGAGAAAAGGTTTTCATTATAGAAGAAAAAGAGGGGATCATTATTGGGTGCGGTACTTACACAAGCCATTAGTTTTTTGTTAGTTATTTTAATGGGCTATTTGTTCAAAGTGGCCGGAATATTAGAAGGGAAAGATGGCCACACCGTTTCGAAAATTATTCTAAATTTAACTTTACCAGCGACTATCATCATTGGATTCAATACCATTGAGATCGACAGCACTTTGGTTATTATGATCTCATTAGGCTTGTTGACAAATATTCTGTTGGTTTCATTTGGAGGATTTATTTGGAGGAAAAAAAGTCCTTCAGACCAAGCTCTTATGATGTTTAGCCAAGCGGGTTATAATATTGGGAATTTTACTATTCCTTTTGTACAAGGGTTCTTTCCTCAAGCGATTCCTTTTATTGGAAGCTTTGATACAGGAAATGCCTTGATGCTCTTTGGTGGAACTCCACTTGTGGCAGACAAAATGACCGGGCAAAATCGTGGTTCTAGAGGAACCAAAGACGTTATTTTGGGGTTGTTTCGTTCTCCTTCCTTTTCGACTTATATAGTCATGATTATTTTGGCACTCATTAACATCACTATTCCAGAAAGTATTCTTTCTGTAGTGAGGCTTTTTGCTAGCGGGAATGCTTTTCTATCTATGTTTATGATTGGTCTTTATTTGGAGTTGTCTATTTCTCGAGTTGATCTGGCAAAAGTCGCGAAATTACTTTTCACTCGTTACACTTTGGCCATAACACTAGCTGTTGTTTTTTACTTTTTATTGCCTTTACCAGAGATCGTCCGATTATCCTTGGTCTTATTAGCCCTTGCTCCGATCGGTACAGTTTCTACCATCAACATGGTTGTTTATGGAAACAGAGCATCTTTTGCAGGTTTCTTATCTTCTATCAGTATTATTCTTTCACTGATTTTAATGACAGGAGCTTTAGCCCTTATTCTTTAAACCTAAAAAAGAACAGAACAAACACTCATGTGTGTTACGCATACTTGAGTGTTTGTCCCGTTCTTTTTAATTTTCTATTTAAATTCTACAGCTTTTACTTCAACGTCAATGTTGTTGCGAGTCGCTTTTGAATATGGGCAGAAATCATGAGCTTTGTCTGCTAGTTCTTGAGTTTCTTCAAGACTCTTGCCTTCAATAGCAACTTCCATGACTACAGATAATTTAAATCCGTTATCTGTTGGGTCGCTGTTCAAAGTAACTTCTGCAGCTACTTCTGATTTAGCTTCGACTTTTGCTTCTTGCATTTTTACTTCTAAAGCGGAATGGAAACACGCGCTGTATCCTAAAGCAAATAATTGTTCTGGGTTGCTGCCTTGTCCAGGACCGCCCATTTTTTTCGGTGTAGACACTTTAACTGAAAAAGACCCATCTGGTAAGTGACTTTCTCCTTCACGCCCGCCTGTATTGATTGCTTTTGCTTGGTACATTACTTTTGATTCAGTCATTATTTGTTCCTCCTAATGTTTTAGTTAAAGCATTGATGCGTTCCAATAAGTCAAAGTACTCTTTTTCTTCCAAATTCAGAAGATCCAAACAGTCGGAAACCTTATTTGTTAACTCATCTTTTATCTCATATGCTTTATCTGTCAAGGAGACCATTACTTTTCTTTCGTCTTTTGGACTACGATTTCGAGTAATGTAACCAGCTGCTTCCATTCGTTTGAGCATCGGTGTTAAAGTACCGCTGTCCAATCCCAACCGTACTCCTAAGTCTTGAACGCTTTGGTTAGATTCTTCCCAAAGAACAAGCAAGGTTACATATTGAGGATATGTAAGCGAATAAGGTTCTAAAACTGGGCGATAAAACTTGGTAAAGTGTTTAGATAAAGTATAAGTAGAAAAACAAAGCTGTTCTTCCAGTAAAAAATGATTTCCTTCCATTTCTTTCCCTCCTATTTGGTTGTGGACAATTAAATTGTACACAACTAATTCTATAAAAACAAGTTTTTTCTTATCTATTTGTAAAAAGTACATTTAAAGTAACTCAATGTATTGCTCTATTGCGGCTGTACATCATGGGGAATCTGATGATGATGAAGAACCTCTATTGCTTTACAGCAACACTCCTAGGAATAAAAAAATCCTCGAACGCAAAATGCGTTCGAGGATTTTTTTTTAATGATTTGTACTTAATAAGTCTGGACTGTCTTTTGGAGTTGTAAAGAAAACACTCAAGAAAGCAATCACAACAAACAGCACATTTACCAGTAGTCCAATGGATCCTGCTTCATGGACATGGCCGTTAGCGTTTACTGCTGTAAATACACTCGCAGAAACTGCAACACCGATAGCACTACCTAAAGAACTCGCCATTTTATACACACCAGAGGCAACAGCTACTTTTTCAACAGGGGCATTGGAAACAGCTGTATCTGTTGAGGGAGTCGCATAAATTCCTAAACCAAATCCAAATAAAGCGTATCCTACAATAATAAAAATGATATAGATATTGTTTGGAAGGAAAGTTAAGGACATCAAGGCAATTCCGACGGCAGTAATAACTGCACTAGCTAACATCGGAACACGTGCCCCATATTTTTGTAAGAATTTTTCACCCATACGAATGGCAATCAAAACAAATACCAAATATCCGATGGTCAGCAATCCTGTTTGGAAAGGAGAGAATCCGCGGCCTGCTTGTGCATAAGTGTTTACTACGATCAACGTACCTGCTGCTGCGTTCAATAAGAAATTTGACAACGTAGCACCAGCGTAAGCTTTATTCTTAAACAATGTGAAATCGACCAAGCTGTTGTTCTTGCCTGTTTCAATTTTAATAAAAATCAATGTTGAAATAATGAACACGGCGATAAGGCCTGTACCAGCCAAACTTGTCCAACCTAATGCAGAACCATTCGTAATGTAAAGATTGAATGATAGCATCATGATAACGAATGTAAATAAACCAGCAAAATCAAATTTCTTGTTGTTAATAGCTTCAACTTTACTTTCTGGAGTTCCTCTAAGCAAAAACATTCCAATAAGGGTCACGATGATAGAAAGGATGAAGATCCATCTCCAACCAAGAGAACTAGCAACCATTCCTGCAAATAGAGACGTCAAGCCAGAACCGCCCCAAGAACCAATTGACCAATAACTCAAAGCACGTTGTCTGTCTTTTCCATCAAAGTAAACTTTCATCAATGCCATAGTAGAAGGCATGATAGCTGCAGCAGAAAATCCTTGAATAATACGTCCAATGATCAATAAAGGCGCACCTTGCGCTAGAACAATACATAAAGAACCAATAATACTTAAAATCATACCAACATTTGTCATTTTCACACGGCCAATACGGTCAGCAAGACTTCCTGCTCCAACCATAAACATACCTGAGAACAATGCTGTTATACTAACTGAAATATTCAATATACCAGCTGAAATGCCTAAATCATTTTGGACGTCTGGTCCAATATTCAACATCGTTTGAGCGAACAACCAAAAAGTCAGAACGCCCATTACAATACCCGCAATTAATTTGTTATTACCCTTAAATTCTTGTTCCACCTTACATGTTACTTCCTTTCAAATAATCGACTACAATAGATCCCATTGCTTTTGCTGAGATCATGAGTGATTTTTCATCAATATCAAATTTTGGATTGTGGTGAGGATAAGCTTTTCCATTTTCAGGAGTTGCTCCAACATAGAAGAACATACTTGGACGTTCTTTTGCGTAATAAGCAAAGTCTTCTGAAGGCGGTTGCGGCTCACACATTTCCACACCGTCTAATTCTGCGATATCTGTATTTTTCAACACATTTACACCAAATTCTGTTACTTCAGGATCATTGTAAAGAACTGGATAGTCATTTTTGTAATCCAAATCATAAGTGACTCCAAACATTGCACTGATTCCATCTAATTTCGTACGAATTTCTCTTTCGATAGTAGCTTGTGCTTCGTCAGACATTGAACGCACGTCACCTTCAAGAGTTACTTTATCTTTGATAACATTGAAGGATCCTTTTCCATCGAAGTTCCCGATCGTGACTGAACCTACATCAAATGGGCTTAAAGCACGACTGACTACAGATTGTAACCCAACTACAAAATAGCTGGCCGCAACAATAGCATCTTTTGCTTTATGAGGAGAAGAACCGTGTCCTCCAACTCCATTAATCTTTACTTTAAAATAAGAGCGTCCAGTTTGAACATTACCAGGGCGATAGAAAATTTTTCCAGACTCCATCTCAGACATCACATGGATACCAAAAACGTTGTCTACTCCGTCTAAAGCTCCATCTTTGATCATGTTGATAGCGCCGCCTGGTGGTACTTCTTCTGCATGTTGGTGAAGAATAACGATTTTACCTTGTAATTTGTCTTTCATTTCGATCAGTGTTTCGCCAAGGATCATCATGTAAGCTGTATGTCCATCGTGACCACAAGCATGCATCACCCCAGGATTTTGTGAAGCAAATGGTAAGTTTGTCTCTTCAGTAATTGGAAGGGCATCAAAATCTGCGCGAATACCAATTGTTTTGCCAGGTTTCCCACTATCAATGGTTACAACAATTCCCTTTCCACCAACATTTGTACGGATGTCGCAATCTTTACCTTGATAAAAATCTTGGATGTATTTAGACGTCTTATCTTCTTTAAAAGATAATTCCGGATGAGCATGTAAATAACGACGAATTTCGATCATACGGTCTTTTTTTTCATCTAAACGGTTTAATAACTCACTTTTAGCTGATTGTTCTGTCATTTGCGTTACCTCCTATTTTTTTACCTACTCACTTAAAAACAAGGTTTTGTTTCTTACAACAATGTCCATTATAGTCCGATTTAAAATTTCCACCAGAGATGTTCTTATCATTAATAGCCTATTTTTTGACTTCTTACTCATAACAAATGAAGAATAGACAAATTTAAGGGGGTGTTTTTTGTCTTTTTCTTTAAGGTGGCGTTTTCAGCACTTACTTTTAGTCCTACTCAATAACTTTACGCATTTCTATAAAATGAATAGCATTAATATCTAAGAACGAATAGAAAGACCAACTATCTTCAATAAAGTCATCTTTCAATTCTAAAGATGGCTTAGCCGACTGAACAATGTAATTAATGATTTCTCTGTCGATTCCATATTGACTATTTAATTTCCGCCAATTCTTATACAACCCGCCATTTTCGCTATCAAAACGAAAGAGACGAATTTGGTAATTGCTTTTCTCCAAACCGTTTAACCGAAAATGTAGTTCTTTGCTTCGGGATTGAATAAACAGTTCATCGGTTGAATATTGAGGATTGAAGCGCCGTTCATTAAACAAGATGATCTGATAACCATTTTCATTCTCCGTCATGAGAAAATCTTCGCCTCTTGCTACTATTTTTCCATGCAGTCTTTCTTTAAACATCATGGCATAATAAACTGGACGTTTTCCGTTAAAAAAGTGGAACAATTCCAAGCCATCGATCAGAATGTTTCGGCTGCTACTGCTTTTTTCATGAACTTGATTGTTGATCCAGAATCCAATACTTTTTACTTCTTTACTTAGTTCGAGAACCGTTCTGAGGATCAAAGCTCCTCTAAAGAATGTCCCGTTGGTATAACGAGTATTTCCAGTCAGCGTATTCCAATTGTTTAGGCAAAGCGGCTTGTTCATTTGATGTTTTTTCAAAAAAATTTTTAATTTATGCGTTTTATCTAAGATATAGTTTTGGCTATTAATAAAATCTTTATCGCTGATTTTGTCAAAATCGATCAAATCGTTCTGATCTGCATCATAACTAATAAAATCAATTTTTTGCCTTTCTTCAAATATCCAGTATTGATCCGCTAAAATATCATCTTTTCTTTCATCAAATGAAATATAGTAGCCGACATTTATTTGACGAGTTCGTTTTTCCAGCAATTGCCACAGTTTTAGATACAGTCTTTTCAACTCGTCTGCTGAGATTAAATCATTGTCAGGTCCTTGAAACAAGACATGCCATTTTTCAACAAATTGTCGTCCAAAGACGTGTAATGCATGTTGCATAAAATGATCAAATCGTTTAAAAAAGTTGTCTTCGTTATCAATAATTTCTTGATAATCTATGCGAATAAATAACCCGATCTGCTGTTCTTTTAAAAATTCAAGCGCTAAGTCGGAAATAGCATGTACTGGAGAAGTAGAAATCACTTCATCGGTCTCTACTTCAGGCAACAACGTTGATCCCTTGATCAAATTATAAATTCCAACAAAGTCAACGCCTAGTTCTTGATGTGCTGTCACTACTTGTTTTTGAATATTTTCGTCTAATAATGATTTGAGCTGCCCAATAAAAACAAGATGCTGTTCTTTGCCTAGCGTATCTTCTATTTCTTTATTGATGACAACTTCTCTTTCTTCAACGGGGACTTTATCGTAAATAAAGTTTTGTTCAGACCCCTCATCTAGGTACTTAGCTAATTGAACAAGGACAGCCGGAGATTCCATAACTGATTTGACTTCTGTTCCATCTTCAGTGATTCGTCTCTTAGGCAAATCATCTAGCTGGTGTTCCTTGCGGTATTCAGAAGGCGTTTGATTGTAGGCAGCTTTAAAAACAGCTGAATAATTTTTCGCCGTTGAAAACCCGTTCTTATTTGCAATTTGGAATAAATTATCCGTAGTATACAGTAAATCTTCCATACTATGTTTCAACCGTACACGATATAAATACTGCAAGAAACCGATTCCGGTCATTTGTTTAAAGTAACGGGACAAATAAGAGGGAGACAAAAATTCGCTTTCTGCTATTTCAGATAGCGTTAGCGGTTCAGTATAACGTTGTTCGATCATCTGAATAATACGGACGATTCGTTCATCACTGACTTCTGTGCCTTCCCATAAGGGAACTTCTTTTTTAAAAAAGCGTGTCAGCATCAGCATAATTTGGTAAACACTGCTTTGAGTAACCAATGAGCTGCTGTCTTCATCTCGATACTTTTCGAGGATCATTTCGGACAGTAAATGTCTCATCTGTTGCATAACCGTCTCTCTTCCAGTATTCAGTTCATTTGAAAAAGTCTGAAAATAACTATGAAAGTAATTTTTATAGTGTAACGCAAAAAAATGACTTGAAATGCTTAGCGAAATCAAGATACTGTCTTCTTCCCCTATAATGGAGTAGCGACTGTTTCGATTGATAAATAAAATATCACTTTCTCTCAGCTCTTCTTCGCTTCCTTCATAGGTCACCCAAATACTTCCTTTAATGACAAATAATATTTTCGTTCCATAATACTGCTGCGAAGGTGAATAGCGAATATGTTCCATCGCAATATTAAAGTCCTCAGTCTGTTCATTTCTCAATTTTGTCACTGCACCCTTTCTTTCAGAAACGCTTGACTTTACCAAGTGGCGACACTATACAGACAACGTTCTATTCTTTTTCCTTACTTTACCATGTACAAAATAGACTATCCAATCATGAATGCCTCTCTGCAGAAAATACATTAGTTGAAGAATATTTTCTCTTGTTATTTTTCACACTTCATGATAATATGATTTTGTAATCGGTTACACATCATGAAAGACGGGTGAATCAAATGGCAACTATCAAAGAAGTCGCAAAGTTAGCAGGGGTTTCTGTTGCCACTGTATCACGTGTGATTAATAATAAAGGCTACGTTGGCGTGGATTCACGCAAAAAAGTTGAACACGCTATTGAACAACTGGACTTTTCGCCTAACGAAGTAGCTCGTTCATTGTTTCAAAAAAAATCTAAGCTTATTGGGTTGTTGTTGCCTGATATCGCCAATCCGTTCTTTCCTCTACTTGCAAAAGGCGCGGAAGACGCTGTAAGCCAATTAGGATACAGTTTGATTTTAGGAAACGTACAAGATGATGTGACTAAAGAAGAAGAATATTTAAAAATTTTCGAACAAAATAATATTGCTGGAGTCTTGTCAGCAGTCCAAGGAAGTTCAAAAAGGACCAAAACTACTCCTCTGGTCACTTTAGACAGAGTTGAAAGTTCCGAGCAGTTCGCTGTTCATACAGATGATTACCAAGGTGGGATGATGGCCGCACAAGCTATTGCTGAACGTACTCCAAACCAAGTTGTCATTATGGTGGGACCAAAAGAAATCCCGAGCTCATTTGAACGCTTGGCAGGAAGTATTCGTGTTTTGAAAGAAAACAACATTCCTTATTCTTTACTGCAAACAAAGTCTTTTCGTTTAGAAGATACTGATGCAGCGGCGCAACTCTTCTTCAAAGATTATGCAACTGCCGATAGTGTGATCGCTTCTAATGATGTATATGGATTAGCTTTGATGCGTGAAGCCCTCAAAAGAGGTATCGATATCCCAAATGAATTGCAAATCATCGGATATGACGATATGCCTTTTAGCAGCTTGTTGTTTCCCGGCTTATCAACCATTGCACAACCAGCTTATGAAATTGGTTATAAAGGTGCCGAGCTATTATGTAAGTGCATCGAGAACAAACCAGTCACTGAAAAAAGAATCCAATTACCCGTAAAATTAATATTAAGAGAATCCCTCAGAGAGAAGGTACTATAATGAGTAAAATAATAGTCATCGGTAGTATATCTACTGACTTTGTAGTCACTACTGACATACGCCCAGAAATAGGCGAAACGATTACAGGCAATGATTTCAAAACAACTTTTGGAGGCAAAGGTGCTAACCAAGCTATCGCTGCTTCGCGTTTAGGCGGCGAAGTACAAATGATTGGCGCAGTTGGAGCAGATGTATTCGGTGATCAACTCCTTCAAAACTTATCAGAAAATAATATTGATGTGTATAATGTGGAACGGGTTACACATTTGCCTTCCGGTTCTGCACACATCACTTTAATGAACAATGATAACGCCATTATTTATATCCCTGGTGCAAATGATGCGGTAACAGTCGAAAAAATGACCGCCTTAGCTCCTATTTTAGAAGCTAGCGACCTAGTCATTATTCAAAACGAAACACCTCAAGAGGTAGTTGAAAAGGTCATCCGATTTGGCAATGAAAATAAAATCAAAGTATTATATAACCCGGCCCCAGCTAGAATAATTGAAAAAGGATTGATGGAACAAGCGACCTACTTCACACCCAATGAAAGTGAATTTCATTTATTATTCCCTGGCTTGACGGCTTCTCAAGGTGTGGAAAGATATCCGAATAAATTATTTATTACTTTAGGTTCCAAAGGTGTTTTGTATCACAATGGTAATAAAGAAGTCCTAGTCCCTTCTTATAAAGTTCAGCCGTTAGATACTACAGGAGCTGGTGATACATTCAATGGTGCATTTGCTGTAGCTATTGCATCTGGGATGCCGATTGAAGAAAGCGTCAGATTCGGAAACTTGGCAGCATCATTATCCATTCAAAAGTTTGGAGCACAAGGCGGTATGCCTACTCTAGAAGAAATGAAAAGGAGTCCTTTTTATGAAAAAACTTGGCATATTAAATAGTGAGATTGCAAAATGCTTAGTGGACTTGGGACATACCGATCAAATCGTGATCGGTGATGTCGGTCTTCCAATTCCAGACGGCGTTCAAAAAATTGATTTAGCTTTAGCGTTATCAGAACCGGCTTTCATTCGAGTATTAGATGAAGTGTTGAAAGACATGGAAGTAGAAAAAGTGATTCTGGCAGAAGAAATCAAAACACAAAACACAAGCCAGTTTAAAGCGGTCAACCAACGTTTAGACCAACAGGAAGTCTCTTTTGTTTCTCATGAAGACTTCAAACAACTGACTAAACATGCAAAAGCGGTTATACGTACCGGAGAAGCTACTCCCTATTCAAATATTATTTTACAATCAGGCGTCATATTTTAGGAGGTAAAACCAATGGAAGTGAGAATGACAGGAATCACAAAAAGTTTTGGCAGCAACTCTGTACTAAGAGGTGTCGACTTTGATATCCGTCCTGGCGAAGTTCATGCATTGATGGGTGAAAATGGTGCCGGAAAATCTACGCTGATGAATATTTTAACTGGCCTGCATAAAGCAGACGATGGGAGAGTCTTCATCAATGGTGAAGAACGTATTTTCAGCAATCCTAAAGAAGCGGAAGAACATGGTTTGAGTTTTATCCATCAAGAAATGAATACTTGGTCGGATATGACGGTACTGGAAAACCTTTTTATCGGTAAAGAGATCAAAAACTCATTAGGCTGGATCAAAACTAAAGAAATGAAAGCGTTAGCAAAAGAAACATTTAATGAATTAGGGATTCACCTTGATTTGAACCGTGACGTGGGAACTTTGTCTGTTGGTCAACAACAAATGATCGAGATCGCCAAATCATTGATGACCAATGCAGAAGTCATCATCATGGATGAACCTACAGCTGCACTGACAGAAAGAGAAATCGATGTCTTGTTCAAGATCATCGCCAAATTAAAATCACGAAATGTATCCATTATTTACATCTCTCACCGCATGGAAGAAATTTTTAAAATCAGTGATCGCATCACCGTGATGCGAGATGGCGTTTCAGTTGATACAAAAAACACCTCTGAAACACATAACGATGAAATCGTTCGTATGATGGTTGGCCGTGACTTAGAAGACTACTATCCGAAAAAGGACGCGAAAATCGGTGAGGTGGTTTTTGAAGCCAAACAGTTAGGACAAGAAAAAGTCTTTAAAGATATTTCTTTCCAAGTAAAATCCGGAGAGATCGTTGGTTTTTCTGGTTTGATGGGAGCGGGTCGTACAGAAGTCATGCGCAGTATATTTGGCATCGATGCATTGGATGAAGGAGAACTTTATTTAGAAGGAGAAAAGATTCAGATCAAAGCTCCTAGTGATGCTATTCGCCAAGGAATCGGCTTCTTGACTGAAGACCGTAAAGTTGAAGGCTTGATCTTGGATTATTCTATTCGTGATAACATAAGTCTCCCTTCTATTGATGGGTTTAAAAAACACTTTTTGATCGATACTAAAGCGGAAGAGGATTTTACTGGAATGTTGGTCAAACGATTGAATATCAAATCAATGAGTCAAGAAGATCCTACTTCTAGTCTTTCAGGGGGGAATCAGCAAAAAGTCGTTTTGGCCAAATGGGTCGGGATTGGCTCTAAAGTATTGATTTTAGATGAACCTACTCGCGGTGTAGACGTTGGAGCAAAACGAGAGATCTATCAATTGATGAACGAACTTGCTGAAAGAGGCGTTGCCATTATTATGGTTTCCAGTGATCTACCAGAGATTTTAGGCGTCAGCGATCGTGTGATAGTGATTCATGAAGGAAAATTAGCAGGCGAATTACCCAAAGCAGAAGCGACGGAAGAAAAAATCATGACGCTTGCGACAGGAGGATACTAACATGAAAAATGAAGTAGAAAATATCCAGATCGGTAAAAAGAAATTTGAGTACAAAGAGTTGGTCACTAAATTAGGACCCCTATTGGCTTTGATTGTTTTAGTTATATTTGTAACCTTTTTAAATCCTAGTTTTATTTCCGCAACGAACCTATTGAACTTATTAAGACAAGTCTCTACCAATGCATTGATTGCTTTTGGAATGACATTTGTCATTATCACTGGAGGGATCGACCTGTCTGTTGGTTCAACCTTAGCTTTGAGCAGTGCTTTGACAGCTGGAATGATCGTCAGTGGATTAGATCCTGTTTTAGCGATGATCGTTGGTGTAGGGATTGGTTTTGTATTAGGTGCTGTGAATGGATTATTGATCACTAAAGGTAAAATGGCACCATTTATCGCTACTTTAGCTACTATGACGATTTTTAGAGGGTTGACCTTGGTCTTAACTGATGGAAAACCTATTACCGGAATCGGAGACAGTTTTATCTTCAAATTTATGGGTCGTGGTTACTTATTTGGTATTCCCTTCCCTGTTGTCTTAACACTTGTCTGCTTTGCTGTTTTGTTTATGCTATTGCATAAAATGACATTTGGTAGAAAAACATTTGCGATTGGAGGGAATGAAAAAGCAGCTTATATTGCCGGTATCAAGAGTGACCGTATCAAAGTCATGATTTACGCTATTTCTGGTATGATGGCTTCTATTTCTGGAATCATCATCACTTCTCGTTTAAACTCTGCTCAACCGACTGCTGGTACAAGTTACGAAATGGACGCTATTGCTTCAGTTGTATTAGGCGGAACAAGCCTTTCAGGTGGTCGCGGAAGAATCGTCGGGACTTTGATTGGGGCTTTGATCATTGGTACATTGAATAATGGATTGAACTTATTGGGTGTATCTAGTTTTTATCAACAAGTCGTTAAAGGGATCGTTATTATTATTGCCGTATTGATTGATCGTAAAAAATAGGAGGAAAACAAACATGAAAAAATTAGTCAGTTTTTTTGTAGCAGGTTTATTGTTAGTATCCGGTTGTGGCGCAGCAACTTTAGAAGGAGAAAATACCAATACAGATACAGCTGTTGAAGAAAAAGACGCTTCTGAATTAGTTGTTGGCGTTTCTGTTTCTACATTGAGTAACCCATTCTTTGTATCATTAGAAGAAGGTATCCAAAATCTAGCAGATGAAAACGATACGGAAATCAGAGCCGTAGACGCACAAGATGATTCTGCGAAACAAATCAATGACATCGACGACTTGATTCAACAAGGTGTAGACATCCTGTTGATCAATCCAGTAGACTCTTCTGCTATTACTCCAGCCGTAGAATCTGCCAACACTGCTGGTATTCCAGTTATTATGATGGACCGTTCTAGTGATTCAGGTGATGTTGTAACATTGATCGCCTCTGACAATATTGCTGGTGGGGAAATGGCTGCTGAATACATCAAGGAGATCTCTGGTGAACAAGCTAAGACCGTTCAACTAGAAGGCGTTCCAGGGGCTTCTGCTACCCGAGAACGAGGAGAAGGTTTCTTAAATATCGCAGAAGTTTCATTAGATGTATTAGATAGTCAAACAGCTAACTTTGACCGGGCTGAAGGATTAACCGTAATGGAGAACTTGTTGCAAGCTCACTCAGATATCCAAGCTGTATTTGCTCAAAATGATGAAATGGCTTTAGGGGCAATCGAAGCGATCGAGTCAGCTGGTTTATCTGATGAGATCCAAGTAGTCGGTTTTGATGGAACTGAAGACGGTGTAAATGCTGTAAAAGATGGTCGTCTAAGTGCTACTATTGCTCAACAACCAGAAGAAATGGGTAAACTTTCTCTTCAAGCAGCTTATGACTTCTTTGCTGGTGAGGATGTACCTGCAAAAATCGACTCGCCTTTAGAATTGGTAACAGAGTAAAAAGATGATTAAATTTTATTGAAGTTAAAGAAGCTGAAAGAATTCCTTTTCAGCTTCTTTTTTTTACATGGCTATGTCTATTTTATGGTGTTGGTAAGGAAATTTCTTCCGGCAGTGATATTGCTTCTGGTAACCATGGGAACACCTGGCGTCCAAAAATCGGGTCTCCAGACTTGCAAGCATTATCGAAACCGTTGAGCATTAGCAACGTAAGGATACGGTATGCGTAGCGAAGCGAAGAACAAAGGCAAGTAGACGCTAAATCGCCAACTTGCCTTAATTTGCCATGATTATTCATGCTTTAGGAGGCTACAAGCAACACCACTACCTCCAGAAATTTCGAGAAATTATTATAAATCATACGAAATTATTACATCAATACTAAAAATTATAGATCCTTTTATATTCAAATAACATTTCTTATTTATTGAAAGATATGATTTTACTTATCTTTCAAATAGAATATTTTTTTTTCATTTATTTCGCTATTTGGGCCAATCATAACTTCAAATTCTCCAGGCTCAGAAATGAATTCCATATCTCTATTGTAAAAACGAAGGATTTTTTCTTCTATCTCAAAAGTTACTGTAATTGTTTCGTTCGGTTCAAGTTCTACTTGCTTAAATCCTTTTAATTCTTTTATTGGTCTCGTTACACTTCCAATATTATCATGAATGTAAAGTTGTACGGTTTCTTTTCCTTTTACAGTTCCCTTATTAGTAATATCTATAGAAGCCGTCAATCTATCTTCTTGAGTCAGAATTTCCTTGTTTAACTCAAAATTTGTATAACTAAAATCTGTATAAGATAAACCATATCCAAATGGGAATAAAGGTTTATTAGGGATATCTACATATTTTGAAGTATAACGTTTACTATGATTTGACTGTTGATAGGGTCTTCCTGTACTAAACTCATTATAATGAACCGGGATTTGGCCTACATCATAAGGGAAGCTCATAGATAATCTGCCAGATGGATTTGCTGTGCCAAATAGAATATCCGCTATACCATGTCCTCCTTCTGTCCCAGGGAACCAAGCTTGGACCAGTCCGTCGAATTGACTTACTTCTTCTCTCAAATCCAATGGCCGGCCACTAAAAATCACTCCTACCATAGGTTTTCCTAATTTTGCTAAAGCTTGAATTAAGTTTTTTTGTACTTGAGGAATGATTATGTTAGCTCTACTGCCGCCCTCCCCACTCTGTAAATAGTGTTCTCCTACAGCTATAACAAGAACATCTGCTTTTTCGGCTACTTCAACAGCTTTTTTTAGTTCCTTTTCTTCATCAATTTGCATATCAATCTCTGGAGAAAAATAGTTTCCAAGGCTACTTTCAAGAAATTCTGTCTCTACCACTTTAGACCCTGTTGCAATGAACAGATTTTCTTCATCAAGATATTCTTCAAAAGCTTTTTTCAAGGTAACTGTACTTTCCTGATTGCTGCTGAACGACCAAGAGCCAGATAAAGAAGTAGAATCTGCATACGGACCAATTAAAGCTATCGTTTGGTTGGATTTAAGCGGTAAAACTTGGTTATCATTCTTTAATAGAACTAGTGATTCACTAACAACTTCACGTGCTGTCTGGCGATGCTCTGTTGACAAATGAAGTTCTTTTTCTTTCAAACTATTGGCTGAACGATAAGGATCTTCAAACAGACCTAATTCATTTTTCAGCTGCAATACTCGATATACAGACTCATTTAAATCGTCTTCTATTTCAGGGAATTTATTAATCACATCTAATAGATGATTCGCATAAATAGAAGTCATCATATCGATATCAACACCTGCTTCTAAAGCCATTTTGGCAGCTGCATTCTCATCTTCTGCCACTCCATGATCAATTAATTCTTTAATGGCTGCATAATCTGAAATCAATATGCCATTAAAGTCCCACTCATTTCGTAATATGTCGCGGTTAAGCCATTTATTTCCTGTAGCCGGTACACCATCAACAACATTAAATGATGTCATAACCATTTTCGCTCCTGCTTCTAAAGCAGCTTTATAAGCAGGCAAATAGTATTCTCTCAAAGTTCTTTCAGACATATCTACTGTATTGTATTCACGTCCACCTTCAGGAGCACCGTACGCAGCAAAATGTTTTACACAAGCGACTATATTATCTTCAGTTAATAATTCATTAGTTCCTTGATAGCCTTGGACAAATGCTTTCGCAAACGCACTATTTAAATAGGCATCTTCACCAGTTGATTCCATAACCCGACCCCATCGAGGATCACGCACTAAATCTACCATCGGTGAAAAAGTAATGTGGACACCAGAAACAGCTGCTTCCTTTGCTGCAATTGCAGCACTCTTTTTAACAATCTCTGGATTCCAAGTAGCTCCTAAACCTATTGGAACAGGAAAAATAGTTTCAAAACCGTTGATAATATCTGCCATAAATAATAGAGGGATCTTACTGTGACTATTTTCTAGATAACTTTTCTGAATAGCTTTTATTTTGTCTGCTCCTCGGACATTTAAAATAGAGCCCGCATTTTTAATAGCATCATCATTAATCCCAAGTTTTGCTTTAGGACCTGTAACTAAGTCAGGAGTGTCTTGATAAAAACTACCCAATAATTGCAGTAATTGAAAAATTTTATCTTCTAACGTCATAACTGTCATAAGTTCTTTTAGTTGTTGTTCTTTCAACTTTATTCATCCTATTCTCTTATTTGTTTTGAAATTCTATTTATTCAACAATTGTTGCTTCTTCATCAGCTTCTTCAGCTAGATATTGCTTATCTAAAAGTCGAATAAACGGGGCCCATAAAACAAAGCCGACAAAGAACGTAATAATTGCAATTACTGCTGCCCATGGATTAAAATTTGTAGCTAATAATTGGCTTAAAATTGGAGGCATCGTCCAAGGGATTTGAAAAATAGCAATGGCTCCAGTAAGATTCATTAAGAAATAAGCTAGCCCAGCTTGTATAACTTCGACAAATACAAAAGGAATGAAGAGTGTGGCATTCAATACAATTGGCAAACCGAAAATAAAAGGTTCATGAATATTGAATAGGGCTGGGATTAACGACATTTTCCCAATAGATTTAGCACGTTTTGATTTTCCAAGAACAATCAAAGCAACTATTTCAGATAATTTTGCTTGTGCAGTAAAGGCAGTAAATGCTGCCGTTAGAGCATAAGGTAACGGGTCGCCAGCACTAAAAGCTTCTAAATTTTCTGCCATAGCTACAATTGCAATTGGTGTCCAAATAGCATTGAGGGTTATGTTTGTTCCATGAATACCGAAGAACCATAATACTTGTCCAATAAAGATTAAGAACAAAAACGCCCAAATATTATTTCCTAACCCTAATAACGGACCAGTCAAAATATTACTAATTGCTTCTGGTAAACTTTCATAATTCGTTAAATTAATTAAATTACGGATAATGATGAATACTACCGCTACTAAAGAAAATGGAATAATAGACATAAAAGGTTGCGTTACGTTTTGTGGTACACTATCTGGCATTTTTATATTGATATCTTTATGAAATATGAACGCATAAAGATCAATAGCGATAATAGTAATGATTAATGCTGCAAAAATTCCTGCTGCTCCTAAATATTCGATGGAAATAACATTTGGAATGTCAACACCTTCAATTAGTGAACCATTTGCAGTAATATCTCCAACTGTTGCAGTTGGGGTAACAATCAGATATGCTCCAAATGCAGCTAACAATCCATAAAGAGGTTCTATATTGCGTGATTTTGAGTAACTATGTGAAGTTCCTATGATGACAAATAATGATAATAATCCCATAGTACTATTTCCTACAAAACCTAGCGTGCTGTTCAACCATTCAGATAAATTCGGTGCAAAGTCACTTAAAAAAGGAAAATTAGTTAAAATCAGAACGATAGAAGCAAATAGTATAATTGGTAAAGTAAACATCATTCCATCTTTAATAGCTGTCATGATTTTATTTTGATTAACGTAATTGGCAACCGGAAGCAAATATTTATTTAAAAACTCTTCCAATTTTTTCATAAAATTATTCATTGCTTATGCTCTCTCCCTTAAAATAATATTTTTTAAATACAACGTAAACCAATATATCTAATACGCTTACATCATAATTTATTTTAAGAAGAAATACTTCCTTTTAATTATCGAAAAAATAGGCATTATTTATCTTTTTTATTTTGCTTGTATTTTTTTCGATGCTGTAATGGAGTCATATTATATGTTTTTTTAAAAAGAGATGAAAATGATTTGTTATTAGCAAAACCTGTTGAGTAAGTAATTTTAGTAATCGATGTATCAGTATTCATTAATAAATGATACGCTTCGTCTAAACGTATACTATTCAAATATTCAGTGAAAGTTATCCCCATATATCTTTTAAAGAATCGTGAAAAGTAAGGTGGTGAAAAATTAAATTCACGCGCTACTCCTGTAAGGGTTAATTCCCTTTGATAATTTACTTTAATATAATTTGTTATTATAGACATGCGCTCTAAGTATTTTTGTGTCTCAATTGTAGAAGATTTTTTACTATAAGAAAATTTATCGAAGATTATAAAAAGTAGATCATATAACGAGCTCATTACTTTTAAATTTTGCGGAAAATCTTTTTGTTCTAAATTTTCTAACATACAATATAGTAATTTTCTAATTATTGAGTAACTATTTTCTTGCTCACTTGAAATATTTTCATTTAATGTATTTAAATGAATTGTGAGAGTCTCGTTATAAGCTCTTTGAGTTACTTCATTTAAAAAAGATAATGGTATTTGTAATACAATGACTTTATTTTTAATTGGACTTTGAGTGGAATGAACTTCATTTGAATTAATAAATATAAAATCTTTTCTATTCAACAAATAAAAGTCATTCCCAATCCACACATTTAACTGCCCTTCAACACAATACAATAGTTCAATACTTTCATGCCAATGTTTTGGTATAACCCGATCAGCATTATTTGCTTTAAATGCAAATAACTTAACAGGAATATGTCTATTAAGCTGAACCTCTTCATATTCAAAATTCAAAATATTCATCCTCATTTTTTTGTCCTTACTGTAGCACTAATTATATCAGTAACTACTCATGAACTAAACTACTCAAACTACTGGGCTAAAAAATATTAAATTGTTCTTAATCCTATTATTTTTTGTTTAGTGAAAAATAATGGCTAAACAAAATGGAGTTGCTTTATCTTACTTATTGCAAAAATGCCGATACTTTTTTAATGCTAGGGAAAATGATTTAGATACCTAACATAAAGACGCAGTTAACCCCTAATAACACGGCTAATGTGCTCGCAGCGAAAGTCTCGTAATAAAATTATCCGTACAAGCTTACAGCTATTGTTTTCCCAAAAATAATATTTAGATTATAAAAAAATGAGATTAAGATGTTGACTTATTAATTTTTAGATGTTATTCTTTCTTCACTAACTTATGAGGAGATAACTGTCCATGACATTATTCAGCCAAACAGCAATTATTATTATTAGAACCAGGATTTAGACACTGTAAGCAATTTTTTACAGGAGTTTAGGTCCTATTCGTGCTAACTTGGCTGAATGGGACTTAAGGCTACCCATTCAATTGAATGGGTAGCCTTTTTGTTTTCTCGAAAGGATGATGGATATGGAAAGTGACATTTTGGGATGAATGAAACAAATAAATAAAAAAACGTTTTATACTTTTGGAGGGATTTTTTATGAAGCATTTTAATACATTTAATCAGTTCTACAACAAGTACCTGGCTTTGATTGTTGTAGGTGTGGCAGCAGCAGCTCTTTTATTGCCCCAAACCTTTTTATGGGCAAGTTCTTATACAACATTATTTTTGCAAGTTGTGATGTTCACCATGGGGTTAACGATGAAACCAGTTGATTTTACCGCTGTCTTTAAAAAGCCTTGGTTGATGGCGTTGGTTACATTCTTGCAATTCACATTTATGCCTCTTTCAGCTTTATTATTAGCAAAGCTGTTTCAGTTACCAGATGAGATCGCGCTTGGTTTGATTCTAGTTGGCTGCGTACCAGGAGGAACTTCTTCCAATGTTATTACTTACTTAGCCAACGGAGACGTTCCATTATCTGTTGCGGCAACTTCTATTTCAACTCTATTAGCGCCATTACTTACACCTTTGTTCTTATCCCTTTATGGTGGAGCCTACTTAGAGATCAGCTTCTGGAGTATGTTCTTATCGATCTTACAAGTCGTATTGGTTCCCATAGTCGGTGGATTGATCTTCCGTTATTTCTTTGGTACTCGTGTAGAGAAAATAGAAACAGCCCTGCCTTCCCTTTCTGCAACAGCTGTTTTATTGGTTTTAGGCGGAACTGTATCCGTCAACTCTGACACTTTACTTGGAACAGGTATGATTATGTTCTTGATCGTTTGGTTGCATAATTTGTCTGGTTACGCTATGGGTTATGCTGCTTGCAAATTATTCAAGATCAAGCTTTCGTCTACAAGAGCTATCGCTGTCGAAGTCGGCTTACAAAATACTGGTCTTGCCGGAAGTTTAGGACTGGCTTATTTTAGCCCAGCAACTGCATTAGCTGGTGCAGCCGGAACGATTGTCCATACTTTATTTGGAACTATATTTGCTTCCATTTGCAGCTATAAAGATCTTAAAGAAAAAGAAGCTTCTGCAGCTGCCGTTACTGAGCTTTTATAAACAAATCATAGAAAGAAGGAATTTATTATGCGTTTAAGCCAAGTTGTTCGCCCTGGACCAGGTCAATTTTTATGCGAATCTGGTGCTTTAAATTATTTGGACCAAAAATTAGCCTCATTTACTGATCCTGTGATTATTACCGGAGAATTATCCTATCAAGCCTTTCAAAAGCATTATACTGGTTCTTTAGATTTACCCGTATTCCGTTATGACGGTACTGCTTCTCATGAGGACATGGATCGTTTAGCTCAATTAGTAAAAGGAACAGATTGTGTAGTAGGTATCGGTGGAGGCCGCGCCTTAGATACCGCTAAAGGTACGGCCGAATTATTACAGGTCGAGTATGTAACGGTTCCTACGGTGTTAGGAACTTGTGCAGCTTATACCCCGCTTTCTGCTGTGTATCATCCGGATCATACTTTTAATGTGGTCGATTATTATGAAAAAGCCGCTTTGCTTTGTCTGATGGACCTAGATTTGCTAGTGGAGTCGCCTAAAAAATATTTTATGGGCGGTATCGGTGACACTCTAGCAAAATGGTACGAAGCAGAAGGCATTACACGCCATGTGGAAACTGGATTGCCAGCGGTGGTACAAGTTGGATTGAAAACAGCAA
Organism: Desemzia sp. RIT 804; assembly: GCF_016892605.1. Lineage (GTDB taxonomy): Bacteria > Bacillota > Bacilli > Lactobacillales > Carnobacteriaceae > Desemzia. Next base: position 393,937 of record NZ_JAFEMV010000003.1, read on the forward strand.
AAGTCACCCAAGAACTCTTATTGGAAGACAGTAAAGAAGCTTTAGCCAGTATGGATCGTGGCGATGTTACAGAAGCATTCAAACGTGTTGCTGAAGCAGTTGTGGCGATTGCCGGTACGGTCGGTGGATTTGCTGGCGAGTATGGTCGTATGGCTGGAGCACATGCAATCCATAATGGGATGTCGCTTGTTCCTGAAACCCACGCTTTTGAACATGGTGTTAAGGTGGCCTACGGATTATTAGTCCAATTGTGGGCCTCAGGAGATGCAGAAGAAGTACAACGCCTACTGCCTTTCTATAAAGAAAACCACTTCCCGCACCGCTTAGCCGACTTCGGAGTGGAAGATCATTTGCTGGAAAAATCAGAAAAAATCGCCTCGTTTGCAGCTTCAGATACTGAGACCTTCAATTTAGCGGTACCAGATGTCACAAAAACTATGGTGTTTAATGCTATGAAAGCCGTCGAATACCTTTCTGAAACAGTGACCGTTTAATAAACATCAAATTACTTTGCAGATAAACAAGCACATTCGTCTATAAACGTTTGTGCTTATTTATTTATGCATTGATTAAAAACTTTATGATAAGTCATGTTATGTATAAGAGGAATTCTGCACTTGTGTATGGTATATTATGAAATGTGAAGTAAACAGAAAAGATAGGAGTTAGTTGTAATGAATGAATTTAAAACAAGTGCAGAATTGAAACAAGATGCTCGTGATATGTTAAAAGGAAGATGGAAAGATGCAGTGTTGATGAACTTTATTCCAACACTGATAATAATTGTTGCTCTAGTAATTTTAGTGATTACTATTTTTATAGCGGCTGAATCTTTTGGTTTCTGGTCAGAATCAACATCTGATAGCTATTTCCCAGGAAACAGCAGCAGCGGCACTGCCAGCGGTATTTTCTCCGCCTTCATAACTGCTGGAATTTCATTTACTTTTCTAAATGCTTTTCGTGATGCTAGTTACAAGATCCGTCCATTAAAAGACGCGTTCCAAGCATTTTCTAAAAAATACTTTTTAGGAGTATTGCTTGTCTACATTATTTCGAGTCTGTTTACTTTCCTATGGACATTACTGTTCATTATTCCAGGGATCATTAAATCATATGCTTACTCTCAAGCTTACTTGATTTATAAAGATCATGTAGATCGTCCCGACTTGGAACAGATTTCAGCATTGGATTGTATCACAGAGAGTAAGGAATTGATGCAAGGACACAAAATGCGGTTCTTTCTGTTGGGACTAAGCTTTCTTGGCTGGATTCTGATTGGCGTGCTTACATTAGGCATTGGCTTTTTATGGATCACACCGTATATGGTAGCTACTAATACAGCCTTCTACCACGATTTAGTGGGTGATCCTTCTATGGATAACGAATGGGAAACTGATGATGAGTGGGATGAGTCGGACTTTTAAAGAAGACACTTCAATAGATGACAGAGTGAAAACTATTGCTTGTACAATCTCGAAAAGGAGATTTTGAAATGGACATTCATTTGTATTCTATTCCATATGATTCAGGGTATAAAGATATTCGAATGGGTGCTGGACCGAACCATCTCATAAAAAACGGCCTATTCAAATCATTGCTTTCTAAAGGTTACAACACTACTATAGAAAAAATTGAAACAGACTTATCCCTAAAAACAGAATTGGAAAATGCTTTTGCCATTTTTAAGATTCTTTCAGAAAAAATAAAGAAGAGTCAATCAGATACAGGTTTTCCAGTTGTCTTATCAGGAAATTGCAACACTTCAGTTGGAGCTGTAAGCGGGTTAGACAACGATGTAGGAGTTATTTGGTTTGATGCTCATGGCGATTGTAAAACTCCTGAAACAACTCCGATCGCTTTTTTGGATGGAATGGGAATCCCAATGTTAGCTGGATTATGCTGGAAAAATTTACTTTCCCAAATTCCGAATTATCAGCCTATTCCCATTTCTGCTATTTTGCATCTTGGGGGACGGCATTTTTATAAAGAAGAAAAAGAATTCATTTCCCAAACTGGTCTACAGGTCATTTCTTCCGCATCGCTACTAGAGGGCAAGGAAACCTTAGTAACAGACGCTCTTAAAAAAATAAAGACAAAAAAAGTTTACATTCATATAGATTTAGATGTATTAGATCCAGCTATTTCTCCCGCAAACGAATATGCTGTGAGTAACGGGTTAAATAAAGAAAACATGCTGGATATTCTTCGTTTGATTGGAGAATGTCATACTATTGTAGGGTGTGGGTTCGCCTCTTATGATCCACAGTACGATAATGGACATGTATTGGAGACAGCCATTGCTTTATGCGACGAAATAGTTGCTTTAGCCGAATCTACTCTATGAACACTGCCAAATACCAAGTAAAAAGCTTTAAATCAAGAGGTTTGTCCTTGATTTAAAGCTTTTTACTTTCTATTGTTCTTCCAAATAAGATATTTCCTCTTGAACCGGAACCTTTGTACCTTCAAATTGTTCCTCAATATATTCTTGAACTTCTTCACTATGGTAAAGTTCTCCTAATTTCAAAATGTCTTCATTATCAGCATTCTCTTTTTGGGTCACTAAAATATTGATATTATCTTTCGTATCTTTATTGATTTCTTCATAAAAAAGTGAATCTTCCAAGACATTTAATCCACCTTCCATCGCCACTGTATTCCCTATTAAGACCAAGTCTACGTCTTGTAACACTCGTGGGCCAGTTGTATCGTCGATTTCAACAAATGTTAAATTTTTAGGATTGTCGATAATATCACTCGTTGTGCCTAATGCATCAAAATCATCCGGCAAGGTAATCAATCCCGCTGCTTGGAGTAATAACAAGCCTCGTGAAGCATTGGATGGATTATCAGCAATTGCCACAACAGATCCTTCAGCTATATCCTCAACAGACTCAACTTTATCAGAGTAAAGCCCCATTGGCTCTAGATAAGTTGTTGCAAAAGCTGTTAAGTCTGCTCCGCTTTCTTCATTAAATGATTTTAAATATGCCCATGATTGGAAGGCATTGACATCCACTTCGCCTTCAGCAGTTGCTGTGTTCAATTGGGGTCCACCATTGACTTCTTCAACTTCTAGTGTGACGCCTGCTTCTTTTGCAGCATCTGTTTGGGCAATATATTCCCAGATCTGAACGTCCGATGCTTGAGCTCCGATCACTATGGTTTGGGATTCATCTGAATTACTAGTTTCAGAAGATACGCTTTCTGTTGCGCCTCCTGTTGTTGAATTGCAAGCGCCCAGAATGATAGCTGTTGTAATTAAAATGGCGGATAAAATACTTTGTCTTTTTTTCATGCCTAACCGTCCTTTCTTCGTTCTTAATGCATAGTCATGCCGCCAGTGACATTGATCGCTTGTCCTGTCATATATGCGGACAAATGACTCGCTAGGAATAGAACCACAGCCGCAACTTCCGATGCTTTTGCTGTACGTCCAAGTGGAATTTGCGAGCAATCTTCAGCGTAGATTTCTTCAGGTGTCATCCCTCTGATTAATCCACCTTCTACTCTTTCGCGGCGTTTCATTTCTGTTTCAACGATTCCCGGGCAAACAGCATTGACAAGGATATTGTCCTTTGCAAGCTCTTTTGCCAACGTTTTGGTGAATCCCAAAACAGCATGTTTAGAAGCTGTATAAGTCCCTAGAGCGGTATACCCATTTTTTCCAGCTTGTGAAGCAATCTGAATGATCCGACCGCCATTTCCGACCCCCTGCATAAGCTTTCCGACATTTTTTGAAGTCAAAAATACTCCTTTGGCATTCACATCCATGACTTTGTCCCAGTCAGAGACCTGACTCTCGACCGCTAGATCCATGGTTGAAATTCCCGCGCTATTTACTAGAACATCTACTTTACCAAATGTTTCTAACGTACTTTTCAACCAATTACGAACGGATTCTTCCGAAGCAACATTCAACTTTGAAACGGCAAACCGATCTGTTTCCAATTTGAAGTCTTCTTTATACCCTAAATCTCCAGAAACTACAACAGCTCCAGCTTCCAAAAAGCTGTCTACAACTGCTTTCCCTATTCCATTTTTTCCGCCTGTTACCAAGGCTACTTTGCCAGTCAAATCAATTCCGATCATCCGTATTTACCTCCTAGGAGTACTATGCAAATACACGTTCAAAGGGATCTCTGCTAAGCCCTTTTTTCAGTACATCTTTTGCATACTCTTTCGCCGCAAATAAAGAATGGTCTTTATAGTTTCCACAAGAAACTTGGGAGACGGCAGGAACTTCTTCTGTATCTAAAACGCGCTGCAAGGTTTTCTCTAAAGCTGCTGCTACAACTTCAGGCGAATCTTCCTCCCATTTGATCAAATAAAATCCAGTACGGCAGCCCATTGGTGAAATATCAATAATTCCATCCAGCTCATCTCGTAAGTATGTTGCTAACAAATGTTCTAACGTATGCAGAGCTCCTGTAGGCAATGCATCTTGATTTGGTTGCAAAAAGCGCAAATCGTATTTTTGAACAACACTGCCTTTACTATTCTTTTCCACTCCTGCCACACGTACATAAGGTACTTTCACCAAATTATGATCTAATTCAAAACTTTCTACTCTAGCCATCTTGAATTCCTCCTCGTTTCTTCTTTTATTCCTTACCCCAAACATCTTGAGCAACTTCCAGCACCAATTTGATCTTGTTCCATTGCTCTTCCTCTGTTAAATGATTTCCTTCTTCTGTTGAAGCAAAACCGCATTGTGTGCTCAAACACAGCTGCTCTAGCGGAACATATTTAGCAGCTTCTTGAATACGTGCTTTGACCTCTTCCTTCGCTTCCAACTCGCCAGCTTTAGATGTGATCAATCCTAAAACGATTTGCCCTTGTCCTTTATAAAAACGTAAAGGCTCAAAACCACCAGAGCGTTCCGTATCGTATTCTAAAAAGTACCCATCGTAGTTTGTTTGGCCAAATAGCTCTTTGGCCACTGGTTCATAAGCTCCGCTCCCAGCATAAGTAGAAGCGTAATTTCCACGACAAATGTGTGTTGTAATAACTAAGTCAGCAGGTTTGTCTTTCAAAATGCCTTGCACATTTTTTGCAGACAATTCTTTCAAATAGGCCAGCTCTTGCTCAGAAATATCTTCTACTACTTTGTCGTAACACAACACACCCCAGAAACAATCGTCGATCTGTAAATAACGGCAGCCTAAGCGATAAAATTCTTGGATCGTTTCACGATATGCTTGTTGAATATCTTCGCAGAAAGCTTCTACTGTTGGATAAATAGCTTCGTCACGTATGCCTTGGTGCAACAATTGGTTTGGACTCGGGATAGTGGCTTTCGGAATTGCTCGATCTCCTGCGGTTTCTTTTAAATAAGTAAAGTGTTCAAAAAAGGGATGATTCGGATTGAAGGCTACTTTTCCTGTATTTCGAACGTCGTATTTTTCTGTTTCCACTCCTTCAAAGAAATACCCATGTTCCGGTATATACCCATCAATTCCTGTTAAATCTTCCAGAAAATCTAAATGCCACCAGCTTCTGCGAAACTCCCCATCAGTTACTGCTTTGAGTCCCACTTCCACTTGTTTATCTACTAATCGATTTATTTCTCTATCTTCTACATTACGCAGCTCTTCTGCAGTAATACTACCTGCTTTAAACGCTTGTCTAGCATCTTTCAATGCTTTTGGTCGTAAGTAGCTCCCTACTTGATCTCCTCTAAATGGCGCACCTGTTCTGATTGATTTCTCTGTAGCTGTTGTCATTTCCATTCCCTCTTTCTATTTAGTATTTAAAAACAAATAAAAAAATCCGCCCTCACACAAAAGAAAAATCTTTTGTGCAAGGACGGAATCAATGATTTCGTGTTACCACCTTGTTTTATGAAAACCTCACAGTTTTCATCTCTTCCAGTACTAAAGCTGAACGCAGCTCGACATACTGTATCACTATAACGGGTGCACCCGTAACAATTTAAGGTTCTTAAAAACTCCCCAGAACGTTCAATTGCTCCGCTCAAAGACCATTTTCCATTCAGCTTTCTCTTCCCTTTTTCAGCTACCAGGGCTCTCTGTAAAGATTCCGCTTAAATGTACTTTTCTTATCATCGCGTTTGATTAAATTATGATGTGTCTTGTAATTAATTTCTAATACAACAATAAAATAACATTCATTTATTAGGTTGTCAACATATCTTCAATAAATATTTAATATCTATCCGTATTTGCAAGTATTGGTACTATTAACTTAATTTTCACGAGTCTAGCTATTTTCTTGCTGGAAACAGCTAGTATTTCATAATGTACTTTTCTGGATTAGGGCTTATTATATTTTTTCTAATTCTTTTACACCCATGTACTCTTTTAGTTCTTTCTTAGTCGGCAAACCTTCATTATCTCCTATATTTTGAACCTGAATAGACCCGATAGCATTTGCTCTTTTTGTTGCTTCTTCTAGAGATACCTCATCTAAACATCCGCTAATCACACCTACAGCAAAACCATCTCCAGCGCCAACGGTATCTATTACTTTTTCTACTTTGTACCCGGATATATTATCTATGACTGTATCTTTTTTAGAGATATAAGCACCTTGACTTCCATTTTTAATAATCACAGTATCCACGCCAAGTTTGTGGTAGAATTCTGAAATGTCTGCAACACTTTCTTGCCCAGTAAGCGTCTTTCCTTCCTTGATACCAGGCAAAACAATATCTGCATAACTGGCCAGTTCATTTAACACCTTAACCATAGTTGCCTTATCTTCCCATAAAGATAGACGTAAATTAGGATCAAATGTAATTGTACAATTGTTTTCCTTAGCTTTTTTCATTAAATAAAAGATAGCTTCTCTGGCAGAAAGACTTAAAGCTGGAGGAATTCCAGTGACATGCAATAATCTGAAATCGTTAAAGTCGATATTTTCTACATCTTTAATACTCAAAGTAGAAAACGCACTGCCTCTTCGATAATAGGCAACTTCAGGATCCCCTTTTTCAACCTTGCTCTTCATCTGGAGGCCTGTATTATAAAATGAATCAAATTTTACAAATTCAGTTCCTATATTTTCATCTTCCAAGTATTTTGCAATATAAGTCCCAAAAGGATCTTTCCCTATTTTTGTAGCATAACTTACGCTATAGCCTAATCTAGCTAACCCGATACCAACATTTACTTCAGCGCCTGCAATTCCTTTTGAAAATTTATTTACATTCATTAAATCCGTACATTCTTCTGCAATGAACATTCCCATAGGTTCTCCAACTAAAAGTACATCTTTCATTTATCCCACCTCCTAGTGATGAAAATTAGACATGATTTTGAGTTGCAGCTTCATTAGTTATATGGTCACGTTTGCTTAAAATTAAACAAATATTATCTAGTAACAAGTGCACTGATTGGTCAAATAATGAACCAAGAAGTTGAATAGACGTTCTATTTTCTGTATCACCTCTTACAGTTGCATCCAACTTTATAACTTGGTCACTTATTTCACCTAGAGATGAATGACGGTTGTTTGTTATAGTGATGACTTTTCCTTCCAGCTTTTTAGCTTTTTTGGCGTTTAGCAATACAGATCCTGTATTCCCAGAACCAGAAACACAGACAAAAATATCTCCTGCATTAAAGCTTGGGGTTGTACTCTCGCCCATAACATATACTTCAAACCCTAAATGCATTAAGCGCATCGCAAAACATTTGCCTACGAACCCTGAACGGCCTTCACCATCAACAAAGATTCTGGTCTCTTTTTGTATTAATTTAGCTGCTGACTCTACTTCTTGACGATCAACTTTTTCCAAGACGCCTCTTACTTCATCTACTATCGGTAATAAAAAATCCATCATTATCTCACCAACTCCTTAAACTTTTCTGCACTTTCATTAATGTCTTCGCTTTTTGTGATACTACTTCCTATAATGACAATTTCTATCCCAAGTTCTTTAAAGAGAGGGATATCTTCTAATTTCACTCCGCCTGCAACAGCAATCTTATTAGTTAAATGATAAGTCTCCATGAAGTCTCTTATAAAAGACTGCAAGTCTCCAGCTTTGTCTTTGGGTAAGTGAAGACAGATGATAGCGTCTTCAAATTCTTTTAATTGATTCATCTTTTCATCATTAATTTCAAGAGTATCAATCATATAATCTTTATTATACTCTTGAGAAACACGTTGACAGATTCGAATAGTTTCTATTGCACTTGCGCCCATGACAGTTGCAATATCCCCACCATTTTTAAATATTTGTCTGAATTCGTATTCTGCTTCATCCATTGTTTTTATATCAGCCAATATTGGATGCTGGAATTGTTTTCTTATTTCTTTTAGACTTTGAAGGCCAAAATCTTTAAACAACGACGTTCCTATCTCAATAATATCTATGAACGGTTCTGCTTCTTTAATGATATCAACGGCATGTTCAATTGACACACGATCAACTGCTAATTGTATTTTCACTTAAAATCCTTCCTTACTGTTAATAGATTGATGATTCACAATGCTTTTATATACTTGTTCAGCTTGATCTTCATTATGTGGATATAGTAACAAAACATCTAAAACGTTCGGAGAAAAATTTAAATTTAATAAATCCTTCGCAAAAGCCATACTAGCTATTTCAGCTTGTGAAACTAATTTTGATTTGTGTTCATACTTGCCTAAGCGCCATAACGTTATTTTATTTGTATTCACATATAAATCTTTTCTTTCTTCTTCAAAATGATGAAATAGTTCATGCGCTTTTACAATATCCTGTAAGTTGGCCTTTTCTAAATTTGCTATTTTTTCTTTTATTGCTAAATCTTTCCCCTTTTGAATATTCTCGCTATAAATAGTCATTTCATTTGGGTTTTGATAAGTTCCAAAATAAATATACTCTAGACCATTGTGTGATTCTTTATAAGTTAACTCTATATTTAATTTATTGATATATTCATCAATAGTACATTCGCCGTACGTGCGCTTTAGTTCTCTGCTCATTTCTATTCCACATTTTTTTGCGTTTTGAAAGATTTCTTTTTTCTTTTCATTACTCACTTTTCCTTTCAAAGGATCTTGTGAGAAAAGGTAACTTCCAAATACTTCATCTGGTAAATCCATGAGTGTTTCGATTTGTTTTTTTATCATAAGTTATTCTTCGCCCCAATAAGAATTACTTGATCAGCACTCGAACGTATCATTAGCTCAGTATCCATTACCATATGCAATTGATTCAAATCCAGCATTCCCGTATAGTCCATAACTTTCCCACCTAAACATAAATAGATATCAGGCGTTAATTTAATATCCGACTTATACACTGCTAACTCTTCCCACAATTTATCAGCTATGTTTCTTGCGCCTGCTGTGGTTGTCGTTACAGCTGTACCATCACTACGTTGAACTTTAATAAAGCCCTTTTTGTCTACCACACGAATTTGATTTTTGGCCTCTTTTTCCAAACCAAATACGAAAAATGAATCATTTTGTGCAACAATATTAATTTCAAATGGATTCGCTTTTAATGACTCTGCTGCTATTTGTCTTGCTTCCTCTTCATCTACTTCTTTTGTTAAATCAGTCGTTTGCATTTCAGTAGACCCTAGTGCAATTGCTCTTATCTGATTTGTTTGAGAATCAATTTCGATTTGTACTTCAATAGTTTCTGGAGAGGCTCCTGATTTAACTGCGCTATCTACAGCTTCTGCTCTTATTTGAGCAATATCATCTGCAGTAGGATTCGGAACTACTCTTTCTACCACATCACGTACCATAGCTAAAGCAACACCAATAGAAGAAATAACTTCTGCATGTTCAGCGATTTGATAATTTAAGTTCATTTTTTTAGCTGTAAATGGCAGCAATGAGGTAGCTCCTCCACCTCCGCCGACAAGTTGAATTTGGTCGCGTTCAACTTTATGTTTTAGCGCTAATTCTTCAATAACTTTGATTACTGTGTCAGAAGCATTTTCCAAAATGTCTGTAGCTACTTGTTCTACTGTTTTACCTAATTCTTTTGCTAAAGGTTCAATAGCTTTAACACAAGATTCATAATTTCCATATGAATAATCTTCTTCACTTAAAATTTTTAATGCATTAGCTGCACAAGTAACTGTAATAGCGACTCTACTTCCATCTTCAGATTCTATAGCAATATAATCACTTGGATCGCCTTCCAGAGGTTGTATCCGGACTACTTTTGGATTTATAATTTCTTCAGGTGGAGTAAAAGCAGCATATGGGAGTTTAGCAATATGTGCTGATCGCGGTCCGGCTTTCACAATGCTTTTTAAGTCAGCACGAACCATGCTTCCTCCCGCAACACCTGAAACGTGTACATCCAATGAACTGATAAGTGTTTTATGGCCTCCAACAACTGCATAATCTACCATTGGGCGTCCATTTTTAATAACACCTATATCAGTACTAGTTCCCCCTACTTCAAAGAAAATTGCGTTAGATGCTTTTAAATACATTAAAGCCCCTGTTGTTGATGCAGCTGGACCTGATAGCATTGTCATTACAGGACGTTTTCTCATTTCGTTAATATCCATTACTCCGCCATCTCCGCGCATAATCATTAAAGGCACATTTATACCGGCTTTTTTTACACTTGATTCTGTACTATCCGCAGTTTCAAACATTTTTGGCAAAATGGAAGCATTAATTGTTGCCGTTCTTGTTCTTCGTGTTAGGCCATACATTTTACTAATATCACTTGCTGCTGAGACCTCAATTCCTCTTGCTTTTCCAATTGCTTGAACTTCCATTTCTTCTTTATTGTTATCTACACCAAATACTTCTGAAGCAACTAATACGGTAGCTCCTTCTTTTTGTAATTCGTTAATCGTCTCTTCAACTTTTTCGCGACTGTAATCTTTTAGTTTTAAATATCTATGATGTGTTTTAATTTTGTGGACACCGCTATCATCTAGTGTAATATCAGCTATGTTACTTTGTTTTCTAGCTAAAAGACCCTCAAAACCTCCTTTTCCCATGCCAATAATACCTGTTACAGCTACGTCTCCTTCAAGTAAAGCGTTGGTAGCTTGCGTTGTACTATGAGCAATAAAAATGACATCATCTGGAGAGATATTATTTTCATTCAAACATTTTCTAAACGCTTCTACTACACCAGCAGACACGCCTAGTTCATCATCATGTGTTGTTTTTACAGATCCAATTCCTACGATTTCATGAGTTTCATTGTCAATTGCCACTGCTTTTGTGTGTGTTCCGCCTACATCAATTCCAACTCTAACTTTTCTTTCTTCGATCATTTCTTTTTCCTCCTTCTATTATCCAAACATAATATAGGCTATTACAAAGTTTATGATACTAATTAGCCATGCCCATAATACTCCGCTTTTCAGAAAATCTTTTACACTAACTTTAGTATAGTTTAATGCCCATAAGTTCCATGATTGAGTTGGGCCTGTAGACATATTCATCGTGATAGTCGGAATATACATTAACGGAAATAGCAATTGTGGACTAAAACTCCCAATACTATTAATTACTCCAATAGTTGCAGCACCTGCTCCGAAAACAGTCAAGGGGCCTCTAAAATAACCAAGTGGGGCAGCGACTATGAATAGTAGAGTTAAACCAATTGCAGTTTGAGGAATAATCCCGCCAATTAGAGGTTCAAAGAATGGAGCAGCAATCCCAGAAACTTTATTGAACATTGGTAAAATAAATAGGAATCCTAATAATGAAGCCACGTCGACTACTCCATCATAAAAAGTACGAGTTATTAATTTAGATCCTTCTGCGTAACCAGGCAACTTCCCTGTAACTGCAAGACCAAAAATAGATGCTACAATAAAGGCCGGTATAGGTTGCCATCCGAAAAAGATAGATAAAACTACGGGAATAATTGGAGTAAATAAAGCAATCCCAGGAACTTCATTTCTCACATTCTCTTCTTCTTGCGTGAATGCATCTGCACGTGCTGCCCACGCATGTGTTGCTCCTTTTCTTAAACGGAGAACCAACATTAGGATTACAATCCCAAGTTGAACCGCCATTGCTGTAAAACCAAATTTTAAATATGTCCAATTGTATTCAAATCCATTAAAAATTGCTTGCATTTGCTTAAATAAGACAATATTAACGTACATACCAGAACCAACACTCATTAAGTAAGAAGTAACTGCTAGGACTTTTGGTACACCTAGAGACATCAATATTGGAAGAATAATAACGCCTATTGCCACTACTGCACCAGCGCCAAATGTTGAGGTGAAAATGATTCCAGTCACAATAGAAAGTAATATAGTCGTCCAAATTGGATTATCTCCACCCAATTCTGTTGTTTTCTTAATTAGAGTAGAAGCAATATCTGTTTCAATCAAAATCCGCCCAAACCAACTACCAAAAATAACAATAACTGCAGTGGCTCCCCAACTTTCAGGACCACCTTGGAAAACATCCACCATTGCTTCATTCCAAGTCAGCTCTCCACCTACGATACTTAAAGCTACCCAGATAACCGCCATAGCAGCGAAGCCAATCATTAAATTCCCGCCCTTAGCTGCAAAGTAAATCAGACCAACGTACGTTATCAACAAAATAATCCCTATTGTTATATACATCTTATACTCGCTCCTTGTCTAATAATTTATTTAACTCCTGTTTTAATACATTTAAAGGATGGATACCACAAGGATATTCAATAACTACATTAAGATCTTTTGGTAAACAATTTAACACGCTTTGTATTGGAATATCCCCATGTCCTAACAGTGTTGTTTCTAATGAATTTTGCTTTACATCTTTTAAATGAATAACAGAAACCATATCACTCATTTTCTTTGCATTTTCTAGTGGATCTTCTTGAACATAAACAAAATTTCCTATATCAAATGTAATGGAAACATCAGCTCCTTTATTTTTCAGAATTCTTACTAACTGAAGAAGTTTGTCACCTGTTGAATAAGTAGCTACTTGATCGTTTTCAACAGTAAATCCTTTAATTTCGTATTCTTCAATTAGTCGGTTTATAAAATCAACATTCTTTTGAGTGATTTCTTTTGCGTATCCTCCTGTCATTTTTATGTAAGATGCCCCTATTTCTTTAGCTTCTTCGAAAAGCGCTTTCATTTTACAATTTTCTATCATCTTGTCTTCAAATAATAACTCAGGTATAGAATAAAAAAGTTCCATCCCAAAATTTTCGGCAGCTTCTTGAATCAAACCAAATTCTTCTTCGTTTTTAATATACTCTTTTCGCACTTCTACTTTACGAATACCTAAAGTACTGATTTTACTTATTAATTCATGTTGCGGAACTCCTTTCTTTAAATATTCATCGAATACTAAAGTGTTTACTACAATATTTTCTAACTTCATCTTCTACCTCCCTTTGCTATGTTTAACGTTACACATATATTTTTGTTTAACGTTAAACAAAATTTCATGTGTAACGTTAAACAAAAAATATTTTAATAACTAATTAATTGTATCTTATGCTCAATTGGTAGAACCTCTAATGATTAGCTTTCCTTTTATCTTTATATTTGAAGGTTTCTCTGTCTCAATACTTTTGTTTATTCGTTTATGAAGTAGTGTTACAGTTTCTGTACCTAAAGCATAAGAATCTTGATCAATTGCTGTAATACCATCTTTTCCAACAAACGACGCCCATATCCAATTATCATATCCACAAATGCTAAAATCTTCCCCTATTTTATAGTTTTTTTCTTTCATGATTGTCAATATCATTTGTAAAACGACACCATTACCAGCAAAAATAACTCGGGGAGCGGGTGTCTCGCAAAATCGTTCTAGCTGTTGTGAAATGTTGTTTTTATTTGTTATATCTACAATATAAGTCTTTGCAATAGTCTGCTTTTTTTTCTCTGCAGCATCTTTAAAAGCACGATATCTATCTTCTCTAACAGTATTATTTTCAATATTTTCAGTAAAAAAACCAATAGATTGAAAGTTTTTTTCAAATAAGTGATTCATCATTTGTTGGCCAAGCTCATAGTTATTTGAACTAATTGTATCACCTTGAAAACCCACTACACCTCTATCAATAAATACTATAGGCACTTTATTTTTTGTTTCTTGTAAAAAGTGCTCATTCAATCCTACAGTATTCACAATTAAACCATCAACTCGATTATCTAAAAATCGTTCCACGCCTTCTTTTTCTTTATCAATACTATTATTAGAAATTGATATCATTAATGAATAACCAATTTCATTAGCCTTGTCTGTAAGACCTTTAATAATTTGTGTAGAAAAAGGATTCTCGATATCCGCTATGACCGCTCCTATAACCTTGCTCTTATTTGATTTAAGCGTCCGTGCTATATTACTTGGACGAAAATCTAAGTCGCTTATAACCTTCTCAATTGTAGTCCGCGTTTCTGTAGACATATATTCAAATTTTCCATTCAAATAACGAGAAACAGTGGTCCCACTAACATTAGCTTCTTTTGCAATATCTTTAATCGTTATCTGTTTTGTATTCATAAAAAAAAATCACCTCTTTTAGCAAACGTTTTCTGAAATCGTTTTCTAAACTTCATGCACAAAGCATAACTGATTAATTTTAGAATGTCAATTATTACTCTATTCTTTTTATTCTAAGTATGAAAAAGAATAGACTCTGGAACAAAAGGACTCCCAAACTAACGGAAGGCAGACAAAGTATTTTTCTCAAAAAACACTTTGTCCTTATCTCTTTATTGATATTATCTGTATAGATTCTAAAAAGCATCAGGATATTTTTATCTTATTCAAGCTTGCTCTCCTCAGAAGGTATCCCTAATTGTTCTGCGATCCAATATAAAGAATCATGCATTTGTTCTGTTGCCACGTTATAATATTCGATACCATTCTCATCACGAATGATGGTATCGCTCAATTTAGTAAACTTTTGACTGTATCCGTATGCGGTGACAATATATTTATCATCTTCTGCGGCCACTTTTAAATCATTGTATTTTACGATCCCATCTTCTAAACCACGCTCGATCCATTTTTGGCGAATTTCTTCTACCTCTGCTGGGTCCGAATCCGGAGTGAGCCAAGAGATCATGTCGTGCTCATTTAAAATGACTAAATCCTCTTCTCCAAATGAAAGCCTAGACTGAGAAATTTCATTGGTTGGAGCAAAATTAATTTCCCAATAACTATTCAACAAATCGTTTGGACTCAATCCTGCTTCATTCACTTCTGCATTAATTTGATTGGCTTGATAGATTTTTGTTACATGATAGATACTGAAACTCGTCATAAAAAATAATAGCACTGCTAAAATAATGATCGTCGTTTTTCTTCGCTGGCTTGTTTTAACTTTATTAGTAATATCCTCTACCATCTTAGAATCTTCTTTCAATAAATCATCCAACGGTGTTTTATACAGCTCGCTGATCGTTACTAATATCTCCAGATCTGGATATGTTCGTCCAACTTCCCAACTCGAAATCGTTTGCCTGGATACATGTAAGATAGCGGCTAATTCTTTCTGAGTAAGACCAGCTTCCTGTCGTTTTGCCTTCAACTTATCTTTTATCTCCATCTTATCCTCTCCCCTTTAAAAATCATCTTGTCCCTACCTATATCTATTTTATAGCAAGAATTTGTAGATTGCTTCTTTTTCTGTAGATTATTACGTGCTACTTTTTGTAGCATCCTTTGTTTAAAGGGGTTTTGATGAACAAGCTGAGACTGTAAAAACTGTTTTGGTTAACATTAAAAACTACCCTACATTTTCAGTAAGGTAGTTTCTTTACCGTAAATTAAATTAGTATTTAAGAGTACTAAAAAGAGCAGACTTTTTTTGTAACCGCTTACTAAATTAATTGAAGAATATTTTCATTTTACGCTTGCATCGATCTAATCCATTCGTAACTTGTATGACTTCGCAGGTGAATTCTTTTGCTATTTCTTCTTTATCGACATTTTTCAAGTATCTAAAAAAAATTTGACGTTCAAATTCAGATAAATATTCAAAAAATTTTGGAATATTTTCTTTTACTTCTAATGCTTTTTGGAAGTCCAGGTCACCTGAAAAATTTTTTATGTAATTAGGCGAAAAACCATTTTCCAATAAGCCTTCTAAAGATTCTGATATTTTTTCACTTCTTCTTTTTTTAGCCATATCCTTACGTATCAAACTAAAGAAATGATGCTTCAAATTCATTTTAAAATAGTTACCAAATGTATGCCCTCGAGTATTATCATAAAGATGAATTGCTTTATTAAAAACAATTCTTGCTTCTTGGATAAAGTCCTCCATTTCGAAACTTTGAATATAATAATCTTTCACTACTTTTTTCACCAATGGTACGTAGCGCTGAAACAAAACTTCAAAAGGAAAATAATCACCGCTTTTTATCACTAAGATTATATCTTCATCTTTTAACTGTTTAAAAAAATCTTCTGTTTCGTTCACTCTCTGTCCTCCAGTTCTAGATCGCTATTTTATATTCAAATCTTTAAGTCTGCTCTTTTTCTGGATTCTTAAATGGTTACTTTTTCTTTGCCAATTCATCTCGAAACCGTTCCAATGTATCCAACTGGAGATGGTTCCACGGAGAGTTTCGTCGATAATTTTGACCGTGTAACGTTTTTGCGTCGTTTTCAATGGACTTCTTCGAGTGTTGCAGATCTTTAAACAACTCATTCGCAGATTTACGTAAGGCACCTTTTTGGAAAATAATCCATTGTTCAGCTAAATCACTGGTAGCTACGGTGACTTGTGTAATAAGCAAATTTTCTTCACCAACTACCCGTTCAATGTAACTGTCAGCGGTTTCACCTTCCTTAGTAAATATAACACTTAGTTGATATTTTGCATAGCTTTTTTGAATTCCAGGAACAAATTGGGCGTCGAAAACTACGCGTACTTCGACGTCCTCATATTTTGCATAATTGGATAGTTCATGAAGCAATAAATCACGTGCTTCTTCCATCTCATCTTGGTTTTTCAGTTTTTCCAACATTGGCCAAGCGCCTATCATATTATATCCATCTACGATCAGAACTTCTTTCTTCATAGCCTCGACCTCCCTTCTCTTCCTTATATCAGTATCTTATATTTTATTGCGTCCTCGGTAAACTTCGTACATCAATAAACTAGCTGCGACACTTGCGTTTAAACTTTGCACATGACCAGTCATAGGAATGGTAATAGTCCCATCCATTTGCTCTTTTACCAGTCTTGAAACACCCTTGCCTTCGTTCCCAATCACAAGCCCTACTGGCAATGTTGCATCCCATCTACGGTAATCTTGGCCTTCCATATCTGTCCCATAGAACCAAATACCGCGCTCTTTCAAGTCTTTAATGGTTTGTACTAGATTAGTTACCCGCACTACTGGAACGTGTTCAATTGCGCCTGTTGAAGCTTTTGCTACCGTTGCAGTCAATCCTACTGCTCGACGTTTGGGAATGATGATTCCGTGAGCTCCACTCGCATCTGCCGTACGCATAATAGATCCCAAATTGTGAGGATCTTCCACTCCATCTAATAAAATAAAGAACGGATCCTCATTCTTTTTAGCAGCAGCTTCAAACAGATCATCAATCGTTGCGTAAGCAAAAGCTGCTGTTCCAACCACAACACCTTGATGGTTTTGTCCATCTACTAGTAAATCTAGTTTTGATTTTGGCACGATCGAAATTTGTACTTTGCGTTTTTTAGCTAGTCCATGAATTTCTTCCATTTTAGCGCCAGAAAGACCTTCTTGTAAAAAGACTTTATTGATATCTCGTTCTGATTTCAATACTTCGATCGCTGGGATTCTTCCCATGACAAAATCGCGATCCTCTTCATTCTCTACCGCTTCTACGGAATCAATTTGTTGCGGACGTTTGTGCTGAGGACGACGGTTAGTCGTTTTTTTTCTATCTCGATCTCTATTTGACGATCGTTTATCATTTCTTGGCATCGTTTGTCTCCTCCACTTTCTGGATACACCAGTTGATCAATTCTTCCATACGTTCTTTTTCACCTGACAAATGCAAGTACCCCATCAACGCTTCAAACCCTGTAGAAATACGATACGTCGTAATATCTGCATTTTTAGCTGAAGTGTGGCTTTTAGCGTTTCTGCCTCGTTTGAACATGGTTACTTCTTCTTCAGAAAGCAATTCCGCTGATATCATTTCATGCATCAAAAAGGCTTGTGCTTTTGCGGATACAAAATGTGTGGCCATTCGATGCAATTGGTTGGGTCTGGTTTGCCCTTGGTTCACTAAATAATCTCTTATATACGTTTCATAAATGGCATCTCCAACGTAAGCTAATGCTAATCCGTTCAATAATGCCCAATTTTTTTCAGTCATGTTATCCTCTTCTCCATCTAGTTCCTTGCGGTGTATCATCTAAAACAATGCCTTCTGCTTTTAATAAATCTCGAATCTCATCGCTTCGTTGAAAGTTTTTAGCAGCACGAGCTTCGTTGCGCTCTACGATCAATTGCTCAATTTTTTTATCCAATAACGTTTCTTCTTCAAATGCGATACCAAAAATTTGCATCAATTCACTCATCAAGTTTTTCATGGCATCTAATACTGTTTTAGACACTTCGGCTTGTTCGCTGTAAATATTCATTGTTTTAGCCAATTCATAAACGATAGTAATTCCATTGGCCGCATTAAAGTCATCATCCATCTCACGAATGAAGTCTTGCTTAAAACGTTCTAACTGAGCTAATTTTTCAGTATCTGTTCCTATTGATTCTACAGCATCTTTCAAGCGATAACCAACATTTTCGTAAGCATGACGCAATTTGGTTAAATTATTTTCAGCTTCTTCAATAGTTGCCATGCTATAACTGATAGGACGGCGGTATTGTGTAGTCGCCATAAAAAAGCGCAATATTTGAGGGTCTACTTGTTTGATGATATCATGCACCAAAACAAAATTTCCAAGCGACTTACTCATTTTCTCGTTATCCATCGTCACAAAACCATTGTGCATCCAATATTTAGCAAATGGATGACCTGTTTTAGCTTCACTTTGGGCAATTTCATTTTCATGATGTGGAAAAGCTAAATCTTGACCGCCTGCATGAATATCAATCGTATCTCCTAAATACTTTGTAGCCATGACCGAGCACTCAATGTGCCAACCCGGACGTCCTTTGCCCCATGGCGAATCCCAGTTGATTTCTTCTGTCTTAGCTGCTTTCCATAATGCAAAATCTAACGGGTCTTCTTTTTTCCGATTTTCTTCATCATCTAGTCGATTACTTGCTCCTACTTCCAAATCATCGATCGACATATCGCTTAATTTACCGTACTCTTTGAATTTGCGTGTACGGAAATATACATCTCCTTTTATTTCATAGGCATACTCTTTTTCAATCAATGCTTTTACAAATTCAATGATATCTGGCATATTATCCATAACACGAGGATTGCTTGTAGCTTTTTCAACGCCTAAAGCAGCTGTGTCTTCATAATAGGCATCAATAAATCTCTGAGCAACTTCAGGAGCAGTAAGATCCAACTCTTTAGCCGTGCGAATAATCTTGTCGTCTACATCGGTAAAATTAGATACATAGTTAACGTCATAACCACGGTATTCCAAATAGCGGCGAACTGTATCAAAAGCTACTGTGCTGCGTGCATTTCCAATATGAATGTAATTGTATACCGTTGGACCACAAACATACATTTTTACTTTACCTTCTTCTAAAGGTTCAAACTTTTCTTTTTGACGAGTCAGCGTATTATAGATTTTTAGCATAGATTACCACTTCCTTTTTAGATGAAATTTTGTTTCGTTTATTTTTAATGTGCTACTCTTTTTCCATTCAATTTTACCACTTTTGCAGGAATTCCTACAGCTGTCGCATTGCTTGGAATATCTTCTAGTACCACTGCCGAAGCTCCGATTTTAGAGTTGTCTCCTACAGTAATCGGCCCTAAAACTTGGGTATGGGCGGACACTAAGACATTATTTCCAATCGTAGGATGGCGTTTGCCTCTTTCTTTTCCAGTTCCGCCTAACGTTACGCCATGAAACAGCACCACGTCGTCTCCAATGATGGCTGTTTCTCCAATAACTAGTCCCATGCCATGGTCAATAAATAATCTTCTTCCAATGATGGCTCCCGGATGGATTTCAATGCCAGTAAAAAACCTAGAAATAGTAGCTATTATTTTCGCTAACAAATACCAATGGTAACGATAGAAAAAATGAGCTACTCGATGACTCAATATCGCATGAAACCCTGGATAGGTTAAGAATATTTCCAAAGTACTACGCACTGAAGGATCATTCTGTTTTATCGTTTGAACTGTTTCATTTATAGTACGCATATTGGCCACCTTTTCTTCTTTTTTCATAAATTTTTTTGGCATTTTTAATCAAAATAGCGTTGTTTTTCTGCCAGTGTTAGGCTGACACTTCACGTAAATTTCTAGTTCTTCATCATATAACATTGATAGAAAGCGAAGTAGCTTAAATACTAACTTTTAGAAATTCCTGGAGGAATCGGGGTTGCTGGTAGCCATGTAAAGGATGCAATGTGAATTACAAATCGTTGGCGCTTCAGCGCTTACGCTTTGTTTGAAGCTTGCAAGTGTGGAGACTTTAGGCTCCACGCGTTCCCATGGCTCTCACCCAGCAACCCCGATTCCGGAAGGAATTTCTTTACCAACACCATAAACAAAATAGAGTTTCCTATCAAGCCAGAGTAGCGACCTCCGCATCCTTCTAGGCGAGCTGCGGTCGCTTGGCTCTTGGTAAAATCATTCTCTTTTTTTTGTGAGAGTAACCCTTCACTTACGTTCAGGCTTATACTATTCGACTAAACCAGCTGAAGCTGGAAGTCTCTCAGCAAAAAGAATCCTTTAAAAAGGAAATAGATTTCTCTGCCGGAGCTAAACGAGGCTCTCCATATCCTGATAAAAAATAAGCGTCTTTTTTGTTTTCACAAAAAAGACGCTTTGGCGTGGTTCCACTTTTTTTCATTAGTCGCCTATAAGGCCACTAAACTCGGACAGGGTAACGGGTGTTAGCCGGTAGGTGTCTACTTGATTCGACACCACAACTCCAAGAGGCACTTCACTGAATTCGCGTCATCTGCTTCCACCGATACAGACTCTCTGGGGCCGCTTGTTCAGTTACTCTTTCTTATCATTGTTTTTAGAATATTTTTTTACGTTAATGTATTTAGAACTTCTTCTAAATGTTGTTTTGTTTTTTCGCGTCCTAAAAGTTCAATCGTTTCGTTTAATTGCGGACCATGCATTTGTCCAGTTACAGCGATACGAATTGGCATAAATAAGTTTTTCCCTTTAATGCCGGTTTCTTTTTGAACGGTTTTGATTCCTTTTTTAACATTATCCGCATCAAATGGCTCAATTTCACTCAATACTTTGTCAAATGCTGCTAAGACTTCTGGAACTGTTTCGCCAGCTAAGATTTCACGCGCTTCATTTCCTAAAGTTGGAGCTTCAGTAAAGAACAATTCAGACAATTCAACAATTTCAGCACCATAGCTCATTTGTTCATGGTATAGGCTAACAAGGCTTTTCACCCATTGTTCTTGTTCTTCGGATAAGTTTTCTTCGATACGTCCCGCTTTTACCAAATGCGGTTTCGCTAACTCGGTAACAGTATCCAAGTCTACATCTTTCATGTAGTGATTATTGATCCACTCCAGTTTTTTTGCATCAAATGCTGCAGGAGATTTGCTCAAACGAGCAGAATCAAAGATTTTAATCAATGTTTCTTGATCAAAGATCTCATCTTCTCCAACTGGTGACCAGCCTAATAAAGCAATGAAGTTGAACATAGCTTGTGGCAAGTAGCCCAATTCACGGTATTGTTCAATAAATTGAAGAATACTTTCATCACGCTTGCTTAGTTTTTTACCTGTTTCGCTATTAATGATCAATGTCATATGGCCAAACACTGGTGCTTCCCATCCAAACGCTTCATAGATCATCATTTGTTTTGGAGTGTTTGCAATATGATCGTCTCCACGCAATATATGTGTGATTTTCATTTCGTGGTCATCTACTGCTACAGCAAAATTGTACGTTGGGAAACCATCACGTTTACGGATAACGAAGTCTCCTCCAACACTTTCTGCTTCAAAAGAGATGTGTCCTTTTACTAAATCATCAAATGCATACGTGTTTTCTTTTGGTACACGGAAACGAATAACCGGTACGATACCTTCTGCTTCTTTAGCTTTTTGTTCAGCTGCAGACATGTTTGCGCATGTACCGCTGTAGTGAGGCATTTCTCCACGAGCACGTTGCGCTTCACGTTCTTCTTCTAACTCTTCTTCAGTACAGTAACATTTGTAAGCACGGTTGCTCATCAATAATTGATCAATTAATGGATCGTAAATCTCTTTACGTTCAGACTGACGATATGGACCATATTTCCCAGGATTTTCTGGACTTTCATCCCATTCGATACCCAACCATTTTAAGTTCTCTAGTTGGCTTTCTTCGCCACCTTCAATATTTCGTTTTTGATCTGTGTCTTCAATACGAATAATGAATTCTCCATCGTGATGACGGGCAAATAAGTAATTAAATAAAGCCGTACGAGCATTCCCAATGTGTAAATGTCCTGTTGGGCTTGGTGCGTAACGTACACGAACTTTTTTTGTCATAATTTATGTCCTCTTTTCCAAAAATATAATGAATTCAGTTTGATTTAAAACCTTGCTAACTTCTCCACTTAAAGTTACCACGCAAATGTTACTTTGACAATTCTTAACTCTACGTTCCAACTGTCTAAAGGATAAATCAGTCACTTTATTGAACCGTCAATTGGATAACTGATGACGTAAGATCGCTTCACCAGTTATCCAATCTTCTGGAGTAGTCATTTTGATGTTGTAATAATTTCCTGGCACGATCTTGATATGTGAAAAAACACGTTCCACAACAGATGCATCATCTGTTCCAAAGAAATTTTCATTATGAGCTTTTTCATGAGCTTTCAACACTAGAGAACTGCGAAAAGCTTGCGGTGTTTGAGCTTGCCAAACATTTTCTCGTAAAATCGTTTTTTCGATGATGCCATTTGATACTTGTTTGATCGTATCTTTTGGAGGGACGGCTAAGATCGCGCCACCAGTTTGCTGCATTTCTTCATTTAATTGATCGACAAAATCTTGTTCAAGAAACGGGCGGGCAGCTTCGTGTATCATCACATAGCCATTTTCAGGATTCTTTAAAGCTTGTAATCCATTGTATGAACTATACTGCCGTTCAGAACCACCTACAACAAGCGAAATAGGCTTATCTGCGTCCGGAAACTCTGCTTCGATCAACTCTTCCAGCATCTTGATTTCATCTGGATTGACCGTCACAATGATGTGAATACAGTAAGGATCCTTTAAAAAAGTTTCCAAAGCACGTTCAATCAACGGCTTCCCCATTAAAGACAACCAGACTTTATTTCGATCACTCTTCATGCGTTTGCCTTGGCCAGCTGCTAATAAAATCAGCTCATACGTTGTTTTTGCCAAATCCAATCGCTCCTATTCTTTATCGTTCAATTTCTTTTGTGCGTTAGCAGGTTTTGCAAAGATCATTCGTCCAGCGGCTGTTTGAAGCGCACTTGTGACTACTACTTCAATAGTTTTGTTCATATAGTGCTGTCCTTCTTCGACCACTACCATTGTGCCATCGTCTAAGTAAGCCACTCCTTGCGTCCGCTCTGTCCCCGCTTTAACCATGGTCACTATCATTGTTTCACCAGGAATAACAACCGGTTTTACCGCATTAGCTAATTCATTGATGTTTAAGACAGGAACATTTTGAAACTCACATACTTTATTCAAATTATAGTCATTGGTCACAACGACCCCGTCCAACAATTTAGCCAGCTTCACTAACTTAGCGTCCACTTCTTCGATGTCTTTAAAATCTCCATCGTAGTTTTCGACTTGTAAACCTTCTTCTTTTTGTAATGCATTTAAAATATCTAATCCTCGTCTACCACGTACGCGTTTCAAACTATCTGAAGAATCAGCGATGTGTTGCAATTCATGCAACACAAAGTTGGGAATCAAAATAGTTCCTTCTAAAAAACCTGTCATCACAATATCGTAAACTCGGCCATCGATGATCACACTTGTGTCTAGAATTTTGTATTTGCGGAAATTGTCATCCGCATTACGCTCTAAAATTTGGTCTTGTTCTTCAACATCTTGTTTAGGTTTGGATTGGAACAATATTCGGATTTCTTGGCGACGTGTTGTCCCTACACGAAAACCAAAGTAAGCTAAGAATATTGTCACTAACATAGGTACTACATTACTCACGATCGGCCATCCGAGACTGATGAGAGAAATATTGATGAGCCAAGCTAACAACAACCCTATGATAGTTCCGATACTTCCTGCAATTAAATACGTTAAACTTAATTGACTAACAAATTCTTCTGCTTTTCTAAGAGCTTGTTCAACATACTTCACGGAAGTTAAAGATAAAAGATAAGAAATAAGTGCACCAATCAGAATATTCGTGAATATGTTGTTGATTAAATTACTATTGACGCCAATAATTTCCCAAAATAATGGCAAGAACGTTGCTCCGATACTTCCACCAATCAAGACAAAAACAAGCGAAATGATTTTTTTCTTCAAATATGTTCCTCCTTTATAAATGCAGTTAATGTATATACTATTTTATTATCATCAAGGAGCCTTACACTGCTCGTGCAAAGCCTTTTGAATGATAGTTAAAACGTTGATTTAAGATTATTCCCTGATAGCTTTTTTCACAGCTTCACTAATTGTTGAAACACCGATGACTTCAATGTCTTTTGGCAAGGTCCATCCGCCAATATTATTCTTAGGAATAAAGACACGCTCAAAACCTAACTTAGCCGCTTCTTTAACACGTTGTTCGATTTGACTGACGCGTCGGATCTCACCGGTTAATCCAATTTCACCTATAAAGCAATCTGTAGCTCTTGTCCCTTTTTCTTGATAACTTGAAGCAATACTGACTGCTATAGCTAAATCGACAGCCGGTTCATCTAATCTTACACCACCAGCTGCTTTTAAATAAGCATCTTGATTTTGCAGCAATAAGTTAGCTCTTTTTTCAAGTACAGCCATAATCAAAGAAACACGGTTATGATCCAAACCACTAGCAGTTCTTCTAGCATTTCCAAATGCGGTCGGAGTCAATAACGCTTGAACCTCTACTAGAATCGGACGAGTTCCTTCCATAGCCGCCACTACCGAAGAACCATTTGCTCCAGCAAGACGTTCTTCTAAAAACATTTCTGAAGGATTCAATACTTCTTGCAATCCATCTTCTCGCATTTCAAAAATACCGATTTCGTTAGTAGAACCAAAACGATTTTTTACAGCACGTAGAATTCTAAAGGATTGATGACGATCTCCTTCAAAATACAACACGGTATCTACCATATGCTCTAACATACGTGGTCCAGCAATAGCGCCTTCCTTGGTCACATGCCCAACGATAAAGATGGCAATATTGTTCGTTTTAGCGATTTTCATTAATTCTGACGTGTTTTCCCGCACTTGAGAAACACTTCCTGCAGCACTCGTGATATCCGGTTGATTCATCGTTTGAATGGAATCAATGATCACATATTCTGGTCTGATCTCTTCAATGGTCTGCCGAATGGCGCTCATATCGGTTTCTGGATAAATATAAAATTTCCCACCATCAACGCCTAAGCGAGTAGCTCGCAATTTGATTTGCGTAGCACTTTCTTCTCCAGTCACATAAAGGACTTTCCCACCTGTCAAATTGAGTTGCGCTGAAACTTGCAATAGTAAAGTAGATTTACCAATACCTGGGTCTCCCCCTATCAGTACGAGCGATCCAGGAACAACTCCGCCGCCCAACACCCGATTCAATTCACCTAACTGCGTTTTTACCCGCGTTTCGGTAGAAATCGTAACATCTTTAACGAGCTGCGCCTTAGCAGTTGCGCCGGACATACTGACGCGACTACGACGATCTGCTTTGTCTACTTCTATTTCTTCCATCATTTCGTTCCAACTGCCGCAATTTGGACAGCGTCCCATCCACTTAGGAGATTCATAACCACAAGATTGACAAACGAATTTAGTTGCTTTCTTTTTGGCCAAAAGCTGAACCCCTCTTTCTTTTGATGTATCATGACTATTCTTATTTTACCACATATCAAGCTATCTTTGGTTCCTAGAATGTACAATAAGTTTAAATATCAATTAAGTTTCTTGCGCCTCATTATACAAATATACGCAAGAAACTTAAAAAATAGTGCTTATTCACTTTTTAGGTTTTTATTTCCCAGAAGAACCAAAGCCACCCATGCGAAGAACACCGGTATTAGTATCTCCATCTGCTTTTAAATACGGCATAAAGATCCCTTGACCGATACGATCTCCTTTTTTGATGACATAATCTGTCAGTCCATAATTGATAAACTGAAAATAAATGTGTCCTTCATTCTTTTCATTTCCATAATAATCCGCATCTACGATCCCTACTCCATTTGGCATAGACAATTGGTTTTTAATCGGGTTGCTGGAGCGATTAGCTAACTGTAAATACTCATTTTCTTGCATATAAGCTTTAATTCCCGTGGGTACAAGTGTTGATGCTAGATATTCTTTATTTTCTAGAGGTAACCTTGAAGCTTCGTTTTGCTGTAAAGCTTGATTTTTTAATAATACATTCCAAATAGTCGGTACTACAATATCTTCAGCTGCTTGAAAGTCATAACCTGCTGCTTGTTGAGTTGCTCTTTCTGGCAACACAACATCTTTTCCTTCGTACTCTGATACAATTTCAAAACCTCTTACTTTATTCATCTGTCAGTCCCTTTCTTTCTAAAAAAGCTTTTGTTTTGCAGTTTTCATTTTACTAGTTTAGCACAAGAAAATGTACTCTTGGGGAATTTATTTAGAATAACCATTTTTTTCGTTCATGAGCAGTTTGCACAAATATGTCTTTTTATTTTTGTGCAGTTCAACATTTCAAAAAGACAGCGTTTACAATATACTAGTGATATTAAATAAACTTTTACTTAAAGGGGACGAATCATATGGTAGAATTGGCATTAAAACAAATTCATAAACGTTATGACAATAATGATACTTATTCTGTAACAGATTTTAATTTAGACATTAAAGACCGTGAATTTATTGTATTTGTTGGTCCATCAGGCTGTGGGAAATCAACAACTTTGCGTATGGTTGCTGGATTAGAAGAAATCACAGAAGGCGAACTTTGGATCGGCGACACAATGATGAACGATGTAGCGCCAAAAGACCGCGACATCGCAATGGTTTTCCAAAATTATGCTTTATACCCTCACATGACTGTATACGATAACATGGCTTTCGGATTGAAATTACGCAAATACAAAAAAGAAGAAATCAAACGACGTGTAGAAGAAGCTGCTGAAATATTAGGACTAACAGATTACTTAAAACGTAAACCAGCAGCACTTTCCGGTGGACAACGACAACGTGTAGCTTTAGGCCGCGCGATCGTTCGAGATGCAAAAGTATTCTTGATGGATGAGCCATTATCCAATTTAGATGCTAAATTGCGTGTGGCCATGCGTGCTGAAATCGCTAAATTACACCGTCGTTTAGAAACTACTACTATTTACGTAACACATGATCAAACGGAAGCTATGACTATGGCAGACCGTATCGTCATTATGAAAGATGGCTTTATCCAACAAATCGGTTCTCCAAAAGAAGTTTACGATACTCCAAACAACGTTTTTGTTGCCGGATTTATCGGTTCACCCGCAATGAACTTATTTGAAGTTACTTTGGAAGGAAATACCATCTCTAACGGAACAGATTTACAAATCGAAGTTCCAGAAGGTAAATTAAGTCTATTAAAAGAACGCGGTTACGATGGCAAAAAGTTGGTTTTCGGTATCCGCCCAGAAGACATCCACAGCGAACAAATCGCTATTGATTCTTCTCCAAATACTATTGTCAATTCTGAAGTAGTAGTATCTGAATTGCTTGGTGCTGAAACGATGCTCTATTCAAAAGTAGGCAATACTGAATTCATTGCTAAAGTAGATGCTCGCGACTTCCATAATCCTGGTGAAATCATCGAATTAGCTTTCAATATGAACAAAGGTCATTTCTTTGATATTGAGACACAAGAAGTTATTCGTAGAGAGCCTGTAACAGTAGCGCCATAGCTTACTAAAACGCCCTTTTCTACCCTTTTGCGGTAAAACGCAGAAGGGTTTTTTATTGTTTGAAAATACCCAACTTTGATACAAAAAATAGCGTTCGCTTGAAAAACTCCTGCTAAGAACTTTTCCAAGCGAACGCTATTAACTAGTTTTAAACCAATAACTCTTTGAATTTGGATAGTGAGATTCCCAAAGGCACAACACTTCGATGCAATTCTAATACAGGCGTTTCTTGAGTATTGACCCCAGGCTCACAAGTAAATGCAAACTCCATCCCGATCTCTTTTAAACGCAAAACATCATTTTGATTGTAAATACCAAAAGGATAAGCAAATACATTTGGCTCATCGACGTATGCTCCACATGCATCAAGATCTTTTTTTAATTCTTCATCTGTGACGGTTTGAATTGCTGTGGTAAAATCTGCAAAGCGCTGGTGAAGCATAGTTGTATGATTGGCTGTTGTTAACAGATCATTCATAGATTCCAACTCTGCTTTACTCATTGATACAGAGCGTTCTGGTAAAAACGGCTCTTCTTTCTCGCTTAACCATCCCAGCACTACAAAAGAAACGATCGGAAATTGGTATTTTTTCAATATAGGGTAAGCATATTCTTTAAATGACTGATAAGTATCATCAAAAGTCAGTAATACCGATTTTTCTTGAATCTCCGCTCCTTCAAAATAAGCGCGAACTTCCTCAAAACTCAATACATGGTACTTTTCCTCTTTTAAATAGTTCATTTGTTCTTCAAAATCTTCAATATAAGTAAACAATTCACGTGGTAAAGCATCCTCATACTCTTGCGCTACCTTGATTGGTGACGGACTTTTTTCGGTGATTTCTTTTCGTTTGCGAAACTCATGGTAACATAATGTACTAAAACCCATACTTACTAGCCCTCTTCCTAATTTGTGTACTGCAGCCTATCAGAAGCAGATAATATTAGCTTTCTTCAATAGCGCTGACTTATTTGAGCTCTTATTTAAAAATAATCGCAAGACTGTACAAGATGATTTGCATACCATGGTAAATAACAAGGTTTTTTATGGCCAAGCTAAACGTGGTTGCTTTGTCTTGCTTGTTTGTAAAAATGCGAATATTCTTTTGAACGATTGGAAAAATCAACCAAATACCTAACATCCAAATAGGATTGACTCCCAACAACACTGCTAAAGTAGTTGCAGCAAAAGCTCCATAATACAACCAGCTATATAGTTTTACAGCTATCGGTTTACCGATATAAAAAGTTAAGGTATAACGGTGATTGGTAATATCTGTTTCGTAATCACAAATATTATTAGCTAACATAATGTTGGCGATCGTAAACACCAATGGCATCGAGGCTAAAAATATAGCTGCTACATTTTGAATACTCCCAGTAAGCACAAAATCAGGCCACTCTACTATCAACGCTGTAATAAAAGTAGCAGGAACATTAATGAAAACAGCAATAAAGAAAATACCGAATCCCATTGTCAAACCTGACATAACTTCACCTAGAGGCATTCTAGAAATCGGAAAAGGACCAAATGTATACAAGATCCCTACAGCAAAACAAATAGCTCCAATTACTAATAATAAAAGATTTGTACGATAGACTAACACCAAACCGATCAATGCAGAAAAAGTAATCATCCCCACAATCAAATAAGTGACTTGTTTCACTGATAATCCAGCTTTTCCTAATATATTTTCTTGGTCTTTATAGTCCATATTTTTAGCTTTAACATAATCCATTGTATTATTGATCGCTGTAGTAGCCATATCAAAAACCACCATTGCTACGAAAAATAATAGCGTATTTATTCCATTTAATTCAGAAAAATAATATAAAGAAAATAAAACACCTAATGTAAAAGGAAACAAACTAGCCAACTTAGTCCTTATTTCAACCAATTCTAAAAAAACGGGTATACTCATTTGCACACTTCCTTTAAAAGTTTTTCTTCTATCTTCGCTCAGTATTACTTATTCATCCAAGTGTAGTCTTCATTTGTCAATTCAAAATTATCCATCAAACCTTCAGATGTATACACTTCTTTGTCTTTGGTAATAAAAACGGCTTCTATGTCTTCACGATTATTCACATATTCCAAACCATCTTCTAAACCCAGTCCAAATACAACTGTTGAAAGAGCATCTCCATCAATAGAACGTTCAGAAATAATTGATACACCTGCTATTTCATTATCAAATGGATAACCTGTCTCAGGGTTCATCAAGTGATGGTAAATTTCTCCATCCACTTCAAGATAACGTTCATAAATTCCAGAAGTAACGATTGAGCGATCCTTTTGTTTGGTTTTACCAACCGTTTCTCCTCTTTCAGACATGGGATCCTGGATACCGATATTCCAAGCTTCTCCTTGTCTAGTAGGCGAACCTCCGAGAACCACTACATTTCCACCTAAATCAATAATAGCCGTTGTAACTTCAGCTTCCTCAAATAATACCTTTATTTCATCTGCAATGTATCCCTTAGCAATAGCTCCTAGATCTAATGCCATTCCAGGTTGCGTTAAAAAAATCGATTGATTTTCTGCATCCAACTCGACTTTACTGTAATCAACCAAAGGCAGCATGGCATCAATTTCACTTTGATCCGGTTTCCGAGCATCATCAAAACCAATTCTCCACAAATCGGTTATAGGTCCTACAGTGTAGTCAAACCCACCATTAGAAACCTCACTGTATTCTGCAGCAGTTTCTATCAAAGGATACACATCATCTGAAAGTTCAACAGCTTCTTCACCAGCAGCTTGATTGACTTTATCGATTTCTGACCCTGGTTCATTGACCGTTACCTTATCTGCTAATTCTTCCACTCTAGCAAATGCTTCCTCTAGAACTCCTTCTTTTCCTTCGTCATACACACGCAGCGTCACATACGTGCCCATCAAAAATTCTGTTTGCTCGTAAGGCGTAGTGAGCAACGCTTGTTCTTCTTTTGAACCACAGCCTGCTAACAAAAGAAAAAATACACCCATTACTAGAACACTTAGATAACCTTTATTTTTGTAATTTTTTTTCATCTTATTTCTCCTAACTTCTCATAATCAACATAAAAACAGGCAGGAGCAATACGTTGCCCCTTACCTGTTATTATAAATCAATTATCAAGAATAGAAACTATTAATTATCAATTTCAATTGTGTCAGTGTTGCCTTCTTCAGCAGCGTCGATTAATTGTTGTGCATATTCTTTAAAAGATTCTGATGAATGTGTTGCTCCAGTAACTACTTCTACTTCTGCTGGATCTTGAGTTTCAACTAATTGTTCGTTTAATTGCGGGAAGTATTCTACTGGACCAATACCAACAACTTCTGCCATTCTTTCTTGGTAAGCTTCGTCTTCAGATTTTTTAGCGCCAGCTTCATTTACATTTTCGTAATTGGATTCAGTAATTTCTCCACCTTCTACAGTAATAGAGAAGTCAGTTTTCCAACCATTTTCATCAAGATTGTTCTCTACTAAAGTATAAGTTCCATCTTGTAAACCACCTGCAGCTGATTCTGATGATTCAGGTGTTTCTTCAGAGCTACCACAAGCAGCCAATACTAATGCTGAAGCTAAAGTTAATGTTGATACTGAAAATAATTTTTTCATTTTAAAACCCACCCTTTTTAGTTTATATACCCTTATTTGTGTTTATTTTCACAAATATTATTTTTCTTTATCACGCTATTATAATAGCATTATTGCTTAATTAAATCAATCTGTTTTTACTAATTTAATAAATTTTTCATTAACTTTTTAAATATACTATGAATCAGTTTGCAAAAAAAAAGAAAACCTTGTTTTAAAAGGTTTTCTTTTCACATATCTCGAGAAAGCATTTGCTCAGTAATGGTCAACAAAGAATGTTTGACTGGATGTTCCGGCAAGCGACGGATTTGTTTGAGTGCTTTTTGAGTATATTTGTTTGCCAATTCTTTTGCTCGTTCTTCTCCTTTATACTGTTGCACTAAAGCATACACCTCTTTGACCTCTTCCTCGGTGATTTGTTCTTTTTTTAAAATGTACGGTTCGAACGCTTGGCGATTTTCCCGCATAGCATAAAGAAGCGGAGCAGTATAGACACCATTTTTCAAATCGCTCATCATAGGTTTCCCAGCAACTGCTGTATCTTGCGTATAATCCAAAATATCGTCGATAATTTGGAACGCCATCCCAATATTATTTCCAATTTGATAAGCTGAACGAGCTAGCTTCTCAGCGTTTTTCTCATACGCACCTGAATAGCAGCTTAATGCAAATAATTGCGCTGTCTTGCCTTGGATCTGGCTCAAATAATTGCGCATTGTCATATTAAAATTGTATTTCATTTTCATTTGATTCAATTCGCCGACAAGGATCATTTCCATGCCATTTTTATCCAGTTGAAGGGCAGCAGCATCTTCCGCATAATCCGTCAATAATCTAAAACACACGGTGAACAAATAATCTCCCGTATACACTGCTACACGGTTATCGTATTGCGCATTGATTGTTTCTTGACCACGCCTTAAATCGGACTCATCAATAACATCATCATGGATCAAGGTCGCTACATGCAGCAGTTCAACAGCTGCTGCAATCGCATGAGCCTTTTCTTCATTTTTTTCATTTTTATATTGTGAAAACATCAAGCTGAAAGCCGGCCGCAACATTTTACCGCCTGATGACAGCATTTCAATGATTTTTTGTTGTACATCTTCATTTTTAATAGTGATATTTTTTTCGAGCAAAGAAATACACGCTTTTAATTCTGATTGTATCATCGGATAGTCTTCCCACATTGGGTGAATCTTCATACTATTTCTCCTCTATAATTTAAGTGCTGTTTTAGGATATGATGTCTAAATCACTTTCGATTTCAGCATCTGAATGACTAGGTTCTACCTCAACCAATAAGTGATTGGGTAAACACACAATAGTCTCTCCTACCGAACTGATATCACCTTTTCGGACACACAGTTGATCATTACAACTGGCATCTGACATGTAAACCATCATACCATCCCGAACTACTGTATTCTCGTGACCATGGTCATCAATATAAACATACTCCTCTGTCTGTCCATCATCCGCTAAAATAAATTCTGTGATGAATTCTCCATCTGCACTGATCACAGCTTTAAGCTCGGTTTCTCCGCTTTTAGCTTGTACATACGTAAAAAAGCCTAATGGAAAAAAGGAAGCCAACATTAAACTGAGCACAATAACAATATCCCAACGACGAACCATCTTTAAATGCTTTTTCATCTCAACACAACCTCACTTTAGAGCGTGGAGAAAACCGCTTAGATTGCCGTAGGTTTCGCTTTTTCTTTTTAATTGGGTGATTTTCCCAAATAAAAAGAAAAATGAAAACTTAGGTAGTCTGGTTTTCACAACGCGTTTTGATAGAGCGTGGAGAAAGTCGCTTAGTCTCCACAACGTATTTTTAACAAAACTGTAGAGAACTTAGCTCATGCTAAATCCTCCGCTTTCGAAAAAATAAGGGATGGAACTTTTTGTCCCATCCCCTTTTTAACACATTTTACTTGTCAATACCAGTCTCATATATGGACTTGATATCTCCATACCACCATTTGCTTAGCTTATTCTGAATCCATGGCATAACGTAATAGTCTAACCCAAACGATCTACCTGATCCATTCATTAAAGAAAATGCAACTGGAACAAACCAAATGTTTGCCCAATAGAACATACCTGAAAGTGAGAATGAAATAACTAAGGCAATCGTAGCAGCATTTGCCAACCATGTAAACAATCCAACGATAATAGCTAATCCGATCAATAATTCAACAATCGTCATGAATTTTTGGAAGAATAAAGCAACATCAGTGTTAGGAATCATAAGTTCCATAATTGAATTAAACCAGCCTGGGGCTTTACTAAATACCATCATTGGTTCTTCGCCATAAACATAACTTAGACCAAATATTGGTTTAGCAACTACTTCTTCAACTACTTGAGAAGCTCCTGTAGTTGGCTCTTGTAACCATTCAAATGGCAAGACGACCTCGTTTCCAAACCAAGAAGTTGTACCAAATAAACCAAACGTCTTTTTGAGACCTTCCCAAGTCCACATACTTCCATAGAAGACACGCAATGGTAATGACCATAAAATGTTTCCTAAACGTGATAAATGACCGCGGAAGATATTGCGTTTGTCTTTAATAAAGAAGAATTCATGTCTGATATATTGAACAAAGTAAAAAGCAGATCCAATTGTTAAGAAGTACAATAAGTTCACCATATGTTTTACAAACATTGCGATAAAACCACTCAAATGGATTTTATCCATTAGATAAGCTACACCATAACGAGAACCAATAGAAACCATGAATCCTTGGTAGTTTCCTTTGTGTTCTACTTTTTCTTTTCCTTCAATAGAAGCGATAATGTTTGCAGCTGCAGTATGCCCAGTTTGTTCAGCACTTTGAACAATTTGCGGAACAGGAGTGTTGTCTTTTTCTGGTTCCTCATAGTATACAAGGTCACCAGCTAAATAAACATTGTCTACTCCTTTAGCTTCCATATATTTATTGGCTATTAAACGTCCTGCTCGAGCTGTTTCGATACCATATTCAGCAGCATCTGAATTAGCTTTGACCCCTGCCGTCCATACTAAAGTATGAGTTGGAATCACAGTACCATCAGTTAACTCAATAGAATCTTTAGCAACATTTGCTACCCCGTTGCCTTTGATGATTTGGATACCTTTTTTCAACATGTAGTTTTCAGCTTTAGTTTGTTCTTTCTCTGTAACGACTCCAAGAATTTTAGGAGCAGCTTCTACTAAGTATAAGCTGAATTCTTCAGGGTCTAATTTATTATCTTTAGCTAAACGTTCTTGCCATTCCATCAATTCTCCGACCATTTCAACACCAGTAAAACCTGCTCCACTGACAACAGCCGTTAGCATTGCTTTTCTTTTCTGTACGTCATGTTCATTTGATGCAGCTTCAACTGTATCTTTGATGTGACGACGTATTGCATTCGCATCTTCCCATGACCATAATGTAAATCCATTTTCTTCAACGCCTGGTACGTTAAACGTATTAGGTTCTCCACCCATAGCTAAAATTAAATAATCGTAATTAAAAACTGTTTTGACCGTTTTAACAGTTTTTGCATCATGGTCTACATGAAGCACTTCATCTGTTACGATATCCACATTTTTTTGACGAGCGAACAAGCGTTGCAAGTCATATTGGATAGCATCTGGTTCTACACGACCAGCAGCTACTTCATGTAACTCAGTCATGTAAGTTTGATAAGAATGTTTATCAATTAAAGTGATAACCACGTCTTTATCTTTTTTAAAATGTTTTGACAGTTTTTTTGTAGCAGCTACCCCAGCATAACCCGCACCAACTACAACAATATTTTTTGTTGCCATTCGAAAAACTCCTTATCTTATATTCATTTATAAAAATTGTTATCATATGAGCAAACAAATGTATTATAATTTCTACTTACTATTTATTATTACCGATTTATTATAGTTTATTTACTATGATATGTCCATACTGATCAATCAAAAATATTGATTACAATTGACTTGTTCTTATTTTTGTCAATTGTAAACGCTTTTTAGCTCGTTGTTTCACATAGCTTTTTGGTTCAAATTAAAAAAACTACAAGAAAGCTTTTAACTCGCGGTTTTTATACAAAAAACCTCTTAAAAATCCAAATATCGACTTTTTAAGAGGTAGTATAGTTAAGAATTTTTTTCTAGAGAGGCTTCATACCATGCTCGTGTTAGACGATTATTTTTGGCTTCTTCGTTTTGTATTTTTTTAATGGTGGCCACATGTTCCATCAAGTAATTAGCAGCTATCCCAACCGCTATTCCAGCAAAAATCCCTGAAAAAGATAAAATTGGAAGATACAACATCACACTAAATGATTGAGCGATCGTACTTGCTACAATCAATTGTCCAACATTATGCAATATTCCACCTGCAGCACTCACGCCAATGAGACTGACTCTTTTGGGACCAAGCATTCGAATGACTAACATACCAAAATAACTTAAAAATGCTCCTGCAAAACTATACAAAAATGTGGATAGCGTACCGCCCAACAATGTCGTCACCAATAAGCGCATCCAGACAACTTTAAAGCTGTCTTTATGAGATAAAGTAAATAACGCCAGTATCGTGATCATGTTAGATAGCCCTAGTTTAGCTCCTGGTGCAAATGCAAAAGGAAATGGAATAGATCTTTCAATCAATGAAATAACCACTCCTTGAGCAGCTAACAAAGCGATATACATCAACCGTGTGTTTTTAGTCATATATCCTGATCCTTACTTTTTAGATTCTTAATACAAGTTTACCACACTTCTATGTGAAAAAGAATTTAAGAAAAAGCTGTTTCCATTATGATTTCTCCCATAACTAATATCCTAACAGACTAATTCTTAATCCTATTATTTATTTGATCTAATAAAACGAAAGAGAACGCAATGGTTTACATGGTAGCAGCTAATAGTTGCTACTATGTAAACCATTAGGTGCGTTACTTTTTAAGTGAAATTAGAGATAATGAAGGTAACAAATTAAGAGAAATAGAAATTATTATTTTATTAAAAATTTAATGTTTACATAATAGAGAGGAAGGAAATGTTTGCATTAGCTTCGGGTATAGAACGGTATCTATAGGAATAGCACAAGGAAGAGAACCAGGCTCATTTTATGCAGCTAATAAAAGTAAATCAACTAGACCAACTATTTATGGAAATAAAAAAAAGATAAAGAGGAAGGTTTTTCATGAAAAAAAGAATATCTCTACTCTTAATAGCAATAGCTCTCGTTTTGCTAATAGCTTTTCTTGTAAATAAATCTGAACAGAAAAAAATCCCAACTTTAGTAAATTTGTCGGGTATTACTTATGTTTTGACAAATGAACCCTATGAAGAAGCCTTACAATCTAATAAAGTCTATGTCGTTCAAAAAAAGGTAGATCGATACAAATACCCAGAAAACAGCTTAGAATCTAATTTTTTAGACGTAGGTACAGAAATCTATCTACCAAAAGAAGCAACTGAGTCTATTATTTGTTATAAACTAGATGATGGATTATATGTGGCAAGAGAAAATAAAGATGAAAAATAGAAAACTCGTAGCTCTCTATTTTTCATCTAATAAGTCAAAAACCTAACCTGAAGTTAAGCAAAGTTTCACTGATTTCATCTTCATTGATTTCGATATAGCGCTTTGTAATTTTCTCGCTGCTATGACCAAATATTCCCATTAGTGTGGCCATATATCGAGATCATATCTACTAATTTTTTAAATAACAATTAAAAATTTAATTTACTTTTTTTCTTCTGACTCTTAAAATTTCAATTAAAGCAATTCTTAGAGCGCTATATAGTCCTGCACCAATGAAGTTTTTATTTACTATATATTCTATTGAAATACCAATAAAACTAGTAAATACCATTATTAGTATGACATGAGCATACGGGCGTTTTTCTATAAACTCTTTATATTTATTAAACATAAAATCACCTCTAACCTATCTAGCTACTTCGTTAGATAAATCATTAGGTTGGTATGAATCAATAGATGCTATGGCAAAGTAGCTTACAAAAATAGAGGTATACCTACATAATAAAATATTAATTATACCAATATTCATAATCGTAGAAATAATAAACTTGAAAAACAGGATGGACAAAATTCTAAAAAAAACAAGAGCAGTTAGCAAGCGTTCATCTTGCTCTGCTCTTGTTTACTTTTATTCGTTAGTAAAATATGTTGCATCCAATACTGCTTCCATCGGGTCTTCTACTTGATCAATAGTAACTTTTAACCCTTTTTTTACGCGTGTACAACAAATAGCCACTTGCAATCAATAAAATAACCATTGCGGCAACCACTGTAGCGATAATCAATGGATACTCGCCAGAAAACCCTGTTTCTGATACATGTTTATAAGCTATTCCGAAATAGGCCCACAAAATAGTTAACCCATAAGCAATATCTTTATTACTGGTCATGGTAACTACTGCAATAATTAAACCTGTTACTAATATAATAATGGTCCAAATTTGATCTGTCAGACCCCAGCCATTCCATTCTATATCTACCAATAATGTAGTAACATTTGCTATCGATGCTACTGTGATCCATCCAAAATAAATGCTAAATGGAAGACGAATAAATATTTTATCTTTAGTTGATAACACACTAGCATCTTTAGTCAATTGATTAATTAAAATCAAGCAAATGAGTAACGAAAAGATCAATAAGGTAGAAACTCCAATAAAATTATAATGCCACGATAAAATCCAAGCAATATTCGCTAATGAAGAAAGGATAAAATAAACATTAATTTTCTTTATATAGTTTACTTTCAACGCACTGCTTACTTTTTTAAAACCGAATAGTTGATAAATAGCATATAATCCTAACAAAAAGTAGATGACACCCCAAATCGAGAAGGTCAATCCTGCTGGAGCAAATAAGTTAGGATAAGAATCAGAAACTTCTCCCGTGGTAATACCATTAATAGGAAGAATATTTGCTAATGCGTTAACCCCAACCATAGCTACATAAAACAGAATGACTAAGTAATTAATGAAAGATCTTGGTTGTTTGTTATTCCTTATCAATACATTCCCTCTTTTCTTTAATTTTTTTTCATTCTATTCTGTAATCATATAATACTCTTTATAAAAAAAACAAAAAAACGATTATACTCTAAGTAAAGATAAAAATATTTTCCTTCATTTTTATTTTTACTTTTAACTACGACAATTGCTGTTCAGCGAACTCTCTATAGAGGGAGTGACTAGCTTTTAATTCTTCGTGAGTCCCGCTTCCTGTGATTTCTCCGTGCTCGATAAAAATGATTTTATCTGCATTGACGATCGTAGCCAACCGATGAGCAATAACGAATGTCGTTCTTCCTTCCATCAACCGACTTAAAGCATGTTGGACTACTTGTTCAGACTGGCTGTCTAGACTTGCGGTCGCTTCATCCATCAACAGTATCTTAGGATCGCGTAAGAATGCACGTGCGATGTTGATACGTTGTCTCTGACCGCCCGACAACATAACTCCCCGTTCCCCAACAGACGTATCTAGACCCAGCTTAAATTTTTTTATAAATTGATCTGCATAAGCTAACTTGGCTACTTCCCATAAACGATCATCCAAAATTGATTCAGCATTCTCCAAGCCATACGTTAGATTTTCACGTATGGTTCCAGCCATCATAGCACTCTCTTGCGATACGTAACCTATCTGATTTCTCCATGCTGCTAATGAGAACTGATGAATCGGAATATCCCCAATCCGTATTTCTCCAGAATCAGGCTCATAATACCTCTCCAACAAACTGAAAATAGTAGTTTTACCTCCGCCACTTGGACCGGAAAAGGCAATCATTTCACCCGGTTGCGCTGTTAAAGAAACATCTTTCAAAACCGATTCATCTTTTTGATAGCTGAACGATACTCGTTGAAACGTCAACGTTTTATCAGCTATACTTTCTACTATTCCTTCTTGCCCAATTTCATCCGGCATTTCCAAAATAGCCACAATGCGTTCTGTAGCTCCCATAGTTTTATTGAGTTGCGTAAAAAACGTAGCAAAAGATGTCACTGGATAAATAATTTGGAATAAATAAAGCAAAAAAGCTACCAATGAACCAGTA
Source organism: Desemzia sp. RIT 804 (assembly GCF_016892605.1). Classification (GTDB taxonomy): domain Bacteria; phylum Bacillota; class Bacilli; order Lactobacillales; family Carnobacteriaceae; genus Desemzia. The sequence continues at coordinate 433,687 of NZ_JAFEMV010000003.1, forward strand.
GACAACGTTCCATTAGCAACCCGTATCCCACCATATGCAAAAATCAATACAACTACAGCCATAATAATCAAATACATTAAGGGTCCGATAATAGAAGTAACTTTTGACTCTTTTAGTCCTGTCTTGAACAATCGATGGATTCCAGCTTTTCCTTTTTCTTCTTCAGTAGCTTCAGCTGTAGAAGACTTCATCAATCTAATTTCACTAAACGTTTGTTGAATATCACCAGAAAATTGCGCTGTTTCCGCCTGGAGTTCACGAGAAATCTTTCCCATTTTCTTTCCTAAAGGTATCATCACAAGTAAAACTACTGGAACAGAAATCAGCATTACTAAAGTCATTTTCCAGTCCATAAAAAGTAAGATTGTGACAGCACCAATGATAGAAATAATTCCAGCAACAAATTGAGGGAAATAGTAAGTGATCAAGTCTCGAACAATACCCGTATCATTCACTACTCTGCTTACAGAATCTCCACTAGGAGTAGTATCAAAATAACTCACAGGTAAACGAACCATCTTCAACCATAATCGTTCTCTCAGACGTGCCACCATTTGCTGCCCAGCTTTTGCCAACAAATAAGCAGAACCTCCATCAATTACAGCCTGTAATAAGAAAGCTGCTACAATTGCAGCAATTATAGACACTTGAAATGTCTCTAAAGTAAATTCATCTACAATATTTCCAGCTAATAGAGGTATAGCTAGCCCTACTAAAGTTGTAACCATACTTCCAATCAAACCAACAACCAAAACTCCTTTTGAGATCTTAGTAGACCATAATAAATGGATAAACGTTTTGATTCCATTTTGTTTAAGTTCCATAGTGAGTTTACCCTCCTTCTTTCATTTTCATCGATTTTATCATACCAGTATTTAGCCCTTTTCACTATCAGAATGTTCTTTATAGCAAAAAAAGCCCATCTAATTTAGATGAGCTTTTTTAGGTATTTAGGAAGTCATATTTAATTGAGGTATAGTACATTTTTCTAGTTCCAATAACTCTCTTTTCATTTCTAATCCGCCCCGGTAACCCGTAAGCTTGCCATTTTTTCCAATCACACGGTGACAAGGAACTACTATTGCAATAGGATTTTTACCTATTGCTCCACTTACAGCCCGGATTGCTTTTAGATTTCCAACAGCTTCAGCAATATCTGAATAAGTCCGTGTTTCTCCATAAGGAATGTTTAATAACTCGCGCCATACTGTTTCTTGGAAATTGGTTCCTTTAATATCTAGCGGCACATCAAATTCTTTCCTTGTTCCTTGAAAGTATTCTTCCAACAACATTTGATAGGATAGCATGAACTCTTTATTTTGTTCTAATAAAGTGCCCGCACGGTATGTTTCGATCCACACTACAAGCTCAATAAGTCCTGCATTCGGCGATCCCACAAAGGCTAAACCTTTTGTTGTCGCTGCTATTAAGTATTCATTATTGTTAAAAACAAAAGCGCAATAATACATTTTTTTTGTGTTTTCTTCCATACACATTTCACTCCCTTTGATACTAACATGGAGCTCGCGATAGTTAGACCATTACTCTAGTATCTTTCTTTTATTGTACAAGTATTGTTTAGGTATAGAAAGTTAAATAAAAAAAAGTAACATTAATGTAACTTAAATATGTAC
>NZ_JAFEMV010000004.1 GCF_016892605.1 Desemzia sp. RIT 804
TTATTCCATCGCTTCGAGCGACAACTTCTAAATAATATCAAACTCTAAAATGTTTGTCAACACTTTTTTTACATTTAATTTACTAGAACTTGTTGTTTTTTTTACATATGTCTCAGCGACATGTATTAATATACCACCATATCAAGGGGCCGTCAAACAATTTCTTTTCTTTTTTGAACTTTTTTTATTTTACTGAACATTAGTTTTTATTTTTTTTATTTTCTATCATTTTCCACTTAATAAACCGAATATTACAAAGTACAAATCTATTGATTATTCCTGTTTTTAAAGTAAAGCCATTTCTAATATGGTTCTACCATTTCCAAGAGTATCTATCCATTATGATGAATTTTTACTCATTACTTATATTTACATTACTTAAATCGTATTTCTACTATAGTAATGAATCAAAAGTATTTTACACAATATAAAAAGAAGCAGACCTCAGTCGCGCTCCTTTTTACTAAATCTATTTGTGGTTGCTGTATCTTTTATTTTTTCTCTTCTACTTGATAAGTGTCAGGTGTAAACTCGATATTTTCATATTCGCCTGCTTCACTAGCATAGAAACGATTGTAACGTTGTTTGAATTTGCGGAATACGAATGTGACTAGTACTTTACTGATCGCATAAATTGGAACTCCCAGTATCAATCCAACTAACCCTAAGAGCTCACCCAGTACAAGCAAGACGATGATGATCGTTAATGGATGAATCTTCAAATTTTTCCCCATAACATTCGGCTCGACAAAATTCCCGTCTAGGAATTGAACAACCAACCAAACGATAATCAATTTAGCTAACATAAACCATGAAGTAGTTAAGGCAATGATAATCGCAGGTATCATTGCGAGAGTAGCACCGATATACGGAATTATACTAGTAACACTGGCTACAATAGCTAGAATCCCCGCATAATTCAAGCCAATAACTGTAAACCCAATAAACATCATAATACCTAAGAATAACGAAATCGTTAATTGACCTTTGACATAAGAACCAACTTGATTTGCAATAATTTCAGCTAAAGAGCGGGTATCCTTTCGAAATTTTGGCGGAATAATCTTCATTACATAGTTAATAAACTTTTTGTCATCTTTCAGTAAGAAGAACAGAATGATAGGAAAAGTTACCATGATTACGATAAAGCTGGATACTGTAGAAACTACGCTTGATATCCCTGTGATAGCTGTGGTCAGGTAGTCCACAATATTGCTTGGCAATTCCCCGATCCAGCCATTGAACCATTCAATCACGTTATTAGTCGTCTCTTCAAAAACTGAATTCTCAGTCCATCCCATAATAGTAGCACCGATGCTATCAACATATTCTGGAAAAGCTTCTACGAATTGCGTTACTTGTTCGCTAATATAAGGAACAACCAAAAATATCAGACCAACTAAGGCGCCTGTCAACACAAGGAATAAGAGAATTACTCCCCAAACCCGTTTCAAACGATGTTTTTCTAACCAGTCGATCAGAGGATTAAAAAGAAAGTAGGCCAATACAGCTAAAATCAACGGCGCTATAACCGATGAAAAGAAAACAAGTAGCGGTTCAAAAATAAAAGCGATTTGATCATAAATAAAAATCAATACCCCAATCATGATGAACATACCGAGTGTATAAATTAAATTCTTACCACCAAGGAACGAGATATATTTTGAATCTTTCATAAGTAGAAACACTCCTAGTATTTATTTCTGTATTTCCATAACAAGAGGAGCCTTTAAAGACCGAAAACAATCTTTTTTTAATTTTTCCATTATATCTACCCCAATTATAGAAGCAAAAGTTGTTATATAAGTACGCGTATACCAAAAATATTTATTTTCGTCCATGAACTCCCCTCCTTTAGATACATTATACTAGTTTTTTCTAATTTCTGTGAGCGATTCACTTTGAAATATTGAAGGAAACAAAAAGACTGGGGAAAACCCCAGCCTTCTCTTTACATCTTTATTCTGTTCTTCAACAAGTTGTGCAGATCAGTTTTCGTATGATCTTATTCCTCTTATATGTTACGCATAGTTGGGAATAGTAATACATCACGAATAGATTGCTCGTTTGTTAGCAGCATAACTAAACGGTCGATACCGATTCCAAGCCCACCTGTTGGAGGCATACCATACTCTAATGATTCGATAAAGTCTTCATCGATTTGGTGAGCTTCATCGTTTCCTTGTTCACGTTCTTTCATTTGTTGTTCAAAACGATCTCTTTGATCGATCGGATCGTTTAATTCACTAAATGCATTACCGTATTCGTGTTGAACAATAAACACTTCAAAGCGGTCTGTGAAACGTGGATCTTCAGGATTTTTCTTCGCTAACGGAGAAATTTCCACTGGATGTCCATAAACAAATGTTGGTTGGATCAATGTTTCTTCAACAAACATTTCAAAGAATTCATTCACAACGTGGCCAAATTGGCTGTGTGCTTCTACAGGGACATTGTGTTTTTTAGCAATTTCGCGAGCTTTTTCAGCCGTCATTTCTTGCCAGAAATCAACCCCTGTTTGTTCTTTGATTGCATCGACCATATGGATTCTCTTCCATGGAGTTTCTAAATCAATGTCTATTTTATTGTAAGTGATTTTCCCAGTGCCTAAAACATTCTGAGCAACTGTACGGATCAATCCTTCAGTTAGATCCATTACATCTTCGTAATCTGTATAAGCAGTATAAACTTCTAACATGGTAAATTCAGGATTATGAGTCGTATCGACCCCTTCATTACGGAATACACGTCCGATTTCATAAACGCGTTCCATCCCACCGACAACCAATCGTTTCAAATGCAATTCTAGAGCAATGCGCAAATACAATTCCATATCCAAAGCATTGTGGTGTGTAATAAATGGACGAGCTGCAGCACCACCAGGAATATTATGAAGAGTTGGTGTTTCTACTTCAATGTAATCTTGGTTGTTCAAATATTTACGTACTTCAGCAATGATTTGGCTACGTTTTACAAAACGGTCATAGCTTTCTGGGTTACTGATCAAATCTAAGTAACGTTGACGGTAGCGTTGTTCTACATTCGTCAAACCATGGTATTTGTCCGGCAACGGACGTAAAGCTTTAGACAATTGAGTAATTGAAGTAGGTTTTACGGTCACTTCTCCAGTGTTGGTTTTCATTAAAGTACCTGTAACACCTATGAAATCCCCTAAGTCAGCACTTAAGAATGTTTCATAATCATCTTCTCCAACAGCGTCTTTACGAACATAAATTTGGATCTGACCTTTACGATCTTGTAAGTGGGCAAACCCTACTTTACCTTTACCACGTTTTGTCATGATACGACCGGCAACAGTTACCACGATTTCTTTTTCTTCAATTTCTTCTTTGGTCAACGCGTCATAAGTTTCATGTAATTCTTTGGATAAGTGTGTTCGTTTAAATTTGCCACCGAATGGCTCAATATCGCGATCACGCAATGTTTGTAATTTTTCACGGCGTACTTGCAATTGATCATTCAATTCTTCTAAATGCGAATTTTCATTGCTCATTAGTTTCTCTCCATTCTGTTTAGCTTCTCAGCTCTCCCTTTATAATGCCAAGAGTGCGCAAAAAAAGCAAGGCAATTAGCGGCCAAAGCCTCTAATCCCCTAACTTTTTTCATTTAGTTCGCTTGACGATTTTCATACGATATATAATAACACATTTTTATGCGGTTTGAAAAGAACCGATCTATTCTATAGACTGATTTTCATCAAACTTCATATCTACTCAAAATGAAATACAAAAAAAAGCAAGCACCTCTCAATCAAGGTACTCGCCACTACTTAATTCCCTTATTGTTCTACATCAAATACGCCCGTTGACAAGTAACGTTCTCCATTATCAGGAGCCACAGTTACTACGCGTTGACTACTCTTCATTGTTTTCGCTACATCAATAGCGGCTTTAATGGCTGCTCCAGAAGATGGACCAACTAACAAACCTTCTTCTTTGGCTAAACGTCTTGCCATTTCAGCTGCGTCTTCACTTGATACTTGAAGTACTTTATCGTATAGAATAGTGTCTAATACGGTTGGTACAAATCCAGTTCCGATACCTTGGATTTTGTGAGATCCAGGGTCTCCTCCGCTTAAGACTGGAGATTCAGCTGGCTCTACAGCGTAGATCGTAATGTCAGGATCCACATTTTTCAATACTTTCCCAGCCCCAGTTAGCGTTCCGCCAGTTCCAACACCGGAAACGAAAGCATCCGGAGCTTCTCCATCAAAAGCAGCCAAAATCTCTGGACCCGTTGTCGCAGCATGTACTGCAGGATTTGCTAAGTTTTCAAATTGCATCGGCATAAAGAAACCATCTTGCTCAGCTAATTCTTTAGCTTTTGCGATAGAAGCTTTAATACCATCAGCACCAGGAGTGAGCAATAACTCAGCTCCATAAGCTTGCGCCAATTTGCGACGTTCTAAACTCATTGTATCCGGCATAACGATCAATACTTTGTACCCTTTAGCCGCACCGATCATCGCTAAACCCACGCCAGTATTTCCACTTGTCGGTTCAATGATCGTATCGCCTTTTTTCAACTTACCTTCTTGCTCAGCAACTTCAATCATGTTTAATGCAATACGGTCCTTAACACTACCACCAGGATTAAAAGATTCCAATTTTACGTATACTTCCGCAGCATCTGGCGGAACGACTTTCGTCAATCTTAATAACGGTGTTTCTCCAATCAAATCTGAAACTGAATGAACAACTTTTCCCATATACATAAAGCCTCCTATTTTTTCAACTCTTCTTACTTTTAGTGGGTTCTTCCACCCAAGTTTACCGTTCTTTTTTTATAAATGCAACCATTTACATCTATTGAAAAATCAGGTTTTTTTCTTTTATGTGACGAATTTGGGTGGATTTTTTTCAAAAGGGAACGCAAATTATTGTTGCATCACCTTTTTCTTCATTTTCTTCCCAAAAAGGAACGCAAATCATTTTTATGTTCCCTTTTTCAAAATCGAGCGTCCATTATGACACGCAACTCCCTCTACAGACGTTCTGCTCTCCTATAAAAACCAAAAAACTGCTGAAAAAGTTCCCAATTGTTAAGGAAATTTTTCAGCAGTCAATGTCAAGCAGCCTCAGCTCTTAACAAGGTTTCTATTTGCATGATTAATGGTGTTACGCGTTTGTTTTTAATTCTTCCAATTCTTCTACTGAGAAGTTGTAATGGTTGCCACAGAAGTGACAAACTGCTTCAGCACCTTGGTCTTCAGTGATCATGTCATCAATCTCTTTTTTACCTAATGACACAATAGCACCAGCAAAGCGTTCTTTTGAACAGTCACATTCAAAAGCAATCGGCATTTTCTCTAAGATTTTTGGCTCTCCTCCGCTTACTAAACGGTTTAAGATTTCTTCAGGAGTTTCACCATCTTCCATTAAACGAGAAACCATCGGGATTTCTGCAATAGCTTTTTCGATAGCTGTAATGGTTTCATCAGTAGCACCTGGCATAACTTGGATCATAAATCCGCCTGCTGCTTTGATAGATTCATCCTTATCCACTAATACACTTAGTCCAAATGCAGACGGAGTTTGTTCACTTGTTGCCATGTAATACGTAAAGTCTTCTGCTAATTCTCCGCTTATCAAAGGAACTTGCCCAGCAAATGGTTCTTTTAATCCTAAGTCTTTTGTTACAGTTAATGTGCCTTCAGTACCTACAGCTCCACGAACATCGATCTTACCATTTTCATTCAACGGCAGACTTACTTTAGGGTTTGCAATGTACCCCTTAACAGTTCCTCTTCCATTACTGTCAGCAATAATGTGACCAGTTGGGCCGTTTCCTTCAACTTTTACCGTTACTTTTTCATCACCTTTTACCATTACACCTAATAACAGCGCACCAACCATTGTACGTCCTAATGCTGCAGAAGACGCACTCCATGTATCATGTCTGCGTTGTGCTTCGGCAACAGTTTCTGTAGCATCAATAGTAAAAACACGGATCTGTCCATCGTAACAAATACTTTTCAATAAATAATCTGACATTCATTTCCCTACTTTCTGATTCTCATACTAATTCATATCGTATGAAAGAGGGTTGCGGATTTTACCGCAACCCTCTTCATTTGGTAACTCAGTATACAGTCTCGCTAAAAATTTGTCTACTCTTTAGGTGTATCTTTTTCGTCCTCTTCATCAGTTGAATCTTTACCTTGTTTTGTCAACGCAGTATCGTCACCTTGTGAAGATTCGTCTTCTTCATCAACACCTAATTCTTTTTTAACTTCTTCGACTACTTTATCTGGATCTTCTGCTACTTCTTTAGCTACTTCTTGAGCTTGTTCTCTAGCTTGTTGCTCACGTTCGCGTTCTTTTTGTTCGCGAGCTCGTTTGATTTCTTCAAAAGATAGTCCTTCCCCTTCGCGTTTTTCACGTGGGAATTCATCGCTTTCTGTAACAGGAGGCATTTCCCCTGTTTCAAATAAGCTCTTGATTGTGCGTTCATCTAACGTTTCAAGTTCAAGTAATTTCTCAGCAATCAATTTGTGCTCTGATTTATGCTCTTCTAAAATTCTGCGCGCTTCATCGTGCGCTTTATTCATAATCGACAATACTTCTTGGTCGATTTGGTAAGCAATTTGCTCAGAGTAGCCTTTAGTATTTCCGTAGTCACGGCCAAGGAATACTTGACTGTTTCCTTCGTATTGTACTGGACCAAGTTTATCACTCATTCCGTACTCTGTTACCATACTACGAGCCAATTGAGTTGCTTGTTGGAAGTCATTGCTGGCTCCTGAAGATTTAGAATCAAAGACCATTTCTTCAGCCACACGTCCACCAAGTAATCCAACAATTTGTTCAAACATTTCTTTTTTCGTCATCAAGAAACGATCTTCTTTAGGAAGCATGATCGCATATCCGCCTGCACGTCCACGAGGTACAATAGTAACTTTGTGAACTACACGAGCATCATTTAAGACCATACCTACGATCGTATGTCCAGATTCATGGTAAGCCACCATAGCTCGCTCAGTTTTACTGATCACACGGTCTTTCTTAGCAGGACCCGCAATTACACGGTCTTGAGCTTCATCGATATCTGAAGCATCAATAGATTTCTTGTTTCTTCTTGCTGCTACTAAAGCTGATTCATTCAATAAGTTTTCTAGATCTGCACCGGCAAAGCCTGGCGTTTGTCTAGCCACTACTCCTAAGTCTACATCAGTAGCAAGCGGTTTGTTTTTCGCATGTACTTTCAAGATAGCTTCACGTTCTTTAACATCTGGACGCCCAACCATGATTTGACGGTCAAAACGACCTGGACGAAGTAAAGCTGGATCTAATACGTCAGCACGGTTTGTTGCTGCAATTACGATGATACCTTCGTTTCCAGAGAAACCATCCATTTCAACAAGCAATTGGTTTAACGTTTGTTCACGTTCATCGTGTCCGCCACCCATACCGGCTCCACGTTGACGACCTACTGCATCGATCTCATCAATAAAGATGATCGAAGGTGCATTTTTCTTAGCATTTTCAAACAAGTCACGTACACGACTTGCTCCGACCCCAACGAACATTTCCACAAATTCAGAACCTGAAATGGAGTAGAACGGCACTCCTGCTTCACCGGCAACGGCTTTAGCAAGCAATGTTTTACCTGTACCAGGAGGTCCTTCTAATAAAACTCCTGCAGGAATACGAGCACCTAAGTTGGCAAACCGTCTTGGATCTTTTAAGAACTCTACAACTTCTACAAGTTCTTCTTTTTCTTCTTCCGCTCCAGCAACATCTGAAAAACGGACTTTACTTGCTTTTGTATCGGCTTCTTTAGCTTTTGATTTACCAAAGTTCATAACTCCACGACCACCTTGGCCGCCACCGCCTTGACCACTTTGTCCCATCATCATATAAATAAAGAAGATGAAGATAACTAAAGGTAAGACAGATATTAACAATGTTACCCAGATACCTGATGACTCTTCTTGCAACGGAGTCACTTCAGTATTATTTTCTTTTGATATTTCCCATATTTCGGAAACTATCGGGTCATTTTGTAAAATAGATGTAGTAAAGTTTGTTACCTCTGAATCAGTGGTTCCAATAATCGGAATGTTACTACTTTCTTCCGATTCTTGCGCAGGTTGTTCCTCGCGGTATTTACCAGAAATCGAATAGACACCAGCAGTTGGTTGCATTGTAAATGATTCGATCTCATTATTTTCCAATTGAGTTACAAAATCACTAGCTGAAATACCTTGGCTTTGTTCATCAGAGTTTCCTCCGGTCGCCCAAGATACGATCCCAATGATCCCAATAAACACAATGGCATAAAAAATCCCATTTTTTAAGAATCCCTTTTTCACACAGTCGACCTCCCTTACTTTCATTCAAACTTTTCATTTGTTTTACGTTTTTATTACGACTGAATCCACTTTATCATATCATATTTGACCATAATTGACCAAACATTTTTACTCGTAAATTTTTGGCTTTAACACACCGATGTAAGGAAGATTACGATAATGTTCCATAAAGTCTAAACCGTATCCTACTACAAATTCATTCGGAACTAAGAAACCTACATAATCAGCTTCTAGTTGTATGACACGACCTTCTGGTTTATCGAGCAGAGTAACGATTTTGATGGATTTTGCTTTGCGGTATTTGAACATATCGATGATGTAAGATAACGTACGTCCGCTATCGATGATATCTTCTACAATTAAAATATTACGGCCTTCTACATTCGTATCCAAATCTTTTAAGATTTTTACTTCTCCAGAAGAAACCATTGCATTTCCATAACTTGATACATCCATGAAGTCCATTTCTAATTTAACATCCATTGCTTTTGTCAAATCAGATAAAAACGGAACAGCCCCTTTTAAAATTCCTACTACAAGAGGATCTTTGTCTTGATATTCTTCGCTTAATTCTTTTCCTAGCTCTTGCGTTCTCTTTTGTAGTTCTTCCGGAGTTACTAGAATTTTTTCGATATCGTTTTGCATAACATTAAGTTCTCCTTTTAGCTTTCATCACCGTTTTGGTCATGAATTAGTATGTACTGTATTGTATCAGTTTCCCGCTCAATAGACAATCTAGAATCTTTGTAACCTAGGAAACAGATCACGTCTCCCGTAGCATCACAAACCACTCTTAGTTCATCTCGTTGCTCCAGCGGAACTTTTTGATCAATCAGTATATCTTTGATTTTTTTCGTTCCCCCACTGCCTTTCAATGACATACGGTCTCCAGGCTCGCGTTGACGAATCAATAACGGCAATCGAACACTCGTGGCGTCCAGCCAGATGATTTTTCGTCCGTTGCTTTCTAGAAATGTATCTGCTGTGAACAACCCGATCTTTCCACCCTGTGGCAAATTGACCCATTCACCTAAATGTAATTTCCTAGCTATTTCAACTGGAAAGTGGTTCTTTTCAGCTGGGCAGACTATCAGCGTATCATATCTTCGCTTTGCCAGCCAATTTCCCGGCAAGTCGATCTGCCTATTGGGGTGTTCGCTGCTCAATAAGTCATGAATATCTTGAATGTGTTGCCGCTGAAACGGTTGATCTTCATTCTGATAAACCTTCATCAGCAACACTTGCAACACCAATCGTTGCATCCTTTTATCCAAATCAAGATAAGCTTTACGATCCAATTCCTGTTTTCCATTGGCTGCTTTTTTACTGATGTGTTCCAACTGTCTTTCGACTTCTGCTTGCGCCACAGCTAACACATCTTGTAGATCACTTGAAAAGTTGGCAAAATGGGGAACCAATTGAGGATTTTCTTCTTTCAGTAGCGGGATCACTTGATTGCGATAACGATTGCGTGTGTACGCCAAACTTTGATTGGTCTCATCTTCAAAATAGTGAAGCTGACGCTCTTCGCTGTACTGGTACAGTTGTTCCTTTGTATAAGCCAATAAAGGTCTCACCAGCATGCCCTCTAAAAAAGGTCGAGCCGCTTTGATACCAGCCATACTCTCTAATGAAGCTCCACGCACCATCCGCATCAAAATTGTTTCAATTTGATCGTCTCCGTGGTGTGCAGTCAATAAATGCGTTGCTTGCTGCTCAGTGAAAATATCTTTAAAAAAAGTATAACGGAATTTGCGGGCCGCTTCTTCAACATTCGCAGTCGGTTGCTGATTCTTTTCCCATTTGGTCATAAAAAACGGGATCTTAGCTTGACGGCAAAATTGTTCCAGAAACTTCGCTTCATGGATAGAAGCTTCTCGTAACTGATGATTGACATGGACCACACCGAACCATGGCTTCCATTCATTCGGCAATCGTTGCATCAGATCCAACAGTACCATCGAATCAACACCACCAGACACGGCTACTAAAACACGGGAACTTTTCTTCCAATCCAGTTGTTTTTGACATTGTTTCAAAAAATCCACAAACAAATCCATGGAAATGAGCTCCTTTAAACTGTAATCTTACACCTATTATACCCATAGAATACGAAGAATTTAAGAACAAATGACGGAATTTTAGAATAAATTAAGATATTCGGAACCTTAAAGACAAGTAGTTGCTAAAAGGATACGGATTTATGTTTCATCTTCTTCTTCGAAAAACTGTATCCCTATTCCCTCAGAATATAATTTTTCCACCGGTACACCCTTCATCTCAGCTATTTCGACGAACGACTTCTTCGATATATTCTTTATCTCCAGGAAAGCAGTCCCTCATATAATTGAAAAAGGCTTTATAGGGTGGAGTTTTCTCAAAATAAAAATCATCCTCATAACGAAGTAATTCCTGTTTTTCAGGAATGTAGTACGGTTTATCGGCTTTTTCTGCCAGTAAATTAGGGATATCTGTTTCATACATCAACAAAGAATCATCTACAAAATACTCCTCCATAGAGATGACAAAGCGCTCTGTAAGATCTTCTGCAGAAGCCTCCGTCTGTTGGTCCAATTCTTCAATAGTCAGTTGTTTCTGATTTTGCGAATTGTAAACCTCCAATACTACTTTTTTGGGGGCGATTCCGTACAAATTAGTCAAGGCTATAATATATTTTGTGAGTAGTTCCATTTATTTCTTCCTTTCTTAAATAAGGATTAAATCAAGTTTCGTTCTTTATCTCGATTTTCTTCTGTAATTATCCGGATTTGCTTACATGGACTGCCTACTGCTACCACATTTGCTGGGATATCTTTCGTTACGACACTACCAGCTCCGATCACGGAATTGTCTCCGATCGTCACTCCTGGCAATATTTGGGCTCCAGATCCGATCCAAACATTGTTCTCGATTCGTACCGGTAAATTATATTGCATCCCCTTTTTTCGTAATTCTGGAGATACAGGGTGCGTACCTGCAATTATTGTCACATTCGGTCCAAACATCACATGATCACCTACGTAAATATGTGTATCATCTACCAAAGTCAAATTGAAATTGGCATAAACATTTTTACCAAAGTGCACATGGTAGCCGCCCCAATTCGCATGAAATGGAGGCTCAATGTGACAACCTTTTCCTATTTCCGCAAACATTTCTTTTAACAACACATTTCTTTTGGCTACTTCGGTAGGACGCGTTGCATTAAAATCATATAGACGTTCAAGACACTCTAACTGATCTGCCAAAACAGCAGCATCATTTGGATCATACAGCTCTCCACTATGTAATTTCTCGTAATGACTCATAATAACCTCCCTTTAAATGATTTCGTTTTCATTATAACACGCACAAGAAAAGTTTTATATCTGGTTTGACCAGCAGTTTCTCACTTGATAAAAAAGAAGAGGAACCCGGCAGCTGCAGATTCCTCTTCTACTAAAAAATTATCTATTTAATCCTCTTCCGCTTTTGTACCAGGCTCAATCTGATAAGCTTTTTGCACCATCTCATGTCGTTTGCCTAATTTGTCGTCCGTTTTTTTCCCCCATAGTTGTTCCATTTGCTCTTTGATTTGAGGAACCATTTTTTCGGGGACCACATTACGATACGTTTTCGTTTCACCCAAAATAACTTTGACAGCGGGATCGGTCACTTCTTTTGGATCATACTGTTCATATGGAAACGCCAATTTTCTGTAATCAAAAACTTGTTCAGGATCATCTGGCCAGTTTTTCCAAGTCTCAAATTCACGGTCGTTAAAACCAGTTAGGTAAGGACCTGGATTCACAGTCGCAACTTCCACATTAAACTCTTGCAGCTCTTTGCTCAACGCATCCGCAAATGCTTCTACTGCATGTTTAGACCCAGCATAAGGACCAGAAAAAGGATTGACCGTCAGACCAGAAATCGAAGAAACAAATACGATACGCCCTTTTTGTTTTTTCACCATTTTACGTGCAAATTCTTTTGTAAGAATAATTGGACTGATCGCATTGACTTCAAATTGACTACGCAGATTTTCTTCGGGGATATCCATCAATGAGCCGCCCTCTTTAATAGCTGCATTATTAACCAGGATATCTATATCCCATTTCCATGCTTTCTCACGGTCTTTCTCGTTGGTGACATCCAGCTTTTCAATTTGCATCGAAACACCTTTTTCTTGTGCTTCTTTTTCCAATGCAGAAACCTGCGACATCGCTTCAACACTAGCGATCACATTTTTTCCCATCCCAGCCAGCTTAAACGCGATATCTTTCCCAAAACCTGTTCCGGCACCTGTTATTAAAATAGTTTCTCCGCTCATCAAAAATTCCTCCTTCATGAATGTAATTTCTATTTGTAGAGTAACAATAATAGAAGATTCGGTTCAACTATTTTGGTTCGGCAACAAAAAAGAGTTATTGATAAGGTTTTAAAACCACCAATAACTCTTACTTATTGCCATATTTTACATAAGCACGACTTAAATCAAATTAATTTCCAAAAGATTGGAACACAATACTTTCAATGAAGGATCACATAATTGAGTTTCTGCTTCTTGGTACACCTGCATAGGCTTTATTTTTAAAATTTTCTTTAGAACCTATTTCTTCACTACTCTCGTTCCGCCATTCTCGTTGATGACATTTGAAAGGTTCTCCAATGAAGTGATTACCGTTTCGCCGCCTTTTTGAGACTGTTCAGCAAATAAAATAGCTGCTTCGACTTTTGGCAACATGCTGCCTGGCGCAAATTGATCTTCTTGGATGTATTGTTTCAATTCATTTGTGGTAATAACTTCTAATTTCTTTTGGTCTGGTTTATTGTAATTGATATAAACGTTATCAACACCTGTCAAAATGATGAATAAGTCTGCATCAACCAGTTCAGCCAGCTTCTCAGAAGCAAAATCTTTATCAATAACAGCTTCCACGCCGACAACTTTGCCGTCTTTTTCAATTACTGGTATTCCACCGCCGCCCGTTGAGATCGTGATGACTCCTTGTTTGATCAACTGTTCAACGATCGGTGCTTCTGTGATATTGATAGGTTTTGGAGACGGAACTACTTTGCGCCATCCGCGGCCGGCATCTTCTTTATAGACAGCTTCAGAAGATAATGACTTCACTTCTTCCTCCGTAAAGAATGGCCCGACAGGTTTCGTAGGGTCTTCAAATGCCGGATCATTCGCATCGACTACAACTTCGGTCAATACTGTAGCAACGTCTTTTGCAATTCCGCGATCTTTCAGAGCTTGTCTCATCGCTTTTTGCATCCAGTAACCGATGCTTCCTTGTGTCATAGCAACGCAGGTATCCAATGGCATCGCTGGATTTTTTTTGGAATCGGCTGCAGCTTGTTGCAACAACAAGTTCCCTACTTGAGGACCATTTCCGTGTGAAATAATCAATTCATTTCCTTGCTCCACTAAGACAGCCAATTTTTCAGCTGTCTCTGCTAACGCTTGTTCTTGCGCTTCGGCACTAGCGTCTGTCGATAAAATCGCATTCCCGCCTAATGCTACTACAATCTTTTTCTTCACTCGTTTATCTCTCCTTTTTCTGTACATAATGCAACCCTAAAGCAAAACCATACAACGTGTCCGTCCCTGAAGTGTGGCCGAATCGTTTCAACCTTTGAATAGTGTCTAGTATTTTTTTTCGGTCAGTTTCAGTAACTAATTGCGCCAAATACAAAAAATTCTCATTGATGTATCCTTTTAGCAATGCACTAAAGTAAGCTTCACTGATAGCAGTCGTCTTTTTTTCTTGGAGCGCCGCTGCGACTTTTTCTTTCCACTCATCTGCTTCTTGAAACAGCATCCGCGCAAAGGTGTACCCAATCAAGATATCGTCTCCGCTTGGTGTCAAACCGATCCCTCTACCTATCAATATCCCAATGATGTCTTCATCTGATAACCGTTTTTCGTTCCTATTGGGTTCGGCTAAAATCTTGAGCCCTTCTTTGATTGTATCGTTCAAAGGCAAGCCGGTTTCAACAGATAACGAGAACAGAGTCTCTACAAATACTTGATAGAATACGCTCTTTTCCAATTTACTGCTTAAAGGTTTCAGTTCGGGAATAGATAAGTCTACTTCCTCGAATATATCCAGTTCTACTTTGATAACGTTTTTTTGCGTATAGAAATACAAGTTTCCTTGCTTATATCGAACCAAATCTCCTGGTTGGCATTGGTCATGCAGCTGACGGTATTCTTTCGTACTGATCAAGCAGCCGAATGGCGATAAGGGCATCCCGATTTGTCCAATGTGGATCAAACCGAATGGGAACTGAACATTCAAACTGTTTTCAAATAACGTATGAATGCTCCCCATTTGCAAAGAATTTTTAAAATAAAGAGACAAAAAATTACTTTTTGTCTCTCTTTTGATGGCTGACATTAGGCTTCCTCTACTTCGATTCCAACCGATTCAGCATATGCTACCAATGCTTTTTCAAAACAAGCTAGTGGTGCACGTACAGTTCCGGCGCCTACTTGGCCAAGTCCTGCTTTTTTGTGTGCGATACCTGTATTGATAATTGGTGTAATCCCTGTTTCTACAACTTTACGGATATCGATTCCTAAACAAGCACCCTTGAAGTCCCAAGTCGGGATACTGTAGTTCGGATTGTGTGCCACACAAATCTCGCTCATTTCGTTGCTGACACGTAAGGCATCTTCAAAACCGCCAGCCCCAACAAATCGAGTCACACCTGGAGCTGCGATCATAGCCATACCGCCAACGCCGATCGTTTCTGTAATAGCACTATCCCCAATATCCGGGTTTCCATCTTCTTCACTGAAACCAGTAAAGTAAAGCCCTTTAGGTGTATTTACTGGTGCTGTGAACCATTTGTCGCCTAAAGCACTGATACGAACCCCAAAATCTTTACCATTACGAGTCATCGTTGTGACGATCGTTCCTTCTGTCAGTTGACGTGCTCCATCAACGATCGCTTTACCAGTTGCCATCATAATGTTTAAGAAGAACTGGTCTGTGTCCGCTAAGAATTGGATAACTTCCTGTTTCATCGCGTTATCTACATCATCCAATGATAGAATTTTCGGAGAGATTTCTTTCAAGAATAACAAACTAGCTGCGATATTCCGTTGGTGGAATTCATCCCCCATTGTGATCGCTTTGGAAGCCAATACGTTCACGTTCAATCCGCCATCTAATTTGCGCAATGCTTTACTTAAAACAGGCGCTAATACATCTTGAATCCACGTCAAGCGATCCACAACTTCTTGCGAGAATGCACCGAAGCGTAGGACTTTTCCGATTCCTTCATTCAAGATACAGTAAGCTGTGTTGTTCGTTAAGCGGTTTTCCATTACTAAAACTGGCATGTGCATAGAAGTGATCCCACCCATTGGTCCAACTGCATTCACGTGGTGACACGGAATAAATGTGAACTCGCCGTTTTCCAGCATTCTTCTAGCTTCTTCTTCTGTTTCAGCCCAGCCTTCATATAAGGTCGCTCCTACACAAGATCCTTGCATCGGCCCAGTCATGTCTTCATAAGCGATTGGCGGACCAGCATGCAGCAAGACTTTTTCTTTCAACTCAGGAATGACTGTATGCGCTGGTACAACATCTACTAAAAATGGTTGCGCATCTTTAAAACGTCCGATCACTCGTTCATTTTGTTCATTGATCTCGTCCATGTGTTTCAATTGACTCAAGATTTTGATCAATTTGCGGTTGCCGCCTGCTATTGGTTTCCAATTGTATTGAACTGCTTGTCCTCCATGTTCACGAACGACCTCACTAAAGCTTTCAACACCAATGTTGATCACTCTTGGTTTTGTGTTTAGCAGATCAGTTATCGCTTCACTTACTGCTGGCAACTCTCGTTTTTCTTGATCGTAACTTTTCACTTCTTTAGGTGCATCTTCTACGTCTTTGCCCATCAAATGCAAGGCTAGTCTTACAGCTTTAGCATTACTGTCTTCAACCAATACACCAGCTTCCTCTAAAGTACGTTTGGCTTGGTCGTAATCTTGAGGGTCTTGTTGAGTTCCGCAAACGGTTCCGATGAAAGTAAGTTCACGTTTTTCAGTTTCAGCTGTTTCTAAAGCTTCTTTGATCACAGGTACCAGTACGCCTGCCATATCTGGATGCGAGCCGTATCCTAAAACAACATCCAATAAGATGACGCCAGTATTTTCATCTGCAGCGTATTCTTGAATTTTTTTCTTCCGTACTTCTGGATCGATCATCGGGTGAGGTTTACCTTGTGTATAAATATCGTCACCGAGATCCATCACTTCAAATCCATTGGTTTTTAAAATAAAGCCTTCTTCTTTGATCAAACCGCCTAATTCTAAAGCCTCAGAAATCAACATGGCTGCTTCAGAAGCTAACGTTCCGCCTGAATAAAGTCCTTTAACTGTTTTATCAGCTCCAACTTTTTTGCTTCCTAAATGTTGTGGTTTTTCTTGGTAACGGTCTTTGACTTCTTGACCATTTGCTAAGTCTACTGCGATATGAGCTGTTTCTTCTAAGGTATGCGCTAGATAGACGTCTCCTTCATGGTGTTCTGGATTCTCTCCAAGGAAAATCGCCACTACTGGTTCCGGTAGATCATGAAGCAAACGAACCACTTCATCACGAACTTCTGGTGCAGGTGGCTTAGAAATAACGACAATGACATCTGTCGGTTCATGTTCAGCTAATCCTACTAAAGCATCTTTCATTGTGATCGCGCCAACTTCATCCGACAAATCGCGTCCGCCAGTTCCGATCGCGTGAACCACTCCGCCGCCCAAACGATCAATGATGGTGGTTACTTCTTGGATTCCTGTACCAGAAGCTCCTACTATTCCGATATTTCCGGGTTTCACTACATTAGTAAAAGCCATCGGCACATTTGAGATGACTCCAGTTCCACAGTCAGGTCCCATGACCAATAAGCCTTTTTCATGAGCTTTTTTCTTCAAACGTACTTCATCTTCTTTTGATACATTGTCACTGAATACAAATGCATGAAGATTGTTGTCTAATGCTGTTTCGATTTCATCAGCTGCATAGATCCCAGGTACAGAAATCAAAGCTAAATTAGCATCTGGTTGAGATTCTAATGCTTCTTCCCAATTACGTGCATCTTTCACTTGGCTGCTTTCTTTTTTGACAGATAAGTCACCTAAAAAGTTTTCCACTTCATCCATTACATCAGAAAGAACAGCCTCATCTTCAGAATCTACTGCTACTACCATATCACTAGGTTGGGCTTTTTGGACCTCATCGTTGTAAAGTCCAGCTTCTTTCAAAATATCTTTATTGGCATCAGTCCCCATCATGACTTGAGCTTTTTCAACGCCATCGATCGTGCTCACTGCGTTGGTCAATAGCATCAAATTGATAGAGTCTTGATAACTGTTTTCTTTTATCTTTGTATAAATCAATATATTTACCTCCATTCTTTGTTTACTTCTTCATTATAATAGCTACTGACAGCGTATACATTTGCATAAAAAGACAAATTACGAGCTTTTTTTTACCTCTTATGGATAAAAAAGCCATTTCACTCTACTCTTCCTTTTTCAACAAATGGTTTGTATGCTACTCTAAGGACAACAATTGGTACATATGTGAATTAAAAAGGAGGATTCAAATGGTACTTTCACCAAAAAACCATCCTTACACCAAATATCGATCTTTAACACTTGAAGCAACTTTTTACAAAACCTCATCTGTGCCGAATGAGCAGACCATCATTTATATCCATGGCGGAGGCTTAGTATACGGTCAACGTGACGATTTGCCTGAAGACTATATTCAAGATTTTTTAGAAGCAGGATACCATTTTTTAGCTTTAGACTATCCCTTAGCGCCTGAAACACCATTGAAAGACATCTACAACGAAACCAAAAAAGGGCTGCAGTGGTTCACCAAAGAATATCGAGCTACTCTGGGCATCACCAGCAGTGCGTTTATCTTATTCGGACGTTCTGCCGGAGCTTATTTATCTCTTCTGCTGGCCAAAGATCCTGAACTCCCTGACCCCACCAAAGTAATTAGTTTTTACGGTTACTATTCACTCAGTGATTATAGTTTTCAAAAACCAAACGCGCACTACAAAAAGTATCCGGTGATGCCCGAAAAAATGATTCATAAATTGATTGGTACATCACCTCTTGCTAAAGGTCCGTTGCAAACTCGTTATGCGTTGTACTTATATGCTAGACAGACTGGCAAGTGGATCGAATATTTACATGCTACTCAAGAGGATCGTCGAGACTTCTCTTTGACAACAGATGAACTGCAAACTTTGCCCCCTACTTTTATCGCTCAAAGCATAGATGATCAAGATGTTCCTTACAGAATAGGCAAAACTTTACAGGCTTCTATTCCCGATTCCTATTTCTTTTCAGTCAAAGGTCTGGAACACGATTTTGATCGTGACCCCTTCATTCCAGAAGCCAAAGAAGCTTATCGGCAAGTAATTGATTGGTTATCAAAGTAAACTAACAAAAAGATCCTGTGTACTTCCTAAATTCGGAGGCAACAGGATTTTTTTAAGCAATTTATTTATTAACGATAAACAACAGTTTCTCTATGGTTTTCAACTGTAATTCTTCCATTTTTGATGACATACAGTCTTTCCGGAATATCAATAATCGCATTTTCTTTGACCTTTGTATCCAATAAGACAACATCTGCTTGATTGCCCACTTGGATACCGTAGTTGATCAATCCAATAGCTTTTGCAGGATTTTCGGTAATCATCGACAATACCGTGTGCAAGTCATCTGCTCCACCTAAATGAGCTACAGGGATAGCCAACATAGCTGTTTGTAGGATATCTCCATTTCCATAAGGTGTGAAAGCATTACGGATATTATTGGTTGCGATACACATATTCACCCCAGCATCTCTCAATTTACGAATCGGAGTGACCGCACGTCTTACGTTGTATTCATCATTACGAGCACCTAAATGTAAATCTGTTGCTGGTAAAGCCATAACGCTGATTTCAGCCTCTACCATCAATTGAATGATCGGATCCAATTGTTCTTTGGGCAAAGCATGCAATGCAGTTAAATGTCCTACAGAAACTTTTCCTTGATAACCTTCTTTAATCGTTTTATGGCATAGATACTCAATAGACATTTTGTCTGCTTCGTCACTAAAATCTTGGTGCAAATCGATCGGTTTGTTGTATTTTTTAGCGATTTCAAATACTAAATCGATGTGTTCATTAGCCGGAGCATCATTGTAAGGTATACCTCCTACGACATCTGCTCCCATTTCCATGGCTTCGTACATCATTTTATCAGTTCCAGGAGCTTTAAAAATGCCTTCTTGCGGGAATGCTACTACTTGGATATCGACTAAATCTTTATACTCTTCTTTTAATTTCAAGATCGTTTCAAACCCTGTAAATCCTTGAGCTGGATCAAATTCAGAATGGGTTCTGATTGTTGTAACCCCGTGGGGAATGATCATTTCCAACGCTTGTTTTGCACGGTCGTAAATGTCTTCTTTTGAGAAAGTCGGTTTAAGTTCAGCAGTTACTTTGATGGCTTCCTGTAAAGTACCTGATTTATTAGGCTTACGGCTGGCGATCAACGCTTTATCTAAATGGATATGACTTTCCACAAAGCCAGGTACCAATACACGGCCATCTGCTTCAATTACTTTATCCGCTGTTTCAGTGATCTCTTTCTCTATAGCAATAATCTCTCCATTTTTGATTCCTACATCTTGTAGATCTTCTCCATCATTCAAACGCACGTTTTTCAATAAAATATCCATTCTCATCTACCCTCTCATTTAAAGTTAAGCTACTATAAACGCGATGATCAATAGTGCTACAGAAGCAATACTGATCCATTTTACATTGCCCTTTACGATATCTAAGATCGGCAATTGGAAACCAGAAGATAAAGCTTGCATGGTGATGTTAACAAAACTCATTTGACTTCCCATACCTACTCCCATAGTCACAAGCCCTAAAGCTAATGGTGAGAATCCTAAGGAGATTCCTACCGGAAGTACTAAAGCTAGAACTGATCCTACATATGCTCCGGCAGGTATACCGATCAAGATGCCTGTTAAAACTGCTACTGGAACGACTAGAAAAGTTGGAGCTAAATTGGCAACACCAGCAATCACTCCAAATGTTCCTGTTTCTGCGATAATGTTGATAAACCCTAGAAAAATACCTACTTGGAATAAGCGAGTTAAAATGTAAGTTGATCCATCGATCATAGCTTCGACTGTTTGATTCAATTTGAATGTCGTACATACGTAAATCAAAGCTAAAGTAACGACCATGTAAACAAGTGGTGTAAAGATCGCCATACCTACCAAATCGTTGATCAGCGGTCCAAAGATTACAGCAAATAATAAGAAAATAGCCGGCAATGTATATTTAAATAGTTCTCCATTGCTCATGTCTTTATATTCATTAGATGCATCTTCTTTGAATCCAATGTTTCTTCTCTTTGTTCCGAAAAACGCTAATAAAATTGCCATGGCAACGAATATGATCCAGTATGGTCTCATAGTCGCTACATATTCAGCTACTTCAAATCCACCTAATTCAGAAGCAATACTAGATTCAAGTGAAGCAGGAGATGTAGTAAAGGAAACAGCAGCAGCTAAAGACATAGCTGCGATCAATTCAGGAACGACACCTACAGCAGCAAATGCTAAAGGAGCGATTACCATTGCGCTTCCTCCGCCAATACCAGACATATAAGTAGCGGCTGCTAATAAAATAACGATAAATGCAGAGATATACTCTACTTTTCCTTTAGTTACCCGACTAGCTAGTGTCAATGCCGCGGTATAACCACCTGATTTAAACACAGCCATAGCAATAGCTGAGTTGATTATCGGTACAGTAATACTCAACATTGTTGGGATAGCTTCCAAAACTTTCGTGTTGGCATCTGCAAATCCGATTCCTCCAATAATCATAGCAATAACTCCACCAACTAATCCGGCAATGATCATGTCCACTTTCAAAAATAGTAAAGTTAGTACAATGATTAACGGAACTAACGTCAATATTCCCATCCAACCAGTAGGAACGTTAGCTTCTTCAATACCTGCTGCAAATACAACTGTCGGGATGGAGAAAACAGCCAGAATTACTGATAAGAGTCCAAGACTCCGTTTCCATTTATTTTTCATAATTATTCTCCTCCAAGTTCTTTATAATATCAATTGCACTACACACTTTTTACCTTTTGTACCTTATTCCTTTTGAAGTACTTCCTATACTCCTTTCTTTAACGGTTGAAGATCGTGTAATCCAATTCATTCTCACTTTTTGCAACGAGCAATGCAGTAGTGGTATCTGAGTCTACATTTAAAATTGTTCTCAACATTCCGACAAACCAATCTACTCCAGCAAACAGCGCTATGCTTTCAATAGGTAGTCCCATATTTGGGATAACAATCGACAAGGATACCAGTCCAGCACCAGGAACCACCGCATTTGCTAAAGACGCCATTGTAGCAAGGATGACAATATATACATAATCTCCCATACCGTACGTTACTCCATAGATTTGTGCGATCGTAATAATCGTAATCGCCATATGCATAGCCGACCCATTACTATTCAGCGACATCCCTAACGGAAGGACCAATTTCGCTATACGATCACTAATTCCCAACTTCTCTTTAGAATCATTCAAGGCTGTTGGCAACGTGATTGCAGATGAAGTTGTAGTTAACGCCATTAGAGACATTTGGAACATATTCCTTGTCAGCTTTACGATTGAAACTTTCAGATAAAGAGAGGTGATGATAAACCAAATCACTAAATACAGTAGTGTAGCCAATCCATAAACGACCAAGTATTTTCCCATAGGCAAAATAACGCTGAGCCCCATTTGGCTGATTGTAGAAGCAATAATAGCAAATATACCTATAGGTGCTGTTTTCATAATCAATCCGATCATTTTTAGAATGACCATGTTAAACTGTTTTATCCAACCTAAGATCATATGATCTCTTTGTTCAGTTCTCACAAAACTTAACGCAAGACCAAATATCAAAGAAAAAACAATTACCTGAACAATAGAATTTTCAGCCATCGAACTAAAAATATTGGCGGGGAAAAAGTTTAAAATCAATTCTGGTATAGTTCCGGATGAAACCGCTTCAATATTTTCGCTTGAAGATTCCAGCAAACTCGTATCTACTCCTGATCCCGGGTTAAATATAACTCCTGCAATAAGACCGATCATCGCTGCAATCACAGAAGAAATAATAAATAGACTAAATGTTTTCAAACCAATCTTCCCTAATCCCTTGGGATTCAGGTTTCCAACAGCTTCAATGATTTGCCCCATAATCAAAACGACTATAGACATCTGGATAAGTCGTAAAAAGATTTGTCCAATCACATCCAAGAACCCCAAAGACTGTCCAAACAGAGCTCCAAAGACGATTCCTAAAACGGTCATAATCATAATTTGGAAGGTTAAACTTGATTTCTTTATCTTATCCATTTTTTCCCTTCTTTCTTTATAAAGTTTTTTTACATCCACTCTCTTTCCAGAAATAAACTATTTGTTTCAAAATTATTTATTCTGCAAATTTATTTTTGTGATCATATTGATTGTGGTGCAGTTTATCGCTGATCAAGTAGTCGTAAATGTTATCAACTAATTCAATTCCATTTTCTAAATATTCTTCTCGCTTCAGCTTCATGATTTCGCCAGGATAATAGACCTTTTCAAAACTTTCTGCAGGTTTAACGCCCTGCAGTTCTTCCATAGACTGGCTAACTGTTTCAGTAAACCGTTGAATATTTGTGAAAAACGAAGGATCAATAACGATATGCAATTGTCCTAAATCTCTCCCTTTTGACAAATCTTCATACATTGAACTGACATGTTTTCCAAAAGGCAATCCAAGCAATATCCCAGATAAGATATCTACCATCATCATCAAACCATATCCTTTTGGTCCAGCAATGGGGAGTAAAGCGTTGACTTTATAAGGATCTGTAGTTGGTTTACCCTCTTTATCTACACCCCAATTATCTGGTATAGATTCTGCTCTGGAGCGTTTATCCAATATTTTTCCCCAAGCTTGTACAGAAGTCGCCATATCAAATGTTATTACTTCGCCATTATTGGCCGGAGCTGAAAAAGCTATCGGATTCGTACCATAATATGCTTCTGCCCCACCATAAGGAACCACCATTGGATCGGATTGACACATCGAGATGCCAATCATCTGATTTCTAGCTGCTAGTTCAGTAAAATAGCCTAACGCTCCACTATGAGACATATGTCTGATCCCTACTACCGAAACCCCAGTTTCCTTCGCCATCTCAACAGCTTTTTCCATAGCTAATGCGGCAGCAGCTTGCCCTGAACCATTATCTGCTTCAAATATCCCTACACTAGATGAGTTTTTAGTAAATTCGAAATGCGGTTCTCTTGTGATCCCTTTTTTTACGATACGTTCTACATAATATTCTACTCGCACAGCACCATGAGAATGTATTCCTCTAGCATCTGCAAAAGTCAATACATCACTCATATAATGGGCATCTCTTTTATTTAAACCTGCTTTTAAAAATTTGGTTTCCATCAATTGAAAGAGTTCTTCTTCCGTTATTCGCATACAATCACCAACCTATCTGACATTAAACAAAAAATTAATCGTAAATGTCTCTTATTAACTCTATTTGTTTATTTATGTATTTTTTGCGATTGTCTATGATATCAATTGAAATTGTTACATTCTTTTTTGTTTTAATATTCTTCTGTTTTACATTGATGTATAGAAGAATAAAAGGGCAATTACCAAAGCTTTTAAGGAGATTGCCCTTCCATTTCCAATATTTCGGTTTACCTTATTAAGAAAATGCTTTCACTTCATTTTCTTTAGTGAAGCTAAAGACGATCATTCCTAACAACAATAAACCTGCTGATAAGTAAAAACCAATTTGCATAGATCCCACAGTATCTGTGATCCATCCTGTTACGTATGGAGCTAAGATGGAGCTTGACATACCAATAAAGTTATACGCGCTTAAAGCAGTGGATAAAGATCCTTTTGGTGCATTCTTGGCGACAAAAGCAACTAAGATTGGATCTAGTGCCAATTTCCCAGTTAATCCATACAGTACCAGAGCAATGATCAATAAAGTACGATCGGTCACAAAAGCAATAGAAAAGATTGACAACATAGCAACCGGAACAAGTGTATAGACAAAAATTTTCGTCCGTTTGAAGCGGTCAGATAATCGAGCAAATAAAATTGCTCCCGGGATAGAAGCCCACGGAACTAAGGAAGCAATGAATCCAACGCTGGTTCCTTCAAATCCTCGCTCAATTTGCAAGAATTGAGGCAGCCAGGTTACTACTACAAAGAATCCATACAAAGAACAAAAACACATGATAAACGTTAACAATAAGTTGCGGTTTTTAAATATTTGAACTAAAGAAACTTTTTTAACTGGTTCCTCGGAATCCATATGTGCTGTTTGTTCAACAGTTTTTCTGTCTTCAGGACGGACGACCTTTTCTTTCAACATAGTAAAAATTAAAATTCCCAAAATAACCGTTGGAATAGACATGATAAAAAATGGTCGGCTCCAGTGTTCTCCATTTTCCAATACTAACTTACTAGATAATAAGTACCCGCCTGATGTACCTAAGGCCATACCACTATTGATAATTGCGTTCCCAAAAGTAAGATTTTTTGTTGGGATTGATTCTGTGGATAGTGCATATTGGGGCCCATAATAAGCTCCCTCACCTACACCAGTCAATGCTCGATAAATCATAAAAATTCCAAACCCAGAGGCTACCCCACTTAGAAAAGTCATAACCCCAAATAATATAAATCCGGTAGCAATAACTAATTTTCTTCCATACTTATCGCCAAGTACACCAAACGGAATTTGCGTAACAGCATAAGTTAAGAAAAAGACACTGTTTACGAGGCCAAGTTGTGAGTTGCTCAAATTAAATTCTTGAGCCAATTGCGGCATGATAGGGTTTAAAATCGTTCTGTCCGCATACATCAAAGCCCATCCAAGTGTAAATAAAATAACCACCTTCCACCAATATTTATCTGAAACTTCAGTCGCAGTATGGATGTATTTCACTGCTCCTTTATTTGCATTATCCATTTTTTTCCTCCTCTATTATTTTTCTACAATTTTATTATACCTACTTATAACAGCGCATACATTCGCTTTTAAAGATAAAATTATTTATTTTTTTATCTTCAATAGATAAACAGCACTTCTTTATTTCTTTCAAATATGCTATGGTAATAAAAAATTAGCAGCTTATTATTTTAGGAGGATCAACCTATGTCATTTACCGTACGAGAAATGTTAACGATTAATTCTTTGTCCTCCGCTTTATTAATCAGCGGAAAAAATGGATTAGACAAAGATATCGCTAATATTATGGTCATGGAAGCCCCGGATGTCGAGAAGTGGCTCACACCTGGTCAAGTGCTCCTTTCCAGTTTTTATAGTCTGCAGAACGAAACTCCAGAAAACCTAGCAAGCTTTATTGCTAAGTTAGCCGATTATCAAACTAGCGGCTTGATCATCAAAAAAGACCGCTT
Organism: Desemzia sp. RIT 804; assembly: GCF_016892605.1. GTDB lineage: Bacteria > Bacillota > Bacilli > Lactobacillales > Carnobacteriaceae > Desemzia. The sequence goes on from NZ_JAFEMV010000004.1 coordinate 25,888, forward strand.
CATTGAAAAAATTCCTAGAGGCATCGTTGAAGCTTGTGAACAGTACGATCTTCCACTTATTCAGATATCTGAAAATACGCCATACAGTACGATCATTTTAGAAGTCATGCAAATTCTGTTTAACGAAAAAGTTCGGCTGTTGGATTATTACCACGATATCCATCATAAATTTACACGTTTGGCTTTAGAACAACCTTCTTTGTCGGATATCGCTTATATGTTAGCGGAACTGATTCATTGCCCGATATCCTTATTGGATTACAATAAAAAGTGTCTTCTTACTACAAAAGAACATTGCACCGATTTTACTGTACTCAACAGTATCCCTGTCAAAAAGGAATCGTACATGAATTATTCTTACGATCGACAATCCGTGAGATCTAACTCCCATTCTGACCATATTTTTACTCAATTAATTGTCAAAATTCCTAATATCGGGAATGATTTTCATTATTTGGTTATCAATGAGCTGGATAAAACTTTAAATGATCTTGATATCATGGCTATCGAGAATGCCGTCAGTTTTTTGCAAATGGAGTTGATCAAAAAATTTGCTATCTCCGAAGTACAACAAAATTTTCGAAACGATATCATAGATGATTTGATGACCAACAAGTTTTCCTCGAAAGAAAGTATGTACGAAGCAGCCAGTGTGTTGAATCTTCAACCCAACAAAAAATATCGAATTGTTGTTACCCAACTGATCCATTCGATAGAAAAACCTACTCTGAATATTGAAGAGACCGCAATAGATAAACAGCAAGACAAGAGGTTTATCAAACTCTGCCAAACTTATTGGCAAGATCTTGTTTATCGGATACGTTCCAATCGTATTATTTTTATCATGAGCGCCAACAATCAGACTGACGACGAATTCAAACAAGAATTTGAACAACATTTCTTATCGATTTTACAAAAAATGGAGACTAAACTGAATGTTTATAGAGTTGGCATTAGCGATGAAACAACAATTGATGAGTTTCATTTCTACTCGCTGCAAGCTTTGAAAATTATACAACAAGTAGGTCGATTCAAAGCAACTTCTTTCATTATGAACTATCAAGATTTAGGGTTTTATCGCTTTCTTTACGAGATCACCGACTCTTCTAAACTAAAAGAATTGATTCCTTCTAAATTACTGCTGCTCTACCAAAAAGAGCCCGAATTGGTAGAAACCCTGCATGCTTATCTGGATCATAATAAAAATCTGACTAAAAGCGCAGAGGCTCTGTATGTTCATCCTAAAACCATGCGTTACCGAATCAACAAGATCATGAAGTTCTGTGAATTAGACATGGATAATCCAGAAGACATCCTTAGCTACAATATTGGCTTAAGGGTTCTCCCTATATTGATCAGCCAAAAAGAAAGCAGTGTGATCTAACTTCAGTTGAACTAATAACTGAAAATAACACAAAAGCACTCCTGTAACTTTAGGAGTGCTTTTACGTATACTTTTTTTGATAAAATCGAACAGTAAACCGATTTATGTAAAAAACAGCGTTTTCATCATCTTTCTTCTATATAGATAATCCTGTACAATGGTGAAAGGCAAAAAACGAAAGTCAATCTTAATCGTCAAATTGCCGTCATTAAATGAAACTGCAGCATTTTATGTGTTTGCTTAATTTTATCATCATGAGAGCAGGAAATTCTATGAAAGAAACAACTAAAGGCTTGAAAAAAGAAATATCCTTTTTTACGGCGCTGACTATCGTCATGGGAACAGTCATTGGTTCAGGAGTATTCTTCAAACCGGAAGCCGTTTACTTAGCAACAGGAACAGCTGGGCTAGGTCTAGCAGCTTGGGTTTTGGGAGGTTTGATCACTATTTGCGGTGGGCTGACAACAGCAGAGTTGTCGGCAGCCATTCCAGAAACAGGTGGGATGGTAGTGTATTTGCGTCGTGCATATGGTCCGCTCATCAGCTATCTTTTAGGTTGGGCACAGACTGTTGTGTATTTTCCAGCCAATATCGCTGCGTTGTCGATTATTTTCGCTACACAAGCAGTCAACTTGCTGGGGCTGACGCAACAATTTGTCATTCCTATTGCAATCGCAGCAGCTTGTGTGATTATCCTTACTAATTTAATGGGGACTCAAAAAGCTGGCCGCCTTCAATCTGTCGCAACAATTGCTAAAATGGTTCCTCTGTTCTTGATCATTGCATTTGGTTTACTGCATCAAGGGAATGTTGAATTCCAATTATTACCGGACTTTATGACACCTACTTCGACGATCTCTAGATTAGGAGCCGGACTAGTAGCGACTTTATTTGCTTATGATGGCTGGATCAATGTGGGAACTGTTGCCGGAGAAATGAAGGATCCGAAACGAGATTTGCCTAAAGCCATCATAGCTGGTCTTTCTGCTGTTATGGGCGTTTATGTGTTGATCAACTTAGCTTATTTGCAAGTGATGCCAGCAGTTTCATTAGGTGCTACACCTACTCCTGCTGCAGATGTGGCTAATTTGCTATTCGGAAATTCTGGAGGTAAGCTTGTCACTATCGGGATTTTGATCTCTGTTTTTGGTACGATCAACGGTTATGCAATGACAGGAATTCGCGTGCCCTACGCGATGGCTTTGAACAATGAATTGCCCTTCAGCAAATGGTTGAAAAAACTGAATCGCCGCCAAGTACCCATTAACAGCGCTTTGACACTGTTGGTGATCGCCATCGTGATGATCTTCACCGGCCAATACAACCAGTTGACAGATTTGTTGGTCTTTGTCATTTGGATTTTCTACACTTTAGTCTTTATCGCGGTCTTTATTTTACGTAAAAGGGAACCTGAGCTTTCCCGACCTTATAAAGTTCCATGGTATCCAGTGATTCCGCTGATTGCGGTCATTGGTGGGTGCTTTATTGTGATCAATACTTTATTGACTCAGCCTACAAATACGGCTCTGGGAATTTTCTTGACAGTCCTTGGGCTGCCGATTTATTTTTACAAATGTAAACAAGAAACTAAATAAACAAAAAAACATACTAAGTGGGTTCTTTTAAACGCGTTCCAAAAGCCTGTCACATGTCTATAAGCCATCCTCCCCTTATGAGAAAAAAACATCTCATAAGGGGAGGATGGCTTATATTCAATGGTCAAAACGGTTTTTGTCCCGCTCTTTTGTTTATCCTAGTAATTTACCGCCAACAGCGTAATCAGTCTTTTTCATTTCTTCTATAATAACGTGCACGCGGTCCGCTGGCACATCCGCATTTTTCATCACAGCCTCCGTGATATCTTTGACTAGACCAGCTTTTTGTTCAGCAGTCCGTCCCTCCACTAATTCAATATGTACAAATGGCATAACGATCACCCTTTCTTTTTCTTTTATTTTAACTTTCTACGCTGAATATTCAACTACTTTTTTTATTTACTCGTAGTAGCGCCACCTGCCAGACCCTTTTGCTTTGTAGTATTGTTTTAAAGTATACCCAATCCTCTTAGCGGACAACTGATTGTCACTCCATTTGAAAATGGTGGTAGCATTGATTCTTAGTCCAGGAAAGAGACGTCTGTATTCTTCAAATTGACGAATCACAGTATCCGTCACCAGCTCTTTTTTATTACAAAATGGACATACACTATTGATACTCTGAGTATATTTTTTTATAAAAGCACCGCAATTGCAGCAAGTCACACCTTTTTTCAATAAAGATTCTTCGTAATAAGGTATGTTATGCAAAGAAAGATCTTCCTCATGCATTAGTTTTATTTCTTCAGCAAACTTTCGATGACTCTGACGCAATTGGCCCGAGATTTCATTCACTTGTGCTAAATGGGATCGTAAAATCCCTGGAAGCAATATCTCTTCTATCATCGGAGCTTGATACAATGCAAAATTCTGATTCATAAAAGCTACAAATGTTTTTACTGGTAAATCGTACCCCATTTGCTCAATCAATTGACGCAATAAGGTGGCCGCATGGCTGATTTGATTAAGAGGATCGTAAACTTCCTTTCGGCTTCGACCACTATACATTTTATTTCCCTCGTAATAATAAACACCTTCAAAATTTTTTACTTCATATAAATAAATTCCCTTTGCAGTGACAATTAGTGTATCGATTTGAACTTTCTTCCCATTAACCAGCAAAAATAGATCATTTAAAATAAGACATTCACACTTAAGTTCTTGTGTCATTTCGTCAAATTTCAATTCTCCTTCGAATCCTTTTACCCAATACGCATATTTATTTCGGTCATCTCTAGATAAATGCATTCGTCTGGCTAACGACTCCATTACCATTAATCTGAAAGGTTTCTTCCGTTCCTTAAAAGCCATCCACTTCACTCCTCGCTTATTATTCTTTCTATATATAATAGTACGCATTATCAGCTCATTTCCGTTTATTCCTATGTGCAAATTTAATTGCAAAAGATTATCTCCAGCCCATCATTGCCTTCAATTTGCCCAATAGCGTCTTTCTAATCGACATCCTGCTTACTATTTCGGGTTGACTTGGCAAGTAACCGCCTTCTAATCGACATCTTGTTTACTATTTCGGGTCGACTTGTCGAGTGGGCGCCTTCTAATCGACATCTTGCTTACTATTCCGGGTTGACTTGGCAAGTAGCCGCCTTCTAATCGACATCCTGCTTACTATTCCGTGTTGACTTGGCGAGTAGCCGCCTTCTAATCGACATCTTGTTTACTATTTCGGGTCGACTTGGCAAGTAGGCGCCTTCTAATCGACATCCTGCTCTCTATTTCGCGTTAACTTGTCGAGTAGCCGCCTTCTAATCGACATCCTGCTTACTATTCCGTGTTGACTTGTCCAGTAGCCGCCTTCTAATCGACATCCTGCTCTCTATTTCGGGTCGACTTGTCCAGTAGCTGCCTTCTAATCGACATCCTGCTTACTATTTCGGGTCGACTTGTCGAGTAGCCGCCTTCTAATCGACATCCTGCTCTCTATTTCGAGTCGACTTGTCGAGTAGCTGACTCCTAATCGACATCTCACTTCTATTTCAGAGCTCATTTGTCAGATAGCTTATGCCTACGCGACAACCGCCAACTGTTCCCTGGTCCATTTGTCCAGTAACAACCCTAATCCCCTTTATTGCTCAAAAAGCAAAAAAGCACCGGCACCTCATCTCAGAGGCACCAGTGCTTTTCCTAGCTAATTAATGATCTATTTAGTATTTCATATCGAACAAGCGAGCTTTTTTCACGTCTTCAATCGTTTGTGTTCCGGCTAATTGCATAACACGTCTCAAATCTGTTTCAAAATAATCCAGAACAGATTTAACACCTTTCCAGCCACCTAAAGCTAGCCCGTATAATACCGGACGTCCTACAGCGACGATATCTGCACCACTTGCTAGAGCTTTGAAGATGTGTTCTCCACGACGAACACCACTATCAAATACGATCGGCACACGACCAGCAACTGTTTTAGAGATTTCTGCCAATGTGTCAAATGAACCTGGCGCTTCGTCTAATTGACGGCCTCCGTGGTTAGAAACCCAGACACCTGCTGCTCCAGCACCGATAGCTAAGGCAGCATCTTCAGGAGTTTGAATTCCTTTAACGAAGACTGGTAAGCCTGAATACTCAGAGATAAACTTAACATCTTCTGGACAGATTTTTTGTTTTGATTGAGCATAAATATTGTTTAGGGACATGTTTTTACCTGATCCAGTCAAGTAACGTGATACGATCGGCATGCCGAATGGGTAAACAAATTTGTTCAGCATATCTTTTTCACGGTTACCGCTTAAAGTTGCATCAGCAGTTAAGATAATTGCTGTAGCACCATCAGCTTTTGCCTCATCTAAGATATTTTTATTCATATTCTCATCTTTACTCATATAGATTTGGAACCAACGAGGACTACCATTCAAGCCTTTTTCGATTTCTTCAAAGGTAGCTCCAGAATAAGCACTGATCGACATAATCGTTCCGCCAAATTCAGCGATACCTCTAGCTGTTCCAGCTTCTTTTGTAGCATGAGCTAATCCATGAGCTGCAATTGGCGCCATAATAAATGGTACTTTGATGTCATGTCCCAAAATAGAAGTCGATGTATCAGGGTTTTCTACATCCGCTAGTACACGAGGCAAAATCCCTTTATGCTTCCATGCTTCGTTGTTTTGTTTTAATGTATATTCTTCTCCAGAAGCACCTGAGATGTAATCAAATCCACCTTTAGGAACTACTGCTCGAGCTTCATCTTCAAGTCTATAAGTGCTTACGACCTCGATTTCTTGTTCTACTGTTGGTGCATCATATTTAATAATTTGTTCATCTACCATAATTTTTCAACCATCCTTTTTAAGTGTTGTTTTTAAGATTATAACCTAATTTAAATTAAAATAATAAATTTGTGATCGGTACTGTTAGCGGAGCTAAAATAACCACTATGATCCCAGTAACAACAATCGATAAACCTGACATTGCGCCTTGGACATCGCCTAACTCGATCGCTTTTGTAGTTCCCATAGCGTGAGAAGAACTTCCAAGAGCAACCCCTTGAGCCACTGGATCGTCAATTTTGAAGATCTTGAAGACCGTTTGTCCAACGACCGCTCCAATAACGCCGGTAAACACAACTACCGCAACTGTTAAAGAAACAATACCGCCTAAGGAATCAGAAACACCGACTGCGATTGCTGTAGTAATCGATTTAGGTATCAAAGTTGCCACCATATTCTGATCAAATTTGAACAACAATGCAAACGCATAAATCATGATCGTATGGAAAATCACTCCAGAAACTATTCCAGATAAGATTGCTGCATAATATTTCTTTAAGTATACAAAATTCTTTTTCAGCTTAATAGATAAAGCCACTGTAGCTGGAGTTACAAATAGGCTGAAGAAGCGTCCGCCTGTATTATAAGTCTCTAACGGGATATCTGTTACGAGCAAGAATAAAATGATGACAATGATCGCAAATACCAACGGAGTAAATAAAGGATTCTTAGGCCATTTGGCTTTTAATTTCCCGGCTATTAGATATAAGCCAATAGTTATTGTGATCCACAACATTGGACTATTTAAAATACTCTCAAGCATGCGAACCTTCTCCTTTCTCAACTAATTTATTTTTCTTCACCATACCTTTGACACTTTGTACTATTTTACCGACAAATCCCATCATCAAAATAGTCGTTACTGCCATAATAATTAATAGTTGCCACCAAGTGTTTGCTAAGACACCAAAATTTGACATCAGCCCAACACCTGCTGGGACGAAGAAAATCCCCATATTATCTGTCAGCCATGTACCGACCTCATCCACTTGCTCAACACGAACCCAGTTAAATTGTAGCGCTAAGAACAGCAAGACCATCCCGATAACGCTTCCGGGTATTGCTATAAACGAAGCGATCAAAACGGAAATAATTTCTCCTATAAAAGAGAATAAAAAAATCCAAAAGAGTTGTTTAATTATTTTCAAAAGACCACACCTTCCACTAATGTTTTGTAAGCGCTTCAGTACATATACTATATCATGCTATCCTTTAGTTAGAAAATACTGTATTTTTATGGTATTATAAATATTATTTATGAAAACAATAACTATCATATCTTTTGTTTATGTTTGTGTTTTCACAATCTTTCGAAGGAGCCCTATATGAACTTACAAGATCTAGTCTATTTTAACCACTTAGCAAAAACGCTAAATTTCACTGCTACAGCAGAGCATTTCTATATCTCCCAGCCTTCTATTTCGATGTCATTGAAACGACTTGAAAAAGAGTTGGATACAGTCTTGATTGATAGGAAAAGACTTCACAAGAACCTGCGTTTGACCGAGACTGGTGAAATACTGCTCAAGCATTCTCAGCATATTTTAAATACTATTGATATCGCCAAAGAAGAAATCCATGATTTAAAGAACCAAGTCGTCTATTTTGGTTTCCTGCCCACAATCGGCGGCCACTTTATGTCTAAACTAATGCCTCATTTGGGTAAATTCACCAATTCTTTAAAGCTGATTGAAGAAGAAAGTTCAGATGTCATGCTTGATCTGGTGAGCACTGGACAAGTTCCTTTGGCGATCATTGGAAGTGATCAGCCTGTATTCACGGACAAAAACCTTATACAGATTCCTTTAGTTACACAAGACCTGGCGCTTTGGGCATCTCCAGATAACCCTTTAGCTGCAAAAGACATCGTCCGTGTAGAAGATGTCCAACAAGAAGTCTTTATTTCCTTAGCACAAGGCTACACTCATCAACGTGTATTTGAACAATGGGCCAAATCGAATCACATCGAACAACCAAAAACCCTTTTTACTAAAGAAATCCAAACGGCCTTGTCAATTGCTTCCTCTACTAACATGTTGGCTTTCATGAGTGAGATATTAGTGAAAGATCACTACGATCTTGTCAAGATCCCTATTGAAAATGCACCAAAATTCTACATCAGCTTAATCATCAATAAGGAAAATAATGTCACTTATTTCCAAAAAGAATTCAACGATATCATGATCGAACTTGTTGAATCCTATGCAAAGAAGCCCCTTATTTAGTTAGGAAATGACAAAAAAGACAAGAACCTCATACCAGGTTCTTGCCTTTTTTGTAGCTTTTTTCTTACTCAAATGGGTTATAAAAACGTCCCTCATTCACTGCAAATAACCAAGTACCGATTAACGTAATGGCTGTGACAAGAAAAATGGCAAAGTGGTCCATTCTTCTGAATTTTTTTTCGGCATACCATGTCCGGTTTTTGCGCGTACCAAATCGGCGCAACTCCATTGCATTTGTAATGGTATCGATTCGATCCAAACTGGAGAAAATCAACGGCATCACAATCCCCGCAGTTCCTTTGATGCGCGCTCCCAGCTTCCCTTTGCTGGACATCTCTAAACCACGCGCTTGTTGAGCGTAGCCAATTTGATGAAAGGATTCTTGGACATCTGGAATATAACGCAAAGCCAATGACACTGAGTAGCTGATCTTATACGGAACGCCGATTTTGTTCAAACTCGCGGCAAATTCACTAGGGTTAGTGGTTAAAATAAAAATGAGGGCTAACGGAATCGTCGCCATATATTTTAACACCAAGTTTGCTTCATAAAACAACTGTTCTTGTGTTAAATTATAACGACCAATCCCGTCCCAGATCACATGTCGCGTTCCATACAATTGAACTCCATATTCAGGTTCAAACAAATAGACCGTAATCAAATTCAATACTGAAAAAATCGCAATAAATTTTACTACAAACGAGATTTGATGCCAGCGAATCTCAGAGATCTTAAACAAGAAAATAGCAAACAAAGTGATAAATAGTAGAAAACGCGTGTCATAACCCACCATTACAATGGCTGACAATAGCATGAAACAGATCAACTTAGCTGCTCCGCTTAATTGATGCAAAACTGTCTCATTTGGAGTATAGCCTAATAATTGCTGATCACTCATTTTTTACGCACCTCGCGATCATATGCAATAAACTGCTCGGTAAAAGCATAAGGTTTCTTCATTCCCAACCGCTCAGCAAATGTAAACAAGGAAGTCTCTTTTAACGAAGCTTCGGTCGTCAGTGCCGCTTTCGTCAACACATCCACCGGTTTCGTATCTGCGATGATTTTACCCTCTGAAAAAACGAGCACACGCGTAGAATATTCCAGCATCAAATGCATGTCATGAGTAATCATTACGATCGTAACACCATGTTCGCATAGCGTTTCCAACAGCTGCATGATCTCTGTGTAGTGTTTGAAATCCTGTCCCGCTGTCGGCTCATCTAAAATAATCATTTCTGGTTCTAACACTAGAATGGCTGCAATAGTTACCCGCTTTTTCTGCCCATAACTCAATGCACTGATCGGCCAATCTCGAAAAGGCGCCAATCCACAAATCTCTAAAATCTGTTCGATTCGCTCGTTAATGATCTCTGCTGAAAAACCGCGCAAGACCAATCCCAACGCCACTTCATCGTACAACAGCGTTTTCGAAATCATCTCATTGGGATTTTGAAGCACGTAACCAATCTTATCCGCCCGTTCTTTGATGCTGTAAGCAGAGAAGTCAGTCCCTTTCCAACTTATTTTTCCATCGTTAGTACGTACAAAACCGCAAATCACCTTGGACAAAGTCGATTTACCAGCACCGTTCTGACCGACAATACTGACCATTTCCCCTTTTTTAAACGCCGCTGAAACATCCTTCAATACCCATGGCGCACGGCGGCCATAGCGATAAGAAAGCTTTTCGATCTGCAATAAGCTTTCAGCATCTATGACTGCTTTGGAATACGCCATCGAAGCTTGCCACTCTTCCATAGCGGCTTTTAAATTCGGTGCCGCAACTTTATGGACACTCGCTAATGCATCCGCTTGTGGCAAATCGACACCAGCATACTTCATCGCTGAAACATACAGCGGCTCGCGAATCCCGATTTCAGACAATAAGTCTGTCTGCAACAAAGCGTTTGGTTCTCCATCATAAAGAACACGTCCTTCATCAAACACTAATATGCGGTCTACATCCCGGTGCAGGACATCTTCTAAACGGTGTTCGATGATTACAATGGTGGTTTGCGTAGTTTCATGCAATTCATCGATCCACTCAATCGTTTTTTGCCCAGTAGCTGGATCTAAATTGGCTAACGGTTCATCAAACAACATCAAAGGCACTTCGTTGATCAATACGCCAGCCATCGAGACCCTCTGCTTTTCGCCACCCGATAAGTCTTGCGGCCGGTGCTGCAAATGGTTTGTTAAGCCGACAAGCTCTGCAAAGCGGCGAACACGATTTTTCATTTCCTGTTGCGGGATTTCGTCATTTTCTAAGGCAAATGCGACATCTTCAGCTACAGTCAAGCCAATAAATTGGCTGTCCGTATCTTGCAAGACCGTTCCCACTTCGAACGACAGATCCATTAAAGAAGCGTCTTCCAGCTTGTTGCCGTTGATGATCACAGAACCGGTGATCTCCCCTTTATAGGAATTTGGAATCAAACCGTTGATGCAATGAGCAAACGTGGATTTTCCAGACCCGCTCGGTCCCACAACAAGTACCTTTTCGCCTTCATAAATGGTCACGTTAATATCTTTTAATGTAGGTTCGGATTGACTATTGTATTGAAAACTAAACTGCTTAAATTCAATGATTGGTTTCCTGCTCATGCTATCCCTTTCCTTATCTCATTAAAAATTTCTATTTACTTTGTTCTTTTAGATAAACTGCCTTTAGGGGTTCTTGTTTTGGCGTATGCGACCATCAATAAAGTACCAATCACTCCGACAGAAACACTATTGACCAACGCTGCAACTATTCCTTGAAGGAACACTTTATTTGCTGGTTCGCTATAAATCAACACATCCAACAAAGGAGCAACTCCTCCCCACACAAACAGATTTCCTAAAACTTGCCAAATATTAAACCGAATGATTTCTTTTTTGCCAAATACACCATCTTCCAAGTTGATTTTGCGTCCTGCTAAACCAAACACTAGCCCAATTAAGCCAGAAGAAACAATCCAACTCCACCAAGCCCCGTATGTAGTCACGTCTTTAATCGTGTGCCCGATAAATCCAATCAAACCACCTGCCACTGGTCCAAAAATGACAGACATCAATGCTAAAAATGGATAAGCTGTTTCCAAGTTTGTATTTGGTATCCCTGTCGGAATGACCGCGAACCTTCCTAAAATGACAAATACTGCTGCTCCAATACCAATTGCTACAATTATTTTTACTGAGAATGTTTCTTTCATATTAATAGCCTCCTTTTTATGATACAACGACTTTCTTCAAATCAATCTTCCAGTTTTTCCCTATACCGATGTTGTAGACCTTTGAAAATGACGCCTGATTGATCGCTACACCAATATTCAACAACGAGTTTACATACACTAACGGCTGGCCGATACTTACTTCTGCAAATGAACGCACAAATGTTACTGTATTTTGATACACTTTTGTCGTTTTATGATAAATCGTCACTTGAACAAGATCGTTAGGTTCCAAGCCAACTTTTTTCACAACCTCTAAAGGAATATTGGTCCATAACGAACCAAAACGTATGTCTAAAATATCGATACCGCCTTTTACCACGTCGTTTTCAATAGTAATCGGAACAGTTTCTAATTGCACAATACTTTCGAGGCTCACCACGGCCCCCAACTCTTCAAATAAAATTTCTCCTGACGCTAAACGCGCTCCGTTATAAGCATAGACATCCCTTCCGTGGAAAGTATGACTGTCTTCAGAATGCGGTAAGCGGCTTTTCACTTCATCGATTTGCCGTACTTCTTCGATGCCTAAGTTGTTGTGCAAATGAGTCAACGTCCCATTATCCGGTGTGATGACAAAATGACCGGAAGACGTTTTGGCAGCTACACTGCGACGCGCACTCCCCACTCCAGGATCCACTACCGAAACGAATACTGTTCCTTCCGGCCAATAAGCCACTGTCTGCAACAAACGATAAGATGCGGACCAAATATCGTACGGCGGAATATCATGCGTCAAATCTTCTACTACGATCTCACGACTGACCGTATGCGCCACACCATACATGGCACTGACTGCACCATCACCTAAACCAAAATCTGTTTGTAGCACTAAATAATTCCCCATTCTCATTCCCCCTGTGTTGTTCTTTCCCTATTATTTATGCTTATTTTTATTTTCCCCTCCTTTGCACAAAAAATCCGTCCTTGCACAAAGAAAATTCTCTTTGTGCAAGGACGGAAGAAAATATCTCTTTCGTGTTACCACCTTGTTTTGTAAAAGCCTCACAGCTCTTACCTCATCCAGTACGCTGAGGAACTTTCCGCTCAGTTATACTGTTCCACTATAACGGGTGTCCCCGTAGTTGTTTAGCTCTCTTATCCGTTCAACAACTCCGCTCCAAGGCCATTTTCCATTCCAGTTCCGCTGTCTCTTTTCACCGACCGAGACTCTCTGTGAGCATTTCTGCAAATGTACTCTTCTTTTCATCGCGTTTTTTATTTCTCATAAAATTTTAATCTTTTAAAGTAAACTTAATATAGCAATACCAACAAAATTTGTCAATGCTCTTTTTTACTTACTCTTAAAATAATATGCTCCCAACTAGTAGACAGTTGAAACCAATACTGTTTACTAGAGAGGAGCATATTAAAATAGTTGTTTTTTATTTATTCTTTGATTTCTTCTCAAAATACAAACATGGGTCAGTTTACCATTCAGCTATCGTTCCATCATAGTTTTTCCATTGAGGGTTTGTCCAAACTAATCCTTCTTGAGAAATATCTTCAATCAACTCTTCGTTCAATTCAAGGCCTAACCCTGGTTTTGTTGGCAAGTCTACGAAACCATCTTTATATTGGAAAACTTCTTTGTTGTGTACGAAGTCTAATAAATCAAAACCTTTATTGTAATGGATTCCTAGACTTTGTTCTTGAATAAATACATTAGGAGTACATGCATCTACTTGTAAAGTTGCGGCTAGTGCAATAGGGCCATACGGTGCGTGAGGCGCTACGGCCATATCATATGCTTCAGCCATAGCAGCTATCTTCCTAGTTTCTAGAATCCCACCTACAAGAGCAACATCAGGTTGGATAATATCAATAACGCCTTCTTTAAAGATATTTTTAAATTGCCATCTTGAGTTTAGACGCTCTCCTGTTGCTAATGGAGTTGCCACGTGTTGCGCAATTTCAGCAAACGCTTCTTCATTTTCTGGCAACACAACTTCTTCCAAGAACATTGGTTTAAATTGTTCTAATTCTTTAGCTAATACTTTTGCCATAGGTTTATGAACACGACCGTGGAAATCAACAGCTATTTCCATATCAAATCCAAGCTTGTCTCTAATCGAGCCAACTCGTTCTATAACTGCCTCAATTTTTTTATAAGAATCAATGTAATGTAGTTCTTCTGTTCCGTTCATCTTAATAGCATTAAAGCCTCTATTTTTTCTATCCATAGCTTGTTCTACTACTTCGCTTGGACGATCTCCGCCAATCCACGAATACACTTTGATATTGTCTCGAACAGCTCCACCTAGAAGTTCATAAACAGGAGTATTGAAAAACTTTCCTTTAATATCCCACAATGCCATTTCAATTCCTGAAACAATCGTACTATTTATAGGACCTCCACGGAAAAATGAACGATGCAACTCTTGCCAAATTCGTTCTATTTCAAATGGGTTACGTCCAATAATACGTTTTCCCATTTCATAAGCCCCAGCTACAACGGTTTCTGTCTTTGTCCCAGAAATCATTTCTCCCCATCCATCAATACCTTCATCGGTACTGATTTTAATAAAGATCCATCTTGGCTTTATTTTATATACTTTTATATCTGTAATCTTCATGTTGTGCCTCCTGTTTTATTTTTTTCTACATCAAGCTACATTAATTGCTTTGTTCGATTGTGACATCTCCAGCATCGTCTTTAACGTTCGCTGCATTACGTTCTTGCTGCCTAGGTTTAATAACTTCGAAGTAATACCAAGAAACTGCAATTACAACCACCATAATCGGCATAGTAACAAATAGGTTTCCTGTAAATGCTAGGAATACCAAGAAACTATGAGTCAAACTAGTTGCTGCAAATGATGAGATCAATAACGCTCCACCGGCTATAGCAATATCAATACCTACATTTTCAGCTATTGCTGTTAAAGCCGGAGCTGTAATAGATCCTGCATATAATAAAGCTGTTGTAGTTGCTAAACCAATAATCAAGTTTTTAAAGAGATTCCCTTTTGTTAAAGCCACTACTAAAGCCACGCGGAAAGGAATAATTGCCAAGTCAGCAAATGGCAACATTCTGTTTCCTGGTAAAATAACTGCTAAAGCAATTGTTAGAGGAATAATGATCAAAGCTGTAGTGATAACATCTTGGTTACCCACAACAACTGCTGCGTCTAAACCAATAAATAGTTTTCTGTTTTTGAATTTCTTTTGACTCCATTTTTGTGCTGCTCCTGAAATAGGCATTAATCCTTCCATAAACATAGAAGTCATTTTTGGAATTAATACCAATACAGCTGACATGCTGACTCCTAGTTGAAGGATAGCTGTTAAGTCATATCCTGCTAAAGCTCCAATAGCTGAACCTAAAATCAGCCCCATAATCATTTGATCCCCAAAGAAACCAAGGTATTTTTGTGTATCTTTCAATGAGAAATTGATCTTATTCACGCCTGGAATTCTATCTAATAACCAATTCAATGGCCATGCAATCAATAAAGACGATGTAGCTGAAACGGTTGGTAATGAAACTCCTGGAATTCCAAAGAATTTTTCAATCATTGGTTGAGACCAGTCTGCAATCTTAAAGGTTGTCATAGCCATCACGATTGATGCAGAGATTCCTAAAAATACATTTCCTGTAATATAGTGAACCATAATTCCTACAATAGCCATATGATGGTAATTCCAAATGTCTACGTCTAATGTATCTGTCCATTTGAAAATCAACATAATGATATTTGTAGCTAATATACCGAAGATCAGTATAGCTATAATCGGGGATGACCAAGTAACAGCTGCAATTGATCCCCAACCAACATCTAAAACATCTAATTCTACACCGATGTTTTCAACCATTGCTTTAGCAGCAGGGCCGATATTTGATGTCATATAATCTAATATCAAACGAATACCAGCAAAACCAATTCCTAGTGTTAATCCTGATTTAAAAGCTTTGGTTAGCTTTAGCCCAAAAATCAGACCAATAATAGTAATGATGACAGGTAACATAACGGTTGCTCCAGCATCTATCAGCCAATTAAAAGCTGTCATTACAACATTCCACATAACTGTATTCTCCTTTTAAAAAGTTTATTTTAAGTACCCAACAATTTCTTCTAAAGTTTCTTCTTGACCAATCCCTGTTAATAAAGATAAAGCTCTAACGATTGGAGTTCCTATACTCCCATCAAATTGACCAGTTGTTACGATTAAATCATAGTCATCTGCTTTTCCTGGAACTTCCATTAATTTACATTGATTTGTTGAAAGGCTTACTCCTTGTTCTTCAGCGTAATCTCTTATTTTAGATGCCACCACTGTTGATGTTGCAATTCCATTTCCACAAGCTACTAATACTCTTTTCATAATATAAAATCTCCTTTTTTATTGTTTTTGGGGTTCATAAAAATATGGTTTTAACATTTCCAATATGTCTGTTTTAGATTTACTGTCTACAATTTGTCTCGTTAATTTTTCGTCTTGAATAATCGATACTACGCGTTGCAACATTTCGATTTGTCCATGCGGCTCACTAATAGCCAGTAAAATCACAATTTCAATATCTAATGGTGTTTCAACATCTTCCATTGAAAAGAACGTTACAGGTTTATTAAGTACTGCCATGGCTACAGTAGTTTTGTTTACCAAATCATGATTAGCATGAGGTATAGCAATCTTTGCTCCAAGCGATGGAAGTCCTGTTGGATAAACTTTTTCTCGTTCCAATACAGCTTCCTTAAAGGCTGCTTGAACATATCCTTGCTTTGTTAGTTCTTCAGTAAGAAATGCTAGTACTTCTTCCTTCTGTTCAAATTCTAAATCAATAAATATATTTTTTTCACTAAAGTCTAAATCTAAACTCATCGCGCAACCTCCTTTGTATTCCCAAATACTGTCTCTTCAAATGCTGCCAGTGACTTCTTCACTGCTTCTTTATCATTATTCAAGACATCTCCTTCTTCAAAGATTCCAGATCCGATCCCGACATAACTCGCTCCTTTATTTAGGAAATCGTTCGCATTGCTTGCATTAATACCTCCAACAGCCATTAATGGAAGCTCGCCTAATGGACCCTTCATTGCTTTAAAGTGGCTCTGGTCTATAGAAGTCGCTGGAAATAATTTGACGATATCTGCACCATTTTGAAATAACGTATACACTTCTGTGGGCGTCATTCCAGCTGGAACGGTCATAACATTTTTTTGTTTGCAGTAATCTAAAACTTCCTCGGACAACATCACTGGCGACAAAATAAACTGAGCTCCAGCCTCTACAGCATTTTTAGCATCTTGCAAATTCAATACAGTACCAGCGCCTATCCAAAACTTTTCTCCGTATTGTTTGGTAATTTTTTGGATTGTCTCGAAAACATCAGGAGAGTTCAACGTAATTTCAACTGCAAATTGTTCTTCTTTTCCTTCAAGTGTTTCCATAATCAAATTAACTTGATCGTAATTGTAACCTCGCATAATAATTGTTACTTTAGGAAATGTATTTCCTTTCATACTATCGACTCCTGACTTTCATTTTTTATTACTTGGAATGCTTCAAACGGATCTTTTGCGGATAATAATCGAGTTATTCGTTCATTATCTTCTGCTAATCCAGCTAATTGATTAACCGCTTTCAAATGAAGCGTTTGGTTATATATAGCTAAGGGAGTAACAATACTCACTTTCTTGTTGTTTCTGAACAATACAGGTTTCTTTAATATCAACATCGCAAAGCTATCAGAAATTACGCCTTTTTCAGTAGCTGCATGGGGTATAGCCATTTCTTTTCCTAAAAAGCTGTACGTTTCACTAGTATCATTTTGTTCAATCAATGCTTCAATATAATCTGGCGTTATGGCATTTTTATCTAACAACGGTTGGCAAGCCACTCGTATAGCTTCTTTCCAGTCTGTTACTTGGTCTACAATTTGAATAACTTCATCTGAAAAATAGTGTTCTAGACTTGGCAGTGTTGCATCTATGCTGTTTCGATCATTTTCTGTTTGAATTTGCTGAACAATAAGTTTCTCCAAAGCTCTTCTTAAAGCTATTTCATCCGTTACCGTAGTATGATTTTTAACAACTTTCATCACTTCTTCAATAGAAAACTGGTCGTCTTTTAAGCCTAATTCTTTTAAGACTTGATGGCTCAAACTAGTCTTCTCAACATCAGTCATTAACGCATTTACTAAGAATACTGGCTTATCAGAATTTATAGGGACTGTAGTGAACACGATGTCATATCTTTTTTGATATTTTTTAAATTCTCGAATAGACAAAGCCGGCAAAAATACGAAGTTCGGAAATAATTTGCTCAATGTCAGTCTTAAGATTTTAGAAATAGAAATACCATTTGCACAAACTACTAAAGCGTATACTTTATTGTCCAAAGTGATTCCTTGTCTCATAAGTTCTGCACCGAAAAAGAAAGAAATTAAGCTTAGTTCATTTTTGGGAATTTTCTCATGAATCAATTTCTCTATTGGAATAACTACTTCTTTGATTAAATTAAATAGTAGTGAATAACTCTCATTTCCTTCAATAAAGTGATGATAAGTATCCGAGTCAAATGTTAAATGGTACTTCAGTCGATAATAGGCTGGTCTCAGATGGAGCAACAGTTTATTGATAAATGTTTTTTTATCTTCAATAGTGACATAGGACTTTTCTTCGAACAGTCTGACCATATCGGAAATTGCAGCAACTAGTGTATCGTCCTCCATTTCTTCAACATCTGTATATTGAAGACTTGCAGTAAGAAACTGAAGTACGAGCCACTCTTTTTCTTGTTGAGGCCAATTTTTGTATTTTCCTAGCATTTCACAAGTTATACGGAATTCTTTGGTCCTATTCATCTCCAAAAGACCATGATGAAAATTCAGCTCTAGTAAATGTCCTTGATCAACACGTCTCTCATTTAGCAAAATAACATAAGACATTATTTCAAAACTTTGATCTGTGTAGTGTAAGTTTAGTTTTTTTTCAATACTTTTAATTTCATCATGTGCTTGGTCTATACTGATATCCGTAATACGGGCTATTGAATCATTTCCTTGGTATACGTTTAACAGTTTAGAAATCATAACGCGTATTAATTTACGTATCTTAATTTCTTCTCCAACGATGTTGTATCCTGTAACTCGAGAATACAAAATTTCTAAATCAAACTCTTTTAAAGTTTCATTGGCTAACTTCAAATCATTTAAAGCAGTATTTTTACTAACTTCTAGTATCTCAGCAACATGAGTAAGTGATACATCTTCTGTCTTAGCAACTAAATACAGAATTAAATAAAGTATCCTCTCACGTTCAGTTGGAATATAATACGTTTTTTCAGCAGCTATCGAAAAACTGGATTTCGTTAAATAATCTGTAATTTGCTTATCCACAATAAAATGTCCATTTTGACTTCTTTGTATCTTAGGCAACTGGAGCGTTTCCAATGAATCATTGATTTTCTGTACAGAGTAATTTATCTGCCTCCTTGTTAAGGATAATAGTGTTTCTAATTCTTTGCTTTTTATCTGAGGATGTTGTATTAAGATTTTCATCATATCTAGACTACGTTTATCTAAAAACATTTTATCCTCCTCCTGATGAATTTATTATACCTATAAAAAAGCCCTTACTGAAATCGTTTTCGAAACAGCTTTTGTCGCACTTTGTCAATAAAATTGTCATACTTTGGGATGTGTATGTAACTTACTTTGGAATGTTAGGATTTCTATAAATATGATTTTTCCTTTTATGTTGATTTGCGAGAAACCATTTACTATTTTAACCTTTATTTTAAAGGAGTAAATATTTTTTTAACTACTTTTACAACACTAGAATTATTATTCAAAAAGACGTTAAAGTAACAAAAAAATAAGACTTTGATTTCTCTATAAAGAGTTATCGAAGCCTTATTTTTAGTTATTTCTATAATTGAATCAGGTCATACATAATGTAAACATATAATTAGTAGCCTATTTAGTAGTAGATTATTCCACAAAGGTCATACCCTTGTTTGCACTATGTAAATTTGTCCTTACCTATTGAGTGAGTGGATCGTAAATGTAATATAAAATAAAATTCACGTGGCGTTTTTTAATTAACAGTAGCTAACTTCATTATAAAATCCAACTTTTTGTATTCCCGAAAAAACCGATATTAACAATTTTGCATTTTCTTTTATTAGCAAAGCAAAAATATTAGTAGGGGATATAACATATATCTTTAATTTGCTAAAACCGACTCTACTTCTTCTAAACTGGGCAAGGCTGGAATCGCGCCATATTTTGTACATGTTAATGCTCCTACCGCATTAGCCACTTCTAAGAAGCCCAACAGTTTAGAAAAGCTTAATTCTGCAGTACCTGCTTTTTGAAGTTGATACAGTAGACCACCTGTAAAAGCGTCACCTGCTCCAGTTGAATCCACTTGGTTGATTGCAATCGATCTCACTACTTGATGAGCCTTTGAATCCTGTAAGTAAGTACCAGCTTTTCCTAAAGTTACAGCCACATATTTGGCGCCTAACGCACAAATCTTTTGAGCTCCCTTACTGACGTCTGTTTCACCAGTAATCAAAGTTAATTCTTCATCACTCAGTTTCACAAAATCTGCCACAGCAATAAAAGATCGGACTTTTTCTAAATAACCCGCTAATTCATGAGGCGCAATCAAAGTGTCTCGATAATTCGGATCAAAACTAATAAATGCACCTTTAGCCGCTGCCTCTTCTCTTAATCGAAAATAACTCTCTTCTAATGCTCCGCCAGAAAAACCTAACGCTGCTCCAAAATGGACAATATCTGTTTGATCTAGATCAGATAATGGTAAATTAGCTGAATCATAATTACTATCCGCACCTCGAACAAATGAAAAACTTCTTTCCCCAGCTTGGTCAATTCCTACAAATGCTAAGGTAGTTGTTCCTTTTTGGATCATCCCTTGCGTCTGAACACCATGATTTTCCAAGGTAACCTTTAAATGATCTCCAAAATCATCTTTACCAATTTGACCTAAGAAACTAGTTTCTCCTCCTAACTTTGCAATAGCTGCTGCAACATTGGCCGGTGCTCCTCCAGCATTTTTTTCAAACTGTTTTCCATGAAACAGCCCTAATGAATCAGTACAAACAAAGTCGATCAAAGCTTCTCCAATACAGTATATGTGTCCTATCATAAGGTGGCCTCCTTTACTAAATTTCCCATTGTGTTGCTGTTATGAACGCTTGGCCGTCTGCAAAAAATTGTATTTGATTATGATTTAACTGTGAATAAATACGGGCTGTGAAAACTTCTAAACCATCGTTCACAAAAATTTCCACTGAAGACTCATCCATAAATAAATGGATCTCCAATTCTTCCTCAGAAAAATCGCATTGACGCAGTGTACCGTAGTCATTCGTAGCAGAATTTCCAGATTGGCTTCGGTCCAATACTAACTTTTTAGCCGATCGATCATAATAGAAATAAGTTGCTTCCTCTGAGCCCATCCGAAAAGCCATACCAACACGCGAACCTTTTATTCCTGTAAACGTTGCTTTAAGTTCATACGTTCGAGCTGTAAAGTCGGCGGCTATTATCATTTCATTTTTCAGTTTCATTTCTTTAGTAATTTCTTTTCCACGTAATACTTCTAGTTCTGGAACTGGTTGCTGATAAAGTTTTCCATTACGCAAGCTGAGCTCACGAGGAATTGTCAAACAGTGAGCCCAACCAAAATCATCAGTGACACAGTCCACACCTGGAAGACCCAGCCAGCCGACTAATAATTGGCGTCCTTGAGGATCTGTCATGGTTTGTGGAGCATAAAAATCAAAGCCGCGGTCTAATTCATTAAACATCTCTGTCACTTGAAATTCGCCGGTAGCAAAATCAAGCGGTTCTCCTATTAAGTAACCAGACTGATAAATATTTTGATACTTATCTCCCTCGGGCTCCATTCCTTGAGGCGAGAATATCAGAACTCCTTGATCAGCTAATTCAAAATAGTCTGGGCATTCCCACATAAACCCTTGGTTCTCTGAGGCTATACTCCCTTTTAATTCTACTGCTTGTTGGTACGTCCAGTCTTTTAAGTCCTCTGAAACGTAGTACGCGATTGCTCCTTGATGATCAGTTGTTTCAGCTCCAATAATACAATAGTAGCGACCTGCTTGTTCAATGATTTTAGGGTCTCTAAAGTTATCTGTATACCCTATTGGCGAATCTATAATCAATGGTTTTGCATCTTTTTTTATTTGATTATCACTTCCCATTATTGCATGACACTGATAAGGTATCCGTGTCCAATCTTCTGTTCGAGTATTGCCTGTGTAGAATAAATGCAGCTGATCATCTTTGACAAAACCTGTACCTGAGAAAACGCCATGACTGTCATATTCCGTATCCGGTTCCATTGCAACACCTAAATCTTGCCAATCAACCAAATTATCTGAAGCTACGTGATACCAAAATTTCACACCATGAACTGGCCCTAAAGGGAACCATTGATAAAACAGATGATATTGACCATTATAATAGCTGAAGCCATTAGGATCATTTAATAAGCCTGTCTTAGGTTGAATATGAAATTTTTGGCGATACGGACCATCACTGACCTTTTTTGTCAATTCTGAAATATATACCTCAGAAACATCTTCAACTCTTTTATAACGCTCTTCTCTTGACCATTCCATTCTAAAATCCCTCATACTTTCTTTTTTCTTTAATAAAATTAAGCTAGTTTATTTTTTTTCGACTCATCTTAGCAAATAGTACAGTAACAGCAAAAGTTACGACAAATGCAATTCCCAAAGAAATCATATATTGAACCATTGATTGTGGCCGAATAACGATTACACCTGGTAACCCAGCAGGCCCTTGAGATAAAGAAAGGACTTCCATCCAAGTAGCATAAGCTGACCCAACTGCGGATCCAATCAATGCTGCAGCAAATGGGTATTTCAGTTTTAAATTAACCCCAAAGACAGCAGGTTCAGTAATCCCTAATAAAGCCGATATTCCAGCTGCTGAAGCAATAGCTTTCATTTTAACATCTTTTTTGAACAGGAAAAAAACTGCTAATGCTGCGGCACCTTGCGCTACGTTTGAAGCAGCTACTACTGCAAAAGTAGGCGATCCTCCAAGTGTTTCGATATTAGCCAAGATTTGCATTTCAGATGTAACCAAACTATGGTGCATGCCCGTAATAACGAGTAATGGATAAACAACACCATAGATAGCTCCTCCTAAGGGACCTAATTCAAAGAATAACCACATCACACCGTTCGTCATCCAATCGCCGACCACTCGCATAATGGGTCCGATAGCTATGAATGTAAAGCTCGCTGTAAATAAAACAGCTATTAATGGCGTAATAATGTTATCTAACATCATTGGGACAAATTTGCGTAATACTTTTTCCGTTTTAGCCAACACAAAGGCCGCTCCAATGACCGGTAAAACGGTACCTTGATATCCGACTTTAGCGATTTCAAAGCCAAAAATGTTCCAAACCGGCACAGCATTATCTAATAGTGCTTGTCCGTAGTCATAACCGTTCAATAAATCTGGATGAATCATGATTGCTCCGATAACTGCTCCTAAAACAGGTGTTCCACCAAAAATCTTAGCTGCATAAAAACCAATTAAAACTGGTAAAAATACAAAAGCAGTATTCGCAAAAATATTTATCATTTCCGCTAAATCTGCAAACTGCGGATATGCTCCAATTACCGTTTCGCCGGAAACAAACAAGCCTTCAGCTGTTAATAAGTTATTTAAACCCATTAATAATCCTGAAGCTACTAAAGCTGGCAAAATCGGCACAAACACATCTGCCAACGCTTTCAATACTCGTTGAACAATATTTAATTTAGTCGTAGCAATCTCTTTTAATTCTTCCTTGTCTACTTCAGATAAATTAGTTTGAACTAAAAACTCCTGATAGACTTGATTCACTAAGCCCGTGCCTAAAATAATTTGGAATTGTCCGCCATTGTTGAAAGACCCTTTGACTCCATCAATTTCAGCGATAGCTTCTGCATCTATGAGACTGTCTTCTTTTAAAACTATTCTTAATCGAGTCGAACAATGGGCAGCTGAAACAATATTATCCTTTCCACCAACTCTCTCAATGATTTCTTTTGTTATTTGTTCTACATTTAACTTACTCATGGTACACCTCCGTGTTTTATAAAAATGAAACGATTCATTTTTAATATAAACATATAACTTCAAGTTGTCAACTCTTTTTAGAAAAGGGTTGCAACCTGAAGTTATTCGTCAGTCTATAACAAACTGTTTAATCCCTAGTAGTTTGACCAGATTGATAAACTACCGGTAAAACTGTTTTCAATGGTGCTTCTTTTTTTTCGATGATGTTGATCAAACACCTCACTGCTTCAGCTGCAATCGTTGGAATCGGTTGGCGAATACTGGAAAGAGCTGATGGTATATTATTAGATTGTTGGCTTCCATCAAATCCAATCACTTGTATATCTTCAGGTACTCGCACATTATTTTCCTGAAGCAAAGCCAGTATTTCAAAGGCTTGTTCATCGTTTACCACAAAAATCCCATTAACTGCTTTATTTAAAATAGTCTCTTGCACGAATTCAGGTAATTTTTCGTTAAACTCGCGGTGATGCCCTTCATAATAAATGGTTTCTGATTCAAGCCCATGAGTTTGACAATAAGCTTGAAATCCTCGATAACGATCTCTTGTTGAGTTATCATAAATCGAACCATACCCTATAAACGCCAATTTATTTGCCCCTGCTTGTTTTAACTTTTCAGCTGCTAGTTCTCCCCCAGCAAAATTATCACTCATAATCGTTGGGATTTCCTCAGAGAAATAACGGTCAATACTGACAATCGGAAGCTCACTAGAGATATATTCGTCTACATTACTATAGGTTAAAGCTATCAAACCATCAACCTTATTTTGACGTGCCATTGAAATATATGCGATCTCATTTTCATAATTATTTTGAGTATTGCATAAGATTAATTTGGTTTGATAGTTCCTTAACTCTGCTTCTATATAAAAAGCTAATTCACTAAAAAAAGGATGCCAAATAGTTGGAATAATTAAAGCTATTGTATGAGTTCGGTTAGTCCTTAACCCGGTGGCATATATATTTTTTTCATAATTCAATGTTTCGATTGCTTGTTCAATCGCTGTCGTCGTTTTTTCTTTTAACTTGCCGCCATTCAAATATTTTGAAACACTTCCCACCGATACCTTAGCTAATTTTGCAACATCTTTGATTGAAGCCATCTTTTTTCTCCTTCGTCCTAATTTGATATAATTAAGAATACCATTGCTAGACAGTTTGCTCAAATCAAGTTAGGAAGTAAAATGAAGTATACTGGTTAGAAAAACAATTCCTCTCTGACACGAGTGGCTATACCAATACTAGTTTTTTGCTAAGATTAGAACTATTTTACTGATCAGAACAAAAAAATTCTATTCCTATTCCATTAATAATATAAATTCATCTACCAAGCAGGCACCAATGCCCCTTTAAATTCGTCTTCTATAAATTGCTTGATCTCATCCGTTTTATAATATTCCACGAACTGAGCTAAAGCCTCATCATCTTTGTCCTCTGTCCGTGACACGATATAGTTCACTTGCACCAAATCTTCCACATTTTCCATCAATAGTCCATATTCTTCAGGATTCATACCCGCATCTAACACAAAATTTGAATTGATTCCTGCAGCTCCGACATCTTGCAATTGAGAAGGCAGTTGAGCAGCTTCTGTGGTAACAAAGTCCAAGTTCAATGGATTTTCTACAATATCACTAATTGTCACTTCTACTCCAGAACCTTCTGGCAAAGTGATCAATCCGGCTTCTTCAAATAATTGCAGAGCTCGACCTTCTTGAGTAGGCGAATTCGGGATCCCGATAACGTCTCCTTCTTGGATCTCGCTGATATCGTCATATTTTTCAGAATAAATCCCCATTGGAATGGTGAGCGTAGGCTCTATTTTGGTTAAATCGTAACCACTTTCTTCTACGACAGTATCTAAAAAGATTCCTGTTTGAAAGGAATTAATGTCTAAATCTCCCTCTGCTAGAGCGGTGTTCGGCTGGACAAAATCGGTAAATGAAACAACTTTGACTTCAAGTCCATCTTCTGCCGCCAATTTTTTGACTTCGTTGACAATATCTTCGTGCGGACCAGCCGTTACCCCTACTGTCAATACACCGTCACTCAATAAGCCTTCCGTTTCTGCAGACCCGGCTTTTTCACCGCCGCATCCTGATAAAACAGCTCCTATTGCTAAAGTTGTCAGTAATCCCCATTTTTTATTCATTCCAATTCCCCCTATTTATCTTTAGTAACTCAATACTTTTTCGCTTACCGGCGCGTTAAAAGGCGCTAATTGAGCGATTCGTTGTGCTGCTTCTAAAAGCCGTTCGTCTGATTGCGACAATCCTATACGGACATATCCTTCACCTAATGTGCCGAATCCATCTCCAGGAGCTACCAGTACACGGGCTTCATTTGCTAAGAAGTCCATGAAGCCTTCTGATGTAAATTCTCCTGGCGCTTTTATCCAGACGTAAAACGAACCTTTTGGTTTATGGATCTCAAGCCCAGTCGCTTCCAGTTCTGCCAAAAACAAATCGCGGCGTCGTTCATATACGGCCGTCAGTTCCCGCACCGATGTTTGATCTCCCGTCAACGCTTTAGCTGCAGCTCGCTGGATCCCGCCGTAGAATCCACATCCTGTAT
Organism: Desemzia sp. RIT 804; assembly: GCF_016892605.1. Taxonomy (GTDB): domain Bacteria; phylum Bacillota; class Bacilli; order Lactobacillales; family Carnobacteriaceae; genus Desemzia. Next base: position 52,267 of record NZ_JAFEMV010000004.1, read on the forward strand.
GGTCTTGCATCAAATTGATTCCTTCGATAACAGACGCATTTCCCACTGCAAATCCCATGCGCCATCCAGCCATATTGTGTGACTTCGATAACGTGAAGAACTCTACTCCAGTCTCTTTGGCTCCCGGAATCTGCAGGAAACTCAATGGTTTTTCCTCATCAAAACCGATCGTTCCATAAGCAAAATCATGCGCGACACACAATTCATTTTTTTGTGCAAATGCGACCGTGTCCGCGAAAAATTCTGGCGTTGCTACAGCAGATGTTGGATTATTCGGATAGTTCAAAAACATCAACTTAGCTTGAGCAGCCGTCTCTGCATTGATCAAATCATAACGCGGCAAGAAGTTGTTTTCTGCTAACAACGGCAACTCCGCTATTTTCGCATCCGCCAGTGCAATTCCCGATAAATAATCTGGGTAAGATGGATTTGGCAGCAACACCGTATCTCCTTGGTTCAATAAACACTGGCTGATTTCCACAATCCCAGCTTTTGAACCATGCAAGACCGCTACTTCAGATTGCGGATCCAAGCTCACTCCATATTCTCTTAAATAATATTCCGCAACGGCTTCTCTTAAGTAATCAAACCCTCTATCTGGACCATACCGATCATTCGCTAAATCATCGGCTGCTTCTTTCAATTCATCCACAATAAATTTCGGTGTGGGCAGGTCAGGATTTCCTATCCCTAAATCAATGACGTCCTCTTTTTGCGCTTTGATCTGGTCGGTCTTTTCCGCTAAATAAGTAAAGTATTGTCTCGGCAATCGTTTTAAGGTATCCGAGTGTTCAAATGTAGCCATTGTTCATTCCTCCATTTTAACTTATCACTTTCGTCGCTAGATGTTGTTCCAAAGAAACGATAGCTTGGTATAGCTCTTCTTGTGAAGCTGGATAACCAGATTCTACCAAATTCTCATCTCTTGCCACTTCTCCAGCAAAGATGCTCAATTGTTCCTCCGTTAAATAATTCAACTGCAGGTCTGCTAATGACTTCGGCAAATGCAAACCGTCATAGAAAACAGACAATTGATCTATTTCAGTCCATTTGCCTTCAAAAGCCAACTGCACCAATATGCCGTAACCTACTTTTTCACCGTGTAAAAACGTGTGTGTCTCAGGAAAGATAGTGATTTTATCATGAACCGCATGGCCAATAGTGGTCCGCGCATATCCATCTCCTAATCCACCTACCAACCCGCTTACCGCAATAATCGTTTCGACTACTTGGATGAAAGCTGGCGTCAACATTTGTGCTTGGATATCAGCTACGGCTTGCTTTCCATATTGGACGATGTTGTTTTTGCAATTTAATGCTGCGGCGCGAGCCATCAGCAAGAACGCATTAGTTTGATGCTCCAGTTGAGACAAGATGACATCCGACTCGTACCATTTCGCCAACGTGTCTGCAACTCCCGCCACAAAATAATTCACTGGAGAATCGAGCACTAAGTTCGGCTCGATCAGCAATATGCTTACTTGCTTGGTGTGCATATCAAATCCTAAACAAACCCCGTCCTCGTTATACATCACACTCAACGGAGTCCAAGGCGCACAGTTGCTCGCTAAAGTTGGGATCAAAACAGCTTCCACGCCTGTACATTTCGCAGCCGCGTATTTGACAGTATCCATCAATTTACCGCCGCCTATCCCAATAATGGCTTCAGCTTTTATTTGACCGGTAATGCCTGCAAGGCGGTTTACTTCTTCATACGTACATTCCCCATTGAATGTGACGAATTCTACTTCGATGTCACTTTCCAGCAAATTCAATACATACGATCGTGCTTTTTCCCAAGAAGTCGTTCCGTGAACAATAACGACTTTTCGAATACCGCGCATCTTTAATTTATTTGTTAGGAAATCCAATACACCTACTCTGCATTCATACTCTTGCGGTCCAGTTCTCACAACTAATGACATCTTCTAATCCCTCCCGATCAAAATTCTGAATAAAATAAAATCCGCCCTCACACAAAAAAATATTTGTGCAAGGACGGAAAGTTCATTTCTCTCGTGTTACCACCTTGTTTTGCAAAAGCTTTACAACTCTTGCCTTAACCAGTGCGTTCGGTCAAACTAAGACCTACTGATACTGTGACACTATAACGGGTGCGCCCGTAACTATCTAAGTTCCATGAACCATCGACTGTTCCACTCCAAGACCATCTTCCAATTCCATTCCGCTACCTCTTTTCACCAACCGAGGCTCTCTTGTCAGCTTCCTGTAAAATGTACTCTTCTCTTCACAGTGTTATCTAATCATTGTTTAATATTTGTTGATTTTTTCTAATATAACAGTCAAACAGGCTGCTGTCAATATTCATTTTTTTGTATTTTTATGTTTTTATTAAATGTAAATACGGATAAAAATAAAATATTCGTTTAGAAAAAGAACCGTATATTATACAAAAGAACTGTAAGAAAAGACATCTAGATACTTTTTTAATTCTTGAGGAAATTGATTAAACTTCCATAAGACTCAACACAGCTTTTTCAAGGACCTAAAATTCAATAGAAAAAAACTGTGAGTCTTTAACTCGATTATTTTGTTGATTTGCGTCTTAGCGATATTAAGTTGATGAAGAAAAATCCGATCTGTAAGCAGTCCTAATCAGAAATTAAAGGTTTGTAGATCATCATCGCGCTAATACTATTTAAGACAATAGTAACAATAAGAAGCACTGCTGATACCCAGTTTAAGGTGCTAGTCGTATCCATAAGCGCAGTCCAGTCTTGGATTTGAACCAAGTAATTGTTATAAGAAATTTGACACCATAAGGCTATCCCACAAGCACCCATACTCAATAACAACATAATAAATGGAATTTTCAACTTTCTTTTTTTGGCTTGTATAATGATAGAAGCAGGAATTAGCCAAGCAATCAATCCCAAAACTAAGCTAATCAAATTAAGCCAACTATAATCAAACGAATCAAACATAATAGTCTCCCTTCAAGCTTATTGTAGTATTTATCTACATAGATTAATTAGTTGTATTATAGCCTAACATTTTTAAGAAAAATATCATTAATGCAGTCCTCTTTTTTCTTAATAACCCTAATCACTTCTATTCAAGCCGTTCTCCTTAACTCAACTTTTCTTTTATCTTTTGTATATGTAATTCTTTAGTTTGAGTACCCACTTTTATGTAAGGCTTCAATAGCACAAAATAAGCCTTGATATCTTCTGATGTGAAAACCGGTTTAGTATTTTGAAGTTCTCTCTTTATTACTTGACCCAATTGACTACGATTGAACACGTGAACGTTAGCTGTATTCACTGAGATTTTTTTCAACTTACATTCATCACTAAACACAATCAGTGACTGCAATAAAGAATCATCTGTAATATCTAAGGCTTCTTTTAATGCTGAGATATGCCCTTTATTTTGCCAGATAGGATTAAAAAACTTATACTTTTTTTTATTCGGAAATGTTTGTGTCCAGTAACGTTGCTTCTCATTTCCAAATATCCATCCGCTATAATTTTTTGACTCAACAACGAAAAAACCAAATTTCGTTATCATCAGAAGATCTATCTCGGTTGTCGTACCGTCTTTTTTAGGAATATAGATATTTGTCAGTAATAATTTAGATAATTTCAGTTTTTCAAGTTTTCGATATACCTTGTATTCTCCATTTATTCCTTTATTCGTAAAGGTTTCCCAAAATGTATGATTACTAGCTTTTTGATACTTTGAGTCGCTGAAATCCATATACGCTTTTAAAATCACTACACCCATCACCAAGGCGTAACCAAACACACTAATCAATATTAAACCAAACATTTCACTTACTTCCTCCAAATCTAAACAAACATTCTAGAATGTAAAAGAACGAATGATATATTAATAAAATTATATCATTATTATGAAGACTTTTGTATCTAGACTATAATATGAAATATAATTATAAAATAATTTTAATTAACCCTTTCCCTTATAACCTCAATTGAAAGAAAAAGTAGCACACGAATTGCATAATTCGTGTGCTACTTTTCAACAATTATATGCTTATGGTGCATGACCATTGCTAACAAACTATTGTATACAAAAATAATCATTACTTAATTAATAGCTGGCCGTGATGAGGTGTATGACATTCCCTAAATGCTTGTACATCAGATCATAAGACTTGTCTTCATTTCTATCCTTAATCGCTTGAAAGAGTTCAATATGGTGTTGTCCAAAATCTTGAATTGTCGTTCTGTACTTCATACTTAGATATTGATGCATATGCACAATTTCTTTAATGGATTCCAAGTACGACGGGAATAAAGGGGTGTGACTAGCTCTAGCCACAGACATATGGAATTGAAAATCTGCCTCTTTATAATTAGGATCTTTTAAATCAACAAAATTTTCTAATTCTATAATTGAATTATTTAAATATAACCTCATCTCTTTAATATCTTCTTCAGTAGCAAACCGAGCGGCCAACTTTGCTCCTTCGCTTTCAACTATTTGCCGTGCTTTCAGACTTTCCATTATGATATTTTTTAAATTCACTTCTTCTAAAGGCTCAACCTCTGAGAATAATGAGACTTTTTTATATCCTTTTACCACCCATTTATTCGTTTCAGTTTTTGCAATACTTTGTTCTTTTTCCAGCTCTTCCAAAGCATCTCGAACAGGCATTCTGCTTACTTTGAATATTTCAGATAATTCTCTTTCACTAGGTAATAATGAGCCAATTGGGTATGTTCCATCCAAAATATGCTCGCGAATACTTTGCATTACTTTATACGCTTTTAAATTTTTATTCAAGCATACTCACCTATCTTTTTTCTTTTATAATACCATTTTGAAGCTGCTACTCCAACTATACTCGTACATCCAAGAAATAAGAAAGCGGCTTGCGTTGAAAAATGAGTATTGATGTATCCACTAATTAAAGGAAATGCACTCATTCCTATTGCATAAACTGCTTGAAAAAAGCCCATAGCAGTCGATTTTTTCTCATCAGGGACTTCGGTCATTGCTTCAGTTGTTAAAGATGAGAATAGTATCCCTGTCGAAAGTCCTGGTAAGATTTGCAGTAAGCAAATGATAAAAATCGAGTTTGTAATAGGAATAAATAAGCAATAAAAAAATAACAGTAAAAAGACAGTTGGTATCGATTGATCAAATGTAAACTTTTTATAAAAAGCTGGTTTGGAACTAATGATAGCTGAAAAAACAGCCGATAACATGTAAACAATGGAGGTTACTCCAACAACTACATTAGAGGCTCCTAAATCTCTTACAATTTGTGTAGTGAAAGACATTGTAGTAGACATCTGTATCCCTTGCTGAATCAAGGCTAATAATGAGAATAAAATTAATTTGTTATTCTTGCAGACACCCAACAGATCTATAGTAGAATGTAAAGGACGTATCTGTCCGTTTGATTTTTTTAAAAATAAAGATAAGAAGGCTCCAAGAAAGCCTGCAATCACACTAAATAAACAGATTATAGTCATACCAACTCTATCATATAAGAAGGTGCTTACTACAAAACCGCCTAACATCCCTAAATTATTTGCAAAGATTAATTTTCCTGTAGCTTTTTGTTGCTTATCATAAGAATAATAGCTCATAAAGAGGATCATAAATGAAATCCACATAGCACTCGCTAATCCTGAAAATAAATTACCTATGAAAAAACCTAATCCGTTTGGAAGAAATATTCTAAATAAAGAAGCAACACCTGAAGACAATGCTCCAATAAAAATTAACAATGTATGCTTGCCGTTTTTATCTGCTAAAATCCCAATGGGTAACCGAAAAATCATTTGTGAAATTCCATATGCTCCAATAATGATTCCTACTGCATTACTCGATAAATGTATAGAATTCAAATAAGGAGTTTGATAAGGGATATAGATATATTGCGCAAACCAAAATAAAACAATAATGGTTAAAAGTAAGTAATTTTGTTTTTTCTTTATACTCATTCATAGTACTCCTTTAGAATATTGGTATTTATTTAAATATAATAATATACCAAAAATACCATTTTTTCAATTAAACGGTATAAAAATATTGAAAATAGTGTTGATTATTTTAAAAAGCGTGCTATAATTTTGATTAGATTCACAAAGTGAAGCCCTTACAATGATTAACTTAAAGAAAGGATTATCAATTATGAAAAATCATTTTCCAGAAGACTTTTGGTGGGGAGCTTCTTCCTCTGCCTTTCAAATAGAAGGAGCTTGGGATGAAGACGGTAAAGGAATGACTGTGGCAGATTATAATTCGTTCCAAAAGTCAGAGGCACAAGCAGACACAAAAGTAGCAAGCGACTTTTATCATCGTTACGAAGAGGATATCTCATTGATGAAAGAATTAGGAATGAAGACCTATCGTTTTTCTATTTCCTGGGCAAGAATTATCCCAGATGGTGATGGTAAAGTGAATGAAAAAGGAGTTGAATTTTATAATAAAGTAATCGACTTATTACTTGAAAATGAAATTATTCCATTTGTTACGTTGTATCATTTTGATTTGCCATTCTCATTAGTAGGAAAATACAATGGTTGGGAAGATAGAAGATGTGTTGATGCTTTTGAACAATTTACGAGAGTTTGTTACAAAGAATTCGGAGATAGAGTTAAACATTGGCAAGTAAACAATGAACAAAACTTGATGGTCCGTGTGAATGAACGAATGAATATGTACGCTGTTCCAGCTGAAGAAGCTGAAAGAGTACGCGCACAGATGGATTACCATATGTTTGTTGCTCATGCATTAGCAACAAACGCTTGTCACGAGCTTGTTGAAGGCGGAAAAGTCGGTCCAGCAGTCTCTTCAACTATGACGTATCCTGCTTCCAATAAACCAATGGATATTTGGGCAGCAAAAATGAATGATAATTTTAAAACAAATTACGCATTAGACATGTATTGTTACGGTGATTATCCCGGATATTACAAGGAATACTTAGAAAAAACAGGAATTAGTCCCGTAAGACAGCCAGAAGATGAAGAAATTTTAAAAAGCGCAAAACCAGATTTGATTGCGGTTAATTACTATCGGACATTGGTTGCTAGTTACCTACCAGAAACCGAAGAACATCCTTTTGGTACGAAAATAAATGAAATAGACTTTGATTTATATGGATACTTTAAAATTGAGAAAAACCCTCATTTACAAGCAAGTGAATACGGTGCTCAAATTGATCCAATGGGACTTCGCTTAGTATTGAACGAATACTATAATCGCTACAGACTTCCACTCATCATTACAGAAAATGGATTAGGGACACCAGATGCACTTACTGAAGATGGGAAAATACATGATGATTATCGTATTGACTATATTAAAGAACACATAGCTGCTTGTAACGATGCAATTGCAGACGGCGTAGAGTTATTTGGGTATTGTCCTTGGGCAGTAATTGACATTTTAAGCTCTCACCAAGGGTTCAAAAAACGGTACGGATTTGTTTATGTAAACAGAGAAGATCATGATTTAAAAGATTTGGCAAGAATCAAAAAAGATAGTTTCTACTTTTATCAAAAAGTAATTGAAGATAATGGCTTATCAGATTAATTTAAGTAAACCAAAATAGATTAGAAAGAAATCAAATCTTAACCATCGTTTATTTCTAACTGTTCATTAGAATGAATACTCAGAAAACACATTATGTTCTACAATAATAAAATAAAACGCATAAAGTAGTAGTTGTATACTGGGAGTTGAATAAGAGAGGATGTAGAGTTTATGGATTTTGAAAAAATTGCTCAAGAGATTATTGAGAATGTTGGTGGAAAATCAAATATAAGTAATATTACTCATTGTATGACTCGTTTGAGATTTGTCCTAAAAAATGACGAATTAGCCAATGAAGACGAGCTTCGATCAATTGAAACAGTCATTTCTACAGTAAATAAAGCTGGACAATATCAAGTCGTTATCGGAAATAAAGTTGGAAAAGTATATAATGAGGTTATAAATCAATTAGGTTATGAGGTTGATGAAGAAAATTTCACTGAAAAAGATAGCAATGAAAAAATTGGGAATAAAATTTTAAGAATCCTTTCTGAAATTTTCACGCCTATTGTACCAGTTATTGCGGCAGCTGGATTAATAAAAGGTTTATTAACCGCTGCTAACATGCTGTTAGGAAATTATTATGGCCTAGATATTACAAACTCAGATACGTATGTGCTCTTATTTGCTGCCAGTCAAGTAGTATTTTATTTCATGCCTATATTCTTAGCATATACAACCTCTCGAGCATTGAAAACAAATCCGTTCATAGGGATGACGTTAGGAGCCTTCTTAGTTTATCCACAGGTTGAAAGTATCATGATGGATTATACAACAAATACAACAATTTTTGGATTGCCAGTTATCAAAGGGGCTTGGGGTTCTGGCGATACATTACGCGTATTCAGTTATGTAGAGTCTGTTATCCCAATTGTTATTTCTATTATTGTACTAGCCTTTTTAGAAAGAGCGCTTAAGAAATTCATTCCAGAAGTCGTACAAATTATTCTAGTACCAGGTATTTCTCTTATCGTTATGGTGCCAGTTATGCTTGTTGTTACTGGTCCAATTGGCATTTATGCTGGTAACATTATCCAACTTGTCTACAACAGTATTATTAGTTTCAATGCCACACTCGGAGGAGCACTTGTAGGCGGCCTGTGGGGTGTACTAGTTGTCCTAGGAGCTCATAGAGCCCTTTTACCTGTTGGATTAAATGATATTGCAATAATGGGCAAACAAAACCTTTTAGCCTTTGCAGGAGCTGCAAACTTTGCACAAGGCGGAGCGGTTTTAGCTGTTATGTTAAAAACAAAAAATGCTGCTTTGAAGAATGTTGCCCTATCTGCATTTATTTCCGCAATTTTAGTCGGAATAACAGAACCTGCCATCTATGGTGCCAACTTAAGACTTAAAAGACCTATGGTAGCTGCAGTTATCAGTGGTGCTATCGGTGGAGCAATTATGGGATTTGGCGGCGTTTATGGCGACGCATTTGCAAATAATGGAATTTTAACTATATTTACGTATGCCGCATTTGGAACAAAAATATTTGTCTATTATATCGTTGGCTGTTTAGCTGCTTTCATTGGAGGAGTTGCACTCACCTATATTTTAGGATTTGAAGATTTACCAACTACCGAGAAAGAACAGAAGAAAGAAGCTACAGCCGCTAACCTACAAAGTAGTAAGGTGTAACAGTAAAAATTTATTAATGTAATTATATAATGGAGGTGAAAATTCCCCTTCAAAAAACACAATCTTATTTATATCAACGAAAGTATAATTGATATAAATGGAGATTGTGTTTTCTTTTTATTTTATTGCAAGTTAAAAAATGGAATTTTATCATTCAACTCTTTTATTTCAAATTATACAGCCTTAAATATTCCATCCTATTCATATTTAAATTATTGAAAATAGAAAAAGCTTTTTTAATCTATACACATTTTTGCTAAATATTATTTTTCCTACGTATCTACATTTCAAAAGTTAGCCTCCCAACAGTCAGTTTGTCGGGTTTTCACAAAAGGAGAAATAGCGCGTAAAAACAGGGGATTTTTGCATAAAATACCGATAAACATGATGCAATCGGTATTAATAACAGTTACAATATAATCGTATCAATAATTGTCCAAATTAGAAGCGAAATGGAGTTGGAGGAATGAAAGAGGATTTTAATCATGATCAGCATCGGGGCTCTTACAATAATTGGAGAAAAGTTTACTGTATGACAGAAACGCAGTTTTTACCGAAACGATCTAGTCAGCATTCAAATGATGTTAATGAACCAAATTATTATTATCAAGCTACTTTTACTCGAACAAGGCTTCAGCCTATGTTGATTACTGACCACAATCTTCCTTCTTTACTCGCTAACAGTACTGAACAATCGCATATCTTGATCAATGCTAACACTTTCTATGTCAAAGACATTCGAAAAGACAAAGATACTCCCTACAACACGATCGTTTTTCAGTTAGATGAATTTCCTTTAGTCTCTCTCGAAGATTCAAAAACAATCATGGAGCGCTATTTTAATCAAAAACCATTGGATTATAATTTCATTCAGTACATCGGGAGAACGTTAGGTTTTTATAAAAAATGTCCTTTTGTGTCTGGTTTTGAAGTATTTGTTCCTGAAACAAGAACCGATAAAGAACCTGCAAGCTGGTATGGGCTGCATCATATTCGTGGAGAAGAAGAACATAAAAAAGGCAACTGTATGCATGTTCAATTTCGTAATGGACATGAACTGCAGCTAATGATCTCTGGACACAGTTATAGAGAACAAATTGAACGCTCCGCAGCTCTGCAGCAACTTCAAGATAGACTGGTTCATCAAACAATGTTGTTGCGCCGCTGCATGAGTGATCAGAAATTCGCTAATGAACCGAATCCTATTGAAAAATATTTAAGTACACATTCGCTACACCCCACACACGTTCCTTTGAAAAAGATTTTATTTTTTATGACCAATTTTCGTATTCACGAAATACTAGAAACTGTTTTGGGAGAGGAAAATCCTTATATCGATGAAATCAGAGCAACCTTTCTAAAAGAAATAAAAAATGAACCACCTCTCGAACCGTAACTTTTAAAAAGCAGCTCTTACCAATGACCACTTGGCAAGAGCTGCTACTCCTATTTAGATCACTCTTTCAAATCACTCCTTGTTTATAAGCAATCTCCGTCACATTCAATTGATTGACTACTGCATCTATCAAATACAGTTGTTCCTTAGCGCTCAAATGGTGTTATAAGGCTTTGTGCCTGTATATAATATGAGTATGCGTGTTTCTAGCAAAGAAGCGAATAGAGCATATTAGCTGATTTCAACTTAACTTTAGTAGCTGAATCTCTAGTATTGAAGATAGTTATAGCATAATTTTTAATTGGTTTCTTATACAATTAACTGAAAATAAAAAAAACTAGATACTAGAAAAGTTAGCCTTTTTTAGTATCTAGTACGTAAGACTCAATTTTTTTAAGATCATTATTTTTCTAACAACGAAGCAGCCTCCTCATCAATAATCGCAATAACATTATGGTGTTCTCTCAAAGCCGTTACTGGACATTCTCTAGTAATTTCTCCTTCTATAAAGTCTTTAACTGCTTTAGCTTTATGAGCACCTGAAACTAGCAAAACTACTTTATCAGCATCTAAAATTTCTGAAAATCCTAACGTAAACATTTCCGTTGGTGACTCTTCTCTAGTAATTCCATATTCTTTCATAGTACTTTTAATCGTTGAATCTTCGTGTTTTGCTAAAAACATCGTAGAATCAAAAGGTGTTCCAGGTTCATTGGCTCCAATATGGCCATTTGTTCCTAGGCCTAAAATTTGAAGGTTTCTTCTATTTTCTGAAAGCAGCTTTTTATATCTTTCAATTTCTTGGTCTGGATTATCCGTTTCTCCATTAATCGTCATACGTAGAAGCAACTTGAAGTTGTCTTATGACAGTTGTACGAGAAATATATTTATGAACAAAACACTTACACTGTTTGATTATCTTCCTTTAAAACTTCCGTTGAATGCTCACTTTCTTTTTGTTTAGATATCAGCAGACTAGTCATAATAAAGGAAACCACTATTGCAATAATGATTCCTAGGATCGCATAGACAAAGTATTGTCCAATGTATGCAGGCAGACTGAAAATACTTGATAAGATATAACCATAAATCCTTACTCCAAAGAAGCTGATGAAGGCAGATGAAACCGCACTACCAATTGATGCTGCAATAAAAGCTTTTTTGTATTTTGTTAACACACCGAATAAAGCAGGTTCAGTAATACCTAATAGACCAGAAAAAGCAGCAGATAAAATAATAGATTTTTCTTCTTTAGACTTGGCCGTTTTGTATACAGCAAGCGTTGCTCCAGTTATCGCCATATTAGCCATAAACATCATTGGCATCAACATATCATATCCTTGATTAGCAAAATTTTGCAATGCTATTGGTGTCATCGCATGATGTAGACCTGTAAGGATAGCAATTGGACGAATTAAACCTACCACAATACCAGCTAAAACAGGCGATATCGTAAACAACCAGCTTACGCCATCAGCAAGTAAGTTTCCAGCATGTATTCCTATCGGTCCTATTACTGTTAAAGTAAGCAGCCCTCCTAAAAACAATGAGATCGTCGGTGTAAATACAGTACGTAAAATTTCTGGTAAAACTTTATCGACCCAACGATAAATGTAACTTAATGCTAAAACTGCAAAAATGATTGGAATAACTGTCCCCGCATAATTAAACACCGGTACCGGAATAATGCCAAACAGCATAAAGTTTGAAATTTCACCTGCTGCAGCTGCTGCAGACATTGTTGGAAATTGTAACGTTGCAGCTATAGCAATAGCTAAATATTGATTGGTCTTAAAAATTCGAGCTGCAGAAGCAGCCACAAAAAATGGCAAGAATGTAAATACTCCACTAGCTAACATATCAATCACTTGGAATGTTGGTGTCTCATTAGAAATCACATTCAACGCCACTAAACCAGCAATCAACCCTTTTATCATACCAGCACCTGCAATGGCTGGCACGATCGGCCCAAAAACTCCCGAAACGGTATCCATGAATAGTGAGATCAAGCCTTTTTTCTCATTCTGTTGATCAGTATCATTTGTTTCACTATCGATCCCTAATTCCTTAGAAAGTACTTCATAATAATCCTCTACGTTTGTCCCTATAACAATTTGCATTTGATCATTTTGGTATTTAGTACCTAATACTCCTGGTATGTTTTCTAATTCTTTATATTCTATTTTTTCTTTGTCCTTGAGATCAAACCTGAGACGCGTCATACAGTGCCAAGCATTATTGATATTTTCTTTGCCGCCGACATGTCGAATGATTAATTTAGCAACCTCTTCTTTTTTCATATGCTTTCCATCCTTTTCTTATGCTTGTTTTATGTTTCCGTTTACAATTTGAATGATAGCATAAGTTTATATTTTTTAAAAACAGTCCTAAATGATAAAAAAACACTCAAAAACCTTTATATAAAAGAGATTTTGACATTATTCCTTTAATATTGGACTGGTTTTTATATCTATAGACTCTTCTTTTCATACCAAATTGACAGCCCTTACTCTTACATGTTTCAATATAGAAGAAGTAGTCTTAAAAATTGAAAAGAGGTTTGACGATGAAACCAACTATCATAACAAATATCAAAAGCTATACTATCAAACCAGATCGACACAACTTAGTAGTTGTAAAAGTAGAAACCGATAAAGGAATCGTCGGCTATGGATGTGCGACATTTCAACAACGTCCATTAGCCGTCAAAACTATGGTTGATGAATACCTGAAGCCTTTGCTGATCGGCAAAGATGCTAATCACATTGAAGATTTATGGCAAATGATGACAGTCAATTCTTATTGGAGAAATGGTCCAGTCATCAACAATGCTATTTCCGGTGTAGATATGGCTCTTTGGGACATAAAAGGAAAACTATGTGATATGCCGCTTTACCAGCTGCTCGGAGGTAAATCAAGAGACGCTATTGCTAGTTATACTCACGCAGTGGCTGACAACTTGCCTGATCTTTACCAAGAAATCGATAATATTTTGGCTGAAGGCTATCAATACATCCGTTGTCAACTTGGTTTTTACGGTGGCCCTGCTGCTGAATTGAATACACCTAAAAACACTTCAGAAGGATCTTATTTTGACCAATACCAGTATATGGATACAACTTTAAAAATGTTTGCTGATATCCGAAATAAATATGGTAACTCTTTCCAAATGCTTCATGATGTTCACGAACGTCTTTATCCAAATCAAGCAGTACAATTTGCAAAAAAATCTGAAGAGTACAATTTGTTTTTTCTAGAAGATTTGCTGCCGCCTGATCAAAATGAATGGCTGAAACAAATTCGTTCTCAGACATCTACACCGATCGCTACCGGAGAATTATTCAACAATCCAATGGAATGGCAATCTTTAGTGAAAAACCGTGAAATTGATTATATGAGAGCTCATGTATCGCAACTAGGAGGTATTACACCTGCTATTAAATTGGCTCATTTTTGTGATGCCATGGGAATACGAATGGCTTGGCACACTCCTTCTGATATTACGCCGATCGGGATAGCTGTTAATACGCACTTGAATATTCATCTTCATAATGCGGCAGTACAAGAAAATATAGATGTTCCATATAATACTGCAAAGCTCTTTTCACACGTACCAAAGGCTGAAAAAGGTTATTTTTATCCAATTGATAAACCTGGAATAGGCGTTGATTTTAATGAAGAACTAGCAGAGGAGTACCCGATTGTTTATCGTCCACATGAATGGACACAAAGTCGTACACCAGACGGCACAATCGTTACTCCTTAAAAAAATGCAACAAGGAACCTATCGCTAAAAAAGCGGTAGGTTCTCTTTGTATTTATTCCTTTTGTCTTGTCTGATGACTTTCTTTATTGAAGGGGACAATATATGTACAAGTATAATCAATCGCAATTACTTCACTATATTCATAAACTTGTCCATTTTTCAAAATACCTCGATTAACGATTTTCATCGCTGGAGTTCCTTTTTTGCACAGCAGTAATTCAGTCTGTTCTTTCGTTGTTAAAATAGGTGTGTAGCTAGTGATATAATGTGAAATAGCGTATTTGGATTGCTGCACATATTTTTGAATGGAAGCTTCCGCAATACTGGCCGTAAAATCAGGAAAAAGCGACACTGGCAATTTTGACGTTTCAATTTGAGTGATCGTATAGTTTACGATACGGATGCGTTGAAAGTTCCAAACATATTGCTCATCATCCAATTCAAATATTTGTCGGTCTTCTTCCAAGGCTGGCTGTTTATCCAAATAAATGATTTTTGACGTAATTCTATCATAGGAATTTCTTGTTAGCGAATTATAAATCAAAGGGTTTTGCTTAGCGTCTTTACGAATAAACATTCCAGATCCTTGAATAACTTGGATCACGCCTATATCGCTTAGGCTATTTACAGCTTCTTGTATCGTATATCGCGAGACTTCATATTGCTCAGCCAAATCTCTTTGAGTAGGTAATTTTCCATTTGGATAATGTTCTTGATAGATTTTGCTTAATATATCTTGAACTACAAATTCACGTTTCTTCATACGCACCTCCTTATTCCACCTGCTTACCGATAATCGACCGTGTAATTTTCTCTCTAATGTCTAGCACGTCTGATTTATGAGCCAACTCATACCCTCTCACGATCGTTTCGCAAATAGACAATTGAGCGATTTTCCCTTCGATGGATTCACCGTTGATAAATTCATTCACAGGTGTTTGCAATAGCACATCAGCTAATTTGGACAAAGGAGATATCGTTGTGTTGCTTAGCACAATGATCTTAGCTCCATTTTTTTTTGCTAAGGTGACAGAATCAATAATATCTTTGGTCCGGCCAGATAAGGACATTGCAACTACTACATCTTTATCCGACATGATAGAAGCGACTTGGGATTGAAAATGGGCATCATTATAAGCTTTCCCTCTCAACCCTACCCGCAGCAGCATCTTTTCAAAGCTCACTCCAATTTGTCCACTTGACCCTACACCAAATACACTGATGTTTTCAGCTTTTGAAATATACTGAATCGTTTGTTTTAGATCGTTGGAATCAATCAATTGGTACGTTTCATTTAATACCTGGATTGAATCTTGGAATATTTTATCGTAGTACACATCTTCTGATTGGTATTCATATCGCTTAGAAAAATCTTCTTTGGCTATCTCGATTTTCAAATCACTAAATCCACTGTAACCGATCTTTTTGCAAAAACGGATAACCGTTGCATCCCCAACACTGATATCTAAAGTAATGTCATTCATCGTTTTATTGGCAACTTCACTGCGGTTGGTCAAGATATAATCAGCCATTTTTCGTTCGGATTTCGTCAACTCCGGGTAACAATCTTGAATCTCTTTTATATAACTCATACTCTTCCCTCACATTCCACTAAATTTCGTATATTTCCATTATACAATATCTTTCTCCATTCTGCTTTAAATACTC
Organism: Desemzia sp. RIT 804; assembly: GCF_016892605.1. Taxonomy (GTDB): domain Bacteria; phylum Bacillota; class Bacilli; order Lactobacillales; family Carnobacteriaceae; genus Desemzia. The sequence continues at coordinate 68,271 of NZ_JAFEMV010000004.1, forward strand.
CATTTTTCTCCATTTTTAAAATGTAAAACCAAATTTAAATATTAAAGGGTTTACAAATACGTTTAAATAGTGATATTATGATTTTGAAGAAAAAATCCGAAAAAGAAAGGATGCTGTACAATGGATAAAGAAACATTTTTAAAACAAGTTAAAGGAGGGGTGATCGTTTCTTGCCAAGCACTACCTGATGAGCCGCTCTACACCGAGGAAGGTGGCGTTATGCCACTTTTAGCACAAGCCGCAAAAGAAGCTGGTGCTGTTGGAATCAGAGCTAACTCTGTTCGAGACATTATTCAAATCAAAGAAAAAGTCGATTTACCGGTTATTGGTATTATCAAGCGTGAGTATCTCCCGGAGGAGCCTTTCATTACCGCTACTATGAAAGAGGTAGATGAATTAGCAGAAACTGGCGTTGAAGTAATCGCATTGGATTGCACCTCAAGAAAGCGCTACGACGGATTGTCAATCAATGAATTCATTGCACAAATCAAAGCCAAATACCCAAATCAATTGTTCATGGCTGATATCAGTACATTTGAAGAAGGCTTTAATGCTTATAAAGCTGGGATCGACTTTGTTGGTACGACATTATCAGGCTATACTTCTTACAGTTCAAAAGCAGATGGGCCAGATATACAACTCATCAAAGAGTTAGTAGAAGCTGGAATCCCTACAATTGCAGAAGGAAAAATCCATACTCCACAACAAGCTAAAGAAATCCACGATTTAGGCGTAAGTGGAATCGTTGTTGGAGGAGCTATCACTAGACCTAAACAAATTGCTGAAAGCTTTATTCGTGCTTTAGAAGACTAGGAGGGAATGAAATGTTTAAACAATTATCTAAATTAGGTCAAGCATTGATGCTGCCTATCTCAATTTTACCGGCAGCCGGTCTTTTACTCGGACTTGGTGGCGCATTAACAAACCCAGCAACTATCGCTGCATTTCCATTTTTAGGAGCAGCTTGGCTGCAAACGATTTTACAAGTAATGAACTCTGCAGGTAGCGCCGTATTTGCCAACTTGCCATTGATTTTTGCAATCGGTATCTCAGTCGGCTTAGCTAATGGGGATAAAGGAACTGCCGGTCTTGCTGGAGCAGTCTCTTACGTCGTTTATACCGGTACACTAAACGTCTTGGCTACTCTCTTCCTTGATGAAGGCGTAGTCGTTGATACGGGAGTCCTTGGGGCTATCGTTATCGGATTGACCGTTGTTGCCTTACACAGTAAATACCGTAAAATACAATTACCGCAATTTTTGGGCTTCTTTGGAGGCTCCCGTTTTATTCCGATCGTCGCTTCACTTGCTGCTATTGTTATCGGAGGCATGTTCTTTATTGTTTGGCCTCCAATTCAAAACTTGTTGGTTTCAGCCGGTGAGTCTATTTCTCAAATGGGAAGCATTGGATCATTCCTTTACGGGTTCTTGCTTCGCTTAACCGGAGCTGTTGGATTGCACCACACGATTTATCCATTATTCTGGTACACAGAATTGGGCGGAACTGAAATCGTTAATGGAGAAACTATCTCCGGTGCTCAAAATATCTTCTTTGGACAATTAGCTGATCCAAATCATACCGGATTGTTCACGTATGGAACTCGTTTCTTCTCAGGACGATTTGCAACCATGATGTTCGGTTTACCAGCTGCTTCACTTGCTATGCTGCACTCGCTTCCTAAAAAAAACCGCAAGAAAAATGCTGGTCTTTACATCAGTAATGCATTCACTTCTTTCTTAACCGGTATCACTGAACCGATTGAATATTCATTCTTATTTGCTGCACCATGGTTGTATGTCATCCACGCCTTTTTAGATGGAGTCTCTTTCTTCGTAGCGGATATTTTAAACATCCGTATCGGAAACTCATTCTCTGGCGGATTGATCGACTACTTGCTATTCGGTGTGCTACAAGGAAATGAATCGACTAACTGGATCTGGGTCATTCCTATGGGGATCGTATGGGCGCTTGTGTACTATGCGGTGTTCCGATTCTTCATCACGAAATTCGTGGTAGCTATTCCGGGAATGGAAGTTACAGAAAACGATACTGCTGCTGAATCTGTTGAGCGCGGAAAATCCTCTTTAACGGACGAAGCTTTGATCGTCATCGAATCGTTAGGCAACGAAGAAAATATTGAATACGTTACCGCATGTGCAACAAGATTGCGTGTTTCCGTTAAAGACAAACAAAAAGTCGACAAAGATCGCATCAAAAAATTAGGTGCCACATCTGTTTTCGAAGTAGATGGCGGAGTCCAAGCTGTATTTGGAGGCAAAGCCAATCTATTGAGTCAAGAGATCAATCAGATTATGGGGACAGATGACTAGTCCATATTTTAATTGATAGCTAAAACCATAAAATCCATTTCTACTCATGAGCAACCATGAATAGAAATGGATTTTTTGTAATTTGAATAAACCCGAGGTATATTATCAAGTTGTTGTTTCTCTTTTTTCGTACTGTGAAGACTGAAACCAGAAAACCTCTTCAACTTTTTTATAGATTCAATTTCTTTTCCAAAATTTCTACTACATCATAAGCTCCTTCAGATTTGTTGGAGCAGATAGTCATTACTGAAGAAGTTTCTGGATAAAATGCTGAGTGAAAGCTCACACCTGGATCGTAACCCATAACATGGTATTTGCGAATAGTTGAACCTGCTTTTTCGATCCAGACACCATAGCCATAATCCTCCCCTTCTTCATCTGTTTGAGTATGCGGGTGGAGCAACGAAAGAGTCATTTCTTCATTCAATAAACGATATTGAATCAAAGCTTGCCAAAAGCGTGTCATGTCTTCCGCTGTTACAAATGCACCTCCATCTGCCCCACCTTTTACAGGGACTGCATACACATTAGTTTTCCATGAGCCGTCTAAACTATCTACGTAACCTTGTGCTGTATTACTAGGTAACGCATCCAACTCAAAATAACCAGAACGCGTCATACCAGCTTGTTGAAAAATATGTTCTTCTATATACTCCGCAAACGGCTGACCACTAATTGCTTCTACCACCAAGCCTAGTAAAATATATCCACTATTATTGTAAGCAAATCTTTCACCAGGCTCAAATTTCATATGGTCATATTGAAATAACGGAAGAAAGTCTTTTAAGTTCCGTAGAGAATACATTGGAGTCTTAACCCATAAATCCTCAAAATCATCCATTACTTCTTCATCGAAATAATCCGGCACTCCAGAAGTATGGGTTAATAATTGATGGATAGTCACTTCTTTAGAAAAATGAGGAAAGTCATATGACAGACACTCTGTTAATTTAACATCGAACGTCAACTTCCCTTGTTCTACCAATTGACAAATCGCCACAGCCGTAAAAATTTTATTCCCAGAAGCCATTCCATACCGCGTCAATGAGTTGTTTTCTAACTTCTCCACTCGATTTCGATAACCATAATTAGCTTCAGCTAATATATATTCCCCTCTCTTTACCAACAAGGATCCAGAAAACCCACTATCTTGTACTTGCTTTTCCACAGTTTCGTTCATAACCTATCCCTCAATTCCATTTTGATTTCACTTCTATGTAAACCATAGCATGAAATCTTCGGTTCTATAGGCTCAAAAACAATAGAGAAAAAATGTTGAGCAAAAAAGAGAGCGGGAAAAAAGACGTTTTGACCATTGAATATAAACCAGCCTCCCCTTATGAGATGCTTTTTCTCATAAGGGGAGGCTGGTTTATAGGCATGTGGTCAGGCTTTTGGAACGCGTTTAAAAGCACTCGCTTAGTATGTGACAGAGATAAAGACCATTGTCCCATCCTCTCTCGACACTTTTAATTCTGTTTCTCTTTTGTTTCTCTGATAATCCGATAAATACTTTTTTCTGAAAGAAAGTGCTCTTCAGCCAATCGCGAAACTGTCATGCCTGTTAAATAACAATCAAGAATATACTGGTTTCTTTTCCGCAACATGGTTCGCGTCCCATTATTCTCTCCCCAAGCTTTTTGATTACTATTTTTACGGGGGATATATAGATATTCGCCATCCACATAGCGTTGAATCTGCTCAATCAATTCATCCGGCAACACACTATCTGCACTGTTGTAAGACATTATTCTCCCTCCAAAACGATAGTTTCAAAAATCTCGTTTTGGATTACATGCAAACAATGCTAAGTAAAATTCACACCATATAATTAAACACCATCATCTCTTCCACCCCCTGAATTTATTATGTTCTATACAAGAAAAGACGTCAATCCATATGGTGTGAAGCTTACCTTTAATTGTCCACAAAATTGTTTACTTTGTACACAGTACAGATTTGTTGTGAGCATTCATAGAAAAATGAGCAACTTGTTGGTGCACCTAATCCTACCGTGATTTATTGGAACTATGCTACACTTAAATTACTTAAATTTGTAATGTAAGAGGAGAAGGTATTGATATGAACTCAGTTTTTGAAATTGCGAACATTTTACTCCCTTTTTTATTAGTGAGTGGAATAGCCGTATTTGTAGTTTTTAGAATGAAAAAGAAACATGAAAACGGAACTTTAGGTAAGAAAAAATCAAAAGATGCTCAAAATCTACTAGACAGTTTGATACCGCTGGGCATGATCATTGGTTGTGCAGCTGCTATCCTTCTAAGCTTATTTTTCTCCATCCCCTTACTCTCCACACTTAGTTTAGGTGCTGGAATAGGTTTATTGTTGGGTTATTTTGCCTATGAAGTCTACAGTCAGAAAAGTTAAGAAGCAGAAGGAAACAAGAGCAGGACAAAAGACGTTTTGACCATTGAATATAAACTAGCCTCCCCTTATGAGATACTTTTTCTCATAAGGGGAGGCTGGTTTATAGGCATGTGGTCAGGCTTTTGGAACGCGTTTAAAAGCACCCGCTTAGTATGTGTCAGAGATAAAGACTATTGTCCCAGCCCGGTTTTCTTCATTAATTAGCATCATTAAGTCTATACGAGTAAGTTTTTGACATACTCATAAACCTGTTGATCAGTAGAAAATTGAACGAGGTTCTCGTCCTCTACGGTTACGTTATTCACATTATAGTACACAGCTGTCCAATCATTCTGCTGACAGCCAAGAATATCATTTTCATAGTGATCCCCAATATACAAGATTTCATTCCCAGCTAAACCAAGAGAATCCTCGACTAAATCAAAAATTTTCTTAACCGGTTTAGCCACTCCCATTTCATCTGAAATAAAACTGTTTTTAGGTGGCACCAATTTATCTATACCTAAATAATGCAGCTTACTAGATTGGGTTTCTTTTGCGCCATTTGTTAAAACAAATAATTCAATGCCTATGGAACAAAGGTAGTCTATCAGCTTTGACATCCCAGGTCTCAGCTCTATCTGTTTTTTATGGTGAAGGTACAACTCATTGAACCTAAGGGCTTGTTCATGTTTGAGAGGATAACCTAACCTTTGATAAGTCGATAAAATCCGATCAATTTTGAATTCTACTTCCCCTTTTATTCCCTGTGTAAATTTTTGGAACTCAATCTGAGACTCCTGCTGAAAAAGGTCATTAAAATCTTGAAATGAAATACCCGTTGCAAGAACCTTTTGCTCCATAATCTGATACGTTTTCTCGTAAACTTGATTCCTGTCGTATAATGTATCATCTAAATCTAATCCAACTGCCTTAATCACTTTATCCCACCTCGTATATCATTGCAGTAAATATATTTTTCACATCTGCGAATCTATTTAACTACATATAGTATTATAGAGGTCAGCCCTCATAATGCAAATCAAGTTCCAGTACTTCTCAGGGTTGAGAATAGACGACTCGCTACTGTCCCAGACAGAAGAAAAGACCTCGGAACTTTTAACAAAAAAGTTCCGAAGGCCATTTACTATTAGAAATAACATTTTTTAGTGTTAGATTCTGATTTACGCTGCTGCTAAAGTATCGAAAGTCAATTTGCGTGCCTTTTAGTCAAATTTTAAACCCTAAAAGGAACGCAAATCCACTTTGCGTTCCTTTTTTGACATAATTTCATCTTAAAGGGAACGCAACTTAGTTTTGCGTTCCCTTTGTCCAAATAATTAACGCAATAGGTAACGCAAAAAAAAAAGCGAGAACTTGGTATCTTGTACTGTCATGTGTTCAAAATCCACATAAACCCAATGAAAACAAAGAACAACATATACATAATGGGTGAGACTTCTTTCCCGCGTTTGGCTGCAATCATTGTGATTGGGTAAAAGATACACCCAAGAGCGATACCGTCTGCAATACTGTAAGTTAACGGCATACCTATAAGAATCAGAAATGCAGGAATAGCGATTTCCATTTTGCTCCATTCGATTTGACTCAAAGAATGTGTCATTAAAACCCCTACGAGAATCAAAGCAGGTGCGGTCACTTGCGGTGTCACCACTGAAAGCAACGGGGAAAAGAACAAACCAAAGATAAAGAAGATTCCTGTAGTCACAGCTGTTAAACCTGAACGTCCTCCGACAGCAATTCCGGCAGAAGATTCTACATACGCACCGACAGGAGATGTGCCTAAAAGCGATCCTACCAGCATGGCAGTTGAATCAGCAGCCAACGCTTTTCCAACTCGCGGCATTTTGTTGCCTTTCATAAATCCAGCTTGGTTAGCTAATCCAACAAGCGTTCCAGCTGTATCAAAAAAGGTAACTAACAAGAAAGTTAAAACGACCACCCATAATTGAATGGAGTTGATATCGCCAACATGTTTCAACGCTACTAAGAACGTGGAGGAAATACTTGGCGCCGCTGAAACAAGTCGATCTGGTGCTTGAATGAGATTTGTTGCCAAACCTAAAAGAGTTGTTGCAATTATCCCAACAAAAATAGCACCCGGAATCCGTTTGATCATCAATATAGCCGTCACGACCAGTCCAAAAATCGTTAACCACGTAGTTCCGACTCCCAGCGACCCCATGCCAACGAGCGTGGATTCATTTGCGACGATAATCCCGCCCTCGCTTAAACCAATAAAAGCAATAAATAAACCTATACCGCCAGAAATGGCATATTTCAAATCAACAGGAATGGCCTCGATAATCAATTCCCGTAATTTAAAAATCGTGATAACCATAAAAATCAAGGAAGCAACGAACACGCCGGCTAGTGCTGTTTCCCAAGGAATACCCATTCCTACCGAAACGGAATAAGAAAAGAAGGCATTGATCCCCAATGCGGGTGCTGTAGCAATCGGGTAGCGTGCCAACACTCCCATCAAGATACACCCTAAAGCACTGGATAAAGCCGTAGCAGTAAAAACAGCCCCTTCATCCATACCCGATGCGCCCAAGACAGTCGGGTTCACAAACAAAATATACGCCATAGAAATAAAAGTCGTAAATCCGGCTAATACCTCCCGCCTTACTGTCGTATGTAATTTTTCAAGTTCAAAATAAGCAGCAATTTTATTCTTCATACTGATCCTCCAATATTCTATGCTGTTACCAAAGCACTCGCAACAGCCTTTTTCCTAAAACAACCTGAATAATCATATAATAAACCGCACAGCAAGTAAATAAAAAAATAAGGTCCTCTCATTTGTCAGAAACGGTGGCTCTAAAGCCCCTTATCCCCGAAGACAAATAACTGTATAGTGATGAGATAAGTGCTACAATAATGATAGAATCAGCGAAACGAAAGGGGTTGTCCACATGATTTATACTATTACCTTAAATCCTACCATCGACCGACTCTTATTTCTTGAAGGAACGCTCACCAAAGGAAAAAATAATCGCCTTCGCAAAGTGGCTTATGATATTGGCGGCAAAGGTCATCACGGTTCTTATGCCATGAATCAGTCGGGTGTTAAGAACCAAGCGCTCGGCTTTTCGGGAACTATTAACGCCAGCAAATTGGAAAAGATTCTTTCGGATAAAGGCATCAATTATGATTTTGTGGAAGTATACGGCAAGCCGACAAGAGAAAGCTACGTCATTTTAGAAGAAAAAGTCGGCGGCAGCATCTTAATCACGGAAAAAGGATTTAACATTACGGATTATGACATCGGACTGCTTTTTGAAAAAATCGAACATAAAGTCCAAAGGGAAGACATGGTATTGATAGCCGGCTCCGTGCCTCCTGGATTTGATTTGCACGATTTAGAGAATTTATTGAAGCAATTAAAGAAAATCGGGTGTTTTATTGCTTGTGATCTTTCGGGAGAGGCTTTAAAGAAAGCCGTTGAAATAGGGGTCGATTTTATCAAACCAAATCAATTCGAAGTACAAGAGTTGATTCCTTCTGATGGCAACTTTTTAGAACCTATCAAAGAGTTGTCTAAAAAAATAAAGTATGTCATTGTTTCTCTAGGAAAAGACGGCAGCGTCTGCAGCCATGCAGGCGAAGTGCATCAAGTCAGCGCTCCTACTGTAGAATTGGTCAACGACACAGGCGCCGGTGATTGCTTTGTTGGTACGTTTTTAGCCAGTCTTTCACTCAGCAAATCGTTGGCAGAATGCTTATCCCTAGCCAGCGCTTGTGCAGCCAACCAAGTCCAATACAACGACAGTACAACCTTCAATATTAAAGATGCCCGCAAACTGCAAAAGGAAGTTACTGTTAAAAAATTATCCTGACCGACTAAAGAAACAGGAAGTTTATCAGCACGCCGATAATCACCCACAAAACAATTGAGATTAAACAGCCATTTCTAAATCCAATAATAGATCTTCTCTTTTCCATAGCGCGTCTCCTTTACAAGTGTGACCTTCGTTCTCAGAGAGTGTTTTTATTGTAGTGGTTGTTTGAAAGTAGTTGGTAGGATGATGTGTTTGAATCAGTGTCTTACAGCTTCGAGTGTAATAGAGGTTTTTAGGTAAGCTTTTACAAATGCGGTAAAGTGGATGCTTCGCTTGTTGTGTGGGTAAGTTTTTTCAAATTTATGTGTGGTTACTTTATGAGGAATTCGTTGTTGTGCTTTTAATATAGCATAAGAAATGGTATAAACAAAAAATAAAGAAACTTTTCGCCGGGTGAAAAGTAACCTTTTAAGCGTTCTTTTGGTTTGCCTTGAGCTAGATTAATCCCTAAATGTAAGGCAAAGCGTCAAGAGTAAAAATGTCTTGATGTTCGAACTTTATTTCATCAGGGCTATTTTCCCCTTGATGTTCAATCAGCTTTTCCAACAAGCAAAATACCGAACGAGAAGCTATCTTCCCATTCGGTATTTTGCTTGTTGAATTCTCAGGTTGAATTTCGGATCATTTGCTGAAAACAAAACATACAGTTTGCAATAAACAAACTATACATATTCCATTGCATCTAATAACTTGTCTCTACACATTCTTCTTCTAATGTTAATTCAACCCTTTTCCTAGTTCCTAGTCATCCTAATAATACTCGCTATATTAGCCGCCGTCGTTTTCAAATTTTGATAACCTTCTTCGAGAACCCTATCAAGAGAACTCAGTTCAGGAATGATACTGAAAACCGCATAGATCCCTTCGTCGTAAACACTCTCGTATCCCTCAGAAAGAGTTCCGGCCAAAACAATCACTGGAACATCATATTTTTTAGCGATTCTAGAAACCGCAACTGGAGTTTTTCCGAAAATCGTTTGATGGTTGATGCCGCCTTCTCCAGTGATTACTAGGTCAGCCTGTTTGATGTGTTCTTCCAACCCTAACATTTCCACCAGCAAATCGCCGCCGCGTTCTAAATCGGCATCTAGAAAAGCTAGCAGCCCAGCACCTAGGCCACCTGCTGCACCTGCCCCAGGGATTTGATCGATTTCTTTTCCAAATGTACGCTTAATCAGTTGAGCATAGTGTGCTAAATGGCTGTCTAACAATTCGATTTGCTCTGGAGTCCCGCCTTTTTGCGGTCCATAAATATAAGAAGCCCCATTTTTTCCAGTTAACGGATTATCCACATCACAAGCCACTTTGATCGTTGCTTCTTGAAGTCGAGGATGCAGGTTCGAGATATCAATGCTTTCTAAATAACCTAAACCTCGTCCATTTGCTGAAATTGAGTCGCCATTTCTATCTAATAATTTCCCGCCTAGACTCATAATCATTCCAGCACCACCATCATTAGTGGCACTGCCACCGATCCCTAACAAGATCTCTTCCACACCTTCTTCGAGTGCATCATAAATCAGTTCTCCAAATCCATAAGTCGTAGTCAATAAAGGATTTCTTTTATCACTAGGAACTTTATCTAACCCAGAAGCAGCAGCCATTTCGATCACAGCAATCTTTTTATCGCCTGACAATCCATAAAAAGCTTCTATTGGTTCGTATAGCGGCCCGGTTACCATCATTTTTTTGATCGTACCGCCAGTAGCATCTACAATAGATTGAACCGTCCCTTCTCCACCATCAGCCATCGGAATTTTATAATAGGTTTCATGAGGTAACACTGAAGCAAAACCTTCTTCAATAGCTGCTGCAGCTTCCATTGCCGTTAAACTTTCTTTGAAAGAATCTGGTGCGATAACAATGTTCAAATCAATAACCTCACTTTCTTGATCTAAGCGTTCACATATTTTTCGATCTCATTCAACCAGATTTCGTATCCTTCTTTATTCAAATGCAGTCCATCAACTGAATAATCTTCTGACAACTCAGTCCCAAATTTCTCTGCAACATTTAAAAAGATAATTCCATCTAATTGTGCCAATCTCTTATTCAGTTTAGCTACATCTTCATTTATAGGCTCACTACGCTTATAAAGATTGTTTTCATATAGATCTCCAGCTACAGGAAAGACACTTTGAACATAAATCTGAGTTTCCAGGTTGGCTTTCTTTAAAGCCTCAATAATCTTGATATAGTTTTGCACAATTATCTCCACAGGGATATCTTGCTGTAGATCATTGATTCCTATCATCAGAAATACTTTTTCAGGATTCAATTCAGTCACTTGTCCGATCCGCTCCAACAAGCCTTCAGAAGTGTCACCGCTGATTCCTCTGTTTGCAACAGATAGACCTTCAAAATATTCTCCCCACTCAAAATAATCTGTCTGACTGTCTCCTGCAAATACAATTTCTTTAGACTGCTTGTCACTTATTTCGAAGTTGTCTTGTTTGATTTTCACAATCGGATCTACTAATGGCTGATCTGCAGAAACTTTATATGGTCCATTTGCAAAATACACCCATCCACCTTGGTTTAAAAAAATTACTACTCCTACTACAATAATAGCTAGGTTAAAAAACACCGAAAGCCTAAAAATATTCTTCTTTGACACAATAATATCCTCCAATTTCACTATCTTCCTATATCATGTTACCCCAGCGAATTTAAACTAGCTAAGATTTAGCTTAAGTAGTGACGTATTAGTAAGATACTCTATCATTCGTTTTTTCACTTAAACTTGTTTTTACATTTTAAAACCTGTTTAAAAATACGCTGATCTTATATGATAACGCTTCAAATATTGTTATGCTATTTTCATCAGCTGATTGAACGTTTCAAATAAGCGCTTAGCAAAAATTCAAATACTAGTAGAACCGAACCGTAAAATAAATGAGGCTCATATGGATCCTTGGAGAATTGGACATCATCATGAGTAACAACAGATAATCTCGAATAGTGAGTTATTCCCGAATTCGGATTTCCTACAAAACTCAAAACTTCAATTCCATTTTCATAGGATTCCTTGACAAGTTCTTTTAAACGGGAAGTTTCACCTGATTCTGTGACAACTACCACCAACGTTTCGCCGGCATATTCTTTTCGCATCAATTCTAAATGGGAATTTGTAATACTTCGAAAACCGTTAAGAATGAGTGACTCATTGATATAATTCGCGATGATTTGGGAGAATCCAGAACCTAGTATCATGATTGTTTTATCTCGATAATCATTCAAAATCTGTTCGAATTCATTAAAATAACGATCGGACAATTTCTGGTAATAAGGTAAGGCAGTAACTTCAGACGGATTAGCAGCATCTTCTAACAAGGTGTTTTCTTTCATTTTAAAAACAAGTTCACTATAACCAGAAAAATTCATCTTTTTTGCTAAATTCACAATCGTAGCCGGTGAAGTATAACATCGTTTGGCAACACCGCGAATGCCTAGTTCTTTTATGTCTTTAGCGTGGTGTTCGATAAATAAAAGAATGCTTTTTTCTGTTTCATTTAAATTAAATTTATTTGCTAAATTTTGGATATTCAAGTTTTTTCACCTCTTAACCAGTATCATATCACAAGAAAAGAAATGGAGAGAATTCAAATGGAAAAAAAATACATTACCGATCCTTGGGCTAGAATGACAACCAGAAACAATTTAAACGGAGACGAAGTAATTTCTAGTTTACAAAAATGCATTCGTCGCGGCTTAACAAAAGAAGCATGTGAATTCGCTTATGAAATGTACATCACTTCTCCGCAATTCGAAGAAAAAATGTGGCGCAGATTATTGGCCATTTCAGTAGAAGACATCGGAATGGGAAATCCGAATGCAGCCATTATGGTGAACAACTTTAACCAAATGCGCAAAGAGTTTGCTTATAACGAATCGGACCGCGCTATGTTTTTCTTTCACGCGATTCGTGTCTTGACTGAATCAGAAAAAGACCGTTCAACAGACTTATTAAAAAATATCGTCATTAAAAGTTTTGCTATGGGATACGTGCCAGAAATTCCTGATTTCGCTCTAGACAAACACACTACCCGCGGAATGGAAATGGGTCGTGATTCCTTCCATTTCTTAAATGAAGCCAGTAAAGTTATTCCGCAAATGGAAGTCACAAATGATTATAAAGAACAATATGAAGAAATTTTGAAAAAATATGATCCAAATAACACTGCACCTAACGCATTTATATTTAACAGTTGGCAAATATAAAAAACGAGGAGAAAAGCCATGAAAAAGAATGATACTTTTCTAGAAAAATTAGACCGTGTTTTAAGTCCAATAGGGAACAAATTGGGTAACCAGATTCATTTAAAAGCCATTTCTACAGGGATGATGTTTGGATTGCCGTTCATCGTGGTAGGTTCGCTATTCTTAATTTTTGCCAACCCCCCAATCAATCTGGATTTATACAATCCAGAAACAGCCAACTTTTTTGTCCGGTTTTTAGCAAGTTGGAAAGAATTTTCCGTTACGAATTATGACTTGCTAACAGCTCCTTACAATATGACAATGGGAATTTTTGGTTTGATTTGTGCTTTTGGTATTGCCTATTCATTGGCACGCGACTATCAATTAAATGCCGCGATGAACGGAATGATGTCCGTTTCCATTTTCATGTTAGTAGCTGCCAACAGTGTCGAAGGACAAATCTCAACTGAATTCCTTGGAACTAACGGTTTATTCGTAGCTATTATTATCGGATTAATTGTCGTAGAAGTTACTCGGATGATCGATCGGCTGAACTGGAAGATCACGATGCCCGATTCGGTCCCAACTGCGGTGACTGCTTTTGTGAACTCCTTGCTTCCTTTACTTTTTAATATCATTCTTATCTATGGAGCAAACTTAATTATCATTGCTTTAACCGGCAGTACTTTCCCAGAATTCATTATGTCGATTCTCACACCTGCTTTAGGTTTTGCCGGCAACCTTTGGGGCTTTATCGCTATCGTTACATTCGGCAACTTCTTATGGTTGTTTGGCATCAACGGCTCTTCTATTATTTTTCCGATTCTTTTCTCAATTGGAATCGCCAATACCGGTATCAACAGTGAATTAGTTGCTAATGGACAACAACCAGATGTTGCGATGAACCTGCAAATGTTCCGAATTTCTGTTTTAGGCGGAGCCGGCGGAACACTAGGCTTGATTATTTTAATGATGCGCAGTAAATTGACTCATCTTAAGACCTTAAGTAAAATTTCGATTGTCCCAGGAATCTGCGGGATCAACGAGCCGATTATCTTTGGATTGCCGATTGTATTTAATCCCATCTTGGCTATTCCCTTTTTAATCACTCCAATCATTAACTTGGTCTTAACGTATTATGCTCAATTAAGCGGTATTATTTCGATGGGGTATATTATTGATCCTTCTTTCACTCCATTCTTTGCTCAAGCCTACTTGGCAACAATGGACTTCAGAAACATTCTCTTTTATTGCGGTTTAATTATTTTAAGCATCTTCATTTATTATCCGTTCTTTAAAATTTATGAACGCGGTCTTAGTAGAGAAGAAGTTCTTCAAAGCTAAAAAAGAAACAAGACCCAGTTATCAACACTTATATGATAACTGGGTCTTGTTGTTTTAATTAAAGATTTAATCTATGAGACAGAAAACAAAGAGGCTATTATTTATTTGAACAAATCAAAAATAGAAAAGGTCGTCTTTTTATATACTTTATTATAAGCTGCTTTTTTTGGATCTTTTATCCAACCTGTGCCTTTTTTACCGTAACCCGATATGACACTTTTTTAATCACCCTTTTAGCTTTCCCTGTAGTTCGGGCGCTAATCGATTTTTTATACTCGGTTTCCACATTTCCATTTTCATTACTGCAATACGCTCCTTTTAACGTTTACCTTTTAGGTGCTCGATATCCAGCAGCTTTAGCTTCTTCTACTGAGGTAAAATAGGCGACAGGATTCGTTGTTTTGTCATAATACGTACTACCCGGTACATGATAAATTCCTGAACTGCTGCCTTTAATTAAGCCATTTCCTTGAGCATCAACATACGATCCAGCACTGGAAGTTGTTGGAGTTTTGTTTTTAGCTTGTTCTCGCTGTTCAGCCTCTTTAGTTGCTTTTTTATTCTCTTCAACAACACGTGCTTCTTCGGCCTTTCGAGCTTCTTCAGCTTTTTGAGCCTCTTTGACTTTTCGAGCTTCTTCGGCTATTTGAGCCTCTTTGACTTTTCGAGCTTCTTCGGCTTTTTGAGCCTCTTCAGCTTCTTTTGCTTTCTCAGCAGCTATTCTAGTTTCTTCAGCACTTATAACTTTATCAACTTCTTTTAGTCTATAAGTTAAGTTTGTATTCTTTACAGCTAATGCAGAAATTAACGTAGAGGCTGCATTATAAGAATCTCTATTTTTATCTGCTTCTACTTTTTCTAAAGCGGCAACAGCTTTTTCATTTTTATTTTCTTCTGAAACTACAAATTTTTCTACTTCTACTAATCGTGTATCTAAATCAGAGTCTTCTAGGTCAATAGAAGAAACAAGAGAAAGGGCTTTATCGTAATTTTCTCTCGTCTTATTTTCTTCTGCTGCTTCTACTGCAAGAATAGCTTCTTTCATTTTTTCTTCTTTAATTAAATATGCATCAATAACTTTTAAACGTTTGGTTAGATCCTCATCTTCTAATGCAAGAGCAACTACTAGTGTATAGGCTTTATCATAATTTTCTTTATTTTTATCTTGTTCAGCAGTTTCAACCGCTGCCGTCGCTTCTTTTAACTGAACAAGTTGTTTTTCTTGTTCTCTCTTTTCTTTCTCTTCTTTTTCTTGTTCTTTCTTTTCTTGTTTTTCTTTTTGCTGCTGTTGTTCTATTGCTACTCGTTCTGCTTCTTGGTTTTCAACATGTGGAGCACTAAAGCCAAACAATACTATGCCAACTAATAATATAGTGATAGGAGCTTTTTTGTTTCCTTTATTGATAAAACTCTTAATTATCGAAACTAATCCAATTAAAAAAATAAACATTCCAGAAATGAGTAAGGAAAGAAACAGCTCTCCAGAAGTAACAATAATACCTGCAATAATACTTAGAAACGCTGTAATGGTATATTTAATACCTTTTTTCCATTTCGTATGTTTAAACATGAAATAAATCCCAGCAGGGTAAAATGCACATAACCATATAATAACTTTCCAACTTTTCATAAAAAATTCCCTTCTATTTTACTCTAGTAAGTAAAAACTATTCGATTTATCAACTCAAATATTGCTTTCTCAACGATATTTCCCTCATAGACGTCAATATCTTTTTATAGAAATTTAACAGCTAAGATACTCAGTAATCTGTCATAATAGTTAAAGTAGGGTAGTTTCAAAATTCATCTTTATTCTCCCTTTTTATTTAATATCGGTAAATTTAAAAATAAGTTAAACAGCGTCACAGCCTTTAAAATTTATGAAAGCAATCTTAGCAAAGAAGAACAGGCGCAAAACTAAAAAATGAGCCTCAATTATCCCTAACTAGATAACTATGGCTCATTTTTTTGATTTCACAAGTTTATAAAAAATTGTGAATATATTAGTTTCTTACAAATTTTCTCCATTTGAATTTATGCATTCTTTATACCAATCAAACGAATCTTTTTTTCTTCTTTTTCCACTTCCATTGCCATCATCATCTAAGTCAACATGGATGACACCATAACGTTTTCGAATTGTACAACGAAAGTATACAGATAAAATAAACAAAATATTCTGTTACATTAATTTTTTTGAAAAACTATGGAACATTCAAATACTACTGAGATTTTAATCTGTATCTACTTTTCATTACCAAATAAAAAAATTGCACTACTCCATCAATCTGCAATTATCCTTCGATGAATTCTTACAAATTAAAGAAATGGTACAATCCTAGCAAATAGCCCCAATATTTCCAAAACTCTTGATTAGCTACTTTTTGAAATCCAGTCCCTGCTTCATACCATGGGACGATTTGATCATCGACCATTTGATAAGCTGCCACATACGTCAAATCAAAATCATAACTACGATTGATGCGCTCATAGATCATTTTGGTTCGCAGCATATGATAATCTGAAGACACAATAATAGCCGATTCAAAACCTTCTTCATCCATCATTTCTAATGTGGTTACAGCATTTTCATAGGTACTGGTAGCTTCAGTCTCAGGAATAATCTGTTCTGGCTCAACTCCAAACTCCTTATATCCCTCTACATTTGTTTCCGTTATAGGCGAAACTATTACCTGACCCGAATGACTATACCCTTCATTCAATAACTCTGCGGCCTTACTAGCTCTCACAAATTCTTCCCCTTCAGGAACAATAATCACATCCGACTGAACAGGTTCCTCATCAACAATAAGATTATTTAAAATAATCGGATAACTAGCACCAAAAACTAAGCAAATGAATAGAACAACACCTATAGAGATAATGATCCTTCTTTTTATCATTTCATTCTCCTCAAATAGATATTCTAAATTGAACTTTATATTAAACAAAAGGATCAAATCAAGCAACTGATTTAATTCTTTATTGTCGCAAGTCAGGAGTATAGTTATCATACACAAATAGAATTATTGATTTCTAATACAATAATTTAATCTTTGCAGAACATTCTTCAATTAATTCCTTTGGAGCTTTTTCCACAAAGCTAAAGCCTCTTATTTCTAGATCAATCATGCGGTGATGCTCCAATAAAATTTGTCCTTTAGTAATCAAATCTTTAGGCAAAGGAATATGAAGAGGAAATTTTTTTACTTTAGTGGTTATAGGTGCTACACCGTACATATAATTTAAATAACTCGACTTTT
The DNA here is from genome assembly GCF_016892605.1 of Desemzia sp. RIT 804. Classification (GTDB taxonomy): domain Bacteria; phylum Bacillota; class Bacilli; order Lactobacillales; family Carnobacteriaceae; genus Desemzia. The sequence goes on from NZ_JAFEMV010000004.1 coordinate 85,641, forward strand.
TTGTCAGCACAATACAAGGACGCTCTCCTCTTTGTTCATGCCCTTTTGTTGGATTAAGACTAACAAAAATGATGTCTCCTTGTTCCAGCTCTTGATAACTTATATCCTTCTTTCCCAACTAAAGTAACTCCCTTCCTACTGATTCACCCCAGTCCAGTTTATCCTCAGATCCTAATGGGCTCCCGTTATAATCAGCAAACAGTTCTTCAAGAGTATCAGGATACTTCTTTTTAGGAGTTAAAATAATCTGCCCTTTATCTACTATCATAGTAAAAACAACTTCTTCTTCATCGTAGCCTAGTTCTTTTAACTCTTCTTTTCCTATTCTGATTCCTTGCGAATTCCCCCATTTTTTAAGCTTCGTTTCTTTTACGAACATACCTACACCCCTTTCGCTTCTTCTCAACTTAAGTATATACTTGTATATACTTTCCGTCAATTTTTTCATTCTTACTTATTAAGCTTATGTTTTTTCTATCGTATTATATCCTACAATTGATGCCCATATTTAAAGCTAATTGAAACCCTTTTTTCCTAATCCGATTATACCGATATGTATATCAAAGCCAATCCCTCGTATTATTTGCTAAAATAACCGGTTTTTCCAAAGAAAAACTTACAGAATATACTTTTCAAAAAATAGAGGTAAGAGAAGCGTCTTTCTCTCTTCTCTTACCTCTAATATTATTAATAGATCTATTTTCCATTCCGACCAAAAATCTTTGTTGGCTTCAATAAAAATCATCCATATATTCTTAGTAACTTCAGAAATTGAGCAATTCACGATTTAGTAAGCGCTTCCTAAATGAGTTAGGATTTGACAGTAACTTCTCTTGTTAAACCAGTATCCAAGAACAGATGGCTAATCTGTAATTAAAAAATCTCAACTATATTGTAAAAATGATGCTCATAAGGTGTATGACAAAATAATTTGTAGCTTTCCTCAATCAAACATATCATGCAACATTCTTTAACATTCTAGAATATACATTTGCAGATTATAACCATATCCACCATCCATATAACACAATTAGTATTTCTCAGTACAATAATTCTTAAACGACTCTTTAAAAATTTTAGTTAAGTGCTTTTCTTACTATATCTGCGATTTTTTCAATTTTTGGTCCATAAACAACTTGGATGTGGGTATCCGATGGCTTAATGATTCCCATACTTCCAGATTTTTTCAAAAGATCCTCATGAATCAAAGTCATATCTCCAATATCTACTCGTAACCGTGAAATACAATTATTGATAACTTTGATATTGTTTTTGCCTCCAAGACCCTCAATGATAAGCAAACCTAGCGAGTCGTCTTGGTTATCATTACTTTCAATAGGCGTGTTTTCTTCATCGTCATCTGCAACGTCAATGGATAGATTTTTTGCTGCCATATATTTTTTGAAGACAAAATAATAAGTAATTGCATAAATAGGTCCTACTACTAATACCATATACCATCTAGAACCTGGCTGTAAAACTCCCCAAACAATGTAATCAATTAACCCACCACCGGTATTTCCAATTACTACTCCCAACAATGACATAAGCAAAAATGATACTCCACCCATGAAAGCATGAAAAAGAAATAACGCAGGTGCAATAAACATAAATGAGAATTCTAATGGCTCAGTAATTCCAGAAATAATACTAGCTGCCACGCCAGCAATCATTAGAGCTTTAACTCGATTTTTTTTATCTGAAGGACTGGATTGATAGATTGCTAGAGCTCCTGCAGGTAAACCAAACATCATGAATGGCATTTTACCTTGACCAAGAAATTGTGTGAAGGGTCTTAATGTCTCGCTGTCTAATCTATCAAAGAATTGCAAGAAAATATTTAAGCTACCTTCTACACCTTCATATACTCCACCTACAGCCGTTGTACGGAAAATTCCGTTCAACACATGATGTAAACCTGTAGGAATCAATAATCTTTCTAAGAAGCCGTATAAAAACACCCCTAATGCCCCAGCATTTCCAATTGCTGTACCTAGAGTAGTAATACCTGCAGAGATTGGCTGCCAAACGAAGGGAGCAACTTGCCCTAATAATCCCATGACCAAAATTACAACGATCGCCACAAATCTCTTCCCGCCGTAAAAGGCAATTGCTACTGGAAATTGAACTTTGTGGTATTTATTATGAAGAAAAGCGACAATAATACCAGTCAAAATACCAGCAATAGCACCCATATCAATTGTTTCCACACCAAGGATTGGAGATACTCGTAATAAATCAAAATTGACAAAGCCTGAATTGACCATAGTACTTGCACTTACAAGAAACGTATAGTACCCAATGAAGCCAGCAAAAGCAGCGATTCCTTTGTCTTCTTTCGCCATCCCAAGAGAAATAGAAATAGCAAATAATACTGGAATTAAAGTAAACACCACGCCAGAAACCGTTTTCAAAGTATCCAACACATAAAAAACAACTGGTGTCTGAAGCAGAGGGACAGCAGAGACGACTTGGTCCTTAAGTAAGGCTCCCGAAATTCCTAGAATAATACCGCAAGCAGCTAATGCTGCAATAGGCATCATTAAGCTGCTTCCAAGTATTGAAAAGAACTCCATTATTTTATTTTTTCTCATCCTTTTTCTCCTCACTTTATAAGTTTAACGTAACTCCGGCCACATACCTTTATTTTCTTCCATTAATAAATCTAACACTTTTCGAGCTTTTTTTGCGTCATTAATTAATCGATTTAATGTGAAAGCTTCCAAGGCTTTTTGATAAGAATTTTCATAGTAAGCATCAACCAACAATTTTTCACTAGAAACTTGATTTACTAATAATCCTAGATAAAACTGCGAGATATTTCCTACACCCATTGGACGAGGACCATTTGCACCCAACTCGCAAACTACTTCTACCATAGCATCATCTTGCATATTGGCGATTGCTCCATTATTTTCTACAATGAGAATATGACGATCATTTTTATTATATGCAATAGCTATTGCAACCTCAATCATCATTTCTGCATGCGCATCACTGATGTCATCAAACTTATCTCCTAATGTTCCAGCTTCGATAACTTCTTTACACTCCGCAAATACTCGTTTTTCTCGTCCCGCCATCACTTCATCTGCACGTGTGAAATTTGGATCTGAAGTAGCAACTTTATATTCTGGGTATAAGTAATACTGGTCGTAAGTATTCGGCAAGTATTCTGGGAAATCATTCATCATGGTTTCGACCATACCATAAGTATCTAGCCAAGATGGGTCACGTTGCTCAGCATCCTGAGGTAAGAAACCATTTTCTTTAATTAGTTTTTTCAGCTTGGGCAGTAGATCTTCTCCAGTATTTCGATCATACATATGGGTAAACCAGCCATTATGATTTAAACCAAAATAAACTGGGTCTAAATCTTCCCATGAACAACCTAACAGACGGCTACAAGAGCGGACCACGTTTTCAGGCTGATCACAAATATTCAAAATTCGTTTATCTTTAGGAAATTCTCTTCGTAAAGCTTCTGCAACAATTGCTGCAGGATTTGAATAATTCAAAACCCATGCTTCAGGAGCATACTTTCGGATTTCATGTACGGCTTTAATCATATCCACAACTGAACGCAATCCGTATGCCATTCCACCAGCCCCACAGGTTTCTTGTCCGACTAAATTCATAGACAATGGAATATGCTCATCTTTTGCTCGCATTGGTAGTCCGCCAGAACGCATTTGCATAAAGACAAAGTCCATATCTTCATATGCTTCTTTTGCATCAGTTGTGTAGGAAAATTCTAACTCAGGAAATTGTTCTTTAAACAAAATCTCTCCAAATTTACCGACAAGTTCTTGTCTCTTTTCATCAATATCGAATAATACTAATTTTTGTAGTGGAAATTCTTTTCTCATTCTCACAAAAGATTTAAGAAACCCCAAGGTAAACGTACTGCCGCCACCTACGATACATACATTAAACTTTTTCATGCCCTAATATCTCCTTTATAATCAAACATTAAATTTTATTTCCCAAATTATTAATGGCCAATTAATATATTCTTATTATGACAAACGTTGAAAGCGAATACAATACGACGAATAAATTTACTAGACGATCACTGAAATAGTGATTTGTTACTAAAAAAGGAACAAATATCAAGGGAGATCCTCACAAAAGATAAATCCTCTTTTTTATACCTTTACTGATAACGTCTTACTAACAAGAAAATTGTTTTTATGAATCATTGGTGAACTATGTTAGGATATAGTTACCTTGATTCAATTGGAAAGGAAGATTGTCATGCTCGCAGATATTTTAGACAATAACATCATCACTCGCTTAAATTCCAATGAACTTACAATACTAAATTATATCTACGCTCACCCGAAAGAAGTTGAAACAGCCACTATTCGACAACTAGCTGAGAAACTTTCCTGTTCAACTACAACAATTTTACGTTTTTGCAGAAAAATCAATTTAACTGGTTACAGCGAATTAAAATATCTCATTAAACAAAGCAACCAATCTAGTTCAAACTCCTTAATTAAACCAGACTTAAAAACATCTGAAACCCTTTCGCAGGATATTGAAAATACCTTGTTATTACTAAAAGAAGATAGTATCAATCAGCTTATTACTGAAATAGACAGCAATAAGAGTATCCATTTGTACAGCGGTGGAGGAATCTCTGGCAGAGTGCTAGACTATTTGGAAAAGATGTTTTTTTCCTTTAGTCGTCAAAATGTCTACCATTATGAAGCTTCTACACTGGCTTTTCACATTGCTGAGACACTAACAGAGAACGACATTCTTATTGTCATCAGCTCAAGCGGTACTTACGAGCCTACGATTAAAATGGCTAATATTGCTAAAACACACGGAGCTAAAGTGGTAGCAATTACTCCTTACACTGAAAATTTTTTGGCGATGATTGCCGATATCAATTTTCGCTTTTTTGGCCATACCAGAAAAAATAAAAATACGGAGTATAATTCACGTTTACCGATTTTTTATATAATTGACGCGATTTTCAAAGCCTATTTAGCTTCAAAGGAGGATATTTGATGTCCGATTTTCTTTCTAATGTAGAGATAGTTGCATTGTCTGACAATGACTTTAAAATTTATAACTATATCCAAGATAACCGCGCTCTTATTCCGAAACTTAAACTACATGAATTAGCTAGCAGACTCTTTGTTTCTGATACCATTATCATCCGCTTTTGTCAGAAAATAGGTCTGAGCGGATTTAACGAATTAAAATATCGGATAAAAAATGAATTATTAAATAATCAAAAGAAGCAGTCTAGCTTTCGAGAACAAATTGACCAACAGATTATTGATTTTCAACACTTCCTCAATACTATTTCAATGACTGAAATCCAACAAATCATTAAATTGATATGCAGTGATCGGCCATTATATATTTACGGACGCAGTCTCAGTTCTGTTCCTGCTAAGTATTTATATACGGTGCTAAATTCTCTTGATCGACGTTGCATTTTAATTGAAGATTTGCATTTAATCAAAAATATTAGCAGAACTGTTCAGCCTGGTGCAATTATCTTGATTATGTCGGCAAGTGCTCCCTTAGATGTTTATAATTCTATTTTTGAAGCCTCCAGAAAAACACAAGCAACTTCAATATTAATCAGCTCAAATAAAAGTGAAACTATTCATCAAATGGCAGATTTCTATTTATTTTGTGACGACAAACAGGTTTATTATAATGAAACTGATGTAAACTCACGAATCTATATGTTGACTCTTGTCCAAATAATGATTGAATTAGCTAGCGAACAACTCTTAACGTCAACTAGTTCATAATAATATCAAGAAATATCATAGGTGTGGCAAAACTAGATGCATTAATTCCGCAGCTTTATAAGCCCACATAAACTCTTGCCCTTCAAGGACAATAATTAATCTGGCCGAACAAGCTTCTCATCGACAATATGGTTATTTAGCATAATTAGCCAGATACCACCAAAAATAAGGCAACTAAAAAACTTAATACCTATAAAAATAATAGAACGGTATTGAAAATTTGAAAAAGATTGACTAAAGTCAACGGTATAAAGCATGGAAAAATATAAATAACAGAAGCTGCTTCGATTAAAAGTCTTCCCTGCGGAGAAGAACATTATCGAGGCAGCTTCTATTATTTGTGATAATTATCAAAAAAATACAAAAGAAAATACGGTTAATTCGATGATAATTGTTAAAATAGCAGCTACTATTTTAACAATAACCTAAACAAAGTTTACTATTATAATCCCCTATCCTTTTATCTAATCACACTGTTCAATTCATTGTTCATAAACTTTTCAACCATATCTTTTTCTATCAAGGGACTATCTCCAAACGTTGTATGGGCCAATACAGCATTGCAAACAGCAAAATTTACGGTTCTAGTTGCAGACCACTCTTCGATTATTCCAGTAATAACTCCTGCAGCAAAGGCATCGCCTGTTCCAATACGATCAAATATTTTCAATTCATATGTTGGACTTTCACTGAAACCTTTACTTGTGTGCAAGAACCCTGATAAATGGCCTCCTGTATTACTTTTACTGCGCTTACTGCCAGAGAAGTATTGAACTCCGTATTTCTCCATAAATTTCTGGCTTAACTGTTCAATAGTATCTCCAGAGAAATCTAACAATTCCTTCAAATCTCTTTCTCCGCCAAATACCACTGTACAATAAGGTAAAATTCTTTCGTATTGCTTCTTTATCCATTCATGACTGTGATTTTTATTTAAACTTGGGCGAAAATTAAAGTCGAAACAGACTATCTTTCCTGATTGATGAGCTTTCTCAGCTAATTCAGTGGCTGCTTCTCGAGTGCCTTCTCCTAGTGACAATGTAATGCCGCAAATATGAATAATATCAAACTCATTGATTATCTTCTCTATATCATAATCTGCTAGTGTACTTACCCCAAAAGCGCTATTCAACCGTTCTAAATAAGTAACTTCAGATGGTCGATTTCCATAGCCCATTTCTAAAAAATACAACCCAATATGATTACCGCTATAACCAATATTAGAGTCATCGATTCCAAGTTTACGTACAAAACCGGCTGCAGCTTTTCCAACATGATTATCGGGTAATTGTGTCAACAGACTTGTTTGATATCCGAAATGAGACAACCCACTGAGAATATTCACACCAGTACCATTAAAACTAAGATCTACAGTAGTGGTTTGTTCAATTAATTTATATTCTGGTGGAGTCAACCTCATCATAACTTCTCCAAAAGCTAAAATTTTCATTTACGCTCTTCCTTTACTTTTTGCTGTTTTTCTCTACACGTTGCATGATCGAAAACAATTGCTTCACATCTTCAGGTCTTGTGTCTCCAGTTTTCGGATCAATAATAGAACTATAGACGTGAGGAATAATTTTTTCTACACCAGCATCAACTGCAATTTGGATGATTTCTTCAAAATTATCTAAATCGATTCCACCAGTAGGTTCAAGCATGAAGTCATTTTCTGCACAAGCTTTTGCAACTGCTTTGTATTCTTCCTTAAAAGCCAGGCCTTTCATTGGAAAGTATTTAACAGAACTTCCTCCCATATCTTTTAATAATGCAATAGCTGTTTCAATCGGTACCTCAGCAGCTGTTTTTTGACTGCTTAATGGTCCAGTAGCAATATTTACGTAACCGACTTTTCCAGTAGGTGAAACTAGACCGTTGATCACTGTATCTTCTTGTTTCAATAAAGCACGACTTGTCCCTACTCCAGTAAAAACTTGATTCACATGCTGCGGCTGCAGTTCAGCAGAAATCCGGCTTACCATCTGACTTTGGCCCGGGTCTCCAGCGCCTAATCCGACAGAAATAGCATTCTCAATAGCTTCTTGATATAGTTTCATGTCATTGATTGCTTCTTCGTCGGTAGTATAATTCTTGGATAATATTCCTAAAATAATATTCCCCTCAGCCGCCTGATAGCATTCTTCGGCGTTTTTCACTGAATTTGCTAATACATTCAATGCTATTCGTTCATTTAAAAAATTGGGTGATTTTTTCATATAAGTTTTCCTCTTTCTCTCAATTAATCCATGATCTCTTTTAGCCGGTGCCAAATTTGCTTCATTTCGTTTTGATTTACTGCACGTATGTCAAATTCGATAATTCCATTATTCGCTTGGTATTCTCTAGTGTAGACAGCCGGATTACCAGTTTTGAGTTTTTCAATAATTTGCTTAGCATTCATTGATGCTCTCTCGTCAATCTGAACTTTAGCTCTATAAATTTCTCTCCCTGCACCATCTTGAACAATTGATGCACTGATTCCTGAAACTTCATTTAGTCTTTCGATCCAAGGCTCTAGCCTTTCTTTCATGTGTTCTCCAGACTCTGAACCGTCTCTTAAGTATTTTTCAATCGCTGTAGCTAGGCCTAATATATTTTCTTTTCCAATTTTCATTGCTCTTCCGATTCCTTTGGACTGTAGGCTGACCCATTCAATAAACTGTGTTTTCCCAATAACAACCCCAGAACTGGTTCCTTCTAAAGCTTTAGCACCACTGTAGATTACTAAATCTGCTCCACTACTGATGTACTTGGCTAAGTCTTCCTCTGCTGCTGCATCGACAATCAGAGGCACGTGATTCTTATGCGCAACTTCGGCGGCTTCTTCAACCGTCAACATACTTTTTTGTACGGTATGATGACTCTTTATATAGAGAATTGCAGCAGTCTGATCAGTGATCATTTCTTCCAAATGAGCCGGATTGCACATATTTGCATAGCCCGCTTCAACCATTTCCCCGCCACCAACTGCAATCATGACTTCAACTGGAGTTCCATAATCAACATTATGACCTTTTGGTATAATGATTTCTCTCTTACTGATTTTTTCTGAATAAGGATGATACAGATGGAACATACTCCCTTGACCTATAATTCCTGCTACAGATTGTGCAATACCTGCTGAAGCTGAGGAAACGATATGCGCAGCTTCAACTCCAATCAATTGTGCAACGTATTCGCCAGTTTTCTTCGATAATTGTTCCATCTCAAAAAAATGTTGTCCTCCAAATTTTTGAGCTTCAATAATCTCATCAGAATATTTTGATACACCTAAAATAGTCATTTTCCCACTTGCATTAATGACTTCCTTAAGGCCATATTTTTCGTAATAGTCCACATTCATCCTCCTATCTCATAAGTTTCCCCTTCAACAATCGTATAAATCGGTTGAATGACTTGGTTAATTGTGCCTTCATTTCCATTCGAATCAAATAACGTTTTTTCTTGGTCTTGAACGTTAAAAATTGTAATATCTGCATCGAATCCTACTTTTAACTGCCCTTTTTGCTCTAAATGAAACATTTTTGCCGGGTGATCAGTAATCATTGGTAGAATTTCTTTTAAAGAATATCCAATACTAAGCATTTTCTCCATCGTTGTCGAAAGATCATATACTGGACCATTTTCTCGATTACGATGATAGATATCTGTACTTAACGAATGGCAAATAAAACATTCACTTTTTGCTTGCTTTGCAACATTGAAATTAAAACTATCCGTTCCGTGTCCAGTATCAAATAGAACACCTCTATGGTAGGCCTCCCAAACACCTTCTTGTATCTCACCGGATTCATTCAAAATCCCATTTTCTTTACCGTTATAGCAATGTGTGACGATATCTCCTTCTTCAAGATAAGTTAATACATTGTCCAATGTAGGCGGAGCAGAACCAATATGAACCATTAGAGGAATACCGTTACAAGCCTTTTGAATAGCTTTTGCTTTTTTCAGTGGTTCAATTCCATTTTCTCCTATTACGGTTTTACTCATACGAGCTTTAATTCCAACAATAAAATCAGGATATTTTTGAATACTTTCTTTTACTAACTCACCATCAATATCTTCCATATGTGCCAATTCGTTTTGCCTTACAATACCATTTTTCGAGATATTAACCATCGCAAAAACATTCGTTTTAGCTTTTTTTGCTGAATTGTAAAAATCCCCTATATTATTTGCACCTGTTGTCCCAGCATCAATAACAGTTGTTACACCTTTCAAATAACCGATTTTGTCAGGTTGATCATAATAAAGCGACATTTTTTCATAACAATGAGTGTGAGCATCGATCCATCCAGAAGAAACAAATGATTTATGTTGCAAATCAATGGTTTTCTTAGCTTCTACTTGCAGTTTTTTTGAAATAGCTACAATTTTATTCCCTTCAATAGCTATTTCAATCGGTTCATTATCAATCGTTCTCCCATTTTTTATATAGACATCAATCATTAAAAGGCCTCACTTTTCTGCTAATTTGAATTTGCTCCAAGGAAAAATATAATCCAGCAAAATCAATTCTTCACCGATAATCTTCCCAACTCGATTTTTTCTACTATCTTTATGAGGCTCAAGTACGATTTGCAGTTCATTTTTATACTTGCCGAATTGATCGTTACCGATTACAATATCTCCACGCATAAACTCTTCTTCATTATCATGTGGTGTATTTTCTTCCTGATATTTTTTACGAACTTCAGTAGAACGAATCATTCTACTTGTAATATCCCCACGTCTGAAATGCTGATTATCAAGAGCAATCGCTTTTTCTGTTTCATTTACGTCTTCTTCAAACTCAATTGACAGGTTCAGTTGATAAGGATTCACTCTGGATAAAGCTTCCAATTCTTTATCAGAAGCATAGGCATTTCCTATAATGACATCATCTATCAGATTTGTTGCAAATAAATGTTTCGCTTGTACCTCTACCGGTAAATGACGGTGCATTTCCACAGTAGGAAGTCCATCATTTATATCCCAAGGTCCTAATTTTGCAGACTGAGAACTAACAAATGCTGCTGTTCGCAGACCTTCTTTTTTAAATCTTTCACTACAGCTTAAAAAGAACTCCAATGGCAGTCCTGTTCCCTCTTGCGGATAAAAATTATGGCAACCATATAGATAAGGTTTATTCGCTTGATAAGTCAAAATATTGTTCAAATACGCTACATCATTGCTCATATTCAATTCAATAATCAATTGATAAGGATTAAAAGAAATCATGGCTTCTTTATTTCCGTCAAAACCGACATCTAATCGTATTCCATCAGCACCCAGCTCATTAAAGAAAGATAAATCATCATATGAGATCTGTAATTCATCAAAAATATTTGGTGCAATATCTAATACAACTTCAAAATCTTGCTTCTTAGCATACTGAATAATTTTCTTGAATTTCTTAGCGACTTCTTCTTTTCCATCTGTCACTTCCAACATACTCATAAAAATACGTTTAAATTCATACTTAGCAGCCTTATCAATATAAACTTTATCCTCTTCAAAGTTACTATGATCCGGATAAAGAGAAATTCCTAATCTACGTTTCATGTTCTATACCCCTTTTCTAAATCAGTAAAAATCTTACGGAATTTTGTAGTAATGATACTTGAAACAAGAATGGTCACCATGGGAATGATCACTATTTCAATATTTAATACTACACCTAAAAAAGTACTGAGTACTATCGCAAGAAGTCCCATAGCAATTATTGTCCTTGTCCTCATAGTCATCAGTTTCTTTGCTTGCTCATTTTTTTCAACAATGTACTGGCAAAAGAAAAAGAACAGTAGAAATAATACAAAAGTCATTATATTCATAAATATCACCATTAAAGAGGCAAGAAAATCTCCTGCCTCTAGTTTCCTTTCTCTTTTTAGTTCATACTAGGGTCATTTTCCAAGATACTCTCGCTATTCTTTTCAGCTTGCTCAGCTTCTTCTTCTTTTGATAGTTGTTGTTTTTCAAATACTTTGAAAAATGGGTAGTAAATACCTAATGTAATCAAAAAGTTTACGACAACCAAGATACCAGCTAATATGCTCCAATCAGTACTGATCCAAGCAGCTATAGGAGAAACAACGGTAAAAGGCAAACGTGCCATCATCATCGGAATAACATCCGTTACTGTCAAAATATAAGATAAGGTTGTTGTAATTAATGGAGCCAGAATAAATGGAATCCCTAAAATAGGATTCATAACAATCGGTGCACCAAAAATAATCGGTTCGTTGATGTTAAAAAGGCCTGGGAAAAATGATAACTTTCCTAAACTCTTTAAATATTTAGACTTAGAGAATAAAAAGAGTGTAACTAATGCTAAGGTTCCACCTGCTCCGCCTATCCATACAAACCATTGTAAAAATTGCTCCGTAAAAATATTCGGCAAGTTAGTTGCTATCGCACCTTCTTGGAATGCAGTCATATTTTCCGCAATAGAAATATCCCAGAATGGACGAATGACAGGCCCCATGATTGCTGGCCCGTGAATCCCTAAAACCCAGAAAAAAGTAATCAAAAAGACGGTCAATAAACCACCAATTAAACTGTTTCCAGCCAAAATATCTTTAAAAGGTAATAGCAAGGTACTTAAGAAGCTGCTGATATCAAATCCAAGCAAGTGACGTACGATCCAAAAGAAGAGCAGTATAACGCCTGTTGGTAATAAAGCGATAAACGAATTTGCCACTTCCGGAGGTACTCCATCAGGCATTTTAATGGTAAAATTTTTCTCCTTCATGTATCGGTAAATTTCTACAGAAATAATTGAAGTAACAATAGCTCCAAACAGAGAAGAAGAACTCAATGAGGCAATATTCATATAACGTCCAGCATCAATTACACCCTCAACACCTTCTGTAACTTGAGTGGGCACGATAGTCGCCATCAAGAAGCCTAATACAGCTAAAATCCCACTGGTCATTTCGTCTAAATCATAGCTTTTTGCTAAAGATGACGCAATTCCAAATGTAGCATATAAAGATAAAATACCTACTGTAAAACGAAACGGAATATCTAAAACGGCTTTATACGGTTCAATGAGAGCAGCAATTGATTCAATCGGAACATTCAGCAAAATCGTGAAAAAAGATCCTATAATCGTTAGTGGCAGTGTTGCTATGATTCCTTTCCGAATCGCTGTCATATGACGTTGAGAACTAATTTTAGTCGCAAATGGCAGAATCTTTGAATTTAAAAAATCAACAAAAGTGTCCATAATATCCTCCTATAATGTTTTTTGTTTTCGATAACAACATAACATTATAATGTTTAAATGTAAACGATTTATTTAATTTTTAATATAGTTTTTCATTACTAAATTAAAACTAAAAATCAAATTCAGCAGGAACACCTGCTGTCTCTGATTTTAGTTTTAGACTTCATAATCAATGATATAAGGATATTTTTCTGTATCATACAAAGCAAAAGAAAGCTCTATTACACTATTTTCGTTATCTATCGCTCGTCTTATTCGTTTCAATACATGTGATTTTTCTGTTTGCAGTATTTTTTTTTCTTCTTCACTGACTTCAACAACTTTAAAACTATCTTCGAATTGTGTTACCTGTTTTCCATAAGAAGCTAACCATTTATAAAGCGATTGCTTTTCTAATCTTTCTAGCTGCTTCTCGTTCCCCAAAGCCGGTAAAAAATGCTGGAAATAGATGTAAGGATGATCATCTAAAAAATACAAGCGTGTTAATTTAAAGGCTTCAGATCCAAATAAAGAATAAAGTTCCTTATTCGCTTCTTCTATCTCAATTTTTTCAATTGATAAAATTTCCTTTTTTAACAAATGTCCTTTCGATTCAAGGATGGATGAAAAAGATCTTGCTTTAGAAAGATTGTTAAACAGTCGGTTACTGATTACTTTCGTTCCTTTTCCGCTTCTTTTTTCTAGGTATCCATCAATTACCAGCAATTCAACAGCTTTTCGAATAGTTATTTTACTTACACTATATTCTTCTTCCAACTCAGTTTCAGTAGGAATCATAGAATTGATAGGATAAACGCCTTCCAGTATTTTTTTTCGAATAGAATCGGCTATTTCCAGGTATAGTAACTTAGTTCGTTTCATTATACAATCTTTCCTTTACAAGTCTATTTGTCTGATTATTTATAAGAAATTATACTTCAATAATATAGTACCTAGCAAAATAACGAAAGCACTTTCCTATAATTTCAAGAAAATAACACTATTAGACCTTCTAAATTCATAATGCTCAGAAGTAAAGAATAGTAATCATTGTTCCTATTAAAAACAGAAATTACCTTAAGCTGCATCTTGCATAGTTTCTATTCAGATTTTTCTTTAAGGAGTTGTTGCTTTTCAAAAGCTTTAAAAAATGGATAATAAATAGCTAAAGATATGAAGAAAGATACAATTGTCATAACAAAAGCAAACCAATTCCAATTCGTTGTTATCAACGCACCTAAAGGAGCAGGAATTGAAAACGGTGGTTTTACCATCATCCTTGGCATAAAGTCTAGTAGTGTTACTGAATAAATTACTATAGTATTGACCAAAGGTGCTAAAATGAAAGGTATCGCCAATATTGGGTTCATAACGATTGGAGCACCAAATATCAACGGCTCATTAATATTGAATATTCCCGGTAAAATAGATAACTTACCTAATTGTTTTAAATAAGTAGCTTTTGAAAAAAGCAGTAGTACTGCTAGCGCTAAAGTAGCTCCTGTTCCTCCCATTTGTGCATACCATTGGAAAAACTGTTCTGTAAACACATTAGGCAATTCGAACTCAGACATACCATTTTGAAATAATTCTGCATTTTCAAGGATCGCTCCGTCCCACATCGGTCTTATAATTGGTCCTAAGACTGCATGTCCGTGGATTCCAAATACCCAAAACAATGTGATCAGAAATTGTGTAAGCAGTCCTCCTAAAAGATTGTTTCCTACCATAAATTGTCTCAATGGAGAAATCAAGAAGGTAAGTACCCCATTCAAATCAAAACCTAGAAAGTGACGCGGAATCCAAAAAAGTAAAATTATGAATAACGTAGGGAGCAATGCAGAAAAAGAACTTGCCACAACAGGAGGAACTCCTTCTGGCATTTTAATTTCTAGTTTTCTTTCTTTTGTAAAGCGGTAAATCTCAACTGCTATCAGAGAGGCTACAATAGCACCAAAAAGACCTTGAGAACCAAGCGCTTGCATCGGAACATATCTGCCTGAAACAACTTCATTCCCTAGTACATCTACTCCTTCACTTAAATTGACTGGCACGACTAACAGTACGGTGGCAAGCATACTTAGAAAACTGCTCGTAGATTCATCCAGCTTATAACTTTTTCCTAAAAAAGAACCTATTGTACTAGCTGCATATAAGGACATAAGGCCAACAGTAAACTGAAATGGAACATTCAACTGCTCTTTGAAAGGAGCGATCATTTCCGCATAACCTTCAATTGGAATATTTAGTATAATGGTAAAAAAAGAACCTATAATTGTAAGGGGTAAAATAGCAATCAAGCCGTTACGTACTGCTTGTAAGTGACGTTGATTTCCAATTGCATTAGCAATGGGCAAAAGCTTTTCAGCAAATTTATCAAAAAAATTATTCATTATCGTTACTCCTTTTTATAAAAAATCACTTTTATTAAAAACCATTTTTATCAATGACAGTTTTAAACCATTCTCCTGATTTTTTAAGCGTCTTTTCTCCTGTTTCTAAATCCAATCTGTAAAACCCATAACGATTTTTATAAGCATTTATCCATGACCAGCAATCTACAAAAGTCCACATATGAAATCCTAGACAATTGCTTCCTTCATCCATAGCTTTTTTCACCCAAATCAAATGCTCTTTAAGAAAATCAATTCTATATTCATCATTAACTTGTCCGTTTTCGATAAATTTTTCTTCTTCTTGTATGCCTATTCCATTTTCTGAAACGAACCAGTCGATATTTCCGTATTTTTCTTTGATCATCATTGCAATATCGTAGATTCCTTTAGGATAAATTTCAATTCCTCGAGAAGTATTCATTCTTCTTCCAGGCATTTCGTAATTATCAAAAAACCATTCTGGGCTAAAAATACCATTTTTATTTATTTCATAATCTTTAGCTTTTACACGACGTGGTTTATAATAATTAATGCCTAAAATATCTACAGCTGTCTGCTTTATCAACTCTAAATCATTTTTTTCTACATCCGGCAGTTGATCATGTTCCTTTAAAATATCTATTAGTTCTTCGGGATATTTTCCTAACAAGATAGGTTCATTTAAACTTCTTGTATAGAATAAATCAGCCATATTCCCTGCTTTTACATCTGCTGAGTTTTGGCTTCTAGGATAAACAGGAATGACATCCATGATGATCCCAATCTTGCCATCTAACCCTTTTTTTCTGTACGAATCGACTGCTTCACAATGAGCCAGTATAGTATGGTGTAAAACTGTTGCAGCTCTTTTAAAATCAACTACATAAGGATAATGTCTATCATGTAAGTAGCCAGCTTCAGCAGGAATCATCGGTTCATTAAAAGTAAACCAATACTTCACACGATCGCCAAACAATTCAAAACAAGTTTCAGCATAGGATTTATAGGCTTTGATGATTTCTCTATTCTCAAATCCTCCTTTCTCTTGTAATTTCATGGGCATATCAAAATGATATAGATTAATAAAAGGCTCGATTCCTTTAGCTATTAAATTATCAATTACATTATTATAAAATTCGACTGCTTGTTCATTAATTTCTCCAACTCCATCTGGAATTAATCTAGACCAAGATATAGAAGTTCTAAAAGAGTTAAAATGGATATCGGCCATACGATCAATGTCCTCTTTGTAATCTTGATAAAATAAAGAGGTTTTTTCTGTTGTTACCCCATCAAAAAAACGATGGTTGTACTCTTTTGAAGAATAATCCCAAATATTTTCTCCTTTATTGTCGCCTTCTACTCTTCCTTCTGATTGTGTAGCACTTGTAGATGCCCCCCAAAAAAAACTTTCAGGAAATTTGTACTTTGTAGTCATATTATTTTCTCCTTCTCATTGTATTTAAGCGCTTTCTTAACTATAATGATTATAACGTTATGTTCTATTATAAAAAAGGGGGTATACCGTTTTTGACACAATTCTCTCAGGAAGTTATTTGTATCAAAATTGTCACAAAATGTGTCAAAACAAAAAGGAGGTAGAAAAATGTTGTTTCTTGATTATATTCCAGAATTAAGTCACCTTGATTTCGAAATATACAAATACATCACTGAAAATATTGATAAGGTCATTTATATGAAGATTCGAGATTTAGCTGATGAAACGCATACTAGTACAGCAAGCATATTGCGGTTCTGCAAAAAATTCGACTGTATTGGATTTTCTGATTTTAAAGTAAAATTAAGCATTCATTACACTGAAAAGAAAAATGATACCGTAAAAGATATAGACACTTCAACTTACATTGATTTTTTAGGTCGTGTTCAACAGCCTTTTTACCAAGCAAAAATCCAAGAAGCTGTCGAAATTTTAAAACATTCATCTATGGTACTTTTTATCGGATCAGGGGCATCAGAAGTAATGGCAGAATATGGAGCTCTATATTATTCCAATCTGTTCACCTTCGCTTTGCGTATTGAAGATCCATCAAATTATAATATCTCTTTTTTACCTGATAAATTATCTAGCAATATTAGTATCATAGCTTTATCCGTATCCGGTGAAACACAGGAAGTAATCCACTTTTTAAAAGATCTAAAGTTAAGACATTGCAAAGTTATTTCAATTACGAATACAGAAAACTCTACTATTTCAAAACTTTCTGATCTAAATCTTCCTTATTTTATTGATAGAGAAACCATTAACAAGCCTAGTGATAAAGGAAATAAAAAAATTGAATTAACCTCTCAACTCCCAGTTGTTTATTTGCTTGAAGCCATTGCAAAAAAATATAGATCAACTATAATATCTGTTACTAATTAATGAATATCACCTCAAAGAGCTAGTAGTAATTTTCTATTCGAAATGATCTGACATTTATGAATCCAAATAACTCTCCTCGTATAGACTTGGAATACTATTATCCTCTCTATTTCTCTAGGACGATTATGCTATACTAAGTAAATACAATAATCATTAGAGGAGTTCTAACATGAAAAGTTTAGTTTTAGCAGAGAAGCCGTCTGTAGGACGCGATATTGCTCGTGTTCTCGGCAGTACCAAAAAAGGGAAAGGCTACTTTGAAGGAGATAAATACATTGTTACTTGGGCACTGGGACATCTAGTGACATTAGCCGATCCGGAGACTTATGACCAAAAATACAAAACCTGGAATTTGAATGATTTGCCGATGCTGCCGAATGACATGAAATTGACGGTTATCCGTAATTCTGGCAGCCAATTCAACGCAGTCAAATCACAATTGAAACGGAAAGATGTATCGGAGATTATTATTGCTACGGATGCTGGCCGTGAAGGAGAATTGGTCGCTCGTTGGATCATCGAGAAAGCCAACACTCATAAACCTATGAAACGTTTATGGATCTCTTCGATCACCGATAAAGCCATTAAAGAGGGCTTCAAAAACCTGAAACCAGCCAAAAATTACGAGATGCTCTTTCAAGCTGCTGTTGCTCGTTCCCAAGCAGACTGGTATATCGGATTGAACGCCAGCCGTGCCTTGACGACCAAATACAATGCCCAATTGAATTGCGGACGCGTTCAAACACCTGTCGTGCAAATCATTGCTCAGCGTGAGGAAGAAATCAAACAGTTCCAGCCAAAGTCTTTCTATGGAGCAGAAGCTACTACAGACCTTTCTTTGAAACTTGTTTGGCAAGATCAACAATCGAATGATACCAAAACATTTGATCAACAAAAGATCCATCAAGTAGTCAAACACACAGAAGGTAAGAACGCTGTGGTAACGGATGTCGTGAAAAAACCGAAAAAGACTTTTTCACCTGCACTTTATGATTTAACAGAACTGCAAAGAGATGCGTATCAAGCTTTCGGCTATTCAGCGAAAGAAACTTTGAACATCATGCAGACCTTGTATGAACAATACAAAGTGTTGACGTACCCGCGGACTGATTCGCGTTATTTGACGAGCGATATCGTATCTACTTTGAAAGACCGGATCAAAGTCAGTGCTCACGGTGAACACAAAGCGATCGCTAAAACATTATTGAACCAGCCTATCAAAGCACAAGGTTCATTCGTCAACGATCAAAAAGTTTCTGACCACCATGCGATCATCCCGACAGAACAAGTCGTTCCGTTGCAAAAATTGTCTGCAAAAGAACGTCATATCTATGATTTGGTCGTGAAACGATTCTTCGCTGTATTGTTGCCTGCGCACGAATACGAGCAGTTCACTTTGACCGCGACGATTGGATCCGAACGCTTTACTGCCAAAGGAAAAACTGTCACGAAATTGGGTTGGAAAGAAGCTACCATGAGCGCGGATGCGAAAGAAGACAGTTCAGGCAAGTCATTGTCTTCCATCAAAGTCGGCGATACATTAAATGTTTCTTACGTTAATGAAACGACTGGGAAAACAAAAGCTCCGGCTTACTTCAATGAAGCTACTTTGCTGACAGCTATGGAAAACCCTGGACAATACATGACCCAGAAAAACCAAGCCTTAACGAAGACTTTGAAAGCCACAGGTGGACTTGGGACTGTTGCAACTCGAGCGGACATCATCGACAAATTATTCAAGTCATTCTTGATCGAGAAAAAAGGCAACGATATCCATGTAACTTCAAAAGGGAAACAGCTCTTAGAGTTGGTTCCAGCCGACCTCAGATCACCAGAATTAACAGCGGAATGGGAACAAAAGTTAGAATCTATTGCTAAAGGAAACTTGAAAAAAGAA
This sequence comes from Desemzia sp. RIT 804, assembly GCF_016892605.1. GTDB lineage: Bacteria > Bacillota > Bacilli > Lactobacillales > Carnobacteriaceae > Desemzia. Next base: position 105,268 of record NZ_JAFEMV010000004.1, read on the forward strand.
CAGTTTGTGGAAGATATCAAAAAATTCACTAAAGAACTGGTTACTGAAATCAAACAAACAGACGGAAAATTCCGTCACGAAAACATTTCCACCAAATCGTGTCCAGATTGTGGAAAACCGATGCTGGAAGTCAACGGCAAAAAAGGCAAAATGCTTGTCTGCCAAGATCGCGAATGCGGCTACCGCAAAAACGTTTCTAGACAATCCAACGCACGCTGTCCGAATTGTATGAAAAAAATGTCTCTCAGCGGCGAAGGAGACGGTCAAATTTTTACGTGTTCATGCGGTTACCGCGAAAAATTGTCTGCGTTCAAGAAACGCCGCGACCAATCTGGATCGGGAAAAGCCGATAAACGAACCGTTCAGAAATACTTGAAGAAACAAAAACAAGAAGAACCTGAAGATAATGGATTGTTTGATGCTTTGAAGGGGTTAACTTTTGATGAAGAATAAAACTTATCATTATTAAAAAGAGTTCTAAGAAAAGGGAACCTACACCTTTTCTTAGAACTCTTTTTCGTCTTATATTGCTTTTCATGTAAGTATTGACCAAATACGTATACACTGATTCCAGTAACTCAAAACACACGAATTATATTAATTTATTTGTTCAATAGGAAGCAAGATTCTTTTAAAAATACATTTTTACTCAGTTTATACTTATTTTAGAGATACTCCATTTGTCTCAATAACATTTTTATACCAGTAAAAAGATTTCTTGCGCGTTCTTTCTAGACTGCCACTGCCATCAGGTTGACGATCGACATAGATGAATCCATATCTCTTCTTCATTTCAGCAGTTGAGGCGCTAACTAGATCAATACATCCCCACATTGTATAACCCATCACTTCGACTCCATCGTTTATCGCTTCATCTAAAGCTAATAAGTGATCTTTCAAATAGGAAATTCGGTAGTCATCTTCAACTATTAAGTTACCATTTTTTTCACTTAATTTATCATTTGCACCTAATCCATTTTCAACAACAAAAATTGGCAATTGATAGGTTTGATAAATTTGATTTAAAATGATTCTTAATCCTTGTGGATCAATTTCCCAACCCCATTCAGTTTCTTCTAAATAAGGATTTTTTAGTACACTCGTTAAGTTACCTTGTCCAATTTGGTGCTTTTCAGGAGTTGCTGAAACACAACGTGTCATGTAGTAACTTAACGAAATAAAATCTACGGAGTGCTTTATGATGTCTAAATCCCCTTGTTCCATCTTGACTTCTACACCATATTTTTTCCATTCTTGTTGGATCCATTTAGGATAATAGCCCCTGGTTTGAACATCCAGAAAATAATTGAGATTTTTATTGGCTTCTAAAACTGCTAAAGTATCATCTGGGTGTGGTGTCATAGGATAATTGTAAATCCCTAAGACCATACTTCCTACTTGCATATTTGGATCAATTTCATGAGCCATTTTAACAGCTTTTGCACTTGCAACTAATTCATGATGAGCTGCTTGGTACAGATCTTGCTTACTTAATTGATCTTTAGGTGTTAATATTCCCGCACCCATCAGTGGAAAATTCCATAGCGCATTGATCTCATTGAATGTAAGCCAATATTTAACTTTCCCTTTAAACCGATTAAAGACCACTTCACAATAACGTTCAAAGAAATTGACAAGTTCTCTACTTCGCCATCCATCATAATGTTTAGCAAGGTAATAAGGTGTTTCATAGTGAGATAACGTGATTAAAGGCTGTATCCCATAGTTTAAACACGTATCAACGACATCTTCATAAAACTCTAGCCCTTTTTCATTTGGCTCTTGCTCATTCCCTTTAGGAAAAATTCTTGACCACGCAATTGAAAACCGCAGAACTTTAAAACCCATTTCAGCAAATAAGCGAATATCTTCTTTATATCTGTGATAAAAATCTATACCTTCTAACTTTAAATTCGTTGATTTTACTTCTTCATCTGGAGCTTTAAAAACGCCCTCAGATAGAAGATCTTGAATCGATAATCCCTTACCGTCTCGATCATAAGCACCTTCTGCTTGATTAGCAGAAATTGCGCCGCCCCAAAGAAAATCTTTTGAGAAATTTACCATAATATCCCCCTTAACTAAACGCTAACATTATAGTATCAGAATTCGATACATTTTTCTTTTCTGGAAGTGAGACCACATCCGTAAATTCTTGAGTATTCGTTACTACAATCGGAGTAATCATTGAGTACCCTTTTTCTTTAACTAAATTTATATCTACTGAAATTAAATGATCTCCTTTTTTTACTTGATCCCCTACTTTTATGTCAGAATGAAAACCATCTCCATCTAGTTCGACCGTGTCTATCCCTATATGAATTAACAATTCAATTCCAGTCGTTGATTTTAAACCAATAGCATGTTTTGTTGGAAAGAAAGAAACGACTTCTGCATCAAATGGAGCGTAGAATTCTCCTTCAATTGGATCTACAGCAATGGTATTTCCCATAATTTGATTTCTGAACACATCATCTTGAATTTCGTTATTTGGAATAATATTTCCAGAAACGGGACTTTTCACCTCAATATTCGTTTGATTGATCTCAGCAGCAAAAATAGTGCGATCAGTAGTTGTATCAATATTTTTGTCTATTTCATCCGATTCTTCAACTGTTTCTGATGAATCAACTTTTACAAAGAAAACTGCTAAGACAAAAGATAGTACAAAAGCAATAACAATACAGATTACCGCGTTCAATACATTAGACATATCTTCAGTTACATAAACAGGAAGAGCTAAAATACCAGCTGTAGCTGAAGCATATGTTCTCATATTAGTAAGACCAGCCCACAATCCGGCTACCCCTCCTGAAAATACTACTATCCAAAGAGGAGTTTTTAGTTTTAATGTGACACCATATAAAGCAGGTTCGGTAATTCCAAATAGCGCAGTAGCTGATGAAGATAAAGCAGTTTGCTTTAATACTTTATTTTTTGTTTTCAGTCCAATTGCCAATGATGAGCCTGCTTGAGAAAGATTAGATGCTAACATACCAGGTCCTAATAATGTTCCATAGCCTAGAGTTGCATATTGAGCCAATTGAACAGGCATAAAACTGTAATGCATTCCTGTCATAACGAAGAAAGGAGTAAAGGCACCCATTAGTACAGGAATAACCCAGCGTGCTTGGTTGTTAAGGAATTCAAAGACAACAAGCAACATATCACCTAATATACCACCCATTGGACCAATGATAATCCATGCTAAGGGAGCAGTAATTAAAAATACAATCAATGGAACTAAAAAGATTTTTACAGCATTTGGTGAAATCTTCTTAGCGAATTTTTCTACATAAGACATCACTAAAACGATCAAAATTGGAGGTATCACAGCTGAGCCATAAGAAATAGCTTTAACGGGAAGACCGGCAAAATTAATTGCAGTTCCCTCTCCTACCATTGCTGTAAACGTTGGATGAATCAACATCGCTCCTAAAACAGCAGCATAATAAGGATTAGCTTTGAAGCGATAGGCACTTGTAATTGCCAAAATAACCGGTAAGAAATAAAAAGCAGAATCAGCTAATAAATTCAACAACTGATAGGTCTGATCTTCAGGATTCAACCACTCAAAAAATACAAGTAGTGCTAACAAAGCTCGTAACATTCCAGCTCCACAAATTGCTGGAATGATAGGTTGAAAGATGGATGTAATCGTTCCAAGAACCTTATTAATGATTCCCTTATTCTCTGAATTATCTTCAGTTATAGAGTCAGAGAAGTTACCTTTTTTCCTAATCTCATCACTAACATTTGATACATCTGTTCCAATAATTACTTGAAATTGTCCACCTTTATAAACAGTTCCCTGAACACCTGGAGTTGCTTTTAAACCATCTTCATTCACTTTTGTGTTATCTTTTAACCCAAAACGTAGTCTAGTCATACAATTAGTAACAGAGTCAATATTTGTAAGACCGCCTACATTTTCTATTATTTCATTTGCAAGTTTTTCATAATTTGACATATATTTTCCTCCTATAACATAAAAAATAGACCAAATATCCTCCAATATACATACTGATTACGTATATCAAAGTTTATTTGATCTTGCCCATGCGGTAACAAAATACTCTATTTATTTTCTCTATTAGTAACACGATTAATGTGGATTACAAAATATAGTAATTCCGAATTGTTAATTTTGATGTCGTACTGTGCATCTATGTGTTTTTTTATTCTCAAACTACATTCGTAAGCTTTTGGATAAATGAATTTAACTTGAGTAAGTAATTCATTTTCATCTATAACTTGTTTCTCTTTAGAAAATACTCTACTGACGAAGTAACGGATATGTGTTAAAAATCTATCATAATTTATAGATTGTTCATCTAATTTAATTCCATAAAAATATTCTACAATTTGTAAGATATCAGAAATTAACTTTGTTGTGAATACCGTTTCATTTTTGTGGATGTCACCTGAACTGGCGTTAATAAAATGCAATGTAATAAATGCTGCTTCATCATCAAAATATTGGTTAAATCGAATATTTTCTGCTCTTTCAATTAATTGCAGCGATCTTTTAGCAACTGCAAATTCTCTAGGGTAGTATTTCTTAATTTCCCAAAGCAAGTCATTATGCAAATTTTGTCCTTTTTTATTTCGATTAATGCTGTAACTAACATGGTCTGCTAAAAAAAGATAAATACTCGAATCAAATTGCCGAGATAAATCCTTTTCTGCTTGTCGAATTACTTTAGAAGTAAGAATAATATGCTTCTCTTCAATTTCATTCATTAACGTGTCAAATTTATCATGAGTAAATTTTTCATCAATAATAAACTTTTTGTCTATTTTAGATTCATCTATTTTTTTATTACCCTTAATACCAAATCCTATACCATTGCCTATTACTACACATTCTTTACCAGCATCATTAACTAAAATTGCGTTATTATTATATATTGTAATTAGTTCCACACGAACACCTCCCTTGCATAAAAATAGAACCAAACTTTACTTAGCCTTAGAAAGGTTAACAAGTAATTTTTGATTTTCAGGTAGGTATCGCCTTTACAGTAACAATCCTGAACTTATGATAGCGAATACAAAAGATTTTGTCAACACAATCTTTTATAACATAAGTTTCTTTTTTATTTTTCCATAACGAAAAGTATTGATACCACATGCAGAAAAGGTTTCATACAGAGATGATCCTCTTATTTATAATTGACGGAGCTTACCATTAGATAGGAACAATAACTCAAGACAAAATGCTTATTTGACAAGTTAACAAATACCGCTACAGCAAGAATGTATCTAACCAATCAAAGACAAACTGCTCGAACTGCAAGAAAAAGATGCGTTTTCATGGTGAAGACAAAAACTTTTCTAGGAAAAGATCTTTCCTAGAAAAGTCTTTTTTGTCTTCCTCTGATTCTTTATATAATGTCTATCACAATAACTAATCTAAAAGTACGCTTCAATACTACGCAGAGGGTCTAAAAATGTTATTCATACGGCAGATTAATTTGGCATTTATTACTTGATCAACTCATTGTTTACCAAATATTAAAACAAGAACCATGCTACTAGTCAGTTAAAGCTATAAGATGAAACGTTCTTTTAACGGCTCTGTTTAATAATTCAGGGCCTTTCTTTATAGCTGTTTCCAACGTCATAGGCTGATCTATGATCGGAATAATAGCAGCAATATTTTCTTCAGGTAGTTCAATTTTGTCACCTTCTGCGCTCCCGCAAAAAATAATTACAGGGATATTTTTTTCTTTTGCTAACCGGCTAATCCCGATTGGAACTTTTCCACTGAGAGATTGTGTATCGAATTTCCCTTCGCCTGTAATCACCATATCCACTTGATCGATTTTCTCCGCTAAGTGTCCTTTTTCTGCTAATAAATGAAGCCCGCTTTCAAAAGATGCATTCAAAAATGAATACAAAGCAAAACCAATCCCACCTGCAGCACCTGCTCCAAGTGTTGTTTCATAATGAGTATTAGTAGCTTTATTGACAACTTCCTGATAACTCTTCATACCTTGGTCAAACTCTTCTAAATCTTCTTCCAAAATTCCTTTTTGTGGACCAAATACATACGTTGCTCCATTTGATCCACATAAAGGATTGTTCACATCAGAAGCAACAGTGATAGCAACATTTCTTAACCTTGAATCCATCTTCTCTAAATTTATTCGTTTAACCGCTGCAAGATGTATTGGCAATATGGGTAATAATTGGTCCGCATCATCATAAAACTCTACACCTAAAGCTTGCAATAACCCTATTCCTCCATCAACTGTCGCGCTGCCACCCAATCCAATAATGATTTCCTTAGCTCCTAAATCAAGAGCTGAACGGATTTGCTCTCCAACTCCATAACTTGTATGCTGTGTCGGGTCTAATGAATCAGTTGGAACCTTAGTGATACCCGCACCTTCAGCTACTTCAACGATAGCTAATCTATCTTTTTCTACCCAACCTAATACTCCCTGTATCCGTTCCTTATTTGGGCCAGTTATTGATTCAGTGATTTTTTTGCCCTCTAACAATGCCACCAGTGCTTCTACTGTTCCTTCTCCACCATCTGCAATCGGAAAGGTTTCCACTTCATGTTGAGGCAGTGCTTGTTTTACAATTTCATTTGCTTCTTGGCTCCCTATCGATCCTTTAAACGAATCAATCGCTGCTAATAATTTCACTCTCTTCACTCCTCAAACTCATCTTTTTATCCTTCTCTAGTATAGGATAATACAAGAAAGGTGGAGGCTCAATTGAACACTCCACCTTAACTATTTATCTGCCTTCTATTTTACTTCAATTCAGGCCAGTATTCTTTATTTGCTTCGATTAAAGCATCTAACACTTTACGTGCTTTCTTCGCGTCTACAATAGTTCGGTTAATCGTTAAGGCTTGCAACGCTTTTGTGTAAGAGCCTTCTAAATAGGCTTCAACCGTTAACTTTTCAAAAGCATGTTGCCCTTCAATAAGGCCTTTATAGAATGTTTCAATTTCTCCAACTGCATAAGGTGCAGGTCCATTTGCTCCAAGTGAAGCGGCTACTTCAATCATTACATCGTTAGGCAAATTAGATACGATTCCGTTGTTCGGCACGATCACCACATACGTTTTACGTAAGTTATTTGCAATGGATGCAGCTACTTCCACCATCATATCTCCATGGGCATCATTATGCACCACATGAGAATCTCTAGCTGTTCCATTTTCTACAATGCGTCTACACTCTTCAAAAACATTTTTTTCACGACCAGCCCTTACCTCATCTGTACGTGTGTAATTTGGATCTAAGTGAGCCAATTTGTAATCAGGATACAAATAGTATTGCAGATATGTGTTCGGTAGATAGTCTGGAAAATCACGCAACATATCTTCAACCATAGCATATGTTTCTAACCAAGATTTATCCCGTTGTTCAGCATCTACAGGTTTAAATCCTCCGTTCAAAACAACTTCTTTGATTTTTGGCGCTAAATCATTGCCATTTTCATCATAGATGTTTGTAAACCAGCCAAAATGATTTAAGCCAAAATAAACGGGTTCAAATTTATCCACATCATAATCAATTAATTTTGCATAAGAACGTAATAAGTTTACAGGTTGATCACAAATATTCAAGATACGTTTATCTTCAGGGAAAATTTTATTCAATGCCAAACCAACAATTGCAGCAGGATTCGTATAATTTAAAATCCAAGCATCTGGACTAAAGCGACGAACATCTTGAACCATTTCTACCATATCGCGAATGGAACGTAATCCATAAGCAAATCCGCCTGGACCACAAGTTTCTTGCCCAATTACCCCTAAACTCAATGGGATTTTTTCATCTTTTTCACGCATTTCATATCCACCGGTACGCATTTGACAAAAAACAAAATCGACATCTGTATAGGCCTCTTCTTTATCAGTAGTATACTTGACCTCTACCCCTGGAGCTTCTTCCGCAAATAGAATCTTAGCAAATTCCCCAATTACTTTTTGCCGTTCTCCATCAACATCATAAAGAACCACCCGATTCAGTCCAAATTTATTCAAGTGAGTTGTCATAGCTTTCAAGATACCTGGTGTCCAGGTAGATCCCCCGCCAACGAGTACAATATTATTTTTTTTCATCTTATCTCCTTACCTTTCTAAAACGACTTTATTTTGCGACAGCTGATTCTTGTGTCTCATACATATAATTATCTACAATATTCCTCATTTTAGTTACCCGTCCTCCATATACCACATGAACAGTATTTTCGTCAGGACGAATAATGCCATTTGGTTTCGTCTTTTGAATGATGTCTTCATTGACTAATTTTCCATCTTTCACTTCTACTCTCAAACGACTAATGCAATTATCTACATCTACTATATTATTCATTCCACCCAATCCATTGACGATGCTTTCTGCAATTATCCTATCCTCATTACCGACTTTTACAGTTGTTTCTTTTTCTTCAGTATCTTCAAAATCTGTTTCTCTTCGGCCTAATGTCATGACATTGAATTTTTTGATAATAAATGAATAACTGAAATAGTACAGTACAAAGAAAATTGGTCCAGCAATCAAGTAGATATACCATCTAGTATCCATTCCTTGTAATGCTCCAAAGACAATCCAGTCAATAATTCCACCTTGAATATTTCCAATTGCCACTCCAAGCATAGCTGGAATCAAGAATGCTAAACCTGCAAAAATTGCGTTCACGACCCACAGAATTGGTGAGATAAAAATAAAAGTAAATTCAATTGGTTCTGTGATTCCTGTTAAAATGACTGCTGTTAATCCAGGAATAAAAAATTTCAACAATTTATCACGTTTTTCAGGCAATGCTGCTCGATACATTGCAAACACTACAGCCGGCATACCAAACACCATGTGCAATATTTTCCCTTGTGCCAAGTATCGTGTGGCTTCTCCTGAAAATGGCAAGTTGTTTTCCAATTGATGCAAATAAATTTGCAACGCTCCTACTAGTGTCTCGCCATTGATATTTTCTACTCCGCCTAAGGCTGTAAAGCGGAAAGTTTGGTTTAGAATATGATGCAAGCCAGTTGGATTAATGATTTTTTCTGTAAAACCATACAGGAATGTTCCAAACAAGCCCGTTTCACTGATCAAACCTCCAATAGAGACAATCACTTGATTTATTAGAGGCCAAATGAAAGCCAGAAGTATACCAACAAATGCCATGACTAAAGCAGCAGCAATTGGTACAAATCGTTTACCACTATAAAAAGTGAGGGATTGATGTAATTCTGTTTCACGAAACTTATTGTGGATGTATACACCCATCAAACCAGCAATAATCCCGCCTATGACATTAGTGTTATAAACAAAAATTCCCAATGTGTTGGTGAATAAGGCGTTTTGCAATGTTGCAGCGACTTCACTTAGGCCTTGTGTTTCCATCAAATAGACGATAGAAGTAGTATCTGGAGTAAATCCTTGTACTTCTAGTATATAGCTCATCCCTATTAACATTGCGATGTATCCGACTGCTCCGGAATATACCGCAACTTCTTTGTCACGCTTAACCATCCCTAATGGAATCGACAGCGCAAATAATAATGGGAGATAAGTAAATGGAAGTCCTGCAAGTTTGCGGATCAAGCCAAAAATTTGTTGCAATGTTTCATTTGCCAAAAATGGAAGATTTTCGATAATCGTTGGATTTTGTAAGGCTGAAGCCAGCCCTAAAAATATCGCCATAAAAGAAAGAAGACTAATTGGAAAGAGCAATGATTTACCAAAACTTTGGAAATTCTTTTTGAAATTTGACATATTTTCCCTCTTTTCTTAAATTAATTTTTTTCCAAAATAAAATTCGCAATTTCTTGTGAGTTAAGCTTAAGTTGCGTGATAGGCTCTACTTTTTCTTCCATCGCATTCGCGAGGTACGTTCCTTCTGGCAATTCAAGGATAATCTCATTTTTTTCCGGATTGAACAAACGGATAAACATTTCATTTTTCTCTGTAAGTTTTACTGCAGAAACCACCGTTTCTTTTAAGTCTAAAGAAAGAAACGTTTCTGCTTGGGTAACTCCTTTTCTAGCGTTTAAATTAAAACGATTAAATTCTTTTCTTTGATAAGCTACTAAAGGAGTCAAATAATTACGGGCTTCTTTGGATAGATTATTTTCTTTTTTTTCAAATCCAAAAGCACATTGGAATGTCATCGTTTGGTCTAAGAGTTGGTTATCTGGAGTATCAACTTCAATCCCAGATGGTCTGCCTGGTCTATTTACGAGATTCCGTTTCCCTAAATGAGAAAAGGTGCGGAACAATGTGAGGTGCACTTCATCTTCCAAGACTTCGTACTCTTTTAATCCCCTTGTATATAACGCAAACTCTTCATTTTCTTTTCGCATCGCAATATAACTTTGAGCGGTTTCAATACTGACTGGCTTTTCTACCCAATTATCTTCTTCCCATATAGCTAATGGTTCTGCTAAATAGACCGGTTTTTCTTGAGAAGAAAGATACCCATCCACTTCTACAACATTAGCTTTAATACCTGTTTTTAAAACCAAGCGGTAGCGGGTGTCTTCTACTTGATTACTATGGTTAAGAGTCAAGTACACTTTAGGGTCCTGAGGGTACATCCGAAGAGATCCATTGAACGTGACCGTTGTATTGGCTTCTTTTCTTTCACGTGCATTTGCATTTCTTGGAACCACTACAGTCCAATCAAATTGAATTTCTTCCATGTCGTCTTGTTTGATCACCGTACAGTCTATCTTTCCATTCTTTTGACTATTTAATAGCCAATCTTCAATAGGAGGAGAATAATCGTAACTATCTCCATCATCCCCGCTATTTTCAATAGAAAGGATATTCTGGTGCATAATTTCAGTTCCCTTTTCTTCATAATGGAATTGATTGGATTGAATTGACAATTTCCCCCATTTATTTTCAATACTGTCTGTTTTAGAAGCTGCTGGTAAAGTTGGTTCGTCTTTAACTTCTGTATAGTGATAGTATTTTATAGATAAACCTTCCATGTGGGAAACAGGAAGTACTATTTGCGTCCTATAGACAGTAATATCTTGTAATCTAGCAGCTACCTGACGGTCAATAAGTCCCGCATCTTCTTCAGATTGAGAAACTATAGAATAGGGTACTTTTTCTTCTTTTTCATCATAAATTTCGAAATTCCGTGTTCGTGTTACCATCTCAAATTCAGCTTGCTTTTCTTTACTTACTTCCGGCAACAAGTTCAACACAACTAATGTCTGCTCATTTTCTTTATTAGCCATCGTCAATAATCTCAAATGCAGTTCAATCTGTGTGTCCAACATTTCTTTCGCGTTTAAAAGTCGCTGTTTGATATCTTGATTGACTTTATCTGAATTGCAGCCCCCAATACTATCATGAGCATGAGTACCAAAAAGCAATTTTAATATTTTTTCAATTACGCCATATGGATATGGAATATTTGCTTCTTGTCCTATGACAGCTAGTGGTTCCAATATATTGTAGAGGTTATATTCAATTTCTGAATTTAATAATTTAATATCCATGCGTGTAGACCCAATCGTGCGATGTATACGAGCGTGCTTGCTATCTGTCAGCTCACCCGTCACTATTTCCAATTCCTTTTTATTCAATGAATTCGCGTAACTTTCGAAGTCACTAATTTTGATTGAGGAATCAGGGTACAGGTTCTGCATCTCCTCTATGACTTCTTTAATGTTTGTTTGGATAGGCATTTGATCATGGCCGTTCATGATTAGTCGAGCATCACTTGCAGAATAAGAATCTAATACATTCATAATTTTACCCATACGTTCTTTTAGAGCCTCTTGCTCTAATTCAAGATACTTTGCCCCTTGGTAACCAGTAGCCAAATTCACACCCAGAATCTCAGTGCCGTCCGCTCCTTTCCAAACAAAGTCAGATTTATCCGCTTTCAATTCACTGAAGCCTCTCCAGAAAAAAGTAGATTGAATCCCAAATTGATCATAGATTTGTGGCATCTGACTCGCATGCCCAAACGTGTCTGGAGCGTATCCGACAAGCATCGGATCTCCAAATTCTCTTGCCCGTTTTATTCCATAATACAAATTACGGAATATTGACTCTCCATGAACCAGTAATAAATCTGTTTGTGTATACCAAGGTCCTACACGTAAATTTCCTTTTTGAATCAATTGACGCAAACGATCCTCTGCTTCTGGCTCTAATTCAAGATAGTCATCAATCATCACACTTTGTCCATCCAATACGTAAATGACATCTGGATTCTCTTCCAAATACTCCATCACTTCTTGCATATGGTTGCGCAACAAAACTTTTGTTTCGTCTTTTGTAAAATACCACTCGCGATCCCAATGAGTATGCATCAAAATTTGAATATCTCGTTTCATACAATTCTCCTTCAAGGTTCTTTATTGTCTACGCGCTTATTATAACGCTTACAATAGAGTGTGACGTTCAAAGATAGGGATAATTATCCAAAAAAAAGAGACCTCACAATATCCCGGCCTCTCACTTAATATATTCTTCTAGTCTCTAGGAAAGTATTGATTTTTTAATTGGTTGATGACTTCATTAATCATAAGAATCATCTGGAGTTGCTGCTCACGGGAAATGCCTTCCATCTTATCGACTGGTACATCATGATGAAAGGTATGTAAACTGCCATTCATTACAGAAGAATCTTTTTTCGTAATCGCTAATATGTTCATATTAACTTTTCTTGCGTCATTCATAATTTGAAGACACCGCTGCGTTTCCCCGGTATTAGATAAAATTAAAATACTGTAACCTTCAAACTTTTTCAGCATCTGCAGTTCAGACACCACAATTACCGGTATCCCTAAGTACAACAGCTGACGTGCCATATACTGCGCAGAAACATTGGAACCTCCTAAGCCGAACAATAAAAGCCGGTTTCTATGATGGTAAATGTGATATACTAATGAGCTGGCACTTTTAAAGTTGATCTTAGATAAGATATATTCTGTATTTTGAATATGCATCGTTGTGCCGTCATGCATTCTTTGAATATCTTCTGAAATGGCATATTTCAATTCACTGAATCCATTGAATCCTAATAACTTGCATGTACGATTCACGGTTGCTTGAGAGGTGTAGCTTTCTTGAGCTATTTTCACGACTGTGATTTCAGGAATTTTCCGAAAATTCTCCTCTAAGTAATCCAGCACAGCCAATTCGCTCTTAGTAACGGGGGTATCAAAATTACGTTCTTTCAATTGGTGAATAACTTTATACATTCTCTCACCTCCTTGAATCCACTTACATTTATGCCCTTAAAGTATAACATATCATTCTTGGAGAATATCTAGTAAATTCTATTTGTATGCACACTCTTTCCTACGTTTCATATTGTGTAAAAGAGATATCTTACGACAAGTTTTAGCTTAAAAAATAGATCCGCTTAAAAGCTAACAGACTTCAATTAATGAGCCCTAAATAAAAATACATTAGATTCACTTTTCAATTTATATCTTTATCAAATTGACTAAAAATATAATCATCATTCCATAAACAGCAACTTATATCAAAAAAACCTTAACTCACTCTTTTGTTCACATAGATTCAAGACTAATCTTAATAATGAATCTCCATCTTTAATGACATAATCCGGCTGAATAAGATCATCTGGAATTTTTTTGTTTCTCCTATTAATCCATATAGATCTCCATCCTGCATTTTTTGCTCCAGTTACATCATTAGCAAAAGAATCTCCTATAAAATAAGTATCTTTACTGACTAAACCCATTTTCTTTTCGGCAACCTCAAATATTCCTTTGTCTGGCTTAGATACTTTTTCTTTACTAGAAATAAATATATTTTCAGCTGATATCCAGCGACTTAGACCAAGTTGATCAATTTTATTTTGTTGATGCAACTCTGGTCCATTAGTGATGATACCAATTTTAATATTGTTCTTTTTACAATACTGAAAAGTTTTCTCTACATCAGGAACTAATTGAATCTCTTTTTGATGTTTTTCATAAGTGTACTGAAAATTTAAAGCTTCTTCTTTTTCTATCTCTATATTATAAACTTCAAAAGCTTTTGTAATACGGTATACATGCATTTCTTGCAAAGGCAGCTCTCCACTTTCTGTCAGTTCAAAAACTTCATCGCTATATTTTCTGCTGTACTGAAATAATTCTTCTAAAGGAATGTTATTGTACTTTTTAAAGCACTTATCAAATGCTTTCCTAAACGGCCACATTTGATCATAAATCGTATCATCAACGTCAAACAAAAATGCACACATTTTTTTCTCCTTTATAACTATGTATTACTTTAACTATACTGTATTTGCTTAATATATCCATTAAAAATGCACTCTATAAATTTTGGAATTGATCCCAAAACTTAGAGTGCATTTCTTGATAGAAATCCAACAATCTTGATTAAACTATCTATAATAAGTCATTATAGTTTTGCTGCTGTTAAATCTTTGATTCGACTTGTTACTCCTCTTAAATTATAAGATTCAGCATAATCACGAATCGGACGTTTGATATGGTCGATTACATAACGCTTACCATCGATATTATGTTCTGCAAGATTTTTATACATTTTTTCAATTTCAACTTTTACTTCTTCATCATTAAAAGTATAGTGTCCCGCAGTATCAAATATTTCCTTCGTCAAGCTTTCATCTTCAAGTATTTCTTTTTCTGTAATATTTTTTTGGTCCTCTGATAACCATTTTTTCCAACGTCCACTCTTAATGGCGTGATCTAAGATAACTTCTTGCGTTTTAGATGATTCTCTCACCAACCCGTTATTTACTAATTTTTCTTCAATAGCTGCTAAGTTTAGATATGCTCGCGTCTCTTCTGTACCATACTGAGGAGCAACATTTGTAGCTGTAATTTCTGATGGAATATGTTCTAATAACGTTACATCATCAAGATAATCTCCATTATGTTCTTTCAGCCCAACTCCATATTTTTTAGCCATCTGTGCTAAATCATAAGCATTATTAAAGTTAAAAGTACCAACTTGTTCGCCTTTTCTGATCAGTGTACCTGTTTGTCCTACAATAAATGTTGGCATTGGTAAATTTCTATTTTTCAATTCAGCTTGCAAACGGTTGATGAAAGTTTCATAAGTTTCAGTAGAAGTTAAACCACCATTCGTTTCTTCTGTTCCGACTTCGTACCCAATCTCAGGTAAATTCCGACTTTTACGTTCAGTTTCACAAAATTCTATTAGCTCCACTGTACGTTCCAAAACTGTATCTAACGGAATCACTTTCCCAACTTCAAGAGGATCTTTTGTAGGATCGATCATCAGCAAATCAAAACCAGCTTCAATATCTGCAATGTATGATTGTTTACCTAGTTTCATTGCTTCTTCTATTGGAAGGTGATCATTTCTTTCTTGATCACGTTGCCAAGGACCTCCGTGGTCTCGGCATAAGTAGTACCAATTATCGTAGTCGATCTCTTTAGCTACTTCTTCTACTGCTTTTGCAAAAGTGAACTGGTTCCATCCATTTACATATCCGCCACCTAATTCGTCAGCATCAACTTGATTCCGACTAGCAATAAACATGACAGGATAATCACCTTCTTTGGATAATTCCAAGGTAGCTTGGACACAATTCTTAGACATCGGACCTATTCCTAATATTGTTGCACTTTCACCTGTTCTTTGTAAGTCTAATAACCCTTGTACTACTTTTTTAATTGCTAATTTTTCCATTTTCATTTCCAACTCCTTCAATTATTTTTGAATTAGACATATCTTTTGCTAGAACTTTTCCCTCTTTTTCCTTTTCAACTACAACATTCGGTTTTGCAAAATGTAAGATACCTACAGAAACAAAGACTCCTATAAACATTGAGAGAACATACCATATTTTTCCATTAACAACCGGTAAAATGATCAATCCTCCATGAGGCACAAGAGCCTCTACACCATTTAACATGCCTAATGCTCCTCCGACAGCACTACCTATGATAATTGCCGGCATGACTCTCTTAAAATCCTTTACACTAAACGGTATAGCTCCTTCAGTTATCCCAATGAGACCCATGAAAAGTGCTGTAATCCCAAGATCTTTTTCTTCTGCTGTATATTTTTTCTTATCAATAAGAGTAGATATCGCTAATGCTAATGGTGGAATTGCAACTGCGATACGGTGAGCACCATTTGGAGCGTATATTCCTTCAGCCATCAAAGCAAGAGTGAACGCAGTAGCAGTCTTATTGATCGGTCCGCCCATATCTGCTGCTGTCATGGCTCCAATTACTAGGCCTAATATAATCGCATTCCCACCTTGTAAACCACCTAGCACTCTTACAAGCCAATCCATAAATGTTCCAATTGGTGCAGCGATTACATAAATGTAAATCATACCGACTACAAAGGTCACAAATATAGGAATAATCAATATAGGCATGATCGTTCTAATTGTTGGAAGAACTTTCCATGTTTTGCACCATTTAACCAAGTATCCAACAGCTACACCAAGAATCATCGCTCCTAGAAAACCTGTTTGGATTCCATCTGGTCCAATGGGATTATTTGCTACAAAGCCTAAGACCATTGCTGGAATCAGTGCTGGTTTACCTGATATTGAATAAGCGATATACCCTGACAATATTGGAATCATCATAGCAAAACCTGCAGCACCTAAATCATTTAAATTTTGCATAAAACTATTCGTTATTTGCATTCCTTCGTCTGTTGCTGTTCCAGTTGATAGTGCAATTGCAAGAAATATTCCCCCTACCACAACTGAAGGGATCATATATGATACACCTGTACTAAATGCTTTTTGAATCTCTTTTAAAAAGCTTTTCTCCTTCTTCACCATTACAGAAACCTCCTATAGTCTTTCTGCATTATCAATTACTTGAGATGGGTTTTTAATCGCTTCTTGTGGTTCTATTTGCAATACTTTTCCTTCATCTATTTTTTCATCAAATCGTTCTTCTCCCTCTATTCCAATAGCAACTGCTAATATGACTAAATCTGCGTTGTCTACTTCTTCTTGTTCTAGTTCATTTTCAATTCCCATGCCTCCTTGTGTCTCAACTTTCACTTCATATCCTCTTGCTCTACATTCTTTTTCAATTGCTTCTTGAGCCATATACGTATGGGCAATCCCTGTCGGACATGCCGTTACTGCTACGATTTTCATGTTTATTTCCCCCTAATTTTGTATAGTACTATTTATGGTGGTCAATAATTCAAAAGCTTTTTCTACTTCTGTTACTTCTTTTAACGCTTGCCTAAAGTCTTCATCTAAAAGTTTTTTACTTAACTGTGAGATAAATTTTAGATGAAGATTATTTTCATTTTTATCAGAAACTCCTATTAAGAAAACCAGCCTTACTTCATCTTCAAGTTCTTCTGTCCACTGAAAACTATTACGGACTTGCAGAAATCCAATAAAAGGCTCTTTAACTTCTTTGCTTTTACCATGTGGAATAGCAATTTCATAGCCAATCGCTGTTGGAATCTCTGTTTCTCTTTCTAATACAACTTCCATAAAAGGCTCTTTCCTAGTGATTAACCCTGTATCAAAAGCTTTTTCTATTAATGAATTGATTGCATCATTCTTAGACGAGCACTCTTTTTGTAACAGCAGCATTTCTTTTCTAATGACATTAGTTTCAATAGTTTTTATTCGATTCACTTCCTATCCTCTCCTTTAATGATAATTTGTTAGGCAATATATAAATTTCACTGAGTACTTTTTTATCCCCTACAAGATTATAAATATCAGAGAAGATATTTTTAGTTTCTCCAATATCCTTTTGGGAAATACAAGCTACCAAGACTGTCTTTACAGGATGCTGGCTCCATTTGAAGTATTTTTTGTTTCGGATAAAAGCTATCACTGTTTTGTTAACAAATTTTGGATTTCCATGAGGTATAGCTGCTCCTGTAGGCAAATCAGTACCACCTAGAGTTTCTCGATGCTCCATACTCTTTATAAATTCCTGAGTAATATAATTATGATTAACCAATTCAGAACCAATTTTGTTGAAAAGTTCTTCTTTGGTTTCAAAATCTTCATCAAAGAAAATAAATTTCTCCTCAATATATTTACTAAGGTACGGTAATCTCGTTAATCGCTTATCCATATTTGAGCTTAAAATAAACGATTCATTATAAGTTTCAGATATATTTTTCATATCTTGATCGTTCAATAAAGGAGATACTACAACGACTTTTTTGTTTTTAATGTCTACGTTTACTGTTGAGATAATAAAGTCTACCTCTGATAAATTTATATTTTTTACTTCCCTTGCTGAAGCGACTTCTAACATATCAAAAGATGGCAGTATATTTTTCACTCTATTTAACAATAATTCTGAAGTAGCAATTCCAGTTGGACATACAATCAGTATTTTTTTACTAACTTTGGATCGTTCAATAGCGGACTGAAAATAGAGAGCTAAAAAACCTATTTCATCTTCATTTAATCTGCCGCCTAGGTTTTCTTCGTACTCACTCAAAGCTACCCAGATAACATCAAAAATCACTCGGAATTCTTGTTTGATTTGACTTATAAAAGGATTTTTTGTTCTAACTCCTAATCTCAAACGATAGATCATAGCAGGTATGTGTGTTGATAATTGTCTTTGTAGCTTATCGTCTTTTTCAAAGTTAAAACTTATTGATTCCCCAACTTTTTGAATAATTTTGTTAACTATTAAACTCGTTTTTTCATTAGAAGGTACTTTTTCAAATTTATTTGAAATAAGTATGTTAGAAAGATATTCTACTTCTCTTAGATTGTATTTAAAGTCCAATCTAATCGATATTTTTTCTAACATATCCGTTGCGCTTTTATGAATCATAAATGACTGCCTGATTAGGGAAACGCTATCATTTTCTTTTTTTAAGCAATATCCCTTTTTCATTCGATAAATTAATATCACCATCATATTCAAGACGTTTATGATGTATTGCTCTGAGATATACCCTACTTCCGTTTTGATATAACTAAATAGCACCCTTGAACATACGCTCACTATATCTACTCCATAGTAAGAACTTAAAATGTCTAGACTCTTTTCTTCATCGAATAAAAGAAGCTCACTTTCTTCAAAAATATATTGGTTAAATTCAAAAAAAACTTTTTGTATCTCCTCTTCCGTTCCTTCTAACCTAGTTCCTTTATGATCGCTTACTAGTTGAACTTTATTCCTCAAGGTCAACTTCTTCTCAATAAATTTCAAATCATTCGTAATCGATGACTTACTAACTAAAAAAATCTCAGATAAGGCTTCAATGGTAACGTTTTGTTTCTCAAATAAGAGCAACTTCATTATTTCTTTTCTTCTACCATATATTGTGTATTTATCAAGTTCGACTATTTCCTCAGTGTCTACGTGATTAGTCTTCTTTTCACTAAGTCCTATACCCACACCTGATCTTTTTTCTAGCTCATATCCTTTGAAATTTAAAACATTCTCGATTTTTTTCAAATCTGAATAGATAGTGCGCTCCGATACATTAAATTCAGCTGCATAAACTTTAGCTGTCTGATATCCTTTTTGTTTCATTAAATAAGATACTAGCCGTTTTTGCCTATCTGTAAGTTTAATGTTCTCCACCCCCAAGCTTTTTATCTCACGCCTTTTTTGTAATCGCTATCATTTGTGTAGTTTCATTATAATCTCACAATTCTACCTTTTGTATCACAAACTATTTCAAGAAGTTATTGAAATCATTTATTCGCTTTTATTTTTCTTTACAAAAAACACGAAGTTAGATCTCTACTCTAACTTCGTGATACAGTAACATTTAATTGTCTGGGCACTTTCTTAAACGAATTTACTGTTATGTGTCAACGACACTAACATATTAACTGCTTCAGGTCTTCTTTGATTACCTCATCGCCCTCATCCGTAATGAGCACAGAGTCTGATAAAGGAGCAATAGATGACATGTAGACCTTATGAAACTTGCTGGAATCACAAACAAAATATACTTCTTGTGATTTTTCGATTACTTTTCTTTTCTTTATCGCTTCGCCTAAATCAGGTGTGGTGTAACCGAATTTAGCATCCACGCCATTCGCTCCAATAAAAGCACGGTCAAAATTAAAATATTCTATATTTTGCACTGCTAAATCACCTTTCAGCGAGCTATTTGTGAAATTCACAAAACCACCAAGTGAATATACTTGTGCTTCTACGTCGTGAAAAGGAATTTTGAAATTAGTAACGGAAGTGATCAATGTTATTTTTTTCTTTACCAACTCCAACAATAATTCTTCTCCTGTTGATCCAGAATCTACATATATTGTTTCTCCTAGCTTAACTTCTTTAACAGCTAATAAAGCAATTTCCTTTTTTTCATTACGGTTTAAAGATGTTCGTTTTGTAATTGGAATATCTGTGGATCGAGAAAACAATTTTGCTGCGCCTCCAGGCAACAAAGTTACATGGCCTACTTTCTCAAGATCTTTTAAATCACGTCGAATAGTGGAAACAGATACGCCAGAAAGTATTTTTTGTAATTCATCTAGTGTAACAATATCCTGCTCATTTAATTTAGTTAGAATTGCTTTTTTTCTTTCATACGGGATCATTCTGCACACACCTCATAAAAAAAATTTGTCACCTAATCATTTCATATAAATGATTAGGTGACAAGCTTTTATATTGTTTAACAAAGAAATATTTAGTTTTTAACGAGTCTTTCTTCTTTCTTTGTAACAAAGTATGCAATCATGGCCCCTACTATTAATGAAATAAGTAGACCGATCATCGCATTGATGAAGTTAGCTGAAGTATCACCAACAAATGCAGGGAATGTGGTCACGCTTCCAAATACAAAGGCATTCGTGTATACGTTCGTTAATCCTAAGTAAGCTCCCCCTACTGCTCCACCAATAATTTGTGATAAGAATAATTTCTTGTTTTTAACTAATAGACCGAACACCGTTGGTTCGATAATAGCTGATAAAGCAATTGTTACAATCCCAGTCATTGAGAAGTTCTTAATATCTCTGTCTTGTGCTTTAAAGAAAACACCCAAAGCTGTACCAATCGTTGCAAAGTTACAAGCAAAAGTAAATGGCACAATATAATCAATACCAGATGTTGCAATATTATTGATCATAATTGGGTTAACTGCCCAATGTATACCTAAACTTACTAAGACAGACCATCCTCCACCAACTACGATACCTGCAAGGATACTGCTTCTGGCAATCAACCAGTTAACTGCGCTTGCGATAATTTCTCCACCATAAACACCTAAAGGACCAATCACGATGATTGTTACCGGCACCATAACAGCGATAGAAATTAGAGGCAATACAACGAGTTTAAGTGTTTCAGGAATTACTCGATCAAGCCATTTATATAAATAAGAAAAAATCAAAATCGATAAGATAATGGGAACGACCGTCGAATTATAGTTCATCAGAACTGCTGGGATACCTAAGAATGAAGTTGTAGCTCCATTACCAATATCTCCCATGAGAGCAATATAGTCAGGATGCAATAGCGCCGCACCAATTAATGCTGATAGGAACATATCTGCTCCAAATCTTCTAGCCGATGTGATGGCCAGTAAGACTGGTAAGAAGTAAAATACCGTCATTGAAGCCGCTGACAAAATTTGATAAGTACCATTTGTTTCGCTTAACCAACCTAACTGAACGAATAATAAGAGCAATCCTCTTAAAATCCCAGATCCGGCTAATGCAGGCAGCAACGGCGCAAAGATACTAGAAATAGCTGAAAAGATTGTGCCAATAATACCTTGTGAAGAACCACTATTATTTGCTGAATCTTTTGAACCTGCTTCTTTAGGACCTACTAAGTTTTCCATTTGATTATACAATTTAGGTACGTTTGTACCAATTAGAATTTGATATTGACCAGCTTTGTTGATGACGTTTACCACGCCATCAACCGCTTCAATTGCTGCTGTATCTGCTTTAGAAGTATCTCTTAAGTTAAATCTTAGTCTAGTTGCACAATGAGTCATACCCGCAATATTTTCTTTACCGCCGATATTTTCTAATATCTCTTTAGCACCTTTTTCATAATTCATCGCCATTATCTTCACACTCCAATTTATTTAGTAAAATTATTTATTGGATAAAAATTTAATCATCAATTCACTCGCTTCAATTGCATCATTGCGATCAATAATATTTTGGATGTAATCCATGCCTGCGTTGTCAATCGTATCGTTCAATAATTTAATCATCTTAATGTTTTGTTCACTTTCTTTTACTGCATGTTCTATAACAGGGAATGTATCAAAATAAATTGCATCAGTGTAATTGTGTTTTTTGATGTAGTAAAGGAATTCTAACGTCTTGAACGGTGTTGACGTTCCAATCATTAAGCCATCGTCATTAAGACCATAACCATCATTGATATGAACTCCATATAATTTATTGCGGCTGCCAAAAATATCTGCACCAAAAGCTGGATTTTCGTGTTTCATTAACATATGACAGTAATCTAACGTAACTCCCACATTACCGCGATCAATATCGTTTAACATCATACCAGCAACCCCCATGCTATCAATAAATGCATATGCTCTAGGTTGGAACGGTTTGTATTCAATACTGATTTTTAAATCAGGAGCATAGTCTGCAATTTCTTGAAATGCATTTACCAGTTGATTCCATACTTTTTGATAGTTGATTTGGAAACTATAGTCAAAACCATCAAATCCTAACCAAATTGTTACAACATCTCCCCCTACTTCACGGCAATAATCTGCAGCTTCTTTACACAATTCTAATGCGTGCTGAGCAGTACCTTGATCTGAGTTTCCTAGTTCTCCGTTAATGAATTCTTTTCTAAAACGAAGTGCAACACCATTGGCTTTTAGACTATTATCATCTAACAACGCTTTCATTTCCGTTCCAGAAAAATCTGTGACGTGTTCTGGGTAATTCAAATCCACATGTGTAAGACCTAAATTTTTAAATTTCTCCAAAACCTTTTTTAAGTCATTTTCGTATACCGGTAAGAATGAGTTGATTCGAGTAGCTAATTTCATTTTCTAAATCCTCCAGTTCATTTGATGAACTTAGTGTAGCATCATTATTTTTCAAAATCAATCATTATTTTCCATTTATATTCATTAATTTCCAAATGTTTCCAAAAATAAGCAAAACAAATTGTGATTGTCTTAAATGTTACCAACCACAATTCTACTTGTTGTGTAAAACTTACTTAGTCTCCAATCTAACGGCACTCAATATCTTCGATCATATTGACGCGGTTTCCATGTCGGCCACCTTCAAATTCGGCATCTAACCACTCTTTGACAATCATTTTTGCTAAATCTAAACCTACTACACGAGAACCAAAGGCTAAAATATTTGTGTTGTTGTGCTCTTTAGATAATTTTGCAGAATAGGGCTCGCTACAGACAACTGCACGAATTCCTTTAACTTTATTTGCAGCAATCGAAATTCCTACCCCTGTACCACAAATCAAAATTCCACTATCAAAATTACCAGCAGCAACTTCTGTACCGACTTTTTCTGCATATTTAGGATAATCTGTTCTGTCTGTCGTATGAGGACCAAAGTCTTCTACCTCATGGCCTAATTCTTTAAGATAATCCACGATAGCTGGTTTTAATAATTGTCCTACATGATCTCCACCGATTGCTATTTTCATTATTTACTCTCTCCTTTTAACTTTTTAATGATTTCTTGATAACTGTCTTCTTTCCCAAATAAAGCAGAAGTTCCTAATACAAATCCTTTTACTCCTAATTCACTCAATGTTTCTACTCGCTCATTTGAAATAGCTCCATCCACAACGATTTCAAAATCGTACTCAGCTTTCATTGCAGTAAGTTTTTTTATTTTATGATCAACATAGCTTAAATACTTTTGCCCAGCAAAGCCTGGATTGACAGTCATCACCAAGACATAATCAGCTAAATAAAGCAATTCTTGGATATTTTCAATAGACGTACCCGGATTGATTGCAATACCCGCTTTTTTCCCTTTTGCATGAATTTTGTCTAGAGTTCTTGCGGGATGCTGATCTGTTTCTGGATGGAAATAGATAATATCTGCTCCCATATCCGCAAACTTTTCAACATAATCTGCTGGATTTTGAACCATTAAATGAACATCGACTAGTTTACTGGTTGTGCTTCGAATAAATTCAAAATCTTGCAGTCCCATTCCGTAATTTGGAACAAAAACACCGTCCATTATATCAATATGGAAAATATCTGTTCCTGCTTGATCTAACTCAGCAACTTCGTTTTTTAAAAATCCAAAATCTGCACACATCATTGAAGGGCATATTAATTTCTCCACTCTTATCTTCCTTTCTCTTCTTAAATTAAATAATCCCATTTGGGTAAACGATTACTCAAAAGGCAAAAAATATATAACAATCTACTCTTACTCATTTTTATTGACTTGGCCTTTTGGGTAAACGATTACTCAAAAGGCAAAAAACGAGTTTTACGTCGTTTCTCTCTCGATTAGTCTAGTAGGTACGTTAATATAATGTTCATTTATTTGCATACCCGGCTTAGACATCAATTGATACAATATATCCGCTGCTTTTTCAGCAATACAATTAACTTCCTGATGAATAGTAGTAATACTTGGAGTAGTGTATTTAGATATACTATCATTATCAAATCCAACAACTTTAACTTCTTCAGGGACTGAAATTTGATTTTTTTTCAATGTTTGTATTGCACCATAAGCTAACCAATCATTTGTAGCAAATATACCATCAAACTCCAAATCTCGAGACAGCACTTCTTCAATAGACTTTTGAGCAGTCTCGAATTTTGATATCTTTTTAGAAGATGCTCGTATAACTAAATCTGGATCAAGCTGTAAGTGAGCTTCCTTAATAGCTTTTTTATATCCATCAATTCGATCATTACTAGAAGTGGTGTTATTGTCTTTAGTTAATAACAAAATCCTTTTGCAATCTTTATCAATAAGATATTTTGTAGCTTTGTATCCACCATCTACATGATCTGAACCAACAATTGCTATATTATTAGAAACTTTAGGCTGTCGATCTATACAAACAATAGGTATATCTCTTGAAAGCTGAGTTTCATCAATCTCTTCTTGTCCTGAAATACAAATCAATCCATCAACCAATTTAGCATCTAGAGACTTCAAGTAAGCTTTCTCTTTTTCTGCATCTTTATTTGTATTGCATATAATAGTAGAAATTCCTTTATCAAAAAAATAACTTTCAATTTGTGTAATTAAAGAAGAGAAAAACTCATTACTGATATCTGGAACAATCATACCAATTGTGTGAGATTTTTGTTCACGCAATGTTTTTGCGACAGAATTAGTAGAATACCCAAATTCTTTTACAACAGATAATACTTTCTCTCTAGTTTCTTTTGAAAATCGTCCATTATCATTCAAAACCCTTGAGACAGTTGCTGTAGATACACCACTTAATTTTGCAATATCTTTTATAGATAGTTGTTTTTTCATACTACCACGCCTCATTTGAGTAATCGTTTACGCAACTATAATACCATATATAATAATTTATTCAACAGTTTTTTATAAATACATTCCGTCATACAAATCTTTTAGTTCCTTAACTGTAAACAAGTCCACTAATAAAGAATAAAGGCTCATTCCAAAGTTGTGCTGAAATAAGTCAGCAACATTAGGAATGAGTCTTTTTTATATTTTTATACTCTTAGTATATTTATTTCTACATTTTTTTTACAAATTCTATAAATACTATACCCAAGAGATTTAATATCCGTATTAAACATTTTCACAGTACCCAAAGACAGTTCTTTTAAATCTCTGCCAATCAATTTATTCATCACCATACAAAATAATCAGTAAATCAATAAGATAAAAAACCATTAAATTGTAGGTGGACATTCCTTCGGTAGTATTTAATGCTTTCGTTCCGAAAATAGGCAGAGTATAATCTGAAACTTTTTTCAACTCACTTTCTTTATCATTTGTTATAGAAATAATCTTTTTATTGGAATTACTTGCTATTTCTAACTTGTTTTTTAAATACCTTAACTCTCCTGAACGGGAAAAAACTAAAATAAGATCTGCGTTCTTTATACCATTATAAAATACGCCGCCTGATAACCCTATGCTCAAAAATTGAACGTCCTTTCCCATTATTTGAAAACGTTGTGTAAAGTAATTTCCAAATATTTCTGACATACCTAAACCAAGAACAATTATTTTATCTGCATTTTTTAGCTGCTCAACAACCGCTTTAATTAGCTTTTCATCCCAAAGTAAAACGCTTTTATTCAAATCTGTTTTAAATGAGTTAAAAAAGACATTCGAATAAACAAGACTATGAGTTTCATGATTGTTATCCATTTTCTTAAGTTCATCATACTGAGATTTCAGAAAATATTTCATTTCACTATACCCAAAACCAAATTTTTCGCACAATCTAGAAATAGTAGCTGTTGATACGAAATTATTTTTGGCAGCATCTCGAATATTGTAATTTTGTATAGTATCTATATGTTCTATTAAATCGATCAATATGGCATATTCATTTTCATTAATATCCTCTCCTACTAATCCCAACATTTTTTTCAATAGGACTCTTTTCATAATCACCTCTCCTTTTAGCTCTTTAATGTCATTAATGCAAAAAAAAGAAGAACTTGTCAAGTCCTTCTTTTTAACTTTCATTATACTAATTCTGGCCAATAGCCTTTATTTACGTTAATTAAACCATCCAATACTTCTTTTGCTTTTTCACTAGAAGGTATCGTTTTGTTTAGTGCAAATGCTTGTAATGCTTTTTGATAAGAACCCTCTGTAGCAGCTTCAACAATTAATTTTTCTGAAGCAAGCTGTTGTTCCATCAATCCTTTATAGAATAGAGGGACCGCGTCCATTCTAATGGGTTCAGGGCCTCTAGAAGTTACATAAGCAGGTACCTCAACCATGGCATCATTTGGTAAATTTGGAATAGCGCCTTTATTTTCAACAATAAGTAAGAATCGTTTTCTTTCATCAAAAGCAATTGACATAGCAACATCAACGATGAAAGTTCCGTGTACTCCAACTTTAAATCCTTCAACCATTTCGCCAGTTTCTTTAAGATGTGTGATAGCATCGAATAAGCTTTTTTCTCTATTATCCATTACTCTATTTGCTCTAGTATAATCTAAATCTGTTTGTTCTATTACTGTCTGAGGGATTAAATAATATTGCAAATAAGAGCTTGGGATATAATCTGGAAATAATTGCATCATTTCCGCTACATTTGAATGCGATTTCAACCAATCTACATCTGAATGTTGAGAATCTTTAGATTGAGCTGGAGTTACCAAACCGTGT
This sequence comes from Desemzia sp. RIT 804, assembly GCF_016892605.1. Taxonomy (GTDB): domain Bacteria; phylum Bacillota; class Bacilli; order Lactobacillales; family Carnobacteriaceae; genus Desemzia. Next base: position 132,526 of record NZ_JAFEMV010000004.1, read on the forward strand.
TCACTTAAATACTCTTTTAATTCATCAAAACGGCTTTCTCCATCTACATATACATTTGTAAACCAGCCAAAATGATTTAAGCCAAAATAATCTGCTTCGATCGATTCATAAGAACAATCTAGAATTTCTGCCATTCGTAGTAACATACCAATCGGCATATCACATATATTTAAAACTTTAGCATCTGGTCTTTCTTTTCGTATTCCCTCGGCTACAATTGCAGCTGGATTGGAATAATTAATGATCCATGCATCAGGTGCATATGCTGTTACGTAATCTACTAACTCAATCATTGGCTTCAATGTACGTACTCCATACGCCATACCTCCAGGACCGCATGTTTCTTGTCCTACCACTCCTAATTTAAAAGGAACTTTTTCATCTTTTTCCCTCATCTTATTTCCACCAACTCTAAGTTGAGAAAACACAAAATCTACTCCTTCAAAAGCCTCTTTTGGATCACTAGTAGTAGATAATTTCATTTGAGAATTAAATTCTTCAATAACTTTCTCAGTCAACAATGCTACATCATTTTGTCGTTCTTCATCAATATCATATAACCTAACTTCATCAATCGGAAAATCTTTTTCCTTTAATAATAAAGCTTTCACGATTCCTGGAGTATAAGTAGAACCTCCACCAGCAATTGCAATTTTAAATGTTTTCATATTTTTTCTCTCCTAACTATTTTCTAATACTAAATCTACGGCTTGTCTATATTCATCTACTTTCATACCAAAAACGATATGAATTTCTTCCTCAGACGGCCTTACTACTCCCATTGATTCAGGGATAGACTCCAATAACATGTTGCTTACTTTTGAAGGATCCTTTACATATACCCTTAGTCTTGATATGCAATTGGTGTAGTCCTTGATATTGCCTTCTCCTCCAACTGCTTTAATAACCTGTTTAGCGATTAAATCTTTGTCTCTGCTAATTTTCTTGTTTTTTGAAGACTGAGGTTCTTCATTTTCTACTAATATATTTTGTTCCTCAGAAGTAATTATTCGTCCTGGAACTTTTACATCAAATTTAAGAATGTACCAACGAAATAATAGGAAATAAATGACTCCCATTAATAGACCTACAAGTACTATAGGTATCCAAGTTGATTTATGTCCTTGCAAGAAACCATTTACGAACAATTCGATAATATTGTTACTACCTAAATAAGAAGCATCAAAATAATCCAATATCGCAAAGGATAAACCAGACAAAACTGCATGTATGACAAACAAACCAGGTGCTAAAAACATGAACATAAATTCAAAGGGTTCTGTAACCCCCGCAAACATCGAAGCCATAGCTGCTGAAATAGCTATAGTTTTAGCTTTATTCTTGTCTTCAGCTACAGCATAGAGTGCCATACAAGCAGCAGGGATACCAAAAACTTTAATTGGCGTGGCTCCTTGTCCTAACCATAACCTAGTAATCTCAGAAATGTTTTCTTGAAAATCTGGATTGGATAATGCAGCTGTAGTAATGGCTTTGGTACCTGTATAGACTTGGCCTCCTATATCCAGTGTTCCTCCAACTGGAGTAAAATGTACGATAGAATACCAAACATGGTGTAGCCCTGTTGGAATCAATAACCTCTCTACTAAACCAAATATAAAGGAACCGAAAACTCCTATATCCGTTACAATACCAGCTACACTAAAAATACCCCCTCCTAGTATTGGCCAAACAAATGGAATAATCACCCCAACTACAATAAATATCATACCGGTAATTATTGGAGGAAAATTTTTTCCTTGATAAAAACTGAATATAACGGGTAGCTTTTGATTTTTAAACTTCTTCGTTGCCCAAGCAGCGACTATTCCGACCAAAATCCCACCTAATACACCTGTATCTGTTGTTTGTAATCCCAACACCATATTCTGCATAGATGTTCTCATATCGAGTGTTTGGGAAATTGTAACAATGTTATTATCATTTACAACAATCTCAGGCTCTAATCCTAATCCTAAAAAAGAAATAGTTACTGCTGAAATGCTGATCATAAATAAATAACCAATCAACGCAGAAAGTCCTGCTAATCCTTTATCTTCTTTACTTGCTAAACCAGTAGATATAGATAATGCAAAAACTAAAGGCATAAATTTTATAACAATTAAACCGGATTCATTTAACAACGTAGCTATAAACTGTATTGCTTGATTGCCTAAAAAAGGAACACTTTCTATAAAATAAGGATTCTTCAAAACTGCTCCGATAGATAACAATAATGCAAATAACGACATAACAGCAATAGCTGGTAAAAAAGACTTTCCTAAAAGTGAAAAAAATGATTGTACTTTTTTCTTCATCAAAAAGACCCCTCCTACATCTTTTTTTATTACACAAAAATAGTACCATACAATAAAAAAATAGGATTAAATCGGAAAAAAGTTCCGTAAGAAAGCGCTTTATAATAACATGTTACATATTTCCAGTTTTCTTTATTAGATATGCTAGCATTAAATTACTAATAGTGTTGGAGGTTATTATATGAAAAAACAGTTTGATGTGATCGTAGCAGGAGGAGGTCCTGCAGGAATAAACGCAGCTTTAGCAGCTGCTAGACAAAATAAAAGAGTCTTATTAATTGAAAAATATGGTTTTTTAGGAGGAATGTCTACCATTGCCGGTGTTTACCCATGGATGACTTTTCATTCTTCAGATGGAACTCAAGTTGTTAAAGGAATTGCTGACGAAATAGTAGAGCGCCTTAAACAAAGAGAAGGCTCTCCGGGACACCAAAGAGATACTTGTGGATTTGTTTACAGCGTAACACCATATGATGGCGAAGAATATAAACTATTAGCAGCCGAAATGTTACATGAAGAAGGTGTTACTCTCTTACTTCATACAACGCTGACAAGTGTAGTAAAAGAAGATAATATTATTACTGAAGTTTCTTGCTTTTCTGGTGGGAAGTATTATACCTTTTCAGGAAAAATGTTTATAGACACTACTGGAGATGCGACTCTCAGTTACATGGCAGATGTTCCTGTTCAAATAGGAGAAAAAAACACACATAAAACTCAGCCCATGACACTCAAGTTTAGGTTAGCAAATGTTGATTTAGCTGCTGTTAAAACTTATATGCTAAAAAATCCAGATAATTTTTTAGATAAAACTCCATTTTCTGAACTAGAAGACCTTCCATTAACAGCTGTCCAAGGCTTTTATAAAGAATGGGAAGAAGCCAATATTGGTATTAATCGAGACCAAGTACTATTCTTTACAGGGCCTCATGATAATGAAGTAGTTGTCAACATGACACGTGTACAAGGATTGAATCCATTAAATCCTTTAGAATTAACTGAGGCTGAAGTAATCGCAAGAAAACAAGTCAAGTTATTAGAAAACTTTTTCAAATCTTATATTCCTGGTTTCGAAAATGCTTTTGTTTCTTATATACCTCCACAAATCGGAATCAGAGAATCTAAAAGAATTCTTGGAGTCTATAGTATGACAAAAGAGGATATTGTAAATGGTAGAAAATTTAAAGATGGCATAGCGACAAGCGGCTATCCAATTGATATTCATGCTCCTACCGGAAAAGGTATGACTATCGCTGAAGTTGGCGGACAAGGAACTTTTCAAATTCCATTCAGAGCATTGATACCTCAAAAAGCAGATAACCTTTTAGTAGCCGGGCGTTGCATGTCTGCAGACCACACTGCTTTGGCGTCTGTAAGGCTTACGCCAACTGCAATGGCGACAGGCCAAGCGGCAGGAACAGCAACAGCTTTATGTATTGACCATGGTGTTGTGCCAAGAGAACTGAACACAGATTTATTAGTTTCTACTCTAAGAAAAAATAGTGTATATATTTGATTTTTATGGAAAATATAATTGCTAATTTACGTTATCTTTAGAGTAGTACAACAAAATAATTAGTAACTTGTCTCAAAAAGAAAATAGATAAATATTACACTATGAGAATCTGTCCAGACTGCGGCAAACCGATGTTGGAAGTCAATGGCAAAAAAAAGGTAAACAGCTTGTCTGCCAATATCGCGAATGCGGCTACCGCAAAAACTGCTCTAGACAATCAAATGCACGCTGCCCGAACTGCAAGAAGAACCTGAAGATAATGGATTGCTTGTTGCGATGAAGTGATTGACGTTTGATGATTAACAAGGTAGATAATATTGAAAGACCTATCGGAGAACAGGCAGTCTGTTCTTCGACAGGTCTTTTTTGTCTTACTTTTTATATTAGCTTCACAATACTACGGTTTGCCTTAAACTTGTTTTGTGAAAAGGAAAATTGCTGCCGAGGCTGGGACAATAGACTTTATCTCTGCCACATACTAAGTGGGTACTTTTAAACGCGTTCCAAAAGCCTGACCACACGCCTATAAGCCAGACTTCTTGTCATCGATAGCGACAGAATCTTCTTTCCAATTCATCTAAAACAGTGAAAACAAAAAATCCGATCCAAGCAATCATTAAGATCCCGGAAAGCATTTGTTCATAATCCATTTTCGACCATGCACTCAAGATAAGATAACCCAAGCCGTAGGTAGTATTATAGTTTTCTGCAAAAAATAAAGAAGCTAATGAAATGCCTACACTGACCCGTAAACTAGCTATTAAGCTGGGAATTAATGCTGGGAAAATTAAGAAACGGACACTTGGCCATATTTTTGTCGAATAATTATCCATGACTTGATAATAGGATTCTGGTATTTCATTGACTCCGTCTCGGATAGACACAATCACTTGAATAGAAATCACTGAAAAAATCAGTAAGATCTTCGACAAATTACCTAGACCGAAAAAAATCATGAAAATAGGTAAGAAAGCGACTTTTGGCAAAGGATATAAAAAGTAAAGCAGCGGACCAAATAACTGATTCGCTTTAGAATATTTGCCAAGTAATATCCCTGCAGGCAGACCCACTAGAACAGCTATCGTTAAAGCTACGAAAATCCGCATCAAGCTTGCTCCTGCATGCAGAAATAAGACATCTTTCAACTCCCACATCCGTTTAAACGTTGGGAACGGGCTTGGGAGCGACCGATTATCTGTTATCACACTCAACCACCACCAGACAAGCAAAAAAGAACTAAATCCCAAAAGAAAAGAACGCAGCTGATTTTTCATTCCGCTTCTCCCTTCAACATTTTTCTTAACTGAAGAACGAACTCGTAAAAAGCCAAAGATTCTCGTCGATTTTCCAAATGAAAAACGGGATTTTGATAGACTTGAAAACCTTGATTCCTCATTATGATAATAGTCTCTCCTAAAAAAGCTGCTTCCTCAATATCATGGGTAACGATGACTAGACCATTTCCGCGATTAGATTGTTCTGAAAGAATATACTCTTGTGTTTTTTCCTTCGTTTCTTGGTCCAAAGAAGAAGTCGGCTCATCAAGCAGTAAAAAATCCGGATCCGTAATCAGTCCTCTCGCCATAGCAACACGTTGCTTTTGACCACCGCTTAATTTAGCAGGATAGGTATCCTTAAACTTGTGAATTTCCAGCTCATTCATCAATGCCTCAATCATTGCTTTCCGCTTTACTTTATCTACCTTTTTAATTTTTAAAGGCATTTCCAAAGCTTGATAAACAGTCTGCCAAGGAAACAAGCGCAGATCTTGAAACACCATCTCCACTTTTTTTGATGTGGTCTGATGATAGTAGACTCTTCCGGTTAACGGCTGTTGAAATCCCTTCAATAAGGCAAGTAAGGTGCTTTTTCCAATACCCGATTCGCCTAGTATCACGTAACTGCGCCCTTTATCAAAGGTAAAATCTAATTGTTCAAAAATCGACTCCTTGTTATACCCAAAACCAACCTTTTCTAATTCGATGTGCAATTTTTAGTGCTCCTTTCGCTAAAAATACATGTACACTTTTTCACATAATGTGCTATACTACTTTTTGTACTGACAAGCAGAACGTAAGGGAGCACTCTATATTTCGAATACTTCTATTCCAAAAGATTCAGTCTCAAGAAGAACTTAGCCATCCAATCCATGCAGCGAATGGCTATCAAGACGAACAATCTTTATCTCTTCTCAATACTTTCTCTTATTTTAAACAACAAATTGCATTTTTGAAAGAGAAAAATTACATACTCTTTTTTTCACGAATAGAAATCCCTCACTAAAGCAAGTCTATGTAGGAACTCTGCAAATTTTCAAACAAAATTTCTAGGAATATGATTACAAATTTTACTAAGAAACGAGGAAATTAGAACATGAAAAAAACTTTTATCACTACAGGATTACTTGCTTTTAGCTTTTTGAGTCTTGCAGCGTGTAGTCAAGATACGGCCTCTACTTCTGAGTCCACGTCAGCCGAATCTGTTACAGACCAAACTTTGAATGTGGGTATTTTACCTGCTGAATCGGCTATTCCAATCATTTTGGCTGAAGAAGAAGGTTTCTTTGAAGACTTGGGACTGACGGTAGAGATCCAATCTTTCACTTCGCCAAATGATCGCAATGTTGCTGTTCAAGCTAAAGAAATTGAAGCAACCGTCAGCGATGTCATGACTGAAGCAACATTTAAACAAAACGGCATCGATATGACGATTACTTCGGATATTTTAGAAGATTTCAAAATCTTAGCTTCTCCTCAGTCAGGAATCACAGAAATGAACGACTTTGATGGAAAAAAAGTTACTTTAGTACCCAACTTTATTCTTGAATATATCATGGATCAATTTGCAAAAGAAGAGAGCTTTACTTATGAAATAGTCGATATCTCCTCATTTTCTGCTCGTTCTGAAGCTTTATTGAATGACCAAGTAGATGGTGCTGTTTATACAGAACCACAAGCCAGCATGCTCGCTCAACAAGGTGCCGTTGTCTTAGGCAGCTCAAAAGAAGCCGGTATCAAAGGCGGAACTATTCAATTTATGGATAACGTATTGGAAGAACGTCCACAAGATATTGAAGCATTTTACCAAGCTTACAACCAGGCTATCGACTATATGAACGAACACAAAGCAACTGAATATGCGGAAATTTTATCAGATTATCAATTTCCAGAAGCAATGAGCACCTACTTGGACAGCCGAGAAGAAGACTACCCTTATGCTCAAGCCGTACCTGAAGATCAATTTGAAAGTATCATTTCTTGGACCAAAGACAAAGGTCAAATTGATTCTGAATACAGTTATGATGAATTGACCGATTTTAGTTTTTTAACTAAATAATGCACACTCTCTTTTCAAGCAGTGAGTGAAAAAAGAAAGAAACTATTATACGATGGCGCAACACCGATATTCCTTGGTGTTATGCCATCGTGTTTTGGTACTCATTCATTCTAGTTAATGTCTAATGAATAACTGATCGTTTCTTAAAAGCTCGGTTCAAAAATATAAAATCAGCTGGAAATCAACGGCAAAAAAGGCTTTCTTAGGAGATAAAACGGACTCTATATATTGGATACTGAAAAAGAGCCTTCTATAGGCAGCGCCCCCCCAAAAGCTTAGATTTCACTCTAACTTCTGGGGGGCGCTGTCTCATTATAATAAACAATTTTTATTACGTGTTGTATAAGGTCTCTTTTTTTATTTCCGTGATATAACGTTTTAGGTATTCTCATTCATGGCTAGGCTATTGGAGCTAATACACAAAATAAAATTAACAGAGTAATACATTAAAGCTGTAATCCTTAATAACTCCCTCACTGATTCTTTAATTTTATTAAGCGTTCTCTTTAGAATCAAATATAATACTGTTTCAAAATCACTTCTATCTTATCAATATGGTTTTGATTTCAAAGGGTTTTAATTGGAAATGAATGCCATCTGAAACTGGATTATATTCATTTGAAAGCTCTTTTTCCATCAAATTAGTTTCTGTCCACTTCGTACAGTTAAATTGAGGTTTCAGAGTGACATTTCTATTACCGCCAGTGTGATCATGTATTCGGATAATTAATCCTTCTCCATCTTCAGCCTTTTTAACTGCATCAATCATTACATTAGATGAGCTCTCAACTTTGATAAACTCTCTATCTCCATTTAAGTTACCTTCAAAAGCTTTTAATGAATTATTCAAACTCCATGCCTCTTCTACAGTTTTGCCTTCTAAAAAATCTCCTTCATGAGGCAACAAACTGTAAGTAAATTCATGTTCGCCTATATCAGCTTCTGGATCAGGATAAATTGCCCCTTTAAGAAGTGAAATACGCATGGTGTTATCTTTAATATCATATCCGTATTTACTGTCATTCAATAGACTTACACCATATCCTGTTTCTGATAAATCTGCCCATTGGTGACCGACTGATTCAAAACGTGCCATATCCCAGCTCGTATTCCAATGGGTCGGACGTTTAACATTTCCATATTGAATATCATACCTAGCTTCAGTTGATCGGATATCCACTTCAAATGCAGCTTTCAATAGTTGTTGTCTTTCTTGCCAGTTTACAGTTGTTTTAAAATCAATTCTTTTAGAATCGCTGTATACTGTCATTACTTGAGTTACTTTTGATTTTCCGAATTCATATACGAATTGGACAGCAGTATATAAAGAATTTGTTTCAACAACTTCTATCTTTTTAGCAGTCAATTCTTTTTTCTTTTCATTATAGAAAATATCAATGTCCCAAGCATCCCAATTCATCGGTTTGTCTTCAAACAATTGAAGAACATTCCCAAAACCGCCCTCTTTTAGTACGTTTCGTTGAACTTTTTTATCTAAGATTTGGTTTAATTTCCCTTCTGGATTCCACGAAATTTTATAATAAGGAGTTTCAACACTGTTGTCTGTTAATTCAAATGGAGAATCAGTTTTTTTGTTTTCTCCTTCTACAAATTGAATTTGTTTGTTTCCTAATGCAGGTATAGATGTAACTTGGACCACGTAACCCGAACTTACTTTTTCTGATTTCATTTCATCTCCAAATTCATCTTGAAAATATCCTGATTTAGTGTTTAATTCATTAATATAAACCAAGTCATTTCTTTCCCATCCTGCGCTATTAAAAATAGTCCATGCATTATCATTGACCGTAATAACCGATTTAAGATTATCATTTAATTTATTGATTATATTCCTAGCTTCAGAATATTCCACGGTTGAGTCTTCATAAACTTCTTTTATAGAAGATCCTGGAATAATATCATGGAACTGATTCCGTAAAATAATTTTCCATCCATCGTTAATTTGTTTAGTAGGATAAGTTAAATCAGCTATTTTCATCATCCAAGAATGTAAAAATTCACTTTCACGGTAGGCCAATTCAAGCTTCCGGTTATCTTTCTTATTGTTTGCCTGAGAAGTATAAGTTCCTCTATGATATTCTAAATACAATTCTCCGTCCCACGTATGGACGTAATTTTCTGTTTCATTAATGGTTTCCTTCAGTTCTTCAAAGAATTCTCTGGCTCGACCCGTTTTTAGATTGGGTAATCCGGGCATCTTTTGGATTCTTCGCCCATTCTCCAACATCTCTCTATTAACTCCGCCGCCTCCATCACCATATCCGTAAGCTAGCAGCAGATCGTTATTAATGTCTTTGTCTTGATATCCGTCATAAACACCTTTGACTGTATATGGCTCAAGCAATCCATTATAAGTGTAAAAGAACGGCCCTTGTTCATTATTTGGATCAGGAGTAGTAATAAAGTGAGTCAGCACTTCACTGCCATCTATCCCTTTCCATTTAAACGTATCATTAGGCATTCTGTTAAATTGGTTCCAACTGATCTTTGTCGTCATAAACATATCAATTCCAGATTTTTTAAGAATTTGCGGCAATGCCCAAGAATAACCAAAGACATCCGGCAACCATAAATAATGAATATCTTCGTTAAACTCTTCTTTAATAAAACGGCTGCCAAATAAGATTTGTCTTACTAAAGACTCTCCTGAAGGAAGATTAGCATCTGACTCCAGCCACATCGCTCCATCTACTTCCCATTTTCCTTCAGCCACTTTTTCTTTGATTTGCTTAAATAGTTCCGGATAATCATTTTTGATGTATTCGTATAATTGCGGCTGCGTTTGTAAAAATACATACTCAGGGTATTTCTCCATTAAACGTAGTACCGTTGAAAACGAACGAGCTGATTTCTCTCTGGTGTGTTTTAAGCGCCATAACCAAGCAACATCAATATGAGTATGTCCAATTGCTGTGACCGAAACTGATGTATTTTTTTCAAATGAATCTACTTCAGTATTCAATAACGTTCTGGCATCGCGAACAGTCTCATAAAATAGTTCACTTCCTGGATAAGACCAGTCGAGTAGTTTAAATGCTTTATTCAATGCATTTAACAAATTGTATTTAATGGGATCATTCTCCCCTAATACTTTCACCGTACCCAGCATAACTTTGGCAGTATAATAGAGGTCATCTGTATCATTAGAAAGTATGGCAAAATCGGCATATTTAAATTGATGGAAGATTTCTGTTGCAGCTCCTCCACCTTCTAGACCACCCCATAATTTTAAAGCGACCGTTATAGTTTGCCCATGATATTTTTTATCAATAAATACCTCAGTATGGTTCCCATCTACTCCCTGATAAAGCTCTCCATTAATAAAACACATAGCTTCAAATCCGGAAGTATTACCGGGAACGGATTTACCAAATTCAAATAAAAGTACACTTTCGTCTTGATTGCCAAGATTAGGGACCTGAATATCTTTCACCAGCCAAAAATAACGGTCTCTGCCTTCCCAAGTTGTTCCCTTTTCAATCGTATTCCAAGATTCGTCAATAGCTGATGGATACTTTTCTTCTTTAGTTAAATCCTCTTTGATTTTCCAGCCTTTGATTTCTTGTTGGTTGATGTATCTTAACTCTTGTAATTGATCAATGCGCAATCCCAGTTTTTCTTCAGTAAAAAACATAATTTATACCTCTCCATTCCTCTATTACTATTTTAGATTACCCTTTGGATGCTCCGCCAAAACTAAATCCTTTTGACATATATCTTTGCGACAAATAATATAACAAGACTATTGGGGCTGAATAAAGTACAGAAAATGCAGCCAATTGCCCATAGTTAACTAAGCCGTAATTACCAAAAAACTGAAATATCGTTACAGAGGCAGGCATTTTATCTGGAGATTGAATCAATATATAAGGGACAAAGAAATTTCCCCAGCTTCCTGTATAAGTAAAGATCAAAACAGTAAATATACCAGGAACCATTAAAGGAGAAACTACTTTTTGAATGCCTTGCCAAACTGAGGCACCATCAATCCATGCTGACTCTTCTAATTCAACTGGAACTGAGTCCATAAAGTTTTTCATCATCCATATTGCATATGGTAAGGATGTTCCCGATAAGAAAAGCATAACTGCCCACAAACTGTCAACAAAGTTAAGCAGTAAAAAAAGTTGAAATACAGGTACTATGACAGCAGTCATCGGTAATGATGTTAAGAATAAAATAGTGTATAAAAATGGTTTTTTATAATTAGCTTTGTACCTTGATAAAGGATAGGCAGCTAATACACTTATAAAAACGACGATAATGGATTGTCCTCCTGATAAAAAGAGTCCTACTACAAAGGATCGAATAATCGAAGGATCTTCAAGAACCGATTTATAATTATCTAAAGTAAGTGCTTCAGGAATTTTTAAGGATTGAATAGCTGATGTATCTACAGAAGCTACTAACATCCATAACAGAGGCAAAATAAACAAAATTGCCATAAAACTTAAAATCGCGTGGTGTACAAATTTCTCAGTTTTCCCAATCTTCATATGTTTATTCTCCTCTCTTATACTTTAACCTTTAAAAATTTCATGTATAAAATACTAAAGATTGCGCCAATAGTTAAAATAATCAATGAGATAGCAGTGCCGTAACCCAATTGATAACTTACAAAAGCTTGCTGATACATATATACCGGTAAAGTCATCGTATCATTTCCAGGGCCTCCGCCTGTCATTGTATATATTAAAGTAAATACTCCTAAAGTCTGCAGTGTTACCAACATTAGATTTGTTGTAATCGTGCCTTTAACCATAGGGATGGTAATATTCCAGACAATTTTCCATCTCGTTGCCCCATCCATAATAGCTGCTTCTTCAACCTCAACAGGTATATCATCAAGTGCAGTTTGAAAAGCCATCATAGAAAATGCTGTTCCTCTCCAGATATTGGCAACCACCACACTGACCATAGGGTATTCAAAGAGAAATGCAATGGCCTCTATATCTGAAATTGAAGTAATAATGCTATTTAACGTTCCACTGTCTCCCAAAAAAGCTACCCAGCTAAAAGCCACAACTACTTCTGGTGTTACCCATGCTGCTATGACTGCTATACCGATAATCCTACGGAATGTCGCATTTTTTCCTTTCATTAAAAATGCTATCAAGAAACCTAAAAAGCATTGACCTAAAATAGCAGAAAATAAAACAAAAATTAGTGTTTTAGCTATACTGTTATACAGATTGACATCATTAAACATTTTGATAAAGTTATCAAAACCTATAAACCTAAGATTTTGTGCCTGTGCTCCTGTAAGCGCTAAATTAGTAAATGAAAAGATAATCGTTAACACCATTGGAGTAAGGAAAAAAACTAGTAAAAGTATCCAAGCAGGCGATAGAAATATAGAGGATTTGACATTATCAGACAATTTTTTCCTTTTTGAAGTGTCAGTCATTGAGTTTCTATTTTCCATGTTTTCCCTCCTAAAAGCATTAAGAAATGAAGAATGATAAAATTTCAATCTTCATTTCTTAATCTTCTCTTATTTCTATAGGTTAATAAGTATTCTCTTCTCCTACAATTCCAGTTACGGCTTCTTTATAACTAGTAGCAGCCTCTTCAGGTGTCATTGATCCGCTAGCAACTGCCTCCACCGCATTTTGAATTTCAATTGAGACATTTGGATAGAGATCATTTTTTGGTCTGAAGTGAGCATTTTCTAAAGCCTTAGTAGCTGGTTCAATTAATGGTCGTTCTAAATATCTTGAATCTTCGGCTGAATCTTTCCGAACCGTTAAAGTCCCTTCAACAACAGCACGGTCTGCTTGTGATTCTTTTGAACTCATTGCTTCTATTACTCTCCATGAGGCTTCCTGATTTTGAGCGTTTTCTGGAATTGCCCATGACCAGCCACCTGCCATTGTTACAAAGCCAGGTTCTTCACCATTTTGTGTAGGGAATGTAGCAAAACCAAGGATTTCATCCACATTATCCAGTGGAGCAGCTCCGCCTTCTAAATAATTTCCAATGTTCCAATTTCCATCCAATACCATACCAACTCCACCGTTTGGAAGTAGATCTTGAGTCATAACTGATCCATAGCTGGAATTTAAAGCAATAGATAAGGAAGGACCTATTTCGCGTTGGTTCATAATCTCATCCACAAATTCTAAAGAATCAACTAAGCCTTGGCCATTTACATTCCACTTTTGTGTCTCACTGTCATACAACGTTTCTCCTGTGCCGTAAAGAAGCATTTCAAACGTCTGCATGGATACAGCTTCACCATTTGCCTTAGCTACATTCATTGAAAATGGTACAGCTTCTGAATCGGAATTTTTTATGGCTTCCCCAGCTGCATAAACATCTTCCCAACTTTCAGGCTGCCAATCTTCAGGTAATCCGGCATCAGCGAAAACTTGCTTATTGTACCAAATACCACGGGAATCAGTAGTGGTCGGAATCCCATATACACTTCCATCTTCACCAGTTGTACCTGTCTTGATATTTTCAATAAACATATCCCAGTCATCCCATGACTCAACGTACTCATCTAATGAAGCTAAATAGCCTGCATTAGCATCAGAACTCAACATAAATGTATCTTCAGAAACAATGTCCGGAGCTGTCTCAGAAGACTGCATAGTTAGGGCAACTTTAGAAAAATAATCTCCCTCACTAGCCATGATAGGTGCAAGAACAACATCAATATCTGGATTATCACTCTCAAAATCAGCTTCAAAACCTTCTAAATATCGTCTAATATTATCTGATTCACCAGTACCGCGCCAAGTAATTTCAATAGGGATCTTATCTCCACCAGAACCATTTGAATCAGACGATTGTCCTTCTTCGCTTTCTGCTCCACATGCCCCTAAAATTAAAACACTAGAAAATAATATTGCTGCGAAAATACTTCTCTTTGTCATGTCATCATTCCTCTCAAATTTATAAAGATTTATAAATATTCTTGCAAAAGTATTTTTTATATAATAACGAATTAATAATCCTCCTTTCCCGTTATATTTAAATTAAGCAATATTCTAAAGTAGTTCAATTACCGTTTAATCGTCAAACATAAAACTTAACTCATTAGTACTATTTTCCCTTGCAAAATAAATATAGCGCTTACATTTATGGGAATCTATCTTCATTATTTGTTTTCATCTACTTTTTCTAGTGATTTACCCGAATTTTGTAGAAGAAAACCTATTTTGAATACCCAAACTATGCTATGATAAATAAACAAAGACCTTTATCTATGCATTTGGTAGCGCATTCTTTTCTTGCTGAAAGGAGCCTTTAAAAAAGATGCAAAAAAGTATATTGAAAAAGTATTTTTTTATTTCCTTGACCATAGTAGCATTGTATACTGCTGTAATTATTTTTATTATCTCCTTCTTCAACTATACTAAAACAACGGAAGAAACAAACTACAACAATCAAATCTTTTTAGAAGAGTCTAGTCAGACTATTGATAATAAACTTAACACTGCTGTTCAGTATTCTTCTTTCATCATTGAAAAAAATAGTATCCAAGAGTATTTGTACAGTACAAAAGAAGCATTATTATTTTATCCTCATATCTACGATGATATTGTCAGTAGTTTAACTTCAATTGATCAGATGGATCTAGCTATCGGCATCAAAAAACTCTCTGACAACATGATTGTTTCTCAAGATGGATATTTTCTTTTTGCTGATTACCTTAATCACTTAGGTATTAACCCTGATTTTTTAGATTCATCATCACTTTTTGCAGAAGATGAAATGAATAGCATTTACTTTATAAAAGATAAAGATAAAATCAATAAAAATAATACAACTTTTATTAGCAAGCATTACTATCCAGAAATTGATCAACACTTGTTGGTAATAACTACTTTTCCAAACGAAAGTTTATTGCCGCAAACGAACCTCATCAACAATGGGGATTTTTCTATTGTAGGCGATACTGCTATTTCTCATTTTCCTAAAAAAAATTCGTTCAATTTAAATTTCGATTATTTAAAAATAGCAAAAACACCAAGTGAGTACTATACAGATTTATCAATATTACATACGAATACTGATAACAACGTGTATGCACGTCCTTCATTAACTTTTAAAAATATTCAGTATATCTATTCTGTTAAAAAAAGTCGTTTTTTACCTTATTTATTGAATTATTTGACCGCTTCTTTCTTCTACTTATTACCATTACTTATCATAGGTGGTATTATTATTTACTTTTCAACTAAAAAAAGTTATAACCCAATAGAAAATATTCTTCTTAGAATAAATAATCATAACGTAAACGCAATACCAAGCACTTATGAACTGAAACAATATAGTGAACTGGACTATATTCTCGATAATATAGATCACATGACAATAAAAAACCAAGAATTACAAAAAAGAATGGATGACTCTTTAAATGCACTGCAAAATGATTTTATTGTATCAGTTTTATATGACGATATAAATAAAGCTGACATTAAGTCTAAATTACAGGACTTGAAAATCACTGAATTAGAATCTGGGGGCACTATCGTTATTTTATCTACTGAGGGGATTTCCAAAGAAGAAGAAGAATTCTCAGAAAATAATTTATTAATAATGCGTAGTAAAATTTTAAGAACCATTATAAACCTTGATAATGAGCTTTTTTTTATCCAGTTCCCTTTAGATTATAAAAATTTTTGCTTTATTTTTTCTGAAAAAAATCGAGATACCATCTATGATCAATTAAGCAAGATTAGCTCATATGTTGAAATGGAATTGTCTATTGATTTAACTTTTTCTGTTTCCGACCCTGTTAACTCTATCTTTGATTTTTCCGCTGCTTTTAATGAAGCTCTTTTATTAAATAAGAAAAAATATGCCTATTTAGATACCCAAATCATTTTACCTACTAGCCTTCCAATCGTACATGATGATCATTATTCCTATTCATTAGATAATGAACGATTCTTAATGAATGCCATTATAGATAATGATCGAAAAAAAGCTGAAAAAAACGTGGATGAGATTCTAACAAAAAATCTGCGCCAAATGGATCTTGATGTTGTAAACATCATAAAATTTAAATATGTTATCTTAAACACTATCAAAAGAATTTTAAACTACTATAATAAATCATTTAAAGAATTTTCTCTGAAGCACAGCCAAACTTTCAAAAAATTAGAAAATAATAACCCAGAAGAAGTATATGTACTCATAGAGGAAATATTTAAATACTTATACGATACTGTCATTCCTCAGAATAATGATTCTTATGATCCATTAACATTCAAGATAATTGACTATATCAAATCCAATTATACTCAAGACATCTCATTAACCGATATTGCAGAAAAGTTTAATTTAACAGAAGGCTATGTCAGCAAACTACTTACGAAAAAAGCAAATATTCACTTTAAAACATATATAAACAACCTAAAAATTAGACAAGCAAAAAAATTACTATCAGAAGGTAGCCACAATGTTTCTGAAGTCAGTAACTTAGTTGGCTATAAAAATGTCAATTCCTTTATTCGAATCTTTAAAAAGCAGGAAGGTATTACTCCTGGAGAATTTTCGAAACTTCGTTCATAATTGCAATGGATATTGCTTTAGATTTTTCTGGTTTAATCCAACTATTCCCTTAAAAATTATTGAAAGCTTCAGCAGTAGTTGCATAAAAACTAAAAAAGATTGAATTCTTTTTAACCTAAGATTCAAAGCTGTACAATATTTGATGTTGGTGAATGCAAACTCGCTAATATTTTTTCTTCGTAAAATATAGAAAGCAAGTAACATGCGCAAAGTACTAGACATTCAAGATGAAAATATTTTTTTTGAAGATAATTGCACCGAATATGGAAAATACAAAGGAGAAAAATGAGGTTACCTATACTGCGAGAACTACTATCGTAAAAGAAAATTTCTTTGTAATGACTCACTGTATTCCTTTTGATTCCAAATTGTTCAGCTATTTTATTAGCCATAAAGATATCGCTTAGATTTCCATAAAAATAAGTTTATTCAATAACAAAAGATCACCAATAAAAGGAAGTTTAAACCTTTTACTGGTGATCTTTGTTGTCTTATCTTGACTCTTTTTTATTGCTTAGATTCCTTAACTATTAAACTGTTTTCAGCACACATTACCTAGTTTTTACTGAACTTCCTGTCTACTCATTTTCAGAATACAAATAACCGTTACCAAACACTCACCCATTAGCATGTTTCATCAACCGATTGATGTGGACACCTAAATATACAACTTCATCGTTTGGTATTGTTTCATGGTAAACTTTTTCAATGTAGTCTTTTATCTTAGCTGCGCTTTCCATGGCAGATGGGTATAAGATCCACATTTGGTTATAGAATTCTTCTTCGCCATCATCCAACAAAGCATCAGAATAGTATCTTTCTACAAAGAAACGCACATGTGTAATGAAGCGGGCATAGTGGATCGAGTTTGTATCAATATCTTTCTGCAACGAGTATCTGACCATATTAACGATTCCACCGATCATTTTTGCATACTTGAATCCAGCGCCTCTATCAGGGTCTTCCGATTGCGCGTTGATCAAGTGGAATGCAATGTTCGAGGCTTCCTCTTTAGGAAGATCAATCCCGTACTGATCGTTCAAAAGCGCGAGCGCGTGCTTCCCAATTTGAAATTCTTTGGGATAGTAGCTTTTTATTTCCCAGTATAACCGGTTTGCAATGTTTACTCCCTTTTGAGCACGTTCAACTGCAAAATGCAGGTGATCTGTTAGTGTTAAATACACTCCAGGATTTAGTTTCTTGCTTAATCCTTTCTCTGCTTCAGAAACGATAGCACGAGTGATTTCAAAAAATTCAATTGGGATTTCTTCCACTAGCTCTAATATTTGTGAAGATTTCTTTTCTTCAAAAGGTAAAAATATTTTGTCCACTTTATCTCCTGATATTTCATCTCCGGCTTTCTTGCCAAAGCCTATGCCCTTACCTAAAGCAACCATTTCTTTACCATTTTCTTCAACCAGTACCACACTTGAATTTAATACTTTTTTTATTGAAATCACTCATTCTCCCCCTATCGCTGCTTAAAAAAGAATGGGATTACTCAAATAAGGATGCACCGTTTGTTTCAATAACTTCTTTGTACCATTTAAACGAATCCTTTTTCAAGCGACGGTAAGTTCCATTACCTTCATCGTCTGCATCCACATAAATAAATCCATATCGTTTAGACATTTGAGATGTTCCTGCACTGACTAAGTCAATTGGTCCCCAGCTTGTGTAAGCAATTAAATCTACTCCTTCATCAATTGCTTCCTTCATTTGCTGGAAGTGTGCTTTAAAGTAATCGATGCGATATGGATCATGAATTTCATCATTATCTACCTTATCGACTGCTCCCATACCATTTTCCACAATCATTAATGGTACTTGGTAGCGATCATAAAGTTCAATCAAAGAAATTTTCAAGCCTTTTGGATCAATTTGCCAGCCCCAATCGGTTGAAGGCAAGTGAGGGTTTTTAACCCCTAATACAGTATTTCCTGGTGTACGTTCTGCATTTGGATCAGCAGATTCTGCCATAGACATGTAATAGCTGAAAGAAACAAAATCTACTGTATATTTCTTCAGAGTCTCTCGATCTCCTTCTTCCATTTTAATCTGTATCCCCCGATTTTCCAAATCCTTTTCGATTCTGGCAGGGTATTCTCCCTTAACTTGAACATCTGCATAAAAATTGTTCTCTAAGTTTTTTTTCAGTGTCAGCTCAACGTCTTCCGGTGCACAAGTTAATGGATAGGTCATTAATTTCGTTAACATACAACCCACTTGGCTTCCTGGAATTTTTTCATGAGCATCTTTTGTCACCAACGCACTTGCAACAAATTGATGGTGCAATGCTTGATAAATATCTTGAACTTCTTGTCCTTCTGCGCTTTTCTCTTGGATGATTCCAGCTGTTGTAAATGGATGACGGTGGATACTGTCTATCTCATTGAATGTAAGCCAGTATTTTACATATTTGCCAAAACGCTCAAAACATACATTAGAAAAGCGGACAAAATCATCTATTACACGACGTTCCACCCAGCCATTATATTTAACCGCTAATGCTAACGGCATTTCATAATGAGAAAGTGTGACGATCGGTTCGATCCCCAGACGCTGCATTTCTTTAAAGACGTTTTCATAAAATGCAATACCTTTTTCGTTCGGTTCCAGCTCTTCTCCTGTAGGGAACAAGCGAGTCCAAGCAATAGAGAGGCGCAAGGTCTTAAAACCCATTTCGGCAAATAAAGCTAAATCTTCTTTATAGTGATGATAAAAATCGACGCCCCTTCTTTTTGGATACCATTTATCAGATTTGTCTTCACTAGCTTCTTTTATAGACTGCAGGGTGACATGCATATGAGCAGCAAAATCTTTGTTGTCTAAATTTGGTTTATAAGTAGCCATATCCGCTACTGAAAGACCTTTACCGTCTACATTCCAAGCACCTTCTACTTGATTTGCTGCTATTGCGCCGCCCCATAAAAATCCTTCAGGGAAAGTTGCTGAGTTTGTCATAATTTTATTCTCCTCTATTTCTTAATTGTATTTATGCTATTGGACTGATTGCTAAGATATCACTATCATTGGTTACCAATTTTTCTAAATTAAATGAATTGACATTGTAGTTATCCTTGTTGGTTACAACACATATAACGGTCGGATCAAATCCTGCTTCTTTAATTAAATCAATATCAAATGCGATCAATTTTTGTCCTTTTGTTACTTTTTCGCCAGAATGAATAAATGATTCAAATCCTTTTCCTTCTAACTGAACAGTATCAATTCCAATATGAAAAAGAATTTCTGCTCCATTATTTGTCTTCAAACCAACCGCATGATTAGTTTCAAACACCATCGTGATTTCTCCGTCTTCGGGAGCTACCAATATACCTTCGTCAGGAATAATGGCTACCCCTTCACCCACCATACCACTTGAAAAAACATCGTCTTTTACTTCAGAAAGTGAGATCACTTTTCCATTCACAGGACTTGAAAGAATAGAATCTGATACAATAGCCCCTTCCATTGCAGTTTCCTTTTCTTCAATTGCTGCTTTATCTTTATAAAGAATCAACGTTGCAGCAAAAGCAACAACAAATGAAATACCCAATGTCACAAACGCCCATACTAGATTCATCGAATTGGCTTGGTCAGCAAACATTGTGATGCTCGCGATCCCAGGTCCAACTAGTGCAAAGGCTTGAAGTGCAATGATTCCAGCAAATGCTCCACCGATTAAACTAGAGAACATAACAGCATACAAAACGCGTTTATGCAGAATGGTTACCCCATAGAGAGCAGGTTCGGTAATTCCGAATAATGCGGATATACCTGCAGAAACGGCCGTGGACTTCAATCTTTTGTCTTTTGTTTTGATACTGACGGCAAAGCAGGCACCAGCTTCTGAAATATTATGCGCTAATGAGGCTGGAAGATAAAGGAGTTCTGCTCCTAATTCGCTCATAGATGAAACGGCATAAGGAATCATAGCTTTATGCATTCCGGTCACTACCATTAACGGCAGTACTGCTGCTAAAGCTCCAGTGGCTACCCATCCAAATTGATTGTATAGAGAAACAATGATGGACGAGAATGCTGTACCTACATTGTAGCCTAATGGTCCTAATATCAACAAAGCAATCGGAACTGATATCAATAAACTCATCATTGGTACAAAGAAAACACGGATCGGTTTTGGTGAAATTTTTGTAAACCACTTCTCAACTTGCGCGTAAAATAGAACTGTTAAAATTGCTGGGAATACTTGAGAAGCATAAGCTATATTATCAACTCCAAAAGAGAGGAATGTAGCGCCTTCAGCCAGCATAGCTGTCATTTCAGGAAGAATCAATGCACCAACAGCAGACACTGCTACCAATTGATTGACTTTCAATTTATTAGCCGTAGTCATTGCAACCAGAATAGGCAAGAAGTAAAGAGGTGCTCCCCCTATCATATTTAAAATTTGATATGTTTGGGATTGGTCACTGATCAAACCCAGAATAGATCCTAGCAGTAATAAAGATTTCAATACTCCTCCACCCGCAATGGCAGGAATTAAAGGCTGAAAAATAGAAATGACAAAGTCTAATAGAACTGAGCCTAACTTTTGTTTTTGTCGAGGTCCTTCTTCACTGTGTGACAGACTATCTCCTAATAACGCTTTCACTTCATCATACACTTCAACAACATCATTTCCAATAATCACTTGGCATTGCACATTTTGGCGAACGCCCATAACACCTTCAACTTTTTCTAACTTGCTCATATTTACCTTGCTGTTATCTTTCAATGTAAAACGTAATCGAGTTGAGCAGTGCTCTAAATGAGAGACATTCTCTTTTCCACCGATATACTGCAATACTTCTTCTGCTATTTGTTTATAATTCATGGTGTTAACCTCTTTTCTTTTTGAATGATGAGCTTTTGCGTCGAAGTGGCCATCCTCAACACAAAAACAGGCAGAAACTAAATAAATTGACAACAAAGTAAATACGCAATAAAACGTATACATTGTTATTCAACTCATTTAGGTCCTGCCTGCATTACCAGTCACATGCCTGTTTAAGTTATATTTAATTTAACACATCAAAATGTAAACGTAAACAAGAAAATATTTTTCTAATCATTTTCTAATTTAACTGATTCAATATAGTTAACATATTCTAAGAGATCTCTCTTCTTTTTAAGAACATCGTCCAACATACATAAGACTAGTTTCCTCCTGCCTTCTAGCACAGATATGCTGCCTTTCTGTGACATAGCATAAAAAGAACTATTTCGCTTTTTTCTTGCAAGTTTAGCTTTTTTACATGAATATTCCATTTGAAGAGTTTACCTATGAAAACTACAATGCTGTCAACAAAGGCTCTATAGTATTCATCCTTGGTAACGGTAAGGAAAACTCATAATAAAAATGAAAGAAGTTCTATATGAATGGTCACCAAATATATTTGTGGTTTTAAACAAACAAGTGGATATGCAGACTTGGTCGTGCTTACTGATCAACATGAAGGAATAGAAACATTTAACTTGATCATTCCATTGCAATTGATGTGTTCAAAAGTTCCTCATGCCCTTAGTTATGACCCATCTAAACCAAAAGATTTCGAATTCCATATGAAATTGGGTAGTAAAAAGTACAATAAATAACATCATTATAAAAAGACTTCTTAGTAGCGCCTCCCGCAAAAGTTAGTGTAAAATCTAAACTTTTTTGGGGAGGCTTTTTATAGCAAAGTATAGTGAATAATTTAAGTTAAACAATGTTCAAGAATATTTAAACAGTCCCTTGCACTACACCCTAGTAACGAAGAAATATGCTCTTTCTTTTTTTCACATACCATATTACAAAAATTAGATAAAAAAGAAGCTTTAACTATATAAAATATATTATATTTGTTGACATCCGCCAACAAATATAATATATTGTTTATGAAATCGATATCATAAATTATGAAATGGGAGTGTTTTTTATTGGCTACCATTAAAGATGTTGCTAAGCATGCTGATCTTTCCGTAGCTACAGTATCTAGATACCTAAATAATCATCCATATATTTCTGAAGAAAAAAGAAAGCGCATAAAAAATGCGATGGAAGAATTAGATTATACGCCTAGTCTAGTAGCTACTCAATTGCGTTCTAAAAAAGGAACGATGATAGGGATCTTGGTTTCAAGGATCACGAACCCATTCTTCTCTTATCTTGTTGATTCTATCGAAAAGCAGGCAAAGTCTAATGGGTACACTATTTTAATTATGCAAACATATGATGACCAAGATGCTGAAGCTAAGATGCTGGAATTATTAAAGCAGCAAGTAATCAGTGGACTGATTATGTGTTCTATTGAAACAGATTCTCAAACTATTGAACTTTACAGAGAATATGGGCCAATCGTTTTATGCAATGTCCCTCTTCCCGATTCTGATATACCTCAAATTGTTACTGATCAAGAACAAGCGACCTATGAAGCTGTGAATTACTTAATCGATTCCGGTTACAAAAAAATCGCTTATTGTACAGGTGGTAATTTAACAGCCAGCGGACATGGTAGTGCTAGAACAAAAGGATTTGAACGTGCTCTAGTCACTGCAAATTTAATTACAAAAAAAGAATGGGTTTTTAAGCAAGTCCATTCAATAGATGATGGCAAGTTAGTGGCAGAAAAAATCTTACAGCTGCCAAAAGATTTACAGCCGGATGCAATCTTTACAAGTAGTGATTTGGTAGCCAGCGGAATTATAGAAGTCATGACAAAACACCAGAAGAAAGTACCGGATTTTTTAGCAGTTATGGGATTTGACAATCAGCCTTTTTCTTCTTTATTAAGCATTCCCTTGACCACTATAGCCCAACCGGTAGAAGCTTTAGGAGTGGAATCAACTAACTTAATGATTTCTCTTTTAGAGGGAAAATCATACCATGTAGATCAATCAAAATTAATATTGCAATTAATCAAACGAGAATCTGCTTAGACAGATTTCTTGTTTTGAATTTTATGATATCGATATCACAAGGAGGATATAATGAAAACAAAAATAAAAACAGCACCTGTTTGGTGGAAAGAAGAAGTTGTCTATCAGATTTATCCAAAGAGTTTTCGTGACAGTAATGGAGATGGTATCGGTGATATCAATGGGATTACTGAAAAATTAGATTACTTGAGTGATTTAGGCATCACAATGATCTGGATCTGCCCTATTTTTAAATCGCCTATGGTTGATAATGGTTATGATATTTCAGATTATCAAGATATTAATCCAGAGTTCGGTACGATGCATGATTTTGATGTGCTCCTTGAAGAAGCAAAAAAACGAGGCATAAAAATCATCATCGATTTAGTCGTTAATCACACCTCAGATAAACACAACTGGTTTAAAGAGGCCATAAGCAATCCAAAAAGCAAGTACAGAGATTACTATATTTTCAAAAAAGGAACAGCAGGAACCCCGCCAAATAATTGGCGTTCAATATTCGGCGGCAGTGTTTGGGAACCGGTTCTTCATGAAGAAGATACTTATTATTTCCATACCTTTGACAAAACACAGCCCGATTTAAACTGGGAAAATCCTGAATTGCGCAGTGAAATCTATCAGATGATCAACTGGTGGTTAGATAAAGGAATTTCTGGTTTTCGGGTAGATTCTATTACTTTTATAAAAAAAGACCAAGATTATGAAAGTCTTCCCCCTGATGGATTAGATGGCTTAGCAAGTGTTAAACTAAAAGGCAGGAATAGACCTGGAATAGCTGCCTTTTTAAGTGAATTAAACCGTGAGACATTTCAAAAATACTCCTGTGTGTCTGTTGGTGAGGCGCCTGGAGTAGGCTATGAAGAATTTGATCAATATATTGGCGAAAATGGGTATTTTAATATGATTTTTGATTTTCATTATGCCGATATTGATGTTGAAAGCGGCAGCGAATGGTTTAGAAGAACCAATTGGACTGTTTCTGAATTTAAAGAACAAATATTCACGAGTCAAGAAGAGTTACAACGTAATGGTTGGGGTGCTAATTTTTTAGAGAATCACGATCAACCTCGTTCCATTTCCAAATATATAAGAGACAAAGATTATCAAAATAGTATAGGTGCGAAAGCTTTAGGCGCATTATTCTTCTTTTTACGCGGGACTCCTTTTATTTACCAAGGACAAGAAATAGGTATGGACAATTTTAACAGGTCCTCTATTGAAGCTTTTAATGATGTCTCTAGTATAGATAACTTTCACCGATCGATATTAGAAGGTTTTTCTGAAAAAGAAGCGCTGAATTTTGTTAATTTACGTTCACGAGATAATGGTCGCACGCCTTTTCAATGGAATGCTAGTAAATACGGAGATTTTTCAGAGGTAGAGCCTTGGTTAGAGTTAGCTGACATATCTGTTAAAGCTAATGTTCAAGCACAAGAAATAAATAATGACTCAGTACTCACATTCTATAAAAAAATGATTTCACTTAGAAATGGTTCAAAATATAAAAATACGTTGATCTATGGAGAGTTCCATCCTTTGGACACACCAGAACAAGTAATTGGATATGAACGCGTTGCAGACGAGACTGTAGAGGTATATATTAACTTGAGCAGTGAATTTTCTGAAGTCACTACAAACGGAGAAATACTTTTATCCAATTATAAAGATGTAGAAACAGAAGGACAAAGCTTTATATTAGCACCATACCAATTAATTGTACTCAGAAAGGAAGTATAAAATATGGCTAACCAACCAAACTATAATGATATTGCAAGAGAAATTGTTGCAGTGGTAGGAGACGAGAATATCGTCTCTGCTACACACTGCGCTACTCGATTAAGACTGCAAGTAAATGACCGAAAAGCGATTGATGATGCACAAATAGAAGAAATCGATCAAGTAAAAGGTGTTTTTTACAATGCTGGACAATATCAAATTATTTTAGGAACAGGAATCGTCAACAAAGTTTACGCAGCATTGCAAACGCTTTATTCGTTTGATGAATCTTCAAAAAATGAAATGATTAAAGATGGGTCTTCTCCAATACAACGAGCCGTTAGAAATATAGCGGATATTTTTGTTCCCATTATTCCCATATTAGGAGCCACAGGTTTATTTATGGGACTAAAAGGAGTTCTCTTTAATGGTACCGTTTTAAATACTATAGGCATAGATCCTGCTGCTATTCCCGAATGGTTAAATGCTGTTGTAACTGTATTAACAGATACAGCATTTGGTTTTTTAACAGCTTTCATTTGCTGGTCAGCCTTTAAGAAAATTGGTGGATTACCCATTATTGGTTTCCTGATCGGGCTAATGTTAGTATCTCCCGTATTGCCAAATGCTTATGCTGTAGCAGAAGGTGCTGCTGATCCGATTATGGCTTTTGGCATTATTCCTCTGATTGGGTATCAAGGATCTATACTCACTGCCTTAATTACTGGAATTATCGGCGCTAATTTAGAAAAGAAACTAAGAAAAATTATGCCCAATTCAATGGACTTAATTTTCACTCCATTTATCGTGATTTTAATTTCAGTAATTGTTGCTTTATTCGTGTTAGGCCCATTAGTTCACGTTTTTGAATCACAAGCTGTCAAAGTTATTGAACTGTTCTTGCACTTGCCATTAGGTATTGGCGGATTGATTATTGGTTTCTTGTACCCACTCGCTGTTATGACAGGTATGCATCATATGTTTATTATGATTGAGACATCATTACTTGCATCTTCTGGATTTAATCCCTTGATTACTGTTTGTGCAATGTATGGTTTTGCTAATGCTGCTGTATGCTTGGCAATCGCCTTACGAACTAAAAAATCATCTATTAAAACTGCTGGTGTCTCAGCAACGATTACTCAACTACTTGGTGTCAGTGAACCCGCACTATTTGGGGTTGTGATGCGTACAGGGATGAAAGCTATCGGTGTCATGTTAGCAAGCTCAGCTGTTCGTGGGATGATACTCTCTTTAATGGGAATACAAGCAAATAGTTATGGCTTAGCAGTAGTGCTTTCACCTTTGATGTATATCTATGATCCTTATCAACTAATTACTTATATAACAGTAGGAATAGCTACTTTCATCTTAGCTTTTATTCTAACTAATGTATTCGTAATAAAAAAAACTGATTCAAAAAAGGTTAGCGAAGATGTAAGTATGGCAACAAAATAATTTTAATATGAATTATGACATACCTGTGAGTATATCTCATGGGTATTTTTTTATTTTCGAAAAACAAAAACCCATTCTCAAATTTCAATGAAATATATCATCAAAATTGGGAATGAGTTTTCACTACTCTTTAGTATGATCACATCTTTTATATTTTTTGCAAACTCTATAAAATACTATACCCTAGAGATTTAATATCTGTATTAAACATTTTCACAGTATCTAAAGACAGTTCTTTTAAATCTTTACCAATATTTTTAAGCTTTGCAATTAAGTCTGGTGTACAAGTGATAATATCCGCACCTATTTCATCAGCTTGTAAAATGTTGAGAACTTCTCTTGAACTTGCCCAAAGCAGTTTAGTCCCTGCTTTATGTTGGCAGATTTCAACAGATTGTTTCATTATAGGCAGCGGGTCTACTCCAGTATCTGCAATACGTCCTGCAAAAACAGATACGATATTTGTAGTACCTTCTACAAAAGCATCTACAGTTTCCTCTACTTGATCAATCGTTAAGATGGCTGTCACGTTAAGCGATAATCCCTCTTTTGACAACTCATGGATCAAAGGTATTGAAGACTCACCTTTTGTATTCGTAATCGGGATCTTAACAAATACATTATCACCATATTCAGCAATTTTTAGCGCTTCTTTTTTCATAATTTCAAAATCATCACTAAACACTTCGAAAGAAATAGGCACACTTGGAAACTCCGCCACCACTTCTTGCGCAAATTCAGTATAACTAGTAATACCTGCTTTTTTCATCAAAGAAGGATTAGTTGTAAAACCCGAAACCTTTCCACTTTTATATGAGTCTTTCATTTTTTCAATTTCTGCACCATCCGAATAAATATCAATAGCTATAGACTTCATTTTATCAGTTCTCCCTTATTCTTATGTTTTATTATTCTTCCATTTCAACATTGTTTAAAGCGACAGTTGATGGTCTTAAAATATTTGGTAAAACAAGAACAATCAATAAGACTGCAATGATGATGTAAACTCCAATATTTCCAAGCCATTCCCCTGACTTACCTAATAGAATACCAATTACGCCAAAATCGATGTCTCCGAATGTCGTATTGCCAAATCCTAAATCACCAAGAACTGGCAATAATAACGCTGGAATAAAAGCTAATCCTAATCCATTAACAAATGATCCAATTACTGCGCCTTTTCTTCCACCAGTTGCATTACCATAGACCCCTGCTGTTGCCCCACAGAAGAAATGCGGTACTAATCCAGGAATTATCAGAACGCTGCCAGCAAAACCAAGGATAAACATCCCCAAAAGTCCGCCAATAAAACTACTGATAAAACCTAAGATAACTGCTGTTGGTGCGTATGGAAAGAATACAGCACAGTCGACAGCTGGAACAGCATTAGGAATAATTTTCGTTGCAATACCTTGGAAAGCAGGAATTAAATCAGCTAAGATCATTCGTACACCTGCATACACAATTG
This sequence comes from Desemzia sp. RIT 804, assembly GCF_016892605.1. Classification (GTDB taxonomy): domain Bacteria; phylum Bacillota; class Bacilli; order Lactobacillales; family Carnobacteriaceae; genus Desemzia. Next base: position 160,808 of record NZ_JAFEMV010000004.1, read on the forward strand.
CAACCCCTACTGCAAAACGTAAACCAGACATGATAGCATAGATATATGGAGATGTTCCTCCAGATAAAGTAGTTACAAATTCTGAACCTGCTGCTATAGCAGCTACCAGATAAAAGATAACCATTGTCAAAGCAGTAGAAATAGTTGTATTTCTTAAGAAGCTCCATTTTTCGGGAACTTTAATATCTTCAGTACTCTTACTGTTTTTTCCTACTAAACTACCAATTGCTGCTGAAATGTAGTACCCTATACTACCAAAGTGTCCCATAGCAACTTCATCTCCATCAGTTGCCAATAATGTGTATTTCTGTCCAATTGCCGGAGATATGGAGCTCCAAGCTCCTAAGAAAAATCCACCTATCAAGATAAGTGACCAGCCTTCAAAACCGATAGCCCCTAAAACAGCTGATAGCAGACAAGCCATAAAGAAACTATGGTGTCCCGTTAAGAAAACATATTTATATCTTGTAAATCTTGCTATTAAAACATTGAAAATAAGACCTAAAATCAATATTGACATTGTTTCAACACCTAAAACTGTCTGAGCTACAGAAGTTACAGCTTCATTATTAGGTACAACACCACGAATATTAAATCCAAACTCAATCATTTCAGATAGTGGTGTTAAATTACTTGAAATAACATCAGCACCAGCTGAAAGCATAATGTATCCTAATATAGGCCCTAAAGTCCCAGTCAAAATTTTATGTGATGGTGATTTCAATGCAATCAAACCTACCATTGCAATTAACCCCATCAGAAATGCAGGCTCACTTAAAATATCTCTAAAAAAGTTTAATATAGCCATCTATTATTCCCTCATTTCTATTTATTTTCAGATAGTTCTAGTAGTGCTGGAAGTACATCCTCCTTTATTTTTTTCTTATTCATATAACTTCTTGTTACAGCGACTTTTTGGTCTTTTTCAAAAATTCCTGCAAATTCTTTTACTGTTACAAACAGATCTGCATCTTTTCCAACTGCAGCATTAGAATCAATAGACTCAGCATCTATAGAAATACCATGTTCTTTCGCTAATTCTTCTACTTTCATTTTGAGCATCAAACTACTCCCAATACCATTACCACACACCGTTACAACTTTTAACATATTATCTCCTCCTATCAAATTTGAATGATTTCTTTTATTTTGTTGTATAACTCTTCTGAGTTTTTAGTATCAATCAGTTCTTCTATATTTTCCTCTTCTTCAAGGATCTTCGTTAATTGTTGCAGTGCTTTTAAATGTCCGGTACTATCAATAGCTGCCAGAATAAAGATCAAATGCACTTCTCTGTCTTCATCAAATTCCTCTTGACCAAGATTAAAATCGATTGGTTTTTTACTGTGCAATAAACTTATCCCTAATTGTTTAACTCCATCTTCTGGCCGCGCATGTGGAACAGCTACGTGAGGAGCTAAAACTATATAAGCTCCTAATTTTTTAACTGTATCTACCATAGCGGTGATATAATTTCTGCTAATGTATTCTTCTTCTAACAACGGTTGAGCGGCCACGCTAATGGCATCTTCCCACTTCAATTCAGTTTCCGTAAATTGAATAAATTTTTTCTGTAATAAATCAGTCAAATTCTTTTCTCCTTTATTGTTTTCTTCTAAATCATTTTTGTTTAGGATCGTAGAGATTCGATTGTAAAGTTCTTTTTTGTTCTCAATAACCGCAAACTCATCTATTACTTCAATAATTCTTGTAACTTCTTGATGCTGAATTCCTGTCTCGATATTAAAACTATCTTTTACTTGGGAAATCAAAATTTCTTTTTCAACTTTATTTAAAAAGGGTTTAGTTAAAAATACTGGTTTTTCTGTTTCAAAATAAGTAGTGGAAAATACCATGTCATATTCATTTAGATCAATTTTTTGAGCTTCTGGCAGGCTGTGGATACTACTAAATTTTATATTAGGAAAAAGCCCTTTCAATTGAGTTTGCATGATAAGAGAGGAGCTTATCCCATTTGGACAAATAGAGAGAGCTTTGTAACTATCTATTTCATTATTTTGAGTAGATAGATTCCCACCAAAGTGAATAGTAAAATAAGCTACCTCATCAACTGGAATAGGCTTTCCAATTTCTGCCTCAAGAGGCATTAACCCTTTCTCGACTAAATAATATAGGTCATTGTATTCTTTTTTTATTTGTTTTGTGTAGGGATTGTTTGATCTGATATCATATTTGATTCTAAAATAAGCCGGAATAAGGTGTTCGAATAACTGATTACTCAAGCATTCTCTATCTTGAAACTGAACACCAATAATTGCTTGAACTCGATTGATGATTTGAGCTGTCAACCATTCAAATTTCTTGTCTTTATAAAATTCTTTGCTTCCTTGTAATGCACCAAGCAGCCTAATAGTAATATAGCAATTTTCTGATTTATCACTTTCAATAGCTAACATAGACGCGACTTTTTCTCCCATAGAATAAATAGGATGATTTTCAATGTAGCTAATATCTTTTTCTTCCAATATCAGCCCTAAAGTGTCCTTTCTTTTTTCTAAAAAGTCAAAAAAGAATATGACTTCTTTGAGTCTGTCGTAAGCAAAAGTAACACCAAAATCTTTTGACTGTTCTAAAACTTCTTGACTGATCCGTTCACGATGACTAACAAACTTCCATTGATGTTGAATATAATCTAATAACCATTCTCCAATTGTTAAAGAAAGTAAATTTTCAATAGAGTATGATGCTAGGTTTCTGATGTCATATTCTTTTCCTATAAAGTCATAACCATTTTGTCTTGTGTAAATCAACTGGATATTATAGTTTTTGCATAGCTTACGAACTTTTTTTAAATCAAGTAGTACAGAATTTTTACTAAGTTTCAGAATTTCTTGATAGTGATTGTTTGAAATAGGTTCTCTTTTTATAAAAGTGTAAAGTATAATCAAATAAATTCTTTCATCATGCAGTAATAAATCTCTCGTTTGAATCGTTTTCGATTCTTTATTCCAAGTTTTTATTGTTTCATCAGATACTTTGATCTTGCCGTTATCCAACTTGATCTCAGGGATTTTCAAATATCTAAATTCCGAATTTATTTTCTCTAATTCTTGCCAAAATTTTTTCTTTGAAATATGAAACATGCCTGAAAGTTGAGAAACATCTCTATTATTATTTTCAAATAAAGAACGTATGAATAAGATTGATTCATTTGTTAACATCTTTATCTCCTTTCTAAATTAAGTTTATCAGAAAACGCTTTCTAAAAAAGAAGTATTGGGCACAACTTGCCAGACTGGAAATCTTTTGGGATTGTGCTTACTACTATTGTTTATATTAATCGTTTCCTTAAATATAAACTAATGACTATAAGATAATGGCCATGTCCTGTAGATTAAGCTGCTTCTAAAGTATCGAAAAACAATTTGCGTGCCCTTTAGTCATGTTTTGAGCCATAAAAGGAACGCAAATTGGATTTGCGTTCCTTTTTTGATAAAATCTCAACTGAAAGGGAACGCAACTTAATTTTACGTTCCCTTTATTCAAATAATTAATGAAATAGGTCACGCAAAAAAAAGCGAGAACTAGTTATTTCAACATTTTCCCGCCTTCCATTTTCTAATTGGATAATCCTCGAAATAAAACTGCATCTTTTTCAGCTGCCTCCCGGTAGACAGAAAGCAATTTACGTAACCTTTCTAAGATTTTCCCCTCACACATCCCTCTTAGCAGTAATCGTAAAGTCATAATCCTCACTTTTAAAGTAGACTTCCGAATACTCAAAGTGAAGGCCATTGGTCAAAATCCCAGTAGATTCAAGCTTTAAGATAGGAACGTTATCCTCTATATTAAGGATTTCTTTAATGTCATTACCAGGCAAAATAGGCAAAAATAGTTGCTGACTTTCTTTGATTTTGTATTCTGGATGACTCTCAATAAACTCGTACTTCGAACGGAGCATCGTTTCATATGTTAAATCTGGGAATAGCTCGATTGGCAAATAGGTATCTTCTACTACTAATGCATTTTCATTGGCTAATCTTTTTCTTCGAATAAAATAGAGTTTAGTTCTTTCCTCTATTTTTAACTGTATAGCGACTTTTTTGGGTGCTTCCATGATTTCATACTTTAGGATTTCACTTCTTACTTCTTTTCCAACACTTTCCATATCTTCAGTAAAGCTTTTTAAGGAATAAAGTTCATGTTTATAGGCTTTTTCTTTTACGTAGGTCCCGCTGCCATGTCTTTTTTCAACTAAATTCATCTCTACAAGATTATCAATCGCTTTTCTTATAGTGACGCGACTAGCTTCGAATTCTTTAGATAGCTGATTCTCAGAAGGAATGGGATCACCTGGTAGGTAGTTGCCTTGTTGAATATTCTTTTTTATCTCTTTAGCAATTTCGAGATATAAATGAGATTTAGATTTTATAACACTCGACCTCCTTCTACCACTATAATACAAATTTTAAAAACTTGTTGCAAGATTTCTTTAGTTGTATTATAGTTGTATTATAAATTAAAAACGTTTTCACAAATCGAAAGGATGGTTCTATGAAAAAACAACACTTAACAATTGCAGGCGGAGGGAGCACATATACACTAGGCATGCTGATGAGCCTTATTTCTGAAAAAGAAAACTTTCCATTAGCCAGCATCACTTTTTACGATACAGATGCTGAAAGACAACAGAAAGTAGCCGATGCCAGCAAAGTTGTCATACAAGAAAAATATCCAGAACTGGAAGAATTTATTGTAACGACTGATAAAGAAACGGCTTATAAAGACAAAGACTTTATTTTTGTTCAAATTCGTACCGGTGGGCTTGAGATGCGGAAGCAAGATGAAGAAATCTCTCTTGCGCACGGAATCGTTGGTCAAGAAACGTGTGGTCCGGGTGGAATGGCTTATGGTTTACGATCGATTAAAGACATGATTGAACTGGTAGAAGATATCCGTTCTTATTCTAAAGACGCCTGGATTTTAAATTACACCAATCCTGCAGCTATTGTTGCGGAAGCTTTGAAACGTGTGTTTCCAGACGACTACCGTTTGATCAATATTTGCGATATGCCTATTTCGATCATGAATGGACTAGCTACATTGATCGACAGAGACGTGTGGGATCTAGATCCAGAGTATTTCGGTTTGAATCATTTTGGCTGGTTTACGGATATTTATGACAAGTCTGGAAAAAAATTAACGGATGAAATCAAAGAGAAAATCTTATCTGAAGGTCTGCAACCTGAATCGGAAATCGCTGATGACCCATCTTGGATCGCAACCTTTAAACAAGCGGAACAAACGTTACGAGATTTCCCTGAATTCATTCCCAATACTTATTTACAATATTACCTTTACCCTCAAAAAATGGTTGAAAAAGAAGACCCTAAATACACGCGAGCTAGCCAAGTCATCGGCGGACGTGCAAAAGAAGTATTTGAAATGTGCGAACGCATTGCTGCTGCTCAATCATTGGAAGGTGAAGTATTAGAAGGCGATGTTCATGGAGTTTACATGGTGAAAATAGCGGAAGCTTTTGCCTACAACAAGAATGAAAAATTCATTGTGATGACCCAGAATAACGGGACCATCCCGAATATTCCTCAAGAAGCTATTATAGAGGTGCCTGCTCTAATTACCAGCAACGGAGTGAAACCTATCCAAGTTGGTGAAGTGGATACTTTTTATAAAGGTCTGATGGAAAACCAATATGCTTATGAAAAACTAACTGTGGATGCTTATTTTGAAGGAAGCCGACTGAAACTACTCCAAGCTCTAACGCTTAATCGCACAGTTGTGAATGCAAATGTAGCAAATGAACTCTTAACTGACTTACTAGCAGCAAATAAAGACTACTGGCCTAACTTTCATTAATGACTAAATTAAAAAACTATTGAATGATTAAAGGAGGAATTGAAAACATATCATGAAGAAATTAATTATTAATGCAGATGATTTTGGTTATTGCAAAGGCGTAAACTACGGCATCATAGAAGCTTACAGTGATGGCGTCCTTACTTCTACAACAATGATGGCCAATATGCCTGGTTTCGATCAAGCAGTAGATTTACACAAGCAATACCCTGGTCTTGGAATCGGGATCCATTTGGTACTGACTACAGGAAGACCTCTCTTGAAAAATTTAAAGACCATTGTAGATGCTGATGGGAATTTTCGTAACCAAGCTTACTACAAAGGCTCTTTTATCATTGATCAACAAGAAATTTATGACGAATGGAAAGCTCAAATCGAAAAAATACTGGCTGCCGGAATCCAACCTACACATGTAGATACCCACCATCACGCTAATCTCTTTGGTGATTTCAATGAAATCTATTTGCATTTAGCGGATGAATACCAATTACCAGTCAGAAATAACTTCCAAAATCAAGATGCTTCGCGAAGAACAACCGATGGATTTGTCTACACCATGGAAACTGTTATTCAAACCACTGAGACCTTGGAGCAATTATTTGAAACACAAGATTCTGTCGAAATCATGTGCCATCCTGCTTTTTTAGACAAATTTTTATTGAATCACTCATCTTACACTTATCCTAGAACGGAAGAATTAGAGTTATTAACACATCCAACTATTAAGGATCTTTTCAGCACTCAAGATACTATTGAACTGACAACATTCAAAAGCGTATAGAGAGGAGTAACATCAATGAATACATTTCTCCAAAAATTAGGTCGTTCATTATTGCTTCCCATCGTTGCTATGCCTATTGCAGGTATTATATTTCGCTTGACCGCTCCAGATTTACTTGATATCCCATTGTTTCAAGCTGCCGGAGCTATTATTACTCGAATGGATGAATTGATCGCCATTGGTATTGCTATCGGATTGTCCAAAGGAAAAAGCAAAGGTATTCCTGCTTTAGTAGGATACCTCGCCATCGTCATTCTAAAAGAAGCTTTCGCGATTGTTGCGCCTGAACAAAGTATGAATGTATTTGGCGGGATACTAGCTGGTTTAGTCGCTGCAGCAGTCTTCAATCGGTTTAAAGATACTAAGCTGCCTGATATGCTGGCTTTCTTCTCAGGGGAGAAATTCCCGATTACAATGATCATCGCTGTGATGTTGCCGATTGCTTGGGTAGCCACTATGGTTTGGCCATTCGCTCAAAACGGCATCGATACTTTTGCGCAAACGTTAATGGGATTAGGTGCCGTTGGAATCTTCTTATTTGGATTCTTTAATCGGGCTTTGATTCCGATCGGTCTGCACCATGTGTTAAACACGTATATTTATTTCGGTATGGGTTCTTACACTACGGCTTCTGGCGAGGTCGTCCATGGTGAAATCACACGCTTCTTAAATGGCGATCCAACAGCCGGTTACTTTATTGGAGGATTCTTCTTAGTTATGATGTTTGGTGTTCCTGCGATTGCATTAGCTATCTACAGAGCCGCTAAATATGACAAAGATCAAACTAAAACCTTGATGACTTCTGGAGCCGGTACTTCCTTTTTAACGGGTATTACCGAACCGATTGAATTTACGTTTCTGTTTACATCTCCACTTCTTTACTTGATTCATGCTGTATACACTGGTTTAGCCGGCGCCATCCTTTACCTATTTGAAGTACGCCTTGGTTTCTCTTGGGGAGCCAGCCTGATAGACTACTTGGCGAATTTCGGGATAGCCAGCAAACCATTGTGGATCATTCCAATCGGTATTGTATTCTTCTTGATGTATTACTTCACTTTCTACTTTGTCATCAAATACAAACAAGTTCCTATTATTGGCCAAATAGCTCCTGACCAAGTTAGTGAAGAAGCAACGGAAGAAGAAAAATCTTACAAATTGTCTCATAGCAATCATGCTTACATGGCAAAAAAAGTGCTAGAATTCCTAGGTGGAGAAACAAACATAGAAAATGTAGACAATTGTATTACCAGATTGCGCATTGATGTTCTAGACTCCTCTATCGTCAATAAAGAAAAGATTCTTCAAACAGGCGCTAAAGGTGTTTTGATGAAAGGAAATCATGTACAAGTCGTGATTGGCCCTGAAGTCACTACGGTTAGAACTGAGTTGGATAAAATTATGTAGTATCTCAATGACACTATAAAAAAAGTGGTCCAGAAATAGAGATTAAACAATAAAAAGAAATAGCACGAGGACAATAATTACTTTTTCCTAATCTAAAAAGTAACTATTGTCCTTTTTCATTGAACAAATTTTAGGTCAGTGCAGGTGTAGAATTCAAATCAATACCGAAACAAATGGTCTTTACCTGACTTGTGGGGAGCATTTTGGTACTCACAAGTCAGGTAAAGAAGATAAACCTGACTTGTGCCTTAGATTTTCAGGTCCACAAGTCAAGAAAAGACAAGTTACCTGACTTACCGCAATGATTTTGAGACCCACAAGTAAAGTAACAGACTATTTCTCTAATAAGTATGAGGCGAAGCTGGGACAAAAACAGAATTTTCAAAAAAGTAGGTTAACCCAATAAAATAAGACAAAAAAATTCTGGAAAAAGTCATCCGCTGCGCCAGCATTTGCTTTTTTTTAGTTTAAACGAAACTGGCTTGTGTTTTAATCAACAACTGTAAGATTCGGTAAAAATATAGGTTTATGCAACACTAGTGATTCGTAATAAAAAAACTGATTCAAAAATGGTTAGTGAGGATGTAAATATGGCAACAAAATAATCAATATAAATTATGACGTACCTGTGAGTATTAAAAATAAAAGAAAGATCTCATATTAAGGGCTTTCTTTTGTGGAAAAATGTTTTGTTTAAAATGCTTTATTCATAATGGCTCCAAGCCGAATAAATTTCAACTATTTTCCTTGCTTCATCAACTTTATAAACAACTCTATGCTGAGTGTTTAATCTTCTTGAATATTTTTTTTCTTCATAAGGTCTCAATTTTTCAAATGACTGGTTTGGATAGTATGGATTCTCTTTTAAAATTTTTATAACTTCTTCAAATTGTTTTTTCAGGTTTGATTGTTTAACCTTTTTCAAATCTACTTTTGCTGAGTTCTTAATAACGACTTTATACATATTATAAGTTGTCCCAGTCAACTTCATCTACATCTGTAAATCCAGAATCATCCATTTCTCGCTCTCTAACTTTATCCATTACTCCAACTTGTTGTAAATAAAGCGTTTCCTTTATTGAATCCCAATCTTTTCTGCTTATTAATACAGCATTATTTTCTTCTTTGTCACTTACAATTTCAATTTCACTGTGATTTTCATTAACTTCTTTAAGCAATTTATAAAAATCTTTTCTCGCATTACTTGGATTTAGTATCTTGGTTCCCATGATCACGCTCTCCTTTACTATTATTATACTCACAGTATAGCGTACCTAACTTGGTACGTAAAGCGATGACTGGTTAACGCCTTCTTATATTAGTTCTTCTGAATTTTCTATTTTGTTATGGCATTTATTATATGTAATGTTTTGTTCTTTCTCCTAAATTATCTTTGTAAAGATATAGAATGAAATAACCTCATATATCTAAGTCATTTCACTTGACAAAACTCCGGTAAACTCAAGCTTCAAAATAGGAACGTGATCCTCTACGTCCAGTATTTCTTTAATGTAGCTAAAAGTCGACAATTGTATTACCAGATTGCGCATTGATGTTCTAGACTCCTCTATCGTCAATAAAGAAAAGATTCTTCAAACAGGTGCTAAAGGTGTCTTGATGAAAGGAAATCATGTACAAGTCGTGATTGGCCCTGAAGTGACTACAGTTAGAACTGAGTTGGATAAAATTATGTAGTATCTCAATGACACTATAAGAAATTGCTTCAGAAGTAAATGATAGCACCAAAAAGAAATACCCGCTGATTAAGCAAGTATTTCTTTTTTGTTTACCGATAGAAAACTCTTTATTAAGTAATCAACATCAATAAACCGTCCCTGGGATCTCATTTACTGACATATACATTTCAACCCCACGCCTATGTGCTTTTTCTTGTATACCTAGAGGCATCTGTTCGCATTCCTTTGCCAATGATGTACAGAACTCATAAGCCCTTGCTGCTGCTTGTTGTGTCTTGAAATCATAAACCAAAGCCAGCTCATTACAACTTTCATAATGTAAGACCATTTCTGTTTCTTCCAAAACCACCATCACAAACCCAAAAAAATCTTGTACAACGATCTTCATTTCCATATATTTTCGACCCTCCATTTTTATAATATTAGTGATTTCCCAACTTATCTCTGCCATCTTTTCAGTATGTATTTCTACTTCAAATTTATTTTACTATATAAAACCTTTTTTGTATACGTTTCCAAAAAATATTTAACGGATTAAATTTTTTATTCGATTCAATCCTTTAAGCGACGTTAGGCAGTTTTCACACGCCAACATCAAATTGCAGACAACCAAAAGAAGCAACAGAATCAGTGTAGATTCTGCGCTTCTATAAAATGTACTCATTATCTTACAGACAACACATCTCTGTGCCCTTCCCGTAACAAGTCATTGACTGTTTTAACTGGGTTAAAAGTTGTAAGAGGAGCTTCCACAAATAATGTATTCCAATTGTGCATCGCCCCGTTCCATAGACCGGGGTGTTCCAACGCTTTTATTTCCTTGCCTTGATGCGTTTTTTCACTAATGAAATATCTATCTTCATTTGAATAATTAAGCAAATCAAATTTTTCACCTTTGTGATCTTTTACAAAACAAACAATATCAACTGGGTTGAAATACTTCGATGAATTAAATATCTTTTGCTTTTCTTCATCTTTTAAATTGATTTCTGCTGCTTCACAGATCTGCAAATCTAAGTAGTCTCCATTATCGACAACAAACGGACCGCCGCCTGGCTCGCCACTATTTTTGACCATTCCACATACTCTTAAAGGTCTATTCAAAAGTGCTAGTGCTTTTTCTTTTGTTAGTGCGGACTTCAAGGTGATATTTAAATTCTCTTTAATAAACAAAGCAATATCTTCTAAATTGTAGTCATCCGACAAAATATCTGATATATATCCGTTAATTTGTTTCTGTACTTCTAATCCTGCAGACGCCAGCTCTTTTTTCGACTTAATGGTATCTTCAACTTGACTCTTGTGGCATACGTTATCAATATTTTTAATGAAAATAACATCCGCATCTAAATCATTTAAATTTTCAATTAAAGCGCCATGTCCACCTGGTCGATAGAATAATTCCCCGTTCTCAAGGTAAAACGGTTGATTTTTCATATCCACTGCCAACGTATTTGTTTCTGTCTTTTGAAAAGAGTAAGTGATATCTATATTCTCTTTTTCTTTTAAAGCTTGCTTTACATATGTATTAAATAGTTCTTCGTGCTCTTTCGCTATAGTAAAATGTAAATTGACAGCGTCTTTATTTAAATATTGTTCCCCTTCGAAGATATGCTCATCAATAGGAGTAGTGGCGTTCTCTTCATACGTATGTACTTTGATTAAAGCTTTTGGCAGACTGCCATAGGCTAATTTGCTTTTTATTACGCTGTCAGCAATTTTCAAACGATCTTCAGTTATATTTTTATCTAGTTGGTTACTCTCCACGTATTCTTTTATATCTTCATAAAAAGCAAAACTTTCTAACTGATCAAAAAAGCGACTAATAAAGTCAGTCTCTTTTCTATCCTCCAAAAATGTATAGAGATCTTTAAACATTCTAGTCGCTGCTCCGCTTGCCGGGACAAATTTCACGCATTTTTGTCCGAGATATTCCTCACTGACATCATTAACATTCATCAATTCTTGTTCCGTGACAGCTGAGACAATATTCATATAATGCGTTCCTGTACGAAATTTTTCAATAATTTCTTCCAATTTGATTCTCCTTTTATTTCCTTAGGTTATTTTTATACCAATTATTCAAAAAATAGCTCTATATTACCTATAGTATCATAATATTCTTAATTTCTTGAAATATAGTATCACTATTTTGAAAATAATATTTTTATTACTTGGTGAAATCTACAAGCAAGCGTCAAATAGCGTACAAAAAAGTATTGGCTCATATACCTTATTGTTCATCCATTTCATTAGTACTTATTAAAATATCTAGTAACCCTAACAGATGAACACATCCCTGTTTTAATCAGTCGCATCAACTTATCCTTGGTTATTTCCCTCTTCAATCATAGCAAGAAATTTCTTTCACTCCGCTCTATCAATATCTTCTATAAAAATCGCTATCTAAAATAAAAGAAAACGTTTACAATATAACTAGACTAATTTATTAACAAACTAATATGGAATGAGGATAGCAGTATGAGAGAAGATTTTGAACGTAATCAACACCGAGAGTATTTCACAGGTTTATCAACAAATTATTACCAGTCTACAGATTCCCATAAACATCCAGCTCATTATATCAATGAGACACCTAATTTAAAATATTACTATCAAACTACTCTTACTAAACAAACAACGGAATCTCTGTTGATCGCAGAACAAAATCTTTCTACTTTGCTGACGATCAGTCGAGAGCAAAAGCATATTGTATTAACTTCAAAGACCTTTTACATAAAAGACATCTGTGACAGGAAAGATACGCCTTTCAATACCCTAGTTTTCCAGTTTGATGAACCTCCTTTAAAAACAACTGAGGACTCACGCACGATCATGGAAAGGTATTTTAACCAAAAACCATTTCCTTACAGCTTTATTCAATACGTTGGAAAAAGTCTTGGCTTTCACAAACGCTGTCCCTTTGTTTCGGGCCATGAAATATTTATCCCAGAAAAAGGTACAACCACTGGTTCCACCAGCTGGTACGCTGCTCATCATATCCTGTTAGCTACTGAAAATAAAGCCGATAATCATATGCAGATTACTTTTCGTCATCATTATGAATTGCAGCTGGATATTTCTCCTCACAGTTTTAAAGAGCAAATTGAACGCTCTGCAGTGCTTTCTCACATGCAACGTGTATTCATTACAGAACTGATTGGGCTCTATCCCCACACGCACCTGTCACAATATAGGGACGAATTAAACATTGTTGAAAGACGCTTGAAAGATCCTGCTTTCACTACCGTCCACTATCCATTAGATAAAGTAATGGTGTTTATGTCTTATTTCCGCATCAACGAAATACTCGAAAAGATTTTTGGCGAAAAGAATCCTTACATTGATGAAATAAGAAGCCACTTTATGAAAAACTTTAAATCCGACTCTCCTTCAAAATAACAACCAAAGACAGCTCTTGCCAAATAAAACTCTGGCATAAGCTGTCTTTGGTTGTTCAACTCTTCAAAATCTCTAGGAAATCCACCAATTTTTCCGCTACCTTTTTCTTCCATTCATAAACCGTCTTCCGACTAACTCCTTGCTTTTGAGCAATTTCAGTCACCGATAACCGGTTGACTACCGCATCTACTAAATACGCTTGTTCCTTTTTGGTTAATAGTGGCAACATGTTCTTCAGCAGATCCATTTCTTGATAGCTCTGCTCAATAGACATCTGTATATCAGGCTGATTCGCTTCTAAATCTTCAGGCCAAGCCATCTCACGTTCCCATTTATGCTTTTGTTTCCGTAATAAATCAATCATATGCCAATAGACTTTTTGATACGCGTAGCCGCCGAATTGCTTCGCACACTCCATTTGTTCAAAGTCTTTTGGATAATTTTCATAGGCTTCTACTAATTTTAATAAGCCTTGTTGCACAAAATCATCATAATCGGCATGAGAATGCCATACTCCTAACCGCTTCAATGTTCCATGGACCATTCCCGAATACTGATCAAAAAAATCCCGTTCGTTTTCTTCCGTTAATTTTCTCATCATCGCTGTCATATCCTTCAAGTGATGTTACAAGGCCTTGTACACTTGTAGAATACCGCTCTCGAACAAATCCGACAAAGAACCAAAGACAACAAAAAAGCCTCTAAAAATTCCTTTTACAGGAAGTTTGGAGGCAAAATAGCTTTATTTACTTATATATATAAATCCCTACATACCAGCATTCTTTCGCTTGAGCTGGGTAATAATTCAGTAAAGCTTCATTGGGATAAACAAGAAAAACTACTACAGACCCCTTTTGCTGGTCAACTGTCTCAACTTCTCACTTTTAAGCTAAACCTAACTTGATTGATAACTTTAGCTAAAATTTCAACTATTTTCCCTAAGTAAAAAAAATTAACCTTAACTTTAGAACTGCAAAATGGTACATTAAATTTAACCACTACAAAAGAGAAGAAAGAGGTGCTTTTTTTGTTAGATAAATCAATTCCATATGCAGAATTTTGGATGTATCGAGTGAAGGATCTTCCAGTCAGCGAACCGAATCTACCTGCTGGGTTTCACTTTGGGTTTCACTTTGAATTTTACCAAGAGGGCGATGAACTGGAATGGGCAGCTATCGAAACAGCCGTTGCAGAATTTGATGACGAGGCACAAGCATTGGATTATTTTAAACAGAAATTCGCCCCATACCCGCAAGAGTTGAAAAAGCGGATGTTGTTTGTAACCGACCCTTTGGGAGAAAAAGTCGGGACTTGTTCAGCCTGGTGGAAAGAGACAGCCAACGGTGATCGTTACCCTCTTGTTCATTGGGTAGCTGTAAAACCAGGTTATCAAGGAAAAGGTCTCGCAAAATCCATGATGAAGCGTACTCTTAAGACACTGCAAAATTTGGAGGATACTTCTCCTATTTATCTGCATACTCAAACTTGGAGCCATGTAGCTATTGGCTTATACCAAAAGTTAGGCTTTAAGATCACAGACAAAAACTTAGATGGAAGTCCCAATTTAGAATACAAAAAAGCCATGGATATTCTAGCTGAGTTAGAAAGTTCAAGAAAAGATTAAGCTAAACAGTTTCAAGAAGCTATTTGAATGCAAATTAAATAAACGCTAAACACAAAACAAAGATTCTTCATTATATAACGTTGGTAGAAAGTCTAAGCTGTTTAAACACCAACTTCTAGAAATTCTTGGAGGAATCCTTTACCAACGCTATAAAATAGATAGTCTAGATACAAAATAAAACTCAGAACAGAGAGGTTTCCCTCTCAGTCCTGAGTTTTGAGTTGTATCTAGCGCTTCTTTTATTCTTCTGCCGCAAATTGAGCTTTATAAAGCTTCTTGTAATATCCGTCTTGCGCCAGTAATTCATCATGGCTGCCGATCTCTAAAATATTCCCTTGATCCAACACTAGAATTTTATCGGCATTCCGAATTGTTGAAAGACGATGGGCGATCACAAAACTGGTTCGCCCTTCCATCATGTGTAAGAAAGCCGACTGGATTTTTTGCTCTGTTAACGTATCTACCGAACTGGTCGCTTCATCTAAGATCAGCATATCCGGTTCAGAAATCATGGTTCGAGCAATAGTCAGTAATTGGCGTTGACCATCAGATATTTTGATCCCGCTGTCCCCAATACGTGTATTGAGCCCTTCAGGAAGACGTGCTACGTAATCATACATATAAGTCATTTTTAATGCATCGTAGATTTCTTCGTCCGTTGCGTCTTTGCGACCGTAACGCAAATTCGCACGTAAAGAGCCTTCAAAAAGCCACGTTTCTTGCAGTACCATCCCAAAACTTTGACGCAAACTATCCCTCGTAATGTGACGAATATCGGTTCCATCAATTAAAATACTTCCTTTATCGACATCATAAAACCGCATCAATAAATTGATCAATGTTGATTTTCCGGCTCCCGTTTTCCCTACAATGGCGATGGTTTCTCCAGGCTGGACTTCTAAATTAAAATCAGTAATCAAAGTTTGCCCTTCTTGATAAGCAAAGTCCACATCCCGAAAAGATACAGCCCCTTTGGCTTCAGTCAGTACACGAGCATTTTCTTCACTTGGTTCTTCGATCGGCTGTTGGATAATTTCATAAGCACGGTCCAAACCGGCAAAAGCCAATTGAATTTGTGTGGTGATTCCGGAAATCTCGATAAAAGGTTTCGTAAATTGACTGGAATAGATCGTAAAACTGGAAATGACTCCAATCGTGACACCATAATTGCCGTTTAAGGCCAACAATCCCCCAACTAAACCAACCGAAATATAGGCTAAGTGATCCACTACCCGTGAAAGAGGGTTCGTCAATGAAGAAGAAAATTGGGCTTTTTGCCCATCGACATACAAGCGCTGGTTAATTTCTTCAAATCTTTCTTGAGAAGCGCCTTCTTGTTGGAAAGCTTTCACTATTTTCTGGTTTCGAATGCGCTCATTAATAAAACCGGAAAGTTCTCCAGTGATTTTCTGCTGACTGCTGAAATTGTGTTGAGATGCCCTTGCTACTACCCACATAACGGTAAAGATAATCGGAGTGGCAACGAGCACAACAATGGTCAACAAGGGGCTCAAATACAACATGAACGCTAAGGCCAGCACCAAGGTCGAAACTCCTGAAAACAATTGGATAAAGACAGCAGAAATCGCAACTGAGACATTGTCCATGTCATTGGTAAACCGACTGACGATATTTCCATGCGCTGTTTGATCGTAATACCTTAGAGGAAGGCGGTTTAAATGTTCAAATGTATCCTTCCTGAGTTCTGCAACAGATCGATAAGCAATACGGTTCCCTAAAATCTGGATGACCCATTGGCTGACGACCGTCAAAAGTAAAATCCCTCCGAAAAGCGCTAAGATACGGAACAAACCAGTAAAATCTACTTGTCCTGCACCTATTAGGAGATCAACGGAGACACCAATATAATAGGTCATCAATACGACCGTCACACCGTTGGCAATGCCGAACAAACTAGCAGCGATCAGCTCTTTCGGATAAGCCTGCAGATAGGGCCAAAAATAACGGAAACCTTCGGAAGATAATTTTTTCATCTTACTTCTCCTCCTGTGATGCGACTAATTCTTGATACTCCGATGATTTTTCTAGCAATTCTTCATGTGTTCCTTTAGCTAGTAATCGACCGCTATCCATCAATAAAATTTCCTCAGCTTTTTGCAAGGAACGGATTCTTTGTGAAATGATCATTACCGTACAATCCAAGTCTCGCTTCAAAGCCTCCCGCAAATTCAAATCGGTTTGGTAATCTAAAGCAGACAAAGAATCATCCAGTATCAACAACCTTGGTTTAGCAATTAATGCTCTAGCAATGGTCAAACGTTGGCGTTGGCCGCCTGAAAAGTTTTTCCCATTTTCCATTACAAGAGAATCCAGTTGGTCAGGAAGATTCTTAACGAAATCGATGGCTTGAGCAGTCTCTAAAGCTTGCCAGCATTCTTCATCGCTTGCGTCACTTTTCCCCCATTGCAAGTTCTCTCGTATCGTTCCACTAAAAAGAACGGCCGTTTGTGGAACCATCGCTATTTTTTCGCGTAATTCTGTTAAATCCCACTCCTGGACATCCAACCCTAAAAATCGTACACTCCCACCACTGACATCGTAAAAGCGTGGGATTAGTTGGGTCAAGGTCGACTTTCCGCTCCCAGTAGGACCGGTTATACCGATCATCGTTTTATCAGAAACTGAAAAATTGATGTTCTTTAAAGATAAGCCAGCTTCTTTACTGTATCTGAAATCTACATCTCTAAATTCAACTAACGGAGAAGAGTTCTGATCAATAGCCTTCCCATCTTTTGGAGAGGATAAACTTGGTGTTGTGTCCAGCACTTCATTCACCCGTTGTGCAGAAGCAGCAGCACGGGTAAACACGATCACTAAATTGGAAACAACAATCAAAGCTAACAACATCTGATTCATATAATTAATAAGTGCTAAAACTTGTCCTTGTTGCAAAGACCCGTTATCTACGGAAAAACCGCCTAAGTACAACAGAATGATGACCCCAATATTCATGATCAAAGTCGTGCTAGGGGATAGAAGTGCAGAGACATTCGCTACTTTTTCATTTACTTGTGCTAAATCATCCGTACTGCTTTCAAACTGTTTCGTATCACTTTTTGTTCTGGCAAAAGCACGAATCACCCGTACTCCGCTTAAGTTTTGAGTAACCAGTTCGTTTAAATTGTCCAAACGTTGTTGCACTTTTTTATATAGCGGCACTGTATAACGAATAATTAAAAACAACACTACACAGAAGATGGGCAATAATAGCAAATAAAGAAAACCCAGCCTTACATCAATAATAAACGCCATTAAAACTGCACCCACACTTAAAAACGGCGCTCGAACCACTAAACGGATCAACATGGCTAAAGCCAGCTGCAATTGATTGATGTCATTTGTCATCCGTGTAATTAAAGTATCTGTACCAAACTTATTCAGATCTTCATGCGATAATGTATTGATTTTCTTCATCAACTGATTCCGCAATTCCGTGCCGAACCCTTGCGAAGCAACCGAAGAAAAATACTGACAAATAAGCGCACATCCAGCACCAACTGCTGACATCAACACCATTAAACCCGCCATTTGCCAAATTTTCGTGATATTCCCTTGCGCAATCCCTTCATCAATCAACCGTGCCATCAATAAAGGTAATATTAATTCAAACACAGCTTCCAAAAACTTAAAAAAAGGCCCTAAAATAACTTGCCGCTTATAACTCTTCACATAATGCAATAATCGTACCATTGATTCACTCCCTTTATTGCGATTACTATTTATTATAGCCCAAAAAAAGCTGGATACAAATCTTAAAACACTGGAGCAACAGCAGTTTGATATTGCCGCACCTCCAAGATAGTTTATTCTCGTTTCCTATTTTATCGCGATGGTGAAATCGAGATAATTTATTTCGTATAAGCTTTAGTTTTATAATGAAAAAAGTTTCTGCTGGTACTACTATACAAATGAAATATAGTCTAGTTATGAAATTTAGACTAAATAGTTTTAAGTACCTTTTTGAACATAAATTTAACAACTATACTGGGAGAATGTACCAAAAATACAACAATTCAAAAAAAAAAAACGAAAACTCCGGATTAAAAAACTGAGTCTCCGCTTTTTTCATTTCAAGAATGACCTTTTATTCCAGTCTCAAGAACTTATTTTTTATTCAAAAACGTTTTTTTCAAAGAACTATAAAAGTAGCAAACTATTTTAATTTTTAATTATTTCAAATTTCTTTAGTTTTAGATAGTTCCATACTCTTTCATAATTTATAGATTTTTAGCAAAATATAGAATAGTTATACCACTGGTTTAATGTAAAAAAGAATTCAAATCAGCAGTTTCATTGATCATCTAGTATATAATTGACTTTAGTTATTTTCTTTACCTTTTGATATCCAACAAACTCATTAAATATTTCAATGCTACTACAACCTCTTATATTTTGTCTAAAATATTTCTTGCTATATAGGATCCATCTTTTAAGTAACTATCCTGTATTAGCCATTTGCTGTTACTGTCATCTTTTATTATGATGTACTCATTCCTATGGATGCCTATTCCATAAATTTCAATTGCAACTAAAATAATTATACACAATAAAATTACTAGAAAAATGAATCTCAAAATAAAAGAAGCATCATTATTGAATACGATAAACAAAAAAGCTACAACAATAACACCAATTGCTATCCTTGATCTTCCAACGTACTCATAAGATTTTAAATCAAATTTTAATCTTGAAGTATGGTCTCCGCGTTTGCTTTTTATAAATCGAGTACATGCCATTAAATAATAAACAATGTAATCATTTAGTATCAGTAGCGCCCCAATTAAAGCTATAAAACCTGTTGCTATAGTAATCAAATAAGCACTATTCAAGGCAAAACCTCCCTTTCTCAACAAAACCATTTACAGAACGTATTTCTTATCTACTTTATAAATAAGCATTTTACTTTCTGGTAGCTTTCAAGCATCCCAATATCATACAATTTGCCACCAAATAAATAAGCATGAATAGCTTTTTTTCCATTTAGATAGGAACGAAGTGCCTAGGAGCATCTGGTTCATTTCCTTCTTCAAGATATTATTTAAATAATGGCAACGTATCTATTAGCCCTTTTTTGAATCATCTCATATTCATTCGTTTTACAATCCATGACCATTAATTGATTATTCATATTCAAATGTCCGCTAATTGATATACAATGTCATTCTTCAAACCGATAAATTGAGTTTCTACTCAGTGTCTGTATTAATTAAATCTAGCTTAGATACTTCAATATCATTTACATCGCACAACACCATTAAATAAGCTGTAGTGACTGCTACTGAAGAACTTAGCACGTCAGTCGGTAGTTCACTGCTAACTATACCAATTAATCCTTTTTCCAAACATAATCTGGTTGCAAGGCTAATACTGCGCCACGAATGTAATCCCCCAAAATCCAGATATATAGTCAGGTTCATTACTAATGTGAAATACTCTTTGTCTGCTAAATTCAAACTTTGAATACATATATACCCATTATTTGTTAGCGAATAAATCATATCCAGGCTAAAATCTAATGTCATTCCTGTAACTCAGCAACCTTAATGATCAAAGTGGGCTCCTACTGGATAAATACAAAGAGGAGAACGTACAGCACGAATATCAGTGTAATTATAAATTTCTTTAGACTTATCTATTAATGATTTCAATTTGCTTTCTCCATTTCTTCGTATTATTTTTTATTATAATATTCTACATACCAATCAGTGAATTGTTGTAAGCCGTCTTGAATAGAAGTTTCTGGTTTAAAGCCAATTGCTTCTTGTAACTTGTCAGTAGAAGCATAAGTTGCTGGCACATCTCCAGCTTTAATAGGTTCGTAAATTTTTTCAAATTCTACTTCTCTTCCTAAAGAATTACTTAAAGCCTGTTCTAAATTGTTAATAAATACCATTAATTTTTCAGGATTGTTATTTCCAATATTAAAAACAGTATGTGGTGCTTTTTCTGATGTTTTTACTGGAGGATTATCTAACAGTCCTTTAATTCCCGTTACAATATCATCGATGTATGTGAAATCACGATATAAATCATTAGCAAAATTACCATTATTATAGATACGGATAGATTCATTATTAAAGTACTTATCTGTAAAACCAAAATATGCCATATCCGGTCTTCCCATTGGTCCATATACTGTAAAAAAACGTAAACCTGTTGCTGGTATATTATATAAATGACTATATGTATGTGCCATTAATTCATTAGACTTTTTAGTAGCAGCGTATAAAGATACAGGATTATCTACAAAGTCAGTTTCTTCAAACGGAACCTTTTTATTGGACCCATATACTGAACTAGAAGAAGCATATAATAGGTGCTCTACTGGGAAATGTCTACATGCCTCTAGAATATTAAAGAATCCAATCACATTACTTTGTATGTAAATATCTGGATTCTCAATAGAATAACGAACCCCTGCTTGAGCAGCTAAATTGATAACAATATTAGGCTTATATTCTTCAAAAACTCCTTCTAATTTTTTCTTATCCGATATATCCATTTTAATAAAAGTGAATGTTTCCTTATCTTTTATTTTATCTAATCGATGATGTTTCAAGTTAACATCATAATAGTCATTAATATTATCAATACCAACAATTTGATACCCTTCATTGAGTAATCTTTCAGAGAGATGAAACCCAATAAAACCACCTACACCTGTTACTAATACCTTTTTTGAATTCATTGCTTTCTCTCCATACTTTTAAATAGATTTTTATTATAAGAGCTTATAAATTTTCTTTGAATCTAAGCAGTGCTTCTTTCCATGTAGGAATATCAAATCCAGTAGCTCTTGCTTTAGATAAGTCCATAATAGAATGTTTAGGGCGATATGCTTTTTGTGGGTATTCTTCAGAAGTAACAGGAGCTACTTCTACTGCCTCACCTTTTAGGATCTCTTTGGCAAACTCATACCACGAACAATGTCCGCCATTGGATAAATGATAAAGTCCATACTCTTGATGAGTGGTGGTTAGATGAAGCATAAATTCCGCCAGAGTACGTGTCCATGTTGGGCGACCAATCTGATCACTCACTACCGTCAATCGAGGATGTGTTTGAGCCAGGCGCTGCATCGTAAAGACAAAATTGTTCCCGAATTCTCCAAAGACCCAAGACGTTCGAACAATGTACGCTTTGCTAGAGATCTCTTGAACACTTTTTTCCCCAGCTAATTTAGCACGCCCGTATTCGTTTTGAGGATTAGTTGGCGCATCAACGGTATACTCATCTTCATTCGTACCGTCAAACACATAATCGGTACTGATGTAAACCAGTTCTGCTCCCACAGCTTCTGCTGCTTCTGCGATGTTTTGTGTTCCTGTAGTGTTGACTAATTGATTCTGTTCTTTACCTTCGTCTTCTGCTGCATCTACTGCCGTATAAGCTGCACAATGGTAAACAACAGATGGTTTAATATCTGAGAATACTTGTTGAACGGCTGATTTATCGGTAATGTCTAAGTCTTTAGAGCCTGCGGCCACATAAGCCAATTCTTTTTCAGCTAATAGTTTTTTCAATTCCGAACCTAATTGGCCGTTTGCACCGGTAATTAAAATCATAGGATGCCCTCCTCTATGAAAAAAGATAGGAAACATCCTATCTTTTTTATCTTTTTTTGATTGGGTTATTGGTCATTTTGAGCGTAGTTTGCTTCAACAGCTTCTTTTTCAGCCAACCACCAGTCTTTGTGTTCCGTGTACCAGTTGATCGTATCCGCTAATCCATCACGGAAGTTAGTGAACTCTGGCGTCCAACCTAATTCTTCATTTAATTTCGTTGAATCAATTGCGTAACGCAAATCATGTCCTGCACGATCTTTTACATGATCATACGCATCTTTAGGCTGATCCATCAGTTCCAAAATCAATTCCAACACATGCTTGTTGTTTTCTTCTCCATCGGCACCGATCAAGTACGTTTCTCCAATGCGGCCTTTGGTCAAGATGGCCCAAACGGCTGAAGAATGGTCATTGGTATGAATCCAATCCCGTACGTTTTTCCCTTCACCATAGAGTTTGGGACGAATCCCCGCTAAAATATTAGTGATTTGGCGCGGAATAAATTTCTCAATGTGCTGATAAGGACCATAATTATTGGAACAGTTCGACATCGTTGCCTTCAATCCAAATGAACGCACCCAAGCTTTGACCAACAGATCTGATCCAGCTTTAGTCGATGAATACGGGCTTGAAGGGTTATAAGGAGTTTCAGCTGTAAACTTCTCTCCTGGTCCTTCCCCGTGACCTAGTAAGTCTTCACGTAAAGGAAGGTCACCATAAACTTCATCTGTAGATACATGATGGTAACGCACATTGTGTTTTCGACAAGCTTCGATCAAAGTATACGTACCAATGATGTTGGTTTGCACAAACGGAAAAGGATCTTTCAGAGAATTGTCATTATGAGATTCAGCTGCGTAATGAACCACCGCATCCGTTTCCTTGACCAAACGATCGACTAGTTCGGCATCAGCGATATCTCCTACAACCAATTTCACTCGATCTTCTGGGAGACCAGCTAAGTTTTCTTTGTTCCCTGCATACGTTAATTTGTCCAATACGGTTACGTGAACATCTGGATGATGGTTCACCACATAATGCACAAAATTTGAACCGATAAATCCGGCTCCACCAGTCACAATAATGTGTTTCATCTTCTTTATCTCCTAGTTATTATATTTCACCATACACAAATGGATTTTCTGCTTCGAATTCCTTTAGGGTAGGGTGTTGTGAGTCTTTTTCAGATGTGATCGCTTTATCGATAGCGATCGGCCAATCGATACCCAATGCTGGGTCGTCAAAAGCAATTCCACCGTCGGCTTCTGCATTGTAGTAGTTATCGCATTTGTATAAGAAGTTGACGTCTGGCGTCAATGTCACAAAACCATGCCCAAATCCTTTAGGGACCAGCAATTGACGGTGATTGTATTCCGATAACACATATCCTTCCCATTGACCATATGTCGGACTCCCTTTACGGATATCCACGATCACATCCAAGACGACTCCCGTCACGACACGTATGAGTTTGGTTTGAGCAGCTGCGCCTTTTTGAAAATGCAACCCACGCAAAACCCCTGGCTGTGTCGATAAAGAATGATTGTCTTGAACAAAATTGAAGTCAATGCCTGCGGCTTTAAATTCTTCATCTGAATAACTTTCCGTAAAAAAACCTCGGTGATCGCCAAAAACAGCTGGTTCAATCAATTTAACATCTGTTAATTTAGTCTCTGTTACTTTGATTTTACTCATTATTGCACCTCCGTTGCTAAACGCAACATATATTGACCGTATTCATTTTTCTTTAATGGCTGTGCTAAGTCAATCAATTGTTCACGAGTAATGTAACCCATGCGGTAAGAAATTTCTTCTAAACAAGCGACTTTTAAGTTTTGGCGTTTTTCGATCGTTTCAATAAACGTTCCAGCTTCTAGTAGTGATTCATGAGTTCCAGTATCCAACCAAGCATACCCGCGTCCCATGACTTCAACTTCTAATGCACCAGCTTCTAAATAAGCTTTATTGACATCCGTAATTTCTAACTCTCCACGCTCTGAAGGTTGAATGCTTTTAGCGATCTCAACGACCTGATTGTCATAGAAATACAGTCCAGTGACAGCATAATTTGATTTGGGCTGTGCGGGTTTTTCCTCAATCGAGATAGCTTTCATTTGGTCATCAAATTCCACAACACCAAAACGTTCAGGATCATTGACATGGTAACCGAAAACGGTAGCTCCAGTTTCTTTACTAGCAGAACGTTGTAGCATCTTAGATAAGCCGCCACCATAATAAATATTGTCCCCTAAGATAAGACAAACTGAATCATTCCCGATAAAGTCTTCTCCTAGAATGAAAGCTTCTGCTAAACCATTTGGGGTTTCTTGAACTTTGTACTCTAAGTTCAAGCCAAGTTCATGCCCGTCTCCAAATAATTGTTCAAACCGGGGAGTATCTTCTGGTGTTGATATGATTAAGATATCTTTAATACCAGCCAGCATTAAAGTTGACATCGGATAGTAAATCATTGGTTTATCATAAATCGGCATTAATTGTTTGGATGTTGCTTTTGTGAGTGGATATAATCGCGTGCCACTCCCACCGGCTAAAATAATTCCCTTCATAAAAAAACTCCTTCTTAATGAAATTTTTAATTGATATAACATTTTTCACTTCTAACCATCGTAAACTTTATCTATAAGTAAGCCCAATGAAAAATTAATTTAGTTCTTTTATTTTAAACTAAGCTTATATCTTCACTAAAATTTTTTTTATTTGTTCTTCTAACCAGGGTTTGTAATGAGCTATAAACAAAATCATGCTTACTATAAAGATAAGAGATTGAATTATATAGTTTCCAATAATTGAGAATGTTGCAATAATTAGAAATAATAAAATATTTATTATAAATTTTTTCCAATTAACATTATACTTAACTATTTTATTACCAATAATGTATCTTGTAAGAACCAAAAGAGCGGTACTGAATAGTTGTGCTAAACATATTCCAATTAATCCAAAAAAATAACCTAAGACTATAGAGAAAAAGAAATTCGCAATACCTGCAATTAACGAAGTTATAAAGGCTTTAGATGTTTTATCAAAAACAGGAAATACATTTCCAATTAATGTTGATGTATTATTTAGAATCGCTACAATTAATAGAATAGGAACTAAAATTAGTGACGATTTAAAATCAGTGTTGTCAACAAAATTATAATATAGGGCTATAATCGGCATTAAGATAAAACATACATTGAAAAAAAGTGTAGTAATATTCTCTATATTTTTTTCAAATCTTGATACAAAGTTTTTGCTTTTACTAGAAATTATAGCGTCTTCTATAGCAGCCATATTTACAATTGAAGCAAACTGTAATAATATACCCGAAAATTTACTTCCGAAAGCGTAAATACCATTAGCAGTAGCTCCCAATGATATATTAATATAAAATCTTGAAAAACTATTAATAAACCATCCAAAAGTTAGATTGAAAATTAAAGGCATAGAAAATGATATTAGTTTTTTTCCTAACTCTTTATCGTAGGAATAAATACTCAAATATGTAGTCAAACGAGCACCTACTAAAAGAAATAAACTATTAAAAAAATTTGATAATATTGTAGATAATAATAAGCCAAAAACACCTAGCTCCATAATCACAACAAACAATAGTATTCCAGTTATATTTACAATTGAAGCAACAACTCCAGCAAGTGCAAATACTTTGTTTGCCTTCACTGCTCTTGACATATATCCGAGTATTGTTACTACAGGCATAAGTATAATCATAAGTACATATAGTAAACTTAGAGTATTAAACCCATAGAGATTACTATATATACCTAGCAAAATAAAAAAGGAAAATATCAAAATAACGGAAGAAATTACAGCAGCTGTGGAAAAAATTTTTTTTAATTCTGTATCTTCAGCCTTTAATCCAAATCTTAGTATTGCTTCCCAAATTGCTAGCCCAATTAAAGGCATAAGTAAGTTGGCGACTGTTATTTGAAAATCATATTGACCTAATTCTGTTGCACTTAAGTATTCAGCATAAATAGGTATAATTAATAGAGAAAAAATTCTAGAAGAAAAATTCCCAGCTAAATATATTAAAGTTTTTTTTATCATAGATTGTTTTTTTTCATATTTAATCATTATATTCTCCTAATTTATACTTCATTTAAATTACAAAATTCTTTAACCATCCCTCTATTTCGTACATAGGGTGTATACTCATTTTTTCTTCCACATAGTCATTAACAAACTCATATATATTGTCAAAATTATCTTTATTTAAAATAAAAAAAAACTTCTTATTATAATATGGTTCTTCTGTAATTGATTGGTTATTTGTAATAACTTTTTTATTTTGAAATATTGCTTCTAAAGGCCTAATTGTCTGTCCTTTTTGTCCGCATTGTACGTAATCTAAAATAACTTTTGATTTAGCTTCTAAATTAACTATTTCTTCATACGTTAGATAGCTTTTGTAACTGTACTTATTGTTTTTTTCTTCTCCAAAAGTTGCTACTATATGAAATTCAGTACTTATCTTATTGAAATTTAATTTTTTTTCTAATTCTAGTAGGTTGCTCAATCGACCTTTATCTGATCCAACAAAAATGACATCAGTTATGGCCTCATTACTTTTATTATTGTAATTTTCTTTTACCACAAATTGATTATTATAATTCAAATCATATTTTCTACAATCTTCTTTATCAAAAGACCATAATTTACAATTTAACTTTCGAAAGAAAATAATAGGGACATCTTTAGCAACGGGATTAAAATAAAAAACATTAATATTTAGACTGGGAAAGTGTTTATTTAGATATTTAACCAAAGGAATCGTATGATAACTTGCAGTTACTACAACATTACTGTAAGAAGGAATCAATTCCTTCCATTTGCCCCATCTTAAGTACAATGGACACCATAGATTTAGTTTTAATTGTAGATATAATGGTATTCTCATAAAAAAAAGTTTCTCTAAGCGATTATAATTGTTGTATAAAGGGTAAATCAATTTTCGTTTTGTTGCTAACTCCAAGTGTTTATGGATGCCATTTTTAGTTTCAAAATCAATGAATAATGGTATTTCCATAGTTCCTCCTTATATATCCTTTTTTTAATCAATATATTTTCTTCATTAAAAGTATGTTCTAAAGATGTTTTTTTATTCGGAATGAAGGATTTGTATAAACATTATTACCTAGTGTTGCAATTTCTATTGGTTTTATATTATTTTTAAATAGGACGTACGGCAATGAAATCTGATCTCTTTTAGAATAATTTGAAAATTCATACCACCATTCTTCCATAATTTTAGTGATTATTTTATTTTGATGGTCACGCACTAAAACATTACATTCTATCAATCCATAACGAACAGGCATATTATTATTCTTTAAGTGCATTCTATGTCTATTTATACTTTCTGTAGAATCTTTTTTCATACTTGTTACAGAATTACATTCATCATACACGCAATCTCTTTCACTGTGAAAATGCGCTGCTACACCGCATTTCCCAATAGAATAGATGTATTCAGTTAAATCAGAGACTATTTGTATATTTCCATCTACATATATGGAGTATCTATACTTATTTAAAAAAAAGTGTGGATGCATCTTAATGTATCTATTCATTCTTATCGAGTCTAATCGCTTGACTTTCTCATCTAATAGGTTTACATCAATCTTTTTCCAAACTGAATCATTACTAATTGGTAAATCAGTAAATATGTAGAAATCACAATTATTAGGTACAAATAATGGTTCAACTATCATATCATAATTACCAACAATACATGTATATACAGCTATTCTCTCGTTAGAAAAATAATTAGGTTGTGATTTTATTAATGTATTACGTTTTGCTTTAACTTTGGTAGAGTTTTTTATAGTACTTCCTGCTCTTCTTATATCGCTTAATTTTTTATGTTTAATAGCATTAAAAAACAACTCTATTCCTAAGCCTATTTTAAAATACTTATTATTATCCATTGCGATATAGTCTTCATTCATTTTTTTTATAGTATTCATTAATTTTGAATACTCATCTTTATTAGTACTAGTATTCTCAAACACTAAAACATACACTCTCCTTAAAACCTTCTTTAGCTCCTTCAAAATTTGGGACGCTATAACAAATATAAAAAAATGATTTCTAACATTAAATACTTTTTAAAGCTTTATATATAGCATTAACATTTTTATAATCTCTCTTTATTATAAATTTAGTGGCTTTAGCTATTGTAAGAGAAAGATAAATTCCTTTTAGTAAGAAATAATAATATTTTAAATTATATTTTTTCGAATATAGGAATAAATTTCTTGTTAGATAGAATGTTTTAAAGGGAGAATTTTGTATCCCAGTACCAGAGTGGTGATGATATACTATTGCATCATTTAATAATAGAAAATTATTGGACATTTTTTTTAATCTTAAAGAAAGGTCTACATCTTCATAGTAAGCAAAAAAGCTAGGGTCAAAATAATATCCATCACTTTCTTTTATTCTCAATAATGAATTTTTAGAATAAACTGCTGCTCCTGCACATACTCCTTGCAATTTAGTCCTTTTGAAATCAAATGAATTTATTTTTTTGCCATGTCCAATTTGAGAAGCAAATAGAAATTTATCAAATTTAATACCTGCAGCATCAATAAGCTTTCTATCATAATAATTTACAATTAAAATTTGGTATACATCGTTTGGTTTTGAATTTAAAACTGCTAAATGTACTTTATGGAGACAATCATTAGCTAATTCCATGTCATTATTTAAAGTAATAATATAATCTGCATTCCTTTTTAAGGCTACATCAATACCAATATTATTAGCTTCAGCGAACCCTAAATTTTCTGAGAGTTTTATTACTATAATCTCCAAATAACGTGAATATTCTTTTACAATATCTAAAGAATAATCACTTGATCCATTGTCAACAAAGTAAACTTCGAAATTTTTATAATTTTGCTCTACTAAGCTATTAAAAAAACCTTTTAAATATTTCTCACCGTTCCAATTCACCACTATAATTGAAAACATTTATCAAAACCTCCAATGTTTACTTGCTCGAAGTAACTAGTTTCTTTAAAGAGAATGCTCTCTTTAATCTAGGTTGCTATAACTTGTACTCACTGTTACCTCATTTTCAGTATCTTTTAAAGGTAAGTTTGAGCATGCAAACACGTATGCCCATGCCCATAGATAATACACAAGAGGATTTGACGCCCCTGCGATAAGAAAGCATATAAATGCGTTTAATATTGAGAAACTTATTTTACTAGCAGAATTATCATATTTATACAGCTTATAAATTTTATTTAATAATAAATAAATTAGTATCCCATATAAAACTATACCAATTATTCCAACTTGGTATAGAAAAGCATGATACACCATCTCATATGACCATGGACTTCCAGTATTCCTTATGTAACTGGGATGTGCTCCAATACCATGACCAAATGCGGGTGCTTGCTTCCACCCTTCTATTAATGCAGATATTTGCGTAGAACGTATAACTCCGCTTGTAGTATTTTTAAAATCAAATGCTCTAAAAAAAGTGTCAACAATCACGGATAAATTTAAATTAAATACACTCATTAAATTATTTATTACAAACATAAGACTACAGATAAAAACTGTAAAAGTAACACTTCTTTTTATACTAATGCCTTTTTTGTTTTTATAAAATACTATATATAGTATCATTGAAACTGCAACAACTAACTGTAAGGCTCTTCTTCCGCTAAATAATGTTACAAAAACACCTAAAACTATTGATGATATTAAACTTTTCTTATATTTTATTTCTGTTTTTGTGAGATAGAGATTGATAAGTAAAGGCAATAAGAACATTAAAGAAGATTGATTCGTTATTCTCGCCTCTACAACACTATCATTCAAAAAAAAGCTTCCAGATATGTCTTCAGTAAACATACTTATCCAGTTAGGAATTATCCATATAGGAAGTATATCCATTCTAGTTAAAATATAAATAGTATCGTAAGAAACTATTATTAATGTTATTAAAATAGATACCTCCATTAATTTTTTCATATTTAATATATTTTTTATTGGATAGGCAATTATATATGCAGCTATTGGAGTAAATACATGCATCTCTATCAATTTGGGATCTAAGATGTTAATATTGGAATAACCATATACTATATATACTGCTCCTATAAGTACTGCTGTAAAAACACCTGCAGATTTATTTCTGTTAAGGTTGTTATTGTTGAGCATAGTTATTAACGAACTAAGTATTAATACAATTAATATTGAAAATTTTGTCCATGTCAATGTACCTGGAAGAAACAACATCAAAAATAACCATATAATTCCACTTACTTTGTAAATAATATGATTCATTAAACATTTCTCCCATTCTTTATTTTATCTATTAATGTAATTGTTATATTCATACAATTCACCTTTTTTGTACGATTGGTAACCCTCAACAATTTTCTTGATTTTTGAATATTTATTTTTATCAAAAATTAAAATGAGAATCATTTGCTTAGCACTACCTAACACAATTTTCAACTGCTTTTCGACACCTTCATAAAATTTATTATAATAGTATATCCTATTTCTAAACATATAGTAATTTCGTAATGAGTTGTGTTCAGAATAAGTATACATTAAAATATTTTTTGTGTTATTCCCTAAATGTTGATATAATTGTATATTGTTTATTTGTACAATTTTTTTATTGTGATTTCTAAGTTGTTTACAATAATCATGGTCCACACGATCAATAAAATACTTTTCATCAAAGCCTTCCATGTTAGAAAAAATAGAAAGATTAATTGCGCTTCCAGATGTAATTATCCATTCTCTATTAGTAATTTGTAGTTCATTAGTATTATTATTTGTTTTTTTCTTAGAATCTGAAACAGAAAGTTTACCATCTAAATAAACAATTTGCGGTCCGAAAAGACCAATTCCATAGTCTTTATTAACTTCTTTTTTTATTATATATATATATTCTTCAATTTCTTCTTTTTCAAATATACTGTCCTGATCTAGCGTTATTATAAAGTCATGTTTATGTTTTATTGCTCTTTTGCATAAATTATTTAATGCCTTTGCCATTCCATCATTTGTTTTTCCATTAATATATTCAAAGTTCATATGGTTACTAAATTGTTTTTTTATTTTACTAGCAACTTCTTTATCATCAGTGTTATCATACAAATAAATTTTCTCAACCAAATCTTTGAGAGTTAATATTTGATTTATATTTTCTATAGTAGGAAAATATAATATTATTCCTATGCTAATTTCCATAATATTTAACCTCTATTACATATTTATTTCATTCTATACATCAAGTTTAATCATGTTAGGTGTGTAAATATCAGCTGTTTCATCAGACGTATTATACCAGCGGTCTGGAGCTACAATAATTTTGTTTGGTGATTCACTTAAGTAGGAGCCCCACCACGAAAATGAACTGTTCGCAATAACAAAATGATTGCAAGAATACATTAATCTTAGTGACTCATAATCCTCAAACCCTTCCACATATTTTGCTTTGAAGTTACTATTAATCAATTTTTTTGCTCTTTGTATATTATCGCTAAAAATATAAAGCGTCGCATCAGGATGTTTTTCTAAAATGTATTGTATACCATTTATATAATATTCATCTGTACATACATTTAGTAACTTTGACTGTTTGTAGTCATCCCCTAGACGCATACTAACAGCTAAAGCATTTTCTGATAATATTTCATCTAAAAGTATCTTTTCTTTTGGTGAAGGTTCTTTTTTTACTTTTAAGTCTTGTTTGATTATTTCTTTGTGTTTACTAAAATACTCTTCACTTTGAAAATAACCATAAAGGCACTTTATTTTGGTATTTATTCTTGAACTTTCATAGTGATAGATATCAAAATTATAATAAAGTCCTTTTTTTACATAAGAGTTATATAATTTACTCCCTATTTTTTCTGTATGTAATGTTACTCTAATTAATTTCTGTTGTATATGGTATATTTTTTGTGTTAATTTCAGAAATGCTCTAGTTATGAAATTTAAAGGCAGTTTGTCATAAGTCTTATAATATTCACTTATGTATAAATTTGATAAAGTAAAATTCCTAACTTTATATTTTTTATACACCGAAGTATCTACAATAACTTTTTGATTATATTCGAGAGAAAGATATCTTGCAAATGCAATTTCAAACATTTGATTTCCTAGTCCACCAATTGATTTTAAAATAATCATATAATACTACCTCTCATACCGTTATTATTTATTTTATACCTATTCTTTTAAATAGCTACAAATTATATTAATCTTTTTTTTGTTGCATTAAACAAATAAAAAAATTGACAGTATATACTTTGTAATACAGATAAATTTTGTCTATTTCTTAAACACCAAAAGTACTTTTTAGCATTTTTAAACTTATTATTTGAAACTGAATTTTTTGTTATTCTATAACATGCTAAATTTTCATTAAGCCCATATGAAGGATAACCCATTTTTAGATATTTCATCCACGTCAAAACATCTTCAAGATCTCCGTACTCCACACTAATTTCACCAAGTAATTTTTTATCCATAACGACCGTTAAATTACCGATGATAGTATTTTTTATATACTGATTGTAATTTATTTTATGTGGAACTCTATATATTTTCTTTTTACCATTGGGATTACTATTAATAGTTTCATATGAAGTAAAAGTAAATCCATAGTTATTTTTCAACATAAAGTTTAACTGAACTTCTAACTTTTTAGGTTTCCAAGTATCATCTGAATCTAAAAAAGCAACGTATCTTCCCTTTGATAATTCCAACGCCGTGTTTCTAGCAAACGCTACTCCTCTATTACTCTTCTGATTATATAATTTTATCCTATTATCTTTTTTTATATATTCTTCAACAATTTGCTGAGTATTATCTGTTGAGTGGTCATTAACAATTAACATTTCCCAGTTTTGATAGGTCTGATTCAAAACACTTTCAATACATTCTTCAATATATTTTGAACTATTATATGCTGGTGTAATTATAGAGACTAAATTATCGATTATATCTGTGTTTTCTTGCATCTTTAAACTCATCCTTCTCTTTCAGTAAATTCTATTGATTCTTCAAAAGATCTAATTTGATAAACCATTTCATCACCGTATACACTCATTGATTTTGTATAAGTTAAATTTCCAAACACCTTATTAATAGTATTATTTTTGAACATAGCCTTAATTAGTGGATTAAACATTTTTACCATTCGAACTTTTTTCCCATGAAATTTAGCAATAGATTCGACTAGCTCAGAAGTTCTTACGTATTCTTTATTTTGCGGAAAAAATAATCCTGCTACCTTTTTATCAATTATTATTTTAAGAAATTCACATAAATTATCTATATGAAGCATACTACGTTCATTATTAATTTCGGGAAATATAGGTATTTTTTTAGCAATTCTTGCTAGTCGCTGGTAGTTTCCCTTAGAACCTTTTCCATAAATCATTGGAGGTCTTAGAATTACAATGCTAAAATCTTTGGACTCCAATAGTTTAATTTTTTCTTCAGCTTGTAGCTTACTATTTCCATAAAAATTTGTAGGTATAGGTATGGTGTTTTTATCAATAATTTTTTTACTACTACTCCTACTATCACCATAGACAATAATACTACTCATAAAAATAAATTGTTTCACACCTTCAGATTTAGCTTTTTTAGCTGTCTCAATAGTGAGGTCTCGGTTAACTTTATAATAAAGATCCTCCATTTTTGGATCAGTGGAAACATGCGCAATTCCTGCTACATGAAATACCACATCATATTGGCTGAAATCTTTAGCTTTCCATAAATCATTTTTCATATCAATAGTATCTACTTGGTACATTTCTGGCTCTCTCATGAGCCAATACTTTAGAGAGTTACCTATATAACTGTTCTGACCAGTAATTAATACCTTTTTCATCTTGTAACAGTCTCCTTAACTCTATCCTTTTCTTTTAATGCAGCCCCAGTACCACCTTCAACAACACCATTTGATTTTACAACACTAAAGATGGTTCTAAAAAAGCAATTTATATCTATAAACAAACCAATTTTCTCCGCGTATTCTCCATCTAATCTTGCCTTAACTTTTATTTCTAATTCATCTCTACCGTTAATTTGAGCCCACCCTGTTATTCCTACAGGCACATTATTTGCTCCATATTTATCTCTTTCCTCAATTAAATCGTATTGGTTCCAAAGAGCTGGTCTTGGTCCAATAATACTCATTTCACCTTTAAAAACATTGATAATTTGCGGTAATTCATCTAACGATGTCTTTCTTAAAAACTTCCCAACTTTTGTAATCCACTGTTCTGGACTACCTAGTAAATGGGTAGGAGTATCTTTTGGTGTATCTATACGCATAGTTCTAAATTTTAAAATTTCAAAGTGAGTCTTATTGACTCCCACTCTTGTTTGTTTAAAGAATACAGGCCCCTTTGAATCTAACTTTATCGCAATAATTAATATTAAAAAAATTGGAGAAAGTAAAGCCAATCCTAAAAAAGATAGAATGATATCAACGAATCTCTTAATTTTCAAATAAAAAATCATTAGATGGACTCCTTTTATTTATCTGTTTTTTTTTGAATATCAGCTCTTCATTACAACAGCAAGTTTTGAGTTATCTGTCAATGTATTTTTATCTTTTGTTTGCTGGATAGCTACTCTTGTGGGATTTAGCTTTCCTCCTGCAAATGTTATTAAAGATGATTTCAATTCATCATTACTAAATTGTTCAACTTTATAAATAAAATCCATAACTTCATTTATGGGCTTATTATTAACTTTACCAACAAAAATTTTGTCATAAACTTTCCGATCAGTATGTTCACTAGAAGTAAGAAGTTCTTCGTATAACTTTTCTCCTGGACGGATTCCAGCTTCTACAATTGGAATTTCCTTTTCTGTATAACCGGATAACTTGATCATTTTCTTTGCTAAATTAACAATTTTAACTGGTTCTGCCATATCTAGAATAAAAATCTCTCCACCTTTTGCTAATGCGCCTGCTTGAAGAACTAATCGACTGGCTTCTGGAATAGTCATAAAATAGCGTGTCATACGAAAATCGGTGACAGTTATCGGTCCTCCACACTTAATCTGTTCTTTAAACAACGGTACTACGCTACCTCTGCTGCCTAGGACATTTCCAAAACGCACTGCTGCAAATATTGTTTTACCTGGTTCGTTTAGACCTGTAACAATCATTTCTGCAATTCGTTTTGTTGATCCCATTACGTTCGGTGGATTAACAGCCTTGTCTGTTGAAATCATGACAAAACTACCAACATTTACCGACTTTGCGGCTTCTGCCATATTTTTAGTACCATGAATGTTATTTTTAACTGCTTCTGTAGGATTGTATTCCATCAAAGGCACATGCTTATGTGCTGCTGCATGATATACTCTATCTGGTTTATAATCTTGCATAATAGTAAAAATACGTTCACGATCTTGAATATCTGCAATAATAGGAATAATTTCTGTTTCTTCATGTGCTATTTGCTGCAACTCTTTATGGATTAAGTAAATTGAATTTTCCCCATGTCCCAATAGTACTATACGTGTCGGTGAAAACCTGATAATTTGACGACAAATTTCAGAACCAATTGATCCTCCAGCACCACTGACAAGAACAGTTCTATCAGTTATTTTATCGGCTAACTGATTCATATCTAACTTGACTTCTTCACGTCCTAATAAGTCAATTACATCAATATCTCTAAATTGATTGACTTCTAACTTTCCCTGCATAACATCTTCTAATGACGGCATTTGATTAATAGTAATATTTAAATTGGTCGTAAGGTCTAAGAAACGTTCATACTCTTCTGGTTTCAAAGAAGGAATAGCAACTGTAATTTGATCAATATTATGTAGCTTAATTAAAGATGGAATATCATCCATTGGACCGAGAACAGGAACTCCATACAGCAAAGCACCTTGTTTATTTATGTCATCATCAACAAATCCAACAACTTTTACTTCGCTCTCATTACGTTGTAAGCTTTTAACAAAAAGACTCCCCCCTTGTCCAGCTCCCACA
The DNA here is from genome assembly GCF_016892605.1 of Desemzia sp. RIT 804. GTDB lineage: Bacteria > Bacillota > Bacilli > Lactobacillales > Carnobacteriaceae > Desemzia. Next base: position 197,184 of record NZ_JAFEMV010000004.1, read on the forward strand.
ACTAAAGTACGGATCAAATGATCATAGGTAACATGATGTGCTAATTTATATTGGTGCTCGTTATAGACGCGCCAGCCTATTCGACCACCAACAATTAAGGTAGCTGAAAATACATAGCTTAATACTAAAAAACGGAAACTAACTGAAGTGAAAATAATCGTTATAAGAGCGGAAAAAATATATGCACTTGTTACGCACAATAAAACAGACACAGCTTCGCGAATACTAGTATAGCGGTTAATTTTTCTAAATAATCTAAAATAAGTCGCTAAGATTAAATATATTGTAATACTGCCCCCAATAGTTAAAAATAATGATTCTGAAGGCAGTTTAATATATGGATCTAAAAAGAAATAAGCAACAACACCTGAACAAACAATTGCTAATGTATCGTATCCCAACAAAAATAGGACTTTTGTTTTTCTGCTCACTAAACTGCTTCCTCCTTTAACACCTACAAGTTACTCACTAAAGAACAAAAGATTTATACTGAGAATAATATACTCAGTAGAAATCTTTCTCTTATCTATTTTCCCCATAATAAGTATAATAATGATCATTTTTTGTGTCTACTCGGTTCAAGACAGCACCCATAACGTTGGCTTGAACTTTATCCAATAACTCTTTTGATTTCAGAACCATTTCTTTATCTGCGCCACCTTTATTTATGACAAAAATTGTTCCATCTGTCTTACTAGCTATGATTTGAGCATCTGTAACTGCAACCACTGGTGGCAAATCAAAGATGATCAAATCAAACAATTCTTCTAACTCAGTTTTTAATTGTTCCATCCGTTTTGATGCCAGTAGTTCAGCTGGGTTAGGCGGAATTGCGCCACTGGTTAATATATATAAGTTATCAGTATCTAATCGATGGATGATGTTGACTAATTCTGCATTTCTATCCGTTAGCATAGTTGTTAAACCATCATGATTCGGCAAACGAAAGGTCTTATGCACAGTAGGCTTACGCATATCCGTATCAATTAATAAAACTTTTTTTCCTTCATTTGCGAAAGAAACAGCTAAATTAGCAGAAATTGTTGACTTTCCAGCTCCTGGACCTGCAGAAGTGATAGATAAACTTTTTAAATCTGTATCTACCATTGAAAAATGAATGTTTGTTCGGATGGTACGGAATTGTTCAGATACAACTGAAGAAGGTCTCGTTAAGGTAATTAAACTAGGACGTTCAATATTTGCTGTTTGATTTTTACTTTTCTTAAAAAACATAAACTTTCCCCCTATACTATACTCTAGCTTTCGATCGTCTTTTCACAGTATTAGTTTTCATAGTGTTTAATTTTGCATTTAATTCATCATGAGTCATTTCAGAAACATTACCTAAAGTACTCCACCCTAACGTTTCTGTGATAAATCGTTCATCTTTGACAGATTTATCCATAAATTCAAAAAGAAAAGCAGCTCCTACTCCTAAGATAGCGCCTAGAAGTAAACCCAGAGTTAAATTCAATAAGTTATTTGGTGAAACAGGATTTGTATTTGGTACAGCTTCTGAAATAATAGTAACGTTTTCAACGTTCATAATATTCCCCACTTCATCTTGAAAAATTGAAGCTGTTGTATTTGCTATATCTGAAGCAACATAAGGATTTTCGCTTGTAATATTTAAGGAAAACACTTGCGAATTATCCTGAGTCACAACTTCTATTTGATTAGCCAATTGACCAACTGTTGAATCTAAGTTTAATGTTTCAGCAACATCGTCTAAGATAACTGGCCCTTTGATGATATCACGATATGTATTAATCATTTGTACGTTTGTAGTTATATCATTTAATTGGATACCTTCTGTATTACCAGTAGTTTGATTAACTAATAATTGAGTTGTAGCACTGTATTTTGGTGTAGCAATAAAAAATGTAAATATAGCTGCCAGAATAAGTCCAATTAACGAAAGGCTAATAATCATGCTCAACCTTTTCTTTAGCACTTCAAACAGCTCCACTAAACTAATTTCTTCTTCCATAATTTCCTCCTGCACGGCTATTAGCCAAAGTATGATTAAACGTTATCAATTTTCTGTATCAACTTTAATAACATTCTTTATTACTATAACACATAATTCAACCTATTTTATGTACAAAATGTTAAAGTCCCAGCTTTTCACATACGAAGATTATCCCAAAAGATTATTTTTATAGCAACTAGAATACGCGTTATTTTAAAAATATTTTGAATATTCCTCCATTTTAAGTATATTGGAATTTGAATATACACAAAATGGTATACAAAAGAACCACATACTGCCTTTAAAGTGCGCGAGTATGTGGCTCTTTTTAGTTTATATAATTGCTACATTTCTTCTATAGAATAACCATATAAAGCAAAGCTGCAATAATCGCTCCTAAAATAGGTCCTACTACCGGAATCCATGAGTAGTTCCACTCAGAAGTTCCTTTGTTTGCGATAGGTAGTACTTGGTGCGCAATACGCGGACCTAAGTCACGTGCAGGGTTGATAGCGTATCCTGTTGATCCTCCTAATGATAGACCAATTGAAAGGATTAATATCCCTACTACTAATGGATTTAAACCATCAGCGAAAGTGTTTTGCCCGAACATCATGATACCAAACACTAATACGAATGTACCGATGGTTTCTGTCAAGACGTTGCTGAAGTTGTGACGGATAGCTGGGCCTGTTGCAAAAGTTCCAAGTATATAACCTTGGTCTTCTGTTTCTTTAAAGTGTGGTAAGTAGCTTAACCAAACTAAAGCTGCTCCCACGAAAGCTCCAACTAATTGAGCTAAAATAAATGGCACAACTAGTGCCCAATCTAGATTACCAATAATTGCCATACCAACTGTTACGGCTGGGTTTAAGTGAGCAGGTCCCATAAATCCTGAAACATATACTGCAATCGTTACGGCTGCTCCCCATCCAAGTGCAATCGCAACCCAACCAGCTGCTTCTGCCTTACTTTTCTTCAAGTTAACGGCAGCACATACGCCGTCTCCCAATAAAACCAAGATCATCGTTCCTAAGAACTCACTAAAAATCGTTAGTGTATCTCCAGTCATTTATTTACTCCCCTTTTAAGTTTTTTAAATCAGACTCTGCAATAGCAGTCTCTAATTTTTTAGTATAGTCAGCTTTTGCTTCTTCTGTCCAGCCGTAGTAGCGGGCCATTTCCGCAATCACTGGTTCGATTATACCATCTAATGTGTCGCGCATAAATAGCATGTGGTTTGTACGACGAATCAGGAAGTCATTTGGCGTCAAAGCCATCTCTTCATTCATCGCGTAACGCAAGCTTAATGAATCAGCTAAAGTCAATCCTTCTAGTTGTTCTACTTCACCAATCAAAGCGAACACTTTAGGAGCGTTTGATCCATATAGGTTAGCAATATACAAAGCTTCTGATTCGCTTAGACCTTTTTCGACACCCAGTTGTGCTAATTTTTCTGTTTCTTCTTCTATTTCATGTGGATTGATCTCTCCTCCAGATACAGAGTATTTAGAAGAGTCAATCAATTCGTAAGATGTGTTGAATTGATTGTTCAAGATTTCGATAACAGCTTTCATCGCGCCGATTGCCATTTTACGGTAGTCAGTTAATTTACCACCAGCAACTGTGATCAATCCATCTTCATCAAAATTTAGAGAGCTTCCGCGTGAGATCGCTGAAGGATTATCTTCTGATTCAGAGTTGGTTGTTTCGATGTTTTTCAAAGTGTCTTCTACTGTATAACGGTCAACTTCACCTTTTTGGTATTGTTCGATCGTAGCGATCACATTGTCGAAGCTTTCATCTGAGATCGGTTGGCTGTTTCCGCCGTTGTAATCAGATCCGCCATTTGAAGAGATCAATGGACGCAATCCTGCCCAGCTTGATTCGATATCATCTAATTTGATATCTGCCGATGGGTAACGGTTGTTCACAACTTCCAATAAGTAGTCCACGTCTTCTTGCTCTACTGTTGGATGTGCAAAATTGCCTTTGTAGTCTGTATCGGTTGTTCCAAAGTACGTTTTTTCTTCACGAGGAATTACAAATACCATACGGCCGTCGTTTTTACCTGTATCGAAGTAAGTTGGTTGCGGAACTTGTAATTTTTCGCGGTCTACTACTAAGTGAACCCCTTTAGTTGGGCGCATTTGTGGAACAGCGTCTAATTTAGTGTCCATTTGACGGATCGTGTCAGACCACGGACCAGTTGTGTTTAAGACAACGCGAGCTTTGATGTCGAATGTTTCACCTGTTAATAAATCTTCGACTGTCGCTCCAGAAACTTTGTCGTTTTCGTCGTGCAAGATGCCGACAACTTTCATGCGGCTGACCATGTGTCCACCGTCTGCAGCAGCGCGTTTGATGTTTTCGATCACTAAACGTGCATCGTTGTTGCGGTAGTCAAGGTATACTCCAGCTCCTAATAAGCCTTCGCTTTTCAGTTGCGGTTCACGTTCAAGAACTTCGTCTTTTGTTAATGTGTAGTTTGCATATTTTGTTCCGGTAACATCTGCTAATTGATCGTATAGATCCATGGCTACTTTTAAGGAGAACATAGAAAAAGTCGAGCCTGGTTCGTCATAGATCGGCAAGATCATAGGGTCTGCTTTAGGAATGTGAGGTGCGATACCTTGTACTACAGCACGTTCTTGAACGGTATCAGCTACTACTTCAACGTCGAAGTTTTTCAAGTAGCGCAAGCCACCGTGAACTAATTTGGTAGAACGAGAAGAGGTTCCTTCAGCGAAATCTTGCATTTCTACAAGACCTGTTTTAAGACCTGACGCGCTGGCTTGTAATGCTGTTCCAGCACCAGTGATCCCTCCACCGATAATTAAAACGTCCAGTGTCTCTTCTTTTAGTGCTTTGATATCTTGTTTTCTTCGTTCTATTGAAAAAACCATGATTGTTCCTCCTTTATTTAGTACGTGCTTCTAAAACGAGTTAGTTTATAGCCGGTAGGCTAAACGCTACATCACGTTTTCTGCTCTTAGACGAGTTGCACGAGGCAGCTTACACGTCTATAAGTCGATCTTCAACTGTTAGGAAAAACACCTAACTGTTGAAGATTGCCTTATATCCGGTAAGCTAATCGCCTCGTTCCACTCTCTGCTCTCTATGGCTTAAACACTTGTGTTGCTTTCACTGCTAGTTTCCAGTTTTCGTACAGTTTTTCGCGTTCTTCGTCTGCCATTTGCGGTTCGAATGTGCCGCCTTCTTCATACATGTTTTTGATTTCATCGATGCTGTCCCAGAATCCGACAGCTAGTCCTGCCATGTAAGCAACGCCTAATGCAGTTGTTTCTAAGTTGTGTGCGCGTTGAACTTTTGTTCCGATGATGTCTGCTTGAAATTGCAGCAACCAGTCATTGTTAGCTGCTCCGCCGTCCACTTTCAATAATGGAATTTCGATTTCTGCATCCTTCTTCATTGTATCAATAACGTCGCGTGCTTGGTAAGCAATAGCTTGTAAAGTTGCTTTAACAAAATCTTCTCTGCTGGTTCCGCGAGTCAATCCGAATACAGCTCCGCGTGCGTCAGAATCCCAGTAAGGTGCACCTAATCCAGTAAAGGCTGGTACTACAAAGACTTCATTTTCGTTGTCTGATGCTTTTGCCAATGCTTCTGAATCTGATGAGTTCTCCAGCATCTTCAATCCATCACGCAACCATTGGATAGCCGAACCTGCAACAAAGATACTACCTTCTAATGCATAGTAAACTTTTCCGTTGATTCCATAACCAATTGTTGTTAACAAGTTATTGTTAGATAGTTGCGGTGTTTCTCCAGTGTTCATCACGATAAATGAACCTGTACCATAAGTATTTTTCACCATACCTGGTTCAAAAGCCATTTGGCCAAATAACGCTGCTTGTTGGTCTCCAGCCATTCCTGCGATCGGAGTAGAAGCTCCGTAGAAGTGGTAATTCGTTGTGCGACCGTAAATTTCTGAGTTTGATTTCACTTCTGGCATCATAGCGCGTGGGATGTTCAATAAATCTAAGATCTCTTGGTCCCATTCTAAATCATGGATATTGTACAACATCGTACGACTAGCATTTGAGTAATCCGTTACAAATGATTCACCGCCAGTTAATTTCCACACTAACCAAGTGTCGACAGTACCGAATAATAATTCGCCTTTTTCAGCGCGTTCTTGAGCACCTTCAACGTGGTCTAAGATCCAACGAATTTTAGTTGCAGAGAAATAAGAATCAATGATCAAACCAGTTTTTGCGTGGATCATTTCAGAATGTCCTTCTTCTGCCAATTTGGCTGCGATCGGTGCAGATTGGCGTGATTGCCATACGACTGCGTTATAGATAGGACGTCCTGTTTTTTTGTCCCAAACAATCGTTGTTTCACGTTGATTCGTAATTCCGATAGCAGCGATTTCAGCTGGTTTGATACCGGATTCAATAAATGCCCCTGCAATGACAGATTGTACAGAGTTCCAGATTTCATTCGGGTTATGTTCTACCCAACCGCTTTCAGGAAAAATTTGTGTGAATTCTTTTTGTGAGCTTCCAACATTGTTGGCTTCTTTGTCAAAAATAATTGCTCTTGAGCTAGTTGTTCCTTGATCAATCGACATAATATATTTTTTCTCAGTCATATTGTTTTTCCTCCTTGAATGTGCAAACGTTTCCTACTTGATGTTCTAATTGTAATACGTTTTCACACAAAAAAAATGTCATGTTTTTGGACGATTGTTTAAAAAAATGGCATTTTTGGATACCCTTACAAGTTTGACGCGGTTTGGTATAGGTAATTAAAGATTGTTTTTGGTTGGTTATGATGGTTTCTTGGGTTTTCAGGTTAGGAATTGGTATTCTGTTTCTTCTGGATGGTTGTGGGTGGGGTTTATAGACTATATCGGGTGAATTTTTTTTACCATATGGTAGTTGAGAGTTGAATTTGGACCGTGAGCAGTTGGGTGGGCGATGGATATGGTAGTTGATACCTATATCGACTACCATATTGGTCGAACGTGATTTACGTTATGGTACTTGAGTTCTCTTTTTAAGATAATTTTTTTAGTGTGATAGCGGTTTTAGTACGCAAAGCAAACCTGCTGCTAAAAAAGATTTTATTTGTGAGAAAAAGAGGAGTGATTATTGCGTACTTTATTGGTAAAGGTGTGTGATGGTATGCTCTATAAAAAAAGAGAAAAACCTTATAAATTACAGGTGATGGACTTGTTGCAGTATCGAATCGAGTTATCTTCTGACGGCCGCAGAGAATTATCGAATCAAGAGAGTGGTTACACTGGTGAGTGTGGTTTAGACACGTTTACTGGAGAGTTGATTTGTGAGTGTCTTGTTTTGAATGATTTGCCGTTAGTCATCAGCGGGACGGATTTCCAAATTGACGCCTTAATTATTACGCCCCATGAGATTGGTTTGTATGAAGTGAAAAATTACGGTGGAGAGTATTTGTACAATGATGGCTTTTTTGAAGGTGTTCATTCTGACCTTTCGTTTCATAGCCCTACTGAGAGAGTAAACCGGCATACATCATTATTGCGCAGCTTGTTAAAAAAGCACCATTTTACAATACCTATCAAGCAGTATGTCGTGTTCATACATCCTGAATTTATGCTGTATGATGCCTCTCTCTACAAAAAGGTGTTGCTGCGTGCCACTTTGCCGGGTCATTTCAGAAAGCTAAATAAGTGTTCTGGAGAGCTTTCTAACATGCACATGCAGCTTGCAAAGAAATTATGTGACATCTCATCACAGACGGAACCTTATACAAAAGGGATTCCGAAATATACTTTTGTAGAGTGTAAAAAGGGTGTTATTTGTGAGAAGTGCGGGTGCTTTATATTGGAGATTCAGTTTAAGAGTAAGGTATGCACGTGTTTGGAATGTGGTCATCAGGAGCTGGTTACTAAAGCACTCTCTCGACATATTCGGGAGTATCATTTGTTGTTTCCGTTGAGACGGATGAATATATCTGGTATTTATGAGTGGTGTGGCGGAGTTTTTTCGGAGCGAAAGATTCGGGCAGCGCTGCAGAAGGAGTATCAAGCAGTAAGTGCTGGGAAGTATCGGCATTATGTGTGAGTAGTTTGATGGGAGAATGAGGAAATGGAGTGCGGAGTGTACGGTTCGAGGACGGTATCGCGGGGATATTTGGTACGATATGGTAGATGAGAGCACGATTTGGACCATAAATGGTTAAGTAATTTGAAGATATGGGAGGTGAGATAGGTTTCAAGTACCATATAGGTGAAATGCAAGTATCGATATAGCATTTGAAGCCCTTCACACTGCAGTTCGCCTGTAAAAATGTGTGCAAAAACCTGATTAGTCGAATTTTTTTCAAAAATTCTTTTAAGTAATAAGGTTTTTTTGGCGGTATTAAAAAAGATGCTTTCCTTTATATGGAAGGCATCTTTAGTTGGCTTGTTGGGGTTGGTCCTGTATAAACGCGTTGCGCAGACCAGTTTCCCTATGATTTCACTTTTCCTTTTTCTTGGGAAAATACCCCAAGTAAAAGGAAAAGGTGAACTCTACGGGAATCTAAACGGTCTGCTCCACGCTCTACATATTTTGTATGATCTCTTGTATATTCTTCTGATCAAACGGTGACAAGATCTCGGAAAGTACATAGACTTTGGCTTTGCCGTAGTGGTCTTTTTGTCCTTTTGGTACGTTGGTCAGGATCAGGTCGTAGTCTTTTTTTGGATTGTATTTTTCAATGTGTGTGCCGTTGATGTGTTGCATGTTCATCACAAGCAGCTGGTTCAGGGCTTTGGTGTAGATGCTTTCCATTTTTAGGTCAATCCCGATTTGCAGGATGGTCGCTGTTTGGAAAGTGACGATGGCTAGGAGACTGACGTATTTTAACAACTCCATTTTTAATAGCGTGTCGCCGGCTGTTTCTTCGATGCTTAATTTGCCTATGCTGATGTCGCGTAATTGTTTGGCGAAGGACAACAGGTCTTTTCCGGTGAACTTTTTCTCTTTGGCTAGGATGGCGTCGTAGTCATAGATTTCGATGTCTCCTTTGAAAAAGTACATCCGGGTATGGATTTGCGAGAGGAAATAGTACATCTCCCGCTCCAACATATAAGGCAATTTGCGCAAATTGTATTGGATGATGATCGTCTCTACAATATAGGTATCCAGAGCGGCTGTCGGAGTCCTTCTGCCGCGAAGGAGCGTGTACTCGTGGAAGTCATTTTCAGAAAGGATCGGGAAAGCCAGTAGAAAAATGAAGTGCATCATTCCCTCTTCTTCATCAACTTCAATCGAATAGCGGCTGAAGAAGCGCAGTACCATCGTACGGACTTTGTGGTACATCGGATCTTCGTGGTAGGGTTCCATTTGCTGGTGTAAGGTTTTGTAGACTTTAGACCGGCTGTTGACGCGGTTTTTGCTGATATGGAACCAGACACCAATACGTTGTTTGCTTTCGGGATCCAATGTGGCTTGCAGGAAATTTTCCATCGCTTGGGTCATGCGTTCGACTTGGTCGTCATTTTTTCTAGAGGCCAGAGCACTTTTATCAGCGATATACCAGTAAAATTGGTAGTAGAAATAGCGTATCTGCAGCTCTTCTCCTTGTAAGCGGCCGTTGCGGATCTTGATCTGAAATTCTTTCAGGTAGCTGTTCAACTCTTTGATTTTGCGAAACAAAGAAGACTCACTGACAGTCAATTTCTGAGCTAATTGAGTGATCGTGAATTCTTGGTGTTCGTATAAATAGCTGATGATGCTTACTTTGATCGATTGCCTGAGATAGTGCTGGTAAATTTGCTCCAAGGAAAATTCATGACCCATAAACAAAGAGATCATATGTCCGTCGTAATCAATGCGTACATTTGACGAAATCGATTGAAAGCGGAATGTGATGGCTTCTAGATCCTTATCCAGAGATGCTTTGGAGATGTCTAGATGGTCAACCATCTCTGTATACCCCACTTGCCCTCCGCTTAAGACGAGTTTTTGAAAAATAGTGATTTCTCTGATTTCGTGCTTTTCTAAGAAATTTTCAATCTTCATAAGCACCCCACCTTACATCAGGCCAAGTAACTAAGTTCGTTGTTTCAATAAGGTTGGTGTAGACCGGATGGAAAAAGAAATCTTTCTGCATCAAGTCTTCTAACGTTTGGTTGGTTTGAATAGCTAGAGCGAGTGTATTGATTTTATCTAATATATTGGCTTTGGACAGCAGCTGAGCGCCTAATAAAACGCGGCTTTCTTTGTCGTAGATAAATTTGACGGTAGCCGTTTCAGCTGTCGGCAAACTACTCAGCTTGATCTTTTGACGAACTGCGCTGACCGGATGGGTATAAAACAAGCTTTCTTCTTCGGTCATCCCGGTGCTGGCGATGTAATAGTCAAAAGCCGACGTTCCGATCGTGCGCAATGAACCTTTGAACGGCAATATCGGTTCAACTAGATTGGCCGCAGCAACCATTCCTGTCCGGATAGCATTGTTGATCAGCGGAATATAGAACGTATCTTTGTCGACTCCAAATTGCAATTGGATACAGTCTCCAACTGCAAAGACATCTTTTTCAGAAGTCCTCAAATACCGATCCACCACGATGGTATGATCGGTGTGCAATTTGATTTGGTCGCCTAAAAACCTTAAGTCTGGTCGAACATTTACAGCTAATATGGCCGTGTCGCTGACGATGGATTCATTCAGCAGATGCGCTACCACCGTTTCGTCCGTTTCTTCTACACTGGAGACGGTCTGATTTAGGTGCAGAGTGACACCAGACTTTTCCATCTCTGCTTGCAGCGGTTCGATCATTTCTTTATCAAAATATTTGAACAAGACATAATCCATATTTTCGATCAACGTAACTTGTTTCCCATTTTTTTGCAGCAGATCAGCTGCTTCTACCCCGATTTGGCCGCCGCCGATAATAGTGACTTGTTGGCTATTGTTTAGTTTTTCCAAAGCATCTTCCGCTTCGTGAAATCGCTTGTATTTCAGCACACGAGTGGTGTCACAGCCTGATATTTTTTGCGACAACTGGCTCGATCCGGTCGCGATGATCAATTTGTCATACACTAAAGTATCTTCCCCAGCTGGACTTTGATACGAGACTTGCTTCTGGGCAACATCGACTCTCTCGACTTCCGATGACAAATGAATCTGGATACGTTGCTGTTGCAGTTGTTCTTCCGTGATAAAAGAAGCTTCCTCTAATGAAGCAATTTTTTTGTCCAAGTACAAATGCAAACCATTGGGAATATATCCCAGCTTAGACTGCTTCTCCAACAAAATGATCTCGGCTTGCTTAAATTTCTTCCGCACCTCTAAAGCCGCAGCAACCCCAGCAAAAGAGGCACCAATAATGGCTACTCTCATATAGATACTCCCCTAGTTGATTTCTTAGATTTAGTATAGCACTTTATAAGAGCGTGAAAAAGGCGGTTAGCTCTCCGGACAGCAAGGCGATTCAAACCTTAGGTGCTCTTTACCTAAGATTTGAATCTGGAAGCCCTGTTAGGTAAGGAGTAGGTGCCTTTAGGAGTGCTCAGAATTAGGCTTAAGGCATTAACTAGACAAGTAAGAGCCTTTAGGAGATTTAACAACTAATCTAAAGGCACTAACTAACTAAGCAGCGTCCTTTAGAAGAACTCTAAGCTAGTCTAAAGGCACTAACTAAGCAAATAGCCCATCTTTAGACACTCAACCAACCTCAATTCAACCCCAAATTCAACAATTCAGGCGCCATCTCTTATATAAGCTGGACCCAATCGCCTTACTGGGAGCAAGAGCTGCCTTTTGCAACGCGTTTAAGAAGAGCGTGGAGCAAAACGCGACTAAGAAGAACGTGAAAAAGCGTTCAGCTCTCCTTTTAAAGGATCATGGATGCTCGCGAGGAGATTGGTAGTCGATTACTTGACTTGTGGGAACAAAATACTTGCGGTAAGTCAGGTACAGACCGTTTATCACCCCACGTGTTGCCCCAAACTTCATACCTAGGCTAGCCTAGGAGCTTTTCAATAAGAAATTTTTCGCCCCGCGAAAAATCTCCTTTTTAAAAGGGTCCAAGTGCTCGCGAGAAGGTTTGTAGTCGATTACTTGACTTGTCAGTATCAAAATAAGCGTCACAAGTCAGATAACTCTATCTTTCCTGACTTGTGAGCGCCAAAATACTCGCCACAAGTCAGGTACAGACGTTTATCCCCTCCGTGTTGTTCCTATCTTCATACCTGCGTTAATCTAAGAACTTTTCAATCGGAGTGAGAGCTCCGAACGCACTGTATTTAAAAAGGAGTTGCGACTTTTTGTCGCAACTCCTTTGATGACTTAATTTGTTCAAAAACAGCTCCACAATAGGAACACATTTTTGCTTATCTATACTTTTTTTAGTGCCTTTCGGTTAAAATGACCTTAAGTCGCTTCTAACGAAATATTTAACGGAATGGTGCGAATAAGCTGTTCAACATTGTTTGTCAGAACAATAAAATCGATTTCCTTAGTGTTCCAACTAAGTAAGTCGTAGATAGAGTACCCGTTCTTACGTAATACTCCGTCTAAAGGGCAATCTATTTCACCGTCTGCATTGATCAGAACATCGGCATTATCGACTTTCAAATGCACGATTTTATCTTTTGCTTTCACGACATACGAGTACTTTTTAGCGGAGTCGTGCTCGGATTTTTCTAAATTGTCCTCCGTTTCCATACGCGTCACCTGCTTTCTTGTCCATAACCTATGACGAGACAGTTGTTCGCTCTTGGTCTGTTCTCATCTGGCTAAGTAACTTTATAACCATTATACTCAGTTTTTAATGTTTACTAACAAAAAGTTACAATAATAACAGCTAATTTTAAGGAGTTTTGTCACATGTCACTCACACATGTTTCTATAGGTGCCACATTAAAAAAAATCAGAGAAAACAAAGGCTACACCCAGAAAGAAATTTCAGACGATACTATGGCTCGTTCCACTTATACTAAATTTGAACGGAATGATATCACTCCGACATTGTCTAAATATTTGGCAATCTTGGACCATTTGGATATGCCACATGAAGAGTTTCTCTACCTTTTAAATGACTACACTTTAGGGGAAAAAGAAACTATTCTCTATTTATTTAAACAATTAGAAAAAAAGCTAGATTTGGCATTACTGGATGAGATCATCGAAAAAGGCGAACAGCTCGTCCAAGAGCGTTACGACCAATTGATTTTGGACATCTTAAATGCTTGTCGTGGTTACAAAGTCTTGTTTCAAGAAAATGACCTGTCTAAAGCCAAAAAGCATGCTAAAAAAGCGTGGGAACGTTTGGAAACATTAGACTATTGGTACCTGACTGAATTGCATGTCTTGAACAGTATTTTGTATGTATTCGATAGCGAAGCAGCAGTCATGCTCACAGAACAAGCTTTGTCTAATTTAAAAAGATACACTCATTTCGAAGAAGCTGCTACTTTAAAAATCAGCTTTTTGCTGCATTTGACCAATTTGCTGATGATGGACAAAAAATATGCCGAAGCCTTACCCTACCTTGAGCAAATGGAAGCCGCCAGCCGCGATTCCCAAAATCTAATAATGTGGGCGACAGCTTTAGTGCGTAAAGAAGTCTGCCTAACTGAAACCGGCGACACCACTGAACACGGATTAATCAATAAAGCCATTCAGTTATTCGAGCTTTTAGATAAGAAAGAATTGAAATCATTGGTCGAAAAAGATCCTGAAAATTTCTACAATCTCTATGCTGCTTACCCTGCTGAGAAAATAAAAGATGAACTGACAATGAACTAAAAAAAGAGGCGGGAATACTGATTCCGCCTCTTTTTTTAGTTTATATTGTTTTTCTGGTGTTTCTTAGGTTACATTTTTTCTTCATTACGGCCTCTTACGAAATTTGAACCCCATAGCCCAGCGAATGAAGTTAAGATCATTCCTACTAGTAAAGCAATGAATCCCCAGATAGAAGCTTTAGCCGTTGCATCTGCAGCTTGTTCTGCCTTAACCCGAGCTTCTTCTATAGTTTGATCAAGTTGTTGTTGGGCTTCCTCAATAGCTTGTTCCGCATTGTTCAATTGCGTTTGTGCTTCTTCAGAAGCAGTTTGCAATCCATTATAGATATTGTCGGTTGCTTCTTCTGCTTCTTCCTGACTTAAATCTGTATTTGATTCAATGGCATTTGCGATAGCATCTCTATCTGCTGCGTCTGAAATAGTCTGCGCACGTTCTTGCAAAGCACTGATCGTTGAAGAAATTATCTCATCTGAATTTTCTGGATTGAGAGCCAATTCTTTACCGGCATTTGTAATGTCATCTTGAGCTCCTTCTAACTGACCATTGATGTAATCAGGTTGCAATTCAGGAACATCTGTATCTTGTAAAACTTCACTGATTTGACCTTCGAGTTCTTGTGTGTCGACATCCTCAACATTTCCCACGATTTGATCAAAGCTGCTGGAAACTAAATCTCCGGCACCAGATATGACTGTTTCCACACCTTGTCCAGCTACTGAAAAAACGCTGCCTAATGCAGAACCGACTGCTGAGAAAATACCTGCTGTTGCATAAGAAAGAACGAGTAATAATACCAGTACACTTGTAGCCCATGTAAGAAAACCGTGTACAAACCCAACGCGACGTGCTGTAACACCAGAAACAAAACCAGCGGCTAATAATGAAAGAATAAATGAAATAACTGTCCAAATCATAAGTCCTGTACCAACACCATCAAACGGTTGACTTGAAGTAGGTTCAACTGTTCCAAAACCAATAGCTGAAGCGATCATCGACAAAGTGAGCAACACAGCTAAAAACGTCACCACTCCTGCGATAACAGCAGACCAGGATATATTATAACCGGCTTCTTCTTTATCCTCTACAACGAGATGTCTTAACCCTTTGCGACCCTTATCTTGTTTCATCTCTCTCCACTCCTTTATATTTTATGAAACATTACCTGTTCACTTACTTAGTCTAGAGACATTCACAAAGTTACTCAAAGAATATGCTTATAGATTCTGCTATTCTGTCTTTTAAAAAACAAAAAAGAAAGACTGGATAAATCCCAGTCTTTCTAGCGTTTTATAGGTTAAATTTTCTTTTAGATTCGGATACTAATTACGGCGTCCGCCGCGTCCGCCACGTTTGCCTTCAGTATTGCGTTTTAGAGAAGTTAAACGATCGTCACTATCTTTCAAGAAAGAACTCATCAATGTATCAAAGTCTTCTTTTCTATCTTTTGGAGCGTAAGAAGAACGATTGGATTTTTGGTATCCTTGTCCTCTTGAACTTCCTCTATCATTGCTACGCGTATAATTACTGCTTGGTCTTGAACTAGAGCTTGGTCGACTGCTTGAGCTAGGACCTGTACTTGTACTTGGTCTGCTGCTTGGAGTGCTTGTTTCAGTTTCTGCTGGTTGATCAACTGCTTTACGGATAGATAGACCGATTTTGCCATCAGTTCCGATTGTTAACACCTTAACTGTAACTTCATCCCCAACGCTTAATACATCATGAATGTCTTTTACGAAACTGTCAGAAATCTCACTAATATGAACCAACCCTGTTTTTCCATTTCCCAAATCAATAAACGCACCAAAATTTGTTATTCCCGTTACTTTTCCCGGGACCTTATTACCGACTTCAATTGACATATATACTTCATTTCCTCCTTGGATACTAGTAACCACATTATACCATTGTCTTTCCTACATATAAAGTGTTTTATCAGCAGGACCTCTGATTTCGACGTCTTTTGTCACATTTTATGACGTTTTATTCGTCACTTGCTGATTGGTTTTCTTCGCTTTCAGCGGTATCTGCATTTTCTTTCGATTTTTCTTGTGTTTTAGCCGCGTTGTCTTCCGGGAAACTAAAAATGATTTCCCCTTCTTGGGATAAGTAATATTGACTTCTAGCTAATTTCGCTATGTAATCATCATCTTCAAGCTTTTTGACCTCGTCTTGAAGCGTCTCTTGGCGCTGCTCCACTTCTTTTAATTCCTCAGCTGAAGCCACTTTTTGATCATCTAATCCTGCTATCACTTGAGTATTCTTCACTAAATTTGATGATAATCCCACAATAAATACACTGCTGATAGCTACAATAGCTGCAATCCGTCTTTTTTTCTGCTTTTTATATTTCGTTTCACGATGCGCTTGAACGGTTTTAGTTTGAGTGAATTCATTTTCCAATTGCGTAACATTGCCTTTTTTTCTATTTTTCATGACTCCACACCTCTTCTACTCAAATTAAGTTGCATATACCAATCTAGTGTAACAAGTTTTAGTATTTTTTTATAATGAAACGATTTTTAAACAACATTGTATTTATCTTTTGCAAATGGGCCCTCATTAAGCGGCCTTAGCCAGGCAGCTTTTCCAAATATTCAGCTGGATCTACTATTGCCTCGACCTTGCCCACATTATACCAAGTATGCCTTTACATTTCTATGTGGAAATGAAAAAAGACTAAAATAAATAGGTCTTTTTTGCGTATACTCTTTCAAAGGGAGGTCGATAGGTGTTGGCTTATAAAGAAAGAGGGAAATCATACAATTTGCTGATGATGGAGTCCTTGAGTATTCGGATGGAACTGACATTGAAGCAACAGTATTACTACCGAAATTTATTGAGAGGATATAAAGGCGAGTGTAAGCTGGATCAGGTGACTGTCAGATTGAATGGTAATTTTCTGGTACTGAATGATCTGCCGTTATTGGCGGAAGGGCGGTATTTCCAGATAGACACATTGATCATCGGTGCGAAATCAGTGAGTGTGTATGAGGCCAAAAATTATGGTGGAGAATACATTTTTAAGGGAGAGGATTTGTTTGTGGCGCGGACGAATAAACTAATTCACACGCCCTTTAACCAGCTCGACCGACTGCTGATCTGTACCCGACAAGTGCTGGCCGAGTTGGGATTCCATTTGCCGGTGAACGGGTTTGTCGCTTTTATGGATCCTGACATGTGTCTCTACCAGGCTCCGTATCGTCCAGAGCTCTTGCTTTCATGTAAGTTGGACAAACACTTCGCTAACGTAGCCAGCAACGGTGCTCCTTTGTCCAGCCGGCATCAAGAGTTGGCCTTCCAGCTTTGCGAGCGCATTGCACCTGAGCCTCCTTACAAAGATTTGCCCAAGTATACGTACGCGTCGTTGACGAAAGGTGTGCCTTGCGCAGAGTGCGGGAGCTTCATAGGTGCACTGCCGGTTGCTAGGAGCCGACAGTGCACCTGCGAAAAGTGCGGCCACCAAGAACCAGTAGTTAAGGTGCTCTGCCGTGTGATAGAAGAGTATCGGAGGCTGTTTCCGGACAATCAGATCACAACGACGGCCATCTACGACTGGTGCGGTGGTCTGTTTACAAAGAAACGGATCCGGCGAGTGTTGGAGAGCTATTTTCAGGCTGTCGGAACAAATCGTTTAATGACTTATATCTGAATCAAAGTCTTTTCAATTTAGCAGCTGCTAAATTGAAAAGACTTTTTTCTTTGGGCTTCGCTAGGCTATTTCAGCTGTCTGTACTGGAATAGTGGTTTTAACTAGTTGGCTTTTGAAGTGCCGATTACCTTTTTTATTATTGGGTCTAGCTTATATAGGAGATGGCGCCTGAATTGTTGCGTTTGGGGTTGAATTGAGGTTAGTTGAATGACTAAAAGGTAGGCTGTTTGCTTAGTTAGAGCCTTTAGACTGGTTCAGAATTCTTCTAAAGGACGTTACTTAGTTAGTTAGTGCCTTCCGACTAGTTGTTCAATCTCCTAAAGGCCCTTACTTGTCCGGTTAATGCCTTAAGCCTAATTCTGAGCAACTCTAAAGGCACCTACTCCTTATCTAACAAGGCTTCGCTAGGCTGTTTTAGCTGTCTGTACTGGAATAGTGGTTTTAACTAGTTGGTTTTTGAAGTGCCAATTACTTTTTTTATTATTGGGTCTAGCTTGTATAGGAGATAGCGCCTGAATTGTTGAGTTTGGGGTTGAATTGAGGTTAGTTGAATGACTAAAAGGTAGGCTGTTTGCTTAATTAGTGACTTTAGACTGGTTCGGAATTCTTCTAAAGGACGTTACTTAGCTAGTTAGTGCCTTTAGACTAGTTGTTAAACCTCATAAAGGCTCTTACTTGTCCGGTTAATGCCTTAAGCCTAATTCTGAGCAACTCTAAAGGCACCTACTCCTTATCTAATAGGGTTTCCTAGGCTATTTCTGCTGTCTGTACTGGAATAGTGGTTTTAACTAGTTGGCTTTTGAAGTGCTGACTACTTTTTTTATTATTGGGTCTAGCTTGTATAGGAGATAGCGCCTGAATTATTGAGTTTGGGGTTGAATTAGGTTGGTTGAGTGTCTAAAAGATAGGCTATTTGCTTAGTTAGAGCCTTTAAGCTGGTTCAGAATTCTTCTAAAGGACGCTACCTAGCTAGTTAGTGCCTTTAGACTAGTTGTTAAACCTCCTAAAGGCTCTTACTTGTCCGGTTAATGCCTTAAGCCTAATTCTGAGCAACTCTAAAGGCACCTACTCCTTATCTAATAGGGTTTCGCTAGGCTATTTTCGCTGTCTGTACTGGAATAGTGGTTTTAACTAGTTGGCTTTTGAAGTGCTGATTACTTTTTTTATTATTGGGTCTAGATTGTATAGGAGATAGCGCCTGAATTGTTGATTTTGGGGTTGAATTAGGTGACTAAAAGATCGGCTAGCTACTTAGTTAGTGCCTAAAGCTTAATTCTAAGCACCCCTAAAGGCACCTACTTATCTGGTTAGTGCCTTAAGACTAATTCAACATTCTCCTAATGTACGCTATCCTCTTCTACAGCACCCAACCAAGCCCGGCTCATGCCGAAGAAAAAGCCACCTATCGAAAGGATAGGTGGCGGGTGTTGGGTTATTTCTCCGTATTGCTGATCACACTATACATTTCTGCAGCTTCGTCTTTTTTAGTGGTTTCGACTAGCTTGTCGATTCGAATGACTAGCGTGCGGTTACCGAATGCGATCGTTAGTTCATCGCCCTCTTTTACAGTAGAAGATGATTTGGCAACGATGCCGTTGATTTGGATTCTGCCTTTGTCCGCAACTTCTTTTGCAATGGTGCGGCGCTTGATGATGCGGGAAACTTTTAGAAATTTATCTAATCTCATAAGCCTAGCTCCTTTTCTCTTGCTTTGATTTTTTGCCAGATGGCGTCTACTTCTTCGACTGTGTTAGCCTCGACTCCGTCAAATACATGTGGGTGGCGCCGACGCAACTTGGTATTGATGGCTTCGAGCACATCTTCCAGCGTGAACGCTCCAGTGTATTCGGCGTAGCTCGTTTGGTACAACACTTGGCATAAGACATCGCCTAATTCTTCGATCAGGTTTCGGGTGTCTTGATTTTTGATTGCTTCGATCAATTCTTCAGTCTCTTCGCGCAAATACGGTATCAAGGTTTCATGTGTCTGTTGCTTGATCCAGACGTCGCCGCCTTCTCCAGTGATCTCGTCCAAATAAAATTGCAGCGTCTGGAAAGTTTTTGTACGCTCGTCTTGTTTTAAAGCGGGCACAAACAGCACATTTGAAGTGGAGTTCATTTGAAAGGGTAGTTCTTCATTTAATGTGAACCACTCCACTCTTTCTTCAGCAGTACCGGGGTCTGCCACCCACGCAACTTTGTGATCAAGCGGGTATTTTTTATTTAATATAGGCGCGACAAAGCTTAATACTTGTGCATCTTGGATATCTTCAATAATGACTGATTGGCCTAGAGCCAGCTGGTCGCCGTCCAATTTCTTAGCGGGAACCCATTGAAATCCAGATGAAAAATCACTCTTTACAGCTTTAAAAATTGCTTCCAAAACAGATAAACTCATGTTTTCCCCTACTTTCTCAATACTCTTTTACCAAACGGGAGCGATAGCCATTCGCGCAAGGTCAAGAGTTTGACTGAAATAATAGCTTTCACAAAGACTGCTACACCAATACCGACTCCTAAAATAGCGACTACAAATGAGCCGGTACGACTGGCATCTAGGCCGGTCAAATGAATCAAGCTTGTCACTACTATAACGGTTACCCCCATCATGATGGAACTAACCACTAATTTCCAACAAAAACCTTTTGCGTAAACAGCTGTTTTCAACTGACCATCTAGTTTCAGCCAGCTGAACACAAGGGTGGCCAATAATGCCAGTACCGTTCCTAAACTGGATCCTGCCGTACCCCTCAGCTCAACTAGATAAGTATTCACCAAGGCTTTCACTAACAAACCAATCATCAGACCCACAAAAGCTAAGCGATGCTGGTTACGACTTTGGAAAATCGCGTTGACTGCTCCGATCAATGATGCTAAAAAGATCGCGATCAAATAAATACCAATGGTCAGATTGCCTTCTTTATCGCCAAACAACGTATGGTTTAGATAAGGTGTTAAGAGTATCATACCAAATGTAGCGGCTGTGGCAATAGTGATAGTGATCCGCAAAAACGATTTTGCAATGTGAATAAAATCCGCTGTCTTCTTCTCTACCACACTAACTGTCAACATCGGCAATAAACTTGATGAGAAGGCCGTTGCCACAACCATTCCTAATTGCACTAGCGGTTGACCGCGGTCGTAGATCCCTTTTAAATTCCGAGCCGATTCAGGCTCTACACCCGACTGGATTAAACCATTATATAAGGTGAACGAATCAACGAGTTGCAGCAGCAACAGCATCGCACTCAATAAGCATAAGACCAGTCCTTCTGTTCCCAATCGTTTGAGGAGCTTTTGATAAGTGGGAACCGGATCTGAATCGGGATGGATCTCTGCAGAAAAAGGTCTATTTTTATAATGGGACACTATAAAGATAGCCATCGTCATAGAAGCTGCAATGGCTGCGATCCATGCACTGCTCATAGCATCGGCGCCCATTTGATACACCGATTCAAAACTGGCGTTGTAAGTGTAAGCGACCAAAAGAATCACGGCCACTCGGACCACTTGCTCGACCACTTGTGAGACAGCTGTCGGGATCATTTGAAAGGTGCCTTGGAAATAGCCGCGCGAAACGGATAAAAAAGGCACCAGCAAAAATTGCCAGGAAACTGCTTGGATGATGCCGTTGAGTTGGCGGTCACCCATGCCTTCTGCGATCACATTTGCGCCGAAATACAAGGCTAGAAAGATTCCGAGAGAAAAAGCTGCCAGCAGCACAAATAATTTCTGTTGGACTTTTCGCTGCATCTCAGGTGTCGGTGTTTCTGCAATGATTTTGGAAAGAAAGACTGGCAATCCATTCAAGGCCAAGGTCATGCCCAAGCCATAAAGCGGATAAACTTGCTGGTACACGTAAAACCCTGTATTGCCGACCATATTTTGAAATGGAACGCGGTATACTGCACTGAGGACTTTCGCTACAAAAGCGGCAATCGTTAAGATAACAGCGCCATTCATCGTTTTTTTCAGTTGCTGGTTTCCCATTTGCTTGTCCTCACTTTTTTCAGGTTACTTGCTTTCAACATGCTCAGTTCGATAGTCTGCAATATTTTGCGCAAATTTCTCAATGTAGCCTAGCCATTGGTAAGTAGCTTTCAGGTAATTTTTTTGCAAGCGCAAAGTTACCGTCAATTTATTTTTGACTACACCGACATCGGCTTTCAGCGGAATATCGCTGAGCGCACGGAAGGTTTCTTCTCCCGGCAGGTGTTGTGTTCCTTCATTAGAAAATGTGATATCGACTTGATCGTCTTTGCGCTTAATGTTTTCGATCAAAGCATACTCACCGTAGAACTTGATCAGTCCGATCGTCAACAAATCAGCAACTTCGTCAGGGAAATTCCCGAAACGGTCGATCAAGTCATCTTGCAATTGGACATATTCATCGTGGCTGTTCAGCTCGCGAATGCGTTTGTAGATCTCGATTTTTTGGCGTTGGTCGGAAATGTAATCGTTCGGCAAGTAAGCATTGAGGCCCAAATCGATCTCCACTTTGGTTTTCTTGTCTTTTTCTTCACCGCCGCGTTTGCGCACCACTGCTTCACTCAACATTTCAGAGTACAAATCAAATCCGACTGAATCGATAAAGCCGTGTTGCTGTTTACCGAGCAGATTTCCCGCCCCGCGAATCGATAAATCTCGCATCGCGATCTTGAATCCAGAACCCAGTTCGGTAAATTCTTTGATGGCTTGCAGCCGTTTTTCGCTGACTTCATTCAAGACTTTATTTTGCTGGTACATCAAATAAGCATAAGCCACACGATTGCTCCGTCCTACCCGACCTCTTAATTGATACAGCTGCGATAATCCCATGTGATCTGCATTTTCCACAAATAAAGTGTTCACATTCGGCATATCCACACCCGTTTCAATGATCGTCGTGGTGACTAAGACATCGTACTGGCCTTCCACAAATTCAAACAAAACATTTTCTAATTGAGATTCTGACATTTGCCCATGAGCATAAGCGATTCGAGCGTCTGGGATCAGCGCTTCTAATTCCGACACGCGTCTTTCGATCGTTTCTACGCGGTTGTACAAATAAAAGGCTTGCCCCCCACGAGCCATTTCACGCTCGACTGCTTCTCGGATAGCGCCGGGATTTTGTTCCATGACATACGTTTGTACTGGATAACGGCTGGCTGGCGGAGTTTCGATGACCGACAAGTCCCTAACTCCCAGCATTGACATGTGTAAAGTCCGTGGAATCGGCGTCGCTGTCAACGTCAGCACATCCACTTGCTCTTTCAACGCTTTCAGCTTTTCTTTATGTTTTACACCAAAACGTTGTTCCTCATCAATGATCAATAATCCGATATCATTGAATTGCACATCATTAGATAACAATCGATGCGTCCCTACGACAATATCTATCTGTCCTTTTTTGATGCCTTTGATCGTTTCCGTTTGCTGCTTTTTGGTACGGAAGCGGCTCAGGATCGACACTTCTACCGGAAAATCAGCAAATCGTTCGATCATATTTTCATAATGCTGCTGTGCTAAAATCGTTGTCGGCACTAGGAAAGCAGCTTGTTTCCCTTCTTGAACTGCTTTAAAGATCGCTCTCAAGGCTACTTCCGTTTTCCCGTATCCAACGTCTCCTACCAACAAACGATCCATCGGTTTTTTCTTTTCCATGTCGCGCTTGATTTCTTCAGTACTACGCAACTGGTCTTCGGTCTCCGTGTAAGGAAAGGCATCTTCAAATTCTTTTTGGTATTCCGTGTCAGATGAAAATGCATACCCGACTTCTTGGTCACGAGCTGCGTACAATTCGATCAATTCGTCTGCGATATCTTCTACTTTGCTTGCAACTTTATGCTTGGTTTTTGCCCATTCTGTTCCGCCTAGTTTATTGACTTTAGGTGTCTTGGATTCAGAAGCGACATATTTTTGCAGCAAATTCAATTGCGTGACAGGAATGAACAATTTGGCGTCGTCTTTATAGATAATGGACATATAATCTTGGTTCACACCGTTGATTTCCAACGTTTCCATACCAGTGTATTTCCCGATCCCGTGATTCACGTGAACGACAAAATCTCCCGGATTCAATTCGCTGTAGCTCTTGATCCGTTCAGCATTGGACATCGTTTGGCGACGATTGGCTTTTTTCTTCGCTACTTTGTTGAACAGCTCTCGTTCAGTCAACAGCACGAATTTCTCACTCGGCAATTCAAATCCAGTCCGAATACTGCCAATGACGATTTGAACACTGCCCGTTTCAATGGCATCTGGAGCTACTACTTTGCTATGGATTTCAAAGTCTTCAAATGTCTGATGGACTTTTTGCGCTCGCTCTTCAGTAGGCACAGTCACTACAACAGTGTGCTCTTGTTTTTCCCAACGCGTCATCTCTGTTTTCAACAATGGCATTTGACCAAAGAACTGCTGCATACTCCTGTATTGGAATGGATGGATCTCATCCAAGCGCAGATTTCCCATTCCTTTTTGGAACAGCACAAAGTACAAGCGGTCCGTTTGCGTTTGCTTTACGGTCGCTTTAAAATCATGTGAAAAGTTCTGTTGCTGCAAGATTTGACGCGTACCCAATTTGCTCGTCACCCATTCAGCTTCTTCTGTTTCTGCATGACGATCAGCTTCCAGAATACGTGGGTAATCATCCAATACCAGAACTGTGTTTTCAGCCATATAATCTAAAATACTGCTTTTTTCAGGGTAAACGTAATCGGTGAACATCACCAGCTCATTGATTGGTTCACCATAATTAAAGGCATCTACGATCGGCGCCATATTTTTTATAAATAATTGCTTGTCGGCGTCTTCCGCCATTAAATTTTTATTGCGTTCAACAGTCTCTGTAAATTTCTGTGCTTGCTGCTGCAATAGTTCTTTCGTGTAAATCGTATCGCTCGCCGGCAAAATCTTGATGGCTTCGATATTTTGGACCGAGCGTTGCGTACCCGCTTCAAAGAACCGCATCGAATCCACTTCGGTATCAAATAATTCTATCCGCACCGGATTTTCTTCTGTCAGAGGATAAATATCAATGATTCCTCCGCGAATACTGAATTCTCCCGGGCTCCCTACTAATTGCTGGCGAATATATCCCATATCGACCAGCTTTTGGGCCAAGTTTGTCGGGTCCAGCTCACCGCCTAGTTCCACATCAAATGTGTTCTCTTTCCACAAGCTGACTGGGGGCAATAATTTGCGCACACCTGCGACCGGAACAAAAATGATTCCAGCTTCTCCTGACAATAAAAAGTCCATAGCAGCAATTCTCTCACTGCGGGCTTCAGGTGAAGCGATCGCCATTTCAGCGTAGACCATTTCATCTACTGGAAAAATGTGCAGCTTGTCGTCATCGACTAGGCCGCTAAAATCTTCCATCAATTGATTGGCGTGAAATAAATTATGTGCGATCACAACAATCGGTTGTTGCTTTTTCTTTAAGATGGCAGCTATAACTAAAGTTCTAGCTGAACCAGATAACCCTGTAATGAGTTGGGCTTGTTTCTTACCGATCGGATCAATAACTGCTTTTACGCTATCCATACCAGCCAGTAACTGTACTACATCTCCCATATGTTTTGCCTCCGTTTTGTCTTAATTAAAGTGATTCATGGTATCGATAAATTGGTGTCCGTCTAACCAATAATTAGCAGCTTCCGCACTTTTTTTCACCGCATCCAAAATATCCGCGTGAACTTCCTTGGGAAATCCGCTCAATACATGTTGAACAACAGTCTGTTTTGGAAATGGACGGTCGATTCCGATACGGATCCGGTTAAAGTCTTGCGTGCCGATGTGTTGGATGATACTCTTGATTCCATTGTGTCCGCCAGCACTGCCTTTTTGGCGCAAACGAATCTTTCCGACCGGTAAATCCAAATCGTCATAAATCACCAACAGGTCTTCAACTGCCACATCATAATAATCCATCAACGCTCTCACAGCTCGTCCAGATTCATTCATGTAAGTTTGTGGCTTAATGAACAAAGTCTTTTCTCCGCCAAAATGAGCTTCAGCTACATCTGCTTCGAATTTTGATTTGTTGAATGCGAGCTTGTGTTGATAGGCTAATTCATCTAATGTGATAAATCCAATATTGTGTTTTGTGTCTTGATATTTTTTCCCAGGGTTCCCTAGGCCTACGATCATCTTCATTGTACACTCTCCAGTTTCATCGTTAATGGACGCAAAAAAGCGCTGCGCGAAATACCTTTCGCCCAGTACGACCTCTTTTTAAACTTTTATCTAGTATAGCACAATTTAAAACACAAAAGGAATAGGTTGCTTGCTTTAAAAAGTTTATGAAATATTTCACATGATAGCGTTTTAAATAAACCTTACCCCTGTAAACTTTTTTCTTTTTACAGTATACTAATGGTAGTTCAAATGAGTTCTACGATTTTTATAAAAGTTATGGAGGAATTGAACATGGCGAATAGAAAAAACAACGACAATCAAAAAGTTATTTTAGTAGGGGATGGAGCAGTTGGTTCTAGTTATGCATTTGCTCTCGTCACACAAAACATTGCCCAAGAACTTGGAATCATTGACATCGACAAAGCCAAAACAGAAGGTGACGCATTAGATTTGTCACACGCTTTAGCTTTTACTTCTCCAAAGAAAATTTACGCAGCTGATTACAGCGACTGCCACGATGCAGATATCGTCGTGATTTCTGCCGGCGCTGCTCAAAAACCTGGCGAGACCAGACTTGATTTAGTGAAAAAAAATATGCGCATTTTTAAAGACATTGTTGGCCAAATCATGGACAGCGGCTTCGACGGGATTTTCCTAGTTGCTACAAACCCAGTAGACATCTTAACTTATGCTACTTGGAAATTCTCTGGACTTCCAAAACACCGCGTCATCGGATCCGGTACTTCTTTAGACAGTGCTCGTTTCCGCCAAGAAATTGCTTCTATTCTAGATGTAGATGCACGTAACGTTCACGGCTACATCTTAGGCGAACACGGTGATACTGAGTTTCCAGTGTGGTCTCACGCCAATGTTGCCGGCCTGCAAATCTACGAATGGATCAAAGAAAACCCTGGTGTAGACGAACAAGCCTTAGTCGATGTGTTTTTTAAAGTACGCGACGCTGCTTATGACATCATCGAAAAGAAAGGCGCTACTTTCTACGGAATCGCCGTAGCACTAGCCCGCATCACCAAAGCCATTTTGGACAATGAAAATGCAGTTCTACCCGTTTCCGCTTATTTAGACGGTCAATACGGCCAAGATGATGTGTACATCGGTGTTCCAGCTATCATCAACCGCCAAGGAATTCGCAAAGTAGTGGAAATTCCATTAAGCGAATCTGAAACAGCTAAGATGAACCACTCTGCTGAAACGCTGAAGTCAATCGGACACGAAGCTTTGGAAGAAGTATTGAAAGACTAATATTATGATTACTGTTTGCCTCTCTTTTTGAGAGGCTTTTTTTGTTTGTGGTTATGGCTGGGGTTGGGTAATTTGGGTTTGCGTTCCCTTTTTGTCGCTTTCAATTCAAAAAGGGAACGTATTTTTTGTTTACGTTCCCTTTCACTCGTTTTCTGTCACAAAAGGGAACGCAAAACTAATTTGCGTGACAAAAAATCTGTTTACTCACCATTTAAGGAACGCAAACCTCACTCAAGCAGCTACTTAAAGATAATGTGTCCCTCTTCCGATACCCTTCGATTCAAAATGGCTCTTGAGCACTGCTCGAATCCTTTTCTTGGATATCTTACATCCGCACCACTCATATATGGCATTGATAGTAACTGCTTTATTTGGAAATAAGTACTGGTAATCACGAATATGCTCGCAAATCAACTCGGTGGTCGGCACGACTTCTAGGCAATGTTGGCAAGTGGTAAATTTACCGAGCGGCGACGGAACAATAGCACCGCACGTTAAACAAAATATGTCTTTTTTTAATTTTGCATAAGTGTATTTAGGCAAATCAAAATCTATCTCGTCTGGTATGATCAACTCGCACAATCGATCGCTAAGCAATGTGTGACGCTGTGTTAAAGGTTCTAAACCAATGGCCAATTGTTCAAAATGTCTGTCTAAATTGGATGCTCTCAAAATAGAAGGCTGCATTGGGCATTCATACAACGTAAAATTGGGATTGATGAATACTAAATAAGCTTCCACTTGAAAATCAGCATACCCATTCCTTCTTAATAGTTGCTCAAACAGTAATTTGGTCCGCATCAGTCGGTACATCGGATTGAGTATATTTACATCGGTTTTTATTTTGTACAGATGCTCTTCCTTATAGATGTATTCTCCTTCGTGATTTTTCACCTCATAAATAAGAAGCTTTTTTCTAGTGACCACTAAGGCATCAATTTGAAATGACACGCCATTGTTTTTTAAAAATAAGTCGTTCAGCACTAAACAATGCTTTAGCCGTTCCGTCCTACCATCCAATTGCCACTCACCTTCATATCCACTTATTGCATTCAAATAATTGAGACGATCTTTAGTTTCCAGCCTCATCCGCTTCTTTAATGCCTCCAGCATGATCAATGTATAAGGTTTTTCTCTATTTTTATAAGCCATTTTAATTTCGCTCCCCTCTATTGCTTGTTACTTTAGTACTATACGCAGAAAAAGAGCTGTTTATTTATTACGGCAGGAGGAGTTGGTAGATTTGCGTGACCTTTTTTAGAGATTCTGGATCATAAGGGAACGCAAATTTGTTTTTCGTTCCCTTTTTAGCAAATGAAACACAAAAAAGGAACGCAATTGATTTTTGCGTTCCTTTTTTGTGCGATCAGACTGGAAAAGGGAACACAAACTCAAATAAAATTTGTTTGACCTCAAAAAAGCCTCTCCAGCTGACAACTGGAGAGGCTCAGTTAGTTTATTCAGTTCTTAATTACTTGCAAGCCAATTGATAAATAGCTTCCGCATAGATTTCCATTGCTTGATACAGATCGCTCAAAGCTAGTCCTTCGTTTTCTTGGTGAGCTAGACTTTTTGCGTGCGGGAAGTGAGCTCCGAATGCGACCATGTTTGGCATTTGGCGAGCGTAAGTGGCTCCTCCTGATACAAACGGTTCTGTGTGGTCGCCGGTTTTTTCTTGATAGACTTTCATCAATGTTTTGACCAGGTCACTGTCTTTTTTGACATACAGAGAAGGAATGAAATCGAATTCTTTATATGTCAAACCATAATCTGCTGCGACTTTAGTCAGCTTTTCAATCAACTCTTCTTTGTCATAAGTTACTGGGAAACGAATGTCCAAAGTGATTTTGGAAGACTCTTTTGTGATTTCCAGTTTTCCGGTG
This sequence comes from Desemzia sp. RIT 804, assembly GCF_016892605.1. Classification (GTDB taxonomy): domain Bacteria; phylum Bacillota; class Bacilli; order Lactobacillales; family Carnobacteriaceae; genus Desemzia. The sequence goes on from NZ_JAFEMV010000004.1 coordinate 225,816, forward strand.
TTCACTGTCATTTCGCCGGATACGTCATCTTTGACTTCGCCAAAAACGCTCAAGCCGTTTGTTTCGTCGCCGATTTTTTCAGCTATGAAGCGCAATGCTGGGTGCGAATCTAATTTGCTCAGGCCTTGAACCAGTTTGTTGATCGCGTTGATCCCTTCACCGGAAACACTTGAGTGAACAGACTTCCCTTTTACGATGATTTTTCCGTCTTCTTCGTCAAAATCAACTCCAAGAGTTGTTAATTCATTGGCTAAATCCGCGATACTGTCCCCATCATAAATTGCTTCGCCAGGCACAACGTTTGAAGCTTCGCCCAGTTTCAAATCCAAAGAATCGCTTCCTGGACCCGTCAAGTTGATTTCCCATAAGCCTTTTTCAGCATACGTCAATGGGAAAGTGCCATCTGGAACAAAGCCCATTGTAGGGATTTCTTCTTGAGCAGAGTATTTTTGGATCCCGCGCCATAGGTTTTCTTCATCTGTACCAAAGATAAACCGGATGCGCTTGTTGAAGGAGATCCCCTCATCTAAAACAGCTTTGAATGCATAAAGTGCAGCGATCGTCGGTCCTTTATCATCTTGGGTCCCGCGACCATAAATCACATCATCTCTTACTTCTGGATCAAATGGCGGACTGATCCATTTGGCAAGATTGCCTCCCGGAACAACGTCTAAGTGGCACAAGATACCGAGCATTTCTTCGCCTTCGCCATACTCAGCATAGCCATAATTTCCTTCTGGATCGATAAATGTTTTTAAGCCGAGACTTTCAGAGATTTCCAGTGCTTTTTCCAAAGCATCTTGGATGCCTTGTCCAAATGGAGGATTACCAGTACCGTCCCCATCATTCACTGATGCGATTGAAAGCAGTTCTTTCAGTGCTTCAATACTTTCTTGTTGATGATTTTCTTTTACCCATGTTGTCATTCTTTGACCTCCTAGCTGATTTTTCTATTTATTTATCATACCATAAAATGAGCATTTTCATACTAGATTTACGACAGATGCTTTGTGACCTACATCTCTTATTCTATCCGCAGAGCCGTTCCGTTGTGTTCGATGTCTACGGGTTCGCCTTCAAGTAGTTTGTAGGCCGTTCCCTCTTGGGTGATGGTCACTTGAAATAAACTGGAATGAAACTGTATGTTGAAAGAGACTTTTTGCCATTGTTCCGGCAAATACGGTTCAAAATGCAACTGATCATTATATAGACGCATCCGTGCAAATCCTTGCACCATACTCAACCAAGTCCCGCCCATATTAGCGGCATGAACGCCATCTTTGGTATTGGCTTGCAGATCGGTGATATCCATTAAAGCTGTGTCCATAAAATAATTGTAGGCTCGTTTGGAATCGCCGATTTCACTGGCCATGATGCCAAATATAGAGCGCGATAAGGAAGAATCATGGGTGGTAATGTCCTCATAATAGGCATAATCTCGCTGTTTCTGCTCGCTATCGAATTCCCATGAGAACAAGAATTCTGCCAAAACCGTATCGGCCTGTTTGTTGACTTGATACCGATAAATGGCTAATGGATGGTAGTGCAGCAACAAGGGGTGGTTCTCTTTTGGCGTCCCTTCAAAATCCCATAACTTTTTATGGAAAAAGCTGTCGTCTTGTTTCGTCAATCCTCGAGTTTCGTCGTACGGCAAGAACATCGCTTCAGAAGCTTTTGTCCACTCTTCCAACTCGCTCAGCTCAAAACCGATTTTTTCTAAAACGTCATTGGAAGCTGTTCTATCGTCGGCTAGGGATTCCATCACCATTTCGACTGCGTAATCCAAATTGTGCTTCGCCATGAGATTGGTATAGAAATTATTGTTTACCATCGTGGTGTATTCATCCGGTCCCGTTACACCATTGATCACAAAAGCTTTTTCGTTCAACGCATCGTAATGCCCAAAGGCAACCCAAAAGCGAGCCGTCTCGATCAATATCTCTAAGCCTTCATTGTAAGCAAAGTCCTTATCTCCAGTGGCTTTGCTATAAGTATGCACAGCATGCGCGATATCAGCATTGATATGGAATTGGGCAGTTCCTGCCGGATAGTACGCGCTGGCTTCTTCTCCATTGATCGTTCTCCAAGGAAATAAGACTCCTTTAGAGACAGACAAAGTCTTTGCCCGCTCTTTAGCTTTGGGCAAGATGGTATGTCGGTACAGCAATAATTGCTTAGCTATTTCAGGTTGTGTGTAAATAAAAAACGGCAGCATGTACATTTCCGTATCCCAGAAATAGTGCCCTTCGTACCCGGGTCCAGTTAGGCCTTTGGCAGACATGTTGGTTTTCCCGTTTCGTCCGGCAGCTTGGTGCAAATGGAACAAATTAAAGCGCAATCCCTTTTGCAAATGATCATCGCCTTCGATCACAACATCGCTTTTTTCCCAAAACTGACTCATCGTTTGCACATGGTTTTCTTTGATTTTCTTATAGCCAATTTTTAAAGCCGTTTCCAGAATTTGGCGCAGCACTTTGGTTTGAGCTGGTGTCTGGTTACCCTCTAGATAAAATGAACTGTATGCCGCAAAGCGTTCCAACACCACGGGTTCTTCGGTTTTAGCATGACAAGTCCATGTTTCTTTCAATCCAATTTGTTCTGATTCTCCATCATTATTTCTCAGCTGTGCAGCTGTCCCAACAATGGCATGCATCTGACTGGCAGGTGTTTCGATATGCAGCATAGGAAAAGTTTCTGTTGTCAGTTCTTCGCTAGTAAACAGTCGCTCGGAAAGATTTTTCACGCGTGGGTCTTTTATTTCATCTTCCGTCTTTTTTTTGCCCAGCTTTTCCAAGTCGTCCAGAATGGTCTCAAAAGTCAGCTCGACCCCATCTGTCAGCGGGATGATTTGTATGTGTTGGGCCAAGAGTTCAGGAATGTCATAAGAAACAAACCGTTCTATTTTGACTTCGACTTTGTCTTGTTGGCTATTTTCCCAAATGAAATGACGTGTCAACAATCCTTTTTGCAGATCCAATACTCGCCTGTGATCACTAGTAGTACCATGTTCCAAATCGAACCATTCTCCGTTCACCGCAAACCGCATTTGTTTAGCATTTGGCAAAGGGGATGTCGTTTGGTGATTGGCAGCATAACCAAATGCCCATTCCGAATAGTTAATAGGGCTTATTTCATGAAAGCCATTCATGTAAGTTCCTTCGTTATGGAAATAGCTGGGTGTATATTTAGCTTCTTCCAGACTGCCTCTTGTTCCGATATGCCCATTTGATAAAGAAAATAATGTTTCGTTGTTCTGAATAGTAATTGGATCAAGCCCTGTTTCAACTAACTGCCATGGTGTTCCATTTTCCAATAACTGCTGCATCAAATTCACACCTTCCTTTATTTGGTAACGCTCTCGTTTTATGCAATGGTACTACTTATTAGCGCCTAGTCGCAACTGTTTCGAATTTATATGGAATGGATAACGTACGGTTCTCTATTTTTTGGGTTGGTGATAGTGATTCCTATTCCCATAAGCGTCAGAAAATTGACCGATCTGAATTTGCGTGCCTTTTTTGAGAGATTCCAACGTAAAAAGGAACGCAAAATTTATTTACGTTCCTTTTTACATAAATTTACACCTTAAAAGGAACGCAAACCTATTTTGCGTTCCTTTTTCTGTAATTTGAGTCTTATTAGGGAACGCAAACCCCCAAAAAAAACTAGTTCTATAATGTTTAGTGTTCGTGAAATAATTCAGTCTGATTTATACTTTCTTTACCAACGTCAAAAAATAGATAGCCTAAAAAAACCGAACCAACGTATACGCTGGTTCGGCCTCTTGTAGAACTATTTTTATTTACTAGATGGGAATCTTTGTTCAAATAGTGGGCTCACTGATTTGTTTTCGTGGATACGTTTGATCGCATCTCCCATTAATTCACTCACACTGATTTGAACGATTTTGCCGTTCATTTTTTCTTTAGGAAGTTGGATAGAGTCCGTAACAATAACTTTTTTCAAAGCTGAGTTTTCGATCCGTTCGATTGCCGGGCCTGATAATACCGGATGTGTACAACAAGCATACACTTCTGTTGCTCCTGCGTCTTCTAGAGCTTGTGCTGCAAGAGTAATCGTACCAGCAGTATCGATCATATCGTCAATCAAAATACATTTTTTGCCTTCAACATTGCCAATAATATTCATGACTTCTGCTACGTTTGCTTTAGGACGACGTTTGTCGATAATCGCAATTGGAGCTTTTAGGAATTCAGCTAATTTTCTAGCACGTGTTACTCCACCGTGATCTGGTGAAACAACAACAGTATCTTCATCAGCAATTCCATTATCTAGGAAATAATTAGCCAATAATGGAGCGCCTAATAAGTGATCCACCGGCATATCAAAGAATCCTTGGATTTGTGCAGCATGCAAGTCTAGTGTTAAGATGCGATCTGCACCAGCAGATGTGATCATATTTGCCACTAACTTAGATGTGATCGGCTCTCTAGAACGAGCTTTACGGTCTTGGCGAGCATACCCATAGTAAGGGATAACAACGTTGACTGTTTTGACACTTGCACGTTTTAAAGCATCGATCATGATCAACAATTCCATTAAATTATCATTTACTGGACGTGATGTTGATTGAATAATGTAAACATGATCTCCACGAATACTTTCTTCAATATTGATTCTGATTTCCCCATCACTAAATTGGTTTACAGAAATTTTCCCCAATTCAACGCCAACGACCTTAGCGATTTTCTCAGCTAATGGTTTATTAGAATTTAAGGCAAAGATTTTTAATTTCGGATCGAAATAATGTTCGGACATAATGACCTCCACTTTCTTTTTTAGACGAGCTGCGCAAGACTGCTTAGCTCACTCTTTAACGTATCTTATCATCAAACTAATGGTAGTCATTTTCCTTCAATAAATCAAGTCTTATTCTCGAATTTGCCTATTTATGAGGCATTTTTTTATAATAATCTAATTTATTCACTTGTCTAGCCCTAGCGATCGCTAAAGATTCACTTGGAACATCATCTGTGATGGTTGATCCTGCAGCAACATAAACATTTTCTTCCACTGTTACAGGTGCGATCAAATTCGCGTTGCAGCCAATAAACGAATTATCGCCAATGGTTACACGGTGTTTGTTCGCTCCATCGTAATTGACAAAGACTGTACCGCAACCAATATTGATATTTTTGCCTAAGTCAGCATCCCCAATATACGTTAAGTGACCTACTTTAGTATTTTCATCGATGTTGGCATTTTTCACTTCGACAAAGTTTCCGATGTGCACGTCTTTCCCGATCACACTGTTAGGACGCAAATGGCTGTATGGTCCAATATTGCTGTCTGAATCCATCACAGAATCCTCAATATTGCTGCTTGTCACACGAACACGGTCGCCGATTTTACTGTTGGAGATTTCAGAATTTGCACCAATAAAGCAATCCTCACCAATAACTGTGTGGCCTTTTAACACAACACCTGCTTCAACTATCGTGTCAGAACCAATCACTACTTCGCTATCGATATACGTAGCCGCTGGGTTCACAAATGTAACCCCGTTACGCATGTGTTTTTCATTGATACGCTCACGCATCATACGCGTTGCTTCCGCTAAAGCTACACGATCGTTTACTCCTAGAGATTCGGCTTCTTTTTCCATTTGGTAAGCTCCAACGATCTCGCCTTTATCTTTCAAGATCTCGATCACATCTGGAAGATAGTATTCCCCTTGAGAATTATCGTTCCCTACTTGATTTAACGCTTCAAATAATAAAGCATTGTCAAAACAGTAAGTTCCAGTATTGATTTCTTGGACAGCTGCTTCACTTGGTGATGCATCTTTTTGTTCCACGATTTTTTCCACTGCACCAGATTCACTGCGGATCACACGGCCGTAACCAGTTGGGTTGTCTGCATGAGCTGTTAGAATAGTCGCTTTTGCTCCTTTTTCTTGGTGGTAATCAAATAGACCATTTAACGTTTCAGCCGTCAATAAAGGTGTATCTCCACAAATAACTAAGACAGTTCCTTCTTTTCCGCTCAATAAAGATTCTGCTTGTAAAACAGCATGTCCTGTTCCTAATTGTTCTGCTTGCAACGCATATTCAGAACGATCGCCTAAGTATTCTTGAACTTTTTCAGCTCCGACTCCTACGATAGAGACGATTTTATCTGCACCAGCAGCTTCTACTTGGTCCACCACGTGTCCTACCATTGGTTTTCCTGCTACAGGGTGCAATACTTTATACAATTTTGACTTCATACGTGTTCCTTGACCAGCTGCTAATACTACTGCAAATCGTTGTGTCATTTCTAAACTCCTCATAACTTTTTATCGTTTTATTTGTTCGTTTTTAATTTTTTTGGCTGTTTTTATAATAGCTTAATAACCGAGAGTTTTCAAGGAACGCTAAGACATTCACAAACGCAGCGTTTTAAGAACGTCAAGAGTTTGTCATTTTTAAAAAAGATAATTTTTTCAATTCTTATGCTTTTACTCTTATTTAAAAATATGGTAGTTTGAAATTAACCAACTAAAATAGGAGGGGTACAGTGGAAAGGAATAATGATAGCGGTAACAAGAAGCACGAGCAGCTAGACCAATTTCGTACTGAAGACGAAGGCAAAGACTTGACCACCAACCAAGGTTTGAGGATGTCCGAAGATGAATTTTCTCTAAAAGCTGGCGAACGAGGTCCGACTCTAATGGAAGATTTTCATTTCCGTGAAAAAATGACTCATTTTGACCATGAACGGATTCCTGAACGGGTAGTACACGCTCGCGGATTTGGTGCACATGGTGAATTTGAAGCGTACGGAACGGCTGAGCCTTACACAAAAGCAGGTTTCCTGAAAAAAGGTAAGAAAACGCCCGTATTTGTCCGTTTCTCTACTGTCAATGGTTTTCGCGGATCCAATGAGACCGTTCGTGATGTCAGAGGTTTCTCAACGAAATTTTACACCGAAGAAGGAAACTACGACTTCGTAGCCAACAACATGCCCGTATTTTTTATCCAAGACGCCATTAAATTCCCTGATCTAGTCCACTCTTTTAAACCCGAGCCAAAAAATGAGATTCCCCAAGCTACTAATGCCCACAATACCTTTTGGGATTTCCATGCCAATAATACAGAAAGTGCTCACCTCGGTATCTGGGCCATGTCCGACAGAGCCGTTCCAAGAAGTTTCCGCATGATGGAAGGTTTTGGTGTCCATACTTTCCGCTTCGTCAATGATGAAGGAAAAGGAACTTTCGTAAAACTCCATTGGAAACCAAAGTTAGGTGTTCATTCTCTCGTTTGGGAAGAAGCGCAAATGATTGCCGGAAATGACCCAGATTTCAACCGTAAAGATTTATACGATGCTATTGAAGCCGGCAACTATCCTGAGTATGAATTGGGCGTTCAACTGATTCCGGAAGAAGACGAGTTCAAGTTTGATTTTGATTTGCTCGATCCAACCAAACTAGTTCCTGAAGAAGAAGTACCTGTAACATTGATCGGAAAAATGACCTTAAATCGTAATACAGATAATCATTTCGCTGAAACTGAGCAAGTCGCTTTCCACCCAGGGCATATTGTGCCAGGAATCGATTTTTCCAATGATCCATTGTTACAAGGAAGATTGTTCTCTTATACGGACACGCAGTTAACTCGCTTGGGAGGGCCAAATTTCCATGAGATCCCGATCAATCGAGCTGTCAGCGGCGTTCACAATAACCAACGAGAAGGTATGCACCGCATGGACATCAATACATCCAACGTTGCTTACCATAACAATTCTCTAGCAGACAACACGCCAAAAACAGTTCCTGCAGAAGAAGGCGGTTTTGAACCTTACCAAGAACAAGTAGGCGGCAAAAAAGTTCGCGCTCGAAGCGAAAGTTTCAAAGACCATTATTCTCAAGCCAAACTTTTCTGGAATTCAATGAATGATGTCGAGAAAAAGCATATCGTTGCTGCTTATAGCTTTGAACTCGGAAAATGTGATATGCCTATTCGAGAAATGAATGTAAAAGTGATTGCGAATATCGACTTGGAAATGGCGCAAAAAGTAGCCAAAAATTTAGGTGTGGAACCACCAACAGAAGGCGGTTTTGACAGTACCAAATCGTCTCCAGCGCTTAGCCAAGAAAATACTGTAAAATTTCCAGATACACGAAAAGTCGGCGTTATTTTAGCAGACGGATTCGATGGACAAGAAGTCAACATGTTACTCGATCAATTAACCGCTGCAAAAATGTCTTATGAAGTCGTTAATGAGCACCAAGGAACTGTCAAAGGTACAGATGGGACCGAAATAACGGTGGACTATACTTTTACCACAACTGACGCTGTCCTTTACGATACTTTATTTTTGATCGGCGGACCTGACGTATCTAAGATGTTTAAAAAAGAAACAAGTAAATTTGTTGAAAAAACTTTTGATCATTATAAAACTATCGGAGCTACGCAACACGGCATACAGTGGCTAGAAGAAGCAGATATGTTAAACCAGCCAGGCATTGTAGCAGGAGAAAAAATGGCTGATTTGATTACTCCTTATATTGAAGCTGTTACTGTGGACCGCCACTGGAACAGAGAAGTCGTTTAGAACATCTATTCCATCTAGGAAAGGAATACGATCAAATGATAAAGAAAAAACTCCTCATTGCAATAGGCTTTCTTTCATTTGGTTTAGGTTCTCTGGGAGTCGTACTGCCTATTTTACCAACTACCCCTTTCTTACTCCTATCAGCTTTTTGTTTTTCAAGAGGTTCGATACGTTTTGAAAATTGGCTGAAACAAACAAAACTATATCAACAATATGTAGCGGATTATTTGGACACAGGTACAATAGCCAAGAAAAAGAAATGGAAAATAATCCTAAATATCTATCTATTGATGGGCTTTTCCATTTATTTTGTACCCCTTATACCCGTAAAAATCATGCTTATTTGTTTAACTGCTTTTCAAACGATTTATTTGTTCTTTTTCATCCCAACTGGAGAAAGCGAACAATAAAATGGAGGAACAGGAGAACTTTTCCTATTAGCATTAGAAAGCACACAAAAAGACTTCCTATTTGAAATTGGGAAGTCTTTTTGTGTGCTTCTGACTAAAATTAAGCTTTGCAATCAAGTGCTAACTGACATAGACTAATAAGAAAAGGATAGGAGCAAAAACATGACATCTCACTCAGAACACTATTGGATCGAACAATTAGGATTGGAACCCCACCCAGAAGGCGGCTTTTTTAAGCAACTATACAAAAGCGACCAATCCAGCACAACTTGGGACAATCGGGACCGCCCTTATTACACTAGTATCTACTTTTTACTGAATCAAGTCAGTCCATCTCATTTCCACCGCTTAAAATCAGACGAAATCTGGTATTACCACACTGGAGATGCTTTAACAGTCCACATGATTCATCCAAATGGTACATATGAAGCTGTCAAATTAGGATTAGCGGCTGATAAAGGAGAAGTCTTGCAATACGTTGTTCCCAAAGGCACTATTTTTGGATCCAGCGTGGAGTCTGAAAAATCCGATGCTTTTTCTCTAGTCAGCTGCATGGTCTCCCCAGGATTCGAGTACCACGATTTTGAATTGTTTACTCAAGCTGAACTTTTGAATGATTACCCAGACCATAAAGACATCATTGAACAATTAGCATTCGAAGTTCTTCCTGAAGTTTAAAGTCTAATTTTTTAGTGCGATAAAATTTGAACAGAAATGTCGAGTCACTATCGAGTAGCTTTGATAATATATCTAGTGAAAGGGAGGGAAAGCATGTTAAAAGAATTGAATGACGTCGTTGAATTTATTGAGGATCATTTGACGGATGACGTAACTCTTGAGAATGTCTCCGAGTACGCCGGAGCATCCGATTACCATTTGCGAACCATTTTTTTCTATTTATCAGGGATGACGCTTAGCGAATACATTAAAAACAGGAAACTTTCTGAAGCAAATAGAGTATTGCTTCAAGGAGAAAAAGTTACCGATGTTGCCTTTAAATACGGTTACCAATCCCTAGATGGTTTCACTCGTGCATTTAAAAAGTGGTGTGGATCTTTGCCGTCAGATGTCCAGAAAACAGGCATGAGCAAATCATTTCCCAAACTTTCATTTGTTATATCTGTTAAAGGAGGAAATACAATGGAATATAAAATCGTTGAAAAACCAGCGTTTAATTTAGTCGGTGTCAGTAAACGAGTACCGATGCAGTTTGAGGGAGTTAACAATGCCATCGTGGAGCTTGCTCAAAGCATTACTGAGGAACAACGTAAAGAAATGCGTGCTTTACAAAATATGGAACCACATGAAATCGTCAATGCTTCTTATGACGCAGACGCGAATTTCATGGAAGAAGAAGGCGCCTTAACACACTTGATAGGCGTTTTAACCACGCATGAAGATGTCAGCGAACGTTTAGTCAAAGTTCCAGTAGAGGCTTCTACCTGGGCTGTTTTTCCAGCTGAAGGGCCTTTCCCTGCTACACTTCAAGATACCACTGCCCGAACTTACTCGGAATGGCTGCCTGCTTCTGATTATGAAGTCGTGAATGTGCCAAGTTTTTCATTTACCAAATTTGATCCAAATAAAGAAGGCTATGCCTATAGCGAGATATGGATGCCTGTCCGAAAAAAAGATTAAATAAAGAAGGCATAAGTGATCTTTCCTAGCCTAATAAAAATAATGTCCCATTTCCCCTTTTTAAGGGATGAAACGGGACATTATTTTTGGTTCCTCATCACCATGAGTTTCCCCTTGATGTTCAAACGCCTCTCGTCATCACCACGAGTCTCGAACATCATCTCAGAGAGCTACAACTTATTCAGATAAACTTACCTTCTATAAATTTTTATGAGATAAAAAAATGTTAGTGAGTTTTCACTCACTAACACAAATAATGTACGACCATAATTTTAAGGGACATACTAATCTTAGTCTGTTTAATCTTTTGAAAATAGAGACTTTATTTCAATACTTTCTCTTGTTCGCTGCTATTCATTTAATGGTTGAGCTTCGCCACGGGTTTGGTTCAAGCCTTCATGAACCTTTTCAATATTCCATTTCATCATATTATAGTAAGAATCACCTGGTTCGCCCTCTTTAGCAATAGAGTCAGTATAAATTTCAGTATAAATAGGAAGACCTGTTTCTTGTGAGACACGTTCCATGCTGCGTGAATCAACACTCGTTTCAACAAATAGCACCGGCACTTCAGATGTTTCAACGCTATCAATGATTTGTGTCATTTGTTCAGGTGTACCTTGGCTTTCAGTATTAATTTCCCAAATATAACCTCCCACTAGGCCGTATGCTTTGGCAAAATATTTAAAAGCACCTTCACTCGTAACCAGTAATTTCTTCTCTTCAGGGATGTCATTAAAAGCAGATTTTGCTTGCGTATCAAGTTCATTTAATTGCTCTATATAGGCATCTGCATTTGCCGTATAGGTAGTTTCGTTCGTTGGGTCTTTACTAATAAATATTTGTTCGATTTCACGAACATATTTAATCCCATTTTGTAAATCTAACCAAGCATGTGGATCAGCTTGGTCGGTTTGACCTGCGCTCGTTAAATACAAGGGCTCAACATCTTTGCTTACCGCAAAAAAATCTTCATTTTCAGTTTTATTTGTCGTTTCCATTAAATTATTAAACCAACCGTTCCCAGTCTCTAGATTTAAAGCATTGTATAAAATAATATCAGCTTCTTCAGCTTTTTGAATATCTTCTGGTAATACTTCATGTTCATGTGGATCGGTACCGACTGGAACGATACTATGCATATTGATCAAATCGCCGCCGACTTGCTCCGCCATGTCAGCAATAATCGAGTTTGTTGCGACAACATTTAGCGCAGTTTGGACGTTTTCAGTATCGTTTCCCTCACTTTCTTGAGGTGTGCCTTCTTGATTGCCACAGGCTGTAACAGTTACTAAGATGATCCCAGTAACAAATAACTTAAACCAATTTTTCATTATCTTTTTCCTTCTTTCTATAAAAATTTACGCTAATTTTTCAGTATCTTGTTTCTTTTTTCCACTAATCAATAACCCTTTTTGTGGTGAGAATAGAAAAGCCATTATAAAGAACACAGCTGCAGTTAATACAATTACTGCCCCAGAAGCGAGGTTATACGAATAACTAAAGAAAAGACCGATAACCGCGCTTAGCATGCCGATAAATGATGATAACCACACCATAACTTTTAAATTATTGGTTAATAAATAGGCAGTAGCTGCTGGCGTCACAAGCATAGCAATCACTAAAATCGTACCCACAGTTTGTAAGGAAACGACCGCCACTAAAGTTAGTAAAAACATTAATGCATAATGGAAAAGTTTAACGGGTAAACCAGCAGCTTGTGCCATTACAGGGTCAAATGAAGTCAGTTTTAATTCTTTAAAGAAAAGTAAGATAAACGCCAACGCAATAACTGTTACAATAGCCGTCAAAATCATGTCTGAATCACGAACTGCAAGCACATTACCAAATAAAATATGATATAAGTCGGTAGCACTTTGTGCAAATGAAATTAAAATGACTCCCAATGCAAAGAAGCTGCTAAAAACAATTCCAATTGCGGTGTCATTTTTCAAAGTACTTTTCTCGGTAATATACCCAATAAGAATAGCAGTTAAGATACCAAAGAACGAGGCACCAATAACATAATTAAAGCCAAACATGTACGAAATGGCTACACCAGGTAGAACCGCATGGGAAATAGCATCACCCATTAAAGACATACCACGTAAAATAATAAATGAACCGATAATTCCCGCCACGAAACCAACTAATAAGGATGTGATTAATGCATTTTGTAAAAATTGGTACTTTATTAAACCATCAATAAAATTTCCAATCATTTTATTTACCTCCTGAAACTAAATCAGCAAAACTAGTACCATAAATACTACTTAAATTATCTTTATCAAATACTTGATCAACTGGACCAGCTGCACTCACTGTTTGATTAAGCATGATTAAGTAATCAAAATATTCTGTTACTTTACTTAAGTCATGGTGAACAATAACCATTGATTTACCTTCATCACGCAATTTTTTCAATACTTTCACGATAACTTCTTCACTAACAACATCAATTCCGACAAATGGTTCATCAAGAAAGAACCAATCAGGTTGTTGCGCAATCGCCCGTGCAATAAATACACGTTGTAACTGACCGCCGGATAATTCACCAATTTGACGTTGACTGTAAGATTGCATATCTACTGCTTCCAACGCCATTTCAGCTAATTGCTTTTCTTTCTTTCCAGGGCGCTTTATTAAACCAAGTTTTGGATAGGTACCCAATAAAACAGTATCAAACACATTAATCGGAAAATTAAGGTCAAGGTTTTGACGTTGCTCAACATAAGCAATATCTTTTTGCACTTGTTTTAGTTTATTATCTCCAAATGTGACACTTCCTTGATAATTGATAAGACCTAAAACACTTTTTAATAGAGTAGATTTACCTGCGCCATTTGGTCCGATAATCCCCGCGATTTGAGCGGAAGGTATAGTCAGATTAATATCTCTGATGGCCGTTTTACCTGCGTAACTAACACTGAGGTCCTCTACTTGAATAGTTGTATTGTTCATTTTATTTCCCTTTCTTCCCTCTTTTTTAGGCATGCCTAAATTACACTTTTAGTTTACCTTAAATATCTTTTTAAGGCAAGCTAAATCAATTGAATTTGATCGAAACCTAACTTCAGCTTTTTAGTAAATAGCTTTTGGCTATAATAAAACAAGCGCAAAAATTAAAATCCTATCAATAAACTCTTTCTGTTATTGGCTGTTCTTTTTTATTGCGGTATAATAAATACAAATGATATCTAAAGGAGCATACAGATGACGCCAAGTAAAGAAGATTATTTAAAAACTATCGTCGGACTGGGCGGAGAAACAAAAATTGTGAATAATAAACAATTGGTAACAGCCTTAAATGTATCTGCTGCATCAGTGACAGATATGAATACCAAATTATTGAAAGAAGGCCTTATCACGCATATTCCGTATAAAGGAGTTCAAGTGACGAATAAAGGACTGCGTTTAGCAAATCAAGTAATTCGCAAACACCGCATATGGGAAGTTTTTCTATTAGAAAAGTTAGGGTATGACTGGAAGGAAGTACATGCAGATGCCGATCGACTCGAACATGCTTCTTCCGATTTGTTGATTGAACGCTTATATCAATTTTTAGGTGAACCTGAGTTTGACCCTCATGGCGGAAAGATTCCTGCTAAAGATGGCACTACCTCTATTGTCCGGTTTCCTGCACTGACTGAAATTACACTTGGAGATTCCTTTGTTATCAAAGAAGTAGAAGACGATCCCGAATTTTTGGAGTACTTAAATCTCAAGGGAATACAATTAGATTCTCAATACAAACTTGTATCTAAAGAAACCTATGGAGGAGGCTTTGCTTTAGAAAGAGCTGATGGAACAACCATTTTACTCAATCAAAAAGCCGCTTCGCAAATTTATGTAACTCCATTAGCAGTTTAAAAAAAGAGGATTTCTATTTTATAGCGTTGGTAAAGAAAGTACTGAAGGAGCCGGGGTTGCTGGGTTAGAGCCATGGGAATGCGTGGAGCCTAAAGTCTCCACACGTTCCCATGGCTTTCCATAAGCAACCCCATAGGCCGGAGGAACTTTCTTTACCAACGTTAGAAGATGAAGAGCCTAAAAAAATACCGAACGCGAAGTTATCCTTCGCGTTCGGTATTTTTTTATAGGAATCTAGAGCTGCACTATTTCTCAGCCCGTCTTCTTTATTTAATTTCTATTCTTTTATTCTATGCTCTATGTGGTTGATTGCTTATTAAATAAATTACTTGACGCTATTTTCTACTTTGTCAAAATAATTACCTGGCTTCACGCGAATCGACTTGTTGCGAACATCTACTTCATCTACATATAGCAATGATGTGTAATCCTCTACCATTCGGTTCCCTTGGAAACTTGATTCCGCAAATACGGTAATGCCAACTAATTCCGCTTCGAATTCTTCGATCAAGCTTCTCATCCCGTTGACAGTTCCGCCGCCTTTCATGAAATCATCGACGACTAAAACTCTTGAGCCTCTCTTCAAGCTTCGTTTGGATAATTCCATTTTCTCCACTCGATTGGATGACCCTGAAACATAATTGATGCTGACCGTTGAGCCTTCTGTAATTTTTGAATCACGTCGCACCATGACAAATGGAACATTCAAATAAGTTGAAACAGCTTGTGCGATCGGGACTCCTTTTGTAGCAACAGTCATTACGGCATCTACTTTTTGATCTAGGTATTGGGTCGCAATAATTTTCCCGATTTTTTGTAAGATAGCTGGTTCTCCCAACATATCGGATAAGTATACGTATCCGCCGGGCAATAACCGATCTACTTGAGATAAGCGTTCACACATTTGGGTAATAAATTCTTCTGTTTCTTCTGCTTCAATTTTAGGGATATATCGCACGCCACCAGCAGCTCCCGCTATGGTCTCTAAAATGCCTATTCCTCTATCTCTAAACGTTTTTTTGATGATGGTCAAGTCTTCACTAATCGATGATTTAGCAGAATCGTATCGGTCAGCAAAAAAAGTTAAAGAGACAAGGGTATGCGGTTGTTCTAATAAGTAGCGTGTCATATCGATCAGTCGTTCACTTCTTTTTACTTTCATTGTGGCACCTCTCTTTCTTAGTCTACTTCCTCACTGAAGGGTTCTTCTCTATTATACGCATTTTTATGAAAAATAGGTAGGAAATTAGTGTGAAAATGATAAAAATGTTCGCCTTTCACACAAGGTTCACATCTTTTTTACTTAAATTTTCGTATTTCTCTCAAAAGATTATTCGGTTTTCTTCTTTTCCAAATAAAAAATCACCTACTGATGAACAACACAGTAAGTGATTTCTATTTGATAACACAAGCTTTCAGACTATATCATTTTTTTTGCGAAATTGTTTCGCTGCCTGTTTCCCGATTGACGTAACAACAAATAGTGCAATAAATACTAACGCAATCGTAGCTCCTGCAGGCGTTCCGGCATAGTAAGAAACTGACAAACCGGATAACATACCTATGATTCCAATCACAATACCGACTAAGATCACATAATCAAAGTGCTTGCTCATTCGCATCGCAATAGCTGCAGGCAAAATAAGTATCGCTGAAACCAATAACGATCCAGCAATCGGCATGATCACAGCGATCGCTACTCCCACCAAGACGTTGAAGCAAATCGACATCAAACGAACAGGAAGCCCTGCTGTAAAAGCCGTATCCTCATCAAACGTCAGCACATACATAGGTTTGCGGAAAACAAAGTACATGACGACTGAAATCACACATAACGCAGCTAAGATTTGGACTTGTTCCGGACTGATCGTCACGATCGAGCCGAATAAAAATTGGTCGATACTGGTATTAGTGCCGCCGTCCACGAAACTCATCAACACCAAAGCTAAAGCTAACCCACCTGACATTAAGATAGCCAGTGAAACTTCTGAATAAGATTTAAATTCGATCCTCAAATATTCTAATATGACGGCCACAACCATAACTACGATCAATGTCGTAAAGGTTGGGTTTAGATTCAATAAGAAACCTAAAGCGATCCCTACCAATGAGACGTGCGATAAAGTATCAGCCATCAAGGATTGTCTGCGCAAAATCAAAAACAAGCCTAAAATAGGTGCAATAATAGCGATTAGTAATGAGGCTTGGAAGGCTCTTTGCATGAATCCATAGAAAAACATCTCCAAGGCGAATCCTCCTTCCGTACAAGATGAATATGACGGTCAGCATATTGCTTGATGTCCTCATGATCATGAGTCACCATCAAGATGCCTTTACCATGAAATTCACTGTTGTGTTTCAATAATTCATAAAATTGAGTCCGTGATTCAATATCCATTCCCGTTGTTGGTTCGTCCAGCACAAATAAATCTGGATCGGTCGCAAATATACGCGCCAATGAAATACGTTGTTTTTGCCCTCCGGAAAGGTCGCCGACTTTTTTATTACGTTGATCCCACATGCCTACAGAATCCAGCGCTCGTTTAACATGCACGTCGTCTTCTTTATCTAGTCGTTTAAACCATTTGCCGCGTTGGTAGCGTCCAGATTGCACCAATTCCAATACTGTGCTGGGGAACCCCGCATTATATGAAGCAACTTGTTGCGGAATGTACCCGATGGCTAACTTTTCATTACGGACATTGACTGGAGAAATTTTAGCAAATCCAGTCGAAGGCTTCAATAAACCTAATATGTTGCGCAATAAAGTCGATTTTGCAGCTCCGTTTTCTCCCGTTAAGATCACAAATTCCCCTGCATCAACGGTGAAATCGATATTCTGCAAAACTGGCTCATCTTCATAGCGAAAAGATAAGTTTTCAACTTCAATATAGTGCATTTTTTCCCTTCTTTCTTTTACAAAAGTTCATTTGTTAGTAAATACTTAATTTCAAAGCTTCCAAATTGTTGCGCATTGCTTGCAAGTAGTCTACTCCTGCTTCTTGGTCTGCTTGAGTGATCCCTTCGATAGGGTCAAGGACGGCCAGTTGAGTATTCGTCTCGTTAGCCAACGTTTCTGAAATTGCAGAGGACGTTGTTTTACCAAAATAAATATAGTTGACATCTTGATCTTTGATGAACGTCGCCATCTCCGTTAGTTCAGATGGACTCGGTTCTGCATCAGTTGATAATCCTGAAATCGCTACTTGGTGCAAATCATAGCGTTCAGCTAAGTAAGCAAAAGCTGCGTGTTGTGTCACAAAAGTACGATTCTCCGCGTTTTCAAAAGCTGCTGCATACTCTTCGTTCAATTGTTGCAATTCAGCTTGAAATGCCTCCGCATTTTCTGTGTAAACTGCTTCATTTTCAGGATCCGCTTCAGCTAATCCTTCTTTGATCGTCGAAACTTCTTCTTGAGCCAAAACCGGATCCAACCAAATATGCGGGTCTACTTCATGGGAATGCCCTTCTTCGTCATGGTCGTGCCCTTCTTCGTCAGAGTGAGAACCTTCCAACAACTCAATTCCTTCGCTGGCATTTACGATGACTACATCAGTCGTATCGATACTTTCTAAGATACTAGGCACCCAGGTTTCCATTTCTTCACTATTATAGATAAATACATCTGCCTCTTGAATTTGTGCCACGTCTTTAGCACTTGGTTCGAATCCGTGCGTATCTGTACCTGATGGCACTAGGATCGAGACGTCAGCCGAATCTTGAACGATTTGTTTGGTAAAATCATACATTGGGTAAAACGTCGTTACAACTTGAAGCTTATCTTCTGTTGCCGAATCAGTCTCTTCCGGCGCTGGTGATGTACAAGCAGCTAAAAAGAAAACAAGACTGGAAACTGCACTGAGTGATAGCCACTTATGTAATTTTTTCATATTGACCTCCAAATTAAAGCATTTTTTGATTGAATTTTTTTGTTTGTTTACATTAAGATTTCGAGTTTAACGGTTCAGGTTCTAAGCTCGGGTCTCTTTTTTGCGCAAATCGTAACTGTTCCTATTTACGAATCCTTAAGTAGCTTATCACTATCAAGCCACTAGGTCAACAAAAAAATAACTAATCAAAAATATTTGTTTTGGGTGCTGGTGAATGATCTGGTTTCACGTTTTTTTAAGATTAGCAGGTGGCAGGTTAGGTTTGTGGGTAGTTTGGTTTTGGGATTAAGATTGTTGATTAGTGGGCAATTTGGGATTGAGAAAATGGCGGTGTTGCGGTTTTCAGAGCAGTTCGCCATCTGCTTGAACTGCTCTTTAGCTCTGAAGACACCATCATCAATTTAGAACCCAAACCAGCCAAATTCTCTATGGCTTAAAAAGTTTCTGATTTTTTAAAGGAGCTGATTTGCGCTAAGAAATGAGAGCGAGAAAAAAGCCGTTTTGACCACTAAATATAAGCCAGCCTCCCTTTATGAGATACTTTTTCTCATGAGGGGAGACTGGCTTATAGGCATGCGGTCCGGCTTTTAGAACGCGTTTAAAAGCACCAACTAGTATGTGACAGAGGTAAAAATTATCGTCCCCGCCTCATAGTAAAAGTGATTGTTTATGTTAATCGTTTACGCTTGTTAAAACGCGCTATTCCTCTGACGATACGGTAAACAGCTGACGCGGCCATGATTCCAGCTGCGATGCTTACGGCTGTCCCTAAAGTGTTGAGGCCCATTTCAGTAAACAATGTCACTTCTCCATTTAACGCGTAGCTCATCGTGTAATACAATCCGCGTCCTGGAACGAAAGGGATGATTCCAGGTGATAAAAAGACTGTCACAGGTGTTTTGAGAATTGGCGCCAGAAATTCTGAGTACCATGTAACAAAAACAGCTGCGAAAAAATATTGGATCATTTCATGTGGATAGACAATGCCGATACCTATGTAGATTGCCCACGCAATCATCCCGCCAAATCCGGCTAAGATAGCTTTTTTACCACGAATGTTATACAGCAACGCAAATGCGATTGAACAGAAAAAAGCCGCTATAATTTGTATGATCTCTTCCATTACATCAGCCCTCCCATCAATAGGGTCGCCAAACCAAAACCAGAGGCAATCGAGACAGCTATAACGAAGGCTTCATTCAACCTCAACAACCCCGAAATAGTATCCCCGCTGATTATATCTTTGACAGCATTTGTTAATGCGAGTCCGGGAATCAGCAACATGATATTCCCGATAATGATGTGATCCACGTTTGTTCCCAATCCAAAATTAACCGTTACGATAGTGACCAACCCAACTACAAATGAACAAAATACATTGGTGATCACCGTGTTTTTATCTACTTTCTTGATAAAACTGATCATCCATTTCAACAACATAGCTACAAGAGCTGAAACAATCGTATCCCCAACGTTTCCACCAAAGAAGACTGTAAATGAGGATGCGACCAACGCGTAGATGAAATACTGCTTTTTAGTAGAATATACGCCGATCAAATCAATTTGCTCGATTTCATGTTCAATTTCTTCTAAATCAGGTTTATGGTTGACGATAAAACGTGACAAGTTGTTTAAGCGATCCAATTTGTTCAAATCGGTTACATAGGATCTGATTCTTCTTGTCTGAGTATAAACTTCGCCGTCCAACATTTTGACGGTGACCACAATACTAGAGGTGATCGTTAAAACATTTACTCGTTTGGCTCCATAAGCGCTGCACATTCTAGTGATGGAATCCTCTACTCGATTCACTTCCGCTCCACTAATAAGCATTTGTTCACCAATATCCAAAACAAAGGAAATCAATTCTTTAGTCCGCATTTTTATTCTCCAATCTGTCTAGACGTGATGACCAAATGGCTTATTCAGCGTTAGTATAACTCTAATCAAAAAAAATTTAAGCTTTAACGGTTCGGTTACTTTAATGTTCGTACCAAATACACTTCGTTACAGAACCCTTTCAGTCCATTAAACACGCGTTGCGCTCGCGAATATTTTTGACACAGTCCATATATCGTTGGTCCTGTACCGCTCATTAACGCTGTATCCGCTCCAAATTCCAGCATTTTATGTTTGATTTGACCAATTTTAGGTTGCTTGTGCATTGAGACGTTTTCCAAAGCATTTCCTAAATATTGAGTCATCAAGGGATAATCCATACAGTCAATAGCGTTTAAAATACCCTTTGTATCGGGATGTATCAGTTTATCTACTTCTAATCCTTCAAATACCGTCCATGACGAGATTCCTCTGCGTGGTTTCACTAGAACCACCCAGCATTGCGGAACTTCTTCCAAGGGCTTGATTTTCTCTCCACGTCCATAGGCATATGCAGAGCCTCCATAAATACAAAAAGGTACATCGGAGCCAATTTGCGTGCCCAATTCGGCTAATTCGTCCAAATCAAGTCCTATATTCCACAATCGATTCAAACCTCTAAGCGTTGCAGCAGCATCACTGCTTCCGCCGCCAAGACCTGCAGCGATCGGGATATGTTTTTCAATATAAATGTGCACCCCAAGTCGGATGTTGAATTCTTTCTTTAACAACATCGCTGATCGATAGGCAATATTGCGTTCATCTAAAGGTAAAAAGCCGTTATTGCTTTCGATCAAGATCCGGTCTTCTTCCAACAATGTCAACGTTAAGCGATCTGCTAAATCAATCGAAGTCATGACCAATTCCATTTCATGGTAGCCATCATCTCGTTTATGAAGGACATCTAAACTTAAATTGATCTTCGCAGGCGCTTTTTCTTCAATAATCTCCATCTTCCAGTTCCTCCTTTCGCTAGTTTTCTTTTACTTCTCTGTAAAATATAGTAGCTGAAAAAAGCTGTTTTGAAAAGGATGAGTTTGCAATCTCATGAAAACTTTATAAAGTTGATAACAAGCAGTGTCATTTTTGGGAACAAAGAGACGTAATTTCCCTAGCAGCCTCTAAGAGAAGCAGACTAGCTACCAATCAGCATTTCTTGTTCAAATAAAAAAGGTTGTACCATATTTGTCGTTGGTAATGAAAACTTGTGATGATGATGATTGTGGTTTGAACATCAAGGGAAATCTCGTGGTGATGAAGAATCGCGTTAGAACATCAAGGCAGAAAACGTGGTGATGAAGAACTGCGGTTGAACATCAAGGGAAATTTCGTAGTGATGAAGAAGAGCATTTGAACATCAAGGGGAATTCCGTGGTGATGAAGAATGAGGTTTGAACATCAAGGGAAATTTCGTGGTGATGAAGTATTATTCAGGATTTAAGAAATATAATTTTTTTGAAATAGTTTCATTAGTAAGAGTAAGTTATTGCTACGCTAAAATAAATAATTGGGCACCTTAGATTTTCTACCGACACTAAATGATGAAGAAGCCCAAAAAAGAGCCAAACCCATTTACACAGGTTCAGCTCTTCCTATTTCATATTCAATTTTAAGCGTATTGAACAACTTCTTCTTCTAGAAATTCAACTTCTACAGCGTGAGTCAATACGTCCGTGTAACTATAAGATACACGTTCAAAAGCATTTTCTTCTTGGTCTAATTCTATAACAAATACGGAATGATAAGTATCTCTTAAAATACCTTTTCTTTCTGTCTTTCTCTTACGACCAGTTTGCGCGGTCACCATAATCTTCTTACCTAATCGACAATCTAAGCTTTCTTTAATGCTTCCCAATGTTATTGGCATTCAGATTCACCTCACCTATATGTTCTATTATAACACATTTCGACAAAGATTAGAAGTATATCACAAGAATTTCTTTTGTACAACTAATATTTCTCTAATAATAAAGCGTTACAAAAACCTATAAATAAGGGATTTCGTATTTTTGTTTACACAATCTTAATCTTGTTTTAACATTTTTTCATCCAAAGCATCAGCTAATTTGCCAAATTCAGCAATCGAAATTGTTTCTCCGCGACGTTTAGGATCGATACCCGCTGCATCTAACCCTTTAGTCAATTCCGCTTTTACTTCATCTGTTTTTCCGTAACGAATCAGCAGATTATTCCAGATAGTTTTCCGACGTTGCACAAATGCAGCCCGAACCAATTTGAAAAAGAGCTCTTCATTTTTCACTTCTGCTAATGGAGTATCTCTGCGTGTCAATTTAAGAATAGCTGAATCCACATTGGGCTGCGGCACGAAGACCGTTTTCGGCACAATAAACGCTATTTCAGCTTCCATATAATATTGGATTGCGATTGACAATGAACCGTATGCTTTGCTGCCGGGAGCTGCTGTGATACGGTCTGCCACTTCTTTCTGCATCATGATGATTAAGCCGTCGATTCTCAGTTGCGATTCTAAAAAATGCATAATGATCGGTGTAGTGATGTAGTAAGGCAAGTTGGCTACGACCATCAGACGTTCGTCCAAGTCGATCGTTTCCGCCAAGACTTCTTTCAAATGAGCTTTCAATACATCTTGGTGGACAATTCGGATATTGTCATACGGGCTAAGTGTGTCTTCAAGCACTGGAATCAAGCGGTCGTCGATTTCAAATGCTACGACTTGCTTGCTGCTGCGAGCGACATATTCCGTTAAAGCACCGATTCCTGGTCCAACTTCAATGACATTTGTGTTTTCATCTAAGCCGGCAGCTTTGACGATATTGGCTAAAATATTGGGTTCTACGATAAAATTTTGCCCTAAACTTTTCTTGAGGGAAAAACCATGCTTCTGTAATATTTCCTTTGTTCTACTCGGAGTTGCTATATCTTTAAGATTCATTTCGCTTTTCCTCCATTATTGTATTCATTGTCTCAATCAGCGTCTCAGGTTGGATCTGAAACATTTGCAGACGTTTTTGCAATTGTTTCCCGTTGGTGTAACCAATATTTAGTGCATCCCCCACCAGTTTACGATAGTGACTAGCGTTTGGTCCACTGGTTAAACCCAGATCCATCAAAAGCTCTCTAGGGATCAATTGTTTTTGTTCGATCGTTTGCGTGTAAGCTTTTGCCAATGCTGCTTGGATGCTTTCTGGAGCAGCATGTTCAATCCCTAAACTACCCTTGTGTTTCGGTCTAGCTTCATCGACTGTCAAAAAAGCATGCTTTACTCCAGGAATCGCTTGAGAAATGATTTTACGGATTTTCTCTCCCGGATAATCAGGGTCCGTAAAAACGATCACCCCTCTATCATTTTGCGCTTTTTCAATCAGCGCCAGTGTTTGTTCATTGATGGCAGAGCCATTAGTCTCAATAGTATCCGCGATCACCGATTCTCGGATGCGGCGTGTATCGTCTCTGCCTTCAACTACAATGATTTCTTTTATTTTTTTCATGCATCCAACCCGAACAAGCGATTGGCATTCATGGTCGTTTGCTTTCCAACTTCTTCATAAGTGATGCCGCGTTGTTTCGCTACTTCTTCAGCCACATATTTGACATAGGCCGGCTCATTACGCTTACCGCGGAATGGCATCGGAGCCAAGTAAGGTGCATCCGTTTCGATCAACAATTTATCAAATGGAACAGCTTTGGCTACTTCACGAACTTCAGGTGCATTTTTAAATGTCACTACTCCGCTCAGTGAAATGTGCATGCCTAGATCCAAGAAACGCTCCATCCAGTCAGTGCTTTCACCAAAGCTGTGCATGATTCCACCAATATCTTCAATGTGTTCTTCTTTGAGAATCTTGTAGACGTCTTCTGTTGCTTCACGGTTGTGGATGCTGACAGGAAGTTTCAATTCTTTAGCGACCCTGATTTGGCGGCGGAAGGCTTCAAACTGTTCTTCTTTCGTCGAATCTGGCCAGTGATAATCCAAGCCCATTTCTCCCATCGCCACTATTTTTGGCAATTGTAATTGATGATATAGTTTTTCTTCGATTTCATCTGTATACGAATGGCTTTCAGTCGGATGCCAGCCGATGATGCTGAAAACATGATCGTATTCTTTACTCAAAGCAAGAGATTTATCAATCGTTTCCGTATCAAATCCTACAACAGCCATTCTTGCAACATCATGTTCAGTCGCTTTTTGGATCGTTTCAGGGATATCATCATTAAATTGTGCTGCATTTAAATGCGTGTGTGTATCAAATAACATATTAGTTCTCGTTCCTTTCCAGTAGAATTTAAATCAAAAGAAGGGCTGGGACAACTGATCCCATCCCTTGCTTTTGGAGTTTTTTATTGATTGATTTAAAGATTTCTTGTTTTGCGTTCCCTTAATGAGTCTTAAATCATACAAATGTAACGCAAAGTTAGTTTGCGTTACTATTTATTTGTAAAACGTCGAAAAAAGGAACGCAACTCACTTTTTCGTGCCTTTTTTTACTAAAATTCTTCAAAAAAGGCACGTAAGTTCAAAATTGGTCCATTTTTAGTTCTTAAACGAGTTGCACAAGGCAGCTTACGCGCCTATAAGCTTAACGCCTTGTTCCACTCTCTGCTTTTAAACGCGTTGCGAAAAGCAGCCTATGCGCCTATAAGCTAATTCCAACTGCCAGGTGAAAAGAACCTGTCTGTTGGAATTGTCTTATTGTCGATAGGCTTGGCGCTTTTCTCCACTCTCTACGCTACTTCTGATCCGTTTGGTGCATCTGTTGGGGCTTCGATGATTTTTAGTTCGCCGTCTTTTTCAGCGGATAGGATCATTCCTTGGCTGATTTCGCCGCGCATTTTGCGTGGTTTCAGGTTGGCTACGATAATCACTTTTTTACCGATCAATGCTTCTGGATCTGGATACCATTGCGCAATTCCAGATAGGATTTGGCGGTGTCCTTTGTCTCCAGCATCTAAGCGGAATTTCAAGAGCTTGTCGGCTCCTTCAACTTTAGAGCAGCTGATAACTTCTGCTACTTTCAATTCTACTTTTTCAAATGCATCAAATTTGATTTCTTTGTCTTTGATGGAAACCAACTCTGTTTCTTCAGGATCCCATTCTTTTGTTTCTTCCTCTTCAACAACTGGAGTTCCACCAGCCATTTGCGCTTGGATGTAGTTGACCTCTTCTTCTGCATCTAGACGAGGGAAGATAGGCTCTCCTTTAGCTGCAACTTGTGTTTCTGCTTTGAAGTCGCCAAATTCAACCGTTTCCCATGTTCCAGCAGTTTCAGTGTCCATACCCAATTGAGTAAAGATCGCTTTTGGTGAATGTGTCATAAATGGTTGCAACAATACAGCTGAAACGCGTAAGCTTTCTGCCAAATGAACCATGATATTAGACAATTCAGCTGTTTTGCTGTCATCTTTAGCCAATTTCCAAGGCTCTGTTTCATCGATGTATTTATTGGCACGAGAAATCAATGTCCAAATGTGGTTCAAAGCACTGCTGAACTGCATATTGTCCATTTCTACTTGGTAGTCCGAAACAACGTTATCGGCCAGAGTTTTCAACTCATTGTCGAACTCAGTTTGCGTACCGCTGTAAGCAGGTAATTTGCCGCCCAAGTATTTATTGATCATCGCAACTGTACGATTCAAGAGGTTACCTAGATCATTTGCTAGATCATAGTTGATTCGTGAAACGTAATCTTCTGGTGTAAAGACGCCGTCGCTTCCAAATGGTACTTCACGCATCAAGTAGTAGCGCAATGAATCTAAGCCGTAACGCTCAACCAACATTTCTGGGTAAACGACATTTCCTTTAGATTTAGACATTTTACCGTCTTTCATCAATAACCAGCCGTGTCCAAAGACTTTCTTCGGTAATGGCAAGTCTAATGCCATCAACATGATCGGCCAGTAAATCGTATGGAAACGAACGATCTCTTTCCCAACCATGTGCACATCTGCAGGCCAGAATTTATTGAACAATTCATCGTCTTCGGTGCCATATCCCATTGCTGTGATGTAGTTTGCCAAAGCATCGATCCATACATAGATAACGTGTTTAGGGTTGCTTGGAACTTTTACTCCCCAGCTGAAAGTCGTACGAGAAACCGCTAGATCTTCCAAGCCTGGTTTGATAAAGTTGTTGATCATTTCATTTTTACGCGATTCCGGTTGAATAAAATCTGCGTGCTCTTCATAGTATTTCAATAAACGATCAGCATATTTGCTCATTTTGAAGAAGTAAGATTCTTCTTTAACCAATTCTACAGGGTGTCCGCTGTCAGGAGATTTTCCGCCAATGACGTTGCCATCTGCATCGCGTTCTACATCCTCTAATTGAGTCTCTGTGTAGAATGTTTCGTCCGGTACAGAATACCAGCCTTCGTATTCGTCCAAATAAATATCGCCTTGCTCTAAGAAACGCTCGAAAATAGCCGCTACAACTTTCTCGTGAGTCGGATCTGTTGTGCGAATGAATTTGTCATTGCTGATATCCAAGGTTTTCCATAGTTTCTGCATTCCTTCTGCCATACCGTCTACGTATGTTTGAGGAGAAATACCTAATTCTTCAGCTTTTTGCTCAATTTTTTGACCGTGCTCATCGCTTCCTGTCAAATAAAATACTTCATACCCTTTCATGCGTTTGTAACGTGCCATAACGTCGCACGCAATCGTTGAGTACGCATTTCCAATATGCAATTTTCCACTTGGGTAATAAATCGGTGTCGTGATATAAAATGTTTCTTTATCTGCCACGTGAAATCCTCCTTAGTTTAAATAATTTCATGAGTGTCTAGTTTACGAAACGTATAGATTGTTTACTCGTTTTCCTATCAATAGTTATGTTTGATTCCGCTATTCTATTGGCCTTTTACAAAAAATCATTCCTGAATAGTATACCATAGAATAGGCAGATGATGCGACTTCTTCTTTGACAAAAGGCTCTCTATACACACTTTGTGACATTTTTTGGGGTAGGTGATTCTTGAGGTTTTGTTTACTAAAGACTTTTTGCTCTGATTCTGGATAAATAGTGAACCTAATACATTACGTTCGGAGCCGGCAGTATAAGATAGTATACCCAACACTTACGCTGCTGCTAAAGTATCGAAAGTCAGGTTGCGTGCCCTTTATCCAAATTTCAAATCGAAAAAGGAACGCAAATCCAATTTGTGTTCCTTTTTTTAGACAATCTCACCTGAAAGGGAACGCAATTTAATTTTGCGTGCCCTTTATCCAAATAATTAATGAAAAAGGTAACGTAAAAAAGTGAACATGCTAAGAACATTTAGTTTATTGGGGATCAAATGTAAAAGTGGCGGTCACTAACCAAGATAATAATCTGCTGTTTAAAACATTAAAGAAACTGCGACCTTATCATTGATTAGAAGCGTATAGCGATAGATAAAATTACTTACATATGAGATTAGTTGAAATTACGTATTTTGGTTTACTTTTTTACAGAATGGATTCTTAAGTCAGCCAGAGTATTTTTTTGAGTTCAACTGTCTGTTTGGTATACTAAATCTGGAATATGTACTAAAGTGAGCCAAGTGGACAAGTAATTCTTTAGATAAGGTTTAATTTGAAATGAGAAAGTCAGTAAAAAAAAGCAAGAGCCTAGAGTGTATTGTTCCAAAAGCCAACTTTTGGGGCACCACTCACAGCTCATGTTTTTTCTTTTTATCGTACTATAACTTTTGCAGTAAAAATCACATTTTCAGTGACCCGGTCATTCCTTTTACAAATCCTTTTTGCATAACCAAGAATAAAATCAGTGTTGGTACGGTGGCAATAACGATAGCAATCATTTGCATACCATAATTGGCTACATAAGATGCAGAAGATAGACTGGAAATCAGCAGCGTCATGGTGTACTTGTTTTCTGTTTGCAAGAAAATCAAGGGCAGCAAATAACTATTCCAGGAGTTCATAAACGCATAAATGGCTGCCGCTGCATAAGTAGATTTCATCATCGGAAAAACGATTCTGAAGAAAATGGCGTAATTGCTGGCACCTTCTATTTTACTCGCATCGATGATCTCATTTGGAAAAGACTTGAAGCTTTGCCTGAAAAAGAATATCAAAAATAAATTGTTGACTGCTGGCAGAATGATCGCCAGATGTTGATTGACCAGCTGCAGGCCGGCCATTATTTTGAACAGCGGAATGACTAGAGCTGCCAAAGGAATCATCATAAACAGTAAAATAATGGTGTAGATCCATTCGCTGGTTTTAGTCTTAAACTTTTCAAATCCAAAAGCCGCTAGCGACGTGACCAATAAACTAAAAATGACGGTAATGCCCGAGATTTTCAACGAGTTCCACATAATCAATGGAATGTTATAAGCCCCGAACAAACCTTGCAAATTGACCCATAACTGATCTCCAAAAGTCAGTTTTCCTTCTGCGATTTGATTGGACGTGTTGGTCGCGCCCGCAATCATCCAATAGAAAGGAAAAATTGAAATAAAGGAACTGATGATCAAAAATGAATATTTCAGCAGGCTCATGAGTTTTTTCATATTTCTCCTCCCTTTCATGGGCAAATGTTAGTCCCTGTTAGATATTTTCAATTGGACAATAGACAAGACAGCGATGATCACTACCAGCGCCCAAGATAAAGTAGCAGAGTAACCAAAGTTGGACGTATAAATAAAGGAATGATTGTAGATCAATTGCGCTGCTGTCAATGTCTCATTCGACGGGCCGCCACCCGTTAGATTGACAACTTCGTCAAATAATTGAATGGTCCCGATAGTGGAAGTAATAGTAGTAAAGACGATCACAGGCTTCAATTGCGGAATCACGACTTGAAAGAACTTTTGAAAGCCGTTCGCTCCATCAATATCAGCTGCTTCCAAGGTGTCATCTGATATATTCTGCAAACCAGCTAGATAAAAAATCATATTGTAGCCTGTCCACCGCCAGCAAAGCGCGATGATGACGGTCACTTTTACCCAAAAAGGACTGTTCAACCAATCGATCGGGCTCTGAATGGTCCCAATGTTCAGTAAAGCGTTATTGATGATCCCTCCGATTTGGAACATCATTTTAAACAGCACTGCATAAGAAACCAGTGATGTCACACAAGGTAAGAATAGCGCTAATTTGAAAAACGTCCGGCCTTTTAAGTTAGGCGTATTCAATAAGAATGCCATCAACAGCCCCAGAATAACCATGATAGGCACTTGGAAAATCAAGAAAGTAAAATTATTCATCAGCGCTTTTACAAAAATATCGTCTTGGAACATGCGCAGATAATTTCCAAATCCTACAAATACTGACTGCAGACCTTGCATGCTATGCAATGAAAGGTACATCGAATAAAAAATAGGATAAAGAAGGAAGATGCTGCTTAATACCACTGCAAAAACGATAAACTTCCATACTTCTTGTTTTTGAGATCGCTTGCGTTTTACTTTCAAATGAGCTTTCATCTTCATCCTCCTTCACCCTGTTGATAGTCTGTCTTTCCCTATTCACCCACTTGCATGGTGTAATTTTCTTCCGCTTTTTCGAGCATTTCATCTAGAGTTAAATTGCCGTCAAAGTAGTCTTGCAACACAGAACGCAATGCATCTACAGCCGCTTGCGTATTATTTCCGTAGTCAACTCCTGGTATCTCTGCCATCCATTCCGAAAAGTCTTTGTAGATAGGCGCATCATTGAAAAATGGATCTTCAAATTGGTACGCTTCCCCAGTTTGAGAAGGAAGATACGTTCCTACTGCTCCGTTTTCCACTAAAATATCTTGATAGAATTCATCGTTCCCGGCAAATTCAGTTTTAAGGAAATCAACCGCCATTTCTTTATTTGGCGACTCTTCTAAGACGACCCAGCTAGCGCCTCCTAAGTTGGAATAAGGAGTAGCCGTATCGACTGTTTCCAACTTAGGAACGTTAGTATACGCCCATTTGCCAGCTTGGTCTTCTGCTGAACGTATAGTAGCTGAAAACCAGATAGCTGAATTGACGGCGGCCACTTCACCGCTTGTCACAGCTCCAATTCCTTCAGGTGCGAAATAGTCTACGGGTTTCGCTAATTGATTCTCTTCAATAGCTTTCAAAATCTCAGCCATTTCACGAACAGCGGGGTTGTCTTTCAAATAAATTTCTCCACTTTCGTCAAAATACCACAAGCCAGCTGATTGCATTGCCATTTGAATATAGTGTGTCCCTCTATTTGGGATAAACGCTACGAACCACTGTCCAGTAGCTTCTTTAACATCTTTCCCGATTTCCACAAATTCAGACCATGTCAAGTCCTGCATGTCTTCTGGTGTATAACCAGCTTCTTCTAGGTAATCCGTGCGATAATATAAACCAGCTGAACCCGAATCAAAAGGAACCGCATAAACACCGTCATCTTTAGAGGCATTTTCCACTTTATACTCAGCAAATTGTGAAAAATCAATATCATTGGAGAGTTCAGCAAATTTACCGTCATAATTGGTGATATAATTCTGCACATCGTAATCATCCATCAACATGATATCCGGCAGTCCTTCAGAGACTCCTGAAGTAAAGCCGGAAACTAATTTTTGCTTCGTATCTTCATTAGACATTTCCACAACATTTACCGTCGCATCTTCATGGCCTGCTTGTTTGTAATACTCCGCTGCTTTTTCAGCAATAGGAATATTGAAGTTGGTATCCCAAGCCCAAATCGTGATCGTATTTTCATCTCCACTAGCAAAATCTTCAGGGTTGGCTTCTGGCCCGCCCGTACAAGCTGCTAATAAAGACGCACTAAAAACCCCTAAAAAAAATACCCCTAATTTCTTTTTCATCATCTTGTCCTCCTATGAAAAATGTTATATAGATTTGATCGACTTAACCTAAGTTGTAGATAATATTTGTTGATTGTTAGTGCATAAAGTAAAGTATTTTAGAAGAAAAAAACTCTTCCCAACCTTTTTATCGGTCTTAGAAAAGAGTAGCTTAGTATGCGCTTTCATTGCTTAGATTTATTATATAGTGGTTTATAGAAAAAACAAAACTTTTCGCTTTTCAACAGACTAACGACTACAACTCATTTTTTCACAAAAAAAAATAGAACTCCTGATTTGGCAGTTCTATCTTTATTTTGTTATTGAGCTAACTCCATCAGTGATATTCAGCAAATTAAACACCTGATGACTCAAAGAACAACGGAATAAGTGGTGGTATCCCAGCCTCAGGCAGCAGGAATACAAATACTGTGAATAAAATCAGTAAAAATGCTAAAAAAGCACTAAAGTAAGGTATGAAGTGGCTGGCCTCTCCAAATATTGATAAAACAGACAAAACAAACCCGCCAAAAGAGAGTAGAACGCATACTACAAAGACAACCCAAGGGCTGCTGTATGCCAACATCTTATCTAAACCAGTCGACAAAAATAACACAAGGTATATCAACACGCAAGCTGTTCCTAATTTGGAAAGTAAACGGGCATTTGTTTTCAGCAAACTTAGCATCTCCCTATCTTAACTAACTTCAATAGATTCTTCATTCAGCAACCCTAATTTGTCCAAGCCTTTGTAAATTCCATCATTCCATACAGTATCGGTTACCAAATCGGCTTGATTTTTTAGTTCTATTCTGCCATTTCCCATGGCTACACCGATCCCGGCAAATTGAATCATTTCTAAATCGTTCAGCCCATCACCAAAAGCCACCGTTTCTTCAATAGTGCCTTCTAAATGGTCCAGCAATTTTTGAATACCTATCGCCTTTGAAACACCTTTACTGATAATGTCAACAGAGTAAGGATTCGAACGAGTAAAGGTATATTCTGGAAACTCTTGAGCATAAAAAGCATCGTAGGATTCCGGTGCATTTATAATACATTGGTAAATTGAATGCTCTTCGTAGTCATTTGGTTGAATCGGTTTAGCAGAAAATCTGCGATTAACTAGTTTTAAAGCGCTTTTTGGAGCGATTTTTGAAATAAAAGGCCGCAACCACTTTACTAAGCCTCTATTTGCCAACACAATCATCGAATTTCCGGTTATTTTTTCACTCCCACAAAAAGCAATACCCTGTTTATGAGATCGAGCTACTTGTACCAATCGCGCTATCGATTCTTTTGGCAGCGGATTTTGATAAATCACTTCACCTTCATAGACCACGTACTGTCCATTCATAGCAATAAACGTACAAATCCCTAATTCTTCAGCAACTTCTTGCATCAATGTCAAAGGTCTTCCCGTAGAAATAGCTGGAATAAAACCATTTTGTTTCAATTTTTGGATCGCTATTTTGGTAGAATCCGGGATTGAATTATTATGTGTAACTAAAGTTCCGTCAATATCAAAGAAGATTATTTTTGGCATACTTTTCTCCTGTAACTCATTCTCTCATTTTATGAAATCAGTTTCGTCTAGCTTATTTTAGCTTTCAAATGGACTTTAAGCAAGCACCCATCTGCAAATAATCATATTGTTTTGAATGCGTATACAAGTTTGCTAAAATTTATTTATCAGACCTGCTCCAAATTTCACGTCATCGTACTCTTTCAACCAAAATTTGCTTCTGATCCATCTAATATTTATCCAGAAAGGAGCTTTGCAAAATGGTACTTGTTCATAGACTTATTTGAACAGCTTTTACATAATTAAGGGGGGTAATTCATCATGAAAAAAACTATCAAAACATCTTTAGCGCTTTTATTGACTATAACTGTTTTAGCTGCATGTGGCGGAGGTTCTGGCGAAAATGGGGGCAATGATTCTGGTACGGTAGTTGTTGAATTTTTCAGCCAAAAGCCGGAAATCACTACCCAACTACAAGATTTAGCTAACAGTTATTCTGATCAAAATCCAGATGTGCGTATAAACATCACAACAGTCGGAAGCGGAGAAGGTTCTGCAGCCCTGCAAGCGAAATTTTCTTCTGGAGACGAGCCTGCTTTAATGATGCTAGGTGGCTTGCCAGAAGTGGAACGTTACAGCGACACATTGTTGGACGTTACGGAACTTGAATTGAGCGATACCGTCATTGAAGGAATGTTGGAAGGCGGAACGATCGAGGGCGTCCCATTAGGTGTTCCAATGAACATTGAAGGCTTCGGCTGGATGTACAATAAAGAAATTTTCGATCAAGCTGGTGTCGATCCAGATGATATCCAAAGTTACGATGATTTTGTAACCGCTGTAGAAACACTGGACAGCCAAAAAGAAGAACTGGGAATCGATGCTGTTTTCGCTTTTAGTGGCGCAGAAAACTACATTGCCAACCAATTTTCAGCCAACTTCACTTCTCCTGAATACAACAATAGTATTTTGGAAAGTTACAGTGCCACTGAATTGAATTGGGAATACGGCGACCAAATGCAAAAATACACGGACTTGTTCAATCAATACAATGTCCAACCGATCTTGACCATCGACTATAGCCGTTCAGTAGAAGAATTGTTTATCAACGATGCTGTAGCCATGGTACATCAAGGAAACTGGATCGTTCCTACTTTGAATGATATCGACCCGGAATTTGCAGCCAACAAAATGGGGATCCTACCTGTATTTGGTGAAAACGATACGACCGGTAAAATCATCGCGGGAGCTCCATGGTACATCGGGATCAATAAGAATTTAGATGATACTGTTGTTGAAGAAGCCAAAGCTTTCCTAGATTGGATGTACACTTCTGAAGAAGGTCAAACCGCCATCGTAGAAGAATTCAACTTTGTACCGGCTCAAGAAGGCTATGATGTTGAAACTATCAGCGACCCTGTTTCTCAGCAAATCTATCAAGCCTTATTAGATGGTGAAACTGGTGCGATGACACATAACCAATATCCAGATGGTTGGTTCCAACAAATCTTGTTCCCAGAATACCAAAAATACTTGAATGGCGACATCAGCTGGGATGAATTTGAAGCCAATACTTCTAAAGGCTTTGCTGATATGCGTTGATTTTTTCTTATAAAGAATAAAGAGAAATAGATCAGCTGCATTTTCTATTTCTCTTTATTTTATACTTATCCTGAAAGTAAAAGGGGCGAAAACAGAATGAAACGAAAAAATGAGAAGTACTTTTATTGGGCATTTTTATTTCCGTGTATATTAGCAGTATCTTTGGTTATCTTCATCCCTCTACTTTATGGAATATACACTTCTTTCACAGATTCCGATGGCTACAACATGGCTTTCATCGGTTTAGAGAACTACAGCCGATTACTTAGCGATAATCAATTTTTGCATAGTCTTTGGTTCACCATTCGATTTGCGATCGTATCCGTTATCGGAGTCAACGTTATCGGGCTTGGCATGGCCCTTTTAGTTACTCAAAGAACAGGAAAATTAAGCAATATTTTCCGTACTATTTTCTTCATGCCAAATTTAGTAGGAGGGATCATCCTAGGTTTTATTTGGCAATTCATTTTGGTCAAAGCCTTTACAGGAATCGCTCAGATAACAGGGATCAGCTTTTTCAGCGGCTGGCTGGCAGATACAACGACCGGTTTTTGGGGTCTGGTGATCGTCTTCTTGTGGCAAATGAGCGGATATATCATGATTATCTATATTTCCTTTTTAAACAGTATCCCGGCAGACATCAATGAAGCTGCTGCTATTGACGGCGCAAGCTCTTGGCAAACATTTTGGCGGATCAAGCTGCCTATGCTGGCTCCAGCTTTTACCATCAGTTTATTTTTAACTTTAGCAAATGCGTTCAAAGTCTACGACCAGAACTTAGCGTTAACAAATGGAGCTCCTTTTGGCTCTACCGAAATGGTGGCTATGAATATTTACAATACGGCTTTTTTCCAATACCAACAAGGCTACGCCCAAGCTAAAGGGATCGTTTATCTCTTATTAGTTGCCGCTATTTCATTAACGCAAGTCTATTACACACGAAAGAGAGAAATTGACCTATGAAAACAGAAAAAATGCATAAATGGCTGGTCATTTTATTAGGTTTGGTTGTTTCTCTAGCATGGCTTTACCCTTTCGTGTTGATTTTCATCAACTCATTTAAGACCAGGAGAGAAATTTTTACCAATACGCTATTTTGGCCGGAAGAACTGACCTTTGAAAATTACCCCAGAGCTTATGACGACCTGGATTACACACGAAGCTTTATGAACTCATTGATGATCACCGTAGCCAGTATTATTGTGATCGTATTGTTCTCATCAATGGCTGCTTATGCATTATCCCGCTATCCTGGGAAAATGAGTTCAGTGATTTACTTTATTTGTGCGATCACGATGCTGATCCCTTTCCAGTCCTTAATGATTCCTTTGGTGAGCTTATTCGGTCGCTTTGATATGCTGAACCGCGTAGGTTTGACATTCATGAACTTAGGTTTCGGCTCCAGCATGTCGATCTTTTTGTACTTTGGAGCTTTAAGGTCTGTGCCCAAGTCTCTAGATGAAGCAGCAATTTTAGACGGAGCCAATCCTTTCCAAATTTTCTGGCGCGTGGTCTTTCCTTTACTGAAACCAACAACAGTGACCGTTATTATTTTGAACTCGATCCGTATTTGGAATGACTATTTGCTCCCTTCACTCGTCATCAATAAAGACGGCATGTACACCATTCCTTTGCAAATGTACTACTTCTTCGGTCAGTACACGACTCAATGGGAACTAGCCTTAGCTGGCTTAGTACTAGCCATCATTCCGATCATCTTGCTGTACATGTTCCTGCAAAAACACATTATCCAAGGAATAACAGAAGGTGCTACGAAATAAAAATCTATTAGTTTAAAGGCATTTATCAAAAGCGAAAAGGCTCTGAGAACATTGTGTTCTCAGTGTCTTTTTGTTTTTTAATAGATGATTTTGAGTAATGAGTGTGTCGAAAGTCAATTTGCGTGCCCTTTAGTTAAACTTTAAGCCCTAAAAGGAACGCAACTTGGATTTACGTTCCTTTTTTGGGACAATCTCCCCTTAAAGGGAACGCAACTTAATTTTGCGTTCCTTTTATTCAAATATTGAATGAAATAGGTAACGCAAAAAAGCGAGGAACTGATATTTACCATTTCCTCGCTTTGGTCCGGTTGCTGCTTTTTAAACGAGTTGCGAAAAGCTGGTCACGCGCCTATAAGCTAATTCCAACTGTCAGGTAAAGAGCACCTGCCTGTTGGAATTTTCTTATAGTCGGTGACCAAAACGCTTTTCTCCACTCTCTGGTTATTTAGTATGCCCATAGTATCTCGCTGATGATTTCTAGGACTTCTTGTTCTAGGTTGAGTGTTTGGAGGGAGCCTATGACTTTGGCGTGGTTGTCGCTTTTCTTGATAAGCTCATAGAGTTTGTCTTTTTTGTCGAAGGACATTTGCGCTTCGTCAATGAAGTCAAAGACTTCTTTTTGATAGTCGGGTACTTTGATGGCTGCTTTTGGTATTTCAACACGAATCTCTGTCCCCACCTCTATTTCAGGAATATCTATCACAAAACCTTTTTCCTTTAGAACACACGTCATTACCTTTTCTTCTTCGCCGCGGTACACGGTGACGAAAGGATTAGACTCAAATCCCATGAAATGGATGTGATAGCTTCTTTTTTTAGGAAGTACTTTCGTATCGCCTTCTGGTTTTTTAATAATGAAGGAGGCGCTCTCTTTCTCTTCGTTCCATTTTAATTCCAATTCCGTAGTAACTAAGTCTTGATGGTTCTCGTCATGGGAAACTCCATCGTCTTCATGAAGGGTAAATTTGCCGTTATCACCAGCAAACACACGGATTTCCATATGTGTCGGATTATCGACTGCATTTTCGATGTCTCTGGATAGCGGAATGATCCCACCGGCCTTTGCCAATACGGGAATCCCTGAAAGATCGCGATACATATTTATTTTACGGTTGCCGTCATATACTTTCCCAGTAAAGAAATCGAACCACAATCCTTCAGGAAGCCACACAGAAACATGTCCTTTATGGGTCACTGCGTCTAATTTTGTCGTAATCGGAGCTACGATCAATTCACTGCCAAAATAATATTGGTTCGGAGCGTTATAGGCATTTTCTTCTTCTGAATCATGGTAGTACATCGGTTGGACCAAAGGCAGTCCTTCCAAATGATTGCGGTAGTTCATGGTATACAAGTAAGGTACTAGCTGATGCCGCAAGCGTAAATACGCTTCTAAAATTTCTTCCGCTTTTCTATTGTAACGCCATGGCTCTTTGCCATGAAATTCACTGTCTCCATCGTGAAGCCGCATGATCGGGGAGAACACACCAAATTGTACCCAACGGACATGCATCTCATCATTTTTATATCCTCCAGTGTGTCCTCCGATATCATGGCTCCACCAACCATAACCTACATTAGAAGCATTTGCGGTAAAGTACGGTTGGTACTGCAGTGTTTCCCACGTCATTCGAGTGTCCCCAGAAAAACCAATTGGGTAACGGTGGCTGCCGATACCTGCATAACGGGAGAAAATAAGGGGGCGTCTGCCATTGCGTTTGCTATCTAGAAAATGGTAATGGTTCAGCATCCACAAAGGATCCAAGCCTTCTATTTTGGAAATGTCTCCTGATTGCCAATCTACCCACCAAAAATCGACGCCGATGTCTTCATGAGGATGGTGCAGATAAGTAAAATAGGCTTCTAAAAAATCTTCATTGGTGACATCGAATTTGATATCTTCTTCTTTTTCGATATCTATATCCAAAGCTTTGCCCATCTCTTCGTACACATCTTCATGAGGTTTCACTCCATTGGCAGGATGCACGTTTAAAGTAGTATGAAGCCCTTGCTCATGGAGCCATGCCAAGAATGCTTCTGGGTCAGGGAACAGTTCTTTATTCCAAGTGTAACCCGTCCAACCGCTGCCATATTTAGGATCAATGTCTGTCAGATGCCAATCCATATCTATAACAGCAACGGAAAATGGAATATCCTTTTCTTTGAACTGATTCATCAAAGTTTTATACTCTTCATCAGAATAAGGGTAATACCGACTCCACCAATTTCCTAAGGTATAACGCGGCAGTAAAGGTGTTTTACCGCATAAATGATAAAAATCCTTTAAACAAGTCAAATAATCTCGCCCATGGCCTAAGAAATAAAAGTCTATCACATCGTCTTCTCGCTGCTCTACCCAGCCATCTTCGCGGATAACAGCGGTATAGCTGTCTTCGATAATAGAAAAACCTTTGGTGGACATCAATCCGCGTTCAAGCGGGACCGCGCCATCTGTTTCATCTAATGTCCGAGCCGTTCCTCTCAAATCATCCGTTTCTTCTCCATAATTCCAATTGCTGTGATAAAGAGTGTACGCACCGTTGACTTCGATGTGCAAATCATTGGGTTTTAGTCCTTCTTCTTCTTCGGCTTCTTTATAATAAAACAATTGCACATGTTTCGTACTGATGTGCAGTTCTTTTTCAGTTTCGACTACTTCAAATTCCGGTACTTCAAAATCGCGATTTAAAACGGTTTGCGTAGCTCGGTCTTCAAATCGATTATTGGGATTATATTCGATTCGAATCATTTGTTCTGTCAACACCGTAAAACGTGCGTGACCTCTTTCTACAATAGCATCGGGGTGTGCAGCAGGAGTTGCTTCTATTTGGTAGCGTTCATTATTGCGAATTCCCATGTTATCATCCTTTCCAAAAGTAAAGGTTTCTCATCAAAGTAATTCTTTAGCCAATAAGCGGTACGTATTTAATCGTTGTTCTTGCGAGTGTGGGATGCTGCAGATCATCGCTTCATCAAAGCCATAATGTTCTTGTTGTTGCATCAAGTTTACAGCTACTTCTTTCGCTGAACCAACAATGTGCTGACTGCGACTATCTAAAATGTTCATCCGATCTACTTCTGTCAACGGGTAGTTTTGAGCTTCTTCAGGCGTCAAGATCGGCCCCATTTTTCCTTGAGACATCCACAAACGAACCAAATCTTGCGGCAACGCTTCGTACTCGGCTTCTTCTGTCGTTTCTGCAGCTGTGACCATGTAAGCTACGTTGATCTCTGATTTTTCCATAAACGCGCTCGGTTCAAAGTTACGTCGGTATTCATCCAACACATCTTTTTCCATAGTTCCTGTAAAGAATTGCGCATAAGAATAACCGATTCCTCTGCGACCTGCTTGCACTGCGCTATTTCCACTAGAACCAAGCAACCAAGCCTCTGGCAAAACGATACCACTAGGTGTAGCGATGGTTTTATTGTATAGATCATCTTTAGGTCTTTCGTCATTCATTAATTGCAAAGCAACATCCAATTTTTCATACATATTGTCTACATTTGGCCGGTTTCCTTGAGCTAAAGCGAACATCGAAGCATGATCCCCACCTGGAGCACGTCCGACTCCGAAATCAATTCTGCCTGGAGAAAAAGCACTCAATGTTTTGAAAACTTCCGCCATTTTTAATGGCGAATAGTGCATCATCATCGTACCACCTGTTCCCAAGCGAATATTTTTGGTTTTAGCAGCTAAATGAGCAATCGTAATTTCAGGAGCAGAACTCGCGTAGTTTTCGGTTCCATGATGTTCTGCCATCCACATCCGGGTGTACCCTAATTCGTCCGCTAATATTGCTAGCTCCTCTGCTTTCAGTAGTGCTTCGGCAGCTTTGTTCCCTTGAGTTACTGGAGCTTGATCTAAGACACTTAATTTCATGAAAATCCCCTTCCTTACTAAAACATAGTCTTTCACCCATCTTAGCATTAACTCGCCCAAAATTCCTTTCAAAATTCTTTTGAACAAATAAATACCTTGAAAGTAGTTGCCTTATCTGCCTTATCTTTCGTAAGACAAACCTTGCCAAATACTTTATAATAGACTCAAATGGAATTAGGAGGCAAAGGAATGGAATTATATGCAGCAACCGTTGGCCAAATTCAAGAAAATTGTTATTTTCTAGTTGGCGACAACAATCGAGATACCCTGATCTTTGATCCCGGTGCAGAAGCAGATACATTAAAAAACATTGTTGAAGAAAATGATTTGAATCCTATCGCAATCGTATTGACGCACGCTCATTATGATCATATCGGTGCTTTAAATGAGATCAGAGACACCTATGATATCCCGGTTTACCAACACATCATTGAGAAAGAATGGTTAGTAGATCCGGCACAAAATGGTTCAGGCCGTCATCCGGAATTGGAAGACGTGATCTCTACCAAACCAGCTGATGTTTATTTGGAAGAAATGGGCGACTACTCTATTGGCGAATTCACCTTTGAAATGCAGCACGTACCAGGACACTCACCTGGAAGCACTGTTTTCATTTTCAAAGATAATGGATTTGCTATTGTCGGAGACGTTATTTTCAAAGGCAGCGTAGGCCGGACTGATTTTCCATATGGCAGTCATGAGACCTTGATCAAAGGCATTCATAAATACATCACACCGCTGCCAGGCGACACTGTTTTGTTCCCTGGACATGGTGACGCAACAACTGTGCAAGAAGAAATCGACGCCAACCCGTTTCTAAATGGTGCATCACGATAACTAAAAAGAGCACTTTATCTCCATTTTTGGAAGTAAAGTGCTCTTTTTGACTTTAGTTAAAATAAATCCAATCAATGGATAACAAATTATCTTTAAATGACTCATTCATTTCAGGCGCATCAATGATTTTTCCGTCATACAATACTTTTCCTGTATTAAAGTCTGCAACTACAATTGCAATGTCTTTTCCTGAATTTTCTTTTGAGGCACTGACGTAATAAATGATATTTTCATCAATATAAGTTGAAAAGGCTTCTCCTTCATAGTATGTCTGTGAAGTGAAATTCGTCATTACTTCGCTAGGCAGACTAACAAACTGTGTTTCTGCAACCTTGTTTGCTTCAATATCAAATCGACTGATCTCAAACCCGTTTTCTACGGCATTCGTGTAGTAGATAGAGGATTCATGAACCGTCATAGCTGGGTATAAAGGCAATCCTTTCAATTCACTTGGAATTATCAACTCTTTCAAATTACCAGATGCTGTATCGTAGGCCGATAGCAGTATCTCATCAGTATCCACATCTTGCTCGTCTTTTAAGCTACTTTCATAGATCATGTAATGTTCTGCTTTTGAACTGCGTGGACCTGTATAAGTATTGAGTAAAATAGAAGAATAATCTACCCCCACTTCACCTGCTGCAGGCTGGATAATTTGGTCTTCTATCACTGTTTCAGTTGCCACATCTACTCGATAAGCGTGCAGCTCTGCATATTGCTGATCATTAAAGTAATTCACAGTAAAGATCATTACTTCTTCGCCGCTTTTTTGAACATTTTCAATGTAAAGATCATCATATTTTTCATACTCAGGAATATCGATCATTATTTGAGTTTCTTCATTAGATTTTTTATCTAACAAAGCGATTTCCATTTGCTCATAAGGCAGTTGATAATCTTCTATATAAGTGTCCACAAAAACAATAGCAGCTTCATCTTCATAATATAAATTGGCACTCATGCTTTTACTGCGAAGAAAACCTGGATATTCATGATACATTTTCTGTATTTCTGGGCTGTAGTTATAGATATAATCTAATTGTTCATTAAAAGAAAAGTCTTCTGAAGCTTTTGTGCCTTCTGTACTGATTTGTACGTAATCCCAGTACATATCTTCCTCATTATTTACATTTCCTGATAGCACTATGTTCTCGATGTAGCTTGTGTCTCCTGAACGAGTTTCAATCATATATTCAGGTGACGTTGTGCTTGCTAAAGCTTTTTGCACATAAAAACCGCTGATAATAATTACGCTAAAAAGTACCAAAGTGATGACTTTCCAATATTTCTTCATTATTTTTCTCCTCTCTTTCCCTAAGCAGACCCGTTAGACGGTAATCCGTCTGTTTAATAAACGATGACTGATCCAAATGGAAACTGCTCCCACCACAAAAGTCAACGCCAATGTGATCCAAAACAGTTCACTCGTAAAGAATAACTGACGATTAAAGATGGCTTGTATCCAGTAAGGAGCAAATAGAACTATAAGTGTGGCTAAGGCATAGATTCCTGCTAATAACAATCCTTTTATTTTAAAACTACGTTCTAGTAAAATCAACGTAAACAGCACCAAAATTGCTATAAAGCCTCTGCTGTAATTGGCTAACACTGCGATAAAAGAAGTTGGATATAAAACGAGCAAATATTCAGATCCCAGAATTATTTGACTTATGGTAGAGGTTTTAATATACGCTGCAGGAATCAACATAGAGAAAAGTTGTCTTTCTACAAGCAATAAAACCAACTGTAATGCGACTAATCCTAAAACCATTAAGAAAATCGCTACAGCTTTAGAAAGATATAAGTTTAATCTTTCTGTTGGCAACATCAATAAGCGATAAATAAAAGTATTCTTGCCAAACCAGTCTCGATACCAAATAAATAGACTGTAAATGAGCAAAGTCACTACACAAAGGGCAATTGGTCCTCCAAACCATAAACTGCCAGTGAAACGAGTCATTCCCATTTGACCAATCTCAAGAATAATGGCGCTCTCTTTTACGATTCCCATTTTTGTTTGCTCTTCAATTTGAAAGATATAATCATTTGATGTAATAAATACTCCAACGACTTGTAGCATGATCGTTAAAATCCCTAAAGCAGCATAAATCGGAAAGAAACGATTGAGTTCAAAGTTGACTAATTTAATGAAATTTTTCATGGTTGATACACCTCTCTCATGACATCTACGACTGATTTTCCTTTTTCTTCGCGCATTTCTTCAGCGTTGAATTCAGTCAATACTTTTCCGTTTTCAATCAAAACAGCCTTATCGATCAAATGCTCAATATCGCTGATCTCATGAGTCGTAATCAAGACGCCTCTATTTTCTACCAAATGACTGGTAAATACTGCAGCGATTTGCTCTCTGCTAAAAATGTCGATACCTGAAAAAGGCTCGTCCATCAATAAGTAATCCACATCTAACGCTAACCCCAGCAGCATATTAACTTTTGCCGTATTCCCTTTTGATAACGTAGCGATTTTATCTTTAGAACTCAATTTGAAAAAATTCAATATTTCTGTTGCTCTACCTTGGTTCCAAGTGGTATAAAAATCATTCATAAAATCCATAGCTTGTTGGATCGTCATGGAAGGCATCATAGTGATCGCATCAGGGATAAATGCGATTTTTTCATAAGTTTCTTTTGTCAGTGGTTTTCCACTGATTAAAATTTCGCCCCTTTTGATGGGAGTCAAATTCATGATGGCATTCAGGACAGTCGTTTTTCCGGAACCATTGATCCCGATCAAACAAGTGATTTCGCCTTTATTTGCAGTAAAAGACATACCGTTCAACACTTTTTTTCGTCCAAATCGTTTTTCTACTTGTTTTACTTCAATCATTCTTTTCGCCTCCTGTTTGAACGTCTTCCAAAAGAAATTGTTCTTCTACTTTGGTTTGTAATTCTTCTAGAGAAACGCCGATTGGTTTAACTGCCGCTATGAATGTTTCTACTGCATCTAACATCAATTCATGACGTACTTGAGTCAATACATTCGTATCTTCTGTGATTTTGCTCGGCATATTTCCTTCTGTATACAACAAATTTTCTTCCTCCATTCGTTTGTACGCTCGTTGAACTGTATTCGGGTTGATACCTAAGTTTCCTGCTAGTTCTCGTCTTGAGGGCATCTCTTCGCCGGGTCGCAATTCTCCTGCAGCGATTTTTTCTTTAAAATGACGCACGACTTGCAAATAAACCGGCTCTCTTTGGTTAAATATTTCTGGCACGATCAATACACCTGCTTTCTTTGTTGTATTAACCACTTAATACACTATAGGCAAATCAGTGTATTAGAACATTAATACACACGCTTTGAATGTATTATATGGTTAATACACTAAACTGTCAATAACTTTCTTTTTT
Organism: Desemzia sp. RIT 804; assembly: GCF_016892605.1. Lineage (GTDB taxonomy): Bacteria > Bacillota > Bacilli > Lactobacillales > Carnobacteriaceae > Desemzia. The sequence goes on from NZ_JAFEMV010000004.1 coordinate 269,798, forward strand.
CCTTGATTGACATTCCATCATTAATTTTCTATACTGAGTTTAAATCTTATAATCTTTGCATAGAAAGAGCGCAGTAGAGTATTGTCCCTGTTTAAAGAGAGCCAATGGTTGCTGGAAATTGGCACAAACAATACATCGAATTACACTCTGGAGCAACTTGATTAACCTCAAGCGCGATACTGGCGATATTAGTACTGAAGAGGCAACAAACTCACCTACACTGATGTTTGCTTGCAAATTGGGTGGTACCACGGAAAATACATTCGTCCCGATGAAAAGACTTGTTCTTTTCATCGGGTTTTTTTATGCAAAAAAATAGAAAAGGGGCAAAAAAAAATGAATATTATTGATGAATTAGAATGGCGCGGAGCCATCAACCAACAAACGGATGAGGCTGGTCTACGCAAACTGGTTTCAGAGAAAGAAATCGGAGTGTACTGCGGAATCGACCCTACTGGTGATAGTATGCATATTGGTCACTTGATTCCTTTTATGGTCTTGAGACGTTTTCAATTAGCTGGTCACAAGCCGGTGATTTTAGTTGGTGGAGCTACAGGTTCTATCGGAGATCCAAGTGGTAAATCCGAGGAACGCGTACTACAGTCAGCTGAACAAGTCGAAAAAAATATCCAAAAACTGACTGCTCAAGTACAAAAATTATTTGATGCTGGTAAAGATGAACAATCGATTCGTTTAGTCAACAACTTAGAATGGACAGGCGAATTGACTTTGTTGGACTTCTTGCGTAATGTTGGAAAAAGTTTTAACGTGAATACGATGTTGGCTAAAGATATCGTCGCCAGTCGTTTAGAGACAGGAATCTCATTCACTGAATTTACTTACCAAATCTTACAGTCCATCGATTTCTTGCACTTATACCGTAATGAAGATGTTCAATTGCAAGTAGGCGGAGCAGATCAATGGGGAAATATCACAGCCGGTCTAGAATTCATTCGTAAACAAGAAAGTGCTGACGCTAAAGCATTCGGCCTTACGATTCCCCTATTATTGAAAGCTGACGGTACTAAATTTGGTAAAACAGCTGGTGGTGCTATTTGGTTGGATGCAGAAAAAACAACGCCTTACGAATTCTACCAATTCTGGTTGAACCAAGACGATCGCGATGTGGTTCGTTACTTGAAATACTTCACTTTCTTGAGCCAAGACGAAATCAATGCATTGGCTGAACAAGTAGAAGCTGAACCACACAAACGTGCAGCTCAAAAAACATTGGCACGTGAAATGACATTATTTGTCCACGGAGAAGAAGCTTTGGCAGATGCTGAAAAGATCACTGCTGCTCTATTTTCTGGAGAAGTGAAAGATTTAACTGCTAAGCAAATCGAGGAAGGCTTCAAAAATATGCCGACTTTCGAAGCACCAAAAGAAGAACGCAATATTGTAGAGTGGTTAGTAGATGTAGTCGGCATCGAGCCGTCTAGACGCCAAGCGCGTGAAGACATCAATAATGGTGCGATCTCAATCAACGGTGAAAAAGAAACCGACGTTGACGCAATAATCAAACCTGAAAACTCATTCGAAGAACGCTTCATCCTAGTCCGCAAAGGCAAGAAAAAATACTTTTTAGTGAAGCTAGTTTAGAGAGTGAAGCAAACCGTTTTGAAAGTAGAGAGCGGAGAAAAGCGGTTAGCCTATCGACTATAAGAAAATTCTAACAGGCAGGTGCTTTTTACCTGACAGTTGATCTTAGCTTATAGGCGCGTGGCCAGCTTTTCGCAGCTTGTTTCAAATAGAGAGCGAAACATGGCGTTTAGCTTACCGGCTATAAGAGGAATTCGACCAGTTAGGTGCTTTTCCTAACAGGTCAAATTCAGCTTATAGACGCGTAAGCTGCCTTGTGCAACTCGTTTTAGAAACAAGGCGGTCAGTTTTTACACTTTTTTACTAGGAGGAACTATATGGTAACCATTAAAACAGCTCAACCCGCTGATGCACATGCATTAGCCGTATTAGCTCGTGAGATCTGGCAAGAGCACTACACCGATATACTTGGAGAGCAGCAAGTCCAATATATGTTGGACACCATCCAATCTCAATCAGCCATCAAACAAGATCTTGAAAATGGAAAGTTGTATTGGTTGGTACAAGTGAATGGTCAAAATGCAGGTTATGTCAGTTATGAACTCTTAGAAGACCAGCTCTTCCTGAGCAAATTCTATCTGAACCAGACTGCACGCGGTAAAGGTGTAGGGCGTTTCTTATTTGAAGAATTGAAGAAGATTGCATTTGAACAGAATAAAAAGTCGATTGGCTTGACCGTCAATAAATACAACGCTCCTACAATAGCGGTGTATCAAAAAATGGGCTTCGAAAAAGTTCGTGAACAAGTTGCGGATATCGGCAATGGTTTTGTGATGGACGATTATGTTTTAAATTATATAATCTAAAACAACTTTGTTTATATAGTGGGTGTCTAGGCTTGAAAAAGGCTAGACACCCACTTTTTTCAGTCCATTTTTCTAAACTTGAGTTCTTTTCTCAAGACAGGAATGCTAAACTGAACAAGAAGAATTTTTAGAGAAGAGGGATGTTGTGAGTATTCTCAATCGTGAACAGGATGGACTTTTTTATGCGGAGCAAATACGTAAAAAAACCGTTACACCAAAAGAATTAGTAGAGCAAGCTTTTCAAATAATTGAAAAAGAAAACCCGCGCTTAAACGCAGTGATTCACACTCGAAAAGAACAAGCTTTAAGAGAAGCTGAAGAACGAGATTTTAGCGGTAAGCCGTTTGGTGGAGTGCCGATCTTGTTAAAAGGTTTAGGGCAGTCTTTAGCTGGTGAGCCTAGTACATCTGGAGCTAATTTGCTGAAAGACTTGGTTGCTACTCAAACGAGCCACTTTACACAAACCTTGATTGATGCCGGCTTTATTGTCATTGGACAAACCAATGTACCTGAATTTGGCTTTAAAAATATTACAGAACCAGAATTGTATGGTCCTTCTCGTAATCCTTGGAATCCAGATTATTCTCCTGGGGGTTCAAGTGGCGGAGCAGCAGCCAGCGTTGCTTCAGGAATGGTACCTATCTCAGGGGCTAGCGATGGAGGTGGATCAATTCGAATTCCTGCTTCTTTTACAGGTTTAGTTGGACTGAAACCCACTCGCGGGCGTACTCCTATTGGACCGGGATCCGGTAGAAATTGGCAGGGCGCTTCAATTAGTTTTGCTTTGACCAAATCCATTCGAGACACAGCAGCTATGATGGATGTGCTGCAAACTGTCCAACCAGCTGCTGCGTTCCAAACTCCTTTATTTTCAGAAGGCTATGTGAACTCCTTGAAAAAACCGACTACTAAACCCTTTAGAATTGCTTATTCATTGGCGTCTCCTGTTTTATCTGAGGTAAGCGATGAAGCTAAAAAAGCTGTTTTAAACACTGTCGATTGGTTGAAAACACAGGGGCACACCGTTGTCGAAAAAACGCCACCGATTGATGGAGTCGATTTGATGAAAAGTTACTACATCATGAATTCCGGTGAAACTACTGCGATGATGGAATCCATCGAAACCACTTTACAGCGCAAATTGACTATCGATGATATGGAATTAGTAACATGGGTGTTGTACAATGCTGGAAAAACCATTTCTGCCGCTGCCTATTCAAAAACGTTGAACACTTGGGATCGTGCTGCTGAAGTGATGGCGGAGTTCAACGAGGAATTTGATCTGTACCTAACTCCCGCCACTGCTGATAGTGCACCTAAAGTAGGCGCACCATGGCAAGATGAAGTGATGCTGGAACGGATGCGCACTATTACTGAGGTCGACTCAGCAGCGCAACAACAAGTAGTCTGGGACATGTTCGATAAGAGCCTCCCTATCACGCCTTTTGGAATGCAAGCTAATTTGACCGGCCAACCTTCGATCAGTTTGCCGGTACATTTGACCAAAGAAGGGTTGCCGCTTGGCGTTCAGTTCACAGCTCCTAAAGGGAAAGAAGATTGGCTGCTGGCCATCGGACGCGACATGGAAGCAGATGGACAGTTTATCTAGAGAAACAAAATTTTTCTATTGCTAAATAGGCTAGGTATAAACGTTGATTACGTTTATAACCTAGTCTTTTTTTATAATAGCACCATTACATTACTGCAATAGATAAGTTACTTCCTAAACAGAATAAAGTCTTGGAATAAATAAAGCGAGTTTCATCAGCCTCCTTTCTAGTCTATTATTATCTTATTTTTTATTGCAGCATTTCTTGTAATGTCAATTCATAAATTTTAATATTTCGTTTTAGATCGTCTATATACATATACTCGTCGCTATTATGTGCTATCCCAATTTGCCCTGGAAAAGATGGTCCAAAAGCTATAATATTTGGCATGAAGCGAGCATAGGTTGCTCCAGTTGTAACGATTGGAGTGCCATCTAAACCCGTTACTTCTTCGTAAATACGCTTCATTTCTTTTAACATCGGATGATTCTGATTAAATATTTTTGGCGGTATTGAACGTATCACTTCAAATATTGTACTTTTAAAATTATTCGCCTCTATTAAAGTTAAAATCTGTTCTTCTGTATAATCAATTGAGTAACGTAAAGAAACTTCAACTATCAATTGATCTTTTTTTAATTGCATCTTATAGGGAGTAATTTGAATATCCATATCTGGTATATCCAATCCATTTATTGAAGTTAGCCCTTCACCACAGTGTTTACTATGAAAAGTAGCAGAAAGCCAATTAAAAAATGCTTGTACTTCAGGTGATAGCTTTGAATGATTCTTCAGATGATCCGCAGCCATAGTGATGGCATTTTTACCCAATTGCGGTTCATTACTAGGAGCTCGCTTTCCATAAAAAGCTTTTTCAGTTCCGTTGGCAAAAATAAATATTGCCTTATCGGGCACTGAACTGGAAATAAAATCTCCGCTAATGGTCCTTAGCCCATCCAAATCACCAGCTGAAAATAAAGTTTTGAAACGTATCCCCACAACTCCCTTTTCTGCATATACTGCAGGAAATTGACTATCCGGTGTAAATCCATATATTGGAGGTTGTTCTTTAGATAAGTAAAATGGTAAATCCTTTGACCCCATTTCTTCATTTGTCCCGAACATCACTCGCAAATTTTTCTTAAATACTTGCCCTGAATCCTTCAATAATTTCGCAGCAAATAAAGCCGCCATCACAGGTCCCTTATTGTCTAAGACACCACGTCCGTATATTACGCCATTTACAATGGTCATATCAAAGGGATGGTACGACCAACCAGTTCCAGCAGGCACAACATCTACATGTCCAAGGACGCCCACATAGTTATTTGTCGTAGAATCATTAATCCATTCAGCGTAGCCAACAGCATTGTCTATCAAAACGGTATGAAATCCCCAAGCTCTAGCAATGGACAGAGCTTGTTCTAAAGCATCTTTCGGTCCTTTGCCAAATGGTGCATTAGGTAAAGCTGAACTTTCCACGCTCTCTATTTGAAGCATTTTTTGTAATGCATCTAAATAGTCTTCGAACTGATCATCAATAGCTTCTGGTATCCATTCTTTCACATTCTTTCTTCCCCTTTATTCAATACGATTATTTAAATTTCCCTGATAATCTTTCATCCACTCTTTAGTTGGCTTTTCTATTATTAACTGTCCATCTTCTGACCGATTAGAAATATAAATAGTTGGTTTTTGTGTTTTAGTTGCTATTACAAAAGTAAATTCGACATTTGTGGCAATGCCCCATTCCCCTTTATTGTTCATACAAACGAGAGACATCGCTCCAACTTTCCCATATTTTCTCTCTAATTTCTTTTCAAATTCTTCCAAAGTCCGTTGTGCTGCATCTTCTGGAGATAATCCTTCCTCCATCTTCCGAACCGTTTCGTAACTTAACATGCCTTTCATTAAATCCTCGCCTAAACCGGTCGCTGCTGCACCGCCAATATCACTATCTACATAAAATCCTGAGCCAGGCAGAGGAGAATCTCCTACTCTGCCATTTTTTTTCATAAATAAACCACTGCTAGAAGTACCTGCAGCCATGTGGTTTGCTTTATCTAATACAACCATCCCAATGGTGTCGTGACCATCATAGGGCGTCATTTCTTTGAGCTCTATTTTCTTTTTCTTCTCTTCCCACTTTTCTTTAGACTTTTCTGTCAACAAATCCTCTTGTTCAAATCCATTTTTTACTGCGAATTTTTTCGCACCTTCAGCAATAAGAAATGAATTGAACCGTTCTTTACTTAATTTTCTAGCAACTGAAATAGGATTTTTTATATTCTCCAGCCCAGCAACTGCGCCGGTTTCAAATGTTGTCCCATCCATAAATGCTGCGTCTAACTGTACCGTTCCATCCTCATTTGGGAGACCACCATAACCGACTGAGATAAAGTTAGCAAACTCTTCTACTTCTTTAATGACTCCTTCAAGCACATCTCCTGCACTACTTCCATCAGCTAAGTGTTCTGATTGATGAATAACTCCTTCATAAGCCATCCGCCATGTCGCAATCATTCCATAAGTCATATATTTTCCTCCTTAGCAAGATTTTGTATACTCTAAAAGCTTTGCTTGCTTCAAAATAGTAAGCAGACAAAGCTTTTAGTAATTCTTCAAAAAACTTTTTTTATTCATTCATTGATTGGATTATTTACGTTGAAAAACAAAATCACATTCAAAATCTTCCATTTTCAATGTATATTCCGGTTGTGCATCTGGACCGCAACTCCCTGTCCCAATTCCATGTTGAACTTTGTCTAAATATAAAAAATTGAAAGGAGCTGGTTTTAATTCTTCTCGGTGTTGAGCTGAATCGATATTTTTTTGAGAATGGGAATGAACACTATACGAAAACGGATCGGTGCTGAAAATGTGCACTTGTTTTCCTCCCAGACTATTTAATTTAACCCAATGTGTGTCAATGTGATTTCCACTTTCTTGCGGATAAATATACGGAAAATTCAAATTTTCTACAGAACTTTCAAATAACCCGAATCTTCCCGCAGATTGTGTATCAATATAAGTTTCGTTTGGTCCTTTTCCAACCCAAGAAATGTGACTGTACTCTGGCCGTATTCCTACTTCTAGGCCAATACGGGCAACCGAATCAGAAAAATCCCCCTCTAGTTTGCCATTTACACAAAGAGATAATGTCCCATCTTTTTTAACCTCGTATTCATAACCAAGATGGATTTTCCACGCTAACTTTGCCGTTCCAACTACTTTTTGCACCCTTATTGTAGCTGCTTCAAGAGAATCAGTAACTTCGATGGATAGTAACCGCTCTTGAATTTGATGTAAACCATAATTTCTCCACTCTGCTCCTACTCGATGATCATTATCTGTTAAGGGGCGATACAAGTTTAGGTGCGGAGCCGTTTCAAAGAATCGTTCTCCTTGGACTGTCCAATCCAACAGATCTCCATTTACTTTGCTGAATAATATATGAGTGCAGTTATTTTCAATAGTAAGCATTGTTTCTGTCTCGCTCTTTATAAATAAATCTTTTTCAACTGATTCTGATAGTGAATTTGGAACAGTACTATTTGCAGGAAAATGCAATACATAATTGCTCCACGCCATTTCAAATCCTTTTTCACACCATTTCGTATCTTGTTTCATATTGTATTGTACTTCTATCCAAACCGCTTCATTTTCACAATAGGTTGGTAACTCATAGGTTAGGCTTCGTTTTACTGACGAGTGCGGTTGTATTCCAGCAACGTCAATAGTTCCTTTTTGAATGGCAGCTCCATCTACTTTCAATGTCCATTTTGCAGATAAATCATTGATCGTAGTAAAATCTCTCCGATTGGTTAATTCAATTTCAGTACTAGACAGCCATTTAGTTGTAACAGGTTCTTGAACTTTTTTTGCTTCATAATATCCAGGAGATGGCGTTCTATCTGGTTGGACCAAACCATCAATAACAAAGTTCGCATCATTCGGTTCATCACCAAAATCACCGCCGTAATGGTAGACTAATTTCCCCTCTTTATTTTCAGCTAATATACCTTGATCACACCACTCCCAAATGAATCCCCCTTGAAGTCTTGGGTACTTATAAAATATGTTCCAATAGTCTTGAAGGGCTCCTGGTCCATTTCCCATAGCGTGAGCATACTCACAAACTATGTGTGGTTTTTGCATTTGCGATTGCTCTCCTAATTGTTTTAAAAGCGGCAAGTTTGTATACATAGTTGAATGAACAGAAGAGAATTTCGGCTCTTCCTCGAGCAGTTTTCCTGCCCAGTTAATTTTTAACGATTCTCCTTCATGATGGACAAACCGTTTAGGATCACGTTTTTTCGCAAATTGCACCATCTTTTCATGGTTCTTTCCTGCTCCAGATTCGTTGCCAACAGACCACATAAAGATAGAAGGATGGTTTTTATCTCGCTCCACCATTCGTTCCATCCGGGAAATATATTCCTCTTCCCACATTTCTTGATTGGCTAATTTGTCTACTGTGCCATCTATTTCAAAACCATGTGTTTCGACATCCGTTTCATCCATCACATAAAATCCATATTCATCACACAATGCATAGAATACTGGTGTGTTTGGATAGTGACTTGTTCGAATAGCGTTAAAGTTTCCTTGCTTCAATAGTTTGAGATCTAAAATGATATCCTCATAATCAATCACTCGTCCTTTTGTTTGATGGAATTCGTGTCGATTAATCCCTTTAAATTTGATTGGAACGTGATTTATATATAACAACCCATTTTTTACTTCCAATTTCCGGAAGCCAGTCTTTTGAATCACAGTTTCCAGTACTTGATTGCGTTCATCCCGCAATTCTATTTGGACTTCATAAAGATTAGGTGTCTCGGCTGACCAGAGTTGAATATCTTTCACAGTAATAGACCACTTCCAATGTCGATTATCTACTTGAACAGCTTCTTCATTTCTATAGAGTACCTTTCCTGAAGGATCGACTAAAGAATGTTCAACTGTTATCCCTTTTGTATATCCAACAAGTTCAGACTTTACCATTAATTGAGCAGAAGAAAGTACATCATCTACTTCTGAATGAACAAATATATCTTGAAGATATGTTTGCGGGCGAGCAATTAAAGTCACATCTCGATATATTCCTGATAACCACCACATGTCTTGATCTTCCAAATAAGATCCTTCAGACCATTTCTGCACTTGAACAGCGATCCGATTCTTCCCTTGCTTTACACGTGAAGTGATGTCAAATTCAGCTGGCAATCTACTTCCTTGACTGATTCCCACTTTTTCTCCATTTACCCAAACTTTTAAGGAGCTGTCTACTCCTTCAAACCGCAAAAAAATCTTCTTTTCATCCCACTGAACCGGCAAGTAAAAATCTCTCACGTAGTTCCCAGTAGGATTCTCATCTGGTACATATGGAGGATCCAATGGTATCGGGTACTGGACGTTTGTATAATGCGGCTTCCCATATCCTTCCAATTGCCAGTGGCTAGGAACCGAGATATCTTTCCAGTTAGATACATCATACGTTTTTTCAGCAAATGTTGTCCCAGCCTCTAAAGGATTGGACCAGTAAGAAAAATGCCACGTTCCATTCAAACTCATCGTCCGATCAGATTCGTTCCATTTTTTCTTTTCTTGATACGCCTTTAATGAGCTATATGGAATGAAATCCGCACGAGCTGGTTCGCGATTTAAACTTGTTTGCATAATGCTCCTCCTCGTAGATGTCTCTGATTCTTTTTCATGTTAATATATCTAGCGATTTTCATTTTTTAATGAATAAGGCAGTTCATGATGAGAATAATCTTTTTCAGAAGGCAGCAGACCTAATTTGACATCTAACTTCCCACCTTTGAGAATTGTTTCATGATTTAGATAAAGTTTTTCCACAGTTTCTGAATTAAACTTCCTTTGCTGCACAAAATTATTTTGTGGATATTGATTAGGTACAACTGTAATAAATGTTTTTCCATTCGACAAATGAATCTCACTTTTATCAAATTGTGGTATTCCTAATACATACTGAGAAACGCCAGGAGTTACAGGATAGAATCCGAGCATACTAAAAATGACCCAACCTGACATACTTCCGTTATCTTCATCCCCTGGATAGCCGTCTAGGTCTGTTGAAAAAGCATGCTCACAGAGTTGTTTGACTAAGAGCTGTGTGTAAGACGGTTTCCCAGCATAAGCAAACAAGTAAGGAATATGGAAACTGGGTTGATTAGAAATAGCAATTTGTCCAAAGTCGGCAGTTGCCATTTCGCTCATTTCATGTATTTCCATTCCATAATTTCCGATTTCAAAGGCAGGATCACTATTTGTCAGGCGAACAAGATGTTCTAAGAACTTTTCTCTGCCTCCGAATACATCTATGTAGTCTTGGAAATTGTGAAACACAGCTAGGCTGTTTTGCCAAGCGCTTCCCTCAGCATAATCGTATCCCCAGTCTTCAGAAACAAAGGGTTCTTTACATTTTCCTTCCGCATCTTTTCCACGCATAAAGCCAGAATTTTTATCAAATAGATTATGATAATTCAAAGAAACTTTTTCGTATTGATCTGCTATTTTCTCTTCTCCAAGGGTTTTAGCTACTTGGCGGATGCAAAAATCACTATAGGCATTGTCTTGAGTCTGGTTAACGCTCTCAATTTTTTCATTTGTTACGTAACCGTAAGCAAGTGTGTCTTGTACCCCGCTTCGCCCGAATTTTTCTTCTGTAGGCGGAGTGGTTGCTTCTTTCACCATGGCATCTAAAAAGAAACGCATTTCTTCTTCATCTAGCAAATCTTTTACCGCAGCATCTGCAATCACTGCATTTACAAGTGTTCCAGGCATTAATCCGCGTTCATCTGGACTGAGCCATTTAGGCAAATGACTTGATTCTTCATAAAAATGACGAATACCTTCTAAGATTTCTTTGTATTTTTCTGGAATAATCAACGAATACAACGGGTAGACTGTTTTATACGTGTCCCAGAAACCATTATTCGTAAAGAACTTTCCTTTTTTAATAGAGTTGCTGTATACGTCAAAATGAATTGGTTGATTTTCATTATCCAATTCGTAAAAAGTCTGTGGAAATAAGAACATTCGATACAAATAAGAATTAAAGTCCTGAACTTTTTGGGCGTCTCGATCACTCACTTCAATTTTGTTTAAATAATACTCCCACTCATCAGCAGCTTTTTTCTTTATCCCTTCAAATGACTCGGTCAAAACTTCTCTTTCTAAATTTAACAACGCTTGCTGTTCACTGATAAAAGAAGTCCCCAAAGAAATTTCCGCTTCTTCCAAATAATCACCTAGACTGATAAAGAAACAATTTGTAGTGATGTCCTCACGCACTCTTGTCCAGCCTTCTTTTTCATCAAACGTTAAGTAAGAAACAGGTGTCTCTTTAGTTCGACCGAAATCCAATACAAAATAAAAATACAATGTAGATTTATCACTATTTACTTTTTGCGGTAATTTCCCAATGAGTCGTTGAGTCGTTTTATCTATTGTATATTCGATGGCTTCATCAGTCTGCAAAAGAAGACCTGGTTCTTTCTTGCTTTTATTAGTCAGTTTTAATTTTGCTCCATACGTTGTTGGAGCTAATTCTACTTCTAAACGATAACGTAACAGCTCTGCCTTAAAATAATGCGGTTGAAAAATGGCTCGGTCTATTTTGTATGAAGTTTGGTTCAATTCGGCCTGAGACCCTGTTGGTACTCCAGTTACTGGAGTCATCAAGAGCGAGCTGAAATCTCCCATCCAAGGGCTTGGCTGGTGTGTCAGCCGAATACCTTGAAAAATAGGATAAGTAGGATCGAACATCCAATTCGACCCCGTTTGGTTTTGTAAGACAAAATAATTCATCCCAAATGGAACACCAGTGTAAGGAAGGGTATTGCCATTTGAAAAGCCTGGTTTATTCAACGAACCATGTCGCGTATCTACCTTGGTTACTTTCATATTTCACTATCCTCCACTTATTTCCAAATATGTGTTTTGATTTCAAAGGGCTTTACTTCTTGAGTATTCCCATGGGATTGTACTTCTTCCTCTAAAATAGTTGCTTCAACAGGTTTATATGAACCCATCTCTAATTTATAAGAACTGTTAGTACTAGTAAAATTGTAAAAACGAGTCACTGGATTGTTTGTTCCTGCGTTACGTTTTAGAGCCGTTACTGCAATACTTTCTCCATCAACTGAAAGAAATTGTTCCGTTGATTTCATTGTTCCGTCATGCAAATCAGTTTGATGGATCAATAATGGAATTGGGCTATAAATTGCTTCTTTGTAAGCTTTTTCTACGTCATCTTTTCCGTGGAAGCTTAGATGATAGTCAAATGTATATGTTCCTTGGCATTGCGCTTCTGGTGTAGGGAAGTAACCCCAATCTCCCATTTCTCCGACTGCTCTAAACAAGGTTAAACCAATCGTTTGTTGATCACTCTCTGAAATCACTTCATATTCTGGTATACCTTGAGGTGCTAATATCATTCCATGAGAATCCCTACGAACATTAATAAAACGATGTGCTCTTTGTGGATTCGTCGGATTTGTCCATGCTGAACTGACCTTGTTCTCTCTTTTAACTGTTTCAAAAATACTGTCCGCATAATGGACATCTGTTTGAATGCCTGTGGGGAACAACACTCGTAGTCGGTGGTCTTTCATTTCATTATGAAGAGTAGATGAAAATGAAAAGTGACGACTATTCTTAGCAAGTGAAATAGTTGTTTCAATACGTAAAGGTTTCGTTTCTTTCACACGCTGAGCTTTACGATTTCTAAATTCAACAACTGCTTGTTGTTCTATTTCTAATTGTTTATCCGCTCTAACTGGAATGTCCATTTCGTGTACCAAAGTTAATTCCTTAAAGAACGTATTTTCTTTTGATACCTTAGCATCCACTAATTTGTTCAGTGAATAGATTGGTTTTTCATTATTCGGTTGTTTAAACACATATTCGTTCCCAATATCTCCAACGTCTTCAAAGACCAATAAATTAGAATAAGTTCTGTTTTGTTCTAAATCAGTCACACTGATCGTTCCATTACTATTTATTTCTAAAGATACCCAGTCATTTTTAAGGGTTATATCTGTTTTATCACTCTCTTGGTTTTCTTCATGGACAGTTTCCTCATTGACTGGAACTAGATAATACGTATCCCAAGAATAAGATACCATTTGGTCAACAGGAAGTTGCACCGTTATATTTCTTGAAATATAAGGACGTCTAAAAGCATCTTTTGGCAATTCGTATCCAAAACGTGGTCCTTCATTTATAATTTCCGCTTCCACTTCTTTCCCAGATGCATTCACTATTTTGTAATTTGGAGCAGCAGCTTCTTTGATTTCTTGATAACTGGCTGTTGGAAATTGTTCAGAGAAGTAAATCTTTTCTGTATCCAAACTGATTGAAGCAACTCCGTCTTTTTTAGAACCGGTTGTATTAAATACTACAAAAGGTACTGCATTCTCCATTCCAGCCTGTGCAGTTTTGATATGACTCGTCAATTTATCCATAGATTCATCTTTGACATATTCTCCAACATTTTTTGCATTTTGGAAACGAGTCATCATTCCAGCATGAACCTCGTCTACACTACAACCGCAAATACTATCATGTGGGTGATTTTGCATATAAGTTTTCCACGCATAATCTAATTGGTCGTGAGGATACTCTCCAGTTACTTCATACGCCATTGTTGCTAATGGTTCTGCAATTTGTTCTAATAATACAGAAACTTGGTGATTCTCTTGTTTCAAGTATATTCGAGAAGAAGCTGTATTCGTTAAGGTATACCATCCTTCTGTTTCTTGAGAAGTCAATTCACCTTTAACAGTATCCAAATCTTCAGGAAGTTCTGCCATAACTTGGTACATGTAATCCTCAAAATTGGAATGTACAAAATTGTAGTCTAGGTACAACTCATTCGCAACTTCTATTGCTTTTGATAAATCTTTTTGAACAGGTTGATGATCACAACCGTTCATGAACAATAATTGATCCGTTGATGCATAAGCTTCCGCATCTTTTAGTTTTTGGTCCCAAAATATTTTAGCTTCTTTTTCAGCTACTGGAACCTCATTCCCATTGCTATACCAATTAGCAAATAGAAGACCAATAATTTCTGATTGGTCTACACCAACCCATTTCATTTCAGAATAAGAAGAAACAAAATTATCTTCTTCAGTAGTCTTATTCGCAAATCCTGTTGGTTTTACTCCTCTTCCATATGCTGCAATATCAAATCCCAACTGTTTCATTAACTGAGGAGTTTGACCAACATTTCCAAAAGTGTCAGGATAATATCCAATATCTACTTTTGAACCCCATTTTTTACTTTCACGGTGACCAATTAACATGTTTCGAACATTGGATTCACTACTCGTCAAAAAGGCATCTTGAAGAATATAAAAGGGTCCTATTTTTAGATTTCCATTTTGAATGTGTTTTTCTAGCAATGGTTTCTTTTGAGGACGAACTGCTAAATAATCATCTAAAATAATTGTTTGTCCGTCTAAATAAAAACTCTTAAATTCAGGATCTGTTTCAAATAGCTCCAATACATCATCAATCAATTCAACTAATAACATATGGTGCTTTTCGTATGGCAAATACCATTCCCTGTCCCAATGGCTGTGCGAAATAATATGAACGGTTTTCATAATATAACTCCTTCAATACAAAAATATTAACGATCTAATTCATTCCTTTGAATGATTTCACTCATCCAAAACGAACTCTTTTTAGGAATTCGTTTGCCTGTTTCTAAATCATAGCGATAATAACCATAACGATTCTTATATGCATTTAACCAAGACCAGCAATCCACAAATGTCCATAAGTGATAACCAAAACAATTTGCTCCTTCGTCAATGGCTTTCAATGTTTGGTCTAAATGATCCCGGATAAATTCAATTCGGTAATCATCTTGAACAATTCCTTCTTCATCCATAAAACGCTCTTCATCCGAAACACCCATCCCATTTTCTGAAATATACCATGGAATATTTTCATATTCGTCTTTAAGCATTATAGCTATATCATAAATTCCTTCAGGATATATTTCCCATCCCCGATATAGATTCATTCTTTTTTCCGGCCAATCATAAGCACGTGAAAAATCACTTGGACTTTTTGCAGGATGATGAACTTTTTCTTTATTTACAGCTTGGACGCGTAATGGTTGGTAATAATTGACACCTAAATAGTCTACTTTTCCTGCCGCCAATAGCTCAGAATCTCCTGATTCAGCAGCTGGTAATAAATCATTGTCTTTAAGCATCGTCACAAGCTCTTCTGGGTACTTTCCTAAAACAGCCGGGTCTAAAAAGCTCTTTATATGAAGTAATTCAGAATTTCCCCTTGCTTCTTGATCTTCCTCCTTATCAGAGCGAGCATAAACTGGAGACAGGTTTAAGATAATTCCAATTCTTCCCTTACGTTGCTTTTCTTTAAATACTTTCACCGCTGCAGCATGTGCTAACATTGTGTGATAGGCAACTTGAACAGCTTGTTTAAAATTATTAACTTGCGGCCAGTGGTCATTTCCTAAATATCCACACTGTACATGAACAATCGGCTCATTAAAAGTCATCCAATGCTGGACTATATCTCCAAATTGTTCAAATGCTGTATTTGCATAATAAGCAAAATGCTCGATAGACTCTCTACTTTCCCAGCCGCCTTTTTCCATCAACCACCACGGCATATCAAAGTGGAACAAGTTCACTATAGGTTCTACCCCTTGTTCTTTCAACTTTAAGAAGTAATCACGATAATAAAGAACAGCTTTTTCATTCACTGTCTTGCCGTCTGGTAATAAACGATTCCAAGAAATAGATGTTCTAAAGGAATTTAAATTCATTTCAGACATCAATTTTGCATCTTTTGCATATTTTTCATACGTTAGTGAAGTATCTTTTGGCCCTACCTCGTTATAAAAACGTTCCGGTTCTTTTTCAAACCAAACATCCCATGTACTAGCCGTTTTGCCATCTTCGTACTGAGCGCCTTCTGATTGAGGAGCTGATGTTGCTGCTCCCCAAAGAAAGTTTTCTGGAAATTTTCTTGTCATATTTTTTTACCTCTCAATCGTATATCCAAAGTAATCCAACATTAATTCACAAAAGAGCATATTTGGCCATGAGAACCACTCTCTAGTGTATTGTGTGCTGTCATCTTTATGAAATCCTTCATGCATAGCGTTCTTGCCGCCATCTGTCTTCACCATAGTGTCAAGAACACGTTTCTTATCCTCTTTATTGTCACTCGTCAAACCTTCCATAGCTAAAGACAAATGCCAAATGTAATCTTCAGGAGTATGCGAGCTTCCAATTCCTGATGCTTCTGATCCGCTATAATAATAAGGATTTTCTGGGCTGAGGATTGTTTCCCGAGTATTCACATAAACCGGGTCATCAGCAGTACAAAAACCTAAGTACGGCGCTGAGAGAAGGTTTGGTACATTGGCATCATCCATAATAGATGCATTTCCTAATCCATCCACTTCATACGCATATACTTTTTTGCCTTGTTTGTTTTCAACAATTGCATGATTTCTGATTCCTGCTTTAATTTCTTCTCTTAATGTTTTCACACGCTCTTTTTTTTCTTCATCCGGTAAAATATCTGTAAAAATTTCCTCCAAGTAGTGCAATACAACAACAGCAAACATATTCGAAGGCACAAGATAATGGTATTCGCATGTATCATCACTCGGACGGAAGCCAGACCACGTCATGCCGGTATATGCTACTGCTGAACCTTTTCCTTCATTCACTAATGTATCTTCTTTCCGCCAAGTATCTCGTTCAAATAGATAAGGAGAATTTTTGTGTCGTTGTTCTGTTTCCCAAACAGTCAAAATATCTTCTATGGCTTTCAAAAATGTATCGTTAAAATGAGAGGTATCTTTTGTTTGTTTGTAGTATAAGTAGCTTAATTGGATAGGATAACATAACGAATCAATTTCATATTTCCTTTCCCATACAATAGATTTCATTTTTGTGTGATCTGTTTGATGTCCTGCATTATTTTCTTCCTCATTAAATGCATTTGCGTATGGATCTATATGAATCAATTTAAAATGTCTTTCAATCAATCCTTTAATGGTAGACTTAATTTCTTCACTCTCATTTGCAAGAAACAAATAAGGACGGATTTGTGCCGTCGAGTCTCTTAACCACATGGCAGGAATATCTCCAGTTAAAACAAAAGTAGTATCATCTTCTAAAATTTTCACTGTATTTTGTAACGTATCTAAAAAACTGCCATTAAAAATTTCAAGCCATTCAGGATGTTCTTTTCCTAAGGAATTGATATGATTCATAAATACTTGAATAGATTGGGGAAGAGTTTTTTCCACTATTAGTTACCTCCAAAAAAATTATTCATAGATAGAATAGCTCGTACAGTTTTCAAGTATAAAGAAAACATATACGAGCTATTTTTTTATATAGCTAGGAATTTACTTGCCTGTTTTATTACTCTCCAGCTTCTGCCCATCTATCGTAAGCAGATTGGTACACTGTTACGTATTCTTCAACACCCATTTTTTCAATTGTGGACACATAGTTATCCCAGTTTTCATCATCTAATGGCAATTGTCCTGTAATAAATTGTGCTTCAGAGTTACGGATATATGTTTGAAGGTCAACCTCAATTCCGCTTACTGTCTCTTGTTCTTCACCAGTTAAATACACAAGTGGAAATGCAACTTCTCCGTGTTGATTAATTTTTTCTTCTGTTTCTGACTCTAGAAACAAATCAAAATCTGATTTTCCATCATCACCAATTAATTCCAATTCATAATCTGAATTTCCTGGAGTAGTAACTCCGTAATCAGGAGTAATTTGTCCCCGGTATTCTTCTCTATCGCTTGCTTCTAAATCTTCATTGTATTCTCTTGCTCCGCCTTCTTCATCAACCCAATCCCATAAGTATCCAGCAGGGCCTCTATTTAAGAAGTCAT
Source organism: Desemzia sp. RIT 804 (assembly GCF_016892605.1). Lineage (GTDB taxonomy): Bacteria > Bacillota > Bacilli > Lactobacillales > Carnobacteriaceae > Desemzia. The sequence continues at coordinate 287,707 of NZ_JAFEMV010000004.1, forward strand.
AACCTTCTTGTGAGTAGAAGTAATCTGCCCATCTTATAGACGCAGCAGGATTTGGATTATCTTTGGTGATTGCGAATGTTCCTCTTTGAATTCCTGTACTCATTGGGAATATAGGCTCTTTGGAATATTCACTTGTCATTGGGCCCATCATTGGATTATTGATGGCTTCTTCTTCTGTTTGTCCTGTTGTAAAGAATGAGAACCAGTCTGGGAACATGCCTAGTTGATTGTTCTCTCCTTTAGCTTTTTTCTGTTCATCTGCTTGAGAGAATACTTCTTGGTCTAGTAGTCCTTCTGAATATAATTTATTCATAAATTCTAAATAACCATAGTAATTTTCTGTCATTGGAGCGTAGCGAACAACACCGTCATGTTCTTCAATTCCCCATTCTTTAATCCCAAATGCTGAAAGCAACCAAGGACGAGTACTATCCATTTTTACGTCTGTAAAAGGAATTTCATCCGCTTTACCATTACCGTTTGGATCCTCTGTTTTGAATCTAACAAGCATATCATATAATTCATCAACTGTTTTAGGTGCTTCTTCGATATCTAAAGCGTCCATCCAGTCTCCGTTAATCCATACTGGGCCTCTTATCCAAGTAGAGCTTGCTCCCCCATTAATTCGTGGTAAAGTGTAAATATTCCCATCAGTTGTTGTAATAGATTGTTTAATTTCAGGCCTTTCTTCCATAGCTGCTTTCAAGTTTGGTGCATATTCGTCAATTAAATCATTTAGTGGCAATAATAGTCCTTGTTGACCATAATCTACTTCCAAAGCTGGTGTTAAAACATCACTTCCTGGACCAAAAATTATATGTGGTACATCACCACTAGCAAAAGCTAAATTAAATTTTGTGCTAAAGTCACTCAATGGTGGTGTAGTATAATCAAGGTCAATATTTGTCATTTTTTCATATTCTATCATCGTTGGCATGTCTTCCCATTCTGCCATACCAGTTCCTGGAGCCATTAACGTCATCTTGATAGGTTCTTCAACAAATGGGAACCCTTCTTTTGCAACTTCTTGAGTATCTGCTTGTGTATTATCTTCACTAGCTGAACTTCCTCCACATGCTGCTAATAATAATGTAGTAGAGAACAAAAGTCCGGCTGCTAAAAATCGTTTATTTCTCTTCATCTATACTCACTCCTAGTTTTTTAGTTTTTATTACCTTTTAATTTTTTATTACCCTTTAATAGAACCTATCATTACACCTTTCACAAAATATTTTTGTAAAAATGGGTACACAATAATAATAGGTAGTGTAGCAACAATCATAACACCATATTTTATGATAGCGCTTAAGTTTTGTTGCTCATTTAAGTACATTGCTGTCTCTTCTGACATCATAGTAGATGGATTTGAAGATAAATCTTGTAACACAAGAATTTCTCTTAAAACCATTTGCAATGGATATTTTTTTCGATCATCAATATAGATCAAGGCTTGGAAATATTGATTCCAATGACCAACTCCATAAAATAGTGCCATTACAGCTAGTATTGGTTTAGACAACGGCAAAACAATAGAGCTAAATATTTTAAAATCTGAAGCCCCATCCATAAGAGCTGCTTCCGTTAGCTCTTCAGGAATAGTAGATTGGAAAAACGTCCGAGTAATCACAATATTATAAACTGATGCCGCTCCAGGTAAAATCAATGCCCACATCGTATTTGATAAGCCTAAATCATTTACTAAAATATAAGACGGAATTAACCCCCCCGAAACAAACATCGTAATAATCATCATTTTTGTAAAAAAACTCTTTAGAGGGAATTCTTCCCGTGATAAAACGTATCCTGCTGGAATAGTTACCAGAAGGTTTATCAATGTCCCAACTACTGTATAAATAATAGTATTGAGATATCCTCTCCAGATAGCTTCATTTTGTAATATCGTTCGATACCCTTCGAATGTAACTTCTTTTGGAAATAACCACATTTCTCCTGAATTTACAACAGCTGGATCACTAATTGATGCGCTCAAAATATAAATCAAGGGATAGGCTACTAATAAAAAAGCGACAAACAGCAACAGATACACAATAGTAAGAAATATTCGGTCTGTTTTAGATTCTTGAATAGTGGATTTTTTTATAACTGCAGCACTTTTCATTTTTCTAACTCTCCTTTCTTATTACCATAAGGATACTTCACTTACTTTGCGAGATATCTTATTCACTACAATCAGCAGTGCCGCATTAATGACTGAGTTAAATAAACCAATCGCTGCCGCATAACTATATTGAGCATCCAATAATCCTTGCTGGTAAGTAAATGTAGAAATCACGTTAGAGGATGTCATATTTAATGGATTTTGCATTAACAATATTTTTTCATGTCCAACAGACATAATACTTCCAAAATTCATGATAAGCAAGATAACCATTGTAGGAACAAGCACGGGTAGATTGATATACCACATTCTTTGTAATCTTGACGCTCCATCAATTGTAGCAGCTTCATGCAATTGTGTATCTACCCCTGACAAAGCAGCCATATAAATGACCGAACTCCATCCGGTACTTTGCCAAACTCCTGAAAGAACATAAATAGACTTAAACCACGTAGGATCTTCCATAAATGCTTTTGTTTCAAAACCAAGTGCTCCCAAACCATGATTAATAATCCCGCTTGAAGGCGATAAGAAAGCAATGATCATTCCGACAATGACAACTGTCGAAATAAAGTGAGGAGCATAAGTAATCGTTTGAACCATTTTCTTAAATGCGCCATCTTTCACTTCATTCAATGCTAGTGCTAACATAATTGGTATTGGAAAACCGACGACTAAGGAATAAATACTAATCCCTAATGTATTTTTTAATAGATCCCAGAAATAATATGAATCAAAGAACTTTTCAAAGTGTGCCATTCCTACCCAAGGGCTACCCCAAATTCCTAATGACGGCATATAATTTTTAAAAGCTATTTGAACACCATACATGGGCCCATAATGGAAAATTAAAAAGTAAAGAAAGGCTGGTAATATCAATACATATAATTGCCAGCTAGTGAGAATCTTTTTCGCTTTATCTTTCCAATTTGTTTTTGTCCTTGTCTTTTCTAGGTTTTCCTTTCCGATTGTTGTATCACGAATGTTCGTTATTTTTTCGACATGTTTTTCCATACAAATTTGATTCCTCCTTCTTCTATATTCTTAGGAGTAAAAATAAATAAAATCACCTTTCTCCTAGTTGCTTTTGGTTGACCACACCAACTTGTAAGCACTTTCATTATATGTAGACCAAGCAGTATTTACAATGTGTCATTTTTTATGCTTATTTTATTAAAAACGGTATTAAATTAACGTTTGTGCATTTTAACATGTGTAATTTTCCTACACATTTAAACAAAAAAGATGCGAATGGTTAATCCATCCGCATCTTTTTTGTTTCTTTTTAATTACTTTCTTGATATCTTTTTCTATATTCTCCAGGGGTAACTCCATTTTCTTTTCGAAATTTTCTAGTGAAATTAGAAACGTCATAATACCCAATCTGTTTAACCAATTCTTGTATTGGTTCTCTTGTAGTCAACAGTAACTCTTTAAAACGTCCCATACGTAATGACTGCACTGTACTTGAAAAAGATTTTCCTGTTTCTTCTTTAATTAATTTGCTGGCATACGAAATAGAAATATTATTTTCAGAAGCAATTCTTTCCAATGAAACATCAGGAGAATCGTAATTTTGGTAAATGAACTGAACAACTCTTTGTTCTGTTTTTATACTTTCTGTTGTTTGTCTTTCATTTATGCTGTTGCAAATAGAAATAACAATGTTGTATAACACTTTTTTTGATTCTTTCTTATTTGAAAAATCAGCTAATTTTGACACTTGTTCATAATGATTATCTATTTCTAAATCAATAGCTAATTTAAACACAGTATTAAATACATCAGCAACTACTGCTTGTACGGCAATAACTTGATAAGCATATTGTTCAATTTTACAAAATAAAGACTCCACTGTTTCTAATGCAGTTTCTTTATTTCCTTGTTTTATACTTTGCGTCAAAATCAACATTTCCTCATTTGGATAATGAATCATATCTGTTGGTTTCGTTATTTCGTTCTTTTGCGATACTTCTTTAAAAAATAAAATAGATGACGCCTTAGAATCAGATGAATTCATCTGTTCCAATGTAGAGCTGGCTTCAATATAAGAATTTTTAATTTTAATTAAGGAGTCGTAGGTATTCCCAACGGCAATTTTCCATTTTTCATTTTTTGGTAAATCTTCACTCTCAATTTTTTCTTTAATAAATGAAGAAATCTTACTCCAATATGTTTCATTTTCCTCTTTCATATTTAAAATGACAAAGATCTGATTATTCTTAAAATGTGGAATGGTTGCTTCAATAATATAACCATCTGGATTTTCTTCAGCGGCTTTTAATTTCTGTACGATTTTTTCTATATTGATAATATTTTTTGTTCCCACAGATTTTTCTCCAAGTTCTAAAATTAAAACAGCGAATAATGGAAATGGAAAGTTTATTCCAACATCTTTCAAGCCTTTTATAAATTTGTCGCCTTGGAGGTATTTTCCTTCGATTAAATTTAATAAAGCAGAATTTCGCACAATAGGTGCTTGTTCATTCACCAAATGATTTAACAAATCATACTCTGATCGAGTACGTTTGATATTTGTTTGTATAAACATCCACTCATCTTTTATTTTTTCTTCTTCTGCTGAGAAAGAGCTTGTTAGCCGTTTAATCGGCTGATAATTTTTTATAGCAAAATAGAAAGAAATTCCCATACCTACAAGAATAAGCAATACTGTAGCTACTGCGAAAATAAATAAGACTCGATACAACGGACGATAAAAACGAACTGTCTCAATCAAAGAAACGAATGTCCATCCAGTTATCAGATTAGATTGAGTGTTTAATGTAAAATCTTTTTGTTTAATTTGAGTTGTTTCCTTATTCATAATGTCTGGCATTTTGCTTAGGATGTCTGATTCGGATAACTGAGAGATTTCTCCATTCGAAAAGAGTAAGTTTTCTTTTTCATCAGCTACAAATGTAATTCTTTCATTCTCATTTCCCATTGCTTCCAGATTTACTTTTAAGGAATTCGTATTCATTACGAAAAGAATAACACCATACTCAGGAGACGTTCCTTCAAGCGGCATAGTGTAATAGACAACTTTATTATTAAAGTGGTTGTTACTTTGGAACTTATTTAATGTATAAACAGATATTTTCTCTGCTGGGTGCATAAATTCTTCCATTAATCGATCTTTTTCAGTAATATCAAAATCACTCGTATTATTCATCAATGCACTTAGCGACATGGTCCCCTTAGATGAAAAAATAGTTGGATGATTATTGATAATTATATAAATACCTTTAGTAGAACGAATTGAGTTATCATACACTTTTAATTGTTCTACATATTTACTATATTCTTCATTTTTACCTAACGAATGAGGAATAAAATTGCGAGTATAATTGATTTGGTTCCCAACTGAATCCATTTCCATAATTTGTTCATCTAACTGTAAGCTTGCTTGTTCTAAAGATGTTTGGTTTGTTGAAGTTAATTCTTCGCGGATGCTTTTTACATAAATTGTATTCACTGTAATTAAAAAAATAATAAAAGGAATAGAAAAAACAAGTAAATAAGAACCCAAATATCTTTTAAACACAGAAGAGTCCGGAATTTTTCTCATTACCAAATTATTCCCCCTTTCTAACTACCAGTTTAATATTAATTCTGTAGTTCTTTTCTTTTTTCCTCTGCTTTTACAGCCCCAGTATAAGTGAACCATACTATAGGCAAAAAGAATAAAGGTGTCCCAAAAAAGAAAAGCAGAAAAATATAATTTCTCATTAAAGTAACAACCAGAATTAATCCTACCGCTGCTGAGAAAGTAAAAATAGGAACGGAAAGAGCGATAAAAAAAGATTGTTTAAAAATATTTTTTAAAGAGAAATCATATCGAACCATGATAGTGTAAGTATATAGACCGACACAAAGAACAAGAAAAGTGAGGAATAATAATAACGTATGGACAACAATCGATTGAATAAATACATTTGAAACTCTTAAATCAACATATAAAATAGCGAATGTCAAAAGCGTAATATATCCAATCTGATTTGAACGTTTGAAATAGGTCTCATATGCTTGGCTAAATTCTTCTTTTATTGAGAAATTCGTCTCTTTTTCTTCGAACCATTTATACATCACTTTTACAACTGAAGCACTGGCTGGAAAAACTCCTAGTATAATAAAACCTTTTAAACTATATAAAAACCAAAATAATTGCAAAATAAAAAAATTATAAATCCACATTCCAAATGAAACAAGTGCGTTTAAAAATTTATTTTTCTTAATGTTATCTGTCATTTTATTAACTCCCTCGTCTCGGTCTTGGCTTACTCTTAAAAAAGGAACCGCTTTCTTTTTGTTTGGTAAAGTAGTGCTCTACAATTTATTAAATGTATTTGTTACTCTTTCACTACATGAAACTAGTTTACAATAAAAAATAATTTTAATCAACGAGACTTTGTCTATTTAAACTATACTTTTTAATAAGGACAGAAATAGATTTACTTCTATCCTTATTGTTATTATAGATTTTACAAAAAATTATCCTTTACTACAAAAGTCTCATACGGACCTAAATCAAGTTTATTTAATTGGTAAGTCTTTTTTGGATAATTTCCGATAACCACTGGCTTTTCGCCTTGTCTATCGTCTAAATTTAACGTCACATGAATTTCACTCATATTCGCTACCACTATCCACGTTTCTCCTTTATAACTGCGCTCATAAGCAAATATTTGTTTATGAGCCTCAAGCAGCAATTTAAATTCTCCCCAAATAATCACAGGATTTTCTTTTCTCAACTTAATCAACTGTTGATAAGTATAAAAGATCGAGTTTGGATCAGCTAATACAGCTTCTACGTTAATATCAGAATAGTTTGGATTGATATGAAGCCATGGTTTTCCATCAGTAAAGCCGCTATTTTTACTCCCGCTCCATTGCATTGGAGTTCGAGCATTATCCCTTCCCTTAGCATTTATAGAATGAAAGATGTCCTTTTTCGAGTACCCTTTTTTTATTCGTTCAACATACATATGGTGAGTTTCTATGTCATTCACTTCTGACATATCTGATATTGGAAAATTAGTCATCCCCAGTTCTTCTCCTTGGTAGATATAAGGAGTGCCTTTTAATAGATGAAGAGTAATCGCAAACATCTTTGCACTTTCTACACGATATTCCTTCTCATTTCCCCATCTAGAGACAATTCTCGGAAGATCATGATTATTCCAAAATAGACTATTCCATATTTTCCCATCTAATGCTACTTGCCATTTTGCAATGGCATGCTTTAATTCAAGTAGAGTGAATAACTTCAAATCCCATTTAGATTTACCAGGTTGTTCATCTAATACCATATGTTCAAATGAAAAAATCATAGACAACTCGTTCCTAGAAGGATCACCGTAAAGCTGCGCAATTTCTGGAGATGCGCTCCAAGCTTCTCCAACAGTTAAGGTATCTCTGCCTGCAAGTACTTCTTGATTCATTTCTTGCAGATACTCATGTAATTTAGGTCCATTTACAGTAATTTTTTCATTAGGGACCTTGCCTATCAAATCAATAACATCTAAACGAAAACCCGCTACTCCCTTGTCGAGCCAAAACCGCATCATTTGCCATATTTCCTGGCGTAATTGAGGGTTTTCCCAATTCAAGTCCGGCTGTTGCTTACTGAATAAATGAAAGTAATATTGGTTACTCTTTTTATCATGCTCCCAAGCTGAGCCACCAAAACCAGCTCTTAAGTCATTTGGCTCTTCTCCATTAATCGGGTCTCTCCAAATATAATAATCTCGGTAAGGATTGTCTTTCCCTTTTTTTGCCTCTAGAAACCATTTATGCTTGTCTCTTGTGTGATTTAATACTAAATCCATTAAAATACGAATATCTCTTTTCTTTGCTTCATCAATCAGTAATTCTATGTCTTCCATTGAACCAAACTCTGGATTTATACTTTCATAATCACTAATATCATAACCATTATCAAAATTAGGTGATTGATAGACAGGACTTAACCAAATTGCTTCAACCCCTAGCTTCTCTAGATAGTCCAACCGTGTAATGATTCCTAGAATGTCGCCAATTCCATCGCTATTAGTGTCTTGAAAGCTTTTTGGATAAATTTGGTATACGACAGATTCTCTCCACCATTGCATAAACGTACTCCTTATATTTTTATTTCATTCTCTCCATCTTTCAAAAAAATTTCGACTACTGGAACTAAAACTTCAGGTTTTTCGATAGGTAATTCTAACACGACACTATCCTCATCAATGTGAGTTTCTGTGCTTGTTATGACCTCTTCAGGATCAAACTCTCTAAAGAAAACTTGAGAATGATCATGCAAAAATTGCGCATATTGTACTCTTCCAGCTAATCCTTGTAAATGAATGTGTCTTAATGGCCAAGAATAAATGTGAAGATACAACTTGTTACTTCCAACTTGTGTATATCGGCAGTCTTTTGGAACTGTAAACGGACTTTGTCCTGCTCCATATAGGGATTTACTATTTCGTTTCATCCAGTCACCGATATCATTTAATCTGCTTTCTTCTCTTTTGTCTAATTCGCCTTTTGCATTTGGACCAACATTTAACAAAAAATTGCCGTTGTTGGAAACTGTTTCAATCAACATCTTGAGCAGCACTTCACTGCTTTTCCAATCTTTCGCATCACGATCGTAACCCCATGTTGGTTTCATTGCTTGACAAGCTTCCCAAATAACAGGCTGTCCATCTTTTACAAGTGGTTTCTCAGGCTGATATTGTTCAGGTGTTACAACTCCTAAACCTAAATCTAAGCGGTCATTAACAAGAATATCTGGTTGCAATTTTGTCACTAAATCTAAAATTTCTTCTGATTTCCATTCATTTTTCCCTTTTCCTTTAGACCATTCCCAATCACGATGGCCATACGAAAAATCAAACCAAAAATAATCTACTTTTCCATAGTTTGTCAACAATTCGGTTACTTGATTTTTTAAATAATCTAAATAAGCTTCCATCTTTCGAGTGTTGTTTGATTTTCTATATTCTTCATCATCTCTTTGTGGATGAAGTCCGTCTATTGTAAAATCTTCGTGATGCCAATCAATTAAAGAATGATATAAACCAATTTTTATTCCTTCAGCACGAAATGCTTCTATAAATTCTTGTACTAAGTCTCTCTTAAACTGAGTATTTGTAATTTTATAATCAGAATAGTCAGTATCCCATAAGGCAAAACCTTCATGGTGTTTAGTCGTAAGAACTGCATATTTCATACCCGTTTCTTTTGCTGTTTTAGCTAATGTCTTCATATCTATTAATTCTGGATTAAAGTGTTCAAAATATTTTTGATAGTCTTCTGGAGAAATTTGTTCTGTGGTCATTAGCCATTCATGACGCGCAGCTAGGCTGAACAATCCAAAATGAATAAACATTCCAAAACGATCATGTAAAAACCACTCTGGATTTCCTAGCTCATTGTTCCAATTCGCGTATTTCATTTTCTTCCCTCTAATCTAAAAATAGTGTGTCAGTCATTATCGTTTCTTCAATTTTCCATTCTCCATCTTCTTTTATCAGCGTATGATTTGCTTCTGCTATATGATCTCGATACTGTTCTGCTCCATCTATTGAATTCACCATAACTGCCTGTTGTTCCGTTTTAACCAGCATACGTTTTTCTTCTTGTTCCAGTATTTCTACACTTAAAATCGTATGTTCCAAATCATAAGTTTCAAAAAATGGAGCAAGCTCTTCTTCTGTTTCTTCTCGTGCGGAGGAAACGAGAGTGGATAGGTATCCTTCCATATCTTCTTCTTGAGCAAAGTTCAAATTATTTTGAATAACTTGAACCGCTTCTTGTGCATCTTCAGCATTATTGTATTCTCCTTCGATGGAGTAGCTAACTGTTTCGGGGTCTTGATATACTGGTACCGAATTACACCCAGCTAAGAAAAGCCCAGCTGTAATTAATAAAATAATTTTTCCCATTTTTTTCCTCCGTCTTTCTATCCATTTTAAACCCTATTCTTTACTTGTTTACTAAACTCCAGATAATTTTCCTGGTGTCACCATATCTTTATATAGCCCTCTTCCTAATGTTCCTTCCCCAAGATAATAAGGGTTAGAAAATGGCAATTTTTTTTCTTTTAGTTCGGAAATTTCATCTAATTTTCCATTCAAATAATCATTTACTCGGTCAACAGCTGTACTCATTCTAGAAATCGCACCACCATAACGAATATCTAAAACTTCCCATCCAAATGGCTTGTTGTAAGCCATCCATACATTTCGATGTGCTATTCGAAGTTCATTAAGTGAAAGTTGAAGTGTCTTTATTTGTTCTACTTCATTTTTCAACGCCTCTTTATTCTCTGCATCATATGCTGTTTTTAAACGAACTCCTAATTCAGCTTTTACGCTTAATACCACAGCTAGTATATGATAAAATTCAAATAGTAGAGACAAATCATTTTCTTTAGAAAGTATTTCTTTTAACTGATTCGCTAAATTTTGGTAGTGATCGCCCAAACCAAGTCCTGCAACTGTTTGATCATATAACCCTAATAGTGGATCTTGCCACAATAGAAACTTCGATGCAGCAGAGGTGTTTAAATTATTTTCCATAACGCCCGGAGTTTCATCAAAATCATTCAGTAACATAAACTCTTTTAAAGAATAATTTGTGTTGTGTTTAAATTCTTCGCTCATTTGATTTTCATCTACCTCATCTCGATAAGATAAATCAGCAAATAATTGTAATCCAGGTAATGCAGATAGAATTGGCGTTTCTCCGCCATCATCACCCCATAAAGTAGCAAATACTTCACTAATATCGTTCTTTTTAGCACTGGCTAGTCCTGCTTTTGTTGCTTCAAACGATTTTCCATAGTTTGGAGCAACTCCGTTCCAAGTCCATATTCCGCCAGCAAATACAACTTTTTTCTTCATTTCTTTATGCTTTCTAAAAAAAACATCATAGACTTTTTCATCTTCATGGTAGTAATCCCAAAAAACCATCTCTACGTCTGGAATCTCATTAATAACTTCTTCTGGAATTTCGCTTTCTAAATCATAATAATCTCCAGTTTTTGAACCAAAACGATAATACATATCACTCCACATCATTGCTTCTAAACCATATTTTTTAGTGATACCAATAATTTTTTCTAAATGTTCATTCATAATGGTAAAACTGTCTCGTATACCATTTTTTGCGCGATAGACTCCTGTTCCCAATCCAAAAGCTTCATCCATTCCGATGTGGATGCGGTTTGACCTAAATGGTTCAGTAGCCGATTTAATCAAGTTTTCTAAAAACTCATATGTTCTTGTTTCGCCAACAAGCACAATATCTGATGTATCTTTAATTCCATTTACATATTCATATTTTAAAGCATTGAAAAGATGCCCTAATGTTTGAATACAAGGAACCATCTCTATACCCAATTCAAAAGCGTAATCATCCATTTCTTTCATTTCTTCCTGCGTATATCTTCCTCGCAAATAACCGAAATATGGATACTCTTTCACTTCATATGTGTCTTCTGTATATAACATGACTAAATTTAATCCAAGTTTAGCCATATAGTTCAATAATTGCTTCATGCCATCTACATTCAAAACAGCATTTCTTGAGGCATCTACCATCACACCTGTTTTATCAAAGTTAGCTTTTTCTTGAACTGAGAAAGTATTATTCTTTTTATATTCGTAAAGCCATAAGTTTAATAATCTGAAAAAAGAATTCTTAGAAGTGTATTCAATCAATCCCTTTTTTCCATCGAAACTAATCGTCAGTTTATCTTTCTCTGGGTTTTTATGAATTTCAATTGGAATTCCCGCTTCATTCTCTTCAATCTTATATGTTTGAGACAATAACTTCCATCCAGCTTCCAGTTCTTGAAAATCACCAATAAGATGTAACTTCAACATAATATATCTTCCTCCTGTATGTTTCTCATTTTCAGTTCACTTGTTAGTTTAAAACAGAATGGAAGCCTTTTCAATAAAACCACAATAAATACACATCACATATTATATACACATTTTTCTTTTGCTTTGTTATTAGTTATAAGTCTTTTCTATATCCTGTTCTTTAAAAATTCGCAAAAAAATAAGAAGGTCTCTATATGTAGATAGACCTCCTGTATATACATTTAATACTATTCCATTGAAGCAACTTTCTGCAGAGTGTTATAAAGCCTCCACTGTTCTTCTCCAACTTGTCCTTCTTTCATCGTAAATGCAATGAAGCGATCAAAAGCTTCTTCATTCCATGAGTGCCAAGAAGTAACGAGCCTACCAAATATTTGATTAGATGCTCTCAAATCTTTCGCAGCTTCTTCTGCTTCACTGAATAATTCTACAGCAACATCTTGTTTGAACCAACAAGCAGGCATAACAGAAAAACCATGCTCCATGAAGTATCTCGGCGTGGGAAATCCCTTTTCACGTTCATCGTAATGCCAATCTAGCAGAACAATATCTTTTGGTATATGGTCGATTGCATGGAAAGTACCGAATGTGTCCCCTTCCCAATTATCGTAGCCAAATAGTTCTGCATCAATTAACCTATCTCCCCACATCATAACTGTTGCTCCGCGTTCCTTACTCAAATGAGAATACATATCATTTACAGATTTAGCAAATAGTTCAGCACGGTTTCCATTCTTGCATCGTTCGCATTGATCACTCGCTATTTCATACACCTCATCCATTCCAATATGAAAATAATTTGCAGAAAAACCATCTATCAGTTCGTCCATTAAATCAAAAACAATTTCATTTATGTCTGGATGTTGTGGACACCAACTGCGGCAAAATATTTCTGGCCACTCAGCATTTAACGGAGTATTAGGGGTTTCATCAAATTCAGGATGAGCTGTCAGCAATGCACTCCTGCTTCCACCCCAACCTTGATGTCCTAAACATTGCATTAGTGGCACAATCTCTATACCTAAATTTCTTGAAAAAGCTGATAAATCTGCAGCATCATCTACGGTTAACGCGTTTTTCCCACTATCAATTTCGGGATGACTTTGAAAAACAAATGATTTATCAATTTCTAGAATAAGCATATCTACTCCAGCTGGAGCAAGTACCTTTCTCATTAATCTTTTTAATTCTGGAATCAAATTTCTATCTCCAAAACGGAGATGAAAAGCATTATAAGTATGATTATTCATTTCACTAATATACTCCTTCATTTTATTTTTTTCTCAATCATAATTTTCTTTGGACCATAAATTTGGTAGATTGTAGCTTATGATTACTCCTACTTTAAATTATTCTTTAAGCAGAAGAAAGATACCGCTTTCAAAATAACTTTATTACTATCTTACCATTCTAGAAAATTAACACAATCAGTTTACCATTTTTCTTATAACTATAACTGAATTCAATTTTTTTAAGCTGTAAGAACATACCAATCTACTGTGGTAAACATCTATACGAGTTTTTTTAATTTTAAAAACTTATTTAAAAAAGCACCACAATCGTTAAAACCCAACGTTTGCGGTGCTTCTTATTTTTATAATTGATTCAATGCTTCTTCAATCGCTTGTTCTCCCGATACTAAGTCGAATGCTTTACGGTAAGTTTTCTCGTTGTCTAAACTAGCAACGATCACTTTCGCTACATCTTCTCGAGGAACAGTTCCTTCGTCTGATTCAGATACTTCTAAGTTCTCAGCAACCTTGATTTTATCTTTAGCTGGTTCATCCAACAGTCCACCTGGGCGAACAATCGTATAATCCAAATTACTTTGCTCTAAAGCTTTATCTGCATAATGTTTTGCTACATAATAAGGCGCCATGTCTTCATTGCCAATCCAACTTTCTCGATTATTTGCTCCAAATGCACTGACTAAAATGAAACGGTCAACTCCTACATTCTGAGCAGCTTCAATCACTTTTACAGCCCCATCTAAATCGATCAGCAAGGTTTTATCTGCACCAGTGCTTCCGCCTGATCCAGCTGAAAAAACAACTGCATCCACACCTTTTACAGCTTCTCCTAAGTCTGATACAGAACCTTCTAAATTGCCCAAATGAGCTTCAATACCTTTTTGTTTCAGTTCTTCCGCTTGCTCTTCTTTACGGACAAAGGCTCGGACGGAATGAGTATTGCTTTCTTCCAGCATAGTAACGACCTGATGTCCGATCTTCCCATTTGCTCCGACAACTAATACTTTCATGTAATAAAGTCTCCCTTCATTTTCATTCTCTTATTCAACCATAACACAAACTTTTAGCAGAATAAAAAAATGGCCCTCGATTGTATACGAGTACCTCTATGCTTTATTCATAAAAAGAATCAGGGTTTTTTGCCATTCTTCTTTAATATCTAGTTTTCCTTGAGCAACTTTTAATTTAGTGGGTGTAACATCTCTTCAAAGAATATCCACTACGGTGCTATTTAACAGTAATTCTTTGGAGGAGCCTCTAATAATCGTTAAATAGCATTCTCTCAAAGAACTTTGCTCCAACTTTTCTTCTTCAGTTAATTCACTTACTCTAACTTTTTTAGCCAATTCATTAATACGAGGCAACACTTTAATCATTTTAAGACTCCTTTCTTTTTCTTATAAAAAATTATTTTCATAAAGATTGGTTTGTAATCCCAGCATAACATCTAACTTACTAAAAGTAGATAAACACTCACAAAACTATGAATAATTCAGGCAAATTTAACTCTTATAGATTTTTATGACATGAAAAAAACGTTAGCGAGTTTTCACTCGCCAACGTCAAGTATTGTACAACCAGCAATTTTTAAATGGTCTGCCTCTTATAGCTTAGCTTGCCATTTGTTTGTCCAAACGTTTTCGTTTGGAGTTCCTTTAAATTCTGATTTACCTTCTAGTTTATCGATTACTTGTCTAATCGTTTCTTCGTTATTGTGGTATGCATTAACAAATGTTTTAACCATTGTTGCATCGTGTAAATGAGTTGTGAAGTTTAGGGATACGAAGACAGTTGGTACTTCATGTACGAACCAAGGAACTTCGTTAGACATTGCTGTACTCCATTGGATACGGTAGTTGTTTTGAGCACCATAACCAACAACGTCAGAAACTTCTAAAGCTAAATCAACGTTTTCACGGTATTCCAAAGTTTTACCTTTCACACGCGTAGAACCATCATTTAAAGTTACTTCATACCCTCGAGAAGTCAGCTCATCCATAATTTTTTCAACTATATCAGATCCGCCTTCGTAGATTCCGCCTTTTTCACCTTCAAGAACATATAAGCGAATGCGTTTGTGCGTCTCTGGGCTGATTGGCAAGTTATTTTGAGTATCTTTTACCAAAGTGATTCCTTTATCAGCAGCGTCAGCACGCATTTCTAAGTGCTCTTCACAACCGACAACTTCTAATTCAGATTCGTCTTTGATCAAAGTACCATCAGCTTGTTTTTTGTGCAAGTTTAATTTAGCTTTCAAACCTAAGATACGTTGTAAAGCATCTGTCATACGTTCTTCAGTAATAACACCATTTTGGTATCCTTTTAACATGAAACCAAAGTCTTCTTCGATATCATTGAAGAATAAGAACATGTCACATCCAGCAGCAATTGCTTGAGGAACATAGTCTTCACGACGCATTGCAGAAGTCATACCTAACATGTGGGAAGCATCTGTAATGACCATACCATTGAAACCTAATTTAGTTTTCAATAAGTCTTCTAACAATTCAGGTGCTAATGTTGCAGGTAAGATGTCTTTGTCTGCTAATTCTGGATTCAATGCTTTTTGGTATTCTGGTAAAGCAATGTGTCCAGCCATGATCATTTCAACACCATTATCGATGTGGTTACGGTAAACACGTCCGAATGAATCTTCCCATTCGTCAACAGATAATTCATTGACACCTAATACTAAATGTTGGTCGCGTTCTTCAGTACCATCACCAGGCCAGTGTTTGATACATTTGATAATTTCGCTTTGGTCTAAACCTTCAAGGTAAGCATTAGTGTATTTGATAACGTCGTCAGCGTTTGTACCATAAGCACGTGTGTTAACGATCGTGTTTCTCCAGTTTTTCAAGATATCTACACATGGGTCAAAGTTTACGTTTACACCCAATGCTTCTTCTTCGCGTCCAGAAACATATCCAGCGTTGTAACCAACTTTTGTATCGCCTGAAGCTTCAACTTGTGCTCCAGAAGCAATATACGTACCATCGTTAGCAGCACCGTTACCACCTGCATCACAGTTAGCAGCTACTAATAAAGGAATCTTAGTGTCTTTTTGTAGAGAGTTGATCAATTCTTGAACTTGTTTAGCTGTACCGCCTTGGTAACGTGCTCCCCCAATGTGGTATTTTTCTAAAATCTCTTTATTTGTCAATGTGTTACCACTGAATTTATCTTCTCCAAAGAAAAATAAGTTCGTAAACAATTGTCCTACTTTTTCTTCGTCTGATAAACTCGCAATTGTGTCGTTTACCCATTTGATTTGTTCTTCATTCAGGTTATATGGTTTTACTGTTAAATCTACTTTTGCCATTCTATTGAATCCTCCCTAAAGTAATTACGTTTTCGTTTAATTGGTTCAATATTTAATTAAGAATATTGTTTCAATAACTCATCAAATTCATTAATTACTGTATCTTGGTATTCGCCTGTATATGTTTTATTGGTAAAGTGAGGAGCTGCTTCGTTCGATAAACGTTTCCAAGAGAACGATTCTTTTCCAAATAAAATCGGATAATACAATACGCTGTTTTTAAGAGCTGCAGAAAGATCTCCAGGAGCATCTCCAACCATTAATACTTCGTCATCTGCATAACCATAAGCTTTTAATTTTTCGATACAGACAGCTTTTGTTCCTGCTTCTTGTCCATAAACTACGTCTACATGTGGCAATAGGCTGTGACGGTCCCATTCACTGTATAAAGCTTCGCTGTTGGCTGAACTTACAATAGCAATGTCCGCTACTTCGTGTAATTCAGCAAGTACTTCTTCCACATATGGGAAAGGAGCATCTTTACCAGCTAATTCTTCAATCCCTGTATTTACTTTATGACTCCAGTCCAAAGCTTTTTTCAAATCTTCTGAAGGAGTTGCTTCAACCATTTTTGCTAAAGAAACATTAGATAATTCTGGAGTTGTTTCAGCCCAGCCTACAAATTTAGAAATATCTCCTACTTCTTCCCCGTTTGCAATAGCTTCTTGTAAAGCTAATACCAAACCTTTAAAGCGATTGATACCACGCGTTGTAGAATATAAGTTGATTCGATTCCAGATTCCTAAGAATTCATCGCGATTTTGAATGCCGAAAACTTCTGCAGCTAACGGTCCAAAATATTTTTCATGTTTGATATTCATGGTGTCCATTGCACAACCATCAGAATCCACACAAATTAAAAAGGGTTTTGTTTTTGTAAATTCATTTTTTTCCATAGATTTCACCTCATTGAGTTTATAAAAATAGATTTTAAAAAAAGAGACACTAGAATAAAGCATTCTGATGTCTCTTTTCATTTTAGATCCGTTGTTCCTTAGTCAGTTAGATTAAACACCTGAATAAGCGTTGAAACCACCATCGATTGGCAATACAACTCCGTTAACGAAACTTGAAGCTTTTTCATCAGACAAGAATAATAATCCACCGATCAATTCAGATGGTTCACCAAAACGGCCCATTGGTGTTCCAGCAAGAATTTTATCTGTACGAGGAGTTGGTGTTCCATCTTCGTTAAATAATAAAGCTTCGTTTTGTTTAGAAACTAGGAATCCTGGTGCAATTCCGTTTACACGAATTCCAACGTGTGAGAAGTGAACTGCTAACCATTCTGTTAAGTTAGAGATTGCAGCTTTAGCTCCTGAATATGCAACGATTTTAGTTAATGGAGTGAATCCATTCATACTTGAAATGTTGATGATGTTTGCACCTTCGCGGCCAACCATATCTTCAGCAAATACTTGAGTAGGTAAAACTGTACCTAAGAAGTTTAAGTTGAATACAAATTCAATTCCTTTTTGTTCTAAGTCAAAGAATGATTTAGTTCCTTCAGGAAGATCTGTTTCATGGTATTCGTTATCTGTAGTCGCGCGAGGGCTATTACCACCAGCACCATTAACTAAGATATCAACTGGACCTAAGTCAGCAACTACTGCTTCTTTAGCAGCTTTCAAGCTGTCTAATTCTAAAACGTTAGCTTTGTAACCTTTAGCTACTCCGCCTGCTGCAACGATTTCATCTGCATATCCTTGAGCTGCTTCTTCGTTTAAGTCTAATAAAGCAACTTTAGCGCCAGCACGTGCATATTCTTTTGCGAAGTATGAACAAAGCACTCCACCTGCTCCTGTAACTACTACAACTTTTCCTGAAAAATCATGTGTGAATGGTGATGTCATAATGAAAATTCCTCCTTATAGTGGTGAGTCTTATTTTAGTTTTGCTATTTAGGGCTGGTGCTTTGTAAACGAGTTGCATGTAGCAGCCTACACGCCTATAAGCTAATTCCAACTGTCAGGTAAAAAACACCTGCCTGTTGGAATTTTCTTATATTCGGTAGGCTAAACGCTACGTTTCCACTCTCTGTCTTATTTAGCGCTCTTTGTAACTGCTTCGTATAGGCCGTTTAGGTATGTTGCTCCTAGTGCGCGGTCGTATAGACCGTATCCTGGTTTACCAGTTTCGCCCCAGATCATACGTCCGTGATCTGGACGGATAGCCCCAGTAAAGTTGTGGTCGTGTAATGCTTTAACTACTTCATACATATCGATTGAACCCATTTCAGATAAGTGAGCTGATTCTTGGAATGATCTTCCGCCAACTAACTTAACGTTACGAGCATGTACAAAGTTTACGCGTTTTTTCTCTAACATATCTCTTAAGATAGCTACTGCATCATTTTTAGGATCTGATGCATAAGAACCAACACATAATGTTACTCCGTTGTATTCACTGTCGTATAATTTGATGAAACGGTTCAATGCTTCGCCACCTGTAATGATACGAGGTAAGCCAAAGATTGAGTATGGAGGATCATCAGGGTGAATAGCCATTTTTACGCCGGCTTCTTCAGCAACTGGAATAATTGCTTTGATGAAGTATTCCAAGTTTTCCCATAGTTTTTCTTCGTCTACTTCTTTGTATTCGTCCATTAATTGGTTCATTTCTTCTGCAGAGTAACTTTCATCCCAACCGGGAAGAGATAATGTACGAGGATCCATTTTATTAACTTCTTCTTCGTCAAAGATCAATGCGTTTGAACCATCTTCTAATTCATAAGCTAAATCTGAACGAGTCCAGTCAAAAATAGGCATAAAGTTGTAACAAACAACTGGAATCCCAGCTTTACCAAGGTTACGTAAAGTTTCTTGGTAGTTTGCAATATATTTATCACGACTTGGTTTACCTAATTTGATGTCTTCATGAACAGGAACACTTTCAATAACAGATAATTCTAAACCAGCGTCTACTACTGATTTTTTCAATTCTTCAATTTTGTCTAATGGCCAAGTTTCTCCGACTGGGATATCGTAAATTGCTGAAACAATACCTTTCATGCCAGGGATTTGGCGAATATATTCTAATGAAATCGGGTCAGATTGCCCATACCATCTAAATGTCATTTCCATTTTTATAATTCATCTCCTTATATTGTGGGGTTTGTTTATTTGTTTTTTACAAAATAACGGTCTGCATTATTGAAACAAATGTTTTCAACCATTTTTTGCAATAAGTTTTCATCATTAGGGAATTTTCCGTTTTCTACATTTTCACCAATGTAATTACATAGAATACGACGGAAATACTCATGACGAGGATAAGATACAAAACTACGAGAATCAGTTAGCATACCAACAAAGTGCATCAACAATCCGTGATCTGCTAATGTTTCCATTTGTCTCAACATACCTTTTTCAGTATCGTTGAACCACCATCCAGCACCAAATTGGATTTTCCCTTTGATACCTTCCGCATTATTTTGGAAGTTGGCTGTTGTGCTAGCCACAATATCGTTGTAAAGAGGATTCAAATTGTAAACAATTGTTTTAGGCAATTTTCCTTTTTTAGCCATTGCATCTAAAATATTATTCAAGGCATACGCTACATTTGTTTGATCGTTAAGTGAGTCAAAACCTGTATCGGGTCCGATCAATTCAAACATACGGCTGTTGTTGTTACGAATCGCACCAAAGTGGATCTGCATAGCCCAGTCACGGTCGTAGTAGCATTCACCAAGGTCTGCTAATAGACGCGTCTGGAATTTAGCTGATTCTTCAAATGAAACTTCTTTGCCAGCTACTGCTTTTACAAAGATAGCTTCAATTTCTTCATCTGTTGATTCTGCGTAAGCTAACACACCAATACCGTGGTCAGAAGCAACTGTGCCTCTTTCATCAAAGTAATCGATACGAGCCTCAATAACTTTCATCATTTCTTTATATGAAGTGATCTCATTGGAAGAAACATCTTTTAATTTGCCAATGAATGCTGTAAATTTTGGTTCTCCAACAGCAAAAGCTTCATCAGGTCTAAAAGAAGGAGCAACTGTTACATCAAAGTTTTCGTCTGCGCGGATTTGATCATGGTATTCAAGGGAGTCTGTTGGATTATCTGTTGTTCCGACGAAAGTAACATTTGAAGATTTAATCAAAGTTCTAGCTGTTAAGCCGTTTTCTTTGATTGCTTTGTTTGCCTTATCGTAGACTTCTTTCCAGTTTTCTCCATTTAATTGATCATCAATGTCGAAGTAGCGTTTCAACTCTAAGTGAGTCCAGTGATACAATGGGTTCCCAATAGTATTTTCTACTGTTTCTGCCCAAGCTTGGAATTTTTCTTCCGAAGTAGCATCTCCAGTAATTTTACGTTCTGGGATTCCATTAGCACGCATAGCTCTCCATTTGTAATGGTCGCCTGCTAACCATAATTCAGTTACACTTTGAAATTCATGATCTTCTGCGATTTGTTGCGGGTCTAAATGACAGTGATAGTCATAGATTGGCAAATTTTTCGCAAAATCATGGTACAAACTTTTTGCTGTATCATTTTGAAGCATAAAATCATCGTGAATAAACGACATACTGTTTCCCCTTTCATAAAAATAAATTTCAACATCAAGTCTATCGGTTCCACTCTGTTCCTATTCAAATCAAAGTGGAATCATCCTATAGATCTATCATTTTATTTTGAGATAAGATTATTTTGATTTTTTGATTTCTTCGTATTTGTCTGCAAATTCTTTAGCAGCTGTTGTTACACTTTCGTATCCTTCAGTTGCTACATTTTTAGTTAAGGCACTGCCGATTCCAACAGACCAAGCGCCATTAGCAACCCATGTTGCCATGTTGTCCAAGTTTACGCCGCCGGAAGGCATTAATTCAACGTGTGGAATTGGACCGTGTACATCTTTGATGAAGCCAGCACCTAATACGCCGCCTGGGAATACTTTGACAACTTCAACACCTGTTGCCATTGCATTCGCAACTTCAGTTACTGAACCACAACCTGGTAGGTAAGGGATTGTGTAACGGTTAGACATTGTTGAGATCTCTGGTGAGAAGTTCGGACTTACGATGAATTTCGATCCAGCTAAAATAGCAATTCTAGCAGTCACATCATCCATAACTGTTCCAGCACCTACAACCATATCAGTTCCAGCAAATTCTTCCGCTAGTTTAGCGATTGCTTTTTCTGCACCTGGAGTTGTAAAGGTGACTTCAATATTTTTGATTCCGCCTTTATAGGCCGCTTTAGATATTTCATAAGCATCTTGTGCTGATTTACCACGAACGACTGCAAATAAATAGTTTTCTTCAAGTTGGTTTAATACATCTCTTTTTAAACTCATCTTCCTACCTCCTAAATTAATTCGTCTCACATTGTGATACTCCGTTTCGTGTTTCAATTAATTATAGCGCTTTTATGACCAAATAGTCAATGAATGTTTAAGGAGTTTTTAAATAACGGCTTAAATAGAATACCTCGTTTTATTTGCTGTATCACAACTAATTAAAACGAGGCTTTATATATAAGCAAAATACCATCTAAATATTAGAACTGCTTTTCAAAAAAGCAACACTGTTTTAAATTATAAAATTTTAAAGTTCGCCTTTATCTGAAAGTTCTTGTATTACTTTTGCATGTCTTTCATCTGTTAACTTATAGAACAATAAGAAGATGATTGCACTAGCAACACTTAATACTGCTGGAAATAAGAAGTAAACTGATCTCATTCCTGAAAGAGTTTCAACACTTTGTGGTTGGTTAGCTACGTAACCGATCGCTGTTAAAGCAACACCCGGAATAAATCCGGCGAAGCCTTGGGCTACTTTACGAACAAAGCTATAACCAGAATAAATGATCCCTTCTGTACGGTTTCCATTTTTCAAGTGGCTGTAATCTACCACGTCGGAAACAAAAGCAAAAGCAACTGTGTTAGCAAAACCTAAAAACACATATGAAAGGAAGTTAACGATTAAGAAAGAAATAGTTTCTTCTCCAGTAAAGAAGTAGTTAATAAATTCGAACAATGCAAACCCTGCAGTACCAAAAAGAGCAACATTCTTTTTACCGAATTTTTCAACGATTGGTGTAGCAAATAGTACTGATGGAATAATAGCCACTAAGCTAAGCATACTTACTGTACCAACTAAAGCTTCATTTCCTAATGCATATTCAAAATAATACAATTGAACACCAGATTTTAAGAACATCGCTCCAATACTTAAAATAGTATAGATAGCTAATACTCCAAATTGTGCGTTGGTCAATAAATTCTTGATCGATTTAACTCCGTCACCTTTAACATGAGGTTTTTTAGATACAAAACGTTCTTCAACACCTCTGTAGCAAAGTATGTGACAAACAACTCCCAGTAAAGCTAAGCCACCAACTACTACAGGGTAGCCGAGAGCAGGATTAGAGAATTGATTTACCATTGGGATTACAATAACACCTGCTACTAAAATTGAAATCTGTGCTGCCAAGTTACGAAATACAGCTAATGAAGTACGATCAGCCGCATTTGTTGTCATCGATGAGGATAATGAGCCATAAGGAATATTTACAATTGTGTAAGCAAGACTCATTAAATTATAAGAAACAAATGCATAAACGATTTTAGCTGTCTCGCCCCAATCGGGAGCTAAGAAAGCCGAAATAGTAGTAAGCGCTAGAAATCCTGTTCCGTACAAAATAAAGGGCTTAAATTTACCTTTTGAACCTGGCGTTCTTGAGTCAACGTAAGTCCCGGTAAGTGTATCGGTTACTGCATCAACAAATTTGGTAATTAAGAAAACCATACCACCCCAATAAGGCGATATCCCTAGAACATCTGTATAGAACTTTAGTAAATACAGTTGTGCTACTTGGAACATTAAACCGTTACCAAGATCACCCAAACCATAGGATAATTTTTCTTTTACATCTAACTTGAACGTACTTGCTTGTGCTGCTTCTTTGTGCTGACTTTCTTGCATTTTAAATCCTCCTAATTAATCTTTGTCCTAATAGTTTCTATGCATTCAAAACAGCGTAAATAATAAAATTTTTTTACGTTTCTCGCTTTACACTCATTCATGCACAAATAAAAATATGAGCTGTTTCTTCCTATAAGTTTTTAAACTAACAATTTCCTTTTTAATTATTAGCGTTTTCATAAAAATAAAAAAATAATATATCTTCTATCATACATCAATCTAAATTTGCCTTATTCCATACCACCTCTAATTATTATGCTCTTCTTACCCATTTGATTAAACTGAAATATATCATTCAAAAAACATATTATCGCTTTCAATTGACTTTTGAAGATTAGTTCACATAAAATAGTATCATCTTTTAGTACCTAGTTCCATATTATGAGACAATTTTCAATTTTTAGAAACATTTACAAAAAAAATTCATAAATTTCTCATTTTGTAATTATTTTTCAATCTTTATAGTAGTTTCTTTTATTTGAACAAAAGTTAATTGGTATAGTAATTTTATAATTGAGAGGAGGAAGGATCTAGAATTTCTCCCCTCATCGTGCTGAATTGAGCATTCAAAAAAGAAAATCTTTAGACTTTTTCAATATTTGTTTACTAATTGGCACAAAGGTTTTTCGCAATCGGTTTCTTATTAATAAAAGCACTTTTTGCCTGTTTTTATTTTGATTAAGTAGTTCTTCACAAACTGAGACTATAGTAATTCAATGACTATTTCAGATAATAGGTCTAGTTGTACTCATATTCATTCTCCATCACTAGAAGCTGTCACAAATAGTTCATATGTAGTTTTAAGTTTCAATATTTAGAGATTAATTCTTTCTCTCAGCTTGTACAATGAAATTTTATCTCATATAATAAATCTATTACAGGACTGAAATCGGTTAAACAGTAACACACAATTTTTTAAAGGAGTAATAATATGGCTAATAATTCCCCTGGTAGAGTACAAACCATAGATCGAGCTTTATCTATTTTGGAAATCCTTTCCAATTATGATAATCTAAGTCTGATGGAAATAAGCGAAAAAGTGCAATTACATAAAGCAACT
The DNA here is from genome assembly GCF_016892605.1 of Desemzia sp. RIT 804. Classification (GTDB taxonomy): domain Bacteria; phylum Bacillota; class Bacilli; order Lactobacillales; family Carnobacteriaceae; genus Desemzia. The sequence goes on from NZ_JAFEMV010000004.1 coordinate 312,265, forward strand.
ACACATCGCTTAATAAACTCCTTACTTGAGAATGGATATATTGAAAAAGATGCGACTACAAAAAAATATCGTATTTCTCTAAAACTGTTTCAATTGGGAAATAGAAGAGTACAAAATATCGATTTTTTAAATGTTGCTAAAAGCATGATTCGTCAATTATCTCAAGAAATAAATCAAACTGTTCATTTGGTCATTGAAGATGACAACGAAGTACTATATATAGACAAACATGATTCTCAAAATTCTGAAACTAGAATGCATTCTAGGATTGGAAAAAAAGCCCCAATGTATGTCACTGCAGTTGGAAAAGCTATTTTAGCTACCAAAACAAATGGTGCCATTGTGGATTATTGGAATCAACAGGACATCCAGCCCAAAACCACTCATACTATTACAAACCTGGAAAAATTTTTAGCGGAGATCGATACTGTTCGCCAACAAGGTTACGCGATAGACAATGAAGAAAATGAGTATGGTATAGTTTGTATAGGCGCTTCATTTGCAAGCTACAAAGAATTGTCTGCAGGAGCTATCAGTATTTCCTTGCCGCTTTCTGAAGTAAAGAACAAAGAGATGTACATTCAAAAAATCGTCGAAACGACTCGGAAAATATCTAGTTTATTAGGACATTTTTAAAGTTGCCTTCTATAGCTAAAATAAAAAGTGGTCAAACCGATTAAAAATAACTCGGTTTGACCACTTTTTGTATTGTATTCAATTAAAACGCCGCTCTACTCATTCCAATTTCTCGGACTCCAAAGGGTACCATCCAGTTCCCCTTCCATTTGCGTAACGCGCAAAGCTTGTTCTTTGATCAATTGTTGAGTTGCAGCAATCAGAGCTTTTTGTTTATAATCTCGGCTATTTTGAAAAACACTTTCCAATTCTTCAATTATCCACTCATTTTGATCCATACTTTTCTCTCCAATTCACCTATTTTCTTATCCATTCATTTCATCAAGGACCATTTTTAAACCGTCTATTGTATCACGGTTCTCTTCGATTGCTTCTATTGCGTGCTGTAAAAGCAAATCATCTCCATGAGCTAATGTTTCTTTATTGGTCTTCAATAATTGATCTATCAGCCAGTTTTCTCTCGTAAACAGACTATCATCTGCCGCTCGAGTTAAAAATTGTTGGTAATCGATCAGCAACGTCATTTTTTGACTCTCTGTCATGTAAGGAAATTGATAAATCAAACAAGATTTCAAATATGTCATTCCAGTCTTAAATGCCACTGCTTGAAAAGGCTTCGTCAATTCATGAATACTAAACGCTTCTCTTCCGCCAGCTTGATATTCACTTTCGCTTACCCCAATGGACAATACTAATCCAAATTCTTTTCCTTTTAATTGATGTCCATTTCTACCATACGCAAATCCGTCTATCAATACTTCATCTTGCCATTGCTTTAGCATTGGCGGAGAACTATACCAATAAAATGGGAACTGGAACACGATTCGGTCATGTTGCTTCAGTAGCTTCTGTTCTGTAACTACATCTATATTTCCATCTGGATACGTTCCCTCTAAGTGGTGTACTGTTATCATTTCACTATCCGCAATTGAACTCAATAAAAATTGCTGGCTTCCAGATTCAGTTATTTCAGGATGAGAAATAATCACCAACGTCTTCATCTTTATATTATCCCTCCAATATATTGAATGACTCTATTCATTTTCGGCCTCATCAAAAAAGTCTAACATATCTTTTTGAATCACTGAAATCAAAGGCAGTTTATATACGGGTGTCAATTCAATTCCTAATATATCCAACATATCCCCTAGTATTCCAGAAATATGCTGATAACGACCAATATTTACGACCACAGTAGGCGGCTTTACATTACTAGACACCAAAGCTTGGAGAAAGAGTCGCTGAATTTGCTCGATTTCATCAAATCCAATCAATTCGCCAAGAACGATCTCCGTACTTTTTGCATCCACAACCATTAGCATGACTGAAAATCGAGGACGTTCTGCTTCTTCATTTTGTATAGGCAAAGCTACATAATTCAATTCCAATTCCCAAATAGAACTACCTATTTTCAGATGATTTGCTCGTCTCATCTCGAAGTCGGTTATTTTGATCTCTTGCTTTTTATACTCCTGATCAGTCACGCCTTGTAAAACAGCTTGCGGAATGACAAATACGTCATCTTCAAACTCTCCGTTTTCCTTGTAAGTACGCAAAAATACACTTTCCTTATTTTCTTCTGTATCGTGTATATCCAATTTAGAGCGAAAATCATGTCCTATCTCTAACAATTTTTCCATCGTTTCTATCACAAACGGAACTTCATTTAGCTCAATATCGTCAGGATAAAAACCAGGTTTGTAATCTATAAACACTGGCCAAGACTTTTTTCCTCTAAATGTGATACTACTGCTTTTTATCCGGTCATAGTCTTCTTTTTCCAGATCTTGACGATCTTCATACATTAAGGATATTCCTTTTTGCAAGAGCAAAAAATCCAATGACGTTTCTAAATCTCTTATTTGAGATTGCTTCTCCATCTCAAAATAATAACTTAATTCTTCTAGATTACGGTAAAAAAGAAAGCCGTAATTGCCATCGCTTTTTCCTAAAATCGAGATAAAAACTGGCTCAGCTCTATGTGGAAACTGTAAAGCTAATATATCTGTCTCCCAATAATCTTCCCAAAACGCGGCTTGATAGAGGTTTTTAGCTAATTGAAATAGTTTGGTCTCCTCTTTCATTTGACACACCCCCTATAGAATGAAGTTAAATTTCTCGTCATTTTATCTATTTGTTGTAAGCTAAGTTTATCTTCACCTGTGGCAGGTTTGACTCTATTTCATTATCTCAATAATTGCCTTGTCCTACAACTTATTCTCAAGTTTTTTTTTACATCTCTCTCTTCGAGTTACTATTTGTCCTTTCCCAGGGAAACGTTTACAATAGATATGTAATGAATGATATTGGAATGGGAGGAAGAAGCATGAAGAAAATAATTAATGAACCATCCGCAGTCGTAGACGAAATGATCAAAGGGATGGTTTTTGCTTATGATGGTTTAATTGAGCGTTTGCCTGAAACAAACGTGATTCATCGCACACATTCTCATAATGGAAAAGTAGGTTTAGTTAGTGGTGGAGGCAGCGGCCACGAACCTTCACATGCAGGTTTTGTAGGTAAAGGCATGTTATCGGCTGCTGTATGCGGGGAAGTATTTACCTCTCCTACGCCTGACCAAATCCTAGAAGCGATCAAAGTTAGTGATGAAGGAAATGGCGTATTCATGATCGTTAAAAACTACTCCGGCGATATCATGAACTTTGAAATGGCAAAAGATTTAGCAGATATGGAAGATATCTCTGTCGATTTTGTTGTTGTAGATGATGACATTGCGGTTGAAGACAGTACCTATACTGCTGGAAAACGCGGTATTGCAGGAACTGTATTAGTCCACAAAATTCTTGGTGCCGCAGCAGAAGAAGGTGCATCTCTTACAGAAATCAAAACTTTAGCTGACAAATTAGTTCCAGCTATTAAATCTATCGGTGTTGCTTTAACGCCAGCTACCAATCCTGAGGTTGGCAAACCTGGGTTTGATATTGGAGACGACGAAATTGAATTTGGTGTTGGAATTCACGGCGAACCTGGTTACCGCAGAGAAAAGCTGCAACCTTCAAAAGATTTAGCAGCTGAATTAGTGCATCAATTAAAGAAAGAATTCCAATGGTCAGCTGATGAGGAATATGCTCTTTTGATCAATGGGATGGGAGCTACTCCATTGATGGAACAGTTCGTATTTACCAATGACGTGCACCAATTATTAGCCCAAGATGAATTAGCATTATCCTTCAAAAAAGTTGGCGACTACATGACCTCTATCGATATGGCTGGTCTTTCCGTTACTTTAGTCAAATTAGAAGATCCAAAATGGTTAGCTTATTTAAACGCACCAGTGACTACAATCTCTTGGTAAGAAAGGAGTACGCAATATGCTTTCAATTGAAAATGTAAACACATGGATGAATTTATTTAGTGAACAACTGCTAGAAAAAAAAACGTATCTAAGTGAATTAGATACAGCTATCGGCGATGGTGATCACGGCAATAATCTAGCTCGAGGTGCTGCTGCTTTGAAAGAAAAATTAGCCGATAATGAATATGAAACTTTAACTGATTTGCTAAAAGACATTGGAATGGTATTTGTCAGCAAAATTGGTGGAGCTTCTGGTCCTTTATATGGTTCAGCTTTTATCAGTATGGCCAAAGCTAGTAAAGAAAACGAGGAACTAGATTTGGCTGGTTTATTAGAAGCTGGTCTAGACGGTATCCAAAAACGAGGCAAAGCTGTTGCTGGAGAAAAAACCATGGTCGATGAGTGGATTCCAGTAGTGGATGCTGTCAAAGAAAACTCTTTAACTCCAGAAGTCATTGAAGAAGCTGTAGCGAAAACAGAGCAAATGAAAGCTACTAAAGGAAGAGCTTCTTATCTAGGAGACCGTTCTATTGGTCACTTAGATCCTGGTGCAATGTCCAGCAGCTATCTTTTCAAAACTATGATAGAGGCAGGTGTATATGATGGGTAAGCAAATTGGGATTTTGCTTGTTTCGCATGTTGAAGAAGTAGCAAAAGGTCTAACAAAACTGTTAAACCAAGTTGCAGCCGATGTAACGATCATACCGGCTGGTGGTACTGAAGATGGTGAAGTGGGAACTAGTTTTGACAAAATCTCTGCAGCTGTAGAAGAATTTGAAGAAGACACGATTATCGCATTTTATGATCTTGGTAGTGCCAAAATGAACCTTGAGATGGCAGTTGAGACTACAGACAAAGAAATCACTTTATACGATACAGCATTTGTAGAAAGCGCGTATACCGCAGCTTCCCTACTACAAGTTGACGTTCCTTTAGAAGATATTGATAAGCAATTGGCAGAGTTAAAAGTGAAATAACGTTATACAAAAAATGAGAACGAGACAAAAGTCGTTTTGACCCTGAATATAACCAGAACTCCCCTTATGAGATTTTTTTCTCATAAGGGGAGTTCTGGTTTATAAACATGTGGTCAAACCTTTTGGAACACGTTTATACAAGAGCATGAAGCAGAGCGGTTAGATTACCGGATATTAAGTAGAAAACGACCAGTTAGGCGTACTTTCCTAACAGGTCATTTTCAGCTTATAGACGTGTAATCTGCTCTGCGCAATACGTTTAAAAACGCAGTCTAATTAAGAAGCAGAGACTGCAACACTTTTGTCCAGTTCTCTTTTCCACATTTTTATTTTTCAGCTGCTCTACGTTCTTGTAAAATGCGTGTGTTTTCTAACACTTGTTTTTTACCTAACGGATAAATAAAAGCTAAACTGATAGCTACGAATAAGTATGCTGCCATTGGAACTCCCGTTGCTATTCGATAAATATTATTTGCTACCTCTGTTGATTGTACACTTGCACCAGAAACAAATCCAATAGCTGTCAATGCAAATCCACCTAAACCACCGGCTAAGGCTTGTCCAATTTTACGAGAAAAAGAGTAAACAGCGTAAATAGTTCCATCTTCACGTTTTCCAGTACGAACTTCTTGGTAATCAATGATATCTGAAATGAAAGCCCAGATAATAATATTAAAGTAGTTCATTCCTAAATTCCCAATGAATGAAAATGCTAAGAAAACCCATACATTATTGATTTGTAAGAAGAATATCATTCCATACATAGCTGCACTAATCAGTAGACCAATTGTCCCAGATTCTTTTTTACCAAATCTAGCAGCAATTTTACTTGCAAATGGCGCTAACACCAGTACTCCAACTGTTCCTAAAATACCTGCAGCAGCTAAACCTGAAGCACTATTAAAGTAAGTAGTGTATAAATAAGCATTCATCGTTCCAACTAGTATTTGTGCTAATAATAAGAACACTGCTGCAGAAATGATACCTAACAATGCTCTATTAGTCGTTAATCCTTTAACGATCGATTTCATCTGTTCTCCTACAGTTTCAGTGTTAGAAGCATCTTTTTCAGGGAGTTGAATTCTCTCTTCTGTCCAGAAATATAAAACGGCATACAAAGCAAGAGCTACCATAGCGAATACACCAGCAATCATTGTGAAGCGTTCAGGAATAATGACTTGATCTCCAGAATTATTTGTAGTGTAAACAATTAAAGGGACCGCAAAAGAAATAAACATAGATGCTATACTTGCTCCTACACTACGGAATGTAGATAAAACTGCCCGATCTTCTGCTTTATCACTAATTACTGAAGCCATTGATCCATAAGGAATATTGATACCCGTATAACAAATACTTCCCCAGAATAAGTAAGTAACATAAACGTAAATCATTTTAGCCGGCATGGACCAATCTTTTACGACATAAACAAACATTAAAAAACCTGCAATAACAGCAAATGGAGCTACACGACGAATCCAAGGTTTGAACCTTCCATCTTTTGCCGGTTTAAATGTATCAACAATTCGGCCCATTCCGATATCTGTAAAAGCGTCTACAATTCTTGAAACTAAGAACAAAGTTCCGACCGCTGCCCCACTAATACCTAATACATTTGTGTAGTAAACCATTAAGAATGAGCTAGCAAAGATAAAGAACATATCGTTAGCTATATCCCCTGCCATATATCCGATTTTATCTTTGATTCCAAAAGGACGTACATCCTTTTTTGTGTCTGTACTTAATGTACCATTTTTTTCTGCATAACTTTCTCTTGCCATTTTATTACCTCTTTTCTTGTGATTAAATTAGAATGTTTCTGCTTTTTAGTATCATAATGTAATACATAGTATCATTAAAGGAAACCCTTTACAAGATTAATTATTCAAAAAAGAATCCGCTTTTTTAAATTTTTGTCTAAAACGCGTCCCATATGTGCAACGAAGCACAAGGGAAACGCTTATTTACCAATGATAGCGTTATTTTTGAAATTCTAAAAAAATATAAAATAAGTTTTCTTCCTAATTAAGAGATAAATTTTCAGTTTGTGGCTTTTATAGAGCAAGAAAACAGAGTTCAGCTTATTAATGCCGGATGCTACCTCTTTTTTCATCATCACGAGTTGTCTTTTGATGTCCAAACCTCGTTTTTCATCACCGCAATTTTTCCCTTAATGTTCTAACCACGTTTTTCATTAACTCAAGGTTAGAATAATAACTTCTAAAGCTGTGAATTATTCAGGATACTATCTTATTACTGAAATTTTCAGCTAAGTTTCTCAAGTGTATGTATTCAACCAATCCGTCAACAAAAAGAAACCTGATAGGAAAACTTTCTTCCTACCAAGTTTCTTTTATGATGAGCTAAGCGCCCTTGCTCCACTCTCTATCTAAACGAGTTGTGCAGGGCAGCTCACGCTACCATTTCACGATGACGGCTGTTTGCAAAGAACCCAAACTGCCGTCATCGTGAGATGTCCGGTGAGCTAAGCGCCCTTGCTCCACTCTCTTCTGTTAAACGCGCTGCGCAAACCAGACCTCCTATGATTTCATTTCTCCGTTTTATGGGTAAAGAACACCCATTAAACGGAGAAAGTGAACTCTACGGAGCTCTAACCGGTTTGCTCCGCGCTCTGCTCTTAAACGCGCTGCGCAAACCAGACCTCCTATGATTTCATTTCTCCGTTTTATGGGTAAAGAACACCCATTAAACGGAGAAAGTGAACTCTACGGAACTCTAACCGGTTTGCTCCGCGCTCTGCTCTTAAACGTGTTGCGCAAGGCAGCTCACACTACCAAAATCCAAACGACGAGTGTTAGGTAAAGAACACCTAACTCTCGTCGTTTGGATTTTGTTCGGTGAGCTGAACGCCTTGCTCCACACTCTGCTCTATCCTAATGGTAATAATTGGTATAATAGTGCTGCTAATGATGCTCCAATTAGGGGGCCTACTATAGGAACCCATGAGTATCCCCAATCAGAGTCGCCTTTATTGGCAATTGGTAAGATTTGGTGAGCGATCCTTGGACCCAAATCTCGAGCTGGGTTGATGGCATATCCTGTTGTTCCTCCCAATGAAAGACCAATAGACACGATCAGTAAACCAACTACGATTGGATTCAATCCCTCAGTAAATTCGCCTTGTGTAAAAGCCAATAACCCAAACACTAACATTCCTGTACCAATAGCTTCACTGACTAGGTTATTTACAGGACTTTTAATTGCCGGACCTGTTGAGAAAACACCAAGTATTGTTTCTGAGTCCTCTGTTGCTTTCCAGTGAGGCATATAGTGAATCCATACGACTACAGCACCTGCAACCCCACCTAATACTTGTGCAGCCATATAAGGAAATACTTCTGCCCAACCAAATTCTCCAGCTATTGCCATCCCTAATGTTACTGCCGGATTAAGATGGGCTGGACTTAAAAATCCTGAGGAGAAAACAGCAATTGTAACAGCTAATCCCCAGCCTAATGTGATCATTAGCCATCCGGTATTGAAGCCTTTTGTTTTATTCAAAACTGACCCTGCTACAACCCCGTCCCCAAGTAAAACCAAAATCATTGTTCCAATAAATTCTCCAATTAACTGTTGCCATAAGGTTGTGTCCATTCTCTTTCCCTCTCTTTCAATTTCATAGTTTGAATATTTAAGACCGGTCTACTTCATGTATCATATTTTCCAACTCGTCACTCATCTTCCTCTTTGTTGCTTCATCCCAGTGATAAAACTCAGCCATGATTTTTATTATCGGCTCTTTGATTTCCTGCAAATGAGAATGGTCAAACAATAGTGTATCCGTTCTGCGAGAAAAATAATCAGTCGGAGTCAAAGTCATTTCGTTTTCTAAAGAATATTTCAACGATAAACCTTCTCCATGATTTAGTCCATGTAATTCAGTAAACGGCTCTGTTTCATTAAAGATCATCTCTGCATTTGAACCATACCACTCTACTAATCGTGTGGCTTCTAATTTGGACAATCCTAACTCTACACCTCTAGCAGAGAGCTCTTCTACATACTCTCCAAAATCATCCCCTAGTGGAACGTCCCCACCAGAAAGTTTGATCGTTTTTGTTTCTACTTCTGGAAATTCTTTGCTGGTTTTTTCTTTCAACCGCTTTTCGATCAACTTGATTGAACCCTCGGCCATTCGGCGATAATCTGTTAATTTGCCTCCAGCGATCGTCAATAATCCATCGTTTGCTTCTTTCAAAGAACTTCCTCGTGACACCGCAGAAGGGTCTTTACCCTTTCCTGCACTGATCAAAGGTCTTAATCCTGCCCAACTAGCTTCAATATCTTCCTTGGTCAAATGAACTTCTGGAAATCGTTGGTTTACAGCTTTGAGCAGATACTCTACATCTTCATTCGTCACCTGAGGATCAGAGATATCTCCTTGATAATCAGTGTCTGTAGTACCAAAATATGTTTTACTACGCCTTGGAACAACAAAGATCATACGATTATCTTGTAAACCCGTATCGGTATAAATAGGCCCATTCACTGGCAAGCGTTTCTTATCTACTACTAAATGAACACCTTTCGTAGGGCGCATTAGACTTTCGGTTTCCGGCAAACTCATTTTTCTTATCGTATCTGACCAAGGACCAGTGGCGTTGATCACCACGGTCGCTTGAATCTCAAATACTTCACCAGTCAGTTTGTCTTCTGCTTTCACTCCACAAATCTGATTCTCTGTATCGTAAATAAAAGCGACAGCTCGAACATAATTCGCAATGATAGAGCCGTATTCATGGGATTTTTTCAATAATTCGAGCGTTAAACGCGCGTCATCAGACGTGTAGTCCAAATAAACACCGGATTCCAAAAGTCCTTCCTTATTAAGAGCTGGTTCCCTATTCAAGGTGTCTTCTCGATCCAAAAAGTAATGTTTGTATTCTTCTTGTACATCAGAAAGTTCATCGTACAGTTTTAACGCCACTTTTGCTGAAAACGAATCGAATGAAGCTCCGGGTTCTTCGTAGATCGGAAGCGTCATTGGAGCTGGTTGGACAATATGAGACGCATTATTGTAGATGATTTCTCGTTCCTGAGATACATCTGCTACCAATTCAACCTCAAATTGTTTCAAATAACGCAAGCCGCCATGAATCAATTTCGTAGAACGACTGCTTGTTCCTGCCGCAAAATCTTGCATTTCAATCAATCCATTCGAAATGCCTTTTGCTCCAGCTTCCAACGTGATACCCGCCCCGGTGATCCCTCCACCAATAATCAATAGATCCAGTTGTTTTTGTTTCAGTGTTTCTATATTTTCTTGACGAGTCTTTCCTGAAAATGGCATGTTTCCATAACCTCCTTAAAGAGCAGCGTCGTGTTTTATGGTTTAGTCTTCGCTTTTTCTTAACGGTTTGTGTTTGAAGACTTTTGTAGCTTCAACAGCATTTTGCCATCCTGCATATAAGTCTTCACGTTTTTCAGCATCCATTTTGGATTCGAAGGTAGCGTTCTTTTCCCAATATTTTTTGATTTCTTCTTGGCTGTTCCAAAATCCAGTTGCTAGTCCTGCCAGATAAGCAGCACCTAAAGCTGTGGTTTCACTCACTTTAGAACGTTCAATCGTTACGTCAAGAATATCAGCTTGGAATTGCATCAAGAAATCATTGTTTGCTGCTCCACCATCAACACGCATAGTCGTTGTTTCGATGCCAGAATCTTTATTCATCGTGTCAATTACGTCTCTTGTTTGATAAGCTAACGACTCCAAAGTAGCTCTAATAAAGTGTTCCTTGGTTGTTCCACGTGTAACTCCGAAGACTGCACCACGCGCATCTTGATCCCAGTGAGGAGCTCCTAATCCTGTAAAGGCTGGGACAACATATACATTATCCGTAGTATCTACTTTTTTAGCATATTCTTCTGATTCTGGAGATGATCTGAATAGACGCATACCATCGCGCAACCATTGAATAGCAGATCCCGCTACAAAAATACTTCCTTCTAAAGCATACGTTACTTCTCCATTAAGACCATAAGCAATAGTAGTTAATAGCCCATTTTTAGATTTAATGGGTTCTTTTCCTGTATTCATAATAATAAACGCACCTGTACCATAGGTATTTTTGACCATACCTTTTTCGTATCCAGTTTGTCCAAATAATGCAGCTTGTTGGTCCCCAGCAATTCCCGCTATCGGAACTTGCTCTCCATAGAAGTGCTCTGCGATGGTTTTTCCGTAAATTTCAGAAGAAGATTTCACTTCAGGAAGCATCGCTTCAGGAATATTTAAAATTTCTAAGATTTCTTTGTCCCATTCTAAATCATAAATATTGTACATCATCGTACGACTAGCATTAGAATAATCGGTAACATGAGTAGCTCCGCCTGACAGTCTCCAAACAAGCCAAGTATCGATTGTTCCAAATAACAATTCGCCTTTTTCAGCTCTTTCTTGAGCTCCTTCAACCTTGTCTAATAACCATCTAACTTTAGTGGCTGAGAAGTAAGAGTCTATTACTAAACCGGTTTTACTGTGAATCATATCTGTGTAGCCGTCATCTTTTAATTTTGTAGAAATATCATTGGTTTGTTTAGATTGCCATACAACTGCATGATAAATTGGACGTCCAGTCTCTTTGTCCCACACAACAGTTGTTTCACGTTGGTTGGTGATTCCGATACTATCGATTTCCCCAGGTTTAAGTCCTGACTCGATCAAAACACCAGCAATGACCGTTAAGACTGAAATCCAGATTTCATTTGCATCATGCTCTACCCAACCTGGTTCGGGGAAAAATTGAGTAAACTCTTTTTGGAAGGTCCATTTTGGATTCCCTTCCTTATCAAAGATAATTGCTCTAGTACTGGTTGTTCCTTGGTCTATCGACATAATATATTTCTTTTCCATTCTCGTGCCTCCTAAATTATTTTTGCTTACACCTCAAAAAAATGTAAGCAGTTACTTTTGATCCTACTATAACGTTCTTTATTTAAGGAGTAAAATAATAACGTTTTTATTCGGAAAATTTTTTTCTCTGTCACAAATGAGACTATAAAGGTTATCCTTTTACCATTTTGCTTTTGATTGCTATAATTTAATAAGGAGAAGTTAGTAGATATCTTTTTTCTCGTTTAAGAGATGACTTTTTCAAAAAAAGACCAAGGAGCTGAAAATATCGTGAATAAAGCACAAATAGACATTATCAAAAATGGCAAAGGTTTTATTGCTGCTCTTGACCAAAGTGGCGGAAGTACGCCGAAAGCTTTAGCACTTTATGGTGTGAATGAAGACTCATATTCTGATGAGGATACAATGTTTGATCTGGTCCATGAAATGAGAACACGTATCATTACTTCTCCATCATTTAATTCAAATTCTATCCTAGGCGCTATTTTATTTGAACAAACAATGGACCGTAAGATCGAAGATGACTATACAGCGGATTATTTATGGGAAAAGAAAGGCATCGTTCCTTTCTTAAAAATCGATAAAGGTTTAGCTGAAGAAGCTGAAGGCGTCCAATTAATGAAACCTAATCCTAATTTAAATGAATTACTGAAAAGAGCGAATGACCGAAACATCTTTGGAACAAAAATGCGGTCCGTGGTTAACGAACCCAATAGAGATGGTATTAACCAAGTTGTGGATCAACAATTTGAAGTAGCCAAACAGATTCTCCATGCTGGATTAGTGCCGATCATTGAGCCCGAAGTCAATATTCACAGTGAAGACAAAGAAAAATGCGAGAGTATTTTGAAAGAAGAACTGTTGAAGTATTTAGACCAATTAGAAGAATCTCAAAATGTGATGCTTAAATTATCTATTCCCACCGTGTCTGATTTTTACAGAGAATTGATCGAACATCCTCGTGTTCTGCGAGTAGTAGCTTTATCTGGCGGATACCCTCGCGAAGAAGCAAATGAGAAACTAAGAAATAACAGCGGCTTGATCGCCAGCTTCTCACGCGCTTTATCGGAGGGCTTATACGCTAATCAATCTGATGAAGAGTTTGATGCGATCTTAAAAGCTTCCATTCAAGAAATTTATGATGCTTCTATTTCCTAAAACAACAGGAAATAAAAAGATATTAATTTTATGGTGTTGGTAAAGATTTTTCTGGAGGTCGGGTTCTAAGCACCTTAGACTTTCTGCGACGTTACATGATGAAGAACCAACTAAAAAAACAGCTGAATGAATAATCATTCGGCTGTTTTTTAGTCTTCATTATTTTAGCAGATAGATACGGTCAAACTCGATTTCCACCTCAAAAGCCCCAATATTTTCAGTGACATCTTTACGTATAGCAGAGAGAAGCTCGTCATTTGTCTTTTCAATATTGTCAGGCACTACAATGTCAAATTGAATCGTAGCTACCCCATTCTTTTCTTCCACTCGAAAATCATGAAATTTAAGATTTAATTGATAAGATTGCAGTATCCTTTTAACTTGTTGATAGACAGACGTTTGTTCTGTACTTTTAATGGCAATAGGATCTAAATGGCAAACCAGATCCACCCCTAAATGTGCTTTGAAATCTTTTTCGATGGCATCAATTACACGATGAGCCTCAGTCAGATTCCAGCTATCATCTATTTCAATATGGATAGTAGCAAATGTTTTATTTGGTCCATAATGATGGAGTAATAAATCATGATAGCCAACAATAGATGTGTAATGATCTAGAAAGTGTATAATTTGTGCAATTTCTTGTTCCGTTGGTCCTTTTCCGAGTAAATCATCAATCGATTCACGGATGATTTGTATTCCATTGTACAAAATATACAGCGCAATAAGTATCCCTGCATAACCATCGATTCGCCAACCAAAAGTCATCTCAACTACTGATGCCCCTAAAACTACTAGTGTAGTATAGATATCATTAAAGCTGTCTTGAGCCGCTGCGTCAATCGCATTAGAATGAATTTTTTGAGCTACTTGCTTGTAAAAAAAGCCTTGTCCTAATTTAACAAGAACGGAAATAATCAGCAGCCCGTATACAAGTGGCGTTGTGTTTAGACTTGTCGGGTCAAAAATACGTTGAATCGAATTCAATAGGAATTGAAAACCAACAAACATAATACCTAACGAAACTACCAACCCTGTAATATATTCTGAACGTTCATGACCATAAGGGTGTTTTTTGTCTGCAGGCTTGGCGGCCATATGAAAGCCAAACAAAGTCAGTATGGACGTTGCAAAATCTGCTAGACTATTTATAGCATCCCCCATAATTGATACACTGCCAGAAATCAAACCTGCGCTTAGCTTGATTATAAACAGAATTAAATTGGAAAATAATCCTATTTTCCCTGAGAAGATTCCTAATTTGGTACGCCGTTCATCTGGCTGATATTTATTTAGGTAACGCTCCAACCATTTTTCCATCATTTTCAAAACTCCTAAAAAATTTATCTGCCTATTATAACACATGAACCACCTCCGAAAGTTAGTAACTTTTTTACCTTTCGGAGGTGGTTTTAATTGAAGAATTACTTTACGCTCTGATTAGACGCGTTGTGAAAAGCAGCCTATGCGCCTGTAAGCTAATTCCAACTGCCAGGTGAAAAGAACCTGTCTGCTGGAATTTTCTTAGATTCGATAGGCTTAGCGCTTTTCTCCACGCTCTGGTTATAGACGCCTCACTCCACGCTCTTGAATATGAGTTTTCCGATTTCTTGCATCCATGCATAGACTTGTGCTTCATCTTGGACGTCTTCGGCTAGTGCTGCAACGTAAATATTTTTTTCTTTGTAACGGAATAAAGCTACGTCATGCAATACCCTCTTATCTTCATCTGTTTTGTTTAAGATTTCTAATACTGGAATCTCTTTTTCCGTTAACGATCCTGGTAATCCAGCTCTAAATTGTTGGTTCAGCAATGGAAACTCGATTCTTTTCTGCCAGTCAGGATTTTTTTCTCCTAGTTGTATGATCTCTTTTAAGACTGCAACAGCTCCTTGGGGAGAAATTTCATTTACCAGCCCTGAAGCATAATCCATTAGATACCGTCGCAGTTTTACGTCATTTTTCCACTCTTTTTTTTCTATCCATTCTTGGATAGGTTTTAAACCCGTATGAGCAATCAATTGATTGGTGGCTTCATGGTCTGACACAGCGATCATTGCTTTCAACAGTTCTTCTACTGTCCAGACTTCTATTTCCGGCAGCAAATGCAAAATGCCTTTACCTGAAATCCGGCCTTGAGATGGAACAGAAATTTCTTCCAGCACATCCAATTCCCCATAAACAGCGTTTTCGTAATAATACAAATAAATGGGCAATTTGATGAGATTAGCCGCACTAAATAACTTCTCAGGGTGTAATGAAAATAATATCTCTCCGTCAGAAACGACTAAACCTTTCGTCGGTAAAGACTCATACTTTTCGTTTAATATTTTTAGTTCCTTTTCCCGTTCCATACAAATCCCCTCGCTTTCAAATAAATTAGGTAATGCCTACTATCTACATAACGAAGTTGAGCTGAATACATCAGTTGATTTGACCCTGAAGTAAAAAGGTTTTTTACATACTTTCCTTACTATTATCATATAGAGGTTTTTATCAAAAAGCCACTAATTCGATGGACCAAAAAAGAAACGAACAAAAGTGATATAGTCTCTGCTTTTAAATAGGTTGCGTTTACAATCCCGTTGCGAAAGACTGACTCTCTATAATTTCGTTTCAGCTTTTTGTTGGTAAAAGCCCACCCACTAAAAGTTGAAATCGAGCTCTACGAGCTCTACGGAAGTCAAAAAATCTTGCTCCACACTCTTGTGTAAACGCATTTTGGCTCGCTCTTATTCTACTATTCCTACGACTTTTGTTCCGTGGATTTCCCGAACTGCCAACTCTTTTTGAACTTGAGTTGCATTATGGATGGTTATTCCTCCGCCAGGCAAGATAATGATACGCTCATTTGCATAAGAAATGACTTCTTTTAAAGACTCAAAAAACGTTTCAATCGGCTCCGTTAAAGATCCCCCATGCGTTAAAATACGTGAAAAACCAGCTTCAGACAGCCAATCTATAGCCAGTAATTGTTGTTCCTTAGCCAATTCATCAAATGCCATATGAAAGGTAAGTTCCATTGTCTCACTAACTTTGACGACTTTGCTTAGAAAATCAGTGTCTAAAGTATTTCCAGCTGTTAATGCCCCGATCACGATACCATCTGCTCCCAATTCTTTAGCAGTTTGAATATCTCTCAGCATAATAGCTTTCTCTACTTCAGAGTAAATAAAATTTCCACCTCGAGGTCGGATGATCGCCATGACCGGAACAGCTTCTTTTTTACAGTACGTGATCGTCGTTTCCATCACGCCTAGACTAACTGTCGTCCCTCCGACTGCTAAGTTATCGCACAATTCTATGCGATCAGCTCCCGCACGGATTGCATTGGGCACAAGAGTGAAATTCTCTACGCAAACTTCTTTTATCAATTTTTGATCACTTCCACTCTAAACGTTTTTGGCATTGCTTATAAAAATTATGTAGTGCTTCTCGTAAGGTTACTTCTTGTACCAATCCAAATGCAGGGTTTTCTTGAATCAAGTAATCTTGGACAGTTCCTTCATACACCAATTCTACTTGCTCACATTGTCTAAAGTCGTCTGGAGTAATCAGATGAGTAGATTTATTTATTAAAGAAATGCCGGCCTCACCTAGCGCATACGCTACAAACTGAGAACAAAAATAAGCATTTTCTCGATAAATATCTCTGCGCAATGGAATTGCCAGTACCCCTAATAAGTTATATTTATACTGCTCTTTATTTCGTTCAAATTGCTTCAAGATCATCTGTAATTGTTCATACTGCAAAGGTGTGACCGTTAAGCAATAAATCTCGCAAGAAGCCTCATTTAATAAGTGTTCTGTCACATCTTCTTGGACAAACCCACCAATAAAAGGATTATAGACCTTTTTTCGAGCAAAGCTATATACTTGAGACAATTGCTGGTCTAAAGCTAGCGAGGCATGATTGTAAGGCTTCCGGGTATATTTTTTGATGGCTGTGTTAAAGACAGTCCCTGTGTCTGTCAAAAGTAAATAAACATTCATTTGTTATCCTCATAATTTATCTTTTTGAATTTTTCATGGAACTTTCTACTCCTCAATGGAATAGAATTAGCTGCATGAATTCCAGTTTAGTATAGCACACATTGCAGCTTAAAATAGTGAAAAAAAAGTGATGAAAATCCATCACTTTTCATAGGAAAAAATTATTTATAAAACCTTATTTTGGATAGCGAATATACTGTTGCTGACCTATCATTTGTTCTTCATTTAGTTTGATGGCATATTCATAATTCAATTGCAGCATTTTCTCCTCGTCTTCATCTTCAATAAGACCTAAATCTTCTAGGTTTTCTTGCAACTTTTCTTTTGTCTCTGTTACTCCCTTAATAAACGTACGTTGATCTTTAGTCATTTTATCCCATGCATCTGTACTTTCTAAGTAAGCAACATAGGCTTTGATTTGATTGTTTTTTTCTACCAATATTTTCAGCGTGCCGTATTGATACATGTTGATCCAAGCTGCTGTCTTTTGTGTTTTTCTGACATCAGAAATTGTGATTTCTTCTCTCACTAACACATCGTTTTCATAATAATCTTTGAACTCTAAATAAACTTGCACATATCTTTGGTGTAAGTCCCATAATTTGTTGTAAGCTTCAAACCCTTTTTTCACCTCTTCTTGATCTGTTTTCAAAGAAACCGCCAACGGTACTGTGAAATAAGTAGTGTCTACTTTTGAACGATCATCTCCACCAGCGTGGATATTATTACTGATGTCTCCAAATGTAGAGAGATGAGGCTGTGCTTCATAAGCTTCTGCTTTCACTTCTTCTCCATCTAACGTCATATAAGCAGTAGCTACCGTTTCATTCTCTTTTCTAAAGCCCCCAGCATAGTACAGCTTATTATTCACTCGATAAGATACCGGGTTCACATAAATAGCTTCCGTCCAAGTTTTAAGTTTTTTCATTTTCTTCATCAATTTTTTAGCTGTTTCTTTCTCCATAGGTTCTCCAATCTATTCATCTAGTCTTTTACTGTGTATTTTTTATGGAGCAAATTCTTCTAGAATTTGTTGTACAATTTCTTGAGGAGTTCCATGTGAAGCAACTAAATCAGTATTTTCTATGGGTTCTAACTCTTTTGTTACACGGCTAAAATTGATTCTGTGTTCAATAGATTCCAAAGTATCGCCTCGCTTTTTCATACGTTCAACCATTTCTTGTTCAGTAATTTTGAAAAAAATGATTTTAGTTTCTTCAGGAAATTGCTCTTTCATGACCTTTGCACCATTTTTATCTAACGTTACATGTACTATGTCATACTTCCCTAATTTGTCTTCTACTTCTTTAACAGAAAGCCCATAAATGTTTGCTGCATATTTTGTTTGTTCAATAAATGGCTCTTCTGTCATTTGCTCGATTGTTCGGAAATGATAGTGAACGCCATTTTCTTCTCCTAATCGTGGTTTTCTAGTGGTCGAAGTAACCAACTTAGGAATACCTTTTTCACCCAATAAATCACTAACCGTCGATTTACCGCTTCCGCTTGCTCCCACCAAGACTAAAATCCTTTTTTGACTAGGCATTTCTTTCCTCCTCATTCCTTTTTGTATCTATTTTATTGTATCAAATAATGGAGCAAAAAGTGTCCTAATTTAGCTTGTGACAGTTTCTCTATTTAAATTTGTCTAAATAAACAATAATTTACTTTTTCCGGCTGTTTCCCTTTGACAAAAACCATTATATAGTGTAAATTGTTCTAGGTGCGAATTTTAGTTAGATGTGAATCTTTAAAAGTTCGTGTTTTTTTGTGTGCCACTAAGCAACACTATATAAAGAAACGAGGAATAGTCATGAAAATTTTTGATTACGAAGACGTTCAATTGATCCCTAATAAAAGTATTGTCAGAAGCCGTTCAGAATGCGACACTACAGTTACTCTAGGGAACCACACATTTGCATTGCCAATTGTTCCAGCGAATATGCAAACTGTTATTGATGAAGAATTAGCTGAAAAGTTAGCTGCTAACAATTATTTCTATGTTATGCATCGCTTTGATGAAGCAAGCCGTATTCCATTTATTGAAAAAATGCACGCTAAAGGACTTTTTGCTTCTATTAGTGTGGGCGTAAAACTAAACGAATATTCATTTATTGAAGAATTAGCTGAAAAAGAATTGATTCCCGACTATATCACGATCGATATTGCTCATGGACACTCTCAATCAGTTATCGACATGATCCAACATATCAAAAAACATTTGCCAGAATCATTTGTGATCGCTGGAAATGTTGGTACTCCAGAAGCTGTTCGTGAATTAGAGAATGCTGGAGCAGACGCTACAAAAGTCGGTGTTGGTCCTGGTAAAGTCTGTATCACAAAACTAAAAACTGGTTTCGGTACTGGTGGCTGGCAATTAGCGGCTATCAACTGGTGTGCTAAAGCAGCTCGCAAACCGATCATCGCTGATGGCGGTATCCGCGACCACGGTGACATTGCTAAATCGATTCGTTTTGGAGCTTCAATGGTTATGATCGGTTCATTATTCGCTGGTCATGAAGAATCTCCAGGTCATACGATTGAAAAAGATGGCAAGAAATACAAAGAATACTTTGGTAGTGCGTCAGAATACCAAAAAGGCGAACGCAAAAACGTCGAAGGTAAAAAAATTATGCTTGAACACAAAGGCAGTATCCAAGATACTTTGATTGAAATGAAACAAGATCTACAATCTTCTATTTCATATGCTGGTGGAAAAGATATCGAAGCTATCCGCAAAGTAGATTATGTACTAGTGAAAAACTCTATCTTTAACGGTGACCGTTAGAGAGTGGAACAAGGCGTTTAGCTTTCCGGGTATAAGACAAAGCACTCCTGTTGATGCTTCTTATCAACAGGAGTGCTTTGGTCTTATAAACGTGTAAGCTGCCTCGTGCAACTCGTTTTAGACAGAGAGTGGAACAAGGCGTTTAAGAGAAAACACCAAGGAGAGCTTCCTTGGTGTTTTCTTGTCGTGCCAAATTGGATCTGCATTAAGAAACTTTTGATTAATTCAATCTAATACTAAAAAAGGCTCTAACTGCAAATCTGCAGCTAGAATCTTTTTTATTTGTATAGTCTAAAAAGTATCAATGGTAAAGCTGATTTGTTTTGTGTCTCCTGATTCCAGTAAAATGATTCCGTCTTTTTCTTCTAATATGCCGATTTCACCAGCAACATCCGGAAGCCCGAAGAATGGTTCGATACAAATAAATGGTGCATCCATTTATTCTTTTGTCCATAGACATAGGTATGGAAAGTCACTGACATTTAACGTTACTCCATGTTTTTCAGGTCCTGATAAAGTGATGGTATCCAATTTTGGTTCATCAATAATGATCAACCCGTCACGGAAGGTTTCATGATTCATTTGCATAGCGCCCTCTTGCATTTCACGAAGTACTTTTCTGTTTCCGCTGCGGTAAGGCACTGGGTTGCTTTCGAAGTATTTGACCTCTTCTTTTGGACTGATCGTAATCGTGTAATCTTCGTAGCTGCCGGATCCGTTTAAAGGCACATTGAAAGCTGGGTGGCCACCGATAGAAAACGGCATGCGTTCGTCTGAATGATTTTCTATTTTGTAACTTATTGACAGCAATGAACCGATTAGCATATACTCAATCGCCAATGTAAACTCGTAAGGGTACATTTCAGCTGATTGTTCGTTATTTTTTAAGGCGAATACAGCTTTTTCATCAGACTCTTTAATTGCTTCGAAGTCCATATCCTTAGCAAATCCATGTTGCGGCAATTCGTACACCGCATCACCTTTTTTATATTTGTACTCGTTCAAACGGCCAATAATCGGGAATAAGTTAGGTGCGTGACTTCCCCAATACTCTGGATTTCCGTTCCAAAGGTAATCAAATCCTTCTTTTTTGTTGTAAATTTTTTGTAATTCTGCCCCTTTAGACGAAATCTCAACGAGCAGTTCTTCATTTTCCAATGTAATCACGTAAATTCCTCCAAAAATTAAAATCGTTTTCCTTTTCATCATAAATCTTTTTCTGATTTTTAGCGAACAAGAACCCGTTTAATTGAATAGACGAACGTGTTTTTTTACTCGAACAGCGATCAAAACAGCCAACCCTGCTTTCAACAGATCTCCAGGAATAAACAAACCCATTCCCATCCAAAAGACTTGTGTGATCGTGTATCCCGCTCCTAAATATCCATTTAAAATCACTGCCATATAAGGCATCCCGATCAGATAAATGAGAACGGTCCCTATTATCGTCGCTTTCATATAAGAAACAAAACTATTCTCCCATTTAAGCAGCAGAATGCTCATCGCCCATGCAGCTGCAATAAAGCCAAATAAAAAACCAAAACTAGGACTTAAAATTGACTGTCCTCCACCGAGCAACAACTTTAACAGCAAATGCAACACTTGAGTCAAAAGAGCAGCTCTAGGTTTCAGTAATAAGCCGGTAACCAGGACCAATAGCGTCTGCAAGGTAAACGGGACTGGTCCCATCGGAATCATGATAAAGCCGCTGATAAACGTTAATGCCGCCATCAAGCTGATTTGCGTAATATCTCTAACCGTTAATGTCATTTTTCTTTACTCCCTAATCGAATACTGATTTCCCCATAGCGCAAAGTTTTCATTTCCCCATCGTCCAATTCAACTACCAAGCCGCCTTCATCATCGATCGATCTCGCGACTCCATGCATGTCTTGTTGCTTATCGGTAAAAGAAACAGGTTGTCCCAAAACAAAACACCGTTTCCGGTATTCTTCCAAATAATCTATGCTGTCCAAGTTTTGATAGATGTAATCTAATTGATTAATAATTTCAGCTGCCAACTGATTTCGAGTTATTGAAGCAGTTTCTTCATTAGAATACAACGAACCGATAATGGAACGAAATTCTTTAGGAACTGTATTTGATTCTTTAACATTTATTCCGATGCCTACAATGATGGAATCAATCGTCCCTGTTTCAAAGTTAATAACACCTTCTGTTAATATTCCACAAATTTTATGCCCATCTAAAAAGATGTCATTCACCCATTTGATGGCCGGCTGGTTATGAGTCAATGTCTCTATCGCCTTACAAACCGCAACTGCAGCTGCTGTAGTTATAGAAGCGGCATCAGCTTGTTGGTTGTTTTTATAAATCAGACTCATATAAAGTCCAGTTTGGCTTGGGGAATAAAACTGTCTCCCTAATCGTCCTCTTCCTTTTGTTTGTTCTTCAGCTAATAGTATTCCTTTGTTAACTGACTTCTCATTGATGAGTTTTTTTGCTTCGTCATTTGTAGAGCCAACTTGGGAATGCACTTCTAGAATTTCCGGCTTTTCATTTAGTAAAGAGTACAATACCGTCTTTGACAAAATATCCGGTTCATATGTAAGGAGATAGCCTTTATTAGTAGTCGCTTCAATTTGATACCCTTCTATTTGTAAAGCTTTTATGGCTTTCCAAATAGAAGTTCTCGAAATAGACAATTGGTCAGCAAGCTCTTGTCCAGAGACCACTATACCTTTGTGTTGAATCAAGTAATCTAGTACCTTTTCTCTTGTCGTCATTTTTTTACACTCCGCTTCATTAATTTGCTACTTTTAATTTACTTGTCTTAGTGAGTATTGTCAACTACATTTTATAAAAAGGGTAACAATTAAACTAAAATAAAAACAGTACAGGTCCCATCAGTAAATCACCTGTACTGCTGTTGTTATTTTTATTTACGTTTAGTCTAATTCGCTTTCTGGTTCGTCTATTGATTTCCCGAAGAAATAAAGGAAAGCAGCAGTAACCACCATAGAAACCGGCAACACGATCCAAATCGGTAATCCTAGCCCTGCTGGAAGGAATCCGAAGATGACGGAAATAATTCCAACAGCGATTGCATAAGGCATTTGCGTTTGTACGTGAGCCAAATGATCCACACCGGCTCCCATAGAAGACAAGATGGTTGTGTCAGAAATCGGTGAGCAGTGATCCCCAAAGATCGCTCCGGTCAATACCGCACCTGCTGAAATAACAATAAACTCTGGATCTCCAGATATTCCTGCTGCTAAAGGAATTGCTAACGGCATCAGGATTCCCATTGTTCCATAAGAAGTCCCTGTAGCGAATGAAATGATGGAACCCAATATGAAAATGATAGAAGGCAACAAGAAAGCTGGTAAAGAATCGGATAACAGAGATACCAAGAAATCTGCTGTCCCTAAATCAGTGATCGAAGCACTCAATGACCACGCCAATAACAAAATCGCACCTGTAATGATCAGAGATTTCATTCCATTGATCCATGTATCGACCGCTTCTCCCCAAGTAAAGGCTTTTTGTTTCACGCCCATTGCCATAGCTACTAAACTAGCTAATAGAGCTGCTTGGAACAGTACAACGCTGGCATCAGAAGCTCCAAAAGCCTCTTGAATACCTGCAAAAGAAAATGGACTATTTTGCATAGTTTGGATCAATGTGGTATCTTCTCCAGCCATGATCGTATTGTATCCATTGAAGTAAAATCCAACTAATGCAGCAACGATCAATGTTCCGATCGGGATGATCGCATTCCAAATACTTAATTTCACTCCTTCTATCGGTTCCATTTCATCTAACTCACTGGAAGAAGGATTAGGATTGATATCTTCTATATTTGTTGGGTCATATTTTCTAGCTCTTCTTTCCGCTTTGAGCATCGGTCCAAATTCTTTCAAAAATAGTGCTGTACAAACTACAAATAAAAGCATCAAGATATTGTAAAAACGATACGGAATCGTTTCGATAAAGATACTATAGGCATTTACTGATTGTCCGATAGCTTCATAGCCATCTTGAATCAGGCCGACTTCATAGCCCACCCATGTAGAAATCAAAGCAATTCCAGCAACAGGCGCTGCAGTAGCATCTACAATAAAGGATAATTTTTCACGTGAAATTTTCTTTTCGTCTGTTACAGGTCGCATAACCGGCCCTACGATCAATGCATTGGCATAATCATCAAAAAAGAGGAATAAACCTAATATCCATGAAATGACTTGTGCACTGACAGGACCTTTAGCTTTAGAAGCCAATGCGTTGGCAACTGCTCTTGTTCCTCCCATTTTGGTCATAAGAGCAATTAGTCCTCCAATGACAAGGACCTGTAAAATAATCCCAGCATTGTAGCGATCCGCTAATGATGTCAATGCATACTCTACAATACTCAAGAATGACTGCACTAATGCAGTTAAGACATTCCCATCTACTGAATGCAGTACGAATGCACCAGCAAAAATCCCCAAAAACAATGATATAATAACATTTTTGGTGACAAATGCCAGCACTATAGATACTACAGGGGGAACCAAAGAAAACCAGCCAAACTGAATGCCGCCATCTGAACCAGTCGTAAAGTCAGCCGATAATGTAATAAAAATAAAAGCTAAACCAATCAACCCAATATAAATATTCTTCTTCAACACTAAACTCCCTTTCTTTTGTGGTACAAAAAAAGTGATGCCTAGAGTTCTAATCAACTCAAGGCATCACTTTTGTATCTATGCGTTCAATACATTATATGATATGACCTTTTTGCTGATAGTCCTCCATAAATTTTTAGTGAAATTTATGACAGTGATAAGCATATTTTACTTACCACCAGCATGCAATAATTGGCTATATTGCAAACTTCGGCGATTCATCCTTTCAAGTCACTTCATCGTGCCATCTCTGTGACTTTACTCTTAAAAATCGCGCCTCTATCTTTTTTCGTATTCCATGTCATGTTACACAATATTTTTGGGGGTTGCAACCCTAGTTTTAAATTTCTTTTTTAGAATTGCATGGGCAAATACGTAAAAAACTACTGTAACATTGATTTCTTAGCCTGTTTGTTAAGAGTAAAAAATCCAATAACACATACTACTAGAGAGCTTAATGCATCCACTATCAAGTCTTTCATCGTATCTACCAGAGCATCTCGTCCCACTAATACGGTTCTGTCAGCGGTGATAAATTTCTGCATATTGGTATCTAACATACCGTCTGCTAAAAACTCATAAATTTCCCAAACTGTTCCCGCTGCCAGTGCAAAACAAAAAGCAAATAAAGTTACAAAAATCGGACTTAGATGCATATTCACTTTTTCTGAGTCGTTAAAGAAATTTACCAAAACAAACCCTAAAGCTCCTAGCATCGCTCCACTAAACATGTGGAGAATAACATCCCAATACGGAACGCGGTAGTAAAAATCACGGACTTCTCCTAGATAAATGGCGCAAAACAAAAATAGAAAATACATCGCCTCCATTATATCCGGAATATTCACAGAAAACTTCCGTTCGATGAGTGATGGAATAAACATCACGATTACACCGACTAAACATTGGAACAATGTCAACACATAGTCACTTTTCACTTTTTCATACCCATTGTCTGGCACGCCAGATGGGGCTGTAATCAACATATAAATGGCGTAGATAACCGATAGCACCAGCATTACTAACACTATTCTACCGACTATATCCTTCCATTTAGCTGCTTTATCTTCTCTTTTATTATTACTCACACTTCTAACTCCTCTAAAATAATCTATAAAATATAATATTACCACAAGGTTATGATTAAAACTTATCAATATGATAAATTACACATTATTTTGTGATTCTAGAAACTTACAGAAATATAGAAGAAAGATTGCTATCCACTTAGTATTTTCGTACAATTGTTAGTGTGTTTATCATCACAAAATAAGGAGATTAGTTATGAGTTATATATGGATGGTTTTAAAAGGTATGTTAATGGGTATAGCCAATATCATACCAGGGGTCAGCGGTGGAACTATGGCTGTTTCATTGGGAATTTATGATGACTTGATTTATTCTATTACACATTTAGCGAAAGATCGGAAGAAAAGCTTGCGTATTTTACTTCCTTTAGGCGGTGGTCTTGTTCTAGGTATTATTGGATTTTCTTATTTAATTGAAGTGTTGCTTAGTCAGTACACTTTACCAACTGCACTAGCGTTTATTGGATTGATTTTAGGTGGAATTCCTATTTTAGTAAAATCCTTTTTACACGCTTTACGCCAAGAAAAAAAGAAAATCTCTTTTTCTCATATTGTATTGTTCGTTGTCTTTTTTGCTCTTGTTGTCAGTCTTGCATTGATTCAAGCTGAAGGAAATACGATGTCCACTATCACTCTTTCTTTTGGATCTATCATCACTATGTTCTTTATTGGCGTTATTGCTTCAGCTACTATGGTCGTACCAGGAGTCAGTGGCTCACTTGTGCTTATGGTGCTTGGTTATTATTACAGTATCTTAAATTCGGTAACTGGATTTTTCGATGCGTTGACTTCATTGAATATAGACCAACTATTGCATTATACAGGTATCTTATTTCCATTTGGGATAGGTGTTTTAACAGGTATTTTTCTTATCAGCAAATTGATTGAATACTTATTTACTAATCACCCTACTTTAACGTATAGTGGAATACTTGGACTAGTTCTAGCTTCGCCATTTGCTATTGTGTATAATACAAATGCCTTAAATGATCTTCAAGGCTCTAATGCTGCTTCATTTTTAATTATTGGATTGATTTTTGCAGTATTGTGTTTCTTGTTGACCTATTATTTAGGAAAAACAGAAGAACCTGCATGATCATTAAAAAAACACGAACTGGATCAAACCAGTTCGTGTTTTTTTAGAAAGCTTTTCCGCAATAAAAATGCTAAACTGTAGGTAAGAATTTATATGCCGACAAACAAACTGGCTTCAATTTGGGAAGGAAGATACTTGATGGAAAGCAATATTAT
The DNA here is from genome assembly GCF_016892605.1 of Desemzia sp. RIT 804. Taxonomy (GTDB): domain Bacteria; phylum Bacillota; class Bacilli; order Lactobacillales; family Carnobacteriaceae; genus Desemzia. The sequence continues at coordinate 338,974 of NZ_JAFEMV010000004.1, forward strand.
GACTCTTAAAGAAAAATTAGCTTACTTAGAAAGTAAATCTTATTCTGGTAATGATCTGGGTGTGACCTACACAAAAAATGAAACGACTTTTAACGTTTGGTCGCCTCTTGCTGAAAAAGTCGTGGTAAACCTTTACGAGACTGGAGATAGCAAAGAAAACTCATTAATTCAGTCTTATCCTTTAATTCATGAAAACAGTGTTTGGACCACTAGTTTGACAGGTGATTTCGAAAATAAATTTTATACGTACACACTCACTATTGACGGCAAATCAAACGAAACGATAGATATATATGCAAAGGCTGCTGGTATGAATGGCAACCGTGCTGCGATTATTGATTTTAACAAAACCAATCCTGAAAATTGGACTGAAGACAGTCATGTCACCCAACAACAGATAACAGATGCTTTTATTTGGGAAGTTCATATAGAAGATTTTTCTTCAGATGAGAATTCTGGGATCAGTCCGGAAAATCAAGGGAAGTATCTCGCTTTTACAGAATTGGGAACGACCTATAAAAATGAAAAAGATTTTGCTACAGGTGTTGATCATTTAAAAGAATTAGGCGTGAATTATGTTCACCTCTTGCCGGTATTTGATTTTGAAAATGACGAAGAAAGCGCCGATTACAATTGGGGCTATGACCCTAAAAACTACAATGTTCCCGAAGGCCGTTATTCTTCCAATCCACGCGATCCGTCAGTGCGAATTCGCGAATTTAAGCAAATGGTCCAAAGTCTGCATGCGCAAGATATCGGTGTCGTTTTAGATGTAGTTTATAATCATACGCTTGAAACCGAAGATTCCAGCTTTAATTTGACTGTGCCTGATTATTATTACCGCCAAACAGACACGGGTGAATTTGCAGATGGATCAGCTTGCGGGAATGAAACAGCCAGCGACCGAAATATGATGCGCAAATATATGGCGGATTCTATTTTATACTGGGCTACAGAGTATCATTTGGATGGTTTCCGTTTTGATTTGATGGGACTTCACGATGTCGAAACGATGAACGTGATTCGTACAGCTTTAAATGAGAATGGACTCCAGCAAGTGATTCTATATGGAGAACCTTGGGATGCTGGCAGTAACGAGATAGCGTTGCCCAATATCGCTGCCAATAAAGGGAATACAGCTCACTTCATGGATGGAATCGCGATTTTTAATGACGATTTTAGAGACCCTGTAAAAGGTTCTGTGTTCAACAAGACTGAAGGTGGTTTCTTGCAAGGTCAGAGCGGCAACGGGATTCGCGACGTGGACGTCATGGCTGGAATCAGTGCTAATACTATCGGTGCTGCTGCTGCAGAATATGAATTGGCAGAAAAGACCTGGGCAAGAAATCCTACTCAAGTAGTGACGTACAATTCAGCCCACGATAATCTGACACTTTATGATAAATTGGTAGAAAGTACCTTTGATAAGCCCTATTTTCACCGAAATGACTGGGTGATCCAAATCAATAAATTAGCTGCAGCTCTTCTCTTTACCTCTCAAGGTGTGTTGTTTATGCAAGCTGGAGAAGAATTTGGCCGGACCAAGTTTGGAGACGACAATAGTTTCGTATCTTCAATTGAGATCAACCAGTTGGACTGGAGTTTGAAAAAAACAAACAGTGATTTAGTTGATTATTATTGCGGATTAAGTACTATTCGCCGCAAATTTTCTCCGTTAAGAGACGCTACGGCGCAAACAGCTAAAGCCATCACTTTTTCTCGTGATGCCATTGAAAATCTGATTGCTTACACGATTCCAAATCAATTGGCTGAAGAAGGCGATTGGAATTGGATGGCAGTAGTATTGAATTCATCTTATGAACCACATGAGGTCACTTTAGAAAGCCACACTGGCGACTTACCCACTCACTGGACAATTATCGCTGATAAAGATCATGCTGGCCTAGAAGCTTTAGGAACGGTTGAAGGAAATACACTGACCGTAGAGCCGCACAGTGCTTTGATTTTAGTTTCTTAACTTATTTAAAAACATTTAAAAATCGGTTCTACACTATTTGACGTTGGTGAGTGAAAACTCGCTAGCGTTTTTTTTCAGCTCATTTTACCTGGATCACTCATAGCTTGATGTGTTTATGTTCTAGACTTGTGGTGATGATGAATGGCGTTTGAACGTCAAGGATATGAAGAATGGCGTTTGAACGTCAAGGATATGAAGAATGACGTTTGAACATCAAGGCGAAACTGATGGTGATGAAGAACCAAATCCCTGCTCTCTCCAACACTTAACTATTGTTGGAGAGAGCAGGGATTTATTTTTCTATTCGACTTTTCTTTTACATGATTGCCGTTCAATGATTTGGTGCGGCAAAATGATTTTGACTGCTAGGGTTTGTTTGCCTTCCATCAACTCGATCAGTTGATAAACAGTCTGCGAAGTCAATGAATCTGTATGCAGATCGATCGAAGTCAACTCAGGTTGGGACTTTTCAGCAAAAATCGAATTATTAAAACCAATGATCGAGACATCTGTTGGTATCTTCAACCCAAAGCTGCTCAGTAAATAACTCATGTTCAAAGCAATCAAGTCATCACTCGCTACGATACCAGTCGGAAAATCACCGTTACCAAAAAGCTGCTGCATTTTTTTGCGGTAAGCTGCTTCAGAGAGTGTGACATCCAGAATCAATTCTTGATCCACTTGGAGTCCCGCATCTTCTAAAGCTTGCGCGTAGCCTTTCAGTCGCTCTCGAATAACCATTTGCTTGGTATCTTCACCGATAAAGGCTATTTTCTGGTGACCTAGTTGCAGCAAATAGTTTGCAGCATCTTTGCCGGCGGTAATATTGTCATTGTCCACATACAGCATTTCATTTTCGTATTTATACGGTTTACCGATCATGGCATAAGGTACTTTTTCCTGATGCAAATATTCGATAATGGGGTCGTCTTTTTTAGAATACAATACGATAAATCCATCTACGCGTCCACCTTCAGCCATCGTTTGGATACTTTCCAACAGCTCTTCTTCTGTTGTTCCAGAAGCAATCGATACCATATATTTCTTTTCGTTACACGCTTTACTGATACCCCGAATCATACTTAGGAAAAACGTATTTTGAAAAGCTTGACCTTGAGATACTGGCAAAATGACCCCAATCGTTTGGGTAGTCTGGTTGACCAACCCACGTGCTGTCAAATTTGGACGGTATCCAATCTCTTTCATCACACGCCGAACATTTTGTTTCGTCTTCTCACTGATGCTGGGAGAATCTTGGATGGTACGCGATACAGTTGAAGTGGCAACTCCAGCTTTTTTGGCTACATCTTTGATCGTGACTGACATCTGCGCACATCCTTTCTTCCTTTATTTTAAGCTATGCTTGATGAGTTGTAAACGTGTACTTTGTCCGATAATGATACGTTCGCTCGGGTTCGATGACAATGGAGCGAAATTTAGGATGATGGACTGCATCAGGCAGTTCTTGTGTTTCCAGAGCAATTCCTCGATGGCTGCTCATTTTCTCACCGTCTACTAAATAATCTTCTTCCATATCCGTCGTTGAAAAAACCACTACCGCTTCTCGATCTGTTTCTATTACTAAAATACGGCCGCTATCTGGATCGTGCAGTTGAATCTTTTTATTCCCTGTCAATTTGAATGGTGTGTCAAATCCTTCAGGCCGTTCTTTGATCGCTGTTCTCATCTTTTTCGGCACTCTAAAATCGAAAGCTGTATTCGCTACAGGTAGTAAGCGTCCGGTCGGCAGTTTTGCTCCATTCGTTTCCGCGTACTTTTCTGCATCCATTTGAAGAGTGTGGTTCAACACTTTTCTTTTCGTATTTCCGCTCAAATTAAAATACGTATGATTCGTCGGGTTAAAGAGCGTTTGCTGGTCCGTTTCGGCAGTAATCAACATCTCCCAGACATTCTCATTGGTCCAGTAATAAGTTACCGTCACACTGAGATTCCCTGGATACCCGTTGTCTCCATCCGGGCTGACCAGCGAAAAAGCAACACCGACTTTATTGTTTTCTTTTACGACTCGGCTATCCCAAACACGTTGACTGAAGTTATGAACTCCGCCATGGATATGGTGTTGACCTTCGTTCTGAGTCAATCGATAAGCCGACCATGCACCATCAGCAATGCGCCCTGCTACTCTTCCTACAAAAGCACCAAAATAAGGCGAATCATTTACATAGTCTTCAAACTGTTTAAAGCCGAGCACGACATTTTCTCTTTTTCCAAATTGGTCAGGTACTTCGATCCCTGTTACTACAGCTCCATAATCGATACAACGGAAAACAGCTTGTTGGTCATTGGTAAGGACGTATTCAAAAACTTCCTTCCCCTCATACCAACCATAATGCCGTTTACGCGCGTCCAATAGTTTCACTCCATACATTTTCCAATAAATCTACTGTAAGATCAGCAGTACTTGGTACGACTTTTGCGGCTTTGCCTAGATTTTTAGCTTCACCAACACCGATAGAAACCATGTCGGCCGCATTAATAGAATCGATTCCAGCAGCCGCATCTTCTATCCCAACACATTCGCTCACATCCACACCTAATTGTTTAGCACCTGTCAGAAAAATTTCTGGATCAGGCTTACCCGCTGTTAATTCAGCCGGATCAACAATTTCGTCAAAATAGTCTGTAATTTGTAATTTATCTAAAATTGTTGGACCGTTTTTACTAGCAGAAGCTAAGCCTAATTTGATATTTTTTGCTTTCAGTTCGTCTAACAAGACTTTAATCCCAGGCAATAAGTCTGATGGCGACATTTTTTCAATCAAAGTTTTATACAAATCATTTTTTTCAGTGGCCATCGCTGCTTTTTCAGCTTCTGTATAAGCAGCTTGTTTATTGTCTTTTTCTAAGATGCGGTTCAACGAATCCGTACGACTAACACCTTTTAATTGTTCATTAAATTCTTCGTCAATGTCGATCCCAATTTTAGTGCCTAACGCTTTCCATGCTTCGTAATGGTAAGCTGCTGTATCTGTAATGACACCGTCTAAATCAAATAGTACTGCTTTCATACCTTATCCTCTTCCTCTCAGTTGATTAATAGTTTATTTGTGGTGCTTTGGTTGTAGAAGTATACACGTCACTCAACATTACTGGTTCGTTATAAACAGACATTTCTAATGCTTCGCCTTCAAGTAACACGATAGATACTTCTTCGCTAGTCACAGAAATTTTCAATAGACGACCCCGGTAGTTGATATGGAAAGCGTAGTTTGTCCAATTTTCTGGCAAATAAGGTCTAAATGATAAACGTTCATTGACTGTCTGCATTCCAGCAAACCCTTGAATGATCGTCAACCAGCTGCCTGTCATTGATGTGATGTGCAAGCCATCTTCTGTATCATTATTGTAATTGTCCAGATCCAATCGAGCTGTACGAGCATAAAATTCTACTGCTTTATCCATTTTTCCAAGATCAGCCGCCAAAATCGCGTGGATACTTGGTGACAAACTAGATTCGTGCACCGTCATCGGCTCGTAAAAGTCAAAGTTGCGTTCGATTTCTTCGGCAGTGTACAGCTCTTTAAAGAAATAGATTCCTTGCAGGACATCGGCTTGTTTGATAAAGGGTGAACGCAAGATCTTATCCCATGACCATTTTTGGTTCAGTGGCAGATCAGCTGGGTCCAATTCAGAAACCGGACGTAGATCTTTATCCAAGAAGGTATCGTGTTGAACAAAAACTTGCTCTGTTTCATCATAAGGATAATACATTTTTTCAATGATGTCTTGCCATTTCGCTGCTTCTTGTTCCGTTACTTGCAAGTCCTCTTTTTTGTCTAATGCAAGTGATAAAGATTCTAAAGTATATTTCAATGTCCAAGCAGCTAATTTATTTGTATACCAGTTGTTGTTGACATTATTTTCGTATTCATTCGGACCAGTTACCCCGTGCATCATATATTGATCTTTTTTGCGGTTGTAGTGCACACGATCTGCCCAAAAACGACTGATGCCTACTAAAACATCTAATCCTTTTTCATTCAAATAGGTATGGTCGCCTGTGTAATTCGTATAATTGTAAATAGCATAAGCCATTGCACCATTCCGGTGAATTTCTTCAAAGGTAATTTCCCATTCATTATGACATTCAACCCCTGTGAAAGTCACCATAGGGTACAAAGCACCTTTCAATCCTTGTTGACGCGCGTTGTGCTCAGCTTGTGGCAATTGGTTGTGACGGTATGTTAATAAGTTTTCCGTTATTTTCGGATCTGCTAATGCTAGATACAACGGTACTGCATAAGCTTCGGTATCCCAATAAGTTGCTCCACCATATTTTTCACCTGTAAAGCCTTTAGGTCCAATGTTTAAACGAGTATCCTCACCATAATAAGTAGAGAACAATTGGAATAAGTTGAAACGAATACCTTGTTGAGCTGCAGGATCGCCACCGATTTCAATATCGGCTTTTTTCCAGCGTTCCAACCAAAGAGATTCATGGCGCATACGCAATTCTTCAAACGATAATTGATCCACTAGTCTACTGATTGTCTGACTTTGCTGCTCCACATCTACTTTGTCGTAATCACGTGAAGTCGTCAATACAATACGTTTTTCAATCACTGCTTTTTCTCCAGCAGCCAAGATTCCAGCATATGTTTCAGCAACTTTCAGCTCAGACACTGAATCATTGGTTTTTTCTACATTTGTGGCATGGTTTGACATCACAGCACCTACTGTAAATTGTTCAATCCCAAAATCATTTGGTTTTGTTTCAATTACTAAACTATTCGTTCCTTGAGAAACGGGAAGCCAGAATTGTTCATCGTAATTAGAATCTTCATTAGTCACATTCCCATCAAGGGCTGGAATCAATTCTAGCTTCACATCATCTGACAAACTGATAACTTCCATTTTAATAGCACACAGTTCTTTTTGGTCCAAGCTGACAAATCGTTCTACAGCAACTTGAACTTTTTTTCCAGCTTTTTCTACTTGGTAACTTCTTTTCAAGACTCCATACTGCATATCCAATTCCATTTCAAAATCTGTTACCTTATCTGTGTATAAATCAACTTTTTCTCCATCAATCAATATATCCAATTGAATAAAATTCATCGTATTGATAACTTTACCAAAATATTCTGGATAGCCGTTTTTCCACCATCCAACACGTGTTTTATCCGGATACCAAACGCCTCCAATATAGCTTCCTTGATGGTGATCACCTGAATAAGCTTCTTCAAAGTTCCCGCGCATTCCCATATAACCGTTTCCAATACTTGTTAAACTTTCTTGCAATCGGCGCTCGCTTTTGTTCAATTCAGTTGTTTTGATTTTCCATTCGTCTATTTCAAATAATCGTGTATATGTCACTTTTTTTCCTCCTGTCGCAGAGATTGCGTAAAATGTTTTTATCGCAATCCCCGCTTTCTTTATTAGCTAACGCAAGTTTAAACGCAAACGATTGCATTGTCAATTTGAAAGGGGTTTATTTTTCACTATTCAGTAGATCAACATTACAAAAAGCCTAGTATAAAGCTATTTTTGTTTTTTGTTACCGGTAACAATTTTTCAGATACTTAAAACGCTTGCATTTTTTAAAACCAAGTCGTATATTTAAAGCAATCGTTTGCATTAGCAAATTTATATTATTAAAGGAGGATTTAAAAATGAAAAAATTTTTTTCATTTGATTTTTGGCAGAAATTAGGTAAAGCACTGATGGTTGTTGTCGCTGTTATGCCTGCTGCCGGATTAATGATTAGTATCGGTAAAATGATTGCCATGTTCAGCGGAGATATTACTCTGGTTATGACGATTGGTAGTGTAATGGAAAACTTAGGTTGGGCTATCATCAGCAACTTACATATTTTATTTGCAGTAGCTATTGGAGGTTCGTGGGCTAAAGAACGTGCCGGTGGAGCTTTCGCTGCTATCTTAGCTTTTATTTTGATCAATATGACTTCAGGTGCCATTTTTGGAGTCACTTCTGACATGTTATTGACAGAAGGTTCTATGACAACCACTTTATTAGGACAAAACATTCCTGTAGATGGTTATTTCACCTCTGTGCTAGGTTCGCCTGCTTTGAATATGGGTGTTTTTGTCGGGATTATTTCTGGTTTTGTAGGAGCTATTATTTTCAATAAGTATTATAATTATCGCAAATTACCGGAAGCCCTTTCTTTCTTCAATGGTAAACGGTTTGTTCCTTTCGTAGTTATCGTGTGGTCAGTTGTTGTTTCGATCGGGTTGGCACTTGTTTGGCCGATCGTTCAAACTGGAATCAACAACTTTGGACAATGGATCGCAACTTCTAGCGAAACAGCACCAGTATTTGCGCCATTTATTTACGGGACACTTGAACGTCTGTTACTCCCATTTGGATTGCACCATATGTTGACGATTCCAGTAAACTATACTGCTCTTGGCGGAACTTATACTGTTTTGACTGGCTCAGGTGCGGGAAGTCAAGTGTTCGGCCAAGATCCATTGTGGTTGGCTTGGGTCAGTGATTTAGTCAACTTGAAAAACGCTGGAGATACTGCTGCTTATAACGAATTATTGACAACGGTTACTCCTGCCCGCTTCAAAGTTGGACAAATGATCGGTGCTGCTGGTACGTTGTTAGGGATCGCTTTTGCGATGTATCGTCGTACCGATAAAGACAAGCGCTCTAAATACAAATCAATGTTTCTATCTGCTGGATTAGCTGTTTTTTTAACCGGTGTTACTGAACCGCTTGAATTTATGTTTATGTTTGCCGCACCAGCTTTATATGGAGTATATGCCGTTCTTCAAGGGATTTCATTTGCGCTGGCTGATATCATTACATTACGCGTTCACTCATTTGGTATCCTTGAATTCTTGACACGTATCCCGATGTCTATCAATGCTGGATTAGTTTGGGATGTTATCAACTTTGTGTTATCTTGTATAGTGTTCTTCTTCTTAGCTTACTTTGTTTCTTATTGGATGATCGGCAAATTTAAAGTCGCTACTCCAGGACGTTTGGGCAATTACATCGAAGAAAGCAGTACTGAAACAGCCGATGTAACCAAAGGAACTCCTGCTATTGCAGCCGATGCACAAGTTAGCAGCATCATCGAAGCTTTAGGTGGAAAAGAGAACATCTCTGATGTAGACGCTTGTATGACACGTCTGCGGGTAACAGTTAAGAACCCTGAGGCAGTTAAAGATGAATCCGATTGGAAAAAATTAGGCGCTCTGGGATTAGTTAAAAAAGGAACAGGTATTCAAGCTATTTATGGACCAAAAGCTGATGTCTTAAAATCAGATATCAATGATGTATTAGGAGTGTAATTTTTGAAGTTTTTAACGCTAAACACACACAGTTGGATGGAAGACGAGCCATTAAAAAAACTGGAAGACTTATGCGCTGCGATCACTCGTCATTCATTTGACGTCATCGCACTGCAAGAAGTCAATCAGCTGATGACAGCTCCTGCAGTAAATCAATCGTTATTGACTACTTTTTCAGCTGCCAACAACGAACACTTTATCAAAGAAGATAACTTCGCTTTCTTGTTGCAGCAAAAGCTGCGGGAAAAAGGTTTGGAGTACTACTGGACTTGGGAACCTTCTCATATCGGCTATGATCGGTATGATGAAGGTTTGGCCGTTTTGAGTTTGAAGCCGATTCAAGAAGTCTGCTCTTTCTTTGCTTCAGAAAATACTGCTTATGATGACTATAAAAGTCGGAAAGTTCTCGGAATCAAATCAGCAGATCATTGGTTCTTTAATTTACATTTAGGTTGGTGGCAAGATGAGCACGATCCTTTTTCAGCTCAATGGAAAAAATGCACTGCTCTTTTTGATACTTTAAAAGAACCGATTGTTTTATTGGGTGATTTCAACAACCCTGCTCATATCGAGCAAGAAGGCTATGCATTAGTGACTCAATCATGGTTTGACACGTATACATTAGCTGAACAAAAAGACTCCGGTTATACTGTTGCCGAGGCAATCGACGGTTGGACAGAAAATCAAAGTGGTTTGCGGATCGATTATATTTTTGTCGATCGATCGGTAAAAACGTCTTCTTCTCAAGTGATTTTTAATGGCATCAATGAACCAGTTGTTTCTGATCACTTCGGCGTTGCTGTTGAAATAGCTGAATAAATTTAAAATGCATTTCCATATTTACCCCTATTGTGAAAACTTATGGTTTGAACTTTTTTAGCTTTAATAAAATAAACGAAGATACTGGCACAACATTCAGGTTCTCCTAGATGTTGTGCCAGTATTTTTTGGTTTTATGGGGTTATAGAGAGCTCTCCAGAAATCTTCTCTGACCTGAAATGGACGCTATTCATCCTGTTAGAGCCTTCCGAACTTTTTTCTGACGCGTAATGGACGCTATTCGTCTTGTTAGAGCCTTCCGGACTTTTTTCTGACCCCGTAATGGACGCTATTCGTCCTGTTAGAGCCTTCCGGACTTTTTTCTGACCCGTAATGGACGCTATTAACTTTGTTAGGCCCACGCCACTCTTTTCCAGACCCGAGATAGAGGCTACTCAACATGTTAAGACCATCCCAACCTCTTTCTGATTCAAGATAGACTTTATCCAACAATAAAAGACTTCATTTGGCAGCAATTTTTTTTGCTTGCCTAGCTTCATTTGTACGTCTTCAAAAGCGGATTAATTGAATCCGTTCCGGTGAACGTGTACCATTTTAATAGAGAAGAAAAAAACCATTTGAATCAATTAGTTTGAAAAGGAGGTTCTTTACATGGATCTAGGAATCAAAGGAAAAACAGCATTAGTGGTTGGAGGCGATTCGGGCCTTGGTTTAGCAACAGCTAAAACACTCTTGGAAGAAGAGGCAACGGTCATCATTACCGGAGTAGACCAAGAAAAGCTCGAAGAAGCTGCCGATAGTTTAAAAGATTACTCTCATCTGTACCACTACTACGCAGATGTAACAAAAAGTGAATCATTGAAAAAGTTGCACCAACAGATTCAAAAAGATGTTGGTAAAATCGATATCTTGGTACATTCAGCTGGAATTTCAGGTACCAGCGGTCTTTTCCATGAAATCAGTGAATCAGACTGGCAAGAAACGTTAGATGTAGATTTGATGGGCGCTGTGCGCACCATTAAGGAATTCCTATCAGACCTTAGAACAGGTGGCTGGGGAAGATTAATCCTGATTTCTTCTGAAAATGCTGAAGAAGCTTACCCAGATGAAATTCCTTACGATTGTGCTAAAGCAGGTCTGCTTGCTCTAGTCAAAGGGCTCTCCAAAACTTATGCCAAAGAAGGCCTGTTGGTCAATGCCGTCTCCCCTGCTTTTATTGAGACTCCTATGACAGACGCCATGATGGAAGAACGCTCCAAAGAATTGAAAGTTTCAAAAGAAGAAGCTATCCAATCATTTTTAGATGAAAAAAGACCCAATATCGAGTTGAAACGCCGGGGACAACCTGAAGAAGTTGCAGCTGTAATTGCTTTTCTTTGTTCAGATAGAGCCTCTTTCATTAACGGGTCTAATTACCGCATTGATGCTGGCTCAGTTTCTACAATTTAATTTAAATGAGGAGGAATAAATATGGCAGAAGAATTAAGTGATATCCAAAAAATGCAACAAGCAAATCAAGCTTATGACTATTTGATCATTGGTGGTGGGATGGTCGCTGGTTATGCAGCTAAAGGAATTCGTGAACAAGATGACTCTGGGAGGATCAAAATCTTGTCTAATGACAAAGATGTTCCTTACACACGTCCAGCCTTGACCAAAAAATTATGGACAGATGACTCTTTTACTGATGACCAAGTTCCTTTAAATACTACGGAAGAAACAGGTGCTAAGATTCAATTAGGAGCAGAAGTTACAGCTATCCAACGGGGCAGACACACTGTCGAACTAGCTGACGGATCGATCATTGGTTACCAGAAATTACTGTTGGCAACAGGAAGCGAGCCTACTAAAATAGAAGGCCCTGAATCGGAAAAAGTAATATTCTTCAGAAGTTGGGAAGACTACCGTAAATTACGTGCTCTTTCAGGAAACAAAAAACATGTTTTAGTCGTTGGCGGCGGTTATATCGGAGCTGAATTAGCAGCCGGTTTGATACAGAACAATACACGCGTGACTTTAATTTATCCTGATGAGGTATTAGGTTCTAGCCAGTTTCCTGAAGAGATCGCTAATGAATACGAAGCAGCATTCAAAGAAGCTGGAGTTGAGTTAGTAAACGGCAAACGTGTTGAAACTTACCGAAAAGAAGACGACGAGTTTGTTTTGACCCTTGATGACGAAACAGAATTAACTGGAGACGCTGTCGTATTTGGACTAGGTGTTTCTCCTCGTGTTTCTTTGGCTGAAGAGAGCGGGTTAAAAGTAGAAGACGGAGTTGTAGTAGACGAATTCCTAAGGACTGATGATCCTGATATTTATGCAGCTGGAGATATCGCTTTTTATCCTGACCGGATCTTAGGTCGTAACCGCATCGAACACGTTGATCATGCCCGTCATTCAGGAGAAGCTGTTGGGAAAGCTATGGCTGGGGCAAATGAACCTTATACTCATACACCATACTTTTATTCTGTTGTATTTGATATTTCTTGGAAAGCTATTGGAACCCTGGACCCTGAAATGGATACATTGATTGATGAAGTCGATGACGGAAAAGTTGTATATTATCTAAAAGACGATAAACCAGTCGGTATTCTATTGTGGAACGTTGAAGCAGATTTAGATGATGTGCGCAGTATCCTAAGCGATCCGCCTACTGATTCATCTGCGCTAAAAGGAGCTCTTCGCGAAAAATAAATCTGTTCCACGACGATAGCTTAATTTGGTTGATCTATTTTCACAAGAAAACACCCTCAAAAGTTAGATTTAAAAATCTAACTTTTGAGGGTTTATTTGTTACATAGAAGTTTTCTTTTTTGCATTATGAAGCAATTGTTCATTTAATAGATTTAATTAACTGACTCTGAATACAAATCTTCTTCAGATTGTCCTTTTTCTAAAGCAAGTGCTTTTTGGTCTTCCATTCTAAAGAATGGGAAATAAATAGCTGTTGAGAGTCCGATCTCGACCACTTGCCATAAAGCTCCGCGCCATCCAGAAACTAGAAAACCGGAAAAAACTGGTGGTGTTGTCCAAGGTACATTAACCCCATTTGTAGGAGGTACGATACCTGTTGCCATAACAATGTAAGATAATATGGTCAACACGAGTGGAGTGATTATGAACGGGATAATGAAGACTGGATTCAATACAATTGGCAAACCAAATATCAATGGCTCGTTGATATTAAAAATTGAAGGTCCAATAGACAGTTTACCAAGCGTTTTAAATTGTTGTGACTTAGCTACAAATAAACACAATAACGCTAGTCCGATCGTTCCACCTGCTCCACCAATTTTGATGAAATTGCTATAAAATTGATAAGTAACAATATTTGGTAAATCTAATCCTGCTTGAAACGCGGCTAAGTTTTCAGCCATAGTAGATAACCATAAAGGCTGCATAACTCCTCCGACGATATTTGGTCCGTGTAAACCGAAAGAGAATAAAATAGTTTCAATAATAATAACTAATACCGTTGCTGGTAAGCTTGTACCAATTGAAGTTAAAGGTGTTTGAATAATTTGGAAAATAAAAGTTTGAGCAGTTTCATAAGACGTTGCACCAAACAACATCCGAATGACCATAAAGATCACAATGATGAATAGACCAGGAACCAATGCATCAAATGATTTAGCTACATTACTTGGTACAGATTCTGGTAATTTGATTCTCCAGTCTTTCTTCAGTACAAATGCCATGATCTCAACAGCTAACATTGCAGCAAGCATCCCTAAGAATAAGCCGCTTGCACTAAAGTTCCCCATCGGAAGAAATGATGACATACCTTCATTTACTTCAAATGATGAAATAGGAGTCAAAATCAAAAAGCCGATCAATGCCCAAAGAACAGCTCCTAAGTCATCAATTTCATTACTTTTTGCTAATGAACGGGATAATCCAATAATTACAAATAATGTCATGATGTTCATCGTTACATCGTATGGTACGGTGAAAAATGTTGCCCAATCGTTTCCAAAGATGTTTGCCATTAAATCAGCATATCCTGGAATAGGCAAATTAGCAAATAGTAAAAATAATGAGCCTAAAATCAAGAGCGACATCGCTCCCATAAACCCATCCCGTACTGCTCCTAAATATTTATTCGCATTTAATTTTAACGCAATAGGTCCTAACTTATCTTGTAAACCATCTAAAAATTTATCCATATTAAAACTCCCTTCTAATCTAATAAGCCTATTATAAATAGCCATATCACGAAAAGAAAGCGTTTCCTCTACTTAGTTTGTTTTTTCAATTAAAAGATCATTTTTTCACGTTTGCAACGAAAATATATCAGGTTTTATTTCTTTCCTGCTTTAACGTGTAAATTCGGCGCGCTAACATTTCTAAGATAAAAATAGCTGGCACAGATGAAGTAACAATGTAATTGTCTCCTGTGACTTCTTTTTCAAATCCATACGATATACTCACATCAGATAATTTAGCTAAACTGTTTGAATCTGACCCAGTGATGCTTAAAATAGAGCTCTGTCCATTTTTACGGATTTTCGTCACTACATTGTTTACCACAGACACTTCACCTGTCACAGACATGACGACGAACACTAGATTAGACTCGATAGTCATTAGTGAATCAAACGGATAGTAGGGGTCCTTGATACAAAACGCTGGCACTCCAACATTAGATAGAATTCTTGCTCCATATTCAGCATTTATAGCTGATGTGCCTATTCCAATAAACACAAGTGTGCGACCTTCCATGATCATCTCAATGACATAATCAAACTTTTGCTGGAAATTCTGATTTTCAACATTATCTAGAAACTCATAAATACTATTGGTTAAATTATTCAGTTCTGTTTTTTCTTGTGTTTTTTGTTCTTCTTTTAATTTAATTCTGAATTCTGCAAATGAATCATATCCACACTTACGAATAAACCGTGTAACAGATGCATTTGAGACGTGAGTAGCCTCTGCTAAATCTTTTATCCTCATAAATTGAACTTTATCCATATGCTGAAGAATGTACTGATAAATAGTTATTTCAGTATCTGTCAACTCGTTGATTTTATCAATAAGAAACATAGTTCCCCCTCCTTTAAGTCTGATTTTACAACACACCTAAGACTTAATAAAGGAATAGTTTTGCAATAAAAGATACCTCGCTTATACTCTTCAGATTTTTTTCCTATATCAAGCACCAAACGAAAAACAAGATCTCCCTTTAGTGAATTGGCAGAAGAATCTGTAGGTTATCCGGCAATTAATTGGAATAAGAGTTGTTCCAACAACGAAATGTTGTCATGAAAACAGTAGCTTCGGTTATCTCTGAAAGTGAGAAACTGATGAGCTAATTTCGAGAAGTCAATCATATCCATGAATTCTTTTACCAATATCAAACCAGAATCCGCAGAAAGATTTCCATCGGTATTATTTACCACCATTTTAAGTTGAAATTTACGCGTTTTTCCTGTAATGTAGCCATTGATAGAACCCCTTTCTTTGGTTAGGTTTAGTCGCTTTAGCCATAGCAGATTGGGGTTCATTTTGTACACCATAGGGTGCGAACAAACGAAACAAAGTATATTGTTACAACAAGATTTTTGAAGCGTTTTTTAACAGCTATGAATTATTCAGGATATATAATTAAAATTATTTCCGAGGTGAATGCAATAATTTTAATTCTGCTCTTGTTTCTAATTTCAATAATAATTGGCTTTCAAAAGTTCTCACAGCTACACTTTAAATTTTTAAAGTAAATAAATTACCTATTTTTCAAATTAGGCTGTACCATTTAGTTATTCAAAATACATAACTATAGGTTTAGCTTTTAGCATATATTTTATTATGAGGCTAGCAGTTGCTGTATTTAAAATAAAGCAAATAATCAAATTTAAAGAACACTTACGCTATTAGGTTCTATTAGGTTTCTCTTTTGATTGCTTCTAACTCTTTATAAGATTCAATCTTGTCTGAATATAACCGCTCAATCATATTAAATAAACTTACTTAAGAAGGAGATTATTTTATGCATTATTTTAAACATTCTAAACTATTATTTTGGACACTGTGGATCTTAGCCATAATACTCATTATTTACTTTGCAACTCGAATCAGCTTTGTTTTCCAACCGATATTTGTTTTATTTTCGACACTCTTTATTCCAATTTTAAGTGCAGGATTTCTATTTTACTTGTTAAATCCATTGATTAATATGATGCAAAAATTAAAAATTAAGCGCAGTTACGCTATTATCTTAGTTATGGTTCTTTTTCTTGGGGGAGCCACTATTTTTGTTATTAAAACTTTTCCAATCCTGATGAACCAGCTATCTGATTTAGTTGCTAATATTCCTACTATTCTCTCAGATATTGATATTCAAACTAGAGACCTTGCTATATTTTCTGAATTTGACAATGTTAACCTAGAAGAAACTTTGAAGCAATTAAACATTTCGCTTGATACTTTGTCCAAAACAATTTTAAATAGCTTCACAACTAGCGTTAGTTCTATAATTGCAACAGTCGCCAACTTAACAATTGTTTTGTTCACGGTACCTATCATACTATTCTATATGTTTCATGACGGTGAAAAATTGCAACTATCAATTACACATTTATTTCCTGATAAGTATAAAAAACATGTATTTGAATTGTTACATCAGACAAATGATGTTATTACTGCTTATATCAGTGGAAAAGGGTTAGCAAGTATTGTCGTTGCTGTCTTAATATATTTTAGCCTTTTACTTATTGGACTTCCTTACACTTTATTATTAGCGATTATTAATGGATTCACTAACCTTATTCCTTATATTGGTCCTTTTATTGGTGCTGTACCTACAGTCATTGTTGGTCTAACTATTTCTCCGACAGCAGCTTTATTGGTCGCCTTGGTCATACTAATCGTTCAACAACTAGATGCTAATCTATTGACACCAAAATTTGTTGGAAAATCGTTAGCTATTCATCCTTTAACAATTATAATCATTTTACTAGTCGCAGGAAAGATGCTCGGAATTGTTGGAATCATTTTTGGAGTCCCTGCTTTTGCTGTGATTAAAACAATAGTTGTTTATATTAAAAATACTCAAGTTGCCGCAGAAAAGCTCTAATAATTGCTTTTTTTATACAATGACCATTTTCTCAGGAATATTAGAAAGTTTGAAAAAGAAGTATCTGAACCTCTACCAGGTCTTCACGCAAACTATTTAATTAAATAAAACCCGTCTTTCTTCTTTATTATAGAAGAAAGACGGGTTTTTAATAGCATACCTATTTTATTTTATTCTACTTCTACTACTGGTAACTCTTCAAATCCTGCCATTGGTTCTGAGATATCTTGTCCGTTATAGAATTCTTTTGACAGTTCAGACAACACGCCTTCATTTCTTAGTTCTTCTAGAATATTATTTATTTCATCTGCTAACGTCTTGTCTTCTTTGCTGAAAATCATCGCTGAAGTTGTATGATTGTATTGGACATCGCTCATTTTCACGCCTAAATCCGAAAATTTCTCTACTGCTGTAGCCGACAAGAAGTAATCATGCATAACGATGTCGATTCGTCCGCTAGCGATATCTCTAAAGAAAACGTCGTTGGTTGCATTGTCATAAGGAATAATTTCAGCACCTAGTTCTCTTGCCATATCTGACCAAATAGAGGTTGCTGCCCCGCCTGTTTTTTTCCCAGCTACATCTTCCAGAGTCTCGATCCCTGAATCATCTGTCTCACGCACTACAATACCGCCGACGGTATACTTCGTAGGATCAGAAAATTGGAATTTCTCTTGGCGCTCTTCTGTGATATCCACACCTGCAGCTACATCAGCAGTTCCATTCAATACCGAAGTTAAAATTCCGTCGTACCCCATTTCATCAAATACAATCTCTACTCCTAATCGCTCAGCGATTTTACGCAACACTTCTGTTTCATATCCCGTTAATTCATTCGTTTCTTCATCGTGGTACGAACTCGGGAATAGCGTACCCGATGTTGCTACTGTCAGAACTCCGTTTTCTTGTACTTGTTCCAACTCTGTAGATACTGCAGAATCGGTTTCTTGATTATTCGCACATCCTGCTACTAATAAAACTCCTATTGTCGCTGCTAGATTTGTCCATTTTTTCAACAATTGTATTTCATCCTCTACTTCTTCTCTTTTTGCACACTGCTTTAGGGTAACAGCCGCTAAAAAAATGGGCAATTAAACAAATTTTTTTTCCTTTCACAAACTAGTCATTTCTCTAAAGATTCCTTATTTTACAGCGTTTTTTGAATATTCAGAAAATACAATTTTGTACATAATATTAAACATGAGAAGTTCTGTTAAATTCAAACTTGTTTTTAATAAAGAGTGCCCTTATACTAATACAGTATTAAAAAATTGAATGGAGGAAACAATAAATGATAAATAAAAAAACTTCTTTGTTATTATTATCATTGTGCACTGCTTTTGTATTAGCAGCATGTGGCGGCGGTTCAAGTGAAACCTCTGACTCTGGAGAACAACAAGTACTGAATTTAGTTGAGACTGCTGAAATCCCTACTATGGATTCAACACAAGCTACAGATACTGTTGCTTTTACTGTTTTGACAAATGTTAATGAAGGTCTATACCGTCAAAAAGAAGATGGATCTTTAGAATTAGGTATGGCAGCTGAAGAGCCAACTATCAGCGAAGATGGTTTAACATACACATTCAAAATTCGTGATGATGCTGACTGGTCTAACGGAGATCCTGTAACAGCAAACGACTTTGTTTATGCATGGAAAAAGTTGGTTGACCCAGCTACAGCAGCTTCTTATTCTTACATGATGGATGGCGTTATCGCTAACGCTTCAGAAATCATTGGAGGAGATATGGCAGCTGACGAACTAGGTGTTACAGCTGTAGATGATAAAACACTAGAAGTACAATTGGTTAAAAATCTTCCGTACTTCAAAGATTTGCTTTCTTTAGCTATGTTCTACCCTCAAAACCAAGCTTTTGTAGAAGAACAAGGTGACAATTACGCATTATCTAGTGATGCTTTAGTTTACAATGGTCCTTTCTTACTTGAAGACTGGAATGCAGCTGGATTATCTTGGACGTACACCAAGAATCCGGATTACTGGGATGCAGCAACAGTTGCTCTAGATCAAATCAATGTCGAAGTTATCAAAGAGACTTCAACAGCTTTGAATTTATATGATGCTGATGCTACTGACCGTATCTTGCTAAAAGGTGAATACGTAGCTCAAAGAACTGGCGATGCAGAACTACACACTATGCCAACTTCTTCTGTATTCTATTTGAAATTCAGCCAAAATGATCCAGAAAGCCCGCTAAACAATATAAATATTCGTAAAGCATTGGCAATGGCATTCGATAAAGAAGCTTATTCCGAAAGAGTATTGCAAGATGGTTCTGTCCCAGCTAATGCTTTAGTTCCTCAAGGTCTTGCTACAGATCCTGAAACTGATGAAGACTTCCGTGAACAAAATGGCGACTTGTCAGCTTATGACGTAGCTGCTGCTCAAGAATACTGGCAAACTGGTCTGGAAGAATTAGGCGTAGATTCTATTAGTTTAGAACTATTGTCTGATGATACAGATAACTCAAAACGTTCTTCTGAATTCATCCAAAGTCAATTGGTGACTAACTTACCAGGATTGAACATCAGTTTACGTAATGTACCATTCAAAGTTCGTTTAGCTTCCGACACTGCTGGAGACTACGACATTCAAGTAGCTGGTTGGGGTGCTGACTTCGCTGATCCAATCAACTTCTTAGAATTGTTTGAAACAGAGAATGGAAACAACTCTTTGGGTTACTCAAACCCAGAATACGATGCTTTGATTCAACAAGCTCGTGCTGAAGTAGATGACTTAAGTGCTCGTTGGAACATGTTGTTAGAAGCAGAACAAATCTTGTTAGAAGATGGCGCAATCGGCCCTATCTACCAACGTGCAAATGCAGTTTTAGAAAAAGATTACGTGAGCGGTATTGCAGAACATTTAGTAGGAGCAGATTACACTTACAAATGGGCAACTGTTGAAAAATAATTTTTTAATCGTTTGATGAATCTTTGATGAAGGAACAAAATAAAGCAATCATCAGCCTCCGTTAATTTGAGTTGGCTGATAATTGCTTTATTTTATGATTATTAAGAAGTAATCCCATAAGGATAGTATGCTGAGAGCTAGAAGAATTATTCCAATCGTCAAAATAGATTGATAACTTTTCCCTACTGACTTAGACAGTGCATCTTGACTGTGGTTGTCTTCTATTTCGTCTGAATCGGTCTTTCTTTTTCTCAGCTTAACTATTTTTTTCATGCTGTAGTGAAAAAAATCAAATGTTCCTTTGGATACAACTAAACCGAAAAGTCCAATGATCAGCAATGGTAAAGCTACTAGAAACAAGCTGTTCGATAAAGCTGTCCATTGAACGGTTTGATATTTGATCCACTGAAACAGTATAACGGCAACAACTAAAACAAATGAGATCAAAAGATTTTTTTTAGTGAATTTCATGATATGTGAATCCTTTCTTTGAATGAACATTTCTAATGTAACTAAAAATTACTTTAAATACAATTCAATTATACCTTTCTGAGTTATTTTTTTTACTCTACTGATATGGTACACTATCATCTATGCACAAAATTTATTACGGAGGTTGGATCACTAATGAAGAGTTATACAAAATACCTTGGAAAACGCGTTTTATATATGATTCTTACTTTGTTCCTGATTGCTTCGATAACATTCTTTCTCATGAAGCTTTTACCTGGTACTCCTTACAGTAACCAAGATAAGCTGAGTGAAGAACAAATTTTTATTATGAATGAAAAATATGGTTTGAATGAACCCATTATCGTACAATATGGAATTTATTTATTAGGACTTGTTACAGGAGATTTAGGAACTTCTTTCCAATTCAACAATACCCCTGTCGCAGAGTTATTGAGCTCAAGGATTGCCCCATCTGCTCAAATCGGGATTCAGGCGGTAGTCGTCGGAACGATTCTCGGAATTGTGTTGGGAGTTATTTCTGCTATGAAACAAGGAACTTGGGTAGATACAACAGCCACATTGACCGCGATCCTCGGACGTTCCATCCCTAACTTTGTATTTGCGGTACTGCTGCAATTGATTTTCGGAGTTTGGTTAGGTTGGTTTCCTATCGCCTTATGGTCAGGTTTTGCATCGTCTATCTTACCTTCAATTGCATTAGCGATCTCT
Source organism: Desemzia sp. RIT 804 (assembly GCF_016892605.1). Taxonomy (GTDB): domain Bacteria; phylum Bacillota; class Bacilli; order Lactobacillales; family Carnobacteriaceae; genus Desemzia. The sequence continues at coordinate 360,207 of NZ_JAFEMV010000004.1, forward strand.
CCACTAGCCGATTCGGCACGATTTATGCGGACCGAGATGGTAGATGTTTTAAGCAGCGATTACGTAGAATTGGCAAAAGCCAAAGGTCTGAGCAAATGGGAAGTTGCCTTTAAACACGGAATTCGTAATGCTTTGATCCCACTAGTTACTCTATTAGGACCAATGGCTGTCGCTTTGATGACCGGTTCTATGGTAGTGGAGAATATTTTTGCGATCCCTGGAATTGGAGAACAATTTGTTAAATCGATTTTAACAAATGACTACCCAACAATCATGGGTGTTACGATGCTGTATTCATTATTGTTAGTTTCAGTTATTCTATTGGTTGATGTTCTTTATGGAATTATTGATCCTCGTATTAGAGTAGCTACAGAAGGAGGAGAATAATTTATGGTGAGCAACAATAATTTTCAACCTGAGCAATCCCTACCTGAATTGACGCCAGATTTATTTGCTAAAGCAGATAGTTTAGATGTTCAAGATAATGAAAAAATCACTGCCCCTTCTCTAAGCTTTATGCAAGATTCATGGCGTCGTCTAAAGAAAAATAAAGTCGCTATGGTCAGTATGGTCCTTTTGATTATCATTACGCTATTAAGTATCTTTGCTCCAGTGATCGCTCCTCATAGTCCAAATGCTCAAATTATTGAACATGCGAACTTACCACCTAAAATTCCTGGTTTGGACATTAGTGGTTTGAATGGAACGGTCAATCAAAACGGAATTCGTCTAGATAAATACGAACAAACAGGCGTTGAAAGCGACGTCTACTACTATTTGGGAACGGATAGTCTTGGACGCGACTTATTGTCTCGTATTTTATATGGTACACGAGTATCGCTGTTTATTGCTTTCGTAGCTGCCCTATTGAATCTGATTATTGGGGTAACTTACGGTCTATTATCCGGCTGGATTGGCGGAAAAACAGATAATGTGATGCAGCGTATTCTGGAAATCCTTTCTGGTGTACCCAACTTGGTTATTGTTATCTTAATGTTATTAGTATTTGATCCTGGTATCATGTCTATTATCATTGCCTTAGCTTTAACTGAATGGATCTCAATGGCACGTATCGTTCGGGCGCAAACACTTAAATTGAAAAACCAAGAATATGTTTTAGCTGCTAAAACTCTTGGACAATCTTCTTTAAGCATCGCCTTTAAGCACATTATGCCTAATTTATTGGGGATTATTATTATTCAAGTCATGTTTTCAATTCCGTCCGCTATTTTCTTTGAAGCTTTCTTAAGCTTTATCGGTATCGGTATTCCAGCTCCTGATGCTTCATTAGGTACATTGATCAATGATGGATACAAAACGTTCCGTTTCTTACCTCACTTAATGTGGTACCCTTCTGCTGTTATGAGTATCATTATGATCAGTTTCAATTTATTAGCAGATGGTTTACGAGATTCGTTTGATCCAAAACTGAGAGATTAGGAGGAAGCCTGATGGAAAATATATTAGAAGTAAAAGATTTGCATATTTCATTTGATACGTATGCAGGACAAGTTCGTGCCATTCGTGGGGTGAATTTTGATTTGAAGCCGGGTGAAACATTAGCTATCGTTGGTGAATCCGGATCAGGAAAATCAGTTACCAGTCGAAGCATTATGCGTTTATTAGCCAGCAACGCTAATGTTGACAATGGTGAGATTCTCTTCAAAGGTGAAGACCTTGTTAAAAAATCAGAAAAAGAAATGCAAAAAATTCGTGGTTCAGAGATTGCTATGATTTTCCAAGATCCTATGACTTCTTTGAATCCAACTCAAAAAATCGGCAAACAAATTGCTGAACCGATCATCAAACACCAAGCCGTGTCTAAAGAAGAAGCTTACAAAAAAGCGGAAGAATTATTGCGTCTGGTTGGTATTCCAAATCCTGAAAAAAGGATGAAACAATATCCTCATCAATTTTCAGGAGGGCAACGTCAACGAATCGTTATTGCGATCGCTTTAGGATGTAATCCAGATATTTTGATCGCTGATGAACCGACTACTGCTCTAGACGTAACGATTCAAGCACAAATCTTAGAATTGATGAAAGAATTGCAGCATAAAATCAAAACGTCTATCATCTTTATCACTCACGATTTAGGTGTAGTTGCTAACGTTGCTGACCGTGTAGCTGTTATGTACGCAGGTAAATTTGTTGAAGTTGGAACAGTTGACGAGATTTTCTACAATCCGCAACACCCTTATACATGGGGATTATTGAGCTCGATGCCTACTCTAGAAACAAGCGGCTATTTGTATGCCATTCCTGGAACACCTCCAGACCTATTGAACCCTCCTAAAGGAGATGCATTTGCTCCTCGTAGCGAGTATGCCTTAAAAGTAGATACTATGTATGAACCACCTTTATTTAAAGTGTCTGACACTCATTTTGCAGCTACCTGGTTATTACATCCGGATGCTCCAAAAGTTACACCACCAGCGGAAATCGTTGCGCGTCAAAGCGGCTTCCGTACGAAACAATTGCAGATCCAACCTTCAGACGACTTATCACAAATGAGTGGTCAAGATTTGGAAGGTCCACAAGATAAAAACAATCTTTCTGTTGACGAACTAACAACAGATCGTGATGGGAAAGGAGAAGCAAATGAGCCAAGATACTAAGCGTAAAAAGATCTTAGAAGTTAAAAACTTAAAACAGTATTTTAATGTTGGAACTAAAAACGAAGTCAAAGCTATCGATGACATCTCTTTTGATATCTATGAAGGAGAAACATTAGGACTCGTTGGTGAATCAGGCTGTGGTAAAACAACTACAGGACGTGCCATTATTCGTTTGTACGATCCTACTGACGGAGAAATCTACTTTGACGGTACAGAAGTTCACTCGTTAAATGGTAGAAAAGAGCAACTTGATTTTAGAAAAGACATGCAAATGATTTTCCAAGATCCATATGCTTCTTTGAATCCTCGGATGAAAGTAAGAGATATCATTGCTGAAGGAATCAAGATCCACAAGTTAGCCAACAGCGAAGAAGAAATCGATGCTCGTGTTGAAGAGTTGCTTGAATTAGTTGGTTTAAACAAGGATCACTCATCGCGTTACCCTCATGAGTTTTCTGGTGGACAACGTCAACGTATCGGAATCGCTCGCGCTTTAGCGGTAGACCCAAAAATGATCGTTGCTGATGAACCTATCTCTGCTCTTGACGTTTCGATTCAAGCTCAGGTTGTTAACTTGTTGATGGAATTACAAGAAAAGCAAAATCTGACTTTCCTATTTATTGCCCATGATCTATCTATGGTGAAATACATCAGTAACCGTATTGGCGTAATGTACTTTGGTAAATTAGTTGAATTAGCTCCTGCTGATGATGTTTACAACAAACCATTACACCCTTACACAGAAAGTCTTTTATCTGCTATTCCTCTTCCAGATCCTGATTACGAACGCAGTCGCACACGTTTTGCTTATACACCGCGTCCTTCAAATAGCGAAGAAGAAAAACTTAGAGAAATTGCACCAGAACACTTCGTATATTGTCGTGAATCTGATGTACCAAAACTTCAAGAAAAATTAGCGAAATACTAAATTTAAACAATTATTGTGCTTATCCCCTGCTATTCAGCGGGGGATTTTTTTAGATTTTCATCTTTTAGCGTTGGTAAAGAAATTTCCTCCACCCTATGGGGTGGCTTATGGAGCGCCATGGGAACGCCTGGGGCCGAAAACCATGTCTCCAGTCTTGCAAGCTTCAAACTTAGTGTAATGGCTAAAGCCTAATACTAAGTAATTCCCATTGCATCCTTTTCATGGCTATAAGTGACCCCATATTTCTCCAGAAATTTTTAAGAATGAGTTCCTAGCAGGGATTGAATAAAAAATAAATTCCCTTTTTACTTCCCAACGTCATAGCTCGTAGAACCATTTTTTTATTTGGTAGACTTTTTAGTGAGTATTGATTAAATTTTCACTAGTTTTTCCACTACCTATATGATAAACTATTTAGTAACAACTAATCAATAGTTAATAAATTAATAAACGCAATGATGAGAAGAGTACAGTATCCATTCCTTTTTTAGAGAGCTTGGTCAGGTGAAAGCAAGCATTGGAATGCTACTCGAAGATGGTCTCGAAGCGGCTGATTTGAGGACAACAGTGAACGTTATCTTAGAATCAGACGGGTCCTTCCGTTACAGTGGAACAGTATACCTTTTGCATTAAAAAGCGTACTGGTTGAGGCAAAAATAGTGATATTTTTGCGAAGATAGGTGGTACCACGAATCGATTAAACTCATTCGTCCTTCTTCTACACGCCCAAACGTGTAGAAGAAGGACTTTTTTTGTTGTTAAAATTATATAGGGAAGAAGGAATTAATTATGAACAAATTTGTAAAAACAGGGCTTGTTGCCTTAGCTTCAGTGTTTATTTTAAGTGCTTGTGGAGGAAACTCTGACGCTTCAAATGATAATACCGCATCTTCAGACAGTAATGGTAACGGATTAGCCGAAGTACAAGAAATAGCAGTGAGCGTTCCTGCGAGCATGACCACAATCGATACTACTTATACTACTGACAAAAACACGTTTACCGTAGCACAGCATCTTTACGAAGGATTGTATCGTTTAGATGAAAACAGCACTCCTGTTCCAGGCTTAGCCGCTGAGGAAGTAGAAATCAGTGAAGATGGACGCACTTATACATTCACCATCCGTAATGATGCAAATTGGAGCAATGGCGATCCTATCACTGCTCAAGATTTTGTTTATGCTTGGACAGAACTAGTTGACCCTGCTGCTGCTGCTCCTAATGCTTACTTGTTGGATGCAGTCGTAAACGGCTATGAAATTCGTACGGGTGAAACAGATCCTTCCGAATTAGCCGTCGAAGCTGTATCGGACAAAGTATTCAAAGTTGAATTAGTGGAACCTCTACCTTCTTTCTTAACATTGATTTCAGTTGTTTGGTTGGCTCCAAAAAATGAAGCTTATGTAGAAGAACAAGGTGAAGCATATGCAACAACAGCTGAAACTGGTATTTACAGTGGACCATTTGTATTATCTAACTGGAAACAGGGTGATGAGACATGGACTTTGGAACCGAACGAAAACTACTATGCAGCTGATGAAGTACATTTGACAAAAATCGACTTCACTACAATCAAAGAAGAGCAAACCGGCATCAACTTGTACTCCTCTGATGAATTGGATTTAACTAAAGTCAGCGGTCAATATGTGGCACAATATCAAAATGATGAAAGCTTTGTCTCTCACAACGATATCGCCAATCAATTCCTTGATTTCAATAAAGAACTAGGCACTCCTTTAGCCAATGCTCATTTGCGCAAAGCGATCACTTTATCGATTAATAAAGACAGCTTAGTTAATACGGTATTAAACGATGGCGCAGTGGCTTTAAACGGATTGGTTCCACACGAATTGTACCAACATCCTGAAACTGGCGAAGACTTCAGAGAGTACAGTGGCGATTACAATACGTACAATCCTGAACAAGCTCAAGAAGAGTGGGCTTTGGCACAAGAAGAACTTGGCGATTCAATAGAGATTTCTTTACTTGTGGCTGAAGATACTACTTCTACACGAACTGCTGAATACGTTCAAAGTCAAATCCAAGAAAACTTGGAAGGTGTAACTGTAACCATTAATAAACAACCCAAAAATAGTGTTAACCAATCACGATCCGAATCAAATTATGAAGCCTCTATTTCTGGATGGATCGCCGGTGACAATAACTTAGGCTACTTCTTCAACTTATACGAAGATGGATCTGCATATAACTACGGCGGCTACAATAATGAAGAATACAATCAGTTAACTGCAGAAGCAAAAACAGCTTACGCTAACGATCCAGATAAACAATTTGAAAACTACCAAAAAGCTGAGCAGATTCTTTTAGAAGAAGATGCAGCTCAAGTACCGTTATACCAAAGTGCATCAAACTATTTAATCAATCCAAATATTAAAGGAATCGAATTCCACCGCTACGCAAGCTACTTCCACTTCAGAACAGCCTATATAGCTGAATAAAGAGTGGAGAAAAGCGATTAGGCTATCGCCTATAAGAAAATTCCAACAGGCAGGTGTTTTTTACCTGACAGTTGAAATTTTCTTATAGGCGCATAGGCTGCTTTTCGCAACTCGTTTTAGAGAGAGCGGAGCAGAGCGTTTTAGATAGAGAGTGAAGCGAGGCGGTTAGCTGATCGGATATAAGAAGGAACTG
>NZ_JAFEMV010000005.1 GCF_016892605.1 Desemzia sp. RIT 804
CTTTTTTTTTATCCAAAACTAAAGCGCATTAATCTAAATGCCGCTTTAGCTCAGTCGGTAGAGCGCTTCCATGGTAAGGAAGAGGTCGCCGGTTCGAATCCGGCAAGTGGCTTATATGAAACAGTTAAAGCTGCAGTTTGATGTATTTGGAAGTCATTTTCCAATTACTAATCAAACTGCAGCTTTTTTTATGTTCATAAATATTCATTGATAGGATCCATGTTTAAAACTATTAGTAAATTAGTAAACGTCTATAATATCAACAGTTTGTGGATAATATGAAGATGGCTGTATACCTATCGTAAGAGCGGAAGTAGTTTGACATTTAAAAATTCTCGTATCAACATGTTTTTATTAGGGTTATTCTTAGGAGTCATTTCCATCTTTTTAGGCATTGGTGGAGGACTGTTGAATGTTTCCTTACTTGTTATCTTCTTCGGTTATACGTTGAAGCAAGCATCAGTTTATTCCGTCGCAACAGTTTTCTTCTCACAAATAACAAAAATTATTATCATCCTAATAGGTCAACAACATGCAGATTTTGATTTATCACTTGTACCTTGGTTGATTCTCGTAGGGATTGTTGGCGGCTATTATGGAACTCGGATCAATCAACGGATTTCCAATGCAGCTATTGGAAAAATATACAATGTATTTATGTTAGGCATGTGTGCACTGACCATATTTAATATCGTACGCTTCTTGTAATCCGGCGTCATTCAAACCCCTATCGTAAAAACTAGCTTATCATTTGAACGATACTATTTTTTCGTAAAGTGATTAGTAAAAGGACTTCTTTCTGTGGGTTATTTACAGCTAATTAACCTGATTAGAAAGAGTTCTTTTTTGTCTTATAAGTGAGAATGCAGAATGTTTGAATTAGAGAAAAGTGAACTGTTAGCACTATTTGCTTTTTTTAAAACGGATCTAGAGAGTAATTTTGTATATTTGAGTGCGTTTTACTTTAGAGAATTCTATATTTGTTATATGATAAGTATGTGAACACCTATAGGTATACAAGAAAAACAAGAAGTGAGAGGAGCACGAATAGTATGAAATTATCAAAATTGATGGACATGGGAACAGATTATGCCCAAGATGCATATGATACAGCGAAAGACTATTTACCTTCCACGCACCATATGCACCATATGGCTAAACCAAGTATGAAAACCAAAGCAAAAATTGCTAAAGGGGTTACTAAGGCTATGCCAGCTAAGGTAAAACAAATGAAAGTAGCTAAATTAATTGCACTGCCTTTAGCAGGTGCACTAGTTGCATTGTTATTTGCGCCTAAATCAGGAAAAGAATTGCGCTCAGATATTAAGCATAAGTTTACTGATGTAAAAGATACCGGAATGGAAAAAGGGCAAGAATGGAAAGAAGCAGGAGTAGAAAAAGCACAAGAATGGAAAGAAGCCGGCGAAGAAAAAGCGCAAGACTTAAAAGAGAAATATTCTGACGAAATGAAAGCTCCGCATGGAAACGTTCATGGGACATCAGCAGAACCTAATGAAGATCAAACGATTCCTGCAGATAAGTTGGATGAAACTCTAGATGATTTAGATTATGATTCTGAAAAAGATCTATTAGATGAGAACCAATAAAAATAAATGAAAAGATGGAGTCAAGAATTTTTTCTTGATTCCATCTTTTTAATCTATTTTACTTTAATCACGATTTTACCTCTTGTATGACCTGTTTCACTTTGTTCATGTGCTTCACGTACTCCTTCTTCTGTAAAAGGATAAGTTTGACTGACTATGGCTTTGATTTTTCCACTGGTAAGTAAATCAGCTAACTTTTGCAGGCGTTTGCTTGTGGGGGTCATACTGAAAATAATTCCTACGATCCCCAATTCTTTTAATTTAGTTTCATCCGGCTTTTGTACTAAGGAAACTAAGCGTCCGCCTTTTTTTAGAACAGTGAAACTTTTTTCTTGAGATTTGCCTCCTAAAGGGTCTATTACGAGATCGACATCACTGACTACTTTTTCAAAATCCTCTTTTTTATAATCAATGACATGGTTCACACCTAGAGAAGTAAGAAACTCTTTGTTTTTCTCACTGGCTGTCGCAATAACGTAAGCTTTGTAATGTTTAGCAATTTGTACAGCCAGTGAGCCTACTCCACCAGCTCCGGCGTGAATCAAGACTTTTTCATTATCCCTTAATTGTCCTTTATCTATTAAAGCTTCCCAAGCGGTTTGTCCAGCTAATGGAATTGCAGCTGCTTCGACAAAAGAGAGTTTATCAGGGATTTTAACAGTTACTTCGGCGCGAGACCGAGCATATTCAGCGTAAGTTTTGGATGCATTAGCAAATACACGATCACCTGGCTTTACATTCGTGACATTTGTACCAATTTCACTTACGATACCAGCAACATCACCACCAAGCACCATAGGAAGTTTGCCGCCCATTTTACCCGAACGTCTTTTGCAATCAACGGGGTTAATAGAGAAAGCATGAACTTCGATTAATACCTGATCATCTTTGATAGACGGCTTCTCTATTTCCAACTCTTTTAATTGATCAGCTGACCCAAATTCTTTAATCGCGATAGATTTCATAAAAAGTGCTCCTCTCTCTGTTTGGTTCTCTATTTATGATTACTTTAACACTGCTATCTTAAGACCACAAACAATGAGATTTTGTACTATAAAAGAGAACGTCGAGCGGTGTATTAAAGACCCTGATTAATGAAGTAGGCTTATAGTATTTTAGACAGTAAGACGATTGATTAAACTTATTATCTGTAGTAAGCTTATAATTAATTAAATGTTTTGCAGGGGGACACAATAGTGTTGAGAAGGTAAAACCTGACCCTTAGAACCTGTTAGTTAACACTAACGTAGGGAGCACAACAGTACATATATTTGCGTACTGAGCTCTCCATTATGATGGGGAGCTTTTCTTTTGTAAAACTTTTAATTGCGGGGGGACACAGTTGTGTTGAGAAGGTAAAACCTGACCCTTAGAACCTGTTAGTTAATACTGACGTAGGGAGCTGATTAGTGTTTTTCTTATACACTTTTTTAGTCTCTACAACATTTGTAGAGACTTTTTTGTGCTTGCGTTTAAAAAAGGAGGATTGAGATCAGTATTTTTTAAAAAGAATTTTAGATAAGTTGTTTCGGTGGATATATTTAAGAGGTTAAAGAAAAGATAAAAAAGAAAGAGGGAACAAATATGTTATCACAAATAAAAAAATCCGCTCCTTTAGTGCACTGTATGACCAATTATGTGGTCGCTAACTTCACGGCAAATGGCTTATTGGCAATTGGTGCTTCTCCTATTATGGCTGATGAAGTGAACGAAGTTTCGGAGATAGTAACAAAAGCTCAGGCACTATTGATTAATATTGGTACTGTAAATGAGCGTACAGCAGAAGCTATGCTGATTGCTGGAAAAAAAGCCAATGAATTGTCCATTCCTATTGTCTTAGATCCAGTAGGAGTTGGTGCTACAAGTTACCGGAAACAGCTGGTTCAGCAATTGCTAAGAGAAGTTCAATTTGATTTGATACGGTGTAATATAGGCGAGCTGGCAGCGATCGCAGATGAGGTTTGGCAATCAAAAGGGGTGGACAGCGGGACAGGTGAAATTGATGCTATTGTGGTGGCGAAACGGGTCGCTTTGCAGTATAAATGCCTTGTTGTTGTAACTGGAGAGACTGATTTCGTAACGGACGGTCTTAAGGAACTTCAAGTTGCTGGAGGTAAGGAATCTGCAACGCGTATTACGGGCACGGGTTGTTTATTAAGTGCTGTTTGTGCAGCGTCTCTTGCTAGTGGTATACATCCACTGCAAGATCTAGCAAGGACACTAAAAGATTATAAGCATGCTGCTGAACAAAGTGCAAATGAATTAGGAACATTTGCTGTGCACTTTATGAATGCATTACAAAAGATATCGGAGGGTGAAAATTGATAGCATTAACGATTGCAGGATCAGATTCAGGCGGAGGAGCTGGGATTCAAGCAGATATCAAAACCTTCCAAGAACTTGGCGTATTTGGAACTACAGCCATAACAGCCTTAACTGACCAAAATACACTAGGTGTACATGGCATTTATGAAGTGCCACCAAGTTTTGTACAGCAACAGCTACAAACTATACTAAATGATTTTTCAGTGAAAGCAATAAAAACGGGCATGTTGTTTTCAGCTGAGATTATCGAGGTTGTGGCTGAAACTATAAGACAACAAGAAATCCCATTAATCGTTGATCCAGTAATGATTGCAAAAGGAGGAGCAAACCTATTGCAAGATACAGCAGTCAAAACGTTAATAGAAAAACTTTTACCTTATGCAACTATTTGTACGCCGAATGTTCCTGAAGCAGAAATGCTGACAGGGATGCGTATTAAAAATGCTAAAGATGTGGATAAAGCTGCCCAGCAAATTCTACAAATGGGAATTCAATGTGTGGTTATAAAAGGTGGCCATCTAGAAGGAGCAGATGCAACAGATAGAGTATACACTCAACAACAATCCTATACTCTAACAACACCGCGTGTAGAAACGAAAGACACACATGGAACAGGATGTACATTTTCTGCAGCTCTGACAGCAAACATAGCCAAAGGATTACCATTACGCGAATCCATTATGGAAGCGAAAAAATTTGTTCATTTAGCTATTTCTACACCACTTCATATAGGGAGTGGAAATGGACCAACAAACCACTTTGCTTATAAAGACCAACAAGGAATCTGCGAGGTAAAAGTAAATGAATGCTGATCTCTTGAAAGTTTATTTTATCATGGGCACGATCAACTGCAAAAAAGACCCTTTACAAACACTCAAAGAGGCATTAGAAGCAGGTATCACTTGTTTCCAATTACGGGAAAAAGGAGAAGGTGCATTAACCGGTACAGCTTACGAGGAGTTTGCCTATGCGTGCCAAAAAATGTGCCAACGCTATCAAATACCATTTATTATTAATGATGATGTGGAACTCGCGCTTAAACTAAATGCTGACGGCATCCATATTGGTCAAGAAGATTTGTCACTTCCAGCATTTCGGGAACGTGCAAAAGGCAAAATCGTTGGTGTTTCTGTCCATAATATTGAAGAAATGGAACTGGCCATTCTTAACGGAGCAGATTACGTGGGAATCGGACCAATATATAAAACGCAAACGAAAAAAGATGCGAAACCACCTGCTGGGTTACATTTTTTAAGCACTATACGAAAACAGTTTGTCACTTTTCCAATTGTGGGAATAGGAGGAATCACAGAAGAAAATGCTAGTATCGTTCGTTCCTCTGGAGCAGATGGAGTGTCTGTAATATCTACTATTTGCGACAGCACAGACATCCGGCGCACAGTTGAGAAATTACAGTAGATTGATTCTTGAAGTGGTTAAAAAATCAGATAAGATTTCGCTAAGTCTTTTTAGGTATACTAAGTGTATAGACTAGAAAATTTGACTGGATGAAAGGATGATTTGATGAAAGCTTTAGTGCATGATGGAAGACAAGGATCAGTTGGGTTAAGCATTCAAAACATAGAGAAGCAAACTCGTTTAGACCCTAAAGAGGTTCGGATCCAAATGAAAGCAGTGGGACTAAATCATAGAGATTTATTTACATTAGTGAATCACAAAGAGACTGAAGCTCCTGTAATTGTTGGATCAGACGGAGCTGGCGTGCTTACTGAGATAGGATCAGAAGTAACCAGTTTTTCTATTGGAGATGAGGTAGTGATCAATCCAGGGATAGGATGGATCGAAAATGCAGTCGTTGCTCCTGAAAATTTTCAACTGTTAGGCTATCCCTTAAGTGGGACTTTTGCCGAAGAGGTGGTTCTTTCTGAAGAGAATATTGCTCTAAAACCAAATTATTTAACTTGGGAAGAAGCCGGAGTCTTGGCGTTGTCTGCATTAACAGCCTATCGTGCGTTATTTACCAAAGGAGGAGTAACTAAAGGTACAAAAGTTTTTATTCCTGGAATCGGTGGAGGTGTAGCAACCTATTTATTGCAATTTGCGACAGCAATTGGTGCAAAAGTATCTGTTACTTCTCGATCGAAAGAAAAACTGGCTAAAGCGAAAAAATTAGGGGCGGTAAAAACTATTCTTTCTAATGAAAATTGGAAAGAAGTTATGGGTGATGAAGAAATAGATGTAGTTATTGATTCAGTGGGATCAGCAACCTTTAATAAATCCTTGGGAGTATTAAAAAGAGGTGGAACAATAGTAACGTTTGGTTCTTCTACAGAAGATGTGGTGAGATTGGATTTAAGACAATTTTTCTACGGGCAATATACGTTGAAAGGAAGTACAATGGGCAGCAGAGATGAATTTTTAGAGATGCTAGAATTCGTAAATCAACATCAGCTAAAACCTATTGTGGAAACGGCTTTTCCATTTGAGGAATACAAAAAAGCTTTTCTTTTATTAGAACAATCTAAACAAATGGGGAAAATCAGTTTATATTTTTAAACGACTGAATAAAATAAGTAAAGTGGAACCGTTTGCTGAGAAATGCTAGAATAAGATTAAGTGAAAAAAGGGAGTGATATGCACCATGGATTTTGAAAAAGGAGACAATCGTTTTTATAAGAACGATGAGAACGGAAAAATGATTGCTGAAATTACCTATGTACCTTCAGGGGAAGATAAAGTGTTAGTTGATCATACCTTTGTTGATCCGAGTTTAAGAGGACAAGGTGTTGCTGAACAATTAGTTGACCGCACAGTAGAAGAAATGAAAGCTGAAGGTAAACAAATCGTTCCAGTATGTCCGTATGTTGTGAGTCTTTTTGAACGTAAGCCAGAAAAATATCACGATATTACGGCAAAGTAAAAATAAAATGAACGAGGCTGTGACAAATTGTCACAGTCTTGTCTTTTTAATTAGATTGCATTTTTAAATATATTCCAAAATCCTGACCCCATGACTATAAGCAGCATTAAAAACGATTTTTGTCTCACTCTGTTTTTTTAGTAAAAATCCAAAAAAAAGTTAATTTATGCATAATTATTAAAAAAAAATTAAAAATGCTGAAAAAAGTATAGATTGGCTTTACTTTGTATAAAATATTTTATATAATTCTTTTTGTGCTTGTCACTCAAAATACTTCAGGCCCGTTGGTCAAGCGGTTAAGACACTGCCCTTTCACGGCGGTAACACGGGTTCGAATCCCGTACGGGTCATTCTAGTTAAATTATTATGCGTTGGCCGGCTTAGCTCAGTTGGTAGAGCATCGCACTCGTAACGCGGAGGTCACAGGTTCAAATCCTGCAGCCGGCATAATACGAGAAAGATAGATATATCATAGGTTTTATTGATCTTTGATGTATCTATTTTTTTGTCCATTTTTAGGTTGTACAATATTTGGGTATATACTATTTGACGTTGGTGAGTGAAAACTCGTTAGCATTTTTTTATCTCATAAAAATTTATAGAAGACAGATTTATCTGTATAAGTTGCAGCTTTATGAACTTTTTTCTTATCCTATATCTAAAGCAAAGCTATATGTTTTGATGTCTGAAACCATTCACGAAATGATAGAATTATGGGTTTTTAACGATAATAGGAGGCTATCTAACGGTTGAAGAAACAGAAAAATTGAAGCTGTAGTCGCAGTGTTATAAAAATTATTTTTACAGAGTTGGTTCTCAAACTGGAGCTGGCAACTCTGATTTTTTTAGAAGAATTGTGAAGCATAAGGAAAGTGCAGGTAGAAGGTTATTCATATTGAATGCATAAACAACCTGAAAATAAAATTTTCCCTTGACACAACCAGTGATTTAATTGTATTATATTCTTGTTGCTGAAATTCAGTAATATTTTCACGGAGGGGTAGCGAAGTGGCTAAACGCGGCGGACTGTAAATCCGCTCCTTCGGGTTCGGCAGTTCGAATCTGCCCCCCTCCACCATTTATGGGCTGTAGCCAAGCGGTAAGGCAAGGGACTTTGACTCCCTCATGCGTTGGTTCGAATCCAGCTAGCCCAGTTATAAATTAAACTATGTGTGGTTTTGATGGCAAGAAGGTCACACCTGTTCCCATGCCGAACACAGTAGTTAAGCTTCTTAGCGCCAAAGGTAGTGAAGGGTTTCCCTTTGTGAGACTAGGACGAAGCCATGCTAGTTTAATTTATGAGTCATTAGCTCAGTTGGTAGAGCATCTGACTTTTAATCAGAGGGTCGCAGGTTCGAATCCTGCATGACTCATCACAATAAGACGAAATCACCGATCAGGAAAGCAGTTGATCGGTGTATTTTTTTGTTCTTCATCATCCAGTGTTGGTAGAAAATCTAAGTTGCTTAAACAATTTCTTCACCAAACTAAAAATTAAAGAAACTTTTTATGTTGGCGGCAAATTATTTTATGGTTGCTGGGAGCTGCCAGTCGGAAGTATAAGTATAAGAATAAGAGGGGACCTTATTTGCGTAACGTTTTCTAAACCTTTTTTCAAATTGTAACGTAAAATATTATTGCGTGCCTTTATTGACTAAGTCTTGGATAAAAGGGAATGCAATTTACTTTTGCGTGACATTTTAACAGGATAACGTTTGATTACGGCATACAAAGGTTATCGGATAAAAAAATATTGTTTTGCCTTCTATTCATCCTCATTTACAGGAATAAAGATGAATGAGAAAAAGATCTTAAGACGCACAATGAAGTAGCGTCATTCAAACTATTTTATGATATAATATGGACTGAGTGACAATTTTACCATTTTGGAGGTGTCCACATGTCAATAGATTGGTCACTACTTTTTACATGGCGCTCGTTAATCAATTTTATAGATATCCTGATTGTAGCCTTTTTCATTTACCAGCTCATTATTGTAGTTAGAGGAACAAGAGCTATTGAGTTATTAAAAGGAATTTCCATTATTGTACTTATAAAAGTGGGAAGTTATTTCTTCCAACTTCAGACTGTAGAATGGATCGTGGATTTGGTGATTCAATGGGCCGTACTGGCTTTGATCATTATTTTCCAGCCGGAAATGCGCAGAGGATTAGAGCATCTAGGAAGAGGTTCTTTATTCAATCGTAGGAAAAAGAAAAAAGATCCTGGCGAAGAACTTGTATCAAGTATACTAAAGTCTGTTCAGTACATGAGTAAACGACGTATAGGAGCATTAATGGCTATTGAAATGGAAACAGGGTTGGAAGAGTATATCAACACTGGGATTCCTTTGAGTGCGGATATTTCAGGGGAGTTATTGATCAATATTTTTATCCCGAATACTCCGTTGCATGATGGAGCAGTTATTATCCAAGATTTCGAGATTGCTTCAGCAGCAAGCTATTTACCACTATCAGAAAGCTCGTTGATTTCTAAAGAGTTAGGAACTCGTCATAGAGCAGCCATTGGGTTGAGTGAAGTATCTGACGCTTTGACCATTATTGTTTCTGAAGAAACTGGTGGGGTGAGTATCACACAAAACGGTAATCTATACCGTGATTTATCAAAAGAAGATTTTGAAGTGTTTTTAACAAAAGCGTTAGTGACTAGTGATGAAGAACAAACAAGCAACCCTATTCAAACTTTCTTTAATAGTTTCAAAAAGGGGGCTTCTAAAAAATGATAGAAAAAGTAACTAGCTCGCCTTGGTTTTTACGGATTGTTGCACTAGCTTTTGCTATATTATTGTTTACTTACGTGAATAATGAAAATAACAAGCAGTTTAGCACAAATAATCTATCAGGCGGTGCTACGGTAAATAGTTCTGAAATGATTACCGATCTACCTGTTATCGTTAATATTGATCAAGAAGAGTACTTTGTAACAGGTATACCAGAATCAGTATCTATCTTGTTGGAAGGGTCCACAGCGGTGTTACTAAATACGTTGACCACTGAGAGTTTTGATATTGTTACACCTGATTTAAATGAATTAGGTGAGGGTACTTTTACGATAGAATTAATACCAGCTGGACTGTCATCTGAATTAGAATATTCTCTGTACCCTTCAGAAGTGACCATCACTATCCAAGAACGAGCTAGTGAGAATTATAATGTATCTGTTTTATTTAATGAAAATTCTTTAGCAAGAGGATACGAAGCAGGAAGTCCGATTGTGGATACAGAAACGGTTCTTATTGAAGGAGCAGCTTCTACGCTGGAACAAATTGCGAACGTCCAAGTTAGACTGACAGAAGATGAGAATATTAATTCAGATATCAGTGAAACACTGCCTGTCATTGTAACAGACTTAGAAGGAAATCAATTAAATGTTGAAGTTACGCCTAGTGAAGTCAATGTAACGATTCCAGTATCTTCAAACAATAAAGATTTACCTCTTGCGTTAGTACAAACTGGGACTCCAGTAGAAGGGTACCTTTATGATTTAGAATTTGCTGACGGTGCTGAAACAATGGCAAATATTGTAGCAGAAGACAGTGTGTTGGATTCACTAACAGAGCTGCAAGTTCCTGTAGATATTACAGGTATGACCGAGTCTTCCACTGTAGAAATCTCAGTACCTGTACCTGATGATGCAACATCTGTGCTGCCAGAGACAATTGAGGTAGAAGTTACAGTTACTGCTGAAGAAGAAGCGGATAATTCTAACCCGGATGATGAGCCTGAACCACCAACAAATGAGAATTCAGGTTCTACATCCGAGAGCAGTGAAGAATCAGAAAACAGTCAAGAGAGCAGTGAAGAATCAGAAAGTAGCGAAACTTCGGAAAGTTCAAGCAGTTCAGAAAGCTCTGAATCTTCTGAACAAAGCTCATCAGAGAGTTCACAAGAAGATAATAGTGAATAATGAACAAATATTTTAGCGAATAATGGATAAAATGAGAATTAAATACAAGAACAAGCAATCGATTCAATTATTGAAAAGGAGCTTTTGGAAAATGGGAAAATATTTTGGAACAGATGGAGTAAGAGGCGTTGCAAACTCAGAACTTACACCAGAATTAGCATTTAAATTAGGAAGATATGGCGGTTATGTATTGTCACAACACACTGAGGGAGATGAACAACCTCGCGTTTTAGTAGGCAGAGATACTCGTATGTCAGGGCAATTATTAGAATATGCGTTGATTTCTGGACTGATGTCTGTAGGAATCGAAGTCCTAAAACTAGGTGTTATCAGTACTCCCGGAGTAGCTTATTTAACAAGAATCCAAGGAGCAGCGGCTGGTGTAATGATTTCAGCTTCACATAATCCAGCTCCAGATAATGGTATCAAATTTTTTGGTTCAGACGGATTTAAATTATCGGATGATCAAGAAGAGGAAATTGAAGTCTTCCTAGACCAAGAAGAAGATAGACTACCACGCCCAAGTGCAGCAGGACTAGGAAGCGTAGAAGATTACAAAGAAGGATCTCAAAAATACACTCAATTCTTACAACAAACAATTGCTGGAGATCTAAATGGTTTGCAAGTTTGTTTAGATGGAGCAAATGGAGCTACAAGCCCATTGATCAATCGTCTATTTGCTGATTTAGACGCTGAATTTGACGTCATGGGAATTTCTCCAAATGGATTAAACATCAATGATGGAGTAGGTTCTACGCACCCAGAAGGTTTAGCAGAAATGGTTGTCGAAAAAGGTGCTGATGCTGGTCTGGCTTTTGATGGAGATGGCGACCGCATTATTGCTGTGGATGAACTAGGAAATATTGTTGATGGCGATAAGATTATGTACATTTGCGGTAAACACATGAAAGATAAAGGTCATTTGAAAAAAGATACGATCGTTTCAACGGTCATGAGCAACTTAGGGTTCCATAAAGCTGTTGAAGCTGTTGGAATGAAAGCCTTGAAAACTAAGGTTGGCGACCGTTATGTAGTAGAAGAAATGCGCAAAAATGACTACAATCTAGGTGGGGAACAATCAGGTCACATGGTATTTTTAGACTTCCATACTACAGGTGATGGATTGCTTTCTGCTGTTCAATTATTAAATGTCATGAAAGAAACAGGTAAAAAATTATCCGAATTAGCTGAAGAGGTTACAGAATATCCTCAAAAATTAGTAAATATAAGAGTTAGTGATAAAAATGGCGCAATGGAAGTTCCGGCTATCAAGAAAGTTATTGAAGAAGTAGAAGCTGAAATGGCGGGTAACGGGCGCGTCTTGGTACGCCCAAGTGGAACAGAGCCATTATTACGTGTAATGGCCGAAGCACCGACTGAAGAACAAGTAAACAATTATGTAGATCGTATTGCAGATGTTGTTAGAGAAGAAATTGGTTTAGATTAAAGTAAAGATTAAGAAGCAGAAATCACATAACAGGATTTCTGCTTTTTTCTATTCTGAGAAAGGATGAGATAAAATGAATCTGACAGAAAGAAAAGTGGTTTTGAATATTGCTTGTAGTTTGGATGGGTACATTGCTACTGAAGGAGACAGTCTAGAGTGGCTTTTTGATGTAGAAGGGCAAGAGGAAGCGAATAAAGGGATAGAAGAATTTGATCAGACAGTAGATACGGTTATTATGGGTAGAAGAACATTTGATTGGGTAATGGAAGAACTGAAGGGAGAGAACCCTTATAAGGATAAGATGACTTATGTGTATTCTCACTCCTCAAAAGAATCTTCTGTAAATGTTCGTTATACACAAGAAGAACCAAAGCACCTCATCGAAACCATAAGAGCACAAACAGGGGAAAATATTTGGCTAATGGGTGGTGGAGTAGTGATTCGTGACTTTTTAGAAGCAAATTTAGTGGATGAATTGATTATCACGATTGCTCCTGTACTTTTAGGCACGGGGATACCATTGTTCAAAAATGGCCATTACCATTCAAAGTGGATCTTAAAAGGAACACGCCAAGTTGGACAATTTGCTGAATTGCATTTGATGCGGAAATAAAAAAGAATCACCGAGGCTGGGACAATAGTCTTTATCTCTGTCACATACTAAGCCGGTGCTTTTAAACGCGTTCCAAAAGCCTGACCACATGCCTATAAACCAGCCTCCCCTTCTGAGAAAAAGCATCTTATAAGGGGAGGCTGGTTTATATTCAATGGTCAAAACGTCTTTTGTTCCGCGCTCGGTTCTTTTTAAGTTTTAGAAATCATATAGATTAATGGGTTTCAAACCAGTCTACTACAGCTTCCATTCGTTGGATCCTCAGGTTAGGTAATCCAATGCGTGATAGCCCATGACTGGATTTGGGGAAGGTCATAAATTTGGTATCCACGCCCTGACGTTTCATTGCTGTATAGAATTGTTCACCTTGTTCTTTTGGGCAACGCAAGTCTTCGTCGCTATGCATGATTAAAATAGGCGTTTTAGCTTGATGCGCATGAGACAAAGGAGACATACCCCATAATTTTTCTACGTTTGACAAGTCATGTTGCAATTGGAATTTTACAAAGAAAGGTCCAATATCGCTTGTACCATAAAAGCTGATCCAGTTAGAAATAGAACGTTGAGTTACAGCAGCTTTGAATCGATCTGTATGACCGACTACCCAATTAGTCATAAAACCGCCATAGCTTCCACCGCTAACGTAAAGTTCTTTTGGATTGATTTCGGGATGGGCCGCTAACACAGTATCTGTACCCAACATTAAATCCTCAAAGTCTTTATTACCATAATCCCCTAAAATAGAAGCGACAAATTCCTGTCCATAGCCATTTCCGCCTCGTGGGTTTAGCATGATTACGCCGTAACCCTTTGCAGCTAATACTTGCATTTCATGGAAGAAAGTTTCCCCATAACTAACTTGCGGACCGCCGTGAATGTATAAAACAGCCGAGTGAGAATCTGTGCGCTCTAGTGGGGCTAAATACCATCCTTGGATATCCCAATCATCAGCACCTTTGTACCAAAACATTTCAGGTTGAACAATAGTATGCTCCTTATCAAATGATTCATTAGGATTGTATAACAGCTCTATTTTTTTTGTTTTTAAATCCAGTAGACCTAGTTCACTTGGTTTACTAGTTGTAGAATAGGTTACAACCATTGTTTGAGTATCTGGCACTAAACTTCCGTCCGTCAAATGCATCGGTTCGTCGAAAACTAAAGAAATTTCTGCTGAACGATTTCCTTTATACAGCTTGATTTTTCCATGTTCCGTAGCGGAAAATAGGTATTCTTCATCATCTAGCCAAACAGGTTCGATACCGGTAACTTGTTGTTGGAAGTCACCGACTAATGTGTCACTAACTTCAAGATCTTCATTGGGGGTTAAACAAGTCAACTGATGCGATGAGAGATCATAGCCGTAAAGTTTATTTTGAGATACAAATGCGTATTCAAAATCATTTCCCACTAAAAGTAAATAATCTTCTTTTGGAGACATAGCTCCGAAACTAAAACTACCTTGTGGAATAGAAGTGGTTAATGAATGACTTTCTTTTGTTGCTAAATCATACCAGTAAACAGTTGCACCGTAATCCCATTCATCTTCTGGATTTAATTCGTCAGCATAAATCAAGTAGCTTTCATCTTTAGCTACATAGTTTAAAGCGAAACTTTCTTTTCTGGTTAGAATAGTACTGCTGCTTTTAGTCGCTATATCGATTTTTTTGACGTGGTGATTCTGATTTTGTGGGAGTATACCTACACCATCTAATTTATAAGTTAGTTTTTTTATGTTTGTAGCTTCAGGTAATTTTTCTGATGTATCCGATTGGCTATCCTTTTTATCTCCGTTGATTTCCTCTTCCAGCTCAAGTTCAGCAGCTGTCTGATAATAAATGCTTGCACCAGAGTTTGTCCAGTAGTAGGTTGAAACCCCTTCTTTATCTTCGGTTAATTGAAAAGGACTTCCCCCATCTAAAGGCATCACCATGAGTTGCATCTTTTTGTCTTTTGTTCCATTAGACAAGTAAGCTAACCATTTGTTATTTGGAGAAATTTTAATAGCCGTATTCACTGAACCAGTATCGCCCCAATCCCGACGTTGTTTCGTTGTACGATCCAAACTTTTAATAGCGGTTCGGTAAAGATTCTCTTTCTTATCGATTTGTGTTTCTAAATAAAAGATTGTATTTTTCCAAGCGATAGATTGAGAGACGTTCTTCAATCCAAATAAACTTTCCGAAGTGATTTTTTTCATTGGTATCCTCCTATATGTAATAAGAATCGTGAAATTAAATTCTCAATATACTCTAATGAATATCTTATTTTATTATCATTATCCTTCTTCTGTACAGACATTTCAAGAGGAAATCTCAATTGTAGCTGAATTAACCTATTGGCTAAAAAGGGAATAAAATGATAAATTGATGATAGACAAAGAAGCATCTTTTTTAGAGTTTTATAAAAAAAGGTATGAACAGCAACAAACTAAAGGAGGAAAGCTGAAATGAGTATTGTAGAAGTCAAAGGCTTGAGTAAAAAATTCGGGAAATTTACAGCCTTGAACCAGATTGACTTAGTCATGAATGAAGGTGAGATCTATGGCTTTATCGGACCAAATGGAGCTGGGAAATCAACGACTATCCGTGTTTTATTAGGTTTGCTAAAGCCTACTGAAGGGCAAGTCTCCATTTTCGGTAAAGACGCTTGGCGTGATTCCGTTGAGATACACAAACGAATTGCTTATGTTCCAGGGGACGCTAATTTATGGCCTAATTTAACTGGCGGACAAGTGATTGATTTGTTTCTGAAGATGCATGGAAATGTCGACACATCAAAAAGAGATGATTTGATTCAACGTTTTGATTTAGATCCATCTAAAAAATGTCGTGCCTATTCTAAAGGAAACCGCCAAAAAATCGCTCTTATTTCTGCTTTTGCATCAGAAGCTGATTTATATATTTTAGATGAACCAACCGCTGGGTTAGATCCATTAATGGAACGAACATTTCAAGAGTGTGTTTTAGAAGTTAAAAAACAAGGGAAAAGCGTTCTCTTGTCGAGTCATATATTATCTGAAGTAGAGAAATTATGTGACCGCGTCGCTATTATTCGTGAGGGTGAGATTATTGAAAAAGGAACACTAGAAGAACTACGCCATCTTACGCGTACGAAGATTACTGTGGAAACAAAAAAAGAACTGACCGGACTAAAAGGAATGAAGGGAGTACACGATGTCTATCAGCAGGAAATGGGTTGGGAGTTCCAAATAGACACAGAATATATGGCAGAAATAATAGAATATATCAGCCAATTTGGGGTCATAAAATTAGAAAGTAATGCTCCAACGCTAGAAGATTTGTTTATGCGTCACTATGAGGGTAAAAACAGCAATAAAGAGGTTAAGAGTGGGGGCGTTCACTAATGGGGCTTCATTTGTTCAAAGGAACCGTAAAAATAACAAAGTTGCTGCTACGCCAAAATCTATTCAAAATCTTTCTGTGGTTGCTAGGATTAGTAGGGATTACGTTGATTGTAGCAAATGTGTATCCCACTGTATATGAGACACCAGAAGATATTATGGGATTCGCTTTGACTATGGAAAATCCCGCAATGAATGCGATGTTAGGTCCTAATTATACTTTAGAAGACTATAATATTGGAGCTGTTTTTGCAAATGAAATGTTACTATTTACAGCTATAGGTGTGGGAGTCATGAATATTTTATTTGTCAGCTCTAGTACTCGAGATGATGAAGAAGAAGGGCGTTTAGAAATGGTGCGAGCTTTGCCAGTTGGGCGTTTAGCATATTTAACAGCTTCAGGAATAATGGTTCTGGTCGTGAATGGTGCTCTCTTTCTTTTGACAGCTGCAGGTCTAGGTTTTATTTCAGCATCAGGAATGACTTGGGAAGCATCGCTTCTATATGGGACGTTGTTAGGAGCTTGTGGAATATTCTTTGCAGGCCTTACCGTGTTCTTTGCTCAATTAGCTGAAACGGCTAGAGGTACTACCAGCTTATCTATAGGAGTTTTAATAGTGATGTATATCATTCGTGCAATAGGAGATGTTGAAAGTGAAAGATTGGCACTGCTTTCTCCACTTGGATGGGTAGTTCGCACAGGAGTTTTCGTAACGAATGATTGGTGGCCAGTTAGTGTATTATTGTTTAGTGCAACGCTATTACTGCTAGCAGCACTTTACTTGAACACTAAAAGAGATATCAATGCTGGTTTATTGCCTGATCGTAAAGGGAAAATCCATGCATCAAGCTTTTTAAAAACTACGCCAGGTTTAATTTGGTATTTAGAAAAAACAACTTTAATTTCTTGGGCAATCGTGTTGTTCTTATTGAGTGCGGCTTTTGGTGCTATATTAGGAGAGTTAGAAGTCTATTTTTCAGATATGGACATCATTCAAGCATACTTTTCAGCAGAATCTGGAGTTTCTTTGACAGAACAATTTATTGCTTTATTGATGAGTATATTGTCTGTTTTTTCTGCCATACCAGTGGTTTCTACTCTTTTAAAATTAAAAAAAGAAGAAAAACAGGGTAATGTTGAAAATTATTACAGCCGCTCTATTCCAAGGAACAGGATTCTATCTGGTTACTACTTTATTTCATTATTAGCAGCTATTGTTATGCAAATTATGATCGGACTAGGTTTGTATTTAACCGCCAATCATGTTTTAATAAATGGTCTTGAGTGGAGTATTCCTTTGAAATCGGCACTTGTTTATATAGCTGCGATTTGGGTTGTGTTGGGTTTAGCAACTATGATTATTGGAGTTTTTCTAAAAGGAAGTAGTTTAGTTTGGTTATATGTTGTATTTTCTCTTGTTGTAATTTACGTAGGAGATTTAATAGATTTTCCCGAGTGGGTAAATAATCTATCAGCCTTTCATCATATTCCCCAGATTCCAATAGAAGAAATCGATTGGGCTGCTTTAGGTATTTTAAGTGTTCTTGCGGTTATTTTAACCCTGATTGGATTTCTTGGATACAACAAACGAGATATTCAAAGTCAATAAGAAAAGGTCAATTCTACTCATTTAGGAGTGCTGAAGGATGGAAAAACAAGCTCTTTTACAGCATAGGTTAAACAATCAATTGCTTAGCAACGTTCAGTTTGAGACAGTGGAGGAAACAGTTAAGTGGATGGGAGCTATTCAAGGACAAGATTATGCACCAGGACTATGGGCGATGGGGATGCGCGCACCTAGTCTTACCAAAGCAGACATAGAACGCTCTCTTGAGGACATAAAAATTGTCCGTTCTTGGACAATGCGTCATACGATCCACTTTGTGGCTATTGAAGATTTGCACTGGATGGTCCAACTTTCCAAAGAAAAAATGTTGCAACGGTATAAAAATCATATGAAAAAAGAGGCTGGATTGGAAGAAAGCATATTGTCTCAAAGTCTGGATGTGTTTGTTAAATCTTTAGAAGGAAAGAAATTACTAAGTCGGCCAGCTATTCGAGAAACTTTGGAAACAGCTGGCATTGATACTAGTAAACAGCGTTTGTATCATTTGTTATGGCATGCAGCTCAAAAAGGGCTTATCTTTATAGGACCAACGGAAGGAAAACAACAAACATTTGGTTTAACAGCAGATTGGATATCTAATGTGAAACCTCTATCTAGAGAGGAAGCTCTTCATAAACTGACTGTGCGATATCTTCAAAGTCATGGCCCCGCTACCGTGAAAGATTTTTCTTGGTGGGCTGGGTTAACACAAAAAGAAGCAACGCTTGGCTTTCATTTAGCGGAAAGTGAACTTTTTATTCGTGATGAAAGTAAGACGGAGTATTGGTATTTGCCAAGTGAACAACAAACCAACACACTGGTATCTGAAAAAATTCATTTGATTTATAGTTTGGATGAACTCTTGATCGGATACAAAGATCGGACCGCCTCATGGTCAAGAGAAATGCAAAGTAAATTAGATCCGCAACGAACAGGGTACGTCTTGCCGATACTTCTTAACGGAGAAGTAATTGGAAGTTGGAAAGCGGTAGTTAAGAAAGAAAACTTGTTCATGGAATTTACTTTAGCGACTTCATTGGAAATACCTGTAGACTTACTCAATGATGAAGCAGAACAGTATAGCCGTTTTTTTGGTTTAACATTGGTTGATGTGGCCGTTTATAGGGTATAACGGAACACAAAAAGAGCGAGGTCACTTTAATAAGTGAATCCTCGCTCTTGTAATTTAATTAATACTCTAATAAAACGGTTTTTTTCGCTGTATCTAATCGTTTCGTCTGCCGCCTCCAAAAAGAAGAACGAGTCTCAAGACTTGCAAGAAAGATGCAATTGCCGCAGCTACATATGTTAAAGCGGCAGCCCGTAAAACCTTCTTCGATTGATCTAATTCTTCAGGAGTCAAGATTTGCTGATTATCCAAAATAGCGATTGCTCGATTGGATGCATCGAATTCTACTGGTAAAGTAACCAATTGGAATACCAACGTAAGTGAGAAAAATAAGATACCTATGTTGATAAGAGACTGGTTTCCTCCGAAAATAACTCCAGCTAAAATAAGCGGTAGAGAGATTCCTTGCCCAAAATTAGCTACAGGAACAAGCGTGCTTCTCAATCTTAATGGGAAATAGTTTTCTTGGTCTTGTATAGCATGACCAGCCTCGTGAGCAGCAACACCGATAGCAGCTACAGAAGTTGAGTTATAGGTAGCATCTGACAAACGTAAAATATTGTTTTGCGAATCATAGTGATCAGTTAAATCACCTGGAATACGGTCTAAAGTTACATTTTGTAAGCCGGCATTGTCCAATATATTACGAGAAACTTCCCATGCAGTAAGCCCTCTGGAATTTCCTGTATCTGAATATTTAGTGTAAGTGCTGCGCACATAACCGCTTGCGATGCCTGAAATGACCAAGCCGATCAAAATAAAAATCATAGTTGGATCAAAGAAAAAATAAAATGGCATAATGTTCTCCTTTCTTTCCATTCTGTCTAATTATGTTTATCTTACCATGAAAAGCATAAAAGTAAATTTATCAGTAAAAATAATTTCATAACGATAGAGTCGATACTAGAAGTATAACAGTCAAATGTGAAATTTTTGTAACGACAAGTTGAAATATTAATTTTTTTCAAAAGAATCCGATAAGATAAACAGGTAGATAAAAAAACTCTTTAACTAAGAGGACTGGACTTCTTAGTTAAAGAGAGGTTTTTAATTTATTTAAACGTAAAATAGAATGGATAAAAACATCAAACCGGTTCCTAGTAAAACAAAAAGGTGCCAGACTACGTGCATGTATTTAACATTGCGCAAACTGTAAAAAATAGTTCCAATAATATAAGCAGCTCCACCGCCTACCAATAAATACAAGCCATTTGTTCCTAAGCCTTCATACAAAGGTTTGAAAGTGAAAACACAGATTAATCCCATACAAATGTAAACTAAAGTGGAAACATTTGGGAATTTTTCTACAGCTACGCTTTTGAAAACTATTCCAGATACAGCAATGATCCATATAATACTAAACATTGTCCATCCTAATGTTCCGCCAATCGTGACTAAGCAATAAGGAGTGTACGTTCCAGCAATCAATACATAAATACTGCTATGGTCTAATATTTTGAATAGCCTTCTTACACGAGTGAAACTTAAGCTATGATACAAGGTAGAACACAAATAAAGCAAGATTAGACTAGAACCGTATACGATATAAGATGCAAACTCTAAGGTAGAACCACTTTGAGAACCTTTCATAAGTAACAACACTAGACCAGCTATACTCAGCAATACTCCGATTCCATGGGTAACAGCATTTAAAACCTCGTTGCGAATCAGATATTTTTTTGTGAACTCGGGTGTTTTGACCAAATTAAATTACCTCCTTAAGAAAAATAAAACGGTGCAAGGACTACGATAATCATTTATAAATTCAATTATAGTAAATTAGTTGTACTCGTTCAACAAATTAATTCTAACATACAGTTATAGGAATGTCACTATCTAGTTATCGAAACTAGATATAAATATAAAAAACGATTTAACAGATATCATTTTTGATTTCTTTGAATAAATAGTAAACTAAAGGTGATTTTAAGATAACAAACAAAATAGTATAATTGCAGATAAAAATAACGAAAACACTTATTGAACAATGACAACATTGTTCTAAAGCATTTTCGTTTGTGGGGGTATATTCATAAAAAGTACGCTACTTTCATAGTAGTTTAAGTAATGAGCTAGTCACAAGTTGACATTAAGGCAGATTTGTCTCAACGTACAGGATTGCCCATTGTTTTTGCGGATAAACAGTAGTTTTTGAATATTCATGATGTACAAATCATTTAAGGTCAAATCATTTTTTCTTAGAATGAGTTCTAAAGGAATATCCATTTCACCATCAGCATTTAAAATGAAATCTTCCTGATCAATTTCTAATTCTATCTCAGTATCGCTTTTGATCAGGACATAAGCATATTGGACATTTACTTTATTTTTTGTTAAATCCATGACTATTCACTCCTTTAGTACATAAAGGTACATCAAAAAAATCATTCAACTTTTTTGAAATAGATTTATAAATTGTCATATAAGACAACTAATTCTAAGCTAATAAAAGAAAAACACAAAAGAGGAGAAGATTAGGATAAAGTAATCGAATACTATTCGTGAGAGTTACAGCTTCACAAATGACAAGAACTCCTCTTTTGCATTAGTTAACTTAGTTGATTAGAAAAGCCCTGAGATCAATGCATATGTTCCATAAACAACAGGAGGAGAACCAGCAGTAACAAGAATACCTAAGATATTAAAAAGATTCTTTTTGACAAATTTTTTCATCAATACCACCTAGCCTTTCTTAATTTAAGTTTAGTGTACTATAAAAAAACAAAAAAAGTATATATGTGTCATATAAAGGAAAGTGAGGAAAAGGCCTATGGAAAAAAATTACGGCCAAGTGTTAAGACGATTGCGCGAAGAAAAAGGGTATTCCTTACGCCAAATCTCGAACGGGATATTATCCACGTCATTTTTGTCTAAATTTGAACGTGGAGAATCTAATATTTCATTAAGTCACTTTATCCATGTTATTGAACGGATGAATATTTCGCTAGATGAATTTGTTTTTTCAGCTAATGAATATAAACCCAGTGAACTAGATCAATTAATGTCGGATATTGCTACTGCTTATCAACGAAACAACACTTCAAAATTAAAAAATATCATGAACAAAGAACATCAGAAATGGGAAGAGTATGGCTTGGATGCTTATTTGTGCAATTCTATTATGGCTGAAGCAAAAATGCTGAATTTGCAAAAGAAAGAAATCGATAAGAAGAAAAGAGAGTACTTAGCAAACTATTTATTCAATATAGAGTTGTGGGGAAATTATGAATTGGTGATCTATGCTAATTCCTTGACTATCTTTCCACCTGAAACAGTCATAGCATTGTCTAAAGAAGTGGTGAAAAAGACTTCAATGTATAAGTTAGTGAATAAAAATTTTGTCCAAACATTAGCTATTCTTATTAATACAATTATTGTTTGTTTAGAAACAAACTTGCTTAATGATGCATTATATTTCATTCTCACATTAGAAAATATGCATATGGCAGAAAAATTGTTTTATGAACGGACCTTGGTGGTTTTTCTTAAAGGGATCTATGAAATCAAAAAAGGCAATAAAGAAATAGGCGAAGAGATTTCCAGAAAAGCTGTAGCGATCATGTATACGATCGGTTCAGAAGATCTAGCCATCAGTCATGAAGAATATTTAGAAAGTATATTGGCTCCTCAAACTAAAGAAACACTTATTTAAAAAAAATGTTTAAATTCTACTATATGACACATTTTCATTTTAGTAGAGTTTTATAGAATGTGGTATCATGTGTTTGAGTCAAGTATGAGTATTCTCAGCTTGAGAAAGAGAACTTTAAGGAGAACGTATGATGTGGTTTATGTGGATGTTTGTAGGTGTTTTGCTCGTTGCTATTGCAGCACTGGTGTATTTTAATGAAGGTGGACCGGCAACTATTGAGATTTTTGTAATGATTGGATTGGTTGTATTATTTATGTGGCTTGATTTATGGCAAATCAGTGCAGTCGTTGTACTGGTGTGGGGTTATCGCCAATACTTAAAAAATAAACGGAAAAAATAAAAGACAATAAGGAACGGGGCAGAAATGCCTCAGTCCTTATTGTTTTTTAATTAGGTTGCATTTTTAAGCGGCTTTTGCCTAGCACTCATTGTTGTTATCTTGGATGATTCTTAAATTCAAACTGATTGACTATTTCTGTTAATGATTGTTTTAACGTGATTGCAGGGCGTCCCAAAAGTTTGGGCAAATCATCGCTTTCAATATCTAAATCACCTCGGCGAATAGACTGTTGGATTTCCACCGAAAATTCTGCCATTATATCAGGAGTTCCATTAGCTATAAGAACTTCTTGATAGGTCCGATCATTCACATTCCGTACAGTAACTCGACGTCCCAATATATTGGTTAATTCTCTAGCCATATCTGCATAACTAGCAGGTTTTCCAGAAAGCTCATAAATATTATTTTCATGCCCTGATGAAGATAAGACAGCTGCAGCAGCCTCAGCATAATCAACTCGTGGCACCCAGCCAACGCGGCCATCTTCGGCAGAAGTAAGAACAGGACCGCCTTCTAAAACATTTTTAACTGTTCCAATTTCATTTTCAACGTACCAATTATTTCGCAAAAAAGTAAACGGAATACCGCTGTCTCGAATGTGTTGTTCTGTTTGGCGATGAACTTCAGCAACTGGCAAAGTGCTTTTTTGTGGCTTTGAAATACTGGTGTAGATGATCAGTCCTACTCCACATTTTTCAGCTGCATAAATTACATTAGAGTGCTGACGAATACGGGTTTCATCGTCTCCTTGAGAAGAAATCAGCAACAATTTATCAATTCCCGCAAAAGCTTGTTCTAAAGAAGCAGGGTCTTCGTAATCTGCTTTTCGAACGTCAATGCCTTTTTGTTTTAGATTTGCAGCTTTATCAAGATTTCTAGCAGAAATCACTACATCTTCTACAGCTACTCTTTCCAGCAAGGCATCTATTACTTTAACACCCAACATACCTGTTGCTCCCGTAACCAGAATTTTCATTTTCATCCCTCCAAAAGAAATAGGTTTCTTATCTCAATTATACGTAGAATCAGGAGAAAAGAGAAATCTAAAGCAGTCAAAAAAAAAGAGAGACAAAAGACATTTTAGCCACTGTACATAAGCAAAACACCCATTACGAGAAAAAATATCTCATAGTGGGTGTTTTGCTTATAGGGATTTGATCTTTTGGAGCCTATTTAAAAACGCAACTTAATTAACAAGACAAGACTGTATCGCTTTAGTCCCAGGCTTTTCCTTATAAGGAAGAGAATCAGTTTAATTTCACAGCAGTTCCACTGCACGTTACCATAATCATTCCGTTATCAGCGCCTAATGTCTCGTAATCCATCTTTACACCAACAACAGCATCCGCACCCATTTGCATGGCACGATCAGTCATTTCATCTAATGCATTTTCGCGTGCTTGCAGAATTTCATCTTCATATCCTTGTGAGCGTCCACCAAAGAAATTACGCATTCCTGCACCTAAGTCTTTTAAAAAATTGATTCCAGAAATTACTTCGCCAAATACGATTCCTTCATAGGATACAATAGTTCTGCCTTCTACGCTACCAGTTGTTGTAATAATCATTTGAATTCCTCCAAAAAAGTAATGGTGTACAAAAAGAGTATACCATTACTTAAAGATAAATGTGTATCAACCGTTAATGACTGTCCCACCATTTACATGCAAGACTTGTCCAGTAACATAACTAGAATCCGAGCTAGCTAAGTAAACATAAGCAGGCGCTAGTTCGTAAGCTTCTCCAGCTCTTTTCATTGGGACGGATGCTCCGAATTTTTCTTTATCGGTAGTTCCTGTAGTTGCTGGAATCAGAGGTGTCCAAATAGGACCTGGAGCCACAGCATTCACACGTAATTTTTTATCTAAGAATTCTGTGTTTTGTGCTAAAGATCTAGTAAAAGAAACGATAGCTCCTTTAGTCGAGGAGTAATCCAATAGAGAAGGATTGCCTTGGTAAGCTGTAACAGACGTACTGTTAATAATTGTTCCCCCTTCATTAAAATACGGAAGAGCAGCTTTGGCGAAATAAAACATGGAAAAAATATTTGTACGGAAAGTACGATGCAACTGTTCCACTGAAATATCTGTGATCGATTCTTTTGATAATTGTTCTGCAGCATTGTTCACTAAGATATCGATACCGCCATATTCAGCGACCGTTTTGTCCACTACTTCTTTTACAAAGTCATCATCACCCACGTCTCCGGTAAACCAAAGAACTGAACCATTTAATTCTTTCACGCGTTGTTTTACTTCAGCGGCATCTTTGTGATTCTCAATATCCACTAAAGCTAACTTAGCGCCTTCTTTAGCAAATGCAATAGCAACTGCGGCACCAATTCCGCTATCAGCCCCAGTAATAATTGCCACTTTGTCTTTTAATTTTCCAGCAGCTTGGTAATCAGGATTTTCATTTAAAGGCTTTGGACTCATGTCATCTGACTTATCGGGTTGGAAATAATTTTCTTTGGGAGCTTGAGTGTCAAGTTTCTTTTCATCTGCCATTAAAAAGCACCATCCTTTTTTAGTTTTATAATCAATGTCAGAATAGCAAGTAAGGTACAAGAACACAACCGAAAAGCCTTCGCAAGAAAGCCTCTTCTCGGGCTACATAATTGGCTTATGAAAGTAAAAAAAGTATACTAAATATAGGAAACAGTGGTCATTGAGGAGGATTTTGCTATGCCAGAAATAAAAAGGAAAGAACATAAGCTGGATACAGGAAAAGACGAAGATATCGAGTTGAAAACTGGACGGATAAGAATTTATTTTCAAAATCGATACAATCTTATCTCATTAATAAATGACTTTTTAGTAGGGATTATGTATATTTCAGGAAGTTTAGCCCCAATAATAGGATTTCCAAGTCAGTACGGCACTTACCTTTATCTAGCAGGAGGGATCTTTTTGACGATGCGTCCAGTGTTGAAAATCATTCATAATATTTATATTTATAAAGACGTTGACTATATAGACGAAGCAGAATTAAAAGCTAGAGAAGAAGAGGCAGAGAAAAATAAGGAAGAGGAGAACAAAAAACAAGAAGAGCAGGAGTACAATGAAGAGTATTATGGTGATGACAAGAATGAAGAGTATGAGAAGCACGATGACGCTTAAATCAGTGTTAAACAAAGATTCAATTCATAGAAAGAAGGTTGGGAAAAATGAGATGGATACAATTTTTTAAAGAACGAGTGCAGAGTTTAACTAATGCGGTTAGTAGATTTCCATTGTCTGTAATATTTTTAGTCATTGCTACAAGCATCTTGTCTCTTAATATACAGACTGAAGAATTTGATTATTATGAGTTGATGATCGCCAGTTTTGTGGGGGCTTTAGCTGCAGCAGTTGCGCAAATGGCTTATGAACGATTTTTCTATCCTAAAAGTAAATTGCGAATGATCGTCCATTTGCCGGCACTTCTATTAGCTATCATTTACTATTTTACTATACAGATTGAACCGGATGTTTTTTCATTCGAAGTAATGATTCGTACAACCGTATTATCGTTCGCATTGTTTATTGCGTTCGTTTGGTCTCCTAGTATTCGTAATCGATTAACTTTTAGCGATTCTTTTACAGCTACTTTCAAGGCTTTATTTACAACGCTTTTATTTTCTGTTGTATTAGGTGCAGGGATCACGTCTATTTTATCAGCGGTCAATGTTTTGTTATTCACAGTTGATTATCGCGTTTTCATGCACGCAGCAAATATAGTCGCTTCTTTATTTGCTCCAGTTTTCTTCATGTCCGATATTCCACATTATCCTGTGTCTAGTGAAAAGGATTCTATAAAAGAAGACTTTTCTCCAGAAGTTAAAACAGCCATTAGCGTACCCAAAACAATGGAAGTTTTGTTATCTTATATTATCATCCCGATCACAATGATTTTTACAGTTATATTGACCCTGTATATCCTCATCAATATAGGAAGAGATTTTTGGGTAGATAATTTACTTGAACCCATGTTAGTAAGTTACTCTATCATAGTGATTTTAGTTATGTTACTGATCGGAAGATTAGAAAATAAAATTGCCAGTAGTTTTAGATTGGTTTTCCCAAAAATACTGTTCTTTATTGTTCTGTTGCAAACAGTGGCTTCTGTTATACAAATCAGTGATAAAGGGCTGACAATTGGCCGTTATTACGTTATCTTGTTTGGACTCTTTGCAATCATTGCCAGTGTTATTTTTAGTATTTGGCCTAAACAAAAAAATGGATTAGTAGCTGTTGTACTGATTGCTTTTTCAGTAATTTCGATAGTTCCACCAGTAGATGCTTTTACAGTCAGTAAAAATGGACAAATTGCTTTTCTAAGGACTGTGTTAAGCAATAATGACATGCTGGCGCAAAATACTGTTGTTCCAAAAAACGATGTACCAGAAAATGAGCAGCGGAAAATTGTTGAAACGATCAATGACTTAGAAAGGAATGGGTATATTGAAGAAGTTGCATTTCTGCCTGAAGATTTTCAGTCTTCAGTAGATTTTGAAGAGACATTCGGTTTTGACCAATACGGCCATACAACAGAGGAAAACAATTATTATTATTTTGAATGGGCTAATGAAACAGCTTTAGACATCTCAAATTATCAATCTATGTTAAAAATGCAAGTAGATACAATGACTCAAGGCGCGAATACAGAGACTATTCAAATGATCGAAATAGAAGGAAGTATGTATCAATTAGAGCTAGCAGAAGAAAACAATACTGTCTTTCTATCTTTAAATGATGAAACTGGTCAAGAATTATTGAGCAGTAACATAAGTGCTGCAGCTGATGAATTAAAGCAAAGTACTAGTGGGATTTCAACTAACTTAACTTTAGAACAAGCGTTGTTTGAGGAAGAAAACGATGAAGCTGTGTTGGATATTCTAGTGACTCAGTTGGATATAAACAGCAACGGAGAAGTATTTATAGAACTATTTGCTTTTGTTACGGTCAAATAAGACAGAGAGGAGCAGATAAATAGTGTGTGGAAGATACTCATTTGAAGCTAGTAAGAAAGAATTAAGTGAACGGTACCAGTTGAAAGAATCGGCGGATGAATATAAAGAAAAAGAAGAAATCTACCCGACAAATATTTCTCCTATTGTTCTTCCAGAAGCAAAAATCGGTTTTCTAACTTGGGGATTTTCTCCAAGTTTTACAAAGCGGCCCCTGATCAATGCACGAGGAGAAACGATATTAGAGAAACAGACTTTCAGTCAAGCTTTTAAAACAAAACGGTGTCTTGTACCAGCGACATCATTTTTTGAATGGGAAAAGCTTGATAACCGCAAAGAAAAACGTGAAATCTCTGTCAAAAACCAAACTATTTTTTCAATGGCAGGTATATATGACTCTTTTCTAGATAAAAATGGGAAAGAAGTGTGGATGTACTCCATTATCACGACTGAAGCTAATGAACAATTGAAAGGGATACATGATCGAATGCCGGTTATTTTAACACTTGAAAATGAAGATGACTATTTGGATTTAGACCAGCCTCCTGAAAAAATACAAGAATTGTTGAAACCTTTTGAACAGGAATTGATTGTTGTGTAAGTAGAAACTAGTGTGAAAAGCTGGATACTCTCCAGCTTTTTTATTCGGTTTAAATATTCTGAATATCGCTTGGCCAGTTTTGGTGGAGTTAGTATTAAGGCCTGTATTGGGTATGGTCGATATGATGATGTTGGGAAATATGTCAGACAATACCTATGTGGCAATAGCAGTTTCTTTCGTAGAGTCCATTTTCTCAGTTTCGTTTGATGATTTTCCAAACAAAACTGAGAAATGAAATCATAGAAAGTCAGGCTTGTGCAACGCGTCTAAGAACAGAGAGTGGAGCAAAACGTTTAGACTTCCGTGAGGTTCACTTTTCTCTTTTAGTTGGGTGTACTTTCCCAACAAAAAGAGGAAGTGAAACTACAGGAAGTCTGTTTTGTGCAACGCGTCTAAGAACAGAGAGTGGAGCAAAATGTTTAGACTTCTGTGAGGTTCACTTTCCTCTTTTAGTTGGGTGTACTTTCCCAACAAAAAGAGGAAGTGAAACTACAGGAAGTCTGTTTTTGTGCAACTCGTTTAAACCTTAGTACAAAAAAGTTAGTAAGTTTATCGTATACAAATTACTTTCAGAGAAAGAAAAACCTTATTCATAGCAAATCAACGTGTAAATCAGTATAATTTGGTTAAACGATAAATTTTACTGAAAGTTGGGCTATCATGAAATTATATATTCGAGCAAAGCGCTTTTCATTAAGAGATGGATTGATCGTACGAAATGAAAAAGATGAACCGATTTACGAAATCAAGAGTGAATGGCTCTCTTTTGGACGTAAGGTACATATTTATGACCAAAATAAAGAAGAAGTGGCTTCTATTGAAGAAAAAAAATTAGGTTTTTCGCCAAAATACGCAATCAATCAATTGGAAACAAATGTAGCCGTGGTCAAAAAAGAGAAGAATCTAATGACTTCAGACTATGACATTGATAAACTTAATTGGAGAATCAGGGGTAATGTGGAAGACAATGACTATAAAATAAAAGAAAAATTACGGACTGTAGCAGAATTGAAGAAAAAGTGGTTCTCAGTCGGTGAGTCTTATGTACTAGAAGTAGAAGAAGAGCAAGATTCGATCGTAGCTTTAGCTATAGTAGTAGCGATATGGAGCTTACAGGCAGACACGGAAGAAAAAGAAGACAGATAAAAACGAAGAACTCCTTACCATTTTAATAAATTGGTGAGGAGTTCTTTTCTCATTTCACGAAAAATGATTAGATGTTGATTTGGAAGTAATCCATGAGCGAATTCTTTTTCCCACTATTGTACCAATCTTGGTACTGAGAAAATACCTGTTTGATATCTCCCTCTGCTCGGTCGATCAATTTTTTTACGGCTAAAAAACTTCTCCAATAATCATACATGATACTGGTCATATTACCTTTGTAACTGGTGCTTCCAAAATCACTTAGAGGATGCTGACCATATGTATCTTTAAACTCTTTTACTAAAGTTCTTTCAACTGCGCTGATTTCATCAAATGCTTGATCATCTAACAAAAATTTTCTAGGTAAATAAAAACACATGCCTTCTTCAAACCAAATATCTTTCTCCCAATCACCCACATCAAATTCTTCTAAAAATAAATCACTATGATGAGTTAACTCATGCGCTAAAATCTCCATCATTTGGCTTTTTGTGTTTTGTTCATAATAGTTTTTGATAACAGGTAAGTCGCGGCTATCTAATTGCTCAAAGAAAATAGACTGCCATTCCTCAACAATGGGTGACATGTAAATAATGTTTTTTTTCGTATAAGCTGGTATCGGTACAGTAGAAAAAATAGTTGTTGCCAAATCAGCTGGTGTCCAAACGACAGCTTTTGGACTTTCTTTTAGAGCGAATTCTTGTTGGAGATATAGTTGATAGGGTTGAAGACGTTGAAACATAGAATGCGCTAAATCTTTATGAAGCATCATTTGGTTTTCATTTTCAAAAGCAAAAATCTGTTTCATAGGCTTAGTCCTTTCCTGACAATATTGGTTCTCTAGTCGTTCATTTCTTTTTTGATCTTATCTTGGATCATGACTACATTTGTTTTTAGCAAGTGCTCACCATAAGTAGCATCAATACATTCGCCCCAGTAGTCTAAATGTTTCTTGTCGACATAAGCATCAGAAAAAATAACTTCACTAGCAGTCATCCCCTGATAAGAAACCCAATATAAATACATAGATCCTTCTATGACTTCCTCAAATATCGACTCAACGTACATTTTTTCATTTGGTAAAGTTTTGACGACTTCAGCTAAATGCTGATTCAAAAAATTCATCCATTCTCGAGCAGTCTCTTCTTTCCCAGATTTCACTCTAAAACGTTCTAATTCCACATGTAACGGTTTCATTCTGTTCCCCCAAAAAAATAGTTAGCTTAAGTATAGCAAAAATAGGACAATTTCTAAACAGAGTAGAAAAGTTAAAATGTTTAGTAAACTTTACTTGAATTTGTTTACTAAATGGAATAAAATATAGCCAAAGACAAATTGAAAGCGTTTTTAACAAAAGGAGGTAAAGAAATGCAATTGAATACATTAAAAGAAAAATTTGAACAATTATATGGGGAAAAGGAGGTGCAATCTTTTTTTGCTCCAGGAAGAATCAACCTGATTGGGGAACACACCGACTACAATGGGGGAAACGTATTTCCTTGTGCGATTACTTTAGGAACTTATGGAATCGCTAGCAAAAGAAAAGATGGTACAGTGAAGCTGTACTCTGAGAATTTTCCAGAAACTGGGATTATTTCATTTGATTTAAATGATTTGGAATATAAAAAAGAGCACAATTGGGCAAACTACCCAAAAGGTGTACTGAAGTTTTTAAAAGAAGCGGGACATGATATTTCTACGGGGTTAGAAATGGTTATTTATGGAAATATTCCGAATGGTGCCGGACTGTCTTCTTCTGCTTCAATCGAATTGTTGATGGGAGTGGTATTAGAAGAGTTATTTCAGCTAACTGTTGATCGATTGGATTTGATCCAAATTGGAAAAAAAGTAGAAAATGAATTTATTGGTGTTAATTCAGGAATCATGGATCAATTTGCTGTAGGGATGGGTGAAAAGAATAAAGCTATTTTGTTGGATACGAATACCTTAGATTATGAAATGGTACCCGTTGAACTTACAGAACATGTTATCGTAATCATGAATTCTAAGAAAAGACGCGAGTTGGCTGACTCAAAATATAACGAACGTCGCAGTGAATGTGAACAAGCATTAAGCGAACTGCAAAGCGTGTTGGATATTCAATCATTAGGTGAGCTAGATGAAATGACTTTTGAATCGAATAAACAAGTGATTTCCAATGAAGTTTTAGTTAGACGTGCCAAGCATGCAGTTTATGAAAACCAACGGACTTTAAAAGCAACAAAAGCATTAAAATCTGGAGATCTAGCTACTTTTGGAACATTGATGAATGACTCTCATTTGTCTACTCAAAATGATTATGAAGTGACGGGTATCGAGCTTGATACGCTGGTACATAGTGCTTGGAAACAGCC
Organism: Desemzia sp. RIT 804; assembly: GCF_016892605.1. Taxonomy (GTDB): domain Bacteria; phylum Bacillota; class Bacilli; order Lactobacillales; family Carnobacteriaceae; genus Desemzia. The sequence goes on from NZ_JAFEMV010000005.1 coordinate 31,942, forward strand.
AGGAGTTGTTGGCGCTCGCATGACAGGAGCTGGATTTGGCGGATGCGCAATTGCGATCGTACAAAAAGACAACACTGACATCTTTATCAAAGATGTTGGTTCTGAATATGAAAGTAAAATTGGCTATGGCGCTGAATTTTATATTGCAGAAATTAGTGACGGAGCTAAAATACTGTAAAAAATCTACTTAAAAAAGGAGTAATAAAGTGATTGAACAAGCAATAATCGATTTTATTGAAATTGGTATTCGTAAGCAAAACATCGCTAAACTAGACCGTGTGTATAAAACAAATCAATTATTGGCTTTATTGCAAAAAAAAGATTTTGTTTCTTCTACCGTGCACAGTACACCGTTGCCGCTTGTTTTAGAAGTGCTAGATAAATTGGTAGAATATGCAGTAATAACTGGAACGATTGAAGATAGTGCTTCCCAAAGAGATGTATTGGAAGCTAAAATCATGGATTTGGTAACACCTTTGCCATCAAAAATAAACGATGACTTCTGGACTTTATATGAAAATAGTCCCAAAGAAGCTACCGATTATTTTTACTGGTTGAGTCAATCAAATAATTACATTAAAACTAGAAGTATAGCTAAAAATATTCATTTTTTAAAAGATACAGAATATGGAGAATTGGAAATCACGATCAATTTGTCGAAACCTGAAAAAGATTCAAAAGAAATTGCGCGTACAAAAAATGCAGTCAGCTCTAGTTACCCTGCTTGTTTATTGTGTATAGAAAATGAGGGGTACGAGGGACATCTAACGCACCCTGGAAGGGCGAATCATCGGCTGATTCGAATGTCCATCAATCATGAAATATGGGGCTTTCAGTACTCTCCTTATTCATATTACAATGAACACGCTATTTTCTTATCCGAAGAACATCGTCCTATGAAAGTAAAAGGAGAAGCGTACCGAAAATTATTGAGTATCGTAGAAACCTTACCCCATTATTTTGTCGGGTCTAACGCAGGTTTACCGATTGTTGGCGGATCGATTTTGTCGCATGACCATTATCAAGGAGGACGGCATATTTTCCCAATGGAAAAAGCGAAAATAGTTGTACCTTTTTCTTTAGAACAATACCCTGAAGTAGAATCTGGAATTATAAAATGGCCAATGTCCGTCATTCGACTTAAAAGCAAGCAACCTGAAAAGCTGGTTGAAGCTGGCGCATATATTTTGAACAAATGGGAGCAGTACAGTGATGAATCTGTAGGGATCAGAGCTTATAGCGGAGAAGAACCACATAACGCGATCACTCCTATCGCACGACAAAACAAAGGCGTGTTTGAATTAGATTTAGTCTTACGCAATAATCGAACATCAACAGAATTTCCAGATGGGATATTTCACCCTCATCCTGATGTGCAACACATCAAAAAAGAAAATATTGGTTTAATAGAAGTGATGGGGTTGGCTATCTTGCCTCCGCGGTTAAAATCGGAACTGATAGAAGTAGAAAAATATGTATTGGATCAGCCAAATACAATAGCTGATTATCATAGGGACTGGGCAGAAAAGTTGAAAACAACACAGCCTATCACGGAAGAAACAGTTGGAAAAGTCATTCAAGAAAGTGTAGGAGCAGTATTTTTACGGGTATTAGAAGATGCAGGGGTTTATAAAACAACTGAAGAAGGCAAGGCAGCTTTTAAAAGGTTTATTGAAACACTTTGAGTTACACAATAGGGAGGGAAGAAGATGGAATTTGAAAAGAAAATTTTTGGTAATCTATCAGGAGAAACGGTCTATGAATACACACTCACAAATAGCCAAGGTATTTCATTATCGGCTTTGAATTTAGGGGGAGTAGTGACTTCAATCAAAACTCCAGATAAAAGGGGAAATCTGGCAAACATCACATTAGGTTTTGATAATGTGGAAGATTATTTAACTTATCGTCCATTTTACGGAGCTTTAGTAGGTCGAGTAGCTGGGAGAATTGCAAAAGGACAATTTTCCATAGAGAGCAAAGAATACCAATTGCAAGTGAACGAAGGTGAAAATCATCATCATGGAGGAAACCCGGCTTTTGAATCACACTTGTGGGACGTTTCTATAGAAGAAGAGGATGCAGCAGCACATTTGATATTTAAGTATTTTAGTCCTGCCGGAGAAAATGGATATCCAGGAAATATGACTGTGACTGTGACGTATACTTTGTCAGAAGCCAATGAGTGGAAAATTATGTACGAAGCAGATACGGATGAACCTACTTTATTCAATCCAACCAATCATGTGTACTTTAATTTAACGGGAGATCATAGTAAAACGATTCGACGCCATGAACTGCAGATCAATAGCGACCTAGTAGGTGAACTGAAAGAAGATAGTATTCCAACAGGTAGGTTATTGCCTGTAAATGATACTGATTTTGATTTAAGAGAAGCAGCTCCCTTAGAAAAAGGGATCAATAGCGAACATCCTCAGCTAGACAGTAACGATGGATTTGATCACCCATTCTTCTTATCTCATAGAGGATCTCTGCCAGACGCTACATTATATGATCCTGAGAGCGGAAGAAGAGTTGTTGTGACGACTGATTGTGATGCGATAGTCGTTTTTACTCACAATGGAGTCAGTGGAGATTATCAAATTGATGGAAAAACTGTTCAACCGTATGCAGGAGTCGCGTTAGAAACCCAAGCTATGCCAGATGCGATCAATCAAGAAAATTTTGGTAATGTGATTTTATATCCAGGAGAATCGTTCCGTTCTGAAACGATTTATCAATTCGAGTAAAGTGAAAAGCAATGTAGAATAAAGTAAGAAAAGTGGTGATAAGATGGCGACGATCAAAGAAATCGCTGAAAAAGCTGGAGTATCTAGTGCAACAGTGTCACGTGTATTGAATTATGATGAAAGTCTTTCAGTCAGCGATGAGACGAAAAAGCGCATTTTTGAAACAGCAGAAAGATTAAATTACTCCAAACACGAAAAAAAGAAAAAACTTAAACAAGGGAAAATTGCTGTTGTGCAATGGTATACGGAAAAAGAAGAGCTCAATGATCTATACTATTTATCGATACGCTTAGGTGTAGAGAAAAAAGCAGAAGAAGAAGGATATGAAATTGTTCGTCTCTTTCAAGATTCAAAATCAAATCTAACTGCAGATATAGCTGGTATCGTAGCAATCGGGAAATTTAGTGAGCGAGAAATCAAAAAGTTGAGTAAATGGACAAAAAATATTTGCTTTGTAGATTCCAATCAATTGTCTCATAAATTAGACTCAGTAGAAGTGGATTTTGAACAAGCTGTCACAGAAGTTGTGGATTATCTAGTTGAACGCCAACATCAAAAGATCGGCTTTATTGGGGGAAAAGAAAGCTATGGGGATCAATCGGCTACAGTTGTTGATAAACGACAATTGATTTTCGAACAGTTATTGAAAGAACAAGAATTATTCAGTGAAAAATTCTTTTTTGTAGCGGATTCTTATCATGTCAGCGATGGAGAAAAAGCTATGCAACAAGCTATGAATCTTCTTGGTGATGATTTTCCAACGGCTTTTTTTATAGCCAATGACGCTTTAGCTATAGGTAGTTTAAGAATACTGCAAGAAAATGGATTATCGATTCCAAATGATGTATGCATTATTGGATTTAACGATGCTAGTGTAGCAAAATATGTTTTTCCAACGTTAAGTACTGTTAGAGTGGAAACAGAATTGATGGGGGAGACTGCTTTAGAACTCTTATTAGATCGGATGTCTACTGATCGAACAGTAGCTAAAAAAATTACTCTATCTACCGAGTTGATTATTCGTGAAAGTTCTGATTGATAGTGAAGTAGAAAATAGTGGATGGGATAATAGTCTTTATCTCAGTCACATATTAAATGGGTGCTTTTAAACGCGTTCCAAAAGTCTGACCATGCATATAAACCGAATTCCCATTAGGAGGAAAAACACCTCTTAATGGGAATTCGGTTTATATGCAGTGGTTAAAATGTTTTATATCCCGCTCTCTTTCCTATGTTTAGTCAAGGTTTTATTTAATAATTCCCGCTTTTTTAAAAGCATCATCCTGGGGCTTATAGCCTATAGCAACTCTTGCTTGATCAATGTCTAAGCGCGGGAATGTATTATTTGAGAGGCCGTTCACTACTAATGCTGGTTCTTTGAGTTCAGCGTCTAAGCAACAATCCATTAAGTGACACATGTCACGATTGGATAAATACATAGCTAGATTACTAACATCTGCATCAGCTTCAAACTCGCTGTCGTCTTCTTTATAGTCTCCGATACGTAAACCGATAGATTCCACACCTTTTTCAAATGCAAAATAAGACGCTAATGCCTCAATGTAAACTTTAGACACACCATATAAGTCGCTAGGACGCGGAACATCAGAGATTTTTACTTGTACATTTGAAGGATAAGCATCAGATGCGTGGATAGAACTTGCGTAAATCACTCGTTTTAATGTGGAGCTTTTAGTAGCTGCATCAAATAAATTGTATGGAAGTTTGTAGTTCAAATCCAGCAAACTGTCGTAAAAATCCGCAGAAGCATCTGCTTGTCCGGCCAACTGGATAATATAATCAATATCATCTAAGAGTCCGTCCCAACTACTTTGCTCTACTAGATCTAATTCTTTGATTTCTATTCCTTCAAACAATTCTTTTTCTTCGTCATCGAAAGAACGGTTTACTAAAACTAAATCATAGTTTGGATGTAAATGTTTTGCTAAATTTTTTCCGATATTTCCTGTAGCACCGGTAATTAAAATTTTTGCCATAGTAATTCCTCCTAAAAATAAAATGAATTTCACGAAAAATTATCTAAAAAAGGCAGACCAAATTTCTTATGGCCTTGCCTTTTTTGAATGATCATCAAGTTCAATAAAATGATTTACTGCTTTCGAAGGTGAAACCTAGCTATTAATTACGGCGGTCTTCTTTATGATCTGTATCGTCTTTAAATTCGCCGACTTTTTTCTCTACATCACCTTTAGCTTTTTGTGCTTTTCCTTCAACTTGTTTAGATTTATCATCTGTAACATCACCATAAGTGTCTTTTGCACCACCTACTACTTTATCTTTTAGACCTTTTGCTTTGTCTTTCCAGCTATCTTTTTTGTCTGCCATTCTTGTTTCCTCCTCTTAGTAAATTCTATTAAAATAATAGTTTGAAACCAATTGTTGGCTCCTGAATGCACTAACTTTCTTACACCAAAAGCTTATCGCTTGAGAGGAATAAAGGCAAATAAAAAGGCTTATAGTAGAAATTAATAGTTGCATTAGACAGAAAGTACACAGTTGCTTAATATTCCAGTTTTTTTATGCTAAAATAATGCCATAGAGATTACGGAAATGAGGAAAATGATGCATGAAACTATTGGCCATAGATACTTCTAATCAAGCAATGAGTATTGCTGTGATGGAAAATGAAAAAATAATTGGTGAATTGACAACCAATTTAAAAAGAAACCATAGTGAACGGTTGATGCCTGCTATTGATGCATTAATGAAAGAACTGAGTTTGGAGATTCAAGAGATTGACAGAATTGCAGTCGCCAAAGGACCCGGTTCTTATACAGGATTGAGAATTGGTGTCACAATAGCCAAAACATTAGCTTGGACATTAAACAAAGAGCTAGTAGGCATTTCCAGTTTGAAAGTCCTCGCTGCAAATGTAAATCCAACACATCAGTATATTGTTCCTGTAATGGATGCTAGAAGAGGAAACGTCTATACTGGACTGTATCAATACAAAGATGGCATTCTTGAGGAAGTAGAGCCTGATACCCATATTTCAGCTGACAAATGGGCTGAACACTTGAGTCACAAAGAAGGCCAATTTATTTTAGTAGGGGAAGATTACGGTAAACACCAAGAAACATTTGAAAAGCATTTAACTGAACGAGTCAGCGTTGCGCCGCCGCAACAACAGATACCAAAAGCTAGTGTGCTGGGAATATTAAGCGTATCTAGTGAAGCTGAGGAGGTTCATACATTTACTCCTGACTATTTGAAATTAGCTGAAGCTGAAGAAAATTGGCAAAACGCACATCCTGATTTAGTGGAGGATAATTATGTTGAAAAAATTTAGAGATTGGTTAACGAGTGGAGTAAGCACAACGTCTATTTCAGAAACAATACCTAAAAAGAAAGTCTCTCAACGTGTTCATCTGAGTCAGTCTCATCTTATTTTGGATGATGGGTCAATGTTTGATATAACGATAGGAGAAGATCAAGACATAGAAACATTATTGGCTATACAAACTGCTTGCTACAATGGTGAAACCCCCTGGAATGCATCAGCGCTGCATCACGAGTTAAAGCGAAATACAAATGCTCTGTACATTGTTATTCGACAGCTGACGAGACCTGTTGCTTTTATAGGCGCATGGTTAGTTGAAAAAGAAGCTCATATCACCAATGTAGCTGTTGCTCCAGAATTTCAGCAAAAGGGAATCGCTACATGGATGATTCAGGAATTGGAACGAATTTCTATAGCAGAAGATATGGATATACTCAGCTTAGAAGTTCGTATCTCAAATACAAAAGCTCAACGGTTGTACCGGCAATTAGGATTTGCAGATGGAAAAGTAAAAAGGTTCTATTATTCAAATGATCAAGAAGATGCTCTCGAAATGAGTAAACAGCTTGTAAAAAGTGTGGTAACCAACCTTGAAGGATAAGAAGCAGAATCTATCAAAGCGGCCGAATGTACAATTCTCTTTTAATTCAAAAGATATCCCGAGTTCAAGCAAGTTGTTTGAACTTGCAAACAAAAATTACAGTACAGGTTCTCCGTGGAGCGTCCTTGGATTTGAAGAAGATTTAAAAACAGCACAGGCCCATTATGGAATAGTGCTGTTCAATAATAGATGTATCGGGTTCATAGGCTACCACAGTATATTGGGTGAAGCAGAGATCACTAATTTTGTGATAGCAAAACAATTTCAGCGACAAGGAACAGCTTTAAAGTTGCTTCAACGCTGTCTAGAAAAACTGAATACTGAGAATGTAGAACAAGTCTTTTTAGAAGTTCGAGAAAGCAATCAAAATGCGATTCAGTTGTATCAAAAATGTGGTTTTCAAAAGATAGGAATACGCAAAAATTATTATACGCAACCTATAGAAAACGCTCTGATTATGCAACTAGCCTTTAAAGCCAAAAATGAGAAAGAGTGAAATGAAAAAAATGGAAAAAAAATTGATTCTTGCTATTGAATCGAGTTGCGATGAAACTAGTGCAGCTGTTGTAGAAAACGGAAATAAGATTTTATCCAATATCGTAGCTTCTCAAATAAAAAGCCATATGCGTTTTGGAGGGGTCGTCCCTGAAATTGCCAGCCGACATCATGTAGAACAGATTACTCAAATTATTGAAGAAGCTATGGAGGTAGCAGAGGTTACCTATGAAGATTTAGCGGGAGTAGCAGTCACAGAAGGACCGGGTCTAGTTGGTGCTTTGTTGATAGGGGTCAATGCGGCTAAAACGGTTGCCTATGCGCATAAGTTACCATTGATCGCTGTAAACCATATGGCAGGTCATATCTATGCCAATAAATTTATTCATCCTATGACTTTTCCTTTACTGGCACTCGTAGTAAGCGGAGGACATACAGAACTGGTTTATATGGCTGAAGATGGCTCATACGACATAATAGGTGAAACCCGAGATGATGCAGCCGGAGAAGCTTACGATAAGATCGGCCGTGTCTTAGGATTGCCATACCCTGGAGGAAAAGCCATTGATCAAATGGCACATGAAGGTCAAGATGTCTATCATTTTCCAAGGGCTATGATAAAAGAAGCCAATTATGATTTTAGTTTTAGCGGACTGAAAAGTTCCTTTATCAATAAAGTGCATAATGCCCAACAAAAAGGCGAAGAACTAGATGAACATGATCTAGCAGCAAGTTTCCAAGCTAGCGTAGTTGAAGTGTTAGTAACAAAAACCATACGAGCAGCTAAGGAATACAATGTAAAACAGCTTCTTTTGGCGGGTGGTGTAGCAGCTAATAAAGGCTTAAGAGAAGCTCTCACAAAAGCAATGAAAGAAGAGTTGCCTGAAGTAGAACTAGTTATCCCACCGCTGTCTCTTTGCGGGGATAATGCAGCTATGATCGGTGCTGCAGGCTTCGTAGAACTTGAAAAACGCCAATTCGCAGAATATAATTTAAATGCGAACCCCGGTTTGTTATTAGGTTGATTCAAAAAAAATAACTTGAAAGTTAGAATCGTTTTTGATTTTAATTTTCGGGTTATTTTTGTTTTTGGTTTTATAAGTAGGTTTTTTTACATAATAAACAACTAAACACGAACTATATATTATAATATGATTAGAAATGTAAAGTTTTTTAATATTTATCCATTCTCTTGTTGTAAGATGTGTTTATGAAAGATCACATGAAACAAAAAAACTTTGGGGGTAAGGATTGTGAATAAAAGAAAAATAACAGGTTTATTGTCATTAGGATTGGTTTCAGGTTTGGTGCTCGCAGCTTGTGGAAATAAAACAGAAGCAACAGACAACAGCAGCATCGAAACTGTAGACACGAACGATTACTCTATCGTAATGGTAACAGATAGTGGTGGTGTTGATGACGGCTCATTTAATCAATCTGCATGGGAAGGTATGATCGAGTGGGGAGAAGAAACCAATGGTCTTGAAGGTGAGAACTACGCGTACATCGCTTCTAATGAAGATTCAGAATACATACCCAATCTAAACCAAGCTATCATGAATGATTTTGATATTGTTTTCGGAGTTGGATTTAAACTAAAACAATCTATGATCGAAATTGCAGGAGATAACCCAGAACAACAATTCGTTATTACTGATGATAGTATAGAAGGTTTTGATAATGTAGCTTCTGTTATTTTTAAAGATAATGAAATTGCATTTTTATCAGGAGTATCTGCAGCTTTGTCAACGGAAACTGGTAAGGTCGGTTTTATAGCTGGACAAGAAAGTGAAGTTTTAGACCGCTTTGAAGCTGGTTTTTTAGCGGGAGTTTACGCAGCGGATCCGACTGTTGAAGTCCAAGTAGAATATGTCGGATCTTTTGCGGATACATCAAAAGCCAGACAAATAGCTGCAGGAATGTATTCGACAGGAATTGATGTGATTTACCAAGGAGCGGGAGATGCTGGTAACGGAGTCTTTTCTGAAGCTAGAGATCGCATGAATGCAAATCCTGATGAAAAAATTTGGATCATCGGTAGTGATCGTGATCAAACAGAAGAAGGTAACTACGATAATGGAAATCTAACGTTAACATCAACGATCAAAGGACTGGGAGCAGCTATTAAATCTGTTGCACATGCTACAATGGAAGGTAATTTCCCAGGAGGAAAAGTGACTCAGTTAGGACTAAAAGAAGATGCTATCTATATGACAAGAGGCAATTTGAGTGAAGAAGTTTGGACAGCTGTTGAAGAATATAAAGAACAAATTATCAGTGGGGATATTGTTGTCCCAACAAATCCTGATAAAGTAACAGCGCCAGAATAATAACTGAAATGGTAAGTCATTTAGGTAAGCAGGTATTTATAGGGGGAAGAAATGAAAAGAGTAATTATTGATACGGATACAGCTGGCGACGATACAATAGCAATTTTGACAGCACTGCATTACTTTAAAGTTGAAGGAGTAACTGTGGCTGGTGGGAATGTCGATTTTGAACAAGAAGTAGAAAATGCTTTGTACACGATTCAAGTAGCAAATCCTGACTATTATGTACCGGTGTATAAAGGATATGAAAGACCCATTATGGCAGTTGGTGAAGAGAAGCATGTTACGATCGAGGACATTCATGGAAAGTACGGAATGGGTGATTCTTATTTTGAGAAGACCGAACAGCGTCCTGAAAAAGAACATGCTATTGATTTCATTATTGAAACAGTTAAAGCGAATCCAGGTGAAATTTCTTTATTAGCAATTGCTCCTTTAACTAACATTGCTATGGCCATCAAAAAAGACCCTACCATCGTCAAAGATATCCCGCACCTGTATATTATGGGAGGCTTGAACCATTCGCTAGGAAATATCACTGCAGCTGCAGAATATAATTTTTATATTGATCCGGAAGCAGCAAGAATTGTGATGCATTCAGGTACTCCTATAACTATGGTCGGTTGGGATATGTGCAAAAAGTACTCTGTGATGAAGGAAGAAGACCAAAAAGAAATAGAATTATTAGGTACAGCCGGCTCGGAGTTTTATATGGACGTAAATAGAGCGGTGATCCGTTACGATAAAAAAATCCATAAGCTAGCTGGTATCACACATCCTGATACCTTACTCGTGGCCATAGCTGCGGACGAGAGTATTATGACAGGATCTAATATGTATTATGTTGATATTGAAATACATGGTGAACTAACTAGAGGATACGACTTAGTAGATGTATCAAATTTTACCGGAAAGACACCGAATGTACGTGTTTGTGAAGAAGTAGATAGAGAAAAATTTAAAGCTAGTTTACTAGAGGTTTTAAAAGTCATCTAGATAGTATAAGAGCCGCCCCTGTTTCATTAAGGGCGGCTCTATCTATTTAAGATACTAAGCTACGTTTAGTTCAATTCTTCCAGCATTAAAGTTGTTTCTTCCCATTCTTCCATGAGTTTTTCATATTGCTCATTCAAACGTTGAAGTTTGTCATTGATTTCTTGAACTTTTAAGTGATCTTCATAGATTTCTGGTTTAGTCAGTTCTGCTTCAAGTTGTTCGATACTAGGTTCCAGTTCAGAAGTTTCCTGTTCAATAAATTCGATTCGACGGGTTAACTGTCGGATCAATTTTTGGTTTTCCTTATTGATCTCACGATTTTTTGAAGGAGTCGTTGTAGTCGTGTTATTTCCTGTACTGGATTCAGTTCCTTTGGCTTCCTCCGCAAGTCGCTTCAATTCTTCTTGTTCAGCTTTTTTCTCTAGATAGTAATCATAATCTCCTAAATAAACCGTACTACCATTCTCAGAAAGCTCAATAACTTTAGAGGCGATTCGATTGATGAAATAGCGGTCATGAGAAACAAAGAGAAGTGTCCCTTCAAAATCAATGAGTGCATTTTCCAATACTTCTTTACTATCTATGTCTAAATGGTTTGTAGGTTCATCAAGGATCAAGAAATTGTCTCGCTCCATAGACAGTTTAGCTAATGCTAAACGCGCTTTTTCTCCACCACTTAAAGAAGAGACAGCTTTTTCTACATCTTCCCCAGAAAATAAAAAACTGCCTAAAATAGAACGGATATCTTTTTCGGGAGTAGTAGGGTGTTCATCCCAAAGTTCAGCCAATACGGATTTAGAAGAATGCAATTCAGCTTGTTCTTGATCGTAATAGCCAACTTCCACGTTTGTTCCAAAATGTTTTTCTCCTTTAATAAGGGGAAGTTCTTCCAATAAAGATTTTAAAAGAGTGGATTTTCCCACACCATTTGGTCCGACTAAAGCTATGGCATCGTACCTACGGACATCTATGTTGATAGGTTCAGACAAAATTGTATCTTCATAGCCGATAGCGCCATTTTCCAAAGCCATGACAACATTTCCGCTTTCTTTAGCTGGATGAAAGCGGAATGTAGCTGATTTTTCTTCGCCTTGCGGTTTGTCTAAGCGGTCTATTTTTTCCAATTGTTTCCGGCGGCTTTGAGCACGTTTTGTAGTGGAAGCACGCACTAAGTTACGATTCACAAAATCTTCTAACTTTGCGATTTCTTTTTGCTGCTTCTCAAATTCTTTCCACTCTTTTTCCAATTGTGCAGCTTTCAAGTCTAGATATCTACTGTAGTTCCCTTTGTAATGTTGCATTTTTTGGCGGCTTAAGTCGTATACTTCATTGACAACTTTATCTAAGAAATAACGGTCATGAGAAACGATCAATAAAGAACCCGTATAAGTTTGTAGATAATTTTCTAACCAGTTTAAAGTTTCAATATCCAAATGGTTGGTAGGCTCATCTAAAATCAAGAGGTCTTTTTTCTGTAATAACAGTTTAGCTAAAGCTAAACGCGTTTTTTGTCCCCCAGAGAGCTGATTGATAGATTTAGTATAGTCCTCTTCAAAGAAGCGGAAACCATGTAGAACAGAACGGATTTCTGCTTCATAACCATATCCGTTTTGTTCACGAAAGTCATGTTGCATTTGATCGTACTGCTTTAATGTTTCATGATAGCGCTCTTCGTCAGCTAGTAAAGCAGGATCACCTAACTTTTCTTCTATGTGGCGCATTTTCTTTTCTAATTGAATGACACTTTGAAAAACTTCCAACATCTCTTCCCAAATGGATTGAGTAGAATCAAGTCCAGTATTTTGAGCTAAATAACCGATGGTTACTTGTTTCCCTTTTGAAATTTGGCCAGCATCTGGTGGCTCGATATCTGCAATGATTTTTAACAGGGTTGATTTGCCAGCACCGTTTCTTCCGACAAGGGCAACCCGTGAATTTTCTTGTATTTCTAAATAAATATTTTCAAACAACACATCCGCGCCGAAATAACGCGCGACATGTTGAGCTTGTAATAGAATCATTTTGTTGTCCTCATTTCTTATCTCTTCTCTTTCACTTAGTTTAGCATATTCTGTCTTTGAGTGGGAAGAAGTCTAGAAAAGAGGTACTAACAAAAAGAAAGCCGGTTCACAATGTTGTTTGTGAATTTTGCATGGATAAAAAAATAAGTGTAGAAAAAATAGTCAAATCAGAGATTAAAAAAGCTGGTAATTTAACAAGAAGATGTTATAATCTTATTATGTGAAACTTGACAATTTGTGAAACAGTTAATTTGTTAACGAATATTGTGAATTTTAAATAGAAGAAAGTGAGTGAAGTGAACGATGGGTTCAACGAATACAATACCTAAAGCAACAGCAAAGAGATTACCGATTTATTATAGATATTTACGGTATTTGCATGAAGATGGAAAAGAACGTGTATCATCAACTGAATTAAGTGAAGCTGTGAAAGTGGATAGCGCTACAATTCGACGTGATTTTTCATATTTCGGAGCCTTAGGAAAAAGAGGATATGGTTACGATGTTGAAAACTTGATGCATTTTTTCAGTAAAACACTGAAACAAGACCGATTAACAAACGTTGCATTAATTGGTGTAGGGAATTTAGGTCATGCTTTATTAAATTACAACTTCCATCAAGGAAACAACATGCGTATTAGTGCTGCATTTGATATCAACAAAGAAATCGTAGGAACGATTCAATCTGGAGTGCCTGTTTATCCAATGGAAGATATGGTGCAACAATTGAAAATGCAACAAATCGATGTCGTTATGCTGACAGTGCCTACTTCAGCAGCTCAAGATGCTACAAATAATTTAGTTGAAGCAGGCGTTAAAGGAATATTAAACTTTACACCTATTCGTATCTCTGTACCAGAAAATGTTAGAGTACAAAACGTTGATTTAGCTAATGAATTGCAGACTCTTATTTATTTCATTGATCACTATAAAGCAGACTCAGATGGTGAAGATATCTTATTGTCACTAGACTAAAGAAAAAAGGCAACAAACCAATTAAGGTTTGCTGCCTTTTTTTAGTTTGAGATAGATTTGTAAAATTCTTGTGCCTTTTACAATATCTCTTGTTGCAAAGAGTACAGAAATGATAGAGAAAAATCCCCAACCAAACTCATTAACATAATCAATTGCAAACCAGATAAAAACAGCTGCAAGAATATAGTTGAAAACAATTTGGATAATAAAATCACTTTTTTTCATTAACGTTAAAAGTTCCTTTCTAATATAGACACTATTAGTATAGCAATAAGTTAGCTACTGTAACAGTAGCATTCATTAAAGCGTGAGCGATAATTGGAGCAGCGATAGATTTTGTCTTCCAGTACAAGTAACAAAAAACAAAGCCCATAACAGAATAAAGCAGGTAATGACCATCAAAGTGAATAAACGCAAATATCAATGAACTGATAACGGCAGCGCCGATACCTCCAGTAATGTCATATAAATAACCAAAAATAGCTTTTCTAAAGACAAACTCTTCCATAATAGGGCCAAAGATAGCGACTAAAATCAAGAAAATAGGGTATTGATTTACGATGAGAACGATATCTTCGGTATTTTGTGACCCTGCAGGTATATTGAGTAAGAATGTTTCGATAAAAACCGCTAAGTATTGACTAGCAAAAGCTAAAAACATTCCTGCTATTCCCCAAAAAAGAATAGAATTTTTAGAATTGCTTGGGGTGTTTTCTAAGCTATTGTCAAATGTAGATCGATGATTTACGACAAACATCAATAGAGCTCCAACAACAAAACCGATGATAGTGCCGTAAATATTTGCATCTAATAAGGCACTCTCGGGAACAAACAACAACAATATTACAGGGAAAAATTGAGCTATAATATAGATGAGAATGATTTTGGCATATGGAGATTTGACTAAATTCTTCATGTGTTTAAAACCTTCTTTAAATAATTATTTACAGTTACACTAAAATGAGCAAGATCCAATAGATTTAAAATGGATCTTAATAATGAGCCTGCATTTGGATATAAAACATTCTCAAAAAAAAGATGTTCAGTAAACAGTATAACATAAGTCTATTATCACTAAAGCAAATTTTGTTTTCTTCTTAAAGTATTTTAGGTTTAATAAGCGCTCTCTTTTTTCGTTTGCAGGAGTAAAAAAAACTTGCAAATTTTGTATAGTTTGTTATGATGAAGAAGTAGTTTAGCACTCATTTGGATTGAGTGCTAACAAAGAGAAACTATAATTGGAGGGATTTACGTGTTAAAACCTTTAGGAGATCGTGTCATCATTAAAGTCACAAAAGAAGAAGAGACAACAGCAAGCGGAATCGTTTTGGCTGGTACAGCAAAAGAAAAACCACAAACTGGTGAAGTAGTTGCTGTTGGAGCTGGACGTATACTTGATAACGGAGCAAAAGCCGAGCTTTCAGTTGCCGTTGGAGATACAGTATTTTTTGAAAAATACGCAGGTTCTGAAGTGAAATATGATGGTACAGAGTATTTAGTGATCAAAGAGAGCGATATTATCGCAATTGTAGACTAAACATAAATAAAGACATGTACACGAATGAAAATCAATCTAATGAGGTGAAAGAAAATGGCTAAAGATATTAAATTTTCTGAAGACGCACGCGCTGCATTGTTACGCGGAGTAGATAAATTGGCAGATACTGTTAAAGTAACACTTGGACCTAAAGGAAGAAATGTTGTTTTAGATAAAGCTTATGGGTCACCATTGATTACAAATGATGGTGTTACGATCGCAAAAGAAATCGAATTAGAAGATCGTTTTGAAAATATGGGAGCTCAATTGGTTTCTGAAGTAGCTTCAAAAACCAATGATACAGCTGGTGATGGTACTACTACCGCTACTGTTTTGACTCAAGCTATTGTTCGTGAAGGCTTGAAAAATGTGACTGCAGGTGCAAATCCAGTGGGGATCCGTACTGGGATCGAATTAGCAACAAAAGTAGCCGTTAAAGAATTATTAGCTAGTTCTCGTAAAGTAGAAACAAAAGAATCAATTTCTCAAATCGCTGCAATTTCTTCAGGAGATCCAGAAATCGGTGCTTTATTAGCAGATGCTATGGAAAAAGTGGGTAACGACGGTGTCATCACTATTGAAGAATCTAAAGGGATCGAAACTGAACTAGATGTTGTAGAAGGTATGCAATTTGATCGTGGATACTTGTCACAATACATGGTAACAGATAATGATAAAATGGAAGCTAACTTAGAAAATCCATATATTTTGATTACAGATAAAAAAATCTCAAACATCCAAGACATTCTTCCGTTATTAGAGCAAATTCTACAACAAGGTCGTCCGTTGTTGATTATTGCTGAAGATGTCGATGGTGAAGCATTGCCTACGTTAGTCTTGAACAAATTACGTGGAACATTTAATGTAGCAGCTGTCAAAGCACCAGGATTTGGTGACCGTCGTAAAGCTATGTTAGAAGACATTGCTATTTTAACTGGTGGTACAGTTATTACAGAGGACTTAGGACTTGAATTGAAAGATACTACAGTAGAGCAATTAGGACATGCAAGTAAAGTAGCTATCACAAAAGATGCTACAACAATTGTAGAAGGTGCTGGTTCAACAGATACTATCAGCCAACGTGTTGCTTTATTAAGAGCTCAAGCTGAAGAAACAACTTCTGAATTTGATAAAGAAAAATTGCAAGAACGTATTGCTAAATTAGCTGGCGGAGTTGCAGTTATCCGTGTTGGTGCTGCTACAGAAACAGAGTTAAAAGAACGCAAATTACGTATCGAGGATGCATTGAACGCAGCTCGTGCAGCTGTTGACGAAGGTATTATTGCAGGTGGTGGTACTGCATACATCAATGTACAAAGCAAAGTAGCTGAAATCGAAGCTACAGGCGATGTTGCAACAGGTGTAAAAATCGTTGTTCGTGCTTTGGAAGAACCAATTCGTCAAATTGCTGCAAATGCAGGAATGGAAGGTTCGGTTATTGTTGAAAAAATGAAGACTGCTGAACCAGGCGTTGGTTACAATGCCGCAACAGATGAATGGGTGAACATGATTGAAGCTGGGATTACAGATCCAACTAAAGTTACTCGTTCAGCGTTACAAAATGCTGCAAGTGTAGCTGCATTATTGTTAACTACAGAAGCCGTAGTAGCCGATCATCCAGAACCAGCAGCACCAGCTGTTCCAGGAATGGATCCAAGCATGGGCGGAATGATGTAATAAAGTTACAGTAAAACCAAAATAAAGGAGCAGGGCAAAAGCCTTACTCCTTTATTTTTTGCATATCTACTGTTATGGTGTTGACAGAGAAATTCTTCCAGAAATTTCTAGAAGTTAGTGTTTATTATTGTTTCTGGATAGCAATCCAAAGAATTTCAAGCAGTATAAAGCACAAAGACCAACGATGATATACACAATTTTAGATAAGAGAGCGTCTTGTCCGCCAAATAGAGTAGCTACTAAGTCAAATTCAAAAAGCCCCACCAACAACCAATTCAAACCACCAACAATCAACAAAGCTAAAGCAATACTGTCTAGAGTCTTCATGTAGTATCCCTCCTTGCATGGTATGACTTTTAAATCACTATAAAAATAACAGGGATACTGTGAATTGTCCAATGAATTGATTAGGGGAATTCCTTTAATGAATTACTCTATATGCTGCTCTAAACGGTTTGTTCCGCGCTCTGGTCTTAACGTTTTGCTCCGTGCTCTGGTCTTAAACGCGTTGCGCAAAACAAACTTCCTGTAGTTTCATTTTATCTTTTTGTTGGGAAAAAGCACCCAACTAAAAGATAAAAGTGAACCTCACGGAAGTCTAAGCGTTTTGCTCCACGCTCTGATTTTAGACGCGCTGCACAAACCAGACTTTCTATGATTTCATTTTGGCATTTTGTTGGGGAAAAGCACCCCAACTAAATGCCAAAAGCGAACTCTACGAAAGTCTAAACGGTTTGTTCCGCGCTCTCGATAATCATTGCGATGCCTATTCCGCCTCCTACGCAGAGTGTGGCTAGGCCTCTTTTTTTATTGTTTTGCTTCATAGCATTTAGCAGAGTCACTAAAATGCGTGATCCTGATGCACCGATTGGATGTCCTAGCGCGATGGCTCCTCCGTGGATATTTATTTTCTCGCTAGGAAGCTCTAAGTCGCGGACGAGAGCAATACTTTGGGAAGCAAAGGCTTCATTGAATTCAAATAAATCAATATCATCTTTAGTAAAATTTGTTTTTTCAAATACTTTTTGGACAGCAGTGTAAGGGGCATAGCCCATGATTTCTGGGTCCGTTCCAACTTCGGAATACCCTTTGATCGTAGCTAAATAAGGGATGTTCCTTTTCTCAGCTTCACTTTTAGCCATCAGCAAGACTGCGGCTGCGCCATCATTGATACCAGAAGCATTTCCAGCTGTTACTGTTCCGTCTTTTTTAAAAGCTGGACGCAGTTTTTGCAATTTTTCTATGGTCGTTTCTTTGCGAGGGTACTCATCTTCTGAAATAACTTGTGTTTGGCGTCTCATTTGTACAGTTACTGGCGCAATTTCATCCTTGAATAAACCATTTTCTTGGGCTGCTGCAGCTTTGATTTGCGAATTAAAGGCAAATTCATCTTGTTCTTCACGGCTAACATGGTAACGTTCAGCTACATTTTCGGCTGTGATCCCCATGTGCTGTTGATTGAATGCATCTGTTAAACCATCATGCACTAAGCTGTCTATTGCTTGGATATTGCCTAGTTTGCTTCCAAAACGTTGATTTTTTAATAAGTAAGGAGCTTGAGACATATTTTCAGTTCCGCCAGCTAAAACAACTTTGGCGTCTCCAACTTGGATAGCTTGGCTAGCTAAAATGACAGCTTTCAACCCTGAACCACACACTTCATTTACCGTCATTGCAGGCACGGTGGTAGGGATTCCAGAATGAATCGAGATTTGGCGTGCAGGATTTTGTCCCAGACCTGCTTGAAGGACGTTTCCGAAAATCACTGAATCAACTGCTTCAGGCTGCAAATTAGAACGGTGTAAAGCTTCAGTAGCAGCAATTTTACCTAGTTGAATAGCAGATGTATCTTTGAAAACTCCTCCTAAAGATCCAATTGGTGTACGCACTGCGCTGACGATAACAACTTCTTCCATATTTGCTCTCCTCCATGACTACTTTTTATAGTAATAAGTTTTGATAATTCTATTTTACGATAAATTCAGCAAAATACAGTATAAGTTTTCTTTAAAAACTACAAACTGCATCATTTTATAAGTTATTGTTAAATTTCGTGTGTCTCAGTTGTGTTTTGAAGAAGGATGTTTTATCGTTAAAGTGGATTAGATTCGTCGAGTAATCTATTATGAATAAAAGGAGATATCGACTTGAATATTGGGATAGATAAAATTGGTTTTTATACACCTCATACATTTATTGATATGGTGAAGTTGGCAGAAGCTCGAGGAGTGGATCCAGCAAAATATACGATTGGTATTGGACAAGAACAAATGGCTGTCTCGCCTGTTACTCAAGATGCAGTGACATTAGCGGCTAATGCAGCTTTAAGAATTTTAGATAAAGAAGATTTAAAAAAAATAGATTTTGTCATTTTTGGAACTGAATCTGGGATCGATAGCTCTAAATCAGCTGCAGTTTATGTGCATGATTTATTGGGTATCCAATCAAGTGCTCGTTCTATTGAGATCAAGCAAGCATGCTATGGAGCAACAGCGGGAATTCAGTTAGCCAAAGGGCACATTGCTTTACATCCTGAAAGCCGTGTATTGGTTTTAGGATCAGATATTTCTAGATATGGTCTAAGATCATCTGGAGAAGTAACCCAAGGAGCAGGAGCAGTCGCAATGGTCATCAGCGCCAATCCACGTATTTTAAGTCTAGGAGATCAAAGTGCTTACCTGACAAATGACATCATGGATTTTTGGAGACCAACTTATTCGGACACTGCTTATGTAGACGGAAAATTTTCAAATGAACAATACATTGCTTTCTTTTTAAATACCTGGGAACAATTTAAATCTCAAACCGACATGACGATAGCTGATTTTGAAGCAATGTGTTTCCATTTGCCGTATACAAAAATGGGCATGAAAGCGATGCGGGAAATATTTGATGAAGGTACTGAAGAAGATCAAAAACGATTAACAGACCATTATCAATTGAGTACAATATACAATAAAAATGTAGGAAACATTTATACCGGTTCGTTGTATTTAAGTTTGATTTCACTATTGGAAAACGATACTAGTTTAAAAGCTGGAAATCGAATAGGGTTGTTTAGTTATGGTTCTGGAGCTGTTGGAGAATTCTTTACAGGAACACTGCAACCAGAATTTAGAGAAGCGTTAGCGGAAGCTGAGCACAAGAACTTATTTGCGGAGCGAGAAGAAGTTTCAATCGAGAAATATGAAGAAATATTCAGCGAGGTTTTACCAGTCGATGGGACAAATCTTCAATTAGATATTGAAAGTGACCCAGCGACTATTTGTGTCGCAGGAATCGAAGAGCACAAAAGATTGTATGTCAATAAAAGTAGATAATAGCAAAAGGGCTGTCTCAAAATAATATGAGACAGCCTTTTTTTGGTATTTATTTTATAGCGCTGATAAAGGAATTTCTTCCCGAATGAAGATGATTGGGTGAGAGCCGCGGGACTAAAAGTGACTTATTCAGCATGAATCTTCTCTTGATTTTTTAATCCGTAACATCCATAAAAAGAAATCCCAGAACATGATTTGCTATGGATACTGAATTTAGGTCTTTTTTTTAAAAGGTTTTATCGCCAATTTTAAAGCTGTTGCTTTCATCATCTAGTAATGCTGGAATGATGTATTTCATTTCTCGACGGTCAACAGTACACACTTCAATAAAGTAATCGTTATATGCAATATCTATTTCAATCATACGAGCAATCATTCAAGTACTCTTCTTTTTATTGGCGATATTCTTCTAATAGCTTTTCAGCAGTTGCTAAATTCATGTTTTCAGCTTGTTTTAATTTGCGAGACAACCAGTCGATCTCTTCGCTTTTAGCACCTGCGCTGATGGCTAAAGAGCGGGACTGCAATCCCATGTGGCCTTTTTGGATGCCTTCTGTGACAAGGGCTTTGATAGCTGCTAGATTTTGAGCCAATCCAACTGACACAATGATCGATTCCAGTTCAGCTGCGTTTTCGTAGTGTAAAATAGCTTTGGTCATTTTAGCAGCTGGATGGAACGAGATTGAACCGCCAACTGTCCCAATAGGTAAAGGCAGTGTCAGACTTCCCAACAAGTCGCCATTCTCCGCTTTTTTCCATTGAGACAAAGAGCGGTATTGACCGCTTTTAGAGGCATACGCATGGATACCAGCTGATATCGCGCGCCAATCATTTCCGGAAGCGATAATAATGCCGTCGATTCCGTTCATGATGCCTTTATTATGCGTCACCGCACGATAAGGATCCACATAAGCGAATTGGTAAGCATCAATGATGCGGTCTCGTACTTCTTCGCCGCTAAAAGCCCCTTTTTGCAGGTGTTCAACTGGAATACGACAAGTAGCAGTAGCCAGACATTCTGTTGCATAATTAGAAAGAATTCCCATCAAAGCTTTACTTTGCGTCAGTTCCTCAACGTAAGGAATAATACCTTCCATCATCGTATTAATAATATTGGCTCCCATGGCTTCTAAGGTTTTGATATGCAAATGAAGAACAATAAATTCCGGCGTATTTTCTAACTCATCGGTTTTAATGTGGCGAACTTCTAGTTTTACGGCTCCGCCGCCGCGTTTCACGATAGAAGGGTGAGCTTGATTGGCTGTCTGTATGATTTCAGCTTCTTTATCAGTAAGCAGTTGAAGAGTTTCTGCTGCGTGAGGCGGGTTCTTCAAAGCAACTTGACCAATCATGATCCGATCGGTCGTTGTTGCTGTAAAACCGCCTGCTTGTTTGATGGTCTTAGCAGCAGAACTGGCAGCAGCTATCACTGAAGGTTCTTCGATCGCCATTGGCACCACATAGTCTTTTCCATTGATCAAAAAGTTCAATGCTGCTCCGTAAGGCAATTCATAAGTAGCTAATTGGTTTTCGATCATATTGTTCGCCGCATCTTTTGACAAATGCATTCCTAATTCCAACTGGCTTTTTTTGTCTGCTGTCAATACGTCGGCGTCTAATAAAGCCTGTATACGTTCAATTCGGTTTTTAGTGTAAAACCTGTTTAAATACGAATAGTCCATCATAAGCTCCTTTAAATAGTGGTGTATATACGTTTATAGTAGCATATTTAGATTGTTTAACGAATAAAATCCCGAACACGGTATCAGGTTTTATTCATTCGATCACAGTAATCCAATCAAAAAGCCAAGAATCTCAGCAGTTCATTGCGTATCATTTGCCGCACTGAACTATTAGAATTCTCAACTCCTTAATAGAGTGAAACCTTACCAACGAATCTTATCGATCGTCTCCAATAACAACTCTGTATCAGCCTCAGTTAATCCCCAATGAGTGATTTCTTTTTTGATATCGGGCAACTGGCCGCGCTCACGAACAAATCCGTTTAATCGAGCCGCAAGAGTAGAGTGGATAAATGAAGCTTCATCGGGAAAGAGATTTTTTATCGCCTCTGTGGCCCCTTTAAAACGTCTTAAAAAGTACTTTTGGTGATAATCTTCAGCCTTATAAAAATGAGTGAAGCATTGAAATTCGGTTTGGATTTCTTTTCCTTGAACTTGTTCAAGTTCTAGATGCACTTTTTTAGCCGCTTCATATTGGTCTTCATTCCGATAAAACAAAATGGAAATGTATTGCCGCTCTTTATAAAAACGATCTTTGGTAGCATCGTGACTTTCCCAAAATAGACGGACCAAGTGCTCATAAGAAATAATTTCGGGATTAAAAGTAATATCTACCGTTTCGGAGTGGTCGCCCATCTTTCGGTAAGTAGGGTCTACACTCGTACCGCCAGCGTAACCGACTTCCGTTTGGGTCACTCCCTGCAGACTTCCAAACAGGCTGTCTGGTCCCCAAAAGCAGCCCATACTGAAAGTTGCTTTCTCAAAGACAGAAGTTTGTTCATTTAAGTGTGTCATTTCTTTCACCTCTTCGGTTCTTGTTCTTACTCTTCTACGATATGCTGTACACGACCTACTTGATCGCCTTCTTGTAGCATAACTTTGATACCGTGCGGATGACTTTGGCTATTGGTTAATAGTCGTTTGACATGTCCTCGCGTCAATTTTCCCGTGCGCTGATCTTTTTTTAAGACGATATCGACTAAAGCCCCGATTTTTATGTTGCTGCGTTTTTTTCCATCCATGATAAAATTGCTCCCTTGTAATTAGTTTGTAGTTATCATTATACAGAAAATAAGTCATTGGTTCTTCTTTTTGTCATTTTCAAAATACCTATTCTATAAAAACTATGGTAACATTGCCATGAAGCAGTTTTATGTAGTCAGTAAATTGAGGATCAGGTGATGACAAATGGTAACCATTAATGATATTGCCAAAAAAGCGGGAGTAGCAAAAAGTACAGTATCGCGTTATCTGAATGGGGGTTCAGTCAGTCAGAAAACGAAAGCTAAAATAGAAAGAATCGTGAATGAAACAGGGTATTCGCCGAATACATTTGCACAAAGTTTGAAAGCTAAACATACAAAGATGATCGGAATTATTGTTCCGCGCCTAGATTCTTATTCTGCCAATGAAGTGTTGAGTAGTATTGATAGGAAGTTACGAGCGAAAGGATATCAATTATTGATTACTAATACAGATCAAATGATTGAAAGAGAAATTGAAAATATCTATACGCTAGCGAAACAGAAAGTTGCTGGTATCATTCTAATGGCTACAGTGATAACTGAAGAACACCATAAAGCTATTGCAGAAGTCGATGTACCAGTATTACTACTTGGACAACAAGCTGAAGGCTTGCATTCAATAGGGCATCAAGAATTTGAAGCAGGATATGCAATGGGCAATTATGCAGGCAGTTTAGAACATAAAAATTTCTTGTATTTTTCTGTATTTAAAGAAGATGTCGCGGTGGGGCAATTAAGAGCAAATGGTGTACTTTCCGCCTTTGAAAAATGGCCTGATATTCATGTGGATATTTTGGAAACCAGCTTTTCTTTCCAAAAGGCTTATGAACTAGCCTTAGAAGTATTGCCAAAAACTAAAGCTACTTATATTTTATGCGCTACAGACAATATTGCCATGGCAGTTTTAAAAGCAGCACACACATTGAATAAAAATATTCCATCTGATTTTTCTCTGTCAGGTTTTGGCGGGTATGAAGTAACATCGATCGTATCTCCATCGATCACTACAGTCAAATATGGGTACAAAGAACTTGGCGAAGTAGCTGTAGACCAATTGTTTCATTTGATAAATAGGGAAGAAGTAAAAAATAATGTACTGATTTCTAATACATTGATCAAAAGAGAATCTACGATTCCAAAATAAAAAAGGTCAAGAGAAAACTCTTGACAACTTTAATTGGAATCGTTATCATGAAATAAAATAGAACCGGTTCCAAAAAATAGGAGGGGTAAAAATGTCAACAAATAAAGAAATAGCTCAAGATGTGATAGAAGCTTTAGGTGGAAAAGAAAACATTCAATCTGTGACACACTGTGCTACAAGATTAAGAGTCATTGTTAACGATAAAGAAAAAATCCAAGAAGAAAGAGTTGAAGATATTGAAAAAGTAAAAGGCTCCTTTTTTAATTCAGGGCAATACCAAATCATTTTTGGTACTGGTACAGTCAATAAGATTTATGAAGAAGTAACGAACTTAGGTATTGCAGAACAAACTTCTCAAGAAACAAAAGCTCAAAAAAGTGAAGGTAAGAATGGTCTTCAACGTGCAATTCGGACATTCGGCGATGTATTTGTACCGATCATTCCCGTATTAGTGGCAACAGGATTATTTATGGGATTGCGTGGGTTATTGACTCAAGAGCAAGTTTTAGCGGTGTTTGGTTTAGTTCCTGCAGACATCAGTGCGAACTTCTTATTGTACACTCAAGTGTTGACGGATACAGCTTTTGCTTTTTTACCAGCATTAGTAGCTTGGTCTTCCTTTAAGGTATTTGGCGGTTCTCCAGTAATCGGGATTGTTCTAGGATTGATGCTGGTTAATCCAGCACTGCCAAATGCTTATGAAGTTGCTGCGGGAACAGCTGATCCAATAACGATGTTTGGATTTATACCAGTTGTTGGGTATCAAGGGACTGTATTGCCAGCATTTATTGCAGGGTTTATCGGAGCCAAATTTGAACGAATCATTCGTAAACGAGTACCGGAATATTTAGATTTATTGGTCACACCCTTTGCTACTTTATTAGTTTTGAGTATTTTGTCATTATTTATTATTGGACCAGTATTTCACTCTTTAGAAACAGTAGTGTTAGATGCAACGATTTGGTTATTGCAATTACCATTTGGTATCGCTGGTTTAATTATTGGTGGGTTGAATCAATTGATCGTAGTAACTGGTGTGCACCACATTTTCAACTTCTTAGAAGTACAATTACTAGCAAATACCGGAGTGAATCCTTATAATGCCATCATCACATGTAGTGTGGCAGCACAAGGTGGAGCAACTTTAGCGGTAGGAATGAAAACAAAATCTAAAAAACTAAAAGCTTTAGCTTTCCCTTCAACCTTATCTGCTTTCTTAGGAATCACAGAACCTGCTATTTTCGGTGTAAATTTGCGCTATGTTAAACCGTTCTTATTCGGTTTAGTTGGTGGTGGAGTCGGAGGGATGTTAGCTGACTTATTGAATCTGGAAGGATCAGGTATGTCTGTTACGGTTATTCCTGGAACGTTGTTGTATTTAGATGAACAAATTATCTGGTACATCATTGTTAATGCTGTTGCTATTGCTGTAGCTTTTGTTTTAACTTATATGTTTGGATTTTCAGATAAAGAAACTGCAAAGGATTAACCAATGAAAGGAAGAAATGATTTGTCGAGTAATTCAGAAATACCAAAGCATCAATTACATTATCATATTGTACCGCCAAAAGGATTATTGAATGATCCAAATGGATTGATTCAGTACAACGGTCTTTACCATGTTTTTTTCCAGTGGAACCAACACGGTACGGTCCACAAAAATAAAAGTTGGGGACATGCGACTTCGAAAGATTTGTTGCATTGGGAATACCATGAGCCAGCTTTGGAACCAGACGAATGGTATGACAAAGATGGAGTTTATTCAGGGAGTGCTGTTTCAGTACAAAACAGATTGTATCTGTTTTATACTGGAAATGTACGCAGTGTTGACGGCAGCCGAGAAAGTTACCAATGTTTAGCTGTCTCCGAAGATGGGTTTCAATTTGAGAAAAAAGGGCCTTTATTTAAACACCCTGTTGGTTATACTAAACACGTCAGAGATCCTAAAGTATGGCAAGACAAAGAGGGGATTTGGTGGATGGTAGTAGGTGCTCAAAGAGACGATTTATCAGGAGATGCTATTCTGTACCAGTCTACTGATCTTCTTGACTGGAAATTTAAAGGTTCCTTAATGGAAGAAGAACTTTTTCTCGGATATATGTGGGAATGCCCGGATATTTTACATTTTGAAGAAAAAGATGTATTTGTTTTCTCTCCTCAAGGATTGGAAACGAACGAAAAGCAGTTCCAAAATATTTATCAAACAGGATATATCACTGGAAAGTTCGCTTCAACAGGTAAATTTATCCAAGATAAGAAATCGTTTAGGGAGCTGGATAAAGGATTTGAATTTTATGCTCCTCAAAGCTTTATAGACGAAAATGGCCGAATAATTTCTTTTGGATGGGTCGGAGTGATGTACCCAGAAGTGGAAGCAGCAGTTCCAACTCGAAAAGATGGCTGGTTACACGCATTGTCGATTCCACGAGAAATCACTTATACTGATGGTATCCTTAAGCAGCAGCCGGTAACGGAGCTAGAAAAGATAAGACAACCAAATCCAAAAGTGATCCATGATTTTACAAAACAAGTTATCGAATTACCGTCATTACAAAGTGAGTTGTTGATTGATTGGGAGAACTCCCCTACAGATTTTTCTCTCATCATTCGTGAGGACGTCCTTCTTGAATATATTCATGAGACCCGTCGTTTCATGGTAAGCCGCACAAATTGGCTCACGCAAGAACGAGAAGAACGAGAAGTGAGATTGGAAAAAGGATTAGAAAATATTCGTTTATTTTTAGAAAGTTCTTTAATTGAATTATTTATCAATGATGGGGAAGAAGTATTTACCCTGCGCTATTTTATAGAAGAAGAAAGTCGTCAACTTTCAGTGTCAAAAGCTGAAAAGAAAGAAAATAGAATGATCCAGGTATACGAATTAGAATTGTAAAAAAAAAGGCCTGCTCGAAGCAATAAGTTGCTCCGAGCAGGCCTTTTTTCTGTTCCGTAGAATAGATTATAAATATTCTGCATCTTCTAGCGTTGGTAAAGAAATTTCCTTCGGCCTATGGGGTGGCTTACGGAGAGCCATGGGACTGCCTTGAGCCAAAGAGCGTCTCAAGGCTTGCAAGCTTCAAACTTAGTGTAACGGCTGAAGCCGTACACTAAGTAATTCTCATTGCATCCTTCTTCATGGCTACAAGCCACCCCATATTCCTCTTGAAATTTCTAGAAATGAGTGTCTAAAAAAATTGAATAAAAAAGAAATTTAGTTTTTACTTAGCAACGTCAAATGTTGTAGAACCATTATAAATCAAGAGTTTCGTTTGAATTTTCTCCGGGTTCGACAGAATCTTTATTTCCAACCACTTTTTTAAAGAAGTTAGCCACAGATTTTGTAGTATTGCCTATATCCCAATATTCTGCTTTATCAGCTTCCAATTTGATATGGTTAGTATAACAAAAGGATAAAGTATCATGAAATAATACGGTTACAATACTCGTTTAAATAGAAAAAAATTTTTTAGCACTGTATTGACTAGAGTGCTAAAAGCGAATATAATATAGTTGTAGCAAGAAAGAGACTTGCTGCAAGAATCATTAAATAAAAGAAAGAAGGATGATTTATGAATAGTTTATTTCCAACTAGACGTGATTTCATGAATTTTGACAGAAATTTTTTTGGCGATTCTTTTGACCACCTATTTTCCAGTGCAACTAACTTTGATGTAGATATCAAAGAATCAGACAAAGAGTATACTTTAGAAGCAGACTTGCCAGGATTAACGAAAGAAGATATTCAATTAGATTACCACAACAATGTTTTATCTATTGGAGCCAAACAAGAAGAAGGCAAGGATGAAACAGACGAAAAGGGAAATTATATCCGTAGAGAACGTTCTGTTCGTTCATATAGTCGTCAGTTTATTTTAAAAGATGTTGATGAAGAAGGCATCACGGCTAAATTTGATAATGGTGTATTGACCATTCAGCTGCCTAAAAAAGAAGTCAGTGACTCAACAAAAAACAAAATTGAAATACAATAAACCTAAAAAAACGGATTGTCATGACGACAATCCGTTTTTTTTTTTTGAGTTCATTCAGGAAAGTTAACGAATAGAGGGTTCATCGACCTTATCTAAATTTTCAACTTTATCTACATTAACAAGCGGTTTGATGATTTCTTTGTTTTTCCGCTCTTTTTTGTGAAAATGCAAAACTTCTA
Organism: Desemzia sp. RIT 804; assembly: GCF_016892605.1. Taxonomy (GTDB): domain Bacteria; phylum Bacillota; class Bacilli; order Lactobacillales; family Carnobacteriaceae; genus Desemzia. The sequence continues at coordinate 60,024 of NZ_JAFEMV010000005.1, forward strand.
ATAACGGAACTAAGATAGCAGCAATGAACCCACCAGAAAAGCCATTATTGTATAGATTCATTCCAGCATGCAAATAAGTGATATTAGCCGCCATAGACATGTGCAATCCTCCGGCTGTAAAGCCGGCAATTGCACCATAATGACCACTGATAGGAGCTAAAGTCGTTCCGAAAAGAGCCGTCAATAGAAAAGTAGTAGATGATAGTTCAACTGAAGTAAATAAACTGATCACAACAATTCCCGCTAAGACAGGCAAGACATTTTTGATGTGCTTACCAAACGCTCCAAATCCAACCACAGTAAAGATACCGCCAAGAACAGGGCCGTTTAACTCTCCGCCGACAAGTAGAGAGAGAGTAGTTGTGATCAGTCCTAAAAGAGCCATATTGATAAGAGAGAGTCCAAAACCATGTCTTTCTACAAAATCTACACCACCAACTCCGTCTTCATCAAGAAATTCTTTGTATCCTTTAAAATTGCCGCCATTGAAATATAAACCAACTGCAAACATAAAAGTAAATAAGCTATACATAAAAAGGGAAAAGAGATCATTATTTCCGCTAGAAAGAAGATTAACTACATCTATTTCAAACTTATAAGCTCTTAACACAGCTATAAAAGCCATTCCAATAATCCCAGCTGTAAAACCGATGTTGTATAAACTAAACCCTTTATGAAAACTAGCAAAATGCCGAGATAGAGGAGGAAGGATAAATCCGACTATTATTCCAGAAAGACAGCCTAACAAGATTCCTAAAGGTAAGGATAATCCTATATTAAAAGAAATTTCGCTTACTAGTGGTGCCAGAGCTGTACCAAATAAGGCAGATAATAAATAATTTTTAAATGGAGTATGAGTTAATTTTGCATAAAGCAGAACGCCAAGGATGATCGGAATAGAATTATACAAATTCTTTCCAAATAAGGAAAATCCAACAACTGTAAAAATAGCTGCAAGTAATGGACCAGATAAAGCAACCCGATTTCTGCGAACAATAAACAGACTTTTTAAAGCCATCAATGAAGCATTGACTAATGCAGCTCCTGGATTTGCTAAAGCAAAATAATCAGTCACTAAATTCGCGGGAGAAAAGAGGATTTTGATGCTCCCTTTCCAAATCTCACTCGGAGTATTTAATAAGAAAGCAAATCCAAATAAGGAAATAGCGAAAATAGAAATAAAGAGGTATTTTTTGCGTTCTGTTACAACAGAATATTCTTGATTTTGATTAGGATAGAGAATATTTTTCATCTAGTTCAACACACTTTCATAGAGGATTTTCTAGATAGAATAGTTTCTTACTTATTACCCTAATGGTATAGTAAAGTAGGTACTTGCTTTTTTTAAAAGAATACCATGATTTCTTTTCTGCAGCAATAAAAAAATACTGACAGAAATCGTTTATTTTATTGGAAAATCAATGAAAGCAGAGCACAAAAGGAATCGTTTTCTTTTTATAAAGTGAACAAAATAAAAAAAGAGTTAGAAAAAAGTTGTTTTATCCACTCAATATAAGCACAATTTCCAGTATAAATTTTTTTCTCGTCATAGAAATTGTGCTATAGTGGTATGTTTCATATTTCACTTTAAATGAGTAATCCAAACCTATTTATTTTAGGTGTCAGTCTAAATGAGTTGCGAAAGTCAGCTCTCACTACCAAAATAGAAACACTGAGAGTTAGATAAAGTGCATCTAATTCTCAGTGTCCCTGTTTTGTCCGGAGAGCTAACCGACTTTCTCCACTCTTAATTAAAACGAGTTGCGAAAGTCAGCTCCCACTACCAAAATAGGAACACTGAGAGTTAGGTAAAGTGCACCTAATTCTATTCTCAGTGTTCCTATTTTGTCCGGAGAGCTAACCGACTTTCTCCACTCTCTAGTTGTTTGTGAGTAATTTTCTTGTGAGTGTTTTCTTTTCTCCAGCAATAGTAGTGCGTTTGAAGGAGTAGTACGAAATGACTAATGGAATCAGAGCGCCTATCCAAGCTAATGGATTGGCGATAGTCACGCCAAGATAGCCTAGTGGACTTACCAATAGTAATGCCACGATAACTCGAGAAAGTAATTCCATGATACCGGCTGCAGTAGGTGCAGTACTCTTACCTAGACCTTGAAGGGTGTTTCTGTATATGAATAATAGAGCTAATACAAAGTAGAAAGAAGAGTTTGTAAAGAAATAAGTTTGTACCATATTTAAGATTTCTGGATCGGTTTCGCCAATATACATTTTTGCGATAGCACTGCCAAAAGCAATCAATAAAGTTGCTGCTATAAAGCTGTATACTACAACGATGCGAGTGATTTTTCTTACACCATCCCAGATACGGTCGTATTTTTCTGCACCATAATTTTGAGCAGTATAAGTGGCCATAGTTGTACCGAATGACACTAAAGGCATCGTTGCTATACCGTTGATTTTTTCAGCGGCTGTAGTTGCTGCAACAGCAGTAGCACCTAAGCTGTTAAGTGTAATTTGGATCGCGATCGCTCCAATAGAAATGATAGAAGCCTGAAAGCCCATAGGCAAACCTAAGTTTAAGTGAGTCATGATTTCTTCTTTGCTTACTTTCCAGTCTTCTTTACGAATACGCAAAACTGGAACTTTTTTCCAAATGTAAACTAAACAGAGAATACTAGAAACTATTTGAGAAATAACTGTTGCGTATCCGGCGCCTTCTACGCCAGTGCCTAAGCCTAAAATAAAAACATAGTCTAAAACGACATTAAGTATAGAAGCGATAGCCAAGAATAATAAGGGAGTCCGGCTGTCTCCTATAGCTCGTAGAACATTCGATAATAAGTTAAATAAAACAGTAGCGCCGATTCCGGCAAAAATAACTACAAGATAAGCATAAGCGTCTTCTATTAAAGCAGCTGGTGTATTCATGAATTCTAAGATTTGACGAGTAAACAAAGTAGCTACGATAGTCAAGACAATAGCTACAACAGCACTGATCATCACACTGGCAGCTAAATTTTTACGAATTCCCTTAATATCTTCTTTTCCAAAGCGTTGAGCAGTGATAACAGATAGACCTACTGTTAAACCTGTTGCGAGTCCGATAATTAAGTTACTGATACTTCCCGTAGAACCAACAGCTGCAAATGCATTTACACCGATCGTTCTGCTTACAATAAATGTATCTGCCATACTATAGAATTGTTGAAAGATATTTCCTAATAACATTGGTAGAGTGAATAGGATAATTAATTTGATTGGGTTGCCTTTAGTCATATTTTGTCCCATTAATAAAAATGCCTCCTGTATATTTTAATGTACGATGAATCTGTCACAAATAAGTGCGTTTGTTTTTTTCAATACTTGTGCTAGTATAGTTTCATTTTCAGAAAATACAACCCATATTTTCATTTTTTATTGTGACAGTTTTGTCAACAAAATATAACAGAAGAATATTCTTTGTTTTCATTGATTTAATAGCATTCAGGTATTGGTATATAAGGATTTACAGGTTCACAAAGTGTTCATTTTCATAAAATGAAAAACAATTGATAGGGAGATTGAATAAGGAATAGTTTCATTTTTGATTGTACTCAACAGGAATATACTTTACTGTTAAAGCGACAAATAAAAGATGAATTTTTTTAAAGGAAGAGAATTATGCGGTTAGATAAATTATTAGGAGAAGTTGGTTTTGGTTCGCGTAAAACAGTGAAGCGTTTGATCAATAGTAAGCAAGTGGTAGTTGATGGCAAAGTTGTGATGGAAGATAATGTCAATGTTGATCCGCAGATACAAGAAGTGTTCGTATTACAGAAAAAGATCTATTATCAACCACATGCCTATTATATGATGAACAAACCTGGCGGAGTGGTCAGTGCAGTGCAGGATAAAAAGAATGAAACTGTCATTGATTTGATCAAAGAATCGGACCGCTTTCCGGGGTTGTATCCAGTAGGGAGATTGGATAAAGATACGGAAGGTCTATTATTGATTACCAATAATGGAAACCTAGGCTACCAATTGTTGCTTCCTCACAAACATGTTGCAAAAAAATATGAAGTCATCGTCAATGAACGAGTGACTAATACAGACCGAGAAGCTTTTGCAGAAGGAGTTACATTTCATGGCGGCATAAAATGTAAACCAGCTAAATTGACTATTTTAGAATCCTCGGATTTAGAAAGCAGGGTTATTGTAGAGATCAGCGAGGGCAAATTCCATCAGGTGAAAAAGATGTTTTTAGCTTGCGGGAAAAAAGTGACTTACCTAAAACGTTTGTCGATGGGGCCAATAGAGCTAGATGGAAATCTTTCAGCAGGAGCATACCGGCCTCTCACAATCGAAGAGTTGAATCAACTAACCCCTTATTTTTAAAATTTATTATAAAAAGGCACCTACTTTTGAAGAAAAAGTGTGTGCCTTTTTATGAATTTAGCCGCTCCAATTTATAGAAACAAGGTATTTTGATTAAAAAAAAACCATAGAGAACGTTATCTTTGATTTTGGAATGGATTCTTACTATTCTTAAGAATAGAAGAGTACTCAGAAAGGAGATTTTATAATATGGGGAAATTAACAGGAAAAGTAGCTTTTGTGACTGGTGGAACATCAGGAATAGGTGAATTTACTGCTAAGGCGTTCTCAGAGAATGGCGCAAAAGTAATCGTGGCAGGTAGAGATGAAGAAGACGGAACACGAATTGTAAAAGAAATTGAGGGAAAAGGCGGACAAGCGTTATTTGTCAAACTAGACATCACTGAAAAAGAAGATATTAAACAAAGTGTTCAAAAAACAGTAAATACATTTGGAACGATCGATATTTTAGTGAATGGTGCCGGTATTCATGATTCCTATGATACTGTATTGGATACGGATGAAGAAAGTTATGATCAATTGATGGCAATCAATGTAAAAGGTCCTTTTTTGATGACAAAAGAAATTTTGCCTATTTTACTTGAGAAAGGAAAAGGAACGGTCATCAATATAGGTTCTCAAGCTACTTTTGTAGCAGGACCAGGTGGTTCAGCTTATGTAACTTCTAAACACGCTATCGAAGGTTTCACCAAGCAGTTAGCGTATGACTTTGGCAAAAAAGGAATCAAAGCTAATTTAATTGCTCCAGGATTCATTGAAACACCTATGACAGAAGGCATTGAAGATGATCGTTTGAAGGATATTCCAGCACAACGAGCAGGTAAACCAGAAGAAGTCGCTGCATTAGCTGTCTTTCTTGCTTCTGATGAATCAGACTATATTCAAGGAACATCTATTAAAGTAGATGGCGGATGGACAATAGGGAGATAGAACGCAGAAAAAAGAGCAGTTCTTGAACAGCAAGTGAGAGTGGGACAAAAGACGTTTTGACCATTGAATATAACTCAGCCTTCCCTTATGAGATGTTTTTCCTCATAAGGGAAGGCTGGGTTATAGGTATGTGCTCAGGCTTTTGGAATGCGTTTGAAAACACCCGTTTAGTACGTGACAGAGATAAAAACTATTGTCACGCTCTCATAAACATTATTTAATCGCAATAAAGGAGAAGGTATCCATAGATTGAATCGGTTCTTGTCCATTGTAGCTTTTTAATAAATTGAGTTGGGAATATAACAATGTTTTAAATTGATCCGGCATGTTTGGAATAGAAACGATTGCTTCAGGCGCATCATACAGAGTCATATCTACTTCCCATCCTCCATCTTGCAATTCTTGAGATGGGATAATGGTTTCGTCTATGATTTCCCAACCAGCTTGTTTGGCTAGCGCTTTGCTGTCTTCAGGAGTGATCAATGTACGAATATTTGCTTCACTAGATTCCCTAAAACTCTCGTACTGAGCTTGCAATAAAGCTGCTAAAAAATGCGGCAATTGATGACTTTCAGAGATACGAGAGTCCCATTCTGCAAAAGCTAAACGCTTACCCCACTTATGGAATCTAACAAACATATTGAACAAAGTAGCTTGAGAATTTAAATACCAGCTCGAATGAGAGAGTATGATCGTATCAAAGGTGTTTTCTGGAAAATCTATTTCAGGTGATAAAATATCAGTATTGAAATCAACGGTTATTTGATCACCAACAGAAGATTGTTTCAATTTAGACATTGCTTGCTCTAATGTTTCAGGAGCGCCATAGTCAGGGCTGGCGATGTCGATAGCATGAACGGTTCCTTTATCACCTACAAAATAAGCTAATACAGCAGTTGTATCGCCTTGTCCACAACCTATTTCTAAAATACGTTCACCAGTCTGTATTTCCCAATATTTTGCTAGATGGATTCGATGTTGAGTTTGAACCATTTGGATTTCTGATAAAGCCCCTGTGGGAGAAATACTTTTAGCTATTGCGTCTATATTAGATGTTTTCAATTCTTATCCCTCTTTTTCTAGAAAATAGTGTCGTTTATCTGTATTATACAGAGTACTTAAAAAAGAGACAGCAGTTTGCTTATTATGGTACTCTATTTAGATAGACGAAAGGTATGTGAAAAATGAAAAGAAGTGTTTTAAAAATAACAAAATATTTAGGTGTTTTAATCACAGCGGGCTTACTAAGTGCGTGCGGTGCAAATAGTATATCAAATGAAGATATAGAGGCAGCAAATTCGATAGAAACTTCAGTGAACAACAGTGAAGAAAATAACGAGTCTTCATTAAAAAGCACATCAAATGAAAATGGCTTAGAAGAAATGAATGTTCATTACATAGATGCCGGTCAAGCTGATGCGACATTGTTTGAATTTAAGGAAGGCGAAGAAGAGTATACTATTCTTTACGATACTGGAGATTGGAACAATACAGACGTAGTAGATTATTTATCTACTAATGGAATAAAAGAATTAGATTTAGTGATCGTTAGTCACCCTGATGCCGATCATATTGGTCAATTAGATAAAATCATCCAACAATTTGAAGTTAGTGAAGTGTGGATGTCTGGTGATACTTCGACTTCGGATGTATTTGCTCGAGCGCTGGCTGCTATCCAAAAACATGAAGTAGGATACTATGAACCAAGAGCAGGAGACCAATTTGATATTGGTCCGTTGGATATGGAAATTCTTCATCCATCTGAATTAACTGGAGACACCAATGCAGACTCTATTTCCATGTTGATCAGTTACGGAGAGATTGATTTTGTATTTACAGGAGATGCTGGGAAAGCTCAAGAAATAGAAATAGTCAATTCTGAAATAAATGTAGATGCAGAGATTTTATCCTTGGGACATCATGGGTCCAATACTTCAAGCGATCCTGTTTTTATAGATGCAGTTAGTCCAGAAGTAGCTATTTATAGCGCTGGAGCAGGTAATTCTTATGGTCATCCGCATGCAGGAATTGTTTCGTTAATACAAGATAAAGGAATTGACCTGTATGGAACAGACGTTAATGGTACGATCATTGTAACGACTGATGGAAGGGAATATGTGGTCCGATTAACTAAGGATGGAGACGCAATTACGGAAAATCAGTCAAGTAGTGAAAGTATTGAAAATACAGCGTCTACTCAAACAACTGCTAAAGAAGAAAATCACAGCGCTAAACTTCCTGGTTCTATTGATATCAATACTGCTTCATATGAAGAACTACTTGAAATCGTTCATATCGGACCAGAACGTGCTGAAGAAATTATGGCATTGCGACCGTTTGAAACGGTAGAAGCTTTAAGCCAAGTAAATGGAATCGGATCTGCTAGATTAGAAGACATTTTAGTAGAAGGTAAAGCTTATGTAGGGGGAGAATAATATGAAAGGCATGTTAGATCGTTTTGAAGGGAATAAGGCTGTCCTTTTAATGGAAGAGTTAAATAAAGAGTGGATAGTTGAGAAGAGCCAATTACCTGAAGGGAGCGAAACAGGCGATTGGTTTACTATGGAACTTACGGATGACGAACTAAGTGATATTGTTATTGATCACCAACTAACAGAGGAAAAAAAACAGTCCGTTGACGATTTGATGAAATCGATTCGTTCTAAAAGCAAAGGAAGTAAATTTAAGCGCAAATAAAACGTAAAACTGTCTTATAAAGTTAGAATGAGCCATTCGTAACTTTTATAGGGCTTTTTTTGTTCTCTTCTCTTAAAGCAGATTCTTAATGATTAAATATAGGTTGAGTTTTATTTTTGTGGTATCATTAAAAGCAAAGAAAAAGTAATTTTTGGGGGCAAATATTGTGAATAATATATATCCAGATGATAGTTTGGCATTGCATACAGACATGTATCAACTTAATATGATGAAATCCTATTGGGAGTTAGGTGATGCAGATAAGAACGCTGTATTTGAAGTGTATTTCCGTGAGCATCCTTTTGGGATCGGATATGCGGTCTTTGCTGGATTAGAGCGTGTTGTAAACTATGTTAAAAATTTATCTTTTACGGAATCTGATCTTGATTATTTAAGAGAGACTCAAGAGTATCCGGAAGAATTTTTGACCTATTTGAAAAATTTTAAATTTACTGGAACGATCCGTTCTGCAATAGAAGGAGACTTAGTTTTTGCTAATGAGCCTATCTTACAAATAGAAGGGCCTTTGGCTGAATGCCAATTATTGGAGACAACTATTTTGAATGTAGTCAATTTTCAAACCTTGATTGCAACAAAAGCCTCTGAAATGAAGACCGTAGTTGAAGATGATCCCTTATTGGAATTCGGGACTCGAAGAGCTCAAGAAATGGACGCAGCAATTTGGGGAACACGAGCAGCTTTTATTGGCGGAGCAGATGCTACAAGTAATGTTCGTGCTTCAAAACTATTTGGTATTCCAGCCAGTGGAACACACGCTCACGCGATGGTGCAAGCTTACGATAGCGAATATGAAGCTTTTATGGCATATGCCAAAACACATAAAGATTGTGTGTTTTTAGTAGATACATTTGATACATTAAAAACAGGTGTGCCTAACGCGATTCGAGTTGCGAATGAAATGGGAGATAACATCAATTTTTTAGGTGTTCGATTAGATAGCGGAGATATGGCTTATATATCTAAACAAGTACGGACGCAATTGGATGAGGCAGGATATCCTGATGCTAAAATCTATGCTTCCAATAACTTAGATTCAAAAACGATCTTAAACTTAAAAATGCAAGGCGCTAAAATTGATGTATGGGGAGTCGGAACGCGGTTAATTACAGCTTTCGACCAGCCTGCATTAGGAGCCGTTTATAAATTAGTGGCTATAGAAGACAAAAATGGGAACATGAGAAACACGATCAAATTAACAAGCAATGCTGCTAAAATGTCTACTCCAGGCAAAAAGCAAGTGTGGCGGATCACCAGCAATGAAAAAGGGAAATCTGAAGGGGACTACGTAGCTCTGTGGGATGAACGCCCAGATCTAGAAAAAGAACTGTTCATGTTTCATCCGATCCACACGTATATCAATAAAACAGTTAAAGATTTCACTGCTGTGCCGTTATTAAAAGATATTTTTGTGGATGGGGAATTGGTTTATGAATTACCAAATTTGGAGAAAATCAAAGCACATGCAAGAGAAAGTTTAACTGCATTATGGGATGAGTACAAACGGATATTAAACCCAGAATCTTACCCTGTCGATTTATCTCAAAAAGCTTATGATAATAAATTAACAATCATTAAAGAAACAAGACAGAAAATGAAAGCACTAGAAAATAAATAGTTTTTCTAGCTCTAGTGTTAGCATAATAATATATAAGTGTGCAAGTGATATTAGGTTCGTTAACCATGTTTAGAAAGGGTGCAGGTCATCATGTCAGAATTAAGAGATGAAATCATATCAGAAATGAAGGTTCAGCCTTCCATTGATCCTAAAGAAGAAATTCGTAAACGAGTGGATTTTTTAAAGAGTTATTTAACAAAATATCCTTTTATCAAGTCACTTGTATTAGGTATTAGTGGCGGACAAGACTCTACATTAGCTGGAAAGATAAGCCAATTAGCTATTAGTGAGATGAGAGAAGAAGCAGAAGATGCAGCATATCAGTTCATAGCTGTTCGTTTACCGTACGGCACACAAGCAGATGAGCACGACGCAATGGATGCCATTGAATTTATGAAAGCAGACAAAGCGGTTCGTGTGAATATCAAAGCAGCAACGGATGCGGTAGTAGAAGCTCTAAAAGAAGACACTGTTGAATTGAGCGACTTCACGATCGGCAATATCAAAGCTCGACAAAGAATGATTGCTCAATACGCTATTGCAGGAACTTACAATGGGGTAGTAGTAGGAACAGACCAATCAGCAGAAGCGGTTACTGGTTTTTATACAAAATACGGTGACGGCGGAACAGATATTAATCCTCTTTTTGGATTAAACAAACGCCAAGGAAAAGCTTTGTTAATAGAACTGGATTGCCCAGAACATTTGTACAATAAAGTGCCTACTGCAGATTTAGAAGATGACCGTCCTTCTCTTCCAGATGAAGTAGCTTTAGGAGTAAGTTATGATGCTATTGATGACTACCTAGAAGGCAAAGAAGTGTCTGAGCAAGAGGCCCATACTATTGAAAACTGGTACACTAGAACACGCCACAAACGCAACATGCCAGTAGATATCTTTAACCACTTCTGGAAATAAGAGCATGAGAAAACCTGCGGAAGTCTGGTCTGTGCAACGCGTCTAATAAGAGCGTGGAGTAGGCCGCTTAGATTCCCGTAGAGTTCACCTTTTCCTTATCCTTGGGATACTTTCCCAAGAAAAAGGAAAAGTGAAATCATAGGGAATATGGTCTGTGTAACGCGTCTAATAAGCACAAACCTAAAAGACTAAGGAACCAGTCATATGTCTGGCTCCTTAGTCTTTTTTAGGTTCTACAACATTTAATGTTGGCAAGAAAAAATAAATTTCTGTTTAATCTAAAACTATTTAGAATTTATTCCTAAAAAATTTGGGAGGAATATGGGGTTGCTATAGCCATGAATAAGGATGCAAAAAAGGAAACACTGTGGGCTTATGCCCAAGTGCACCATGTTTGTAAGCTGCTTCAGCAGCTTACAAACATGGCAATTACTTAGTGTTAGTTTTTAGCCGTTGCACTAAGTTTGTTCTCCGCTTCGCATACCGTATCCGTACGTCGGTAACGCACCAACGGCTTCGGCAAAACTTGCAAGCCTTGAGACATGTTTTTTGGCTCAAGGCGATCCCATGGCTTTCCATAAGCAACCCCATAGGCCGTAAGAAATTTATTTACCAACACCACAAGGTGAAGAATCCTTTTTTAATAATCAAAAAAAATAAAACTTCACCGTTGCATTTTCGGTCTATACCATTTATAATAAAAGAGAATTTTAGATGAAGGAGACAATAATATGGCAAATAAAGTATTCGTCAATGGAATTGTTTTTACAGGGGAAGCTAAATTTGATAACGGTTTCGTTCGTTTTAGTAAAGAAATCTTAGCAGTTGGCAACATGGAAGATTTTGTTCAAAAGCCTGATGATGAGTTGATAGATATTTCCGGGGAAATAATCGTGCCTGGTTTTATTGATGTGCATAGTCATGGAGGATATGGCAGCGACAATATGGACGCTGATCCAGAAAAGATCAATGCAATGATTCAGCAAATGCATCAAGAAGGGATCACTTCTTATTTTCCAACAACGATGACTCAATCATATGAAAATATTGAAGCTTCCTTAAAAGGCATTGCTATAGCAGCTGAAACAAACCCAGTGATACAAGGTATCCATGTAGAAGGACCTTTTATTTCAGCAGTATTCAAAGGAGCGCAACCTGAAGAGTATATTAGAATTCCAGATGCTGAAACCATGAAAAAGTGGGATGAAATCAGTGGAGGACGCATACGTTTAGTAACTTATGCTCCAGAAACTAGTGATGCAAGTGAATTTGAAAAAACTTGTCAAGAGAATGACATTGTCTTATCAGCTGGCCATACTAATGCTACTAGAGAACAAATGAAACAAGCTAAAGCTAAACACATTACACATTTGTATAATGCGCAACGAGGCTTGCATCACCGTGAACCAGGTGTGACAGGTCACGCTTTCTTAGATGAAGATACGTACGTAGAAGTGATTGCTGATGGTTACCATATCCATCCTGAAATGGTCAAAATGGCTTACATGATGAAAGGTCCAGATCGTATTGAAATTATTACTGATGCGATGAGAGCTAAAGGAATGCCTGATGGAGAAAGCGAGTTAGGCGGACAAAAGGTGATTGTAAAAGATAAACAAGCACGTTTAGAATCAGGTAATTTGGCAGGCAGCGTCTTGGAATTTCAAGATGCATTCAAAAACATTATGGAATTCACGGGCTGCGGAATAGAAGATGCAGTGAAAATGAGTTCAGTAAATCAAGCTAGAGAATTTAATTTGACTCAAAAAGGAATCATTTCTGCTGGTAAAGATGCCGATATGGTAGTATTTGATCAAGACTTTAATGTACAACAAACTATTAGTTATGGAAAAGTTGTTTATCAAAAAGAAAAAGGAGCATTTTAAACATGAAAGTTTTTATAACAAAAGATAAAAGAGCAGGTAGTCAAAAAGCTTTTGATTTAATGCAGCAAGAAATGGAAAATGGTGCAAAAGTATTTGGTTTAGCAACAGGAAGTACCCCGGAAGTATTGTATGAGGTCATGACAGAAAGTGATACTGACTTTTCAGACATTACTTCTATCAATCTAGATGAATATGTAGGACTGTCACCTGAGGATCCTCAAAGCTATCGTTATTTTATGGAAAAACATTTATTCTCTAAAAAACCATTTAAAAAGACTTACGTTCCTGATGGTTTAGCTGAAGAAACAAAAGAGAGCGAACGCTACAATAAAGTGATTGCAGAAAATCCGATTGATCTTCAAATTTTAGGAATCGGAACAAATGCTCACATCGGTTTTAATGAGCCAGGTTCATCTTTTGATTCCGAAACACGCAAAGTAGCTTTGGTAGAATCTACTATTGAATCCAATAAAGTTTACTTTGAAAATGAAGAAGATGTTCCAAGATATGCATTTTCTATGGGAATAAAATCTATTTTAAAATCAAAAAAAATTATTTTAATGGCTTACGGCAAAAATAAAGCAGAAGCTATTCAAAAGATGATTGAAGGACCAGTAACTGAAGACGTTCCAGCTAGTGCTTTGCAAAATCATCCAAATGTAATTGTGATCGTAGATGAAGAAGCTGGGTCGTTATTGAATCGTTAGGAGTGAAATAATGTCCAAGGAAAAGCCAATTTATATTCAAATTCACAATAAGATACGGAAAATGATTGAAGAAGGCCAATGGAAAGTAGGGGAACGAATTCCCTCAGAACGTGATTTAGCTAAGACATTTGAAGTTAGCCGAATGACTTTAAGACAAGCGGTCCAGACTCTTGTAGATGAAGGTATTTTAGAACGAAAAGTAGGTTCAGGCACCTATGTCTCGAGTCGAAAAGTACAAGAGAAAATGACAGGTATCCAAAGTTTCACTGAAATAATGCTTTCTCAAGGACGAAAACCAACAAGTAAGACAATTTCTTACCATGTTAAACCTGCAAGTATTAGTGAAGCAGAACATTTACGTCTGCAAAATGAGACAGTAGTGTTGCGGATGGAACGTGTTAGATTTGCTGATGATGTTCCTATTTGTTTTGAAGTAGCTACTATTCCTTTTCATTTAGTAGAATCATTAGGGAAAAAAGAAATTACGCTTTCGTTGTATAAAACACTTGAAGAAGAAAAAAATATTCATGTAAGAAGAGCTGAGCAAACCATCTCAGCTATGCTGGCATCGGAACGGATTTCAGAATACCTCGATATCAAGCGAGGAGAAGCTATCCTACAATTGAAACAAATTACGTACAGTAACGACAACGAACCATTTGAGTATACCCGTACACAATATGTAGCGGACAGGTTTGAATTTTATTTAGAAAAATAGAGCGGGTTAAAAGTCGTTTTGACCACTGAATATAAGCCAGCCCCTTTATGAGATGCTTTTTCTCATAAGTGGGCTGGCTTATATTCATGTAGGCAGACTTTTGGAACGTGTTCAAAAGCACCCAATTAGTATGTGATAGAGATAAAGGGTTATTTTCCTAGATATTTTTTTAATATTGCTATAACTTGCCTCATGCAATCTGTTTGTAAGAGGAATCTTTTTGTTTAGTAAAGTTTTTCGGATTCTTCGAGTTGTTTTTGAATATCTTTTTTATTGTTGTCTAGTTTTGTTTGTAAATCTTCAATATTTAAACTGAGATTCTCCAACATTTCAATATTACGCCCTATTTTTGATTTTGTATCCCAATCTGAAAACAGGTTATCAAAGAAAATATCGAAAGTTTTGCTCATTCCACTAAATTTTTCATAACTTAAAATAGTATCCATAGAAAGATCCTTCAATTCTTTAGAGTAATGTTCCAATTGTTGTTCCAATTTTCCTATTTTAGCTTCAGCTTTATCAATTTTATCGTATTTCATTATATCAAACAAAAGACTGCTATCTGTGAACATATCCCAAGTAGAGTAAGAATCTGCCGAATCTAGATCATCTAAAGCAATATCGATTGCACTCAATACACTTTCCCCCGCGGCTAGAGCTTCATCAATTTCTATCAGTTCTTGTTTCAGATTAGCTCGATTCATTTCCTCTATGGTGACTCTTTCACGAAAATGACTGTCTTTTTGATAAAGTATTTCTTTTAACCGTTTGATTTGAGAAGAAGTTTCTTTAGACGTTGTTTGAATAGCGTCTAAATCCTCTCTAGATTCAAGAAGCAAAGCTAAAGATAAATCTAGCTCCATTTTAGCGGTAACTTGTTCTTGTTTTTCTTTATTTAGTTTTTTATCGTAATTGCCGATTAAGCGCTTTAAAAAAGTAGATAACGATTCTTCTTGCAGTTTTTCCACATCATCATTTTCTTTAGCAAAAACAGCTTTGGCGGTTTCATAGCGTACTTTATTCTCCTCGTATCTGACTTTTGCTGACGCCTCTTTATTCAGTAAAGAGCTCATTTTTGCTTGCAAAGCTTCATACTCATCCAACATTTAAACCTCTCCCTATATGTCTGTCATTCAGTTGCTCTTATTTATTATGACCTAAAAGAATCGGAATCACAATATACAAAAAAGAGTTTGGATCAATGTCCAAACTCTCGCAAAATAGAATAAGTGCTTAAATACTAAAATAATAGTTGAGAAAACAAATGAATTAATTTTTACTGAAGTCCTCTACCCATGTCATCCCTAATGCGCCTTCTCCTAAATGTGTACCGATAACAGGTCCGAAATAGCTAATATTAAAAGTAACTTCCGGGTATAAGCTTTCCAATTTTTCTTTCCAAATAAGAGCTTTATCTTCGGCATTTGCATGTATAATAGTAGAAACAATAGGGTAACCTTTAGACACATCATTGCCTAATAACTCTTCAATACGTTTTAAGGCTTTTTTATGTGTACGGATCTTTTCAAAAACAACAATTTGTTTGTCTTCAAAATGTAAGATCGGCTTGATCTTCAATAAGGTACCAATAGAAGCAGCACCATTTGATAAACGACCGCCACGGACTAAATTTTTTAAATCATCTACTACAAAATAAGCTTTCAGGCTTTGTTGCATACGATCAAAATGATTAAATATTTCTTGAACAGAGGCTCCTTCTTGAACTAAACGAACGGCTTCTAATACGAAATATCCTTGAGCAGCACAACTTAAACCTGAATCATATGGATAAACTTGTATACCTTTGATATATTGACCAACGCTTGCTATGCTTTGATAAGTACCACTGATTTTACTAGATAAATGGATGCTGATGATAGCATCATAATCTTTTGCTAATTCAGTAAATAAAGATTCAATATCGCCTATAGTCGGTTGCGAACTTGTCGGTAATTTATCGCTATATCGAATAAGATCAAAGTACTTTTCACTTGTGATGTCTGCTTCTTCTTTTAAGGCTTCGCCATTGACAACGACAGAAAGCGGCAATCGATAAATGTGGTTATCTTGGTACTGCTCTTCAGTCAAATAAGCAGTACTGTCTGTTACAACAGCTATTTTCAAACTAAAACCTCCCGGGCTGATTTCTCTTTTTTGTGGAAAATGCCATATTAAAAAATTATAGCATATAAAGAATACAAAGCATCAACTATTTCAAAAAGTTTACATTGTTTTAAAATAATCTGGTTTCGTGAACAAGTTGTACTTATTCGCACGACTAGTTAGCAATAAGCTTTTTTTTCATCTTGTATCACATATAGAAGACTTGTAGACTAAAGATACGAATAAGACAGGAACTAACGGAAGAAAGGAAGTTATTATGCTGAAACGATATCGTACTATTGAAAAAGACGGACAATTTGAAATAGAGATCAAAAAGTCTCGGTTTATTTGTCACTTAAAACGGGTAAACGATGAAAATGAGGCGACAGCTTTTATTGCAGCTGTAAAAAAGGAGCACTCTAAAGCAACACATAATTGCTCAGCATACTTAATTGGGGATCAGAATGAAGTCCAAAGAGCTCACGATGATGGAGAACCTAGCGGGACAGCGGGAGTTCCGATGCTGGAAGTATTAAAGAAAAAAGATTTAAAGAATGTAGCAACTGTTGTTACACGTTATTTTGGAGGAGTTAAACTGGGAGCAGGGGGATTGATTCGTGCTTACGGGAACTCTGTCAGTCGAGCATTAGAGGAAATTGGATTGGTTGAAGGTCATTTGCAAATTGAGATTCGAGCAACGATTGAATATCCTTTGTTAGGAAAAGTAGAAAATTTATTACATGAGTCACCCTATACGATAAAAGATATCGTTTATACGGATAAAGTTACTTTTAGCTGCATGGTGAATGAAGATGAAACGGCTCACTTTTATAGAGATGTTGTAGAGTGGGTAAGCAACCAAGTTTCTTTTGAAGAAGGTGCTTTAAGTTACTATGAGGTAAAAATAAACGATTAATTGTTAAGAAACATTTACAAATGTTCAATAAGAGTATTGGAATTAGAAAATTTGTGATAAAATGACCAAGACTTCAATTTAAGCAATTAAATCAAGTCTCTTTTGCCTTATTAATGTAAGAATGATTGATTGCTCTAAAAAAATATTGAAATATGAATGAGTACCGTTGATTTGGACAGATAAGATTAGTTTTAAGAATACATTTGAAAAGGTGATTATCGTTGGCGAAAAAACAGAGAGAATCTTCAACTCGTTCTGAGTACAGGAGAAACGGAAAACGCAAAAAAACTAAAGCACAAAAAATTATTTTGGCTATTTTAATTCCTATCATGGCTATTTTATTAATAGTAGCTATTTTTGCAGCAAAATTATTTGCTGAAGCTCAAAGCGCTGTAGAAGATTCCTATCATTCTATTGAACGAGAAAGTGAAATCAATGTCGATCCAATAGAAGATACAGTCTCTGTATTGATCATGGGTGTGGATGATACCGAAAGTCGAAACTTGGGAAGTGCTAGAACGGATGCGTTGATCTATTTGACGATTGATCCTAATAATCATGAAATCAATATGGTCAGTATCCCACGAGACACCTATACAGAAATTATAAACGATGGTGATCTTTATAGAAGAAACAAAATCAACTCTGCTTATGAAGTAGGTCAAGAAAAAGCTGTTATTGAAACAGTCGAAAACTTATTGAATGTACCGATTCATTATTACGCAACGTTTAATTTTGATTCGTTCTTAGAAATTATTGACGCTTTAGGTGGAATTGAAATGGATGTACCTGTTACTATTTCAGAGCAAAACTCTGATGGCCAAATGGGTAAGATTCATTTAGAGGAAGGTTATCAAACGTTGAATGGCGAACAAGCATTAGCGTTAGCTCGTACAAGAAAAATCGATAATGATGTCAAACGTGGAGAACGCCAACAATTAATCATTCAAGCTATTGTGAAAAAAGCGTTGAGTATGGGCTCGATTCCGAAACTTTCTGCTGCTATTGAAGCTGTAGGAAGCAACATGCGTACGGATTTAAGATTTACTGAAATGCTAAACATTGCTCAATCTGGTTTAGAAGGAAGTTACACATTCAATTCACACATTTTTGAATGGACAGATTTCACATTTAATGGA
The DNA here is from genome assembly GCF_016892605.1 of Desemzia sp. RIT 804. Lineage (GTDB taxonomy): Bacteria > Bacillota > Bacilli > Lactobacillales > Carnobacteriaceae > Desemzia. The sequence continues at coordinate 78,012 of NZ_JAFEMV010000005.1, forward strand.
GCTAGTATGGTAGAGTTGTATCCTGACAGTGTAGAATACATCAGCCATAAACTGCGTGTAGCATTAGATTTAGAAGCTGCAGATGAACGTGACGCAGAAGGATATGAATTTACTTCTAATCGTATAGCAGAATATGCCTATTAAACTAGCCAATGAGTTTACAAAGTAATCGTCAATCGAATAGAATCTAAAAAGAGAGGGACTGAGACATTTTTGTCACAGTCTCTCTCTTTTACTAGGTTGCATTTTTAAAAAAGCTCTAAAAAATTGACCACAAACCTATAAGCAAAACGATTTTTGCCACTCTCTGTCATTTTTTAGCGTGATCTTCTTAATGGGCAAATTATTCTTTTCGGTTCCAAGCACGAGCAAATTTACGGATATATTTTAATAATGGTTGATTGGTTTTACCTGTCAAGCCGATCAATTCTACGAAAAGCTCCAAACCAAAACCTAAACCAATCGTTAGAAAAAGCCAGCCCCATAGAGTGGACAACGGGTAGAGCAAAGCGATCAACGAAAAAATAGCGGCTAAACAATAAATGGCTACTACGGTTTGTTTGTGTGTAAAACCTAAAGACATCAAGCGGTGATGAATGTGTAATTTGTCTGCAGTAGCAATCGACTGCTTATTTAATACTCTGCGTATCATCGCGTAAATAGTATCGGTGATAGGAATACCTAGAATAACAATGGGAATGATCAAAGTAATCAGAGTAGCATTTTTAAGGCCTTGCAGAGACATGACGGATATCATGAAACCAAGAAACAAAGCACCAGTATCCCCTAAAAAAATTCGTGCAGGGTTAAAGTTGTATGGGAGAAAACCAGCGATACTGCCTACTAACACAAAAATCATGATCGGGACTGCCATGGTATCTACAGTTAAAAAGAAATATCCGATGATTCCCATAGTGGTCAAAGCGATCATTGAAACGCCACTAGCTAAACCATCTAATCCATCAATCAAATTAACAGCATTTGTAATGGCTAGTATCCAAAATAAGGTTACAGGCAAACTGAAAGATCCAAAATAAAGTTCACCAATGAATGGCAAATTGATCATATTTAGTTGGATATCTCCGCCATAATAAACTATCAATCCAGCAATGAGAATACCTAAAACTTTTAGTTTAGGGCTCAATCCTTTTGTATCATCCACTATTCCAGTGATCAGTATGATACAGGCACCTAGAAAAATCGGCATAATGTCCTGATTGGGAATTGGCAATAGGAAAAAAGTAGATAGGAAGAAAGAAATAAAAACAGCAATTCCTCCTAAAGATGGTACAGCTCTTTTATTTACTCTTCGTTCATTTGGCAGGTCAACAGCTCCAATAGCAATAGCGAACTTCCTTATAAAAGGCGTTAAAATGATAGATGCTAATGCTGCAGCAATACAAGTCAAAAGAACATGGAACATATTATACATTCAAATGATCCTTCCTTAGTGATATCTTCATTTATTATACAAACTTAATCCCCTAAACACAATTGTAGACCTGATTTATTTTGATATTGCTTGTTAGGATAGAATTGAAAGGTACACAATTCTATCCAAAAAGTTTCTTTTGTTTCATTGTATTCATGCAAATAATCCTATAAACTAGACAAAAGAGCTTTTTTAATCACTAAAGTACCTAGAAAAAAACTGCCAACAATCATCATGAATTCAATCTAAGGAGAAAAATTATGCGTTCTACTGATCGAAAGAAAAAAAAGAAACGGACTAAACGGATCATCCTTTCAATTTTGAGTTTCAGTATATTAGGAATTGGTATTTATCTTGCTTATGCATTTCTATCTGCAAATCACTTTTTTAATTCCATTCAAGGAGAGCCGATTCCTTCTGATGATGCAAATGAACAAGTCATCATTGAAAATAAGGAACCATTCTCTATTTTGTTATTAGGTGTAGATGAACGACCTGGAGATATTGGAAGAGCCGACACAATAATGGTAGCCACTATAAATCCAACGAGTGAAGATATAAAGCTGGTTTCTATTCCTCGCGATACTTTGGTTGAATTACCTGATTCTCAAGAAGTAGATAAGATAAATGCTACATATGCTTATGGAGGCGTCCCTTATATCATCGAAACAGTTGAAAAATATTTAGAGATCCCTATTCAATATTACGCTCAAATCAACTTTCAAGGGATGGTTGATTTAGTGGATACAATAGGTGGAATTGATGTTGACTCTCCCTTAGAGTTCACAGTGCAAGATAGTACTGAAAAAGCCGATGCGATTCATATTGAAAAAGGCAAGCAACACTTGAATGGCGAAGAAGCTCTAGGGTATGCTAGAATGCGGAAGCAAGATCCTCGTGGCGACTGGGGAAGACAAGAGCGTCAGCGCCAAGTGATAGAATCCATTGTAGATGAAACGATATCTATTTCTAGTTTGGCAAACTTTAATAATATCTTCAATGCAATTGCTCCCAATTTGAAAACGAATTTAACAGGCCGTGAGATTTGGATTTTAGGCACAAATTACGCGCCTGCAGCAAGAAATATCGATTCATTGACTTTAGACGGTGAAGCGGATTACGTTTATTTCTCTACTTACGGACAAGAAGTTTATGTATGGGTGCCTTATGAAGAAACCATAGAAGAAATACAACAAGTACTGCAAGAACATCTAGAAATGGATTCAACGAATCAGAATTTACCGTTAGAAGAGAATACCTCTAGTGAAAACAATGGCGGAATAGAATAAACTAAAAGCGAGGAAAATTCTAGATGTTTATCAGAATTTTCCTCGCTTTTTTTTGTTTGTTTTTAAAAGTTGACTAATTGAGTAGGGCTAACAGCTTTAGATGATACGCCAGAAAAAGAATCTAAATTATCAATATCTTCAATTTTTATTTCAGCAATCTTAATTTCTATCATATTTGGAGTAAAGGCATATTCAAGGTACTTAATCATTGTAGCTTGATCAATCTGAATCGGGCACTTTTCTGAGACTAAATGTAAAAAAATAGCTGTAATCCCAACTAAAGCAGCCTTGTTCGGTATAAAGTATTGCGAATGATCATCCCGTTTTTACGGTTTTTTAAAGTGTTTCCTTTGGTGATAGGAGCAGCATAATAATGTTTTTCGCTTGTTTCCACTCCTCTAAAATGAATGGCTTTCGTAAGCAATTCTTTGTTTCCGGTTTGGATAGCTTGAATCAAAATCAAATCTCGTTGCAAAGATCGCTCAATATAACCCATTGAATTTCCAGTGTTTTCTAGATTTGCTTCAGAAAGAATTTGATAAAGATTCACTCCATTAAAATCTTTGGTCAAACCCTTCACCTCTTCCTCAATTCATCATTTTTAGGCATTATATCAAAAAAAAAAGGCTTATTTTGCGTAAACTATTTTAGAGGTGGTTTAATGGAAAAATGGCTGATCGGAAGAGAATTGCTTTACCAAGAGCTGAACTCTGCAATAGAAAATATAGAAAGCGTTCAAGAGAGAACGGGATTTACAAAAAATGCTAAAGAAATAATTTGCAACCGTTGTGGTGCTGACCGTTTGGAAGACAGGTTCAATGCACCCTGTTTTTGTGGTAGAGACTGTTTTTATTGTGTTCGCTGTTTGCAAATGGGAAAAGTAAAAAAATGCAGTGTGCTTTATTATCAAGAGGAAGAAAATAGTTTTGACGATTTAGAGGAACCCATCATGACGTGGACTGGTGATTTATCTTTGCAACAACAACAAGCTTCAGGAGAAATCGTGAACGCTATACGAAATGGAGAAGAGAGGTTGATCTGGGCAGTAGCAGGAGCCGGGAAAACAGAGATGCTTTTCCAAGGGATAGCAGATGCTTTAAAAGATAAGAAGAGAATCTGTTTGGCTTCTCCACGAGTAGACGTCTGTTTGGAATTGGCTCCGCGCCTTCAACAAGCTTTTTCGCAAGTAGATATAGCCGTTCTGCATGGAACTATGGAAGAACCCTATACCTATACTCAACTCGTCATTACGACTACGCACCAATTGATGAGATTCCGTGAGGCATTTGATGTATTGATTATTGATGAGATCGATGCTTTTCCGTTTCATATAGATGAAAGCTTACAGTTTGCTGCACAAAAAGCCCGCAAGAAAAATGGGGCATTGATCTACCTTTCCGCTACACCAAATAGAGATATGCGGAAAGCTGTCCGTGCTAACCAATTGGCAGCTTCTATATTGCCAGCTCGTTACCATGGATTTTCTTTACCCGTTCCGAAGTTTATTTGGGCAGGTGATTGGAGAAAAGGAATAGCAAACCATAAAAAGCGAGGTGCTTTCTTAGATCATGTAAAGAGATTGCTAGCTAAAAAGCGGAGACTTTTGATTTTTGTTCCACACATTGCATTGATGCAGCAGTTAGATGGATTTTTACGAGAACTTTTCCCAGAGTGCTCCTTTACCAGTGTTCACGCAGAAGATCCTGAAAGAAAAGAAAAAGTTTTAAGGATGAGACAAGAACAGTTTGATTTTTTACTCACCACTACCATTCTAATAGCAGTAGAAGTGACCCTAAAAAGTAAAATGAATTTTTATGTCATCATCTTTAATAATGATGTGGTCAATAAATGTGTCAATAATGCCACACTGTTCTTCAAATTCTAAATCGTACATATTAACACCTTTTAAACTTTCTATTTTCTTGATAATATTCTTTTCTTTTTTCGAGCTCTTAGTTTGTTTGATTTGTTTTTTATCGTCTCTGATTTTTTTTAATCTGGCCTCTAATTCGTTTATATCAACTGATCCAATTTGATATAAATCCATCATTCTTTTTTCTTGTTTATCTAAATCATCCATTTTGGTTTTTGACTTGTCAGTTTTTCTTTTTTCAGTAATAGAGTTTTTCGTTTTTTCTAGATCTAGAGAATTGATTTCATCTAAAACAAATGAATCAATATCTTCAACTTTCTTATTTGGCTGAGAACACTTGTGACCAGTTTTTTTTACTGTCCTTGAGCGTTTTCCATTACACACATAATAACCGTAATGATACTCACGTCTAGAGTTTTTAGCTTCATATTGCTGATAGTGTTTTTGTTTAACTAATGTTTTTCCGCAATGACCGCAATATATTTTTCTGGCAAGTAATGAAGAACGTTTAGTTTTATCGACTTTAAATTTATTTGAAACTTGAGACCTCAATTGTTGAGCAGCATTAAAAGTGTCTTCGTCAACAATAGGTTCATGCACGCCGTCAAAGTATTCATCATCAAATTTTACTTTAGCAGTATAAATCGGATTATCAAGAATACGAGTAATCATATTATCCCCATAAATTTTACCAGGGTAACGATTTGCCAGATCAACAAAAATAGCATAAGCACTATCTCCGTCAACATATCTTTCAAATATTTCTTCTACAATAACAGAATCTTTGTTTTTAAAAAGATTTCCATCGATATATGAATAACCAGTAGCAACGTTTGCGGAACCTCTGTAAAGCCCATTTTTTGCCCTTTCCTTACGCCCCATAAACATACGCTCGTAAATGGTATCTCTTTCTAATTGAGCAAAAGTTGATATGATACCAATCATTGCACGTCCGAAAGAAGTGGTGGTATCGAAACTTTCTTGAAGAGAAATAAATCCAACGTCGTGTTTTTGGAATACGTCTTCGATTAAATAAAGAGTATTCCTTTGATTTCTTGATAATCGATCTAACTTAACAACAATAACTATATATATTTCGCGGTATTCAATATCTTGAATCATTCTTTTTAATTCCGGTCTATCCATATTACCTCCAGAATGACCGCCGTCAGAATACTGGCTCACAATAGAATAGTTCATTGCCTTCGCATAATTTTTTAACTGCTCTTTTTGTGCGTTTAAGGAATATCCGTTGTTTGCTTGTTCTAAAGTTGAAACTCTTGAGTAAAGCGCTGCTTTTTTCATGTTTAATTCTCCTATTCTGTGTTAAAATAGGCATAGCAAATAAGCGCAGGAAACTGCTGTTTATTGCTTGCACGGAACACTCACAAACTTTGGTAGGGGCGTGAGTGTTCTTTTTTTGTTATTCTGGTAAGTTATCTACAGCGTATTGAGCTTGTTCTTCAGTAAAACCATCGAAAATTAATTGATCGTATAATGCCCCTTGAGACATCGGCATTGTATCTTGATAGTTTTTAGCACTAGAAAGAGCTTGCTCATTCCAATCTGCGTCAATATTGTCTACAGCATATTGTGCTGATTCTTCTGGATATTGATCAAAAATCAATTGATCATACAAACCTGTTTGTGAAAATCCCATAACCATTAAATAATTTTCTGCTGAAGCCAACGCATTTTTGTGTTCTGCACTAACTTCCTCAGTTTCAGTTTCAACCGATTCTGATTCACTAGATTCTTCCTCAGATGATTCTGGTTCTACTGATTCACTTTCTGGGGCAGCAGAAGATTCAACAACAGAACTTTCTGAAGCTGTGTCTTCATTCGCTGCTTCTTCTCCACAAGCCGCTAGCATTAATCCGCAAACACCCAACATTGCTAATAATTTAATCTTTGTCATAATATATTCCTCCAATTTATATGTATTTTTTATCCCTAGCAATTGGCAACTGATAGGGATATTGGTTATTTAAATAAATCAAAAATTGAAAATGTGGTTTTTTTATAAATTTTATTATAAGCTGCCTTCTTAGGATTTTTAATCCAACCCATTCCTTTTTTACCGTAACCAGGAATGATGGCTTTTTTAATCGATCTTTTAGCTCTACCTGTGGTCCTAGCTCTAATCGATTTCTTTAAACTTGGTTTTCTCATCCCGAATTTCATTTGGTCTCTCCTTGTATGTAAAGTAATTATAACCTACCGTCATAAAAACGGTAGGTATTTTTTTACAAATCATATATAACTTTTACAGCTTTACCAATAATTTTAGCAGGGTAGTCTTTTGTGACTACTATTGGTTGATATTTTTGATTATCAGAGACCAAAAGCATGATACCGTTTTGTCTTTTTATTCTTTTAAGAGTAGCTTCTGTGTCTCCGTTAAGCAAAACAGCAGCAATTTCTCCATCTTCTACGTCGGATTGTAATCTCACGACCACAAATGAATTGTTTGGTATTCCAGGAGTCATGCTATCTCCATTAATATTTAAAGAGATTAATTCTCCGCCCGGAACCATAGTAGAAGGGATAGCAATATATTCTTCAATATTTTGTTCAGCCGTAATTGGAGTTCCTGCAGCTATAGTTCCTATAATAGGTATTTTTATTAATTTTTCCGTTTGGACCATGTTACTCGGTTTTGGAAAATCAATACCTAGTATGTATTCTGAACTAACTCCCAAAGCTTTTGAAAATTCATCCACTCTATTTAAAGGGAACTCTCTAGTTCTATTGAAGTATCTCGAAACTGCTGATTTAGCCATTCCAGTTCGTCTAGCTAATTCGCTGATAGAGAATCCTTTTTCTTTTCTTAGTTCTTCCATTAAAGTGATTATTTCGTCATTTGTCCTCATGTTTTAACACCTCTGTATTTGATATATTAATTATACCACCGTTCCCAAAAAGATACAATATATATATAAAAAGAATTAAAAGTATTTTTTTCGACATTTTTTGTTGACATAAGAGAACGAGCATGATATTCTTTAGTTGTTCCCGAAAGAGAACGACAAAAAAAGAAGAGGTGAAGCAAAATGACTGTTGATTTAAGAAGAATTAAAGCTGAACGCATTGCTAAAGGTTACACTCAAGATCAAATGGCAGAAAAAATGGGTTGGAAAAATCGCGGGGCTTATGCAAAACGCGAGAATGGATTCGTTTCAATTGGTGCAGACGAGTTAGCGAAAATTGCAGAAATATTAGATTTTTCTAAAGAAGAGCTAGGAATTTTTTTTAAAGCTAATGTTCCCGAAAGAGAACGTAACAACAATTAAAGGAGGCATAAAAATGAATGTAGTCTGCATAACAAAAGACGGAGTAGTTCATAAAAGGGTCAATGGAAAACACGAACCACCTATTGTTGTCCCTGCTCATATACATGAAAAAGCCGTTCGCAAAATCAACGCTATTAAGGAGGCTAGATATCGTGAGCAAAAAAACAAAGAAACTGCTGCTAACCGTTAGTAACGCATTCTACACACTAGTGGACGAAAACGGCGAGTGGAACGAGAAAGGCATGAAAGTAGTCGGTTGGGCAATCGTAGTATTACTATTTATCAGTTTTTACATTATGGGAGGGGATATTTAGATGAAAGTAAATGTTGAGTTAGAAAGCAAATCATTAACATCGGGTTTGAGTTTCCACGGTGAAACGTATGCAGACGAAATAGTTGTAGAAAAAATAAGCGAATTGAGTGACTTTCTTGACGATATTTTAGATGAATTAAGACATTTAAATTGGTCAGTAGAAGATAGAAATGAAGGAAGTGCTAAAGATATTAAAAAACAATTGGATAAATTAGAAAAAGTCTTAGGGATCAATCTTAGTTTTGAGGAGAACTAACAATGTTCATAGTAACTAGCAATCAATTACCAACAGCAGCATTATTTCAAGATATCGCACGTGCTTATGCGTTTAGAAATATGTTAGTGGATTACTTGAGAATTGAAGCTGAGGTTATACAGACGGAGGGAGAGAATTGAAATGCCAATAGTAAACGGAATCAACTACAACGAAAAAATGATTACTGATGAAGAGTTAGCAGTGGTGGAAGCGATGAGATCAGAAGGCGGCAGTATATTTTTGTTTGTTGATTTAGAGTCTGAAAAAGACGCTATGAGTTATATAGAGAGTTTCCCTAACAAAAGAGATTATTATACGCACTATCACGAAGACAGTCCTTTGATTACAACAATGACTGATAACAGAACGAGTGTGTACGCAAGATACAAAAAAAGTCACTCCGCCGGCAAGCAATGAGTGACATACGAAAAACTATTTGATTAAAGAATACCACAGAATCGAGGGATTGAAAATGGGAAGTTTTGAAAGTGGTCATCTAGCTTTTATCAGTCCGCCAGAAGATAAACCGATCGCGTTTGATTGGAGAGAGTCGGAGTTGTACCCAGGAGACGTTGTTTTTACGGTCACGGAGCCTAACGGGAGTATTGTTCTGGTGCTTGAAGATGACTTGCAGAATTATTTTGAATCACAATTTGGGGAAGCGGAGGAAATTAGATGAAATTATACGAGCTATCTCAGCAATGGGAATCAGTATTGGAAATGGCTGAGCAACTTGAACCAGAAGCTTTAAAAGACACGTTGGATTCAATCGAAGAAGCTTTTGAAGCTAAAGTGGAAAATACTGCAAAAGTTATCAAATCATTAGATGCAGATGTAAACACTATTGAAGAAGAAATCAAACGTTTAAATGCAAGAAAAACAGCGTTGAAAAATAATGCTGCTAACCTGAAGAATTACCTTCAAGAAGAAATGGACAGAGTAGGAAAAACAAAAATAAAAGGATCTCTATTCAATGTTGGTATTCAAAACAACCCACCCAGTTTGCGTTTAGCGGACGAGTTCGAAAATCAAAGGTATTTAATCGAAGTTGTTCCTAAGTACGACAAGAAAGCTATTCTAGCTGATTTAAAAGCAGGTAAAGAAGTAGCTGGGGCAGAAGTTGTTCAAGGTAGAAGTTTGAGAATTAGATAGGAGGGTATAAATGGTAAAAAAACAAAACGCAGCAGATATTGTATCTCAAAAATCAACTTATCTGATTTATGCGAACCCTGGAGTGGGAAAAACTTATGCACTTGGCTATTTACCAGGAAAGACATTGATACTTGATATTGATCAATCTTCTTCCACATTGTCAAAACATCCTAATAAAGAAAATATCGATATCTGGCAGTTAGATTCTTCTAACATGTGGCAAGAATGGCTAGATGTTACTTCTGAATTAGTTAAAAACAAAGATCGATACGAAAAAGAATACGACAATATTTGTGTCGATAACCTAACCGAACTTTTCAAAGCTCAATTAGAAGACTTAGGAAAAAAAGGAAACAACAGTGGTGTACCTTCTCAAGCTAATTATCAACAAAGTGATTTTATGAATTTACGGTCATTGCGTGCTTTAAATAGTATAGATTGCCGCATTATCCTTACTGCTTGGGAATCTTCTATGAGTTATACAGATGTTAGTGGTCAGATGTTTTCTAAATTTGTACCTGACATTCGAGAAAAAATCATTAACAACTATCTTGGTTTATGTGACGTAGTAGCTAGATTAATTGTTAGTGAAGATAAAGAGGGAAATCGTAAAAGAGGTTTTATTCTACAACCTACTCAAGTAGTAGAAGCAAAAAATCGGTTAGATGATAGAAAAGGTTGTTTAGTGAGTGAGTTAGTAACTGGAGGTGAGTAATTGGCGTTCAAACTTCACGCTTACCAACAGATTTTAGTTGATAAAGCAAGAAATTCTTACAAAGAAGGTTACAAATCACCTTGTGTAGTTGCTCCTTGTGGGGCTGGTAAATCAGTGATTATTGCTGAAGTTATCAGAATGACAACTGCGAACAAAAACAAAGTTCTCTTTTTAGTCCACAGGCGAGAGTTGATTGATCAGATTCGAGGAACGTTAACAGCTAATGAAGTCAATATGGATTACGTTCAATTAGGTATGGTCCAAACAATTGTTAAACGACTAGATAAAACAGAAAAACCGAGCCTAATCGTAACGGACGAAAATCATCATGGTTTAGCAAATAGTTACCGTAAAATCTATGATCACTTTTCAGACGTTTTGAGATTAGGATTTACCGCTACACCAGTTAGATTAAATGGCGATGGATTAGGGGATGTAAATGACATTCTTATTGAAGAAGTAGATGCTGAATGGCTTATCGAGAATGGCTATCTATCTCCATATAAGTATTTCGCTCCTAAACTAATCAAGACTGAAAATTTGAAACTGAATAATTTGAAAGAATTTTCTAACGCTTCTATTACAGAAGTGATGGAGGAAAACAAGATTTACGGTGATGTAATCAAACATTACAAGAATTTAGCTGATGGAGAACAAGCAATAGCTTATTGCCACAGTATTAAATCAAGTCAAGAAGTAGCAGCAGTTTTTCAAAGCGAAGGTATTGAAGCGGTCCATATTGACGCTAAGACTCCTAAAATTGAAAGAGATACTATCATTGATCAGTTCAGAAAAGGCGAAATTAAAATACTTTGCAATGTGGATTTAATTGGCGAAGGTTTCGATGTTCCTGATTGCTCAACAGTCATTATGTTAAGACCCACTCAATCGCTTAGTTTGTTCATTCAGCAAAGTATGAGAGGTATGCGGTACAAACCAAACAAAACATCTATCATTATCGATCACGTTGATAATTTATCTAGGCATGGTCTGCCGGATATGAAACGGACCTGGAGTTTAAAAGGGAAGAAGAAATCAGACGATGCTTCTATAAAAGTAAAACAATGTGCTGAGTGTTTCGCAGCTTACTCTTCAGAACTGAAAGAATGTCCGTTGTGTGGATTCAAACCAGAGATTGTTGTCAAAGAAAGTGAAATGGAAGTAGATGTTTCAGCAGAACTCGAAGAAGTGAATCAGAAAGAGTTTAAAATAACTTTGGATTTCAGAGAGCCAGAGGATTGCAGCAGTATGAAAGAACTTTATGAATTAGCAAAACATCGTGGGTATAAACGTGGTTGGGCATTTCATAAAGGCAAATCAATGGGATTTATCTAATAAAAAAACTAAAACATGAAATGGAGAGAATTAATTATGACAGGATTTAGCTTAGATTTTAACGATACTTTTGAAGGAACTAGACGTGTAGAGGATGGAAGTTACGAAGTTTTTGTAAACAACGTTCAAGAAGATGCAACACCAGGTGGAGCAGAATATGTTGAGTTTGATCTAATCATTCGAAATGATATTGCTGATCAAAAGTTCGCTAATAGTCATGTGTTCCACAAAGTGTTTAAAGCAAAAGCTACTGGGAAATACAATATGAAAACTTTTAACACGATGGGTAAAGCTATGCAATTACAGAATGGAAAACAATACAACTCTTTCCAAGATTTATTGAATGATTTTGTAAATAAAGTGGCATTAGTGAATGTTAAAAACGAAGAGTACAACGGTTATACAAATACAAACGTTAAATTTTTCAATCAATCTAAATACCCAAATTTAGCACACCAAAAGAAAACAAAAGACCAAATGAATATTGGAGAAATGGCAGCAAATGGTATTCAAATCAATGATGATAATCTTCCATTCTAATCCAATGAGGGAGTTCGCTCCCTCTCATTATTTTAGAAAGGATGAGTAAATAAAAATGTATGAGCACATACCGGATGAACTAAAAAGTTTAAAACAATGGTGCTGTTTTCGATTAGAACCGAGAGGGAAGAAAATGACAAAGATTCCTGTAGATGCTAATACAGGAGGTCCGGGGAAAAGCAATGATGAGAATACCTGGTCTGATTTCAAGACTGCTTTAGAAGCAAAAGAGAATTTAGGGTTAGCTGGATTAGGTTTTTATTTCAAAGAACCCTATTTTGGAATCGATATCGATGATGTTTATTCTGAAATCCAGAGATATAAAACAAACGATGTTGACGATAACATTGTCGCTGAATTTATCGAAACGATGAAGAGTTATGCAGAGTATTCCATAAGTGGCACAGGAATACATATCATCGTAAAAGGTAAATTACCAAAAGGCGGCAGACGTAAAGGTAATGTTGAGATGTACGATTCAGGTAGATTCTTCGTTATGACTGGAAACATTGCAAGTGAATATAAAGAGGTTGTTGAAGACACTGATCATGCAGTTAATTATCTCCACACAAAATATATCCAACAGCAAGAAATGAGTAAACCGACTTTCAACGCTCCTAATTTAAGTGAAGTTCTTGATTTAAACGAGAATGAAATTATTGACGCTGCACTAAGAAGTAAGAATGCTAAACGAATTGAAGTGTTTTTAAAAGGTGGCTGGGAAGCTTTTTACAGCAGTCAGTCAGAAGCTGAAATGGCATTCGCGAATGATTTAGCTTTCTGGACCGGTAGGGATTTTTCAAAAATGGACAGCATTTTTCGTTCTTCTTCTCTTATGAGAGACAAGTGGGACAGCAAACGGAAAGACTCTACTTATGGAGCAGATACGTTAAATAAAGCCATAGCAGAATGTACGACTGTTTACCAACCTAGAAAAAAAGAAGAAGACTTTCAACTTTTCGTAAAAGAAAACGACAGCAAAGAAAGCAAAAAGAAAAAGTATTACAGCTATGACGACACCGGAAATGCAGAAAGATTCGTTGATCAAAACGGAAAGAGTATTCGATACTCCTATACAAATAAAAACTGGTATTACTATGATGAAAAAGTTTGGGTCCCAGATTTAACTGGAGAGATCAAACGTTTAGCTGATGAAGTGGTCGTTGCCATGAAAAATGAAGATATCTATATTCCTAATGACGAAGAGGAAGAAGAAGCGGTAAAAGCTTTTCAAAAACATATCAAATACAGCCGCAGCAATCGTGGTAAAGCAAATATGTTAAAAGAGGCTGAACATCATCTTCCAATCACACCAAGAGAGTTTGATAAAAACAAAGAATTATTCAACGTTCAAAACGGTCATCTGGATTTAATTACTGGAGAGCTGAAGGATCACGATAAAGGAAAATTATTTACTAAAATTAGCAACGCTGAATATACAGATAAAATTGATTGCCCTAGATGGCTAGAATTTTTAGATGAGATATTCGGTTATGACCAGGAATTAATTGACTTCATTCAAAAAGCGGTCGGTTATTCGCTCACTGGATCCACAAGAGAGCAGAGTATGTTTATCCTTTTTGGTAATGGTCGTAATGGTAAATCAGTTTTCTTAGACATTATCAATGACATCATGGGCAGTTATACAGTAAATATCCAGCCACAAACACTGATGGTTAAACAGCAATCTAGTGGTGCTAACAGCGATATAGCTCGTTTAGATGGTGCTAGGTTAGTAACAACTACAGAACCGAATGACGGCGTTAGATTGGACGAAGGTTTAGTAAAACAGTTAACCGGTGGAGATAAAGTTACTGCCAGACATTTATACGGTAACGAATTTGAATTTGAACCAGAATTTAAAATCTGGATGGCTACTAACCACAAGCCAATTATTCGTGGTACTGATGATGGTATCTGGAGACGTTTGCGTATGATTCCTTTCAATGTTCAAATACCTGATCACAAAGTGGATAAGAACCTAAAGCATAAATTAAGAAAAGAATTGACTGCTATTTTAAATTGGGCTGTCGAAGGAGTTCTCAAATGGCAAGAAGAAGGGTTAAAAAATCCTAAAGTTGTTGAAGATGCTAATCGTGAATACCGAGTAGAAATGGACGTAACCGAGTTATTTATTCAAGAGTGCTGCGAAGTAGATGAAGAAGCAAGAGTTCCAGCGAAAGTTCTCTACCAGACCTTTAAAGAGTGGGCGAGAGAGAACAGCCAATATGAAATGAATAACACGAAATTCGGTAAAGAAATGGGACAGAAATTTCAAAAGATAAAATCAAATGGAAAAATGAATTACATTGGCGTGACTATAAATCAAGAATATGATCAAAAAGCATTTACTATGAATTATTAAATTAGGGAGGGTTATGAAGGTTTAGGGATAGTTTAGGGATAGTTTTTTAATAACCCTCCCCGCTCTAAAACGGCGTTATATCAACCTTTATATACTATTATTTTCTTTTTAGGGAGGGTAGGGATAGTAGTATATAACTTTAAATAACTAAAATTAAATATTAAATAATGTAAAAGGTTTTTATAACTATCCCTTCCCCTCCCTAATTTTAATTTATAACTCTTTAAAAGTCATATATACCAACGGTTTTGAAGGTGGGGAGGGTTTAGATAAGTCTCCCTAAATAAAGGAGTGATTTCAATTACAAGAGAAGCAGACATTCAAAATCAAATCAGAATTGCGCTTGCACCGTATGCGATCATTTTCCGAGTGAATAGTGGGAAAGTCAGAATGGCAGACGGCAGATATTTCGATACTGGAGTACCAAACGGGTATTCAGATTTATCAGGTTTTAGAAAATCAGATGGCAAAGCGATCTTTTTAGAAATAAAGAACGAAAAAGGTAGGTTACGACCAGAACAAAAGAAATTTTTAGAAACTATGCAAAAGTACGATGTTATTGCAGGTGTCGCACGAAGCGAAACTGAAGCAGTTAAATTAGTCTTGGAGGGAGAAAAAACATGAAAAGTATAGCGGAAGATTTAAAAGTAGGGTTTGTTGAAAGTGAAGGCGTTGAAGTTTTATCAATCGTTGTGACAGACGGATTTAGAACAGCGAGAAGTATTAATTTTGTTGATGATGAAATAAAAGGTTTGTATGAATACCTGAAATCAAACCTCGAGGAGAATCGCTCATGAAGCTACACTACTACAAATGCAGCAACACGCCAGATATGCCACCTTATGAAGAGTATAACTTCGAAAAAGGCATAGCAGGATTCAAGCGCAAACTAAGCAAAGCAGCAGTTGCTGTGCACGGCATGAAGTATTTAGGATTCGGCACGGAAGATGAAGTGTATGTGCCGGCTAAGAATTCACCTGGGCAGATCGTAAGAACAGCTTATAACGGGAATGGAAATAGGTATTGAGGAGGAAAAACATGGCAATCAGTAAAGAAGCTTACGATTACTTAAACGAGATTGAAAGAATTCCTAACTGGACCGCGATTCCAGACAATGATGAACGAATTATGAAGCTTAGAGTGCTATTCGGAGCTCCAGTTAATAAAAGTTATGGAGGTCCAAAACCTAAAAGAATTAAAGTGACTAAAGGTGAAGTCGTGATGATGTTTGATAATGTTCGGCAGTGCTCTGAAGTGCTGGGAATAAAAGCAGATCGGATTAATAATAATATTGCTAACAATACTAAAGTTTATGGGTATTTATTTGAGAGGTTGGAGGAGTAAAGATGAGTAAACACCAGTGGCACGTAGCTAGAAAAGGTGAAGAACCTAGCGTAGTTAGACACTACAAACACTTGACTAGGATGTATTATTTCATTTTGAGAAATCCAGCAATGTTTAAAAATAGAAATTTATCAGTTTATGACAATTGCAGGAAAGTCACTGACATTAGTTGGGGTGAGATTAAACAGCAAGTGGATAACGGAATTAAAGAGTTGGAAGCTAGAAAGTGGTTGAAATCTAAATGCAAGAACTAATCTGCATAGTATTCTTAGCGTTTATCGTGATCGTACTTTTGAGAAATGGGGAGATTTGAGATGAAGAAGGATAAAGAGTGGTTAAAGAGAAAGTTAAACGATATCGGCAACACACCATCTACGGGAAATGATAATTTTGATGAAGGTTTTTATAAAGCGTTTTTAGAAATAGAAAAGGTAGTGCACCAACTAGAAGAAACTGATCAATATGACCAAATTGAAAAACTAGCAAATTTTATTATGGAGCATGTTCCCGGTGAGCCTAGCAAGAGCGAAGGTGCTGTTGAGGTCGCAATCAGATTATTAAGTAAACAAGAGAAACCAGTGATTCCGAAGTTTGTGGCTAATTATATTGAAAAGGAAAAGAACAGCCCTTATCCAACATTAGCTAACGCTTATCATAATTCAATGTATAACAACGAGGTATCTGAGTGGCTTCAGCATTACGCTGATTCGACTTATGTATCTGATTATGCTAAAGCGGATAAAAACCAAAAATTGTTCACAAGAGCATGGTATGACGGCTTTTCGGTTGAGAAAGAGAAAAGATACTATGTATATGACAAAGCGACTAAAAGTTATTTAGGTTATAACGCCGTCAGAACGCAACTCAATTGGTGGACGAGTAGACTTGAGAATGAATCATTCACCGAACAAGAAATCAAAGCAATCGATGAACGATTTTGGACATTCAGGGAAGAGGTGGAAGCTTAATGAAGGAGTATTGGAAAGATGTAATAGATTATGAGGGGTATTACCAAGTGAGTAACTTAGGAAATGTAAGGAGTTCAGATAGAAAAATACCTTGGAAAAACAGCTTTAGAAATCTATCAGGAAGTATGCAAAGACTTATTGAACATAAATCTGGATATATAAGGGTAGGTTTGAACAAAGATGGTAAAAGAAAATACCATACCCTACACAGATTAGTGGCAAAAGCATTCGTCGAAAACCCTGAAAATAAGCCGGAAGTAAATCATATTGACGGAAATAAAGGGAATAATATTTACGAAAACTTAGAATGGGTTACCAGGAGCGAAAACATAAAGCACGCAGTTGATAACAATCTAATGACGCATTTAAAAGAAAACTCTAACAAACTAAAGAAGGCGATAGTAAAAACAGATTTAAGTAATGGCGAGTTAATCTTATATGAAAGTTTGTCAGAGGCTAATGAAAAAGAAGGTATTTCAAAATCTTATTTGAGTCAAATTCTTAACGGTCAAAGAAATCAATTAGACGGAATAAACTGGGCATTCGCCGTGGAGGTTACCGACTAAATGAAATACCTAGCAACACTACTAATCATCGTAATTTATATTTATTTAGTTAGAACTGAGGAGGAATGAGAAGATGGAAATATATGCAATTGTAGAAGATGGAACTCTCGAAATTGCTAGGCATTTAAGTAAAGGAACAGGAGCTATGTTCACCGACTTGAAAATGTTGAAGCAACACGCTTGGAGATATAAATCAAGTGATAAACAGTACAAAATTGCGCGTTATGAGGTAGAGGAACTATACGATTTCAAGGAGGTTCCCGAGTAAATGCCACTACTAGCGCTACTGGTTATCATTGCAAGTTATGTTTATTTAGTTAATACGGAGGAGGAATGAGAGATTATGACAATTGAAGTGAGAACAGGCAGAATACCAAGTGAAGTAGTACCTGGATGGGATGGAGCAGTCGTTTGTTGGTATGTAACTAATTTAACTGGCGAAGAGTGGACAGCAGAAAAACACGAAGAACTAGTCCAACCGATCATCGATAAGCAAATGCACGATAGTTATGACCATGGGCAAGAATGGAGAATAGAGAAGGTGGAAGCTGTCGTTTGGAGAGATTACTACCAAGTCAGCTTGGCGCAATTTAGAATTAGAGATTCTTATTAGAGGAGGAACTAATATGACCAATACCAACAAACCAAAACAACCAGAACAAGAAGACAACACAATGCGTATGTTCATTCAGGCTTTAATCGACATTGGAAAACAGAACGCAAAGATAGAGCATAATGAAGAGAACGAGGTCAAGACTTATCGTGGTGGTAGTAACCCTAATGATTAAGACAGGTACAACTTACAACTCAAGACGTGACTCGGACAGATTGAATAAAATTAGTAAACGCAAGAGAGAAGGCTATACAAAAAGAGAAGTCGCTTCATTTTTGATAACTACTGAGAGTTACTTTTCTACATTTGACATTAATGAAGTAATTAAACTCATTAGGATTACAGGTCATGATAGATACTATCGTGAAGTAAAATATAAGATAGAATATGAGGAGTGATATCATGCAAAGAATATTAGAATCTGCAACTAAATTTACTGTAGTAGTAATCGCTGCTGCTATAGTGATCGCTTCGATAGGTGTAGCTTTATTAATCGCTGGTTGGATTTGGTTAGGTGTAGAGAGTGTTTGGGGAATGATATTTTAGGAGGAGAGCGAATAATGGCTAGAGATGTAGATATAGAGCGTGATAAACTCAGAAAAATATTGAAAGAAATTTTAAAAAAAGACGTAAGAAAAAAAACAAGAACTTTAAGTATAGAAGTATTTGGTGATAGAAATAAAATCTCTAATGGACTTAATTCCACACAAAATATTAACGAGATAAAAAGAATTAGAAACGAGATGGAAAATTATTGTCAAAAAATGAGAGACTACTCTTCTTATACCGACGATGATTTGGTAAGAGCTTGTACTAATTTGATAGCTAACAAAGGATACTCTAAAACTGAAGTTTCTTTATTAATGGGAAAATTTGAAAACTACACTTATATGGCTTTTTTTAAAAAAACAAGACATTCTCTATTGGATATTTTTGATTTTGCTTCAACGATAGTAAACAAAAATAAAAATAAAAACAAAAATAACAATACAACTAAGATTAATGAAACAAGTGTTCATGCGGAGAAACCTGTTAACAAACAAGAAGAATCAAACGAAGAAAAAATAATTGCAAAAATAGGTGAAATGTATTTGGTTGAGTTAGTTACCGGAGATGAAGGGGAAACGATAATAGAATTGAGTTTAAAAAGAGAAGATGCTACTGAAATGAAGGCTTCTTTATTAGATTCTAAAGAAAAACTAAAAAAAATAGTAGGTCTTAAATTTATTAAGATTAAGAAAGTTGTTAGTTATATTGAAGAGGAAATATAACAGGGAGGACTGACCATTGAGAGATATATTCGAATTGAACAGCACTGATTTAAAATGGCTTGAAGATAAATTTCTAAGGTACAACCAACTTGATAGAGAAATCGCTATTCGAAAAGAAGAATTGAAAATAAAAGAAGTAGACGAGAATATCGGTGGAGGCAAAGCAAATATTGTTAGCAGCGCTGTCGAGAATCAGGTTATAAAAGAAATGTCTGACCCGTTTATTATGCAGAGAGAGTCATGGAAGACTTCAATCAATAGATCAATAAAAGAACAAAATCAAGATGTGCAGTTACTTATTCATGAGAAGTATTGGGGAGAAATGAGCTATATGGATTGGGAGACTGTGGGAGAATGTTTAGGCTATTCTAAGTCAACTGTTTATCGTATTAGATATAAGGTCCTCGAGAGCTTTGCTAAGCATATAGGCTATATTTAGAAGTTGGGACTGGAAATGGTATTTTTCCCAACGTATAACCTATAAAATTGTATTATCAAGATAGCGAACGAAACCAACCTATTATTCTAATTATTCAGTTCAGCTATCTTATTATTAAGCATTCACTCCGGTGGGTGCTTTTTTTTATATACTCCCTACCATAAAACAATACCTACCCATAAGGAAGTGACCCCATGGCATTAAGAGCTGACAGACAAGGAGCGCACAGAGTTGCATTCGATAAGAATAGAAAGATAATACTCAAGACTCAATCAACCTGTGGTATCTGTGGTAAGCCAGTAGATGTTAATCTAAAGCCGCCGCATCCATTGTCTCCAACGATTGATCACATCGTACCAGTTGCTAAAGGCGGTCATCCAAGTGCGATAGATAACTTGCAACTAACTCATGCGACTTGTAACAGACAGAAGTCAGACAAGTTGTTTAATAATAAAGAAAAAAAAGAACCTAAAATAATAGGCAACAGGAATTTACCACACAGTATGGATTGGACAACTTACAAAGCATAAAAAAAGCCTACCAATTACTTAGTAGGTTCTTTCTTGTTTAGATATTCAATTATTGATTGTTCAACGATTCTTGCTTGTGGAATCATAGTTGTTTCTGAGTATTCACGCAACCTCTTAATGAGTTCTTCGTCCAATGTATAAGTTACTTGTTTTCTAGCCATGTTTATCACTCCTTCACAACAACATAATAACATATATATATTGTTTAATCAACAACAATATGTTACAATATATATAAGGAGATGAAGGGATGATTATACATACATGCGCCGAATGTAATAAAGAGTTTACAGGACGTAAGAAGAAGTATTGTTCAACGGAATGCAGTGAAGAAGTTAGAAGAAGAAAGAATAAGGAACGATGGAGAAAAGCGAATCCGGGTTGGAATGATGGAACTAACAAAGTTTGCGAGTGGTGTGGAAAAGCATACACAGTCTCAGCGAAACGCCAGCATATGTCAAGGTACTGCAGTAGCAAGTGCAATAAGGCGCGGTACGGCAGAAAGGTCTTGGGAACTAGGACAAAGGAAGAACAAAACGAAGAAAGAATAAAACAAAAACTAATCAGACAAAAGAGATTAGAAAAAGAAAGATTAGTCAATGCAGTCAAGCGTTCGATAAAATCTGTGATTAAAGTTAAAGAAGAAGAGATAAGGATAAAAGAATTAACGAAGAGTTGTTCAGAATGCCATGAATCGTTCTATGACCCCCACCCTAATACACTGACATGTTCTAATGAGTGCAGAAGAAAAAGAAACAATCGGCAAGCGAAACTTTACAGCAGCACTAGGTTGAATGAAACTAATATAGTGGATAGAGACATAACATTAGAGAAACTATATGAACGAGATTCAGGTATCTGTTACTTGTGTGGTGAAGAATGTGACTACTATGACCACGTAATCACATTGGATGGGTACTATATAGTTGGAACTAGATACCCAAGTATTGACCATGTAACTGCAATCGCTAATGGAGGAATGCACTCTTGGAATAATATTAAATTAGCGCATCACAGATGTAATAGTTTAAAAAGAGATATCAATATAGAAGATTATTTGAAAGCATCAGTCTAAAAAAAGCTGATGCTTTCTGGGCGAAGAGTGCGGCATACCTACCCCCTTTGGGTATTATCTCGGACTTCAGCTGTTACTGCACATATTTTATCGTGAGGATTACGTTTGTAAACGAAAAGGAGTTGAAAACAGTGCTAGGACTTGATTATTTAAGAAAAAAACTCGACCAATACAGGCGAGGTGCTTTATATCGCAATAAGGTTTACGACATGAAAGATGTGGACGCAGAAGTAGGTATCACTATCCCTCCAGAATTACGCCGGCAGTATCGTGCAACATCTGGTTGGTGTGCGAAAGCAGTTGATAGCATTTCTGACAGACTAGTATTTCGTGAATTTGCAAATGACGCATTTAATATTAATGAAATTTTTAAAATGAATAGTTCGGACGTTTTTTTCGATGATGCCATTTTATCCGCGCTTGTTAATTCGTGTAGCTTTGTTTATATCTCACAAGGCGATGAAGAAGTACCACGTTTACAAGTCATTCAAGGCTCGGAAGCAACTGGCGTATTAGATCCAATTACTCGCTTGCTGACTGAAGGTTATGCGGTTTTGAGCCGAAACGAATACGGCAATCCGAATGAGGAATTGCACTTCTTATCAGATAGAACAGACTTATACAAAAATGGAGACTTATACCAATCTTATCCACACAATGCAGGGTATCCGTTATTAGTGCCTATCATTCACAGGTCTGATTCAAACAAACCTTTTGGTCGTTCAAGAATTACACCTTCTGCATTGTATTATCAAAAATATGCAAAACGTACATTAGAACGTTCAGACATTACAGCTGAATTTTATTCATTCCCACAAAAATATGTCGTTGGGTTATCTCAAAATGCTGAACCGATGGACACTTGGAAAGCGACTATTTCTTCAATGTTGCAATTCTCAAAAGATGAAGATGGAGATAGTCCTAAATTAGGTCAATTTACTGTCCCTTCCATGACTCCATTTACCGAACAACTTCGCACCGCAGCCGCAGGGTTTGCTGGAGAAACAGGGTTAACAGTGGATGACTTAGGGTTTGTTACAGATAATCCATCGTCTGCTGAAGCGATTAAGGCAAGTCACGAAACATTAAGATTGCAAGCAGAAAAAGCACAAAGGGATTTCGCGTTAGGTTTATTGAATGTGGGTTATCTAGCTGCTTGTTTGCGTGATGGCTTTGCTTACAAACGTAATCAATTCTACCTAACAACCGCAAAATGGGAACCGGTATTCAAGCCAGATGCTTCAACTATTTCATCTTTAGGTGATGGAGCAATCAAAGTCAATCAAGCGATACCTGGTTATTTTGATAAAGAAAACTTGCGTGACATGACAGGAATAGAAGGTGCTAACAATGGACAATGATATCGTTCCTGAATTGCTAGAAAACATAAAAAAAGACTTCGATAAAAATATGCGTAAAAGTAGCCGGTTAAAATCTATTTCAGAATTAATCAAAAATGGTAATGCGAGTTATTCAGATGCAAATGAGTATGCGATTGAAATAGGCGAGTTATTAGCTCAGTCTTTCAATCGTTTTTTAACGGTCGATACGTTGCCTGATGGGCGTATGTATTACAACATTGCAGAACGAATCTTAAATGACACGTTAAACAATAATCACGTATTAGTTTCTGCAGCAACTTCTGAAATTCAAGGTAAATTAAACGCAAAAGCTGGTTTCCAGATTAAAGGTATCGCGCCTAAATTAAATCAGGATCGAATAGACGGACTAATCGAACGAGTTTCAAATGAAGAAGTGTTTGAGGAAATCAAATGGATTCTACAAGAACCAATTGTAAACTTCACTCAATCTATTGTAGACGATTCAATAAAAGAGAATGCGGAATTTCATTCTCAATCTGGTTTGTCGCCAAAAATCATACGAACAGTTGATAGTGCAAAAGCATGTGACTGGTGCAAAGAGGTATCTGGTGTTTTTAAATATCCAGATGTGCCAGATGATGTATATAGACGGCATGATAGATGTCGGTGCACCGTTGAATACGATCCAAGCGACAGCAAACGACAAAACGTATGGACGAAAGAATGGCGATAGTTCCTAAAGGCTAGGAAAAGGCTAAAAAAAGGAATGGATAAAAATGGAAAAGCGAATTGGCTCACAGACACCAACTAAAAAGCTGTTTTTGCCGTATCAAGAAACCGTAGCAGATGAAGCTATTGAATCTTACGAAAAATCAGGACGGAAGGCTTACGATTGGCAAAAAAATCTAGTTAACCCAATGATGGCTTTGAATGATGATGGTTTGTGGACACATTTGAAGTTTGGTTTCTCCATACCTCGGCAAAACGGTAAAAACGAAGTGGTGGCCATTCGTGAATTTGAAGGATTAAAAAGAAGTGAACGAATTTTACACACAGCCCACAGGGTCACTACAAGTGCTGCTGCTTTCAATCGGTTGTTAGGCATTATGGAATCAAGCGGTTTGGAAGAAAAGACAGACTTCAACAAAATTAAAGCAACCGGTAGAGAAAGTATTGAATTAATCGGTGGCGGGCGAATTGATTTCCGAACTCGAACTTCATCTGGGGGTTTGGGAGAAAGTTTTGACTTACTCGTTATCGATGAAGCTCAAGAATACACCACTGACCAAGAATCGGCTTTGATGTATACGATCGCTGCAAGTCAGAATCCTCAAACAGTTTATTGCGGAACTCCTCCTACACCTATTTCAAGCGGAACAATTTTTAATGACCTTAGAAATATGGTTTTTGAAGGCAATTCGATTGATACTGGTTGGGCTGAATGGAGTGTGGAAGAACAATCAGAGATGCGTGACGTTGAATTGTGGTATCAAACGAACCCTAGTTTGGGTTTGCGTTTATCTGAGCGTAATATCCAATCTGAAGTACGTGGCGATGAAATAGACTTCAATATCCAACGCTTAGGCTTGTGGATTAAATACAATCTTAAATCAGCAATCAGCAGAGAAGAATGGGACAGATTGAAAGTGCCGGCATTACCTAAACTTAAAGGTAAATTATTCGCTGGTATTAAATACGGATATGACGGCACTAATGTGGCTTTATCCATCGCTGTTAAAACAACTGACGACAAAGTGTTTGTCGAAGCTATTGATTGTCGTTCAATTCGAAATGGTAATAAATGGATTATTGATTTCTTGATAAAAGCAGACATTCAAGAAGTTGTTATCGATGGTGCGAGTGGTCAAAATATTTTAGCTGAAGATATGAAGAAAGCTAAATTGAAGAAACCATTATTGCCTACAGTAAAAGAGTACATTGTTGCGAGTTCTACTTTTGAACAATCATTATTCCAAGAAAATATTCTGCATGCTGGTCAACCCTCTCTCTCTGAGGTAGTCACGAACAGTGAAAAACGCACTATCGGTACACAAGGCGGATTTGGATATAAATCGCAGTTAGATGATTTTGATATTTCTTTAATGGAAAGCATGATTCTTGCTAACTGGTCATGTGTGACGGCTAAAGAAATTAAAAAACAAAAGATTCAATATTAAGGGTGGTGATGACTTATCTATTCAGAAACATACCAAACTGAAGAATAGGAAGTGATCCAATGCTGAAAAATGCCGTATCTAACTTATATTAGGAGTTGATTTCGTGAATGAAAAACAAGTTAAACAAGTTATAGCATGTATAGATTCTATAAAGGAAGATTATGAAGCTGCACATTATATGGAAGACAACTTGTATTTAGATGTATTGCGACACATTGCTGAAGGCGGAGAAAATGCACAATCAATAGCAAAAGAAGCATTGAAATCCAGAGAAATAGATTTTAATAGATACACAGCTTAAAAATAGAATTTCTTTAATCAAGTCACTCATTCGTGGGTGGCTATTTTTATTCGAAAACATAGGAAGAGGTGTAACGATAATGAAAAAAACAACTATTGAAAAGATTGATTTATTAATTGAAAGTCTGTGTGAACTAATCGAAGAAAGTGTAGATTACGAAGAAACAGTTGAATTAACAAAAACACTAGCACAACTGATTACAGCAAGATCACTTCATGTTTAAGTCGCTACTCATTGAGTGGTGGCTATTTTTATTGCTTTAAATCGACCCAAGTAGGATGTCGTTAAACTCAACTACAGCCGCCGGAGTCGTAGCTCCGTCAACAAAACGAAAAGGAGAATGCAATATGGATAGAAAATTTTTAGAAGGTTTAGGACTAGAAAAAGAAGCAATCAATTCAATCATGGCAGAACATGGCAAATCAGTTCAAGCTGCAAAACCTACCGATTACGACGATTTGAAAAGCGCTAAAGAAACTCTCGAGAAACAAATCGAAGAATTGAATGGAACTTTGCAAGCAACGACTGATAAGTACACGCAACAAGAATCAACTTTAGGCGAGCTACAAGCAAAAGTAAAAGGTTATGAAGTAGACACTTTGAAAACTCGAATTGCAAGTCAAGCTGGATTGCCACTTGATTTAGCTGGGCGGTTATCAGGTGAAACAGAAGACGAAATCAAAGCAGATGCTGAGAAGTTTGCTTCTTATGTGAGTAAACCAGCACCGTTACCTTTGAAACCGACAGAGCCGGCAGATGATAAATTTTCACCGTATAAAAATATGTTAGAAAACTTAAACTTAAAAGGAGAGAAATAAATTATGGTATTAGAAAGAGGAACGAAATTCGATCCAACGTTAGTTAAAGACTTGGTTTCAAAAGTGCAAGGAAAATCTTCATTAGCAGTATTGTCAGGACAAACTCCAATTCCATTTAACGGAAAAAAAGAATTCGTATTTACTATGGATTCAGAAATTGATGTCGTTGCTGAATCTGGAAAGAAAACACATGGTGGAGTATCTTTAGCGCCGAGAACGATTGTACCTATTAAAGTTGAATATGGTGCTCGTGTTACTAATGAATTTATGTACGCTTCTGAAGAAGAACAAATTAGTATTTTGCAAGCTTTTAACGATGGTTTCGCTAAAAAAGTATCGCGCGGTTTAGATTTAATGGCATTTCATGGTGTTAACCCACGTTCAGGTGCTGCTTCAACTGTAATTGGAACTAACCACTTTGATAGCTTAGTGACACAATCCGTTACTGCTACCGCTAATGCTAACGCAGATATTGAATCAGCTGTTGGCGTAGTACAAGGAGCTGGTGGAGAAGTTAGCGCATTAGCAATTGCTCCTGAATTCCGTACTAATTTAGCTGGTCTAACTAAAACAGACGGAAACGCAATGTTCCCTGAATTAGCTTGGGGTGCAGCACCACAAACGTTGAATGGTGTTCGTGTGGATGTAAACAAAACTGTTTCTGATATGTCTACTGACTTGGCTGTTATCGGAGACTTCGCTAGTTCGTTCAAATGGGGATATGTTAAAGATGTTCCTATGGAAGTTATCGAATATGGTGATCCTGATAATTCTGGTTTAGATTTAAAAGGCTACAACCAAGTTTATATCCGTGCTGAATTATACCTAGGATGGGGAATTCTTGCACCAGAAAACTTTGCACGTATCGTAGAAGCAGGTGCATAACCATGAGATATAAAAATAATAAAACAGGGGCTGTCGTTGATAGCTCCTCTATTATTAAAGGTGAAAACTGGGAATTAATCGAAGAAAAGAAACAGGATAAGAAACCAGCACCTAAGAAAGAACCGCGTAAAACAAAGGAGTGATTACATGCTTAATTTCGCTACCGTAGAAGACGTTAACCGACTTTGGAGAGAATTGAGCGTAGAAGAAATTGAACGTGCTGAATCACTCCTAGAAGTCATTTCAAACAGTCTTCGAGTGGAAGCTAATGCAGTTGGTAAAGATTTAGACCTTATGGTCCTCGAATCTCCCGTATATGCAAGCGTAGTTAAGTCTGTAACAGTCGATGTAGTAGCCAGAACCTTAATGACTTCCACTGACCAAGAGCCAATCACTCAAGCTAGTGAATCGGCTCTTGGTTATTCGTGGTCGGGTAGTTATTTAGTACCTGGTGGCGGTTTGTTTATCAAGAAAACAGAACTTGCTAGATTAGGTCTTCGCAGGCAGCGTTATGGGGTGATTGATTTTTATGGCCAAGATAAAGGGAATAACGATTACTTTAGTGGATAAAATCCAAACAGGTAAAGATCCTTTTGGCAATCCAATTTATCAAGATGCTGAAATACCAGTTGATAATGTTTTGGTTAGTCCTACTTCATCTGATGATGTGGTCAACCAATTAGATTTAACCGGTAGAAAAGCTGTTTACACTTTAGCAATTCCTAAAGGCGATACGCACAATTGGGAAAATAAAGAAGTGAAGTTTTTCAATCAGCGATGGCGGACTTTCGGTATTCCACTTGAAGGAATCGAACATTTAATTCCATTAGATTGGAATAAAAAAGTGATGGTGGAACGTTATGAGTAAAATGCAATTTAAATTAAACAGTAGTGGTGTTTCAAGCTTGTTAAAATCAGCTGAAATGCAAAACGTATTGAGTAAACAAGCGTCTGCAATAAAAAACAGATGCGGCGAAGGCTATGAACAAGACATTTTTGTCGGTAAGAATCGTGCAAATGCGATGGTGTGGGCTGATAGTTACCAAGCAAGAAAAGAAAATATGGAAAACAACACACTACTAAAGGCGGTGCGGTAAATGATAGAGATAATCATTAAACAATTTCTCGACGGTCATTTGTCTGCACCGTCTTTTTTAAAATCTCCAGAAATAAAACCTGACAGATATGTATTGATAGAGAAAACGGGTAGTTCTAAGAGTAATCATTTACCTTCTGCTACCTTTGCTTTTCAAAGTTACGATGAAACGATGTATGAAGCAGCTGAACTTAACGAGGAATTAAAAGAAGTTATAGAAAGTTTGATTATTTTAAATGAAATAAGAGGCGTCAAGATAAATAGCGATTACTATTATCCAGACACAACAACAAAAAAAGAACGATACCAAGCGGTATTTGATATTAATCATTATTAGGAGGTAAATATAAATGGCACAAACAGCAAATGTATCAACAGCAAAACCAAAAATTGGTGGTGCGATCTATTCAGCTCCATTAGGTACGGTATTACCAACGGATGCGTTAACTGACCTGACAGCCGATTTTAAAAGCTTAGGGTATATTTCGGAGGACGGACTTACAAACACAAACACGCCTTCAACTGAAAATATCAGAGCATGGGGCGGCGATGTAGTTGCTTCAGTTCAGACTGAAAAAGAAGATTCTTTCGCATACACATTAATCGAAGCAACGAATGTGGATGTACTAAAAGAAGTTTATGGATCTAGCAACGTTACTGGAACATTGGATACAGGTATTACTATTACAGCAAACTCAAAAGAACTAGAAGAGCATGTATTGGTTGTAGATGTAGTTCTAAAAGCGGGTGTTTTAAAACGTATTGTTATCCCTAATGGTAAAGTTTCCGAAGTTGGAGACATTAGTTATACCGATGCTGATGCAATTGGTTATGAAACTACTGTACAAGCTATGCCGGACGAAGAAGGAAACTCACATTACGAATACATTCAAAAACCAGTAACTACTCCAGCAGGCGGTGAAGTATAATGGCAAAGCAAAAAACGAAATCAGGATTCGAATATGAATTGTCTAAAGAGCGATTAAATAACTATGAATTACTTGAAGCAGTGAGCGAAATCGATGAAGATCCATTCGCTATTACTCGAGTATTGAAATTGCTTTTAGGCAAAGACGATACGAACCGATTGAAAGATCATGTAAGAACTGAAGAAGGAATCGTTCCGGCTGATAAACTGACTGATGAAATTACCGAAATTTTTCAATCTAAAGTTGAAACAAAAAACTCTTAGTCCTTGCTAGAATGATAAAAACTGACGAGAACGCATTGATTTGCGACTTGGCAGAGACTTATCACATATACGATTACAAACAGCTACCGTTAACTACGATAGCTGTTTTTTCTGTTGGTTTGAGAGATAACTCGCGTATAAAAATGAAGATGAATAATCAAACTGTGGAGTTAAACACTCTATTAATGGCTGGAATTAGCGATAAATTAAGCACCTTATTGTGGTGGAAAACGAAAGATGGGCAAAAAGGCATTAATAAACCTACTTCATTAGTAGACGTACTGACTAACACTCAACCAAAAGAAAACAACGTAATCGCATTTAGTTCTGGCGAGGACTTTATAAACAGGAGAAATGAACTTCTGAAACACTCCAGGAAGGGAGGTTCATAATGGCAACAGAATTAGGACAAGCATATATACAAATCATGCCTTCTGCTAAAGGTATACAAGGTTCAATTCAAAAACAATTCGATCCAGAAGCTGAATCTGCTGGTAAAAGCGCTGGTAGTAAGTTAGGTGCTGGAATAAAAATGGCAGCAGTAGCGGCTGTCGCTGCAACAGGTGTGGCTTTAGGTGCAATCATAAGCAAGTCTCTGACAGAAGGGGCAGCACTTCAACAATCGTTAGGTGGTATTGAAACACTATTTAAAGGTAGCGGCGATAAAGTAAAAGCTTTTGCAAATGATGCTTATAAAACAGCTGGTATGTCGGCAAATGACTATATGCAGACTGTAACAAGCTTTAGTGCAAGTTTGCTGCAATCTATGGGCGGAGACACTGAAAAAGCCGCAGATGTTGCAAATATGGCTTTAATTGACATGTCTGATAATGCGAACAAGATGGGTACTAGCATGGAAAGTATTCAAGACGCTTATAAAGGTTTTGCGAAACAGAATTATACAATGTTAGATAACTTATCACTGGGTGGACACAACCGTTTAGCTCAGTATAAACCTCTTGAAAACGGTGGAACTCTTAACGTATTAAGACGAAGACAATACCGTGCGAAATATGAATGTTTAGTTGCTTAAAACCCTTGATATTAAAGTGTTTGTTTGGTAAAATGAATATAACGAACACGAGGTAGAAAGGGAGGTTTTTTTATGTGGAAAAAAGTAAACAGAAACGACAATTATTCTATTAATGAACAAGGTCAAGTTAGGAACGACAAAACGGGGTTAATTAAAACTCCAACGCTAAATAAAAGAAACGGATATCTAGTGTTGGATTTATATAAAAACAACAAACGTGAGAAGGTTCCGATTCATAGGCTTGTAGCAGAAGCTTTTATTCCTAATCCTGAAAACAAATTAACAGTAGATCATGCTGATGGAGATAGAAAAAATAATTCTATTGAAAACCTGAGGTGGGCTACTTATTCAGAGCAAAACTCTAGATTTGAAACTAATGGAGTTAGGAGTGACCAAGTAACGGTTAAGCGTTATAAAGAAAAACGCAAAAAACGCGGTGGCGGTCATGAAGCTTGGCTAGAAATTATTGAAACCCTTGAATTTGATAGTGTAAAAGAGACTGCTGAATACTTTGGTTATAACGCTGGGAATATATCTCAAATGCTAAAAAAAGGCACAATCGGACAACGCGGCAGAGCGAGAGGATACCAGTTTTCATATAAAAAACAAAACTAATATTTCATAAACGTGTAACGACTATCGAAACAGATTAAACACTCTATTAATAGGGTGTTTTTTTAATGGAGTAGAGTACACTCAAGTGAGTGGAAGTGGGAGGGTGCTTAACGCACAAGATATAGTCTAATCTGCACGGAAACATGCAGCAGTTCATAAGAGAACGGTCATAAATTAACGATTTATGGCGAATATAATGTATGGCGGTACTAAAACTGAAATGGAACGATTACTTGCTGATGCTACAAAACTAACAGGTGTTAAGTACGATATCAGCAATTTAGATGATGTATATAACGCTATTCACGCTGTACAGGAAGAAATGGGTATTACAGGTACTACAGCAAAAGAGGCATCTGAAACATTCAGTGGATCATTAGATTCTATGAAAGCTGCTTTTGCTAACGTAATGGGAGGTTTATCGCTTGGTCAAGATATTCAACCAGCTTTACAAGCTTTAGCGACTACCACGTCCACATTCTTATTCGGTAACTTCTTACCAATGGTAAAAAACATTTTATCTGCATTACCTGGAGCATTTGTCACATTATTTCAATCAGCCGCTCCATTATTCATGCAAGCGGGAACTGATTTTCTAAGCAGTTTAGGTATCGGTATAACTGGTGGAATGGGTGACTTATTATCAACATTCATGGCTACGATTAATCCAGTTATTGCGGGTATTAAAACGGCGTTTAGTCAAATACCACAGCTATTTCAAACAATAGTAAGTTCAGTGACTCCATTTATCAGTATAATAGCTGCTGGATTCGCTAAGTTAGACTTTAGTGGATTTCAGTCTCTTATTTCAGCTGTCGTGCCGGCTATTCAAAATGCTTTTTCTGTCATGATGGGAATTGTCGGACCAGCGATAGAATCAGTGGTTAGTTCTTTTGTAAACATGTGGAATGCGGCACAGCCACTTATATCGGTTTTGGCAACTGCTTTAATGCCTGTATTACAAGTTTTAGGTGCATTTATTGGTGGTGTGCTAAAAGGTGTTTTGATGGGGCTTTCTGCAACATTTAGCACAATAGGGACTGTGGTTAGTTTCTTAACTCCAGTGATTGCATTCCTGGTTGAAGGATTCAAAGCAATAGTGCCTGCGTTAACTACAGTTGCAACTTGGGTAGGTACAGTTATTGGATTTTTTACAAACTTAAGTGGAGCTGGAAATTCATTAAAATCAATTTTAACTAGCGCGTGGTCAAATATAAAAAATGGTATTTCGATTGCAGGTTCAGGGATTTCTTCAGTTATTAATGTTATCAAATCAGCTTTTTCTGGTGCTGGTTCAGCCGGAGGAGTTCTAAAAAATGTGTTAAGCATGGCATGGAACGCTATACGTTCAGTAATTTCAACAGTTAGTGGTTCTATAAAAGGTGCGATTAACGGAGTTAAATCAGTGTTTAACGGTTTGAAAACCACTGGGAATTCATTAAAAAGTGGAATAGCTGGTGCTTGGAACTCAATGAGCAGTACCGTAACAAGCGTCGGGGCTAGTATAACTGGAGTAGTTGATAAAGTTAAAAATATATTTAACAGTTTAAAAGACATTGATATCAGTGGCGCTGGTTCAGCTATCATGAACGGTTTCTTAGGCGGTTTGAAGAAAGCTTATGACGGCGTAAAAAACTTCGTTGGAGGTATCGCTGGATGGATTGCCGATAACAAAGGACCTATTGATTACGATAGACGTTTATTGATTCCAGCCGGTGAAGCTATTATGGGTGGTTTGAATGAAGGGTTAGCTGATAGATTTAAAGATGTTCAGCAAACAGTTGGTGGAATGGCTGCTGGTTTAGCAAATCAATTCGATTCAGAACCCACAAGTTTTGAAGTTAGAAAGAATATGATTTACGGATTATCTGCTGATCAAGCAAGGATGCCAGTAGCAGCGAACAATTATCGCGCAAATGACAATGCGGAAGTGATTCAGCTGTTAAAAGAATTAAAGAACCTAACAGTTGTTTTAGATGATGGTACTGTCGTGGGTAAATTAGGCCCAGCATTTAATCAGTATTTTGGTAATGAAGTAGCTATGGATGGGAGGTTAGGACGATGAGCGGCTTTAGATTTAATGGAGAACATATAAATGACAAATTTCCAAATTTAAAATATGTTGAACGTTCTACACCTCCTCCTGAAGAAGTTCTTATTAAAGACTCCGTTATCGGTATGCAAGGCGATTATGATTTTGCTATTGCGTTATTTGGAGAGAGACTGTACGAGAATAGGGAATTAACCTATTTTTTCAACGGAAAAGAATCAGATGACAATAGTAAAACATTCAACAAAAGACTACTGGAAAATTGGTTATTACAAGGCAGTTACATGCCGTTATACGATGACAAAGAGCCTATGTATTATTATATGGCTAGATGTGTAGGTGTGGATTTAGACAACGACGACGGAATATTAAAAGCGCCTTATACAATCACTTTCGATGCTTACCCTTTTAAAATTAAAGAATCAATCGAAGGTAGTCCGTATTGGGATGATTATGACGTTTCAGACTACTATCAAGAAAATGAATTTGAAGTAAATGGGACAACTACTATTCAAATGATGAATACAGGAACTAAAGGAATTGCTCCAGAAATCGTTTTAAGCTCTCAAATGACGATTACGAAAGGAAATAACCAATTTATTTTGTCTGCTGGCAAACACACTATTGAAGATCTTAGATTTGAAATTGGAATGAACACCTTAAATGTAATAGGAAATGGAACCGTAAAATTTATTTGGCATAAGGAAGTGATTTAATGTATCGAGTAGTTATTTACGATGGACCAAATGACAATACTGGAACTATTATTCACTCTCCTTATGTAAATGGTCAAAAATTATCTTCCGGTAGTATTACTCAAGTTGTTGAAGGTATAGATTCAATGAATTTTGTAATTAATCCTAAAAACGCTGGTTGGGGGAAAATAAAACCTTTAACCACATTAATCAAAGTTACCAATGTTAAAACTGGGTCTGTTGAATTTGAAGGTAGAGTGCTTAAACCTAAAGAAGTTATGAGTAGTAGCGGGTCTATTTTTACCAAACAATATACGTGCGAATCTGAATTGGCTTATTTATTAGATTCTAGTCAGCGTCACGGAGAATACCATAACATGACGGTTGCGCAGTTCTTGCAAATTATCTTAGATAACCATAACGCAAAAATGGAACCATATAAACGTTTCAAATTAGGTAATGTCACAGTTACAAATTCGACTGATAATGTTTATCGCTATCTTGGTTATGAGAATACCTATGACACCATAAAAGACAAGTTGTTAGATCGTTTAGGTGGGTATTTGGTTGTTCGTAGAGAGTCGAATGATTTGTATTTAGATTATCTGGCAGAAGTAGGTAAGTTATCAACTACCACCATTAAATTTAGACGAAACATGAAAGATATGTCTCGTGAAATTGACCCTACAGAGGTTATTACTAGATTGGTTCCTTTGGGCGCTCAAATAGAGAGTGAAGACGAAACCGCAACGGACGCTAGTAAAGCTAGGGTGGATATTAAATCAGTCAACAATGGTCTTGATTACATTGAGGACCCACAGTTGATTGCAGAGTTTGGTTTTATTGAAAAGTCGATGTATTTTGATGATATAAATCAACCAAACATTTTAAAAACACGCGGACAGCAATTTATGGATAGCCAAAAAGCTTCACGAAATGGATTCGAGTTAACTCCATTAGATTTAAGTTTAAATGATTTAGATGCTGAAAGTATCGTTCGTGGAGATTGGTATTTGGTTGACAACCCTGTATTTGCTATAAACGAGCCGTTGCAGGTAATTAAAAAAGACTTGAATATAATTAACCCATTAGATATAAAAACGACGATAGGTGAGAAATTCAAGACGTTAGCGCAGTATCAAGTTGAAGCTAATAAAGGAATGCAGCGATATGGCGAGCTTCAAAGGTCGATAAATAATCAGGTACAAACGATTGGCGCTTTAAAGACTCAAATAAATAATGTAAATACAGCAGTAGATGTCATTAATGTGCAAATAGATGAAGCTGACATTCCTGGTTTAAAACAATCAGTAGATGATTTAAACGTTATTGTAGATACTTTAAACCAATCAATCGGCGACATACCAGTATACGGTCCAGTAACGTATACAGAACCAGGTATTATGATTCCAGAAGACAAAATCAAGTTAGATGAACTAGAGAATTACACAGAGGCGACTCAAACAAAGAGTGGTCTTTTTAGTATGTCTGATAAATCAAAGTTAGATTTAATCACTGTGGAAACTCCAATTGATTTGAATGATTTATTGACTAGGATTGAAGCTTTAGAAACACCTACTGAAATTTAAAGGAGTTGACCATAATTGGCAGAAACAACAGAGCAATATAGAAATAGAATCAATCAACTAAAAACGGATATTGAAAATGAACCGTATATTAAACAGATGCGTGAGAATATTGCTGAAGGTATCTCTACAACAGGTAACCGCCAAGCTGATATTGAAATCAGACAAGATATATTAGAAGATGATTTCGTAGCCGTACAGCAAGACGCAAGTTCAGCAAGTCCAAGCGGTGCAGAAGTGGCAGTTGCTCGTGCCGGATTCAATACTTTAGATGAAAGATTGACCACAAAAGAACAAGAAGTTAACGCACAGTTGGCACAAATAGCGATTAACCCCAAAACTTACGGCGCTATAGGGGATGGGAAATCCCATCCTTTATCTGATTACTTCCCCACGTTAGCAGACGCTAAATTTGTATATCCTTTTGTTACTTCGTTAAATGACGAAATTGACTATGCCGCGATTCAAAAAACTCTCAATATAGCTTTTGATAATAATTATAGGGTGGACATTTCAAAAGGTAATTTTTTAGTTAACAGACCAGTATTAATTTATGGTGATAGTCATGATTACAGTGACAAATCTACTATTATAAGAGGTGTTGGTCGTGGGGTGACAAAAATTATAAAGACAACGAATTCAGTATTTTCAATTCTTGACAACAGCGCAGCGCCTTATAATGTTCATTCTCAAAATATAGATAGTGTTTTTGTGATAGTAAATGAGTTGACAAGAAACGGAACACCTATAACAAACCCTTGGTCAAATGAGAGTGTGGCAAAAAAAGTATTTGTTGAGCATTTAACTGTTGAAGGTAGGGCCCCGTTAGAAGTCACTAATGGCATATATGCACTAGGTGTTATGTTTTGCAAGTTTTTTGAAATTGAGTATATAGGAACTACAAAAGCGTTTGTGACCAGAAGATACAATTGCTATTCGACTTATGCAAATCAAGAATTAAAAACAATAAGTGCGGGATTTGAATTTTTAAGTGATATCGGTGGTAATACAACTATGCTTTTTGAGAATTGTCATTTAAACGGCTTGAACGGCGTAGGGTATAACGTAAAAGGGAGAGCTACATTTATTAATTGTTCAATCGACGGCGGAGCATTAACTCCTTTTAAATTTAATAATAGTCATTCAATATTGACTGCTTGCCATTTCGAAAGTCCTTTAGCGAGAGGTTTGATAGAAGCTGATAACTCTTCTTATATAATATTAGATGACTGTAATATGGAGATTCAAAGGACAGCCACTCCTTCATTCAAAGCCATTAATAACTCAAGAATATTTATAAGAAACGGGTCTTTGGGACTTGCTAACAGACCAGGGTTTCCAATTAAGACTCCTGGCCGATTATTAGATTCTGATAAAACAAGTCGTATTGTTTTGAATGAGTTGTCATTCAGAGAAGAAAGCTATGAAATAACTTCTCATTACAGTAT
Source organism: Desemzia sp. RIT 804 (assembly GCF_016892605.1). Lineage (GTDB taxonomy): Bacteria > Bacillota > Bacilli > Lactobacillales > Carnobacteriaceae > Desemzia. Next base: position 114,599 of record NZ_JAFEMV010000005.1, read on the forward strand.
AAGTGAATCGGAAAAAAAAGTATTAATCAATAGAAATAGACGAAGCACTCCTTATAATAAGTATATTTATTATGTGGGTAGTGCTGTAAATGAATCGAATTACAGTAAGTTGTCTGTGGTAGACGAAAACGAAATGCTTAATTTAAGCGTAGATTCAAACAACGGAGCTTGGGCTATAGTGTTTAGAACACCAATTTCAATTGATGGTTATTCCAAGATCTATATGAGAGCTGATTTAGAATTTGCTAATGGCGGTAGTAATGCTTACGATGTATCGTTAGCGCTAATCAATACATTAACACCAGATGGCACAGTGTCAAAAGGGACGCCGATAAATGCGCTTCGAAAAGACACTTGGTTTTATAACGCTGAAAATAAAGAATTCTATGTTGATGTTAATGACGTTTATGGAACCTACTATGTGGAAGTTCGCCTTTCTAATGTATCCAAAACAAAAATAAAAGAATTATCACTATTAAAATAAAACAAACGGAGGAATTTAAAATGAACAACACAATGACAAATTTAGCACCAAACAGATTTTTCTTAGGAGTACCTCAGACAGATAAAATCCAAGTATATCAAGTATCTGCTGCTAGAACAGCTATCGTTACTCAAGCTATATTAACCAATACAACTGGAGATGAAGCTAATTTGACGCTTACGGTAAACACTATTGATGTCTTAAAAAAATTCAAAGTAGCTTCAGGAGAAACTAAGGTTGTTGATTTACACATCGTACTAAATGAAGGTGATACAATTTCGCTTCAGCAAGAAACAAGTAATGCCATTAATGTAGCTTTAAATGGCTACGCTGGATAGAATCAAACTATTGGATAGCGGAAAGGTGTGGATATAATGAAGATATACACTGTTTATTTTTACTATAATCAGTGGTCTGACTCCTACGAAACGGACAGGCTATATTTCACTTCTTATGAAAAAGCTAGAGAACACGAAAAGAACTTACTGAAAGAGAATAGCGTCTTGATTCAAGAAGACGATAACCATGGTGTTATGTTCGAAGAAATAACCGTTATAAATTAGAGCCGACTACTAACAAGTTGCAGTATACTGGGTGGTATTCTAGTAATAATCAGAATTGCACAAACTATCGAAAAATCAAAGTTAGTCTTCCTTATTATCTTAATGGTAATGTTAACGTTTCTGGGATTGTCTTTTTTAACGAGGCAGGAACTCCTATAGCGTCATACCAAGGAGACCAACAAACACCTGAAAAATATTTATTTATAGAAAAAGAAATAGAAGTTCCTGAGGGCGCTTCTTATTTTATTGCATCACAATACAACGACGGGAATTTGATATCAAATAATCAGATATCCGTTGAATTAAAAGACGCTGTATATGACTTAAACAAGTTAGCGGGTGACCCAATAACTAGGCTTGATGTTTTGAATGTGGGCGACAGTTTAACCGAAGGAGATTACGGGAGCAACCCAGCTGGTACTAAAAATGTTAAACCGGAAAATTACCCTTATTTTCTACAAAAATATTTAGGCTGCAAAGTTAACAACAAAGGTAAATCGGGGTATACAGCCACTGCTTGGTGGGTAAATATGGCACAAACCATTGATTATACCCAGCATGACATTATGTTGATTATGCTCGGGACAAATGGAGGATTGACCGACACTTTACTTGAGGATACTACCATAACCGATGGGCAAACTTACCTTGACTATGCCGATACTAATACTGGAGATTACTGCAAAATTATTGAACATGCTATGAATCAAAATAAAGCTCTACAAATCATATTACTGACACCACCACACGTTGGGGATATGAGACCTTTAAATAAAACCAATGCTCAGAATACTAAACCAGTTGTCTATAAAATTGCAGAGCGTTACAAGTTGCCAGTAATTGACATGGATAAAGCAGGTTTCAATGATTATAATCAATCATTCTTTCAACCCATCGATCAACTGCATTTTGGGTTAGAAGGTTATAAACGCATGGGAACTTATATAGGTAGTCAGGTTAAGTCTTTAGCAGGTTTTATTAAGATTTAAAAATGTATATGTTTCAACTGCGCAGTAACTGAAAACAACCAAAGGTAGTCGAGAAATCGGCTGCCTTTTTATATTAAATGAAAGTTGGTGAGAAATGAAGAAAATCAGGAGCTTTGTGTGGGAGCGTAGAAGCTCATTTATTTTTACAGTAGGTTCAATTGCCTATGGGTTTTACCATTTTTTTAAGCCAAGAGTTATCAGTCATGCTGGAGCTTACGAGGCGCTCAATTTCATATTAGGTTTTCTAAGCGGTCGTTATTTTGGACTGCTTTTTATTATGATCGCAACAGCTAAGTTGTACGGAATCATAACCGACAATACTCAATTAAGGCTCAGCTTATATTTTGCTTTACTTTTTTTATGGATTCTTTTAGCAATAGGCTTTTTCATCTCGTTTATTCAAGGCAATGACAACGCTGCTTGGATCTATACTCTCATTATTGCTGGACTAAGCACAAATATTATCAGTGCTAAGCCAGCTTTAAATGGGAGGGAAATAGATGGATAAATTTTTAGAAAATCTTCCTTCTATTTTAACTTTTTTTGGTTTGTATTTGACTGCTGTCCATGGACCAAAAGTATTGGCTAGAATTCAAGGTAGGCAAAAAAAAGAAGAGGTGAAGCTTGAAGGCGATAGCAACGCTGAAGTTATGTATGTCTCCAATATGAGCGTGATTCTTGGTGAGTACAAAGAACAGGTCAGTGGCTTTAGAAATGAGCTGGAAAGCGTGAGAAAAGAATTTGCTGAATTTAAAAAAGCTCATAAGAAAGAAGTAGAGGAATATAAAACTAGCATTGTGTTTTTGGAAAGAGAAATTGAAATGCGTGACGACAGAATAGAAGAATTAGAATCAGAGATTTTAGAAAAAAATGGAATTATTGCCACTTTGAAAGGGGAGATTTAAATGGAAACAATCATGAATGAAGCAGTAATAGCAGCAGGTATCTTATTACCTGTTATCACGATCGTAATGCAAGCAGTTAAGCAGCTGGAGGTAGTCAATAACAAATACATGCCACTTATCTCAATGGCAACCGGAATCGCCGTGGGGGCTGTTTTGAGTATCGTATTTGAACAAGATTTAGCATTGTACATCGTTGGCGGATTTTTAGCAGGTGCTGGAGCAAGTGGTTTGTATGATGGTTTGGCAGCAACGAAAGGAGAAAAATAATAATGGTATTACTAAAAAAACAAATCGTAAGCAACGCTTTAAAAAGTAAAGTAAGTTTCACCGGAACAAATGGACGCAAATTCATTACAGTCCACCAAACAGGAAATACAAGCGTTGGAGCAAATGCACAAGCTCATGCTAACATTCAGACGAATGGGAACCCAAGAGCCGCTAGCTGGCATTATTCAGTTGACGGAAAGCAAGCTATCCAATCGTTCGAAGATACTGCTCAATTGTGGCATTGTGGAGATGGTAGAGGTAACGGGAATCTAAATTCGATTGGTATTGAATTATGTATTAATGCTGATGGAATTTACAAGAAGACACTCGAAAATGGCGCTGAGTTAGTTAAACAACTAATGGAAAAATACAATATTCCGATTGAGAATGTCCGCCAACATTTTAACTGGTCCGGAAAGAACTGTCCCGCTCAAATCCGAGCTAACAAAGACGGTATCGGCTGGAGCGATTTCTTGAATATGGTTAAAGGTCAAAAAGTCGAACCAATCCAAGAAGCTGCTAAACCAGTTCAAACTAAACCGTCTACAGGCTCCTATACCGGGAACAGCGTTGTGGATTATCTAAGCTCTATCGGAGTAGATAACTCTTATACTAATCGTGCTAAACTGGCCAAAGAACATGGTATCAGCAACTACTCTGGAACGGCTGCACAAAATGCTGAACTATTGAAAATTATGCGTAATGAATCCACAGTTGAAGACGTATCTCGTGATAATGATACGCCCGACTACAAAGGCGCATCTGTAGTTGATTACCTGAATTATCTTGGAAAAGATAGCTCGTTCAATAATCGTAAAAAACTAGCAGATCAATACGGCGTTAAAAACTATACAGGTACAGCAAGTCAAAATACAGCCTTATTGAACGCAATGCAGAAAGCAGGAACAACTACTTCAAAACCTAAATCAAGCTATACCGGCAGCTCTCTAGTGGATTATTTGAAGACAATCAACGTTGACTCTAGTTTTGCAAACCGCAAGAAGCTAGCGGCTCAATATGGAGTTGCAAATTATACTGGAACAGCTGCACAGAATAGCCAACTATTAAATAAGATGAGATAGACATAGCAAAAGCCTCTAACTTAATTGTTAGGGGCTTTTTTTGTTTTGAAACTATTTTTCTTAACTCAGTTCTAACACTATCTTTTTACCGTCAAAAGAAGCCTTCATCTTGCGATTATCTGGGTTTATGCCTAATTCCGTTGCCCAAGCGGTAGGGATGCTTATACGATAGTTTTTAGCTGCTTTAGAAGCATTACCACCTACTTTGTTGATCATTACGTTAATCTCTCTTTCTTCCATATGTATATCCTCCTTGAAATACAGAGGGGATAAGCCCCTCTTATATTTTTATTATACTGTAACAATTTCATCCACGTACTCTTTATTTTTTTTGATGAATTTATTTAATTGGGTTTCGTACATGAATTCATGAACTTCGCCATCTCTTATTTCTTCTAAAATGCTGTAAATCGCTTGAGAGTTTTTCTTTTTATTTTTTTTGAACCATTCCCAAACATCACCGTTATATCTAAAGCTTACTTCAGTTCTGCCAAATTGCATTTCCTTGATTACCATTTGTATTTTATTCATATTAACCGCTCCTTTTTGTCGTTTCCTTATCTCTATATATAGTATATGTTATTGGTGTCCAATAGTCAATAGATAAGTTGGTGTTTTTTTAAAAATAAAAAATAGCCCACCCAGAAGTGAGCTAAAAATTAATACAATTGATTCATTAAATAGTCCATCATGGTCATTGATTCATCTAAACAGGATTTATTTTTTTGTAGATACACCCCAACTACCATTCTAGAAAGAGGCGTAACCTTTAAAGATATCGATGTGTTGGTTTTGGGGGCTGAAGACCGAACATTTACAGAAGCCGCACTGGTACAGATTGCTGGGCGAGCAGGAAGACACAAAGATTATCCAAAAGGGGAAGTGTTGTTTTTTCATTATGGACAATCAAAGGAAATGAAACAAGCTCAAAAACAAATTCGGCAAATGAATAAATGGGCAATAGAAAGAGGATTGATCCAAAAATGAATAGATGCTTGTGGTGTGGAAGGGAAGAAGTGCCGAGAATTCGTTTGATAGATATCATAGGACTGACAAAAGTTAAAGCGGAAACTCTTTGTAGACAGTGTAGAGAACAGTTAAATAGTTTGGAGAATCAAACGACTTGCAGAGGATGCGGAAGAAAATGGGACGGAGAAGACTTGTGTAAGGATTGTTTGCGCTGGAAAAAACTTTATCCTAATTATGATTTTCAAAATGAAGCACTATATGAATACAATGAATTGATGAAAGAATGGATGGAAGCTTACAAATTTAAAGGCGATTATCGTTTAGGAAAGATATTTGCTGAACCGTTAAAATCCAGGATAGAGGAGAAAAAAGGAAAATATTGGATCGTTGTACCAATTCCGATCAGCGAGAAAAGCACGTTCGCTAGAGGGTTTAATCAAGTGGAAGGGTTGCTGAATTTCGCCGACATTCCCTATAAAGAAGTATTGATTCATGTAGGAAAAGGAGAGAAACAATCTAGTAAAAATCGGAAACAACGGATGACCAGTTCACAGCCTTTTGAAATCAAACCAGATAAATTAATAGAAATAAATCATCAGAATGTATTGTTGATAGACGATGTCTATACTACAGGAAGGACGCTTTTTCATGCAGCTGATTGTTTATTTTTGAATGGTGCTAATGAAATAAAGACTTTGACGATTGCGCGTTAAGAGGGATACAAAATCTTTTGACGATAAAAGAAATATCGCAATTGAAAAGTTTGCTTATTAAAACGCTATCTTTTATAATAACATTAAGCATTACATCATGTGAGTGGTCCATATGGTGTTGCGGTATCTGATGATTAGAGGTGTTAAAACAGCAGAATCAGAACTACTTATAAGGAAGATAACTAGATTCATAAAAGAGTTCTGCTATTTAAACGAATCATTTAACTACCAAAAAGGTATCAGATGAAAGGGGAGACTGTTTATGATTAGATACAATGTCCGTGGAGAAAACATCGAGGTGACTGCTGCAATACGCAGTTATGTTGAGAAAAAAGTAAGTAAAATCGAAAAATACTTTAATGATGTGCCAGAAGCCACAGCTCATGTAAATTTAAAAACTTATTCTGATAAAACAGCTAAAGTAGAAGTTACAATCCCAGTACCTTATATTGTGTTACGTGCAGAAGAGACCTCTCCAGATCTATATGGAAGTGTTGACTTGGTTGTAGACAAATTAGAAAGACAAATGCGCAAATACAAAACTAAAACGAACCGTAAAGGGCGCGAACAAGCTGCTCAACCAATTGATCCATTGATTGGAACTGACTTCGAGCATGCTGATGCAGAAGAAGTTGAAGAAGAGTTGCCAATCGTACGCACAAAACGTTTATCATTGAAACCAATGAACAGTGAAGAAGCAGTATTGCAAATGGATATGCTTGGACACGACTTCTTTATTTTCGAGGATGCAGATACAAACGGAACAAGTATTGTTTACCGCAGAAATGACGGGAAATATGGATTGATTGAAACAGAATAGGAATGTATTCTTTTTAACATTCTAAACGATAAATAAATTAAATGCAGGAACATCGTTCTTGCTGCATAAATAAAAATCCCACAAGTATTTTACACGATTCAAGTAAAATACTTGTGGGATTTTTTATGGTTTCAAAGATTGTTTATAAAACCTTACAGCTGAATTTTTCATAGTAAAACGTGGAAAAATGAGCTAGACTAAAGAAAGCAAAGATCAAACAGTTAAGAGACATAAGAAAGGTAGGAAGTGATGATCGATTTTTGGATAAGTTTTATCTTCTTAGTAGTGAACTGGCTTTTTGCAGTATGGACGGAAGGGTTTACTGAGTTTACTGTTTTAATCAGTGGCTTATTTTTCACACTATATTTTATTCTGCCTGTTACCAAAAAACGATGGAGACAGCTTATTTTTATTCTTCTTCCTATTTTATTAGCTAGTATGTTTATATCTCCGGACTTCAATGGTTTTATCTGGTTGAGTTATTTGGCTATAGGAATTCAATCTACTGAAACTTTTAAAAGGATCGGATTAGGTATTTACATCATTTATTTATATGGGCTAGCCGTTTTTCCATATGTATTTTATCAAGAGTGGCTGTATGCATGTTATCTTTCGCTGTTGGTGTTGATTACAGGAGTATTATTTTTTTATACGAAACGAGCAACGGACCAAAAGAAGGTGCTTCAGGAGCAGTACGAACGCGTATATGATGAATTTCGCTTACTAAAACGGCAACTTTTAAGCAGTGAAAAACTAGCAAGACAAGAAGAGCGGAATCAAATTGCTCGAGAAATTCATGATTCGGTCGGACACCGATTGACTGCCCTATTGATGCAAATGGAAGTAGCACGACTTCAAACACCAAATGAAGAGATGAAAAATAAATTTAGTGAATTAAAAAAATTGGCTCAAGCAAGTTTACAAGACACACGTCAAGCGGTAAAAACACTTAAATCAGAAGAAACAGCAGGAATACAAGCTGTTATCCAGCTTATCCGCAAGCTGGAGTCGGAAAGCCAACTGCGGTTGTCTATTACAATGAAAACAGGTGTCTTAAGCGCGATATTAACTAATCAACAATCAGTAGTGATCTACCGCTCGATCCAAGAAGCCTTAACAAATATGATGCGGCATAGCTACAGTCGAGAAGCATCTATTGAATTTCAAATTGTTGCAAAGAGAGATCTTCGGTTTCAAGTAAGTCATCCTCTGAAAGATAAAATACAGATCAATGAAGGATTTGGATTAAAGAGTATGCGTGAACGGTTAAATGAAATTGATGGAAGATTAACGATCCATCAATCAGATAGTTATTTGACAGTGGTAGGCCAGTTTCCGTTGGAGGTGAAGAAACATGATTAAGATTTTACTTGCTGAAGATCAGTCGCTAGTCCGCCAAGGATTAAAACTAATGATCGAAACAGATAAAGAACTTCAAATCATTGGAGAAGCAAGCAATGGGCAAGAAGCAATTGATCTGTGTGAGAAACAATCATTTGATCTAGCTATTTTAGATATTCGAATGCCTATCATGACAGGATTAGAAGCCATGCGTATCATCCGAAAACGATGGCCTGATATAATCGTACTGATCTTAACCACTTTTAACGATGAAGAATATGCGTTGGAAGCACTAAAATACAAAGCAAGTGGGTATTTATTGAAAGACGGCGAATCAGAAGAACTGATACGATCCATTCGCAGTGCGTTGGAAGGAGGGCTTGTTATTGAAGATCAAGTCGCCGCAAAAGTGATGCCGGCTTTAATGAAAAGCCAAATGCATACACTAGAGAAAAATCATTCATTGACAAACCGCGAGCTAGATATCATGGCGTGCATTGGTGAAGGAATGAATAATCAAGAGATTGCTGCCGAGTTGTTTTTGTCCGTAGGTACAGTAAAAAATCATATTTCTGTAGTTTTAGATAAGTTAGATTTGCGTGATAGAACACAAATTGCCATTTATGCATTAAAGAGGGATATAAAGAGATAAATTAAAAATAGTGCCAAAAGTCATATTGAATTATTACTAGAGACAGTGTCCAAGCTGTCTCTTTTTATTTTATACTAAGATTGAAATAAAGATGAACGGACACCATTTAAAAGGAGGTATTTGGAATGATAGAAGTAAAAAATTTAGGAAAGAATTTTAAGAAAAAAATAGCTGTGGACGATGTGAGTATGTATTTAGATGAGGGAGAATCAGTAGGTTTACTTGGACCAAATGGGGCTGGAAAATCGACAACGATTTCAATGATATCGACACTACTCCCGCCCACAAAGGGAACCGTTAAATACAATGGGAAAAATGTATTGAAAGAACCAGAGGAATTACGTCCGATTTTGGGGGTCGTTCCTCAAGAAATTGCTTTGTACGAGGAGCTATCGGCCTACGAAAATATGAGTTTTTTCGGCAAAGTATATGGGATATCTGGAAAGAAATTAGAGGATAAAATCCAAGAAACGTTAGATTTGGTTGGTCTAAAAGAACGACAAAAAGACGCTGTCGAGACTTATTCTGGAGGGATGAAACGCAGAATCAATATCGCGGTTGCTTTAATGCATGATCCAGAGATTTTAATTATGGACGAGCCGACAGTTGGGATCGACCCACAATCCAGAAATTACATTTTAGAAATGGTTAGAAAGCTAAACCGCGAAAGAGGACTGACAGTTCTTTATACCAGCCATTATATGGAAGAAGTCGAGAAATTATGTGATCGAGTCTATATTATGGACCATGGACAAATTATTGCTTCAGGAACAAAAGAAGAATTGAAGAGTATTTTATCAAATGAAGAAACGATTCAGATCCAAGTGGAAGAAACGAAATCAGAATTCCGAGATTTATTGTCTTCTCAAGAAGGTGTGAATCAAGTATTGGAAGACGAAGCAGGCTACAATTTGATTGTGTCAAAAGGTGAACAGTTGCTTGGAGAAATTTTCGATCATGCAAAACAAGCAAATATCAAAATTATAGGTATTCATGTGAAGACACCAACTTTAGAAGATGTATTTCTGCATCTAACAGGTCGTAAATTGAGAGATTAAGGAGGGGCATAAGAACATGTTTAATCTAGTGAAAAAAGATTTTTTGACATTGTCAAAAAGCAAAAGTGACCTTCTTGAACTATTGTTTATGCCATTTATTTTGATTGCGATTTTAGGATTTGCTTTAGGGAATTTGATAATGGGCGGTAGTAATTCCATTGATACTTTTCATATTGGAATCGTCAATGAACAAAATATTGAAGAAGACTTGATTCGTTTAGAGACTGATCTGATGGAACAAAGTCTTCCAGAAGAGATGGCGGCTGAGCTTTTAGCCGGTGCGCAACAGATCGATCCTTCTGCTGTGTTGCGAGAGGTGTTTGAGGATGAAAGTTTAGAAGAGATTATGATCGTAAATGAGTTTGCTGATACAGAATCAGCACAAGAGGCAATGAAAGAAGAGGAAATCGCTGGTTTTATTACTATACCAGAGGCTTTCAGCTATAATGTCTGGCGATCGATTTATTTGGAAGAAGACTCAGCGGCCACTTTAGAGATGACTGTTCTCACTAATGAAAGCCTTTCTGGTGTTATCTTAACAAGTGTGGTAACCACTTTTGTGGACCAATACAATTTGGAAACCTCTATTGCATTGGCTACAGATGGACGAGCGGAAACAGAAGCGAATACGGAAGAACATGGAGAAATCATGTCGCTTTCTGTTGAAGAACCGATTAGTGCTTTCCAGTATTATACGATTGGAATGGGGGTCATGTTTGCACTTTCCACAGCTCCTGCTTTAGCTTCTCGTGCATTTAAAGAAAAGGAACAGCATGTTTTCGGACGAATCATGTTGTCTGGAACAAAACCTTTAACGTATTTGAGTAGTAAAATGATTTCGGGGACATTGGTGACATTTATTCAATTGGTCATTTTATTTCTATTTTCCACACTGATTTTTGGTACATTTAAAGGAAGGGATTTCGATTTTTGGATCGATATGGGCTATATTACTGGTCTTTATTCCTTGCTTATTGGTAGTATAACGAGTTTACTTACTTCCATTTCTTTACACTCAAATAATAATAATACCGTAAACTTTTTTGGTTCCTTTGTTAGTGTGTTTGCTTTTCTAGGAGGGAGCTTTACTCCAGTGGAACAATTTTCAGAAGCTTTAAAACAAGTAGGAAATTGGACGCCAAATGGAGCAACTATGACTTCGTATTTGCAGTTGATGCAGGGATTTGAATTTCAAGAAGTCTTACCGCTGATGCTTCGAGTTGTTGGAATGATTATTATTTGTATAGTCGTTGCCGTTATTATTTTTCCAAAAAGGAGGTTAGACTAAATGTTGAATGTGTTTATGCTCCAATGGAAAAGATTGATCAAACAGCCGCTATTAGTTTTACTATTTATTGGATTGACGGTTTTATTTGTTTATTTCATGGGCGGAGCTCAAATAAACTCGACTGTAAAGATACCCGTCTACAGTGAAACGTTGACCGAAGCAGAATTGACAGATTGGATCGAGCGCTTAAACAAAGATGCTTCTATTATTTTTGAGCCAACAGACTATGAAACAGCAAAAGAAGATATTCGAATGAATGAAATTGGATTTGCCTTGGAACTAGAAGAGGATACGTATCGAATTTTAGCAGGACGGCAAGATGAGCAGTTGCCAGTGATAGAACAGCAGCTCAATCAAATACTCACCGAACAATTCCGTTTGGAAGAAGTGAGAAAAGAATTTCCAACTAGTGAGATTGAAGTCAAAGATTTTATCACTCTTTTGGAATCTCAGCTTGTAGAAACCGGTTCTGCTCAAACTCAATATCAATTACAAATATTAGTTGGAATGGCATTTTATTTCTCTGTCTATACGATTCTATTCTTGCAAATTAGTTTAGTAGAAGAGAAAAGAATGGGAACTTGGAATCGATTGATTTTTTCACCGATCTCAAAAACCAAACTTTATTTGGGACATTTGTCTTATTATTATTTAGTCGGATTAGTTCAAATCCTCTTATCCTTTTATATTTTGACGAATTTGCTGGGGATCGATTTAGGAACCAATTATCTTCCAATGGCAGCCATCACCTTGGCGTTCTTATTTGCGATTGTTTCATTGGGGATACTGATTACAGCATTAGTTCCATCTCCGCAATCGCTGCAGGTGGTCATCCCGATTATCACAACTTCTATGGCTATGTTAAGTGGGGCGTTTTGGCCGTTAGAAATCGTCAGTAATCGATTCTTGTTGTTTATAGCTGAATTGATGCCGCTTAAACACGGACTTCAAGGATTGATCGATGCCATTCTTTATGAACCTTCAATTAGTGAACTCTTGCAGCCAATTGGAATCTTACTTCTTATGGGAATTTTGTTCATGGGAAGTGGTATCAATTTAATGGAACGTGTGTCAAAAACTTAATAACGTAGAAAGTCGTTCGAAATCGAACGGCTTTTTCAATTGCTATAGATGTTTCTTGACGTTAAGGGGTTGTTCTATTTGATATCTACTAACAAATATAAAAAGAACAGTTAGCTTATCTTGGTTGAAATACGGTTATTATTTTGCATCTTTAAAGACACTTTTGTTCACAGACTTGCCTTTTGGCGAAAAAAGGTTTAATTTCTTTCTATATATATGATAGAATTAGAAAGAATGTAAACTGAACAATAGGTGAAGTGTAACAAAAAGGACATGTCAGATTATATAGGCAAATAAATAGTGGATAGAATGACCATATAGGGGAGAAATATCGAATGGCAAATTTATTACGCAAAATTTTTGATACAGATAGAACAGAATTAAAAGAATTAGATAAAATCGCAAAACAAATAGAAAGTTTTGCTGATCAAATGACAGCTTTAACAGACGAACAGTTGCAAGCTAAAACTCCAGAATTGCAAGAACGTTATAAAAATGGGGCAACGTTAGATGATTTGCTTCCAGAAGCTTTTGCTGTAGTACGTGAAGCTGCAAAACGAGTACTTGGCTTGTATCCTTTCCACGTTCAATTAATGGGTGGAATTACTTTGCACAGAGGAAATATTGCTGAAATGAAAACCGGTGAAGGAAAGACATTAACAGCTACGATGCCGGTTTATTTGAACGCTTTAAGTGGTGAGGGAGTTCATGTCGTTACTGTCAACGAGTATTTGGCTAGTCGTGATGCTATCGAGATGGGTGAGTTATATGAATGGTTAGGTTTAACGGTAGGGTTAAATACCAACGATAAATCTTCCGCGGAGAAACGTGAAGCTTACCAATCGGATATTATGTACAGTACGAATAACGAATTGGGCTTTGATTATTTGCGTGACAACATGGTCGTTTATAAAGAACAAATGGCTCAACGTCCATTGAACTTTGCTGTAGTGGATGAGGTTGACTCGATTTTAGTGGATGAAGCCAGAACACCATTGATTATTTCCGGACAAACTCAAAAATCAAATACGCTTTACACACGTACCGACTTTTTCGTTAAAGGTTTAAAAGAAGAAGAAGACTATACGATTGATGTTTCTTCAAAAACCATTGCTTTGACAGAAACGGGTATGGAAAAAGCAGAAAAAACGTTTAGAGTACAAAACTTGTATGATGTTGAAAATCAAGAATTAACGCATCATCTGGATCAAGCTTTACGTGCAAACTACATTATGCACCATGACTTTGATTATGTTGTCCAAGAAGGCAAAGTAAAAATAGTCGACCAGTTTACTGGACGTATTATGGAAGGTCGTCGCTATTCAGATGGACTTCATCAAGCAATCGAAGCTAAAGAAGGCGTTGAAATTCAAAAAGAATCTAAAACAATGGCCAATATTACTTTCCAAAACTACTTCCGTATGTACAAAAAATTATCTGGTATGACGGGTACAGCTAAAACAGAAGAAGAAGAATTCCGTGAAATCTACAATATGAATGTAGTGGCTATCCCAACAAATAAACCGCTGCAACGGGATGACCGTTCTGACTTATTGTATCCTTCATTGGAAAGTAAATTTAAAAGTGTAGTAGAAGAAATTAAAGAGCGCCACGCTAAAGGTCAACCCATTTTAGTAGGGACTGTAGCGGTTGAGACTTCAGAATTGCTTTCAAGAATGCTGAAACAAGAAAAAATTCCACATGCTGTATTAAATGCCAAAAATCATTTTAAAGAAGCTGAAATCATCACTAACGCTGGACAACAAGGTTCAGTAACTATCGCAACCAATATGGCTGGTCGTGGGACGGACATCAAGTTAGGTGCCGGAGTTCGTGAGGTAGGCGGATTATGTGTAATTGGTACAGAAAGACATGAGTCTCGTCGTATTGACAATCAATTACGTGGACGTGCTGGTCGTCAAGGAGATCCTGGAGTCAGTCAATTCTACTTATCTTTAGAAGATGATTTGATGAGACGATTCGGTTCTGAAAAAATTCAAGCTGTCTTGCAACAATTGAAGATCCAAGAAGAAGATGCTGTTATCCAAAGTAAAATGATTTCTCGTCAAGTAGAATCTGCTCAAAAACGAGTAGAAGGAAATAACTATGACACACGTAAAAATGTCTTGAAATACGATGATGTGATGCGTGAACAACGGGAAGTTATCTACAAACAAAGATTGGATGTTATTATGGAAACCGAATCATTGAAAAATGTGTCGGTACCTATGATTAGACGTACGATTAATCGTATCGTTCAATCTAATACTCAAGGTGAAATGAAAGAATGGGACTTACAAAACATTATTGATTTTGCAGGTTCAGCATTAGTTCACCAAGATGATGTTTCATTGAAAGATATTGAAGGCAAAACAGCCGAGCAAATTGAAACTTATTTACTGGACTTAGCTAAGACGGTTTATGCAGAAAAAGAAACTCAATTGAATGGTACTGAACAAGTACTAGAATTTGAAAAAGTTATTATCTTGCGTGTTGTTGACAGCAAATGGACAGATCATATCGATACAATGGACCAATTGCGCCAAGGTATCGGCTTGCGTGCATACGGACAATCAAATCCATTGGTTGAATATCAAACAGAAGCCTTTAATCTATTTGAAGAAATGATCGCAGCGATAGATTACGATGTGACTCGTTTCTTAATGAAAGCTCAAATTCGTCAAAACTTAAAACGAGAGCAAGTCAGTGCTGGAATACCAGCTCACGCTGAAAATGCTAAAAAAGCTACTGAACAAGCAAAACAAGTTATGAAACAAGCTGTTCGTATCGATGGGTCTAAAGTTGGTCGTAATGATCCTTGCCCATGCGGAAGCGGGAAAAAATTCAAAAATTGTCATGGACAAGATTTATAGTCTTTTCATCAAGAATGAATTAAATCAAATAACAGAATACATGCTTTGGTAAGGTGTATTTGAAGACTAGGGGTTTAGACAAATTATTTGGCTAAGCCCTTTAGTGAATTTTGGGAGGAATTTTAATGGAACAAAGTGAAGTAAGAAATTTTTTGGAATTTGTTGAAAAGAAACTAGTGAATTTCAGGGGGTCTCTTTGACTTAGAAAGTATGGAGCGAGACATTGCTGAATACAATGAAATGATGGCTGAACCAGGCTTTTGGGATAACACAGAAAAAGCTCAACAAACCATCAATGACGCGAATGCAACCAAAGAGAAATATAATCAATTTAAAGATTTAGAAACGAAAAAAGAAGATCTTGAAGTAATGCTTGAAATGCTGAATGAGGAAAAAGATGAAGCATTAGAAAAAGAATTAAGTGACACGGCTATTCAATTTGAAAAAGAAGTAGAGGAATTTGAACTGCAAATGCTGTTGAGTGAACCGTATGACAAAAACAATGCTGTACTGGAAATCCATCCTGGAGCTGGTGGAACCGAATCGCAAGATTGGGGAAGTATGTTGTACCGGATGTATACTCGTTGGTCAGAGAAAAAAGGATTTAAAGTAGAGATCGTGGATTATCAAGATGGAGATGAAGCTGGAATAAAGAGTGTCACTATGTTGATCAAAGGACACAATGCTTATGGTTATTTAAAAGCTGAAAAAGGCGTTCATCGCCTTGTCCGAATCTCTCCTTTTGATTCAGCTGGCAGACGTCATACATCTTTTGCTTCAGTAGATGTTGTGCCTGAGATTGATGAGGATATTAATATAGAAGTCAACTCTGATGATTTGAAAATAGATACGTATCGTGCCAGTGGTGCGGGTGGGCAACACATTAATAAAACAGATTCAGCAGTTCGTATTACGCATATTCCGACGGGTGTGGTAACAGCCAGTCAAGCTCAACGTTCTCAATTACAAAATAAAGAACAAGCAATGAATATGTTGAAAGCCAAACTGTATCAATTACAAATCGAAGAAAAAGAAAGAGAAATGGCAGCTATTCGTGGAGAACAAAAAGAAATTGGCTGGGGCTCTCAAATTCGTTCATATGTCTTCCATCCTTATTCTATGGTTAAAGATCACCGTACAAACTATGAAACAGGAAATGTGAATAATGTAATGGACGGAGATTTAGATCCATTTATCCATGCTTATTTAACAAGCCACATTAGTAGCTAAAAATAATCTGTCGAACTTTCGTCATATTTTAGAGATGACGGAAGTTCTTTTTTGTCATTTTTGTAATATTTCAGGTGTTATCCTCTCTCGAAAAGAGTAAGAAAAAGAGTTGGATTGCTCAAAATAATACGATTCATCCTCTAAACAGCAGTAATAGAGTGTGGTTGTTGATTACGACCAATATGAAGAAGAAGTAGTTACTACAGTGATATGTTGTGAAATATATTGAAATGTTTTTGTAAAGAGAATAAAACAGACTTTGATTCTCTAAATGATATAATTGTTTTTGGGCAAAGAGAATACTTTGCTTTTTTTATACTGTTGAACAGTTGAAAAAAATTCAAACTTAGATAGGTGATAAAATAATGATTGAAATGCTCAACGTTTCGAAGAAGTATCCTAATGGGATTACTGCCGTTAATGATTTGTCTATTCGTATTGAGCAAGGCGAATTTGTCTATGTAGTTGGGCCAAGTGGTGCAGGAAAGTCAACTTTTATTAAGATGATCTATAGAGAAGAACTCCCTACAAAAGGAACGATTAAAGTAGGAGATTTTGATTTAGCAAAAATGAAAAATAAACAAGTTCCTTTTTTAAGAAGACATGTCGGAGTGGTTTTCCAAGATTTTAAATTATTGCCAAGACTAACTGTATACGAAAATATTGCTTATGCAATGGAAGTAGTTGAGAAGAATCCAAAGGCTATCAAAAAACGCGTTTTGGAAGTTCTAGATTTGGTTAAGTTGAAGCACAAAGTTAAAATGTTCCCTAATGAATTATCAGGTGGAGAACAACAACGTATTGCTATTGCAAGAGCAATTGCCAACATGCCACGTGTGTTGATTTGTGATGAGCCAACGGGTAACTTAGATCCGGAAACATCATGGGAAATCATGCGTATTTTGGAAGAAATTGCTAACAGCGGTACAACCATTATTATGGCAACTCACAATAGTCAAATTGTTAATGAAGTAAGACATCGTGTTCTTGCAATTGAAAATGGCCGCATTGTCCGTGACCAACAGGAAGGGGACTATGGCTATGAAGCTTAGAACAATGGGAAGACACATCAAAGAAGCCTTCAAAAGTTTAGTCAGAAATGGCTGGATGTCACTGGCTGCAGTTAGTGCAGTTGCTGTAACATTGCTTTTAGTGGGTAGTTTTATAGCTTTATTGATGAACGTAAATAAATTAGCATCTGATGTCGAAAATGATGTTAGTGTTCGTGTATATATCGATTTAGCTGCAACAGAAGAACAACAAACACAATTAGGTGAAGAACTGGAAACATTGCCAGAAGTAGAAACAGTTGTCTATTCTAGTCGTGAAGATGAATTACAACAAGTAGTGGGAACTTATGGAACAGAATTTGATTTATTCGAAGGCGATGATAATCCATTACATGATGTTTATATAGTGAATACAAATTCGCCTGAACAAACTAGTGTAGTAGCTGAAAAAGCTGAAGACTTGGAATTTGTTTCTCAAGCCAACTATGGTGGAGCAGAAGCAGACAAATTGTTTAAAACAATGGAAAGCGTCCGTAACGTGGGTGGAGTAGTTATTATAGCGTTACTTCTAACAGCGGTCTTCTTGATTTCAAATACGATTCGTATCACTATTTTCACTAGACGTACTGAAATTGAGATCATGAAATTAGTAGGAGCTACAAATTGGTTTATACGTTGGCCATTTGTTATTGAAGGAGCACTTATAGGATTAGTTGGAGCTATTATCCCAACAGCTATTATTAGTGCAGTTTACGTGTATGGGTATGATATGATCTCAACTTATTTTGTTGGAACATATTTCTCGCTATTACCAGTAAATCCTTTCTTATACCAACTTGGAGCAGTACTCCTAGCAGTTGGAGTGGTGATCGGCTCGATTGGATCATTACTGTCTATTAGAAAATTCTTACGTGTATAAACACAGCCAAAAAGTTGAAAAATAGTCAAATGTAACGCAACTATCAGTCAAAAACTTATCGAATAATTGGGGGAAACATCGTGAAAAAGAAATTAGTCCATCTAGCATTGCTTACAGTATTAGGGTTTACAACAGTAGTATCGCCTGTTACGGCTTATGCATCAATCGATTCAGATATTGAAAGTACAAATAAACAATTGACAGATTTAGAAGCACAAGAAAAATCTGCTCAAGCAACTCTAGTAGAAGTTGCTGACTCTATCAAAGAAAATGAAGCTAAAGCAGATTCTTTAGTAGAAGAAATGACAGCAGCTCAAACGACATTAAAAGAGTTGCAATCTGAAATCGAGGCCTTAACAGAAGCGATCGAGAACCGTGAAGAGAAATTGGCTACACAAGCTCGTTCTGTTCAAACAAGCGGAAACACTGGAAACTTTGTTCATTTTCTTTTAGAATCTGAAACTTTTGCCGATGCAATGGCGCGGATGGACGTTATTTCTAGTTTAGTTAAAGCTAATCAAGATTTAGTAACTGCTCAAAACCAAGATAAAGAAGCAGTAGTTGTTGCAGAAGCTGCAACAGAAGAGAAATTGCAAGAACAAAATGTACTAGCTGCAGAATTGGAAGCAGCCAAAGCAGATTTAGAGACTAAAAAACTTGAAAAAGAAGTAGTCGTAGCAACAATTGCAGCTGAAAAAGCTGATGTACAAGAACAAAAAGATTACTACTTGAGTGTGAAAAAAGCAGCAGAAACTGAAGCTGCACTATTGACTTCAGTAGAAGCAGTGACACCTGAAGTAAGTACAACGAATGAATCAGCTGAATCTTCTCAACCAGCATCATCAACGGTCGAAGCAGCTTCTGCTCCAGAAGCAGAATTAAAAGCAACTCAAACATCTAATGTAACAACTTCTCCAGCAGGCGGAGTTTGGGGCACTGTAAAAAATGCAGCTTATTCAGTAAGTGGTACACCATATCTATTTGGAGGAACAACTACATCTGGATTTGACTGTTCTGGCTTTACAAGCTATGCTTTTTCAAAAGCTGGTATCACACTTCCGCGTACAGCTAGTGGACAATACGCTGCATCTACAAAAATATCTCAATCTCAAGCACAACCTGGTGACTTAGTTTTCTTTAGTCAAACAGGCGGAATTGATCATGTTGGTATTTATTTAGGAAACAATAAATTTATTGGTGCACAAAGTTCAACTGGAGTAGCAGTTGCTGAAATCAACCAATATTACTGGGCAAAATACCTTGTAGGTTTTGGGCGAGTAAACTAATTTTATAAATAATAGAGTAACCCCATTCAATTATTCGATAACTGATAATAGACTTCATTTTTGGAGACAGGACATAGAGTCCTGTCTCTTTTTCTCGTTTTTAATTAGAATACCGGCTGTTGAACGGCAAAGTTAAATCTTAGACGTGCTGAAAATGGCTGTTACATTACTAGGGAGTTATCTCTCCGTGTTAGAAAAAGCCTTAACGGTGGGGAATGAGATTTTGTACGGAAAGATAAAGGCTTTTTCAGCGTTGTTTTTGTAATTAGTAAATTATATTTTTGTTTCCTTATGGTATAGTAGAGGTAAATAAATTGTTGAAAATGATTTCATCTAATTTGTAAAAATAATGTAAATTGTATTGTCTTTGTAAAAATCAAGATTATCTAATGTTTATTTGTTAAAATAAATGTTGGAGCTGGGAAGAAGGGGAACATATGATTAGAAATATATTCAGTGCAGTACTACTCTTTTTTATTCAACCAACTTTTTTAATCGGTGCTATGGTGGCAATAAGTTTGGCGGTTCGTAGAAAAAAACAAGAACGGAAGCTTTTTCGTGTAGCCATCAATAAAGACAATCATGAAGTGTTTCAATTTTTTACTAATGGATTGATTCCAGGAGTTATTGGTTCTTTGTTACTTGTTGGAGCTGGCGTACCGATTACGATTGAGATGGTAATATTTTATCAATTCTTTGCTCTTTTGGGACTGTTGGCTGGACTACGCTTCTACCATCCAATGTTTACGATTCCTTTATCTGCTTTAGCTATTATTGGAATAGATAGATTGGGGATAGCTGACCTGATACCAAATACCATAACTAATTGGTATCAAGAATTTACTCAAATAGAATGGTTAAATGCACAACTCATCCAAAACGTTTTAATGCTTGCAATATTTAGTTTGCTGGCAATGATTGCTCATTTGTTTTACCAAAAAGAAACTAATTTTTCTCCAAGGTTTAATAAAACTAAAAGAGGAAAAAAGATCGCAACCTATCGATTAACTCCTTTCTGGTTAATGCCACTGATACTTATTATCCCAGGAGAAGCCTTTACGGAATTGTTTGATTGGTGGCCTGTCTTCTCTATCGGGAATGAAAGTTATTCTTTCTTTGTTTTACCAATATTGATTGGTTTTAGATATACTGTTCAATCTCAAGTTCCAAAAGAGGCAACCAGTAAAATAGCTAAAGAATTATTTTTTGTAGCTCTCTTTGGATTGATTTGTGCTATAGGATCATTTTGGGTTCCTCTATTGTCCATCGGTGGATTGGCTGTCTTATTCTTAGGTGGCATAATGGTACTGTTGAGACATTATACGAGAGAAAAAAACAGCCCACGTTTATACGCACCTGCTGATCAGGGATTAAAGATCATTGGTATCCGTCCCAATACACCTGCAGAAAAAATGAAATTGCAAGTGGGAGAAACTGTGACTGATTGCAATGAAGTTCCGATTGAGACAGAAGATGACTTCTATGAAGCTCTTGCTAAAAACAGTGTTTATTGTCGTTTAAAAGTAAAAGACATCAATGGCGAACCTAGGTTAACTGAAACTGCCTTGTATGCCGATGATCCACATGGACTTGGGGTCGTCTTTTTACCCTAAAAAATGAAAAAGTTAACGGAGGAACAACATGAAAAATGTATTGATCGTAGACGATGAACCTTCCATTATCACGTTACTAGCGTTTAATTTGGAAAAAGAAGGTTATTCAGTTAAGACCGCTTCTGATGGTTTAGAAGGGTATGAGTTGGCTGTTACGAAGCAATTCGACTTTATTATTTTGGATCTCATGCTTCCTTCAATGGATGGAATGGATATTTGTAAAAAATTGCGTCAAGAAAAAATAAATACACCTATCTTGATGTTAACTGCAAAAGATGATGAATTAGAAAAAATCATTGGTTTAGAGTTAGGCGCTGATGACTACATGACAAAACCATTTAGTCCTCGTGAAGTTTTAGCTCGAATGAAAGCTATCATGCGCAGAATGGGAGACTCTTCTGAGAACAATGAAAATGAAACTAAAACAGAGATATCAAATGAAGATGAAAAAATAGAAGTGGGAGAAATCGTTATTTACCCACAACAATATGAAGTGATAGTTCGCGGTGACCAAATCGAATTGACACCAAAAGAATTTGAACTGCTTTTGTATATGACAAAAAGGCTAAATCGTATCTTAAGCCGTGAGCAATTATTGAATGCTATATGGAATTTTGATTACGCAGGTGAAACACGAATCGTAGATGTGCATATCAGTCATTTACGGGAAAAAATTGAAGTAGATACCAAGAACCCTGAATATATTCGTACCGTTAGAGGTTTCGGATACAAATTTGAGGCGCCTAAAGTATGAAGCAACTGCATTTGAGGATTTTAAGTACGTTTATTATTATTTTCATTTTGTTTAGCTTAGTTTTCGGTATATTTTTAAATAATTTATTGGACTCCCACTCTAGAGAGCGCCAAAGTGACGCATTAATCGAACAAGCTCGACTAATGGGCTCATTTTTAACAGATGAATTCGAAGAGAACGAAATAGCGTCAGATACTTTAGCACAAATAGAAGCTGTTTCCGTTCAACTTGATGAACGAGTTACCGTGATTCAAACAGATGGCACAGTTATTTATGATTCTGAAGCAAATGAAGAAGAATTAGAAAATCATGCTCATAGAGAAGAAATTGAAGCAGTTATGAATGGAAGCTCTTATGGTATAGGTTCACGAGTGAGCAGTAGTACAAACATAGAAGAGTATTATGTAGCGGTGCCTTTGTTTGACGAAACAGGTGATATCGTGAATATTCTGCGGTTATCTCAGCCTGTTGAAACCATTACTCAATTGTATAACGAAATTAACCAATCGCTTGTATTATTTATTATTGTTGCTATATTAGTAGCTTCTGTTATTACTTATTTGACGACTAAACGGATCATCCGACCAATTGAGGAAGTAATGGACGTAACTAGAGAATTGTCCGAAAAGCACTACACAGTACGGTATTCAGGCGATGGCTTTGGAGAAATCTCTAAATTAGGTGCAACAGTTAATGAACTAGCTGAAAGTTTAGAGAATCAAATGTTGGAAATCAGACAAAATGATGAACGTTTGTATGAATTGATTAATCATTTAGTGATTGGGGTAATGTTGTTAGATAATCAACGCAATATTCAAATGGTTAACCCGGCAATGAACCGGATCTTGGGTGAGGATACTTCCAAGTTATTAGGAAAGACCTATGTAGAAGCTATTAAAAGCTATGGATTGAGTCACATCATCGAACGAGCTTATCGAAGAAAAAAAGCTCAAAATAACGAAATTTACTTCTATTATCCACATGATAAAATTGTAGACGCTAATATCGTTCCGATTAATGGGAAAAATCCTGGAGAGTTAAACGTCATTGTTTTGCTGTATGATATTACTGAGATTAGAAGATTAGAAAAGGTTCGGACAGATTTTGTAGCTAATGCTTCCCATGAATTGAGAACACCTGTAACAGCGTTAAAAGGCTTTGCAGAAACGTTGCTTGATGGAGCGAAAGAAGACAAAGAAGTACTGGATCAGTTTTTAGAGATCATGTTGAAAGAAAGCATCCGGTTAGATTCTATCGTGAATGATATTTTGGAATTGTCTCGTGTTGAACAGAAACAAGTTCCTGTAAATGCGGAAGATGTAATAATCAGCGAAGCCGTTGAATCAACTTTCAAATTAGTAAAGCAAAAGGCTGAAATTAAGCAAATGGAGCTTTCTATTATTGAAGAAGAAGCGGTCATTATCGAAACGGATCTTAGCCGACTAAAACAAGTCTTGGCCAACTTGATTAACAACGCTATTGTTTATACGCAAGAACAAGGAAAAGTGGTTGTGAAGATTCGTAAAGAGGATGAATATGCCGTCATTGAGGTAAGCGATAATGGGATTGGAATTCCTGAAGATGAACAAGGTCGAGTTTTTGAACGTTTTTACCGTGTGGATAAAGCAAGAAGCCGGAATTCTGGAGGAACAGGACTAGGCCTATCCATCGTTAAGTATTTAGTGGAAAACTTAAATGGTTCGATTACTGTAAAAAGTAAATTAGGCCTAGGAACTACATTTACGGTCAAATTACCATATCATTTGATTTAAAGTCAGAAAAAGTTCAAGAAAACAGCCGAAGTGGCGGGGTTTCTTGAGCTTTTTTTATGCATTTAGTTAGGATGTGCCTTAAAACTACTTTGACAAAAAAATAAATAGTTTTGGTTCCTCATCATGTAACATTGATTGAAAGTCAAAGTTGCCTAGTTATATATTCTATAGCAACAATAGTGTATTAATACAACGCCTTAAAAAACTCCCTTTCTTGAATCCCGAACAATCCTTCGTTAATAAGGCGGTTGTCCTTGATGATCAAATCCTATTCTTCATCACCACGACTTTCTCCTTGATGTTCAAACGGCATTCTTCATCACCATGAATTTACCATTGATGTTCAAACTCCATTCTTCATCATCACGAATTTCCCCTTGATGTTCAAACCGTATAATAGTTTTAAGAACACCCTAATAGTATTGTGGATATCTCGGCTATAGAACTTAATTGATTTAGATCTTGTGGATAAAGTACGATAGAAAGAAACTATCGTACTCACTATGTGTACAGAATGGGGATAAGTAGCAATAGCCAGAAACGATTGATACCTATAAAAAGAATTATAGAATCTAAAGTATTATAGATATGATGGAGAAATGAAGAAGAGGTTAAAAAACTATTTCACGCTCTTACTAGACTCGTTGCAAAATGCTGCTAACGCGCCTGTAAGCTAACCACTAACTATTAGGAAAAATCGCCTAACTTTTAGTGGTTGTCTTATATTCGGTTAGCTAACCGTCTTTCGAAACGCTCTTTTTAGACGCGCTTCAAAAGGCAGCTACCACTCCAATATTCCTATTTAAATGTTAGGTAAAGAGCACCTAACTTTTAAATAGGGATATTGTCCGGGTAGCTAACCGCCTTTTGAAACGCTCTTTTACGTTAAGTTAATAATCTTTACATTGTCTAAAGGAAACATTACATAAAGTCGATTAAAAATTAATATTCACAGTTTAAGATAGGGTTTGTGGACGAGCGAGCGGATGTAGTCCAAAAAACCAAACAAAAAGGATGGGTATAAATGGATTTCAAAAAAATATCAAAATATGTATTAACTACAGGAGCGGCTTTATTATTGGCAGCTTGTGGAGGCGGAGAAACTGCTGGTGGAGGAGATTTTGATACTTCCCAAACAATTAATGTAATTACTCGTGAAGATGGATCAGGTACACGTGGAGCCTTTACAGAGATCACAGGCGTACTTGTGGCAGAAGGCGATACAGAAACGGATAATACTTACGCTGGAGCTACTATCCAAAACAGTACTAACGGAGTTATGACTACTGTTTCTGGAGATCCTTCATCAATTGGGTATATTTCATTAGGTTCTCTTAACGATAGCGTTAAAGCATTGAATATTGGCGGAATCGAGCCAAGTACTGAAACGGTTCAAGATGGTTCATATGAAATCGCACGTCCATTCAACATTGCCTACCAAGGTGAATTAAGTGAAGTTGCACAAGATTTCTGGACATTTATTATGAGTGCTGAAGGACAAGAAGTAGTCATTGGAGAAGGTTATGTTGAAGCTGTAACAGATGCACCTGCTTATGAAGCTGCTGAAGGACTTTCAGGTAATGTTAGTGTTGTAGGTTCGACCTCAGTAACTCCAGTAATGGAAGTTTTAGTTGAAGAATATACAGCTCTTAACCCGGAAGTAACGATCGATATTACGTCTAACGGCTCATCTGCTGGTATGACGGCTGCAATGGACGGATCAGCTGATATTGGTATGGCTTCTCGTGAACTGAAAGAAGAAGAGTTAGCTGAATTAACAGCAGAACCTCTTGCAATCGATGGTATCGCAGTGATCGTTCACCCTGACAACACAATTGAAGATTTAACAATGGAACAAGTAAGACAAATTTATACTGGTGAAGTGACAACTTGGGCAGATGTCGCTGAATAAGAAAGACTAACTAAAAGAAGACCGATATTTACAGGTCTTCTTTTAAAATGTGCATGAAAAAAATGCGAAGTAAATTTTACAAGCCTGCCTTAGAAAGATAAAGGCAGGCTTGTAATTTTTTTATATGGGGTAATGGAATTAGGTAAATGTGTTTTACAATTATCCATAAGTGTACTGTGTTGAATATTATATTTATGGATGATTTAATCTGTAACACGAAGGAGAAAAAATCATGAAAGCAAAAAGATTAGAAGGGGTTATGCAAGGTGTATTTTTATTTTCTGCCTTGATATCTGTGTTGTCTATCATTCTAATTATCATCTTTATGTTTGCTGGCGGCGTGCCTTTTATGATGGAATATGGAATAGTTGATTTTCTGTTTGGTGATCGTTGGTCGCCTTCAAATACACCATCATCTTTTGGTATTTTGCCAATGATATTAGGTTCAATTTTTGTCACTATTGGTGCGGTAGTCATCGGAGTGCCGATCGGGATTTTAACAGCTGTTTTTATGGCTGAATTCTGTCCGCCTAAATTGTACAAGATTTTAAAACCGGCTACGAATTTAATGGCTGCGATCCCATCGATCGTATATGGATTTTTTGCTTTGCAGTTGATCGTTCCGATTATGAGGAATTTTTCTGGCGGGACAGGTATGAATATGCTGACAGCGATGATCTTATTGGGAATCATGATTTTGCCTACTGTTATTGGTCTTTCTGAATCTAGTTTACGTTCAGTACCAAGATCTTACTACACAGGTAGTATGGCTTTAGGTGCAACTCATGAAAGAACTGTTATGAAAGTGATCATGCCTGCTGCAAAATCAGGGATTATTTCTTCCGTGATTTTAGGAGTAGGAAGAGCAATAGGGGAAACAATGGCCGTCGTTCTGATCGCTGGTAACCAACCGATCATTCCTCAAAGTATCACGAGCGGAGTTCGTACGTTGACAACAAATATCGTTCTTGAAATGGCTTATGCTGCAGGCGAGCATAGAGAAGCTTTAATAGCTACTGGTGTGGTACTGTTTGTGTTCATTTTAATGATAAATGGTTTATTTATGATGATTAAAAGAAAGGAGTCTAAGGCATGAGTAGCAAATTAATTAGGGGATGCGTTTATTTATCAGCAGCAGTGACATTTGCTTCATTGCTCTTCATTTTGCTGTATATTTTCATAAACGGACTTCCTCATTTAAACTCAGACATTCTTTCTTGGAAATTTACAACCGATAATCAATCTTTGATACCTTCTCTGATCACTACTTTTATTGTCTTGGGATTAACCTTGTTGATCGCAACTCCTATTGGTGTGTTTACCGGTTTTTATTTGGTGGAATACGCTAAAAGAGGAAATAAAGTTGTGGAAGTTATTCGTATGGCTACAGATACTTTAGCAGCAATCCCTTCAATTGTTTATGGTTTGTTCGGGATGCTGTTCTTTGTAACGTTTTTAGGATTTCAATATAGTGTGGCAGCCGGGGTTTTGACTTCGGTCATCATGGTTCTGCCATTGATCATTCGTTCTACTGAAGAAGCATTGATGGCTGTAAATGATTCATTACGAGAAGCGAGTTTTGGATTAGGTGCTGGAAAATTAAGAACGATTTTTAGAGTTGTTTTACCTGTTGCGATGCCAGGAATACTCTCTGGTGTAATATTAGCGAGTGGACGAGTGATTGGAGAAACCGCGGCTTTGATGTATACTTTAGGTACGTCTTCAAATTTGCCAAGCGGATTGTTCTCTTCAGGAAGAACATTAGCACTCCACATGTATGTATTATCAAATGAAGGAATTCATGTGAATGAATCTTTTGCTACAGGTGTGGTACTGATCATATTTGTGTTAATAGTCAACGGACTATCAACATTTCTTAGTAATAAGCTTGCAAAGGGGACTAAATAATGAGTAAAATTAGTATAAAAGACATGAATCTTTGGTATGGGGATTTTCAAGCCTTACATGGAGTAAGTCTAGAAATTCCACAAAATGAAATTACAGCATTTATTGGTCCATCAGGTTGCGGAAAATCGACATTGATCAAAAGTTTGAACCGAATGAATGATTTAGTAGAGGGCTGTCGAATTGAAGGAGATATTCTATTAGACGGTAAAGACATCTATAAATCAAACACAAATGTGAATACCTTGCGTAAAGATGTGGGAATGGTTTTCCAACAACCCAACCCATTTCCAATGAGCATTTATAACAACATTGCCTATGGACCGAGGACACATGGAGTAAAAGATAAAAAAGAGTTGGATGAGATCGTTGAAAAAAGCTTACGTGATGCTGCGATTTGGGATGAAGTAAAAGACGACTTAAACAAGAACGCCTTATCTATCTCTGGAGGGCAACAACAACGGATCTGTATTGCTCGAGCATTGGCTGTCCAACCAGAAGTACTATTGATGGATGAACCAACTAGTGCCTTAGATCCAATTTCAACAGCTAAAATTGAAGAATTGGTAACAGAGCTAAAAGAGAAGTATACTATTGTTATGGTTACTCATAATATGCAACAAGCATCTCGTGTTTCTGATCATACAGCTTTCTTTTTCAACGGCTATATTATTGAATCTGGAGACACCAGAAAAATGTTTACTAACCCTAAGAAAAAACAAACAGAAGATTATATTTCAGGGCGTTTTGGTTAAGAGTAGAGAATAAGTATCAGAAAGAGGGCCTTCAATGAGACAAAATTTTGAAGAGGAATTAAACGATTTACACGTACATTTTTCCGAAATGGGAATGATGGTCAATGAAGCTATTTATAAGTCTGTAAAAGCTTTTATCAATCACGATAAAGATTTAGCACATGCTGTAATAGAAGGCGATAATACTATTAATAGCAGAGAAGCAGAGTTAGAAAATAAATGTTTTGAACTAATTGCATTGCAACAACCGGTTACTAGCGACTTGCGGAAAATCATTACGGTCATGAAAGCTAGTGCAGATTTAGAGCGGATGGGGGACCATGCGGTAAGTATTGCAAAATCGACTATTCGAGTAAAAGGAAACAAACGTGTTCCAGAAATAGAAGCGGATATTGCTGATTTAGCTGAAAAAGTAAAAAAAAGCGTAGAAGACGTATTAGAAGCTTATTTAAAATATGATGTAGAAAAAGCCGAAGAAATAGCTTTGAACGACAGAATTATTGATAAAGCTGCTTATACTATTACAGAAGCAGCTATTAATGATATGAAAAGAAATTCAGAGTTGGTTATTGGTGCTACAGATTACCTTTTAGTAGCAGCTTACTTGGAACGAATCGGTGATTATGTAACGAATATTTGCGAATGGATCATTTATCATGAGACTGGAAAAGTAGTGGAATTAAATACAAAAAATAAAGATATCTAAGAAATACATTATGAAATTCTGTGTTTTATATTAATTCTGTCAAAAAACATAGAAATAATTTTCAAAAGTAAATATCCTGTTATGCAATACAAAAAGCCCTGAAACTATTAAAGTTTCTGGGCTTTTTGTATTGCAATGAATATTATGTAAAGGGTTTCTATTCATCTTCTTTACATAAAATTTACAATAACGCTATATAAGATTTACAAAGTATCGGTATTATGGTTTTGAGTTAATTTTATGTATACTATTTACATACTCAATTTGAAAAATTGTAATCTCATGGGAGGTACATGATGAAACTTAAAAAATTCCGGATTCTTTTAACCCTAATGGCAGGTCTAGTGTTGACAGCATGTGGTGAAGTAGTGGATGAAGAATCTATCACGGCTGTTGGTTCTTCAGCTTTACAACCATTAGTGGAAGCTGCCGGTGAACAATACAGCGCAGAAAATTTAGGGAAATTTATTAATGTTCAAGGTGGAGGAAGCGGGACTGGGTTGAGTCAAATAGCTGCAGATGCAGTAGATATCGGAAACTCAGACATATTTGCAGAAGAAAACACTGGGATTGATGCGTCTAAATTAAAAGACCATAGAGTTGCAGTAGTAGGCATCACGCCCATTGTTACACCAGGAACCGGAGTAACAAACGTTACACTTGAAGAATTACAAGGAATATTTACTGGTGAGATCACCAACTGGAAAGAATTAGGTGGAATCGATTTGCCTATTACAGTCTTGAATCGTTCTTCAGGAAGTGGGACACGAGCAACTTTTGAAAAATGGGTTCTGGGAGATGATCTTAAAAGTGTTGTCTCTCAAGAGCAAGAATCAAGCGGGACTGTTCGACAAATTGTAGCTAATACCCCTGGAACGATCAGTTATGTAGCTTTTTCATATGTTAATGACGATGTCGAAGCCTTATCTATCAATGGGGTCGAACCGACAGATAAAAATGTTAGTACGAATGAGTGGATTATTTGGTCTTATGAACACATGTATACAAATGGAGAGCCAACAGGGTTAACAAAGGATTTTCTAGACTACATGTTGTCCCAAGAAGTACAAGGTGGCTTGATTGAAGCGCTAGGCTATATCCCAATCACTAAAATGCAAGTAGAAAGAGATTTCGAAGGGAACACCATTCCTGCAGAAAATCCTTAAGTTAAAAAATGATCGATAAAATTTATGAAAGAGACGACTGTTTGAAAGAACAGCGTCTTTCGTTGCGCATTAGGCGGATGAGTACAAGGAGGTTTTCTTTTTGGAAGAGACACAAAGTAAATTTACGCAAAAATCTCAAAAGCGTAAATTTGAGCAATTTGGACGAACTATTAGTTTTATTTGTATCGCTTTTATTGTATTAGTCGTGTTGTCTATTTTATATTTCGTAATTAGTAAAGGACTATCTACATTTACAACAGACGGGGTATCCGTAATAGATTTTCTATTTGGTAACACGTGGCGTCCAGGTGAAGTAGGAGAAAATGGCGCACCCTTGGTAGGGGCTTTGCCGATGATTTTAGGATCTTTTTATGTTACTTTGCTTTCAGCAGTATTAGCTACTCCTTTTGCAATTGCTGCAGCCATTTACATGATTGAGATTTCTCCTAAAAACGGAAAGAAAATCTTGCAACCTGTTATTGAATTATTGGTAGGGATTCCTTCGGTTGTATATGGTTTTATCGGTTTAACAGTTATCGTACCTTTTATTCGTAATATTTTTGGTGGAACTGGATTTGGTATCTTATCCGCTACAATGGTATTGTTCGTGATGATCTTGCCAACTGTTACTAGTATGGCTGTAGACGCCTTAAATGCAGTGCCACGCCATTACCGCGAAGCATCCTTAGCAATGGGGGGAACACGCTGGCAAACGATCTATAAGGTCGTTTTACGCGCAGCCACACCTGGTCTGTTAACTGCTGTAGTATTTGGTATGGCACGTGCTTTTGGAGAAGCCTTAGCAGTCCAAATGGTTATTGGGAATGCTGCTCTTGTACCAACTGACTTGATTACTCCAGCTTCAACTTTAACAAGTATTTTAACGATGAGTATGGGGAATACAGTTATGGGAACGTTAGAGAACAATGTATTGTGGTCTCTAGCAACTATTCTCTTGGTCATGGCTTTGTTCTTTAACATATTGACACGTTGGATCGGGAAGAAAGGGGCAATGAAAAAATGAATCCAAAGAAAGTAGATAAAATTGCTGTCGGCGTAATTTACGCAATGTCGGGAGTTATCGTATTGATTCTTGCTAGCTTATTACTGTTCATTTTATGGCGAGGATTGCCTCAAATTTCATGGGAATTCTTAACTGCTCCTGCAAAATCTTTCCAAGTCGGTGGTGGAGTTGGAATTCAGCTATTTAATTCATTTTACTTATTGTTGTTAACGATGCTGATCAGTACACCTCTAGCTTTAGGTGCGGCTATTTATTTATCAGAATATGCGAAACAAAACTGGATGACAGATTTTGTACGAACAGCTATTGAAGTGTTGAGTTCATTGCCATCTGTAGTAGTAGGGTTATTTGGTTTCTTGATTTTTGTTATCCAATTTGATTTTGGTTTTTCAATTCTTTCCGGAGCATTAGCCTTAACTATTTTTAACTTGCCCTTATTGACCAGAACGATTGAAGATTCTTTACAAGCTATTCCAGCGACACAAAGAGAAGCAGGACTGGCATTAGGATTATCTCGTTGGGAAACAGTTACAAGAGTTATCTTGCCAGCAGCCTTACCTGGGATTATTACTGGTATGATTTTAGCAGCTGGACGTATTTTCGGAGAAGCAGCTGCATTGATTTACACAGCAGGTCAAAGTGCACCAGCACTAGATTTTACAAATTGGAACCCGCAATCTATTACTAGTCCATTAAATATTTTCCGTCCCGCTGAAACATTAGCGGTTCATATTTGGAAAATCAATAGTGAAGGTGTTATGCCAGATGGAGCAGAAGTTTCAGCTGGAGCATCTGCAGTATTGATCATCGCCGTAATGCTCTTCAACCTAGGATCACGCTACCTAGGAAGAAAACTACAGAAAAAAGCTACATCCGCATAATCTTAGCATGTGTAGGTCGCTGTTCTGACTCGATAGGAAAATCTATTCTATTTTTAGAGGACGTTCTTTGTCCTAAAAAAATAGAGTGATTTTACCGAGAGTCAAGCGACCGAAACTGAACTACAAGATGCGGAGGCCGTTGTTCTGATTACTCAAAAAAAGCGAATTCTCGCTGTGCTCACTTTGTACCATTTAGCTAGTAATGAAGGAGGACTTTTAAGATGAAAAGTCAAACAACTCAAGATACAAACATTATCACTCTAAAAGAAAATGCGAAGATAGCTCTTAAAACGAATGATCTACATGTTTGGTATGGAAACAATGAAGCCATTAAAGGGGTTTCGTTAGAATTTGAAAAAAATAAGATTACTTCCTTGATAGGTCCAAGTGGGTGTGGAAAGTCAACTTATTTGAGATCCTTGAATAGAATGAATGATGAAATTGAGATTGCGAAAATATCTGGAGAAATTATTTATAAAGACGTGGATGTGAACGCACCAAATATTGATGTATTTGAGATGAGAAAAAATATTGGGATGGTTTTCCAAAGACCGAATCCATTTAGTAAATCCATTTACGAAAACATTGCTTTTGCTTTGAAAAGACATGGAATAAAAGATAAAAATATGTTAGATGAGATTGTGGAAACCAGTTTAAAACAAGCAGCTTTATGGGATCAAGTAAAAGATCAACTGCACAAAAGTGCACTGGCTTTATCTGGAGGACAGCAACAACGTTTATGTATTGCACGAGCTATTGCATTAAAACCAGATATTTTATTATTGGATGAGCCTGCAAGCGCATTGGATCCTATTTCAACTGCTCAAGTAGAAGAAACGCTGTTGCAGTTAAAAGAAGACTACACTATTATTATCGTAACTCACAATATGCAACAAGCTTCGCGTATCAGCGATTATACAGCATTCTTTTACTTAGGGAATGTATTGGAATACGATGACACACGAAAAGTATTTACACGTCCAAAAATTCAAAAAACAGAAGATTATGTTTCAGGTAATTTTGGTTAAGGAGGAATACAAGTTGGTAACGAATGAAAAAATTATTGAGACGAACGATGTACACTTATACTATGGCAAGAATGAAGCCTTAAAAGGTATCACACTTGATTTCAATCCTAATGAAATTACTGCGCTTATTGGTCCTAGTGGGTGTGGGAAATCAACCTACTTAAGAACACTTAATCGAATGAATGACTTGATCCAAGATGTAACGATCACTGGACAAGTAAAATATAAAGGCAAAGATATTTATAGTCCCAAAATGGATACCGTAGAATTGAGAAAAAAAATTGGAATGGTATTCCAACAACCGAATCCATTTCCTTTCTCTGTTTTTGATAACGTAGCTTATGGACTTCGAATCAGCGGAATGAAAGATAAGCAAAAAATCCAACATATTGTTGAAGAAAGTTTAAAAAAAGCTGCTGTTTGGGATGATGTAAAAGATAAGCTCCATGACAGTGCGTTAGCGTTATCTGGTGGGCAACAACAAAGAGTTTGTATCGCTCGAGTTATCGCTATTGAACCAGAAATTATCTTGCTGGATGAGCCGACGAGTGCACTAGACCCGGTTTCTAGTGGGAAAATTGAAAATATGTTGTTGGAACTAAAAGAAAATTATACGATGATCATGGTAACGCATAATATGCAACAAGCCTCTCGTATATCTGACAACACAGCCTTCTTCTTGCAAGGACACCTTATCGAACATGGCAAAACGAGACAGATTTTCACCAATCCAACTCAGCAAGAAACTGAAGATTACATTTCAGGTCGTTTTGGTTAATAAGTATTAAAAGAGGTGGGAAATTTCCATCTCTTTTTTATATAATGAACAATATTCTGGGTCTTCGTTCATTACATAATATTAAATAATGGATTTTTTCCTCATTTCAGTGCATAATGAAGTATACAAAAAGGGCTTTCTTAAATTAAATTTAAGAACTAAAAGAAATTATAAGATGAAGGTGATAGCAAATGAGACAGGTATTTGAAGAAGAACTAAATGACTTACACATACACTTTTTTCAAATGGGAAAAGCAGTACATGAAGCAATTGAAAAATCTGTAGAAGCTTTTATTAAACACGATAAAGATTTAGCACAAGAAGTAATCGATAATGACGTTCACATCAATCGCCTTGAAATCGAATTGGAAAAAGACTGTATTGAACTGATTGCGCTGCAACAACCAGTTACAACGGACCTTAGAAAAATCATTACGGTTATGAAAGCTACTTCTGACTTAGAAAGAATGGCTGACCACGCTGTCAGTATCTCTAAGTCAACAATTCGCGTAAAAGGAAATAAAAGAGAATACGATATTGAAAGAGGCATTCAGGAAATGTCAGTCAAAGTATTGCACATCGTGCGTAAAGTATTAGACGCATATGTCATTTTTGATGCACAAGAAGCGAGAAAATTGGCTTCGTTAGACGTAGAAGTAGATCAGATGGGAAAAGAGCTTTATACTAAATGCATTAGGTTCATGAAAGATGATCCTGAAATTGTATTGGGTGCGACAGATTACCTACGAGTAACGACTTATTTGGAACGTATTGGAGATTATTCAACAAATATTAGTGAATGGATCGTGTATTTAGAAACAGGGAAAGTAGTAGAGTTGAATACACAAAACCATTTAGACGATATTTAACTTACAAAAAAGAGAAAAGCTGGAGTAAATAATTCCAGCTTTTCTCTTTTCTTTTTGCACTACATATGATAGTATAAACATATGAATAAACAGACATATGATAAAAATTAAAGGAAGACACCTATGAAGCCTAATGAAGAATTAGTATTGAGTGACTCAACGATTCAAAAAGTTAGCAAAATGTTTAAACTATTAAGTGATCCAACAAGAATCTTCATTTTATACCTTCTTAATGGAGGAGAGTTAAATGTAGGGATGATAGTCAATCAGTTGAATATGGAACAGTCGGCTGTATCCCATCAACTAAAAACATTAAAAGCAGCTCGCTTGGTAAAATCAAGAAGAGAAGGGAAAAACATTATTTATAGCCAAATCGATGAGCATATCTATAACGTGTTGGAACAAGTGATTCAACACGCAAAAGAATAAACACTGAGTTAATTTATATGGAAAGTTGTAAGGAGGACATACAATGGAAAAATATACTCTTCAAGGCATGCATTGTGCGAACTGTGCAAAAAAACTAGAAGCACGACTGCAACAATTAAAACATGGAGAAACAGTTCATTTGAATTTTACCGATAAAGTGCTGTATGTGCCTAAAGATGTTGATATAAATGCAGTGAAAAAAATCGTGGGTGCTGATAAAGTACTCTTGGATACTTCTTTTGCATCCGTAAACAAAAAAGAAAGCCATCAGCATCAGCACAGTGAGAAAGATAAACATCACCATCATCATCACCATGTAAACCATGGGCAAGAAGCTTCTAAGAATATGCAACTTGTATTTGTATTGAATTTGCTTTTTTCATTGGCTGAATTTATTTTTGGTGTTTTGTTTAATAGTGCGGCTATCTTATCAGATGCTGTGCATGATTTAGGAGATTCGCTTTCTATTGGTTTAGCGTGGCTGTTTCAAAAAATTTCAACCAAAGAAGCTAACGAGAAGTATAGCTTTGGGCATCGCAGATTTTCATTATTAGGAGCCTTGACAACTTCTATTGTATTAATAATCGGTTCTGTATTAGTCATCATCCATAGTGTTCCATTATTGTTCAATCCACAAACCGTCAACTCACAAGGGATGTTTTGGATGGCTATAATAGCTATCGGAATCAATGGATTTGCCACTTGGTTAATGAGTAAGGGTTCATCAGCAAATGAAAAAGTCCTTAGCTTGCATATGTTAGAAGATGTCCTAGGATGGGCAGGAGTCCTGATTGTCAGTGTGGTATTAAGATATAGAGAATGGTATATTCTTGATCCGCTGTTGTCTATAGGGATCGCACTTTTCATTCTCACTAAAACAATACCCAACTTTTTGAGTTCTGCAAATGTATTTCTAGAATCTGTTCCGGAAGATGTGGACATTCATCAGTTAGGCAAGGAAATTCGGAAGATAAACCATGTTCATGGAGTATCACATTTGCACATGTGGTCAATTGACGGTGAAGAGAATGCTTTTGCTGTAACAGTGTATGTGTCCACTGAAGATGTAAATGAATTTGAAAGTATTCGAGAACAAATCCGGTTATTACTGAAAGAGAATAATGTTACTCATTCTACGATTGAAGTCGTAGTGGATATGGAAAAATTGATTCGCTAGAGAAGCTGGAACAATAAGTCTCTATCTCTGTCACATACTAAGCGGGTGCTTTTAAAAGCATTCCAAAAGCCTGACCACATATCTGTAAGCCAGTCTCCCTTTATGAGAAAAAGCATCTCATAAAGGGAGACTGGCTTACATTCAATAGTCAAATCGTCTCTTGTCTAGCTCTCATTTCCTACGTTTAGTCAATGAATCTTTTGCAAAGCCGGAGGAATTGTGCTAGTATAGAAAAAATTTACCGTTTTTAAGAAAGGGTGGTATACGTGGGTATGCATCAATATATTAAAAGCTTGAGTGATTTGGAAAATATCATTCGTTTATCAGGGAAATTTAAGTTCGAAGAGCATTCTGTCGCTGCTCACTCTTTTAAAGTTACACAAATAGCGCAATTTTTAGGGACAGTTGAGGAACAGGCTGGGAAAAAAATAGACTGGCGTTCTTTGTATGAGAAAGCATTGAATCATGACTATACAGAATTGTTTATTGGCGATATAAAAACACCTGTGAAATATGCTGATCCTTCTTTAAGAGAAAAATTAGCGAATGTGGAAGAAAAAATGGCTAAAAATTTTATCGAGACCGTTATTCCTAAAGAATTTCAAGAGGTCTATGTCAATCGTATGAAAGAAGGCAAAGATGAATCTTTGGAAGGCCAGATTTTAGCCGTAGCGGATAAAATAGATTTACTGTATGAATCATTCGGAGAAATTCAAAAAGGTAATCCAGAACCTGTATTTGATGAAATTTATGAAGAATCTTTAAGTACGATCGTTCAATACAATCATTTGAATTGTGTGCAATATTTGATTAAAGAAATTTTACCCGATCTACTCAGTGGGGATTACATCAATCAAGCTCAAATTCAGGTGATTTCACAACGGATCGTAAATGAAATAGGTGAAAAAGCAGCAGAGTGAACAAACGTTCGATAAAAAAGATAAGTTGTGATAAAATAGTAAAAGGATAGGATACATAACATTATCCTATTCTTTTGTTTCGCGTTAAAATAAAAACTATATACATTAAACACTAAAAATAAAGGATGTAGAAAAATGCCAAATGATAAAATTGTTGTCCATGGTGCACGTTCACACAACTTAAAAAATATCGACCTTACGATTCCACGCGATAAGCTGGTTGTCTTTACTGGACTTTCTGGTTCTGGAAAAAGTTCATTAGCTTTTGATACTCTTTATGCAGAAGGGCAAAGACGCTATGTTGAAAGTCTGTCTTCTTATGCGCGTCAATTTTTAGGTCAAATGGACAAACCGGATGTAGATAGTATCGACGGTTTAAGTCCAGCCATTTCAATTGATCAAAAAACAACAAGCAATAATCCGCGTTCAACTGTAGGAACTGTTACAGAAGTAAATGATTATTTGCGTTTATTGTATGCACGCGTGGGACATCCGATCTGCCCAAATGATGGCACAGAAATCTCTAGCCAGACTATCGAACAAATGGTAGACCGCTTATTGGAATACCCTGAAAAAACCAAAATACAAATTTTAGGCCCTATTATTCATGGTAAAAGAGGACAACACAAAAAAGTTTTTGAGAAAATCAAAAGCGAAGGATATGTACGTGTCAGAGTAGATAAAGAAATGTATGACATATCCGATGAGTTTGAATTGGAAAAAAATAAAAAGCATGATATTGATGTGATCGTAGATAGAATCGTCATTAAAGAAAGCAATCGTTCTCGTTTATTTGAATCGTTAGAAGCTGCATTAAGATTAGCCGATGGTTATGCAATCGCCGATATTATCGGACAAGAAGAAGTTCTCTTTAGTGAACATTATGCTTGTCCTTATTGTGGATTTACAGTAGGCGATTTGGAACCTCGTTTATTCTCTTTTAATGCTCCTTTTGGGGCTTGTTCTGAATGTGATGGATTGGGAGCAAAACTTGAAGTAGACGTTGATTTGGTAATTCCAGACCGGTCTCTAAGTTTAAATGAAGGTGCGATTGTCCCTTGGAAACCGATTAGTTTCAATTATTACCCAGAATTGCTGAAACAAGCTTGTAAAAAGTTCAAGATTGACATGGACACTCCATTTAAAGAATTGCCTGCGGAACAGCAAGACTTAATTTTAAATGGTTCAAAAAGCGAATTGTTCCATTTTCATTATAAAAGTGACTTTGGCGGGGTAAGAGATACAGATATACCTTTTGAAGGAGTATTAACAAATATTCATCGTCGTTATAATGAAACTAGCAGTGATTATACTCGTGATCAAATGCGTCAATATATGACAGAGTTACCTTGTCAGGTATGCGGAGGCAAGCGATTGAATGAACAAGCGCTGTCTGTTAAAATTAATGGAAAAAATATTGGAGAAGTTTGTGAATATCCTATTGAAAAATCTGTTTCTTTCTTTGAGCAATTGGACTTAAGCAAGCAAGAAACAATCATTGCTCAACCAATTATCAAAGAGCTCCGTGATCGATTGACATTCCTAAAAGATGTTGGACTAAACTACCTGACATTAGCTCGTACAGCAGGAACATTATCAGGTGGGGAAGCCCAACGTATTCGGTTAGCTACCCAAATTGGCTCCAACTTATCAGGCGTCTTATATATTTTAGATGAGCCTTCTATTGGTCTTCACCAACGAGATAATGATCGCTTGATTGGCTCTTTGAAAAAAATGAGAGACCTAGGGAATACGTTGATCGTTGTTGAACACGATGAAGATACGATGCGGGCGGCTGATTATTTAGTGGACATCGGTCCAGGAGCTGGAAACAACGGTGGAGAAATCATAGCAACCGGAACTCCAGAAGAAGTGGAAAAAAACAAAGCTTCTTTAACTGGAGCTTATCTGTCAGGAGAAAAATTTATTCCAGTACCTACTGTTCGGCGTACAGAAGATAAAGGTGCAGTAAGAATCACTGGAGCAGAAGAGAACAACCTGAAAAACTTAAATGTTGATTTTCCGCTAGGTCGTTTTGTAGTAGTTACTGGGGTTTCTGGGTCAGGAAAGAGCTCATTAGTGAATACTGTTTTGAAACGAGCACTTAAAAGAGAAATCAACCGTTCTAAACAGAAACCGGGTAAATTTAAAACAATGACCGGGCATGAGTCGATTGAAAAAATCGTGAGTATTGATCAAAGTCCTATTGGGCGTACTCCGCGAAGCAATCCAGCAACTTATACAAGTGTATTTGACGATATCAGAGATTTATTTTCCCGTACCAATGAAGCTAAAATCAGAGGATATAAAAAAGGACGTTTTAGTTTTAATGTTAAAGGCGGACGTTGCGAAGCGTGTAAAGGTGACGGTATTTTGAAAATCGAAATGCATTTCTTGCCAGATGTATATGTGCCTTGCGAAGTCTGTCATGGGGCGCGCTACAACTCTGAAACGCTGGAAGTGAAGTACAAAGGAAAAAGTATTTCAGATGTATTGGAGATGACGATCGATGATGCAGTGGTATTCTTCGATGCAATTCCAAAAATCCATCGCAAATTGCAAACAATTGTGGATGTTGGATTGGGCTATGTGACATTAGGCCAATCTGCTACGACTTTATCTGGTGGGGAAGCTCAACGGATGAAGCTGGCCAGTGAGCTGCACAAACGTTCAAATGGAAAGAACTTTTATATTCTTGATGAACCTACTACAGGATTGCATACCGATGATATTGCACGTTTATTGGAAGTGTTGGATAGATTGGTAGAAGCTGGCAATACCGTCTTGGTTATTGAACATAACCTAGATGTCATTAAAACAGGAGACTACGTCATTGATTTGGGTCCTGAAGGTGGAGAAGGCGGAGGAAATATCGTCGCTACTGGAATCCCTGAAGAAATTGCAGCAGTCAAAGAAAGTTATACGGGCAAGTATCTAAAAGAGGTATTGAAAAAAGGCAAAGCAGTTAAAAATTAAAAAAACTCTCAAAACAACCAAGCTCAATTTTAAGCTCGGTTGTTTTGTTTTTTCTCTGGTTTCTTTATGGTAAAATAATAGTGATAGAATGGCTGACTTAGGTAAGACTATGTAAGGCTGTTAAAATCGTTCTTAAGTCCTATGACATTTTTTCCTTAGTATTGCATAATAAGCATATAGCAAAGAACTTGAATAATTTAGCGTAGATTAACTCATTCAGGCAGTCTGATGGAAAGCATAAGGAGGAAAATGAACATGAAAGAAAGAGAAAGAATTCTTGAGCTCGTTAAAGAAGGTATTATTTCAACTGAGGAAGCTTTATTGCTTTTAGAAAACATGGCTAAAAAAGAAGGCAAAGAAGCTGTTCAAAAAGACCAAACTTCTGCAACAGAAGCTGAAACAGTAACGGAACAGAACGCTGAACCTGCTATTGAACCAGAAGCATTTGACACAGAAGAAGCTTATGAAAACGGTAAGGATCGTTTAGAAGCTGAAAAAGAAAAAGATCGTGTGCGATTGGAAACTATTTTAGAAGAATTGGCGAACAAAGCTTCAGCATATTCTGTACAATTGGATAAATTGAACAGTGAAATCAATGAGACAAGACGCAAAAAAGATTTGTTAGATGAAAACTTGATGGTTCTTCAAACCATGGAAGATCTAGAAGAATTAGCTCCTGAAAAAGAAGACGAAATGGATTCGCTAGAAGGAGATATTGATGTTCTGGAAGCAGAATTAGATGAATTATATGAAGAGCGTGAAGAGTTAGAAGAACGTATGAAGACGGTTAAGAAAAAACAGTGGAAAACACAAACGAAACAAGTCTCTGAAAAATTTGAAATTCCAGATGAATGGAAAGACACAGCTCAAAAAACTTTTACAGATGTAAATGAAAAGGTTACAGAAGCTGGAACTCAATTTGGTAAATTTATCAAAGGCAGTTTATCACAAGTCATGGATAACATGGAGTGGAAAGATGTCAATGTCCGTATGCCAGGATTAGTGTCTACGAAATTCAAACATGAATTTTATTATCCTGAAACAACGGCTACTATTATCAACGTGAAAGTAGCGAATGGGAATGTACAGTTTAAGACTTGGGACAGCCAAGATATCAAAGTGGAAGCTGATATTAAATTATATGGCAAACAAGAAGCTGGCGTAGAGCCGATAGATGCTTTTGAAAAAAGAAGCAAAGTGGAATTAACAGAAGAATCATTTACTTTCCATGTTCCGAATAAGAGTGTACGAACAGATATTATCATCTATCTCCCTAAGAGAGCTTACGATCATACTGCTCTTAAAT
This sequence comes from Desemzia sp. RIT 804, assembly GCF_016892605.1. Classification (GTDB taxonomy): domain Bacteria; phylum Bacillota; class Bacilli; order Lactobacillales; family Carnobacteriaceae; genus Desemzia. The sequence goes on from NZ_JAFEMV010000005.1 coordinate 156,102, forward strand.
TATTAAATGGTAGTGTGAAGTTCGAGGAGTTTGAAGGTAAAGATGTTTATGTAAAATCTACTAATGGATCCTTAACTTTTGAAAAGACAACTGCAACAATGTTGGAAGCAGAAGGCGTAAACGGCTCAGTAAATGTTGAAGATAGCCAAATTCGCGACTTGCTAGTGCGTAGTGTCAATGGAAACATTGCTGTACGCGGAAACTACAAGAGCAGCAATTTGTCGACGGTAAATGGAACAGTCAAGACAACTCTAACTGGAAAAGAGATCACTCGTTTAGAAGCAACTTCTGTAAATGGAACAGTAAAAGTTTCCCTTCCAAAAACAAGCAGTGTTGAAGGAGAAGCAAAAACGAATTTTGGTTCCATACAAAACCGCATGAGTGACATTGAAGTTCTTAAAGAAAAGAAAGATCATACCAATCGTTCATTAGCTTTCAGAAGAGTTACTGATGAAGCACCTATTTATTTGAAAGTTGGAACCACTACTGGTAGCGTCATGCTCAAAGATGGTGAGTAAAAAATAAAGAAATGAATTTTAAGTAAAGGAGTGGAAAATGTTGAAAAAATTATATAAATCAAGAGACGATCGTATGGTATCAGGTGTTATTGGAGGGATTGCAGAGTACTTCGGTATTGATTCCACCTTATTGCGTTTGATTTACGCAGTAGTATTATTTATAGGAATCGGCTCACCTGTATTGCTGTACATTATTTTAGCGATCGTGATGCCAGAACCTAAAATTGACCGAAGACGACCTGAGCGTACTAACAACAAAGGTTATTACAAAACAAATGCGTCACGAAAAAGATCTCCTAAAGAAGCTGAGAAAGTTGAAGATGATGACTGGAGTGACTTTTAGTGAAGTTTTGGCAAAGAATCATTGTTAATGCTTTAGTATTTCTAGCATTATCTGGTCTTTTTCAAGCAAACTTTTATGTATCAAGCGTGTGGGTTGCATTAGGAGCCAGTCTAGTTTTAGCGTTGTTAAATATGACGGTAAAACCGATACTATTTATCCTTTCGCTGCCTATTACCATTATCAGTTTAGGTTTGTTTAGTATAGTGATCAATGCAGGAATGCTAAGCTTAACGGCGGCGATTATGGGAGATGGATTTCACTTTTCTTCATTTTGGATAACGATGCTTGTAGCATTGATTCTATCTTTAGTAAATACATTTTTCAATAATCGTACAACTGTTAAAGTCTATCGAGATTAATAAATTGACCAAAAAGGTTTGGAGCAAAACTGTTCCAAACCTTTTTTATATATAGACGTTATTTTTGAAAGCTGACATCTGCCTATACTTACCTCTGACAACAGGTTGTTTGATGTGTTGCAAACTCTTCTAACTCTATTTTTGTTGTATACCTTTCAAGGTGTGTCGGAAAATGTTAAAATAGGGTATCTCAATGAAAAATAAACATTATGAATTTTTATACGAATTTAAAGAAAGAGGAGGTTTAAAATATGACTAGAAGTGTTAAAGTTTCTGAAATAATCAAAGATGTGTCTTTAGAAATTATTTCAGGACATGATTACTTAGATCGAGAAATTAAAATAAGTGATTTATCTCGTCCAGCTTTAGAATTGACGGGGTATTTTAGTTATTATCCATACGACCGCATCCAGTTATTTGGGCGAACAGAAATTTCATTTATGGAGAAGATGACAGAGGATGAACGTCTTATTGTCATGCGTCGTATCTGTCATGAAGAAACACCAGCACTATTGGTCTCCAGAGGACTGCAACCGCCTCGTGAATTTATCCAAGCTGCAGAAGAAGCGCAGATTCCAGTATTAAAATCTGAAAATCCAACGACTAGATTATCAAGTAATGTCACAAATTATCTAGAAAGTCGTATCGCAGCTCGTTTATCTGTACATGGAGTATTGGTAGATATCTATGGGATGGGTGTTTTGATCACTGGAGATAGTGGTATTGGAAAAAGTGAGACAGCTTTAGAATTGATTCAAAGAGGGCATCGTTTAGTTGCTGATGATCGGGTAGATTTGTACATGTTAGATGAACACCGTATTGTCGGAGAGCCACCAGAAGTATTGGCACATTTGATTGAAATCCGTGGAGTAGGGATCATTGATGTTATTAATTTATTTGGAGTAGGTTCCATTCGAACCAGTAAAACGGTCAATTTAGTAGTTGATTTAAAAATGTGGGGTAAAGAAGTCCAGTTTGACCGTTTAGGCAGTGCTGATGAAAGTAATCGATACTTTAACGTGGATATCCCTAAAATCTCTATACCAGTTCGTACAGGGCGAAATTTAGCGATTATTATTGAAGTAGCTGCAAAGAACTTTAGAGCTAAACAAATGGGATACGATGCTATTGAGACATTAAATAAGAATTTAGAACAGTTGATCAAAAAAAATTCTGTCATAGATGATGAAGATTAAAAATTATATAAAAAATAAGTACAGCAGAGATTATTTTTCAAGGTTCTTCCTTGGAAAATAATTTTCTTTCTGAATATGGAATAACTGTACTGGTCCATTTGAAATGGAGAAGAATTACGTATATCGAGAATGAAATGGAGAATGAATAATGAATGATGTGTACGAACCGCTAAATCCAATTGCTCTTAAACTAGGTCCTTTAGAGATTCATTGGTATGGAGTAATCATTGCGCTCGCAATTTTTGTGGCGATTTTTCTTAGTATGAAAGAGGCTGAAAAAAGAGGAATAGAAGAAGACACTATTATTGATATGGCGCTTTGGGCAATTCCTATTGCTTTTGTAGGAGCTAGGTTATATTATGTGCTCTTTGAATTAGGCTATTATCTGGAAAATCCTTCTCAAATCATCGCGATTTGGAATGGTGGAATTGCTATATATGGAGGGTTGATTGCTGGAGGGCTAACCGTCTACTGGTTCACCAAAAAGAAAAATATTTCGCTGTGGTTGATGTTGGACATTCTAGCTCCGCATGTTTTACTTGCACAAGCGATTGGCCGTTGGGGAAACTTTATGAATCAAGAAGCACATGGTGGAGAAGTTACAAGAGGATTTTTAGAAAATTTGATGTTGCCTGAATTCATTATCAATCAAATGGAAATCAATGGTATCTATTACCATCCAACCTTTTTATATGAGTCTTTATGGAGTTTAGTCGGCTTTATCGTTATTGTACTATTGCGCAACCGCAAACACTTATTGCTGCAAGGTGAAGTTGCGCTTAGTTATGCTATGTGGTACTCATTTGGACGATTCTTTATAGAAAGCATGCGCACGGACAGTTTATATATTCTAGGTACTCCAATTCGTGTTTCTCAAATGTTAAGTGTAGTGATTTTTGTAAGTGCGTTGATCATTTGGATCTATCGTCGCCGAGACTATCCTAAGAAACCTTATTATACAGATGGAATTCGATCAGCAAAAAAATAGAATCAAAATGAAAGGATCTGAAAAAAACGTGACTATTGAAACAGTATTATTTGATTTTGATGGAACATTGGCGGATTCAAATGAATTGATCAATCAATCGCATTTGAGTGTATTAGAAGAGTATTTTCCAGGAGAATACACATTAGATAGTGTGCGACAATTTAATGGACCTTCATTAGAAACGACGTATCAATTTTTAGGCGCAGAAAAAAGTGAAGAGATGATTACGAAATATAGAGAATACAATGCTGTTTATCATAATCAAATGATTCGCTTATTCAAAGGTGTAGAAGAGAACTTAAAATTATTGAAGCAAAAGGGTGTTCGTTTAGGAATCGTTTCGACAAAAAGAAACGATGTACTCGAAAAAGGCATCCGTCATTTAAATTTAGAAGGCTTATTTGAAGTGGTGATCGGTGCAGAGGATTATACTCATTTTAAACCGTATCCTGAGCCTATTTATGCTGCTATGGCAAAATTAAATTGTCAGCATAGTACAACTATAATGGTTGGAGATAATGGACATGACATTCTTGCAGCAAAAAATGCCGGTATTATGTCAGTTTTCGTTGGCTGGTCCCAAAAGACTTCGGAAGAAATAGCTCCTTTTAAACCTGATTTAACTGTTCAGACAATGGATGAGCTAGCAGCGTTTGTATTAAAAAATGAGGTTTCAAGACTGGATAAAGGAAGAGATTAACGGATGAGTAAAAAACAAATCATCACCGTATTAGGGGCTGGTTCTTGGGGTACAGCTCTAGCTATGGTGTTAGTAGACAATGGACATGAAGTTCGTTTATGGAGCAATAAACAAGAACAAGTGGATGAAATCAACCAGCAACATACTAATCAACGATATCTACCAGATAAAAGCTTGCCTGAAAGTTTAAAGGGCTATTCGGACTTGAAGACAGCCGTAAAGGAAGCGGATGGGGTAGTATTTGTTGTTCCGACGAAAGCTATTCGACAAGTTGCTCAAGATACAGCTCTATATTTAAAAGAAAATACCGTGATTGTCCATGCTAGTAAAGGACTGGAGCAAGAAACGCATAAACGAATTTCAGAAATACTAGCGGAGGAAATTCCTGAAGCTAAAAGAACCGGTATTGTAGCGTTGTCTGGTCCAAGTCATGCAGAAGAAGTGGCCGTTAAAGATCTGACAACAATCACAGCTGCTTCAAATGAAATGAACAGTGCTGAATATGTTCAAGAAATTTTTATGAATGACTATTTTAGAGTCTATACCAATCAAGATATTATTGGGGTAGAACTCGGAGGCGCATTAAAAAATATTATTGCAGTAGGTGCAGGAGCATTGGTAGGAATTGGCTACGGTGATAATGCTAAGGCAGCACTAATGACGAGAGGTTTAGCAGAAATTACGCGTTTAGGAGTATCTTTTGGCGCAGATCCGTTAACTTTTTTAGGTTTGAGTGGCGTAGGCGATTTAATAGTAACTTGTACCAGTATCCACTCCAGAAATTGGCGCGCCGGGAAAATGTTGGGTGAAGGAAAAAATATCGAAGAAGTACTGGAAAGCATGGGAATGATTGTTGAAGGAGTATCAACGACAAAAGCAGCTTATGAATTAGCTGCGCAAAAAAATGTTGAATTGCCAATCACGACAGCTATCTATGAAGTGTTGTATAATAAAGCTGATGTAAAAGAAGTTATCACAGAACTAATGAACCGTGTTGGAAAAAATGAAACAGATTAATTAAATAAGGGAGGAATCAAGCATGCAGAAAGTTAGAAAAGCAGTTATCCCAGCAGCTGGGTTAGGAACAAGATTTTTACCTGCCACAAAAGCAATGGCTAAAGAAATGCTGCCTATCGTTGACAAACCAACTATTCAATTTATTGTTGAAGAAGCAATCAATTCAGGAATCGAAGACATTTTAATTATTACGGGAAAAAGTAAACGTCCGATAGAAGATCATTTCGACTCTAATATTGAATTAGAAGAAAATTTGCGGGAAAAAGAAAAGTTTGAATTATTGAAATTAGTTGAAGAAACTATAGGATTAAATTTGTTTTTTGTCCGTCAATCTTATCCAAAAGGCTTAGGAGATGCTGTTCTTCATGCTAAAGCCTTCGTTGGAAATGAACCTTTTGTAGTGATGTTAGGCGATGACATCATGGAAGATGAAGTTCCATTGACTAAACAATTGATCGATCAATATGAAAAAACACACGCTTCCAATATTGCGGTAATGAAAGTCCCACACAAAGATACTTCAAAATATGGAATAATCGAACCAGAAGCTCAAATTGAAGAAGGGTTATATAATGTTAAACGTTTCGTTGAGAAACCAGACCCTAAGGATGCACCAAGTGATCTAGCAATTATTGGCCGTTACTTATTAACTCCTGAGATTTTTGAATTATTGGAAAATCAAGAACCAGGAGCTGGTAATGAGATTCAATTGACAGATGCAATCGATAATTTAAACAAAACACAGCGAGTATTTGCTCATGAGTTCAAAGGTGAGCGCTATGATGTCGGAGATAAATTTGGTTTTATGAAAACCAGTATCCAATACGGATTAACACATAAACAAATCAAAGATGATCTTCGTGCTTACATCAAAGAATTGGCAAAAGAGTTAGAAGCAGAAGATAACGAAAAAGCGATTGAAGAGATCGAAGAAGTTGTAAAAGAAAAAGTAGAAGAGAAAAAAGAAGAAATAAAAGAGTCAAAAGAAATTAAATGATGTAGTATGAAAGAGATGGGTGTTTTGCTCATCTCTTTTGTATGGAAAAAAAGTTTACAGCGCCTTAAAACCAATGAAGAAAAGGAACGGCATCTATTAAAAACAAAGGGATTGTGCTATAATGGATGTTAACATAAAAACAAGTTTAGGATAGTAAAACACTAAGAGGGCAGGGGTAGTAAGCCTTTTTTAATTGGTGTATAAATAGAAGCAATAGAGAGGAGTAGGATGATGTCTAATAAAAATGGTCAAGCAGAAATCATTAGAATCAACCCTAATGCTGATTTTTATTTCAATAGAGCTTGGGAAGCATTTGATAAAAACAACTTAGAACATTCATTAAAATATTTTAAACGAGCTACTTCTCTTGCTGATAATGATGTAGATAGAGAGTTTGGTCAGTGTCAGACGGCATTGATTTATCAACATCTTGGACATTTTCAAAAATCCTGTGATCTAATTGATGAGTTGATACAAAAAGGTAGTGAAAATTATCCAGAAGTCCACTATTTTCAAGCCAATAATTATGCCTTTTTAGGAGATTACAGCAAAGCTTTAAAATGCACACAAATGTACTTGTATTTAGTGCCCACAGGTGAATATAAAGAAGAAGCTGAAGAATTTCAAAAGGATTTAGAAGAAGAATTGAACATTTATTGACAAGACAAGTAATTAACTTCTAAAAAGTAAGCTGATTTCTAGAGTTTTTAAGTTATTTTAGTTACAGTAATATAAGAGAATTTGATAAATGGGGAGAATAGGCTATGGAATTAACAAAGATTGAAAAAATTTATGATGTCATTATTATTGGAGCAGGTCCAGGTGGTATGACAGCCGCCTTATATGCGTCTCGTTCCAATTTAGATACGTTGATACTAGAACGTGGAATTCCTGGTGGCCAAATGAACAATACAGCAGAAATTGAAAACTACCCTGGTTTTAACAGTATTTTAGGTCCTGATTTATCTAACAAGATGTTTGAAGGAGCTAAGCAATTTGGCGCAGAATATGCTTATGGTGATGTAAAAGAAGTTTCTGTTGGAAAAGAATACAAAACGATAGTTGCCGGCAATAAAGAATATAAAACTCGTGCAATCATCATCGCGACAGGAGCAGAACACCGTAAGTTAGGTGTAGACGGCGAAACAGAGTACAATGGCCGTGGAGTGTCTTATTGTGCTGTATGTGATGGGGCGTTTTTCCGTAACAAACATTTAGTAGTTGTTGGTGGAGGAGATTCAGCGGTTGAAGAAGGAACGTATTTAACTCAATTTGCAGATAAAGTAACGATTATTCATCGTCGTAGTGAATTACGTGCTCAAAAGATTTTACAAGACCGCGCGTTTAAAAATGATAAAATTGATTTTATCTGGGATTCTACTGTAGAAGAAATTTATGGAGATGACATGAAAGTTAAGGGGGTAAAAATCAAAAATAAAAATACCGGAGAAGTCACTGAATTTATGGCAGACGGTACTTTTATTTACGTTGGTTTAATTCCAAACTCTGAGAAATTCCATACTTTAGGTATTACAGATGAAGAAGGTTGGATCGAAACGGACGAAAAAATGGAAACAAATATTCCTGGTATTTTCGCAGTTGGAGATGTCCGAAAAACACCATTACGCCAAGTTGCTACAGCTGTCGGTGATGGAAGCCTAGCAGGACAACAAGCATTCAATTATGTTGAAGAGTTAAAAGATGTATTTGAATCAGAAAAAGTAAATGGGTAACTAAAAAAGATGTCAGTGAGAAAAGTTCTTGCTGGCATCTTTTTTGGCGTCAAGAAAGAAACTCCTTATTTACCTTTATTCTATTTTCTCGTTTTCTAATTGAATAAATGGTATACTTTTAGTGTACTTTTACATATAACTAATGGAAAGAAGGGTATATTTATGAGTTGGAATGAAACGTATACAATTTGGAATACATTTGAAAATTTAGAATCAACATTAAAAGATGAACTAGCATCGTTAAAAGATGATGAAGCGACTCTGGAAGATGCATTTTATGCTCCATTAGAGTTTGGAACGGCTGGAATGCGCGGTGTTATCGGTGTAGGGATCAATCGTATGAATCAATACACAATTCGCCAAGCTACAGAAGGTTTAGCGTTGTTTATTGAACAAAATGGCGAAGAAGCTATCAAACGAGGAGTCGCGATCGCATATGACTCGAGACATCAATCACCTGAGTTTGCTATGGAAGCTGCTAAAACTCTTGGAGTTCATGGAATTCCAAGTTACGTTTTTGAAAGCTTACGTCCAACACCTGAGTTGTCTTTTGCAGTACGCCACTTGAACGCTTTTGCTGGCATCATGATCACAGCTAGCCACAATCCTCCAGAATACAATGGATACAAAGTATATGGTGAAGACGGAGGACAAATGCCTCCTAAAGATGCAGATGCATTGACTACATTTGTTCGCAGCGTTAAAAACAGTCTAGAGTTAGAAGTACTTTCAAAAGAAGCATTGGAAGAAAAAGGCCTTTTGACAATAATTGGTGAAGACATAGATAAAGTTTATTTAGACCACGTAAAAGAAGTTACCGTAAACTCTGAAATGATCCAAAAAATAGGCAGTGATATGAAATTGGTCTATACACCATTACACGGTACTGGAAAAATGTTAGGGGAGCGTGCCTTAGCTAACGCTGGCTTTACAGGAATTACTTTAGTGCCTGAACAAGCCGTTGCCGATCCAGATTTTTCAACTGTTAAATCACCTAACCCAGAAGAACCGGGTGCTTTTGAATATGCGATCAAATTAGGACAAGAAATTGATGCGGATGTTTTAGTAGCAACAGATCCAGATGCTGACCGCTTAGGAATCGCTGTAAAAACTGCTGAAGGTGCTTACGAAGTGTTAACTGGAAACCAAATCGCGAGTTTGATGTTGCATTATTTATTAACTGCTCAAAAAGATAATGGAATATTGCCTTCAAATGGTGCCGTTTTAAAATCAATTGTTTCTAGTGAACTTCCAACGGTTATTGCGGAAAGTTTCGGAGTAGAGATGGTTGATGTGTTGACTGGATTTAAATTTATTGCTGAAAAAATTGAACAATACGAAAATGATGGTAGTCACACATTCTTATTTGGATTCGAAGAGAGTTACGGCTATCTCGTAAAATCATTTGTTCGAGACAAAGATGCTATTCAAGCATTAGTTTTGATTGCTGAAGTAGCTGCTTATTACAAAGAAAAGGGTCAGACTTTGTACGATGGATTGCAAGAATTGTACGCGAATTACGGTTTCTTCAATGAAAAAACTATTTCTGTAAAAATGGCTGGTATTGAAGGGTCCGAAAAAATCAAAGCTTTAATGGCTAAATTTAGAGAACAAGCTCCAACTGAATTCAATTCCATCAGAGTAACTATGATCGAAGATTTTAAAACAAGTATGAAAACAAACGAAGATGGTTCTAGCGAATCTATTGAAATGCCGCCAGCAGATGTATTGAAATACACTATGGAAGATGGTAGTTGGATTGCGATTCGTCCATCAGGTACAGAACCAAAAATCAAATTTTACATTGGAGCAAAAGCTGACACCAATGAAAAAGCAACTGAAAAAGTAGCAGGATTTGAACAAGCTATTAATGAATTAGTGGAAGATTAGTACGTTAATGTAACGTAGCAAAAGGAGTAGGGTGCTAGCAGCCCTACTCCTTTTGCTGTTCTAAAGAATATTTATGTCAACATAACCTCCATTAAGAGATACTATTTTCATCTTCAGAAAAAAACTATGAATAAATATGAGCAATGAAGTCTCTAATTCAGATTTCGAACAATCGCTTTAAAACAGGATAATTCTTGGAAGTCTTTGAAGTTAGGTATTTTAACCTAAAAAACATCACTATACCTGTTAAAAATAATACTTAACAAGTTTAGTGATGCTATATTTTAAAAGTTATTAAATTGGTATGGGTCAAAATGAGCTGTAAATTTTTTTTTGGATTACATATGAATAGGCATACCTAATGCTAACTCAGACGCATCCATGATAGATTCAGCAAGAGTAGGGTGAGCATGAATAGTTAATGAGATATCCTCTGCATTCATACCGTTCTTGATTGCAAATCCTACTTCACTAATAATATCAGGAGCTCCAACTCCAGCAATTTGTGCCCCTACAAGAGCATGACCGTTGTCTTCGTCAGTAATCAAACGTACAAAACCTTCTGTTTGATCCAAAGATAATGCACGGCCGTTTCCTGCAAGTGGGAATTTACTGATTTTTAAGTTGCGATCAGATTTTTTAGCTTCAGCAGCTGACATTCCTACAGTAGCCAGTTCTGGTTCTGTATAAACGGCAATTGGAAGAATATCTTCTTCTAATGAGACTTCTTGGCCTGAAAGGACTTCTGCCACAAATTTTCCTTCATAGCTTGCTTTGTGAGCAAAAGCAGGACCAGGAGCTACGTCTCCAATAGCATAAATCCCGTTAACTGAAGTTTGTAACGTTTCGTTAACTTTGATACGTCCATTTTCATGCATTTCTACGCCAATGCTCTCTAAGTTCAACCCTTCTGTATAAGGCTTTCTTCCAGCAGATACAAGAGCAACGCTTGCTGTAACAGATTCTTCTTTACCATTTTTTTCATAAGTGATTGTTACATCGTTAGCTGTTTCTTTAGTATTTTTGATGTTTGCACTTGTAATGATTTCAATGCCTTTACTAGCATAATTTTTTTCAACCATTTTAGACATGTCTTCATCAAAGAAATGTAAAATGTGAGATTCTTTTTCTAAAATAGTTACTTTTACGCCTAAGTTGCTGAACGCTCCAGCTAATTGTGAACCAACATAACCACCGCCAACAACTACAAGGGATTCAGGCGCTTTTCTAAGATTCATTCCTCCAGTTGTATCTACAACTTTATCACCAAAAGGAACTTCATCTAAAGCGATAGCAGTTGTACCAGTAGAAATAATAGCATTTGTGAATTCAATTTCTTCAGTACCGTCTGCTTTTTCAACAATCAAATGGTTACTGTCTTTAAAACTTGCAGTACCTCTGATGATTTCCACTTTATTTTTTCTTAATAATGCCTCTACTCCACCAGTCAAACGTTTAACAACTACATTGTCTTTCCAGTCTTGTGTTTTTTCCAAATCAATTTTAGCGCTTCCAGTTTGTACACCAAAAATCTCAGAATTTTTTGCATTGTGAAATGCATGCGCAGCAGTAATGATAGCTTTTGACGGAATACAACCAACGTTTAGACAAGTTCCACCAATGTATTGTTTCTCAATAATTGTTACTTTTTGTCCTAATTGAGCCGCTCGTATCGCAGATACATATCCTCCTGGACCGGATCCAATAATGACTGTTTCTTTTTTGCTCATAATAAATCACTCTTTTCTTATTGTTTTATATTTCACACAACTTTTCTCCCAATAGTAATTTACTCTAAATTTGAACAAAAAACAAAGAAAACTTCTTATTTCTTAGAAATAGATGAGGGGAGCTATACATGACACGCCCGGAATGTTATAATTTAGTGATAGAATTTTTGGGGACAAAAAAGAGAAAGAGGCGAAAATTATGGTTGAAAGTCTGAATATAGTGATTATTACAGGTATGAGCGGCGCTGGTAAAACCGTAGCTATGCAAAGTTTTGAAGATATGGGATATTTTTGTGTGGATAACATGCCTCCTAGTTTACTGCCGAAGTTTTGGGAATTGGTAAAAGAGTCTGGGAAATTAAACAAAATTGCTCTTGTAATTGATTTGAGATCCAGTGCCTTTTTTGATGAACTAGTTCCAGCGTTAGAAAGTTTAGACAATACTTCTTTTATCACTACAAAAGTATTGTTCTTAGATGCCAATGACACTCAGCTTGTATCTAGGTATAAAGAAACACGCAGAACTCACCCGTTAGCTAAAGGTGGGCGAGTAATGGATGGAATAAAAAAAGAAAGAGAATTACTTGAGGCCATAAAAGGAAGAGCTCAATTAATGATCGATACTTCTGATTTAACGCCACGTCAATTGAGAACTAAAATTTTGGATGAATTTCATACGGCAGAAACCACAACATTTCGTGTAGAGATGGTTTCATTTGGGTTTAAATATGGATTGCCAATTGATGCAGATATCGTGATGGATGTTCGTTTCTTACCAAACCCACATTACATCAATGATTTACGCCCATTAACTGGAAAAGATGAGGCTGTGTATGAGTATGTTATGAAACAGCCAGAAACTGAAGTTTTTTACCGTAAATTTACGGATCTATTGGAATATACATTACCAGGGTATAAAAAAGAAGGAAAAAGCAGCTTGACGATTGCAATTGGCTGCACAGGCGGAAAACACCGCTCTGTTGCTCTTACGGAGCGTATTGCAGCAAAAATACAGTCAGATGGGTATCCAGTTCATATTACACATCGTGATTATGAAAAAACCAAGGAGTCAGTGAATCGATCATGATGAATGAAAAAATAAATAAGAAAAAAAATAGAAAGCCTAAAATTGTCGTTATCGGCGGTGGGACTGGACTTCCGGTTGTGTTGGCAGGACTTAGAGCAAAGAATGCGGATGTAACTGCAATCGTTACAGTTGCAGATGATGGAGGAAGCAGTGGAGACTTGCGTAGACAAGTAAAAGCTGTTCCTCCTGGAGATATTCGGAATGTATTGGTATCTCTTTCAAATATTCCAGCAGTACAAAAAGAAATTTTTCAATATCGTTTTGCTGTGGAGGACCAATCTCTAGCGGGACATTCTATTGGGAATTTAATTATTTCTGCTATGGCTGAAATGAAAGGCAATATTTATGAAGCTATTCAATTGTTAGGGAAGATGATGATGATTGACGGTCACGTATATCCAGCAGCTGAAGAGCCATTAGAGTTACATGCTGTGTTTGAAGATGGTACTCAAGAGAGCGGAGAGTCTTCTATTGCAAAACACCGCAAACTCATTGATCACGTATATGTTACAAACCTAGAAGGGTCTAGGGAAGTGAAAGCAGCTCGCAAAGTTGTTACTTCTATCCTAAATGCAGATATGGTTGTATTAGGTCCCGGAAGTTTGTATACAAGTATTTTACCAAACTTGATGATTCCTGAGATCGGAAAAGCAGTAGTAGAAACGAAAGCAAATGTTGTTTACATCTGCAATATTATGACTCAGCTAGGCGAAACAGAAAATTTCTCCGACGCCAACCACATTGAAGTGCTGCATCGTCATATGGATCAAAAATTTGTTGATACTGTATTAGTGAATATTGGGGAAGTTCCTGAGAATTATATCGATACTGAAAAATATGACGAATATTTAGTACAAGTTGATCATAATTTTAATGGATTAAAGAGAGAGGTACCCATGGTCATCTCAGCTGACTTTTTAGAGTTGAGAGATAATGGGGTATTTCATGACAAAAATAAAGTTGTAGAAGAACTCTTTAAAATTTCATTTGATACTCAGTATTATGGAAGAAAATGTGAAACTAATTTAGATACATTGTAAAAAAATAATAATGAAAGGAGGGAAAGGTCTTGTCATTTGCCTCAGATGTTAAAAAGGAACTCACACAGTTAGAAGTTCATAGAGAACACGCAAAAGCTGAATTGGCAGCGTTGATTCGAATGAATGGTAGTATTAGCTTAGTGGAAAAGAAATTCATCTTAAATGTTCAATCTGAAAATGCAGCTATCGCTAGACGAATTTATGTTTTATTGAAAGATCACTTTGAAGTCGAAAGTGAATTATTGGTAAGACGTAAAATGAAGTTGAAAAAAAACAATGTATACATTGTTCGTCTAAAGCAAGGAACCAAAAAGGTTTTAGCAGACTTATCGATTATGGATGGAATGTTGTATGAAGGACACGTCAGTAAAGAGATTTCCGAGAATGAGCAAAAAATGAAGTCTTATTTAAGGGGAGCTTTTTTAGCAGGTGGTTCAGTAAATAATCCAGAAACTAGTCGTTATCATTTAGAAATTTATTCGAATTATGAAGAACACAATGATGATATTTGTTTGATGATGAATAAATTTGGATTGAATGCTCGAACGATCAGTAGAAGGAATGGTTATATTACGTACTTAAAAGAAGCCGAAAAAATCGCTGATTTCTTAGCGTTGATTGGTGCTACTAATGCTATGCTGAAATTTGAAGATATTCGTATTGTACGAGATATGCGTAATTCCGTGAACCGTTTAGTGAATTGTGAAAATGCTAATATGAATAAAACGATTGATGCTGCTAGTAAGCAAATAGAGAATATTCGTTTCTTAGAAGAAGTGGTAGGGCTGGGAAATCTTCCAGAAAAATTAAGAGAAATTGCTATTGTACGAGTTGAGAATCCTGATGTTACTCTAAAAGAGCTTGGAGATTTAGTACCTAGCGGAAAAATCAGTAAATCTGGTATTAACCATCGTTTACGAAAACTAAACGAAATGGCTGAAAGTTACCGAAATAAAAATCAAATAAGTATAAGCAACTAGCAAAAAAGCTAGTGGAAGAATAAAATCTTCTGCTAGCTTTTAGATTTTTAGAGGTAGATTTGTTTTTCATGCTAGACGCGTTGCGCAGACCAGATTCCCTATGATTTCACTTTACCTTTTTCTTGGAAAAGTACCCAAGTAAAAGGTAAAGGTGAACTCTACGGGAATCTAAGCAGTCTGCTCCACGCTCTGCTTAGACGCGTTGCGCAAGCCTGGCTTTCTATGATTTCATTTCCCTGTTTTGTTTGGAAAAGCACCAAACGAAACGGGGAAAGTGAACTCTACGAAAGTCAAAACGGCTTGCTCCACGCTCTGCTCTTAGACGCGTTGCGTCAGGCAGCTTACGCGCCTATAATTCCTTCGCCGACTGTTAGGAAAAACCACCTAACTGTCGGCGAAGGAGTTATATACGGTAAGCTAAACGCCTGACTCCACGCTCTATGTGTATCTTTTTCTGTTTGTTGATGTGGGTATGGAGAGGGACTCTCGGTATTTTGTTACGGTTCTTCTGGAGATGGTGATGCCTTCTTTGGCTAATTCATTTGAAATTTTTTGATCAGACAAGGGTTTTAATTTATTTTCTTCAGCAATGAGAACTTTGATTTTAGACTTTACTTCTTCAGATGAAATGACTTGTTCTGTTGTATCTTCATTTGAAAGGGATACGGATTGTTTAAGCCCAGTTGTAAAGAAGGACCTCATTTCGTAAACTCCAAAATCAGTTTGAAAATATTTATCGTTTACTGAACGACTAACGGTTGATTCATGGATATCTAATAACTGAGCGATTTCTTTAAGAGTCATCGGAATCAAAGGATGATTGTCTTTAAAAAAGAAATCTTTTTGTTTTTCTACAATCGCAGTACCCACTCGTATAATAGTTTCTTCTCTTTGCAGTAAGCTGCGTTGAATCCATTCATATTCTGCGTATTTTTCGTGGATAAACTGCTTAACGTCTACGTCTTCAATCATTAACATATCTTGATAATAGTCTTGTTGAAATTTGATGATCGGCAAACCAGTTTTTGCGGAAACCACGGAAAGCTGATTATCTGCTTTTTCAACGATCAAGTCTGGACGGATGTATGGATTTTCCTCATCATTGTAAATAGAACCAGGATGTGCTGTTAATGTTTGAACATAGTCGGATATTTCTTGAATGGTAGATAAAGGAACACTGTAATGCTTAGCCAATTGTTCCCACTTGTGGGAACTGAACAACTCAAAGGATTCCTCCAAAACAAGGTACGCTAAGTTTGGTGCTTCATTGTCACGTTCAGTTTGTAACATTAAACATTCTTGTAAGTTTCTAGCACCTATGCCAGCTGGTTCAAGTTGCTGCAATAATGTTAAAGCATCAATCAGTTGAATTTCTTGAGCGCCTGTTTTTTCTTTAGCTTCGCTCAATGAGATCGTCATGTAGCCATTTTCATCTAAATAGCTTGTTAACCACAATACGAGTTCCCTTAAATAAGTGTCTCTCATAGTCAAGTGAATTTGATCAATGACGGAAGCAAATAAAGATGTTTGGTTGCCAACTAATTGTTCAATTGGGTTATAGTTCGTAGTGTTTGTTGGAGAATGATTGATTTGTCTTTCAGTCATGGAAGGTTGTTTTACTTTAACTTCTATCAAAGGGTTTCCTAAAGCTTTTTGTTTTAAAAAAAGAACCAACTCTTCTTGATTCATATTCAGCATTTGAATAGACTGTTGCAATTGCTGAGTCATAGCTAATTTCTGACTTTGTTTTTGTTGTTGTGTATAAGTCTGTTCAAAACTCATAGTTATCCTCCTTGAAACGGTTTCATCTCTTTTTTTATCATACCATATTCTGAGAAGGGCATTAATTACTGTAAAAAATTTAATATTTCTTTGTGACGAATATTTGAAAAGAAAGTACTTTTTACTCTACAATTCAGTATTTCATAGGGACAAATAAGTTGTAGAGAACCATCTGTTAGAATAAATATTTCATGAAAGACGATTAATGTGAGGTATGGTAAAATAACAATACAGTTTGTTTCAGGAAGGTAAACATAAAAAACGGTACATTAATACAATGGAGGTTTTTGTCTGAAGACACTTTGTTTCAATGACGGAAAGTGTCTTTTGACTTGTCCTATCAAATGCGACAAAAATACTTATTAAGGAGAGATAAAGTGTTTGCGATATTAAAAAAATTATCTTGGTTTTTTAAACTGAGATGGAAAAGTTATTTGTTTGGTATAGTTGCTTTAATGATTTGTGCGCTCTTATCTGCTATTACCCCATTGATTATCGGAGGTATCATTGATCAAATGATTGCTGATACATTGACATGGCAAGATTTAGCTATCCAGTCTGGACTTATTCTCATTTTTGCTATTACTATGTATGTTTTGCGTTACGGATGGCGAACAGCCCTTTTTGGTAATTCAACTTTATTGGAATCTATCATGCGCAATCGTTTGTTCTCTCACTTTACTAAAATGGACAGCCAATTCTTCAATGAATACCGTACAGGAGATCTAATGGCTCATGCTACTAATGACTTGGCGGCTCTACGTTTTGTTGCAGGAGGAGGGATTCTATCTATTACTGACTCCATTTCAATAGGAAGTGTAACCTTGTTCAGTATGTTCTTTTTAGTAGACTGGCAATTGACATTAACGACTATCCTGCCATTCCCTTTGTTGATTTTTGCTGCTCGTTACCTCGGAAAAGCGATCAATAAACGCTATCGAAAATCTTTGGAATCTTTTTCTCAAATGAACAACCAAGTACAAGAGAGCGTTGGCGGAATGAAAGTCATCAAAACATTTGGTGAAGAAGAAAATCATTACGCTGATTTTATAAAAGATACGGACAATGTGGTCGCAAAAAATAGAGAAGTTTACAAAGTAGATTCTGCCTATACTCCTGTAATCGAAGGGATCACAGGGCTAACATACGTTCTGACATTGTTTTTTGGGACTTATTTCATTTCAACCGGAAGAATCACCATCGGGGAATTGATCGCTTATTTTAGTTATTTATCTATGATGGCTTGGCCGTTACTGGCAGTTGGACGAGTAGCTAATACTTTAGAACGTGGGAATGCCAGCTACAATCGTGTGACAACACTCCTTTCTTATGCTTCTCATTTAGAAAAAACAGAAAATCCAATTCAAACACCTATAACAGGAGATATTGATTTTGAAATACAAGAGTTCACATATCCTGAAGGGAAAAATCCTGTACTACAAGAAACTAAATTCCATTTGGATAGTGGCAACACATTAGGCGTTGTAGGTCATACAGGTGCAGGAAAAAGTACACTGTTCAAATTACTGATGCGTGATTATGATCATTATCAAGGAAAAATCATGTACAACCAGACTAATTTGAAAAAATACAGTCTAGACGCTATTTCAAAAGGAATCGGCTATGTGCCTCAAGATACGTTTTTATTTTCGACTACCATTCGTGAAAACATTCGTTTTGTTAATCCTGATTTGTCTCAAGAAGAAGTTGAATATTTTGCTCAATTAGCAGATATTCATGAGGATATTACTCAGTTTCCAGAAGGATACGATACAAAAGTTGGAGAGCGTGGGGTTTCCTTATCTGGTGGTCAAAAACAACGGATAGCTATTGCTCGCGCACTAGCCACGAACGCTGAATTTTTAATTTTGGATGATGCTTTATCGGCAGTTGATGCACAAACAGAATCGCAAATTTTAGCCAATTTACGGACTATCAGAGAAAATGAATCAACTATTATTGCGACTCATCGAATCAGTTCCATTATGCACGCTGATGAAATCATTGTTCTAGATAAAGGACGGATCGTAGAGCGCGGTAGACATGCTGAATTGTTACAAAATGATGGTTGGTACCGCAGAATGTATGAAGAACAGCAGCTGCAACAAAAAGTGGAAGAAGGAGGAGAATAAACGAGTGGAACAAAAGAAAAATTTTACATTACGTGAGCAACTCCGTATTTTAGCTGGTTTATTCTCATTTACGAAACCTTTTTGGCTTCCATTTTTAGCTGCTATCATTGGAATGGCCATAGTCTCCAGTATAAATGCTTACTTGCCTGTAGTTATTCAACGCTACATTGATGAATATTTAACAGTAAACAATGTGGCTCTTGGTGCAACCATCCGCATGTCTCTGTTTTATTTAAGTTTTGTGGTAGTGAAAATGATTGTAGTTTATGTAAAAGATTATTGTTTTAAAATCGCTTCAGAAAAAACAGTAGCGAGTATGCGTAACCAGGTCTATCATAAAGTGGTGCATTTAGGGATGCGCTACTTTGATCAAACACCAAACGGTTCAGTTGTATCAAGAGTGACAAATGATACAGAAACGATCAAAGAATTTTGGAATGTATTCTTGACCTTTTTAGATGGTTTTCTAAATGCTATCACTATTGGTGTAGCTATGTTTAGTTTAAATACTAATTTAGCTTGGTTGTTTATGGCTTTTGTGCCGTTCATTATTGTATTGATTTATATTTACCAAAAATATAGCACACTGATTTATGGTCGGATGCGCGAAGCATTAGGTCATTTGAATGCAAAACTTAGTGAATCCATTATGGGAATGAACATCATTCAGCACTTTAATCAAGAAGAAAGAGTAAAAAGTGAATTTGATGATGTGAATCAACAATATGTGGCTGCAAGAAACAATATGTTTAAAATGAATGCTTTATTATTAATGCCGGCTATCAATTTGATTGAAGCCATTGCGTTGTTTATTGTGTTATGGATTTTTGGACTTCGCCACTTGGAAGGGCTAGCTGTAGATATTGGAATTGTTTATGCGTTCACATCTTATGCCAAATCTTTCTTTCATCCTATTGGAAATATGTTGGATAGTTTAAGTGTTTTCCAAGACGGGTTAGTTTCAGGAGCGCGTGTAGTTAGTTTATTAGATCGAGACGATATGGCTCCTAGTGCTGGGTTGAATGCGAACGGCAGTATTACTGAAGGGAAAATAGCTATTCAGGATCTCTCATTTTCTTATGACCAAGAAAAAGAAATTTTACAGAATATCACTATTTCTGCAGAACCTGGTCAAACCATTGCTTTAGTTGGTCAAACTGGATCAGGGAAAAGCTCTATTATTAATGTCTTGATGCGTTTTTATGAGTTTTCCAAAGGCGATGTCCTGATTGATGGACAATCTATCCATGATATTCCAGTTGAAAAATTACGTGAACGAATGGGATTGGTCTTGCAAGATAGTTTTATGTTTTATGGTGACATAGCTGATAATATCCGTCTCCATGGAGACTATTCAGATGAAGAAGTTCGACAAGCTGCAGAATTTGTAAATGCGGACAGCTTTATTGAAGAACTTGAGGGAGGTTACCACGCGAAAGTGATTGAGGGTGGTGCTACGTTCTCGACAGGCGAAAAACAATTGCTCAGTTTTGCTAGGACAATTTTGCGGGATCCAAAAATATTGATTTTAGACGAAGCTACAGCGAATATCGATACAGAAACAGAAAAGAAAATCCAAAAGGGTTTAGAAAATATGCGTCGCGGTCGTACAACGATTATTATTGCCCATCGCTTGTCAACGATTCGAGATGCAGATAAAATCTATGTTTTACGACATGGAAAAATTATTGAAGAAGGGAATCATGAGTCATTGATTGATAGACAAGGCGTTTACCATGATATGTATCAACTTCAAACCTTCCAAGAAAATAGTTAAACAATCTATTTATGACATTACCAGTTCGCTTTGAGATACTTTCTGTTAGATAGGAAGTGTCTCTTTTTTTGTGGTAAATCGAACCAAATTATAAAATAAAGAAACAAGTTGAATTGGAGTTAGGAGAGAATTGTAAATTTTAACTTGTTTTTTTTTAGTATATTAGATAATATTAAGTAGTTGTCATCAGGTCCCCTTAGTGTAATGGATATCACGTAAGATTCCGGTTCTTGAGATGGGGGTTCGATTCCCTCAGGGGACATTAAGAGAAGAGCGTGAAGCAAAACGTTCAGACTTTCGTGAGGTTCATTTTTATCTTTTAGTTGGGCGATCTTTCCCGACAAAAAGATAAAATGAAACTACAGAAAGACTGTTTTGCGCAACGCGTTTAAAAAGAGAAGAGCGTGAAGCAGACCGTTTAAAAGAGCTTTAAGTAAACAAAGCAGATTTCTCTAGCGGTATATGTATATGGTAGCACATTTATGAAGAGTAAAAGGACTGGGACAATAGTCTTTATCTCTGTCACATACTAAACGGATGCTTTTAAACGCGTTCCAAAAGCCTGACCACATGCCTATAAACCAGCCTCCCCTTCTGAGAAAAAGCATCTCAGAAGGGGAGGCTGGTTTATATTCAACGGTCAAAACGTCTTTTGTCCCGCTCTCGTTACTTTATTTAGGATTTGTTGTACTCGATAAAATAAAAAACTTCATAAAAAAAGTTTGACCTTTATTGACCATAAGAGTAAAATAAGTATAGAAACTCATTCAAAATGATTCTTTGGAATGAGTATGATACAATCATAAGGAAACAAATTAGAGGAGGAATACTTCATGAACTTAGTACCTACAGTTATTGAACAATCATCAAGAGGCGAACGTGCTTATGATATCTATTCACGTTTATTAAAAGACCGCATTATCATGTTGAGCGGACAAATTGATGATGATGTAGCAAATTCAGTCATCGCGCAACTACTCTTTCTAGATGCACAAGATCCAGAGAAAGATATTTATATTTACATCAATTCTCCAGGTGGTAGTGTTACAGCAGGATTTGCTATTTTTGATACGATGAACTTTATTAAAGCTGATGTTCAAACGATCGCAATGGGAATGGCAGCATCAATGGGTAGTTTCTTATTAACTGCTGGAGCTAAAGGCAAACGTTTTGCATTACCAAATGCAGAAATCATGATTCACCAACCACTAGGTGGAGCACAAGGACAAGCAACCGAAATCGAAATCGCTGCTCGTCACATCTTAAAAACACGTGAACGTTTAAATAAAATCTTATCTGACAAAACGGGACAACCGATAGAAGTTATTGAACGTGACACAGATCGTGATAACTATATGTCTGCCGAAGACGCAAAAGCATATGGTTTGATAGATGAAGTTATGGAAAATAACGTAGAATTACCAGGTAAATAGAATAAGCAAATAAGGAGACCTTTTCCGTTAAACCGGAGAGGTCTTCTTTTCTTGTTTATTAGTTGCTATAAATAGAATGTTTTTCATTTGAAAGAATTCCAAGTATACTATTAACTATCAACAAAGGGAGGTTTTATAATGGATATCAGTAATATTAAAGCAGATAAAGTCAATACGACATATGGATTTAAAATCGGCCAGGAGAATGCACCTGTTAAAGTCATTGAGTTTATTAATTTGCGGTGCCCATTCTGTAAGAAATGGTATTTTGATTCTAAAGATGTATTGAATGAGTACGTCCATGAAGGAAAAATCCAACGAATTATTAAGCTTTTCGATAAAGAAAAACCAAGTTTGAAAAAGGGGAATGTCGTTCATCATCACTTAGACTACAAAGACCCTGAAGAAGCATTAATTGAAATAGATTATTTCTTGACTCATCAAGATGAGTGGGGATACTTGGGAGATTTAGAGCAAGTTGCAGAGTACGTAACTGAAAAACGCGGTCTAACTCACCAACCAAATGAAATCGAAATAAATGGTATCATCAATGAAGCAAATGAGGCTAACGTAGTATTAGTTCCATCTGTATTTATTGGAGACAATATTTTTGATGAACATATTACTCCTGTAGAATTAAAAAGCTTAATTGATTTAGAAGTGGCTAAAAATAAAAATTGATTTTTAAAGAAAGTGACAGCTTTGTCAAAAGTAGCTGATAGAATGTCTTTATTTTCAGATATGCACATAGAGAACTGGGCCTTTGTTTTAGTTCTTTATGTCAATGCTTTGACAGTACTTCTTTTACCAGGAATTTGACATAGCTGTGACAGATTCTTAAATTAATAGGTTGCATGTTTTGCTAAGAATTGGTAAAATACATCTGTAAGAGATAAATTAGACGACAAAGTCTTTATAAAATGTAGAATTAAGAACTTGAGTTACAATCAAATGTCTTTTTCCATTTTAATCTCTTTGTTTTTTTTGATATAGAGGGTCGTTAAACGGCTGACGTGGACAAAAATAGACCCGCTTAGAAAGAGGTGGCTCATGGAAGAGTTTTTGTCTGTTATAGAAAAAGTAGCTCCTGACGTAATAGACACTCTAAAAGAGAGACACCAAATTTTGAGAAATATCTATTTGTTAGGGCCAATCGGAAGACGAGTGCTCGCTGACAAAATCGGTATTTCTGAAAGAAGTCTGCGAACAGAAGTTGAAGTGTTGAAAAAACAACGCCTTATACTTTCTACAAAGTCAGGAATGTTGCTTACTCCGTATGGAGAAGAAACGTATCGGTCACTAGATCACTTAATGGGGCAAAAATTAGGCATGCGCGATAAGGAAAAAAATCTAGCGATTTACTTCCAAATTGAGCAGTGTGTTATTGTATCAGGAGATCTTGACAAACAGTCAAAGGTTATTGCTGATTTAAGTAGAGCGACTTTTGAAACATTGGATTTTCTCCTCCCAGAAGGCAAGAATATCATTGCTGTAATGGGTGGAACAACAATGGCGGCAGTAGCCAACCGCATTGATGAAAGTCTTGCTAGAAACCGAGAATTGCTTTTTGTACCTGCAAGAGGCGGGCTGGGAGAGTCTGTTGATATACAAGCGAACTCAATCAGCGCAAGACTTGCTGAAGTTACAGGAGGCAAAAATCAGGCTCTGTATGTGCCAGAACAAGTCGGCAAAGAAACGTATGAGTTTTTATTGCAGGAACCTAGCGTTAAAAAGACGTTAGATTTGATAAAACTGGCAAATTGTGTAATCTATAGTATAGGTGATGCAGAACATATGGCAAAGCGACGAGGACTTGATGATGAGATACTCGCGCTTCTTAAAGAAAAAGCCGCAGTTGCTGAATCTTTCGGAGAATTCTATAATGCTGATGGCGAAGTGGTCTATAAAATTCCACGCATCGGTATGCAATCTAGCAAGTTAACGACCGTACCTAGTGCGATCATTGTAGCGGCTGGAGAATCGAAGGCTGAAGCAATCAAAGCTTACATGAAAAACGCACCCTCACAAACTTGGTTAATTACCGATGAAGGTGCTGCAAACCAGATTTTAAAAGGGATTACCCTTTAAAATAAATAAATTTTCGATTTTCTAAAGGAGGAAATCTTGTTATGTCAGTAAAAGTAGGTATTAATGGTTTCGGACGTATTGGTCGTCTAGCATTCCGTCGTATTCAAGAATTAGAAGGTATTGAAGTGGTTGCAGTAAACGACTTAACAGATCCAAAAATGTTAGCTCACTTATTAAAATATGATACAACACAAGGACGTTTCAATGGAGACGTTGAAGTTAAAGATGGCGCATTTACAGTAAATGGTAAAGACGTTAAAGTTTTAAGCAACCGTAATCCAGAAGAACTTCCATGGGGAGAACTTGGAGTGGAAATCGTATTAGAATGTACTGGTTTCTTCACTACTCAAGAAAAAGCTGAATTACACATCAAAGCAGGAGCTAAAAAAGTTGTTATCTCTGCACCAGCAACTGG
Organism: Desemzia sp. RIT 804; assembly: GCF_016892605.1. Lineage (GTDB taxonomy): Bacteria > Bacillota > Bacilli > Lactobacillales > Carnobacteriaceae > Desemzia. The sequence goes on from NZ_JAFEMV010000005.1 coordinate 180,307, forward strand.
TGACATGAAAACAATCGTTTACAATGTAAACCACGAAACTCTTGACGGTTCTGAAACAGTTATCTCAGGTGCTTCATGTACTACTAACTGTTTAGCTCCTATGGCTCAAGTACTGAATGACAAATTTGGTATTGAATTAGGATTAATGACAACTATCCACGCTTACACAGGTGACCAAAATACATTAGATGCTCCACATCCAAAAGGCGACTTCCGCCGTGCTCGTGCTGCAGCAGCTAACATTATCCCTAATACAACTGGTGCTGCTAAAGCAATCGGTGAAGTATTACCAGAATTAAAAGGTAAATTAGATGGAGCTGCACAACGTGTTCCAGTTGCAGCAGGTTCATTAACTGAATTACAATCTGTATTAAAAACTAAAGTTACTGCTGAAGAAGTAGACGCAGCAATGAAAGCAGCAGCTAACGAATCTTACGGATATACTGAAGATGCAATTGTTTCTTCTGATATCTTAGGAATGTCATTTGGTTCATTATACGATGCAACTCAAACGAAAGTTATCACTGTTGGTGACAAACAAATCGTTAAAACTGTTGCTTGGTATGACAACGAAATGTCATACACTTCACAATTAATTCGTACTTTAGAATACTTTGCAAAACTGTAATTTGACGAAATAACCTTTAGGGCTATTGAAATAAATTGCACTAATAAGCGGGGAAGCATCGCGCTTCCTCGCTTATTTGATTGTTAAGACTAAGCGTTTGATACTGAGGAGGATTTTAGCATGGCAAAAAAAGCTGTTACAGATATGGATTTAAGAGACAAAGTTGTCTTAGAACGTGCTGATTTTAATGTTCCTATGAAAGACGGAAAAATTACCAATGACAACCGTATTCAAGCTGCTCTTCCAACGATTGAGTATATCTTGGAACAAGGCGGGAAATTGGTTCTTTTCTCTCACTTAGGTAAAATCAAGACAGAAGAAGACAAAGCAGGCAAATCTTTAAAACCTGTTGCAGAACGTTTAAGCGAACTACTTGGAAAAGAAGTTACATTCGTTCCTGAAACACGTGGAAAAGAATTAGAAGATGCAATTGCTGCACTAAAAGCAGGCGAAGTTTTGATGTTTGAAAACACTCGTTTTGAAGACTTAGACGGCAAAAAAGAAAGCAAGAATGATCCAGAGCTTGGTAAATATTGGGCAAGCTTAGGAGACGTGTTCGTGAATGATGCATTTGGAACAGCTCACCGTTCTCATGCTTCTAATGTAGGTATCGCTAGTCATTTAGAAACAGCAGCTGGTTATTTGATGGACAACGAAATCAAATTTATCGGTGGAGCCGTAGATGCACCTAAACGTCCATTCGTAGCTATCTTAGGCGGAGCTAAAGTAAGCGACAAAATCGGAGTTATCGAAAACCTATTAGACAAAGCAGATAAAGTTTTGATCGGTGGAGGTATGGCATATACTTTCTACGCAGCACAAGGAATTGAAATTGGTAAATCATTAGTTGAAGAAGACAAAATTGAATTAGCCAAAGAATTACTTGAAAAAGCTGGAGATAAATTAGTATTGCCAATCGATAATGTTACAGCTACAGAATTTAGCAATGATGTGGCAACTGAAGTTCACGAAGGACCAATCCCTGAAAACCAAATGGGATTAGACATTGGACCTAAAACAATTGAACTCTTCAAAAAAGCATTAGAAGGCGCTCAAACGGTCGTATGGAACGGACCAATGGGAGTGTTTGAAATGTCTAACTTTGCAAATGGAACTATTGGTGTATGTAAAGCGTTGGCTGAATTAGAAGACGCTATTACTATCATTGGTGGTGGAGATTCTGCAGCAGCAGCTCAACAATTAGGCTATGCTGATGAGTTCACACATATCTCAACTGGAGGCGGAGCTTCATTAGAGTATTTAGAAGGAAAAGAATTGCCAGGTTTGGCAGCTATTTCCGATAAATAAGCTTCGAGTCAAGTGCAATTAAGATCCAAAATTTATGAAAGAAGGTTTTAAAATGCGCAAACCTATTATTGCTGGAAACTGGAAAATGAACAAAACAGCTGCAGAAGCACGCGAATTTGTTGACGAAGTAAAAGGGAAAATCCCTTCTTCTGAAGCGGTAGATTCTGTAGTGGGAGCTCCTGCATTGTTTTTACAAGATTTAGTAAAAGCTGCAGAAGGAACAGACTTAAAAATTGCTGCTCAAAATTGTTACTTTGAAGAAGAAGGTGCCTTCACTGGTGAAGTGAGCCCTAAAGCTTTAAGCGACATTGGAGTAAGCTATGTCATTATTGGACACTCTGAACGCCGTGAGTACTTCCATGAAACAGATGAAGACATCAACAAAAAAGCTCATGCTATTTTCAAAAATGGTATGGTTCCAATCTTCTGCTGTGGTGAAACGTTAGAACAGTATGAAGCTGGGGAAACAAACGACTTAGTTGCTAGCCAAGTAACAGCTGGATTAAAAGGCTTAACTGAAGGCCAAGCAAGTGAAATCGTAATTGCTTATGAACCAATCTGGGCAATCGGAACAGGAAAAACAGCTACATCCCAAGAAGCGAATGCGACAATCTCTGTTATTCGTGAAACAGTAGCAAAAGAATTTTCACGTGAAGCAGCTGATGCTGTACGTATTCAATACGGTGGAAGTGTTAAACCTGCAAATATTGCAGAATTAATGGACCAACCTGATATTGATGGTGCATTAGTTGGTGGAGCAAGTTTAGAAACAGATTCTTTCTTAGCGTTATTGGAGGCTAATAAATAATGAGTAAATCACCAGTAGCTATCATTATTCTAGATGGTTTCGGTTGTCGTACAGAGACTATGGGTAATGCAGTAGCTCAAGCAAATAAACCAAACTTTGATCGCTATATGGAAACTTACCCACATGCCACTTTAAAAGCATCTGGTTTAGATGTTGGATTACCAGAAGGACAAATGGGAAACTCTGAAGTTGGTCATACCAACATTGGAGCTGGACGTATTGTATACCAAAGTTTGACTCGTATCGATAAAGCTATTGAAGATGGCGATTTTCAAACGAATCCAGTATTGAACAGTACCATGAAACAAGCTATTGAGATGAATTCTAGTCTTCACTTGTTTGGTTTATTATCAGATGGTGGAGTTCACAGTCATATCAATCACTTGATCGCATTGTTGAAGACCGCTAAAGAAAAAGGTGTTCCAAATGTATACGTGCATGCTTTCTTAGATGGACGTGATGTAGCTCCTGACTCTGGTTTAGGCTATGTTGAACAATTGGAAAAAGAAATGAAAGCAATCGGCATTGGAGAAATCGCCACTGTCTCAGGACGTTTCTATGCAATGGATCGTGACAAACGATGGGAACGTGTAGAAAAAGCGTACAACGCTATTTACCATGGCGAAGGAAACTTTGCAGATTCTGCTGTAGATGCAGTTAAAAACAGCTATGAATTAGGTAAAATGGATGAGTTTGTTGTGCCTACAGTTATCCAGAAAAACGGTAAACCTGTAGCGACCATTGAAGACAATGATGCAATCTTATTCTTCAACTTCCGCCCAGATCGTGCTATACAATTAGCAAATGCTGTAACGAATGAAGAATGGACTCACTTTGATCGTGGAGCTCGTCCGAAAAATGTTCTGTTAGTAACGATGACTCTTTACAATGCCAGCATCAAAGCTGAAGTGGCTTTCCCACCGATCGGATTGAAAAATGTGTTGGGAGAAGTATTGTCTAACCATGGATTACAACAATTGCGTATCGCAGAAACTGAAAAATATCCTCATGTTACTTTCTTTATGAATGGTGGACGTAATGAGGAGTTTGAAGGAGAAAGTCGTATCTTGATTCCTTCTCCTAAAGTAGAAACATATGATTTAAAACCTGAAATGAGTGCGTATGAAGTAACAGATGCATTAGTTGCAGATATTGAAGCTGATAAACAAGATGCTATCATCTTGAATTTTGCTAATCCAGACATGGTTGGTCATTCCGGAATGTTAGAACCAACTATTAAGGCAATTGAAGCAGTTGATGAAAACTTAGGACGTGTAGTTGACGCTATTATTGAAAAAGGCGGGCACGCTGTTATTTTCGCTGATCACGGAAATGCAGATACAATGATTACACCAACTGGAGAACCACATACAGCACATACAACAGTGCCAGTGCCAGTAATCGTAACTAAAAAAGGTGCAGAACTGCGCAAGGACGGCCGTCTTGCAGATGTTGCTCCTACAATGTTAGATTTACTAAATATTGAAAAGCCAGAAGAAATGACTGGTGAATCTTTAATCATTAAAGATTAAAGAAAACCTTCGTAAAAGAAGGATACTAGTTGCAAACCATATTAAAATTAACTAAACTGAATTTGAACAATAAAGTTGTTCATGGTTCTATTTGATAACTCAAAGGAGAGAAAAAAAATGCCATTTATTACAGATATTTTAGCAAGAGAAGTTTTAGACTCACGCGGTAACCCAACAATCGAAGTTGAAGTTTACACAGAAAGCGGTGCTTTTGGTCGCGGAATGGTACCTTCAGGAGCTTCAACAGGAGAACACGAAGCTATTGAATTACGTGACGGAGACAAAGACCGTTATTTAGGTAAAGGTGTTCAAAAAGCTGTAGATAACGTAAACAACATTATCTCAGAAGCAATCATCGGTTTCGATGTTCGTGATCAAATGGCTATCGATAAAGCTATGATTGACTTAGACGGTACTCCAAACAAAGCTAAATTAGGAGCTAACGCTATCTTAGGTGTGTCTATTGCTGTTGCACGTGCAGCTGCTGACTATCTAGATGTTCCTTTATACCAATACCTAGGTGGATTCAACACTAAAGTATTGCCAACACCAATGATGAACATCATTAATGGTGGATCTCACTCTGATGCTCCAATCGCATTCCAAGAGTTCATGATCTTACCTGTTGGAGCTCCAACATTCAAAGAAGCTTTACGTTGGGGAGCAGAAATTTTCCATGCATTGAAATCAATCTTAAGCGGACGTGGTTTGGAAACTTCAGTTGGGGATGAAGGTGGATTCGCACCTCGTTTCGAAGGAACTGAAGACGGAGTAGAAACTATCCTTGAAGCAATCAAAAAAGTAGGTCTAGAACCAGGTAAAGACGTTTACCTTGGATTTGACTGTGCTTCTTCTGAATTCTACGAAGACGGCGTTTACAACTACGCTAAATTCGAAGGCGAAAACGGTGCTAAACGTACTGCTGCTGAACAAGTAGACTACTTGGAAGAATTAGTAAACAAATACCCAATTATCTCTATTGAAGATGGTATGGATGAAAATGACTGGGAAGGTTGGAAACTATTAACTGAACGCTTAGGCGATAAAGTTCAATTAGTTGGTGACGACTTGTTTGTTACAAACACTGAAATCTTGGCTAAAGGTATCAAACAAGATATCGGTAACTCAATCTTGATCAAAGTTAACCAAATCGGTTCTTTAACTGAAACATTTGATGCTATTGAAATGGCTAAAAAAGCTGGTTACACTGCAGTAATCTCTCACCGTTCTGGTGAAACTGAAGATTCAACAATTGCTGATATCTCAGTAGCTACAAACGCTGGTCAAATCAAAACAGGTTCATTAAGCCGTACTGACCGTATCGCTAAATATAACCAATTATTACGTATCGAAGACCAATTAGGCGAGCTAGCTGTATACGAAGGTTTACAAGCTTTCTACAACCTAAAAAACAAATAATTTAACTGTATCGGCTGATTTGAGAAGCTGAATAAACTGTTAATTTAGTTGTACTGTTGAAAGTTATATTTACCAATATTTTAAACCCTTTAATCTACTATAAAAAAAGTAGATTAAAGGGTTTTTTTGTTCTTCATCATATAACGTTGGGAGAAAATCCAAGTTGCTTAAACACCAACTTCTAGAAATTCCTTCAGTGCTTTCTTTACCAACATCATAAAATAGACATCCATTTTTTAAGATCTAGTTTTATTCTTCAAATTCAAATGTGCCGATCATCAATAAGTAAAAGAGAGAATTGATGCACTTTTAAAAAAAGACTGTTAGAATCTAAGTAAGTAAAATTTTGGTACAGGAGAAGGTGATGAAATGACAAATAAAAAATGGTGGGAAGAAGCAATTATTTACCAAGTCTATCCAAGAAGTTTTCAAGATACCAATGAGGACGGTGTAGGAGATATTGAGGGCATCATACAGCGATTAGATTATATCCAATCTCTAGGAGTAAATACTTTATGGCTCACTCCTGTGGTGTTGTCTAACCAAGAAGATAATGGGTATGATGTTATAGATTATAAACAAGTGGATCCTTTGTTTGGGACGCAAGAACAAGGTGAAAAATTGATCGAAGAAGTTCATAAACGAGGATTGAAACTGATATATGATTTTCCTTTACACCATACTTCCACAGAACATCCTTGGTTTAAAAACGCATTAAAAGGAAAAGATAACCCTTATCGTAATTATTATATTTGGGCAGATGCTGTTGAGGGACAAGAGTATCCTACTAATTGGACAGCTGAACTTGGAGAATCTGTTTGGACGAAAGAAGAGAACAGTGATCAATTTTATTTACATCTCTTTATGCAAAGTATGGCTGATTTAAATTGGGACAATCCGAGATTGCGCAAAGAAATGTTGGATATCTTAGGCTATTTGATAGAGTTGGGTATTGATGGATTTCGTTTAGATGCATTTATTTATATGTCTGTAGATAAAAGTTTTCCAAATCATCCAGACAAGAAAGGTCCTGGAACAGAAGTAGTTGAGTATGGAGAAAAACTAGAAGAATACTTGAACGAAATAAAGGCTAAAATTGAACAATATGAAAAAGATATTTTTTTGATCGGAGAAGCGACTAGCGCAAATGCTGAATTGACACGTTGGTATACAGACCCAACTGCAGATAGAATAGATAAAATCATTACACTGCACCACTTTCCTGAAAAAACAGCTTTGCTCGATGATAGACTCATGAAAAGTAAACAGGCGGCACCGCTGGATCTAAAAGCTTTTAAAGACATACAAAATGAATTTCAACAAGCAGTTCCCGAAAATGGAGGACCGATTCTTTATTGGAATAATCATGATGAGCCTAGACACCAAGATAAATATGGAAACACAACAAATTTTAGAGATAACAGTCAAACTATGATGGCTACGTTACTCTATTTACAAAAGGGAATACCGATTATATACTACGGTGAAGAAATCGGAATGACTAATTTTGAATTTGAAGAACCTGATAAGATAAAAGAATCTGAAACGATGATATTTTATAATGAAGCTAAGAAAATAGGTTGGAAACACGAAAAAATCATGTATCATTTAAACTTAACTTCTCGTGCAACTAGCAGAGGACTAATGCAATGGAATGACAGTGAAAAAGTGGGTTTTACAACTGCGAATAATCCTTGGACCTTATACAATCGCGAAAGTAAATACAATGTTCAAGAACAAGAAAAAGATAAGAAAAGTATCTTACACTTTTATAGAAAATTGATTGCATTAAAGAAAAGTGCTCTATTTAGGCACGGAGATTACGTCATGCACTCTACAAAAGAAAGCCTATATGTATACGAGCGTTCTTTAGGTGATAAAAGTGGACGGGTTTATGCCAATTTTTCTGACGTTGAAGAAACAATAAAATTGAGCGAAGATTGGGCTTCAGCAGAAATTGTGCTAGCAAACAACGATAATAAGATAGATGGAAAAAATTTAGTCCTTAGTCCATATGGAGCAGTTGTTTTTATAAAATAAGTATACACTTTATAAAAGGTTATCAGGAGAATAGAAACTTCAGGAATAGGATGATAAAAGCTCGAAACTCTGCTAGTAATTTTGAATAAGTTATGTTAAAGTAAATGATAGAAGAAAAGCTAGACGGGAGGGCAATGAAGTTGTACAATACACTTTTAATTGCTGAACTAATCGTATCTGTGTTACTGATTATTATTGTTGCCATGCAGCCAAGCAAAACAAACAGTGCTTCCAGTGCCTTAAGTGGAGGAGCAGAACAATTATTTGGAAAACAAAAAGCGCGTGGATTTGAAGCTGTGCTGAAACGTATGACAATGGTTCTAGGAACTTTGTTTATCGTATTAGCTCTGATATTAGCTTACTTATCTGCAAATTAAATACTTAAAAAGCTGCCTATATATTAAGGCAGCTTTTTTTTCTATTCATACATTTTGTATGAACAGTTAATCTTAGTAAACCTTTTTAGTGTATTGATAGGAAAATAACGGATTTTCAAGTAAAATAAAAGTATCAGAAAGAAAGCAGGAGACACTACATGAGAGATAGATCATTTTATTTTAAAGGTGGAGAAAGAGCTGTATTGTTGTTTCATGCATATAGCAGCACACCAAATGATGTCCGGATGTTAGGACGAGCTTTAGAGAGAGCAAATTATGCTGTGTACAGTCCTACATTTAAGGGACACGGCACACATGATTTAGAGGACATTTTGGAAGTTTCACCAAATGATTGGATCAATGATGCTAAAGAAGCTTTACAGTTTTTAAGTGATGAAGGACATCAAGAAGTCGTAGCATTTGGATTATCGTTAGGAGGCATTATTGCAACTAAATTAATGTTGGAAGAAGACCTAATAGCAAGCGGAACATTTAGTTCACCGGCTATCAACAATGAGACTTCGAATGTCAGAAAAGAATTTTTAGAGTTTATGATTGCTAAGAAGCGCAAAAATGGAGACTCAGAAGAAAGTATCCAAAAGCGTCTTCCAGCGTTAGAAGAAAAATTAGATAAACAGTTAGCTAGTATAAGAAATATGGTAGACGAAATGGCCCCGCATTATGGAACTGTTGAAAAACCAATTTTTATTGCTCAAGGTGGAAATGATGAATTGATCAACAGCAACATTGCTTATGAATTGAGAGATGCTTTTACCAATGCAGCAGTTGATTTTCATTGGTATGAAAATAGTCCCCATTCATTAACTGTAGGGCCAGACCGTAAGGAATTTGAACAAGATGTACTGAATTTCTTAACTAAATTACAGTGGAATGGAGGATGAATAATGACAAGTAAAGAAGTACTCAAACAAGCTATTTTAGTTTATATGACTGAACATAAAGCTGTGTCTTTTGAAATCAAAGATTTAAGCGAAGGCTTAAATAAAACTAGTGCTAAAGACTTTAAAGAATTAGTCACGACTGTGGCTGAAATGGAAAGAGAAAGTCTACTATTTTTAACAAAAAGCGGAAAATTAAAACTACCAAAAAAAGATCCCGTATTATCCGGTATATTTAGGGCTAGTGACCGAGGTTTTGGATTTGTATCCATAGAAGATGAAGAAGAAGATCTATACATTCCACCAAACCGTACTAATTATGCCCTAGATGGAGACAAAGTAAGTGTGGATGTGGTGCAACCTGCACAACCATGGAACGATAAAGGACCTGAAGGAAAAATTACCGCCGTATTAGAACGGAATTTGACGCAATTAGTAGGGGAATTCTGGGCGTACGACGAAGAGGGAATCGAGGAAACTGGCTTATATGGCTATATTGATCCTCGAGATAAGAAATTAACGGATTACAGAGTCTTTATCAAAGCAGAAGGGGTAAAACCAGTAGACGGTTCTGTGGCTATTGTTGAAATCACTCACTATCCAGATCGTGAATTTCCTCAAAGTATGCAAGGGCTAGTTAAAAAAGTCATTGGACATAAGAATGATCCTGGAGTGGATATTCTATCAATTGTTTATGATAATGGTATCCCAACTGAATTTTCGCCAGCAGCATTGAAACAAGCTGATGAAGTTCCTGATAAAATATCTGATAAAGATTTAGAAGGCAGAACAGATTTGCGAGATGAAATTGTCGTTACGATTGATGGAGCTGATGCGAAAGACTTAGATGATGCTGTAACTGTTCATCGTTTAGAAAATGGCAATTACCATTTAGGTGTTCATATTGCGGATGTTTCTTATTATGTAACAGAAGATTCTCCATTGGATGGAGATGCCTTTGAACGAGCAACAAGTGTTTACTTAACAGACCGTGTTATTCCTATGTTGCCACAACGCTTATCAAATGGAATTTGTTCATTACATCCAAATGTGGACAGATTGACAATGAGTTGTGAGATGGAAATTGATCCACATGGAGAAATCATCGATCATCGTATTTTCCAAAGTGTGATCCGTTCTTATCGCCGAATGACTTATTCGGATGTAAATGCCATATTAATGGATAAAGATCCGGAAGTACGTGAAAAAAATGCTGATTTGGTAGATATGTTCGAGTTGATGGATGAGCTGCACCATATACTTGAAAACCGTCGTGTTCAAAGAGGAGCTATCGACTTTGATACTTCAGAAGCTAAAATCATTGTTGATGAATCAGGTCATCCTTTAGACGTTGTCGTACGTGATAGAGGCGTCGGAGAAAGATTGATTGAGTCCTTTATGTTAGCAGCAAATGAAACAGTTTCTGAACATTATTCAAAAATGGATCTTCCTTTGATTTATCGTGTGCATGAGCAGCCGGATAGCGATCGGATGCAAAAATTTATGGAATTTGTAACGGCTTTTGGTATCAGTATGAGAGGCTCTAGTTCAAATGTTACACCAGTTGCTTTACAAAAAGTCATCAATCAAGTGAAAGACAAACCCGAAGAAGCGGTTATTTCTACGATGATGCTGCGCAGCATGAAACAAGCTAAATACGATGTAGAACCATTAGGTCATTATGGGCTAGGCGCTGAATACTATTCTCACTTTACTTCTCCGATTCGTCGTTATCCAGATTTGATTTTGCACCGTTTGATTCGTGCATATGCAGAAAACGGTACTGGTACGGCTGAGAAGAAAAAATGGGAAGGTCTATTAACGGATATTGCTGAGCAAAGTTCTAAAATGGAACGACGTGCAGTAGATGCTGAACGTGAAACAGACTCCATGAAAAAAGCTGAATATATGGCTGATAAAATTGGAGAAATCTATGAAGGTGTTATTGGTTCAGTTGTTAAATTTGGTTTATTTATAGAATTACCGAATACAATTGAAGGTTTAGTACACATTTCTACGATGAAGGATGATTACTTCAATTTTATTCCAGAACAATTGATGCTGATTGGTGAACGCACAGGAGTCGTTTACAGAATTGGACAAAAAGTCAAAATCAAAGTGACGAAAGCAGATCCTGAGTTACGTGAAATTGATTTTGAATTGATTCCAGATCCAAATTTGGAAGTGAAAGTCGATCCTAATCAAGATAAAAAAGGAAAACGTAAAGGACAAGATCCGAAACGTTCCTCAAAAGAACAACCTAGACGAAGAAAAAAAACGTCTTCTGAAAAAGAGAAGAAAAGCCCAGAAAATAAAACGAAGAAAAGTAACCCTTTCTATAAAGATGTTGTGAAAAAGAAAGGGAAGAAAAAACGGAAATAACGAGTGAAGGAGGCAAAGAATTATGCCAAAAGGCAGCGGAAAAGTTCTTGCCCAAAATAGAAAAGCAAGACATGATTATACCATTGTAGACACTATCGAGGCTGGAATCGTTCTTAAAGGAACAGAAATCAAATCTATTCGAGCTGGACGTATCAACTTAAAAGATGGGTATGCTACCATTCGTAATGGAGAGATTTTCCTCCAAAATGTGCACATCAGTCCGTATGAGCAAGGAAATGTTTTTAATCATGACCCTGTTAGAATGCGTAAATTATTGATGCATAAAAAGCAAATTGCCCGTTTGGTTGGCGAAACTAAGTCTAGTGGTTATACCTTAGTGCCGTTAAAAGTTTATATTAAAGATGGTTATGCAAAAGTATTGATTGGATTGGCTAAAGGGAAGAAAAAATACGATAAACGTGAAGATTTAAAACGCAAAGATCAAAAACGAGAAATCGACAGAGCTATGAAAGCCCGCTAGAATGGTATAGCAAAAAAGAGTCTGAAAGTCAGGAGAATGTCCTGATTTTTAGACTTTTTTGTTTTCAGAGAATTTAAGGATATTAAATAGGTATAGCAGTCTTAATCTTTGAAATCGCTATCATTTTTGTGTACCCTTATTACGAAGACAAAAAATGAAAGGGTTGGTTGGGTCATGGAGGTAAAAGTGAAAAAAGCTTTGGCTGGATTATTTTTGGCAGGAGCTCTTGGGGTAGCTGGTTGTGGAAACAATGATTCTGGTGAATCTGAACAAGAAAATACGGGGGGATCAGGAGAAAATGTTCTGACAGTTTCGATTGAGGAAATTTACTCTGATTATTTTGAATCAATAAAAGGAGATTTTGAAGAAGAGCAGGGAGTGACGGTTGAATTTGAGTTCAGAGAACAATTGGAACAAGCAGAAGCCTTACCTTTAGACGGACCGGCTGGAATTGGACCAGATGTCATGATGATTCCTTATGATCGGATCGGACAATTAGCTCAGCAAGGTCATTTGGCTACTGTAACTGTACCAGACGACGGGCGTTTCAATGAAACAGACATTCAACAAGTTACCGTAGATGATCAAATATATGGTATGCCCTACTTATTAGAAACTTTAGTCCTTTATTACAATAAAGATTTGGTAGAAACGGAACCCGCTACATTTGAGGACTTAGAAGCACTGATGCAAAATGAAGAGTACAACTTTGAAATAGAGGAAGGAAAGAATACCGGTTTTTTAGCAAACTGGCTTGATTTCTATTATTCATATGGTTTATTTGCTGGGTACGGTGGGTATATATTTGGTGATGATGGTACGGATCCATCAGATGTTGGATTAAATAATGAAGGTTCAATAGAAGCGCTAGACTATCTCACTCAATGGTACGCACAATGGCCACAAGGGATGCAAGATGAAGGAACAGTCGGAGATTTTATAAACTCTTCCTTTATTGATGGAAAAACAGCTGCCGTCATTAATGGACCTTGGGGAGCTGCTAATTACGAAGAAGGCGGAGTAAACTTTGGAGTGACAACGATTCCTACTTTACCAAATGGAGATGCTTATCAACCATTTGCTGGAGGTAGAGGTTGGGTTATCAGCAATTACTCTGAAGATATAGAGTTAGCTCAAGCCTGGTTGGAGTACATTACGACACATGAAAATCAACTGACTTTTTATGAAATGCTTCAACAAATACCGGCTAATATAGAAACCAGGGAAGTATTGCTTGAGGAAGGTACAGAAGTAGAAGCCGCAGTCGTTGAGCAATACGAAAGTGCTAATCCAATGCCAAATATACCTGAAACAGCAGAGGTATGGGACAATGCTAAGAACATGATTTTTGATACAGTATCCGGCAACAAATCAGCTGAAGATGCTGCTAATGATACGGTGGAAGTTATCCAGCAACTGATTGAACAGAAATACGAATAAACAAAAACGAGAGCAAGACAAAAAACTTTTTGACCATTGAATATAAGCCAGCTTCCCCTTATGAGATACTTTTTCTTATAAGGGGAGGCTGGCTTATAGGCATGTGGTAAGCTTTTGGAACGCATTTAAAGGCACTTACTTAGTATACGACAGAAATAAAGACTATTATCCCAGTCTCGTTTACTGTTTTTTTATACACTAAATTTTTCAGCTGCAAAGAGACAATATTGTGCTTTTTAGGGTATATGTGATAAAGTAATGAAAAGAAAATTCGTGCGTATTTGAATGATACACTAAAGGAGAGAAAGAGGCATATGTCTATTTATAAATTTAATGTGAAAACAATAGATCAAAAAGAAATTTCTCTTTCAGAATACCAAGGCAAAGTACTTTTAATCGTTAATACGGCTAGTGAATGTGGTTTAGCTTCTCAATTAGAAGGATTACAAGAATTGCATCAAAATTATCAAGATAAAGGCTTTAGCGTACTAGGGTTTCCTTCAAATCAATTCATGAATCAAGAACCACTGGAAGGACAGGAAATAGCTGCCTTTTGTGCTACCCAATATGGAGTGGAATTTCCTTTATTTGATAAAATAATGGTTAATGGTGAAACAGCTCATCCTTTGTATCATTACTTAGTAAATGAAACAAAAGGAAAGAAAATAAAATGGAATTACACTAAATTTTTAATTGGTAGAGATGGAGAGATTATTGAAAGATTTGGCTCTTTAACTACTCCAGAAAAAATAGAAGATTCCATTGTAGAAGCTTTGTCAACGTCTGTATAAATCATTTAAAATGGAAGAGCAAAAAACTACTAGTGTAGTTTTTTTGTTTTTCAGCAACAAAAAATCGGAACCGTGCTATACTAATTGGTATAGGTGGGAAGAAAGGGGCGGTTGAAGTGGAAATGAAAAATAAATATTTAATGATGCTAGCAAAAGAATATCCAACAATAGGATCCACGACTTCTGAAATCATTAATTTAGAAGCCATTATGAATTTACCGAAAGCAACAGAACATTTTGTAAGTGATATTCATGGAGAATATGATGCGTTTCAACATGTCCTCAGAAACGGTTCGGGTAATATCAAAGAAAAAATTGGAGAAATCTTTACAGATCGATTGACGCACAAAGAAATGAATACATTAGCGACAGTTATCTATTACCCAGAAGAAAAAACAGAAGACATCATGGAGACTTTTGAATCAGAAGAAGAAATCCATGAATGGTATCGCATCACTATATCTAGATTGATTGAATTATGCCGGTTTGTAGGTTCGAAATACACTCAATCTAAAGTGCGTAAAGCTTTACCGGAGGAGTTCTCATACATTACTGAAGAATTGCTCTTTAAAGATGGGACATTTTCAAACAAAGACGGTTACTATAGCGAAATTATCGACAGCATCATCTCGCTAGATAGAGGGAAAGAATACATTACAGCATTAGCCTATTTGATCCAACGTTTAGTAGTGGATCATTTACACGTTGTGGGCGACATTTATGATAGAGGGCCTTACCCAGATAAAATTGTTGATGAGTTGATTCAACACCACTCTGTAGATATCCAATGGGGAAATCACGATATTTTATGGATGGGTGCTGCTTCTGGTTCAGAAGTTTGCTTAGCCAATGTTGTGCGGATATCTGCTCGTTACAATAACTTAGATATTTTAGAAGACAGGTATGGAATTTCTTTACGGTATTTGTCTAATTTTGCTGAAGCCACTTATACTGGCGACCCAGATAGTTGTTTTGCACCTAAAGTCAATCCAGAAGACAATATTTTGAAAGAAGAAATCATTCAAAATACAAAGATCCACCAAGCCATTGCTGTTATTCAATTTAAATTAGAAGCAGCGATTATTGAAAGGCATCCAGAATTTCGTTTAGAACACCGATTGTTGTTAAATAAAATAGACTATGCAAATGGAATGATCACGGTAAAAGGAAAAGAGTACTCATTATTGAGCAACAACTTTCCTACCATCGATCCAGCAGATCCATTTACATTAACTGACGATGAAAAGTGGATCGTGGACAAGTTGAAGGTGAGTTTCAGAAATAGTGGAAAACTCCAACGACACATCTCTTATTTAATCAATAGAGGAAGCATGTATCTAACGTATAATGATAATTTATTGTTCCATGGATGTATTCCATTGAATGAAGATGGAAGCTTCATGGGAATGGAGATCAGAGGCAATTACGTATATGGTAAATCTTTGTTGGATAAATTTGAAGATGCTGTCAGAAAAGGTTTTTTATATCAAAACAGACCTAATAATGAAAAGTATTTAGACTTGGTTTGGTACTTGTGGACAGGCCCGGTTTCCTCTTTATTTGGGAAAGACCAAATGACGACATTTGAGCGTTATTATATAGAAGATAAGGCTTGTCATGAAGAAAAGAAAAATGCTTACTACCGTATGAGAAATGAAGTTGAGACATGTGAAAAAATATTGGCTGAATTTGGATTAGATCCTACTAAAGGCCATATCATTAATGGACATACTCCTGTGAAAGAAAAAAGAGGAGAAGATCCGATTAAAGCAGATGGCAGAATGTTGGTTATTGATGGAGGGTTTTCAAAAGCCTATCAAGGAACGACTGGTTTAGCAGGGTATACCTTGCTTTATAATTCATTCGGGATGGTGCTAGTGTCGCATCAACCATTCACTTCTCCACAAGAGGCTATTGAAAATGAAATAGACATCGTTTCTACGAGACGAGTTGTGGATAAAGAGTTGGAGCGAATGAAAGTAAAAGAAACGGATATTGGTAAAAAACTGCAGGATCAAGTCTGGGATTTAAAAGAATTATTAGAAGCTTATCGAAATGGAGACATTCCAGAGAATAAAAGATAACCTGCTCCTTTATTCAATATTTACAAAGTTAAAACCTCTTTTTCATTAAAACACAGTCACTTTCTGGTACAATAAAAGCAGGACTATTCTGAATTTAGAGTACTGGAGGAAATAAGAATGAATAAAGGTTGTACGTTTTATTTTGTTCGACATGGACAAACGTATTTTAATCATTACCGTAAGATACAAGGGTGGAGCAATACACCGCTAACTGAAGAGGGTACTGAAGATGTTTACCGTAGTGCAAGAGGGTTAGCAGACGTTAAATTTGATGCAGTGTATACGAGTGATTTAAGCCGCACCGTTCAAACAGCAAATATTATCTTGGAAGAAAACAAACATGCAGAACAGTTGGAAATTGAAATGATGCCAGAATTCCGTGAAGTCTTTTTTGGTTCATTTGAAGGGGAAAATGTAGATGTTTCTTGGTCCACTATTAATGAAGTCATGAATTATCCTTCAGTTCCTGAGATGTTTGCTCAATCGAGTATTCCTGAGCGAATGAATGCAACTAAAAAAGCTGATCCGCATAACGATGCAGAAGATTTTATAACCTTTTGGACGAGAATAGAAGAAGGTCTGATGAAATTAATCAGCAAACATCGTGATACTGGAGAGAAAATATTAGTGGTGGCACATGGGAATACGATCCGCTATCTATTGAATAACTTAGTCGCTGAGTTGGAAAATCCACAACCACTTTTAAATGCGAGCGTATCAGTAGCTAGTTATCGAGATGGAGCTTATCATTTAGAAAAATACAATGAAGTTAGACATTTCAAAGATATGGAAAAACAATAACTATTAAGATTTAATGAATATCAGAATAACTTTTTGAAGATTAATGACGGAGGTAATACATTGATAACACCAAAAGGATTAGTGTTTTTTGATTTAGATGGAACATTATTGAACACTAAATCAGAATTAGATCGAGAAGTTAGTGATGCTTTAGAGAGTATGAAACAAAATAATGTTATTCCTTTTGTGGCTACTGGGCGTAGTCCTTTGGAAATTAAACATGTATTAGAAAATAGCCCAATTGATTCTTTTATCACACTAAATGGGCAATGGGCAATACATTGTTTATGAAGGGAAAGAAGTATACCGTAGTGCTATTCCTCAAAAATTGATGGAGAAATTAAAAGATACTACTGATGAGTATGATTTTCCTTTATCAATGTATACTCACAATAAAATACGCACAACGAAAAATAGTCAAACTATGATAACGGCTTATAAAAATATCCATACAACTCCTCCTGAAGTAGATGAGGCTTTTCATTTAAACGAAGAAGTATTGATGGCTTTGATTATTAATGATGATGCTCGATTTGATAGTGATTTTAGAGAGAGATTTCCTGAATTATCTTTTTATCGTAACACGCCTTATAGTGTTGACACCATCATTAAAAATAATTCTAAAGCAACTGGAATCAAAGAACTGGAAAAATTATTAGGTTTTGAAGATGTTCCAACATTTGCTTTTGGTGATGGACCAAACGATAAAGAAATGATTGCGTATGCCGATTATGGAATCGCGATGCAAAATGGAGTAACTGAAGTCAAAGAAATTGCTGATTACGTTACTTCAAGCAACACAGAAGGCGGAATTATAGAGGGTCTGAAAAAATTTAATTTGATCTGATCTGATCAAAAAAGGCAACTGTAATATATTTCATTACAGTTGCCTTTTTTGATTAATGAATGTCCAATTTACTAAGTGTTTCTCCCACAGGATCTGAAATAAACAAATCAATTGAGAGGTCGGTTATGTCTAATGGTGTTTGATTGATTACTACAACTTTATTGCTTTCAAAATGTCGAATTAGCGTTTTTGTGGGGGAAACAGATAAAGAAGTTCCTGCAATAATCAGTAAGTCTGACTCCGCCAATAAAGTTTTCACGCGCTCTAAGACACGTGGCTTTAAATTTTCGCCAAATAAAATGATATCTGCTCGAATAATACCATTATCAATAGGACAACGAGGGATATTTTGTTCACCTAGCGGGATTTCAGAGTAAGGATACTCACGATCACATTCCATACAATAAAAGCGACGACTATTCCCATGCAGTTCGACAACTAATTTACTACCAGCTTTTTGATGTAGTACATCTACACATTGGGTGATAATGCGTACGTCTTTGCCATGCTTATCTAGATCTGCTAGATAAATATGTCCTGTGTTTGGCTCAGGAACAAAAGGCTTGTCATTGTTCGCTCGAAGTTTAAAAACTCTTCTGGGTGATTTAACATGAATCGTTTACTCATTATGACTTTTGGGTCAAGATGGTTTTGTTCCATTTTAGTATATCCTCCCTCTTGTGAATGGGTAATCGGGAAGGCCGCTTTCTGTACTAACTCCAGTACCTCCAAAAAAATTTCTGCTTGATCAATATACTGTTGCAACAATTCGATTTTATTCTGCAAAATACTTCCTCCTGTATGTTAATGCAATTATCTCAAGGATAGCAAATTATAATTAAGAACAGAACATATCTGGCTTTACTTGAAAATAACTGATAGAAAAGTTCTTGTAAATAAAAAAAGGTTGTACACTATTTATTTGATCTAGAGTTATGGTGATGAAGAATACGGTTTGAGCATCAAAGGGAAACTGCTGTTGATGAAGGAATAAAAAAAACTTGTAAACACCGCTAAACCGGTATTTACAAGCAGCCAATATAATATGGAGACGAGGGGAGTCGAACCCCTGTCCAAACATAACGACACTTAGACTTCTACGTTTATAGTTATGCTATTAAGGTTTCGCTCGGTACTAGCCGCACAACAGGCATCATACGTTGCTAGTCTGATGATCTCTTCTAAAACTTGCAGACGGAAAGTTTTAGCGTATCCCACTGATTATAGGACCCTTACTCGAGTACATGGGTGATACCGAGAGGATCTACACTAAGCTGTTGTTACGCAGCTAAAGCGTAAGAGTTGTTTTCGTTTTTAGCAGTTATATTTAACTGTAACGTTTTAGCGTAGCCGTAACCTACGAAACGCAATCCAAGCTCGACCTATGCCTGTCGAATCCGTAACGCCCCCGAAATAAAAGGGAGTACAGACTGGCACATAAATGTACCATTTCAGTCATCTATCTAACTCTGAATATAGTATAGCATATTCGCTTATAAAAAGAAAGTGTGTTCGCTTAAAAAATAAAAAAACTCTACTAAATTTTGTTTTGAACCGTATCAGTCAATTTTTTATTGATCTTGCGTCTTCTCAGTCAATGTAAAATAAATCACTAACTTATATAATAGTATCATATTGATGTATGCGGTTTCATTAAGTGGTATGCAGGATCGTTTTTTACGACTCGGGAAATCACTAAAAAACAAAAGGAGGAAGAAAGGAAAATAATTCCAATAAAATGGAAGCGTTATCTTTTTTTGATAAAATTAGGATAGGGAGTGAATAGAATGGAAAAAGTTATTGAATTACAACCAGATAATCTTGCAACAAAAAGGCCGGCTAAATATCGAACTGCTAAAGTATGGCAAATCGGGGCCTTTGCTCTAAATAATACGGCAACAAACATATTTATGTTTTTGATGACGTTTGTTTCTTATTATGCAACAGGGATAGTGGGGCTAGGAACCGTTTTAGTTTCAACACTTATAACCGGAAGTCGTATATGGGATGCTATCACAGACCCTATTGTTGGCTTGTGGATCGATAAAACTGATGGGAAACTAGGGAAATTTAGACCTTTTATGATAGCAGGTTATATCGTTATGGCAATCTCAACGTTATTATTATTTTTTACCAATCATTTAGTCGCAGAAAATCTAAGATTGATTTATTTCTTAGGGATTTATGCTGTTTATATTGTTGGGTATACTTTTCAGACAGCTTGTACAAAATCTGGACAAACAGTATTAACAAATGATCCAAATCAACGGCCTTTATTCTCTACATTCGATTTATCTTACACTTCTTTATTTTTTGCTGGTGCCGCTATCTATATATCTAATTACTTAGAACCTAAACATAGTGGTTTTAACTTAGAATTCTTTAATGAATTTGTCATCACTGTAGTGATAGTTGGGGGATTACTTACTTTATTAGCAACTATCGGAATTTGGAAACACGATAAAACTGAAAACTTCGGTACAGGTGGAAAGCAAGAGAAAATTGGCTTCAAGGATATGTTTGGTATCTTAAAAGGGAACCGTCCTTTACAAATGCTGATCATAGCTGCAGCCACTGACAAATTGGCGATAACTGTGGCAAATAATTCTATTGTAATGGTGTTATTATTTGGTGTTGTTATTGGTGATTACGGTTTATATGGACAAATGTCCGCGTACACCATGATTCCTTCTTTAATTATTATCCAAATTGGTACTAGATACGCACGCAAGTTAGGTTCTAAACAAGCTTTAGTGGTTTCCACTTGGGCATGTATCGTTGTTTATACAGCCTTATTCCTTCTGCTATGGTTAGGAGATCCTTCTACCATCAATTTTGGTAATATAGGCTTCATGACAATAGCATTCCTAGTACTGTTTATTTTAGGTAACGGAGTGAGAACGGTAGCTGGTGGAATTGTTATTCCAATGATTCCTGATATCACGGATTATGAAACGTACAAAACAGGACGTTATGCACCTGGGGTAATGGGGACTATCTTCTCATTTGTGGATAAAATGATTTCTTCTTTCGGGCAAACCATTATAGGTATCACTTTAGCTTGGATCGGCTTTACAGAAGTATTCCCAACGACAGAAACGCCTAGAACAGAAGGGATTTTCTGGGTAACGATGCTGCTGTTCATTGGTTTGTTGATTTTAGCTTGGATAGCTTCCTTGATTGCTATGAAATTCTATGAATTAGACAGCAATCGTATGGCTGAGATCCAAGAAGCTTTAGAAGAAAGAAAAAATATCAATCATAAAATAGGATAAATGCTGAATAATGATTATACAACGATGGGTTCTATTTGAGAAAATGGAACTTATCGTTGCTTTTTGTTACAATAAAATAGAGAACCTTCACAGTCAATTTTAAAATAGTTTTTGTATTTGATAGACGGTTCTAACGTCATGGTTTTAAAGGATGGGCAAAATGATAATTCAAGATTTGCTGAATGCATTAATACATGTAAAAGGTCAATTATATAGTCTTAATTACCATTCTCACCAACAATATGAGCTTTATTTTTTTCATAATGGACAGTGTAGGTACTTGATCAATAATCAAATCCATGATTTGCGTCCAGGAGACATTATTGCTTTAGATGGCACTGAATTGCATAAGCCACATGTGATTGGAGATCCAGACCGCTATGAACGCAGCATGATTCATTTCTCAGCTTCGTGGATAGAAAATAGTTTAAAAGAATTAAATGCATTGTATTTGTTAGACATATTTAGAGATTTCCCTCACCAAATCTTTCGGCTTAGAGATAAAAGGTCTTACAATGAAATCATAAATTTGGGAAAAGAGTTAGCAGATTTAACTAAAGAAGATCTAACAGATGCGAAAGAAGTAGAGTTAAAGCTGATATTGATGAAATTACTTTTGAAAGTATATCAAGCTAATCGAAAAACGATTGTTTCTATAAAGGAAACTAAAAGCGAAAAAGATAAGTATGCTGAAAAAATTGCAACTTACTTGCAACAGCATTTTACTGAAAAAATTTCTATTGAAATACTTTCAAAAGAATTAAATATCAGTAAATCCTATATTTCACATGTGTTTAAGGAATCAACTGGTTATTCTGTAATGGAATTTTTGATGGATTATCGATTAGTACAGGCCAAATTTCAAATTGAGAACGGTTCTGCCAAAACGGTCAAAGAAATCGCTTATGACTGTGGATTTGAAAGTGATGCCCATTTTAACCGTTTCTTTAAGCTGAAAATTGGGATGACACCAAATCGTTACAGAAAAGAAAAGGAATCTGGAATGCTAAAAAGTTCTAAAAAAATCAATAAAATTCAAAGGAGTTAGTGTATATGTTATATCCAATTACAACAGAAAGTCGTACATTGTCAGATTTGAGCGGTGTATGGAAATTTTATCTAGATGATGACACAAAAAAAGTAGATGTAACTAAACCATTAGAGACAGAGGCTGTTATGGCAGTTCCTGGTTCGTTCAATGATCAAGGAGTTCTTTCAGAAATCCGCCATCATACTGGAGTAGTTTGGTATGAAACTGAATTTACAGTAGCTAAACCCTTATTGTCAGAGCGCATTGTGTTACGTTTTGGATCAGTGACTCATCAGGCGACGGTTTATGTAAATGGACAATATGTTGTAGAACATAAGGGAGGATTTACTCCGTTTGAAGCTACAATCAATGATGTATTAGCGCCAGGAAAAAATAGAGTGACTGTAGCTGTGAACAACATTTTAGATTACACAACTTTACCTGTAGGGAACTACAGTGAAACAACTGGCGAAAATGGAAAAATTATCCGTAAAACAAGTGAAAACTTCGATTTCTTTAATTATGCTGGTATCCACCGTCCTGTAAAAATTTATACGACTCCTCATCAATATGTGGAAGATATTGTGATTACACATAAAGTGAATGGAGACTCAGCAGAAGTCTATACGGTGGTACAAGCAGCAGGGGACTTCGATGTCATCAAAGTTACTTTATTAGATCAAGCAGGGAAAGAAGTGGCAAGTGGAAATGGAGCTGAAACAGCTTTAACGGTTAAAAATGTTCATTTGTGGCAACCAATGAATGCTTATCACTATATTGCACGTGTTGAAGGATACAAAGACGGAGAATTAGTCGATGTTTATGAAGAACCATTTGGCATCCGTACAGTAGAAGTAGGTGAGAACCAATTTTTGATCAATGGCAAGCCTTTCTACTTCAAAGGATTCGGAAAGCACGAAGATATGTATATTAACGGACGTGGTATGAATGAAGTTGCTAATGTATTAGATTTGAACCTAACGAAATGGATCGGAGCGAATTCATTCCGTACATCGCACTATCCTTATTCGGAAGAGATGATGCGTTTGGCAGATAAAGAAGGGATCGTTGTGATTGATGAGACTCCAGCTGTTGGACTGTTCTCTTCGTTTGACTTCCTGTTATCTGGGGCAGGAGAATCTAGAAACACTTGGGACTTGATGAATACAACAGAAGCTCACGAGCAAATTCTTCGTGAGTTGATTGCTCGGGATAAAAACTTAGCTTGTGTGGTGCTATGGTCTATTGCCAATGAACCTGCACTACATGAGGAGGGTGCACGAGAATACTTCGAACCACTGATTAATTTAACAAAAGAATTAGACCCTCAAAATCGTCCTGTAACGATTGTTAACATCCAAATGTCTACTCCGGATAAAGACCTAGTGGCAGATTTACTAGATGTGATTGCTTTAAACCGTTATTACGGCTGGTATTTCCACACAGGTGATCTAAAGGCAGGGGAAAAAGGGTTACGTGAAGAATTAGACTTATGGCAAGAAAAATATCCTGGTAAACCAGTGATGTTTACAGAATATGGTGCAGATACGATTCCTGGATATCATGCCATTGATGATATTCCTTTTACAGAAGAATACCAAGTGCGTTACTACGACATGTACCACAAAGTATTTGATGACTATGAACAAGTTATTGGAGAACAATTATGGAATTTTGCAGACTTCGAAACAAAAGTCGGCATCAACCGTGTTCAAGGAAACAAAAAAGGGATTTTTACAAGAGCTAGAGAACCTAAAATGATCGCACATGTATTAAGAAACCGTTGGACTTCAATGCCTGATTTTGGGTATAAAAAGTAAACACACTTAGCGAGAGCGGGACAAAAGACGTTTTGACCATTGAATATAAACCAGCCTCATTTTTTATTTTATTGGAATTACTTAAAAGAAATCAAAGCCTAATTTGTTAAATCAATAAATCACTTCAGAATATACCTTTTTGTGTTTGATAAAATAGAAGAAGGAATGATGGAAAATGAAGACGAGAAAACAAGGAAATGCCATTGTATTAACAGTCCCAAAAAATAACTAAAAGCTTCTCCTTTAAATAGGATAGGCTTTTTTGCTAGAATCAATAGAATTAATGAAATGTGTACTTCAACACTTGCACAGCGCGATCAATTTTTTTGCTTGTTTTTTTACGTCATATTTAAAAATAACTTGCTGAAGATACACTATTAAGAGGTTGATAAGAAAAAATATTTAGGTTACAATTAGTAAGTTAAATGGTAGCAGAATTTAAAGCAGTTTAAATAAAAGTAATCAATTAGGAGTGTTGACATGCAAGTAGAATTTTTTCATGATGTGATTTGCAGTTTTTGTTTTCCGATGTCTTACCGCATGAGAAAAGTAGCTGAGAAATATCCAAAATTAGAAATTGTTCACCGTTCATTTGCTTTAGGGTGGGAGAAAGACCAATTCATTCAAATGTTTGGTTCTCATGAAGCTGTAAAGCCTGAAGTTATCCATCATTGGGAAAGCGCCAACCAAAATGATGACGAACACCGCTTTAATATTGTTGGAATGAAAGAACAAGACTTCTTATTCCCGACCTCTAAAAATGGTTTGAAAGCTGCTAAAGCTGCTGGTCTTATTGCAGATCAAGCAGCGTATTGGAATGTGTTTGATGGCTTACAGAATGCATTATTTGTCGAAAATAAAGATATTTCTGATGTGGCTGTTATTGAAGCTGTTGTGAAACAAACTTCTGTTGATTTTGATACTTGGAAAGTTCAATTTGAAAATCCAGAAACTGAACAAGCTGTTATTGAGGATCTGGAAAAAGTCCAAGCTTATGGTATTCAAGGAGCGCCGGCGGTAGTGGTAAACCAAAAATATTTAATCAGCGGAGCACAACCTCAAGAAGTCATTGAGCAAACGATTGAAAAAATTGCTGAAGAAGAAGGATTTCAATTAAAAGGATTACAAATGATGGGCACAGATGCCCAAGCTTGCAACATGATCGATGGCAAATGGGTTTGTGATTAGTTTTTTAAATGTGCTGGATTACCATCTTATTTTTATTCTGATAATTAAAAAAGAGATCTTAAGGGTTGCCTTAAGATCTCTTTTGGTATTTGATTTATTTTAGAAGCTGCTTTTTGACACCTAATATCACAACCATTGTTTATTGATTTTTATATAAATGTCTTTAACTACTTGAGTGGTTACAATATAAGCGATAACGATCAAGATCATCCATTTCCAGTAGCTTGTTGGTAAGGCTACGAAATCAAAGAACGTTCCAAATTTACTCCCCGGGATCAACACAGCAGCCGCAATAACTGCTAGAGTGGATATAGTTACACTTAGACTAGCTCTACTTTGGATAAATGGAATTTTCTTCGTTCGGATGACATGTACAACGACCGTTTGTGTGATCAATCCAATAACAAACCATCCAGAGTGGAACAGTGCTGCATCTTGAACAGTGTTGGCTTGGAAAACAAACCACATCAGTATAAAGGTTAAAATATCAAAAATAGAACTGATTGGTCCAATACTAAACGTAAATTTTAATAAATCGGAAGTTCCCCATTTAGAAGGTTTCATTAAGTCTTCTGGATCCATTGTATCCCAAGGAATCGTTAATTGAGCCACATCATAGATGAGATTTTGTACTAGTAATTGAATCGAGAGCATTGGCAAGAAGGGAAGGAAAGCACTAGCAACTAATACACTAAACACATTTCCAAAGTTGGAACTGATCGTCATTTTAATGTATTTCATCATATTCCCAAATACAGTTCGACCTTCTAATACTCCATCTTCTAAAACTGTTAAACTCTTTTCCAGAAGAATGATAGAGCTGGCTTCTTTGGTAATATCTGCAGCTGTATCCACCGATATTCCTACGTCAGCCATTCTTAATGCTGGAGCGTCATTGATTCCATCACCCATAAAACCTACAGTATGGCCTTTTTGCTGCAACAATTGAATAATACGAGATTTTTGAGTGGGGTTTAATTTGGCAAAGAGATTGACTTCTTCTGTAGCTCTCATCAAATCTTCGTCATCCATAGTTTCTAGTTCTGTACCAAGGACAACGCGATTGACTTCGATACCTACTTCGTTGCAAATCTTCTGCGCGACGATTTCATTGTCACCGGTTAATACTTTTACATTCACGCCGTGTTCATGAAGCGACTGAATAGCAGTGATAGAAGATTGCTTTGGCGGATCCAAAAAGCCCATAAACCCAGTTAAAACCATCTCTGCTTCATCTTCAATAGAGTAGACAGCTGAGCCATGAACATTTTGCTTGTAAGCAACGGCTAATACCCGCATACCATCTTTGTTCATTTTGATACTGACTTGTTCCATTGTTTTTTGCAGTTCGGGTGTTAATGAGACAACTTTTCCATCTAATTCGACGTACTGACAGACCTTCAACATTTCTTCTACAGCACCCTTAGTGATCATGATTTCTTGTTCCCCAGCTTTAACAGCTACTGTTAGGCGGCGTCTAGAGAAATCAAATGGGATCTCATCAATTTTTTCAACATTTTGTAAGCAATCTTCATCGCGGTTTTCATTAAAGTATTCGATAACAGCATGGTCCATGACATTTTTCCAACCAGTTTGATAATTGGAATTCATAAATGCTAGTTCTAAAACACGTTCGCTTTCTTCACCGACAGGGTTAGTATGGCGGACCAAAACGACTTTGTCTTCAGTTATAGTACCTGTTTTATCAGTACACAACACATCCATAGCCCCTAAGTTTTGAATTGCATTTAGCTCTTTAACGATCACTTTTTTCTTCGACATCGTAATGGCGCCTTTAGCTAAGTTGCTGGTGATGATCATGGGCAACATTTCAGGCGTCAAACCAACGGCTACTGCTATAGAGAAGAAGAAGGCTTCCATCCAATCGCCTTTTGAAATTCCGTTGAGTAAAAAGACGATCGGGACCATGACCAACATAAAGTTGATTAACAATTTACTAACATTTTTTACGCCGCGATCAAAACTGGTTTCACCTCTGGACTGAGAAGATTGAAGAGCGATATCTCCAAAGAGAGTATTTTTTCCTGTTTTTGCAACGACTATTTTCCCTTGTCCACTT
Source organism: Desemzia sp. RIT 804 (assembly GCF_016892605.1). Lineage (GTDB taxonomy): Bacteria > Bacillota > Bacilli > Lactobacillales > Carnobacteriaceae > Desemzia. The sequence goes on from NZ_JAFEMV010000005.1 coordinate 207,537, forward strand.
AACACATCAGTTCCCATGAATAGTAAATTTTCAAGATCTAAAGCAGTAAGTTGTGAAGGTTCTTGTTCTGTTTCTATTTGAACAAATTTTTCTATAGGCATAGATTCTCCAGTTAAAGATGATTGGTTCACAAATAAATCCTTAGCCCAAATCAAACGGGCATCTGCAGGAATCAAGTCTCCAGTGGATAAATGAACGATATCTCCGGGGACGACTTCGTCCATAGGGATTTCTTTTGTGACACCGTCTCTAGTTACGGTACAAGTTGTTTCAATCAGCTCTTTCAAATTTAAACTAGCTTTTTGTGAGCGGTATTCCTGAATAAAATGAAGACCTGCACTGAACACAATCATTAATCCCATAACAATACTAGCTTCAAAGTCTTTGGTAGCTGCTGAAACCACTAATAAAAGAGCTAAAACATAAATAAAAGGATCTTTAAAAGCTTGTATCAGCAAGATATACCAAGGAATCGGTTTTTGTGAAGCTACTTCATTTAAACCGAATTTTTCTAGTCGTTTTTCAGCTTCTAATTCGCTCAAACCAGTTGCTTGTGTATCCAATTGTTTCATGAAAGATTGTTCTTCAAGATAGCCGATTTCTTTCAATTGGTTATTTTTAGATTTTCTTTCTGTATAAATAGATTTCTTTTTATTTACCATCATTTTTCCTCCTTGTATTATCGGAAAAATAAGGTTGCTACATGGTCATCTTAACTAAAAGGGTCATGGCAGTTTGGCTTATTTTTCCATTACTTTTCCAACAATCATTCTTCTTCCTATCACTTGTAGAACTCTGTTCCATACCATTCACCTCGTTTTAGATATTATTTTTGAAATGTTTTGTTAATACTTCCTAGCAATGAGAAAAAACTAGACATAGGAGTTAGAATAACAAAAAAAGCATACACTCTGTCCAACGATAGAGTGTATGCTTGAATGTCCATTCTAAATAAACAATTCCATATCCAGATAAAGTTTTTTGCACATCAAAAAAACTTTATTGCCTTCTCCATCGTTGAGTTTTAGCACTATATGGCGTAGATTATTCATCAGCTACATTAAAAATGACCTTCTATCGATCATTCCTGTTGACCCATTGGTGTCTCTCGACGTTTTTGGGCAGCAGCGTTTTTCCATATAGGAGCCTCACCTAACAGAAGCTTTATTCATTTCATTTCGTTTACCATGCTAGACTAAATAATTTCATAAGTCAAGTTTGTCGAAAGAACAAATGAGTAGAAAAAGAACGATATTTGAATGAGAATTCTGAAAAGAGCGGATTCATTGCCAGTGAAGAAAATAAAATATAGAATAAATATAGAAATTAGAGAAATACATTATTTTCAAGGTACACCAACTAATTAGGATAAGGTGAGTGTTAGTGACAACTTATTTAAAGGAGGCATACTAAGGAAAGTAATTGTGAAAATGGATAAGTCAAACAAGTGATTGAAGTTAGGATATAGATACTTTACTTTGTGAAGCGGGAAAAAAGCAAAATGATTTTCTTTTACGTTAGAAAGAAAAGAAGTATTCGTTAAAACAAAAAAGGTCATTTTCTTAAAAAAGAATAAAAAAAATGTGTTTTTATAGATTATATGTTGGAATTTTCACAAAATTGGTGTATGATATGAAGGAAGTTATGAATGTAATTGAAAAACGGGTTTATAATTGCACGCATAGCTTTGAAAGCGTATGAAAAAAATGGAGGTAAGAAAAGGTTATGACTAAATTAAATAAAAAGAGAAACTTATTTTTCGGAGTTTGTGCATCATTTATTCTATTAGCAGCAGGTTGTGGAAACAATGAAGATACAACAGAAAGTGAATCTTCAGTTGATGAAAGTTCTGAAGTAATTACAAGTGCATCTATCAGCGACAAACCTGAAGATGTATTACCAGGTCTTAGCGAAAACGGTACTTGGATCTACGCTATTACAGATGACGTTACTGTAGAAGAAGACATTATGGTAGCTGGAACTTTCCATGATGGTGGAGAAGACAGTGGAGATGTATATCGTAAATTAGCTTTATATGCACAAGATGAAGATCGTAACGTTACAGATGAATATACTTTAACAGCACCATCAATGACTGTTGAATCTCCAAACTTTAGAATCCAAAATGGTACATTTGCTGGAGATGTGATTGTTAAAGAAGAAGGATTCGAACTTGCTGATTCAACTATCGAAGGAAATGTTACTTTTGATTCTCAAGAATTGATGGACTCTGCTAAATTAGATGAAGGTACAGTAACTGGAGAAATCTCAGTAGCTGAATAAAAATAATAAATGAATAGAACTATCTTGTCTTTTATGATAAAGACAGGGTAGTTCTTTTTTTGATACATAAATTCAGTTGATGGTAGGTATATAGTAGTGCTGGAAAAATTCTTTTGGTAAGATAGACTTAAAATAAGTGTAAGATAATCGAAGGAGGGATTCTGTGATTTCAAAAGATGTTTTGTTACTGTTAACAGATAAATGGGCAGACTGGGAAGCTTCGTATGCAATAGCAGAAATAAATTCTGTGCCACAATATTCGGTGAAAACCATTTCATTAGATAAAGAATCAAAAGCTTCAATTGGCGGATTGCGTGCGGAAATTGATTATTCAATTAAGGAATACACAGATTTTGATCAACTTGCCATGGTTATCCTTCCTGGTGGATTTTCGTGGAAAGATAATCGGTATGACGAAATTGCCGCTTTTATCAAGCGAGTCCGAGATCAGCAAACTCCCATAGCTGCTATTTGTGGAGCAACGATTTTTCTGGGAAGTTATGGTTTTCTTGATCATATAAAGCATACTGGAGACAGCTTTCAATTTTTTGAAGAACAAAATGGATACAATGGGGAAACTCACTTTCTAGAAGCACAAGTAGTTCAAGACGATAATATCATTACAGCTAACGAAACAGCTGCGGTGGATTTTGCTTACGAAATTTATAAGTTATTGAAAATTGATGAACCAGCCGAAATTGAAGAATGGTACAATAATTTTAAAAATGGATTTGTAAGATAAATCGTTCTTTAAAAAATAAACCAGCAAAGATTTATGAAGATAAAGAGTTTAATGTTATTCTAAATGTAGTAAGTTAATCATAGGGGGAAAGAACAATGGAAACTATCACATTAGCAAACGGATTAGAGATGCCACTAGTTGGGACGGGAACAAACACTTATGGAAAAGAAGGCAATCAATATAATGGAGAGTTGAATGAGGACTTCAGCGCGTTAGAAAACGCTATCCAAGCAGGATATCGATTGATCGACACGGCTATTTCTTACCGAAATGAAGCTGGCGTAGGAAAAACGATTGCTGATAGCGGAATCCCTCGGGATGATTTTTTTATCACAACTAAAATCCCGGCTGACGATACTTATATAGGTACGAAAGAAGCTGTAGAACAAACGATAACAAATAGTTTGGAAAACTTAGAAACGGATTACATTGATTTGTATTTGATTCATCATCCAATCGAAGATGAAGCCAAATTAAAACATACTTGGGAAGTGCTGGAATCATTTGTGGACAACGGTAAAATCAAATCAATCGGTGTATCGAATTTTGACATCGATTTATTGAAAACAGTGCAACAATTTGCACGTATCCAACCTACTGTAAACCAAATCCAATCAAATCCGCATACTTGGAACAACGAAGTGATCGAATATATGCAACAACATGATATTGTAGCTGAGGCTTGGGGACCATTAAGCAGAGTAACAGACGAACAAATCGCTAAACTCGATAAAATTGCTGAAAACTATGGCAAAAATTGGGCGCAAGTATTATTGCGTTATCAGATCCAAAGAGGTGTTGTAGTGATTCCAAAATCTCATAATAATGAACGTCAATCTTCTAATCTAGAATTGTTTGATTTTGAATTATCAGATGAGCATGTGATTCTGATTGAATCGTTGTAAACTAAAAAAACAAAGCGAGACAAAAAGTTGTTTTGTCCACTGAATATAGCAGGACACCCATTATGAGAAGTATGCCTCATAATGGGTGTCCTGCTATAAAACTGTAATCGGCTTTTGAAACGTGTTTAAAATGACAAGGCTATGATACTTTTATCTCTTTAGTTTTTTTTAGCCAGGATAATCAGTATTCTTCAGGAATCCATTCCGTTGTTGGATGATAACGATAGTGAATAAGGTTGACTTTTCCAGCCTCTGTCAACACAATGCCTTCAGATATGAGACGATCTTTTTGAGTAAAAGATCCTTCATCATCTTTTATGGCGATTTCTCCTTTTGCGTTGATGATCCGGTGCCAAGGCAAATCATATTTCTGACTCATTGAATGCAATATGCGCACTACTTGACGGGCTCCCCGGGGATTTCCAGCAAGAGCAGCTATTTGACCGTAAGTCATCACTTTACCAGCAGGAACAGATTGAATGATACGAACAACACGTTCTGTAAAAGTAGTCAAATGTAGTACCCCTTTCTATAGTATTGTTAAGAACAATAAAACCATCCACTCTTAGTGCGGACGGTTTTAACAGGTGAATAGCCTAAAAGAAATTATTTGTTAAAGTCCCTAAATCACTGATAGATATATCGATCGTATCTCCTGAAGAAATCCATTTAGATGGTGAAAAATCGCTACTCGTTTCCAGCACACCTTCAGGAGTTCCTGTAAAAATAAGATCTCCTGGTACAAGTGTCATGTACTGTGAAAGTGTACTTACGATTTCTGAGCAGCTGAACAGCATGTTTTTTGTATTGTTTTTTTGATGAATTTCACCATTCAGTGCTAAAGAGATGTCTAATTCATTTGGATCTACTTCATCTTTTGTAACGAGATAAGGTCCTATAGGCGCAAAATAATCTAACGTTTTTCCGGTCAATTGATTTTGAGAGGCGTCTTGCAGATCTCGCGCAGATAAATCATTTCCAATAGAATATCCCATGATATGCGTTAAAGCATTTTCAACGGTAACATTTTTCGCTTTTTTTCCAATCACTACAACCAGTTCTGCTCCAAAATCATACTTTTCCGCAAAAGTAGGCAACGGGATATTTTGATTGTGGGCTGCTAAACTATTTTTGAATTTGCTGCCAAATGAAAGAACCGTTGGGATAGATTCAATTTTCTCTGAAGCATGCAATACATAGTTGTAGTTTACCGTAATAATCTTGTCGGGGTTAGTGATGATAGGCAAAAAGTAAATATTATCCTCATTGATATAGACATTACTCAGTTTTTTTTCAACTACTTTTTGCTGCAAATTTTTTAATTGTGCCAAGCTATTTTGTGGATCATTAAATATTTCGTCCATGCTGTTAACAGAAGATTCATTCAGGACTTTAGCAGCTCTTCGAACATCTAAAATTCCTTGATTCGTTTTAATCCCTATTTTTTCAACATTTTGTTTTTTAAAATGGACGATTTTCATCGAATCACCTTCCTATAAAGAAGTATAAAAGAATTTTAAATGAAATTCAAAAAAGTCCGCTTTTTCACAAGCAGAAAAGATTTTTGATTTTTCCGCTAACGTATCTCTGCTCTATACGATACAGTGCAGTACCTAAACTGCAGGAAACAAGAACATCTAAAAGAAATAAAGATTCTGGCCAGTCAGTATAGGCAGATAGAAGCCAAAAATACAACATTTGGACAATAAAAATAGCGTATGAACGCTTGCCTAGAAATATAAAACTTTGTTTTATAATATCTATTCGGAAAGAAGAAAAATACTTTAATCCTAAGTAAAATACCAACAGCGAATAGAAAAAGGACAGTGGGTCCTGACCTTTCCAAGAGGTGTCAAACGAATAAAAGGGCACAGGAATGTCAAAATAATGAACTACTAAAAGATACCAGACACTAAAAACAGCGCCGATTTTCATTAGCACAGCTGCATAGGTTCGATGACTGTCAAAGAAATACCACATCCCTAAGGCGAGGGCAAAAAGATATCGGAATAACAGTAATCGGTAAAGGAAACTTGGAATGTCAAATGAGTAGCAAAAATATTCATACATAAGATTACCGACAAAACTCAACAACAGCATGGTCAAAGGAGATGTTTTCTCTACTAACAGATAAAGCAAAGGCAAGACTAAGATGGCTTGGATCATAATAGAAATGTAATAGCCTCCGTAACCACCGCGTCCTATCAAGTAAAATAAAAAAGAATGCTCTTCTGGACCAAAAAGAGCTTGTAAGGCATAAATAATCAGCGCAATTGGCAGTAAACGATATAGTTTTTTCAGAAGAAAAGTGGGGTGATAAAATTCTGCTAAGGATTTTATAGAGTGTCTATTATAAGATTGGGCTTGATTGTAACCTGAAATAATTAAGAATAAGGGTACTGCTTGTAGCAAATAAAAAGGGCCACCAATTTTGTGTAACGTTTCATCGTTGAAACTGTGAATCAGAATAACAAAAATGATCGCTATTCCTTTCATCACATCAATGTTCTTATTGTATTTCATTTCTAAATATGTGCCTCCTGATTGATTCTTTTTTTATGATAACCAATTCTATTCTTGAAGTAAAATTTATTTTTAGTGAGATAAGGCTAAAGAACAATACAGACGCAATCTTTGGCTTTTTTGCATATGAGCGTTATAATAAAATAGTAAAAGAAATTATCGTGGATAAGATTCATGCAAATGCAGAGATATAAGAAAACGAAGTGAAGCATTAGATGGGTTACGGTGATTGAAAAAAATAGGAGGATTTTTTTTATGAATATTGGAATACCAACAGAGATCAAGAATAGCGAAAAACGAGTATCTGTTTCTCCATCTGGAGTGAAGAGTTTAATATCGGCAGGACATACAGTGTTTGTGGAAAAAGGAGCAGGGGAAACTGCTGGTTTTTATGATGAACAATATGTAGAGTCGGGAGCTGAAATCGTTTCTACTGCTGAAGAAGTTTGGTCGTCTGATATGGTTATTAAAGTAAAAGAACCACTACCTGAAGAATATGGCTATTTCCGTGAAGATTTGATCATTTTTACTTATCTACATTTAGCCGCAAACAAAAAATTAACTGATGCGCTGAAAGAGAGCGGCGTAACAGCGATTGGATATGAAACAATGGTCGGAAATGACGGATCATTGCCATTGCTGACTCCTATGAGCCAAATTGCTGGTAGAATGTCCATTCAAATTGGAGCGCATTTCTTAGAAAATAGTAATGGTGGAAAAGGGATTTTACTAGGCGGTACTCCAGGAGTGCGTTCAGGAAAAGTAGTCATTATCGGAGGAGGGGTTTCTGGTACAAACGCTGCTAAAATTGCTGTCGGAATGGGAGCAAACGTAGTCGTTTTAGATAACAATCCTAAACGTCTCAGCGAATTAGGTGAAATATTTGGTAACTCTATTCAAACGATTATGTCGAATGAATACAATATCGAAGAAGAACTTAAAACTGCGGATCTTGTTATCGGTGCAGTATTGATTCCAGGAGCAAAAGCACCACAATTGGTTTCGGAAAAAATGGTTAAACAAATGACAGCTGGATCGGTAATCGTAGATATCAGTGTTGACCAAGGCGGAATTATTGAAACAGCTGACACAGTAACTACTTTAGATGATCCTGTCTATGTAAAACACGGTGTTCTCCACTATGCAGTAGCGAATATTCCAGGAAGCGTAGCAAAAACAGCTACTCAATCTTTAACCAACGTAACGATCCCTTATGCATTAAATATTGCGAATAAAGGATTGCTGGAAGCTGCTAAAAACAATTCAACGATTTACACAGGTATCAATGTTATGAAAAATCAAGTAACACACAAAGAAGTTGCTCGTTCATTAGAATTAGATTATGTAGAAGCTAGTAAATTATTTAACTAAACTCAAATTACAAAGATCGAAGTGAGGATTAAAAATGGCAAAAAGAAATAAAAAAAGCGAAGTTGTCATTCAAGAGACTTCAAATAATACAGATAGCTTTACTGAATTAGAACTGTTTATCCACAAAGATAAAATAGGCACCATCCAGCAACCAAAAGGCGAAGCCATCACTACTATCAATAAAAATGGTAATGAAGCAAAAGCCAAGAATATTGATGAAGCAATTAACAATTTAATTATGGACTATAATTTACATTATATGTAGAGTGGATCATTTATTCTTTTATGAAGAATAAGTGATGAATCTACTTAATTATCATTCAACTACAAGGATGTGAACTTGTAATGGAGACTGTTAAGCAACTTCCGTTTAAACAAAAAATGATTAGACTTTTTAAAGTAAGTAAAAATAATTGGGGGCGAGCAGACGTTGCCTCTCAAGCAGGAGAGCTAGCTTATTTCGTATTATTTTCTCTTTTCCCGATACTATTAGTTATTGCTAATATCATTCCCTTGTTTCCAATAGATATCAATGCTGTATTAGCTTATATGGAGACTGCAGTTCCACCAGATATTTATAGTGTGATTGAACCTATCTTGATAGAGTATCTAAACAGTTCAAGTGGAGGGGTCATTTCTATAGGGCTGATCACAGCACTTTGGTCAGCCAGTAAAGCTTTTAATTCATTGCAGAATCTATTGAATGATGTTTATGGGGTCGAACCAAGAAAGAACTTTCTTTTGGTACGATTAGTATCGTTATTGATTCAATTGGCTATTGTCTCTATTGTCGGAGTTATCATTTTCATCTTTGTTTTCGGAGAATTCATCGTATCATTTATTGAAGATCTTTTAAGCATTGATTTAGGGATCATTATGCAAATACTGCAATTGCGTTGGTTAATATTATTGATCGTTTTGGTTTCGCTATTTATGGCGGTTTACTTCTTGATGCCAAATCATCATCTAGGTATTAAATATGCAATTCCTGGAGCTATATTCGCAACTGTCGGATGGTTAGTATTGTCTCAAGGTTTTTCTATTTACTTACAGTTCGCAGGTGGAGATGCTGCGGCTAATGCAACATTTGGGGTATTCATTGTTCTCATGTTGTGGCTTTATCTGGCTGCGATGATACTTCTACTAGGTGGTTTGGTCAATACGATTTATTTTGAATACAAAAACGGGCACACTGTACAAGAAGCCATTGATAAAGAAGATGAAGATAAACCAGAAGTCAATCAAAAGAAAAATTTACCAAAACAACGTAAAAAACTAATAAAAGTAAAAGAAGTAGAAAAACAAAAGAGCGTGGAATAAGTCGTTTAGCTCTCCGTACTGGAGTGAGAGCTGACTTATGCAACGCGTCTAAAAGCTGAATCTTAGAAGCAAGGGTTATCAACCCCCATCTTCTAAGATTTATTTTTTTTGACAAATAGACGGATTTAAAACTAAAACTGCTCCAGTAGTTGAATTTTAATTTGATAAATAATAAAAAAGTATTATGGGCAGTGGTTAAGAGAGAAGCAGTTTATTCAGCTAAAAAGAGGAATCATTGAATCTTTAGTGACTACCTCAGAAAAGTTTATGTCATTTTTACTAAGAAATGAGAAGAGTCCTTTTTTTTACTGATTTTTTCTTATATAATAGTTGAAGCTAAAAGAACTGACAAAAGAATATTTTATTTGATGTGCAAGGAGATTATTGAAAAGAACATGAGTGAAAAAAAAGAAACTAGAATTGACTATGGAATAGTGCTCTCGTTGTTGTTACTCGCTATTATTAGTATTGCTACAATGTTTTCGACCATTTCGCTGATTGGCGGAGGAAGTATGCGGGGAACGATCATGCATATCGCCTGGTATATTGTTGGTGCTGTGTCTATTATTGTGATCATGCAGTTTGATTCTGAGCAGCTGTGGAAAATCACTCCTTATGGATATGCGATTGGTTTGATCCTGCTTTTCTTGGTGCTCTTTTTATATGACGAACCGCTTTTTTTAAGAACTGGAGCCAAGAGTTGGTTTAAACTAGGACCACTGACTTTCCAGCCTTCAGAGGTGATGAAAATCGCCTTTATCTTAATGTTGGCTAGAACTGTCACTCAGCACAATGCAACTTTCGTGAATCATAAGACAGAATCAGATTTTATGCTATTAGGCAAAATTACTTTGGTCTCTGCACCACCTATGCTGCTGGTATTGCTGCAAAATGACTTGGGAACAACACTGGTATTTATTGCAATCGTTATTGGAGTCATTTTAATGTCAGGAATATCTTGGAAAATACTGGTACCTTTGTTTAGCTCAGTGGCCATAATAGGAGCGACTCTTCTGTTATTAGTAGTGTACAATCGAGAACTTTTATACAATTTAGGCTTTAAAGATTATCAATTTTCGCGAATTGATTCATGGTTAGATCCTTATCACGATACTCAAGGAGCAGCTTATCAATTGTTGCAAAGTATCAAAGCGATTGGCTCTGGTAAAGTGTTTGGAAAAGGATTTGGTGTTTCAGAAGTTTATGTACCGGTTAGAGAGTCAGATATGATTTTCGCTACGATTGGTGAAAATTTCGGATTCATCGGTGGCGCAGTATTGATTTTGATTTACTTTATGCTTGTTTATCAAATGATCCGTGTCTGTTTAGATACGAAGAATATTTTCTATACGTATATTGCTACAGGAGTTATCATGATGATCGTGTTTCATGTATTTGAGAATGTGGGGATGAGTATTGGACTGTTACCGTTAACAGGTATTCCATTGCCGTTTATTTCTCAAGGAGGCTCTGCTTTGCTGGGTAATATGATGGGGATTGGCTTGATCATGTCAATGCGTTACCATTATAAGAGTTACATGTTCTCTGAAGATGATGAAGAATTTAGATGATCACCCTTTTACTTTGAAAAAATTAGCGTTATACTAATAAAGACGCAACTGTTTGGAGGAGATTATTTGTTAGAATTTTATTGTATTCCAACTTGTTCAACTTGTAAGGCAGCCAAAAAATGGCTGCAAAAATACCAGTTTGAATTTGAGGAAATCAACTTAAAAACAGCTCCTCCTGACGAAGAAAAATGGATTCAGATTTTTCAGCACTCTGATTTACCGTTGAAACGTTTCTTCAACACAAGCGGAATGGTATATAAAGAGAGAGGCTTAAAAGATGTAGTTCCCAATTTAACGGAACATGAAGCAGCGGAGTTGCTGGCTAGTGAAGGTATGTTGATCAAGCGACCTTTGATTCTAGAAGGCAATAACAGCCTGATAGGTTTTAAAGAAGCCGTATATGAAGAACTTTTGCAAAAAGAAAGGGAGTCTGTAGTAAATGGCAAATGAATTGAAGTATAGTCCAAATGGGTTATGGGTAGCGAAAAATGGCGAGAATTATCGTGTGGGATTGTCTGAAAAAGGACAAGACGATATCGGAGAAATTATGTTTGCAGACATACCTAAAGACATCGCAGTATTAAAAGCTGGAGATTCTTTATTAGGTGTAGAAGGAGCTAAAGCTGTTACAGAATTAGAGTCTCCGTTAAGTGGAGATGTCGTACAATTCAATGAAAGCTTATTAATTAGTCCGGAAGAGCTGAACAGTGAAGATCAAAAAAGTAATTGGATCGTTGAATTGACGAATGTAGATGCAAGTGAATTTGCAAAGTTAGAAGATAGTGTTCAACTATAAGAGATAAAAAGTCGTTGACAGACTCCTTGGAGACTGATAAACTAACTTCAAGATTAATAAAAATAGAATGCTATGAAAAGAAGAGTAAGTTCTAATGGATATTTTTAGAGAGCTCCGGTTGCTGAAAAGGAGTATTGGAAATGGAACTGAAGATGGTCTTTGAGCAGAATAAGTGAATGCTTCGCACAAGCTTGTTCCGGGAGCTCCCGATACAGAGTCACAGTATATGAGTCGCAATTGTCTCCGTACTGGCTAAGGTTCATTCAGTGATGAATGAATAAACTAAGGTGGTAACACGAAATGACAACTTTCGTCCTTTATTTAAGTCAATAACTTAAATAGTGGGCGAAAGTTTTTTTAGTATATACAGCTAGAAGGTCGAAAAGAATGGAGAGCAGCAAAATATGATCAATTTATCCAACGTAACAAAACGTTTTGATACGAAACAAGGTACTTTAACTGCAGTAGACAACGTTAACCTCTCCATTGATAAAGGAGAAATCTACGGCATTATTGGTTATTCAGGTGCTGGGAAAAGTACCTTAGTTCGCATGTTCAATGGTTTGGAGAAACCAACGGAAGGAGACGTTTCATTAGGAAACAGCATTATTTCCAAATTGACCGGAAAAGATTTAAGACAAAAAAGACAAAAAATCGGGATGATTTTTCAGCATTTTAATTTATTGTGGTCAAGAACCGTGTTGGAAAATGTACTGTTGCCTTTAGAAATAGCAAAAGTACCTAAATATGAACAACTAGATAAAGCTCAAGAATTGATTCGTCTGGTAGGATTGGAAGGCAGAGAGAATGCTTATCCGGCTCAATTATCTGGTGGTCAAAAACAACGTGTAGGGATCGCTAGAGCGTTAGCAAATGAACCAACGTTATTATTGTGCGATGAAGCAACAAGTGCATTAGATCCTCAAACAACTGATGAAGTGTTGGATCTGTTATTAGAGATCAATAAACGGTTGAACCTGACCATTGTGATCATTACTCATGAAATGCATGTAGTGAGAAAGATTTGCAACAAAGTAGCGGTTATGGAAAACGGAAAAGTGGTTGAAGAGGGTAATGTACTAGATGTGTTCAAACGCCCGCAACAAGAAATCACTAAACGCTTTATTCGCCAAGATACGGATCCTGAAAGTGAAGATACCGATCTTGTGTTAAGCCAAGTATTCGCAGATTATCCTGAGGGCAAACTGCTTCACTTGACCTTTAACGGTGAAAACTCTAAACAACCTGTTTTGTCTAAAGTGATTCGCAATCATCCGATCGAATTGAATGTCATTCAGGGAAGTATCCAACAAACACAAGCGGGTTCTATCGGTTCATTGTATGTTCAAGTAACAGGAGAACAAGTGGTGATCAAGGATGTTATCCGCGACTTGAAAGACATGAATGTAGAAGTTGAGGTGATTGAACATGTTTAAGACATTATTGATAGGAGAGAGTCTTCTCGCCCAGTACTTTGATTTTACTGAAGTGAATTGGGAAAGAATAAGCAATGCTACTCAAGAAACCTTGTTGATGACGATTGGTTCTGTGATAGCCGTCTTTATCTTAGGCTTGGTTATTGGATTATTATTATACGAAACAAATGGCAAAAAAAGCCTCGCAGTAACGATTCTGCATGGAATTGTCAGTATTCTAGTAAATGTATTTCGTTCTATTCCATTTATTATATTGATTGTTTTGTTGATTCCATTCACTCAAAAAATAGTCGGTACGATGATCGGACCAGTAGCTGCTTTACCAGCCTTGATCATTTCATCAGCTCCATTCTATGGACGTTTAGTCGAAGCAGGCTTCAGAGAAATAGATAAAGGTGTTATCGAAGCAGCCGAAGCGATGGGAGCCAATAAATGGCAGATCATTTACAAAATCTTGATCCCAGAAAGCATGCCTTCCATTATTGCTGGGATTACGACTACAGCGATTTCGTTAGTTGGGTACACAGCGATGGCCGGAGTAATCGGAGCAGGAGGATTAGGAAATTTAGCCTATCTAGAAGGTTTTCAAAGAAGTCAACCAACCGTAACATTGGTAGCGACCATTATCGTATTAGTGATGGTATTTGTGATTCAAGGCATCGGCGATCGAGTAGTAGATAGGGTAGATAAACGCTGATGTTAGAAAGTGTTATTATAATGGGTATTAAACTATAAAAAAATCATTAGGGGGATTTTAAGTATGAAAAAATCAGTATTTATCAAATCATTGGCTACAATAGGAGCTACTCTTTTATTAGCGGCTTGTGGAAACGGCGGCAATTCTGACGAAGGAGCTGGCGAAAACACTACTATTCATATTGGAGCGAGCAACACACCACATGCAGAAATTTTAGAGTTTGCTGCACCTATTTTAGAAGAAGAAGGCTATACGTTGGATATTACGACATATAATGACTATGTAGTGCCTAACGTGGCATTAGAAGAAGGCGACTTGGATGCGAATTACTTCCAGCATGTACCATTCTTTGAAGCAGCGGTAGCTGAAAATGATTACGATTTTGTTAATGCAGGCGGGATCCATTTGGAACCGATCGGCTTGTTCTCACAAGATTATGCTAGCCTAGAAGAATTGCCAGATGGTGCGACAGTGCTTGTCAGCAGCAACCAACCAGACTGGGGTCGTATCATCGGAATTTTCCAAGAAGCTGGTCTAGTATCTATTGATGAAGGAACAGACTTGACAACTGCAACATTTGATGACATTACAGAGAATCCGAAAAATCTTCAATTTGAATACGAAAACGATCCAGCTCTAATGCCGACATTGTATCAACAAGGTGAAGGTGATGTTGTAGCGATCAACTCTAACTTTGCAGTAGATCAAGATATAGACCCGCTAGAAGATTCTATTGCGTTAGAAAGTGAAAGCTCTCCATATGCAAACATTATTGCAGTGAGAAGTGAAGACGCTGAAAACCCTGGAATCTTGAAATTGATCGAAGTATTGAGATCTCAAGAAGTTCAAGATTACATTCTTGAAACATGGAATGGAGCAGTAGTTCCAGTAAGTGAATAATTATTTTTAAAATAGAACCAGACCATTCATCAATGGTCTGGTTCTATTTTATTTTGTGTAGTTGAAAACTTGAAAGGCTCGCTGATAAAACTAAGCGAGGTACTTAAGTAAATGTGAATAAAGGTGATCTTCACTCATAAAGCCAAGCAAAGCAAACCAAACAACAAAATACGGGATAAAGCCCCATACCCATCACCATTAAAAATGGTCAACTCTACAAAAAAAGCCACCCAACACCTGACTGTTTGGGCGACTTCGCTATATAGAACTATTTTATTCTGTAATGGATTGAGAAAATTGACTGTTGTACAAGTTGGCATAAAATCCGCCTTGTTCCAATAATGAGTCATGATTTCCTTGTTCAATGATCGAGCCTTGGTCCATAACTAAGATCAAGTCTGCGTTTCGGATAGTAGACAACCGGTGAGCAATGACAAAACTTGTTCGACCTTCCATAACTTTATCCATTGCTTCTTGAATCAATTTCTCTAGTCGAGTATCTACCGAACTAGTTGCTTCATCCAAAATCAAGATGTCAGGATCTGATAACACAGTCCGAGCAATCGTCATCAATTGTTTTTGCCCCAATGAAATATTGCTGGCTTCTTGATTGATTTCCATGCCATAACCATTTGGTAATGTCTGAATAAAGTGATTAACATTTGCGATCTCAGCAGCATGAATAACTTCATCATCACTGGCATCTAGTTTACCAAGACGTAGATTTTCCATAACGGTATCTTGATACAACCATGCATCTTGTAAAACCATCCCAAAGTGTTTACGCAGATCACCACGACTTAACTTTTTAATATCGATGCCATCTACTTTGATGCTACCGCCGTTAACATCGTAAAAACGCATCAACAAGTTGACTAGGGTTGTTTTCCCAGCGCCAGTTGGTCCTACGATAGCGACCATTTCGCCAGGTTTAACATGAACACTGATGTCTTCCATCAAAGGATTCTTTTCATTGTAACTGAAAGAAATATGATCGAAGTCAACAGTACCCGTGATTTTATCTGGCAGTGTCGTTCTTACGATATCTTGTACTTCTTCAGGCTCATCTAAAAACTCGAAAATACGGCCAGCTGCTGCGCCAGCACTTTGCATGATACCTGATAGTTGCGAGATAGTAGTGATAGGTTGATTAACTTGCCATACATATTGAACGAAAGCTTGCAAGTTCCCGATTGTTAAAGCGCCATTAAAAGCAAAGTAACTACCCATCACAGCCACAATGATGTAAGCAAAGTTTGACACTAAACCAACTATTGGAGCCATAAGAGAAGAAATAAAACTAGCATTGAAACCTTGGTCACGCAAGTTTAAGTTGCGTTTCTTGAATTCTTTGATTGAATCTTCTTCTTTACCATACAGTTTTATTTCAGTAAATCCGTTAAGATTTTCTTGGGTGAAACCAAATAGATCACCTAAAGCATCTGCTTGATTACGGAAAGAACTTTGTGATGAAGAGATGATGACACGTGCCACAACTATAGCAATCGGAATAGTTAAAATGACAACAATAGCTAAGGGAATATTTAACGTCAGCATCATCACAATAGCAAATGCAATGGATAGAAGCCCGTTCAATACTTGAACCATTGATTGTTGCAAAGCATTCGTGATCGCGTCTACATCGCTTGTAACACGGCTTAAAATGTCTCCAATTTGGTGCTTATCAAAATAAGAAACAGGCAAGCGATTGATTTTTGCAGAAATATCATTTCGTAAATCACGCATTCCTTGTTGCACAACATTTGTCAGAGTATATTGTGCAATGTATTGGCCACCATGGAAAAACATTCCACGAATGAAGTAGATAATCAGAATTTTTGTTAAATAGGGGTAGTTCATTCCTGCGCCTTCTACACCACGAACGATATCAGCAAAGTTAACAGTGATTTCTGTGATCGCAAGACCTATAATGAAAGGTTCAAGAGCATTGGCAATTGTAGAGACAACCGTTCCAAATATAGAAACGAAAAATTGTCCTCGATAATTTTTAAGGTAAACCCACAAGCGAGCAATTTGTTTTAATCCTTTCATTGGTTTAATTCCTCCTCACTTAGTTGAGATGATGCAATTTCATGATAAAGAGGACTAGTTTGCAATAACTCTTTATGTGTTCCTTTTGCAACGATTTCGCCTTCATCAAGTAAGATGATTTGATCAGCATTCATAATAGAACTAACTCGTTGTCCTACGACAATTGTTGTAGCATTTTGAGTTACTTGGCTCAATTCGTTTCTTAAAATAGCATCCGTTTTAAAGTCAAGCGCTGAGAAACTATCATCAAATACATAAATGCTCGGTTTTCGAATAATGGATCTAGCTATTGAAAGACGTTGTTTTTGTCCGCCTGACAAGTTGCTTCCACCTTCAGATAAAACAGTTTCATAATGGTTCTTCAATCGTTCAATAAATTCTTTCGATTGTGAAACCTCTGAAGCTTCTTCAATCTCACTACGACTGGCATCCCAGTTACCGTATTTTAAGTTTTCCGTAATCGTTCCGGTGAACAATAAAGCTTTCTGCGGAGTAAAACCGATCTTACGACGTAAAGCTTTCAAGTTATAGTCACGGATATCTACGCCATCTACTAAAATACGCCCCTCAGTAACATCATAAAAACGTGGAATCAGTTGTACAATGGATGATTTTCCACTACCAGTTGATCCAATAAAAGCAACTGTTTCTCCAGGTTTAGATTCAAAACTGATATTTTTCAGTACGGGTTTATCTGCATCTGGATAAGCAAACCCTACATTATCAAATGTAATGTAGCCTTCTGTTTCAGTAGCTAGAACACCATGTTCATTTGGATCGATAGAACTTTGTTTTTCTAATACTTCTTTTAGTCGGTTTGCACTAACTGAAGCTCTTGGATACATAATAAAAATATTTGCAAACATGAGTAATGAGAATAAAGCATGGAATGCATACTCGATAAAAGCCACTAATACACCAACTTGGACGTTTCCAGCAGCAATTTGTTGGGCACCAAGCCAAACGATTACGATAATAACAACGTTGATAATAAGTGAAAAACCGGGTTGAGTAAGAGCGACTAATTTAAATAATCGAGAAGACACTTTTCGATAATCATTATTGGTATCGTTAAAGCGGTCTTCTTGGAATTCTTCACGATTGAACGCTCGAATAACGCGTAGTCCAGTCAAGCTTTCCCTCAAAATTCGGTTGATATTATCTAGAAGTGATTGTTGCTTTTTAGATAAAGGCTGGGTAGCTCTAGCTATTAATACGATCAAAAGAACAATAAAAGGTATTGCAGGAAGTACGGCTAGTGCCAATGTAGGACTAGTTTGCACTATAAGTACACCACTCACGATCAACATTAGTGGAGTGACCACACCAAGACGTAAAATCATTTCTGTGAATTGCAGCAATACGAATGCATCGGTTGTAATTCGAGTTCCAAGAGAAGAAACGCCAATTTCATTGTACTCGGCATGAGAAAATTTCATCATGCTTGTGTAAACGTCATTTCGTATATCCATAGTCATTGTACTAACGACCTTGCTGGATGCATAAGAATTCACGATTCTTCCAGCGAATCCAAAAATTGTCAGAAGGAGCATAAAAAATGCATACTGCCAAATTAATGAACTATTGCCTGGAATGATTGCATTATCAATCATTTGTGCCAACAAAGTAGGAAGGCCTAAATTGATCAAAATAAATCCTAAAGCTCCAATAACATTGATAGCTAGTAATTTAGGATATTTTCGAAGATACTGCCAAATAAATTTCATATATATAAACGCTCCTTACTTTAATTTTATTTTTAATAACAAAGTTAACATAATGAAACAAAAGAAACGGCCTAATGCGGATGCACTAGGCTCAATGACTTTATTTTAAATTTTTATCAGACTAAAAGCAATTGCTTTTTACTAAATCTGTCTGTTTTTTTACCTTAAAAGACTTAAATGTTAACAGAGCTATTTAAAACGCTGAAATGGGTCGTTTTAGACGCTCCATTTTTCGTAATCTTCATCGGCCATTGATTCGACCATTCCTACTAAATATCCATTACCTACTTGCGAGAAGAAGTCATGGTTTGAAGTTCCGGTAGAGATTCCATTCATGATGACCGGATCTACATCATCCGAAGTATCGGGGAATAGAGGGTCAAAGCCTAAATTTTGCAATGCTTTGTTGGCATTATAGCGCAAGAAAACTTTGACACGCTCAGTCCAACCCATCTCATCATACAAATATTGAGTGTAGTTTACTTCATTTTGATAAAGAGTAAACAATAATTCGTAAGTCCAATTTTTTAATTGTTCTTGTTCATTTTCAGGCAATTGATTATACGCAATTTGAAATTTATACCCAATATAAGTTCCGTGAACGGATTCGTCGCGCAAAATCAATTTGATGATTTCAGCTACGTTAGGCAACTTATTATTACCTAAATAATGAAGTGGGGCGAAGAACCCTGAATAGAATAAGAAAGATTCGAGTAACACGCTCGCCACTTTCCGCTCCAAATCAGTACCGTTTTGGTAAATGTTGTTGATGATTTCTGCTTTCTTTTGCAGCATTTCGTTCGTGTTGGTCCATTGGAAAATCTCGTCAATTTCTGATTTGGTGTTCAGTGTACTAAAGATAGCACTGTAACTTTTAGCGTGCATAGATTCCATGAACTGAATATTATTGTAAACAGCTTCTTCGTGTTGAGTACGAATCGAATCTTTTAAAGAAGCTACTCCGTCTTGTGATTGAAGAGTATCTAGTAAAGTAAGTCCACCAAAAACTTTTCCCATCATATCTTGTTCTTCTTTTGGAAGGTTATACCAATCGTTTAAATCATTTGAGACGGGGATACGAGTATCTGTCCAAAATTGTTCGACCAATTTTTCCCAAGTTAATTTATCAATCATATCCTCAATCTTGTTCCAGTTTATAGCATGATATTGTTCTGTCATTGCATCAACTTCTCCTTACTTTCGAGTTTATATGGCTAAGGTGTTATTGCAGTAGGAGATTGGTGCTTCTCTATTTTTATAGTAGAGAAGCTTCCTCCGCATCCTAGTAGAGCTGCGAAAGCCAGAGATTTTGGAAAAAGATGAAAAATTTTGTGGTTGATAAACACCACAATAATTTTTCCCTATTTTCCTTCATCTCTTTCAGGCTTTCTCCGCATCTTTTAGTAGAGTTGCGTGGCCTAGCAATTTTGCAAAAAAGATAAATTTTAATTGGGATGAAAAGAATCCCATTTAAAATTTCCTATTTTTGCTTCATTGCTCCCAGGCCCACTCCGCATCTTTTAGTAGAGCTGCGTGGACCAGCAATTTTGCAAAAAAGATAAAATTTGATTGGGGTAAAAAGCACCCCATTCAAATTTTCCTATTTTTGCTTCATTGCTCCCAGGCCCACTCCGCATCCTTTAGTAGAGCTGCGGTCGCTTGACTCTCGGGAAAATCATTCTCTTTTTTGAGGATAAAAAGCATCCTCTAAAAAGAGAATAGATTTTCCTTTCGAGTCAGAACAGCGACCTCCGCATCCTTAGATCGTGCAGCTTTCGCATTGGTTGGAGCCTATTTCTTCTGAGTTTTCTGTGAAAGTTCTGACGTAGTAAATGGATTTGATGCCTTTTTTCCATGCGTAGTGTCTTAAAATGTTTAAGTCACGCGTGGTTTGTTTATTGGTACGGCCAATTTTCCATTCGTATAATCCAGAAGGTATTTCAGATCTCATGAAGAGTGTCAAACTCATACCTTGGTCGATGTGTTTTTGAGCTGCTGCATAGACATCGATCACTTTACGCATATCGATATCGTAAGCAGAAGTATAGTAAGGCAACGTTTCATTCGATAAATAAGGAGCAGGGTAATAAGTTTTACCCGTTTTCTTTTCTTGGCGTTCTTCGATCAAACGAGTGATCGGGTGTAAACTGGAAGACGTTTCGTTTACATAACTGATAGAACCAGTAGGCGCTACAGCTAAACGGTTTTGGTGATATAATCCGCCCGTCATGATTGAAGTTTTTAAAGCTTCCCAATCTGCTGCTGTAGGTACTTGCAAACCATCAAATAAATGTTGCACTTTCTCGTTAGCAAATTTGAAATCTTCGGCAATGTATTTGTCAAAGTATTCTCCACTAGCGTACTTAGATTTCTCAAAGTTACGGAAAGATAGATTGCGTTCCATCGCGATCTGGTTGCTGGCTTTCAACGTATAGTAATTCAACAACATGAAATAAGCGTCTGTAAATTCAACTGATTCAGGCGAACCGTAAGAAATTTGATTCAATGCCAAGTAAGTGTGCAGTCCCATCGCGCCTAAACCGATAGTGTGGTAGTGGTCATTTCCGTTTTTGATCGATGGAACAGCTGAAATGCTGGATTGATCAGTAACAGTCGTTAACGCACGAACCATCGCGTCCACTGATTTACCAAAATCTGGTGACTTCATCAAATTCACAATATTGGTTGAGCCTAAATTACAGCTAATATCGGTACCTAGCGTTTCATACGACTGGTCGTTATTGATCAATGACGGTTCTTGGATTTGCAAGATTTCACTACACAAGTTACTCATCGTGATCGTTCCATAAACTGGGTTTTCGCGATTTGCTGTATCGATGTTGATGATATATGGGTATCCAGATTCTTGTTGTAATTTTGAAATTTCATTTTCCAAGTCACGTGCACGAATTTTTGATTTGCGTACTTCTTCGTTATTGACTAGATTGTCGTACTCAGCTGTAATGTCTACATAAGAAAAAGGTCTGCCGTAGATTCGTTCTACATCATAAGGACTGAACAAGTACATTTGCTCATCATGAGCACACAGTTCATAAAATTTATCAGGTACGGTCAAACCAAGAGAAAGTGTCTTCACACGAACTTTTTCATCTGCATTTTCTTTTTTAGTGGATAAGAAAGAAACGATATCAGGGTGGAATACGTTCAAATAAACCGCTCCAGCGCCGTTACGTTGACCTAATTGGTTAGAATAGCTAAAGCTGTCTTCCAATAATTTCATGA
Organism: Desemzia sp. RIT 804; assembly: GCF_016892605.1. Taxonomy (GTDB): domain Bacteria; phylum Bacillota; class Bacilli; order Lactobacillales; family Carnobacteriaceae; genus Desemzia. Next base: position 229,103 of record NZ_JAFEMV010000005.1, read on the forward strand.
CAGGGACAACGCCGCTTGATGCATTTTCAATTTTTTTGATCGGGTCTCCTGCAGCACGTAAGTTGGACAAGTTCACTCCAACTCCACCACCGATACGAGACAACTGCAAAGCACTGTTGATGACACGACCAATACTGTTCATATCGTCTGTTGCTTGGATCAAGAAACAAGACACCAATTCTCCACGACGTTTTCGTCCAGCATTTAAGAATGTAGGAGTAGCAGGTTGGTAGCGTTGGTTAATAATTTCATCCGCGATCGTCCAAGCTAATTCTTTATCGCCATCAGCCAAGTATAATGCATTAAAGACGATTCGGTCTTCGTAACGTTCCAAGAATCTTTGGCCATCATTTGTTTTCAATGCATATTGAGTGTAGAATTTGTAAGCTGACATAAATGAACGGAAGCGGAATTTACGATTGTAGATTTCGTTAAACAAATCTTTAACAAATTCTCTATCGTATTGGTTTAAAAATTCTTCTTCGATATAATCGTTGGTGATCAAGTAGTTCAATTTTTCATCTAAAGTATAGAAGAAAACTGTATTCGGATTCACATATTCTAAAAAGTAAGCACGCACTGCTTCACGATCTTTGTGTAATGGGATTGATCCATCTACTGGTCGGTTCAATTCATTGTTCAGTTTAAAATAAGTGACCTCTTTGGGTTTTGTAGCTAATTTAGGCTTTTCCAAGGTCGTTCACCGCTTTCTTTAATTTTTTTACATCTTCATCATTCCCTTGAAATTCAAAGGTATGTATTAAAGGGACATCATATTCTTTTGCTAAATCTTTCGCTGTAAACACAAACAACTGTCCAAAATTTAAGTTTCCGCCACCGGCAATGCCCTTAAAGTATTGTTTGTTATTTGCCGTTTCGAGAAAATCATTTAAAATTTCGGTAGCTTCTTTCTCATAGGTCGGTGTAACGATCACAAAAGGTTCGTTAATACTGATAAATGGATTTGTCGGAGTCAATTCCAACAAATCCATATCTAATTTTTGAACAAATTTTCTCGTTTGGCCGGTCAAAGAAATATAAACTATTTTCATGCTAATTGATCTAATAGATCCGGGCGGAATCCATTAAACGCGTCTTGTCCATCAGCTAAGATGACAGGAACAGAACTGAAACCTAGCTCTTTTACTTCTGCTAATGCTGCTTCAGATTCAAAAATATCTTTGATTTCGTAAAGTACACCTTTATCATCTAGGTATTTTTTGGTAAAATTGCATTGCATGCAATTTGGTTTTGAGTAGATTACAATAGTTTTATCAGCCATTTTTTATTCTCCTTTGAACATTTCATTTGATAATTCAATTCTACATCGCTTTAAAGATAGATGCAATGTTTAAATACTACATTTAGATTAAATAACTCAAACGATAAGCTGGAAACACAATATGTAGTGTTTTGCAAGCTTTTTTATTTTTGTCTAAAACCGCAAAAAAGACCTCCATTATGCGCTTCGATGGAAGTCTTTTATTTTTTTTATAAAACATTTTTTATAGAGCAGGTACTTTATTTTTTTTCACGCGACTAACAAATTCGGTAAACAGCTGCTGCATTTTTTCATCGGTTTTGATCATCAATTCTGGATGCCATTGAACGGCTACGATGCTTGTGTCAGGATCCTTAGCTTCGAATCCTTCGATCAAACGATCTTTGCTCCAAGCGACAGCTTCAAATGGATCAGCTAATTCTTTAATAGCTTGGTGATGATAAGAATTGACGACATAAGTTGGTCCATAAATTTTAGCCAAACGACTATCCGGATCGATGGTCACTGTGTGAGCACCATTGTCGTACATCGTTTGTTGGACATGTTGCACTGTTAAATCTGAATAAGAACTAGCCAAATCTTGGTACAAGGTGCCTCCAAAAGCTACATTCAAAATCTGCATTCCGCGACAAACAGCCAAAATAGGTTTCTTTTGTTGGATAGCTTCATTGATCAGAGCTATTTCAAAAGTATCTCGAACAGGGCTAGTTGTTCCTAAAGCAGGAATAGGTTCTTCACCGTACAGTAAAGGAGAAACATCTTGTCCTCCAGCTAACAATAATCCATCTATACGAGAAACGTATTCTTTGGCATCATTAGGATTTCCAAGCGGAATAACAGAAGGCAATCCAAAAGCGGTAGTGATTCCTTCAATAAAACCTTGAGGAGTATACGTGATCGGTAAACCAACAAAGTCGGGAGATTGCTGAGTTAAAATATTTCCTGGAATTCCAATAATCGGTTTCATCAAAACACTTCCTTTCCAAAAACAAACCAATCCATTATGGTTAGCCTTATTTTACATGAATCAACAAGAAAAAGGTAGTATGACTATATATTTAAGGAAGAAAACACTTCTGTATATCATTGTGTTTTATTGAACATAAAACAGACGTGTAAAGGTTGTTTATGTCTGAAATGTTGTGTAAACAATAGGGTATTATTGTTCAATTATGTATAAAGTAATGAAAATATACGATTCTTCTGTTATTATTAGCTTATTAAATGAAGCAGAGAAAAGAGGGATTCTTCATGTCGATTTTAGAAATCAAAGATTTACATGTTTCTATAGAAGAAAAGGAAATTTTAAAAGGGGTCAATTTGATCATCAAAACGGGAGAAATCCATGCTATTATGGGACCGAACGGAACAGGGAAATCAACCTTATCAGCAGCTATCATGGGACATCCAAGCTATATAGTCACAAAAGGCGAGATTTTATTGGACGGAGAAAATGTACTGGAGATGGAAGTAGACGAACGTGCTCGAGCGGGATTATTTTTAGCGGTTCAATACCCAAGTGAGATCGCTGGAGTCACTAACGCCGAATTCATGCGGGCAGCTATCAATTCCAGAAGAGCAGAAAATGACAAAATCGGCGTCATGTCATTTATCAAAAAGCTTGATGAAAAAATGGCAGTATTGGATATGCCGGAAGAAATGGCTGAACGTTATTTGAACGAAGGTTTTTCCGGCGGGGAGAAAAAACGGAATGAAATCTTACAATTGATGATGATTGAACCAACATTTGCGATTTTGGATGAAATTGATTCAGGATTGGATATCGATGCCTTGCAAGTAGTGGCTAAAGGAGTCAATGCGATGCGTGGAGAGCGTTTTGGCTCATTGATTATTACGCATTACCAACGCTTATTGAATTATATCGTGCCAGATGTGGTGCACATCATGATGAATGGAAAAGTGGTCTTGACTGGTGGAGCTGAATTGGCTAAACGTTTAGAAAGCGAAGGATATAAAGGAATCAGCGAAGATCTAGGTCTAGAAGTAGAAAGCATAGAAGGTTAGGAGGAAACGACATGAAAGCAATGAGTCAGTTAAATCATCTTGAAGCGATCAAACAGTTTTCTCAAAAACGTCAAGAACCGGAGTGGATGCTAGAATTACGGCTAAAAGCTTATGACCAGATCGACCAGCTGGAGCTGCCGGTTATTGAGCGAGCTCATTATGAACGTTGGCCGCTAATGGAAGTATCAGAAGGTACTTTTGAAGACGATGAAACTTTTTCAGGTGTTATCTTGCCTGATGACAGCGAACAACGTGTTGTGCAATTTGGAAAGAATACAATAGAAGAAATATTGCCACAAACCTTGATCGACCAAGGAGTGATCTTTACCGATTTGTTTACAGCTATTAAAGAGCATGGTGACTTAGTCAAAGAAGTCTATATGCAGTTAGCGGTCAAGTACGATGAAGATAAACTGACAGCTTTCCATACAGCATTTATGAACAGTGGACTTTTTTTGTATGTGCCTAAAAACGTCGTTGTGAACGAACCATTTGAAGCTGTTTTTGTTCAAAACAGCCAATTCCAGGAATTATTTGCTAAGCACATATTGGTTTATGCCGATGAAAACAGTGAATTCACTTATGTAGAGCGGTTTGAAACGATCGGTGAAGAAAAAGCTGCTGCTTCGATCATTGCGGAGGTCATCACCAAACCAGGTGCCAAAGTAAAATATTCGGCAGTAGATCAGCTGGGTGAAAACACGGTTTCTTATTTTAACCGCAGAGGGCATTTATTGCAGGACTCGAGATTAGATTGGGCGATAGGTGTTATGAATGGTGGGAATGTGATCGCAGATTTTGATACGGACTTGATCGGAACAGGGTCCCACAGTGAGATCAAAGTCGTGGCGATCAGCATGGGACATCAAGTCCAAGCGATCGATACTCGTGTGACTAATTTTGCCCGCCACAGTGTGGGGCATATTTTACAACATGGAGTCATCAAAGACCGTGCTACACTGACATTTAATGGTATCGGGCATATTCTAAAAGGAGCTAAAGGAGCCGATGCGCAACAAGAAAGCCGAGTATTGATGCTGTCGGATAATGCTCGTGGAGATGCGAATCCGATTTTATTGATCGATGAAAATGATGTCACTGCTGGTCATGCTGCAAGTGTAGGGAGAGTAGACCCAGAAGAAATGTACTATTTGATGAGTCGCGGGATTCCCAAAGCTGAAGCGGAGAGATTAGTGATTCGCGGTTTCTTAGGCTCTGTGATCGCAGCGATTCCGTTGAAGAACATTCGAGATGAATTAGTGAACACCATTGAAAGGAAGCTTGTGTAATGAAGTTGGACAGTCAACGTTTAAAAAAAGATTTTCCGATTCTGCAGCAACAAGTCAATGACGAACCGTTGATTTACTTGGATAATGCAGCTACTACGCAAAAGCCGGCTGCTGTGCTGGACGCTCTACAAATGTATTACGAAACCTCCAATGCCAATGTGCATCGCGGTGTCCATACGTTGGCAGAACGGGCTACCAATCAATATGAAGCAGTCAGAGAAAAAGTACGTCAGTTTATCCATGCCAATGAAACAGCAGAGGTCATTTTTACTAGAGGGACGACCACTTCATTGAATTGGATCGCTAGAAGTTATGGAGAGGCTAACGTCTTTGAAGGTGACGAAATCGTTTTGACTTATATGGAACATCATTCTAATTGGATCCCGTGGCAGCAATTGGCGAAAAAAACAGGAGCCATATTGAGATTCATTCCTTTACTGGAGTCGGGTGAATTAGATTTGAAAGCTGCAGAAGAATTGATTGGCGGAAAAACGAAAATCGTAGCCGTCAGTCATTGCTCCAATGTACTAGGCGTTATCAATCCAATTACTGAATTGGCAGAGATGGCTCATCAAGCAGGTGCCGTTGTGGTAGTGGACGGTGCACAAGCTGTTCCGCATATGCCTGTCGATGTGCAAGAACTAGCTGCTGATTTCTATACTTTCAGCGGACACAAAATGCTCGGTCCAACTGGAATTGGTATCTTATATGGGAAAAGACACTTATTGGAACAAATGGAACCTGTTGAATTTGGCGGGGAAATGATCGAATTGGTAGAAGAAGAGGACAGTACTTGGAAAGAGCTGCCATGGAAGTTTGAAGCTGGTACGCCGAATATTGCAGGAGTGATCGGTCTTGGAGCAGCGATCGATTACTTGTCCACAATAGGCATGGAAAAGGTGCACATTATGGAACAAGAACTGATTGCTTATTTATGGCCGCAACTGGAAAAAATAGATGGTGTGACCATGTATGGTCCAACAGATCCAGCTGTTCGCACAGGAGTGGTGTCTTTCAATTTGGAAGGCATCCATCCGCACGATGTCGCTACAGCCATGGACATGGAAGGGGTAGCGGTGAGAGCTGGGAATCATTGCGCTCAACCATTGATGCGTCGATTGAATCTGCAATCTACCGTACGAGCTAGTTTTTACTTGTATAACACCACAGAAGATGTAGACAAATTTGTGGCAGCGATCCAAGCAGTAAAGGAGTTTTTCCAATATGGCACTCTCTAAACTAGATCAGCTTTACCGACAAGTGATCTTGGATCACTCGCAACATCCACATCATGAAGGGACATTAGAGGATTCGACCGATCAAATCGAGCTGATCAATCCATCTTGTGGGGATGTAATCCAACTGCAACTGAGAATCGAAGAAGATAGGGTTCAAGACATTCGTTTTTCAGGACATGGATGCACCATCAGCCGAGCCAGTGCAAGTATGATGACAGATGTGATGATCGGAAAAACGAAAGCAGAAGCTTTTGAACTAACGCAGGGTTTTTCCGAATTGGTCCAAGGTAAAGAAGTTTCCGATGTAGAAGCTTTAGGGGATGCGGCTTTATTGAACGGTGTAGCGAAATTCCCGGCACGTATCAAATGCGCCACCTTATCGTGGAAAGCACTGGAAAAAGCGCTGGCTGCTGCGGGACAGGACGAGAATTAAAGGAGGCAAAAACAGATGACATCTGATTTACAATTTGAAGATTACAAATTTGGTTTCCATGATGATGTGGAGTCGGTCTATTCGACAGGAAAAGGACTTTCAGAGGCGATCGTGAGAGAAATCTCTGAGCGTAAACAAGAGCCGCAATGGATGTTGGACTATCGATTGAAATCCTACCAGCATTACTTGCAACGTCCGCTTCCTTCATGGGGAGCTGATTTGTCAGAAATCGACTTCGACGAGATCACTTATTACCGCAAGCCCAGTGACAAACCAGAACGCAGCTGGGATGATGTGCCAGAGAAAATCAAAGAAACTTTCGAACGCATCGGAATCCCGGAAGCTGAGCGCAAATACCTGGCTGGAGCAGGGGCGCAATATGAATCTGAAGTTGTCTACCACAACATGAAAGAAGAGTATGAAAAATTAGGCATCGTCTTTTTAGATACTGATACAGCATTGAAAGAATATCCAGAAATTTTTAAGGAATATTTTGGAACCGTTGTACCGCCAACAGACAACAAGCTGGCTGCTCTGAATTCAGCTGTCTGGTCTGGCGGAACCTTCATTTATGTACCAAAAGGTGTCCGTATTGATGTTCCTTTGCAAATGTACTTCCGTATTAACGAGGAAGGCATGGGTCAATTTGAACGGACATTGATTGTGGTTGATGAAGGTGCGAGCGTGCATTATGTAGAAGGGTGTACGGCACCGACTTTTTCATCCAGCAGTCTGCATGCCGCGATCGTAGAGATCATTGTTAAAAAAGACGCCTACTGCCGCTACACGACAATCCAAAACTGGTCGGACAATGTGTATAATTTGGTGACGAAACGAGCGACTGCCGCAGAAGGAGCTACCATGGAATGGATCGACGGCAATCTTGGCGCGCGCACGACCATGAAGTACCCGAGCATCCTATTGAACGGTCGAGGCGCAACAGGGACCATGCTGTCTATCGCCATGGCAGGAAAAGGACAAAACCAAGATACTGGAGCCAAAATGATTCACAACGCACCTAACACGTCTAGTTCCATCATTTCCAAGTCCATTGCTAAAGATGGCGGAGAAGTCAACTATCGTGGGCAAGTAACATTTGGCAAAAATTCTGGCGGCTCTATTTCACATATCGAATGTGACACGATCATCATGGATGACCTGTCGAAATCCGATACCATTCCCTTCAATGAAATCCATAATGGAAATGTTTCATTAGAACATGAAGCAAAAGTGTCTAAGATTTCCGAAGAACAATTGTACTATCTGATGAGTCGCGGATTGACAGAGCAGCAAGCAACAGAAATGATCATTATGGGATTTGTGGAGCCTTTTTCTAAGGAGCTGCCGATGGAGTATGCGGTGGAATTGAATCGATTGATTGCTTATGAGATGGAAGGGTCAGTAGGGTAAGCTCATAAATAGATAGTTAGAAATCTTTTGGTAAAAGATTTTTAACTATCTATTTATAGAGTAATTCCTCTATCCCATGAAACAACTTTCTTAAAAATAGTTATTGTAACAATAGTAAGAAAAGCTTATGATTAACAATGAAATAACTTATGTTAGGAGAAGTAATTATGAATGAATACCAGTCTATTTTGTCGTTATACCAAAAGCACAAACGATATGAAGTGAAAATTATACTTTTTTCATGTGCATTACTTGTGTTGACGAGTGTTTTTGTAGCATTAAATCTATTTCGAATTAGTCCTTTTATTCTTTATTTGATTGCAATGGGGATAACGCTTTACTTTGCTTTGCGAATACGTGTGGAAAGCAAGAATTATGGTAAGTTAGAAAGATTTTTAAAAGAGAACGATCCCGAGGTATTAAAAAACAAAGAACTTGTCTTCTTTATTGATTATCAACTGGACCATTCTTTTGAACAAGAATCAAAGGGATTATTTAAAGGTTTGGATGATAAAAATGGAAGAAATAATTTTGAGAAAAAAGTATCAGAAATAAAAGACCACTATGAGGATTTAGTCGCAAATACTAGTATTGAACAGAATATAGAAACATCATCGTAAAGGTATCAAAAGTTAATTAGACACAGTACATAGGATTTGGTATAAGAGGGGATAGGTAGAGGAGTAAAATGAAATTAAGACGTACATTATTAGGAATTGTTTTGGCATTTTCAACTGCAGGAATTATTGCAACGAATACGGATGCTGAAGCTTATCAGGAACTTTACGAGCAGCAAGATCAACAAGAAATACATATAAAAGAAGTGCTTGCCTCAGAATTTATCTCAGAAGAGGATCAAGATCTCTTGAATCAAGGTCTAGATCGTATCGAAGAGGCTGAACAAACTGAAACACGCCGTTCTCTACGGTTGTTGATGGAAGAAGAAAAGAAACAATTGTCACAAGTGCAACAACGCGTGGTTTCTAAGGAAGCAGAAGTAGCCAAAAGTGAACTTACTCAATTGATAGAAAAATTTGAAACTTTAGAAAAAAAGAGCCAGGAACCGTATATTGTCGCTGAAGATTCTCTGCAAATAGAAAGTCTAAAAAGCGAGTTGAAAAGTTTAACGTCTGTTCAAAAAGTTTTACCAATACGTACTTTATCGGGAGAGCTAAGTACTCTATCAACTCAAATGAGCGAAAACCAATCATTATTGGTTGATTCAATAAATGAATTAAAAGAGCTTAATAAAGAGTCGGCTCAGTTATTTAATAAAGAATATTTGCTAGCGAGTGATAAAGAAGCGTTAAAAAATGCTGAAGAAGAGAATGCGCAGTATTTTGAAGATGCAGATGATTTTGAGCTAGTAAAAAGTCGAAAAAGTGATTCTCAACAGTTGATCAGACAGCTAAAAACAAAACAAGAAAAAACGGAGAAAGATTTCCAAGAAAATAAAAGTCAGACGAATGAGCTCGTTAAAACAACGAACTCTCTGATTTCAGAAGGCGATTTGACGTCAGAAGAGAAAGATAAGTTAAGTGAAGTCATTCAAACTTTAAGTAATGCATTAGAAATGACGGATTACGAACCTGGTGATCTGGCAAAAAATTATACTATTCTTCAAACTAATTATAATGAATTTATGAGTAATAGTAACCAGCGGATAGCAGCAGCCAAAGAAAAAGCCGAAGCTGAAGCTAAAGAAAAAGCTGAGCGTGAGAAAGAAGAAGCGGCAGCGCAACAAGCAGCGCAAAAATCAAGCAATAGCTCGTCTTCGTCTAGCAGTACTTCTAGTAATACGTCTAGCAGCACATCTACTCCTTCTCCTTCTTTATCAGGAGAATGGTACCAAGCCCCATCTGGCTATAAATTCCTGAAAGTTGAGAGTGGCAAAACTTATGGGCAGGTTAAAAATAAAAATAATTTTAAACTTATTACTGAAGCAGAAGCAAGTAATTATACACCAGGTCACGGGAATGGTTATGCTAAGCAATAGCAGATAATAAGTTTGCTTAAGCTTCACTAAGTCTTTTGGATAAAAAAACATAAATAGAGCTGCATCCAGCAAAATAAAAATCATATAAAAAAAGGTAACGACCACTAAAAGTTAGATTTTACTCTAACTTTTAGTGGTCATTTTTTATTTCAAGATACAAGGAAAGATTTAAGTTGCAGGTTGTTCAAGGATATTTAAATAGCTCTTTGGTCTATAAAATGTTAACAAATAAATACGCTATTTCCAATGAAGGTGTTCTCAAATAATTGGAGAGGGTTTGCATAGAATTTGGATTAGAAGTTTTTAAACTAGAGCATATTCTTTTAGTGATAGATATTTTTGAAAATATATTATTACATAAAGCAATCGAACAAAGCAAAGAGCGAGTAGACGTTACTGAAAGAAGCCGTTGAAATTATCAGCACATTTTATCTTCAACTACTGTAGTAAGAAAAAGATCACGAGGAGGTTCATTTAGTTATAAAAAGTTAAAGTTAAGAGTAAAGGTATAGATTAAATAGCATAAACGTAACCAATCAAAAACGAGCAAAAATGAGTACCTTTATGCTAATTATACTATTTTCGTTCGTTTAAAAAGCTTTTTAGTTATTTTTAAAAACTTATACTATGCTTATTAACTTTAAAACACGAACATTAAATAAAAAATTTAACCTTTATTCGCCAAAAGTGTTGTCCATTAATTTTTTAACGGTTATACTGACTTGTGTAGAAATACGAACATTAAGAATTAACGAAAAGGGTACGAGTTTTTATTAATTTTTATTTTTTTAAGGAGGATTTATCTTATGTCGAAAAAAATCCCGTATCTAATACTAGCACCGGGATTAATCTTATTGGTTTTCTTTTTGTTGATACCGTTAGTATCAGTTATTTGGCCAACCTTTTATAATGGAACACTGTCGTTTGATTCCTATATTTCTTTTTTTAAAGATACATATAATTTCGGTATTTTTATACGTACCATTCGTGTTTCAATTATTGTGACGGTCATGTGCATCATTCTTGGGGTTCCTACTGCTTACTTTATAGCCGGAACATCCGCAAAATGGCGAGGATTGTTGATGGCACTGACGCTATTTCCGATGCTGACCAATTCGGTTATTCGAAGTTTTGCATGGATCAATTTATTAGGACAAAACGGTGTGGTCAATAAGTTGCTAGCTAGTATAGGGATCATATCTAAGCCCTTGACCTTATTATATACAGAGTTTTCAATTATTATTGGATCGATTTATTTATTTTTGCCTATTTTGATTATCACATTAGTAGGGGTAATGGAAAATATCAATCCAGAAATCATGGAAGCGGCAGAAACTCTCGGAGCGAGTCGCATAAAAGCGTTCATTAAAGTCGTTTTACCGTTGAGCATTCCTGGGATCATTGTAGGGAGTATTCTGGTTTTTACTGGCACATTGACAGCTTATACCACTCCTCAGTTACTTGGAGGCAACCGTAATATGATGTTGTCGACATTTCTGTATCAAAATGCTATGACTTTGGGCAATTGGGAAGATGCAAGCGTCATTGCATTGATCATGATCGTGACGACTTTGATCGTTATGAAAGGTTTTAACTTGATCGCCAATAGAATAGACAAACGAGGTGAACAAGATGCGTAAACAAAGAGGATTATCGATATTCGCCGGAGCTGTATTTGCTTTCTTGTTTATCCCTTTAATCATTATCACGATAACTGCTTTTGGAGAAAATCCGACTATTCAATTTCCGATTACCGGATTTACATTTCAGTGGTTTACAGCTGTGTTTGAAAATCAATCTTTTATGGACAGTTTTTTATTGAGTTTAGAAGTTTCATTACTGGCAACTTTGTTGGCGTTGATCATTGGCATCCCTGCTGCATATGCTTTAACTAGGCAGGGTGTGAAAGGGAAAAGCTGGATTAAAAGTTTCTTCTTATCCCCAACCATTATTCCAGGTGTTGTAGTAGGGTATTCGCTGTTTCAATTTATCGTCATCCGTTTGCAGATCCCTCTATTCACTGGCTTGTTGTTAGGTCATTTTTTGATCAGTCTGCCGTACATTATTCGTGTAGTAGGCTCTAGTTTAGAGCAATTGGACTTTTCAATAGAAGAAGTAGCATGGACTTTAGGAAGCACTAAGTTCAAAGCTTTTATAAGTATTGTCTTGCCAAATATCTCTTCCAGTATATTTGCTTCTTTTATGTTGGCTTTTATCAATTCTTTTAACAATATACCTGTTTCACAATTTTTATCTGGTCCCGGCATTTCAACTTTGCCCACCACTTTAATGAATTATATCGAATACAATTATAATCCAGTTGTTTCTGCTTTATCTGTACTTTTGATGCTTGGAACGATCATTTTGATGTTTTTGATTGAAAAAACACTTGGTCTAGCAAAGGTTGTCTAGCAAGTCGAACAAACTAAAAGAAAGTTAACAAGAGTAGCGAATTCCAAATTTACCAGTTTGCTTCATTAGTCGTTTTATTAAATACCCTTAAGGAGGACATGTCCTATTATGTCATTTGTTGACTTAAAAAATATCCGTGTTAGTTATGACGGGAAAAATAATATATTGAAAGAACTGAATCTATCTATGGAAAAAGGAGAACTGATCTCATTGTTAGGACCATCAGGGTGTGGTAAAACAACGACCTTACGAGTTATTGCAGGACTGATTGAGCCTAATGATGGAACCTTTACTGTAGGAGATTCTAATTTGACAAAGGTGCCTGTCCACAAACGTAATTTTGGGATGGTTTTTCAAAGTTATGCATTATTTCCACATTTAACCGTTAGAGAAAATGTGGGTTTCGGATTGAAATTGAGAAAAGAAAAAAAAGAAGTGATCGAAAAAAAAGTCCAAGCTATTTTAGAGGCTACGGATTTATCGCATTATGCTGAACGCTATCCTAAACAACTATCTGGAGGACAACGGCAACGTGTGGCTCTTGCTCGGGCATTAGTGATTGAACCTCAATTATTGTTACTGGACGAACCTTTAAGTAATTTGGATGCTAAATTGCGCATCAGTATGCGGATCGAGATCAAACGTATCCAACGCAAATTAGGGATAACAACAGTCTTTGTAACCCATGATCAAGAAGAATGTTTTTCGATCTCGGATAAAGTAGCCGTTATGAACAATGGAGTCATTGAACAATATGATTCTCCGGAAGAAATTTATAAAAATCCTAAGACTGAGTTCGTTGCGCGTTTTATAGGGTTCGAAAATTTCTTTGCCCTGACCAAACAAGACACTCATACATACACAACATCAGATGGAACGTTGATTGAAACAGTGCATTCAGCAGGTAGACAACAAACAACTGGAACGATTCGGCCAGATGATATTTTACTTTCTGCACATGACCAAGAAATACCGTCTAATAGTCTGGCAGGTACTATAAGAGTCCGTACATTTTTAGGGAAAAGTTATCAATATGAAGTAGAAACTTCGATTGGAAAATTGTTAGTCAATGATGTGCAAGTTCCTGGCTATCAAGTAGGAGATAAAGTTTTTGTCGTGATACCAAAAGAAAAATTGATTTTAGTCTGACCAATTATAAAAGGGGGATTTTTAAGCAATGAAAAAGAAAGCAGTTTTAACAAGTTTAATGGTTATGAGTGGATTAGTACTAGCAGCATGTGGACAAGAAGCGAGTGGAGAAAATAAAGAATTAGTTATCTCAACATTTGGATTAAGTGAAGATATTATGCAAGAAGATATTTTTGCGCCATTTGAAGAAGAATATGACGTAGATATTGTATTAGAGACAGGTACGAGTTCTGAACGTTACACTAAATTTGAAAACAATCCTAACTCGACAGTAGATATTATTGATTTACCGCAATCAAATTCCTCTCAAGGAGCGTCAGAAGGGTTATTTGAAGAAATTGATACAGAAAAAATTCCGAATTTAGCTGAATTGATCGATAGTGCCAAAGAATTGAGTGAAAACGGATCTGGAGCAGCGTATACAGTAAATAGTATTGGAATCATTTATGATGAAGAAGCTGCTGGCATGAAAATCGACGAATTTTCTGATTTGTGGGATCCTTCGCTTCAAGGGAAAATCTCTATTCCAGATATTTCCACTACTTTTGGACCATCGATGATGTATGTAGCTAGTGACTATAAAGGGGTAGACATTACAACGGATAATGGGGCAGCAGCTTTTAAAGCACTAGAAGAACTTTCTCCCAATATCGTTAAAACATATGCTAAGTCCTCTGATTTAGCTAATATGTTTCAATCGGGAGAAATCGTTGCAGCGGTTGTAGGCGATTTTGCGATTCCGATGATCTCAGAAGCTCATCCGGCTGTTCAATACGTTGTTCCAGTTTCTGGAACGTACGCCAATTTTAATACTGTAAATATTAATGCAAATTCAGAAAACAAAGAAATGGCCTATAATTTCGTGAATTGGAGATTAAGCCAAGAATTACAAACTATTACAGCAGCTTCATTAAACGAAGCTCCAACAAATAAACAGGTCGAATTAAGTGGAGAAGTAGCTGAAAACAAAACATATGGAGAGATTGCTGAGTTGACTAAACCGGTAGATTTCAAATTTGTAAATACACAAATGGATGATTGGATCAGCACATGGAACAGAACTTTAAATCAATAGATTAAAGGTTGAAGCTTAAAAAATAACCTCTTTTCAGTTAGGAGGTTATTTTTTTATCTAGGAGTCAGTAGAAAGGTGAGTTTTCATGAAAGTAGATAAGCTTATTACAAATGTACAAGTATTCAATAGTTTTCTAAAAATATTTGAATGGAAAGATGTAGCCATTCTTAACGAGAAGTTTTTTTCAATTGGAATGAATAACCTAATGGATTTGCAACCAGATGTTACGATTGATGCAAATGGAAATTACATGATTCCAGGACTGATTGATATCCATATGCATATTGAAAGTTCTATGATTCCTCCTTCTATTTTTTCAAAAGCTGGTTTGACTCATGGAGTAACTACAGTTGTTGCAGATGCTCATGAAATCGTTAATGTATTTGGCATAGAAGGAATGAATGCCTTTATGAAAGAAGAAACGGAAATGGATATTTTTTATGCGATTCCATCTTCTGTTCCTTCAACGATTCCAGAAGTAGAAACAACAGGAGGATTCATAGGAGTGGAAGAGGTACAGCAATTACTAAACCATCCTAAAGTGATTGCTCTTGGAGAAGCTATGAATTTTGATGGCATCGTAAACGATTCAGATTCTTTGATTCGTCAAATTTTGCATACCGTTCAAGAGAAGAAACCCTTTATGCCTGTTGAAGGGCATGTACCGCTAGTCTCAGGACTGGATTTGGCTAAGTTTATGTACCAAGGGATAACAGCGGATCACACACAACAAACTCCAGAGTCTATTTACGAGAAAGTCAGCAGTGGAATGTTCATAGAGCTACAGAAGAAATCTCTAACCAAAGAAAATATGCAAGCAATAGTAAAAAATCATTTTTATGAATACTGTGCCATCGTGACAGATGATATTATGGCAGATGATTTACTGAAGGGACATTTAAATGAAAATGTTCGATTGGCTATTGAAGCTGGTATTCCAGTTGAACACGCCATTTATATGAGCACCTATACACCAGCAAGAAGAATGGGTTTTCAAGATCGAGGTGCGATCGTTTCAGGTTTTAAAGCGGATTTTATTCTGTTGGAAGATCCAGCAAAAATGGAAGTTTCAGCAGTATATAAAGCTGGAAAGTCAGTACATAAAAAAGGGAATGAGATAGGGTATCCCGAAACTAAACCAGTTTTTCCTGATACCTTTTATTCCTCCGTTCACTGCGAAAAAACTGGAAAGAGTGGCTTTCAGATTCGTGTTGAAGGAAAATCTGCTGTTTGTAATGTGATTCGCATAGCTGAAGTAGGAACGTTTACTGAATGTGTTCAAAGAGAAATACCGATAAAAAATGGATATCTAGACTGGGAATCAAGTGGCTTAGCGTTGATTGTAGTGATGGAACGCTATGGGAAGTCTGAAAATAAAGCCTATGGGTTAGTTGAAAATGCACTGACAGAAAAAGGAGCATTGGGAACAACTTGGGCACATGATCACCATAACTTGATGGTGATGGGAACTTCGATCGAAGATTTAATTGTAGCACAAAACACACTGGTTGAGATACAAGGCGGCTATTTGACCGTTCGAAACAAACAAGTAGCCAGTTGTTGTCCTCTTTTGATCGGCGGAGTTATCAGTGATGCACCAATCCAAGTTATTGGACAGCAATTAAATGAGGTAAGACAAGGAATGATTGATTTAGGCTACCGAAACTCTAATGAGATCATGTCATTTTCAACGTTGTCTTTGCCCGTTTCTCCAGCCATAAAAATTACGGATAAAGGGATGTTTGATGTGCGCAGTCAACGCCCAATTCGATTAATGGAGGAGATTAGATGAAGACTCTAATTAAAAATAGTCATATCTTAACAATGGATGCCAAATGCACGGAATATCCTGATGGTTATTTGGTTATAGAAGATACTAGAGTTTTGGAAATAGGTCCATACGATCAGCTTTTACAATTAGAAAGCAGTTTTGATGAAGTGATTGATGCTCATCAAACCATCACGATTCCTGGGATGGTTAATACTCATACTCATATCGGGATGATTCCTTTTCGCTCATTAGGTGATGATTATCCTGATCGTCTGCGGCGCTTTTTATTTCCATTAGAAACGGCCTGCATGACGAAAGAATTGGCTTATCATAGCGGGAAATATGCAATTGCTGAAATGCAGTTAGCTGGTATTACTACTTTTGCAGATATGTATTATTTTGAAGATACTCTAGCACAAGCTACTGATGAAATGAAATCCCGAGCCGTTTTAGGGGAGACGGTTGTTGACTTTCCATCTTGTGATGCCCCCACAGCTCATGGTGGTATTGAGTATGCTGAAAAATTTATTCCAAAATGGTTCGACCATGATTTGATTACCCCGGCCATTGCGCCGCACGCGCCAAATACCAATAATCCAGAAGCTTTAAAAGCAGCTGCTGAGTTAGCGGAAAAGTATAATGTACCGATGACCATGCATGTAGCAGAAATGGATTATGAAATGAACCATTTTAGAGAAAAATATAACGCTACACCGGTAGAATTTTTGCAATCGATTGGCGTTCTTAGTCCGCGTTTTATCGCGGCTCATTGCATTCATTTATCAGAGCAGGATCTGCAGATTTTAAAGCAAGAAGGTATTGGGGTAGCTCATTGTATTGGAGCCAACACCAAGTCTGCTAAAGGTGTCGCTCGAATAAAACATATGCTGGAAATGTCTATTCCTGTAGGCTTAGGAACAGATGGACCAAGTAGCGGCAACACACTGGATTTATTTACGCAAATGAAATTGGTTGCTAATTTTCATAAGACAGCATTACAGGACAGAACAGCTTTTCCAGCTAGAGATATTGTAGCAATGGCTACTATTGAAGGAGCAAGGGTTTTGAACATGTCACATGAAATCGGCTCTTTAGAGATAGGGAAAAAGGCTGATGTAGTGCTAGTCGAAACAGCTTCAGTAAATATGTTCCCTATTTTTGATCCTTATGCAGCGCTGGTTTATTCTGCAAATGCATCAAATGTACAAGATGTCTTCATCAATGGAACAGCAGTGATTCGGAATAAGGAACTTGTCCACCACGATTTAACGGTTTTACGGTCAAATCTAGCATCTGAAATGATTCATTTTTCAAAAAAAGCGAAAGAGTTAGCTTAAAGAGAATCCTGTTTTTAGACCGGTACATTTTAGAAGCAAAGAGACTATATTCTAACTATGGTTAACTTAAATGAAACCCCCTACAAAGATTAGAAAGGGTAACACTCAACTAATTTAAAGATGAAGCTTGGTTATAATTCAGTTTCATACTGTGTTTAAAACTCACTTTTCTTAAAAAGTGAGTTTTTATTATTTCATAATTAGAATGGATAACACGAATTTGAACCATCCGACTTTCTTACAATTAAAATGATTCTTTTAGCTATAGGGCTACAGTTTATATACAATAGAAATAGACTCCATCAGGTAAAGATGGAGTCTGTTTATTTGGTGCGGTTATTTTTCAATGCCATTAAAAGAGAACATAGGCTGAACAGTACAGCTGCTAGACCATATAGAGGATTTCCTAAGAAGGCAGCTAGCGATGAAAACATACAGCTGACTATAAAATACAATAACCAAGGATTACTTTTTTGATTACTTTTTTTGTCTTTCAATTCAATACCCTCTCACTTTACAGTTATTTCACTTCAACAAATAATAACACTTACAATTTAAGTAGTCTAACATTTTTTGGTCAGGAACAATAATAAATTATCAAACACAAAGCAAAACATATCATTTTGATAAGAAATCGGTAATCTTTATACTATAACTATGAAATTCAGAAAAACGATATTAAAAATATTGAAGGAGGAAGTTATAGTGAAAAAAATGATTAAAGGAAAGAATGATGTGCCGATTGCAGTAGATGATGTTGGAACAGGACAGCCAATTATTTTTCTTCATGGTTGGCCGCTTAATCAGCAGATGTTTGAATACCAGTACAACTACTTCTTAGCAAAAGGGTACCGTATAATTGGAATTGATTTACGCGGCTTTGGAAATTCAGACCTTGCAATAGAAGACTATGGTTATGATACATTCGCCGAGGATGTTAAGGCAGTCATTGAAGAATTGGAAATTAAAGACAGCATTCTAGTCGGCTTTTCAATGGGTGGAGCGATTGCTTCTCGCTATATGGCGCAATATGACGGATTTGGTGTTAATAAATTGGTTTTGATCGGTGCAGCTGCTCCTTTATTTACTCAAAGACCGGACTACCCTTACGGAATGAAAAAAGAAGAAGTTGACGAATTAATTGAACAAGCAAAAACGGATCGTCCTAAAATGATACAAGATTTCGGGAAAAAATTATTCAACAAACATGCTACCACACCTTATAAAAATTGGGTGGCCAGTCTTGCTTGGAAAGCTACTTCTTATGGAACGATTCTTTCTGCTATTGCGTTAAGGGATGAAGATTTACGCGCTGATTTACCAAAAATAACGGTTCCGACATTGATTTGCCATGGAGAAAAAGATGAAATTTGTCCGTATGAATTTGCAGAGGAAATGGCAAAATTGATTCCGCATAATGTTGTGGTTGCTTTTGAAAAAAGCGGACACGGCATCTTCCATGATGAACCGGAAAAATTGAATGAAACGATGCTTAGATTTATTCAAAAATAATATTGATGAAAAAAGCTATCAACACTCTAATAAAAGGTGTTGATAGCTTTTCAGTCTGTCTTACCACACTTCTTCCGCAAATTCCCAAGTCTCGCCATTATCATCGGACAAGAACAATATTTTGTTATTACCGTTATAATCTCCATCTTGACCTTGGTTAACGAGCAGATAAAGTTTTCCATTTTCTTCATAAGGCATTTCTGGAAAATCAAAAGCAGGGTATTTTTCATCCTCGTCTAGAGGAACTTCTACGACTGGCAGTATAACTAGTTCAAATGTCAGTCCACCATCCGTAGTTCGGTATAGATCTGCATAACTGCCGCCGCTATGAGAAAGACCAATAAACCCTAATTGTTCATCAATAAATGTCATACCTGTGGAAACACCAATACTGGCTAAGAATGGATCGGGATTAATGACCTCCCATGTTTCTCCGCCATCTAAAGTCTGTTGTAGAGCATAAAACCGACTGCCGGCAGCTGCATCGACTACTGCTAATTGATAGCCGAACTGTTCATTGAAGTAGTAAAAGTCATCATCTGGAGTATAGGTTTCTTTATCTATAATCTGTTTCTGTTCTTCCTCACTCAGTATCGGAGCCTCTATGGAATAGTCAATAAAGCGCACCGGTGTGATAGTTTCGTTATTGGGAGCGAAAACTGAAACCGTGTAACCGGCAATTTCATTTTCAGCTCTCTCTAATTCTTGAGGTTTTCCGTTTTCATCAAAGTACACGATTCCATCGGTATTGTATCCCCAGCTGCGATAACCAGCATAATAGAGTCCAAAAGTATCTTCATTCCATTGGCCAATAGTTTCTTGAAGAGGGATTTTAGCTAAAGTATCCAACAAAGGCTGAATTTTTTGTTCGTCATTAAAATTGGGAGCTGCATATCCGTTTAAAGAAATCGTTATATCATTGCTCTTTGAACTATCGTAAGCGACCAAAAAACTTTCTGTCTCACTGTCTTCATTTGATCCGTATAAAAAGGCATAGATAGAAGTCACTTGGCCATCTAAGTCAAACGCTATATCTACTTCATTGGCTACATACAACTCATCTGGTAAAGAGACTGTTTGTTCAATATCCGCTAATAATCCTTCCAATCCATCTTCATACAAATTGTTATGGACAAATTCGACTTTACGAGTATTGAACCAATCATCGATTACCCAAGCTAGTTTACCTTGTAAATTCGTAGCACTCTGATAGATGTTGAAACCCGTCACTAAAGTAATCAACACCAGAGCTACTGTAGCAAATGCAGTCCACCACTTGCTGATTTTATTCAATGCAGGGGAGCCTGCTTTTTCAAAAGGTATATTTCCTTTTTTAGAAGAGGATCTATATTTGATCAGACAGCCTAAAAACCAGCTCGCTAAAATCAAAGCACCAGCTAGGATGATCGGGGCTCTTCTTGACGCTCCACCGTACTGAGCCAGGAAATACAGGTAGTAACAAACTACTCCGTAAATCACCACAATAAATGGATTCAACACTAAAGCTCGCCAGATAGTATTCTTTTTCTTCACTAAATCATCTTCCTTATTAGTTCGAGTTTTTAACTTATAGTAGCTATTCTATCACTTTACTTACTAGTTTTTACTTATAATCTAAAAATGAGATATTTTCCTCACAAAAAATGTTCTAAATTGAGATTGTGTTCCTTTTCCTGTTAACTGGTTCTAAAAGGGAAAGT
This sequence comes from Desemzia sp. RIT 804, assembly GCF_016892605.1. Classification (GTDB taxonomy): domain Bacteria; phylum Bacillota; class Bacilli; order Lactobacillales; family Carnobacteriaceae; genus Desemzia. Next base: position 249,732 of record NZ_JAFEMV010000005.1, read on the forward strand.
AACTTATTTTTACATGACTTTTCCCAGGTTATAAGCCTCATTAGGGAACACAAAACCGATTTTTCGTTAAACAAACTAAAAAAAGCCAAGAATCTTCAGTAAATGAAGTCCTTAACTTTTCTGAGATCAGTAGTTGATTCTAGGTTGCTTCCAGCCCGCAAGATAGCCTGCAATACAGCCGACTATTAATAGTGGGACCCACTCTAGTTGATACCCGTAAAGCGGTAAATATTCGATCCAGCTAAGTGTCAGCCAATCGCTTTTATGTGCTACAGAAAGCAAGCTTTCTACTGTGATCAGCAAAAGAGGAAGCAGCAGACTGATTCTTGGAGAAGGAACGAAAAATGCAAAAGCGATCAATAAAACAGTGGAAATGGAAATTGGGTAAATAATACTCAAAATCGGTACACTGGTTTCAATAACTTGGTCCAAGCCTTGATTGGCAAGAACAAGCGAGATCAAAGTAAAGATGATTGCAAATGTTTTGTAAGATATAGACGGTATCAAGCTGTTGAAGTACTCGCTGACGGCAGCAATCAATCCAGTAGCAGTGGTCAAACAAGCTAAAAATACAATAACACCCAGCAACATAATACCGAAAGAACCAAATGCTTCATTGGAGATATACTGTAATAAGAATGTACCAGCATTTTGGTTGGCTGGAAACACGGTGCTAAGAGCTACTCGGTTACTGATCCAGCCCAGACCTCCGTAAATTGATCCAAGCAAAGCAGCTGCTAAAACAGCAGATTTGATAGTCCCTATCAATAAGTCTTTTTTATTGGTGATTCCAAGGCTGCGAATAGAATTCAGTACGATAATGGAAAAGGCGATCGCCCCAATGGCATCCATTGTCAGATAACCTTCCGTGAACCCTTTAATAAAAGGAATTTCCGAAGTGAAAGCCACAGCAGTTGTTTGCGGTGTATTTGTCCAATACATGATCAGTGCTCGGAAAATCAGTAGTAAAATAACAACTAGTAATGTTGGCGTTAAATATTTTCCAATACTGTTACTCAAGTTAGCTGGGCTTAAGGCGATCCACAATACTAATAAAAAGAATAAAACGGAAAAAATAAACAAACTTAATCCATTTGACTGATTTAAAAATGGAACTACTCCCATTTCGTAAGCAGTAGTCGCTGTTCTTGGGATAGCAAAAAAGGGACCAATCGTTAAATAAATCATCACTAAAAAAATAATGGAATAAAGCGGATGGATCTTATTCAACGATTCTTTGTATCCATGTTCCGAAATCGAACCGACAATCACACTCAACAATGGCAATCCGACACCAGTTAAGATAAATCCTAAAATAGCAGGCCAGAAAAACTCACCACTTTGAAAACCTAAAGCTGGGGGGAAGATCAAATTGCCAGCTCCAAAAAACATTGCAAACAACATAAAACCAATAATAAAAATATCTTTCGTGCGCATTCATGTCCTCCTAAAAAACTCTTTAAAATAATGCCTTGTTAAGAATAGCATAAATTCATGAATAGGCGTATGAATATTTGAAAAATTCAATCTATTTGTACTATTTGAAATATAAAGTATTATTTTGTTTAAATTAAAAATCAAAGGGAAAATGGATTCTAATTAAATGTCTGCGATTATTTTGGTATACTGAAAGAAATAATGGTAACGTATATGTTTAGGGCCAAGAGATAGAATGAGAAAGAGGGTAGGTATGGATGGGGAAAATGAGTAAAGCTACTTGGACGATTGGTTTGGGTCTATTGATAAACCTAACTTTTACAGATACAGTATTGGCTGATAATGAAATGGCAAATATTGATATTGAAGTAGAATTGCAAGAAGACGGTTCAGGTATTGTGACAGAACGTCGTCAGATGTCGATGGATGAAGGAACAGAATTATTTATCGTACTGGAAGGGTTGCAAGATTCTGAGTTACTGGATTTTTCAGTAGCTGGATTTGAAGAAGTAGCAGACTGGGATTCGGATGATTCTCGAGAAGAAAAAGCAGGAAAATACGGAGTCATCGATACTGGTGACGGTTTAGAATTGGTTTGGGGCATCGGAGAATATGGCAATAATGCTTATGAAGTGACATACAGCTTATCTAATCTGGTGCGGGAGTTAGAAGATGGTCAAGCATTGCTATGGAATTTCGATACGTTCTCAGATATTCCAGCTGAAAATTTAACGGTAGAGATTACTGGACCGGAACCATTTACGGAAAATGATGTTCGATTTTGGGGTTTTGGATTTGAAGGAGACATCCAGTTAGTCGATGGAAATATCATTTGGGAAGCAGCTGAGGAAGTAGACGACAGCAATGATGTAACGGTACTGATGCAGTTTCCGTCGGATTTGTTTCAAACACAAGCCAATGTCAATATGACTTTAGAAGAGCAACGTGATATAGCGATGGAAGGTTCAGCATATAATGACGAGCAAACGTCTGATACTATCCCTATGATCCTCTTTTTAGGTATCGCAACACTAGCGTTTGGTGGTGGTGCTACTGCAATTACTTATACGACAAAAGTAAAAAATGAAAAAGAAGCGGCTGGTCAAATGCGTAGCGGGGCAGCTCGTATCAGAGAGAATAAAAATATTCTTTACGAAGAGAGACCATTCGGTGATGATGATTTGGCGGGTATCGCTTACTTATTGCATGATATGGGTAAAGGGTATTTTGAAGATTATTTCTCCGTTTATTTGTTGAAATGGGCAAATGAAAAACGAATCAATATCGAGACGACAAAAAAAGATTCCGTCTTCAATCAAAAATTTGAAACGGTGATCGAAATTGTCGATTACGAAACAGAAAGACAAAGGTATCGGATCTCATTTGATGAGATTGTTGAGCAATTGCCGTTAGATCAAGAGCTGACGTATGAAATAGGGTTGTGGGTGATGTTGATGGATGCAGCTGATGCAACGGGCTTTATTAGTGACGATAGAATGGAAAAATGGGCTAAAAAGCATGCCAAATCAGTAGAAGAATATGCGAACTATTTAATTGATTACTCTAAAGATTATCTGGAAGAAAATGGTTTGATCAGGTTTGAAGAAATCACTGTATGGAAACAAACTCAGGAAGTAGCGATTGCGAGTACTGAAGGGGATAAATTATTTGATCGCTTGGTTCAGTTTGACAATTATTTAGACGAAGTTGAATTAGAAGATTTCCAAGGAGAATCGAAACGCTTATCAGTGGAAGAATTTATTTTATGGAGTACGTTGTATTTTAGAAGCGCAGAGATCACAGAACAATTTAAAGATCTGATGCCTGAACCTACAACCCATTATGAAGATCATCAATACATTTATTACTATTGGTATTGGAATGGCGCTTATGGATTTAGACAAAATTGGTCAAACGGTTTAGCTAGTGGCGGGTTCCATTCAACGATGTCTTCTGGAGCAGCTGGCGGTACAGGTGGAGCGACCTCAGTTGGTGGTGGTGCCGGTGCTGGTGGCGGCGGCGGTGGCGGAGCACGATAGTTTTTTTCTTAGAAAAACAACAAAAGGAATTGGAATCTCTTAAGAGGATTTCAGTTCCTTTTGTTGTTTTTGATGCAAGGGGTAAATGTGCAATTTAAGCACACTCTTAATCAAATAGACAGACAGTTGTGTCTAAATTATTGTAATGGAGTTTTTTTAAAAAAACGGATAAAGATAAAATAATTTTTGTTCTATTTAAAAAGCATCAAAAATCTCCGTTACGATATCAAACCAAGTCAACCAGAAATCTCTAAACCATTTCTTCTTTTTTCTTGAGCAGATAAGTGAGAATGATGATTAACTAAATTCCATGTGGCATAGATGCCTTCAATCACAATACCTAAAAAACAAGAACCAGTAAGATAAACACCAAACCGTCTTCCAAATTTGATTCCCCCTGTAATTAAATTCAGATTGAGCACTTTTTCTAAATTTATTTTACCATTAAGATAAACAAAGAGGCAGTATAGATTTTGAAATAAGATAGCTTATTTAGAAAAACACTGACTTCTATATAAAAACGAAATGTTTAGTTAAGAAAAAAAAGATACAACAAGAGTTGAGGCTGGTTTATATTCAATAGTCATAACGTCTTTTGTACCGCTCTCAACTTCTATTGTATGCATATATGAAGAACGTCACCGCTTATGAGCTGTTACCTTTCATTACATATCAAGAATAAAGTATACTTAATTGTGAGGAAAGAATAAGCTGATTAAAGGCAATTCAATAAACATTTGCCAATGAAAAAAAGATTTAATAGAAGAGGTGAGAGGTATGTTTACCGATCGGCGATTGACTGAGGCTTATGAAAACGCAAGAGTAGAAGAATTTGATGATAATTCGAAGTATGTATTCATGAGTGATGTTCATAGAGGAGACGGAAGTTTATCGGATGAATTTACTAGAAACCGTGATATTTATCTATACGCTTTACAGCATTATTATCGAAATGACTATACGTATGTGGAAGCAGGCGACGGAGATGAGATGTTAGAATACTCAAATTTTGAACATACGAAAAATGCGCATCCTGCTGTATATGATACGATCAAGAAATTTTTTGATGAGGATCGGTTGGTAAAGATTTACGGGAATCATGATATTTTTTTAAAGTATCCTTCATATGTAAAAAAGAATTATTATACGAATTACGATGAATACAACGAAGTGTTTTTTGACTTTTTGAAAGATCTTGAACCAGTAGAGGCTTTAGTTTTGAAACACAAACAAACAGGACAGGAAATTTTAACGGTGCATGGACATCAAGGAGATGCACCTAATGATCAATTTTGGAGATTAACGATGCTTTCATTGAAGTATTTTTGGCGGTTTCTACATGCCTTTGGTATTCGAAATCCTTCCAGCCCAGTAAAAAATGTCAGTAAACGGCACAAAGTAGAAAAAAACTACAATAAATGGATCGAAAAACATAAAATGATGTTGATTTGCGGACATACACATCGATTCAAATACCCTAAGAAAAAAGATCATCCTTATTTCAATACAGGGTGCTGCATTTACCCAACTATTATCACGGCCATTGAAATCAAAAATGGTATGGTGCAATTGGTCCGTTGGAAAGTCAAAGCGACGCGAAATGGTGTTTTAAACATTGAACGAGAAATTATGAGGGGACCAGAATCTGTATCTGATTTTGATATCCGTGAGGGGTATACCGGTGCTGTAAACTAGTAAGGCCAATAAAGTAGACTGAACCTTAGAAGAATTCTTCAACTGAGGTTCAGTTTACTTTTTATTCTCTAAGAAAAATAGGGTATACTGGTTAATGTATAAACTATAGGACGATGGAGGAAATTATGAATAATAATGATCGTTTGATCCGTTTGCGTTATGCATTGGATATCAAAGAAACAGATATGATAGAGATATTTAAATTAGGTGGTATTAAGGTCACTAAAGAAGAAGTGAAAAAAATGTTGGTCAATCCTGAAAGAACGGAAGAGGATGAAGTCATTGATCCAGATTCATTTATAGAATTGGATAATACAACTTTAATTGCCTTTTTAAATGGTCTGATCACCATTAAGCGGGGAAAAAAAGAAACCAGCTCAAATGAGCCCCCAAAACCAGAAGCACCATTGAAAAATGCTTTAAGTATCAATAATGTCATGCTCAAAAAACTGAAAATCGCTCTTTCTTTAACCAGTGAAGACGTATTGGAAATTCTTTATGATGCAGGTGTGGACATTGGTAAAACAGAGCTGAGTGCTTTATTGAGAAAAGAAGGGCACCGTAATTACAAAGTTTGTTTGGATCGTTATGCTAGAAATTTCCTTAAAGGGCTAGCGTTAAATTACCGATAATCAAAAAAGCTGTTAGACTATACAAGTTGTTTCGTATAATCTAACGGTTTTTTTTGTGTAAACATATTGTAAAGTTTAAGTTAAGAAAACTCTCATAAAAGTGAAGAAGTTGTTTTTTTTTGTTCCGTTAGACACTATTATAGGAGCTAGAGGCAATTTTTTATATTTGTTTATTAGGACACATGGAGGGTTACCATTGGATATTCAAGAAATGCTATTTCAATTCTTCGGAGGCTTAGGAATCTTTCTTTTCGGTTTAAAATATATGGGAGATGGATTACAACGATCTGCTGGAGATAATTTAAGAGATATATTAAATACATTTACTTCAACGCCGCTAAGAGCTATATTAGCTGGTATTGTGGTTACTGCTTTAATTCAAAGTAGTTCAGGTACTACTGTACTTGCTGTTGGATTGGTTAGTGCAGGATTTATGACTTTGAAGCAAGCTATCGGAGTTATCATGGGAGCAAATGTTGGTACAACGGTCACAGCTTTTATTATAGGGATCGATATTGGGGCCTATGCACTTCCTATTTTAGCTGTGGGGGCTTTATTGCTATTTTTCTTTAAAAAGCCTTCTATTAATAGTATGGGGCAAATCATTTTTGGTTTTGGAGCCTTATTTTATGGATTAGAATTGATGGGTTCAGGTATGGCACCATTAGAAAACTTGCCTCAATTTAGAGATTTGATGATGCAGTTGTCAGATAACCCATTTTTAGGAGTTTTTGCTGGTACTGGTTTGACATTAGTTCTTCAAAGTTCCAGTGCAACTATCGGAATATTACAAGAGCTGTATGCACATGGCAGCATTGCTTTAGAAGGGGCGCTCCCAGTTTTATTTGGAAACAATATTGGAACAACTATCACAGCTATATTAGCAGCTATCGGTACAAGTGTTGCAGCTAAGAGAACTGCAGCATCACATGTGATTTTCAATTTAGTCGGAACGGTTTTGGTGATGTTGGTTTTGCATCCATTTACAGAAATGATTATTTACCTGGGCGGATTACTTAACTTAAATCCAGAAATGCAGCTTGCTTTTGCTCACGGATTGTTCAATATTGCCAATGTATTGATCCAGATGTGGTTTATCAACCAAATCGCAGATGTAGTATGCAAAATAGTTCCTAATGATGAATCAGAACTCAGCTACGAAAATTCACATCTAGATCAAACACTTATCCAAAGTTCACCAGCTATGGCTTTAAATCAAGCTAAAAATGAAGTGGGCCAAATGGGGCAATTTGTATTAGAAGAATTCCATGAAATGTTTTCTTACTATCGTAAACAAGATGAAAAAAGCAAAGAGAACACAATGAAGTTAGAAGAAATCGTCAATCAAACAGATATTCAAATCACTGAATACTTAATGTTGTTGTCTAATGTAGAATTACCTCTTCAAAATACAAGTGAACACGTAATGATGATGGAAATCACTAAGTATCTTGAACGTATCGGTGATCATTGTGAAAGCATCTTAAAAAATGTAAGAGAAGCCGCACAGGCTGCTAAAAAGAATAAAAAGAGTAAAAAGAATCTAGACAATACTGAGAGAGAAAAAGTATTTTATGACCCTGATTTAGTAGCTTTATTTAAATTAGTGCAAAAAAATGTAGAAGATGCAGTCTCAGCTTATAAAACAGATAGTTTTTCTCTAGCAGGAACGGTCATTCAACGAGAAAAAGAGGTGAATAAGCTAGAATATGAGATTCGTGAAAAATATATAGAGCGATTGAATAACGGTGTTGGAATACCTTCAGATGGTATTCTTTTCGTAGATATCGTATCTAATTTAGAGCGTATTAGTGATCATTCGGTAAAAATAGCTAAGCATACTCTCGGCATACGTTATCCGCATCAGCAGCAACAAAAAGGTTTGTTTATCAAAGCGGAAGAAACAGCCACTCTAGAAACAGTATAATTTGAAAAAGAAAGCGAAACAAACGGCGTTTTGACTACTGAATAAGAAAGAACTCCCATTATGAGATGCTTTTACTCTTAATGGGAGTTCTTTCTCTAAGCATGTTATCAGACTGTGGGAACAGGTTTAAAATGCAATCTAGAGACTAAAAGAAAGCGCTTTATATTTATTCTATTACCTTTTGGAAAAGTTCGTATTTTAATAGCATAATAGATTGATTAATCTTTTTCATTCCTTTATATTAATAATAAAGCGAAATAAAATGTGGGTTTATCGTTAATTAATTCGTTTTTTATTAAAAAGGAGATGGAAATTAGTGCAAAAACAAACAGTCATTGCTATCCAAGGAGCTATGGATGGAGAAATCGCAGTTCTTTTAGAAGCTATGCAAACTTATACAGAAGAAAAACATGGAAGTTATTCTTTTTTTCTAGGAGAAGTTGAAAAGATACCATTAGTGGTGTCTAGGACAGAAATAGGAATGGTTAATGCAGCAGCAGCTACTGCATTATTGATTGATAAATACCAGCCTTCAGTGATCATTAATCAAGGAACAGCTGGAGGACATGATCCTCAATTGAACGTTTTTGATACTATAATCGGTAAAGAAATCGTACATATCAATAACTTTGTATCCAACCATTTGGAAGAAGGGGAAGGAATGTCTCCTGAATCCTGGGTCCCGATGCAAACTTTTGTAAGAGAAGAAAATAATAAATTGAAAGATGTTTTTGTATTTGAGAGTGATTCAGAACTTGTTAAGGTTGCGCTAGAGTTGGGACCAGAATACACTAACGGAAAAGTTGTAGAAGGAAGAATTGGAACTGCGGATTTTTGGAATCGAGAAATCGATCGTATCAACTGGTTGCATGAAAAATTTCAAACCCGTGGGGAGGAAATGGAAGCCTATGCGGTAGCGCAAATTGCCCGAGCATTCAATACTCCATTCCTTTCGATCCGTACCATTTCAAATTCTGAAATAACTCAAGAATACATTGAAGATTTAGATACAGCAGGAAAGTATTGTGCTGAATTTAGTTTACTTGTCGCTAAGACTATTTATCAACAAAATTTAGTGTTGCAAACACGCTGAAAAAACGAGAGCGGGCCAAAAGACGTTTTGACCATTGAATATAAGCCAGTCTCCCCTTATGAGATGCTTTTTCTCATAAGGGGAGGCTGGCTTATAGGCGTGTAGTTAGGCTTTTTGAAGGTGTTTAAAAGCACCTAATTAGTATATGGCAGAGATAAAGTCTATTGTCCCAGCCTCGTTTCCTACGTTTAGTCAAGAAACTTATAGTGATTGACTGGTTAAATTTTGCTGGAGCTCTTCAAAAACAGAGAGCATTTCTATAAGAACTTCGCTTTGCTGAGAAGAGGCAGCTTTTATTTCTATAGGGGGAGCGTAATTCACTTCTTCTAGTAATTGAATAAAAGCTAGAATAGCCGGTTCTTTTCTCGGTACTAAAAGAATCAACTGTTCAAAGTACTGACGCATGGTTTGATTAGGCCGAAGCTTCCATTTTGTTTTGAACAACCGCATAACTAAATTTAATTGCTGTTGCAACGTCAGTAAATGAGTAAGCAACAGTTTTTTTACCAACCAAATAAGGATAGACCAACGCTTAAGAATGCCCGTAAGAGCCACAACTACTAGTATAACGAAAATCATCAGTTTACTTGTATGTTGGCTGAACCAACTTTCATTTGCAATGGCAGTTGAGCTTTCATCTTCTTGAGTAGCCGATTCAGAGGTTGCGTCTTGAGAACTTTCGGTAGAGTTTTCAGATGGTTCCACAGCTTCATCCTGCTGTTCTTCTTCTGGAGCGATGGTGTCGTCAAAATCCTCTTCTAAAGCTGTTTCATCTGTAAGTGGTTGGTCGAAGGGCGGAGTAGGCTCAAACGGAACCCAGCCATAGTCCGTAAAGTAAATTTCAGGCCACGAATGAGCATTAGCATTGGACACCTCATAATAAGTTTCCTCTTCATCAGTTATCTCTTCACCGCTGTTGAATCCTTTTGCCCAACGAGTAGGGATGCCTAAAGCACGGCATAATACGACCATAGCTGTCGAATAATTATCGCAATAACCAACCTTGGTATCAAAAAGAAAGTGATCCACGTAATCCCGACCTTCTGGAATGTAAGCAGCTTCGGACACGCTGTAGCGGAATCCCCCGTCTTCCTTTAGATACTGTTCTATTGCACGAACTTGCTCATATGGTGTAGTGGCACCTTCTGTAATGGAATAAGCTAGTTCGATCACTCGTTCTGGCAGTTCATTTGGCAATTGAGTGTAGGTATCGTAAAAAATATCCCCTAAATTTTCGTTCATAGAAGTTGCTTCAGAAATATCAGGATCAAATTCTCTAGGAGATACAATAAGCGTATAGGCATCAACCAAGTCTTCAGCATCTTCTAAAATGTATTGTTGAGTAGGTATTTCTATTAATAAATCAATATTTTCAGTCTGTTCACCGAAATCAAAGAAAAGAGTGCCATAGGTATGTGGGATATAGGAAAAAGACTCACTCAACTCAATATCGATTTCTTGTATCTCGATATTGCTTTGTTCTGCATCGAATAATTCATACATAGATAAATCAACGGGAACGTAATCTTGTCGTGAAGTTTCCCAACCTTTTCCAGTATAAATTTCTTTGGATTCAATCAGCCAATAATGCGGTTGCGAAGTATGAGCAATAAAAACGGTATTGTGTCTTTGAGTAAGCGGACCACCTAAATTAGAGTCATTTTCACTAAATCCGCTTCGAGAGGAAACTCCTCCAGGGCTGTAACGATCGATCCACTCATAGAAACCTTTTTCCTCTAATGATTCATGATACACATCAGCTTGAGAAATCGTCCATTCTTGCTGCTGAGTCAGATTTTTCACGCCCCATAAAGAAACTCTAGTGAATAAAATTCCTCCAACAGTTAGCAACAGTAAGGAAAAGAAAGAATTTCGCCAACTGCCTGTTGCTTTTATACGAGCTACCCCTATCAGTAGAAATCCAAACAACAAAGTCGAAATGACGGTGTCAAATAGATCGGTAGTGGTAAAAGCTTGGAGTATCAGTAAATACCCTAAGCCTGTAAAAAAAGCTGGGTAGGGATTGAATATCTTTAATAAAGCAAAGCTAATGACCAAAAGTAAACTAATGATCAACAGCAAACTCAAGATATTGGGTAAAATAGTAATCTCCCCAGAAATCATTTGAGCAAATGGCTGTAGGAATTCATTCAAAAAAAGTTGAAACCAGATCTGACTAAAAGATTGCTGTAATGGAAAGTAGGTATAGATAAGGTAAAGACTGGAGATGAGTTGGATAGGCAACCAGAGATACCATTTGGGCAAGAATATAAAAATCAATTGGACAAATATAAAGTAAATAAGGAGGGGTCTTGAAAAATAAAAATCATTTAACTGAACAAACAGCTGAAGTATAGGAGAAAATAAAGCTATATTGGCTGCAGCCAAGCACAATTTTTTTAAAAGAGTCAACAAATATTCTTTTGTGAGAGTCAATTAGTTCCCTCCTATGTGTAAATTGGTCAGCGTGTCTTCGCTCAAAAAGAAACTTGTTTTTACTTGTGAATCTTCAATAGAAGAGACAACTCTGTCTGGGGCTACGATGATCTTTTTACCATTTTTCGGCAATTGATTGTCCCAAACAGACAAGAGAGGGGTTAAGCGTGTTGTTGGTTGGACGGTTAAAAAATTTTTGCCCCCTTGTTGAAGAAGCAATTGTTCATCATATTCACCCACTATAAAAAGTTGTATATTTTGAAAACGACTCAATTCTAAATAAAGACTATACGTCAAGCTAAGCAATTCCTCAAATTGAGGTGACTGGTACCCTAGAAAAATCAGGTTTAAAGGGGTATTTGTTTCTTGATCGTAGTCTTTTACCATCAATGTTTGCTTTTTAAAACTAGTCTTCCAATCAATATCCTTTAAAGCATCTTGCTGCTGATGTTCTCGTAATTGACGAAAATTAGCGGCATCTTGAGCAGAAAATCGTTTCAACTCCAATTTTGCATCTAATTTTTTTACTGTTCCATGCAGTAAAGTTGAATAAATCACGTCCGGATATATCTCTAGATCAACTGGAATCTGCTTTTTAGCCTGGTGAGTAAAGAATCCCAAGATATCTTTTCCAGAAGTACGCAGCAAAAGTTTTTTATGGTTCCCTCTGGGCAAATGGATAGCAGAAAAAGAAGCTGATACCTTGTGTTTAAATAAACTGGGCACTTCTGTAGAAAAGGACTTTTCCTTTACACTGATCACTATGGTCAAATAGGGAATCAAGATCGGTAAGAAGCCTTTTGTTTTCAAATTCAACTGGCTATTCAGCTCATGCTGTTGATTTTTTGAGACTTCAAATTGAGCTTTTCCCCATAGAATAAAAGTACTCAAAAGAGATGCTAGTAGAATAACCGTAAAAAAATAAAATACGACCCATGAAACAGGAGTGGGAAAAGTAAGCGTGTAGATAAAAAGTGCACCATACAAAATACTCCACCAAATTTTTTTCAGAATGAGAAATAATTTACGACCATTCATTATTTATGTCCTCTTTTGACTGGAACAGGTACTTGTTGAATAAGAGCACGGATAGCAACAGCTTTTTGTTTAGACGAAAGGTAATCTTTGAAAAGCAAACGGTGCTGGTAAACAGCTGGAAGAACGGCTAGGATATCATCAGGAATAACATAATCCCGCATGTCTAATAAAGCATGAGCTCTAGCGGCAGCTAAGCAATATTGATTTCCTCTGGGACTAACGCCTAAGCGAATCAATGGGTTTGTACGAGTGGAATCGCCTAATTTTACGATATAAGTGAGTAAATCAGGTTGGACATAGATAGTCGGAACGAGTTGTTTCAGTTCTTGGAGTTCATCCAGATCCAATAAAGGTTCAATACGAGACAAGGCTTCATTTTGATTAGGATTGGATAGCATTTGAACTTCTTGTTCTAAAGTAGGGTATCCTAAAGAAAGTTGCATTAAAAAACGATCTAATTGAGCTTCTGGCAGTGGATAAGTTCCTTCATGTTCTATAGGGTTTTGTGTTGCCAATACAAAAAAAGGTTTTGGCAAAGAATATGTTTTGCCATCCATGGTCACATGACCTTCAGACATGGCTTCCAACATAGCTGCTTGAGTACGTGGGGAAGTCCGGTTGATTTCATCCGCTAAAATCAAAGATGAAAAAATCGGACCCTTCCGAAACTCAAATTGGGCTTTTTCAGATAAAGGAATAGAAAACCCTATGATGTCACTGGGAACGAGATCTGGTGTAAATTGAATTCTGGAAAATTGAGCATTCAATGTTTTAGCGATCGTCTTTACCAGCAATGTTTTTCCTACACCTGGAATATCTTCAAATAATACATGCCCGCCAGCTAACATTGCTGTAATAGTCAATTTGGTAACGTCTTGTTTCCCAATAACGATTTGATTTACGGTATCCATCAATTGATGAAGTTTATGGATAGACTGTTGATGCTGTTCTGATAAAGACAATTAAATCCCTCCTGATTTTCAAGCGTACATTTTTAATTATTTTAACCAGAATACGGTTTAAATACAACTAAATCTCTATTGGATGAAAACAAAGCTGTATATTTAACATCAAGATATACATGATAAGGAACTAAATTCGCCATACTACATGACGGTTTGAAAATAATTTTGTTTATGCTCCAATGCAATGTTGTATTCAAGCTATTTAACGATATAATTAAAAAGAGAACGAACGATTGTTGTTAGCTTATAAATGTAAGCGAATTTCCGAATGGGAAACGGAGGCAAGGACAAATGAACAGGACAACTGAAGAAGAAAAGCGATCAGTTAGTGATGCAAAAAATTCTTTCTATCAACAATACCTCAGTAAAAAAAGCAACATATTAAAAGGAAAAGTCTGGGCCGTCAACGGGAGTATATTTGCAAAAGATGGGTCGAATAGTATTCCAACGATCACGATCCAAGAGAGTAGCAAAGGAATTACCATCACCAAAAATGGTGAGATCTTAACGGAATCTACTTTTGAAGTAACAGAAAATGATCGCATATTAATTGAAATAAAAGAGATTATTATCCCATCCAGATGTACTGTCATAACGGATGAAGAACAATTGACGGCTTTTATTGAAGTTGAACCTGGGTATCAAATTATTCGAGAAATGAAGGATTTCCCTCCAACTCACAAAGCTGTGTTGACGATTAATGAACAAAAAGTAATAAACGTAAAAGTAACCATAGAAGAAATCAAAGCTCAGTTAAGAGAAACTGGTATTACTTATGGTATAGATGAAGAAGCGATCATATTGGCCTCCCAGTCTAATGAACATGCGTTGATAGAAGTGGCTAGAGGAATTCCAGCAGAAGAAGGGAAAGATGGCTTTTTAGAACTGCAAGTTGAACCATCTATTAAACATGTCTTGACAGCAGATCAAAATGGGAATATTGATTTCCGAGAAACTCGAAAAATCCCTACTATTGAACCTGGAGATACCTTAGCTGTCATTTATCCTCCGAAAGTCGGGAAGATTGGACGGAGTATCAAAAACCAAGAGTTGCAGCCTAGAACAGTTAACGCTGTTCATGTTCATTCGGAAAAAGGAACTAAAGTGGAAGAAAATAAAATTATAGCTACTAAACTTGGCCGGCCATACATTCAACAGAACAATCATGTTGTCAAAGCTGCTGTGGTACCAAAATATTTGCAGCGAGAGAATGTAAATATTGCTACAGGAAATATCCGCTTTTATGGAGATGTGGAAGTGGAAGGAGAAGTAGAAGAAAATACAACGGTGGAAGCCGGAAACGACATTGTTTTACACGCTTCGGTCAATAGTTCTGTTATAGCAGCCACTCATTCTATTTATTGTAGCGGTAATATCTCCAACTCTATTTTGTCTGCTGGAGAAAAGAGTGCGGTGTTATTAAAATTGGGTAAGGCCATAGGAGTGATTGCGATACAACTAGACATGCTGATTTCGGTCATTGATCAAATCACACTTTCATCCAACTATATCAATAGCAAACAGAAGCAGAGTATTCGTTCTATAGTGGATTTTTTGATGAATAAACGTTTTGTTGAATTGAAAACAGCTGTCAAAAACTACATTTTTAGTGCTGATCAATATAAAGAGCTTTTACCCATTGAATGGAGAGTCCTTGCAAAAGAGCTTCAAGAACTCTTTTTTACTCACACTTATTTAGAAGCTACTGTGCATCAATTGCAAAGCGTCTTGAGTGCCATTCAAGAAATCCAAGAAAAGAATATCTTGGATTTCGAAGAAAATTCTAGCATCGTTGTAGCCAGTACACTTACTAGTACGCTAAAGTGCAACGGAGATGTCCATATTGTGGGTCATGGCAGCTTAAATACGATAATTGAAGCACAGGGAAAAGTGATCATCAATGGTCTATTACGCGGAGGAAGTGTATTTGCTAAAGAAGGGGTGGAGATTAGAGAAGCGGGTTCATCCAGTGGAGTCAAATCGAGTATTTCAGTACCTGATGATCAGACGATTCGAATCGACCGAGCTTATGAAGGGACAGAATTGAAGATTGGTCCGGCTAGGTTGATTTTAAATGAGTTGGGATACAATATTTCTGCGTGTTTGAATCCAGATGGGCATATTGTATTGAAATAAGAGAGCAATCATACCTTAATGGTCAAATGGGTTTGAGGAAATAATGTTTCTTAACGGTTTAGAACTGTACACAAAAACACCCCTATTTTATCTGCGATATTGCAGATGAAATGGGGGTGTTCTTTACTAGTATAAGAGCTATCCCGCACTTTGTTCTAAGCGCTTGGATAATTTTGACAGAGTATAACACACTACCCAATAAAAGAATCCCATAGCGATGAACATCGGTATAACGTAAGTCGTATTTTGTCCATAGACGATTCGTGCATTATGAGTTAATTCAGGTAAAGTAATGATAGTTGCTAAAGACGTATCTTTTACTAATGCAACGAATTGACTAACGATTGGCGGCACCATTGCTCGCAATGCTTGCGGAATAATAATGTACCAGATAGTTTGAACATAAGTTAAGCCTGTTGATCGACCCGCTTCCATTTGACCAGAAGGAATTGAAGTTAATCCTCCACGAATAATTTCTGAAAGCATCGCGGATTCAAAAATAGTCATCGCTGCAACTGCAGACCAGAAAATACTTAATCGAACTCCTACTTGAGGTAATGCAAAGTAAGTAAAGAAAATAATCAACAGTAACGGTAGATTCCGGATGATATCAATGATCGCTCCAACAATTAACGAAAGAACTGGAATTTTCATGTACCGTAACAGGCCAAGGATGGCTCCGATGATAAAACTCAAGATAATTGAAATAGCAGCCACTTCAATTGTAACTAGGAGTCCATCCAATAGAAAGCGGATGTTCACCCAGGAATAAGCTCCAGTAAAATCCAAATGAATCTCCTCCTAATCATTTGCAGCTAAGCGGCGTTCCACATACTGCATAGTATAAGTTAATGGTAAAGTAATAATCAGATAAAATAGGGCAACAATAATATAAGTGTCAAATGTATTAAATGTTTCGCTCGCAATTAAATCTCCGTAATACATTAGATCTAAACCAGCTACCATAGCTAAAACAGACGAATTCTTTACTAAGTTGATGAATTGATTACCTAGTGGAGGAATCACGATTTTAATAGCTTGCGGTAAGATGATGTAGCGCATTGTTTCACTATAAGTTAGACCTGTGGATAAACCAGCTTCCATTTGGCCTTTTGGAACTCCTAAGATACCGGCACGAACTGTTTCAGCAATAAAAGCTGACGTGTAGATCGTTAATCCAATGATCCCGGCTGTAAATCCATTTACTCCCACAAATAACATGGGGAATACGACATAGAAGAACAATACAATGATCAATAATGGTATGTTTAAAAATAATTGGACGTAAAAATTAGCTAATCCGGCTAACAGTCTATTGGTAGATACTTGGAAGATACCTAATAAGGTCCCAATAATTAAACTGATGACTAAAGCAATCAAACTAGCAATCAATGTATTGATAAAACCTTCTAATAATATATCACCATAATTGGTTAAGATTTCAATCATTTCATGCACCTCATTTCTTTTGTTTCAGTATAGCTCTCTAAAACAGAGAACATAAATTTAGTCAAGATCAGGAACTTCTTCTTCAGGGAACCATTTGCTGAAGATCTCAGCGTACGTTCCATTTTCAATAATGGTATCTAATGCTTCATTAACTGCATCTAAAAAGTTTTCTTGTCCATGATTGATGGCAATTCCATACGGTTCATCTGTAAAAGGAGCACCAGCTAGACGATAACCAGGGTTGTCTGCAATAATTCCTAAGAGAATCGCGTTGTCTGTTGTCACAGCATCACCTTGACCAGACTGCAAAGCAGTAAAGGCTTCAGAATAGTTTTCTAATTCTAAAACATTTGTTTCTGGTGCATGCTCGCGAATATTTTGAGCAGAAGTAGAACCTTTGACCGCTAAAACAGTGGTGTCGGTATCCAAATCTTCAACACTTTGAATAGTACTATCATTGGGAACTAATAACGATTGCCCAGCTGCAAAATAAACGTCTGAAAAATTGACTTGTTTCATTCTTTCTTCTGAGATCGTCATAGTAGCTATGATGGCATCGATATTCCCATTTTTGATCAATGGGATTCTCGTTTTAGAAGTTACTTCGATAAATTCAGCATTTTCAGCATCCCCGGTGATCTCTTCAGTTAATGCTTTGGCGATATCAATATCGAAACCTTCAATTTCACCTTTTTCAATATTGTAAAGACCAAATAAATTTGTATCTGCTTTTACACCCCAATTAACGATAGGAGCAGAACTTTGTGATAAACGTTCCGTGATATCTTGATTGGCTACAGTACTAGATGTACAAGCAGCAAGCAGCATAAGTGGGAACAGCAATAAAAAAAGCAGGTTTTGTTTTTTTGATTGTTTCATTCTTGCACCTCCAAATTAAACATGGTGGATAATCTTGCCTAAGAATTGTTTCGCTCTAGGATCTTGAGGATTTTCATAAAATTCTCGAGCATTTCTATCCTCAATGACTTCTCCATTTGCCATAAAAATAACTCTATCGCCAACTTCGCGTGCAAATCCCATCTCGTGTGTAACCACGATCATGGTCATTCCTTCTTTGGCTAATTTTTTCATAACATCTAATACATCGTCGATCGTTTCAGGATCAAGAGCACTGGTCGGTTCATCAAATAGCAATACTTCAGGATTCATTGCCAATCCTCTGGCAATTGCAATACGTTGTTTTTGTCCACCGGATAATTGAGTGGGATATGAGTCTTTTTTATCCAACATATTTACCTTATCCAATAATTTTTCAGCTGTTTTTTTAGCTTCTTTGGGATCTTGTTTGAGGACTTTGATTGGAGCTAATGTGACGTTCTCCAAGACAGTCATGTGCGGATATAAATTGAAGTGTTGGAAAACCATTCCAACATGTTTGCGTATACTATTGATATTTGTGTCTTTTGCATGCAGATCAACATCATTGACCAATAATTGACCTTCATTTATGTCTTCCAGACCGTTGATGCAGCGAAGCATCGTGCTTTTTCCAGAACCAGATGGGCCGATTACAACAGCAACCTCTCCTTTTTTAAAAGATAGATTGATGTTCTTTAACGCATGAAATTCACCGTAGTATTTATTGACATCTTTAAACTCAATCATTAAAATTCCTCCTTAGTTGGTTGAGTAGCTCCTTATACATAAGAATGAGGAAGTACACAAAACTGGTCGATAAGCTTTGCGTGCTTCCTACTATGTATTCGTGCTATACGATTATTAAAATACTTTCAGTTACTTTACCATTTTATCATTCTACTATAATTATCTACTATTTTCAAGTTTGTCTAATTGGTAAATAGTCAGTATAAAAGTGCTTTATATGTTGTGTCATAAAGAGGGTAACGGTTTCAAAAAAAATCATTTGCTTTATTTTTTTTGAAATGGAAGAAAAATTTGGCAATGATTGGTATAATAAAAAAGAACTATTCTAAATGGACGAAGGGGAATGTTATGGAACGGATTCATTTGTATCATACGAACGATATTCACTCACATTTAAGCAAATGGCCTCGCATATCGCAGTACTTACGTAACGAGCGAAAACGAGTGGAAGAGAACGGAGAAACTTTTTTTTCGTTTGACATAGGTGATGCCTGTGATCGTGTACACCCTTTGATTGAAGCTACAAATGGAACAGCAATGATTCATCTAATGAATGAGGTTCACTACGATGCTGTCACGATCGGCAATAATGAAGGCATAGGCAGCTCTAAAGAACAATTAAACCACTTATACGATTCAGCAAATTTTAAAACCGTTATTTCAAATATGTTTGACACTAAGACGGGTGAAACTCCTAATGGGACTGTCCCTTTTCAAATTTTAAAAACAAAAAATGGGCATCGATTAGGAGTATTTGGTTTAACAGCACAGTTTCCGACAAGTTATGTACCTTTAGGCTGGGCGATCAAAGATCCGTTTGATGTGATCTCAGATATGCTGGAAATATTAGCGCCGTTGGCTGATTCGATCATTCTCTTATCTCATTTAGGTATAGGAGCGGATAGGAAAATAGGTGAAATGTACCCTATGATCGATATTATTTTGGGGTCTCATACACATCATGTATTGCCTGAAGGAGAAAAAGTAAGAAATACTCTATTAGGAGCTGCTGGAAGATATGGGGAATATATAGGCCATATTGTGTTAGAATTAGACGATGCGGTGATTGATCGTTCAGTCGCCAGTGTTATTCCTACTGAAGAGGCACCAGCTCCCAGTAACGAAAAAGAACTCATTGAAAATTATGAAATGAAAGGCCAAGAGCTATTGAAGGAACAGCAGATCGCTGATTTGCCAACATCATTACCTGTGAGTTGGTATCAGGATTCTGAATTAGTGCAAATAAGCTTAGAAGCCGTTAAATATTATGCTAAAACAGATGCTGCTGTATTGAATGCTGGCTTATTTATGACTTCTTTAGACAAAGGAATCGTTACAAATGACGAACTGCATAAGATGCTTCCGCACCCAATGCGCATTTTAAGAGTAACACTTAATGGCACTGAATTGATTCGAGTAGTGCGAGAAATGGAAAAAAATCGGGGTTACTTAAGAAAATTTCCTATTAGAGGCATGGGCTTTAGAGGAGAATATTTTGGAGAAATTTTATACAACGGATTGAGTTTTGACGCTAGCACAGGTGAAGTATTGTGGCAAGGAAAAGAAGTCGTCTTAGATCAACGGTATACATTTGCAACGGTAGATCATTTTATGTATATTCCGTTCTTTCCAACGATTGAATTAGAAGGAGAGAATGAATTGATTTTCCCGCTTTTTATTCGCAATGTTGTCGGCCAGTACCTGAAAAAAAATTATCCAATCGTATAAAGTAGCTTTTGAACAGTAAAAAGAAACGAAGGTGAATAAGATGGCAAATCCACATGAAAAGAAAGATACTACCCATCAAAAAGACTCGCACAATAAAGAAAAAAGAAATTTTAAAACAAAACAGTCTTATAAACAACAATCTGCAAAAAAAGCGCCTCATAAAAATGAAGAGCCGATAGCAAATACAGATAAATTAGAAAAAACCATTGAAGAAGTGGTGATTCCTGAAAAAGAACTAATTGTTCAAAGACTGGATCATTCGTTGATCACTATAAATGGCGATCAATATGAAATCGTCAAAGATTACCGGGAGGCCTTTGATGCACGACGCTTGAGTGAGCGTTATAGTTCTATTTTAGATAAGTACGATTATATCGTAGCTGATTGGGGCTTTGAGCAATTAAGGTTAAAAGGATTTTATGATAACCAGAACCGCAAAGTCCCTCAAGATAAAAAAATCAGTCAACTAGAGGACTATTTATATGAATATTGCAATTTTGGAGCTCCTTATTTTGTTTTAAAACGTTTAGAAGCGAAGAAGAGTCAATCCAACACTGCTAAACCGAATCGACGGAAAAAACAGAAGAGAAAAAATATTACTAACCGAAAAACTACTCATACTCAAGATTACACAGAACAGGCTAGTACAAATCAGACGGCCACTGGAAACAAGCGCGGCAATCGACCTGCCAAAAAGAAGAATTTCGTGCAAAAAGAAGTAACCCCTAAAGAAAAAATGATCAAACCAGAAAAAGAGACTGTGGTTGTTAAGACAGTTAAAGATGAAAAAGGTTCAAGAAGGTTCAATATCCGTCGTAACGATGTTGACAGAGCCAAAAATAAATCGTAAAGGTTGGATAATGTGAAATACAAAGGTTATTTGATTGATTTAGACGGAACAATGTACAAAGGGAAAACACCGATACCCGAAGCACCAATATTTATTCAGCAATTAAGAAATAAGAATATCCCCTTTCTATTCTTAACCAATAATTCAACGAAGACACCGGAAGTAGCAGCAAAAAACTTGCAAGAAAATTTCGGGATACAGGCACTGCCAGAAGAAGTATACACGAGTTCTTTAGCTACAGCAGATTACTTAAAATCCTTAAACAATGGAAACAAAGTTTTCGTTATAGGCGAAGAAGGCTTGAAACAAGCGTTGAGGAACAAAGGATTTGTGGAAGAAACAGAGGAGCCAGATTATGTCGTTCTAGGTTTGGATCAAATGGCCACATATGAAAAATTTAAGATTGCTACTTTAGCGATACGCAATGGCGCTCAATTTATTGCGACGAATAAAGACACCAACTTACCCACGGAGAGTGGACTCGTTCCGGGTGCAGGTTCGTTAGCTGCGTTGTTAATGACTGCTACCAGAATTGAGCCTACTTTCGTAGGTAAACCAGAAACGATCATTATGGAAGAAGCGTTGAAATTGCTTGACCTTCCTGCTCAAGAAGTGTTGATGGTTGGAGACAATTATGAAACAGATATTTTGGCAGGTATCAATAGTGATATCGATACCTTGCTGGTGCTCACGGGTTTTACTAAATTAGAAGATTTGGCTGATGTACTTGTGCAACCTACTTATATCATCGATTCTTTGAAAGAGTGGGACGTTTAATGAAAACTAGAGCGATTGATTTTTTAGGAATAGCAACGATTTTTTTATGGATCATATCTTTTGCTATTATGTTCACGATCAATTTTACTCCACTGTATTCATTTGATGTCAATTTTTTCAATATACCTGATCAAGTGGGTTTATCTAGTGAAGTTATTATGGAGAATTACCATATATTGTTGGATTATTTGAATAAGCCATGGGTAAGTGAATTAAATATGCCTGATTTTTCGAGCTCTGAGAGTGGGCTGTTCCATTTTTATGAGGTCAAACGTTTATTCTTACTCGACTACGGTATTTTGATCGGTACAACAATCGGCTCTTTTTTCTATTTACGCTATTTGAAGCGTAGTAAAAGAAACTGGGTATTGCTCAGACCGTTTATGTGGGGGATATTTGCACCGACAATCATTCTATTTTTGATTGCTGCAAATTTCAACCAATTGTTTGTTTTGTTCCATCAAGCTTTTTTTAACAATGATGCATGGATCTTTAACCCTGCCACTGATCCTATCATCTTGGCACTGCCAGAATCCTTCTTCATGCACTGCTTTGTTTTAGCGTTTGTATTAATACAGTTGCTGATCACCGGAGTATACTTTTACGCGAAGAAAACTGCTTTTAAATGATCAACCAAAAAGCACGAATTCAGGTACTAAATCCTGAATTCGTGCTTTTTATGTGGGAACTTCATTTTTTAGCGTTGGTAAAGAAATTCCCTCCGGCCTACAGGGTTGCTTATGGAAAGCCATGGGACCGCCTTGAGTTGAAAACCACATCTCAAGGCTATAAGCAGCCCCATATTCCTTCAGGAATTTCTAATACTGAGTATCTAAAAGGTTTAGATTTAAAAAGAAATTTAGTTTTTACTTACCAACGTCAAATGTTGTAGAACTTTTCTATGCTGTGAAGTGGGTAGATATACAAAATACAAAAATTCTATTGCAGCCTGGTTGACAAAATTGTAATAGCCACTTTTTCTATGCGAATTTATTTCGTGATTTCTGATTTAGATGGATTATCGTGTGCAAGACGGCTTGCTGCTGACGCGGCTATTGCACCAACTATATCGTCTAAGAAAGTATGCACTTCATTACCTTCATGGCTATTCAATCTTTCTAATATACCAGGTTTTACTTTATCGATATAACCATAGTTGGTAAAACCAATTGACCCGTATACATTTACAATAGACAGTGCCAGAATCTCATCAATCCCGAATAATCCTTCATCTTCAGTAACGATGTCTTGTAGTGGAGACATCAATTGGTTTTTCTCTGCTAATATATCTAATTGTATTCCCGTTAAGATTGCATTTTGAACTTCACGTTTTTTCAATACGGATTCAACATGTTTTAAGCATTCGTCTAAGCTCAAATCTACAATATACTTTTTTTGTAGAAATATAACAAGTTCAGCAATATCTTCTTCGTATACTCCGCGTTCATGCAGCAAATCAACAGCGGTTTTGTGCATTAATTTTTCATCTTTCACCATACGTATCCCTCCATTTAAAATAGCTATACGCTTATTATACCTAGAAAGAAGGCAAATGATGAAACGATAAGCAAAAAAATAACCTTAAAAGTTTGTACCTCTTAAGGCTATTGTCATTTTATTTAGGAGAAACATTAAAACAAACTGGTGCTGTGCATCGGTTGCACACGTTCATCAGGATTGATGTAACTCATAGCATTGTTGATGGCCGTTGGACCCTCACCAAAACCAGTAGCGATCAATTTGATTTTACCTTCGTAAGTACAGATATCACCGATGGCATAAATACCCGGAATAGAAGTTTCCATTTTTGTATTCACTGGAATTTCATTACGGGATACTTCAAAGCCCCATTTTTTCATTGGACCGATAGAAGAAGTGAAGCCGTAATTAACTAAAAAGTCATCTACTTCGATTTCTTTTTCATTATTCCCACGTACTTCTTTGAGAGTGATACTGTCTAATTGGTGATCATTTCCAGAAAGACCATGCGGCACAAACGGAGTAAGGATTTCTACACTTGATTGCTCTAATAAAGAAATACTATGCTCATGTGCACGGAATTTATTTCGACGATGAACTAAAGAGACCTTTTTAGCAATCGGTTCTAGAGTCAATGCCCAATCAACAGCTGAGTCTCCACCACCGCAAATCACTACATTTCGGTCTTTAAATTGCTCTACATTATTAACGTAGTAGTGCAACGTTTTACGTTCATATTTCTCCGCGCCATCGATTTCTAGTTTTCTAGGTTGAAAAGCTCCATTACCAGCAGCGATAATAATAGCTTTAGAATAGTGCTTTCCTTTATGGGTAGTCAGTTCAAAGACTGCGTCATCTGTTTTTACCACATCCAGCACTTCTTCATCTAAACAAATTGTTTGCTCGAAACGAGAATTTTGTACAGTTAGATTGGTGATCAATTCTTGACCAGTAATGACTGGCAAAGCTGGGATGTCGTAAATGTCTTTTTCAGGGTACAGCATAGCAACTTGCCCGCCAAGTTGCGGCAAGCTATCAATGATTTTCACTTTAGCATTTCTCATTCCAGCGTAGAAAGCCGCAAACATGCCTACAGGACCGCCGCCAATTATTGTGATATCATATATTTCATTTATTGATTCCAAGATTAACCCTCCAACAATTTCTGAGTTGTATATTTCGAACAAGTGTAACACAAAGTAGAAGGCACTTCAGTTGTTCGATTTAATTAATGTGTAAAAATCGCCTGAATGACATAGGCTACACCGATTCCCGTTAAAATTCCAAAAAACACTTCAATTGGTTTGTGACCTAGATATTCTTTCAAGTGGCGTTCTTTTTGTTCTTTATTAAATTTTTCAGTTGTCGTATCTTGTGATAAGTTCCAAACCTTTTCACGTAAACGAGTAAATTCAAGAATTAATTCGTTTAATAGAATACCTTGCTCACCACTTTGTCTGCGGACTCCCATAGAATCAAACATAACAATGACTCCAAAGGTACTAGCAATGGCGACTAAGGGGGAATCAATACCATGCTCCAAAGCAAGGGCTGTAATCAAAGCAGAAACAGCTGCAGAATGAGAACTAGGCATTCCGCCTGTAGAAGTTGCTAAAGCCAGGGAAGTTTTTCTTTTTAATGCATAAGCCACAGGTATTTTAATGAACTGAGCAAATACAATCGCGGCAAATGCTGCTATTAATGGATAATTTGAGAACATAATGTTTGTTCCTTCCTTTGCGAAATAAAATATAAAGCTGTATTTATCATACCATGAACTAAAGAAGAGCTGCGTAAAAAAGTTTTGTTTTTCCATTCTTTGAAGAGAATCAAAAGGAGTTCTGTAAGAAGCTTTTAAAGAATAAGTATAGGGAAGAGAAAAAATAATAGTGGCAATCACAAAAAAGATTCGTTATCATGAAAACTGTGTAATGAGAGAAAAAAAGTTGTGCACCGAGCTGCACACCATAGGAGGATGTATAATGAGCATGTATACTCAATTGTCAAAAGAAGTAGCAGAAAATGAACAAAAAGCTGTTATTCGTACCAATATGGGAGACATCACAATTAAATTGTTCCCAGAAATCGCTCCAAAAACAGTCGAAAACTTTGTAGGATTAGCTGAAAAAGGCTACTATAACGGAATTGTATTCCACCGTGTCATTCCTGATTTCATGATTCAAGGCGGAGATCCGACTGGAAGCGGTATGGGTGGAGAAAGTTTATGGGGAGATTCATTTGAAGATGAGTTTTCTAGTGAAGCTTTTAATATCAATGGAGCTTTATCAATGGCAAATGCTGGACCAAACACAAATGGAAGTCAATTCTTTATTGTAACAGCATCAAGCACTCCAGCAAACATGGTTGCTCAATTAGAAGCAGCTGGTTACCCAGCAGAAATCGTTGAAGAATATAAAAACAACGGTGGAACGCCATGGTTAGACCAACGTCATACTGTTTTCGGACAAGTGATCGAAGGTATGGATGTAGCGAATGATATCCAGGGTGTTCAACGTGGATTCCAAGATAAACCTGTAAACGATGTTGTCATTGAAACAATCGAATTAGTTTAATTCTAAAACTTCTGTCTATATTTTAGACAGAAGTTTTTTTGAAACAAATTCAAATTGTTATGAAAACGAATTCTTTTTTGTGGGAGATTTTGTTATACTAGTTAGGTAAGTTGACTTTGAAAGGATGAAGAATATGTTTGGAGCAATTGAAGCTGGCGGAACTAAATTTGTCTGTGCAGTGAGTGACTCAGATTTTACCATTAAAGAAAGAGTCAGTATACCTACTACAACACCTGAAGAAACAATGACGGAAGTATTTGCTTTTTTTGATAAATACGAATTAAGCGCTATTGGCATTGGTTCATTTGGACCTATTGATGTCAATCGTAGTTCGAATACATATGGCTATATTACGTCTACACCAAAAACAGCATGGAAGTATTACGATTTTCTGGGTGAAGTGGAAAAACGTTACAATGTACCAGTGGGCTGGACAACAGATGTAAATGCTGCTGCACTAGGAGAAATAAGAGAAGGAGCGGCTAAAGGATTGAACAGCTGTGTCTATTTAACTGTTGGTACTGGGATTGGTGGAGGAGCAGTGATCAATGGAAAACTTTTAGAAGGATACGGTCATCCTGAAATGGGGCATATCCCCGTTCGATTACATCCTGATGAAACCTATAAAGGGACTTGTCCTTATCATGGAGATTGCTTGGAAGGCATTGCTGCGGGCCCAGCTATCGAAGGACGATTTGGCAAAAAAGGCCATCTATTAGCCGATCAAAAAGAAGTCTGGGAAATGGAAGCTTATTACTTGGCACAAGCCTTGGTGAACTATACGTTGATTCTTTCCCCTGAACGCATCGTATTAGGTGGAGGCGTTATGAAACAACAGCAGCTGTATCCATTAGTCCGCCAAAGATTTGCAGAACTGATAAATGATTATGTTCAAGTGCCGGATTTAAAAGAATACATCGTAGCTCCTGGTCTCGGAGACAATGCAGGTATTATAGGCTGTTTGCTGTTGGCAGCCGAACAAAATTAATTTTTCAAGTATAAAGGGATGACCATCTAAATATATGGGTCCCTTTTTTTTATGTAGTTTATTTATTGTGTAAATTTGAAGAGAAAATTGTGAACAAAGAGTAAAGGCAAAAAGGCTAAACTATCATCTTTTAAGTAAAAACATAAAATAACGAAAGATTTTGAAAACGAGGTCATTTTCAAAACGGTACAAATTATTTGTAGATGGTGTTATAATAAGTGCATAAAGAAGAAGTGGATTAATTCTGCAAAGCGAGGTGTTAGGATGGAATATAAAATTGGAACGGTAACAAAAGGAAAAGTCACTGGGATTCAACCTTATGGTGCATTTGTTTCTTTAGATGAAGAAACTCAAGGGTTGATTCATATCTCTGAATGTAGACATGGTTACGTAAAAGAAGTAGACGAACTGTTAACTGTAGGAGAAGAACTTGAAGTGATGGTTATTGATATTGATGAATACACCAAGAAAATCAGTTTATCCCTCAGAACCTTGGAAGACCCTCAAACATTTGTTTACTATCCTAAGAAAAAACGCCACTATGCTAAAAAAGGCAAAATAGGATTTCAAAGCATCAAAGAAACATTGCCTAAATGGATTAAACAAGCTAAAGAAGATGAAAAGAACCAAATTAATTCTAAACAATAGTTTTTAGTTATAGTAGAGAATATTTGTTATTATGGATAATTCTTGAGAGGGGTTTATGCATGACTGAAGTACAAATAGTAGCCGGTACTGTAATGGCTCAAGCTTTTAACGGGAAATACGTTTTTTTGGTAAAAAATCAAGAGGAGTTATACAAACTGCCAACGACCCCCATTAGCGATAATAAAACTGGGCTGGCATGTATAATTGAGGAATTAAAAACAATTCTTGATATTGAAGGCTCATCACTAGATTTATATGAATTAACTAATTCTGTTGTAAATGATTCTCGCGTGCCACTTTTTGTGTTTGCTTTAAATAAGAAATTTACAGAACTAAATGAACTTTTGAAAGAAAACTCGACTCATTATGCCTGGATGCCTTCTGATACCTTAATTGAAACATTAGAAAATATGGATATATCTGGAGTTCCAATATTCAAGCAATAAATAATACTACAACAACAGCGTTTTCATTTTAACTATGAAAGTGCTGTTTTTTCTTGCTTTTTTAGAACAAAACAACTAAAGTAAAAGAGTGTTAACTAAAGCAATAGACCACAATACATACTTATGGAGGTTATTGAAAAAATGAGTCATATCCAATTTGATTATTCAACAATCAGTAAATTTGTTCAAGAACATGAATTGACTAATTTGCAACAACAAGTATCTACAGCTAACGACATGTTACGCAAAGGGACTGGAGCAGGTAGTGATTACTTAGGATGGATCACATTACCGAAAGATTACGACAAAGAAGAATTTGCTCGTATCAAAGAAGCGGCTAAAAAAATCCAAAATGATTCTGAAGTATTAGTAGTGCTAGGAATCGGAGGTTCTTACTTAGGAACTAAAGCTGCATTGGATTTCTTAAACCATACTTTCTACAACTTATTAGGTAATGACAAACGCAAAACGCCGCAAATTTTCTTTGCAGGGAACAGCATTAGTTCAACTTATTTAAATGATTTAGTAGAAGTTATCGGAGACCGTGATTTCTCAGTAAATATGATCTCAAAATCTGGAACAACTACAGAACCTGCAATTGCTTTCCGTGTATTTAAAGAATTATTGATCAAAAAATACGGAGAAGAAGGCGCTAAAGAAAGAATCTATGCAACAACTGACAAAGCTAAAGGATCTTTAAAAGGCGAAGCAGACGCTCAAGGATATGAAACTTTTGTGATTCCTGATGATGTTGGGGGACGTTTCTCTGTACTAACTGCTGTAGGTTTATTGCCGATCGCAGTAAGCGGAGCGGATATTGATGCTTTGATGAAAGGTGCAGCGGACGCTAGTGAAGCTTATTCTAGTGACAAACTAGAAGAAAATGAAGCTTATCAATACGCAGCACTTCGTAACGTTTTATACCGCAAAGGAAAAGTTACTGAACTATTGATCAATTACGAACCAAGTTTGCAATACTTCTCAGAATGGTGGAAACAATTATTCGGAGAATCAGAAGGAAAAGACCAAAAAGGTATCTACCCTTCAAGTGCAAACTTCTCTACTGACTTACATTCATTAGGACAATTCATTCAAGAAGGCTCTCGTAATATCTTTGAGACGGTTATTAAAGTTGAGAAACCTAAAAAAGGAATGGCAATTCCTGAAAGCGAAGAAGATTTAGATGGATTAGGTTATTTACAAGGAAAAGACATCGACTTTGTTAACACGAAAGCTTTCCAAGGAACTTTGTTAGCTCATACTGACGGTGACGTTCCGAATTTTGTTATTACTATTCCGGAGACTGATGAATATACATTAGGTTACTTGATGTACTTCTTTGAAATTGCTGTAGGTGTTTCTGGTTACTTAAATGGAGTAAATCCATTTGACCAACCAGGTGTAGAAGCTTACAAGAAAAATATGTTTGCATTACTAGGTAAACCAGGATTTGAAGAATTAGGTAAAGAATTAAATGACCGACTATAGTCATTAGTGTAAAATTAACCGTTGTTTAGCTGTCCAATCATTGAAGAAAGAAGTTTCTGATTGAATGGACATAAACAGCGGTTTTTTATTTTTATCTTATTTATAGAAGAAAGAGGTAGTTTTATGGAATCACAAATAGTTATACATCAAGCAACGAAAAATGATCTAGCTCTTATCCAAAGGATCTTAAAACAAACAGCAGAGTGGCTCCATTCAATTGGTTCAACTCAATGGAGTGAAATATTAGAAGGCAAAGATAATCATAATACTCCTTTAGCTATTGAACATGGAGATGTTTATTATGCTACGATGGATGATCAAGTAACAGGTATGTTTATATTATGGAACAAACAAAGCAAGTGGGATGAAGAAATGTGGGGATATGATTGCAATCAAGATTGGGTTTATTTGCATCGTGTTAATATCATACGAAAATACGCTGGAACTTCTGTTGTTCAACAAATGATAGAAGAAGCTAAAAAAATAGCTGTAAAAAAACAAGTCAAAGGTATACGGTTAGATTGTATGGCTGATAAAAGCTATTTAAATAGCTTATATCAAGATATCGGTTTTTCATTTGTAGAGAGAATCAAAAATTACGATACTGGTGTAGAAAAAGTTGATTTTAACTTATATCATTATTCAGTGAGATAAAAAACGAACTTTCATGCTTTTAAATCCTACTGTAAGTAAGATTTAAAAGCCAACACGCATTATAGAAACCAAACTATTTTTATCTTTGAATATT
Source organism: Desemzia sp. RIT 804 (assembly GCF_016892605.1). GTDB lineage: Bacteria > Bacillota > Bacilli > Lactobacillales > Carnobacteriaceae > Desemzia. The sequence goes on from NZ_JAFEMV010000005.1 coordinate 279,930, forward strand.
TATTATACGTTTTAATAAAAAAAAGTATTTTTTTGTTGACCACAAAACAAAAAGTTGTTATAGTAATTGATGTCGCTAAAACACCCCTTACGAGACGTTAAGTCGACTGTAAATTTTAAAGCAAAAAAAATGTTGACTTGAAGTTAAGTGACGTGATAATATAAATGGAGTCGAGGGAGCGCTTGCATGATTATTCGATTGAATAAAAATGCAAAAACATTAAAAAAATGTTGACAAATCTTTGATCACCTGATAATATTAAGAAGTTGTCACAGCGACAACGCAAAC
>NZ_JAFEMV010000006.1 GCF_016892605.1 Desemzia sp. RIT 804
GCTAAATTGTTTGTTTTGGCACTTGCCAAAACTTCCTTACACGTTTGGTTCGTCTTACTTTGTTTAGTTTTCAAAGGTCTAATTTCTTTTGCGTTGTCGCTGTGACAACTTCTTAATAATATCAGAATATCGACTTGGTGTCAACAACTTTTTGAAATTATTTTTTTGTTGCTGATTCATAAATCTTTCATCACCTGCAACGTTTATTACTATACCAACATTCCTAGGTTTCGTCAAGCTTTTTGTTAATATAATCTTTGCATTTTCGTAAACATGAACTTTACAAAACCTCTAATCAAAAAAACAGTCTTTTTCATGCAAATTACCGAACATTAATTAACAAAAACTGGAAATGGTACACCTCAACACAAAATGTATATTTATTGGAAAAATAGTATTTTATTCATTTCCCCAATTTTGTTGAATAAATCCTACCCTACCAGATCCCCGACTATATCTATTATAGTGAGCACTGTTCTTCTTATAGAAGTCTTGGTGGTACTCTTCTGCTTCATAAAAAGGTTGTGCCGGCTCTATAGAAGTAACAATAGGTTGTTGAAACTTCCCACTGTCTTGCAAAGCCTGTTTGGAAGCTTCTGCAATTCTTTGTTGCTCTTCATCATGATAAAAGATAACTGGTCGGTAAGAGTCACCTTTATCTGCAAATTGACCGGAAGCATCTGTTGGGTCTGTTTGTCTCCAATATACTTCTACTAAATCTTCGTATTTAAATACGTCTGGATCATACGTGATCTGCACGGCTTCTGTGTGTCCTGTAGTATCAGTTGTAACTTCTTCATACGTTGGATTCTTTACATGTCCTCCTGTATATCCAGAAACTACTTTTTCAATTCCAGGAAGAGAATCAAAAGGTTTTACCATGCACCAAAAACATCCGCCAGCAAATGTAGCTTGTTTTAAATTAGTTTGTTCCATTTCTATACCTTCTTTTCTGAATTAGTATTAAATAGTATACCACTTTTGATATAGAATTTAAAAAGTTATGATTGGCTTTAATTGCAAAAAGGAAGCGTCAAAGTGACTGCTTCCTTTTTTGTTTGGTTCTTCACCATTTAATGTCGTAGAAAGTCTAAGTTGTTTAAACACTAGCTTCTAGAAATTTCTGAAGGAATTGGGGGTTGTTGGTAGCCATGTTAAGGATGCAATAAAGGATGCACTGTGAACATGCGCCCAAGTGTACCATGGTTCTCACCAAGTAACACCCCAATTCTGGAAGAAATTTCCTCACCAATACTAAAAACTAAAGAACCTTTTATTTATCTTATTAATAGGGTTTCTTAACGTATCTCAGTTAAACCGCCCATATAAGAAACTAGTGCTTCTGGGATTTTAACGGACCCATCTGCTTGTTGATAGTTTTCTAAAATGGCTGCTACTGTACGACCTACTGCTAAACCAGAACCGTTTAACGTATGGACGTATTCCAATTTACCTGTTTCTTCATTACGGTAACGGATTTTTGCTCTTCTAGCTTGGAAAGCCTCTGTGTTTGAACAAGAAGAGATCTCGCGATACGTTTCTTGAGCAGGAATCCATACTTCTAAATCATATGTTTTTGCTGCTGAGAAACCCATGTCTCCGGTACACAATGCCAGGACACGGTAAGGAAGGTTTAATTTTTGCAATACATCTTCCGCATTAGCCGTCATTTTTTCTAATTCTTCATAAGACTCTTCTGGTTTACTGAATTTAACCATTTCTACTTTATTAAATTGATGTAGACGGATCAAGCCTCTTGTATCTCGCCCTGCACTTCCTGCTTCAGACCTAAAAGAAGGGCTTAGAGCTGTGAAGTATATTGGCAGTTCTTTTGCATCTATAATTTCATCTTGATAATAATTAGTCAAAGGAACTTCAGCAGTTGGGATCAATGTTAGATCACTGTCTTGCATTTGGAAAACATCTTCTTTGAATTTAGGGAATTGGCCTGTTCCAAACATTGCTTTACTATTTACCAAATAAGGTGTCATCATTTCTGTATAGTCGTGCTCATAAATGTGCAAATCTAACATGAAGTTGTAAACCGCTCGTTCTAGACGTGCTCCAAGACCTTTATAGTAAAGAAAACGACTACCTGATACTTTTGCTCCACGTTCGAAATCTAGTATCCCTAATTCTTCACCGATCTCCCAATGCGGTTTAGGTTCAAAATCGAAACTAGCAGCTTCTCCCCATTTGCGCACTTCTACATTATCTTCTTCATCAGCACCAACGGGAACTGATTCATGCGGCAAATTAGGTAAACGAGTCGCGATGTTTTCAAGGTCTTCTTCTATAGTAGCTAACTCCTGATCTAATTCCTTGATTTTCCCACCTACTTCACGCATTTCAATAATTTTGCTGTCAGCATTTTCTTTATTGCGTTTTAAAGTAGCAATCGCATCGGATACTTCATTGCGGTAGCTTTTTAATTTTTCTGTTTCTATGATTAGATCACGTCTCTTAGCATCTAATTCGACGTAGCGATTCAGCTCTTCTTCCTTGACTCCCCGAATGACTAGCTTTTTAGCGACTTCATCAAAGTTATTTCTTAACTCTTTATTATCTAACATGGTTTTCCCTCCTAAATTGTATGTACAAAAAAAGCCCAATTCTCCCCAGTAATATGAAGGGACGAATTGGACTATCTATTTCGCGGTACCACCCAGATTTAACTTTATAAAAAGCTACTCTCTACTTCAGATAACGGTCTGGAGCCGAAATAATTTAATACTTAATAAATAGTTATTAAGGTTCATTATTTACTTCATGTGATGGATTCAAGAAAATCAATTATCAGCTTGCACCACCCGCTGACTCTCTGCAAATCAATGATTCTTTACTAGCTCACATTACTAACGTTCGTTTATTGAATTTGTGTGCCTTTATTTTATCGAAACGCTATTTATAAGTCAACAAAAACTAAAACTTAAATTAGTTGCCGCTCTGGGATTCAACTAAATGTGTTCTTAATTGAAGATATTAGCAAATAAGTCTGAGAAAAAGTTTCCGACCCAACGTCCTGCGAGTGCAAAGAAGTTCGCTTTTTCTACTGCTTCTGTTGTAACAGCTGATACTTCTTTACCTTCATTTCCATCAATATATCCTAAATCTTCGCCTTCAACAGACACTTGTACTTTTCCGATCTCTTCACCTTTTTTAAATGGAGCAGTTAATTGATCTTCTCCGTTTAAGAGTTCAGGATTAGCTGTATATTGAGCAGTTACTTCTTCTTTATCAGTTCCATCAGGCACAACAATCGTTACATCTGATCCAGCTGCAATTTCAGCAGAATCTTTTTTGCCTTGATCGATCGCTACAGTCCCAGCCTCAGAGACAATATCTCCTTCTTTATAAACATCTAAAAATTCCCAATTGGCAAATACCCAATCCATGATTTTATCAGTTTCTTTGAAACGAGCACCTTTGTCTGTCTCCCCGCCATCTGCGTTCATTACGATGGTGATGATACGCATGTCATCTTCTTCAGCTGTACCAGCTATTGAAGCTCCAGCAAAATCAGTCGTTCCTGTTTTAAGACCATCTACATTCTCACGTTCGAATAGTAATCCTTCTAACATCCAATTCCAGTTCGACATATTGATAGCATCAGAAGTTCCTTCTCTAAATGTCATTTTAGGAATACTAGTAGTCTCCAGTACTTCTGGATAGTCATTTACTAAATGCATCGCTACTTCAGCAATTCCTCTTGCAGTCATTGTATTTTCGTCTATTTCAGCACTGCCTGGATAAATATTTCCTTGTAGATCAGAGTTGTTTAATCCTGTAGAATTGTAAATTTGGTATTCTGTGATACCCCATTCGTCCAGTTGTTCTTTCATCAAATCGACAAAAGCTGGTTCTGTGCCAGCAATAGCTTCTGCGATGGCAATCGTTGCTCCATTAGCTGAATAGATCGCTAACGCTTGGTATAATTCTTCAATAGAGTACGTTTCATCTTGACGCAAATGAACATTTGATAATCTTGTGTCATGACTGATCTTAAAAGCATAGTCGCTGATTGAAACTTGTTGATCCCAGCTCACTTCGCCAGCTTCAATAGCTTCAAATAAAATGTATTCAACGATCATTTTAGTCATTGAAGCAATTCCTAGCGGAGTATCCCCGTTTTGATTTAACAGGACTTTTCCTGTTTCTGCTTCTATAGCAAATGCAGCATTTGCTTTGATTTCAGGTGCTTGTGAAGCTGCAGCAACTTCTGTAGTGACGTTAAATTCTGTTCCAGCTATTTGAAAAGTAGGTGCCGCTGTTCCAACTAAGATTGTAGCAGCAAGGATTGCTCCAAATTTTTTAAATGTTTTCATTGGTTTTATGTTCTCCTCAATAATATGATTATATGTTTTTTAGTGTTTAGTTTTTTCATTAAATAAGTAAGTTTCTCGCCTTTTCTATATTAACGAAGACGCTATGAAAAAACAACCCTCTTTCCTTTAAAGAAAGAATGACGGTTGTTTTGTGTTCACATTTTTTTAAAATGATTCACGTGAAACATTCAGCTGTTTCACTTAAAAAGAATTTAAGGGAAGTCGTATGATAAAACGCGTCCAATATTTATCAGATGTTGCACTGATATTTCCATGATGCAATTCTACAATACTTTGAGCAATCGCTAAGCCTAACCCGGTTCCAGCCGTTTCTTGGGAACGTGATTCATCTGCTCTATAAAAACGATCAAAAAGATGCGTTAAAGCCTTTGGAGAAATTTTTTTGCCATCATTTTTGATTGTAATGATCGCATCATTTTTTTCTTTTTCCACCTCGATCAATATGTGTTTGCCATCTTTTCCGTATTTCAAAGCATTCGACAGTAAATTATTGAATACTCGCACTAATTTTTCAGTGTCAGCTTCCATCTGCAAACCAGTTAGTGTAGATACTACTTCTATTTCCATTTCTTGTTTACTCGCTTCTAATTCAAAATCAGCAGCGATTTGTTCCAGCATTTGAATCATATCAAAAGAAGTCGGTATTAATGGAGTAGTTTTTTGTCGTACTCTGGTGTATTCAAATAAATCATCTACCAAGACTTTCATTTGTTTTGCTTTAGTGTAAGCTGTTTTGGTGTACTTCAATAATTCTTCATTACTTTGGTATCGACCTTCTTCGATCAAACCTAAATAACCAATAATGGACGTTAGAGGTGTACGAATGTCATGACTGACATTCGTGATCAATTCATCTTTTGATTGTTCGATCATTCTTTCTTCTTCCATAGCTTTAACAGTGCTATCTACTAGTACATGAATGCTATCCACTACTTTAGACATATCACCTCGATAATCATGTGAGATACGGTGTTCATAATGGCCTTCTGCAATGTAATGCAGTTCACTAATGATATGATTCAACTGGTATTGACGATAACGCCTTTTTAATCGCCAGAAAGTCACTAATACGACCGATATCAGCATTAAGATAATAACCGGTGGTGTAGAAGTAAATACTTGACCAGCTTCAAGGTTGATCATTACATCCCCGATTACCCAAATGGATTTGAAAGATTCCGGAAAGGCTAGTACCACACGCCTAAAAAGCATATGCGTAGCATAGTAGGACAAAAACATTAGTCCTGCTGTGATGATAGCTTCTATAACCATTTTACTTTTTTCTTTTTTGGATAGTTTCACTAGGAACAAACTCCTTATATATAGTAGAAAAGAACAGATATACTAAATTAAGTCTTAACGATCTTCGATTTTATATCCTACTCCCCATACCGTTTGGATGACTTTTTCTCCACCAGTAGCTTCTTCTATTTTATCACGCAAATGACTCACATGGACCATTACAGTTTTCGCCGAAACAATACTCTCTTGCTGCCATACTCGCTCAAAAATTTCTTCCGCGCTAAATACTCGATTGGGATGACTCGCTAACAAATACAAAATTCCAAACTCTAATACAGTGAGGACGATTTTTGTTCCATTGATCGTTGAAACTTCATGCGATTCTTTTTCAATGATCAATGGTCCGATCTCTAATTTATCTGGTTGTTCTCGAACTCCCATGTAATTACTTCTCCGGAGCAATGATTTGATACGTGCCATCACTTCTAGCGGATTAAACGGTTTGACCACATAATCATCTGCTCCCGTCATCAAGCCCTTGATTTTATCTACGTCTGTTGACTTGGCGCTCAACATCAAAATAGGCAGCTGGTAATCTTTGCGAATCTCTTTAATGACCTCATAGCCGTCCATCTCCGGCATCATCACATCTAAAACCACCAAATCGATTTCTTGTCTGTTCAATTTACTCAGTGCATCTTTTCCATTATATGCTTTCTCTAAATCGTAACCTTCATTTTGAATATAAATTCCTAATAGTTCAACAATTTCTTTATCGTCGTCAATGACCAATATTTTCATAACAATCCCTCGTTTTTCTTAGAATATAGTCATCCTTATCATAACAAAAAATAACCACTAGAAAGGTAAAATAATCCTTAAGTTTCACAGAGAGCGGAGCAGAGCGTTTAGGTCACTGGCTATAAGTTCGATTCTGACCAGTTAGGTGCTTTCCCTAACAGGTCAGAATCGACTTATAGACACGTAGCCTGCTCTGCGCAGCTCATTTAAAACAGAGAGCGGAGAATGACGTTTTGCTCATCGAATATAACTTACCTCACCCTCACCACAGTCAGGCGTTCTCCCTGACAGTGGTGAGGTAAATTATAGGCGTATGAGCAGTCATCCGCAGCTCGTTTAAAGCAGAGCGCGGAGCGTTAAGCTCACGCGTAGCTTGTCTAAGAGCAAGCCGTCAAAAAAAGACTGTCCCTTAGCGAGACAGTCTTCTTGAAGCAATTTTATTGGATAGAATAGTTTGGAGATTCTTTAGTGATTTGAACATCATGCGGGTGAGATTCACGTAACCCCGCTCCACTCATTTGGATAAATTGAGCATCATCACGTAAAGCTTTCAAATGAGCTGCTCCAACATATCCCATACCTGAACGGATTCCGCCAAGCATTTGGAAAATAATGTCTTGAACGCTGCCTTTATAAGCTACGCGTCCTTCAATACCTTCAGGAACCAGTTTATTAGCTTCATTGGTATTTTTTTGGAAGTACCGATCGCTAGATCCAGCTTTCATTGCCCCTAGGCTGCCCATTCCACGATATGTCTTGAAACGACGACCTTGGAAGATCTCAAATTCACCTGGTGATTCGTCAGTACCTGCTAACATACCACCTAACATAACAGCATGGCCTCCAGCAGCTAAAGCTTTTACAATATCTCCAGAGTATTTGATCCCGCCATCTGCAATAATGGCTTTTCCATACTCGCGAGCGACTGCTGCAGAGTCATAGATAGCTGTAATTTGCGGAACACCCACACCAGCTACTACACGAGTAGTACAGATAGAACCAGGACCAATACCTACTTTTACCACATCTACTCCTACCTCAAATAACGCACGAGTTCCTTCTCCGGTAGCTACGTTTCCAGCAACGATCGCTACATCTTGGAATTCTTCACGAATTTCTTTGATTTTACGAATCACACCCGCACTGTGACCATGAGCAGTATCAATAATGATCGCATCCACACCAGCGTCGATCAATGCTTGGGCACGTTCAAATGTATCGCTGGTTACACCAACTGCTGCTGCTGCTAATAAACGTCCATGCTCATCTTTGGCAGCATCTGGAAATTGAATCACTTTTTCAATATCTTTAATAGTGATCAAACCGCTTAAACGGCCGTCTTTATCTACAAGAGGTAATTTTTCAATTTTATGTTGTTGCAAAAGATGTTCAGCTTCTTTAAGAGAAGTTCCTTCTGGAGCAGTAACCAAGTTTTCTTTGGTCATAACGGCATCGATTTTTTGTGAGTAATCAGAAATGAAACGTAGGTCACGGTTAGTTAAAATACCTACCAAAACACGATCTTCTAATGTATTCACAATCGGAACACCGCTGATACGGTAACGGGACATCAAGTTTTCTGCATCAGAAACTAGATGATCAGGAGTCAAATAAAATGGGTCAATGATAACGCCGCTTTCTGAACGTTTTACTTTACGTACTTCATCAGCTTGAGCTTCAACGCTCATGTTTTTATGGATAACACCTAAACCACCTTGACGAGCCATTGCAATAGCCATACGAGAATCAGTTACTGTATCCATACTTGCGCTTAAAATAGGGATATTCAACTTAATTTTATCCGTTAATTGTACACTTAAATCCACATCATTGGGTAAAACGTGACTTTCTGCAGGCATTAATAAAACATCATCAAAAGTGAACCCTTTTTTAGCAAATTTTGTATCCCAGTTAGACATATTAATCAAGCACTCCTTCTCAATTTCACTGAACTTTTTGTCAGATTTTTTACTATCTAACCTAACAAAATAACCACTCTGCGTCAAGCCGTTTTCAAATTTCTTTCAAGATTCAGCCCTATTTCTCATCTTTTACTCATTCCATTTAAAAAAAATCAAAAAACCATCCGCAACCATTTTGATTATCTCCAGATGGTTGCGGATGGTTTTCATTTCGTAAAGTATATGGCACGCTTGACGCCTCACTCTACTCTCTATTCCAAACAAGTTGCATAAGGCAGCTAATACTACCATTTCATCAAGCAGATTGTTGGGAAAGAACCTAAACGGTCTACTTGATGAGATGCCCGATAAGCTTAACGCCTTATTCCAATCTCTGCTCTTAGACGCCTTGCGAAAAACTGACCTCCTGTAAGTTCATTTTCTTTTTTTGTTGAGAAAGACCACCCAACGAAAAGAGAAAAGTGAACTTCACGGAAGTCTAAACGTTTTTCTCCACGATCTTAAAATAAAGTTCCTTTTACGTTATACTTACGTTTGAAGTACCATTTCCCTGCAAACGCTGCAGCACCAATAATCAGGTTAACGATTCCTGGTAACACGATGTTGATAGCAGGAGGAAGAATGGCCATTGATCCCGTCATAACGATGATCCAACCAAACATAGCTATCACAGAAACTAAAATATAGCGCAATAAGCTTCCTTTGACACCTTGGGCAGGAGCATTTTTAGTAATAGCCAGAATAACAAAACCACCAACAATGAAATTCAATAGAAGGGTGATGATTCCCATACCTGTAGAATTGCTTCCGTCTCCGAACAAAGCAGATAGTCCAGTGATCAAAGCGAACATACCACCCAACATCAAAGCTCCATCTACATAGAGTTTCCAATCTTCTGAGCGTTCTACTGTTCCATCAACAGCTGTTTTAGGACCTTCAACGATTTCAATAAATCGTTCTGTAACCGTACCGTATAACTTACGAGCTGTTACTCCAGCTGACTGTTGAGAAACGATCGCATTCAACATTTCATTAAACACTCTTGTTTTGTCATCATCTGGGTAATTAGCTTCTATTAAACGTTTGTCTAACTTAGCCATATAATCTTCATTTTTATTGGTCAATTGTGCATATAAAGTAGTATTTTCTTCTTTCAATGCTGTTAAATTGTCCATTTTTTCTTGCTCAGCGTTTACTTTTTTCTCTCCACTCTTCTTCACCGATCAAAGCCCCCTATTTAGTCTAAACGTTAAATCTAAAGAGCATGATGTCTCCATCTTGAACCACATACTCTTTACCTTCTGAACGCATTTTACCTGCTTCTTTAGCAGCTTTTTCACTGCCAAGTTGATCAAAATCTTCATAAGCGATCGTTTCAGCACGGATAAAACCTCGTTCAAAGTCTGTATGGATCACTCCAGCTGCTTGAGGAGCTTTCATGCCTTTTTTGAATGTCCATGCGCGCACTTCTTGAACACCTGCGGTAAAGTAAGTACCTAAACCAAGCAAGTTGTATGCAGAACGAATCAATTTGTCTAAACCGGCTTCTTCGATTCCCAAGTCTTCTAAAAACATAGCTTTTTCATCGTCATCCAATTCAGCGATTTCTTCTTCCGCACGTGCACAAATAGTGATCACTTCTGCGTTTTCTTTAGCTGCATACTCACGAACTTGTTTTACGTATTCATTTTCTTCAGCATTTGTAATGTCATCCTCAGAAACATTCGCTACGTATAACACAGGTTTCGTGGTCAGTAAGAAAAAGCCTCTCACTGTCGGCATTTCATCATCAGTAAATTCGATTGAACGAGCTGGTTGTCCTGCCTCTAAAACAGGTTTGATTTTATTTAAAACCGCTAATTCAGCCATAGCTTCTTTATCTTTTGTTTTAGCCATTTTCGCTACACGTTTTTGTCTTTTGTCAACTGATTCTAAGTCAGCCAAGACCAATTCTAAGTTGATCGTTTCAATGTCATCGATCGGGTCTACTTTTCCACTAACATGCGTGATGTTATCGTCATCAAAACAACGCACTACTTGACAAATCGCATCTACTTCACGAATATTCGCTAAAAATTTATTTCCTAACCCTTCGCCTTTACTAGCTCCTTTAACGATTCCGGCAATATCTGTAAATTCAAATGTTGTGGGAACAGTACGTTTAGGTTCTACTAGTTCAGTCAAGCGATTTAAGCGGTAATCAGGTACTTCTACCACTCCTACGTTCGGGTCGATCGTTGCAAATGGGTAATTCGCTGCTTCTGCTCCTGCTTTGGTGATGGCGTTAAACAATGTTGATTTCCCAACATTTGGCAATCCTACTATTCCTGCTGTTAATGGCATACTATCTGCTCACTTTCTATTTTTAAAGTTTACTGCTCGATTCGTTTTTCTTCTCTGCAGTTTCGAGAACTTTTTTCATTTTACGTTCAAAATCTCTTCTTGGCATCATAACCATATGACCGCATTTCGTACATTTGATACGAATATCCATTCCCATACGGATGATCTGCCAACGATTTTCGCCACAAGGATGAGGTTTCTTCATTTCTACAATATCATTTAAATCATACATTAAAGCCACTTCCATTCTTGTATTTGTACAGTGTAACAGTCTTGATTTATTCCTCGTCAAATTGGATCTCAAGGATATCCAAGATACGAGTTAGATCTTCTGTAGAAAGATACTCGATTTCGATCTTTCCTTTACTTTTCTTGTCATTGATTGAGACATTTGTACCGAATTTATCCATCAAGCGTTCTTCGCTTTCACGAATATAATAAGGTTTTTTTACTGGTTCTTTAGACTGTGGTTTTTGTTTGCTTTCATTCATTTGCGACACTAATTGCTCGATTTGACGAACCGTTAGATTCTCTTTGATTACTTTTTTGGCTACTTTGACAATTTGCTTCTTGTCTTTTAACCCTAATAAAGTACGAGCTTGTCCCATTGAAATAGCATTCGTTTGCAGCATTTTTTTGACTTCTTCAGGCAACCCCAATAGTCTTAAATAATTCGCAATATATGGACGGCTTTTTCCTAAACGTTGCGCCACTTCTTCTTGTGTCAATTTCAAATTTTTCATCAGCATATTGTACGCTTCAGCTTCTTCAAGAGGCGATAAATCTTCCCGCTGCAAATTCTCCAACACTGCAACTTGCATCATCGTTTCTTCATCAAATTCTCTAACAATAGCCGGAATCGTTTCTTTACCTGCTATTTTAGAAGCTCTAAAGCGACGCTCTCCGGCAATGATCTCAAAGCCTTTTGCAGAAGACTCCCGCAAAATAATCGGTTGAAATACACCAGATTGTTTGATCGAAGCTGCTAGCTCATTCAACGCTTCTTCATCAAAGGTACGGCGTGGTTGGTAAGGATTAGGACGAATCTCGCCCAACTGGATCTCTTGTACCCGTTCGTCATTCGCGTCCACTTTATCAAATTCTGCAAATTCAGTAAACAAAGCGTCAATTCCGCGACCGAGACCTTTACTGTTTTTATTAACCAACTGATAACACTTCCTTTGCTAGTTCAACATAAACTTCTGCACCTCTGGAACGTGGATCATAATCAATAATAGATAAACCATGGCTTGGAGCTTCAGATAAACGGATATTTCGTGGAATGATTGTTTTATAGACTTTTTCACGGAAATATTTTTTCACTTCATCCACTACCTCATAGCCTAAATTTGTTCGTGCATCTAACATGGTCAACAATACCCCTTCGATCCGTAAATCAGGATTAAAGTGTTTTTGGACCAATCGAACAGTGTTCAGCAATTGACTTAACCCTTCAAGGGCATAGTATTCGCATTGTACTGGGATAAGGATAGAATCACTAGCTGTAAAAGCATTGATGGTTAAGTGCCCTAGTGATGGCGGACAATCAATCAAAATATAATCGTACTCATCTTGCAAGTCTCGCAGAGCACTTTTCAAGCGAGATTCACGAGCCATTTGTGTCGTTAATTCAATTTCTGCTCCAGCCAATTGAATCGTTGCCGGTACTACCCATAGATTTTCTCTAGAGGAAGGCATGACGACTTCTCCTATTGGAGTTTCGTTCACCAATACATCATAAATGTCTTTTTCAACATCTGCCTTGCGTACTCCTAAACCACTTGTCGCATTTCCTTGAGCATCAATATCAATCAATAAAATTTTCTTTCCTTGATGCGCCAATGCAGCGCCTAGATTTACCGTTGTGGTTGTTTTTCCAACGCCGCCTTTTTGATTTGCTACTGATATCACTCGGGCCATTTCATTTCCTCCATATTATAAACTCGCTAAAACTGAACAATTCTTCTTTTCCAACACCAAAAAGAGAGATACGACACGCATCTCTCTTTATACGCATCTTTTCCAAATGATTTTTCATTTGCCGCTCTTTATTCTTTTTTTTCTTTAGGAATCTCGATCGTTATGCGATAGACATCCTCTAAATTTTCTTCTGTTGCTTTGATTTTCATGCCGGTTTCTTTCACCATAGATACGGTCTTTTTAATCGTATTCATAGCCAACCGAACATCTTTAGAGACACTTTTTCGTCTAGCTTTTTTAGGAATCTCTTGTGACAACTCTTCTGATTCTTTTTTGATCAACTGTTCTACTTCTTTAACCGTTAGTTTCTCTTCTTTGATACGGTTAAGGTATTCTTGTTGTTTTTCTATATCCAACGCCAACAAACTACGCCCATGACGTTCAGAAACTTCTTTTTGCAGTAAAGCCGTTTTCACTGGTTCAGATAACTTCAGCAACCTCAGCTTGTTCGCTACAAAAGATTGGCTTTTCCCGATCCGTCTTGCTAATGTTTCTTGAGTGATCTCATTCATTCGCATCAACTCACGGTAAGCTTGAGCTTCCTCAATAGAAGTCAATTCTTCACGCTGCAAATTCTCGATCAACGCTACAGATGCCGTTTCTTTATCCGTCATTTCCGTTACGATAGCCGAAACTTCTTTCCACTCTAGTAGTTGAACAGCCCGAAAACGACGTTCACCAGCAATGATCTCATATTGACCATCAGTTGTTTCACGTAAAATGATCGGCTGAATCAAACCATGTTCTTCTATTGTACGCGAAAGTTCCTGCAATTTTTCGTCATTAAATATTTTTCTTGGCTGGAACTGATTTGGGCGAATGTTTTCTATCGGAATCTGTTGCACTTTCGATGAATCATTGAGTTCCTCCGCAAATATTTCTTCAATTTTCTCTGTTTTCTTCTTGGATTTTCCTGAACCAAACAAATCAGACAAAGCCATAATTCGCTAAACTCCCCTTAATTTCTACTCTGTACAACTCCATATACTCCTCTATTATAACAAATGCCATTCTTAAAACATAGGTACCGCTAAAAAAGACAATCCTTGTTCAAATGCTGTCGCAATCTGGTCTTTATAAAGGACTTTTGTTTGGTGTACCAGGTTTTCTAGGGTACTTATTTGGGGTTTCTTTTTTCTTATCGATCAATAGAATATGTCGTTCACCCGCATCTTTGGGCAACTCAAATGAAAATTCTTCACGGAATTTACCGCCTAGAGTAGCGATAGCTTTTTTACTATCTTGCATTTCTGTTCCACTGCTAGCTGCTTTCATTGCGATAAATGTTCCGCCTTTTTTCACTAAAGGCAAACACAATTCCGATAAAACACTCATTCTGGCTACTGCTCTAGCAGTAACGTAGTCAAAGGTTTCTCTAAATTGCTTATTTTGACCAAATGTTTCTGCTCGATCATGGTACAAATGAACATTTTCCAATCCTAATGTTTCGACTAATAAATTTAAAAATTGAATACGTTTATTTAATGAATCGACAATCGTTACTTCTAACTCTGGAAAAACGATTTTTAGGGGGATGCTCGGAAAGCCAGCACCAGCACCTACATCACACAGGCTTTGGACCCCTTTAGTAAAATCCACGTACAATCCAGCAGTAATCGAATCATAAAAATGTTTCAAATAAACTTCTTCACGTTGTGTAATTGCGGTTAAGTTGATTTTTTCATTCCACTCTTGCAACAATTTTAAATACTGCTCAAACTGTTCCATTTTCTTATCCGTAAGCGGAATCCCCTTCTCTTGAAGGGCATTTTTAAACTCTTCTGGGTTCATCATTCCAACTCCTTGTTTTCCAAACGTGAAACACAATTTGTTTCACGGATTACTTGTTTAACTGTATAACAAATCCCTTTGAACTTCAATGCTTTTAGAAGAATTTTTACGAAAAATTTCCATTCATTTCTCTATCTGATAACAAAACAATTAGAAAAATTAAAATTAAATGAGTTTATTTGTTGACATTCTCATGGAAGGTCGTTAAACTGTTTTCAACGGTCAAAAAATACAGTGAAGACAAAGGAGTTGTTGAAAAATGATGGATCTAAAAGCACATCTAACGAGACCAGTTTCTCGTATTTTCAGCAGCTCTTTTATCGTCATTGTCATTTTATTACTTTAGCTAGGATTCGAACTATTCATTTAGTTGAGTCCTTGTTCGCGTACACGGGCTTAGCTTTAGTAATGAAGCAAGCCTGAACGATTTGGGGCTTGCTTCTTTTTTATTTCGCTTTTTACCTAGACGTCATAAAAGACCGAAACTATCACTAAAAATGGAGGGCAACAAGTATGAAAAAATATTTAGTAGATCGCATGTACAAGGCATCATCAGGAATAGCCAATGCTATTTTTGTCACCATCGGTATTGGCTTATTGTTAGAAACTATTGGCAACATGACTGGTCTCTCTGTTTTAGTGACTATTGGCGTAGCAACGAAAATGCTGATGGCACCAGCAATCGGTGGAGGTATCGCCATTATGCTTGGTGGGAACACTTTGATCGTCTTTAGTGCTATGGCAGCTGGAACTGTAGGTGCAGGCGCTGTACAAACAACTGCTGAAGGGTTGATCACCATTGCTTCAGGTGAACCTATTGGTTGTTTGATCGCAGCCACTATTGCTACTTTTGTTGGAAAACGGATTTCAGGAAAAACGCCATTAGATATGATGGCTATTCCTTTAGCAGCTGTTTTGGTTGGTGGTATCAGCGGGTATTATTTGAATTTTGCGATTTCGCCTTTATTGAATACGATTAGTGCATTTATTTCTGCGTCTGTTGCTGGTTACCCTGTTATCGGTTCTGCTGTTATTGCTATGGTCGGAGGTCTTGTACTGATGTCTCCTGCTTCTTCCGCTGCAATAGCTATTGCATTAAACTTAGATCCAGTGTCTAGTGCAGCTATGTTGATAGGAACTACCAGTATGTATGTGGCCTTCTCTTTTGTATCTTTACGTGAAAATGACTTAGGCGGATTTTTGGCTCAATTTGTTTGTACACCAAAAGTACAGCTGCCAAACATCATTAAAAATCCGATGATTCTTGTAGCACCGACTATTGCATGTGCAATCGCTGCACCCATCGCAACGTCAGTACTTGGTTTGACTACTGCTAGCGCATTAGGCGGTCTGGGATTCTGTTCTTTCATCGCGCCGATCACTATACTTGGCAACCAAGGTTTGAGCAGCTTCCTCAACTACATGTTAGCTGGCGTGGTCGTTCCATTTGCAGTGACTTACTTTATTTCGTTCGCTATGAATAAATTCAAGTATGTACGCAAAGGCGATATGGCTTTAGTAGTTAAATAAAAGATTGCTTTTTAAATCTGGTATCTAAAATACACTCCCAAAACTGTTAAATTGCAACGGTTTTGGGAGTGTATTTTTTGAGCTACAATAAATGTTGCTGACTAATTTTTAAATAACAATTTTATTCCTAGAACGAAAGAGAAGATAGAAAGTATAGTGTATCTTACTATATGCATTGTTACTTCTAGAAAATATTGAGCGTTGTCTATTCCATTCTCACCAATCTCAGGATAGACAATATAGGGCAAACTAACTAGGATTACCACGGCTAATAAAATGAATATCCAGGCTATAGCTGTTTTATATTTTTTCATACATTATTTCCTTTCGCATCTCGTAAGATAAGAACTTATAAAGTGTTCACAGATTAAATAAAGTTATCACTATTCCCATTGCAAGCAATAAAACAACTATGCCTCTTACGAACAAATAATATTGAGGTGCTTGTTTATGATTTGCTTTCAAATCACAAGCATTTAAGGCAATTACAACCAGAAGGATAAGGATATTGCCTTTGATCTCTTATGGATATAAAATAAAACCCATTATAGTGGCTAAGTTCATTACTGCTTTCTTCATTTTTTCTTTTATCTCCTTAACAAACGAATATGTTAAATAATATCAATAATCTCTTTCTTACTTGCCGCATTCGCTGGTGCGTAACTGAAAATCAATCCAACTAATGCAGATACTCCTATCGATACAAGGATCGTTAACAAGTCTAATCCCGTAGAAAACGGCAAGAAGAATGACGCAATGGAAGAAAATAGCCAACCGAATAAATAGCCAAGTATGCCTCCGATACTAGTCATCATAACGCCTTCTAAAACAAATTGTGCTCGAATACTTTTCTGAGAAGCTCCCAATGCACGACGAATTCCAATTTCTTTTGTACGTTCAGAAACAGAAATATACATCATGTTCATTACACCGATTCCAGCAATGAATAACGATATGCCTGCAACACTTGCGATAAATAACGTTATTCCTCTTAATACTTGAGATAATCCATCGTCCAGAGCAGACATGTCAAAATGCGTATAAATGCCTCTATCGTTCATTGACCCTTCTTCTTCCAGCAGCGCTATACTTTCTTCCGCTACATCAGAAGGAAGCGAACCTCTGGCAACCGTTATACTGATCTGATCTTCAATCGTATCTTCCTCATGATAACGATTATAGCTGTTTTTCGGAATTTCGATCTCCTGAGGAAGAAAACCAGCAAGAATACCTGAAGCATCATCGTCTCCTTCATATATCCCTACAATTGTATAAAGTTGATCTCCCAAAGATAGTCCTTTTCCTATAGCCGCTTCTTCGGTTTCATACTGACTCTCAACGAGAGAGTAGGGCGCAACCATCACTCGATTTTCCTTTTCATTATCAATAAAATCAAGTGACCTTCCAGCAATTACGGTTCTTCCACTATCCTCTATCAGTGAAGCATCTATGTAATTCTCTTTTCCGTCAATCATCGTATCAAATGAAGCATACTCTGAATTCATACTAAGTATTTCCACACTTTGAACTCCTGTTACACTCTCAATCATTCGAAGGTCATTATCAGAAAAAAAGTCTTCATTGGTTTCAAACATCCAATCCGTATCATCTGCTTGAAATTGAATATCTACTGTCAGCAATTCTCCTTCATCAGGATTCAGAGATTCTAAGACATAATTTTCAAAACCTCTGCCGATGGACATGATCGTACTAACAGCTGCAATTCCAATTACGATACCAATCATCGTCAGAAAGCTTCGTTTTTTATTTTTAAGCAGTGCATTCCACGCACCTTTAAAGAACACTAACGGGCTCAAGTCTTCACCTCACTTCTTCAGTCAGTACGCCATCTTGCATACGGACTACACGGTTACAATATTCAACAGTCTTCGGATCATGCGTGACTAGAATAATCGTAACCCCTTCTTCTTCATTCAACTGTTTGAATATATTCATAATGTCTCGAGAGGTATGAGTATCAAGAGCTCCTGTTGGTTCATCAGCTAAAATGAAATCCGGATCATTGATAATGGCTCTAGCGATTGCAGCTCTCTGCTGTTGTCCACCTGATAATTGTTTAGGCATTTTTTTACCTTTATCACCGATTCCCAGCTTTTCAAGGAGTTCCGTTACTTTATCTTTAGTTTGACGATAATTCCATCCATCATACAGCAAAGGCAATTCTACGTTTTCTTCAATCGTCAATGTCTCAATCAGATTGAATTGCTGGAATACAAAACCGACTCGTTGATTTCTAAGTTTAGATAGATCCGCATCATTTTTTGATGTGACGATATTTCCTTCTAGAAAATAGTTTCCATCATAATTACGGTCAACAAACCCAATTAAATTCAGCAAAGTAGACTTGCCTGAACCAGATGGTCCCATAATCGCTAAAAAATCTCCTTGATTGACTTCCAGTTCGACATTTTTCAATACAGGAATCCACTCTCTGTCTGCTTTATAAGCTTTCCCAATTTTCTCCAGCTTAATCATACATCACCATAACTTCATCGCCATCAGCAAGCTCAGAATGGGGGGCAAGCAGGACTTCTTCGTCAATCTCTAAACCAGCATCTAAAACGTAGAAATTGCTTTCTTCATGAACTTCGACTTCTCGGCGTTCAACGATTCCGTCAGCATTTACAAAGATGATTTTGGTTCCATCTTCTTCAATCACAGCAGACTGAGGTAGATAGATGACCCCTTCACTGAAACCAACTTGAACAGAGAACCCATATTGAATAGGTTCTTCTGGTATAACTGTAAATAGATATCTTGAAGAAGAAGATCCTTCTACACCAGCTTGTATAGGTAGAGAACTGATTTGATTGATTGTTCCGTTCACTTGTTTATCAGAGGTTACCAAACTGATTTGTACGGGGCTCTCTTCTTTTATTTTGTTATAGTCATACTCAGAAACAGTCGCTTCGACTTTTACGTCTTTAGACAATAAGCGAATAATAGGCTGTTCACTAGACTCCAGACTTGCCTCATCAGCATTGTTCAGTTCAACAATCCCTGAAAAGTCTGCTATAACAGTTGTCGTGACTCCACTTCTTAAGTTCCCAATCTCATATTCAATATCTTCCATTTGATCATTTAGATCTCGAATACTCATCTCAGCACTTTCGATTGCGGCTTCCGCTTCTGCTTTATCTGACTCATATTCCATCAAGTTTGTTTGTGCAACTTCGAATTCTGCATCCATACCTATATTTTCTTCTTCTGTCTCAGCAAGTGCTTGTACGTTCTGATTGCTTTTCTTTATGTTTGCATTCGCCGTGGTCAATGCGTCTTTGGCATTTGCTAGTGCCGTTTCTGCTTCAGAGCGACGTTCTTTTAATCGACTGTACTGGCGATTCTGCTCATTTAGTAATTGTTGATTTTCTTCATTTGTATAAGTAAATAATTCCGTTTCCTCTTCTACTTCCTGCCCGTCTTCTACGAGAATTTCAGCGATCACTCCTTTTGACGGATCATAGTACTCTTCTTGAACCTCGGAAGCTTTTACTATTCCCTCAAATAAGATTGGATCTTCTTCCCTCACAATATGTACTGAATGTATTTCCTCTACTTCGCTTTGCACACTAGAACTCTGAAAGTGCTGAGCAATAAAGAAAACAAGTATAAGTACCACTATAATTCCGACAGAAAGGAATCCTTTTCTTTCGCCAACCCGCTTCAAGAATGAACGGTTCGATGACTTTTTATCTTTTACTTTCAAATTTATACCCTACTTTCTTTTTAAATCCCAAAATTACTTAGTAGCATTACTGAAATCACAGCAAAGATAATTCCTATAACCAGCCAAGCTATTTGAACAATCGTAATGGCTCTTTTGACATGTGGTTCTTTCTCTTCACCTGAGAAATAGAAAAATAGGAATAATCCTGTCGTAATGACATCAACTAATAAGGTGACCATTAAATTATCTTGAACATTAAACTGCTGCACTAAAAGATTTATTGCCATACCTATAGCGCCAGAATAAAACAAAGCTGACCAGATATCGTATTTATAAACATTTTTTTCCTTTGATATCCACTGAGTCGGAAATCTAATAAAAGCGTATTGAATACTTAAAATAATTATTCCTCCAATAGCTCCTATACCTCCTCCTATCACTACGCTCATTGTAGAAAAAGTTATTGCATCTTCGATACCTTCTACAGGGATTTCTTCCATCGTTAATGTTTGAAATAATATACTGCCTAGCAAGATCACTATATAAACTATCATTGCTCCCCATGGGAAACCATTATTCTCTATTACTTCTTCGCTCATTCTTAATCCTCCAAAATAATTTTATGGTTAATCAACTAGATAAAAATATGAACAGTTAACCATTCACTATCTAGTAACTTGAAAAACCCACCTAGTTGTAATTTATATGTATAAGATTTAAATATAAACCATAAAATCAATAGGCGACTCCATTATTAAATATGGAACCAATTTCCATTGCTTTCATTAGTTCTATCGTTACTGCAACTGTTTAACAACTCCTTCTTTCGAGGTATTTAAGGTTTTTCCTTTATTAAGGAGCTAGTGGATAACCCTATAAACCAAGGTATAGTTCCTATTAAAATCAATTATTTTCATTATGCCTATAATTACTTATAAATGATAGCACGCATTGGTTTACATACTAGCAATCATTGGTTGCTAATCCAGTCATTAAAGCGATCTTAGATTCTAAAATGGGTAAATCATCTTCAGTAACATATGGTTAAAGCCCCTTACTTTCAGTATAATAGAGAAAACTAAAAGACAAGGACGTAAACATATGGTATTAAGTGAACGGTTAAAAGAAAGTAGACTTAATAAAGGTTATTCACAAGGTGAGGTGGCAGAATTTTTACATATTTCAAGACAATCTATTTCAAAATGGGAGAATGGCAATAGCTACCCTGATTTAGACAACTTAGTAAAATTAAGTGAATACTATGAGGTTTCAATTGATAAGTTACTAAAAGAAAATCAAAAAATGGAAACAACAATTAAGTTGAACGAGCTTCAAGTTGAAAAAGAGAAACAAAAATCAGTTTTCATTCGTGAAGAGGTTAAAAAAGATGAGGGACTGTTTCTTTTAATTATTGCTTTTTTAGGGTGCTTAATTGCTCCGTATGGTTTTTTTATCACGCCCGTAGTGATCAAACGAAATAAAAAAACAAACACACTACATAAGTTTGTTTACTTTGCGTGTGCTTGCTGTTTATTAGTTAATAGTTTTGTTGTTTACAGTCTCGTAACGGACACTTTAGGATGGGGCGGAACAACTACCGTTGAATATCTTGGTGAATAACGATCTATAAGTTATGGAAAACTTATTTTCAGATAACTTAGCCCTTAAGTTCATAGGTGATTCTTTAAAAAAACAACATTCGTTTCAAATAATAAGCTGCCCCATAGAGTTATTTACATTCAACAACAAGATTTTAAAACTACTGATAAAAGCAGTATGTGCTCACATAATTCTATATGCACTCTTTTTATTATTATTCGCTATAATAAGTTGCTGACTTTCTTCAGCGCTGATAAAACAGGTCTCTCCTGAATCATCTTCAATTTCAAATTGCTGTAAACTACCTTGCTGTAAGTTATAGAACACAGTACTAGTTTCTGTTGATGACATTATTTCTTTAGTATGTCTTTTTGTAGCAAATCCTAAATGAACAAAAAACAACTTGCTTAAAATAAAATTCACTCTGTATTACAAAGAAAGCCCATTTACCTGAAATGACATTAAAATATCGATTGAAATAGCGATAAGAAGCATGACTAATATACGATCTATCCCTATTTGATATTTATTTCTGCTGTCTGAACGATGGAGAGATAAAGAGACTTCTTCGTACACTTGCAACACTGTAAAAAACAGAATAAAAAATGAATTGATCGTTACTTCAGATCCCGGCATTTTAAAAAAATAATACACTGTTGCAGGAATCAATACAATCAAAAACAATCCTTTTAGTATGTATTTTTTATTCATTTTACCGTCTCCTTGTAAATAATCAGCTAATGTCTTGTTCCTTTAATTTAGTCCCGTTACTTCATCAAAATGTACTGTTTGACCATTTATCTGAACATCAATGATTTCATGTTCAGGCGCCAAGATCAGTTTATATACATGTTGTGTCAACTCTTCGTCTTGTTGGTTTACTACTTCTAACAGAATGTTTAAAGTATCTTCACTAGCTTCAGTATTTGCTGTAACTGTTCCTGTAGAATGAAACACAACGTAATAAGCATCCTCATCAAAAGAAACCAATTGCAGCCTCTTTTCAGAGTTGATGATTGGTTGTACCTCACGAGGTATCTTTTCCAATTCACTGATACCGACAGCAGTCGAACTGCATGCTGCTAATAAAAATAGTACCCCTAATACGACCAATATCCAAAAAAGTATTTTCTTCAAAGTAATTCCCTCCCATTACTTTTTATGAGACATGTCTATTTTCCTACTCTGATGCTTTTAAAAAAAAAAGAAAAAAACAGCAACGACTTTTAAGAAAAAAATCCGCTACCGTTTTATGATTGATGGTCCCTACTGGGCTCGAACCAGCGACCCCCACCTTGTCGAGGTGATGCTCTCCCAACTGAGCTAAGGAACCTTTTTGTTAATTACTGAACAATACTAATATAGTATACTTCAAAAATAGATTTTCGTAAATACTAAATTAGATAAAAATGATAAACCACCAACTTAAACTTACTAGGCTATTTGTCTTTTTGGTTTAATAAAAGGTTATAATCCCTAGAATTACCATAATAACAAGTACGGTGATAATAATTTTGATCATTTTTTCTGCAGCTATTTAACCTTCTTTTATATTAATTTCTCCTTATTGTTTTATCAGTTTGGCGGCTCATAATAAAATTATCTGCCTAACTTCATAAAATTAAAAGAACTCAGTAGTTTATATCCTAGCAACCATTGCGTGCTAAAAGGCAACTAAGAAATGATAGTCAAAAACGGATACTTTAGGTATGATATGGGCAACAAGTAATAAGGAGGAGAGCAAATGGCATTAGGTGAAAGACTGAAAGAAAGCAGAGTCAACAAAGGGTATTCTCAAGGTGATGTAGCAGACCTTTTACATATTTCAAGACAATCGATTTCTAAATGGGAAAATGGCAACAGTTACCCTGATTTAGATAATTTGGTAAAGTTAAGTACTTATTACGAAGTTTCTATTGATGAATTGCTAAAAGAAAATCAGGAATTTAAAAAACGAATAGCAGAAAACGAAGTTAAAATTGAAGAAAATTTTCAAAAATTGGATTTTATTCGTGGAAACTCTGAAAAAGACGAAGGACTTTTACTGTTGATTCTTGCTTTTATAGGTAGCTTAATCCCCCCTATCGGTTTGTTTTTAGCTCCTATCATTATTAAGAGAAACAAAAAAACAAACACACTTTATAAGTTTGTTTACTTTGCGTGTGTTTGTTGTATTTTTGTGAATGTATATGCCCTTTATTTTACAGTAGGTAATTATTTGGGTTGGGGAACTACTACGGTAGAATTAGTGGATTAATTTAATAAGTTACAACAATACTGCTATTTTGCAGTTTTGCTCGAACATTAACTGAACTGTTTATGGTAAGAATTTTCATTTTTATGTAGTAGGTGGCTTGTTTAGTATGATCAACCTTTAAACTTGAGCTGAGCACGCTGCCTATGTAGTTTGTAATAGAAGGCGAATGTGCTTTAGTGATGTTGTTTCCTTTTACATCTATTTTATAGCTGACTTTCCATTGTAAAGCTCGTTCTTTGGTGATTTTATATGTACCATTATTCACACTACTTGCTCTCATAAAAAATTCAGGCTCTTCTTCAACAGTAATGATGTAATGCTCTCCTAAATCATCTTCAACTTCGAATTGCTGCAATCCGCCTTGGTCTATATCGTAAATAACACTGTTATCTGGTGATGGAGAAGCCTCTTCAGCGTATACCTTTGTTGTAACGACAAAACTAAAAAAAGTAAGACAACCTAAAAGAAAAACTATTTTTTTCAAATAAATCCCTCCAAATATTTTTTTAATAACATATAAAATATAACAGAAATAGTAGTATTAATAACTACTTATTTTGTTTAAATGAACACATTACTTTAAAAGATATACTATATTATACTTTTCTTTCACAAATACTTTACTAGAGGCTGGGACAATAGTCTTTATCTCTGTCACATACTAAGCGGGTGCTTTTAAACGCGTTCCAAAAGCCTGACCACATGCCTATAAACCAGCCTCCCCTTCTGAGATTTAATTGAATTTGACGCTTTAGCAACCATTAAGTGCTAAAAAGCAACTAATGGCTTATAGTCAGTGATTCTTACTTTCGTTATGATAGATAAAAGTACGAAAGAGGAGAACTAAACTATGAAAGAAGTCATTTTTCTTACGTGTGTTTCCATAATTTTAGGAGTGTCTTATATCCTTTTTGAAGTGTACATCGGGAGTAATTTAGTAACATTCCTTATTTCGATCATTTTAATAATGATCATCTTTCAATTGGCTTGCCAATATATCGATAAAAAAAACTGAAATGTTATCAACTGCTTCCATAATTCTCTGCCTAAAAGTTAATAGCATTTAGTGGTTATTCAATACTATCATTGTGTGCTTAGCCTTTTATTACATTAATTGCAAAACTATTCATTAATATTGAAAACAACTTTGATATTCGATGAGTCAGAACCTTTTATTTCAATATTTTCGATTTTCTTTTGAGAACTTTCAAAATGAGTCAAATCTATAGGTACAGCTATTCTCTCTTTTTGTTTACCTGATAAACTATAATCCTGATAAAATTCGACAGTTATAGTGTCAGAATCTTCAGTCGACTCCATCCAATACCCGCTATATTCATGAAAACTATCCGTATTAAGAGTGACCAACAATTGACTTTCAGAATTCAAATTATTTCCATTTAACTTAAGCTTTACATCTTCTATTTGATTTGGTGAAACTACCAGACTGGCACTCCATACTCGGTACCCTAAAAATAAAGTCACTGGAATAAACATTAGCAAAAGAATGATGTTCCACCTTCGTCTTTTTTTACTGTTTTTTGTTTCTTTTACAATATCTTCAATCATTTGTTCATCCTCCCTTAGTATAACGTCAAGAGATATATCATATAAGTCACTTAAAGCAACTAGTAAATCTAAATCAGGATAAGTTCTATTTACTTCCCAGCTAGATACAGTGGATCTAGATACATGAAGTATTTTAGCTACTTCTTCTTGTGTCCACTCCTTGTTCAATCTGCCTTCTTTTATTTTTTCTCCGATCTTCATTTTTAATTAACTCCCCCTTTTGGCTATACTTAACTATAAATTTTTGGATTTGTATTTCAAGGTATTATACCTGCCATTATAACTATTGGATGTGTCGCAAATTGTAGCAGCTTAGTTTTGATGGATAAACAAACGATTCATAGTCGTAGTATATTATTATTTCCCAGGAAATAGTAGCGCCAAAATTTCCAGTCCTTAGACCGATTATCATTTAAGTTCAGCATGATATACTGTTTTTACATAAACGTAAAAGGAAGGAATTTGTGTATGGATAAATGGGCTTATTATTTAAGAGAAGTTTTGTATGCTACAGGGAAAGGAATCAAAGGTTTTCTTATTGCTCAATTGAAGCTTTCTCTATTAACATTTGTTTTACTTTGTATTGGATTTGTAGTGATCGGAATCGACTGGTGGGGACTGAAAGCTTTGGGAATTGCTATCGTAGATATGATTCCAGTTTTAGGAAGTGGAATTATTATGCTTCCTTGGGCAATTATTCGAGCTCTAATGGGTGATGGAGACGTTGCTTGGAAAACAGCTCTGCTATACGCCATCATTCTTTTGGTCCGTCAATTTGCAGAGCCATATTTGACAGGGAAACAAATTGGGGTCCGTCCGTTGTATACATTTCTATCTACTCTTGTCTGCATTTTGATCTTTGGTCCGATCGGTGCTTTATTAGGAGCAGTCGTAGCGATCATTATCAAAGCAATCTTTAATGTACGCGACATGCATCAGATAATAGAAGATTCGGACTATAAATAAACTGTTTAAATCTCCAAATAGAGAAAAGATTATTGCGTATTCAAAAGTATTAAAAGAAAATCATATTTAATCATAAAACATAATAATCGCTGCTTCCTAAGCAAAAGGAAGCGGTGATTATTTTTCTTTATTAAGACACTTTGATTGACTCATTTTATAGAACAAAATACGATAACTAGTGAATAGGAAAAGGAGGAATCAATATGTCTCATCTTTCGCAAATGCCAAAAGAAGAAGGCTTAGATCATTCATTAAGTGTGTTAAAAGAAGGTTATCCATACTTTTTAAAACGGCGAGAAGAAATGGATACAGATGTATTTGAAACTACTGTATTGGGACAAAAAACTTATTGTCTGGGCGGAGAAGCGGGTGCTGAATTGTTTTATGATACATCACGGTTTAAACGGAGTAATGCTATGCCAAAACCCGTGCAAAAAGTATTGACTGGTGAGCATGGTATACAGTCGCTAGATGGAGAAGAGCATGAAGATCGCAAAAAAATGTTTATGTCGCTCATGTCGCCTGCAGAACTGGAGCGATTAACGGATCTATTGGAAAAACATTGGCTTCAATCAGCTGAAAAATGGGAAGCAATGGAGCAGGTTATTTTATATGAAGAAGTAAAAGAAATCCTGTGTCGTACAGCTTGTGAATGGGCAGGTGTCCCGTTACTAGAAGAAGAGATTGAGGAAGTCACACAAGGCTTAGCCAATTTGTTTGAAAAGACCGCTTCTATTAGTCCTGCCTATTTACAAGGAGCACGCTCTAGAAAAAAATTAGAAAAATGGATAGAAAAACTCGTGCAACAAGTTCGCAATCGGGAGTTATCTCCTGAAGAGAACACAGCGCTTTATGTCTTTTCGTGGCATAGGGATAATAAAGGCAAACTAATGGAAGAAGATGTTGCAGCTGTAGAAATATTGAACATTATCCGCCCTATTGTGGCAATTGCTATCTACATTGCTTTTACAGCGCAGGCAGTGATTCAATACCCAGCTGAAGCAAAAAAATTAACGACTCAAAAACCAAAACAATATCAATATTTTGTCCAAGAAGTTCGTCGTTTTTATCCATTTTTTCCATTCCAAGCTGCCCTGACAAAAAAAGATTTTTCTTGGAATGGGTATGAATTCAAAAAAGACACTTTAACTATTCTGGATATCTATGGAACCAATCATGATTCAAAAATCTGGGAGGATCCCGATCAATTTTCACCCGACCGATTTAGCGATTGGAAAGAAAGCCCGTTTTCCTTCATTCCCCAAGGCGGCGGCAACCATTTAGGAGGACACCGCTGTGCTGGAGAGTGGATTACGATTAAAGTGATGAAAGTATGTTTGGACTATTTGGTCAATCAGTTAAGCTTTTCTGTTCCAGAACAAGATCTAAGTTTTAATTTGACGAAATTTCCAACCATCCCTAATAGTAAAATCGTTCTTTCCCGTGTTCGTTTAAACAATAAATAGAACTTCTTCTCTAATGCATGGACCATTTCTTTTTTATCCTATAGCAAAATTAGCTATAGGATAAAAATCTTTTCAATATTGCTTGCAAAAATGCTAAACTAAGTTTAATATGAATTTTAGGCAAGCCTAAAATTCGGTGCAGAATTTATTAATTTTTAACAAAAAAGCGCCTACTTACAGCATTTATTCATAAAGCACATCTTAGGCACGCTTTATATTTCAAATAACATATAGACTTTATTCAAGGAGGATTTATTATATGGTTGAGACATTTCAATCGTTTCACCCTGTATTACAAGCTTTTCTAGCGGGCTTATTTACTTGGGGATGTACAATTTTTGGTTCGGCTTTTGTATTTTTATTTAAAGAAGTTAACCGCAAATTTTTAGATTCCATGAACGGTTTTGCAGCCGGCGTCATGATAGCAGCTTCATTCTGGTCTTTATTAGCCCCTTCTATTTCTTCCGCTGAACAAAATGGATATGGTATATGGTCTTGGGTTCCAGCAGCAGTTGGTTTTCTATTCGGAGGATTCTTTTTAAGATTGCTTGATGTGGTTATTCCCCATCTGCATTTGGGAGAGCCAGTAGAACATGCGGAAGGTCCTAAGACGAGTGTTTCTAAAAACATGCTCCTCTTTTTAGCCATTACGATTCACAATATTCCTGAAGGTTTATCAGTTGGTGTTGCTTTTGGGGCTACAGCTGTTGGGATAGCAAATGGTGATGCTTTCTTAAGTGCTGTGGGGCTTGCTTTAGGGATCGGGATTCAAAATATTCCTGAAGGATCAGCTTTATCCATGCCGATTCGCGCGGCTGGAAGTAGTCGTTGGAGAGCGTTCAATCTCGGCCAATTATCTGCTATTGTAGAACCTATAGCTGCTGTGATCGGTGCATTTGCTGTTATTTCAATGACAGCTATTTTACCTTATGCATTAGCTTTTGCAGCAGGTGCGATGATTTTCGTTGTTGTTGAACAATTGATTCCTGAATCACAATCGAATGGCAATAATGATATTGCCACGCTTTCCTTAATGCTTGGATTTACCGTCATGATGATCTTAGACGTTGCTTTAGGATAAACAAAAACCGTTCACTTCGTTATTCTTTAAAAGAATAATGAAGTGAACGGTTTTTTATATTATACTTTTGCGATTTTTCCTTGTTCTACATAAACCATCAAAATAGAAATATCTGAAGGATTCACACCACTGATACGGCTCGCTTGAGCAATCGTTTCAGGTTGGATCTTAATCAATTTTTCTTTCGCTTCTGTTGCTAAACCATTGATTGCACTGTAATCAATATTTTCAGGAATGTGTTTATTTTCCATACGTTTTAACTTATTCACTTTATTGATCGCTTTTGCAATATAGCCTTCGTATTTTACTTGGATGGATACCTGTTCTTGTACATCTTCAGGCAATTCAACATCATCTCCAGCAAATCGCATCAATTCTTGATAGCTGATTTCTGGACGACGCAAGAAATCAATCGCTAAGATACCATCTTTTAATGGTGCTTTTTCTTTTTCAGCTAAGAACGTTTGAATTTCCTCTGTCGGTTTCAAACGAATACTGCTTAATCGTTCTAATTCACCTTCGATTTGAGCTTTTTTCACTAAGAATTTATCATAGCGCTCTTGTGTTACTAAACCAATATCGTAACCTAATTGAGTCAGACGTAAATCAGCATTGTCATGACGCAACAATAACCGGTATTCGGCACGAGAAGTCAATAAACGATAAGGTTCATTCGTTCCTTTTGTCACTAAGTCATCAATCATTACTCCGATATAGCCTTCGCTACGTTTCAATATCACAGGTTCTTTTCCTTGGTTTTTCAATGCAGCGTTGATTCCTGCAATGATCCCTTGGCCAGCTGCTTCTTCATAGCCTGACGTTCCATTCATTTGTCCAGCTGTAAATAAATTCTCTATTTTCTTTGTCTCCAAAGATGGGCGTAATTGGTAGGGAGTTACTACATCATATTCAATCGCGTAACCTGTACGCATCATACGCGCATTTTCTAAACCAGCAACAGAGTGTAAGATTTCTTCTTGAACATCTTCTGGAAGAGAAGTAGATAGTCCTTGGACATAGACTTCTTCAGTATTGCGGCCTTCTGGTTCTAAGAATAATTGATGGCGTGGTTTATCACTGAAACGAACGATTTTATCTTCGATCGACGGACAGTAACGAGCTCCTACCCCTTCAACGATTCCAGTAAACATAGGTGCACGGTGTAAATTGTTTTGAATGATCTCGTGAGTTCTTTCGTTCGTATAAGTTAAGAAACAAGACAATTGTTCTTGTAAATAAGCACTTTTGGGTGTTTCATAACTAAAATGATTCGCTTCTTCATCGCCGGGTTGTTCAGTTGTTACACTGAAATCAATCGTTGAAGCATTTACACGAGGAGGTGTTCCCGTTTTAAATCGATTCAATTCAAAACCATGCTCTAATAAGCTTTCGGATAGTTTTATAGATGGTTGAGAATTATTCGGACCTGAAGAATATTTCAATTCTCCAATAATGATTTCTCCACGTGAAGATGTACCAGCAGTCAAAATAACTGCACCAGCTCTATAAATAGACCCTGTGTTGGTAATGACCCCTTTCGCTACACCATCTTCGATAACTAATTCTTCCACTATCCCTTGTTTTAACTCTAAGTTTTCTTGTCGTTCAATCGTTTTTTTCATTTCATTTGCATACATAAACTTGTCTGCTTGAGCACGCAATGCTCTAACAGCAGGCCCTTTTGATGTGTTCAACATCCGCATTTGAATATACGTTTTATCGATGTTGCGCCCCATTTCTCCGCCTAAAGCATCAATTTCACGTACCACTACACCTTTAGCCGGTCCTCCAATGGAAGGATTACATGGCATAAAAGCAACCATATCCAAATTGATAGTAATCAACAAAGTTTTTGAGCCCATGCGTGCCGCAGCTAAGGCAGCTTCTGATCCTGCATGACCTGCTCCAACAACAATAACATCATAATATCCTGCTTCGTATTGGTTCATCTAAACATCCTCTCTTTTTCATCCACAGCATTTTTATTTTCCTAAACAGAATTGGGAGAACAATTGAGTTAACAGTTCGTCTTGAACACTGTCTCCGGTAATTTCGCCTAATAAGTCCCAACAGCGTGTCATATCGATTTGGACAAGGTCGACAGGCATGCCAACTTCTACTCCCTCGATAACGTTGTCTAGAGCCTCTTCTGCTTCATTCAGCAATGCAATGTGGCGTACATTCGATACGTAAGTCGCATCTTTTTCCCCTGTATTTCCTGAGAAAAATAAATCCGCTATTTTTTGCTCCAGTACATCTACTCCCGTTTTAGTTAAGACAGACGTTTTGACAATCGTGTCTTCTCCCACTAGGAATTCTAATTGTTCTAGATTTAATTTATTTGGCAAGTCCATTTTATTTAAAATCACTATTCGGTTGTTCTGATTTGTCGCTTCGATCAGCGCTTTATTCTCATCAGTCAGCGGTTCGTTTTGATTAAATACCAACAAAATCAAATCTGCATCTACTAATGCTTTACGGCTACGTTCAACACCGATTCTTTCAATGATATCTTCTGTTTCACGAATTCCAGCTGTATCGATCAACCGCAAGGGAACACCTTTAACGCTCACATACTCTTCAATAACATCCCGTGTTGTTCCAGCTATTTCTGTAACAATGGCTTTTTCTTCTCTCAGCAAATGGTTCAACAAGCTTGATTTCCCTACATTTGGACGACCAATGATCGCTGTAGCTAACCCTTCTCTTAAAATCTTTCCTTGGCTGGCCGTTTCCAATAATTGTTGGATATGAGCTTTCACTTGCTTAGCTTTCTCGATTAGTAACACGGAAGTCATTTCTTCCACGTCATCATATTCAGGATAATCAATATTCACTTCTACTTGAGCTAAAGTATCCAATATTTCTAAACGTAAATTGCGAATCAAATTAGACAAATTCCCATCCAATTGCTGCAACGCCACATTCATTGCTTTATCTGTTTTAGCTCGAATCAAGTCCATCACAGCTTCTGCTTGAGACAGATCGATTCGACCATTTAAGAAAGCACGTTTTGTAAATTCACCAGGTTCAGCTAAACGAGCGCCATTATGCAGTACTGTTTGCAACACTTGGTTAACTGCCAATATTCCACCATGGCAATTGATCTCAACAACATCTTCTCTGGTAAAAGTTTTTGGCGCACGCATGATCGTTACCATAACTTCATCAATCGTTTTATTCGTCTTAGGATTAGAAATATGACCATAGTGAATTGTATGGCTAGCTTGATCCTTTAACTGTTTTGAACCTAGTTTATAAACACTGTCCGCAATGGCTATCGCATCTTCCCCGCTTAAACGGACGATCCCAATAGCACCTTCTCCAGGTGGCGTTGAAATAGCTGCAATAGTATCAAATTCTAATGACAAACTCGTTCACTCCTTTATTTTTTTACACGAAAAAAGTGCCCACTCCACCCCTTGATTTGAACTGTTCAAATTAGAAATGGATAAAGCACTTTGACTACTTTTTATCCTTTAGATAAATTTATTTAGTTAGTAAGCATTCTCGTAGAGCAATATTAACCCTACATCCCTAAGCATGATACAAGGTCTCTAACTTTTTGTCAATAAATTTGAACAATTTTTTTCACTTTATAAAGCAACCTTATCTTTTTTGACATAAATTAGATAAAGCATAGACTGGGGTAGGGATTTTAACCCTTAAATATGATAAACTATAGGTGAATTAAGGATTGAGAGGTTAATAAAAATGAATAAATTTAGCGAAATTTATTTAGACCTTGAGGCAGATATATTAAATCAACGTTATAGACCAGGCGAACTTTTACCAAGCGAAAACAAATTGGCTATGAATTACAATGTTTCCCGTGAAACAATACGCAAAGCTTTGGTCTTATTATTAGAAAGCGGATACATCCAAAAGCAGCAAGGAAAAGGCTCCATCGTTTTAGATGTCGAAAGATTTAATTTCCCAGTCTCTGGTTTAACAAGCTATAAAGAACTTCAACAAACACAACATATAAAGGGTAAAACGATTTTAACTGTGAACCAGCGCCAACTGCTGCCTGAACACGTCACTCAGCAACTCGATCTACCTATTGATACAGAAGTACATTATATTGAACGCCAACGTCAAGTGGACGGCGAATCTGTTATTTTAGATAAAGATTATTTAGTTACTTCTATTATTCCTCAGGTGCCAGATAAAGAAGCTGAAAACTCCTTATACCATTATATTGAAGAGGTGTTAGGCTTAACGATCGGATACGCCCAAAAAGAATTCACTGTCGAACCCATCACTAAAGAAGATAAACTTCTGATGGACTTACACAATGATTCCCATGTAGTCGTAGTAAGAAGCTCAGTATATTTAGAAGACACCCGTTTCTTCCAATACACCGAATCCCGCCACAGACTAGATAAATTTAGATTTGTAGACTTCGCCAGAAGAAAAACACCAGAGAGCGGAGTAAGGCGCTTAGACCACTGAATAGAACTCATCCTCCAATAGTTAGGTGCTTTTCCTAACAATTGGAGGATGAATTCTAGGCACGTGGTCTGCCTTACGCAACTCGTTTTAAACCAGAGAGTGGAGAAAAGCGTTTAGACCATCGAATGTAAGCAAATCCCTAACAGTTAGACGCTTTTTCTAACAGTTAGGGATTTACTTACAGGCGTATGGGCTGCTTTTCGCAACTCGTTTTAAACCAGAGAGCGGAGTAAGGCGCTTAGACCACTGAATAGAACTCATCCTCCAATAGTTAGGTGCTTTTCCTAACAATTGGAGGATGAATTCTAGGCACGTGGTCTGCCTTACACAGCTCGTTTTAAATAGAGAGTGAGGCAAAGCGTTTAGACCCACGGAAGTCATTTTTTATTGCCTTCCGTGCCCTTTTTTCTCTTTAAAAACACCTAATCTACACTTTAGGGAATCAAAATTTTCTAAAAAAAATCGACCTTGACACTCCAAATTAAAAAGCTGGAGTATCAAGGTCGATTGATTTTTTTCTAGTATTTATTTTTCAAATAAATAAGCGACAGTTTCGTAAGCTTCTAAAGTAATAGAAGAGCCTAATTCTCGTTCTTCTCCATTACCGATCAGGAATTTACTACTGCGGTTTTTAAACTCTTCTGGAACAACAATAGTAGCTGGGTCAGCATAGAAATGGTTCAACACCAACAACTGTTGTCCTTCATATTCTCTCACATAAGCATATACGCTAGGATGTTCCATCAATATTCCACGATAACTACCTTCAGAAATTACTTTCATTTCTTTTCTCAAAGCAATCAATCGTTTGTAATAGTCCATAACAGTACCGTTTGCTAATTCTTCTTCAACATTGATTTGGTGGAAATTATCGGCTACTTCTAACCAAGGTTCCCCAGTCGTAAAGCCAGCATTTAGTTCATTTGACCATTGCATCGGAGTACGACTATTATCACGAGATTTTTCTCTGATAATATCCATGATCTCCTCATGCTGTAAACCTTTTTCTTTTAATTCTTGATAAGCATTTTTGGTCTCCACATCCACAAAATCTTGAATATCCAAATAATTCGGATTGGTCATCCCTATTTCTTCACCTTGATAAATATAAGGAGTTCCTCTCAATAAATGGATCGTTTGTGCATGAAGTTTAGCAGAAGCTTCAAAATGGTTTACAGGGTCGCCAAAACGGCTTATAGCTCGTGGTTGATCATGATTGTTCCAGAATAAAGCGTTCCAACCATTTCCTTGCGACATTCCCGCTTGCCATTCATCCAATATTCTCTTCAATTCCATAAAATCATAATCGATTTTAGTCCATTTTTCTCCGTTCTTATAATCCACTTTTAAGTGATGGAAACTGAAGATCATAGACAATTCTTCATTTTCTGGATTAGAATACTTAACACCATTTTCAACAGTAGTAGAAGACATTTCTCCAACAGTCATGATGTCTTCAAATCGGCCAAATGTACGTTGGTTCAATTCATGGAGAAAATCATGAGCAATCGGTCTGTCCGTATAACGCGCTTTTCCTACGCCATCTTCTGCATCCAATAACACTTCATCTTTTCCAATCAAATTGATGACGTCAAATCGAAAACCAGTAACACCTTTATCTAGCCAGAAATTCACAATTTTAAACATCTCTTCACGTACTTCAGGATTGCGCCAATCTAAATCTGCTTGAGTAACGTCAAAGAGGTGCAGATAATATTTATCTGTATCTCCGAATTTTGCCCACGATGGACCCCCAAATTTGGAAACCCAGTTCGTAGGTAAACTGCCATCTTCTTTAGCTTCTCTCAAAATGTAATAATCTTGATATTTCTTGTCTCCAGCTAATGCTTTTTGGAACCATTCATGTTCAGTTGAGGTATGGTTCAATACCATATCCAGCATGATACCCATATCATTTTCTTTCGCTTTTGCGACTAATTCCTCAAAGTCTGCCATTGTTCCAAATAATGGATCTATTTCTGTATAATGCGCAACATCATATCCATTATCGTTTTGTGGTGAGATAAAGAATGGATTCAACCACAACATCTCTACCCCTAATTTGGTTAAATAAGGAATTTTTTCAATAACGCCTCTTAAGTCTCCAATTCCATTTCCATCCGAATCATTGAAAGATTTTGGATAAATTTGATAAACGACTTTTTCATGCATGTTACTCACAGAATCCCTGCTTTCTTAAAAATTATGAACCCAATTTCGGTTGTGGTAAATCATCGATTCCCATTTTGCTGAATCTCTTGTTCTTGCTGAATGCAAAGGTCAACACGATAGGTACTACGATCGCGATAACCATACAAATAGCGAATACTAGCCAATATTGGTTTTGGATAGACAAGATACCTGGAAGCCCACCAACACCAATTGAGTTTGCAGTTACATTAAAGATCGATGCTACTAAGCCTGCGATTCCTGAACCGATCATAGCTGCAAAGAATGGGTAGGCGTATTTGATATTGATACCGAACATAGCTGGTTCAGTAACTCCCAAGTAACAAGAAATAGCTGCCGGGATCGAGATATCGCGTTCTTCCTTGTTGTCTCGGTTAATGAAGATAATCGCTACTACAGCTGAACCTTGAGCGATATTAGATAGAGCGATCATTGGCCATAAGTTTGTCCCACCAAAGTCAGCTACTAATTGCAAGTCGATCGCATTTGTCATGTGATGTAAACCAGTGATAACCAATGGTGAGTAGAATGTTCCAAATAATAGACCGAATAACCAACTGAATGAGCCTGTTAGACCAGAGTAAACTATGTTTGAGATCCAGTCACCAATTTGCCAACCGATTGGTCCTAAAACTGTGTGAGCGATCAATACAGTTGGAACTAAAGCAAACAACGGAACAAAAATCATCGAAATGGCTTGCGGAATTACTTTTCTTAATCCTAATTCCAAGTAAGCCAATACGAAACCAGCTAACATAGCTGGAATAACTTGAGCTTGGTAACCGATCATATCAATTTGGAAGAAACCAAAGTCCCAAAATGGAATCTCTGTTGCTTCAGCTACCCCATAAGCATTTAATAATTGTGGAGATACTAATGTAATACCAAGTACAATACCAAGAATTTGTGTTGTTCCCATCTTCTTAGCAATACTCCAAGTGATCCCTACTGGTAAGAAGTGGAAAATAGCTTCCCCGATCAACCATAAGAAAGAGTTGACTCCATTCCAGAACTGACTGACATTGACGATCGTATTATAGATTGGTTCGCCAGCCGCACTAACTTGTGGCACGCCATCTACCATCAATTGACCAAGCGATTCCATTGGAACAGCTTCTAAAATATTACGGAACCCTAAAATAAGTCCCCCAACAACAATAGCTGGAATAATAGGAGAAAAGACTTCTGCCAATACCGACATCGCACGTTGCAACGGGTTTTGATTTTTCTTACTTGCTTGTTTGACCTCATCCTTTGATACTCCAGATTTACCAGAGATCTTTTCAAATTCATTATAAAAAGTTGCTACATCATTCCCAATAATAACTTGATACTGACCAGCTTGTGTAAAGGTTCCTTTTACTGCTGGTATCTTTTCGATCTTTTTATTATCTGCCTTGTCTGGGTCATTCAATACAAACCGCAAACGTGTAGCGCAATGAGTAACTGCTGAAATATTTTCTGATCCACCAATATCCTCAAGCAACTGTTTGGCATCTTGCTTAAAATCTACCATTTTACTTCCTCCTTAAAAAATGTGATAAGTGCTAAAAAAGTCAAATGACTTGTATATACAAGTTTATTATAACGGTTTTTATTATTATTGCAAGCGTTTTACAAATATGTTTCGATTTTATTTGTCTATCCTCTGCCACAAATGACAGACCTACTATTTTCTACATAAGATAAATATTTTTTTTTGGAATGAGAGAATGACTTAGATGGTTTGAGTATTGAGCTTGTCTGATTGAGGAAAAGAGATAGGCTTTAGAAATACATGGAAAAATTCACAATACAGCAAAGTAATTAAAAAATAACGAAGTTTTTCAAACTAAAAACTCCCTTCACTCTCCTTTCATTTCTTTAGTTTTAATGTAGCTTGATGGCCTCATTTATGCAAAAAAAAAGTCTTCATCAAAGTGATTTCTTTGATGAAGACTTTTAATAAAATGATTATATTTGTTTATCAGAAGGTTCTACTACCAGATAACGATGAGGCTCTCTGCCCTCTGAATGAGTAGTCACCCATTCATTTTGACTGAGATAATAATGTATGACCTTTCTTTCAAAAGCTGGCATAGGTTCTAAGAACACCGGTTGGTTAGTCTGTTCCACTTTTGATGCCGTACGCTCTGCTAAACGTTTTAGAATAACTTCACGACGTTCTCGATAATCCCCCACATTAACTACAGCAACCATCTTAGTTTTAGCATGACGGTGCAACAATACTTGTGCGAGAGATTGGAGTGCATTTAAAACTTTTCCATGCTTTCCAATGATGACCCCTGCTTTTTGAGAATCTAAATGAAAAATGATTTGCTTTTCTTTTTGCTCAACATTGATTGTAGCCTGAGCACCAAGTTTTGCAACTACATCTACTAAATAATCAGACACTAATTCAATAGCCTGGCTGTCGTCTCTTGTGCTGTTGTCTCCATTAGAGTCAGCTGCTTCTTCAAAGTCCTCTTCTTCATTGATGTCATTTTCTTTTGTTATTAAAATATTGGTATCTTCAGCTTCTATAATCGTGGACTTTTCTGGTGCCGTTTTTTCATCTATGTCAGTAAAGATCTCATGATCCACTTCAACAGCAGATGTATGTCTGACAGTAACAATAGCATCTTTTTGACCAAATCCTAGAAAACCTTTTTTCCCATTTTCAATAACTTCAATAGAAGCTTCTTCTTTACTGATTCCTAAAGTGCGTAAAGCTTTATTAATGGCTTCCTCAACAGTAGGGGCTTTTGCGGTATACTTATCCATATCTATCCTCCATTCAAAACTGTTAGATAATCATAAAGATTTTATAACCTGAACTACTATTTTTTCTTCACATTACGTTTCGTTTTTTGGGCTAATTTTAACGCACGTTGTCGGTCTTTTTCTCGTTTTCTTTGTGCATCTTCTTTTTCTTGACGCTCTTTTTTGATCTTAAATGGGTTATTGAACAACAATGTTTGAAGCACAGAGAAACCATTACTTACCACAAAGTACAATGAAACAGCACTTGGTAATGAAATACTGATAAATAAAATCATAACCGGCATCATATACGTCATAATAGCCGTTGTAGGATTCGAGCCTTCTTGACTCATACTTGATAATTTAGATGTAGCTAACGTCAATACAGCTGCCAAGATTGGTAAAATAAAGTATGGATCTGGTGTTCCTAGATTCACCCATAAGAAATCACCTGTACTTAATACTTCTGTACGATTGATTGCTTGATATAACGCAATCAACACAGGCATTTGGATCAACAAAGGCAAACAGCCTGCTGCAGGATTTACTCCTGCTTCTTCATACAATTTAGACGTTTCTGTTTTTAATTTTTCTTGCGTTTCTGCATCTTTAGAAGAATATTGTTCTTGCAACGCTTTTAGTTGCGGTTGCACATCTGTCATCTTTCGACTACTCTTTGTTTGGTAATAAGTAAGAGGCAAAAGAATGATTCTAATAATTAAAGTAAAGGCAATAATACCGATCCCATAATTTCCTCCAAACAAATTAGACAACCAAATTATAACCTGCGAAAAGTTATAAATAATATAACGCTCAAAAAAACCAGTACTGTCACTTGTAATTGGACCTGTACCACATGCTGCTAAGACTACAGTCAGTCCTAACATACCTAATAAAAGAAGTAATCGCTTACGCTTTTTCACGTTTTTATTCCTCCGCTTTTCATTATTTCTCCAACATTTTAGCTAATTTCAAAACGTGAATCAAACTTTTTTTTATTTCACTCGTTGACATAGCCGCAGTTGGCTTACGGGCAATAACGATGAAGTCTTTTTCCGCTTTTAGATCTGGCTTTAGTTCTGTTAAACTTTGCCGAATTTTGCGTTTGACCGCATTTCTTATTACCGCGTTTCCTATTTTTTTACCAACAGAAAGTCCGACCCTAAAATGGGATTGATTCTCTTTGTTTAATACGTAAACAACAAATTGACGATTTGCTGTGGATTTTCCGTGATGAAAGACTTTTTGAAATTCGGTTTCTTTTTTTACACGATAAGCTTTCCTCATAACGATAATTCCCTCATCTTATAAAACTTTTTTAGAAAGAAATAACAACTCTTTTCTATTCTTATGTACTCTTTACAAAAAATAGAAAAAAAAGACCACTGAGACGGTCAGTGATCTTATGCAGACAATACTTTTCTGCCTTTACGGCGTCTACTTTGCAATACATTACGTCCATTTTTAGTACTCATACGTTTACGGAAACCATGTACTTTTTGACGTTTACGCTTTTTAGGTTGGAAAGTTCTTTTCATGCGTGTTACACCTCCTGAAAAACTATCTTTCTTAAATTTATTGGATTTTTAAAGACAGTCTTGAACATTCTAATGATAAAAATTAGACTTGTCAAGCACATTCACCCAATTTCAATCATTCACTAAAATATCATACCATAAATGAAATAAACATAAAACACCTTTTTACTATTTTCTTATATTTGTCAAAATTTCTTATGATTTCATATAAAAGTAAGACAATATATAACAGCTGATATGACATTCATATGTAATTCAGTTACTCATGAGATTGGTTGGTTATATTCAGTAGAAATAATTTCATTTTCTGACACAACATATTATTCGCATCGTACTATATAAATAGAACTGCTAAAAAAGTAACCACAAAAGAGCTCCGTTTTTATTCTCTATTATTTTCATTCAACTTAATCATTCTTCCCTTCTTATAAAATTGAACGTTTTTCAAATAAGCGAATGTTTTTATCTCTATAACTATCTATTAATTAAATTTTTATATTTGCATTTTTTAATGCTCAAAGAAAGTTTGCAAATAAATTAACAAGTTCTTGTTGATTTCTGCACAAGAATATATCTCATCTCTTTTCTAAAATTTCTGCACTGATTTCATATAAAGTTATCCACATGAGTATTTTTTTGTCCCCATATCCTTTTTTGCCATTTTTATTTAATAATCTTCTCCACTGGCTTTTCCCTAAGTTATACACATACAAACACCATGTTGATCTCTCATCCATTTCCTTTTGTTGATTCTGTGGATAACTGACAGATTACCTGTTATAACAGCCTTTTTTTTGAATTTTTATCCACATTTTTCTTTGGAACAAAAAAATAAATCCAAGTTATCCACTTGCTCTTTTCGGCTTGTGGATAACTTTATACACCCCATCTGGATATATTTTCAACAGGTGGAAAGTACTTGTGGAAAACTTTTATTTATCGTGCTAGAATAGAAAAAGATATTCTCTAGGAGTGTGGACTAATTTTTGCGAGGATTTAAGAAGCGCAGAAAAAAATACATTTAGAAGTTTTTGCTTCAAATAAGAAATTAAACTTTCTTAAATTATTTACTAAAAAAACTAAGAATAAATACTATCAGATGCGGGAACTTTTCTCGCTCTTATTTTTAAAAGGAGGTTTTCTGTTGGATGACTTACATTCTCTGTGGAATTATTTAAAAGAAAAATTTAAAGATTCACTCTCTAAAGTAAGTTATGATACTTGGATTGAATCTGCAAATCCGATTCGTTTAACAGACAAGCATTTAATTGTTGAAGTTCCTTCTTCATTGCACAAAGAATATTGGGAAAATAACCTGACAACCAGAATCGTAGAAAATATTTATGAATTCTCTGGACAAGAGTTATCCCCGATTTTCGTGATCAAAAATGAAGAAGAAGCTATTGCAGCACAAAAAGAATCATCCGCTATGTCTATAGAACAAAAAAATCCATTTAAAAAAAATGCATTGTTAAATGACAAGTACACATTTGACACTTTTGTTATTGGTAAAGGAAATCAAATGGCACATGCAGCAGCTTTAGTAGTTGCCGAAGAGCCAGGTACTATTTACAATCCGTTGTTCTTTTATGGAGGAGTTGGTTTAGGAAAAACCCATTTGATGCACGCTATTGGACATCAAATGTTACTATTGAATCCAGACGCAAAAGTAAAATACGTTAGTAGTGAAACTTTTGCCAATGACTTCATCAATTCGATCCAGAATAAAACACAAGAAAAGTTCCGACAAGAATACCGGAATGTAGATTTATTGCTAGTGGATGATATTCAATTTTTTGCAGATAAAGAAGGAACGCAAGAAGAATTCTTCCATACTTTCAACGCTTTATATGACGATCGAAAACAAATTGTTTTAACTAGTGATCGGCTGCCAAATGAAATACCCAAACTACAAGAACGTCTCGTGTCTCGCTTTGCGTGGGGGTTATCCGTTGATATCACACCGCCAGATCTAGAAACACGTATCGCTATTTTACGCAAAAAAGCTAATGCTGAAAGACTCGAAATTCCAGACGATACATTGAGCTACATTGCTGGTCAAATTGATTCAAATATTCGCGAACTCGAAGGAGCTCTAGTAAGAGTCCAGGCTTATGCAGCAATCGTGAGTCAAGAAATCACAACTAGTTTAGCCGCTGATGCACTGAAGAGCATGTTGCCTTCTTCTAAACCAACAACCCTTACGATCAAAGATATTCAATCTGTTGTCAGCAAATATTATCAAATATCAATGGTGGATTTGAAAGGCAAAAAACGTGTTAAATCAATCGTTTTGCCACGTCAGATCGCAATGTACTTATCTAGAGAATTGACTTCCAGTTCATTGCCTAAGATCGGAGCTGAATTTGGAGGAAAAGATCATACTACTGTTATTCATGCGTATGAAAAAATCGCGCAAGCATTAACAACAAATGACCAGCTGAAAAAAGAAATCAGTGAATTGAAAAAAACATTTAGCTGATAAAAAAGGAAAAATCTGTTTTTTAACATGTGCATAACTATTAGAGTTTTCCCGGAATTACCCACACGTTGTCAACATGTGGAAAAGTTGACGGTAATTGCGTTTGTCCGTGTTTTCCACAGTATCAACAGGCCCTACTACTATTACTAAAGTAATTACTCTATTAAAACTAAACAGTCGGAGGTTAATTCATGAAATTTACAATTAATCGAAGTGCTTTTTTAAACAGCTTAGCTGACGTACAAAGAGCTATTTCGTCAAAAACAACGATTCCTATCCTTACAGGTGTTAAAATTATTGCTTCCCAAGAAGGGCTAACCTTAACAGGTAGTGATTCTGATATTTCGATTGAAGCATTTATTCCTGTTGAAGACGACAAAAACCAATTGATCATTGAGAAAACTGGTGGAATTATTCTTCAAGCTCGATTCTTCAATGAAATTGTCCGAAAATTACCAGATGACAAAATGACTATTGAAGTATTGGATCATTTCCAAACACAAATTACTTCAGCATCTGCTTCTTTTACGATCAATGGGTTAGATCCAAATAACTATCCACACTTACCAGTTATTGATAGCAATGAATCATTTATTTTAAACGTGAATTTGTTCAAACAAGTGATTTCTCAAACCGTGATCGCTACATCTACTCATGAAAGTCGACCTATTTTGACAGGTGTAAATATTGTGATTGAAAATCAAACATTATCGGCTGTTGCTACAGATAGCCACCGTTTAAGCCAAAGAGTAATTCCATTGACAATGAGCGAAGAACAAGCACAAAAGAAATACAAAATCATTATTCCAGGAAAAAGTTTAACGGAACTTTCGAAAATATTAGAAGAAGATGCAGAAACTGCCGAAATGATGATCACTGAAAACCAAGTATTGTTCAAAACTGAAAACTTATACTTCTATACTCGACTGCTAGAAGGAATTTATCCTGAAACGCAACGCTTGATTCCTGATACATCTTCAACAAGTGTGGTTTTTAATGCAAATTCTTTACTTGGATCTATTGAACGGGCTTCTTTGCTTTCTCATGAAGGAAAAAATAATGTCGTTAAGTTATCTGTATCAAAAGATAAAGTAGAAATTTCTGGTAATTCCCCTGAAATTGGAAATGTTCAAGAAGAACTCAATTTCCAATCGTTTGAAGGCGAAGAAATCGAACTATCATTTAATCCGGATTATATGAAAGATGCACTAAGAACATTTGGGCAGTCAGACATTTTGATCAAATTTACTTCACCGATCCGTCCATTTGTCATCGTTCCATCTGAAGATGGAAAAGAATTTGTACAACTGATTACACCAGTACGTACATTTTAAGAGCGCGAAAAAAGGCGTTCAGCTCATTGGACAAATAACGACCACAACAGTTTGGGTTCTTTCCGAACTGTTGTGGTCGCTATTTTGGAGTATGAGTTGCCTTTTGTAGCGCGTCTAATAGAGCGCGAAAAGATTACAGGAAGCCCAACTTTCCTGCATATTTATAAACTGAATAGTCCCAAAAAACACAGTCATAGACTTTTTGTCTCGGACTGTGTTTTTTATGTACATAGTTTTATATAGGCGAATTTTTCGTTTCTAGCAATTTTTGATCCATTTGGGCAGTTTATCCGTTTTTTATTAAAAACGAAAGAAACACGTTTATTTTAAGATAAATTTGTAAAATAGCTAAAAATGGAGTATAATAAAAGCAAGACATAAAAGAGATTCGCGTGGATTTTTACGTTCCAC
This sequence comes from Desemzia sp. RIT 804, assembly GCF_016892605.1. GTDB lineage: Bacteria > Bacillota > Bacilli > Lactobacillales > Carnobacteriaceae > Desemzia. The sequence goes on from NZ_JAFEMV010000006.1 coordinate 43,734, forward strand.
GCTTATTTTATTGAAAAGCAGGTGACAAGATGAAAGAAACAGTCTTAATAGACAAAGAATACATTACATTAGGACAGTTGTTAAAACACGTCAATATCATTTCAAGTGGGGGCGTAGCTAAACATTTTTTAGCGGAAAACACTGTTTTATTAGACAATGAACTGGAAAACCGACGAGGCAAGAAGATTTTTCCTGGGTCGATCGTGGAAATTCCAGGTGAAGGAACGTATATTATTCAACATGAATCTTCAGAAGATATTTCTGAGGAAACACGCTAATGTATATCAATGAAATGAAATTAACCAATTATCGAAATTACCAAGATGCTGAGGTAGCTTTTTCAAATGGAATCAACGTTTTTTTGGGAGAAAATGCTCAAGGAAAAACCAATTTGATGGAAGCTATCTACGTTCTTGCTATGGCTAGAAGTCATCGGACTTCTAGTGATAAAGAACTGATTCAATGGGAAAAAGATTTTGCCAAAATCAGCGGCAGAGTACAGAAAAAAAATTCTACTTTTCCTTTAGAGATCGTTCTTTCTAAAAAAGGCAAACAAGCGCGATTCAATCATTTAGAACAAAAAAAATTGAGTTCTTACATTGGAAATTTAAATGTGATTTTATTTGCCCCGGAGGATCTATCTTTAGTGAAGGGGTCTCCTTCTGTGCGACGAAAATTTGTAGATATGGAATTAGGGCAAATGAATCCTGTTTACTTGCATCATTTAGTAGAGTATCAACACTTATTAAAATCACGAAATCTGTATTTAAAGCAATTGAGTATGAAACAAGCTTCAGATTTGACTTTTTTAGAAGTGTTAACTGAACAAATGGCTGTCCATGGAGCTTCGATATTAGCGGAGCGTTTTTTATTTGTAGAGCAATTGCAAAATTGGGCTCAATCTATTCATCAGGAAATCTCTAAACAAAAAGAAGTATTGGAAATAAATTATTATTCCACTATTCCATTAGACGATCCTACAAATAAAGATGCTAATTATATCCAATTGATGGACACGTATAAAACGAATCAAACGAGAGAATTAGAACAACGTACAACACTTACTGGTCCACATCGAGATGATTTAAAGTTTTACGTCAATGGAAAGAATGTCCAAACTTATGGATCACAAGGACAACAACGAACAACAGCCCTGAGCGTAAAATTAGCAGAGATCAATTTGATGCAAGAAATGACAGGTGAGTATCCTGTATTGTTGTTGGATGATGTGTTGTCTGAACTAGATGACAGTAGACAGACTCATCTATTAAAAGCAATCCAAAATAAAGTACAAACTTTTTTGACAACCACTAGTTTAGATGGCATTGAGAAAAACCTTATCGAAGCGCCAAGAGTGTTTAACATCGATCAAGGACAAGTAGAAATGGAGAGTGAATAAGCGTGGCAGAGGAAATGAGAAGCAGAGCTGATCTTGCTAAGGACTATAATGCAAGTCAAATCCAAGTTTTAGAAGGATTAGAGGCTGTACGTAAGCGCCCTGGTATGTATATTGGTTCAACAAGTAAAGAAGGATTACACCATTTAGTATGGGAAATCGTTGATAATTCTATTGATGAAGCTTTAGCAGGTTTTGCAGACGAGATAAATGTCACTATTGAAGCAGATGAAAGCATCACTGTCGTGGATAATGGACGTGGTATCCCAGTAGATATCCAAGAAAAAACCGGTCGACCAGCAGTTGAGACGGTTTTTACTATTTTGCATGCTGGAGGTAAGTTCGGTGGTGGAGGATACAAAGTTTCAGGTGGTCTACATGGTGTAGGTTCATCTGTTGTTAATGCGTTGTCTTCTGCTTTAGATGTTTACATCCATAAAGATGGAAAAATCTATCATCAAGCTTTTGAACGTGGTGCAGTCATGAATGATTTGGAAATAGTTGGAGAAACTGAACTTCATGGAACAACGGTCCACTTCACACCAGACCCAACTATTTTTACAGAAACGACTACATTTGACTTTGATAAATTAGCTGTTCGTGTTCGTGAATTAGCATTCTTAAACCGCGGATTGTCTATATCGATCGAAGACAAGCGCAACCCTGGACAAGAAAAATATTCTTACTTTTATGAAGGCGGAATTAAAAGTTATGTTGAATTTTTAAATGAGAATAAAGAAGTTATTTATCCAGAACCGATTTTCCTGGAAGGTGAGCAAGAAGGTATCACTGTTGAGGTCGCTATGCAACACACAGATGGTTACCACGCCAATTTAATGAGTTTTGCGAATAATATCCACACCTATGAAGGTGGAACACATGAGTCAGGGTTCAAAACTGCTTTGACGCGTGTCGTGAATGATTACGCTCGTAAAAATAAATTGATGAAAGATAACGAAGATAATTTGACTGGGGACGATGTACGAGAAGGATTGACAGTTGTAGTTTCGATAAAACATCCTGATCCTCAATTTGAAGGACAAACCAAAACAAAATTAGGAAACTCTGAAGCTCGTACGATTACAGATCGATTATTCTCTACGCATTTTGACCGCTTTTTGATGGAAAATCCACAAGTAGCTAAAAAAATCGTTGAAAAAGGTTTATTGGCTGCAAAAGCTCGTATGGCTGCTAAAAGAGCAAGAGAAGTGACTCGTAAGAAGAGCGGATTAGAAATCAGCAATTTACCAGGTAAATTAGCTGACTGCTCAAGCAAGAATCCTGAAATCAGCGAGTTGTTCATTGTTGAGGGGGATTCAGCGGGAGGTTCTGCGAAACAAGGACGCTCACGTATCTTCCAAGCTATTTTGCCTATTCGTGGAAAAATCTTAAACGTTGAAAAAGCGTCATTAGACCGTATTTTAGCGAACGAAGAGATCCGGGCATTGTTCACAGCTATGGGGACTGGATTTGGAGAAGAATTTGACGTTTCTAAAGCTCGTTACCACAAATTAGTCATTATGACCGATGCCGATGTGGATGGAGCTCACATACGTACACTATTATTAACATTGTTCTATCGTTTCATGCGTCCAGTTGTAGAAGCTGGTTATGTTTACATTGCACAACCGCCTTTGTATCAAGTAAAACAAGGGAAAAAAGAAGTGTATTTAGATAGCGATAAAGAGTTGGAAGATTACTTGAAAGAGATTCCAGCCAGCCCAAGACCTTCTATCCAACGTTATAAAGGACTTGGAGAGATGGATGCGGAACAACTGTGGGAAACAACGATGAATCCTGAAAATAGAAGAATGCTGCGTGTAACAGTAGAAGATGCAGCAGATGCAGATAAAGTTTTAGATATGTTGATGGGTGACCGAGTAGAACCTAGACGAGAATTTATTGAAAGCAATGCTAAGTACGTTCAAAACTTAGATATCTAATCAAGGAGGGAAAAAAATGGCAGAAAATAGTTACGATGGAAAAATAGAAGATATTAATTTATCAAAAGAAATGCGTACGTCATTCCTTGATTATGCTATGAGTGTTATTGTCGCCAGAGCATTACCCGATGTACGTGATGGGCTAAAACCAGTACACCGTCGTATTTTATATGGAATGAGTGAATTAGGTGTAACTCCAGATAAAGCTCATAAGAAATCTGCGCGTATCGTAGGAGACGTTATGGGGAAATATCACCCCCATGGAGATAGTGCGATTTATGAGTCTATGGTGCGGATGTCACAAGATTTTAGTTACCGTTATCCTTTAGTAGATGGACACGGAAACTTTGGCTCTGTTGATGGTGATGGGGCTGCGGCTATGCGTTATACTGAAGCTCGTATGGCCAAAATAGCTACTGAGATGTTGAAAGATATCAACAAAGATACAATTGATTTCGTTGATAATTATGATGGTTCTGAACGAGAGCCTGAAATTTTACCAGCTCGCTTCCCGAACTTATTAGTGAACGGAGCAACGGGTATCGCTGTTGGGATGGCAACGAACATTCCGCCGCACAACTTAACAGAGATTATTTCAGCATTGCAAATTTTGATGGAGAATCCTGAAGCTACTACAGCTGATATGATGGAAGCTGTCCCTGGACCTGATTTCCCAACCGGTGGACTAGTTATAGGAAAATCAGGTATCAGAAAAGCATACGAAACAGGTAAAGGTTCGATTACATTACGAGCTAAAGTAGATATTGAAATACTAAAAAACGGAAGAGAACGAATCATTGTCTCTGAAATACCGTACATGGTCAACAAAGCTCGATTAGTATCTCGGATAGCAGAATTGGCTCGTGAGAAACGTTTAGAAGGAATTACAGATTTAGCGGACGAATCTGATCGTGATGGAATGCGTATCGTTATTGATGTGCGTAGAGATGTTAGTGCGAGTGTAGTGTTGAATAATTTGTACAAAATGACATCTATGCAGACTTCTTTTGGATTTAACATGTTAGCCATTGTGAACGGTGAACCTAAAGTTCTTGGTTTGAAGAGTATCCTTGAAGAATACTTAAAACACCAAGAAATCGTTATTCGCAGAAGAACAGCTTTTGACAAACGAAAAGCTGAAGCTAGAGCTCACATTTTAGAAGGTCTAAGAATTGCTTTGGATCATATAGATGAGATTATTTCAATCATCCGTGGCTCTCAAACTGGTGATGCAGCTAAACAAACCTTGATCAGTCGTTTTGGCTTATCCGAGAAACAATCACAAGCTATTTTAGATATGCGTATGGTTCGTTTAACTGGTTTAGAGCGTGAAAAAATTGAAGGTGAGTATTTAGAGTTGTCTTCATTAATCGCTGATTTAACAGATATATTAGCCAGACCAGAACGGGTTCATAAGATTATTGAAGATGAATTAGCTGAAGTTCAAGCAAAATATGGAGATGAGCGTCGTACAGAGCTACTAATAGGAGAACTGTTAAGTATTGAAGACGAAGATTTGATCGAAGAAGAAAATAGTGTCATCACATTAACTAACAACGGTTATATTAAACGTCTTCCTAGTTCTGAATTTAAAATCCAAAATCGTGGTGGACGTGGAGTACAAGGTATGGGCGTACATGATGATGATTTCATAGAAACTTTAGTATCTTGTTCGACACATGATACATTGCTTTTCTTTACAAATAACGGAAAAGTATACCGTTCTAAAGGATACGAAATACCAGAATATGGTCGTACAGCTAAAGGAATACCAGCAATCAACTTATTAGGTATTGATTCTGGTGAGAGCATACAAGCTGTTATAAACGTACGAGGAAAAGTCGAAGAAGGACTTTATCTTTTCTTCACTACTCGAAAAGGGACGGTTAAACGGACAGCTGTAACAGAATTTGCGAATATTCGTAGTAATGGATTGAAAGCTATTTCTCTAAATGAAGACGATGAATTGATGACTGTTTCTGTAACTGACGGAAAACAAAATATCATTATCGGTACTCATAACGGATTAGCAGTAAGCTTCCACGAAAGCAAAGTTCGTAATATGGGACGGACTGCTCGAGGAGTACGCGGTATTCGTGTAGCAGAAAATGACTACGTAGTTGGTATGGATCTATTGAAAGATGACTCTGAAGTATTGATCATCACTGAAAAAGGTTACGGTAAACGTACTGCTGCGAGTGAATATGCTATTCGCGGACGTGGTGGTAAAGGTGTTAAAACAGCTAATATTACTGAGAAAAATGGTAAATTAGTTGGTTTGACCACAGTTAGCGGAAAAGAAGAGGTTATGCTGATTACCAACTCGGGTATTATTATCCGTATTGGAGTAGGAACTATTTCTCAAACGGGCCGTGCGACATTAGGTGTTCGTTTGATGCGTCTAGCAGATGGTGTGATCGTTTCTTCTATGGCAAAAGTTGAGCCCGAAGAAGAAGAATTGTTAGTGGATACTGAAAATACTAGCGAAGTGATCAATGATGCAGATGGCGAAATCGAAATTCTTTCGCAAGAAGAAATGACTGAAGAAATAGAATCTGAAGATGTAGATACTGAAATAGATTCAGAAGAATAATTTAATAAGTGTAGAGAGCTTGAGATTAGAGTCTCAAGCTCTCTACTTTTTATTGTGATTTTCCTAGTATTTAATTTATAAGATTATTATTTACTGATATATTGACAATAGTCTATAAAACAGATATAATGATTAAACGTGAGTAATCTACTCAGTAGAATACTTTCCTTGCTCTTTTTGTTAAAAAAAGAGCCAAAGTCCATAAGGAGGTGACAGTCAAGATGAGTCAAACAGCAAAATACGAAATTTTATACATTATCCGTCCTAACATCGATGAAGCTGAAAAAACTGCTTTAGTAGAACGTTTCGATAACATTTTAAAAGATAATGGTGCTGAGGTAACTGAATCTAAAGACTGGGCGAAACGTCGTTTAGCATATGAAATTAAAGGTTACAGAGAAGGTTTATACCGTCTCGTACATTTAACTTCTTCAGATGCAGCGGCTATCAATGAATTTGATCGCTTAGCTAAGATTAATGATAATATCTTACGCCATATGATCGTTAGAGAAGACGATTAATTTAATTGTTTCACATGAAACAATCGGAAGGGAGCGGATATAGTGATTAATAATGTAGTGTTAGTTGGAAGAATGACTAAAGATGCAGATTTAAGATATACGTCTAATGGAACAGCGGTAGCTTCGTTTACCGTAGCAGTCAATAGACAATTCACTAATCAAAGTGGAGAACGTGAAGCTGACTTCATCAACTGTGTTGCATGGAGAAAAACAGCAGAAACGTTAGCAAACTTCACAAAAAAAGGATCGTTAGTTGGGGTAGAAGGCCGTATTCAAACACGTTCTTACGATAACCAGCAAGGTCAAAGAGTTTATGTGACTGAAATTGTAGTAGATAATTTCTCAATGCTTGAACCGAAATCTGTTACAGATCAAAGAAGAGCACATGATAATGGTTCAACTACATCCAGTTCATCAAATAATTCTAATTCTTTTAATACTAATCAAAATAAATCACAATCCCAACAAACTCCTGCAAGGGACTATCAAAATTTTGGAAACTCTGATCCTTTTGAATCGAGTGGACAACCTATTGATATCTCAGACGATGACTTGCCGTTCTAAAATCGATTAATAAAAGGAGGAAATGAAATGGTACAACGCAGAGGCGGACGTAAGCGCCGTAAGGTTGATTTCTTTGCTGCTAATCACATTGAAAAAGTTGATTACAAAGACATCGATCTTCTAAAAAGATTTATTTCTGAACGTGGTAAAATTTTACCTCGTCGTGTAACTGGAACATATGCTAAAAACCAACGTAAGTTGACTAAAGCTATCAAACGTGCACGCGTAATGGGATTATTACCGTTCGTTACAGAAGAATAAAATATGTTTTTCGAAAAGACCGTGAGCTTATAGAGCACGGTCTTTTTTAATTGGTTATCTATTTTATAATGTTGGTAAAGAAAGCACTGAAGGAATCAGAGTTGCTGATTGAGAGCCATGGGCAAGCGTGGAGTCTAAATTTTCAACACTTTCTAGCTTTGCCGAAGCTGTTGGAGCAATAGCGACGTACGGATTCGGTATGCGTAACGAAGCGGAGAACAAACAAAGCACAAGCGTTGAAGCGGCAACGCTTTGTAATTTGTCACGACTGTAGTTGCTTCTGCATCTTACAGGCAGGGTACACTTGGGTATGCCCACAGTGCATCCTTATATGGCTACCAGCAACCTCGATTCCTCCAGGAATTTCTAAAAGTTGGTGTTTAAGCAGTTTAAACTTTCTACCAACGTTATATAATGAAGAATCTTTTAATTCTGTTTTTAGTTCTCAAAATGTTTCATGTGAAACATGTTAGGGAATCAGATAGAAGAAACAATAGGTAGTGGACTCTCCAACGACTTTATTAACGTTCTAGTATCTCAATAAGATAAGTGGTAAAATAGAACAGAACGGTGATCAGTGAAGAAGGGGAAAAGGAGTTATAAATGAAAAATAAATTAACAGATGAAAAACTCCCTCAGTTTTTGAAAAATGAGAATGTTAAGCTAGCTGCGGCAGTTTTGATTGTCATGCAATTAATTGTTATTTTGTTAGGGTTTCTTTCTAACATCATTATAGGACTTGTTATGCTGATTATTTTTATTATCTTCTTACTATTCCTTTATTACTTTTCAAAACGGATGATTGGGGAAATCAATAAGTATATTGATGATCTTTCTTATCGCATCAAACGAGGCGAACAAGAAGCTTTGATCAAAATGCCTATTGGAATTATTCTTTTTGATGAAGAGTATAAAGTGCAATGGACAAATCCTTATTTTCAATCTCATATAGGTTATCAAGAAGAAATATTAGGAAAGAAAATTGAAGATATTGATGAAGAATTAAATCAGTTGATCAAACAAAGTCATGCAGATAATTTAGCTACTATTGTATGGGGAGATAAGAGTTACCAAATCATCATTCAAGAAGATATCCGAGTAATTTACCTGATGGATATTTCTAAATACAGTCAAATCAAACAAAGATATCAAGATGAAAAATTCGTTTTAGGTAATATTTTTGTGGATAATTATGATGAAATCGTTCAAGGAATGACCGATAGAAATATCTCGAATATCAATACCTTTATTACAACCCAATTATCAAATTGGGCAAAAGAACATGAGATCTATTTAAAACGAGTATCTGAAGACCGTTTTATTGTATTTATGCATCGCAAATCGTTAGAGCGTATGGAAGTAGAAAACTTTAGTATCTTAGATCAAATAAGAGAAAAAACATCTAAGCAAAATATCCCTCTCACTTTAAGTATTGGTATTGCCTACACAGAAGCCGACAAAGAGAATGAGAGTCTCAATGAACTAGCAAGTCTTGCTCAGAGTAATTTAGACTTGGCATTAGGACGGGGAGGCGATCAAGCTGTAATTAAGTCGTTATCTGGAGAAATGCGTTATTACGGTGGAAAAACTAATCCAATGGAAAAGAGAACACGTGTTCGTTCTAGGATGATTAGCCAAGCTTTGCAGGAATTAATAAAACAAGCTGATCAAGTAGTTGTTATGGGACATATGAATCCAGATTTAGATGCGATAGGTTCTGCCTTAGGTATCAGACGAATTGCTGAAATGAACAACAAAGAAGCTTGGGTAGTTGTTGAGCCACAACAGTATAGCAGCGATATCGAAAAATTGATTGAAGAAATAGAAAAAGATAATCAAATTAGTCGCTACATTATTACACCTACAGTAGCTGAAGAAATGATGACAGAAAATACATTGATTATTCTTGTTGATTTTCATCGTCCTTCTATGGCGATTGCTCCAGATTTACTGAAGCAAAAAAATCGAGTAGTCGTTATAGACCACCATCGTCGAGGAGAAGAATTTCCAGAAAATCCAGCGTTGGTTTACATTGAGCCTTATGCATCTTCAACAGCTGAATTGGTTACCGAATTATTTGAATACCAATCTCAAGAGGCTGAACCAATCAATAAAATTGAAGCAACAGCTATGCTTGGCGGTATAGTAGTTGACACCAAAAGCTTTTCTTTACGCACAGGGTCTCGTACTTTTGATGCAGCTAGTTACTTACGATCATGTGGAGCGGACGCTGTACTCATTCAAAGGTTGCTAAAAGAAGATACGGACACCTATTTACTCCGTAGTCATCTAATAGAGTCTATGGAATTTGTTACCTCAAATATAGCTATTGTAACTGGAGAAGAAAATAAAATATATGATACAGTAGTAGCAGCACAAACAGCCGATACAATGCTTTCCATGAGTAATGTAGATGCCGCTTTTGTCATTTTCAAGCGATTAGATGATCGCATTGGAATTAGTGCTCGGAGTTTAGGGGAAATAAATGTTCAAATCGTTATGGAAGAACTGGGAGGTGGCGGACATTTATCGAACGCTGCGACTCAACTAAAAAACAGTTCAGTAACTGAAGCTAAAGAACAGTTACAAGAGGTTATTTTATCTCATTATTCTACTAAGGAGGCTACAACAATATGAGAGTCATTTTTTTAAAAGATGTTAAAGGACAAGGTAAAAAAGGTGAAGTAAAAGAAGTTCCAAACGGATACGCTTCAAATTTTTTGTTTAAAAAGGGACTAGCGAAAGAAGCAACTGCAGCAACTGTAAGTGAGTTAAAAGGAAAGAAAAAAGCACAAGAAAAACAAGAGGCTGAAATTCTAGAAGAGGCTAAAGAATTAAAAAACTTTCTAGAAAAAGAAGAAAATGCTATTGAAATTAGATCAAAATCAGCAGATGATGGTCGCTTGTTCGGATCAGTAACAACCAAACAAATTGCTTCTGCTGCAAAAAAACAATTGGATATTGAGTTAGATAAAAGAAAAATCGAGTTAAATGTTCCGATGCGCTCTTTAGGAACCCAAAAAATGGATGTTAAAATTCATCCTCAAGTTGTAGCAGAAATTACAGTTCGTGTTTTACCAGAGAAATAAAAGAGAATAAATAAAGAACTAGGATAACAATTAATTTTTCCTAGCCTAAATAAAAAAAAATGTTCCGTTTCTCCTTTAAGAAAGGAGAAACGGAACATTCTTTTTTATTGAATCATTCAAAGCTGTACTTTGTCCCAGCCCCCGTTCTTTAATTTAAATAGATAGAAAAACACTCCCTTACTGGAAAAACTAGTTCATAGTTTTGAGTGTGTGTTTGAGAGAACTTTTGTATTAATAGGTTACAATTGAATTGCGAGGGAAGCGGAAAAACATTATCTAACTATGTGACGACAAAAGATAATTTTACTATAAAAAGAACGTACGTTCCCGTTATATGATTGTAATCCGCATCATTTTCAGTTAGAATAATAGCAGAAATGAAACATCACATGATGGACAGGATAAGAGTTTTTATGTGTTTGAAAGGAAGTAGAAAAACTTGGCAAATGAAGCATTCCAAGATCGTTTACCGCCACAAAGTATTGAAGCTGAACAAGCTGTATTAGGCTCTATTTTCTTAGATGCAGATACGCTTGTTGGAGCTTTAGAATTTATAGAAGCTAAAGATTTTTATCGTCGTGGGCACCAGTTGATTTTTCAAAGTATGATGGATTTAAATGATGAAAATGAAGCTATTGATATCGTTACTGTCACAAATGCTTTGGAATCAAGAAATCAATTAGAAGATATTGGAGGTATTCCATATCTGACAGAATTAGCTGTTGCTGTACCAACAGCCGCTAACATGGAATATTATGCAAAAATTGTAGAACAAAAATCTATTTTAAGAAATCTTATTCATACAGCCACAGAAATTGTAGCTAAAGGATATGAGGAATCTGATGAGGTTGCTTCGATTTTAGATGATGCTGAAAGAAGTATCTTAGAAGTATCTGAAAGACGAAGCAGGACTGGTTTTTTGTCTATTTCAGATGTATTAAACTCAACCGTAGCTCAAATAGATCAATTGTATCAAAATAACGAAGAAATAACGGGTCTGCCAACAGGATATAAATTATTAGATAAAATGACTGCAGGTTTGCAAAAAGAAGAACTGATCATTTTAGCTGCTAGACCAGCCGTCGGGAAAACAGCTTTTGCTTTAAATATTGCTCAAAATGTTGGAACAAAAACGGATGAGACAGTGGCTATTTTCAGTTTAGAAATGGGAGCAGAATCTCTTGTTAACCGGATGTTATGTTCTGAAGGAAGTATCGATGCCAGTAATTTAAGAACGGGTAATTTGACAGAAGAAGAATGGCAGAACTTGATTATTGCAATGGGTAGTTTGTCTAAAGCTAGTATTTACATTGATGATACTCCAGGGATACGAGTGGCAGAAATCCGTGCAAAATGTCGTCGATTAAAGCAAGAAAAAGGAAACCTAGGACTTATATTGATTGACTACCTGCAACTTATTGAAGGAACAGGAAAAGAGAGTCGACAACAAGAAGTATCCGAAATTTCTCGTCAGTTAAAAAAATTAGCTAAGGAATTAAAAGTTCCAGTTATTGCTTTATCTCAATTATCACGTGGCGTGGAACAAAGACAAGATAAACGACCAGTATTGAGTGATATACGTGAATCTGGATCAATCGAGCAAGATGCAGATATTGTAGCGTTCCTTTATCGAGATGATTACTATGACCGCGATAATCAAGAAGATGGCGATGATAACTTTGAAGCAGATGAAGACAATGTAATAGAAGTTATCATTGAAAAAAACAGAAGTGGTGCAAGAGGGACTGTAAAATTATTGTTTATTAAAGAGTACAATAAATTTTCTTCTTTATCCTACTATCCTGAAGATGCTATATCTTAAGGAATTCAGGGTTTATATACGAACACAAAGTTCGCTTATAGGCCTTTTATTTTTTGAAAAAATAAAAAATAATTCGTCTTTAAGTTATTAATTTCGATAAAATAAAAGTAATGTTCGCTTTTTTATTGAATATTGAGTAAATTATTGGTACACTACTAAAGGATTTTTAAAAAATAAAAACGAGGTGTTCTTATGTCTTCTGTAGTAGTTGTTGGTACACAATGGGGCGATGAAGGAAAAGGTAAAATCACTGATTTCTTGAGTGAAAATGCTGATGTTATTGCGCGTTATCAAGGTGGAGATAATGCTGGTCATACGATTAAATTTGGTGGCGTAACTTATAAATTGCATCTTATACCATCTGGTATTTTTTCTTCAGAAAAAATAAGCGTGATAGGTAATGGCGTAGTCGTTAATCCTAAAGCTCTTGTACAAGAGTTAGCTTACTTACATGAAAAAGGAATCAACACAGACAATCTACGTATCTCTGATCGTGCGCACGTTATCTTACCGTATCATATTCAATTGGATCAACTGCAAGAAGATTCTAAAGGTGCTAACAAAATCGGAACGACTATCAAAGGAATCGGTCCAGCATATATGGATAAGGTTTCTCGCGTAGGAATTCGGATAGCTGATTTATTGGATAAAGATATTTTTGAAGAACGCTTGCGTGTTAACTTAGAAGAAAAGAACCGGATGTTTACTAAATTATATGATTCAACAATGATTGAATTTGAAGATATTTTTGAAGAATATTATCAATATGGTCAAGAAATAAAGAAATATGTCACTGATACAACTGTTATTTTAAATGATGCTTTAGAATCAGGTGAAAATGTATTATTTGAAGGTGCTCAAGGAGTAATGTTGGACATTGATCAAGGTACGTATCCATTTGTAACGTCTTCCAATCCTGTTGCTGGTGGAGTTACGGTTGGAAGCGGAGTAGGTCCTTCAAAAATCGATAAGGTAGTAGGGGTTTGTAAAGCGTACACTTCTCGTGTAGGTGATGGTCCATTCCCGACAGAATTACATGATGAGATCGGACAACGCATTCGCGATATAGGTAAAGAGTACGGAACTACAACGGGACGTCCACGTCGTATTGGTTGGTTTGATACAGTAGTAATGCGTCACTCAAAACGTGTTTCAGGCATTACGAACCTATCATTAAATTCAATTGATGTATTAAGTGGATTGAAAACAGTTAAGATTTGTATAGCTTATGAGCGAAATGGAGAAAAAATACTTCATTACCCTGCAAGCTTAAAAGAATTGGCAGAATGTACCCCAGTTTACGAAGAAATGCCAGGTTGGGAAGAAGATATTACCAGCTGTCGTACATTGGAAGAATTACCTGATAATGCTCGTAATTATGTGAAACGTATTTCTGATTTAGTAGGCGTTCGAATCTCAACTTTTTCAGTTGGTCCCGATCGCGACCAAACGAATATTTTAGAAGACGTATGGTCTGAAGCATAAAAAGCCAAGAAAATTACCTCCAACTAAAATAAAAGTGAATCAGTGGAACTATTTTAAATGATTACAGGATCAAAATTAACGAATATCAAATAAAAAATTGCATCATAGTAAAAAAATATGATATACTTTTTTTACTGTGATGTACACGGGTTGTTAGCTCAGTTGGCAGAGCAGCTGACTCTTAATCAGCGGGTCGAGGGTTCGAGCCCCCCACAGCCCATATCATATATTGTAAGCTAAATCCATGAGATAGATGACGTTTTTGCGAAAGCATGTATTAAACGTTTATCTATCTCTTTTTTTATATTTCATAACAATATATTTTTTAATTGCTCTCTTATTATCCCTATCCTATATACTCAAAATTCATTATTTGCTGATACTCTTCTAAATACCTGAGGAAATAACGCGAAATAAATATTCAATCATTAATTGATACGAAAAATAATTAAAGAAGGTATTGGTTTCCTTTTTGCTCTCTTTATCGGAAGATTATTTCCCAGGAAATAATATTTTTCGGTAATCTAAAAATATGTGGTTTGAAAATAAAGGAGTGAGATATGAAATCTACACTCCTTTTAAGCTTTAAAATTGCTATTAGGACGGGAAAGCTTTATGATTTAGGTATATTTATTTTTATGTTTTATATTTTTGTTTAAGTATATTTAGGGGGAAGAACGATGGTTATAAACGGAACAATGATGCAGTATTTTGAATGGTTTACAGAAGCTGATGGAAAACATTGGCAACGTCTGAAAGAAGATGCGAAGCATTTACATGATATTGGCATTACTGCTGTCTGGATTCCACCAGTTTTTAAAAGTGTAACAATCAATGATGAAGGTTACGGTATCTATGATTTATACGACTTAGGAGAATTTGATCAAAAAGGCGGTATTCGTACCAAATATGGGACAAAACAAGAATTATTGGCTGCGATTGAAGAACTGCACAAATATAATATCCAAGTCTATGCAGATGTAGTTTTAAACCATAAAGGTGGAGCAGATGAAACAGAACATTTTAATGCGATAGAAGTAGCCGAAGATGATCGAAATAAAGATATATCAGAACCTCATGAGATCGAAGGCTGGACAAAATTTACTTTCCCAGGCAGAAAAGGGAAGTATTCTGATTTTACATGGAATTATCATCATTTTAGTGGAATAGATTATGACAAAAAAAATGATAAAAAAGGAATCTTCCGTATAGCAGAAGATGATAAAAGTTGGGCTGATGATTCTGCAGTAGGTAATGAATTTGGAAATTATGATTATTTGATGTTTGCTGATATAGATTATGGGAACGCTGATGTAGTAGATGAAATCAAAAAATGGGCAAGTTGGTTTGTAAAAGAAACAGGTGTGGATGGATTTAGATTGGATGCTGTAAAGCACATCCATGAAGAATTTACGAATGATCTTGTTTGTGGCTTACGCGAGGAATTTGGGGAAGATTTTTTTGTGGTCGCAGAATATTGGGATCAAAAATACGGACATTTGAAAGAATATTTAAAAGCTCATAACGATGATATCAGTTTGTTTGATGTATCTTTACATTACAAGTTGTCTAATGCTTCTAAAGAAGGTAATGCGTATGACTTGAGGCCTTTATTTGATGAGACATTGATGCAGAAAAAACCAACTTCTGCAGTAACTTTTGTAGACAACCACGATTCGCAACCGTCTCAAGCTTTAGAGTCTTACGTCGAGCCGTGGTTTAAACCTTTAGCGTATAGTATTATTCTTTTAAGAAAATATGGCTATCCAACTGTTTTTTACGGAGATTATTACGGCATCAAAGGAGACAACCCAATTGAGGGACAACAAGAAATCTTAGACAAATTAATCTACATTAGACAGCATTACGCTTACGGTAATCAAACGGACTACTTGGATCACGCTAACTGTATTGGTTGGACAAGAGCAGGTGATGAAGACCATCCAGATGGATGTGCTGTTGTTTTAACAAACAGTGAAGAAGGATTCAAAGAAATGTCTTTCGGTGAAGAAAGAGCGGGAGAAGTCTTTTATGATTACTTAGGACATCGTGAAGATGAAGTGACATTAGATGAAAATGGTGTAGGAGTTTTTCCTGTAAATGCTGGTTCTGTTTCAGTTTGGGTAAAAAAATAAAGTAAATTAAACAATAAAACCGTGCCTTTGTTAGGCACGGTTTTATTGTTTTAGATATCTGGAGTAGGTGCTATAGGTTTTTCTGCTGTTGGATGTACATCTGGTTTAACGGGTGGTACGGGAGATTCAACTGGTGCGGAAGGGTCTGGAGGAATCGGACCAGCATGAGGATGTGACACTAAGTCAACAGGCTCAGGATTCAACACTTCAGCTTTTTCTTGGTTTGGATGATACAAATCTGTTTCAATATCTGCAATAGTTTCTTCTAATTCAGGATCAGGATTTGCGTAGTTCATTTCTTCTTCTACTTCGTGATAAGTTTGTTTAAACTCATCAGATAGTTGATTTACTTTTGTCATTGCTTTATCTTTCACTACTAAACCTTGGTCTTTTAAATCTCCTCTTAATTCTCTCCCAGATTTAGGAGCAAAAAGCAGTGCAGTTGCAGCTGCTGCTAATCCTACAACTAACGTTTTTCCGAAATTGCTTGTTCCCATAATATAACCTTCTTTCATTAATATTAGTAGTTGTTTCTATTTATGAGATGGAACAATGTATTACTTTTGACGTTTTTTAACCATTTTTTTGGCAGTTTTCCCAACTTTAATGAGTGATGGAAAAGTTCGCTTAGTTGTTTTTGCTGGCGAACTGATAAACTGATTGCTGAGATCTTGGCCAGAAGCTTTTAATTGATTTAAAGAGCCGCTAAACTCTGATGTTGTTGTGGTAAATTCGTGAATGTACTGTTGCTTGTCTGCTACATCTTTCATCATCATATCTGCACGATTTTGGATGTTGGCAACTTTTGAGTTGATAGCATTCACATCGTTATTGAAACGATCAACAGTATGATTGACGTCTAATACAACAGAATTGACTTCATTCATTAGAATTGTAATGCGCTTTTTAATAATAACACCTGCAACGGCAAGACCAATGATCGCTAAAATCACAATCGCAATGGCAATATAGAATTCAATAGACATAGTTCATTTGACCTCCTTCAGTAATATTTTGAACATATTATGAACGTAAGTTGGTATAAAATCAAGAAAAGGGATATGCTAGTATTCAGATATTGCTACCTTGTAATCTATGAAACCCCATTATTTTAAGTTTAGTCTATCATTTATCTTATTTTTATCCAAACAAAAACAGTTGTATAAATGAAAAGAAGATTTTTTTAAGGAAAGAAAAAAGTGATAAAAGTATAGTAAAATCACTTTATTTGATTTACAATACAAAATATTAGGGTATAAGAATAGAGACAGTTGGGGGAAAAGAAAATTGGTGCAAGCAAACAATTCAAATCATGTTTATGAGGATCAAACGCAAGATAAATTTCAGCTTGTGACGGTTGCTGATGGAGAAATTATTCGCTTGGAAGAAGTTCCAGATCCTGTATTTTCTGAAAAAATGGTTGGTGAGGGATTCGCTGTGATTCCAACAACTGAAGAAGTTGTAGCACCTATAAGTGGCAAGTTGTACCAAGTTGCAGATAATTTACATGCCTATGTCATTGAAACCAAAGAAGGTGTGGAGGTTCTAGTCCATATTGGTATAAATACGATCAGTTTACATGGAAAAGGATTCCAGACAGAGCTGAAAACAGGAATGTCTGTGACTAAAGGCGATAGATTGGCGATTTTTGATCGCAGCTACCTAGAAGAAAAAGATATTTCTTTAGTTATCCCAGTTGTTGTGATCAAAGGATTGGATGATGAGACTACAGCAACAATGAACTACGTTAAAAATGGTATAGCAGGCGATACTATTGCTATGTGTACTTTTAAAGAAGATTAAAAATTTGATGAACGTTTATAGCTGCACCAAAAAATGGTGTGGCCTTTTTTGCACCAAATCACTATGAGAAGGTTATTACCCTTTTTTGCACTTCTATTCTGGATTATGTATAATGTAAGTTAGGAAAATACCCAATTTTTCATAGATAAATGCTCGTATATCGAGGAGGATGAAAGATGAAAAAGATATTGGTTGTAGATGACGAAAAACCGATTTCAGATATAATAAAATTTAATTTAACTAAAGAAGGTTACGATGTTTATACTGCTTATGATGGTGAAGAGGCTGTTGAAAAAGTAGAAGAGATCGTACCAGATTTGATCGTGCTTGACTTGATGCTTCCAAAAATGGATGGCTTAGAAGTGTGTCGCGAAGTACGCAAAACACATGATATGCCGATCATTATGGTAACAGCAAAAGATGCTGAGATTGATAAAGTACTGGGTCTAGAATTAGGCGCAGACGATTACGTTACCAAACCATTTTCAAATAGAGAATTGGTAGCACGTGTGAAAGCTAATTTAAGAAGACAAAGCAATAGAGCTCCACAAGTGGAAGAAGAAGTTTCAAATGATATTGAAGTTGGAGCTTTAGTGATTCATCCAGATGCTTATATTGTATCTAAGCGTGGCGAAACTATTGAATTGACTCATCGTGAATTTGAATTGCTGCATTATCTAGCAAAACATCTGGGACAGGTTATGACAAGAGAACATTTGCTTCAAACCGTTTGGGGATACGATTATTTTGGTGATGTCCGCACGGTCGATGTTACAGTAAGAAGATTAAGAGAGAAAATAGAAGATAAACCTAGTCACCCCACATGGTTGATTACTAGAAGAGGCGTAGGATACTATTTAAGAAACCCTGAACAGGAGTAACCAATGAAGAAAAGAATTCAATTTTTCCAATCTATCAATTTTAAAATTGTATTGATTTTTATTCTTCTGTTGACAATAACGCTGGAAATCATTGGCGCAAACTTTGTAACGCAATTAGAAAACCAATTAGTAGACAATTTTAAAGAAGATCGCCGGATACAAGTTGATTTCTTAGAAAATACGTTACAGCCCATTTTATTGGATGAAGAGAATAATGATAAAAAAGCTAGTATAGCGAACTTATTAAGAGATTTCTCTGGTAGTGGGGTTGTCGAGGTACAAGTTGTTGATCCAGAATATTATATTATCGGTACAAGTGACAATACACAACAATCATTGATCGGAAGAAAATCGACTGATTCGGATGTCCATCAATCATTGTTATTAGGCAACAATGTAACTAGTCAATACCTAGACCCATTAACCAACGACCGTAGATGGAAGTTGGTTTCTCCTATTTATGCAGAAGATTCTACGGATAATTTAGGTGTCATTATGTTGGAAACGAACATAGAGACTATTTATGAACAAGTAAATGAAATCAGTGTTATCTTTATTAATTCAGCATTGATTGCGATTGTGCTAGTAATTATTTTAGCTCAATTTGTTTCTCGTGCCATCACTAAACCTATTTCAGAAATGAAACAGCAGACTATTCAGATCGCAGAAGGAGACTATTCGGGACAACTGAAAGTTTACGGAGAAGATGAACTAGGTCAGTTATCGAATGCTATTAATGAATTGTCTACTCGTGTAGAAGAAGCGCAAGAGACAACTGAAGCAGAGCGTAGAAGGTTGAATAGCGTGCTTTCACATATGACAGATGGCGTTATTGCTACTGATCGACGAGGAAAAGTTGTGATCATCAACGAAAAAGCACAAGAAATGCTGAGTATTTCCCAGGAAATAGCTTTTGGAAAATCCATCATTGAAATTCTGAATCAAGAAATGACATTAAGACAGTTACTGGAGTTAGAGGAAGAACTTCTTTTTGATTTTTCGACTAATGAAAATCAAGTGATTTTACGAGGGGGATTTTCTTTAATTCAAAGAGAATCTGGTTTTATCAGCGGACTAGTTTGTGTGCTGCATGACGTAACAGAACAAGAAAAAATCGAACGAGAACGAAAAGAATTTGTTTCCAATGTATCCCATGAATTGCGCACTCCTCTAACGAGTATGCGGAGCTATTTAGAAGCTTTGAATGATGGTGCG
Organism: Desemzia sp. RIT 804; assembly: GCF_016892605.1. Lineage (GTDB taxonomy): Bacteria > Bacillota > Bacilli > Lactobacillales > Carnobacteriaceae > Desemzia. The sequence goes on from NZ_JAFEMV010000006.1 coordinate 63,442, forward strand.
TGGAAAGATGAAGAAATTGCTCCTCAATTTTTAAAAGTAACTCAAGAAGAAACCAATCGTATGATCAGAATGGTACAAGATTTGCTTGAGTTATCGCGAATGGACTCTGGAAAGAGCAACTTGCAACTAGAACTCATCAATTTAAATGAATTGTTCCATCATGTTCTGGACCGTTTTGAAATGATGTTGAAAAACAATACAGATGAACCACTTAAAAACTATTCTATTGAGCGAGAAATCACCGATCAAGAAATATGGGTAGAAATCGACGCGGATAGAATTATGCAAGTCCTAGACAATATTTTAAATAATGCATTTAAATATTCTCCTGATGGTGGAATCATAACTTGTCGTTTAGTAAAGACTCACAATAGTGTAATATTGAGTATTTCTGATGAAGGTATGGGGATTCCGAAAAAAGACTTATTGCATGTGTTTGATCGTTTCTTCCGTGTAGATAAAGCAAGAGCTCGGTCAATGGGAGGTACTGGATTAGGATTAGCCATTTCAAAAGAAGTCGTTCAACATCATGGAGGGAAAATTTGGGCAGATAGTACAGAAGGAAAAGGAACTACATTCTATATTTCTCTGCCATATGTTCCGTATGAAGAAGGTGAATGGGAATGAATTGGCCGTTGATAAGAAAAATTATACTGACTCTTTTAATTGTACTCAGTTTAGTTTTAACTGTTATGTTATGGCGTAATCCAGGTGGATACGTCGTTCAAACCGATAGCAAGGAAAAACCAGTTGTTTCTTCAGTCACTTTTGATCGTCAATTATCGATCGTTTTTGGTCCAACTGAAGTAGCGGAACATACTAATCAAGGAACGTTTATTACAAAAGATCAAGATGTTCTAGGAAGTTTATTTACTATTTTTCAAAATTTCGAAGTCAATGATATAGCAGATCCTATTACAGTGAGCGGAGAAAATTATACAGATAGAGTGAGTCAAGCGGGTAATGTAGAATTGATTTTCTCCAGTAGTATTCCTTTTGGTTTATACCAAGATGCATTTTCTTTTCTTCCAAGAGAGTATGAAGATCGAACGTTTAATAGAGTGTATATTTCTTTGAATGATCCAGGAGTTATTTACTTCTACAATACTCATTCGATGTTATTTTATGAAGCTGAAATATCTAATATAGATACTGAACTATTAACAACTGTATTAGATGAGAGTGAAGATCAGAAGATAGAGGTTGAATCTGTACCATTGAAGGAACACATCATTTACTTGCCTGTCAATTCTGTAGAATTGCCTGTGTTGAATTATCTGGTCGAAGAGCAACCGAATAGTTTGTTTATTGAACGTTTGTTTGATGATACTTCAGAGATTCAGACGGTAATCAATGAAAATCTTTCTCGTTACTATGATTATTTTAGTGAATTAAGTATTGATAATAAAAAAGATATTTTGACGTATACACGACCACATACTGGAAATGATAATTTAAGTTTGTCTACTAGGACATTGAATAGCTTTAATAAATTGATTCAATATGAGCATTGGCCTAACGAATTGTATTTTTATGGATATTCTTCTGTCACGAATGAAGTAGAGTTCCGACGTTACATTAAAGGGTATCCGATTTTTGGTACTCCTGATTATGGAGGGACTTTTATTACTGTTTCAGATAATAGTGTGGCAGGCCTTGAAATGCCAACAGTGGTAGCACAGACACCTATTTCAGATCAACAAACCAATAAAGAGCTGTATTCTATGGATGAGTTAACGGCAGTTCTTACCAAGGCAGGACAATCATTAAATGATGTGGACGATATAAAAATAGGCTATACATGGAACTATAGTGATGAGTCTAATCGAGTCGTTACTTTAGAGCCTAATTGGTACATTAAAGTAAATGGAAACTGGATGAGCGTCCAAACGCTAGTGAGTGTATCTAAAGGAGGTGCAGGTGATGGATTTTAAAAAAATCGAAATCATCTTTATCCTTACATTCTTGATTCTAAATGGATATTTGTTTTGGCGTGTATTAGAAAACAACCAAAATAATTTTACTGGAATTGCTACTAATCAAGTCGATTTAATTGAGGAAATGCAAGCCGAAGGAATTGAATTGCCGAATTTTGAAGATAAAGCACATGAGGTTCCATATGTTCAAGCAGCGGCCAATAATCTTTTAGAAGAAAATTCTAGTCGTTTAACTAATCAAACAGGAATTATCGAGAATAATGGATCACTGTATGCAAGTATTTTGTCAGATCCTATAAAATTGTCTCAAGGACCGGAGCTAACGACTAAAGATTTAGAAATACTGACTGAATTTGTTTTGAGTAACGCCATTTTGTATGGAGATCAATATCAGTTTATTCGCTACAACCCTTCTAGCAGACAAATTATTTATGGTCAAGTAGCGAATAATATTCCTATCGTCGATGGAACTTCAGATCTTATCTTCCATTTGAATGGGAATAAAGAAATCATTTCTTATGAACAAAAATATGCTGGACCAGTTACGGTGCAAGGAGAAAGCAGAACATTGATCACCGATCAGGATGCAGTGGAAATTTTATATCAAAACAATGAAATCCCTACTGGTACCGAAGTGCGAAAACCTTTATTGACCTATAGCCGTACGTTGCATCTAGAAGACCTGAGTATGTATGTACCTGTGTGGTTAGTAGAAGTTGTTACCAGTACAGATACTTTTATAAAACGTGTGGATGCTGTAAATGGAAGTGTTATCCAGGAAAGCAATAATGAAGCACCTTCAGGTTCAAGTAGTGAGTCAAGCGAATCAACTGATGTCAGTGAATAAGATATAGAGTAACTTGAAAAAGAACAAAAAAGGGACGAGGGTTTAAATGGCAATGCAAACAGAAGGGTTAAGAGTAAGTATCCTTGCAAGTGGAAGTTCGGGAAATATTACTTATATCGAATCCGACAAAAAGAAATTACTGGTAGATTGTGGACTTAGTGGTAAAAAAACAACTGCATTATTAAGCCAGATTAATCGTACTCCACAAGAACTAGATGGTATTTTAATCACTCATGAACATAGAGATCATGTTCATGGTGTAGGAGTAATGGCTCGAAAATATAATTTGGATATTTATGCCAATGAACAAACATGGCAAGCCATGTCTCCAATTATTGGAAATATCAAAACGGAACAAAAACATCTTTTTGAGATGGGAAAAACGATGACAATAGGAGATATAGATATTGAAAGCTTTGGCGTTTCACACGATGCCATAGCTCCTCAATTTTATAGCTTTCATAAAGACAGTAAATCTTTTGTTATGTTAACAGACACGGGATACGTTAGTGATCGCATGCGAGGAATTGTGTCAAATGCAGATGCATATTTATTTGAAAGCAATCATGATTTAGATATGCTTCGTATGGGGAGATATCCTTGGAGTTTGAAGCAGCGTATCCTAGGGGATAAAGGTCATTTATCCAATGAAGATGGTGCCTTGGCTCTTAATGATATTATTGGGGATAGCACTAAAAGAATTTATCTTGGACATTTAAGTAAAGACAACAACATGAAAGAAATTGCTTATAGTACTGTTGAAAGTATATTGAGGGAAAAAGGAAAAGGTGTAGGTGAGGCATTTAAACTCTACGATACTGATCCAGATGAAGCATCTCTCTTATTTTCGTTATAGCAAATCGTTAAAAACATTGAAATATAGAGGAGGATGGTTTAAAGTCCTCTTCTTTTTTTGTTTTAAGATCAGATTTTAAGAGTAGTATGGCGTACGCTGAAATTCTCGTTCGTTTTTTTGTCACAAATAAGAAGTCTTTTTTGTATTCTTACTTGTTCCTATTTTCTTTTTAAATTGAACCATGATAGACTTTGGTCAACAACAGAAGATATCTAATCATGTTTATGGAACATTACAAACAGCACACTCCCGCTAATATCACCTACCATATTCATGCCTCTTATTTTTCACTCACTACTATTCCACAGATTACCGCAGTTTTTTCTGAAAAAACCTATTGTTTATTTAGTTACGTTATTTTTTAACATTAAACAAATTTGTTTAATGTTCCAAACCAGTTCACCAATGAGTATTTCCAAGAATGAAGTTTCTAAAAGTCGTTCATAATATTCTCCTCGAGATCTACAAAGCACACCTCACCCCCCTCTTTAACGGAATCAAGTGCGCCGTTGGATTCTTGGAAATACTCTCTAAAAAAAATCCCACTTTGTTTAATCAAGTTACCCAAAAATTGTTGCTACATATTTTTATACACTATTGCTGCTGTTTGCATTCCTCAATTTATACAAACTTACGATGACAACTAGAATTCTGTTATTCTATCCTTTTTGGTGTGATATACAGATATAAATCTGATAAATTAGGAGGAACTCTAATGGACAGAATTATTGATATAGTCAATTTAGGCCCTTTAGTAAGGCAAAAATGGTATTGGATAGTGTTGTGTTTACTAATAGGAATAGGAAGCGCACATATAGTCACAACTTATTTTATTGAAGCGAAGTATAGTGCAGAAACAAAACTTTTAGTTAGTAGAGCATCCCAATCCAGCCAAGGCATAGAACTTGGTGAAATTGAGACCAATATCCAAATGATCCATACTTATCGAGATATTATTCAAGATCCTGTGGTCTTAGATAAAGTGCGAGAAGAATTAGGCTCTATTTTTTCTGAAGAGGATCTAAGAGATAAAATGGAAATTGTCATTCAATCGGACTCGCAAATATTTGGTATACGTGTTGTCGATACAAATCCCAAGCGCGCAGCTTTAATCGCAGATACGATAGCTGCAGTCTTTAAAGAAAATGTGGGATCGGTCATCAACATAGATAATGTAGCTATCTTATCATTAGCTACAATTCCTACAACTCCTGTATCGCCAAATTATTTGTTCAACTTGGTTATTGGTGCATTAACAGGACTTATATTCAGTACGGCCCTGATCGTGCTTAGTTTTGTGTTTGATAAAAAAGTACATGATGAAAGTTTTGCTGTAGATCATTTGGGATGGATTCAGTTAGGAAGTATATCCACCATGTCTAAAAGAGAGTTGTTAGTTTCTGATAAGCTCCATTACTCTAACATGAAAGAAGATAAAGATACTGTAGAAATAAAGCGAGCGACTAGAAAGGAGCCTAAGCATGTTTAGACAAAAGAAAACCCAACATAATAAAGAAGGAAATAACCTGATCACATTGATGAAACCAAGCTCGGTTATCTCTGAGGAGTTTAGAACGCTTAGAACGAATATCCAATTTTCGATGGTAGATAAAAAATTTACGACACTGATGTTTACATCTGCAAGTCCCGGAGAAGGAAAAACGACCGTAGCTTCCAATGTTGCAGTAGTATTTGCTTCTCAAGGTAAAAAAGTTCTTTTAGTTGATGCAGATATGAGAAATCCTAGTGTCCATCAGCAATTCAATTTATTGAACCATAAAGGACTGACAAATTTATTGACGGAAGAGAAAGTGAATATCCAAGATATTGTTCAGCAAACAGTGGTCAAAGATCTTTTTGTTCTGACATGCGGAATCATCCCTCCAAACCCATCTGAACTATTAGCTTCTAATAAAATGGATCAATTAATGGATAAGTTAACAAATTATTTTGATTTGATACTATTTGATCTGCCTCCGATTTTAGCTGTTACAGATGCTCAAGTGATGGCGAATAAAACGGATGGGACGATATTCGTGATTCGAAACGGAGTAGCAGAAAAAAATAATCTATATAAAGCAAAAGAGCTGTTGGAGCATGTTCATGCTAATGTTATTGGAGTTGTATATAATGACAAAAAGAGATCATCAGAATCGGCGTACCATTATTATGGAGTTGAAAATTGAGTATCATGATGTCATTACATTAATGCTTTGAAGGAGGTGAAGAAGTTGATCTCTATTATCGTGCCTGTTTATAATTCTGAAAAGCATTTAGTGAGATGTTTAAATAGTTTGTGTTCCCAGACTTATCATCGATTAGAAATTATCTTGATCGAAGATGGTTCCAGCGATGCAAGCAGAAGTATTTGCGAAAGATATTGTAAAATGGACCACCGTTTTCGCTTGATCATTACTAATAATGTAGGTATATCTGCGGCTCGCAACGTCGGTGTATTATCTTCACAAGGCGACTATATTGGTTTTGTTCATCCAGGAGACTGGGTAGACGAAGATATGTTTGAGCAACTGATGACTATGCTGGATAGGTATCATTCAGAAGCTATTGTTTGCCGTTACACGGAAGAAATAAGAGATCAATTGATCTCACCTCCTGGTCCAGAAGTTGTTCGTCTATTAAGCCCAGAAGATGCTATCAGTCTGATGCTGGTGCAAAATCGTACAGAAAGTTTTTTATGCAATAAACTCTTTTCAGCTAGTCTATTTAAAAGCGGAACTATGATTTTATTTGATCAAAATCTGCACTTATATGAAGACTTGGATGTTTGCTGTCAACTTTATTTTAAAAGCGAGTCAATATTGTGTATGCCAGAATCGAGATACCATTATATGACAGAAAACCATATATGGAAAAAAGAGTTTTATGATAATTACTTGTCAGGTTTAACAGCGTTACTTAAAATATTGGATCGGTTAAAAGAACAGTCTACACAGCTGCTATGGCGAATCAAAGAGATGTATGCTCATTTAAATCTTTATTTGATCATGGTTGGTTACAAATATAAACCAAAGGAAAAAAGCCAACTAAGAGAATTAAAATATAATTTATATCGTTTCAAACTTTCCGAACTGAACGACGTTTCTCTCAAACGAAAAATAATGATTTTACGAATCAGCATCTCTATTGGGTATTCTTTTTTTGGACACTCAATATTACACAAATATAATGAAGTAAAAGTATAATTACAAAAAGGATGAATCCAAAGGAAATATGGGATGCATCCTTTTTATGTAGGTAATTATCGTTGAAGAGAAGAGCTAATTTTCATGAAATTTTCTTTTTTATGATAGAATAAAGAATAAGGAATATTATTTTATCTCAAAGGATTCATACAAAATTCAAAAGTCGGTTGTAGAATAGAATCAAAGATAAAATATATCAAGAGGTGAAAGAACTGTGAAAAATACATTAAAAAAGAGTCTTGTGTTCGGATTAACTGCTGTTGCACTTGCAGGGTGTCAGACAACGACTGATGAAAGTGCTAACTCAGAGACAGCATCTACTCAGACAGACGGGGAAACAACTCAACTTCGAGTAGAAGTTACTTCGGAGATCACAGAGGCTGTAGCTAAAGTAGAAGATGCGGTTGTTTCAGTCATCAATATGCAGCAACAAAATATGGATGGGTTTGAAGGAATTTTTGGAACAAGTGATGAATCAACTATGGAAGACAGTGAGTTGCAAACGGCTGGAGAAGGTAGTGGGGTCATTTATAAAACAGATGGGGATGTGTCCTACATCGTTACTAACAACCACGTTATCGAAGGATCAGATGCTATTGAAGTGCTTCTAAAAGACGGTACGAAAGTAGAAGCTGAATTGGTAGGAACGGATTCATGGACGGATTTGGCTGTGTTGAAGATCTCTTCTGAGAATGTGACGACTGTTGCCGAATTTGGTGATTCAGATGCATTAACTGTCGGTGAACCTGCCTTAGCGATTGGATCTCCATTAGGAACCAACTATGCTTCTTCCGTTACATCAGGAATTATTTCCGCTAAGAATAGAAGTGTGCCTGTTGACATCGATGCTAATGGAGCCGTAGATTGGGAAATGACAGCTATCCAAACGGATGCAGCTATCAATCCAGGTAACTCTGGTGGAGCATTGGTCAACATTGCCGGGCAAGTGATCGGAATCAATTCAATGAAAATTTCTTCAGACACAGTAGAAGGAATGGGATTTGCTATCCCAAGTAACGATGTAGTAGACATCATTGCTGAATTGGAAGCAAATGGCGAAGTTATCCGCCCAGTTCTTGGAATCAGCTTATTAGACTTGAGCCAAATCTCAGAACAACAACAATCAACTGTATTACAATTACCAGATGAAATCGAATCAGGGGTAGTCGTAGCACAAGTTCAATCAGGATCAGCAGCTGAAGCTGGCGGTATGGAACAATACGATGTCATTGTAGGATTCAATGGAGAAGAGATTACGGATACTATTGAATTGCGTCAAGCCATCTACGGTACAGAGGTAGATCAAGTAGTGGAAATAGAAGTTTATCGTGGTGGAGAATTGATGACACTAAATGTGGTTATGACATCTTCTGATGATTTAATGTAGAGAGTGAAATGTAGCAGTTCAAACAGAATAGACGGAAAAATAGGAGTGGACGTTTTATTCCACTCCTATTTTTTTACCCAAAAAATACTATTCGTGGGAAAAGTTAAAAGTAAAGGTCGCTTTTTGTGGATAACTTTTGTAAAATAAAGAGAAACCTTTAATTAGCACCGTGGAAAAGTTATCCACAAAGTTGTTAACAAGTGTGCATAACTTTATAAAATAGCAAGAAAAAGGCGTTTTAAATTGAATAATACAAGGTTTTGAAAAGAGGGTCATAAAAATATTGTGTGTGGACAAAGCAGATAAAAAAGTTATCCACAAACTATATTTTGTATTGAACATATATTCGTATACTAAATGTTGATTTAAAATTGTGGATATGTGGATAACTATTGTGGATAACATGTGGTCAAAGGGGGATAACTGTGAATATCAAAATTATCAGTGTGGGAAAGTTAAAAGAAAAATATTTAAAAATGGGAATTGAAGAGTACGCTAAAAGATTAGGTTCGTATTGTAAATTAGAATTGATTGAAGTTCCTGACGAAAAAGCTCCTGAAAAACTGAGTGAAGCGGAAATGGTCCAAGTGAAAGAAAAAGAAGGAGAACGAATCCTAGCAAAAGTACCAGATCAAGCTTATGTCTTTGCTTTAGCTATTGATGGGAAACAGCGGACTTCTGAAGCATTTTCTAAAGAAATCGAGCAGTTAGGCATTCAAGGAAAAAGCAATATCGTCTTTGTCATAGGTGGGTCATTAGGTTTAAGTAAAGCCGTTATGGATAGAAGCAATACTCAAATTTCATTTGGAAAAATGACACTGCCGCATCAATTGATGCGATTAGTGCTGATCGAACAGATCTACCGTGGATTTAGAATCATGAAGAATGAGCCTTATCATAAGTAAATGATATTTTTAGAAAGTAATGAATTTACAAAGGATTTTGAGTGGTGATAAGAAGGAATTAAAAAATGTAAGCATATTGGCAACAACCAACATGCTTACATTTAAAATATTCGAAAGATTATTTTGCACGCTTTACTTCAATTCGATAGCCATCAGGATCTGTCACAAAGAAATATGAGGGTGTGCCGCCTGAAAGTCCTCTTAACTCACCTGTTTCGTAAGCAGAAGCCTTACAAACTTCATGCATTTTTTCTAAGTCACTGACAGTCACACCTAAATGACTGAAGCCATCTCCTACATTATATGGTTCGGCATCGTAATTGTAAGTGAGTTCAATTTGTACAGAAGAACCGGGAGAATTCAGGTAAACTAAATCAAATTTATTTTCAGGGAATTCTCTGCGGCTGGCAACTTCAAAGTCGAATAGATTAGTATAAAAGTCTAAAGTAGCCTCAATATCTCTGACACGCAGGCAAATCTCAACGAGTTCTTGCTTCATAATAATATCATCCTCCAAATAGTTTCTTAGTTTTATTCTAGCATGAATAGGTCATATAGGCACGTCCATGTTATATTCTATATTGCTTTCTAATAGATCAATAGGCAAAAAGCATAGAGTTTACTAAAGGAGATGAGGGATTCGTATCATAATTCCTGATATAAAAAACCACAGCGACAAACGATACGGTTCTCCGTATCGTGTCTAAGTGAGGTTTACTCTATAGGTGAAAAATAGCATGTCTATTTTATGATGTTGGTAAGGAAACTTCTTCCAACAGTGGTATTGTTTCTGGTAGCTATAGGAACGCTTGGAGCCTAAAAATCGGGTCTCCAAATTTGCAAGCTTTGCCATGGCTGTTGCTGCTTCAACAGCTTCACAGACATGGTACGCTTGGGCGTATAGTGCATGCCCACAGTACTTAGTACTTCTCTTTATTGCATCCTTTACATGGCTACAAGCAACACCACTGCTCCAGAAATTTATAAAAGTTAGTATAAATCAAGCTAAATTATTTCATCAATACTAAAAATTATAGAACATAAAAACAAGACTTAGTGGGAGCATTTATGAAGCGTCCTACTAGGTCTTATTTGATAATTTTATCTTAATCTTACAAAACTTGCCTCATTAAGAGCATATAAGATTTAGTTTTATAAATTACAATTCTGATATATATTTATTTTTTAAAGCAAGTAATTCATTTTCATTTAGTATTCCTAGATCAAGTAATTCTTTAGCTTGTTTCAATTTTTCAATAGAGCTTTTCTTAATAACTGGTTCTTCATCATTTAAAATCTCAGGTTCAGTAGTTTCAAAAACGTCTTTATCTAATTGTTTAGGTAAATACGGCTTACCTATAATAAAGCATGAAAAAAAATATCATCTTTATGATACAATTCATGTACAAAATGACGATAGTTCGCAGGAGGTATGATAATGACTATAAGGAATCGTTCTATATTTCTATTTGTTCTTGTCGGTATATTCCTATTAGCACGTTGGTATTTAACTGATCCAATTAGAGGAGTATCACAGACGTTAGGTCTTCATTTATCAAAGGGAACAATTTTACAGGATGAAGATTCTCATGGCGGTTTTCACGGCGATGGTATGAGATATTTGGAAATAGCATTTTCTGATACCGAAGAGCTAGCTATTATAGAGGATATTCAGACGGGTAAGGGCTGGCATGCCTTACCGCTAACCGATAATTTGGATATTGCTTTATATGGAGGGGAAGATGCGACGACTTTCATATCTCCCTATATTTCCTGGGATAATAGAGAACCTTTATTTCCAATCATAGAGAATGGCTATTATTTTTTCCTTGATAGGCATAGTGATAGTGTGGATGAGGAAGATGATAATGATTTGTTTAATCGTTTTTCATATAATTTTACTCTTGCGGTTTATGACAGTGATACTAAAATGCTGTATTATTGTGAATTTGACACATAGTTCGAAAGCATGATATTTAGACTATTTTACAAAGAACTGCATCATAAACAAGTTAAAATTTAGCCACTTTGTCTTATAAGTAGTATGATGAAGTTACGAATAAAAACATTATGAGGAGTGGTATGATGACAGCATATGAATTACCAAAAGTATGGCAGTGGGAAGAAGAAAATTCAAATAAAGGTGGCAATCGTCCAACAGCTGGCAGTCGTTTCGAACAGAAATTACCAGTCGGGGAGGCCCCTTTCCAGCTCTATTCATTAGGGACACCGAATGGCATTAAAGTCACGATTATGTTCGAAGAGCTAAAAGAATTAGGTGTAGAAGGCGCAGACTATGACTTGTACACTATTAACATTGGAGAAGGCGACCAATTTGGTTCAGATTTCGTCGAGATCAATCCTAATTCTAAGATCCCAGCACTTGTTGACCAAAGTCAAAGTCCTCGCGTGGACATTTTTGAATCAGGTTCCATTCTTCTATATTTAGCGGAGAAATTTGAACAGCTGATTCCGACAGATATTCATGGTCGAACCGAAACTCTTAATTGGTTATTCTGGCAAATAGGGGCAGGTCCTTATGTTGGTGGAGGATTTGGTCACTTTTTCGCTTATGCTCCAGAGCCTATGGAATACCCGATCGACCGCTTCACGATGGAAACAAAACGTCAACTAGATTTACTTGATAAAACCTTAGCGCAGCGTCCTTATGTGGCTGGCGATACCTATACCATCGCAGACATTGCTATCTGGTCTTGGTACGGTCGTTTAGCTTTAGGAGAATTATACGAAGGATCTTATGAATTTTTAAATCTGGATGAATACGCACATCTATTGGAATGGTCTCACCGCATTGCAGAACGACCAGGCGTTAAAAGAGGTCTAGCAGCGGAGTCTCAACCGATTGAGGAGTAATTCAAGAAAATAATGCATACTTCTTATTCATAGATAGAACTAAAAAACACTATCTTTAAATTGAAAAACTACAGCAAAAAAAAGGTTATGACCGTTTTACAGTCACAACCTTTTTAATTTGATGCAGCATCAAAACAAATTAATATTCTAGTGCTTTTAATTCTTCTATAGTAATTTCTTGTTCAACATAGTTATCAACCAAGAAGCCGCTTAGATTTGAGAACTCTTTGTAAAAGAGATCATAAGCTGTCATGTCGGAATTGAAGTTTTCTTCATTTAATTTTTCAATGAGTTCCTTCGTTTTAGCTTGAGTATCGCTGTCAAGTTCCCAGCTATCAGGTCTTAGACGTCCAACTTCATCATATTCGGGTTTGTCACCATAAATCATTTCACGATGAATCCGGTCTTGATGCATAATGGTCGTTTCATGAGTGCCTTTTTCTGCCATTATTTTGTAAAGACCGATACAATAAACTGGGAAGAAGGGAATAACCGAACTTGCTTTAGTGGTAACTGCAGTGGCAACTACAATCAAGGCTTTGCCGTTGATGTCAGCAAGTAATTCGTTGATATTAACCGCTTTTTCATCGCAATCTGCTTTAGCACGGCCAAGAGTACCACCACCATAATAAGGGTGATTCAGCTCAGTTCCTAAATAAGAATAATTAGTTGTTAGAACTCCATCCGCCAACACGTCTGCTTCTTTTAGTGCTTCCATCCATAGTTCCCAATCTTCTCCACCCATTACTTTGACGGTATCATGGATTTCTTGATCAGTTGCGGGATCCAATGTTTCTGTGTAGAACTCTTGCTTTTGCATATTGAGATTCGGCCCCACCACTGGTTCTCCGATGGCTTTAATAGAAGAATTGTATGTCTCCCCAGTATTAGGATCTGTTCTTCTACCGCTTGCAAGGCTGTAAACGACTAAGTCTACTTTACCTCCGAATTCGCTCTTTATATAATCAATGATTTCTTGCTTGCTTTCATGGCTGAAGGCGTCTTGAACAAAGTTTTTAGCAATCAGACCTTCTTTTTCAGCGGCCTCTCGAAAAGCAATATTATTGTACCAGCCCGCTGTTCCTAGGTTCCTTTCGTTCTTTGGTCCTTTTTCAAAAGAAACGCCGATTGTATCTGCTCCCGCACCGAAAGCCAAGTTGATTCGAGTAGCTAAACCGTAGCTTGATGAGGCCCCGATAATCAATACCTTTTTCGGTCCTTGATAAGCTCCTTTGCTTTTCACATAATCGATTTGATTCAATACATCTTGTTTACATCCAAGGGGATTTATACCTAGGGCTACATTACCGCGGATATTTTGGTTAAATTTCAACATAATTTATTTTCCTCCATTTAATCGTCATAGGAATATAATATCAGAAAAAGCAGCTCAAGAATAAATTATCTACTAAAATTTCAATTTTAAGTTAGTCACCGGTGTTTACTAGTTGATAGTTTAAGATTCAATCGGGAATGATTGGCGTAGTAAAAAGCAATGGATACATATGAGGAGGAGATAAAGATGATAGTCAATCTTGAAGAATTTTTAAGAGAACATTCCATTTATTTTGAATTGTATGTCCATGATCCTATCTATACGAATGAAGATGCTGTAATCATGAAAGAAGAAAAAGGATTTACGGGTACTGAAACTAAAGCACTCTTTTTGAAAGGAAAATCCGGACAATACTATTCATTTGTAACCTTCACGACAAAAAGTACTGATTTTAAACGTTTAAAGCAAGTTGCGGGTGAGAAAGTAACTATTGTGAAACCCTATGAAATGGAAGAAGCCACTGGTCAAAAAGCAGGTGCAGTCACACCTTTAGGATATGATACTTCCATTCCGATAATAGTAGATGAAAAGTTGTTTAATCAAGAAAAACTTGTTTTTGCTCCTGCCAGACCTGATCAAACGATGGTCATCTTAGCAGAAGATTTGAAAAAGATCATTACATTACTTGGAAATGAATTATTTATTTATAATGAAAATCAAACATGAGGAGGAATAGTGATGGATATTCAACCAATCAAAGCTTTTTCTGACAATTATATTTGGGTTGTTGAAGAAGGAACAGAGGCGATAGTAGTCGATCCAGGAGAAGCTGATGCTGTGATGGATTACTTAAAAGAACAACAGCTGGAATTAACAGCCATTCTTTTGACCCATAATCACGAGGACCATATCGGCGGAGTGAAAGAAATCTTAGCGAAATACCCGGGTGCTCAAGTTTATGGACCAAAAGAAACTGAACCCTTAGCTGACCATATTGTTCAAGAAGGGGAAGCCTTCAAATTGTTAGGCCAAAATGTTCAAGTCTTCAAAACAGGTGGTCATACTCATGGGCATCTCAGTTTCTTAATGGGAATGGTCCTCTTTTGTGGAGATGCCTTATTCTCAGCAGGCTGTGGACGAGTCTTCACAAGAGATTACCAAGCCCAATATGATGCCTTGCAAATATTTAAACGGTTAAACGATGAGGTACAAGTCTATGCGGCTCATGAATATACGCAAACTAATTTACGTTTTGCTCATTCTGTACAACCTTCTAATAAAGTGATTTCTGAAGCACTGGACCAAGTCAATAATCTTCGTGCAAAAGAAGTACCAACTTTACCGTCAACCATCGGCCGAGAGAAAAAAATCAATCTGTTTCTTCAGGCAGATACTCTAGAAGAGTTTATAGAATTGCGTAAAGCACGTGATAATTTCTAAAGGACTTTTTCAAACCTAAAAATATTCTGTTATAAGTTGTTAAGTGGCAGTATATTTGTTATATTTGGAACTATTAAATTCTTCGTTTACAGTTTGAGCAAAATTACTCTAGCTGAACGGACTAGCAAAGTTATTGGCAATTCTCTATGAAAGGAGAAATTTCCACAGCTTTGCTAGTTTTTTATAAATTGGCCTTACAGTTATACCTAATAAAATAGAACATCATTTAAGAAGGGGGTTGTTCATGTGCAGAAAGAAATTGTTCACCAACTACCTAAAGTAGAATTACACTGCCATTTGGATGGATCTGTCCCTATGGAAACATTGAAAAAACTAGCAGAAAAACAGCAATTTGATAAGACTTTACTGGATCAAATAGTGGCTCCAGCAAAATGCCATGACTTAGCTGATTATTTAAAAAGCTTCGATATCACCCTTCAGCTCTTGCAAACCTATGAGCAGCTGGAAGAATCAGCTTATGCAACTGCTGAAGCGGCGGCTTTGGAAAATGTTCGCTATCTGGAATTGCGTTTTGCTCCACTCTTGCATACAGAAGCAGGCATGACATTACCAGAAATTATTGCAGCGGTTAGCAATGGGATTCGTAGGGCCATGGAGCAATACAATATTGTGGTGAATTTATTGATTTGCGGCATGCGTCAACATCCTAACGAAGACAATCTTGTACTATTATCTGAAGTAATGAATACAAGAGAAAACTTACTAGTTGGTTTTGATATGGCTGGACCAGAACCTGATTTAGCAAATGACCATATTGGCCCCTTGACTACTTTTGCAAAAGAAAAGGATCTACAAATTACCCTTCATTCCGGTGAATGCGGCTGTGCTCATAATGTTGTTCAAGCGATTCATTTAGGAGCAGAACGTATTGGACATGGGATCGCCACTCAAATGGATGAAGCAGCACAAATGCTTTGTGTGGAAAAAGGAACGGTCATCGAATTGTGCCCGACCAGTAATATCCAAACGAATGCGGTGGAGAATTGGGATGTCTATCCTTTGTTTAATTTTATGGAAAAAGGAATCAAGTGTTGCGTCAATACTGATAATCGCACGGTTTCTCATACAACATTGACAAAAGAGTATTTGCTGTTGGCAGAACATTTGGGGATCAATTACGCAACGATGAAAACATTGAATCTAAATGGCTTGGCAGGTGCTTTTACGACGTCTGAGGTAAAGGCACAGCTCTCTACAGTGATTGCAGAAGCTTATGCACCGTATGTTTAATATAAGAAATAAAGGTAGGGTCTAACGAGTCTATACAATTGTCACCGACTGAATTTTTACCAATATTGATTTCTACATTAAGCGAAATTGCTTTGTAATTGGAAGAGTTGATCAAAAAGACAGAGGAGTCAAAAATAAAACAAGATCTAAAAACACCACATATACTCGTGATACGGAAAACCGTGACATAAGTATATGTGGTGTTTTTTATTGAAACTGAATTGGTTTTGATTATCTCCTCAAGCTTACCATTCTCTAGGTTCATAGTTTAATTCACTGAACAACTGAGATTTTTCTTTCTTAGATAAATAACGCCATTGACCAGTTGGAAGATTGCCTAAATGAATGTTCATAATTCGTTTCCTTTGTAGACGATAAACATTATATCCCAATGCTTCACACATGCGGCGTATTTGTCGGTTCAATCCTTGGGTTAGAATGATTTGGAAATCAAATTTAGATAATTGTACGACTTCACAAGGAAGGGTCTTTGTATCTAATATTTTGACGCCTTCAGACATGTTTTTCAGGAATTCAGGAGTAATAGGGCGGTCGACAGAAACGATGTATTCCTTTTCGTGACGATTCTCAGAACGCAGAATCTCATTAACGATATCGCCATCATTTGTAAGAAGGATCAATCCTTCAGAGTCTTTATCCAAGCGTCCAATATGAAAAACTCGGAACGGGTGATTGACCAAGTCTACAATATTTCCTTTAACCCCTTTTTCTGTGGTGCTAGTAATGCCAACAGGTTTGTTTAACGCAATATAGACATTATTTCTTGCTACGAAGATGTGCTGTCCGTCTACCAGCACATTATCCCCTGGTTCTACTTGGCTGCCTATAGTGGCTTTTTTTCCGTTGATGAGAACTCGTCCTTCGGTAATTAGTTTATCGGCACCTCGCCTAGAGGCTTTTCCCGCTTCACTGATATATTTATTTATACGCAACTTGTCACTCCTTTAATTCGAGTATTGTTTTTCAATCTTAACTATACTTTATATTAAGAGTAAATCAAGTTACTCTATCAGAGATGTAAAAATGATGGAGTGATGGTAGCGAAATTATCTCGCTAAAAAAAATCCTCTATAGCAAATAGTTTTTATTTTTTAAGTGTCTACTATAAGGGGAGCGTATCAAAATAACCAGCTCTCGCTTTTTTACGTTACCTATTGCATTAATTATTTGGATAAAGGGAACGCAAAATTAAGTTGCGTCCCCTTTAAGGTAAGATTATCTAAAAAAAGGAACGCAGATTGGGTTTGCGTTCCTTTTAGGGTTTGAAATTTGACTAAAGGGCACGCAAATGGACTTTCGATACTTTAGAAGCAGCGTATCAGAGCTGGGGCATCTTTTTGATGTTTATAAGTCATCTTCTGTAAAAAAGTCATAGGCATCTTCTTGATTTATTTGTTAGAAAAATTCTAGATATGTGAACGGTTTGTGCCAATAATGAACAAGCTGATTTTAGTGTACTCACATAAAAAAAACTATGTTATAGTAAAATAAAAATTTGTTTAAAGAGGATATTGACCATGAATTCACAATTGACAGCCTATGTATCTCTTATTTGTACATCTGGTGTACTGAATTTGTATTTATGTGCCTATGTGTACCGAAATCGGTATCGTTATAAGCATGTCGCTCATTTTTTTATGTTTTATACTGCATCGATAGCGATTTACTGCTTTGCTGCAGCATTTGGTTTGTTATCTACAACATTGGTTCAAATAAAGTTTTGGACAGTTATTCAGTATGTGGGTATGCCGATTTCTACACCATTAGGATTATTGTTTGTCATGAAATATTTAGGTATACCTGTTTCAAGAAAGAAAGTTCTCTCTTTACTAGTTGTTCCCTTACTTACTATAATCATGGTGGCAACAAATGATTGGCATCATTTGCATTATAGAGTGTATGAAATAGATTCGGTTTTAGGAGCTCCTTACATAAGGCAAGAGATCGGTATTTGGTATGCTATTCATGGAATCTATATATTTTCCTGTATGCTGGCAGCTTTTTTATTGGCTGTCTCATATTGGAAAGAGACAGCCAAAGTTTATAGGCCCCAGTTATTTTCTTTGATACTGGGTCAATTGATACCTATGCTGACTGCTTTTCTTTATTTGCTAGGCTTTACGCCTAAAGGAGTCGACCCAGTTCCGATGGTTTTGTGGCTTTCTTCGCTGTTATATCTTTGGTCTATTAGTTCATCTCGTTTATTCACATTGATGCCTATTGCGAAAGATACCATATTCAATAGTATAAATGATGGCGTAATGGTATTGGACGAATCTATCCAGCTGATCGAATTCAATCAGACTTGCAAAGAATATTTTCCTCAACTGAACAGAACTTTGATTGGAAAAGACTTCCATGAAATTTGGTATGATCTGTCAGGTAATGAGTTCCCATTAGAATTGGACTTTATAAGCCATACCCAAGAGGTCCAGTTAACTGCGGATGATAAAAAGCGAATTTACCAGATCCGGACTTCTCCATTAGTACAGGTGAAAAATAGTACAGGTTTGATAGTGATCTTTACCGATATCACTGAACTAAAAAGTTTGCAAAATAAGTTGCAGTATCAAGCCTATTACGATGAGCTGACTCAAATCTATAATCGGCGAGCCTTTATGGAATATTGCGAAAAAGATTTTGCAGCAGCAGAGCAAAACGCTATTGCATTTACAGTTATGCTGATGGATATTGATCACTTCAAAAAAGTGAATGATACTTACGGACATCACTTAGGGGACCAATTACTGAAGCATATCGTAAGCATTTGTAAAAACCAGTTGATGGAAAATCAGGTTTTTGCTAGATATGGCGGAGAGGAATTTGCTTTGTATTTAAAGGGTTATACAGCAGCAGAAGCAGAGGTGTTAGGAAACAGGCTTCGTAAAAGTCTGGAAGGTCAAATCCTTCATTCTTCGGAGGGAAATATCCCGGCCACATTTAGTATGGGGATAGCCGAAACCATACACGGTACAATGGAAACTGTAGACCAATTGTTGAATAAAGCAGATAAGGCGTTGTATTCAGCAAAACAAGCAGGACGTAATCAAGTCCATATTTATATGGAAGATGAAGTAAAAGTTAGCTGAAAAACCTAAATCAAATTAGTGTAGTAGTCGTATCTTTCGAAGAAGATACGACTACTTTTGCATATATTGTGAATAATAAATCATGCGATTTTTTTATACTGGTGACTTCACAATATATTTTTTTAGATACGATAGTATTCGTTTTTATATCTTTTAGTTCAATATTGAACTAAAAGATATAGTATTTGATTATATAATCTTGCCCAATATTTTGTTTTGCTATAAAAAGCTGATTTAAGATGTTTTGAAAAAATGCAAAATATATATATTAACAATATCGATAGAGAATAAAATCACAATTATGTATTTTAGAAAGAAAAATTATATATTTTTTTATATATTATGTTGACGAAAAAATTCTTGAGGAGTATAATTTGTGATATGAAGTTAATGTGAAAAAAAACACAAATCGTGATAATTAGAGGCGCTCGGAGGGTTGGAAAATGAATACTGAACGATTTATCGAAGCGCGTAAATCAATAGGACTCTCCCAAATTGAATTGGCCGATGGGATTTGTACACAAGCTACATTAAGTCGCTTTGAAAATAATGGAAAAGTTCCTAACTTAAAAATACTGATTCAACTGTGCAACCGACTTAATTTGCCTCTGGGCGAATTGTTCCCGAAAGTAGGGGTAAAGTATACGGCAACCATTGAAAAAATGAATAAAGCTGAATTCTTTTTAATTACCAGTGAGTATGAACAAGCTGCCGAGTTGTTGAGTACTATCTCGATCAAAGACATTGAAGAACCAACTCTAGCTATGCGCTTTCATTATTTAATGGGCTTTATCATGATTTTTCAAGGGTGCTCAGTTACGGATATTCTTTTTGTATTTGATCAAATTTTATTAGCTAATGAATCTAGTGAGGCCACTATTTTTCATTTATTGGCTTATACAGGAAGCGGAATGGCTTATTCTCGTGAAAAAGATCAAGAAAAAGCTGAATTTTATTTTAATAAAGTGTTAGAAAAAATTTACAAGTACCCGACAACAGAAATAGAAGATACATGGAGAGTATTGAATATCGTATTTCAATGCGGAGTTTTTTACTCTGATATCCATGAAATAGACATCAGCAATGCATTGCTCAACTATGCTGTAACTATTTGCTCAGATAATCACGTGACGTATTATCTCGCTAGAGCGGCTATCCAGTTAGCTAAAAATGCCATTATCCAACAAAAACCAAAAGAAGTTGTTTTGGAACTGATTTATGATGCCAGAGCTTATTCTAAGATCAATCGAAATGTGATTGCTCTAGATGAATTAGCCAACTTAGAAAAAGCAGTATTGTCAATGCAAGGAGAGAAATAAAAATGGAACAAAAAAGCAAAACACTCCATTTAATGGGGACGGTCATTGATCTATTGATCGAGCATGAATCTGCTGACGCATTATTGACTGAGGTGAGCAATCGGTTAAAGGAATACGAACATCGGTTTAGTGCAAATGACCCTAGTTCTGAATTAATGGCGATCAATAGAAATGCTGGGATCCAACCTGTTTTTGTTCAATCTGAGTTGTACCATTTAATCAAGATCGGCAAATTCCATAGTTGTGCTCCAGATAGTCATTTGAATATTGCTATCGGTCCGTTAGTTCAGTCTTGGAGA
Source organism: Desemzia sp. RIT 804 (assembly GCF_016892605.1). GTDB lineage: Bacteria > Bacillota > Bacilli > Lactobacillales > Carnobacteriaceae > Desemzia. The sequence goes on from NZ_JAFEMV010000006.1 coordinate 84,146, forward strand.
ATCGGTTTTAAAGATGCAAAAGTTCCTTCAGGTATAGAAATCGACATGCTGCTTGAAAAAACAGATCCTCAAAATATCATTTTAAATGATGAAGAACAAACCGTTTATTTAACAGAAAAGGGAATGCTTATTGATCTAGGATGTTTAGCAAAAGGCTACATAGCAGATCTGGTGAACGACTATTTGAAGAGGATGGGCGTGGCTTCAGGGTTGATCAACTTGGGAGGAAATATTGTTGGGTTAGGCCCTTCACCAGATCATGAAAAAAACTATTGGAAAATAGGCATTCAGAACCCCAATCTGGCACGTAAAAATTATCTTACAGCGTTAAAAATCGCCAACCAGTCGGTTGTTACTTCAGGGGTTTACGAAAGAAGTCTCGTAAGCGAAGGGAAAACTTATCACCATATTTTGGATCCTCATACAGGTTATCCCACGAAAACAGATGTCGCCAGTCTGACGATTCGATCTGAACTATCATTAGAAGGCGAAATATGGACTACCCGATTATATGGGAAATCATCTGACGAGGTCATAAAAGAATTGAATCAACTAGAAGGTATAGATGGTCTGGTCGTTACTAAAGATGGAAAGATAGTGTATTCAAATGGGTTAGAAGAAATCATGGTTTAAGAAGAATCACCATCAAATGAATCGGAAGGAAGTAATCACATGAAAAAATTTATTGGCTTAGTAGGAACAAATTCAAACAAATCTACAAATCGGATGTTGCTGCAATTTATGCAAAACCATTTTTCAAGTAAAGCAGAAATCGAGATCGTAGAAATCAGAGATATTCCAGTATTCAATAAGCCGGAAGACAAACAAATTCCTGAAATCGTGCAAGTGATCGCAGATAAAATCGATACAGCGGATGGCGTTATCATCAGCACACCAGAATACGATCATGCTGTTCCAGCGTCATTGATGAATGCACTGAGCTGGTTTTCTTATGGCATTTTCCCTTTTGTTGACAAGCCCGTAATGATTACAGGAGCCTCTTACGGAACTTTAGGATCATCCAGAGCTCAATTACATTTGCGTCAAATTCTGGATGCTCCAGAGTTGAAAGCTCGCATCATGCCGAGTTCTGAATTTCTGTTAAGTCATTCTTTACAGGCATTTGGTGAAGAAAATCAGTTGAATAATCAAGACCAAGTACAAAAATTAGAGGGATTATTTGAAGATTTCTTAGCTTTTGTTACCATTACAAATCAATTGAATCATGCACATGCGCAAAACAAAAAAGAAGCAGAAAACTTTTCTTGGGAAACCATATAAAGAAAGATAGGAGCGAAAACAATGAAATTAGTCGGTATTGTAGGATCCAACGCAGAAGTATCATATAATCGCACATTATTAAAATTTATCCAAAAGCAGTTCAGCTCTTTAATCGATATAGAAATCATTGAGATCAAAGATGTTCCAATGTTCAATCAAAGTGATGATCAAACGAACAGCCCGGTTATTCAAAATATAAACAGAAAAATCCTAAATGCAGATGGTGTGATTATTGCCACGCCAGAACACAATCACACGATCCCTGCTGGGTTGAAAAGCGTACTTGAATGGTTGTCATTTAAGATACATCCTTTAGAAAATAAACCGGTCATGATCGTGGGTGCTTCGTATTACGATCAAGGATCTTCTCGTGCTCAGCTGCATTTGCGCCAAATTTTAGATGCTCCTGGTGTAAATGCCATGGTGCTGCCTGGAAATGAATTCTTATTGGGCAAAGTAAAAGAAGCTTTTGATGAAAACGAAAATTTAAAAGACCAAGGAACAGTTGGCTTTTTAGGCAGTTGTTTAGAAAAATTTATTCAGTTTATCAAAGTGGTCGCTGTAATAGAAGGGCCTAAAAAAATAGAGCTTGAACCAGAAGATCTATACGCAACTGGTAAAATCGACACAACTATAGAAGGCGTTGATATGTATGCTGATGACTGGTTGGAACAAGCGGCTGAAAAAGTTGGTGCAGTAGAAGGAAATACTTACGTTAAATTGGACCGTGGATTATTGACGGTCGATCAATTGAATTATTTTTTAGCTTCAATGCCAATGGAATTAACTTATGCAGATAACAACAACCAATTCCTGTATTACAATCAAACCAAACCGGCAGAAGAAATGTTAGCTGCTCGTGTGCCTGGACAAGTAGGAAATCCATTAGCCAAATGCCATCCGGAAAAAGTGCATAAGAATGTAGGATATGTTATCCAACAATTGCGTTCAGGTGCAATGGATGCCTTTCGTGTCAATGTACCAACACATGGTCCTGACAAATATGTCGTGCATAATTACCAAGCTATGCATGATAAGGAAGGTAACTTTGCCGGAATCAATGAGTTTATCTTAGACTTTAAACCGATTATTGATTGGTATTTAAAACAAACTGGTCAAACATTAATAGGCGATGTGGATGCTGTTTCTGGAGCCTCTGCAAAAGAAAAAGACCATAAAGAAGATGTAGATGCAGTCTCAGGAGCTTCTATAAGTGAAAAAGAAGAAACCAAAGAAACAGTAGATGCAGTCTCCAGCGCATCTGTTAAGGGATAATCACGTAAATAATTTAGAATAGGTTGGGACAATAGTCTTTATCTCTGTCACATACTAAGCGGGTGCTTTTAAACGCGTTCCAAAAGCCTGACCACATGCCTATAAACCAGCCTCCCCTTATGAGATGCTTTTTCTCATAAGGGGAGGCTGGTTTATATTCAATGGTCAAAACGTCTTTTGTCCCGCTTTCTTTTTTGCCAAATGAATGGTGAAAATAGTATTTGCTGATGCTTATTGTAGGAAAAATTTTGTTGGATAGCCGTTCGACAAAAAATGCATACCTTTGTGAAAAAGTTGCAATCTTTTAGTTGTTTGCTTCCTCTATACTTTGGGTACAACAGAAATGAAGGAGGAGAACGATATGAAATGGTATGCAACGATTCACCAAGAGGTAATGAGCACTTTAGCAACGACGCAAACAGGGTTGAGCGGTACTGCAAGAAAGGAACGGTTAGAAAACAGAGGTGAAAATAAACTCACTGAAAAAGCAGCAGAGAAACTTTGGCAAAAAGTAGGAAAGCATTTTACGGATTTATTGATGATCATCTTGATCGTAGCAGGAATTTTAAAAGGAATAACAGGTAATCTTGTTGAAATGGTGATTATTTTTATCGTCGTATTGATCAATGGGTTCATTGGCTACTACCAAGAGCGAAAAGCAGCAGCTTCCTTGGATGGACTAAAGAAAATGAGCAATCAAGAGTCCATCATTTTAAGCGGCAATCAACGAGAGAAGGTCGAGACGGAGACACTTGTTCCTGGAGATATCGTACTTCTGCAAGCAGGAGATATCGTTCCGGCTGATATTCGCCTCATAGAAGCAACGAATCTGTTGATCGAAGAATCAGCCCTTACAGGAGAGTCTTTACCCATTGTCAAAGACACCAATGTACTAGCTGAAGATACACCTCTTGGAGACCAAACGAATATGGCTTTTCTAGGAACCTTGGTTCAAGAGGGGTCAGGAGTTGGCGTGGTAGCAACTACAGGCGACGCAACTCAATTAGGCCAAATCAACCAAGCTTTGCAGACGGTAGAAGAAACCACAACGCCATTGGTGCGAAAGATCAATCAACTTAACCATCACATTTTTAAAGGTTTGATCGCGTTTATAGTTTTTCTTTTGTTCTTTACGACATTGCGCTACGGGATGGATTTTAACTTATTACTGGCTGCCAGTATCTCGCTGATCGTAGCTATTATCCCTGAAGGATTGCCAGCTGTTTTGACTATGATTCTCTCTATGGGTGTCAAAGAAATGGCAGAGGAAAAAGCCATCATCAAAAGTATGCCGGCCGTAGAAACATTAGGATCCATCACTGTTATTTGTTCGGATAAAACAGGAACATTGACTAAAAATGAAATGACCGTTGTGGATACAGTAGTGGCTGAAGAAGACAGAAAAGTTTTATATGACATCATGCACAATTGTCAGGATCTAAAGACAGAGAAGCAGCAAGAAGCCAGCCGTTTGACAGGAAATCCGACAGAATTAGCCTTATTGAAATATGTAGAGCAGCAGCCCGTTCCTTTAAGAGAAAAGACTGCTAAAATTCCTTTCAGTTCCACGTACAAATTAATGGCTACGTTGCATGAAATAAACCATGTATCTACGATTTATGTCAAAGGCGCTCCAGATGTGCTTCTCCATCAAGCAGACTTAACTCCTGAAAATCGAATCGAGTGGTTGGAGAAAGTGGAGGAGTTAGCTAAAAAAGGACAACGCGTACTAGGATTTGCTAAAAAAGAAAGCCCGACCTTGGATATCGAGCAGCTGGATAACTTAACGTTTATCGGGATTGCAGGCATCATGGACCCGCCAAAAGAGTCTGCCATTGAAGCCGTGGCAGACTGCAACAGAGCGGGGATCTCTGTCAAAATGATTACAGGAGACCACAAACATACTGCTCAAGCTACCGGAAAGAAAATTGGGTTAAACCATACTGGAACCGTGCTGGAAGGTTCTGACATTGATCATTTAAGCGATACAGAACTAGCAGAAAGTGTACAAAGCGTTGATATTTATGCGCGCACGACTCCTCAACACAAATTAAGAATCGTTCAAGCTTTGCAGCAGCAAGGAGAGATTGTCGGAATGACAGGAGATGGTGTAAACGATGCACCGGCTTTGAAGCAAGCTGATATCGGAATCGCCATGGGTATCAAAGGGAGCGAGGTCAGTAAGCAAGCTGCAGATATGGTCTTGGCAGATGACAACTTTGCGACGATCTCTAAAGCCATCAAAGAAGGCAGACGAATCTTTGCAAACTTGAAAAAGACGATCAACTTTTTCCTGCCGACTGCTTTGGCACAAGGATTGATCGTAATTCTAGCATTGCTGACCAACCAGCCTTTACCCTTGTCGCCGATACAAATTCTTTGGGTGAATATGGTAACGACCATCACTTTGTCTTACGCATTAGGATTTGAAAAGGCAAGCGATGACTTAATGTCTCAGAAACCAAGAAACCCGAAGCAGCCGATTTTGACTAAATACAATCTGTTTAGATTAGGGTATGTATCCCTGCTGATCACCTTGTCCATGTTGTGGTTATCATCTTTTGCTTCAACACAAGCGGTACAGCAAACGATATTGGTCCAAGGTGTCGTGCTGGCTCAAGCTTTCTATATGGTCAATTGTCGAGAAGAATTGAACTTTTCGATCAACCGCCAGCTTTTCCGTAATAAAGCATTAGGTATTTCCTTACTGTGCCTCGTTGTCCTGCAAAGCATTATATTGTTCGTCCCAGCGGCTCAGGCGATTATCGGGACGACGGACCTGAGTTTGCTCCAACACTTATCAGTATTCGTAGTAGCCTCTCAAATATTTTTTATTGTCGAAATCGAGAAAGCTCTCAGCAAAGCTGTCCAGACAAATACTAAAAAAGAAATGGTGAACTAATGAGAACAGGATAAAAGACGTTTTAACCATTGAATATAAGCCAGCCTCCCCTGATGAGATGCTTTTTCTCATAAGCGAGGCTGGCTTATAGGCGTGTGGTCAGGCTTTTGGAACGCGTTAAAGCACCCATTTAGTATGTGCAGAGACAAAGTCTATTGGTCCCAGCCTCTAGACCATGTACAAGTCGGATAGCGCTCGTTTGATACTCATGATCTCGTTATTTTTAGGCACAAATGAGATCGGAAAGACCTGCTTTTTATCTACGTTAGACGGTATCGGCATATTAGTGATCAAGTAATCATCAGGACCAATTCGATCCAAGTCGGAATAGTCTAAGATATGGAAATCAATACGGCTACCTACTAAATCCCGGATCTCTCGTGTCAAAAAGTGTTTCCACGCTGGTTCACCTTGATAGCAAAAATAGACCGTAGCTAAAGATTTAACAGAATAAAGTTCCGTCTGGACAATCATGGCTGCTGAAACCATCAGATTGAGATTTATTTTAGTTCGGAAGACGGTTGACCATATAGGAGCCAGCCATTGAAGCACATTCTTGAAACGATACTGAGCAGCTTCAATGATTTCCGGATATTCCAGAGTAAAAGTTTCTGTTAACTTTTGCGACTCTTTGTATTTTAATAAAAAAAGCTGCAAATTGCGAAGCAGGATACTATCTTTATCTTGTACAGTATGTGTTTGTACTCCGATTTTTTCTACCATTTCCAAGCAATCTTGTCGAATATCTCTATAATAAGTTTCCATTAGATGCAGCAATTTTTCAGAGGGGACAAAAGGGTAACTCCAGCTTTCTAAAAAACAGAAGAAAGCGAAAAAAGATTCGTCCATAGAAAGCTTGAGGCCTTCTAGTTGATATAAGTGTTGGATTTCAGGCAAAAACAGCTGCAGCAAAGGGTCTTTCTTGTCATAGACCAGATTTTCCAGAAGGCAATTAGCTTTATTGCGCAAACAATTGATATAAAACCAGCAGATTCCAAAAATATTTTCACTGGCAGGAGCAGATTCTTGACGCTCCAAACGGCGTAAAAAACCATCATAGTGGACTTGATGCATATGGTATTCCTCAGAGAAAAATTTTTCATGGGTAAAAGGCATCAACAGACGATGATAAAACATGCGTATTTGCAGTTCATCGCCTTTCCAAAAGAGATCTCCGGAAGCCAAATTGATTTGAAGATGATAATAGCTTAATCGCTCATTCAACTCTTTGAGTCCTCTTTTTAAGCTGGCTTCAGAGGTGCCCCACTCAACAGTTTGTTCTTCGGCAGAAATTTTGTTTTTGGAAAGCAGCTGCTTAACTAATTGAACGCCTAAGGATTGCCCCATATAATACAACCATAATTGTTTGACATCAGCTTTATCAGTAGAGGTCAACTTCAGTCCGTTATTGCCTACTGCTTCGAGAATCCATTCTGATGGGAGATCGAAACGCAGACTTTGCAAGTCGTTAAAGACCGTTCGCTGGGAAGATTGGGTGATTTCAGCCAACTCTTTAGCAGTTAATTGAGAGTGGTTCAACAAGTGTTCGATTATAATGATTTTCCGGTGCAAATCTTTTTCAATGATTAATTCTTTAGCAAGTTTAAACATGAAAAATTCCCCTTAATGAATCAAAATGTACAAAAACAGATTAGCTTTTAGTTAAGTCAAAACTAGTTTCGATCAATTGTTCAATTTCAGTTACTTCATTTACTTGGCCTAGAATCACGGATATCCAATGCTCTTTATTCATATGATAAGCATCTTTGATTTCTTTTCGTTCTTTTAGACTGCCATTCAATTCTGGAGGACTTTTGAGTTCCAGTACATCGATTTCTTCCTCTCCCTCCAGTCCTACTTTTTCCGGCAAAACATTCATCACAATGCCATACCATTTTCCATTTGAAGAATGCTTGAAAACAGCGTAATGTGGAAATTTTTTCCACAAGTATTCTGGCTCTGTGCCATAATTTGTTTTCATATACTGAAAGAGTTTGTTTCTTGTTAGCATCTGATCATCACCCTTTTACCAACATAGTACCATCTGAAGATAGCAACTTCTAATAATAAATGGACCAGTTGAACGAACACCTGATTAAAAAAGAATCGTTAACAGTTGATTCAATACCACCTAATAGTTATCCTTAGGCTATATATGGAAAATATTCTAGCGTTTTGATGATATAAGAGTCAAGAAGACCTTTTACTAAGGAGGCATGGGAATTGATGGAGACAGTAGAACACGCTTATATAAAAACAAACGGAATCACCCTGCATGTAGCTCAGAAGGGACCGGCAGATGGGGAATTGATCCTTTTATTGCATGGATTTCCTGAGTTTTGGTATGGATGGTGTAAGCAAATAACTTATTTGGCTGACCAAGGATTTCGTGTATGGGCTCCAGATCAAAGAGGCTATAATCTTAGTGATAAGCCTGACAAAGTGAGCGATTACCACATCGAACATCTGGCTGCAGATGTTGCGGGATTGATCAAAGCGTCTGGAAAAGAAAAAGTATTTTTGGTTGGGCATGACTGGGGCGGCATTGTAGCTTGGAGAGTGGCTAGAGAATACCCGGATTTATTGCATAAATTAGTGATTCTCAATGCTCCGCATGAAGCGGCTATGAAAGAACAAGTTCTGCATCACCCGTTCCAAATCTTGAAAAGTTCATATATTGGGTTCTTTCAACTACCTGGGGTACCAGAACGATTATTTAGTGTATCTGGCTGGAAGCCGGCAACGAAAGCTTTAAAAGCAACAAGTCAAAAAGGTACCTTTAGTGAAGCGGAATTAGACGAGTATCGTACTGCTTGGTCACAACCAAGAGCCATGCATTCTATGATCAACTGGTATCGTGCTTTGGTTCGTTATTCTTCCAACCAAACTGTTCCCTCTAGAGTAACAGTCCCTACCTTTTTGATTTGGGGAGCCAAAGATCAATTTTTAGGTCAAGAGTTAGCGAATAAAAGTTTAGAATTTTGTGATAATGGTCGAGGAAGATTGATTGGAGAAGCCACTCACTGGGTCCAACACGAAGAGGCAGAACAAGTGAATCAATGGATGTTGGATTTTATTCAAGAATAGTAAAAACAAATTTTTAACGTAGACAGGGTTTGCTTAAACGATGGCAGACCTGTTTATTTTTATTGAATTTGAAATGATTAACTATTAATGGTACGGTGGAAAGTGGCTATTACGAATCGGTGACCTGCTCTCAAGAGAGGAGGCCTTAAGATTAAATTGCATATAAGTGAATAAAAACATGGTTTTTACTTCTAGTATTAATGAATTCCTATAAGATCGGAATGCTTATTTGTACATATGGTTATCGGTAATCAAAAACAAAGTGGAGCGAAAAACTAAATGTCCAAGGACTATAATTAGCCGAATAAAAAAGTGGAATACTTTTAATATGATGGAGGAAAAAGAGAATGAAGGTAAGAAGTATTGGAATAACAGTAGGATTAACAGCGGCTTTACTCGTGACAGGTTGCGGCAGTACGCAAGAGAGTAATAGTGGATCAAATGCTACTGGCAGTATCAGTGAACAAGTGGACTATAAAATTATAGGTATTGAACCAGGCGCAGGTCTAACGGGTCTTGCTCATACAACGCTAGAAGAATACGAAAATTTAGAAGGTTGGGAATTAGAAGAAAGTTCTACTGCTGGTATGCTTACGCTGTTAGGCCAGGCCATTGAGAACGAAGAACCGATCGTTGTAACAGGTTGGGCTCCGCACTATAAATTTGCTCAATATGATTTGAAGTTTATAGAAGACCCTAAAGGAACACTGGGCGATATAGAAAGTATCCATACGATGGCTCGTTCAGGATTTGAAGAAGACATGCCAAATGCATATAAAATTCTTGATGCTTTTGAGTGGGACCTTGAAGATATGGAAACTGTTACGTATGAAGCGCAAAACAGTTCTTTTGAAGAGGCCTCGACGAATTGGATAGAAGCGAACCAAGACAAAGTAAATACGTGGATAGAAGGTTCTGAACAAGTAGATGGAGAAAAGATTGACATGGTTTCTTCACCTTGGGATACAGAACGCGCTTCCAGCCAAATTATAAAGATGGTATTAGAACAACAAGGATACAATGTAACTGTGTCAGATGTTGATCCTGCTATTCTTTTTCAAGCATTAGCAAATGGCGAAGCAGATGTGTCTGTTGCTCCATGGTTGCCCGTTACTCATGGTGCATTCTATGAAAAACACCAAGATGAACTATTAGACTTAGGCCCAAATCTAACAGGGGCACAAAATGGATTTGTTGTTCCGGAATACATGGACATTGACTCTATTGAAGATCTAGAGCCGAAAGAATAGAGAGTGGAGCAGAGCGTTTAGCTTACTGGCTATAAGAAGATTTTGCCCAGTTAGGTGAACTTTCCTAACAGGGCAAAATCGGCTTATAGCCACGCAGGCTGCTCTGCGCAACTCGTTTTAAATAGAGAGTGGAGAAATGCGTTTAGCCTATCGACTATAAGAAAATCCCAACAGGCAGGTGTTTTTTACCTGACAGTTGAGATTGGCCTATATGTCGCATAGGCTTCATTTCGCAACTCGTTTTAAATAGAGAGTGGAGAAATGCGTTTAGCCTATCGACTATAAGAAAATCCCAACAGGCAGGTGTTTTTTACCTGACAGTTGAGATTGGCTTATATGTCGCATAGGCTGCATTTCGCAACGCATTTACAATTAGGAACCAAAAAGGCTGTCTCGTTTGAGGCAGCCTTTTTGGTATAAATATACACTATTTTGTATAATTGTCAAAATAACCTTGGATGTAAATCATCGGTGTTCCTTTGTCTCCACTACCAGAAGTTAAATCAGATAACGAACCGATCAAATCTGTTAGTCTACGAGGAGTTGTGCCTTGAGCCTCCATAGAGCCTACTAAGTCTTCGTTTTTATTAGTGATATATTCAGAAATCGCTTCTTTTAAATCCTCTCCACGAAGCTCAGAGAAGTTGTTGTCTGCTAAATATTTTAATTTGACTTCGTTAGGTGTTCCTTTAAGACCTTCTGTAAAACCAGGTGATACAACAGGGTCAGCAAGTTCCCAGATTTTTCCTACAGGATCCTTGAAGGCACCATCACCGTAAACCATTACTTCAACAGTTTTGCCAGTAAGTTCTTTGATTTTTGTTTGAATAGTGTCAACGATTGGTTGGCAGTTATTTGGAAATAATTTTACGCTTTCTTCAGTTGCTTTGTTTGAACCAAGTAAGCCATAAGCTTCGTTAAAGCCGCTGCCGTTGACTGATTCGCTAAGGATATCATCGAGACCGTACACTTTTTCAGCGCCATTATCTTTTAAGATACGTTTTGTTCTAATACGAGAATGGATATCACAAGTCAATACACTCTTTGTATAATTCAATATGGTTTTTGGATTGTTCGAGAAGATAACTTCACATTCAGCGCCTTCTGATTCAACAATTCCTTTGTAGTAATCAATATAGTCTACTCCAGTAAACGGGTGGACAACTTGACCAAAATGTTCACGGAATTGAGGTTCAGTTAAGATATCAGTCCAAGGATTAATACCTTTAGTATCTAACTCATCAATATTTACTAAGTGATTTCCTACTTCATCAGATGGGTAGCTCAACATTAAAACAACTTTTTTTGCTCCACGAGCGATTCCTTGCAAGTTGTTTGCAAAACGGTTGCGGCTAAGAATCGGGAAGATAACACCAATTGTATCCCCAGCAAATTTAGATTGAACATCTGCTGCAATATCATCAATTGTTGCATAGTTTCCTTGCGCACGAGCAACGATAGATTCAGTTACAGTTACAATATCGCGATCTTCAATCGAAAAACCGTCAACTTTTGCTGCATTTAAAACTGTATCTACTACGATTTGTTCAATGTCGTCTCCTTGATTAATGATTGGGCCACGAAGTCCTCTTACTACTGTTCCAACTACTCTTTCCAATATGATCTCTCCTCTAATAAGGTAACCTAATTTCAAACCATTACTAACTATACCTTTTTATTGCAAAATTGTAAATTCCAGTCAAAGATTTAAGATGACTTCAAAATGCGTTTTCCTTTCGGCTAACGTCAGTAAAACGGCATCTGATTTCAACTTGTTTCTTACAACAGTACCGACTTTCCAAAGGCCGAATGTTTTGTGAGTTCCAATGATTTCTGGACGCTCGTCCATGGGATCCCCTAATATTCTCTTGTTAAGATTAGGTTTACGATCCCTTTTTTATTTTGCGAGACAGCTTCTCGAGCAAATCTAAGTTCGTTGTTTTCATGATTATGATAAATAAAAGAAAACTTAAACTTAAAAAATATAATTTAAAGAGCTGATGACAATAAAAGGTTGTCTCTTTCTATCTAATAGTGATAGAGAGAGAGACAATCTTTTATTTTTTAAATAAACAAGTTCGATTCAACTAAAAATTTTAATTAAGCTATCATAGAATGCCTTAAAAATGCGGTCTTTTTCAATTAGAGTAATTTTTAAAAGACACTTTATCAGAACTTAAATGGTTAGAAACTAAGTCTTTAAAGAAGTCTATATCTTTTTTAGAATCAAAACATCTTTTTGGAAATAAAGTTGCCGTATAAGCAGAATAGTAGAAAACAAAACCATATTTTAGTTCTCTGATTGAATATAAGTAAGTCCATTCACGATGATTTTCGCTATTTTCTGTAGTCAAATCAAAGCCTAAATCGCTAAACTTAATTATTACTTCTATATTCTTTCCTAGCCCTATAGCTTAAAACAAAGAATATTATCGGAAGTATAATAAAAAGAATTAATACAGCAGAAATGATAATATTCATAAGTAACGGGATTTTTATTAATACATAAAAAACTGCTATATAAGGAAAAAAAAGCATATTAGGACGAATGCAGTAGACCTTATTTTCATATATAAAGATAAAAATACATATTCTTTTTCTGTTAATTCTACTCGCGTAGTAATACTCTCTTCATTATTCATAAAGTGCCTCCTAGTGAATCTTATTAAGTTTAAAAGTACGACCTAGATAATTCATAGTTTTATAAGTTTGGGCTCTAAAACCGTGTTTCTTAAATGTTTATAAGGAATTTCTTTTTTCACCCATTTGGTGCGTGAAAAAAGAACACCTTTCTGTTAATGTAGATTTGACGAAAATACAAAACAGAGGTGTTCTATATGTAAAATTTACGCGATAATCGACTCAGTTTTAATAAAAATGTTCCTGCCAAAAATTCGACATGCTGAGCTTTGGTTTCTTTTTAATAATAAGCAGCAGAAATCCTTCTTGTAATAAAGAGTATATCATGATCATCCGACCTGTTCACCCATTTCCATCCGAGAATGGACAGAGTAGTTCAAATTGTATGTATGGATCTAAAATGGCTAAAAGCTTGACATTGCTTATTCTATCCGTTTCCGATCGGTGTTGAAAATTATAGATTAGCTGCATTATGAGTAAGGACGTTTCAGCTGAAGAAGCTGTTTGAAATTCTGCACCTATAAGCATCCTTTCGTTCTTTTTAAGTTGTCCTTTATCATACTGCTGCAAGCGATCCGTTAAATCAGCATGAATCTATTTAACGATCGTTGCAGAGAGTGGTTCTTCATTGATTAAAGGGATGAAGTAAAAAGTTTTTTATCTTGGTTTCAGAAATGGGTCTATGGAGTGAACATAAAAAAAACGTTACCTTCTTTATTAAATCAATCATTCTCTTAAAATAATTTCCAAGGAAGACCATCCTTTACGACGCTATTGAGACGCTCAAACTTATAATTGTCTAGCAATGGTCTTCCTCTTTTTTTGTCAACTAAAAAAACAATCGTCATCCGTCTTTAGTCTCTACCACCGAATAGTTTACACTAGGCAATGATTCATCAGACAAAAACCAGAAAAATTTTGTTCAGATCAAGAATAAAAATAAGACAGATCGCTGGCAATAGTCGGATAAGCAAAAATGTGTTTAGAGACTGCTGCAGCAGATACTTTTTGTTCGATCAGCTGGCTGAAGTAATTGATCAGTTCATCTGCTTCATTGTTCAAACAAGTGGCGCCTACTAATAAACCAGTTTTCTTATCTGTAACGACTTTGATTTTTGAGATAGGTTCATTCAATCGTCTGTAACTGAACCACTTACTGGCGTCTATAGTGGACAACTCGTAGTGATTTTCGTTATTCGCTGCTGTTTCTGGCGTTACGCCAACTTGGGCTAATTTGGGACCGGAAAAAACCATCGTAGGAATGCTTGGATAAGATATAGGATCAGTATTTTGTCCAGTCAAATGTGACACTAAATAGCTCGCTTCAAAACTCGAAACAGGGGTCAATTTTGGTTGATTTTTAGACAAAACATCTCCGATCGCAAAAATAGCTGGATTGCTTGTTTGGAGAGAATCATTAACAGTGATCCCTTTTTTATCCCACTCAACTCCGGCATTTTCAAGGTCTAATGATTCCGTATTCGGTATCCTTCCTGTAGTACAGAAAACTAAATCGCTGTCTAATTGAAAGTCCGAATCATCAGATAATGAATAACCATTCGAAGTCGCTTCGATCTTAGAAACTTCTACGTTCAAATGGAAAGTTACCCCTTTAGCTTCTAATTGTTCCATTAGAAGATCGACCAGTTCTCGGTCAAAGGCTTTAAGAGGACTATCATTGTGTTGGATCACATGTACTTTCGCACCTGCCGCATTAGCGATAGCCGCAAATTCAAAAGAGATATAACCACCGCCCAATAGAGTGATGGTACTAGGCATTTCTGGAAGGGATAAGAAGTCGTCACTGGTCAGAAAATGCTCTTTTCCTTCAATATCCAGCAACGAAGGACGTGCACCAGTGGCAATGACAAAGTGCTCCGCTTTTAGTTCATCTTCGTTTACTTGTAAGGTTTGATCATTAATAAATGCCGCCTTGCCAGTGAACGTTTCTACTCCAGACGATTCCAAGCTTTCTTTACTTTGTTTCGGCACAGGGGAAGTGAATGTTTCCTTAAACACCATGAGTTCTGGCCAATTCACATGAGGGACAGTTTCTAATCCTTTACCGTGTAGTTGCTGGGCACGATCTATAGCCTCAACGGCGGAAACCAAAACTTTTTTTGGATCGCATCCACGGTTTGGACAAGTTCCTCCCCATAGATCTTCCTCTATTATAGCAACTTTTTTACCTGCAGAGGCTAAACCAGAAGCTGCTGCCATACCACCTACACCGCTGCCAATGACTACAATATCGAATTTTTTTTCCATTATCAAAAACTCCTTTACTGAACGTTTTTTTCGCTAATTACCTGTATCTTCTTTGTAACACAGAAATTGAAACATTGAAAACGATAGAGCCTACAGAAAATGCTTTATTCGAAGGATATGAAGATAAATAAAAAAACTAGATCCGATCAAGCATCACTTAAAGAGTGAGAGCTTGAATCAAATCCAGTTTTTCAGACGAAATTAAGGTTATGCAATCTTTGATTGTTTTGCTTGGTATTTATGAAGACCTTTCATAGCTAAACGAGCAATGGGTTGTGCGATCAAACTTTCAATAAAAAAGGCTACAGCAAAGTTTCTAGGCCAAGCATAGAAGAAGTTTGTGATTGGCTCCATTGAAATAGTTCTTGTGCCAACCCAAGCTGCAACAACAGAAAGGATAATAGACATCATCAATACGCTGAATAGAGTGTGGAACAGGGTCACAGAATTGAAGCTGTCTGTCGGTGCAGTAAATTTTGCAACTAATTTATTTGCAATAGGTTCTACTATAAAGGGAATCAACACTAGAACGATCAACCAAATAAAAGGCATAGTCTTTAGCGCAGCCTTATAAACGTCCATTGTAAACCCAAATTGAAGCCCCATGATAGTTGGTGCAATAGTGTTTACCGAAATAATTGAAATAATTCCTAAAAATAAAATAAATTCTTTTCCGTTTTTAGGTAATCTTGTTTCTTCTTGCATAATATCATCTCCGAATAAAATTTCAGATGGCAAGCGTTGTATAAAAAAACATTTATATATGATCATTAACAAAAAAACGTAGAGCCATCATTCAGATGGCTCTACGTTGTCGTTACACACTGATTGATTCTAATATAGCACACTTTGGAGCTTTATTTTTGTTTATAACAGGATTCTAATTTTTTAGTGGAGACTAATTACTATCAGGAAAGAAAAACCATTACTCAAAAGTAAGGTAGGTATTTTTTGAAACATACATTAAAATTAATAAATATGCAGACAGGGATAAGAGACATACTTTTAAAAGAATTATATATAAAACGTATGTCATATAAAAAGCTCCTTCTGTTTTTTTATTTATTTGGTATTGACAAGTAGTATAGAAAGATGTTAAATTCTAAATCGTAACAATTACGATTTATGAAAAGGAGATGAAATTAATGGAAAAAAGAATAACTCAATACATAGTGCTTCTTTCCACTAGTATTTTACTAGGAGCATGCGGAGCAAACGTTTCTTCAAGTCAAGACGAAGAGGTAACAGATAATGTGAGTGAGCAAACGACACAAAATAGCTCTACTCAAGAGAAACAGGAAAATGAAGAAAGTACCGAAATCGGAATCAATGGTTTGGCTGATCATTACCATACAGGAGATACTGTTGAATTAAGTGCCTCAGCAGAAAATAAAATAGATAGTGTGCAGTGGCAATGGTATTCAAAAGAAAGTGAAGAAAGCGAATGGGAAGTTGTTTCTGGACAAAAAACCCAAGACTTTATTGGGGAGGCTTTAATCAATGGATTAGAGGTGAAAGCTGCTTTAGTTGATGATAATGATAAAATTTATGCTGAATCTGAACCGGTTAAAATCCTCATTGATGATCATCATGGACATGATGAAGCCAGCAAGCAAATCTATGAAGGCTATTTTGAGGATGAGCAAGTAGAAAACCGTGATTTAACAGACTTTGAAGGGGAGTGGCAGTCTGTTTTCCCTTACCTTCAATCTGGAGATCTAGATGAAGTATTTGAACACAAAGAAGAAGGCGGCGATATGACCGCAGAAGAATATAAAGAGTATTATACTATTGGATATGAAACATCTGTTGATCAGATCAGTATTGATGGGGACCAGGTCACTTTCTATGAAGACGGAAAAGAGTATTCAGGAACTTACGAAAATGATGGATATGAAATACTAAATTATGAAAAAGGAAATAGAGGAGTACGATTTGTTTATAAACTAATTGACGGTTCAGATGGATCGCCTAAATACATTCAATTCAGTGACCACAATATTTTCCCTGAAGATTCTTATCACTTTCATTTATACTGGGGAGATGACAAAGATCAATTGTTAGAAGAAATGGATAATTGGCCTACTTATTATCCATTAGATCTGGATGCAGACGGTCTTGTTAGAGATATGTTAGCTCACTAAAAATATTAAGGAAAAAAAGATGAAGGACCGGATTATTTAAGCATGCTGCGTTGAGTTTAACGTATCTTCAGTGCTGGGAATATAGTAAATTATTCAAAACTATTTCAAGTTTTGGAGAAAATTAAAATTAAAAAAAGTTTGACAGAAAAAAATTAGTTGTGTAAGATGACCTTAGTTAAAAAAAACATAAAAAAAGAAAGGAGAGAATTCCATGCGCAAAATGAACTGTTGTTGTTTAGTATGCTGTTGTTGTTTAAATGAAAATAAACACTCATGCTTAACACCAGACTCATTTGCGTAATTCTCTCTTTTTATAGTGCTTTTCTATAAAGACAGATAACGGTTTCATACAATCTTTTTCTCCATAATTGGATTTAAAGGAATGAAACTAGTTCGTTCTGTTGAAAACACTTATAAAAACAAATGATGAATGCCAAAGTGTGCATGAGTAGAACGTTACTCATGTGCGCTTTTTTTGTACCTTAAATTAGAAAAGGAGTGAAAAAAATGCCTGTTAAAACAATCATAGACTTGATTGGGAACACCCCGCTTGTCGAAATTGAAGGAATCAAAATTCCAAATGGCAACCGTATCCTAGCTAAACTGGAATCGTTCAATCCTGGCGGCAGTGTAAAAGATCGTTTAGGCTTCAAACTGTTGCAGGACGGGTTCGATAAAGGATGGATCAATAAAGATACCACGATTATTGAACCAACTGCCGGCAACACAGGTATTGGGTTGGCTCTGGCAGCACAAAATTTTGGCTTGCGGACGATTTTTACGGTTCCAGAAAAATTCAGTCTGGAAAAACAAATATTGATGGAGGCTTTGGGAGGAGAAATCGTGCATACACCTACTGAAAAAGGCATCACAGGAGCGATCGAAAAAGCTCGCGAACTGCAGCAAGCAATCCCCAATAGTTATATTCCATTGCAGTTTGAAAATCCGGCTAATCCTTTAACGTATTACGAAACACTCGGTCCGGAAATCAAACGGGACTTAGAAAATGAGAAGCTGACTTCATTTGTGGCAGGTGCAGGCAGTGGCGGGACGTTTACAGGGACAGCTGCTTATCTAAAAGAATGGGACAGCCGCATCCGAACGGCGATCGTTGAACCAGAAGGCTCGATCATTGCAGGAGGACCAGTTCACGGCCATGAAACGGAAGGTATTGGAATGGAATTTATGCCTGACTTTATGAAGAGAGAACAATTTGATGCTGTCTACACTATTTCGGATGAAGAAGCCTTTTTCTATGCCAGAGAATTAGCCAGAAAATCAGGTCTGTTGGTAGGAAGTTCAAGTGGAGCAGCATTTGCAGCCAGTATAAAAGAAGCAGAAATGCTGCCTTCAGGAAGTACGATCGTGACTATTTTTCCAGACAGCAGTGAACGTTATTTAAGTAAAAATATCTATCAAAAGGAGAATCAGACAAAATGAATTTAAAAACAGCTCTTATCCATGGTGGGATCAGTCGAGACAAAGCAACAGGTGCAGTGAATGTGCCGATTTATCAAACATCAACGTACAAACAAGAAAAAGTAGGGGTGCATAAAGGATTTGAATATTCACGAACGGGCAATCCGACTCGCTTTGCAGTCGAAGAATTGATCAAAGATATTGAAGGTGGAGTCAAAGGATTTGCTTTCGCCTCTGGTTCAGCAGGAACGCATACTATTTTCTCGTTATTTTCACAAGGAGATCATATTATAGTAGGTGATGATGTGTACGGTGGAACTTATCGTCTGATCAATTCTGTGTTGAAAAGATTGGGGTTGACCTTTACGGTAGTGGATACGAGTGATTTAACGACTATCGAACCAGCTATTCTTCCAGAAACAAAAGCCGTTTTCCTAGAATCGCCTACTAATCCATTATTGAAAATCACTGATATTCAAGCAGTGGCTGAAATCTCTAAAAAACACGATTTGATAACGATTGTAGACAATACATTTGCTACACCTTATCATCAACGTCCATTGACATTAGGTGCGGATATTGTCTTACACAGCGCATCTAAATATCTAGGTGGGCACAGTGACATCGTGGCTGGTCTAGTAACTACAAGTGATCCACAAATAGCGGAACAAATTGGTTTTCTGCAAAATGCGATCGGCGGGATTTTAGGACCTCAAGATAGCTGGATTTTGCAACGCGGAATTAAAACATTAGGCATTCGGATGGACGCACATGAAAAAAATGCTGCAGCCATCGTAGAATATTTAGACGATCATGCAGCTATCGAAAAAGTCTACTATCCTGGACTAGAAAGCCATGTCGGACATGAGATCGCGAAGAAACAAACAAGCGGGTTTGGCGGAATGGTATCATTTGAATTGAAAGAAGGGCTATCCGCTAAAACATTTGTGGAGCAATTGGATTTGATCACTTTAGCGGAAAGCTTGGGAGCAGTCGAAAGTCTGATCGAGATTCCAGCTTTAATGACTCATGGTTCCATTCCTAAAGAAGACCGCGAAAAATCAGGTATCAAAGACGAATTGGTCAGATTCTCAGTAGGCTTGGAAGATGCTGAAGATTTGATCGCAGATTTAGAACAGGCTTTAACATATGTTTCGTCATCTATGGAGGGATAATGAATGGGAAGAGAATTTCTGGATATTTTCACAGATTGGGCAACAGATTACGATGATTTTGTAACTGGAAAAGACGAAGAGTATAAAGACGTTTTTGCCAAATATGACACTATATTGCAAGAATTGGTCAAACGAAGTGGTGAATCTGTTCTGGAGCTGGGGATCGGAACTGGAAATTTAACGCGAAAACTATTAGCAGTGGGGAAAAGAGTTTATCCCATTGAGCCTTCTGCAGAAATGCGCCAACTAGCAGATGCTAAACTGATGGGAACCGTCGATATCATTGATGGCGACATGCAAAATTTTCCGTTACCGCCTTACAAAATAAACACTATTTTGAGCTCATATGTATTTCATCATTTAAATGCCGGCGAAAAGGCAGAAGTTTTGCACCAATATTATGACCTTTTGGAAGATGGAGGAAGCGTAGTTTTTGCGGATACCATGTTTATAGATCAAGTTTCTTATGACCAAAAACTAGCTGAAGCTGCTCACAACCAATATTATGATCTAGAAGAAGATTTAAAACGAGAATACTATCCCTTGATACCCGATTTGTATCGCTCTTTTAAGGATGCTGGTTTCAGCGTTTCATTTACGCAAATGAACCCGTATGTTTGGATCGTAGAAGGCAAGAAAGCAAATTAAACTAAAAAAGGAGTTTTTAATATGTCAGAAAAAATGAATGTTGAAAGTTTTAACTTGGATCATACAAAAGTCCGTGCCCCGTATGTACGTTTAGCGAGTGAGAAAACAGGACTAAATGGGGACCGTATTTTAAAATATGATGTGCGTATGGCACAACCCAATAAAGAACACTTGGACATGATGTCTGTTCACTCTTTAGAACATTTGACGGCTGAATTGATCCGCAATCATGCAGATTACGTTGTTGATTTTGGACCGATGGGATGCCAAACAGGTTTTTATTTGACAGTTGTGAACCACGAAGATTATAAAGATATCTTGGGATTACTTGAAAAAACAATGAAAGATGTATTGGTGGCTACAGAAGTTCCAGCCAGCAATGAAAAACAATGTGGCTGGGCAGCTCACCACACTTTAGCGGGAGCACAGCAAATTGCTCGTGACTTCTTAGCTAAGCGCAATGAATGGCATTTAGTATTTGAACACGCAGAAGCAGAATAGGTAGATTCGTCTAGTAGGAGATTGCTCTTCAAATGGCTCTAACCAATTAGAAAATGAGGAGCGAGGAAACGGTGAAATATACCAGTTCCTCGCTTTTTTGCGTTCCCTATTGCATTCATTTTTTGGAAAAAGGGAACATAAAATTAAATTATGTTCCCTTTAAGTTGAAATTGTCTCAAAAAAGGAACGCAAATTGGATTTGCGTTCCTTTTAGGGCTTGAAATTTGACTTAAGGGAACGCAAATGGACTTTCGACACTTTAGAAGCAGCGTATCTTTTGGGATGGCATCTTTTTTATTTTACAATTCTCGCAAAGCAGCGATCAATTCAGTATTGCTGGCTGTTTTTTCATCTTTTGCTTTTAAAATACGCGCCGGAATGCCGCCAACTACCACATTTTCTGGAACATTCTCGATCACCACTGCTCCAGCGGCGACCACGCTCCCTTTGCCGATCCGAACACCTTCGATAACGACAGCATTCGCGCCGATCAAGACATCGTCTTCTACAATTACAGGAGTGGCTGAAGCGGGTTCGACCACTCCTGCTAAAACGGCGCCGGCACCGATGTGACAATTTTTACCAACGATAGCTCGGCCACCGAGAACTGCTCCCATATCGATCATGCTATTTTCGCCGACAATAGCGCCAATATTGATGATAGCCCCCATCATGATTACTGCATGGTCGTGAATCTCTACCTGATCTCGAATGAACGCTCCAGGTTCTATTCGTGCATTTATATTAGTAGTATCCAGTAAAGGCACAGCACTATTTCTACGGTCGTATTCTAGTTCAACATCATTGATACGCTCTTTGTTCTCTTCAAGGATGGCTTTCAAGTCTTCGTAATCACCGAAAACAACTTTTGATAGTCCTTCCCCAAATACTTTACAATTAGGGAAATCAATGGCTTCGTTTAGATTGATGTAAGCTTTCACAGGTGTTTGTTTTTTAGCTTCTTTAATAAATCGGATAATTTCTTGTGCATTCAATATTATTTCCTCCTAAGAATTCAATAGTTAAGTCACTAAAGCTATTTTTTGTATTCAAACACAGCGGGTCCATTCATGAAAATGTCCTCTGTACCTGAGATAGTCAATGTTCCTTGTTCTAGATGTACTTTTACACTATCTTCAACTAAACCTGCGTCTCTAGCTACCACAAAGCTGGCGCTGCAGCCAGTACCGCAAGCCAATGTCCAGCCGACACCACGTTCAAATGTTCGCACGATGATTTCTTCACGATTCAGTACTTGGACAAAATTGACATTTGTTTGGTGAGCAAACAATGGATGTTGGCACAGTTTTTCTCCTAAATCGGTCTCCAGCATGGCTACTGCATCTTCTACGAAAACAACTGTATGCACAGTACCCATAAACAAACTGGTGAACGTGACGTCTTCTCCATCAATAGAGATCGTCCGATTGATGTAAGTAGCATCGTCAGCAGCATCAAAAGCATGGTTTGAGTAATCAGGTCGACCAATATTTACTTCGCAGTAGAACGGCTCATTTTGAAGAATGTCTACGTTCATCTCACCAGCCAATGTTTGTACAGGAAATCGTTCTTCTGTGGTCAAACCTTTGTCTAGGACATATTTGGCAAAACAACGAATCCCATTTCCGCACATTGGAGCTTCGGAACCGTCACGGTTAAACAGCAGCATCTCTAGCGGATTTTGTTTGACGACGATTAAGCCATCTGTATCAAATTGTTCTGAACTACACAAAGAGATGGCCTCCATAGAATAGTCTTTTCCATTCTTGAAATCCGTGATCACAAAGGTATTTCCGCAGCCGTTATATTTATAAACAGACATATACAAAACTCCTTTTTACAATTTTTTCCTCAAACAATAAAAAAAGACACCATTTCTGGCGTCTTAAATGTATACAATGGTTATGTAGACAGATGATAGCGCCTCTGCTTTTCAAGCAGGAGTGACATAGGTATTTCCCATGACCCCACGATATAAAATCCGCCGATTTTAATCGTTCGGCAATGGCTGCCTTTCATACATCATCATCGAATGCCTTCTCTGATGTATTACTCATCTACATTGCTACCTCTATTAAATTGTAAGTTACTTTTTTGATGTTTTATATACTACCACTAATTTTTTTCTTTGTCTAATTTGTCAGAAAGAAAAAAATTAGATATTGTATTTTTTCTGCAAACTGGTACACTTTTTTCCATAAGCGAAAAGGAGTGATCGAATGAAAGAATTATTGAACAAAGACGTCCTTAAAGTAGAGACGAGTGAGATACGAGCATTTAACCAGTATGCGGTCGATAATAAAGCCTCGCTTTTTCTGACCTTAGGGGAACCAGATTTTCCTACACCGGCATCGATAAAAGAAGCTGCGATCGATTCTCTGAATAAAAACCAAACTCATTATTCATCAGCTCAAGGTAGCCTTGAATTGCGAGAGGCGATTTGTGCATTTGAGAAAAAAACTAATCACGTCGAGTATTCGCCAGAAGAAGTAATGATCACGGTTGGTTCTACTGAAGCCATTTCAACGGCTTTAGCCACTTTACTAAATCCTGGGGAAGAAGTCATTATTTTACAGCCCGCTTTTCCTTTATACCGTCAATTGATTCAAATGAACAGCGGAGTATGTGTGCCGATCGATACCTCTACTAATCAATTCCAACTGTCTGAAGAAATGTTGGCTGCTGCTATTACTGACAACACAAAAGCTATCATCATTAATTCGCCCAATAACCCTACAGGAACGATTCTTGATGCGTCTTCATTAGAAGTGATTTATGAGGCCGTGAAGAAACACCAGCTTTTTGTGATAAGCGATGATGTTTACAATCAATTGTTATTTACCGAACAACCTGAGCAATTAACAAAATACCAAGATATTCGAAGCTACATCATTACTTGTCAAAGCTTCTCGAAACCTTATGCTATGACTGGTTGGCGTATTGGCTATTTATTAGCTGATTGGGACTTTATCGAAGAAGCCCTCAAGATTCACCAATATGTACTTTCTTGTGTCAACACCTTTATTCAAGATGCAGCTATAGCAGCACTTGATTACAATATCGAAGAGATGCTTAATTCCTACCGCTTGCGGCGAGATTACGTCTACAACCGGTTGAAAACAATGGATGTAGACGTGGAATTGCCTGATGGTACTTTCTATATATTGCCGTCTATCAAAAAATATGGGCTGTCTTCATATGAATTCTGCCAGAAGCTAGTTCTTGAACAAGGCGTTGCGCTTATTCCAGGCAGTTATTTTGAAGCAGACGATTATGTGCGGATCAGTTTTTGTGTGGATATGAAAGTCTTAGAAGCGGCAATGGATAAATTGGAGATTTTTCTTCTGCAACTTCAAATGAAGTAAAACTCAGACAAAAAAGCGAGCGCGGGATAAAAGACGTTTTGACCATTGAATATAAACCAGCCTCCCCTTATGAGACGCTTTTTCTCATAAGGGGAGGCTGGTTTATAGGCATGTTGTCAGGCTTTTGGAACGCGTTTAAAAGCGCCCGTTTAGTATGCGACAGAGATAAAGACTATTGTCCCATTCCCTTTTTTTTTTTCATAACGTGGATGCTTATCCTACAAGATTTATCAATAATGGGGCCAAGAATCCAGCTAAGATAACTGAACCAATGGATACTGTCACAAAACCACCCACAAGCATTTTAGGTGTTACTGAATCGAGAAACAATTGATGTTCTTTGCTGTTTGAGAAGTTGCTGTTAGCTACTTCAGCAGGCAAAATGGCTGTACCTGGAAAACCAAAGAGAGCCGTTATTCCTAAAGCGATACTCATCCAAGGTGAGATCTTTAAAAAACGACCGATCAATAAGGAGAAAAGCACATTTCCGATCGTTCCAAAAACAATAGTCGCTAATAAAGCAGGCAGTATATCTAGAAATACGTCAGGTGTTGCTGAAGCTAAATTGGAAAGGATGACTACAATTAGTGCTGGCATAGCCAAGCCGTAAGAATTTGCTTTTGTCAGAATGTTTTTTTCTAAAAAGCCTAATTCACTGAACAATACACCCATTAATAAGGACATAATATTGGCATCGATCAGTTGGAATCCTAATAAAGAGGTTAACCCTTTAGCAGCAAATGAAGCTAGTAGAGCTACTACAGCAACCTTTGCTAAATAAACGTTTCCTGATTGGTATTTTTCAGGTAAGTCAGAAAATATTTTATAGCGGGAAGTTGTTTCTTTTTCTTGTACACGTTCGATTTCATTGTTTCGGTACTTTTCTTTAAACGATTTAACTTCTTTTTTCAGAGCCCAGCTGGCAATAGGATAACCGGCAAAACCTTGGACCACTACCAATAAAGAAGCCAGTAAAGCTAAATCACTGCGTCCGATCGAGTTAGCAGCTTCTGACATTTGAATTGCTGCGATTACTCCTCCAGCTAAAGGCGGGGCTCCGACTAAGGCTGTTTCTATGCCCATTAATGGAGTGATGATCAAAAATAATACTGCCGTAATTCCAATAATAGCGACAATACAGATCAATACTGTTTTCCATTGTTCTTTTAACTGCTTGATATTGAGCATAGTTCCCATGTGAACTAGTAAAAAACCAATCAAAATACTGCCGATTTGCAGTAACATGGAATCTTGAAAAATAGTTGTAGGCATTCCAAGCCAAAAAGCAATTAGGAAGAAGACAGATGCAGTAAACAGCATAGAAACAATACTTTTGGTTCTAACAGCGATCACATCGCCAAGAGCATAAATACAAAAAATAATCGTGATGGCAACTAAACTATTCATAAAAATCCTCATTTCTATTCTTTACGTTAATGTGCTAAATGATAAAATAGTTAAAATGATTTGTCAATTTTAATTTTATAACAAGTTAAAAAGAGGGAGTTATTAAAAAACGTTGATATACCAAATGGGAAATGATGAGAAATCAATTTGACAAATGAAAAATGAATCGTTATAGTGAGACTTACAAAATATTCAGAAAATTCAATTATATTACTGCGAAAAAGTAGCTGAATCTAAAGGAGTCGAGAGAATGAGTCAAGATACCATTACACTAACCAGTCCCGTAAAAGAATTGATAGCTTCTAAGGAAAAGGAAATGATAGCTTTTCGTCGGCACTTGCATGCTAATCCAGAAGTGTCTTTAGAAGAATTTGAAACGACTAAAACGATAGCTGCTAAACTAGATGAATTAGACATTTCTTATCGCTTAACAAAACCTACAGGTGTTATAGCTGAAATCAAGGGTGCTAGACCCGGTAAAACAGTCTTACTTCGTGCAGATATGGACGCTTTATCTGTGCAGCAACTGAATGAAGTAGATTACAAATCAGTTGAAGAAGGAAAAATGCATGCTTGTGGACATGATGCTCATGTTTCGATGCTGATGAATGCGGCTTATGCGTTGAATGAAGTAAAAGATACTTTCGAAGGTACAGTACGCTTAGTTTTCCAACCCGCTGAAGAAATTGCTGAAGGTGCAAAATTAATGGTAGAACAAGGAGCTGTTGATGGAGTAGACAATGCTTTTGGGATCCACATTTGGGCTCCTGGAAAAGTAGGAACCGTTTCTTGTCCAGCTGGACCTTCTTTTGCCGCTGCAGATATTGTGAAAGTAGATTTTGTCGGTAGTGGTGGTCATGCAGCACAGCCACATTTAAATATTGATGCGGCCATCATGGCGTCCCAATACGTAGCGAATGTGCAATCCATTGTTTCTCGCGTAGTAGATCCGATGCAACCAGCTGTTGTGACACTAGGAAAAATGGAAGTTGGAACGCGGTTTAACGTCATTGCAGAAAATGCACATATTGAAGGAACAGTGCGCACATTTGATCCTGCAACTCGAGATAAAGTAGAAGAATGCATCAAACATTATGCGGAAGAAATCGCTCGTATGTATGGCGGGAAAGCTTCAGTAGAATACCAACGTATGACTGAGCCGGTAAATAATGAAGAGAGAACGGCTAACTTGGTCCAAGAAGTTGCTGCACAAGCTTTTGGCGAAACAGCGGTCGATAATTGTCCTCCGACAATGGGTGGAGAAGACTTTGGCTACTATATGCTGCAGATCCCAGGTGCATTTGCCACAGTAGGCAGCGGTAATCCGGATAAAGATACGTGCTGGCCGCATCACTCTGGTCGTTTCAATGTTGATGAAGAAGCATTGAAAGTCGGAGCAGAACTATACGCTCAATATGCACTAGCTTATTTAGCCCAAGACCAGTTTTAAGCCAAATTTATTCTGTGGATAGAAGGCATATTCTTCTGCCCACGGATTTTTTGTTCTTTGGCAAAAGTTAAGAAACCTCAATTCTCACCATAATCAGTGTTCTTAACTTTGAATTTACATGAGATTTACTTCCATCATTTATAATGAAAGTAGTTGATTAGAAAATGGTCACTATAGATTTTCATCAACAAATGAACTAGCAGAACAAGTATTTCTAAACAGTGATGTAAAAAGAGAGGAGCTCACTATGCATTACTATGATCAACATATGCATACTTATTTTTCACCAGACTCTACCGAAACACTCGAACGTTATTTGGAACAATCAGCTGGAAAAACAGTAATCACAACGGAACATTTGGACTTCTTTAGCAAGGAACAGGAAACTGCGGATGTTCTTCCAGACTTTGATGCTTATTCAGAAAAAATTGCTCAATTGAATCAGCTTTATGATCAACGGATATTAAAAGGGATAGAAGTCGGGTTTACTTATCCGGATAAAGAGAAAATCCAAGATTTTTTAAGCGGCAAAGATTACGATTTGATTCTGATGAGCATTCATCACAATGGCAGACATGGTTTTATGCTGCTGGGAAATGATGACGTTCCGTTAGAGAATCAATTGGAAGAGTATTACTCTTTGATGCTGCAAGGTGTACGCGAATTTACCAATGCAAATGTATTAGCTCATTTTGACTATGGTCTGCGAAGTTACGAAGTAAGCGTAGAGGAATTGAAAGCAGCGGAACCTAAGTTGCTGCAAATTTTTGAAACAGCTGTTCAACATGACATAGCATTTGAACTGAATACGAGAAGCATGTATAGATTTGGAAATGCACACCTTTATGAGTACGCTATCGATCTTTATCGCTCAGTAGGCGGCACCTTGTTCACCGTAAGTTCTGATGCGCATGTAGTAGAGGATTACGAATTAGGGTTCAAGGATGCCTTTGAAATGTTGAAAAAGCATGGAGTAGAGCAGCTGGCTGTTTTCAAAAACCAGCAACCGTCTTTTGTAGAGTTGCCGCAAAGTGCAAACGTTCAATAATAAGAAAGAGTTAAGGCAGTCTGAAAGGGCTGCTTTTTCTAGATAGACAAGTTGAAGAGCAGTATAAAGCAATTATTTCAGTAGAATAGTTAAAGGAGGGACTGTTTTTATTATGAGTGGGAAAGTAAAGGTTATATTATCCATGCTGATCTTTGGGACGTTGAGCATCTTTGTTCGCCAAATTCCGATGGCAACAACTCAAATTGCATTTTATCGTGGAGCATTAGGGAGTATCTTTCTCGTGGTGACTCTGCTGCTTAAAAAAGAGCGCATTCCGTTTCAGTTGATCCGAAAGAATGGAAAATTTTTGCTGCTTTCCGGATTTGCGGTAGGAGCCAATTGGATTCTGTTGTTTGAAGCTTATCGTTATACAACAGTTTCGAATGCAACGATCAGCTATTATTTTCAACCGGTTATTTTAACAATGCTAGCTCCATTAGTGTTTAAAGAAGCGCTGACAATAAAAAAAATCAGCTTTGTATTGTTGGGTATGTTCGGGATGGTATTCATTATTGGATTCAGTGGCAGTTCTGCAGGATATGATCATCCAATAGGCATTGGATTTGGCCTTGCAGCGGCTTTATTCTATGCCATCGCCATTATCTCTAATAAAAAAGTCACAGGCCTTAACGACCTTCATTTGACCGCCATGACATTGATCATCGCCACAGTTATTTTATTACCGTATGTATTACTGACAACCGGTCTTGGAACAAGTCAACTGGCAGTGCCCTCTATTTTGTCATTATTGGTATTAGGGGTAGTTCATACAGGAATCGCATATGTACTGGTTTTTTCCGGCTTACAAAAAATTGAAGGGCAGACATTTGCTGTATTAAGCTATATTGATCCGTTAACTGCTGTTGTCGTTTCAACAGTCATACTGCAAGAACCGATTTCTGGTCTGCAACTGTTTGGTGGTGCGTTGGTTTTGGCAGCGACATTTATGAATGAATTTTTTACGGGAAAAGTGCCGAAGACTGAGCAAGTAGAATAGATATAGATTATGAGAAGAGGCAGAGATGCCTTTTTTTTATTGCTCGAAAACAACGGTGTTCGCTAAATAATTACCCATTGAGTCAAAAGAAGCTGAAAGCGGACGTTTACCTTACAAAAAGGTGAGTAAATAAGGTTGTAATGTCGCCTAGAGGCTGTCTAGCTGACAAAAGGGTGTGTAAGTAAGGCTGTAATGTCGCCTAGAGGCTGTCTAGCTGACAAAAGGATGAGTAAATAGGGCTGTAATGTCGCCTAAAGGCTGTCTAGCTGACAAAAGGGTGTGTAAGTAAGGCTGTAATGTCACCTAAAAGCCAGCTATCTCACAATAGCGTTAGTAAATAGACCAGAATTATGAGCTGAAATTCTATTTCACAATAAAAACAGAATTTAGAAAAGAATCAATTCAGAATATGTATTCAAGCTACACTAAAAAATCCCTTTTCCTCATAAATGCTTACAGGGAAAAGGGATTTTAGGATAATATAAATGTTTTTTCATCAGGCAATGTCGTTAGGCTAATCGCTTTTCTCCACTCTCTAAAACGAGTTGCAAGAGGCAGCTGACACGGCTATAAGCCGAAACTGCTCAGGTGATAAAAAGCATCACCTGGGCAGTTTCTTCTTATATCCGATCAGCTAACCGCCTCGCTTCACTCTCTATCTAAAACGAGTTGCAAGAGGCAGCTGACACGGCTATAAGCCGAAACCGCTCAGGGGATAAAAAGCATCACCTGGG
>NZ_JAFEMV010000007.1 GCF_016892605.1 Desemzia sp. RIT 804
GAAGTCTACTGTTTTTTAATGACGCTTGTAGCTCATTAATTGATTGCTAGCGAATAAATATTCACTAAATTGTTTGTTTTGGCACTTGCCAAAACTTCCTTACACGTTTGGTTCGTCTTACTTTGTTTAGTTTTCAAAGGTCTAATTTCGTATTTCGTTGTCATCGCGACAACTTCTTAATACTATCACCGCTTCGTTTCTAAGTCAAGAAAAATAAAAATTTTTTTAATTTTCATATTTTTCAACACTTCTTGTTCAGCGACTTGATTATCATATCAAGCTGTGAATTGTTTGTCAATACTTTTTTGAATATTTCCTCTTTATATTGGATATTTATCCATACAAGAAAAGCAATTCGTATTAACTTATTGACTCTTTCGAGTTTACAATATTTTTACTATTCTGTCAACAAACATTTCATTATATTTATCGACTCATTTAGTAAACTCTTACAAGTCCAACCTGACGACATTTACTACTATATCAAGTTTATTAAGTTTGGTCAACTATTTATTCTCATATTATTTACAAACAATTTAAAAGCGAACTTTAACCTTTTTATACATTCTTATCGTACCGAATATATATACAATTTACCGATTTTTTTTTAATTATTCGCATTGTTTGTTCGTTTTTGTGTTTTAATAAGTTTTACTGCTTCTGCAAGAATCTTGTATTTATAATTATTTTTCATCTTATCTTCCAAGTATTTTGGTTACCGTTACTATTTGGTCATCTAGCTTAATTCTTTAAGAAATTGCTTAAGTGAATCTAGTCTTGTTAAAAATTATTAGTTTAGTCTGCTTTATATTTAGCTAGTCAAACCAAGGTTAGTAATCATTAGGTGACGAATCTTAAATTGTTTCCCTATTTTATTGATCGATTGGTTGTTTCTTCTATATAATAAGTAAAAAAGTGAATAAAGTCGGGACAATGGCCTTTATTTCTGTCACATACTAAGTGGATGCTTTTAAACGTGTTCCAAAAGCCTGAGCACATGCTTATAAGCCCGTCTCCCCTTATGAGAAAAAACATCTCATAAGGGGAGACGGGCTTATAGATAGTGGTCAAAACGACTTTTGTCTCGCACTCATTCAAGTGGAAAACAATATCTTTTTACAGATAAAATCCATTTGATTAGTTAACTATTAGTGGTTATTAAGTTGTATTGGAACTGACACTCTTTTATCTAATATTACTTTTTCATTATATAAGTTAAACTCTAACGGTTCCCCATCTTTCAATTCAACAGCTACTACTTCTTGATTTACTTGGATGTCTAATAGACGGCCGCGGTATTTAACTAAGAAACTATATTTGTCCCAATTTTTTGGACAAAATGGTTTAAAGACTAATTCTCCATTTGCTGTTCTCATACCAGCAAATCCTTGGACAATAGCTAACCAACCGCCACTCATGGAAGTAATGTGTAATCCATCTTCTGTGTCGTTATTGTAATTATCCAAATCTAAGCGTGCTGTTCGAGCATATAGTTCGACAGCTTTTTCCGTTTTTCCTAATTCAGCAGCCAATACTGCATGAATTGCTGCAGATAAAGAAGATTCATGCACGGTCATCGGCTCATAGAAATCAAAATTACGTTCTTTTTCTTCTATAGTAAACTCATGATTCAAATAATATAATCCTTGTAAAACATCTGCTTGCTTAATAAACGGAGAACGCAATATTTTATCCCAAGACCAGTTTTGATTGATCGGCCTTTCTTCTGGACTCAAAGAATCAACTGTTTGTATATCTTTGTCTAAGAAAGTGTCGTGTTGTACAAAAACATCCAGTTCTTCATCATATGGGTAATACATACGTTGAATAATGTCATCCCAATATTTCTTTTCTGTTTCGGTCACTTTAAGTTCAGCTAGTTTAGCTTCTGTTACTTTAGATAAACTTTCAAGTGTGTAACGCAGCACCCATGTTGCAATCTTGTTCGTATACCAGTTATTGTTCACATTATTTTCGTACTCATTTGGTCCAGTTACACCATGAATCATATAAAGTTGTTTGCGTTTTGAAAAATGAACACGATCTGCCCAAAAACGTGATATACCTACTAGTATATCTATTCCTTTTTGAACAAGGTAAGAGTCATCGCCAGTGTAATTGGTGTAATTGTAAATCGCATAGGCAATCGTACCATTCCGATGAATTTCTTCAAAGGTGATTTCCCATTCATTGTGACTTTCAATTCCATTAAACGTTACCATCGGATACAAAGCACCTTTTAGTCCTTGTTGACGAGCATTATGATAGGCTCCTGAAAGTTGGTTGTGACGATACTCAAGCAACTGCTCTGTCACTTCTTTATCCGATGTAGATAAATACATAGGTAGAATAAAGGCTTCCGTATCCCAATAAGTCGCTCCACCGTATTTTTCTCCAGTAAATCCTTTTGGCCCGATATTCAAACGAGAATCAGTTCCGTAATAGGTGGAGAACAATTGGAAAATATTAAAACGGATCCCTTGTTGGCTTTCATTATCACCTTCAATACGCACATCTGACTTGCTCCAACGATCACTCCACGCCGAAATATGCTCAGTTTCTATTTGCTTAAGACCTTTTTCAATAGCATCTTGGATGATATCTCTTGCTGTATGAACTTGTTGTTCTCCTTCAATATCTCGACTTGTCACCACACTGACCAATTTAGTGAGCGCAGCTGTTTCTCCTTGAGCTACTTCAAAACTTAAACTCTCAGATACTAACATGTGTTGTTCTCTCGCTTCTCGATGAGTATAACCTGAAGCAATATTTTGCATCATAGTTGTTACAATAAACTGTTCAGTACCAAATGGATTTTCAATCGTCTCAGTTGTTAAGTAACTTTGTTCAGCTGTTTCACGTTGTCGTTCAAGCCAAAATTTTTCTTCATAATTGCTATCTTCATTTTCAACATCACCATCTAAATAAGAAACATAGCGAATTGCCGCCGTACCTTTTAATACTTCAGCTTGTACTTCAATGATAGCTAACTCTTTTTGTACAATACTTACAAATCGTTTAAAATTAAGTCGAACCTCAGTTTCTCCTTGGCTCCATATATAACTGCGGCTTAAGATGCCTTCTTTCATATCTAAAGACATTTTAAAATCTTTGACTGCATCCACTGCTAAATCCACTTTATGTTCGTTGATATATACAGTAACTGGAATAAAATTAGTGGCATTGATCACTTTACCAAAATACTCTGGATAACCGATTTTCCACCAACCGACACGTGTTTTGTCTGGGTACCATATTCCGGCCAAATAAGTCCCAATGTGTGTATCACCAGAAAATCCTTCTTCAAAATTACCTCTCATCCCCATGTAGCCATTTCCAATTGACGTTAAGCTTTCTTGTAGACGTTTATTTTGCTTGTCCAAAGTAGATGTCTTTATTTTCCATGGATCTATATCAAATAATCTTTTCATGTATCTCTCTCCCACTAGATTAATAATGAATTTGTGTTGTGTGCATTTTGGCTGTTTTTTGTGCTTTTATTTCATTTATTCGATTATAGTAATAAATAAACCAGATATACCCGACCATTCCCACAGATTGAATCGTCATCATAGTGATCACATTAAAGTCAATCAAACCCATGACCATTGCTGCAATAGAAGGTACACCTGCAGCATATAACACAATGGCAACCTCATTTTTGTAGAGTTTACGACTCGTTTTTTTATTTTTAGAGGCAATAAATAAGAAGAAAGCTGCTCCAAATACTAGCAAAGTCAGTTCAGTTAATAATAAAGCAAACAAAATGAAAGAAAACATAGCAATGACAAATAGTTGGTTTTTCATAAACCACTGCTGAGAAATAGCTTCTTGAAATTGTTCTGTCGTTGTTATCCCTGTTAAATTAAAATCTTTAGTATAAGGTACTACCGAAACAGATTGATTTTTTTCTCGTAGATGAAGTTCATTATTTAAAAACAGCAACACACTTCCGTCTGCTTGTAAAACTTGTTTTGCTTCTTGATTCGTTAGACCACTTGCTACCACTCCATTATCTGTCTGTATAAGAAAAGGTTCCTCTAGATCCATTTCGCCTAAATTAAAGTCAGCCTCACTCATATTATCGACTACTGTTTGATCTATCATTTGGAATGTTTCTGGAAAAGTGTTTTTTACAGAAAAAGTATCCATTTTTGCATAGTTTAAACTTACTGGAATAATCATCAAACCGTTTAAGAACAATAAGATAACTATTAATTGAAACCAGTTAAAAGTGTAATTTTGTTGAATCATTTGTTTTGGTGTCCATGTATTCTTGAAATAATTTAACGGAAAGACATCTGTTTTCACTTTACCTTCTCCCTTTCTTTTTACTTTACCTTTTTATCCTTTTGTTCCTCCAGCTGTCAAGCCCGTAACGAAGCTCTTTTGCAAATAGAAGAACAAGATGGAAATTGGAACAGCGATCAAGATAGCACCGGCTGAAAAGAGCGCAACTTGCTGGTTTTGCGGATTATTGATAAAAGTCTGCAAACCAATAGCTACTGTATAGTTTTTTGTCGAACGCAACAAGAATCTTGCTAGCATGTATTCGCCGAAAGGATTCATAAATGCCCATAAAGCTTGCACAGCAATCATAGGCCTTACAAGAGGCATGATGATTTGCCAAAAAATGCGGAAATGACCAGCTCCATCTAAACGAGCGGATTCATCTAAGTCAAGCGGCACAGTATCGAAGTACCCTTTCATTAGCCATGTATTCATTGGGATTCCGCCCCCAATGTATACCAAAATCAAGAACCAATGTTGATCCAATCCGCCAACTAGTAGCGCCATAACATAAAAGGCGGTTAAAGCAGCGGTTGTAGGAACCATTTGAATGATCAAAAAGAATTTCAAAGTTGCTTTACGTCCGATAAATCGGTAACGACTATAAGCAAACCCTGATAACGTCACGGCCGCGACTTGGATTAGCATGGCCATAGATGCCACTTTTAATGTATTCATATACCACTGCCCGTATTGAGTCTCTTTGAATAAGCGGCTGAAATTGCTTAACGTCCACTCGAAATTGAAATCTAGTCTAAAGGCCAATAAGTTACCTGGTTTAAACGCTGATGTCACTGTAATCAATAAGGGATAGATAATGATCACTGACATAAGTAACAAAAATAAATACGTGAAAATTTGCCCCCATATTCGTTTATTCTTTTGAGTTTTTATTTTTTTTGTCTTTTGCATAGCTTAATCCTCCATTTCAAATGCCCGAGTCCGCTTAAAGACCAATAAGGACACAAAGATGACAACCGCTGAAATGATCAAGGTAATGGCTGACGCAATATTGTATTGCGGAGAAGTACCGGTTGTTAATTTATATATCCACGAGATCAAAATATCCGTTGCCCCTGCGCCTGAACCGACACTCCCTGGACCACCTTCGTTGAAGAGATAAATCATCGAGAAGTTGTTGAAGTTAAAGGTGTATTGAGTAATAAATACCGGCGCAGCTACAGCAAAAATTTGCGGCAATGTGATGAAACGGAATTTTTGAATAGCACTTGCTCCATCAATGATAGAAGCTTCATACCAATCCTCAGGAATAGATTGCAAGATACCTGATGTCAGCACATAAATATACGGGAATCCAAGCCATCCTTGAATGGAAATAATGGCTATTTTTGTCCAATAAGGATCGGTTTTCCACGAAATAGCCGGAATATTTATGAGAGGTAAACTATTGATCAAAGGAATCACTTGCGTATTGATCGCACCAGCACTGTCGTTAAACATATTTGAAAATGACAAAATAGTGATAAAAGCTGGAACTGCCCAAGGCAGCAATAAAATAACCCCAAAAATACGTTTAAACTTAATAAAGGGTTGTTGCATAACAATAGCTGCAAAAATACCAATAATGATTTGTAACGTCGTGGCGGACAAGGTCCATATTACTGTCCATCCGAATACGGCCCCAAATGAATCTCGGTAGGTGCTTAATGTAAAGATGGAAGTGAAACTCTTAAAACCTACCCAATCGATCAATGAAGCCGGTGGGATATGGTAAAAATCATAGTTCGTGAACGCAATAAAAATAGTTACCAACACAGGGAAAACAATTGTAAAAATCATTAAAATATAAGCTGGGATGGTCAATAAATAAGCAAAACCATTGTTCCATGTATTTAACAATACTGCTTTTACCGAATAGTTCACTTTCCCAGGGGTCAAAGCTTTAAGTTTAGCAACACGCCTAGCGTCACTGATATTAGCAGCATAGAAAACTATAAAAATAAGGCTCAACAGAATTTGCAATGTTCCTTGGATCATCAAAAACAGCGAATGATCTTCTCGTGGCACTGATCCCAAAGTAATCAAATTTTGAAAAGCTTCAAAACCAAATAGCATCATTTCAATTAAAAATATCAGAAAAATCCCAAAGAATAGTATTCCTTTAAAAGTCTGCTTATTATAGAACTGTCCTAATCCTGGAATAATTGAGAAAACACCTGCTTTTTTGATACGCTTTTCATCTTCTGGAGAGTATTGTACTTTTTTCTTGTTTTTTTCGTTAGTCTCCACAATTATTCATCTCCTTTTCAAAAATTTTCGGCAGAGATAAAGTGATTCATCTCTGCCGAAAACAAGCTCTTATATCTAGGATATAAGACTATCCATTAATATTTTTGTTCAATATTTTGTTGGATAACTTCTACTGAATCATTTGCTGATTCTTCAGCAGTTTTATTGCCAGATCCTGAATCAAACATCATTGTTTCAGCACCTACCCAAACTTCTGCCATTTCTGGGATATTAGGCATTGGAGACGAAACATTGTATTGGTTTACTACTGCCATTGCTAATTCATCTTCGTTAGCATCAATGATCATTTGTCTTACCATTTGGTTAGCTGGAACTTCACTTGTGTATTCTGAGTATAAAGCTTCCATGTTTTCTTCATTCGTTACGAAATCTAAGAAAACTTGTCCTAATTCAGCATTTTCAGAATATTCACTGACAACCCAGCCTTTACCTCCAGCAAACGGTTGGTATTCTTCTCCATTTGGTAAAGTAGGTACAGTTGCTACAGCAACGTTAACTCCAGATTCCATGTAGCTGGATGCTGCCCAAGGTCCATTGATGACTGCTCCAGCAGCACCTGTCGTAAATTGTTCATCAATAAAATTCCCAGCAGTTGTTACATCTAACATTCCTTGTGGCCATGTGTTTTGGAACCAGTCAGTGGCGTACTCAATTCCTTCAATAGCTTCAGGTGTATTTAACCCAATATCTGTTGGATCGGTACCGTCAGCACCAAATACATAACCACCAAAACCATTTAACAAACCATATGAATTGTAAAAATCAACCCAATTTGCTAAGAAAGCAACGCTTTTGCCTGCTTCTCCTGTATAAGCAAACTGTTCATCCTCCGTTAGCGCTTCCAATTCTTCGAAACTAGTTGGCGCTGTATCAAGTAAATCAGTGTTGTAATACAATACCATTGATTCAATTACAAATGGTGCTCCATAGATCGTATCATTCATCGTCACTTGCTGTTCATCTGTTTCATCATAACGACCATCATCTGGTAATGTGTATTCAGCTAAATGTCCTTGTTGACCAAGTCCACCGATTCTGTCATATGGTGCTAGCATAACATCTGGTGACAATCCGGCCGGTCCATCAAGCGGTAATGCTTCTAATGTTTCAAACATATCTTTTTCTTCTACTTCTATAGTAGCTCCCGTTTCTTCTTCAAAAGAATCTGATATTCCATTTATAAACTCTGTATACATTGGATCAATGGTAACTTTTAACGTTGTACCTTCAAAGCTTGAAGATCCACCTTGCTCAGATGATTCATTCGTACCTTCAGTCCCTGAACTTGTTTCTTCAGCAGGGTCTTCTCCTCCACCACAAGCCGCTAGAACCAATGCACTAGCAGAAATAACACCCATTAAGTATTTTTTGAATCTTTTTTGATTCATAATATATTGCCTCCTCAAACTCTTTTTTAACTACACTCTTATTATTACGAATATTACCATTTTTTGCAAACGTTTTCTTTTTGTTACCGGTAACAAAATATCGTTCAACAGTGATTATTGGTGCGCTTCCTTGAGTGTCACAGTTTTACTATCAAAATTTAATTTATTTTCTAATTGGTATATCCAATATCCGAGTACAAAAACGCCTTTATAGAAATGAGGTGTGAGTCTTGAATCGATATCAAGACCCACACCTCATAAACAAACTCATCAATACTCTTGGTAATTTTCTTCATCTAATTTTACTTCTTCGCCTAATGTGAACAACACAAATCCATTGTGTTTGATTCGAATACTATTTGCGCGAACGGAAGCCAAATTTCTGAATATCGGAACTGGTTCTTGATGGTATTTCAACGTAAGGGTCTCTTCCCCTTGATTAAAATAGCAATACAATTCTGTTCCTTGGTATCTCTTTTTAAACCCGACGACTCGTTCGCCTTCTCGAATATCATGCCATTCTGTGTCTCCAAAACTTAATAAATCTTGGTATTCTTTTCTAAATCTGATCAAGTCTTTCATGAAGTAAAACATATCATTGTCACGTTCATCTTCATCCCAAATCATGCACTTACGACAGTCTGGGTCATTGTATCCTTCTAGACCTACTTCAGTTCCGTAAAAAATACACGGAGAACCGGTTTGTGCAAACATAAAAGTTAATTCAGCCTTTGCTACTTGTTTGTTTCCATTTGCAGTAGTCAATAGTCTGGGAGTATCATGCGAATCCAACATATTGAACATCACTTCATTTGTTTGTTTACGGTACAGCATCAATTGCTCATTCAGTCCAGAAACTAGTTTTACAGCAGAGTTGGATTTATTGGTAAAGAAATCCTCGATTTGTTCGGTAAAAGCATAGTTCATAACCGCATGGAACTCGTCTCCCTGTAGCCAGCTTTGTGAAGAATGCCAAATTTCTCCTAAAATATAGATGTCCGGTTTGATTTTGCGTACAGCTCGATTAAATTTTTTCCAAAAATGATGATCAACTTCATTGGCTACATCTAAACGCCATGCATCAATGCCAAATTCGCGCACCCAGTAAGTAGCAATACTCAGTAAATACTTCTGGACAGCTGGATTAGACGTGTTCAACTTAGGCATATGACCTGTGAAAGCAAATGTATGGTAGTTTAAAGGACCTACAAATTCTAATTCATCGGCTGTCAATCCTTCCAATGATTTTACCGGAAACTCTTTGATGTGGAACCAATCGACATATTCAGAAGCTTCTTGTTTGTCTAAGACATCTTGCCACTGATAAGATGACATCCCAATATGATTAAATACCGCATCCAACATAACGCGTATGCCACGTTTATGTGCTTCTTCTACGACTGTCTTAAATAATTGTTTATCACCAAAATGGGGATCAACTTCAAAATAATCGATCGTATCATACTTGTGATTAGAAGGTGCTTTAAAAATTGGCGTAAAATAAATGCCGTTGATTCCTAGATCAACTAGGTAATCCAAATGATCTAAAACACCTTGTAAATCTCCCCCGTAGAAATCATCTCGTCCAGGGTGTTTTTTACCGCCCCATTCCAAGGAGTTTTCCGGGTCATTTGTAGGGTCTCCGTTTGCAAAACGTTCTGGGAAAATTTGATACCAAATCGTTTTCTTAGCCCAGCTAGGCGTGCCTACCCGGTCGATCTCATGAAAATAAGGCATTCTGAAGAAACTGTTGATATTTTCCATGTACCAGTCGTCGTAAGGATACACTCCTCTATCTGAATACAGTATTTCAATTCCATCTTTACCTGTAATATGAAAAGCATAAGATAAGCGATTATGAGGAGCCGAAGCCACAATTCCCCAAAAGTCATGAATGTTTGTTCGAGCGATCAATTGCATCGGCTGCTCCTGTTCTTTCCATTCTTCTCTTTTATAAGCGTAATTATCCCCGCTGATCAAGCTGATTCTCTCTGCTTCGCCGGCTTTCGTACGCAGGCGAATATTAAATTGATTGTCGTCATACAAATAAGCGTATTCGCTATCTGGACGATGAAGAAGTGCTGATGTATCCATTTAGTAATCCTCATTTCTAATTTTTGTTCGTTGGTTCTTTTTCAAATACAATGACTATAGCCCCATGAGGAGCCAACGCGATTGTATCTCCTTCAATTCGATTGTTTTCATTCTCTATCAAGACATTATAGGGAAGCTTAGCCAACCTTGCGTCTATCATAGTTTCTTCTTTAGAATCAAAATTACAACAAATCAAGGCCGTTAAATCACCTAATGTTCGTTCATAACAATACAGCTGATGATTTGTTTCTAGCAACTTAAATTGTCCCTTGGTAAATAACGGAGTCTTTTTGTATTTCAATAGCTGTCGGTAATAGTTTAAAATACTAGTGTCACTTTTTTCTTGCATTTCTACTGTATAACTCGGTTCTATATTCACTCCGCTCCATGGGGGAACAATAGAAAAACCTGCGTATTCACTTGTATCCCACTGCATGACTCCTCGGCTGGCATTGATACTTTTAGCATTAAGTTGGTGTAAAACAAATTCCTCTGAATATCCTAATTCCAAAGCTTTTTCTCGGAAAAATTGCTCGTTCGGCAATTTAAAATCGTATATAGAGGAACGTTCTAAATCTTTCATACCAATTTCTTCTCCATTTAATAAAATTGGTATGCCTTTTTGAAGATACATCAAAGTAGCCAACATTTTTACGCTGTTGTCTCGGTCTTTTTCCACATCACCAAATCGAGAAACCATTCGAGCCATATCATGGTTGTTCCAATACAATGTTGGACCACCGATATCTTCCAGCCCAACTTGAAATTCAGACATGATTTCTTTAAAAGCTGCAATATCTAATTTCTCTCTTTGCATATTGACTGGCAACCGAGTATCTTTATGTGATTCATCCATAGGAAAGAATCGAAATGAAACAACCGTGTCACAAGCTTCATTTTTGGGGTCGGAATATCTTCTTGCCATTTCGACATCTGCTGAAGCAGCTTCTCCTAATATAAAAATGTCCGGCTTTTTTTTGCGTAAAATACGAGCTACATCAGCTATATAGTCGGTCACATTCTCTAAATTAGAGTAATATTCTTCAGCCAGTACGATTTCTCCATCTTTAGCTTCAACATCAGGAAAACCTTCTGCTTTATCCAAATGAATAAATGCATCCAATCGAAAGCCATCTACTCCTTTGTCTAACCAATATTCAGCTATTTTGACGATTTCCTGCTGAACAGACTCATTGTTCCAATTTAAATCAGGCATTTCCTTAGCAAATAAATGAAAATAAAATTGATCTCCTAAAGGCTCTCTCTCCCATACAGAACCACCAAAAAATGAAGCCCAGTTATTCGGCAATTGCCCACCCGGCTTTGGATCGCTCCAAATATAAAAATCACGATAAGGATTATCGCGTCCTTTTAACGCTTCTTGAAACCACGGATGCTGGTCAGATGTATGATTAAGGACCAAGTCAAAAATAACTTTTATTCCCAGTTTGTGCGCTTCGTTCAGCAACTCATCCACATCTTTCATCGTACCGAAAATAGGATCAATAGCATAATAATTTGATACATCATACCCATTGTCTATATGAGGAGATTCAAAAATAGGATTCAGCCAAATAACTGTTACACCTAAAGATTGGATGTATTTTAACCGATTTATGATTCCTCGTAAATCCCCAATACCATTTTCACCCGTATCTTGAAAACTACCGGGGTAAATTTGATACACGATTGCCTGTTGCCACCACTTTTCTTCCATACTTATCTCGCTCCCTCTTTGTATAGCAAACCATCAAACTTCTTCTTAAGATTAACGAAATCAGAAAGCACTTACAAGGTTTATAAAGCTGTTACCGATAACAATTTTTTTCTTGTCTGACTATTTTATAGAAAATATACTAATTTTAAAAGCCACATTACTTCTCGTGATTTTTTTTATGTTTTAGATATTTCATGTATTGTTCAAAGTTGTTGATTTAACGCGAAAATGTGCTTTATTTGCTAGTAATTTTTTAGTGCTTATGCTATGTTATGTATGTATTTTTGAAATGACTATTATTAGCTTGGGGAGGAATTTATGTGAAGGAAAAAGTCGTTGCAGGCAAAACTTTGCCTCAATGGATTGAATCAGCACCTTTAATGAAAGATATCATGCAAACTAATGAAATTTTTTGGCTAAATCCAAATAAAAAAAAGTTTATTGAAGCCAATAAAAATGTGCTTTACACAAAACAAGATATCGATGATGCAGAGGCTCGTTTAAAAAGATTCGCCTCTTATTTAAAAATAGCTTTTCCTGAAACAGAACCAACAGATGGAATCATCGAATCAGAATTAACTCCTATAATAGAAATGAAAAAAATTCTAGAAAAACAAACACATACACAAATTCAAGGAAATTTTTTGTTGAAACGAGATGACACATTACCTATAGCTGGTACGATCAAGGCTCGCGGTGCTATCTACGAAGTATTGAAACATGCTGAAACGATTGCTTTAAAGAGCGGATTGTTATCATCAACCGATGAAGACTATGCTATTTTTGCTAGCGATGAATTCCACGATTTTTTTGCTAAACACAAAATCGCTGTCGGAACGACTGGTAATTTAGGCATTAGTGTCGGAACAGTTGGTGCCAAACTTGGATTTGAAGTGACTGTCCATATGTCAGTTGAAGCTAAAAAGTGGAAGAAAGATTTTCTTCGCTCTCGTGGGGTCACTGTTATTGAACATGAATCAGATTTTACAAAAGCTGTAGAACAAGGACGTGCTGAATCAAAAGCAGATCCTGCTTCTTATTTTGTTGATGATGAACACTCGGTAGACTTATTTTTAGGCTATACGGTTGCCGGTAATCGATTAAAAGTGCAATTAGACGATAAAGGAGTACTGGTTGATGAAGATCATCCTTTATTTGTTTACCTACCTTGTGGAATCGGAGGCAGTCCTGGCGGAATCACTTTTGGTTTGAAACAAGTCTATGGAGATCATGTTCACTGTTTCTTTGCAGAACCAACTCATACACCTTCTATGTTAGTTGGATTAGTGACTAATCAATATGATGGCGTTTCTGTAAAAGATTTTGGTATTGACGGACAAACTTGTGCAGACGGCCTAGCTGTTCCACGTACTTCAGGCTTTGTAGCAAAAGTAATGGAGAATTTCTTTAGCGGATCTTATACTGTTAAAGACGAAAATACTTACCACTTGTTAGCTGCTTTAGCCGATAACGAAAGCATCTTTTTAGAACCAGCCGCAGTCGCAGGTATTCCAGGAGCCGCTCGCTTGTTTGCTACACAAGAAGGTGAAGCCTACTTAAAGGCAAATCAGTTGACCGAAAAAATGAACCAAGCAACTCACATCGCCTGGGCAACGGGTGGAAGTATGGTACCCGAAAATGACCGCCAAGAATTCTACCTACAAGGAACTATTAAGAGAGTGTAGAAAGGCGTTTAGCTCTCCGGGCAAAATAGAATCCATGAATGTTAGACGCTCTTTGTCTAACATTCATGGATTCTATTTTGAGAGTGGGAGCTGCCTTTCGAAATTCATCTAGTAAGAGCACGAAGTAAAGAAAAATGTTTTCTATTTATGATCACTCATTAATAGAACCGCTTTTAATTTGTATAATGATTGGTCTAAAAGATTACTTAAGTCGCGATTTATTCTTCTGTTCGTGTAGACTCTCGTTTAACTAAAGTAGATTGAAATAGTTGATTCCCTTGCGAGACACCTTTTTCTGATATTTTCTTTAAAATCATTTTTGCACATGCTACTCCCATCTCTACGACAGGTTGTTTCATAGTGGTTAATCTAGGGTAAGCAATTTGGTCTAAAAATACCCCATCATGTCCAATTATTCCATAATCATCCGGAATATTTCCATTCATTTTTAAGATACCACGTTCTATCCCTAATGCTAAACGATCAGAACTACAAATAAAAGCTGTATTAGGTTTAAACAAGCCCCAGTTGTCTTCAATAAACTGGGCAGTAATAGAAGAATGGTTTCTAAATCGGAATAACCTAGTTTCTCTATTGTGTTCACTTAGAACTTCCTTGTATCCCATCTCACGAGATTTTTCAAATTTTTCATTGATGTCTATTCCTATGTATACAATATCTTCATACCCTAGATCCAGTGCATATTGTGCAGCTGTCGCTACACCTTTTTTATTATCCGTATCTATGAAGTCATATCCTCGATCGTTCTCTCCAAATAAAACTACTGGTTTAGTCGCTCCATTTATCCACTCGTAATCCTTTTGACGTACACCTGTCATGATATACCCATCACACAATCCAATATCAAAGTTATTTTGAGTCACTAACTGCAATGAGTACTGTTCTTCTTCTAAACCTTTAGCTATCCCAGTTAGTAAATTCATATAATAAGGCTCTGTCGTACTCATTTTTTCTAAAATAAAAAACTTGATGACCAAAGTTCGATTGTTTACTAATGCTTTAGCCGCTGTATGTGGCCGATAATTTAATTCTTTCATCGCTTGAATCACTAATGTCTTCAGCTCGTCTGTCACTTGTTCGGGATGATTGATAACCCGAGAAACGGTCATCTTTGAGACGTTCGCTTTCTTCGCAACATCATTTAAAGTTACCACTCTGTATCCCCTTTCATTTAATGCTGTGACGCATCCGCATTTTACGTCTATAATCCTTATTATCTCTATTCTTTCTGCAAAAGACAACCAGAAAATAAAAATAGAAACCCTAGAACAAAATCAGTGTTCAAGGTTTCTACATATTTTTCTATTTCTTTGTCAATGATTAATCAAAATCTAACGCCCAAGTTGTAAACGCATGAAGCCTTGTTCATTGAAAAAATTTTATCCCATCAAGACTCTAACTTCTGGCATTCCACACACAATCCATAAATTTCCAACCTATGCTTTGAAACTTTAAAACCCGTAAGTTCCGCAGTGACTTTCTCAACATCTTCTAAACCTGGATAATAGACATCTTCTACTTTTCCGCAATTTTCACAAATAGCATGATAATGTTCCGTTGTAGCAAAATCAAATCTACTAGAAGCATCTCCAAATTTCATTTCTTTTACAAATCCAATTTTCGTAAATAAGCGCAAATTATTGTATACAGTAGCCACACTCATGCTAGGAAATCTGTCTGATAATGCTTTATAAATCTCATCAGCAGTAGGATGGTTATCATTTTCAATCATATATTCTAATATTCCATAGCGTTGAGGCGT
The DNA here is from genome assembly GCF_016892605.1 of Desemzia sp. RIT 804. Classification (GTDB taxonomy): domain Bacteria; phylum Bacillota; class Bacilli; order Lactobacillales; family Carnobacteriaceae; genus Desemzia. The sequence goes on from NZ_JAFEMV010000007.1 coordinate 15,229, forward strand.
GATACGTATATGGTTAGCTTTTAGCTTATCAATGGATTGAGCAACTCGTTGGCTCATACCCATGGCTTTCCCTCCTAATATCCGGTATTTCTAAAACTTAAATTAAAATCATTATTAATTAATAATCTGTTTGCTTTTTCATGATACCTATTATTTTTTGCAAATGCAAATAGATTTCTCCATTAATAGCGTTAAACTTTCTTAATTAGGATCTGTCGAATAACTTTCTCAGGATAACCGATGTCGCCAATTCTAACTTCTCCAGCATACTGTTTGCCATTTTCAGTAGTTAACCCATATTTCATTAACCCAAACGTGATCGTATAATTTGCTTGAACTGCTACTCCTAGTACTTCCCCATTCGTAGCTGATAAGCCTGAAGGAGTATCTACAGCGAAGACCAATCCCTTATGCTGATTGATCAAATGTATCCATTTTAAATAATCCCCTTCTACCGGCTTATTCAACCCAATACCTAATAAAGCATCAATAAACACTTCATAATGACTGCTATCTGGTACCGTCTTTAAAAAAAACGGCACGCCTATATTACGGGCAATTTTTAATTGGTGTTTCATTTCATCAGATGCCTTAGACAAACTTCCAACTAAATAGATCGAAACTTTATATCCTTTTAGAAATAACATTCGACCAACAGCTACTCCATCAGCACCGTTATTTCCCATTCCACAAATCACAGCTATGGATTGTTTTTTATGGATCTTTTTTTCTACACAGTCTTGTACATGCATAGCTGCTCTCTCCATTAATACCATTGAAGGGATACCAATCTTTTCAATCGTGTATTGATCGATAGCTTTCATCTGAGGTCCAGTTACTTTAAAATCAAACATGTTTTCCTCTCCTTTTGTATTATTTTAGAAAACATTTGCGCCTTTTATCAAAAAAATCGACTTTTTTGCTCTATATTCACCTTTATTTTACATTAAACATTGAAAAAATGTTGGAATTCTCCTATGATTAAAACATCAGATGTTAGTGTTCTTAATATCTCTTATAGATTACTTAGGAGGAAAAGCATTATGTTAGACCATTCAATATCGAACCAAATCGGTTCAGAAGCAGAAAAAGTTATCGTAGGAGGAGTAAACAGCCCCAGCCGTTCTTATAAAGCTGTTGGAGGAGGATATCCTGTAACAATGGAACGTGGAGATGGTGCCTATCTTTTTGATGTTGACGGTAATCGCTATATCGATTATTTAGCAGCATATGGTCCTATTATTACTGGTTTTAATCATCCGCATGTGGTAGAAGCCATCAAAAAATCAGCTGAAACTGGAGTATTATATGGAACTCCTACAAAACATGAAGTAAAATTTGCTCAAATGTTAACAGATGCCATTCCTTCAATGGACAAAGTTCGTTTTACGAACTCTGGAACAGAAGCTGTGATGACAACTGTTCGCGTAGCGAGAGCCTATACAAACCGCGAATTGATCGTAAAATTCTCTGGTCAATATCATGGACATTTCGATTTAGTATTAGTCGAAGCCGGTAGTGGCCCTTCTACATTGGGAACCAACAGTTCTGGCGGAGTAACAAGTGGAACTTCTAAAGAAGTTATCACAGTTCCTTACAACGATGCAGAAGCTTATAGAGCTGTTATGAACAAATGGGGAGATCAAGTAGCTGCTGTTTTAGTAGAACCGATCGTTGGGAATTTTGGTATGGTTGCTCCCAAACCCGGTTTCTTAGAAACTGTAAACGAAGTTACTCATGAACATGGCGCTTTAGTCATTTATGATGAAGTAATCACGAATTTCCGTTTCCACTATGGAGCTGCCCAAGATTTGCTGGGTGTTATACCTGATTTGACTGCATTTGGTAAATCTATCGGTGGCGGTCTCCCTATTGGTGCTTATGGCGGACCTGTCGAAATCATGGACACTGTCGCTCCACTTGGACCTGCTTATCAAGCTGGAACAATGGCAGGAAATCCTCTTTCGATGCAAGCAGGCATTGCTTGTTTAGAAGTGCTACAAGAACCAGGTATTTATGAAAGAATGGCCGACTTTGCTGAACAACTTAAAGATGCACTTGTTGCAGCTGGTGAAAAATACACTATCCCAACAACCGTTAATCAAATTGGCGGATCTCTACAAGTTTATTTCACCGACCATAAAGTAGAAGATTACAATGATGCTGTAGACACAGATACTAAACGTTACGGTAAGTTCTTTAAAGCCATGTTAGATGAAGGCATCAATTTGGCTCCAAGTAAATATGAAGCAATGTACATTACGATCATGCATACACAAGAAGATATCGATGAAACTAAACGTGCTATTGATGCAGCTTTTTCACAACTGTAAAAAAGCATACATTGCTTTTATTTTATTCTTGTAGTTAATACTTTGCAAATTGGTGTACCTTTGATATAATAAGTCAATTATAGGAAATGATTATAACCAAATGAAGGGACTCAGTTTTTATGAAAATTGGTGCTCGTACGTTTAAAACCGGTCTTGCAGTTGCACTTTCTTTAATGCTTCCTCCATTTTTAGGTATTCCACAAGGAAGTATTTTAGCAGGAATTGCTGCCGTTTTTGCAATGCAGCCCACACCTAAGCGTCAATGGGCACAAGTGCGAAATCGGATCTTAGGAAATACAATTGGCGGGATAGTAGCAGTTGTTTTTACGCTACTATTTGGGTCTCATTATCTGATCGTCGGGTTTGCTTCAGCAATTTTAATTGCAATATTGCATCAATTAAAATTTGATAATGTTATTGGGAATGCAGTAGTAACATTGATTGTTATCAGCTTTACTACAGGTGATTCATTTATTATTGCAGCTGCTTTTCGAGTTTTGGCAACTATATTAGGGGTCATTATCGGGACTCTTGTCAATACATTAATGTATCGTCCAAGATATGAGGAAAAGTTGTTTCATTTAGTCGATTACACCGCATCCGAAATTATGAAATGGATACGGGCCAGTGTACGAAAAAATACACAGTTTATCATTCTAAAAAAGGACTTGAGGTTTATCCAGTCTGAAATCAAACGAATGGAAAATTACATGACGATGATGAGAGAAGAAAGCACTATTACACTTTCTAAAGCAAAAAAAATTAGAAGGCTTCGCAGAATGGCCGTTTACAGACAACTCATTAGAACTACTAAAGCGGCATTTGATTTAGCACAGACGCTTCACAATACAGAAAATGTTTTTAATCATTTTTCTCCTGATTTGCGACTCTTGATTCGTGAACGATTAGAGGTCTTATTAAGTGGTCATGAACAAATATTGTTAAAGTTTAATGGGCGGGTTGATCCTGAAGGTGTGAACTTTATCGCATACAAATCTTCCCTTCGAAAAGAATTTATGAGCGCATTCTTTAATGAAGCAAAAATGGAGTCTTATATGCATGATGACTATGGAGAAAGCAATGCCGTCATCCATATTATGTCGGATATATTGACTTACGAAGAAAACCTCATCCTGCTCAATCGGTTAGTTACTAGCTATAGACACTATGACTGGTCAAAAAGCGAAGAGATCGAAAATATTCAAAATATTGAACAATAAAAGCTTGATTTGGCAGCAAATGCCAAATCAAGCTTTTTGAGTTTTGTTATTTATAATCTTATTGCAATCCTGAAGTCGTATCAATAGGTTTCGTTAATTGATCCATAAACAATTCAGCTACCATTGTTTCGCCTTGAGAATTTAATAAATAGCCATCTTCTTGTAAAGTAGCTGTCAATTCAGTACTTTCTGCTTCTAGTTTTTCCATATAAGCTGTATGGATATCGAATAATGGCCAATTATTTTCAGTTGCCTCTTCTATTCCATTTTCCATATAACCTACATAATCCAACATACGTGAATTATAGTCATCTATTCCACTACTGTTTGGAGCTGGTGAAACTAATATTACAAGTGTATCAGGAAGAACTTCTTTGATTGCTGTGACGTTTCTTTTTAAATAATCAGCAGAATCTCCTAAACTAATGTCCCTTACTTGGTCACCTAATGCCGGCATCATAAAGAAAACAACTGCTGCATTGGTTTCAACTAAACCTTGAGCAGCATTCGTGATGTATAGATCATAAGAATCAGTTTCTGCTTTTGTAAGTACACTTGTCTTCACTTCATTGGCTAAAGTTGACTCAATATCGTTTACTGTATTCTCAGTCCACGACTCTTCTTCTGGTAATTGCCCATAAAAAGCGATCGCTGTTTCCTCATTCTGTGTTCCTATGTATTTCAAGTATTCTAAGACAGATAGCTGATCTCGTTTTTCTTCATAAGTAGATGGATCAACCACTTCTGACGTCTCTTCATTGTTGTTTGTCTCTTCTGTTACTGCTGCAGTCGAAGTAGCGTGTATCAATTCTTCTTGCTGTTTATTTGAATAACTATACCCTAAATAGACAACTGCTACAGTGAGAAAAAACAATAAGACAACTACAAATATGCCTTTCTTTTTCACACTATTTCACTCCTTAATTATAATTTCATTTGTTATTATACCATAGAAAAAACAGGTCACCATCAATAATCTCGCGTTGACTATGACCTGTTTCTATTTTATTCCATTTTGGAATACTTTCACAATCGGTATAAAGACCTATTATTTTTGTGATAACTGGCGATATCGCTCATACCAAATGTCCATATATGCTTGAGAGAAAGGTCCTTTTCCTTCATTGATCCAATCCACAAGAATTTTGACATTCTCTTTTAGTATATGATCAATATCTTCCGGATACTGCCATTTACGACTATGGTCTTCGTACTCATCTACATCCAACAATCGTTTCTCGCCATCTGGAAATACTTTGATGTCTAAATCATAATCAATATATTTTAACCCTTCTTCATCAATAAGAGCTGGTGAGGCAAGGTTACAATAATAAGATACTCCATTATCTCGGATCATTGCGATGATGTTGAACCAGTATTTTTTGTGGAAATAAAGAATAGCCGGCTCTCTTGTTACCCATCTTCTACCATCTGATTCCGTTACTAAAGTATGGTCGTTGCATCCAATCAAAGATTGATTACTTGTTTTTAGTACCATTGTATCTCGCCATGTGCGATGTAAACTACCGTCGTGTTTATAGCTTTGGATTGTGATGTACTCTCCTTCTTTTGGATGATGCATCGCTAACCCAACTTTCTTTATCTCAAAAATATCATATGAGAATTTTACTTTACCACGAGTATGCAAACACACTCGAATCATTAAATAGTATACCATAACCTTTTTAATAAAGTAAAAAAAACGTTGGATAAACAAACTTTTTTATTTGCTGTTGTTTTGATAAAAAATCTACATCATGAACGGCTTATTTTTTATCAAATTTTTTCTTGTACGCTGACCACATTTTCATTTGCGGCCCTGGAAAAGTGTATTGATCAAAATTATCTGGATTTATCCACGAGCAGTTTTCAGGGATTGAATCGTACGATTTTGTACTTATTTGTTGTCCATAATATAATGCCATGTGCCACTTAAGGTGACTGAAAATATGGATTTCTCCAGCAAACGGTTCTTTTATCAGTACAGGCTCTAAACCATATTTCCCAACTAGCTCTTCGGTTAAATTTGTAGTGTATTGATTCACTTTTTGTATGTCTTCTATTTTAACCAGCCTTCCTCGAACAAAAAAGTCGCTGATTGCTTTTTCTTCGATCAAAGGAAAAGTCCACATATTAGCCAACAATCCATTCTCAGGGCGCTTTTCAAGCAGAAATTCTCCTTTATGGTTTTGAATGATCATTCCTGCATAATAAAGAGGTTTAGCTTTTTTCTTTTTACTTTTTACTGGGTATTTTTCCCATGTCTCATTGATATAAGATTGATTAAACTCTTTCACTGGGCTTTTTTCTGGATGATAATTTTTAGGCGTACAAATGGTTGCCCCTAAATCCATTAACGCTTGATTAAAATCTCCAGGTTTATAAGGATCTATGATTTTTCTCAAGATCTCTTCAAATATTTTCCGATTAGCTGGAACAGCAGTATCCGCATCTATTTCAAATAACCGACTCAAGATCCGCATAATATTCCCATCAACAGCTGGCTCTGGCAAATCAAAAGCCATACTCGCTATAGCTCCTGTAGTATATGGCCCGATACCTTTTAATTTAATAATTTCTTTAGGGTCATCAGGCATTTTTCCATCATAGTCTTCCATAATCTGAATGGCAGCTTTTTGCATGTTTCGAACCCGCGAATAATACCCCAGTCCTTCCCAAGCTTTCAACAAAGTATCCTCTTCTGCCTTTGCTAAAGCCTCAATAGAAGGGAAAGTTCGCATGAAGTTTAGATAATAAGGGATGACAGTATCTACTCGCGTTTGTTGCAACATGATTTCTGAAACCCAAATTCGGTAAGGATCATTATTTTTTCTCCATGGAAGATCACGCTTTTCAATATCATACCAACTAAGCAAAGTTGCTCTAAAACGTTCAATTTTTTCTTGTGGCCAAAGTCTTATGCCATTGATCACTTTTGATTTTTCATGGTTAATTTCTATTTTGTTCATTCGTCCTCAAATTCCTTTTCATTCATAAATTGATTAATCAAATCACCATTAAAGCCTTTTTGGTAAAGACTAGCTTTGACCTTTTGGATTTTTTTACTGCCTTCTAGTTTAGATTGCTTCCGCCAAATCTTCTCGCCTTGTTTTTTTAGTGCTTCGTATTCATCATCTTCATCTTTTTCAGTATCGACTTGATCTAATATTTCTGTTATTTCATCATTGTTAAAACCTTTTTGCATTAGACCTTGGCGTACTTTATTAGTTGTTTCTTTAGACGAGCTTTGTTTGGCTCGTTTCAGAACTTTTTTGGCTACCGCTACCCCATTTTCAACTCTTTGTTCTATTGGGTATTCCAGTAGAGCCTGTTCAATAATAGTTTCTTTTATTCCTCGCTTTTTTAATTCTTGACGGATATTGTATGGTCCTTTTCCGTTAAGATTAGCAGCTGTTCTCGTATAACTTTCAGCGTAAGTGAGATCATTGATGTATTTCATTTCTTTCAATTTTTCGATCACATCTACAGCTGTTTCCAAACTAAATTCATGAGCCTCTAAATCATCTCGCACTTCTTTTTCTGAACGTAGTGAATAGCTCAAATAATTTACTGCACGAGAAAACGCCTTACTGAAATCATCTTCTTTTTCCAGCTGTTGTTGAAATTCTTTGGTGATTTCCATTCCTTTAAACAGAACGTGCTTGACTAATACTGCTTCATCTACAGGAAATGCATATTCTTCATCTAAATAAATATTGTATCTGCCTTTACGCTTTTGTGTTTCTATTTTAGTGATTTTAGGGACAGAATTATTTGAGTTTGATGGTTGCTCGTTTGGAATCAGTACCAAAGCACCCACCTCCTAGTTCTTATTTATTTCATTAATAATAGCGTACCTCAAACAAGCGTTCGAATCAACGCTTTTCATTTCATTTTATCTAGCAATCTTTTCGGATATCTGCAAGCGAGACTGGGACAATAGTCTTTATCTCTGTCACATACTAAACGGGCGCTTTTAAACGCGTTCCAAAAGACGTTTTGTCCCGCTCTCCACTCACTAAATCTCCTTGTAAAAAGGAAAACTAAAGATGTACTCACTCTTTAATGAACCGCTTTTCCATGGAAAAGTGAGAACAACAAAAGTAGCCAGAGAAGTTTTCGCTTCTCTGGCTACTTTATAATTAATCTTTATGTCAATCTTGCAAATATCTATCATTCAAATTAGTAGCGAGTATCTTCGAAACCACAGAACGCATCTACTGGAGATACACCTTTGAATTCTGAACGGCCTAACATTTTGTCGATTAAAGCTTTCATCGTAACTTCCTTGCTATCGTATGCATTAATGTATGTTTGTACTTGCGGTACATCAGCTAAATGGAACGGTGATTGCAATGAAACAAAAATTGTGGGAACTTCAGCTACATAGAAAGGAATGTCGGGAGTCCCTTTAGACGCTGGCCATTGAATGCGTTGATCTGTATTTGGATTAACAACTGCTAAATTAAGGATTAGATCATAATTGTCTGTCAATTCAGAAATTGGACGTTTTTGTGCGTACACATTTGCAAGAGCAGCTTTTCGTTCTTCTTCAGGCATCTTCATAATCTTTTCTTCAGCTGATTCCCAAATCGTTATTTCAAATCCTTCCGCTTCAAGTAAAGCTCTCATCTTAGCAGACGGTTTTTCAGTATCACCGATCATAGCTCCAAATCCACCTTGAGTTCCTTTCACATCTACTAATAACACACGTTTGTGTGATTTTTGGGAAATCGGGAAGATGTTTTCGTTGTTCTTAACAAGTGTAATAGCTTGATCGGCAACTTCTTCAGCGATTTTCATATTTTCAGGCAAACCGATTTTTGCCATTGCTTCTTCTTTAGATGGCAAAAGTTCTTTTTTAGCTTTTTTGTGTAATCCTAAAGCAGCTTTTGTTCCTAAAATACGAGTCAAGGCTTCTTGTAAACGGTCCTCAGTGATCACACCATTTTTGTATCCATCCATCATCCATTGGAAGTCTTCGTCTGGATCATTAAAGAATAAGAATAAATCAGAACCAGCAGCCACAGAAAGAGGCAGCATATCTTTTCGTTTCATTGTTCCTGTTAAAGCGACCATGTGGCTTGCATCAGTCACAACAAGTCCATTGAATTTCATTTTGTCTCTTAATAAATCGGTTAAAATATATTTGTTGATAGTTGCTGGAAGAGTTGCTTCTCTAAGAGTCGCATCTGGATTAAAATGACGAACATAAGAAGGCAATGGAATATGTCCAGCCATAATAGAGGGTAAACCAGCATCAAATAATGAACTATAAACTTTGCCGAATGTTTGATCCCATTCTTCTACAGAATAAGGGTTAGGAGCAAATGATAAATGTTGGTCACGTTCATCGATCCCGTCACCAGGGAAATGTTTTGCTGCTGGAGCAATTCCACTTTCTTGAATACCTTTCATGTAAGCCAAAGATAATTCAATGGTTTGGTCAACATCCCCACTCCAAGTACGAGTTGAAATGATTGGGTTACGCCAGTTGCGGTTGATGTCAACAATAGGAGCAAAACTCCAGTTACATCCAATAGCAGCAGCTTCAACACCAGAAACACGTCCCATTTCATAAGCATATTTAGCATCATTTGTAGCAGCGATTTTTACTTCTACTCCAACATAAGTACCGTCTGTACAAGCACCATTACCACCCGCTTCAGTATTTGCAGCAATCAATAAGGGGATTTTGCTGTTTTCTTGTAAAATACGGTTTTGCTCGTAAACTTCTTCTGCTTTACCAGGGTTATAACGAACACCGGCAATATGGTAATCATTTAGCACATTTGTTAAATATTCTTCATCACGACTTGATCCCATATTGATAAACAATTGACCGATTTTTTCTTCATCTGTCATATTTCCAATAGTGTCTTCGACCCATTTGATAGAGTCTGCATCTAAATGATAAGGTTTCGCTGTTAAATCTACTTTCATTATTCATTCTCCCTTCAATTTATAAAACGTTTTCTATATCATTATAAAAGATATTAAAAAATATCACAATACAAAACCGAGTTTTATTTCTTAGCAGTTTTTTAGATTTTAATAAACTGTACACAAAAAAGCTTGTCGTACCATTAACTAGGTACCACAAGCTTTCTGTATTCTACAACTATAAAGAAACACTTTGCCTAACTACATAGAAAATCTTCAGACCTTATTATTATCGTCGTCTTCAACGATGACATCCAGTGGCTCTTCATTAGTTTCATCATTCACTACACCATATATTGGCCCTCTGTCTACTGAACCATCTAATAGAGGATCTTCTTCGTTTTCTGAAACTGGTTCTCTAGTAGGTTGAACTATTTTCGTCTCTTTTACTTCTAGTGCTTGATTATCAGAAGTATTTTCATCCCTCGCCTCAACAATTGCATCATCGATACTTGTTACAGGTTCGTTAAGACCTTCGTTGGGAATTTTGTCATCTTCAACGATGATAATATAGTTCCCATTTTTTAAATCCTCTTCAAACTTAACTGCATCATGCATTTCAATTCCATATTGTTCCAAAGTTGCCTCATCATTTGAAGCAGAGAACATGCTTTTGAAACGATCCCAAGTTGACTTATCTTCCACAGTTGCTACTTTATCCACTTGGACTGAAGTCAGGTCTTCTAAATTTTCTCGATTTTTTCGATTGGTGATGATGGTAATGTCCCCAGATAAATAATAACTTTCATTCAGTAAACGACGAACTGTTTGTATAGTTTCCTCTATTGAAACATATGAACCTTCTATCTTTTTTACCATAACCATCCTCCTGTTCAGTACTTTATTTTATCAACTCGTGACAAATTCTCCGCCATTTACATGCATCATTTGTCCTGATACATAACTTGAATCGGAACTGGCCAAGTAAACATATGCGCCTGCCAGTTCATAAGCTTTACCCGGTCTTCCTAAAGGACCACTCTTGCCCCAAGTTTCTAATTTTTCTTCGTCAAATGTAGCCGGGATCATCGGTGTCATAATAGGACCTGGAGCTACTCCATTTACGCGAATCTTTTTGTCTAAAATTTCAGGATGTTGTGAAAGAGATCTTGTAAAACTGACAATTGCTCCGTTGGTCGCTGAGTAATCGAGAAAAAGCGGATTGCCTCGATACGCTGTAATAGAAGCGCTGTTTATAATAGAGCCTCCCTTGGACATATGAGGAAAAACAGCTTTCACAAAATAATACATGCTAAATACATTGGTACGGAAAGTTCGGTCAATTTGTTCAGCAGTTACATCTTGAATTTTTTCTTGGACATGTTGCTCACCTGCATGATTGACATGAACGTCTATCTGCCCCCAAGCATCTGCAACTTGTTTTACAACATCATTTGCAAATTCTTCATTCCCAACATCGCCTTTAAAAACTAATGTCTTTACGCCAATTTCTTCAAGTCTTTTTTTTGTTTTTTCTGCATCTTCATCATTTTCATAATAAATAATAGCCACATTTGCACCTTCTTTTGCAAATGCAATTGCAGTAGCTTGCCCGATACCACTATCTCCACCTGTAACAATTGTATTTTTCCCGGTCAGTTTTCCTGCAGGCTTATAATTTGGATCTTCAGTTTCAATTTCTTGTGGAACGTTTGCTGTAGCATCACTCATCAGATAATCTTTTTTTGGTTCTTGTGATTTCAACTCATCGTATGCCATATTAGCTTTCCAACCTTTCTTGCTTTAGTTTGTATTTTAGATTCTTGAAAGTATTTTCAAGAACTATTCAACATAAAGATATCAAAAAGAACTGGCAGATACAAAAAAGACGCTCGCAAATTCAGAGTTCGATAATCACACACTATAAATAAAAGTGGAAGCTAGGATTTTTTGTCCCAACTTCCACTTTCGTTTATAAATTTTGGTGACATAAGCAAGAATAAAGCTCTTATTTTTTTCTTTCATCATCTTCTATTGTTTTGCCACCAGCATCTTGGTACTCATCATTATAGTAAGCATCACTTTCTGGACGTTCAGTGTTCTCAGAAGGTGACTTCTCTTTTTTTTCTTCTGCATTTAAAGGAGATTTTGCGGGTTTTTCAGTAGATCCTTCCGTATAACCAGTATTTATTTTATCAGGATACTCGTGTGTGCCTTCGTCCAAAGTAACGCTTGTTTCATCACCTGTTAATTGCGGCGCTTCTTCATCATCTAAACGATTTTTATTTTCATTTGAAGTTGATTCTTCAACATTTGACGCTTGTTGCGCTTCAACTGAAGATTCAGGAATATCGCCAATTTCTTCGCCGTTTGTTTTATTTTTTTCGTTATCTTTCAAAACATTGGCCTCCATTTCATTTTTTACTTCATCAGAATGTTTATCCTCTCGAGAGGATTGAGCTTTACTAGGATCAAAAACTTCCTCTTCTCCAGGGGAAGTTTCATATTCTTCTTTCATTTCTTCACGAGTTTGGTCTACCGATTCATCGTATTGATTTTCAACTCGACCAGAATCCTCTTCTTCAGCGATATTTGTTGGCATCTCTTTATTGACCAATATTAGGATTTCACCATTTCTCAGTGCCTCATTATGAGCTTGAGCTTCTGTGTCATCAATCCCATATTCGGTCAAAGGACTATTTGATTCATCTACATTATAATTTCCAAAGCTCAACATTTCTTTAGCTTTTTCCCAGAAAGATAGACCTTCATTTGGATCAACAGACTCGACTTCTATTAAAGTCAGATCATCTAGTTCTTTTTGATGGTTAGAGTTATTATCTGTAATGACAACAATTTCTTCTCCCTTATACCCTTCATTTAACAATCTCTCTACTGCTTTCAACACTTTTTCTGAACTTTGATAGGTTCCTTCTATTCTTTTCTGCATGCTTCTCACGCTCCAATTTATTTTAGAAACTATTGATCAGTTTAACAGTAAAACATGTTTCCTGTTTTCAAAGTAAGCATATCAAAAACATTTAAGCTCTTCAAAGAAGATGACTCAGCAATCCTCAATTAATATTTTCCTTTAAATGGAATATAGATATCGTTTCTCTTATTGGAAGATTAATACCGTAACACATCTTTTTTATTTTGCGTTATTAAGGATGTAAGCAGTCATGACAACCTTACAAAATTAACTAGAGGGGGAATACAGCATGCAAAAAGAATGGAACAAAGGAGCTATCGAAGTTTATTTCGAAGATATTGAAAACGAGGAATTTATTCGTCGAAGCTATCCAAATACCATCGCAAATGTCACTGAAGTGCAAGTAGAAGGCTTTACAGAAGCTATCGAATCTTTGTCTGATTTGCCACTAGGACATACAGTAATTGTAGAAGAGTATAAATATACGCGCTAAACTAATCAAACTAATTAAAAGGAGGAATAAACAATGACAAAAACATTAGAACTAAAGTTCAGCACCAGTGCTGGAAAAACAAAAACAATGAGTGTGAAAGATCCAATACTTGATCTATCTCCCACAGTCGCCAAACAAGCTATGGACAAGATCATCAATTTAAATATTTTCGAAGTAGACGGTGTTAATCCTTATGCAGGAAGACTTTCTGCTCGCTATGTTGAAAGAATTTTAACTGACATCTTTGAAACTGAATAATAACAACTCTTTAAAGAACGAATTCTAACTAAACTCGTCTCTAAACAATAGGCTGGCCAATGGTAACTTGGTCCAGCCCTTTTATTTTTTACAGATTGCCTTTATGCTACTATATCTCAATATGACCAGGAGGATATCATGACTTATACCATAGAGAAACAACTTCTCACAATCACACAAAAACCTTTAAAGGGTGTTTGTTTTATTATTGCCCATGAATCTGGAAACTCAAACAATACAGGATCAAACGCTTTAGAAAACGAAATCCAATACATGTCGTACAACGCAAAAAAAGGCGGAGCATTTACCAGTCATTGGGTTGGAGGGGGCGGTAAAATCATTCAGTTAGCTCAGACAAATCTTATTCAACATGGATGTGGCGCAAATGCCAATCCCTATGCCTACGCTCAAGTAGAATTAGCGCGTACAGCTGACAAAGAACAATTTAAAAAAGATTACGCTGCATACGTGTGGTTATTGAAAAAACTAGCCTCACAAGCCTCTATTCCTTTGACTCTAAATACTGGAAAATCTATTCATGATAAAGGAATTAAGACACATCATTGGATCAGCCAAAATTTAGGCGGAACTACACATACAGATCCAGATAGTTATTTAGCCAGTTTTGGTATTTCTTTAGTTAAATTTGCCGCAGATATCTCAAAAGACCCAATTAACAAAACTCCCCCTTCTGTTGGTTATGTTACACACATCGTTAAAAGAGGCGACTCACTTTGGGGAATAGCTAAAAAATATTCTACTACAGTTAGCTGGCTAAAGACTGTCAACCAGCTTCCTTCTGAGGTTATCTATCTAGATCAAGAATTAAAAATAACCAAACAACAATTGATACTAAGCAAGAAAGATATCATTCAGCAAATTCAGCGAACAGTTGGTACTACACCAGACGGATTAGCTGGTCCCAACACTAAACAAGCCATATTTAAACTGTTTCAACGGACTGCTGGAATTTATCCAAACGGTGTATGGAGTGATGCACTATCCTGTTCTGCTCGCGCTATCCTGGCCAATTGCGAAGGGTGGGATGTCTATGCCGTCCAAGCCATGCTTTACTGTAAAGGATACACAGATGTCGGTCCTTTAGACAAAAAATATGGGCCTCAAACAACCGCCGCTATCAAACGATTCCAGAAAGACAATCATTTAGAAATCGACGGAAAATGCGGTCCCAAAACCCAAAAACAACTTTTTAATTAACAAGATGCGGAAGTCGCTGTTTTGGCTCGAAGGAAAATCTATTCTATTTTTAGAGGATGTTTTTTATCCTCAAAAAACAGAACGATTTTCCCCAGAGACAAGCGACCGCAGTTCAACTACAGGATGCGGAGGTCGCTTGGTAGACGCGACAAGAAAATAGGAAATACAATAGAGGATGGTTTTTATCCTCAATTGTATTTCCTATTTTTATCGAGTGTCTAGCGACCGCAACTCAACTACAGGATGCGGAGGTCGCTTGGTAGACACGACAAGAAAATAGGAAATACAATAGAGGATGGTTTTTGTCCTCAATTGTATTTGTCTTTTTCTCGAGTGTCTAGCGACCGCAGCTCGACTACAGGATGCGGAGGTCGCTTGGTAGACACGACAAGAAAATAGGAAATACAATAGAGGATGGTTTTTGTCCTCAATTGTATTTATCTTTTTATCGAGTGTCTAGCGACCGCAGCTCGACTACAGGATGCGGAGTGGGTCTTGGGAGCAATGACGCAAAGCTAAATAGTTACAAAAACCCAAGAAGTGAATTATTTGCCCACTTCTTGGGTTTCTTTTTGCTTAGTATACTGCCTCTACATAATTTATTAAAAGTCATATTGTTGATATAAGTGATTGATAGCTTCTTTTGATTTTTCCAGATTCTCTAGACTAGATTCATAATAATTAGTCACGTAAGCATAAAATAAAATATCAATGGCATACATTTGAGTCAATAATGAGATAGTTGCTCCACTTCTTAAAGGCGGTTCTTGAGCAAAAGCTGTTTTTAAAGCAATATCAGATTCGCGACTCAATGTATTATCTGTATTTCGCGTAAGCGACACCGTCTTGAGACCAAATGATTTAGCCATTTTAGTTAAAGCAAGCACTTCGCCCTTTTCCCCTCCGTTGGAAATACCTAAGAACAAAGCATTCTTATCTGACACAGCTAAAGATGTAGCTAATACATGCTGGTCTTGTATAAAAATGACTTTTTTTCCGATCCGACTAAACTTTTGTTGGAAATCTTCTGCTACAATATTTGAAGCTCCCAAGCCAAAAGGATAAATAACCGAACTATTATAGAATAGTTTAGTAGCTTTGGTCACTACTTCATCAGCTAAGGTATTATTGGTTTCTTTGAAGACGTGATTAGTATTGACAAGCAATTTCTTTTTAATTTTCCCCAGCTCTTCACCAGGTAAGATATCCGTATATAAATTATCATTGATTCCTTGCAAATCGGCTGAAAGCTGCAGTTTTAATTCCACAAATCCTTTTAAACCGATCGAATGACAAAAACGAATGACCGCTGCTGAACTGGACCCTGCTTTTTGAGCTAACAAAGAAGAATTCATATTAATAATCGAGGCTGGTTCTTGTAAGATCAATTCAGCTATTTTCTTTTCAGATAAAGGTAAAGAATCTTTTTTTTCTTTAATGTTTAATAAAATATTATTTAACATGTGTGATCTCCTTTTAAACTAACTTGCTCATTTTCACTATGAGTGAAATACATCTATTATAAAGAAAAAGGCACCTAAACTGATACAGCCAGCTAGTTGCCTTTTAAAGTTTCTTTTATAGTATATAATTTAAGCGACTAATAGTCGACCACTGTTTCGCCATCAATTTCAGTTGTTGGTAATTCAGACGGCTCCATAGCTTCTGCAGGTACTCCGAAAAAATACGTTGCTAAGAATCCACCAGCATAAGCTGCTAATAATCCCAATACGTAAGCCCACCATAAACCACCAGCAATCAATGGAATCAAAGCTACTCCACTTGGTCCAATAGCAGTAGCGCCTACTCCGCCGATCAATCCAATAACAGCACCACCGATTCCGCCACCAATACAAGCTGTGATGAACGGACGACCTAATGGTAAAGTAACTGCATAAATCAATGGTTCACCAATTCCTAAGATACCAACTGGTAAAGAACCTTTGATCATATTCGTTAATTGTTTATTTTTTCTACATCTTGCCCATAATGCGATTGCAGCTCCTACTTGACCAGCACCCGCCATAGCTAAAATCGGCAATAGTAAAGTTGAACCTTGTGAAGCGATCATTTCAATATGGATAGGTGTTAAAACTTGATGTAATCCAAACATCACCATTGGTAAGAATAAAGCACCTAATACGAAACCAGCGAATGCTCCACCAACGTTCAATACCCATGTGATCGCCCCTACGAGAGAAGTAGATACAAAACCAGCGATTGGCATAATTAAGAAAATCGTAGTCAATCCAATGACCAATAAAGTTATGGTCGGGGTAACAATAACATCCAATGAATCTGGAACAACTTTGCGTAAGTTCTTTTCAACGATAGACAATAACCATACAGCTAACACGACTCCAATGACCCCGCCTTGTCCGGCAGCTAAAGGTTCACCGGTAAAGATATTCGGTAATGGAGCTTCTGGAGTCATACCTGCTAAATAAATAATTCCCCCTACAACTCCACCAAGTCCTTCAGTAGCTTTAAAGACTTTGGCTGCATTGATACCAATATAAATGTTTAGGTACGTAAATAGTCCGTTTTTGATAATGTTTAATACTAAGACAATATTTTGCCAAGTTGCGGCATCGATGGCTTCAGCTGTCACCAAGTTTTGGAGCACAGATGCAATCCCGCCGATAATACCAGCTCCTACAAATGCAGGAATCAATGGTACAAATATATTCGCGATCGATTTTAGAGCACGTTTGAATGGAGTATTATTGCGTTTCTTTTGTTCAGACTTAGTAGCTGCAGCCTTTCTTTCTGCTTCAGCTTTCCCTGAATTGACACCTGAAGAATCTACTTCAGCAGGACGTCCTTTTTTCATTTGAGACATTTGATTCGCTACTTTAGTTACGATCCCAGGTCCTAAAACGATTTGAAGAGTTTCATCCTCAACGACACCTAACACACCCTCAACTTTTTTCAAATTGTCTATGTCAACTTGATCGTAGTCTTTAATATCTAAACGTACACGAGTCATACAGTTGATGACATTCCCTACGTTGCTCATCCCGCCAACTTGGTTGTATATGTCTTTAGCTAATTTTTCTTCTTTTGCATTTGCCATTCTTTTTTCCTCCCTTAACCCTATTTTAGTTCATTGTTTTTCTAACAAAGCCTTTTGCTTCCGTTAATTTGTGTTGCGCTTCTTCTTTTGCAGTGTTCGTCAATACCATTACAATAGCCACTTTTACTTGTTGCTCTGCAGCATCAAATGCTTCTGCAGCTACTTCATAAGAACAATCAGTCGCTTGCATGATGATACGTTTTGAGCGTTCTACTAATTTTTCATTAGATGGTTTTACGTCAACCATTAGATTTTGGTACACTTTACCAATACCAATCATGGAACTCGTTGACAACATATTCAACACTAACTTTTGAGCTGTCCCTGACTTCAATCTTGTAGAGCCCGTTAAAATTTCTGGTCCCACTTCCACTTCAATAGGCAGTTCCGCATATTTACTGATCTCTGAATTTTTATTGCATGAAAGGGACGCGGTAACAGCTCCTACTTCTTTTGCATAAGTTAAAGCACCAATGACGTAAGGTGTTCTACCACTTGCCGCAATGCCTAATACAACATCGTTTTCATTTAATTGGATAGCTTGTAGATCTTCTTTTCCTAAAGTTTGCGAGTCTTCCGCTCCTTCTACTGCAACAGTCATAGCTTTCATTCCACCAGCAATTAAACCTTGAACCATAGAAGGGTCAACGCTAAAAGTCGGTACACATTCTGCTGCATCTAAAACACCTAACCGCCCGCTGGTTCCAGCGCCCATATAGATCAAACGCCCCCCTTTTTTAAAACTCTCTACAATGGCTTCAGCTACTTTTGAAATTGCTGCTAGTTCTTTTTCTACAGCATAAGCAACTTTTTTATCTTCTTCATTCATCAACTGTACTACTTCTTTTGTTGATAATTCGTCTAAATTCATTGTCCCATGGTTTCTTGTTTCAGTAGTTAATTTATCTAAGTTCACTAGTATTCTCCTCTTTTTGTTTCATTTGCTCTTTCAATTCAAATTGACAACCAGCACCGCACCAATCTAGTAAAGGGTGGTCTTCTTCTCTAATTTGTGCTACCACATTTACTTTTTCGTCTTTAGGCAACGTATGAACGATCACTTGTATCTCACCCATGTAACGCTGATATTTCTGATTGTCTATCGTTACTGATCCACGTATTCTCTCGCTTGTTTCATACGGAAGAATATCTGGTATTTCCTTAAAGCGGGCATCAGCACTTCTCAATACATCTTTAGCAGGATCCCATCGGTTTTGATGAATACCTAAAACAGTTTCAAAATAAGGCGATCGTTTTACAGGACTGACATAAAAAACGATGTTTCCATCCGTAATGTATCGTTTAAATTGATAAATCGTAGTGTTTGTTATTTCTGGGTCACCAATGTATACCTCATCAACAAAACAATCTGTTAAAAGTTCGATAGCTGCCGCCAAAGGATGACTGCCTCGATGATCTTCTAAAGAAGGCAACTGCTGATATAACGGACCTCTAAGCTGTTTATCCCCAGGAACAAACGCAGCTACTGCAACCCCGATTTCATTTAACCATACGTTTTTATCCTGAAACACTTCTTTTGCTAAGCCTGTTTCAGGTCTTGGATAATAATTATGCATAGCTACCATATGAGGAAAACTAGCCCCATACTGATTCAACTCTGAAACATCCTTTTCTGTGATCGTACTTGCATTTAATACGATATTTAATTCGTTAGACATAAAAGCAATTTCTTCATTAGAGAATCCATAGTCGACTCTTAAACCATTTACTCCTATTTCTTTCAATTTTCTTAATGAATCAGCAGAAAGAAAAGAAATGCCTATTTTGTCGAGCGCCCCTTTAGAGATATCCGCTACAAGCTCCAGCTTCAGTTCCCTCAATATTGAGCCCAATTGATTTAATCTATCTAAATACAACTCAGTGTCTTCTTCTGGAATATGCAATGATGTAAAAACTTTCGTAAAGCCCGCTTCTTTCATTTGCTTCAAATAGTTTTTTTTGTCATCTGTCAACTCATCACCTAAAAAAATAGATAAGCCAAACATAGCTTCCCTCCTTACAGCGTTTTCATTTGCAATTACATATTAACACATTGAAATTTTATTTCAACTACTTTTTTTAAATTAAATTGAATATACCAATATTAATTAAAAATAATTTAAAGCTTATAAAACTAACATATACATGTTATACCACAGATTTTTTTGTATCCGGTTTATTTCAATTTATTTATATAAAGTATGTTCAATTTATTAATTTGTATGCTATCATGAAATTAAATTTTAGAACAGGAGAGATATTATGCCCAAACTTTATTTTGTTCGTCATGGAAAAACAGAATACAATTTAGCCAATCGAGTTCAAGGCGGGGATGTTGATTCGCCACTTCTTCTGGAAAGTAAAGAGGATGCTATTAAAACCGGGTTAGCTTTACAAAAGAAACAAATCCCTCATATCATAGCTAGTCCTCAACATCGTGCGGTGGAAACGGCGGAACTTATTACAAATCAATTCCAACACCCCTTTACAGTTCATTTCACAGAAAAATTTAAAGAATTAAAGTATGGTGAATGGGAAGGCGCCTTTATTCCCGCATTACAAGAAGCTTCTCCCGAAATGTTTTACCATTTAAGAGAAAAACCTGAATTATATGATCCAAGAACAATTAAAGGTGAAACCTATACTGATTTAGTAAAAAGAGGCAAAGAAGTAGTTCAGTCAGCTTGTGCTGCTTTCCCAGATCACGATCTCTTATTTGTCGGGCACAGCATTACTATAACGTGCACCATGCTTTCGTTGATTGGAAAAGAAATCAAGGATTTCCGTTCTGCTCCTCCTATTGACAACACAAGTATATCGATCATAAAGCTAACAGACAGTACGTACTCCTTAGAATCTTGGAATGACACAAGTCATCTAAGCTGACTACGTCAAAAATCAATTAGTTCTTTATCTATTTTCGCAACTCAGCTCATTACCTTTCTAGCTCTTAAAGAAAAATACGTTTTGGATACTTTTTTTGCTTTTTTATCGTTTGTCAAATATTCGTAACATTTGCTTCTTTATCTCTCTTGTTTTCATTTTTTTACACAAAAGAGATCATGAAAATAAATAGAACGCTTGTAATCTAACCTCTAAAACAGAAAAAATATGCTATACTAGTTAAGGCTATTTGAGGAAAGCTAAAGGTTTGTTAAATAAACGATAAAGACATCGGTCTTTGTTTAGGAGGATGACCGTTAAATGAAAGGAGAACACGACGCAGTGATTGTATTAGCAGGAATGATTGGGGCAGGAAAAAGTACTTATACCGCTTTGATATCTGAAGCTCTTGGAAGCGAAGCTTTTTATGAAAGTGTGGACGACAACCGGATTTTAGAAAAATTTTATGAGGATCCTGAACGTTGGGCGTTTTCATTACAAATTTATTTTTTAAACACACGTTTTAGAAGCATTAAAGCTGCTTTTAAACACAAAAATAATGTATTAGATCGTTCAATTTATGAGGATGCTTTATTTACTCGTATTAACTATGAAGAAGGAAATATGAGTGAACCTGAGATGGATAGTTATTTAGATTTATTAGACAACATGATGGAAGAATTAGATAGTATGCCTAAAAAATCTCCAGATTTGTTGATTTATTTGCGTGGTTCTTTAGATACTGTTTTAGAACGGATCGAAAAACGTGGTCGTGATTTTGAACAAATTGACAGAAATGAAGGTTTATTAGACTATTATAAACACTTACATAGCCAATATGACGATTGGTTTGATGGTTATGATAAAAGTGCTACCCTAACGATTGATATTGATCGCTATGATCTAGAAAATCCAGAACATGCCGAAGCCATTATAGAAGTGGTAAAACAACGTCTAGTTGAAGTACGTGGAGAAGCTGACTGCGTTCCTACTGTTTGAGAGTAAGTGTCTTGTATACACAAAAAGTACCTAGCCAAAAGTTAGGTACTTTTTGTGTAATACAAAATACGTTTATAGCAGTCACTCAGTAGTTAGGACCTCAAATTTTAAGTTCGTATTAACTATTTTCGTTTTTCTTTTCTATCCAAACACATCCAATAGTTTGAGAAGCAGGTACAATTGCGGAATATTTTCCATGATTATCATATGCTTTAAAATAAAGTTTACCTTCTTTGTTGTACCCGTATGCATAAACAAGTAACCAATGATTTTTATATTTGCTGCCAAATAATTTTGCAGTTCCTACTGCAACAGGAACGGGGTTTGCCCGATTGAGCAAATCAATTACGGTGGTCTCTGGGATCAAACTCATTTTTACTGACAACTCTGCTATGTCTCCCACTACATAGCCCAGGCCCAATTTTAGGTCCCACGGAAAAGTACCTCTATAAGGAAAACGTTCATCTACAATAGTTTTTAAACCTAGTAAGAGATTTTCTTTGTCCAAATCTATCTCATAATAGCGAAGAAAAGTATCGTGCAATAAAGCCGCACTAACGTATGTTCCGCAAATCCCAGGCTTGTCTCGATTGATCCATTTCTGGTATTTTTTAAAGCGTGTTGGTTTTAAACCTATCCATGTCCTTGGATAAGAGGGTCTTTTCACTTTTTCCATAACAATTCCTTTCTCAGTACTTTTTATTGCTCTAAAGCCCACTTACGAATAGCGTAAGCCACTCCATTTTCTTCATTTGATTTTGACAGATATGTAGCGATTTTTTTCACTTCCGGTTCGGCATTCCCCATTGCTACAGGAGAACCTACTAATTCCAACATATCTAAATCATTCAATCCATCGCCAATAGCCATCACTTCTGTCGCATCGATTTCCAAGTGGTTAATCAATTTCTTGAGAGCCTCTGCTTTACTCACACCTTTAGCTAAAATTTCGAACACTTCCGGAGCTGTTAACACCATATAATAACGCTCTTTTAATTCTTTAGGAATCAACTGAATCAAAGCCTCGATCTGAGAAGCATCACCAACATATTGTGCTTTATATATTAATTGCTCAAAAGGAATCAAGTCTATTTCTTGTTGAATCAAGCGCATATTCATGACTTCAGCATCGTATTTAATCATAGAATTAGCCTTACCTGTATGTAAATAATCTAACTTATCAAAATAAGCAAAAGTTAATTCTAGATTTTCTCCAATTTGCTGTAACTCTGCCAAATCTTCATGCTTCAAAGGATTGGAATAAACATCTTCTTGCGTGTTAGTTTTTAACACCAGAGCTCCATTTAACGTAATGGCAAAGTCATCTTCTTTTTCTAAACCTATTTGTTTTACATAAGTATCGATCCCTGTCCAAGGACGTCCTGTAGAAAAAACGATTTTAATACCCGTTTCAACAGCTTCTTTAATCGCTCCTTTCACTGTTCTTGTCAGCTCTTGCTGACTATTTAATAGTGTTCCGTCAATATCGATCGCGATCAATTTTATCATTTTGCTCACTCCTCAATTTCTTTCCATTTGCTTAAATATACCATACCCACCAGCAAAGAGAAATTGAATCAAAATGCCAGGAACGCAAAACGGTCCACTTATTAGCGTTCCTTTTGAACAACTAACAAATGAACCGGCTATTATCTTTAGGCTGCATAAGAACGACACAATTCTGCACATTCAAAACAAACCTTAGCACATCTTTGACAATGGCCATGCTCGTGTTTTTCACATTCTCTCGCACAGGCTTGACAAATCGTAGCACAAAGTTGGATCAAATCATTTTTCAACGCACTTTCACGACTAGCAAATGTGGCCACTAGAGCACACACATCTGCACATTCGCGGTCTAGCTTAATGCATTCTGCCATCATTTTAACATCATCTTCTTTTAGACAAGCATCAAAACATTCGTTACACACTTGCTGACACTCAAATGCTTTTTGAGCTATTTCTTTTAAAGCTGCATCCATCATTGTTCCCCCCTTTTTTAGCTAGTTATTTAACATGTTTAGTATAAGCTTTAATGAATAAGGCTACAAACAATAGGCATTTTAAAAAAAGAACAAGACAAAAATCGGTTTTGTCTTGTTCTTTCAAATATAAAAAAGGCGTTATTGAGGCTTATTTTTTTTGATATATGCCATTAACTCTTCACGTGTGGGCAAACCTTCGTTATCTCCTTGGTTTTGAACTTGCAAAGAACCAATTGCATTAGCACGAACAGCGCTTTGTTCCATATCCAACCCGTCTAAATATCCGCTAATGATCCCTACTGCAAATCCATCTCCGGCCCCAACTGTATCTATCACTTTTTCCACTTTAAAACCTGGAGTATTCTTTAATTCTTCCCCTTGTTTTTTTATGAATGCACCTTGTGAACCAGTTTTTATAATTACGTATTCTACACCCATATCCAGATAAAATTGGGCAATGACTTCTTTATCTTGGGAGCCAGTTAATTTTTTCCCTTCAGCAATACCAGGAAGGATAACATTAGCGTAACGAGCCATATTGTTTAATACTTTGATCATTGTTTCTTCATCTTTCCATAATTCTGGACGCAAGTTCGGATCAAATGTGATAAACGTCCCTGCTTCTCTGGCTTTCGCCATCAAATGATACACTGCTCCACGAGTTACTCTGTTCACTGCAGGTGGAATACCAGTAACATGCAATAAGCGAACATCAGAGAAATCGATATCCATGACATCTTCTATTGAAAAATTTGAAAATGCACTACCTTTACGGTAATAAGCAGTAACAGGGTCACCTTCGTTAGTTTTGTTTTTTAACATGATGCCTGTATTGCAGTCGTCATCAAAAGTAATATAATCTGTACCGATTTTTTCTTTTTTTAAGTATTTATAAATGTATTGACCAAATGGGTCTTTCCCTAATTTTGTTAAAAAATCAACGCTAAAGCCTAACCTGGCTAAGCCAGTTCCTACGTTAACTTCTGCTCCTGCAATTCCTTTAGAAAACGTTTTGCCTTCTTCTAATTCACCATACTCATTTGAAATAAACATTCCCATTGGTTCCCCGATTAAAATAACATCACTCATCTTTTTGTTCCCCTTTCCTTTACCATTCTTTCAATTTTGTTGATTGACGTATTTTCAACTCACCTGGCAGTTCTTTATAGATAACAGAACGATCTTTTTCTTCTTCATTGATTTTTTTGATAAGCAAAGCTCCACTTTCTTTTCCTAAACCATATGAATTTTGGGCGACTGTTGTGATCCCTGGGCTTATGATAGATGCAGATAAAATATCATCAAAACCACAAACACCATAATCTTTACCAATTCTTTTACCAATTTTTTCTATTTCTTTTAAGACATTCATCAATATTAGTCCATTGGCAGCAATCAACACTCGTGGTTCGGGAAGCTGAAAAAAGTCTTCAATAGCCTCAATCAGTTTTTCCGCTTCTTCTTTAATGGTCGTATATTGATGCATTTGGATTTCGTCATACGTTTCCAGAACGTCTTCTAAAGCTTGAAATCTACTTAATTGAACAGCATTGGATTCTCTAGTTGGGGTGAAATAACCAATTGATTTAAACCCTTCGCTTAGCAAATGATTAACCAATTCTTTACTCAAGCTATAGTTGTTGGAAGTAATGCAATCGATACTTTTATCCGCTATTGCTTTATCCAATAAAACAATGGGGACGTCTTCGCTTTTCAACGACACTAAAAAATCTTCATTCATGCCAACTGTATTCACTACTAACCCATCAACTTGATTGTCTAAAAACCGTTGGATGTGTTTTTGTTCTTGTTCTATAGACCCGTCTGATACAGCAATCATTAGTGAATAATCCAACTCATTAGCCTGATCGGATAAACCTTTAATGATGGTATTTGAAAAAGGATTTTCAATATCCGCTATGACTGCTCCTAATAACATACTTTTTTGTGATTTTAAAGACCGAGCAATATTACTGGGACGGTAATCTAATTCCTTGATAACCATTTCAATATTCCGCCTTGTTTCAACAGACATGTAATCAAACTTCCCATTTAAATAGCGAGAAATAGTGGTTCCACTAACATTTGCAGCTTTTGCGATATCTTTTAAAGTTACTTTCTTTTTAGCCAATTTTGTCACCTATTTTCTTTTAACGCTTCTTTAGTTTACCGGTTTCGTTAACCGATTTTAGAAACCGTTAACATTCAATACAAGTGTAGACTTTTATTTATTTTTTGTCAACTAGTTTTCTCTATGTTGTGAAGTGAAGTGAAGCGAATAAGTCAACATTCTTTATTCCACCATAAATAAACAGCAACTAGAAAAAATTTCCTTTTCTTGCTGCTGTTTAATATTTGTATTAACTATTTTAAATAATTTCTTCAGTTACTCTTGTGAGTTTGATATGGTGAATAGGGAAAATACGGTAAATATTTAAATAAATAAAATTCATCATTGGGGCAAAAAGAAGAGCTCCGATAATGGTACCTTCACGTATAAAAAGGGATTCACTAAACAATAAAGTTAAGGTTACTGATGCAATGATGAGGATAATATCTGCAGATTGTCTGATTTTTCCGAAACTGGCTTTACTTCTTTTACTAATGACCATGCAAAGAGATTCCAATGGGAAACTAACAAAATCTAAAGCCGTACATAATCCCACTCCCAGAGCAGCGATCAGATTTCCTAGAACAAGTAAAGCTACATTCATATAGTATTCTTCCAAAATAAGCGAAGGCAAAATTGTATAAAATATGACATTAAATATTTTACCAATCAATAAAGAGAGAGGAATTTGTAGTAATTGAAACAACCTGAATTGGCGTTTTTGTATGGCCCACTGTACAAGCACTAATACAACATTCACTAAAATTGACACTGTTCCTATTTTAATACTTGTTAATTCGCTTATCCCACCATTAAATGCGTCAAAAGCTGAGACCCCGATAGCTGCTTTAATACATAGACTTCCACCAACACCGACTAATACCGCACCTATTACCACACAAATAATATTCATCAGGATTTTCTTTGTCACGAACTCCACTCCTATTTCCTTTATTACAAATCACTATACGTAAAATGAGAGTATAGTGCAAGTAGGATTAACGTTTACACTGGTTTTCTAAAAGCCCACTTGCTCAATTAGCGCAATGTTTCTGTGTTCTCCTGTGAAATATACTTTTTTACCTCTCAAAAAAAGACAGTTGCAAACATTTCTTTTTGCAACTATCTTTAGGTCATTGAATAGTTCATCTGCTTAGATTACTCAATTTTTTCTAAAATCCTCTTCAGTTTATCGGGAAAGTTCGTGATAATACTGGTTATACCAGCTTCAACCAGCTGATTCATGTGTTCTTCATTGTTGACTGTCCATGTATTGATTTCCAAATGATTTTCTTGAAGATTTTTTAGTACCGCATTATTTTGCAACATATAAAATCCTGGGTGAACACATTCTACTCCTAACTCACGAGTGTATTTGCCGAAATCAACGATCCAGTCAGAAGACAATAATCCGCATTTAAGAGAAGAATTAAGTTCTTTTACTCTTTGTATCGTGTAGTGATTGAAAGAAGAGAAAATGATCTTATCTTCTAAGCCAAACTTCTCAACTAAGTCAATCACGTTTTTCTCAATACCCGAGTATTCAAAAATATTGGTTTTCAATTCAATATTGGTTACCATTGCTTTATCTTTTACCCAATCAAGATATTCTTCTAAAGTAGGAATGGTCTCCTTTGCAGAAACTTCATGAAAATGGTGAGCTGCATTAAGTTGGCGTATACCGCTAAGAGTCATATCTTTAACATACCCTTTACCGTTTGTTGTACGATCTACTGATGAATCATGAATAATAACTACTTCTCGGTCTTTTGTCAATTGAACATCTAATTCGATGCCATCGATTCCTACTTCAAAAGCTTTTTGAAAAGCCAACATTGTATTTTCTGGATATTTCCCGCTAAATCCACGATGGGCAAAATTTAAAGGTTTCTTTTTCAACTTTCCTCAACCCCTAACTCAAATTTTTGTTTCTAGTATACCATGGTCGTTTCTATAATAGATTCTTTTTGGATGAGTGTTAACTCCGTTTCTGCGTCGAACAAATACACTTCATTCATATTTAAACTCAAACGAATAGCATCTCCATAACTCACTTGATAATAAGGTTCGATGCGTGCAACTAGTTCCTTTTCAGCACCTTCAACTTCAAAAAACACATGAGTATCACTCCCCATTCGCTCGATATTATCGACATAAACGTCTATAGTATTGTTTTTTGAAGCTGTTTCGATTGTAAATGTTTCAGGACGAATGCCAAAGTAAATTTCTTTTCCGACAGAATCGCGATTGATTTTCTTTTCTATAGCTTTTCCCAGTAACACTGGTTTTTGTTGAATCATTACTGCTAGGCCTTCTTCAGTAGCTACCAATTTTGTTTTCAATATATTCATTTGTGGGCTGCCAATAAATTCTGCTACAAATTTCGTTTTAGGGTAATTGTACAAATTTTCTGGAGTATCTACTTGTTCGATTTTACCAGCATTCATCACTACAATACGGTCCCCCATAGTCATAGCTTCTGTCTGATCATGTGTTACATATACAAAAGTTGTCCCAAGTTGACGGTGTAATTTAACGATTTCAGATCGCATAGCTACTCTTAATTTAGCGTCTAAATTAGATAATGGTTCATCCAACAAGAATACTTTAGGGTTTCGTACAATTGCTCTACCCAATGCGACGCGTTGTCTTTGCCCACCAGATAAAGCAGCAGGTTTCCGCTTTAAATAATCTTCTAATTGCAAAATCTTTGCTGCTTTCTCTACACGTTGCTTGATGTCATTTTTAGCCATTTTTTGCATCTTTAATGGAAAAGCCATGTTATCAAATATCGTCATGTGCGGATACAGAGCATAATTTTGAAAAACCATTGCAATATCACGATCTTTTGATTCCACATAGTTTACGATATCTTCTCCAATATACAATCTGCCGCCTGAAATTTCTTCTAGTCCAGCAATCATCCTTAAAGTAGTTGATTTACCACACCCAGAAGGACCTACAAAAACTAAAAATTCTTTATCTTTGATTTCCAAATCAATTTCTTTTACGGCAACGACGTCTTTATCGTATACTTTTTTTATTTTTTGCAATGATACTGTAGACATAGTATTCCTCCTCAAAATAGAGATGGAGCTTAGACATAAATGATTGTCCTCGCTCCAAATTTTTCATTTTCCAGTTTATTTCATACCCACTCTGGAACTCCATCAGATAAAAGCTGAGTGAGTTTTAGTTATTTACAAGATTATAGTTTTCGATAGAAGCGTTGATTTGTTCTGTCATAGCTGCTGCAGTGTCTTCAGGAGAAACGTCATTATTTAACATATTTTCAATTTCAGTTTCAATGATCTGACGTGCTTCTGGGAAGACTCCTAATAAAGCCCCTTGATCGTTTGGAGTAGCATCATGTAATTGATCGATTGCTGTTTGGAATTGAGGGAATTCAACCATATTTTCTTTAAAAAGGTCTTCTTCATGAGCTGCCGTTGTGATCGGGAAGTACCCTGTCTGCTGATTCCAATAAGCTTGAGATTCAGGTGAAATCAAAAACTCTACAAATTCCCAAGTAGCTTGCGCTTTTTCTGAATCTTCATTATCGATTGCCCATAGAGAAGCCCCGCCAATAGAAACGCCGCCTTCATCCTCAGCGGAAATTTTAGGAAGATACGCTGTTCCTACTTCAAATTTTCCGTCAACTTCATTCAATATTGTTTTCAAACTTGCTGTTGATCCAAATGTTATTGCAGATTGACCAGCCACGAATTCTGGTTGTCCGCCTGTACGCCCCACATTTGGAGCAGCTCCAGATTCATATAAACTTTTCCATTCTGTAAGCATTTTGGTCATTTCATCGTTTTGATTGAAAGCCACTTCTGTTGCAATATCCTCACGACCGTCACTATTATTTGCATAATCTCCGCCTTGCTTAGCAATAAATTGTTCTACAAACCAACCATAGATTTGAAGAGAGATAGCCATATTTGCTCCGCCTTCTGCTTCTAAGGCTTCTTGGAATTCTCCAATTTGGCTCAATGTCTCTGGCACATCTTCAATACCGGCTGCTTCAAACATATCTTTATTGTAATAAGTAATTGGCGTTGACGAGTTGAATGGCATAGAGTACAATAGTTCGTCTACTGTATAGAATGCAGCAATGTTTGGTTCAATTTGAGAAACATCGTACTCATTCGCATCGATCAAATCTTGCATAGGTGTAACTAAACCAGAATCTAACATATAACTTGTTCCGATTTCATAAATCTGTACTAAGTCTGCCCCAACGTTTCCTAAAGAAGCACTTTTTAGTTTTGTGATTGTGTCGTCGTATGAACCCTGATATTCAGCAGTAACGTTGATTCCTAGTTCATTTTGTTCATTGAAACGGGAAACCAATTCATCAACAGCTTCTCCTGCTCCGCCACCCATTCCATGCCAAAAAGTGATTTCTTGTCCTTCTCCAGTAGCATTTTCATCCACGGTAGAAGCAGCTTCTGAATCCGCGTTAGAACTTTCACTTTCGGTAGCTCCAGTTCCTGAACAAGCTGCTAAAAATAGTGCTGAAGTTAATGCTAAAGCAGATAAACCTTTGAATTTACGTTTGCTATTCTTTTTCATGATACTCTCCCTTTTTTACGCTCTGATTGAGCCATTTATATTATTTTTTCTACCCTTTTACAGAACCTGACATCAACCCTCTGACAAGTGACTTTTGACCAAATACAAATATCAATAAGGATGGAATTAAGCATATGACTACACCAGCTAACATCAATACGATCGATTGTGAATCAATACTGTTCATCATAGAGACACCGATCTGGACCGTTCGATAGCTGTCCGATCCAGTTACTAACAGTGGCCACATGTACATGTTCCAAGCATTGATAAATGCGTTTACTGCCACAGCGCCAATGGCCGGCTTAGTTAACGGCAATAATATTTGAAATAAGAAACGAATATTGCTTGCTCCGTCTATTTTTGCTGATTCATACAATGACATAGGAAAATTTTTATAAAATTGTCTAAACAAGAAAATCGTTGTAGCAGAAGTTAGATAAGGAACGATTAGAACTTTGTAACTGTCCAACCATCCCCATCTGCTCACTTGCAAATAGTTGGAAATGATCGTAGCTTCTCCGGGGACCATCATTGTTGCCATAACCAAAGAAAATAAAATCTCTTTTCCTTTGTATTGTGTAAAATGGAACGAAAAAGCGGCAAATGCTCCCGTTACCAACTGACCTAACGTGATCAAACCAGCTACAATAAAAGAGTTCCATATGTACTGTCCTAAAGGAGCTGCTTTAAAAGCATCTGTATAATTTGAGAACTGAAGGATTTCTGGAAACAAATCAAGTTCTGAAGAATAAATTTCTCCTGGAGTTTTCAATGACATGAACAAGGCATAAAGCAAAGGAAATAACACCACCAATACAACTGCTAAATTAACTGCTAATAAAGCCGCTTTTTTCCCATTCTTTTTCAATTTATAACGTCGATTGAATTTGACGGCTTCCTCTTGAAAAGCCAGCTCCTCTGTAGTCTGAATGTTTAATGCCATTACTTCTCCCTCTTTCCTTGAAATTTAAACATAAAGACTGTTAAGATTCCGATGATAACAAATAAAATAACGGATTCTGCAGAAGCCAATCCAAAACGAAAATTCTCAAATGCATTCCGATAAATATCATATACGATCACATTGGTTGATTCGCCCGGACCACCTTTAGTCAAAATCTTGATTTGGCCAAAAGATTGGAACGCATTGATAATATTGACAACGACTACAAAGAAAATTATAGCCTTTAGACTCGGCATCGTGATATATTTGAATTTGTTCCACCCATCTGCTCCATCAACAGAAGCACTTTCGTATAACGATTGATCGATATTCGATAATCCAGCACTGAAATACAAAAAATTGATTCCGCTGTTTAACCATCCTGTTAAAAATGCAACACTTAGCAATGCCCATTTTGGATCAGCTAACCATGCTACATCTGTTCCAAGAAGCTGATTCAATATACCGATGTTTTGATTCAACATGATGTTAAAGACTAGCGCTATCCCACTAGATGCAATAGCCATTGGCATCGCGTATATAGTAGAGAACCATCTCAGCCCGGGAAACTTCGAGTTACAAAGCATGGCTGTTGCAAAACCGAATGTTATTCCGAACAAGAGAACCAGTACGACATATTGACCTGTCACCCATAAACTGTTTTGGAATGATGAAGAAGTAAATAAATCCATGTAATTTTTGAATCCAACAAAAACAGCTTCCAGACCTCGATTATCAGTTAAAAATAAGCTGCGGTAGATCGTTCGTATAAATGGCCAAAAAGTAAATAAGCCAAATACTAAAAAAGCTGGAATCAAATACATGTAAGACTCAATAGTAAATTTGTTTTTCTTTATTCTAGGTGTATTGCTTGCCATCAGTTAACTCCTTTCTTCTAATAAAGAACCATGATTCACTTTTAGTGTATGTAATTTTATATCGCTCCACTCCTTTGATCTTCAGATAAGCTCTTACAAGTTCAAAGTCTACCAATCCAATTTTAATTTTCAGTAAGCTCAATATTAATTTTGTCAGTTTTTAGTGAAAATTATTTAGGTATTGTAAACAAAAAGTTTCTGGATTCATTTGTTAACTTGAATAACGTTCTGATCAGATACGTGCTCTGGACAAAAATTTTACAAACTTTACTGAATATTTCCAATTGCATACAAAAAAAATACACTGCCCATTAAATAGACGTGTAAAATAGAGAGATAGCTTATGGACTATGGAGGAGTTTATATATGAAGGAAAAAATTGTTATAGGATTTGTCCTTATTCTGGGAATAAGTCTTTTTGCAGTGTCGTTAGCCCAATCAAGATCTTCTCGGTCCGTATCGAGTACTGTACCACAAGATTTTTTGATCATTGGTCATCGAGGAGCTAGTGGTTATGCTCCAGAACATACCATTGAAGCTTATCGTTTAGCTGAGGAAATGGGAGCTGATTATGTGGAGATCGATTTGCAACAAACAAAGGATGGCGAACTGGTAGCCATGCATGATGAGACCGTTGATCGAACTACCAACAGTCAAGGACTAGTGAATTCTTATACTTTGGCTGAATTAAAACTATTGGATGCTGGAAGTTGGTTCAATGAAAAGTTTCCTGAAAAAGCTGCAGGTAGCTATGAAGGGTTAACTGTTCCAACTCTAAGAGAGGTATTTGAAGAATTCGGGGCATCGGTCAACTATTATATAGAAACAAAATCTCCAGACAACTACGACAATATGGAACAAAAATTGATGGATTTATTGAATGAGTTCCACTTATTGGAAAACCCATCCAGCGGAAAAGTGATACTTCAGTCATTTAGCCAAGAAAGTCTCGCCATCTTCCATCAAAAAGAGCCCGATATTCCGTTGATCCAATTGCTTCAATTCGATGGGACAGCTAAGATCACAAATGAAAAAATCGAGCATATTAAAGAATACGCAGTGGGCATTGGTACAAATTACAAGAAAATAACGGACTCTTTCGCTCAACAAGTTCGTCAAAGCGGGCTTGAATTACATCCTTATACGGTTAATGATGAAAAAGTTATCTTAGATCTATTTGATATGGGTGCTACAGGAGTTTTCACAGATTACATTGAAATGGTCCATAAAAAATAAGCAGATGGGACAGCAACATTCTCATCTGCTTAGTATGCTTTTTCAGCTGCTAAAAATATCCTTATAGGGAAGAAACCTTTTAGTTTTACGTTCCTTTTTGAGTCTAAAAAATTAAAAAAGGGAACGCAAATTAAAGTTACGTTCCCTTTTTGACATGAATTTTCGAAAAAAGGAACGTAACTGATTTTTGCGTCCCTTTTTGGAGTCTGTACTCTACTAAAAGGAACGCAAAATCCGATTAGTCAAAGATACGCTTATTAAAAAACTGGAACCTATTTATCTCATTATTTAGTTTTTCAGTCACAAATCTACTTACTAATCAATTGCAATACTCATTCAGTGCTCTTTTGATCAATAAACCCGTTTATTAGTCTAACGGAGTCCATTTCACATGGAATACCTAAGACAACAAAACCCATTTCTACTATGAGTACTCCTAGTAGGAATGGGTTTTGCTTCGTGCTTATTAGTTTAGCTGTTTGGGATTATTCAGCTTAAAGATAATATTTTTTGATAACCGTTAATTCTTCATCTAATTCATAAACCAGCGGTTGTCCTGTTGGGATCTCCAACTCCATGATCTCTTCATCAGAGATTTCTTCAATATATTTTGCTAAAGCCCGCAATGAATTTCCATGAGCTGCTACTAAAACCGTTTTGCCGTCTAAAACAGCTGGCGCAATTTGGTCCTCCCAAAACGGAATGACTCGAGCCAACGTTGTTTTTAAGTTTTCTCCCATAGGAACAACTCGTTTTTGTAAATTAGCGTACCGACGATCATTTAAAGCAGAATTAGGATCGTCAGGTTTTAAGAGAGGCGGCAACGTATCATATGAGCGACGCCAAAGTTGAACTTGCTCAATACCGTATTTTTCAGCAGTTGCTGCTTTATTAAGCCCCTGCAATGCTCCATAATGACGTTCGTTTAAGCGCCATGTTTTGATTTCTGGTACCCATAACTGTTCAGAATCTTCTAAAACGATATGGCAGGTTTTGATTGCTCGTTTCAGAACAGATGTAAAAGCCAAGTCTAACTCGACCCCTGCCTCTTTTAATTTCTGTCCTGCTTCATGAGCTTCTCTTAGACCCAACTCGCTTAGATCCACGTCCACCCATCCAGTAAATTGATTGATTGCATTCCATTCACTTTGTCCATGGCGTATAAAAACAATTCTCCTCATATTTACATTCCTTCCTCCACTATTTGATCTTTGTTTCCATTTTATACTCCACAGTAAGTGAATGCACATAAAATGTCCTTTTTAAATAGTTGAAGATTGAATAAAAATCAAGATGTTCCCAACTTTGTTATGCAGTTACTGCTGCAGCTTTCTCTAATTCTTTTTTCAAATACGTAGCCAATTCCAGCATGGCAAACTTGTCTGCTATTTTTTCTGCATCAGCATTGTAATTCGTATTTGTATTGACATCATATGCGTATGTTTGACCATCTTCAGTTTCAATAAACTCAATAGCTGCTACATCGATACGTTGTTTTTCCAAGAAGGCTTCATACAAATCAATTTGTGCTTGAGGCAATCCATCTTCTTTGATTTTAAATTTATTTGGTGACAAAATTTCTGGTTCTTCAGCCGGGCACATTTCTGTTCCTATCGGGATCTGGCAATTATCTGCTGGGCAAAGTTCAAAACCATCACTGGAATCTACTTTGACAGCATAGAAAAATTTCCCGCCAATAAATTCAGAACGAACAATGTGTCCATCAGCTGGGCGAACATATTGTTGGATCAAGCTGATTCCATCAACTGAATCCTCAAATTCTGGCCCATACACATAGTCTTTCAAATCTTGAATGGTATACAACAAACGAACGCCCAATCCTTTACCCGCTCGATTATGCTTAATGATAAACGGAAAACGGTTCATTTTTTCCGCCGCTTGAATGATGTTCTCTTTACCAACAGCTCCAATCGTTTCAGGTGTCGTTATCCCGTTTGTTTTTAACGCTAAATGCTGTTTTAATTTACTGACTTCTAATTCAATCGCTCCAGTACCATTAATAACTGCAGCTCCATAACTTTCCAACCAATGCAGTAAATTATCGGTCAACTCTGGAGCATATCGATGTCCACGAGTGTGCGAGGAAGCACTCATTCGATTATAAAAAATACCTTCTGGAGGAGCAGTTTGGATATCTACTAACCCTTGGGATAAATCCCAGTTTTCATAAGGTACTGCTAGTTCCTCTAGACGCGCTGTCAAATGTCTTGTCCAATCATCGTTTTCATGAATAATGTATACTTTTTTCATTCTTTAACACTCCATTCCCGTTGTCTATTATGCAGATTTTGTTGCTTTATTCCTAACTGTTTGCTCAATCGTTTTAAATTGTCCTTCAGATTTGGCGATAACTACCGGTGCTAAAGCATTTCCTACTACATTCAGTGCAGTACGCCCGGCATTTACAAAGAAATCTATCGAAACCAGCAAAGCTACTCCTTGAGGAGGCAATCCTAGTTGGGTCGCTGAAGCCAGTAAAACCACTACTGCTCCAGAAGGCACTGCTGCAATACTTTTTGTAATGATAGTCAAGAACAAAGTCAATACAATAAAATCAGTCATATTTAACGTTGCTCCGTACAAATTGATCACGAACATAACAGCCATACTTGTGTAAACAGCAGCACCTCCTAAATTAAATGAATACCCTAAAGAAGTCACAAAAGATGCTATCGATTCTGGCACACCGAACTTCTTGAGTCGTTCAATCAAAGAAGGCAATACGATACTGGAACTTCCAGCAGAAAAAGCTAATAAAGATAAGTCTCCTGTTTCTTTCATTAATGAAAAATAAGGCACTTTAAAAAGTAGTCCAACCAATGGGTAAACAATAAAAGCTACTAAAGCATAGGCAATATATGCCCATAAAACAAATTGACCCAATGAAAGCAGATTTCCTACTCCATATGTGGCTACGTCATAAGCCAAAAATCCAAATACACCGATTGGAGCAATAGCTATCGCATAATTCACCATTTTGAACATCGCTTTAGACCAAGCGTCAAAGAATGTGATTACTGGTTTAGCCTGCTCGCCTATTGCTACTAATGAAACGCCTAGAAATATGCCAAAGAAAATAATCGGTAATAAGTTACCATCTGCAAAAGCTTGAAAAACATTACTTGGAACGATCCCTAATAAAAACGTTCGAAAATCAATACTATTGGCTATCCCATTTAAAGCTTCAGTACTGATCGAATCGACCAGAAATCCATTACCTACATTACTCCATACACCAATCAGCAATGTCATGATGATCAAGCCTGTTGTGACAATAAAAAAGTATCCAAATGACTTTAGAGCCACTCTTCCAAACCGTTTAGCTTTGCTGATTTCGACGATCGCCAAAACAATCAGCGGGAAAATCAAAGGTACAATAACCATTTGAATGGAATTCATAAATAATGTTCCTAAAAATTCTGTTTCGATGCCTATTTTTGGACTAAAGTACCCCACTAAAATTCCAATTAAAGCTCCAATCAAGACCTGCATCATCAAGCCAGGTTTTTTGAACTGTTTTATTTTCTCCAATAATTCCACTCCTATTTTTTGAAAAATAAAAAAAGCACATGAGAAATAATCATTCTCATGCACCGTTACTTTTCATATTTGGTTTAGCTGAAAAAGAGTACAGTCTTCTACAGAAAACTGTAACATTCAATAGTATCCTACATCTATACTATAATTTTTAACAGAAAGAAACCGTATACGATGATAACTGAGAGCATGAGTTATTTGAACAACATGAACAACAACAGTTAAACATCATCACTTGGCTTCCTCCTCTTTATTTAGTCAATTTTGAGTTTCTTTGTTTGATTAAGTGCGCACTTAATTGAAACTGGAATTATCATAACAAACGAAAAAAAATCTGTCAATAGAAATACTTTTTCATATTTATGCAAAACCTAACTGCTCACACTGTGATTCGGAATAAAAACACAACACCATTACCGCTAATAAAAAGCTCATTAGTAGTGATGGTGTTGTGTTTAAACTTAAAATTTAGCTCTGTTTCAAACTTTCATATTCTGCAACAATTCTGTTGATTAAATCTTCTTGAGTTAATTTAGTAACTTGACGAACAACTTCAAGAACTGTTTTTTCTGCAAGTAGTTGACTCAATTCCAGACTTTCTTCATCATTCTCATCATGGTAGCTTAAAGCTTTAGCCACAGTTTGAATCAAAGCATCCACTTTCAATTGGCGTTCATACGCTTCTCGTATCGGCTTGATAAAACGTTCGTCAAAGCTTAATTTACGGATAGGGGTTCTTCCAACTCGGCTGATATCATCTGAAATAAAAGGATTTTTAAATCGATTTAGAATTTTATCGATGTATTGCTGATGCTCTGTTTGATCAAAATTCCATTTTTGAACCATCAAAGCTCCAGTTTCGTTCAACACGTTCTTCACATTTTCTAAGACAGTCTCATCATTTAAAGCTTCATCGATCATATGATAGCCAGCATACTTTCCATGATAAGCTGTAGCTGCATGCCCTGTATTTACAGTAAATAGTTTTCTTTCGATAAAAGGTGCTAAATCTTCCTTATAATCGACACCTTCGAGTTTCAACTCTGTATTTTTCAGGTCGCTGCTTTCAACTACCCATTCTTTGTAAGGTTCAACAGTGACACTCAAGACATCTTCATGAGTTTGAGCCGGTACTATTCGGTCCACTGCAGCATTAGGGAACCCAATGTATTTTTGTGTGTACTCTTTGTCAGATTCATTTAAATGCTTAGCCACTTCTTCTTTTAAAAAGCTACTTCCACCTATCATGTTTTCACAGGCGATAATATCCAGTGGTTTTGTTACTCCATTGCTGTTTCTTTTTTGAATCCCCTGAGCAATCAAAGGAGCAATGTAAGGCAAGATTTTTGGACCAATAGCTGTTGTGACAAGGTCTGTTTTTTCAAATAGATCCACTACCGCTTCCGGATCAGTTCCATTATTGATTCCATAAACCCGATCTATTTCAACAGTGTGGTTGCCTTCTTCAGCCAAATAAATAGTGTACCCTTTTTTTTGGTTTAAAGCTTCGATGATGTCGTTATTTACATCAACAAATGCTACTGAGAAACCATTTGCGTTTAAAATCTCTCCAATAAATCCACGACCGATATTTCCTCCGCCAAAATGTATAGCTTGCATATTAATCAATGCCTCCTAATAGTTGAACGATTTCATTTTCTGTATTTGCATCAGCTAATTTCACTACGTTTTCAATTTCAGAACAATAAACTGCGATTTGAGATAAAATATCTAAATGTTCGTCCCCCACTCCAGCGATCCCAAAAACAATGGTCACTAACTTTTCATCACTAGAATCTCCAAAATTGACGCCATTCGGTATTTGCACTACTGAGATACCGGATTTTTTAATAGCTGACTTGGAATCATCCGTTCCATGGGGAATAGCAATAAAGTTCCCCATATAAGTCGATACTGTTTGTTCTCTTTCCAACATGGATTCGATGTAACTCTCTTCAACATAGCCGCCTTGTACAAGTAATTTTCCTGCAGCTACAATAGCGTCTTTTTTGTTTTCAATAGGTTGGTTCAATAAAATGTTCGACTCATTTAAAATATTCATATTCATTCTCCTCTGTGTTAATGTTTAATTTTTTCTAAATACAATTGGCTTAAAAATTGAGTGATCAATTTTTTTGAACCAGAATTAAATAATTCCATATTTACAGCACTTTCTACGATCGCTGCACTAATAGATCCTAAAATGTCTTGTGTATGTTTGCTTAAAGGTTCTGGACCCAGCATCAATAAAACACGTTTCATTTGGATGTGTTGCTTATCCATAGCTAATACATCAATAGGATTGGTAAGTTCAAAAATAGCAAAATAAGGTTTGGTGATTGTTTCATCAATACAATGAAACAAAGCCATATTGGTCCCAGGTAATCCAATGGGTGCTAATTCCATTCTTTTGGTTAATTTTATTTTTACTCGATCAGAATCAAGCAACACTTTCCCCTCGAGTTTTTGGCAAATCCGTTCTAAACAAGTTTCTAGATCAGGACTATTATCTAGAAGGATTAAATCAAAGTACTCTAAAACAGTATTAACTTCCGATAACTTTTCAAAAAATTCTTTAAAATTATTCTCTTCTGCATGATTTTGGGAATACAATTTATCTTGCAATTCTTTTTTCGTTTTCTTTTCTGCCAGTATTTGACGTGTATATAATTTAATGCTTTTTACTTCATCATCCATCAAAAGAGGTGTGACCACTTTGTATTCCGTTTCAAATCCTTGTAGAAAGACAGTTGAAAGAATCAAATCGTATTCTTCGTAATTCACTCTGTTTAATTGGGATATTTGAGAAATCTCTATCTCAGTGATTTCAGGGATGTTTTTTCGCAAACGACTTTCCAAAATCTTTGCTGTGCCTACTCCGCTGGAACAAATTACTAATACAGATAAAGATTGCGTGCGCGGATTCCTCTCATAAGCAGATGCAAAATGAATAACAATATACACAACCTCATTCGATAAAAATTTAGTATTTGGAAAAATAATTTTCAAATTATGTTGTACGGAATAACTGATTTCTTCATATTCATCTACTATTTTATTGAGTAAAGGATTATTGCTTTCAGGCATTGGTGCTTGAGCCCGGTTCAACGCTGCAGAGACATGCTGCAATAAGTCCTGAAATAGCGTCTCATCTAAATAAAAATCCCACCCTAAATCTTTAGATACTAAACGAATCAATTCTCGGACTTTATATCCTAGATTCACGTCAAAATCTTCATAGAACTCATTTTTTAACGGGACATTCAACCCTTGGATCTGTAAAGCTAAAAATTCACATTCTTCTGTAGGCATTTGTTTCAACTGATATTTTTTTTGAATATCACTTAAAATGCTTAAAGCCATTTTCCTGCTTTTCTCACTATTGACCACAGTTAGATCTGTATTCAACTGAATCTCATCTAGCAGATAACCAGCAGACATCCGCATAATGGAAATACACAGTAAGGTAACAAGCCGCTGAAACTGTGTATCTGTAACATTCTCAATGCTAAATCCATCTAGTTGCTTCAATTCCTTGTAGGCACATTCTAAATCTTGAGGATTCATTTCATAAAGAAAGGGATTGTTAGCCGCTTTCCAACGTTCTTGACTGAGTTGATTTTCTCGATCAAATAATTGGAAAAAATCGTATTCATTGATTTCACTAGTGATCAACCCACTGATAATTAATCGTCTATTGCTTTCAGAAGATTCGGCAATTATTCCTTTTGCTTTTCTTCTGACTATTTTTATGTTGTATTCTTTAAACATTTCTTCAATAGAGACTAAGTCCGCTTGTACAGTTCCAATACTGACATTTAGATCAAAAGCTAAAGATTCCATTTTCACTTCTTCTTTTTCCGTCAATAATGTAATAATGAGTTTACTTTGTCTTTGTTGTGCAGTTAAAACTTCTGACGGGCTACTTATTTGTTCTTTTAACTTTTTCAAGAGTACCTCTTGACCGATTAGTTGATACCCATTTGCATCTCGGTCTAATTTAATTTGGAATTGAGCCAAAGAGCTCTCTAAGCTTGAAATAACTCTATAAGTGGTGCGATTACTGACAGATAATTGTTCACTCAAGTAATCGATTGTTACCCCTTTTGGTTGTTCCAATAGAATATTGACTATCTTTTTTTCACGATTAGATAGATACACTTTTCTCCTCCTCTCTGTTGGTGTTCTCTCCTCTAAACCACAAAACAGAAAGCGATGTAAATTGCTTTACACCACTTTCTTTCTCTGATAAAACAATAGTTATCGTTTATTGCTCTTTTAACTTGTTGATGACTTCCTCATATTTTGGACTACTTAAGAAGTTGTCCACAGCAACGTGAGTAGCACTAGGTGTTTTTTGTGAAGCTCGTTCTGCTAATTCTTCTTGCGTAATGATCAGCAGGCCATCTTCGTCTTTTAAATTACTGATAGAAGAATTTGTTACCGGAATATCCAGTCCTGCCTCTTTTACTTTTTTACGCATCAGTGAAGCACCCATCGCACTAGAACCCATTCCCGCATCACAAGCAAAAATGATTTTTGATACTGTTTGATCACTTACTGCGCTTACAGACCCAGTTACTGGAGCTACTGCAGTCTGTCCTTTTGATTCAGCTTTAAGACTTTGAGATTCTTGAACTTTAGCTTCAAATTCTTCATCTGTATCTTTTGCTTTTGTCGTTTTTAAGATCAAAGCTGCTACTGCAAAGGAAACTGCCGCCCCTACAAGTACGCCTAGAATAACGCCTACGTGGCTTCCTCTAGCAGTCATACCTAAGACAGCTACAATTGAACCAGGTGATGCAGCTGCTACTAAACCTGAACCCATAAGTACATTTGTAAATGTACCTGCGATCCCACCAGCAATGACAGCTATAAATAATAGCGGGTTCATCAATACGTAAGGGAAGTAAATCTCGTGAATCCCACCGATAAAGTGAATAACAGAAGCTCCAACAGCAGATGATCTAGATGAACCTCTGCCAAAAACCATGTAAGCTGCCAAGATACCTAAACCAGGACCTGGGTTAGCTTCTAGCAAGAACAGAATCGACTTACCAGTTTCGGCTGCTTGTTCGATACCAAGTGGTGTTAAAATACCATGGTTGATCGCGTTGTTTAAGAACAAGATTTTTGCTGGCTCAATAAAGACATTTGCCAATGGCAACAAACCAGCATTCATGATCCAAGCTACTCCTTGACCCATAATGTCTGTCAATGTTTGAACAAATGGTCCAACTATATAGAAGGCAATGACCGCTAGCATAAAACCGATAATCCCGCTTGAGAAGTTGTTGACCAACATTTCCAAACCAGTTTTAATTCTGCTGCCAAAAGCTTGGTCAAATTTCTTGATCAAGTAACCACCTAATGGGCCTAGCGCCATAGCTCCAATCAGCATTGGTACTTCAGAACCCATGATGACCCCAAATGTAGCGATTGCCCCAACCACTGCTCCACGTTGGCCGTACACATTGTATCCACCTTGATAAGCAATCAACAAAGGCAACAAATATGTCAGCATTGGACCGACAATAGTTGCTAATTGTTCATTTGGCAGATAACCATCTGCAATAAATAATGCTGTAATAATACCCCATGCAATAAAAGCTCCAATATTTGGCATAACCATTCCACTCAAAGCACTACCAAACTTTTGAACAGCGGACTTTCTTCCTGATTTTGACTTTGATACTGTTTGTTCCACAATAATTCCTCCTTTAAATAATATTCCTCTTCTTATGTAAAAGCTTACATAATATTGATTGCGTTTTCAATGATTCTTAGTGCCAACTTTGTCACATCTATTTGTGTCAAAGGTATAGTTAGCTTTTTTTCTTTATTTAATGGTTATTCAGCTATTTTTACAAGCCTTATTTGCTACACCTCATTGCGTATAGACCAATTTTTAAATAAAAATAAAATATTTTATTGACATCTTTTTTTAAGTGCTGTACTATTTAGTTGTTCTTGTTGCTAAGCACCTTTTTATTGTCTATACCAATTAAATAAATTGATTAACAAAGGATATTTTAAACTCTGTTTAGCATTTACTACAACAAATAATAATTTCATAAAACTAAAACAGAAAGTTGGAATAATAAATGTGCGGAATTGTGGGATACATTGGAAATAAAGACGCAAAGAAAATATTGTTACATGGTTTGGAAACATTAGAATATCGTGGATACGATTCAGCGGGAATTTATGTGATGGACCATCAAAAATCTGGTCACTTATTTAAAGAAAAAGGACGAATTGCTGCTTTACGAGACAAAGTAGATGAATCTGTTTCTGCCTTTTCTGGTATCGGCCATACTCGCTGGGCTACTCATGGAGTACCTAGCGTTGAAAATGCTCACCCTCACCAATCTAATAGTGGTCGTTTTTCTATCGTTCACAATGGTGTTATCGAAAACTTCACAGAAGTACGCGATGCTTACTTAACTGATGTCACATTACACAGTGATACAGATACAGAGATCATCGTTCAATTGATTTCATGGTTTGCGGAATCTGAAGAATTAGATACAATGGATGCTTTCAAAAAAGCTATTGTAGCTTTAAAAGGATCTTACGCCCTAGCTTTAGTAGACAATGAAAATCCTGATGTGATTTACGCTGCAAAAAACAAAAGCCCGCTACTATTGGGTACTGGTGATGGCTTTAACGTTATTTGTAGTGATGCAATGGCTATGATTCGAGAAACAAATCAATTCATCGAGCTGATGGACGGTGAAGTAGCTACATTGTCAAAAGACGGGATTCAAATAGAAGACTTATCTGGTGAAATCATTGAACGTGATTCTTACACAGCTCATTTAGATGCAAATGATTTAGGTAAAGGTACTTACCCATACTATATGGCTAAAGAAATTGATGAACAGCCAGCAGTAATGCGTAAAATCGTTCAAAATTACCAAAACGAAAGAGGACAACTAGAAATCGATCCTACAATTTTAGATACTATTCTAGCTAGTGACCGCATTTACATTGTAGCGTGTGGTACAAGTTACAATGCTGGTTGGGCAGGAAAACAACTGATTGAAAAATTGACTCAAATCCCTACTGAAGTTCATTTATCAAGTGAATTCGGCTACAATATGCCGTTATTAACTGAAAAACCTTTCTTTATTTTCTTATCACAAAGTGGAGAAACAGCTGATAGTCGTCAAGTACTCGTACAAGTGAATGAAATGGGCTATCCATCTCTAACCTTAACAAATGTACCTGGTTCTACTCTTTCACGCGAAGCTCAATTCACATTGTTGTTACACGCTGGACCAGAGATCGCTGTTGCTTCAACTAAAGCCTA
Organism: Desemzia sp. RIT 804; assembly: GCF_016892605.1. Lineage (GTDB taxonomy): Bacteria > Bacillota > Bacilli > Lactobacillales > Carnobacteriaceae > Desemzia. The sequence continues at coordinate 59,130 of NZ_JAFEMV010000007.1, forward strand.
TACAGCACAAATTGCTGTTATGTCTATTCTAGCTGAACTTGTTGCGAAAGCAAAAGGATTACCTATCGAAGTCGACATCGCTCATGAAATAGGTATCGTAGCAAATGCTATCGAATCTGTTATTGATGACAAAGAGATTTTTGAACACCTTTCATTAACTCATTTAAGCACTAGCCGGAATGCTTTCTATATTGGACGCGGAATTGACTACTATCTAGTGATGGAAGCTGCATTAAAATTAAAAGAAGTATCTTATGTTCAAACAGAAGGCTTCGCGGCTGGAGAATTGAAACATGGTACAATTGCTTTGATCGAAGAAGGTACGCCAGTTATTTCTATTATAACAGACAAGAAAACAGCTGGTCATACTCGTGGGAACGCACATGAAGTGATTTCTCGTGGAGCGCATAGTATGATCATTGCTATGGAAGGTTTAGAACAACCGGGTGATGCTTATGTATTGCCAAAAGTTCATAACTTATTGACACCTTTAGTAAGTGTGATCCCTACTCAATTGATCGCTTACTATACAAGTCTGCATCGTGGAAACGACGTCGACAAGCCAAGAAACTTGGCTAAGAGTGTTACTGTAGAATAATCGTTTCAAAAGCAGCTTCACGAATGGCTTATCCCATTTGTAGAGCTGCTTTTTTAATGTTCTTAAAATAAGTCAATCGTATTATTAGCCAAATGTGTCTAAAATTTGTACAATGTACTTGTATCAAATAACCAAAGAAGAAATAAGGAGGAAATTAATTATGAGCAAATTTGTAGAAGGAAGTTATCTCTCTATCGAAGAAGCACAAAAAGCTATTGACGTCTTAGTTTCTCAAGGGTACGCAGAAAGAGATATTACATTAGTGACTAATTCATCTGTAAAAGATTCTATCTCATTGAATACAGATGTTGAAGTGACCACGGATTATAGTGAAGCATCAGATACGGAAGACGACAGATCAATGTGGGATAAAATCAAAGACGTCTTTACTGTAGACACTTATGATGAAACATCTTATGATTCTCCAGATTACAATCGAGATGAAGATGTTTTATATAATTACAAAGATGATATTGATAACGGGAATATCATTGTTTTAGTAGAAGATGATCCCAATATCGATAGAAGCAATGTAGATGTTACTGATGCAGATACGTTAGATACTTCAAGCCCTACCGCAGTACCACCAGTAGTTGACCCTACTCCATTACCTGGTGAAGGCATTATGCCAGATCCTAATCTAGTTCCTGATGATAATGTAGTAGCTGATCCCGGTGCTGTTCCTGAAGTAGATCCTTCTGTTGAAGAAGATCCATTACTGGATACAGATACAGAGAATCGCTCTATGGATGATGAAGAAAGAATCAAGCTTCAAGAAGAAAGATTGGATGTAGACACAAACGAAGTTCAAACTGGTGAAGTGAACATCAAGAAAAACATTACTGAAGAAACTAAAACTGTAGAAGTCCCTGTACAACATGAAGAAGTAACAATTGAAAGACGTCCTGTAACAGATAATGAACCAACTGACGGAACGTTAGGTGATGAAGAAGAAATCACTATTCCTATTAAAGAGGAACAAATCGAAGTCACTAAACGTCCAGTCGTTACAGACGAAGTTGTAGTAAATAAAGAAACTAAAGAAGAAACTAAAGAAGTTTCTGAAACTGTTCGTAAAGAAGATTTGGACGTAGATACACAAGGCGATGTTACTGTAGAAAATGATGACGATTTAAAAAGACCTTAAACCCATTAAATGGTAACTAAGATCTAAAAAATAACGCTGCTTTTCTTGACTATAGTCAGGAGAAGCAGCGTTATTTTGTTTTGTTTGTGAATTCTATTGTTTTTGGATATCTATTTTATAGCGTTGGTAAAGAAAGTACTGAAGGAATCGGGGTTGCTTGGTGAGAGCCATGGGAACGCTCGGAGCCAAGATCTCCAAGCTTGCAAGCTTTGCCGAAGCCATTGGAGCAATAGCGACGTACGGACTCGATATGCGTAGCGAAGTGGAGAACAAACAATGCATAAAGAAACGAAAGATTCATTTGCGTTCCCTTTTCTGTAATTTCAGCCTCATTTGGGAACATAAATCCTAAATAAGAGAATTTTTTTAATCCAAATAAAAGTACTATTGTCTTAGACGTTCTTCAATAATTTCCACAAAAAATACACCATACCCCTCGTTATCGTGACCGAAGTTGTATGGTGCTCTTTTACTAAGTAACACTTTATCTTTTTTTATCTTGTGGTTCTACTTGTATTTCTTTAGATCTCTTTTCAGTTCTAGTATTAAGTGTCTCCGAAGTCGGTTCATGGATACTTGCATTTACGTTTTGGCTGTTGTTCGGCAAATGTTTATTCAGCTCTTCTTCAAGGCTGTTGATTTGTTTCTTCAATCCTTCGATTTCAGCATTTTTCTTGATTACCTCAGATTCTGATTCTCTTTTGGCTTGAACTACAGCATCTTCTTTAGTTTTATCCGCTATTCTTATTTTATCATCTTGGTCTCTTAACTTCTGTTCTTTTTCATTCATGGTTTCTTTATTTTTTCTTTCTTTAGCAAGGGCCATTAACCAAGCGGCAATTAAACCAATAATTAAAAACCCTAACATAACAGCCCATAAAGGCACAGTCATTTCTGTGAAACCAAAATTCAGTTGCGAAGTGGCTTCGATGTTTAAAAAGATCAATGCGGCAGCCAATAAAAGCAGTATAACACTTATAGCCATTCCCATTTTTTTACTCCTTCATTAACCAGCCTTAATGAATTCGACTATTGACTAAATCAATTTTGAGGTTTTTGTGCCGCTACGTCAGCTTCAGCTTTTCCTTGTTCAGCTTCTTTTTTTACTTCTTCTGCTGTTTTTTTAGCAGATTCTTTAGCAGCTTCTGCATCACTTTTTACTTGTTCCGCAGTATCCTTTGCTTGTCCCTTCACATCTTCATAACCATCTTTTAAAGTTACTCGGATATCTTCTGAAGTATCTTTAGCCACTTGTTGTAGATCGTTTCCTTTTTCTTTTGCCATTTCAGCATATTCTTTAGCTGTACCCATTGCTTCTTCTCTTTTTTTCATCAAATCTTTTCTTAACTCTTCTCCAGATTTCGGAGCAAATAATAACCCAAGAGCCGCACCAATTGCTGCTCCTTTTAAAAATGCACCAGCTTTTGTCATACAAATTCCTCTTTTCTATTAATTTTTATTTACTTTATGAGTTTATTATACGCTATTCTTTCATTTCGCTAAACAATAACGCTTAGAGAAATAACTTTTATTATAATTTAAAGAATAGAAAAAGTTTAGATCCGTACCACCAATACAGAACTAAACTTTAATTATTATTTAATTTAGAGCCCAAATCCTTTGAAACCACTATCCCCTATTGCATTTTTTGCCGCATCCATCAGTTCTTGGCGTTCTTTTTCATTAATTTCGCCGTCTTCTTTAGCCCGTTCAAAATCTTTCATTAAATCACCAATCTGCGCTTTATCAACATTCTTTAGTTTTTGTTTCAAATCATCAAATTTTTGACTCATCATTTAGCCTCCTTAATGATTTCTAGTACACTTTAAGAGTAAGAAAAATAGAGCAAAATGGCAAATGATATGCTTTTGACCGAAAAGGTACTCCATTGGCTTGTCTTAAGCAAGCTGCTATTTTTTCTCCGAGCCATTATCTTTTTTGGCTATCTTTGATCAATTTTTTAGCTAAATCTAAGAGTTAGTGATGTTTAATTTCATCTCTAACTCTCCTTCAATTTCTGTACCAATGTCCCTTACAAATCTATATATTGTTTTTTATAACCCACTCACTGGAACATTCAGTTTTTCTACCATCACATCAAACCACAACTGATAACCATTCCCATTTGGATGTACATGGTCCTCTAAAGTTTCTACCACCACTCTATTGTGCTGGTCTAATTCCATCATCATCAATTGGTATACATCTATCAGCGGCCAATTTTGTTCAGTAATAAATGTTGCGATTTCTTTATTGTACTGATCATAAGTAATTTTGCCATCTGCCAGTAACACATCGTTATAGATCGTTGGATTCGCTGTTGTAAAAACGACCAATGTCCCTGGTAGTTCTCTAGCAAAAGCTTCCATGATCCATTGGATATCTGCTTTCGTTTGAACAAGAGTATTTTGCGGATACCGATTATTATTGATCAAGCATAATTCAAAAATAATCAAATCTGGTTCTTCTTCAATCACTGGGACGATCTTATTGTTTTTGATCAGGTCTGATGTGCTGTATCCACTATGCCCATGGTTCTGCACATTTACAGCAATTTCGTTATGCGCATTTAAATACTGTTCTAACAATTCTCCCCAAACGGGTTGGGACTCAGTCGCTCCTAGCCCTTTTGTAACACTACTGCCTAAGACTACAATATCCATTTCGCCATCTCTTTGTGTCACAAACCTAGCTCGGTCTAGAATACTTTCTCGTTGATAAATATTAGAATTGACATAATTAACTGTCATTTCAGCTTGTTTTTGGTTGTTTTCAGTCATGATGTAAACGCTGAATAACAGGAAAAAAATTAGAATAACGCTCCCTATTATTATCCACTGTTTCTTGAATCTAGCCAAATTTTCCATTTTTGAAACACCTCGATAATCAATTTCAACTAACCCGTTATTTTCCTTCAGACGCAGTATAACATAGAAATCATTTACCAGCTGAAACAAAAATTCGACTATTTAACGACAAAAAAAGGATATCTATTTTATGGCGTTAGTAAAGAAAGCACTGAAGGAATCGGGGTTTCTTGATGAGAGCCATGGGAACGCTCGGAGCCAAGGTCTCCAAGCTTGCAAGCTTTGCCGAAGCCGTTGGAGCAATAGCGACGTACGGATTCGGTATGCGTAGCGAAGTGAAGAACAAACAAAGCGTAAGCGCTGAAGCGCCAACGCTTTGTAATTTGTCATGACTGTAGTTGCTTCAGCAACTTACAGGCATGATACACTTGGGCGTATGCCCACAGTGCGCCCTTACTTGCATCCTTTACATGGCTACCAGCAACCCCGATTCCTCCAGTAATTTCTAGAAGTTAGTGTTTAAGCAACTTAGAGACTTTATCAACGTTACATGATGAAGAACCAAAAAAAACAGCTGAACACTTATCAATTAAGTGTCAGCTATTTTAAAAAACTTATTTTTTCTTTGCTTTTTTACTTTCTAACTCTTTTCCTAATTCAATAATGTATTGACTTAAATCATCTTTGATCTGAGGATGAATCAAACCATATTGAATGCTGGTTTGCATAAAGCCGAATTTATCTCCCACATCGTAACGTTTGCCTGTAAATACATGTGCAAATACGCGTTGTGTCTTGTTTAATTTGTCGATAGCATCGGTTAATTGGATTTCATTTCCAGCACCGGGTTCTTGATTTTCGAGTATAGTGAAAATTTCTGGTGTCAATAAGTAACGTCCGATGATCGCTAAGTTGCTTGGAGCTTTTTCTGGATCAGGTTTTTCAACAAACTTACGTACGTTATAGAGTTTTTCATTTACTTGACGTTCCGGATCAATGATACCGTATTTTGAAGTATCTTCTTTAGGAATTTCCATCACAGCAATGTTTGAAGCACTATTTTCATTGTACTCATTGATCAATTGTTTTGTTAAAGGCTCTTTATCCATCATCAAATCGTCACCCAACATTACTACAAACGGCTCATCACCAACGAAAGCTTTAGCGTGCAATACTGCATCTCCTAAGCCTTTTGGATAAGATTGACGAATAAAATGCAATTTGATTTTAGTTGTTTCTTCAACTAGTTTCAGTAATTCGAGTTTATTTTTCTCTTTTAAGTTTTCTTCTAATTCTATGTTAGAATCAAAATGATCTTCAATAGAACGTTTGCTCTTTCCTGTTACAACTAAGATTTCTTCAATACCAGATGCAATAGCTTCTTCTACAATAAATTGAATAGTAGGTTTGTCTACGATCGGCAACATCTCTTTTGCCATTGCCTTTGTTGCAGGCAAAAATCTAGTTCCTAGTCCTGCAGCAGGTATAACTGCTTTTCTTACTTTCTTCATTTTTTTCCTCCTAAATATCTCATTCACTTGATAATTATCCTCATTCTATATGCACTCTTTTAGTATACTAAATCCCACCTGCTTTTCCTAGTTATAAAAGTAAACGTTAAATAAGCTTTCTGGAATAATTGATCTAGCATACTAATTAATGCCAATTGCTTTACCATTCCTTTCCAGCTCATATTGCTTTCCAGAATGTAAACGGTTAAAATATCTTTATATTCTAAAAAAGGAGGTAACATGAATGATCTGTGTAAATAGTCCATTTATGCAAAAAGAAATTATTGCTGTTTTAGAAAGTTTAGAAAACCCAGCTTATACATATATCAAAAAACAAGGTATCCAACTTTACTTCGAAACTACTTCATCAAACGAAGATGAAGCCGCTGCTTATGCAAAAAAAGTACTTAAAGAACAGTCCTTTGCAAAAGGTATTGCTTTTAGCGTACTAACACGTTAAGTAATAGTTACATTAAAAAGCTGATGAGCAGTTGTACGCTCATCAGCTTTTACTTATTTATTAAAATAAACCAAATAATTTACTGCGTTTGATTTTTGAAGGTGCTGGTGGAACGATGACATCTCCATTTACTAGATCTTTAGTTACTTGATGGTATTCTTCTACTTTGTTGGCACCATACTCTTTTTCCAGTTTTTCAAAAGCTGCTTTCATGTGGAAAGAGCGTTTGGAGACATTGTGAGCATCAGAAGCAATAAAGTGCACTAAGTTGGCTTCGATCAGTTTTGTACTGACTTGCTGTATCTCTTTGCCAAATCCACCCGTGTAACTCGCAGCTGTTAACTGAGCTAAACCTCCTCGCTCAATAAAAGGCAGCAATACATTCGGATCTTTCAGTACAGCATGGTTTCGTTCAGGATGAACAATGACTGGTGTAACACCAGAACGTTGCAATTCAAAAAATAATGATTCTGTATAAGCGGGAATAGAAGGTGTAGGAAATTCAATCAATACATATTGATTACCTTCATCAATAAATTGGACATTTCCTAGCTCAATATCTTCCATCAACTCTCCAGTTATCCGAACTTCTTGCCCTGGAAATAGAGTTAACGGTATTCCTCTTGCATCTAATTCGTTCTGGACCTCTTCTACTAAAGGGAGAATATCTCTCTTTTCATTATCCCAATGCCCATTTTTGTAATGTGGGGTAGCTAAAATATGTGTGATTCCTTCTTCTACGGCTATTCTTGCCATTCCGATTGAATCTTCTATATCTTTAGCCCCATCGTCGATACCAGGTAAGATATGGCAATGTAAATCGATCATTTGTTGAACACTCCTTCAATTTCTATCAAGACACGCTTTTTTCTCTTCTTTTTATTATAACGAATTTCTTGCTAAGTAACCAGTGTCGAAATGACGACGGCTGGACATTTTAAAAGCCCCCATAAAAAAATGAAGGCTTTCTTCTATATCATCATTATGAAAACTAATTATTTTTCCATTTCCATTCTGTCACTTCTGGTATATCTTTTCCTTCTTCACGAATATAATCATGGTGTTTTTGCAACAGGTCATCCATTTCTTTTGTAAAACCATCTGAAGTCCACCCTAATCCAACTGAAGCAACAGATTTAGCTAATGTGAACCGATCCATTTTATTGAGTACGCGCATATCAAATGGTGTGGTAACATTTCCATTCTCTCGATACCCATGAACCGTTAAGTTGCGATTATTACGATCGAAAAACATATCGCGTATCAATCCTTCATAGCCATGATAAGCAAATACGATCGGAGTATCTTTAGTAAAATAAGCATCAAACTCTTTGTCACTCAACCCATGAGCTGCTTTACGCTGACTTCTTAGAATCAGTAAATCCACTACATTGATAAAGCGAATTTTTAGTTTTGGAAAATGTTCCCGTAAAATCGAAACAGCTGCTAAAGCTTCCAAATTAGACTCTGTCCCACCTGCTGCGACAACCACATCAGGCTCACCATCGTCATCACTACTGGCCCAATCGATAATCTTCAAACCTTTATCTGCTAATTCTTCTGCTTCTTCTAGACTATAAAATTGTGGACGTGGGTGTTTGCTGGAAACAATCAAATTGATTTTTTGCTCTGACTGAAACACTTTATGCATTACTGCCAGTAAAGAATTAGCGTCTGCTGGAAGATACTCTCGAATGAACTCAGCTTTCTTTTCCGCTAAATGAGTTAAAATACCCGGGTCTTGATGAGTATAACCGTTATGATCTTGTTGGAAAACTGTTGACGAAGCCATAATATTTAACGAAGGATACTTTTTACGCCAGGAGAGTTCATTTGCCTTACGCAGCCATTTGAAATGCTGTGTCAGCATCGAATCAACAACACGTAAGAATCCTTCATAGCTGACAAAAAATCCATGTCTTCCTGTTAAGACGTATCCTTCCAACCAACCTTCTGCTTGATTTTCAGATAGTTGTGAATCAATAACTCTTCCGGTTGCAGATTGAAACTCATCTTCTGGTTCTTTGATCGACTCCATCCACTGGCGATTGGTGACTTCAAATACGCGGTCCAATCGATTGGATTTCATTTCATCTGTACTGAACAGACGGAAATTGGTTGGGTTTTCTGTCACGATATCACGCACAAAACTTCCAAACTCAGTCATATCTTGAGCATCTTCTGCTCCAGGCTCGGCAATATCCAATACATAGTTCCGCCAATCGGGAAGCTTCAACGGTTTAGGCTCAATTCCTCCATTGGCGATAGGATTCATAGCCATACGTTGACTGTCTTTTGGAGCAATGTTCTTGATTTCTGAAATTAAAGTACCTTGTTCATCAAATAACTCTTCAGGTCGGTACGATTTTAACCACTTCACTAATGTATCGATGTGTTCCATATCTTCTTGATCTACCGGTATAGGGATTTGATGAGAACGGAACGAGCCTTCAATAGGTTCATTCTCCCATTCAACAGGACCAGTCCATCCTTTAGGCGTACGTACGATCAAAACAGGCCACTTCGGCATTTTAGCTTCTTCCGCACTTTTTTCTCGTGCAGATTCTTGAATGGTGCGAATTTTTTCTATAACGGAATCCAATTTTTCTGCCATTTCAGGATGGATTTTTTCTGGAGCAGATCCCTCTACAAAAATAGGCTCCCATCCCATTCCGCTAAAGTAGTCCGTTAATTCTTCATCTGTTTTTCTAGAAAGAATCGTCGGATTAGCAATTTTATATTCATTCAAATGTAAAATCGGCAACACTGCTCCATCCGTTACCGGATTGATGAATACATTGGAAAACCAAGAAGCAGCCAATGCGCCAGTCTCTGCTTCTCCGTCTCCGATCGTTACTGCCGCAACCACATCTGGATTATCTAAAATCGATCCTACAGCATGTGATAAAGAATAACCTAGTTCTCCACCTTCATGAATGGAACCAGGCGTTTCTGGAGCTGCATGGGAGCCAACTCCACCTGGAAAAGAAAACTGCTTGAACAATTTTTGTAAACCAGCTTCATCCTCTGTGATATCAGGATAGATTTCTGTGTAACTACCATCTAAATAAGCATTAGACACCATGACTTGTCCACCATGGCCTGGTCCTTCAATAAAAAACATATTTAAGTTGTATTTATTGATGACTCGATTCAAATGCGCATAAATCATATTTTGCCCTGGTATAGTACCCCAGTGGCCTATTGGATTGGCTTTTAAATCATTGGCTTCTATTGGTCTTTTTAATAAAGGATTGTCTTTTAAATACAATTGCCCTACAGAAATATAGTTCGCTGCTCGCCACCAAGCATCTACTTTATCCATATAATCTTTTGAAGAATAATCTACCGTATTCGCCATTTTCAGGACCCCTTTTTATTTTCTATGCCTTTACTATAACTTTTTTACCTAGATAGATACAATTATTTGAAACGGTGAAACCTAAAAAAGCTTTAGCAAAACAATTATGTTCTACCAAAGCTTCCCTCTACTAAAGTCAAAATAAACAATATTTTATCTACTTTTACTGCAAACCCAATATTTCTAGTATTTCATCTTTCTGATTAGTATACTGATTCAGCCGTTCAAATGAAATCTCTCGATCAGCTTTTGCTTCCAAAGCTGTAATATCTAAAGATGTCAACTCACTTTCTTTGATCGAAATAGCCACGTGGTTTTCAGTTAAACGCTGAATGTTATGTGAATCTTCCAAAACACTTTCGCGTTCAATCAAAACCATTTTTTTATTCGCCGTAATCGCTTCAGAAATCGTTCCCCAGCCTGCTTTAGCAATCACCAAGTCACTAGCTGCAACATAATTATGTGTGTCCAACGTATTCGTCGGTAGTTCCACTACATTATCGCTTCCGGTAACAGTCACACCGCTGGTCTTAAAAATTGTTCCGTTATAATTTTCAACATGTATATTATCTATCGTTACAGCTTTTCCACAAGAAATAAAAATACTAGATCCATAATATTGCTTAAGATCGCTAATTTTTCTCCAGTTTAACTCTCGAGCTACAAATCCAATCTCTTTCTTAGGAACCGTAATACTCTTCATTGGAAGAGCCAATGAATACTCGATAAATACATCAAAGTGAGAATAAGCTGCTTTAAAAACATCAATGATCTCTTGGTTTATGTAAAAGTATTCGTATTGTTCCACCCAAGTAAAGTTAGATAATCCAATAGTCCGTACATTTAATTCTTTTCCTACTAAAGCCCCAATTGGAGTGATATCGCTAATAATACATTCGATTTCTAATGTCTTTAACTTCGCTACTTCATTTGAAATGATCTCTTCCCATTTTCCAACGAAATTGATCAACTGCTTTTCTGTTTCTTTAGTATCCACTACTAAACTATTATTAGCGGTCACAAGGCCAACATCTGTCTGGAAATCGTTAAACTGTATCCGATCTTTGTATTCTGTTAAGTAACTTCTAGCAAAATCGTTTTGATATTTCCCGCACACTAAATAAACATGGTAACTCGTTTTTTCCATTATTTCTTTGATAACTGCTAAACTTCTCGTCATATGGCCAAATCCATGAGAGGATACATAAAAAACTACCCATTTTTGAGTCATTAAACTCCTCCAAAATACTTTTTTTCACAAAGAAAAGACTAATTTGCATTTGTCACACAAATTAGTCTAGTCAACCTTAGTTGTTGTGGTATAAATCTCTTGTATAAATTTTGTCTTCAACATCTGCTAATTCATCTGTAAAACGGTTTGTCACGATCACATCAGACATTTTTTTGAATTCTTCCAAGTCACGAATCACTCTTGAATGGTAAAATTCATCTTCTTTCAGAACTGGTTCATAAACCACTACTTCGATTCCTTTAGCTTTGATGCGTTTCATGATCCCTTGGATCGAAGAAGCTCTAAAATTGTCTGAATTTGTTTTCATTGTCAAACGATAAATCCCCACTACCTTAGGATCTTTAGCCACTACTTGTGACGCTAAGAAATCTTTTCTCGTTCTGTTTGCATCTACAATAGCCCCAATGATATTGTTTGGAACGTCTTCATAATTGGCCAATAATTGTTTGGTATCTTTTGGTAAGCAGTATCCACCATAACCAAATGAAGGGTTATTGTAATGCGTACCGATACGCGGATCCAATCCAACGCCATCAATGATCGATTTAGAGTCTAGTCCTCTTACTTCAGCGTAAGTGTCTAACTCATTAATATAAGCTACCCGTAAAGCTAAATACGTATTAGAGAATAATTTTACCGCTTCAGCTTCTGTTGATTCCATAAACAACACATCAATGTCTTCTTTAAGAGCTCCTTGAACCATCAAACCTGCAAAGGCTGTTGCTTTTTCTGTTGTAGCTCCTACAATAATTCTAGATGGATATAAATTATCATACAACGCATTTCCTTCTCTTAAAAATTCAGGAGAGAAAATAATGTTTTCGGTGTGGTATTTTTCATTGGTCTCTTTAGTATAACCAACTGGTATCGTTGATTTGATGATCATCGTTGCATTTGGCGCATATTTCAACACGTCTTCGATCACAACTTCTACAGCCGATGTATCAAAATAATTTTTCTTATCATCGTAGTTTGTTGGTGCAGCTATTACAACTAATTCTGTTTCTTCGTATGCAAATTCTTTATCAGTTGTAGCAGTCAAATCCAACTCTTTAGTCACTAAATACTCTTCAATTTCTTTATCTACGATTGGCGATTTTTTATTGTTGATCAACTCTACTTTCTCAGGAACGATTTCTAACGCACGCACACGATTGTGTTGTGCTAATAAAACAGCATTAGATAAACCAACATATCCCAATCCTACTACAGTAATGTTCATTAATGTGCACTTCCTCTTTTGTTATCTATTCAATAATAATCTAATGTTAGCAAAAAAAACACGATAAAACAATCGTTTTTGACATTTGTCGAAAGAAAGTAAGAAAGTCCATGAATTCAATCATGGACTTTGCTTCTACAGAATAAGCATATTATTTATTTTTTATATGAGTTTAAATAATCACGTTCTTCACAAAACAAGTGTTATACAACATAAATAAGCTTAAAGATTATTCAAAAAAATCACTATCTGAACTATAATTATTTCCTGTTGTTATATCATAAAGAATCAAATTATATTCTTCTAATATTTGTTTTGTTTCTTCGGATAATTGTGCTCTTGCAGTTTTCGCTTCTTTTTCTCCACTTTCAACATATATTCCTTTTTCAAATGCAGGTAACTTTTCTTCTAAACTTATCAGTAAAGCATCGAAAGCAGAAACAGGTATATTAGTTTGTTCTAACACATGATTTTTAAAGTAGATTGGACTAATAACGTTAATATCCTCATTTTCCTCGGAAAAGTTACTGTACAAAAACATTGGCGTTTTATGCATCACAAACTTTCCATTTATCCCATATAAATGCTCTCCATATATTTTAGGCAAGTGGTCTCCCCAGAATACCACTAAAGTCTTTTCAGAAAATTGATCCAATTGATCTAAAAGAGCAGATATAGCTTTGTCACTGTATGATATATCTTGCAAATAATTAGCTGCTTCATTATTATTTGGAGCTCCATTCACGCTGAACTCTACTTCTGTATACTTGTCTATATAACTAGAATGATTTTGCATAGTCACTAAATGGATAAAATCGCTATTTTTAGATTCTTGTAATCTATACATAACTTCTTTGTATGCAGATTCATCAGATATAAACATATTACTATCTTTTTTTTCCGTATATTTCATTGTTTCATCATATACAAATTTATCAAAGCCTAGACTTTTATAAGCATCTGTTCGCTTATACATAGTCGTTTTATACGGATGAATAGCCGTAGTATCATAATTATACATCTTTAAGTAGGATGCTATAGAAGGATATTGGCTCAATGAATTTGTTAACTGAATAAAAGGCGTAGTAAGTGCTGGTGCTAGCGGCTCTAATGATATTCCAGTTAATGCTTCAAATTCTACATTAGCAGTTCCCCCTCCGTATCCAGGAGATAAAATCTCTCCTTTTTTTTCGTTTTCCATAATATTTCTCATGTTAGGCATTGGGTCGTCAGATACTTCAATCCCTTCAATTTTTAAAGGATCAGAAAAACTTTCATTCATTATAAATATTATATTTACATTATCTAGAGTTGTATCTTTTTTTTCATTTATTTTTTCAGATTCTATTTTGTATTTATTGCTTATTTCGATAATCTTTTCTTTTGAATAATTTTCGGGCGTCTCCATAGCTGGTGTATTTAAATTAAACAAAAAGCCAGCTAAAAAACCATTATTTCTGTAATTTTGCTGCTGATTATAGTTTACCCAAATTGCTTGATTTGAAAAAACTGCCTTCACTTTATTATCAGGTTGATTAAACTGCGTCACATAAGATATCACAAAAGTCATTGCAAAGATAAAAAATATTCTAAGCATCAAAGGTAGCTTAATTTCATTTCTTTTTCTTTTTTTATAATATGAAAAAACCAATCCAAGAATAACTAAAAATAATAAGATTAGTCCAAATGCAATAATAACAACTTTTTTATCTACCATACCTACCAGTGATCTTATATCGCTAATCATAGTAAGATCTGATGGATACAAGGGCTCATTTCTATAAATTAACTTTTGCTGATCAACAAACCCCAGAACAGTAGTAGCAAAGAAAATTATTATAGCAGATAAAAATTTATATCTAAAAATAGACACTAACCATAAATAACAAAGAATCATTACTAAAGATTGAAGCAAAAATAATTTAGTCCTTTCTTCTGTAATGTATTGGATGACTAATGGCATGTTATATTGCAAATGAAAATATTGGAAAAGAATTACTGTGCTGACGCCGATTAGTATACTGATAAATACTAAAATAAATATATTTGCTGTGTATTTTCCAGCTTTAGTTTTAAAAATATCTTGGGACAAATTTATTACTCCTTTTTAAATAATCTGTTTGCTTCAATTATTGTAACATTTAAATGGAAAAAATTTACGTTAACTTTATACTTTAACAAACTGTACATATTTAAGTATTTTTCAAAAAACTTTTACCTTTGCCATTCACTAATGGTCCTTTGAAAGGAACCTATAAAAAATCAAAGAATTGAAGTGTAGTTTCTTCGTGTCTTTGTAATTTTATGAAGTTCAACACACATCCTTCTATTCTCATAATACGATTCCAAAATAAAAAAGATAGAGCATTCAAACGAATTCGTTTAAATACTCTATTGGGCATCTCATTATATTAGTTTATTTTTTGGATAAAACGCCAAAAATTTTTCGCAAGAGAGTAGAGAAGTCCATGAATGCAATCATGGACTTTATAAGGAAGTATTTTCCATGATTACTTTAGACAGTATATCTTATTGTTGATGTTTATTGGAATTATAGATTCCAATAAACAAAATTTTCTCTCAGAAAGGCTTCTTTATCTAGTTTACTTTTTATATCAAAAATAATTTTTTTATCATCTTTTGTATCTTCAAAAAATTTATTAAATTGATCAACTGTCATACTTGCAAACTCATCGTGTGCAACAGCCATAACAATACAATCAGCGTCTGTTATTTTTTCCATATCTACTAATTCAATGTTGTATTCATTTTTAGTTTCATTAAAATCTGCTTGAGGATCGACTACAGTTGGTTTGATTTCATATTCATTTAATCTAGCAATAATGTCTTCAACTTTTGAGTTTCTTATATCAGGAGTATTTTCTTTAAATGTAATACCCATGATAACAACCTTTGCATCTCTAACAGTTTTACCTGCAAGAATTAATTCTTTAATAATAGCATCTGCAACATAAGATCCCATTCCATCATTAATTTTTCTTCCAGAAAGAACAATTTGAGAATGATAACCTAACTTTTCAGCTTCATAAATAAAATAGTATGGATCAACTCCTATACAATGACCACCAACTAATCCAGGATAAAAACCTAGAGAATTCCACTTCGTATTCATTGCTTCAACAACTTCATTCGTATCGATTCCCATTTTGTCAAAGACCATGGCTAATTCATTCATGAAAGCTATATTAATATCACGTTGACTATTTTCTACAACTTTTGCAGCTTCTGCAACCTTGATAGACTTTGCTCTGTGTACGCCTGCATCAATTACTATTTCATAAACTTTAGCTATTGTATCAAGACTATCCTCATCAATACCTGACACAATTTTTATGATGTTCTCAAGAGTATGAACTTTATCACCTGGATTAATTCTTTCAGGTGAATATCCAACTTTGAAATCAATCCCACATTTAAGTCCAGATTCTTCTTCTAAAATTGGAATACAAATGTCCTCAGTGACTCCCGGATATACAGTTGATTCATACACTACAATCGACCCTTTAGTCAAATGTTTTCCTAAAATTCTACTTGCCCCTTCGACAGGATTAAGATTAGGAGTTTTGTCAGTATTGATTGGTGTTGGAACAGCTATTATATGAAATTTAGCTTCATTTAATTTACTTTCATCAGAAGTGAACTCTACGGTTGAATTTCCTATTACTTCATCTCCAACTTCTTTCGTTGGATCAATTCCATTCTTATACTGTTCGATTTTACTTTTATTTAAATCAAAACCAATTACGTTTGTACCTTTATTTGCAAAGGCAACTGCTATTGGCATTCCTACATAACCTAATCCTATTAAGGAAATCTTTTCACCGTTATTGATAATTTTTTCATATAAATCCATGATTTCTCTCCTTTAACTATAAAACCTAATGCTGTATTCTAATTCTTTCACTATTCATGAATACTAATTTTTAAAACCACATACGAAATATTCATTTGATTAAAAGCCATTATTCATTATATACCACACAAATCTTTTTGTACATTTTGTTTTTATTAGAGTTTTATTAGGTTTAAAATCATAATATACTTTAACACGAATAAAAAAAGAATAGGAGTGTATAAATTCCTATTCTTTAAAGTTATTTTATTGTATCTGATCAAAAATGATCTTATTCGATTTCAAGTTGCTCTTTCAATGTATTCGAAACCTCAGCAAGTTCACTATCACTGATAATAGCATAATAGATACCGTCGATCTTTGTTCCAGAACCTTCTAATTGAATTTGTTCAACATTTGAAACAGCACCTCTATAATCATTGAAAATAGAAACCATGTTATCAAAAGTAAGATTTGTCTGCATATTATTTTCTAGAGTACCTAGTACTCCTTGGTAATTCATAATAGTAGAGAACGAAGCTACTTTCTTCATTGCCGCTTCGATAATTTGTCTTTGACGAGCTTGGCGTCCATAATCCCCATTCGGATCATCGTAACGCATACGAGAATAAGCTAAAGCTGCATCCCCATCTAAAGTTGTCGTTTGACCTTCAGTAAATGAATAGCCATCATAGTTAAAAGATAAATTATGTGTAACTTGTACTCCATCTAAAGCATCAACAATATCTTTTACCCCTTGCATGTTTACTTCAACATAATAATCAATTGGTACATCCAAAAGATTTTGAACCGTATTGACAGACATCGAAACACCACCAAAAGCATAAGCATGATTGATTTTATCCATCGTTCCACGTCCAATGATTTCCGTATATGTATCTCTTGGGATACTTACTATGGATGTTTGATTCGTATTTGGATTAACCGTCACTATCATCATAGTATCTGATCTACCTTGTTCTGTACGGCCTAAGTCACCTGTATCTACCCCTAATAACAAAATAGAAAACGGATCTTTATTGCCGACTTCAATCGGTTTTTCACGAAATTCATTTTTGTCAACCTCTTGATAAATTTCATCAGTTGTACGTGTTACATCACTATAAACTTTCCATACAAAAATACCTGCTGCTATAAGTAAAACTAAAAAAATGATTCCAATAGAACAGCCTAATTTTTTTAAAAATGAGCTTTTCTTCTTCTCAGGTTTTCTACGTTTAGTACGTGTATTATTATCCATGTTTTTCCTGCTTTCATAAATTCATATTATTTAGTACTTTACATAAATTTATATTACCATATTTATTTATTTAAAAACAGACCATAAATATAGAAGCTTTTAATCAAGCGTGCTATGCTATTGTTCTAATAGCTACGCCAGTAATGAAAGGTTATTTGTGTTATGTATTTTCATTGATTCCATAACTAAGTTGACGCTTTCACTTAATTTAGCCCTACTAACATTTTTATAAATACATTCATAAGTTGATTTCTAAAGTTTATATCCAAGCTAAGTTAATATAGAAGCCGCCGATTGTAAGATTAAGCTAGACAAATAAAAAAGCCATTCGTGGTACACACAAAATGTATTTCCGACCAAAGAAAACATAGGAGTACTCATGAATGGGCTGCACCTAACTTACCACTGAAGAACTTGTAATGATAGAAGCTTGCTTCCATCAAAACTTTTCTATTTTGAAAATTGTTACTTACTTTGGCCGTTCATGTCAGACAATTCATAACGTAGTCACTTTCCTAAGAAAATGATTCACCGCTCTTGATTACTTTAAACAGTACAATGAAAACAAGAAACGTTGCGGTAGGCACTCTATTTCTTTACCGTATGTTCAACAAGTTTACATTCAAAAGAGGATTGCTAATATTGGCCCCCAGATGTCATTATTGATCATAAGGTAAGAGATATTTCTAACTTGGTACAAGCCTTGTATCGATAGTTCAAGAAATAAATTTTTGATCAAACAACCTTTCCAATGAAAGTAAAATGTAAGGTAAATGGCCATAAAGAAAAATTCGAGAGACAAGCTTTCAATGAGTGGAAACTGTCTAAATTAATTGAATAAACGAAATATTTATATTGAGAACATTTTACGTCTCTGACATGTAAAGGCTGGTAATTTCTTCGGTAATTTTATTCCAGTCAAACTTTTCACATGATTCAATAGCTCTTTGGGAAATAATTTCATAATCTTCTATAACTGTTAATATTTTTTCAGCAATGTTATGTTCTTTTAGCTTTTCGACAGGATAACCAACCTGCCCATCTGGAAATTGCTTGTCAAACCCTTGTCCTTTCGAATAGATCACTGGCAATCCTTGAGATAAAGCTTCAGCGTAAACTAATCCAAAAGTTTCTTTTATCGAAGGCATTACATAAATATCGTTATTTCGATATACACTTAACAACTTTTCTTTATTCATTGGACTATGATAATGAACAAATTCTTTCTTTATCAATTCTTGATAAGTACTGCGATTCTCTATTTTACCGATCACGTTAAATTTAATATTAAATCCTTTATTATTTAGTATTTCAATAGCTTTAGCTGTCGTTAAGGCATTTTTCCCCTTATTAATTATCCCTACTTGAATAATTGAAATTTGGTTTTTCTTTGATATACTTTTTGGCATATTTTTATTATCTAGCCAAAATGGATCTAGCCCATTGGGAATTATATGAGACTTATCATATAATTCCTTTTTTAAATTTTCTGGAATATATTTATTAATCATCTCATCTCTTAGAGAGGGAGATAAAAATATAATTTCCTTTGCTTGTTTAAGAATTTCCACACCTAATTTTCTAAGATGAATCATATACTTAAAAAAAGTATTTAAATCAGTACTACGTGCTGTAACAACATAAGGTACTCCATACTCTTCATAAATCTTATAAGCTATATAACCATTAGAAAATAAAGAGTGTGCATGAAGCATTTGAAAATCATCAAATGTGTACTGTTTTTTGATGTCAGTTAGAATTTTCCTATGTTTTATTTGAAAAACAGCTCGGTCATATTTTCCATGGTTTTTACTAATTTTTGTATATTTTCCAAAATCAATAGCTGGTTTTTTATAATTATTTGCTACAGGGACATAAACATTTACCTCTATCCCCTGTTTGATTTGATCATCATATAAATTTTTGTAAAAGAAACGATTACTATAATAAGAATTTATGTGTAATACTTTCATTAAACTTCTCTCCTAGTATCATTGTATTCAATCACTTCTATAGCATAATGTATAGTAGTACTTTTAACTTCAAAAATTAATTCTTGTATGCATATCACAGCAAATTATTAACTAATTTCATATGACTTATCAAAAGAATGAATTCTTTTGATAAAAAGACGCTTTAAGCAATTACTAAGTGTTCTTAATTCATTTTCCGAGTATAAATAGATTTTAATAATTCATATAAGGCATAATATAACTTACTAATTATTAATGATAAAATCCAACAACTTAAAAATATTAAAGTACTAAATTTTAATATTTTTAACAGAAATAAATATTGATTGGAACTTATAACATCTTCAATAATTCCTAAATTTCTCCAAAGTATCTCTCTGACATATTGATTTTCATGTATTAAGTAAATACCAAAAACATATTTTGCTATATAATTGATTAGTGATGATTTTACTTTGATATTATGAAAATACTGAAAAATACAATAAGCTATTATCAAAACAAGTGGTGAATTGTATGAATATAGACGACTAATACGCTTAAAAAGTAAAAATTCAGTACTATGGTTTGTCCCGTAAATATAAACTACAGTATTGAAAATAGCAAAGATAATATACAACATTAAATACGTTCTAGCTCTTAGATCTTTGATTACAAATTTATATTTATTTATATATCCACCAAAAAAATATAAAAATATAAAATAATTAAGCCCAAAGCCACCAGAAACTCCTATTACTTCAATTTTTTCTATAAACTGCCATATACAAAAAAATATAAACAGAATAATTAATAAATTTAAGTGCATTTTTTTTGGCATATTTTCAATTAATCGGTTCAAAAACGGAGACAATGTATATACATAACAAAATATACTGTTACAAACCAATATTCACTTGAAAAAACCGCTAATAGCGCTCTAAAAAGAGAAAGTATATTAAAGTCAGTATACCCATTATTACATTTGATAGGTATATTAGAGTAGCAAAAAAACTAATCTCCAAAAAAAAATTCAACCAACTTTGAAATTTTAAATTTAGATTTGGATAAAAAATAACCACTAATCATCACATACACACTTACCGCTATTACTGAAATCGAACGAATAAAATAATATAAAATTTCAGTGTATCCAGAAACAAAATCTGGTATTTCTACATATGTTGCAACTCCATGAGTTCCTACATGCCAAATAACTATCAGAAACATTGATAGTATTCTTAATAATTCAAAATTAGAATCACGAACTTTTTTTTAATGCTAATTGACATAATATAGCTTTCTCTCTTAAAAACTAAATTTCGCTTTTACTTTTTTACTAATCTCATAATAAGGCTAGCAATATAATTTCATATTTCTTTATGAGCTATATTATTTTCTTTGTATACTATAGAATAGAAGTATTACGGTAATAGAAAACTACTAATATATATTATTGCCTCAAAATTTAGAAAAAAACTAAATCTTGAGGTAGTAAAGATATCCATAAAATAATTTATTTTTTCATGAAATCCAAAACACTAGAAAAATCTTTTCTAAAAAAGAAAGCTACAATAATTATATAAATTAGATATCCAATAGCTCCATATATAATTGAAAACTCATTCCCCATTATATAAAAGACAACTAAATGACTACCCAAAAGAAAGTATTCTTTCTTCGAGCTTTTTAAGTAATCGAATTCTTTTCCAGTAGAATAGAAATACCATAAAGCATAAATTACAAGCGTTGCAACAGCTATCATTAGCATATTTCGAGTCAGTAAATAAGTTACACCCACAATAAAAACAGAACTTATTGCCAAGAGAACCATATCTCTAAAATACTTTTTCTCGTTTTTCCTTGCTTTGTAAAGGTTTGCTATCAAAATTTTTGAAACCATAATGTATGGAATTGATATAAAAGTAATGGATAAAATTGATAAAGAATTACCATATTGAGGCAAGACTACTTCGATAATTAATTTAAAACTAAAGAAAATTTCTCCTCCCATGACACCTAGCAGCAATAACAACCTTTTAGTAAATTTTAGTTTGGTTGGATTTTCATTTTTAGCAATAATGTTAAAAAATATTAATCCTACAGAATTAACGATAAGCAATATAATATTCAATAATGAATTAGAAAATGAATAAACTGCGAAATCTTCAATAGAAAAACCTAGATTTACAATCCATGAGCCTACATTTCCAACAAATGTTAAAGACATATTGGCAATCAACACAAATATTCCAACTCTAAAATTCTCTAAATTACCGCCTTTATTTAGTTCAAAACCAAATCCATATTTCTGATAATACCGATGTTCTACTGAAAGGAATACCACTATATTTGTCAAAATATTCATTACAACAAACGTAATATAGGTATGACTATCAAAAAACAAGATACCTAAAATAATCGTAACAACATTTACTACTGTTTTAATAATATTTGTATTGGCGTAAAATTTAAAATCTCCTGTTGCCTGGAGAAAATTTTGATGAAACGTAGTCATACATATAAAAAATGAAACAATAGAAACCATGATGAACTGTATATTATGAAGATATAACGAAACTATTAACATAATCATCAAAACTGCTAATTGAAACAACATAATAAAGCTATGTTCATTTCTAAACATCCGTTTATTAATATTGTCAGAATCTTTCCCACCATATTTTATTGTAATTCCATCATTATATCCTAAGTTAAATAGATAGACGAAACTTAAATACAACGTAAATTCCTTGTAATATCCATATTCACTCACACTTAAATAAAGTGGAAGAACAAATCCTACTAAAAAACTGCTACCAAAGTTAATAATATTTGATGATGCGACTCTAAAAATATCTTTCATTAATTTCATTTAAACTTCTCCAATTACATAATTTTCCAAAACAAAATTGTCTCAGCATAAATTACTGTCAGGAAATAAATTCCACAATCAGCAAAAAATACTTATGAAAAAATATTTTCCGATATTCTTTTTACTTTTGGACTAGATATTAATACTTAATTCTGAACTACTTTAACTAAAGACAACGGATAATTTTTCAAGTATTCTCTTTGTTTATTGTACCAATTTTTAGTTGTTTCTGTTCTCTTAATGATAATGATAAATTCATCTACTTGTAAGCTAGGGTCAATATCTAAAACGTCTTTTTCAAAATACAAGTGCGTCTTATTGTTCACAACAACATTCTTAACTTTTTCTTTTATTTGATTTTCAAGCTCATCATAAACTTTTTCACTTAAAATAACTTTTGAACTGCTAAGTGGCTGTAAGATTATTGGAGAAATATTTTTGTATAAATTATCATTTGGTAAATTAATATACAAATCCTCTTCATTCCAACTATATGAAAATCCATAATAGATTTTTTCACTAAATAAATACCTCATAATTGTGATAACGAAGCCAAGTAGCGTACCTCCAATTAACGAAGCTGCCAATATTATAATTATGTTCTTAACAGAAAAAGAAGTAGATCCATTTTCTGTTACTGATGAAATAGTAGTATTTCCTTCTTCTTCAACTAGCGCTGGTTCTGAAATAGTATAAATATTTTTATTTTGTAAAAACTCTAATTGTTCAGACATTAATAATTCAAAATAAGCTTCAGTAATAGCTAAATTTTCTTCTCCATCTCCAAAGTTAAACCTTACTGTAAAGACATGAGAAGAACGATCTCTATTCGAAGTAATAGGCTTTAATAAGTCTCCGTTTATAATTTCAGGATGCTCATCTCTGAACTCTTCTACAACACTTGATATTTCCACCCCAGAATTTTCTTCTGCCCAATCCATCCATTCAGACTTTTCAAAAAATTCTTCTACAATATAAGAATTTGTGTAAGGTTCTCCAGTCTGAGAGTTCTCAATATATACTTCAAACGCCGCAGGAGTCACAGAAATATTATCCTCGTTTGCTACTTCACTACCATTACTACTAAACAAAGATAATCCGATTTGTAACAATGTACCTAAGATAAAGAAAATAATCACTGAATAAATGAAAGTTTTTTTGTTTTCTCTAAGAAAAAGCTTTAATTCCCTAATAAATGTTTGGCTGTCCATTTTCCACGCTCCTTGACTTAGTAACTATCTTCGAATATTTTTCTTCAGTAGAATGAGTTACTTCTCTAGTTTTCTCGCTATACTTAATAAAAGCAATTATACAACCCCAAAAGACCCACTGCCATTCGGCGAACATCATTGATGAGGATGAAATAGAAGAAACTGTAAAAGCTCCTAAAAGCCCCATTAATCCTAATGAAGAAACTCTATTAAAATGAATACTCGAAGATTTAAAATGTCGATAAAGTTGTATAAACATACTCACATACATTATTAGATATAGACCAAAAATTAATAGTCCATACCCTACTAGAATTTCCCCCCACCAATTGTGTATATTAACAATTTCGAAAGTTGG
This sequence comes from Desemzia sp. RIT 804, assembly GCF_016892605.1. Taxonomy (GTDB): domain Bacteria; phylum Bacillota; class Bacilli; order Lactobacillales; family Carnobacteriaceae; genus Desemzia. Next base: position 82,998 of record NZ_JAFEMV010000007.1, read on the forward strand.
AAACACAGAAAGGTGTTCCATCCAGTATTCAATATTACCCGCACCTACACCGATACCAAATGTTCGAATTAAAAAATATAGTCCATTTAAAAGCAGATAAATACGATTGTATTTAGAACTACTAAGATCAACGTTTGCATATCTATTGTCAGTAAGAATGGTTAATATCATTTCTTGTACTGGTTCCATAAATAACATAGCAAGAACCATTAAGAACCCTAAAACTAATACTATTCTTTGAACTGTTTTTATCATTAAAACTTCTCTTACATATGGCCCTATTTTAACTAACACCATAATACTGATTCCTATCAATAATCCTAATAAGTTAGCTCTTGACTGAGTTCTTAAAATTAAATAAAAAGAAGAAACCATAACAATTAAATACGAAAATTTCAAAAAATTACTTTTTTGATAGAAAAATAGAATAATTAAAATAAAAAAACCTACCGCCAACATTGTAGCATAATCATTTTGATTTGCATAAATAGAGATTGGGATTCTAGTCATTGGTTGGCTGTCAAAAGTACCGTACTTATCTAATTTATTTAAATCAGCAAACCAATATGTCCCAGTTAAAATTTCATACCAACCGATAAAATTATGCATTGCAATCATAGAAAATAAAACATGGTACATTTTTACGATTTCACTTTTCTTAGTTATAAAAAATGTAATAAATAATACTGCTAGCATGCCAGTTCCAATAAAGAATACCGACTTCAACCATCCTACTAAATCTTGGCTCCAGATAACCGATATTACGGCATATACAAACCAAAATACATAGAATCCTGTATAATAATTACTTAATTTATTTCGAAATAGTTTAATTCTTGAATCGTTTTTTTTCATCAATATTAAAAAAAGTACACATAATACTCCAATCATAAGCCTATAGATTGATAGTTTAGCGATTCCTAGTTCAATATCCAAGATTTGAGTTCCAAGAAAAACTGCTCCTATTAAAATATATGTTAATAAAGCCATAATTGCCTCCTTCCATTATGCTGAAAATTTTGAGTTTAATATAATCTAATTTATTTCATAGTGAGAAATCTTTCTCTCAATAAATGCTTGATAAAGTTCAGCTGATGCATCATTTGAGAATTTTTTTTCCCTAATGTTGTTCACTCTAATTTCATCAGATGGTACAATTATTGAATTGCTTTTCAAAATTTCATTAGCCCACGTTTCAGCTGTGTGTCTAATCGGCAAAAATGAAACTAATCCCAACCCTAAATCAGCTTCTTTTGTTATAGTTTCAGATAATATCGTAGGCACTCCAGCTGCTTGAGTTTCGACTGCTACTGTTGGCAATCCTTCGTATAAAGAAGGCAACACAAAAACATCCATTAATTTGTATAATTTGTTTACGTCATTTCTTCTACCCAAAAATCTAGTGTATTGTTCCAAGCCTTTCTCTCTTATTTGCAATTTGATTTCGTCTTGCAAGCTACCTTCTCCAATGAATAGCCATATAAAGTCTACATTTTTACTTGCTAGCTTTTCAATTATATCTACCATAAATTTATGATTTTTCTGGTAATGAAATCTTGCGACGTTTCCAATTATTATAGAAGTTCTGTTATCTCCAATAATTTCGTTTTTTAGGCTAATAACATCTGATTCTCCTGTATACTCTATAGGATCAATACTATTAGGAATATGAACAACTTCATTGCTATCAACTGTTTTTTCTCCAAAGATATGCTTAGTGGCTTTGATTCCACAAGATACTTTTTGTGTTGCCATTTGATTATTAAGTTTTCTATTTAACTTTTCAGTTTTAGATTCCTCTTTAGTTTCATCTGCAGCAGTATGAGCATGTATAGCAAAACGTTTTATTCCGTTTTTTTTCGCACACAAAGAAAATGGCATGGCTCTGTATCCTGAAATATGACAATGTACTATTTCGTAAGGCCCTTTTTCTGACATAACCTTATCTATATTTTTCCAAAATAAGACCCATCCATCCTTTTTTGGGTTAACCATTTTATAAACATTTCCACCTGTTGCTTTTATGTCTCTTATGAATTCTATACTACAATCATCATAAGTAAGAACGTCAAAAGAAATCTCGTTTTTTTTCATAGATTTGGCTTTATTCCATATAAAAGAAGAGATACCTCCTCCAAATCCACTCATTATATGCAAAACTCTCATTTGCATTACTTACACCTCATTAAATTATTATTTTACAGCTACAAAATGAACGTTTATCCAGAAAACACTTTAATACCATATTAATTACTTCAATTTAATCAAATCCACATTTTTGAGTTCTTTTTTTCTTTCTCAATTGAATAAATGACCGTCAACAATAAGAATAACCAAAATGAGGAAGACAGGTAACCCCCTTTTGAAAAATTCATTACAATAAAAAATAAACCTAATTCTTTGTTTGATTTTATAATTGATACTGTAAGTAAAATAAACCCGGCCAAACCGAAAATACCTAAATCAGAAATCATGTATGCATATATATTCCATATTGAAGGTGTATGACCTAAACCATTCCCAAGCAAAATGTTATCTTTATTTACATACTGCCAGCTTCCAAATAACCGCGAATAACCAGAATTATTTATATCAGTAAAAATATTCACTGTTCTTTGAATAAAAACATAATTGAAAAAATCTGAAAATAGAGCATAAAAAACGCTCAAAATTATAAGCAATATCACCACCAGAAGACCCATTTTTCTCTTGTTTCTTTTTAACCATTCTCTTTTTGCTGAAAAAATATATAAACCAGTACTTAAAAACATAATAGCAATAGCACTATAAGAAAAAGTTAATAGAATCGTAATTGAAATGATTATTGAAAATTTCCAATTTACTCTTAAACGATTTGAGTTTAAATAATTCATGGCTAATATCGTATTCAAATAAAAACCAAAATAAGATGGCTCAGAAAAAATGCTTCTCATCCTAACAAATGAGATAACCCCATTATTAAAAATATAACTTGTTAAATCAGAACGCGTGAACCTCCAAAAAAATTCAAATGGCAGTAACCCTTCTGAATAGATAGCAACAACTATGTACCATCCTATTAAACAAGTAAGAACTGCAAAAACGTTATTAAAAATGAGGAATTGCTTTTTTAATCTATTCTCAACTATATAATTGTATAAACTGGTAACTATTATTATATAGAAAAGTAACTTAATAAAGGCAGCAATCCCTGTCTTAAAATAAAATTGATCATTAAATCGTTCATGTATAATTAAATGGATAGACAAAAATATAATAATTCCTAAAATCCATTTAATTTGTTTTTTTGTTATCCTAAACCGCCCAGTAATTACAAGCAAAGCAATTACAATACCCAAAGTATATTCACTAAATGTAAATAAACCCAACATCCAGTCACTTAAAATAAAAGATAAACCTATCATACCTAAAAAAAGAGTGGACCAAAAATGATGGTATGTTTCATTCACTTTTATCCAATTTTTCGTCTTAATAAATATCTTCCTCACACTCTTTCTTCAATAGTGATAATTTTAGCTTACTAGATGCCTCAGTAAACTATTGTATTGTATATTCACAAATTTTATTTTACCATATGCATTCTTTCCTTACCATGACACTCTTATAAAATTTATATTAAATTCCTTATTAAACCTTAATTAGTATATATTCTTATAACCCAGTAATAAATTCTTCATTCCTTTGTACTTAAACTAGTCAAGCAATAATTATTGATTCAAATTTAACGTTCTCACTACTATCCTAGATTTAAATAATTGAATAAATATCTTTCTTATACATTATATTTTTTGAGTGTTATTTTTAATTATTTTTTACTCACATAAAATTGATTATAAATGAATTTGTAATAATATCAAATAACAATTATCCATATTACTCCTAATATAAAGAAAAAATAAGAGGAGTCGTTTAAACAAACGACTCCTCTTATTTGCCAAAAGTATAGAATTCTATTTTACTGTGCTAAAATAACTACGAATTCCTTCAACAATACCATCGGCGATTTTATTTTGATAATTATCAGTTCTCAACTTAGCTCTTTCTGACACATTATCAATGAATCCCATTTCTACTAAAACAGCAGGCATTGCTGTTTCTCTTACAACATGGAAGTTTGCTTGTTTAGCTCCTCTGTTGTATGCTCCAGTAGAGGAGATTAAAGAGTTTTGAATACTATTAGATAATAGAGTACTCTTTAAATTTCTATTTGGGTCATTAGCAACTATCGGATTTTTTGCATTTCCATTTCTATTATAAGAGTAAGTCTCTATACCATTAGCAATTCCATTAAATGCATTTGTATGAATACTAACAAATATATCAGCATTATTTTTATTGGCAATCGCAGCTCTCTCTGATAACTCTAAAAATGTATCAGTTGTACGAGTCATAATGACCACAAAACCGCTTTTCTCTAATCTTTGTTGTACTTTGATGGCAACAGATAAATTTAATTCATCTTCATAAACTCCACCACTTGACGCACCTGAATCGCTTCCGCCATGGCCAGCATCAATAACTATAATAGGCGCAGTTTTCAAACCAGCTTTATCGATCCAACCTAGTTCCTTACCATTCAATGTTATTAACGCCCACGTTGCTCTGCGAGTCGTAGCCTCTTTAATAATACGAACTTCTTTTCCTAGGATCTCTGAAGACAACATTTTTGTTTCAAAGCCTTCTACTCCAAACGGTTTCGTATTGATTCCATCTGTCGAACGACTAATTTTTGCTGCATATTGGATATTTTTTGTAGCAGTTACTGTTTCAATATCTAGACCACGTTTATCGATCCAACCTAGTTCTTTACCGTTCAAG
>NZ_JAFEMV010000008.1 GCF_016892605.1 Desemzia sp. RIT 804
CTCTCTTTATTCTTCTATCATTTCTATGTCTGCTCCCAGGTTGGTTAGTTTTTCTATAATATGATCATAACCTCTGAGAATATTTTCAACGCCTGTAATGGTTGTTGTGCCTTTTGCCATTAATCCAGCAGTGACAAGACAAGCTCCAGCTCTTAAATCACTTGCTTCCACTTCCACACCAGTTAATTCATTTGGGCCCTCTAAGATAATAATATCACTTTCTACTCTCGCTTTAGCACCCATACGCACCAATTCGGGGATATGTTTTACTCGTTTAGGATAAATCGTATCCTTAATGATCGATTCTCCTCCAGCTTTAAGCAATAAAGGGGTAAGTGGTTGCTGTAAATCTGTCGCAAATCCAGGATAAGGTACGGCTTTAACTGAAACAGGTCTCAATTCGGACGCTTCTTTAACGCGTACGCTGTCTTCTCCTATTTCCATGGGAACGCCCATCTCTTCCATTTTTGCCAATAAACCTTCAATGTGTTCTACAATAACATTTTGAACAAGGACATCTTTTCCGACAGCACCAGCCATAGCCAAGTAGGTTCCTGCTTCTATACGGTCTGGAATAATAGTATGACGGCAGCCATGCATTTCTTCGACACCTTCAATACGTATCACATCCGTACCTGCACCACGTACTTTAGCTCCCATATTGTTCAATAGAGTAGCGACATCGATGATCTCGGGCTCTCTAGCTGCATTCTCAATGATGGTTTTTCCTTCTGCTCTAACAGCTGCCAACATCACATTGATGGTTGCTCCGATAGACACTACATCCATATAGATACGAGTACCAGTCAACCCTTCTTCTGTAGTTTTTAAATACATAGCGCCCATTTCATTATCGACAGTTGCTCCTAAAGCTCTAAATCCTTTTAGATGTTGATCGATAGGACGAGGGCCTAAGAAACAGCCACCTGGCAAACCAACAACACCTTTTCCAAATTTAGTCAATAAAGCTCCCATAAAGTAATAGGAAGCTCTTAAACTTTTTATTTTTCCACTTGGCATTGGAATTGAGATCATTTCAGTTGGATCAACCACTAATGTTGAACCATCGAAGCTTGTTTTTACATTCATATCATTTAATATCTCAATTAAAGAATGCACATCTTGAATGTCGGGAACACCTTCTAAAGTTACTGGTGAATCTGCAAGAATCGTAGCTGGAATCAAGGCGACTGTACTGTTTTTAGCTCCGCTAATGGTGATTTCTCCTGTTAATTGTTTTCCACCATGGATGACAATTTTTTTCATTTATTTACCTCGCTTATAGTTATACGTTCATTTTATTTTTTTGTTAATCGATCTTCTTTTTGTTCAATAAGGATCATACGATTTTCGTTTTCTTGGTATCTCTCTTATCAGCATAATAGCATTATTCCACAAACAGAAACGGAAGACCACATTCAAAAAGATTCTTCGCTAAATTCTACACTCTAATCAATTATTCTTACCCAAACTAGAACTACTTTTGTAGTTTTTGTTGTAAAGTGTTATGAGAAATGTGATTAATGAAAATGTGTTCGATGAATAGCGAGGATTCGGCTGACCAGTATACTTACAAACAAGTGCAAGTTCGATACGCCGTTTTTGAGGATATATGCTCTCCTGTTCAGTTTTATAGTAGTATAAAAACTGTAAGACATTAGCACCATTCTACTACATCGCACCTTATCTGACAACTATTATAGACCAAACAAATACCACAAACAGGAAGTTGAAACAAGTTTAATCAAGAAATTATCTTTGTTATATCTTGTCATAAGCATGTTATACAGCGGATAAAGACGAAATAAATAAAATTAGTGTCTAAAAAGTGTTCAAAAACAGAATTTTTCCTAGAAAAAAAAGCCTTCTCCCTAAGGAAAAGACTTTTGATTATTTATTCAAATGAAGCATAAGCATTAAGCTTGGCCAGATGAACCAAATTCACGCATTTTTGCTTTTGTTGTTGCAGTAATATCTTCTTTACCTGGTCCAACAATTTTACGTGGGTCGTAAACTGTCGCATTGTTTGCGATAACTTCACGAGTTTTCTTAGCCCAAACTTGTTGCAATTCAGTATTTACATTAATTTTTGTGTGTCCATATTCAATAGCTTTTTTAATTTGGAATTCAGGAATACCTGATCCACCATGTAATACTAATGGAGCTCCAGTTAATTCAGAAATTTCTTTCATTTCATCAAAGCCTAATACTGGTTCGCCATCGTAATCCCCATGTACAGAACCTAGTGCTGCTGCTAATGCGTCAATACCAGCTTCCTCAACCATGCGTTTGCATTCTTGAGCATCTGCGTATAAAACTCCACCAGTAACGCCATCTTCAGTACCACCAACAGATCCAACTTCTGCTTCAACTGAAGCACCTTTTGAATGTGCGTATTCTACAACAGATTTTGTTGCTTGAATATTTTCTTCAATTGGGAATTTTGAGTTATCGATCATTACTGAAGAAAATCCTGCATCAATAGCTGCAGTACAGTTTTCTAAAGATGAACCATGGTCTAAATGTAATGCTACAGGAACTGTAATATCCATTGTTTCCATTAAAGCTTCTACCATAGCGGCTACTACTTTAAATCCGCCCATGTATTTTGCTGCGCCTTCTGAAACACCTAAGATTACTGGTGATTTTTCTTCTTGTGCAGCAGTCAGTACAGCTTGAGTCCACTCTAAATTGTTGATGTTGAATTGACCAATTGCGTAGTGACCTTTCAACCCTTTTTGTAACATATCTGTCATGCTTACTAAACGAGTCATACTTTGTTGCCTCCTCAGAGATATCTTTGTGTGCTAATTAACTTAGCCGACGTTCCAATTGTATCAGACAATTGATTATTTTTCCACGAATTTGTTAAAAAATTAAAGTCATTTCATCATATCTATTTAAACTAGACAATTTCTCCGGTTATATTTCTTCACAAAAAGGCCCTCTACTCAAAAATGAGTAGAGGGCTTTTCGTGAAAACTTATATCCAATGAGAATTAGAAATCTTCCTCTTCGTCTTGTTCTTCATCGTCTTCGATCAACGTTAAATCGCCTTCTACACCGTCTGGCAATTCATCTTCTTCATCGTCATCCGCTCCAAGAGCTGACAAGTCTTCTTTGTATGCGCCGAGATCTTCTTCGTCTTCGTCATCAATCAAGACACCATGATCAGATACGTCTACACGTCCACCATAAACAGTTCCTTTTTCTTCCTCTTCTTCCTCTTCTTCAACGACTTCTTCTTCTTCGTATTCATCAGAGTCTTCAGGATCATCTGCATTGTAATCAATTTCATCACCGTAAGCAGTTTTAGCTTTTTTACGACGACGTGGTCTTTCGTCTTCATTGTCATTATCATGAGTTAATTCTTCATCAATAGAGTCAATAGGATACCATGAACGCAAGCCCCATCGGTTATCTCCTAGGGAAATAAAACTACCATCAATATTTAAATCGGTATAAAATTGTGTCATTTCTCTTTCAACTTTTTCATCAGTCAAATCTAAGTAATCGATAATTTCTTTCAACAAATCTGTGAAATCCATAACTTCACCTGTTTGTTCCAAAATAGCATGAGCAACTTCAATCATTGACAATTCACTTCTAATTTGTCCATCAAATTGTGTTAGTTCCATTAAAGTTCCGTCCTTTCAAGAGTCTACTCTCTATCTTACAATATTTAAATAGTAAAAAGCAATTGTAAATTGTATTCTCCTAATTTTTCTTTTCCCATAAATAAATCGTACTCAATAAGTACCTTCCCTGAGAAAGGATTATCTGTGTAACTAATTTGCAATTGACGGGTTACCGTATCTACATAAATCCCGCCTTGCGGAGTTCGATAAAGCGTCTCATAGCTTTTTCCTTGTTCAAATCTCAAGCGCGTGGTCATATCACCTTTACGCGTCAAAGTAACGATCCCATTCGGTTCAATTTTAAATGTGACAGGAATTCGTCCTTGCTCCTCATAACTTTCCTCATACCGTATATAATATGAGCCTCCCATTTGAACAACTTTTCCTTTTTCATCAAAGACAAATTTTTCTGTGTCATTATCTTGAGTAATAGCTGTCTCAACATGTATTTTTGCCGGCATTCCCTTTGTTAAATCCATTTTTTCACCTCTAGCACTATTCTTTCTGGCTGTTTTTGATGCCTTATTTCATCAAGTCTCTTCTATTTTAGCATATAAACCGTTCTTACTTTAATAAATTCTCTTATTTCTATCGAATGATCTTCAGCAAATAAAATCCTTCTAAGTCTTTTAGTTTATTTCCCTATTCCTAGTACTCATTTGGTATAATAATGGCAATCAGATTATTAAATTGTCATTTTACTGTAGATGACTTACAGAGATTGGAGTACGTCAAACGCATGACTTCTTTAAAAATAACCGACTATATTGCTCATCAGTCGTTTCTTCAATACGACGCAGAAACGATGCCTTTTAAAAACCAAACTATTTCTCATTTTGCATTAGCAGATGCTTTACTGGCCTCCGCAGGAAAAAATCTAGAACCTATCATTCACTTTTGGCCAACTTCGAATTTGATTATTTTAGGTATGATGGATACTAAATTGCCGTATTTCAGCGAAGCTTTGGATGTCTTAAAAGCTGCTGAAACAGATTACATCGTCCGCAACTCTGGTGGCTTAGCTGTTGTGGGTGATGAGGGTGTTCTGAATTTCTCCATTATTTTACCTGAACGCAATAATCAACGTATCCCCATTGATGAAGGATACTCTATTATGTTGTTGCTGATCCATCTAGCGTTAAAACAATACGGCAAAACGATCGAAGCATATGAAATCGAAGACTCTTATTGCCCTGGAGATTTTGATTTGAGTATTGGCGGAAAGAAATTCGCCGGTATCGCTCAACGCCGAATAAAAAACGGTATTGCTGTCATGATTTATATTAGTGTGAATGGAAACCAGACGAAACGAGCAGAATTGATCCGCGATTTTTATCAGGTCGGCTTAAAAAATGAAACAGTGAAATGGCATTACCCCAACATCGATCCACAAGTTATGGCAACTTTAGAAGATCTACTAGAAATCGATATGACCATTAACGACATGAAAAAACACATTCTCCAAGCTTTATCAGAATTAAACAGTACCGTTTCCAAAGGGACTTATACAAATGAGATCATGGAAGATTATCAAACAGCTTTTCCAAAAATGATTCGCCGGAATGAACAAATGCTACAAGATAAACTAGACAGGAGGCTGTTGGATGAACCTAATGTATGAGAGCAATCAATTATTGCCAATGGAACAAGTTTTCAGAGATCCAGTACATGATTATATTCATGTACAACACCAAGTTATTCTAGATTTGATCAACACGAAAGAATTTCAACGTTTACGCCGTATCAAACAATTAGGTACAACTTCATTTACTTTTCATGGGGGAGAACATTCTCGTTTCGGTCATTCCCTTGGAGTATATGAAATCACACGCAGAATTTGCGATAAATTTTTACGCAATTATGCTACGGAAACACCTGGAGATGGCGGCTGGGATGACAACGAACGATTAGTTGCATTGTGTGCAGCACTCTTACACGATATTGGTCACGGTCCTTATTCACACACTTTTGAGAGTATTTTCCATACCGACCATGAAGAATTGACAGTAGCCATCATTCTTTCCTCCCAAACCGAAGTTAACCAAGTGTTGTCTCGTGTCAGTTTAGACTTTCCTACAAAAGTCGCCAGTGTGATTGAAAAAACTTACCCTAATCCTCAAGTTGTGCAATTGATTTCTAGTCAAATCGATGCTGACCGGATGGATTACTTGATACGGGACGCTTATTTTACCGGAGTCAATTACGGAACTTTTGATCTGACCCGAATTTTGCGTGTTATCAGACCTTATAAAAACGGTATTGCTTTTCAAATTCAAGGGATGCATGCTGTTGAAGATTACATTGTCAGCCGCTATCAAATGTATATGCAAGTTTATTTTCATCGTGTCTCTCGTGGAATGGAAGTCATCTTAGACCATTTGCTGAAACGGGCTAAAAAAGTATACGAAGACCCAACAGTTAGTTTCAAACACAGCTTTTCATTACTGGTCCCCTTTTTCGAAGGTGACTTTACCTTGCAAGATTACCTGGCTTTAGATGACGGTGTCTTAAATACGTATTTTACTTTATGGCGCACTGATCAAGATCCTATTTTAAGTGATTTGGCTTCTCGTTTTTTAGACCGTAAACCCTTTAAATCAGTTACTTTTTCAAAAGAAACCGACTCAGAGATCCTGGTACAGCTTAGTAAATTGATTCAAAAAGCGGGCTATGACACAGAATATTACACAGCTATCAACAATAGTTATGATTTACCATATGACTTTTACCGTCCAGAGACAGACAATGAAATCACTCAAATCGAATTGCTGTATCCTGATGGCAGTTTTATCGAATTGTCTAAAGCTAGTGCTCTAGTCACTTCCATCGCAGGAAAAGAATACGGTGACGAACGTTTTTATGTCCCGAAAGAGTTTTTAAAACCTGACAAATCGTTAGAGATCACTTTATTTGAAGAACTGTATTCAGGTTTTAACAAATACATTAAAAACGGATCCATTTACCATCCAAATAACAATGAATAGAAAAGGAGTTTTGTTTTGTGAAAATTTCATTAATCGCCCTAGATTTAGACGGTACTCTGTTACTTCCTGATAGAACCGTATCACCAAAAGTAGCTGAAACCTTAGCCATTGCCCGTTCAAAAGGTATCAAACTTGTCCTCTGCTCCGGAAGACCATTGCCAGGAGTATTACCGCTATTGGAAGAACTAGATTTGCAAAACGAAGGTGACCATGTCATTACCTACAATGGTGCCTTGGTTCAACAATCAAATGACGGGAAAATACTTTCTCACCATACAATGGACTATGAAGATTTCCTTGAAGTAGATAAACTCGGTCGAGAAATCGGCCTTCATTGTCACGCCGTAAACGACAAGGGAGTTTACACCACCAACAAAGATATCAGTTACTATTCTGTAAGAGAATCTTTCTTGACGACAGTTCCGCTTCGCTATCGAACAGCGGAAGAAATGGATCCGACGCTATTGATCAGCAAAATGATGTTTGTCGATCCAAAAGAAATCCTAGAAGAAGCTATCCCTAAAATTCCAACAGCATTTGCTGAAAAATACACTCTATTGAGAAGTGAAGACTTTTTCTTAGAAGTATTAAACAAATCTGCCAGTAAAGGACAAGCACTCAGAGATTTGGCAGCTATCTTGAATATTCCAAGAGAAGAAATTATGGCTATTGGTGACAATGGAAATGATTTGGATATGTTGGAATTTGCTGGAATGGGAGTGGCTATGGACAACGCTTCTCTGGCGGCTAAAGAAGCCAGCGATTACGTCACAGACAGCAACGCTCACGATGGCGTTGCAACTGCTATTGAAAAATTTGCATTCTAAAAATTGATTGACTAAAGAGGAGCTTTAATAAAAATGCCGATAAAATTAATTGCCATTGATATCGATGGAACGTTATTGACACCTGAAAGAGTGATCAGTAAACGCGTAAAAGAAACTTTACTAAAAGCTAAAGAAGCTGGAATCAAAATTGTGTTGAGCACCGGTCGCCCCTTACCAGGAGTGACAGAATACCTGACAGAATTAGGTTTAAGGAATAAAGGGGATTATGCTATCACTTATAATGGAGCCTTAGTTCAAGATACACATACAGGAGAAGTCATTTCTCATCATACGTTAGATATTGACGATTTTTATCGTGTGGAAGAAATGAGCCGAAAAGCTGGTGTACACTACCATACTACCACTCAAGATGCTATGTACACTTCTAATAAAGATATCAGTGCTTATACTGTACGTGAAGCGATGTTAGTCCAAATGCCTTTAAAATACCGTGCTGTCGAAGAAATGGATAAAACGATTTCTATCAGTAAAATGATGATGATCGATGAGCCAGCTGTTTTAGATGAAGGTATCAAACGATTGTCTGAAGATTTTGTCGAACGTTACACTGTTTTAAGAAGTGAGCCTTTCTATTTAGAAATCCTTCACCCTTCTGCTAGTAAAGGACAAGCCTTAAAAGGCCTTATCGATATTTTGGGTTACACTCAAGATGAAATAATGGCCATAGGCGATAATGAAAATGACTTAGACATGATTGAATTTGCGGGTATGGGAGTAGCAATGGGTAATGCCGTTCCTAAAGTAAAAGAAAATGCTACTTATATAACAGATACGAACGCAAACGATGGTGTAGCAACGGTCATCGAAAAATTTGCTTTAATGCTTTGATCTCTTAATGTTAAAAATCGTTTTATTAGCATTCTCATTTATGCTTTGTATAATAGAAGATGTAACAAGAATTAGATGAGAGGAGATTTTATATTATGTCTGAATCAGAAGTAAAATATTCCGCTACTGCTATAAATACAGGAGGTCGTGTGGGAGAAAGTCATGTACCTGATAAATCTTTTTCTGTAAAAGTTTCGACTCCAAAAGAAATGGGTGGCCCAGGACAAGGAAGTAACCCTGAACAGCTCTTTGCCTTAGGTTACAGTGCTTGTTATCACTCAGCTCTAGATCACTATAAGAGAGAAGAAAAAATTTCTAACGAGTCAGAAGTTACAACGACTATTAACTTATTAAGCGATCCAACTGACGGAGGATTTAAATTATCTGCAGTGATCGAAGTGGCTATTGAAGGATTAGATGAGGCTAAAGTTCAAGAACTAGCGGACAAAGCACACAGCTACTGCCCTTACTCTAAAGCAACAAAAGGAAATATAGAAGTCACTATTAAAACAAAAGAATATATTGGCGAAGAATAAACGCTGGATGCAAAAAAATCCGATGAGAATAAAATCTCATCGGATTTTTTACTTTAAACGAGAAAAAGAAATCACTTCTGAACTAGCTGTTCAACTGCCCAGCGGTGGCTTCCTCTTTTCAATAAAGAAACGGCTTCTGGAATCGTTGTCCATTTCAGCGTATTGAAATCTTCTAACGGATCGCCAACTCTGTTCCAAGAAGCAGCTACGTAAAAGTGTGCAGGGTTATGATAATATTTTTTTCGATGGGATGAGTAATAATACTCATCTGCTTCCCCTAAGTATTCTCCTACTTCGATTTCAAACCCTAGTTCTTCCATTGCCTCACGCTTGAGCGTTTCAACATGTGTTTCATTTAGTTCTCTTTCTCCCCCTGGCAATAGATAAGAACCATTAGGTGGCGAAACGAGTAAGATTTTATCGTATGTGGGATTGAAAACAATCAAGTGAATACCGACTCTTAACGTATACGCTATTCCTTCAATTTTTTCTCCAAATTGCTTGATCGTCATCTCATCCACTGTCCCCTTTTTCTTTTTCTCATTTCATACTCATTATTCTAACCAAATACTCAACTTTAGTCAACCTGTTGTTTCAGCTTATGCCTATTCTGTTTTCTCAAACACTAGTTTTATAGGTTGGTCTAAATCTTTTAAATAGATTTTCTGATTTTCTTCGAACGTCAATTCCTTATCGGACTTTCCAGCTGTTATTTCACCGGTTTCCTCATTGACCTCTATTGTTCCACCAAGCTCAAACACACGTGGTTCTGTCGTCTCATCAAATAAATACAAATAACCGCTTAAAGGTGATTCTGACACGACATAGGTTCCTGCATTTAAATGCTTTCCAACTTCCCAAACACCATTTGTCAATACTATATCTGTTTCTTCATCTGCAATTACATTTGTGCTGGCTCCCATTTCAACAGAAAAGTTTTCTCCCCTCAAAGTCACCCTATTTCCATCATACAAATCAACTTCTAAATAAGAGGCTGTAAATGGCGTCAATAACTCTTCCACAATCAAGAGACCATTTTTATCTGTCACACGTAATGTAGCGTTGTTCATTAGATACGGTTCGATCAGTCCGCTAGTATAATGGAATTGATAACGCCCTTCAGAAAAATTTTCTCCAACAGTATATTCGCCAGCATCAATACTTACAAATTCCTTTTCAACTAATGGCAAGGATGGTCTTAGCAGGTCTTCACTAAATGGCTCTAAAATATACAGTTCTTTTTCTGCCCCAATGATTTCTTTATGGTCATTGTAACCAGCTATCGCTGCTTCGTTTTTCTCAATGACATTCCCATCATATTTTTCCGGCATCAGCCCTGTCCAACTTGCACAGCCAGAAAGGAACAAACAGGTCCCCAAAAGAAAATTGCTCAATTGAATAGATTTCTTAAGATTTGACTTCATTCAATTGCCTCCCCGGCTTTGATTCGGAGTTTCCATAGAGATGAGTATAATATTCAGAAGTCCCTAAGGAACCTACTTCTAACTCTTCTATGTTCATTCCTCTCAGGAACTGGAACAATTCTAGTTCTTGTTGGTTGGTATAATTTGTTAAAGGGATACACAATTTAGATTGATTCAAACGAATGGTCCCATCTGGAAGTTCCCATTTCTCAAATAATTTTTCTTGTTGGCCAGTATCCAGTAAAACCTTATAGTAAACCTCTGCGGCTTCATATCGATCGTAAACGAAGTGAACTCCGCCATCTTTCAAGAATAAGATCCGATCAGCGTATTCATCTAGATTATCCAATAGATGAGAAGACACAAATATAATTTTCCCTTCTCTTTTCAATTCTTGTAAGATCTTGGATACTAAATTTACATTTTCCGGATCCAAACCATTCATCACTTCATCCATTAACATGATTGGAGTATCTGCAGCAATCACCATGGCAAAGCATAAGCGTTGTCTCATCCCAAGAGAATACGTTTCTACCTTCCTCCCTACATACCCTCTCATTTGCAAACGATCAATGATCGCATCTACCTTACTCTTATCCTTTTTCCAAATATCTGCATACATTTGGATATGTTCTTTCCCAGAAAAGTTCTCATGTAAATCAGCTTGGTCAGGAAAGAAAGTTATTTTTTTATGCAGTTCTAAAACGTCTTTTGCAGTATCTTTATATTCTTTATCATCAATCAAAATATGGCCTGCACGTATAGGAATAAAACGCATGATGGCATTGAATAAAGACGTTTTTCCTGTTCCATTCGGTGCTACCAGTCCTATGATCTGCCCGTTTTCCAAAGATAGCTCTATATTATCTAATACAACTCGGTCCTCATAAGAAACTGTTAAGCCTTTGACTTCTAAGCTCATGATGCTCTCCTCCTCTTTAATCCCATAGTTTTAGTCGGTATAAAATTAAATACTGCTGTAAATATTCCTTCCAGTATAAGTAGATAAACAATTAACAGAAGCATCATTTTCCAACTAGTGATTGAAGCCAACCCAAATTGTTCTGCACTCGTTCCTCTTACAACGGGGACAATTTGCAAATAAAGAGAAGGTTGCCATGAACTAAAAGGTTCCACCAATTGCCAGATTGAAGGGATAAAATATACTCCTACTACTAATCCAATGGTTAAGTAAATATTCCGAATGATCCAACTTAAACCAGTAGCCAATAATAAGATAACGTAACTAAGCAGCATACCGAGACCAACCAATAATAAGATGTATTGCCAAGTAGCTACGTATTCGATTCCGGCTCCGTTATAAACGGCAACGGGATACCATAAACTTCCTGCTGTTTCTCGCCATAAACTAATTGCGTAACTGATCCCCATGCCAAGAACCGTTACTGACCACATCAACAGCCACAACTGCATGCTACGTTGATGCCACTGTTTTTTCCACGAAATGGGAATCCCTTGTGTCACACTCCAATTCTTTTTCTGATCTTGCGTAAATCGATCAGCTGCTAATAGACTTGCAAATAAAAACAACACCACTCCTACAATGAGTTCTACTTGTTGGTAAAATACCTGACTGGCAGAATATGGGTTCCATTCAATGTTCAATTGATGGTCATTTAAATACTGATAAAAAGCCAAATCTTGTTGAAGCGTCTCATGATCGGGTAAAACACTTGTCAAAAGAGTATACGAACTGAAATCTGTCATTTCCCACAGAAGCAGTTGATTTTCTGCAATAATTCGTCCGTTATCTAGATAATTGTCTACTACTGAGACCATCGCTTCGACTGTATTGCCTTCTTTTTCCGAAAGAATATAGCGTTGCATCCCATAAAGCCTTTGTTGTTGAGCTAAGAGGTCGTACACTTCTTCCCCCAATTCTCCTTCGAAATGGGTTTCTGGAATAATATGGAACAACTGTTGTGTAATTCTATACTGTTCACGTACTTGGTCTAAAGGTAAATCTAATTTTTGTTGGCGGTAAAATAAAGAAAACGAACTAAAAAATAGAAAGAACGCCACCAGGATAATTCTTGTTTTCCAGTCTCTCAATAATTTTTGCCAGTGCCATTTTGCTGATCCCATCTTTTCCCCTCCCTTATCTCACAAATCTTTGACGAGAAATGAACTTAGTTGCTACCCATAATAAGATCTCTAGAACAATTATCGTACTTATAATGATTATTAGACCTCGGTCCATAGTAATCGTTGGCGTGTTCAAAAGAAAATTCTTTTCTCCGCTGATGACCTTTCCAAAATCAATATAGGTCTGCGGGAAGAAACTTAAATCAATCCCTAAAATATCTCGCATCCGTCGACTGTAATACAATTTCTCAAAAATAATTGCAAATACTCCCAGCGTTAGCACCACTACGTCATTTTTGAACAATAAGCTGAGCAATACCGATAATCGTATCGTTACATACATGAACAATACCAAAAAAGGCAGGATTTTTATTAAAAAGGAACTAATTTTCATCAATCCAAATACAGCATCATTTGTCACATAACTGGAGCTATATGTATAAAGCGGTACTTTTAGATCTAAACTCCCAAACCCAAATAAAAGTCCATTTACTAAAAAGAACCAGCTGAATACAGCTATAAAAAACAACCCCACAAAACAGAATGCAGCCAAGGATTGTACAAATAAGTATTGTCTCCAACTATAAGGTATCCCTGCTTTTTGAGTTCGTGCTTCTCTTTCTCCAGTGATCACATCACTCACCAAGAAAACAGTTAGAGTCAGAAGAATCAAAGGTCCCAAGTTAAGAAAAAATAAATGGATTTGCTGCCAAGCCGTTTTTTCTTGTATCAAATGAAACGTAATATCCCGAACTTCTTCTAAGTAACTGTTTAAACGCAGCTGTTTGTTGCTTTGATCGTACCGCAAGTCCTTCAGTGGTTCTTCAGAATTTTTCAAGTAGTCATTCTCTATTTCCTTGATCAGTTCTTCAGGCAGATAATTCAATTGAATAAATCTTCGAGCATTCCCTGTATCTATAGCTCCTTTAAAAGCTCTCTGCTGTTCAAAATTATTTTTCGCTATTTGATAGGTGGATAACCCAGTGAATATATTAGCCTCTGTAGTCCCAGCTTCAAATTGAGCTTTCATAGAACCTTGACTCCCTAAGAGATCAACTTCTAACCGGTCCATATCTACGGTGTCTATTAATTCTATATTCGGCAATACGAATCCTGAGTAAATAAGCACTCCCAGAAAAGCAACTATCCATACTAGGCGATTCTTTTTGTTCCTGACCATCCTTTTAAAAGTTTCCATAAATACTACCTTTGCTATCATCCACTCACCCTTTTATGTAGTCCTCTTTAACTAAACTCATGTTATATTATTGTAACACAGTGTGGAAAAGATGAAAGAATTATCATAAACAATCCAAATTTATTACTTTACAAAGGCTTATCTTGTTGCACAAAAAAACAGACTCTCTTCTATATGAAGAATGGAGTCTGCTTTTGTGTTTTCTATTTAAGATATTTAATCTTTCAGTTGCATGGCTTTACGAATAGTCGGATTATTTCCCACAAAATAAATCACAGCTATCCGAATCGGCATAAGAACAGCGTTTTGAATCAAGCGAGCTGGTAAGATAGCTAAGGCTGCTTCTTCCGTTAACATATACACCCACAATGTATTCAATCCTAGATTGACAAAAATGGTAATGACCAGTACAGCTAAACTAACCCGCCATAGCGATTTAGGTTTGTTGTGTAAAAAGACACCATAGATAAAACCGCCTAGAAATGCCGATAAAGTGAAGCCTGGGAAAAAAATACCAGAACTCCCGAATAAAAAGGTCCCGGCGATATCAGTCAACGCTCCAGCTATCCCAGCTGCCCATGGTCCAAACAACATCCCGATCATTGCAGAAGGTAAAAAACCGAAGCCGATACGCACGATTGGCGTTTGAATCGAAACAAAACGCGTCAAAATAATGTCTAGTGCCATCAGTAAAGAAATTTTCGAGATGGTCCTAGCATCAAATTTCAATTTTTTCATATTGAAGATCTCCTTTATGAGCTCCCCACATATCTATATGCAGCGAATGCAAAAATAAAACCGCAAATCGACTAAGTCAATTTTTCGTCTGAGGGCAACATCCCATCCTCCCAGCACTTAACGCTTTATTTTCTACTCTGTTTTTTAGAAAATTGTCTCAAATTCTCCACAAGTAACTATACTATGTTTAACACTATTCTACAATGCTAAGTTCTTCTCAAAGGAAAGTAAATGAGTTTTCTATTATGTAAAGAAATTTTTTTTAATTTTTTTCTATTGACTTTCTCATACAATACCGCTATATTTAAAACCAAGTTAATAAAAACAAAAAAACGCGATGAAAAGAAGAGTACGTTTTGGTAATGCTTTAAGAGAGCTCATGGGTGGTGTAAATGAGCAGCAGAGCCTGACAGAAAATGGTCTTTGAGCGGATTAAGCGACTATCCATATGGATATAGGTTATTACGGCAGCACCCGTTACAGTGCCACAGTATAAAAAGATGCATTCGTCTTTTGTACTGACGGAGGTAAACTTAGCAATAAGTTTACAAATTAAGGTGGTAACACGAAGCGACTATAGCTATCGTCCTTAACAAGAGTCCTTTAAGGATTTTTGTTAAGGACGATTTTTTTTACAATTAAATACCTCTTTCTATTAACGCAGTGACGAGAAAAGTACTTCTTTAAAAAGCAACAACAGAGAGCCTGAATTGCTGAGAACAGGTTTGCTAGACATCGAAGGAAAATGGCCTCTGAGCGGGATACCGAATGCTGAAAAGCACAAGGCTATCATGGGCGCACCCATTACAGTGCTAGAGTCTCTGAGCAATCTTGTTCAGGTACTTGATAAGGAGATTTCTGTGAAGGAATCTTAAAAAAAGGTGGTAACACGAACAAAAAGCGTTCGTCCTTTTCTATAAGTTGTTTATAGAAAAGGACGAGCGCTTTTTTTTTAGAGAGCAGAGTAAGGCGTTTAGCTTTTCGTCTATAAGAAGATTTCGACCAGTTAGACGGTTTTTTCCCTAACAGGTCGAAATCAGCTTATAGACGCGAAAACTGCCATGCGCAACTCGTTTCAAACAGAGAGCGAAGAAAAGCGTTAAGGTTTCCGTAGAGTTCGATTCAGAGCAGAAACTTAGCATGATAATTTCACAAACAATTTAGGAGGAAAATTATATGATCACATTAAAAGATATTGGAGTTACATTTGGAAGTGCAAACGCACCTATTAAAGCTGTTGAAGAGGTCTCACTTTCAGTTGATAAAGGAGATGTATATGGAATTGTCGGGTACAGTGGTGCTGGAAAAAGTACTTTAGTCCGAACGATCAACTTATTGCAACGCCCTACCAGCGGAAAAGTTGTGGTTGCCGGTCAAGATATGCTGGCACTTAAACCTAGCGAGCTGCGAGCTGCGCGGAAAAAAATAGGAATGATCTTCCAACATTTTAATCTGATGGATTCGCGTACCGTAGCTGGTAATATTGCTTACCCCTTACGAAAATCAGGACTCAGTAAAGCAGATATTCAACAAAAAGTAGCCGATTTGCTTGAATTGGTAGGTCTTTCAGACAAAATCAATGCTTTTCCTTCACAACTTTCAGGAGGCCAAAAACAACGGGTAGCTATAGCAAGAGCCTTAGCTAATGATCCAGATGTGTTGTTGTGTGATGAAGCAACCAGTGCTCTAGACCCTAAAACCACTCTTTCTATTTTAAGTCTACTGAAAGAATTAAATGAGCGTTTGTCTTTGACCATCGTCATCATTACTCATGAAATGCAAGTAGTCAAAGAAATATGCAACAAAGTAGCTGTTATGGAAAATGGACATGTCGTTGAAGATGGTAACTTAGTTTCCATTTTCACTCAACCAAAAGAGCGAATCACAAAAGAATTTATCAATACTGCTACTCATGTGGACCAAGCTCTAGAAAAGATATTGAGCCACCCTACTCTATTGAATTTGCAAGGAGACGATACCTTGGCCAACATTTCTTATGTGGGTTCCAATACCAGTGAACCTTTGATCGCTACTTTATCTAGTCAGTTCCACGTTTCTACCAACATTCTTTATGGAAATGTAGAAATCTTACAAGAAACGCCTGTTGGGAACCTACTTGTTATCTTATCCGGGGAACCAGCTCAAAAGCAAAAAGCTTTGTCTTATCTAGCCAGTAAAAATGTGGCAGTAGACATTCTGACCAGTCAATCTGAAAAAGTCATTCAATTTAGACAAAAACAAAAAATTAGTTAAGGGGGAAATGAATGATGTCTCAATTCTTAAATACGTATTTTTCAAATGTCATTAAAATTCAAGATGAGGTACTTGAAAGCTTTATCGAAACTATTTACATGGTCTTATTGACTGCAGTTATTGCGGGGATTTTAGGAATCTTCTTAGGGATTATTCTAGTTGTTACAGGACCAAAAGGTATCCTCGTAAATAAGCGTATCTATAATTTCTTAGATCAATTTATCAATATTTTCCGTTCCATCCCGTTCATTATTATGATGACATTGATCGTTCCTTTCACACGATTGGTTGTAGGAACTTCCATTGGGACTTCTGCCGCTATTATTCCTTTAATCGTAGGGACAACACCATTTTTTGCCCGACAAATACAAAATGCTTTGTTGGAAGTTGATCCTGGTGTAATTGAAGCTGCTGAAGCGATGGGTTCTAGTCCTCTTGAAATTATTTTTAGAGTCTATTTGAAAGAAGGTTTAACACCGATCATCCGTGTATCCTCTTTAACGATCATTAATTTAATTGGCTTAACTGCAATGGCAGGAGCTATTGGTGGCGGCGGCTTAGGAAACCTGGCTATCGCACGAGGGTACAATCGATTCCAATCGGATGTCACTCTTGTAGCTACTTTACTGATTCTGTTGATCGTCTTTATCAGTCAGGCGCTTGGAAACTATTTGGTCAAAAAAACCAGTCATTAATCAAACTAAAACACATAAAAGGGAGAAATCATCATGAAAAACAGAAAAAAATTATTATCTAGTATCGTATTAGGATTTGGAGCTTTTGTCTTAGCAGCTTGTGGGAATACAGCAACAGGAGATGAAGACAAAACAGTCACATTAGGTGTGATCGGAGAAGATCAAGATGTTTGGGATTTTGTAGCAGATAAGCTGGAAGAAGACGGTATTACTTTAGAATTAGTAAAATTCACTGACTACGCACAACCAAATAACGCATTGGATGAAGGCGAAGTAGATTTGAACTCTTTCCAACATCAAATCTTCTTAGATTCTTACAACGAAGACAGTGGCACTGATTTAACAGCTATCGGAAATACCGTTATTGCTCCACTTGGTATTTATTCTCAAAACCTTACTTCTATTGAAGAAATAAAAGAAAATGATATTGTTGCTATTCCAAATGACGTTACAAATGGCGGTCGTGCATTATTGCTATTGCAAACAGCAGGTCTGATAACAGTCGATCCTGCAGCTGAAACAACACCTACAGTAAATGATATTACAGACAATCCTTTAAACCTTGAGATCCAAGAACTAGATGCTGCTCAAACAGCTCGTTCTCTTCCAGATGTAGCTGTTTCCATCATTAATAGTGGTATGGCCGTTGACGCAGGATTTGTCCCTGTAGAAGACGCTATTTTCTTAGAACCAGTGGATGAAAACTCTGAACCATACATCAACATCATCGTAGCACGCGCCGAAGATACAGAAAATGAATTGTATCAAAAAGTAGTAGAAGCATACCAAGCCGAAGACACTAAAGAAATAATCGCAGAATCATCCAAAGGATCATCCGTACCAGCCTGGGACTAACCCAGAGAGCGGAGCAAGGCGCTTAGCTTACCGTATATAAGAAGGATTTGACCAGTTAGGCGCTTTTCCTAACAAGTCAAATTCAGCTTATATACGCGTAAGCTGCCTTGCGCAGCTCGTTTCAGAGCAGAGAGCGGAGCAAGGCGCTTAGCTTACCGTATATAAGAAGGATTTGACCAGTTAGGCGCTTTTCCTAACAAGTCAAATTCAGCTTATATACGCGTAAGCTGCCTTGCGCAGCTCATTTCAGAGCAGAAACCCAAGCAAATCGTTTTGTCTCTATCTAGAGTTCCATTCATAAACTTTCAAAAAGACAGCAATACCAACATTCTAAGGAGGAAATCATTTATGACAACTACACTCACACAAACAACGATCAAAGAAGAAGTTTTACAAGGTGCCGATGAGGTTATTGCTTTAAGACGCTTTTTCCATCAACATCCTGAACCTAGCTTGAAAGAATTTGAAACGATCAAACGTATTAAAAAAGAACTCGATAAATTAGGGATTCCTTATGAAGCTGTCGGTGAAACTGGAGCTATCGGAACGATTACCGGTGGTAAAGGACCAGGAAAAACAATTCTTTTACGTACAGACATTGACGCATTGGAATTAGAAGATGCTAAAGATAAGCCGTATAAATCACTGAAACCTGGTTTGCATCATGCTTGCGGACATGATGGACATGCTTCTGCTCTACTCGGTGCAGCGAAGGTCCTTAAAAATCATGCAGCTGAATTTAGCGGCACCATTAAACTAGCTTTTCAGCAAGCTGAAGAAATCGGTGCTGGTGCTCGTCAATTTGTCAAAGGCGGTTTTGTAGATAATGTGGATCAAGTATTTGGGATCCATGTTTCTTCTGGCACTCCTACTGGAAAAATCGATATCACTTCAGGAGCTTCTAATGCATCATGCGATATTTTTAAAATCAAAGTACACGGAAAAAGCAGCCATGTAGGTAAACCACATTTAGGTAAAGATGCTCTACTGGCCGCCGCAGCCATTACCGTTGAATTGCAAAGTATTGTGGCACGAGAAGTTGATCCCTTGGACCAAGCAGTTGTTGCTATCGGTGTATTGAATGCTGGTACACGATACAATATCGTTGCAAATGAAGCAAGTTTAGAAGGAACTGTCCGGACATTCAGTCATGAAACTCGTAAATTTGTTTTGGAAGCTGTCGAACGTGTAGCTCAAGATGTAGCAAAAGCACATAGAACAACGATTGAATTTGAGAACTATGATGCTGCTGCTCCACTTATCAATGATCCGGTCGCAGCTAAACGCGCTGAACGAGTAGCTGCTGGAATTGTTGGGGTAGAAAACATCATTACTGATTCGCCAAAAAGTATGGGAGCTGATGATTTTGCCGATTATTTAGCGGTTGCTCAAGGTGTGTATGCTTTTGTGGGAACACGTAATCCAGATGATCCAAATACTTGGTATGGACATCATCATGAAAATTTCGATATCGATGAACGAGGATTAGCTATTGCAACTGAACTCCATGTAAATTATGCTTTAGATTTTTTAAATGAATAGTGCACAGTTTGAATCATAAACTTTCTTAAAAAAACTGGCTATCTGTTTTATAGCGTTGGTAAAGAAAGCACTGAAGGAATTGTTAGAAGTTGGTGTTTAAGTAGCTTAGGCTTTCTACCAACATTATTTAATGAAGAACCAAAAAACTCAGAAAAATCTGAGTTTTTTTATTTTGCTTTATTTCCTAGCTACCCTTGCTTTCATATGTTTTTTCAATAGACAAGCACATTATTCGTCAGAAATAAAGTCTTAAAAACATATTTTGTTTGATATATAATAATTAAAGTATTACAATATATGGTGTAAACAATTACTAGAAAGCACCACATATTGTGTTCGTTTGTGTAATTGATCACTAAAGATTGGAGTGTTGGTTATGGCGATGAATGTATCATCCAAAGCAACTTTAAATATCAAACAATTGAATGAGGACATCAAAGGGTTTCCTCAAGTCTATCCTATCACTGAAGAAATGGGTCTAACTTTTGAGGGCGTGTCGCGTTTAGTTATGCTCGACCGTTATTCGTTTAAAGATACTTCAAAAATGACACTCTCTACGGGAGACTTAGTAGTTTTGACCATCAGAGAAGATCCAAAGTACCCTGCTCGTGGTACTGGATTTATTACAGAACTGAATCATCAAAAAAACCAAGCAACTGTTCTTGTCGAAGAAGAATATAGAAGTAACCTAGAAGATGCTCACGAACGAGAAACAGGTGAGATCGTACGCAGTATCGACACTATTGAAAAACCTTTAGAAGTTTATTATGAACAAATTGCTAAACGAAACGCTAGCGGGTTATCTGCTGTAGAAGCCGGATCTCAACAAGCTGATACTGTTTTTGATGATTTCTACGAAGAATTGAAATCTTTAAATTTTGTTCCGGCTGGTCGTGTCTTGTATGGTGCAGGCTCTCAAACAGATGTTACTTACTTTAACTGCTACGTGATGCCTTTCGTGGAAGACTCACGTGAAGGAATTTCAGATCACCGCAAACAAGTCATGGAAATTATGAGTCGTGGCGGCGGTGTTGGAACAAACGGTTCTACTCTGCGTCCTCGAAATACATTAGCACGCGGCGTAAATGGAAAATCTTCCGGTTCTATCTCTTGGTTAGACGATATTGCTAAATTGACTCATTTAGTTGAACAAGGCGGCAGTCGTCGAGGCGCTCAAATGATCATGTTGGCTGACTGGCATCCAGATGTTATCGAGTTTATTATTTCAAAAATGCAAAACCCTCTCATTCTACGTTTCTTGATTGAACAAACAGAGGATGAGCAAATCAAAAAACTAGCTCAAGAAAAATTGAAATTTACTCCTTTCTCTGAAAAAGAAAAAGCTTTGTATCAAGGAGTACTTAATTATAAAAATATGCCTGGAACTGGCGGGTTTGATGTCTCTATTATCAAAGAAGCTGAAGACAAATTGCAAACAGGTGGTACTTACTCTGTTCATAATCCAGATTTCTTGACCGGTGCAAATATTTCTCTTTGTTTAACAGACGATTTTATGCAAGCCGTAGAGAACGATGAAGAATATCAACTTAAATTCCCTGACGTAGAGAATTATAGTCCTGAAGAAATGGATTACTACAATGCTTATTGGGCTGATTGCGGCGATGTACGCGAGTGGGAAGCACAAGGACATGGCATACGTGTTTACCGTTCTATACGCGCACGAGAACTATGGAAATTGATCAACATTTGTGCAACTTATTCTGCCGAACCTGGTGTTTTCTTTATCGATAATGCCAACAAAAAAACCAACGCTACTGCCTATGGACAAAAAGTAGTGGCTACAAACCCGTGTGGAGAACAACCTTTAGCTCCTTTCTCTGTATGTAATTTGGCAGCAGTTAATTTAGCACAAATGGTCAATAAAGAAACTCAATCAGTGGACTTCAACAAATTGACTCAAACCGTAAAAACAGGTGTCAGAATGCAAGACAATGTCATTGACGCGACTCCTTATTTCTTAGAAGAAAACGAAAAACAAGCCCTTGGCGAACGTCGAGTCGGGCTTGGTGTAATGGGATTAGCTGATTTGTTGATATATACTGGTGAGACATATGGTTCTGAATCAGGCAATCAATTAGTTGATGAAGTCTTCCAAACGATTGCGGTTTCAGCTTATGAAGCTTCTATTGAACTAGCAAAAGAACGCGGCAGTTTCCCATTCTTGATCGGAAGTACTGAAGAAGAAACAGCTCACTTGAGAGAAAAATTTATTGATTCCGGGTATATGAAAGATATGCCTGAGCATATTCGTGAAGGCGTCTTGAAGCACGGTATACGTAATTCTCATTTACTGACAGTTGCCCCAACTGGTTCTACTGGAACAATGGTCGGTGTCTCTACTGGATTAGAGCCTTACTTCTCCTTCTCTTATTATAGAAGTGGTCGATTAGGTAAATTTATTGAAGTCAAAGCAGATATTGTACAAGAATATTTGGACAAACATCCAGAAGCAAATGCAGATGCTCTTCCAGAATTTTTTGTTTCAGCTATGGAATTAGCTCCTGAGGCTCACGTAGACGTTCAAACGACTATTCAACGTTGGGTAGACAGTTCTATCTCTAAAACCGTAAATGCGCCACGTGGATACAGTGTAGAACAAGTTCAAGGGATTTATGAGCGTCTTTACAACGGAGGCGCTAAAGGCGGTACAGTTTATGTTGACGGAAGTCGTGATACTCAAGTATTGACATTAAAAGCAGAAGAAAATACTTGGGAAGAAGCAGCTGCTCCTCAAGAAACTAAAGTAGAATCTAACACTTTATCGGGTATTGAAGAAGTAACTTTTGGTAATGAAGTTGGCGATACATGTCCTATTTGCCGCCAAGGTACTGTTGAAGATATCGGTGGTTGCAATACATGTACCAATTGTAGTGCACAATTAAAATGTGGTTTATAGCAGCAATCAAAAAAACTGTGGGCAATTGGGCCACAGTTTTTTTGATTTAACTTTATTAGATTAAATATCCAGCGAGTCTCGTTCTCTTTTTTTGGCTATATCTCTCCAGTTCAAGAAACCCGCATCCAAACCACGCAACAGCATCTCTGCTGTCCCAAGATTGGTGGCCAAAGGTATTTCGTAGACATCACTCAAACGCAATAAAGCAGAAATATCTGGTTCATGTGGTTGTGACGTCAATGGATCTCGTAAGAAAATGACCATATCTATTTTATTGTCAGAAATGTATGCACCGATTTGTTGATCTCCACCTAATGGTCCAGATTTAAAACGATGGAGAGGTAGTCCTGTAGCTTCAAGGACTCTTTCACCAGTTGTACCAGTAGCGTAGAGGGTGTGTTTGTTCAAGATCTCTTGGTAAGCTACACTTAATTTCACCATATCATCTTTCTTTTTATCATGAGCTATCAAAGCAATATTCAATTTAGTCAAATTACTCACTCCATTCCAATATCATTTCTCCTTAATCATACCACTTAGCTTTTGAAAGTTAAAACTAAGCTCTTCTTCTATTCCACTATTTTCTATAAGTGCAATTGCTTGATGCTCTTTTCTAATTTCGTTACACTAAATTTAGAATCAAAAAAATAACAGTGAAGGAGATTATTATGGGAAAAAAAGTAGCAACAGTCATTACCAAATTATTCGAAGATGTTGAGTTTACTTCTCCAAAAGAAGCCTTAACTAAAGCTGGACATGAAGTAGTCACTATTGGATTTGAAGCTGGTGAAACAGTAGAAGGTAAAAAAGGTGAAGCTTCTGTTACTGTCGACAAAGGAATTGATGATGTAAAACCAGAAGATTTTGATGCTTTGTATATTCCAGGTGGTTTTTCTCCAGATCAACTTCGTAAGGATGAACGCTTTCTTACATTTGTAAAAGCTTTTGCAAACGATCAAAAACCTATTTTCTCTATCTGCCACGGGCCTCAATTGTTGATCAATGCTGAAGTTGTAAAAGGTAAGAAATTGACTTCCGTTAAACAAGTAGCAATCGACTTAAAAAATGCTGGGGCAGACTTTATTGATGCAGAAGTTGTTACAGACGATAGTGGAATGATTTCCAGTCGTACACCAGATGACTTACCCGCTTTCAACAAAGCGATTGTAGCTGCATTAGATTAAATCGCTTACTAAATAAGTATTTTTTCATTAAAACACCCCAAAAACTTCACCTATTTTTCATGCAAAGTTTTGGGGAACTTGTTATACTTTTTTTAGTCGTTTAAGTAAACCTAAAAATTTTCATTCTCTTTTCTCCCCCTAATGAAAAGAGACTTATCCCTATAGTAGAAACCTATCCCGGTTTCTACTATTTTTTTTACATTTCCCCAGTTAAAGGGCGAATTGAAATAGAAAAACCAAAGACACTTCCAAAATATTATTAAATATTTTGGAAGTGTCTTTGGTTTTTCTAGTCTCTTCTTTGATGTTTCACAGCATGAATAAATTTTTCAGGTAGTTTTATTTTACCTTCATATAACGTCAAGGCTCCCGCAATGATAGCCGCTCCAATAAAGGCGATAAAACTTCCCAATACTAATCCTGCGAACCGAGAGCTGATCAATTCATTTACAAAAGCGCCACTAGATAAATTAGCCAATAATAAAGATAGAGGATTGGTAAAGAAATTAGCTAGCCCATAATTTCGAACCATACAATATTCTACAAATAGATTGAGAACAATGATGATCAAAATGGTCGAAAGAACACTTAAATCAAACGAAAATAACACAATCCCGACTAGTAATCCAACCATCCCTCCAACTATCCTTTGAATATTGCGTTGGAAAATAACAACTAATTCTCTTCCTTGCAATACAGCAGCACAAGATATCGTTACCCAATAGGGATTCCCTAAACCTAACGACATACCTATATAAGTAGCAAAAAAGATGATTCCTGCATGATGCATGGAAGTTAGCAGTAGCCTTGAATCGTCTTTGATGGCGCAGGAAAATCTTTCTTTAAAAGAAACAACTGCAAATTTTTCATCATCTTCAATTAATTTGCGATGAAGTATTCCGACTATAACAGCAACAATAATAGCAGCTATTACCCCAAATGCAACATAAAGTGTAGCAGATAAAATACCCGTAAAGTTTAATGACGTGCCTGTTGCCATTGAACTAACCATAATGATAAAAAAAGCGCCTGGTTTTGGTGAATTTAAAATTCTAAAAATGATAAAACCCAATAAACTAATTAAACTGATCGTGATAGGAATCATCCAAGGTACAAAAGTAGACACCGCACCTGCAAAGAAACCGAATATCATAAAGAGACCCACTCTAAAAATTCGTTTCATTAAATGTTTTGTCGGAATAGGCAAATAGTAAAGAAATGCAAATGCTCCTAATGCTCCAAATGTCCCCACTTGCATATTACCTGATAAGTACCCTATTAAAAGCATTATACCGGTTGTCATTCCTGCTCCAAAAACGCGCAGCAAAGAATCATCAGTTTTTTTGATAACCAATAGACTCTTGATAGTTTTTTTTACTTTACTCATTCAATCACCTATTTCTAATTTATTATTTTATTCCCTGTTCTCTTAATAAACAGCATTAACCCTTCTATTATACACCCTTTTGTTTAATTGTGCTGCCCTAACTCACAAGCCTGCTTTCAATGATTAGAAAAAAAGTACATTTTGGGCATAATTTCTTCACAATTAGTAAGTATTATGAACTCATACCAATAACAACCAACTTTTTTATATTTTCATTTTTACCTTATACTCCTCCAAAGTATCAGGTACTACTCCTTTTAACCACTTGCTCATGTAGCAAGTGGTTTTTTTGTTTTTTATTTTTAGTAGAATCTTTCCTCCAAACCTTCCCACTACTCTCACCAAGCACCCCCGATTCCTTCAGTGCTTTTTTATCAACGCCATAAAATAGATATCCGTTTTTAATTATGATTTGCTTTAGAAACCTAAAAAAACATCATTGTATTTAATGGAAGAATTTTACCACCCTTCTGAAAGAATATTAGTAAAAATCCGTCGCAATCTTCACTTATTTTATTTATGTACTTGCAGTCGCTACTTGTTTTGGCTTATGTTTAATTCTATCAAGAGCTTGATTCGAGGAGGACAGAGACATGTTTTTAAGTGAAGAGTTATTAGAAGAGATTCACCGTAGGGCACCAAAGTACGACAAAGACAATAGTTTTCCTTATGAAGATTATAAAGCACTGAAAGCAGCAGGATATTACAAGGCTTTTGTGCCTAAAGAATATGGTGGATACGGACTATCGTTAAAGGAAATCGCACAAGAACAGACACGACTTGCCAAAGCTGCTCCTGCAACAGCTTTAGGTATCAACATGCATCAAATCATTGTAGGTGTAGGGAAATACATGGTTCGCCACGGAAATAAACGTGGGGAGCAATTATTAACAGATGCTGTCAATGGGCATTTGCTCTCTTTTGCTATCTCAGAACCCGCTAACGATCGCGTTCTTTTTGGGTCTATTTGCCAAGCAAATCCCGAGGAAGATGGTGGGTACCGTTTTTATGGACCCAAAGTCTTTATTTCCATGTCTGGAGAAGCTACACGCATGGTGACTTATGGTATGGATGACAATAACGGCGACCCGCAATCTGTTTTTGCGTATATCGAAAACGATCCTGAGACCGTTCAAGTCAAGCCTGAATGGGATACGCTTGGTATGCGAGGCACTCAATCTTACAACCTGACCTTAGAAGGAGCCTATGCTGCAAAAGAAAATATTTTAACAAAAGTAGCTCCGGGACCAAGTTTTGATCCTGTTGTTTTTGGGATCTTTGCCAATTTTGAGATTTTGCTGGCTGCTACTTACCATGGACTTGGCAAACGCGCCTTGGAATTAGGTATTGAACACGTTAAAAAGCGTAAATCTATTGCTCAAGGGACGACTTATGATCAAGACAAAAATATTCGCTGGCGTATCGCAGAGGCTGCTTTACTGTTAGATACCATTCCGCCACAAATCAACACTTTGGCAGATGACGTGGAAAATAATGAAGATCATGGAAATTATTGGATGCCACGACTATCTGCTATTAAGAACTATTCCGTTGAAGCTTCTTTCAAAACAGTAGAAGAGATGGTTCGTGCTTCAGGCGGTAGTTCCTACTCCAACCATAGCGAGTTATCGCGCTTAGTACGTGATGTCTATGCTGGTTTATTCCAACCTTCCGATCAAGAATCACTTCATGATTCATGGGCCTCACTTTTGCTGGGTCCTATTGAAAAATAAAATAATGTTCACAATTGACAGAAACGAATTCGTTAAAATAAAAAATTTCTATCACACATTCTTCATACTTGGTAGCTATAATCTATTTATACCAAATAAACAAGCAACCCCTTGTTTACTCTTTACTCCTCCAAAGTAAAGATACCCTTTTCTGTGAATCAACTTGGTGCTAAACAAGTTGTGCAAAATCCCCCTCATATGCCTAGGCTATGAGGGGGATTTTTACAGTTGTTTAGTTAGAGCCTTTATTCTTTGGTTCTTCTTTATCTTTCTGTTTGGACATCATTTTTTTCTTTTCACGGTAACGACTCTGTTGTTGTTTTTTAGTTGCTCTCTCAGCCTCTTTTTTCTTCCACCAATTTGATTTGCGCACTCGCCAAATGACTAGGGCAATAAGAGCCAAGATAATCACATAAGGCAATACATAAATCAATCCAATGGCTGCATCTTGCAGCCAATAATAGAAGGTATACGCTGAATCCACAATGGCCTCTTTTGCTCGTTCCCAGAATGGCAATGAAGAACCTGGTTGATTCGAGATTCTGGAGCGTTCTGAAATCGTCAGGTACAATGTAGAAAAATCGACTAATTCATCGATCGTATCGTTTTGGGACTGCAAGAGTTCTCTCTCTGCTACGGTTTCGCTCAAATTATCTTCGATCACCAAAATATCTTCGATTGCTGTAGCTTGATCCAATAATTCCAACAAACGGTCTTCTTTGCGCTGCAATACGTCAATTCTGGTTTGGGTATCTTGGTACTGTTTAGTCGCATCTTGATTTCCGATTTGTTCACTGACTTTGGTTCCAAGGTTTCCTTCCAAATCAGCCAAAAATTCCTCTACTGCTTCAGCAGGGATACGGATAGAGAAACTTCCTTGTCGCAAGTTAGATTCTGCGCTGTTGCTATAACCGTTGTAGCTGTTTGTCGTTTCACTTGATGATTCGATGTAAGCTTGATGTTTTTCCACGATTTCTTTTAACTGACTGACAGCATTTTGGTATTCCAAGGTTTCGTATGCCATATCTATCGTAGTAATGACTTTCTCTCCGATCAATAAATTAGTGCTCTCTTCTTGGGAGGCAGAATCTTGCACCTCATTTGTTTCGGTGATTCCTCCGCCTTCTTCCATAGCATTGTCTGGAACACTCATATCATTTGAAGAACATCCAACCAGCAACATCACCAATGTCAAGAACCATAACCCAATTCTTCTTTTTTTCATTTGCTTCCTCCTCCACTCTCCTATTTGTTAACTCGATTATACCTTTTCTAAAAGCTGAACTAAACTAGAACCCTTTACCTAAAAAACTCCGAACATTAGGTCTTCCAAATTTTGGAGCATATTCTAAGATTATTGTTTCAATACACGAATTTGATGAAGCTTTTCAAAGTATTTTTTATTTTTTTATTTTCCAAAAAAACACCTATTGAAATATGTTTTCTTTCACTTTAAAGGCTTTTATACTAATCCTCTTCTTGCTGTGGTGGTTTTTCTGCTGCTAAACTGATACAATAATCACTAAAATGGTGAATCATTCATCTAAACATTAAGGTGGGACATACTTGAATACATTAGCGAGACAAAAAGTTGCTGACAGCAAACGTATTATCATTAAAGTGGGTACGAGCACTTTAATGTATCCCGATGGAGGCATCAATTTACAACGCATTGAGCGATTGGCTTTTGTGCTATCGGATTTGCAGAATAGAGGAAAAGAAATCATTTTGGTCTCCTCTGGTGCTATTGGGGTAGGCATGGATCTGCTTCAATTGCCTGAACGACCAACTACCATCCCTAAACAACAAGCCGTCGCTGCTGTAGGGCAAAGCCAACTTATGAATTTATACAGCAAATTCTTCCTTAGTTATGGACAAGTCATTGGACAGATCTTAATGACGCGTGACATCGTAGAATTTCCAGAAAGTCGATTGAACGCTTCAAATACATTTGAGCAATTATTGCAGTCAGGCGTTATCCCTATTGTGAATGAAAACGACTCGGTTTCTGTAGAGGAATTAGATCATTTGACTAAATTTGGCGATAATGACCAATTATCTGCGATCGTTGCTGAAATCACGAACGCCGATTTATTAATCATGCTGACTGACGTGGCTGGTTTTTACAATAAAAACCCAAATACACATCAAGATGCTGTTCTATTCACTGAAATTTCCGAAATTAGTGACTCTCACTACCAACAATCAGGCGGCCAAGGCTCTCGTTTTGGTACGGGAGGAATGATCACGAAATTAAAAGCTGCTGAACACCTGCTGAAGCTTCAAGGACAAATGGTCTTGACCAATGGAAAAGTACCAGATACTATTTTTGATATCGTGGTAGGGAAAGAAATCGGAACATTATTTACTCCCAAAGATTAACCAGAAAGGAAGTTTACTATGGAAAGTTTAACTCAGTTAGGTATGCAAGCAAAAAAAGCTTCGCGTAAATTAGCTCAAGCTTCTGCTCAAGAAAAAAATCAAGCCCTTCTCATTATGAGCCGATTGATCACGGAACATCAAAAAGATATTATTGCGGCGAATCAAAAAGATTTAGCTGCTGCTGAAAGCAATGGTATCAAAGGAAACATGTTAGATCGTCTAGCTTTGAATGAAGAACGGATCAGTGCTATGGCAGAAGGCATCAAACAAGTAGCGGAACTGCCCGACCCAGTCGGAACGATCGAATCTATGCGCAAATTAGACAACGGATTAACGATCGGCCGCCAAAGTGTTCCTCTAGGTGTAATTGGGATTATCTACGAATCTCGCCCAAATGTGACTACAGATGCTGGTGTATTGTGTTTCAAATCTGGGAATGCCGTTATTTTACGCGGCGGAAAAGAAGCGATCCATACAAATAAAGCGATCATTACAGTTTTGCAGAAAGCTCTTAGTCAAACGGACTTTCCGCAGGACTCGATCCAATTAGTCGAAGATACTTCAAGAGCTTCTTCGACAGGATTAATGACATTGACCGAGTATCTAGATGTCTTGATTCCTCGAGGTGGTGCTGGCTTGATCAAAGCTGTAGTAGAAAATGCTACGGTTCCAGTGATTGAAACGGGTGTGGGGAATTGCCACATTTATATCGATAAAGATGCACAGCTTGAAATGGCCAAAGACATTATCGTTAACGCCAAATGTTCGCGTCCATCCGTGTGCAACGCTGCTGAAACATTGTTGATCCACGAAGATGTTGCAGCTGCTTTCTTACCTGAAATCGAAACAGCTTTATCTGAATACCATGTCGAATTGCGGGCAGATGAAAAAGCCGGCGCGATTCTGGCCAAATCGATCCCTGCAACAGAAGAAGATTGGGAAACAGAGTTCCTGGATTATATTTTAGCTGTCAAAGTAATTCCGAGTCTTGAAGAAGCAGTGGAACACATCGATCGTTACAGCACAGGGCATTCAGAAGCTATCGTTACAGACAATTATGCAGCAGGACAGCAATTCCTTCGTGAAGTAGATTCAGCTGCTGTTTATATCAACGCCTCTACTCGCTTTACAGATGGATTTGAATTTGGATTTGGCGCGGAAATCGGTATCAGCACTCAAAAAATCCACGCTCGCGGGCCAATGGGACTGCCTGAATTAACTTCTTACAAAACGATCGTATATGGGAATGGTCAAATAAGATGAGCGAAAAAACAAAGATTGCTGTTTTAGGCGGAGGTATTGTCGGCGCCACAACAGCTTTTTACCTAAGTCAATTACCACAATATGATGTGACCCTTTTCGATAGCGGAACTGGACAAGCTACATCAGCTGCAGCGGGAATCATTTGCCCATGGCTGTCGCAACGTCGTAACAAACAGTGGTACCAATTAGCAGCAAAAGGAGCGGCTTTTTATCCTCAATTGATTCAAGATCTAGGTGAAGACCCGACTCAATCGGATATTTATCGACAAGTCGGGACCTTAGTCTTTAAAAAGACTCCTAAACTCTTGAGCAAATTAGAAAAAATCGCCTTGAAAAGACGCGAAGATGCACCCACTATGGGTGAAATAGCAATATTGTCGCCTGCAGAAATCAAAGAAAAGATGCCGCTGCTTGATGTTAAAGAGGAAGCCCTGTTCGCTTCAGGCGGTGCCAAAGTCGATGGTGCCTTATTGACCACCAAGTTAAAAGAACAAGCATTAAAAAACGGTGCTGCCGTTTATCATGAAGCTGTCACCTTGTCTATCCAAGCTAATGAAAAGCAGCCTTACCACCTCAAAGGTATCGCTACCGAGCGGACATTTGATAAAGTCGTGCTGGCAGTTGGTGCCTGGTTGCCGGAGTTGCTTGAACCATTAGGCTATCAAGTGGATATCCGCCCTCAAAAGGGCCAATTAGTCGAATTGCATTTGGACGCTGCAACAGATGATTGGCCGGTGGTCATGCCCGATGGAGAAAAAGACATCATTCCATTTGCCAATGGAAAAGTGATTGTTGGAGCGACTCACGAAAATGATCAGGGGTATGATTTGGAACCGACCAAAAAGCAACTGCAAGTGATGCTGGACGAAGCTATCGAAATGGCGCCTGAGTTAGCCGATGCAGATATTAAAGGTATCCGTGTGGGGACACGTGCTTATACCTCAGACTTTGCTCCATTTTTCGGAGAAGTTCCAGAATCTTCCGGTCTGTATGCTGCTAGCGGATTAGGGTCATCTGGGTTGACCAGCGGTCCCATGATCGCAAAAATCTTAGTACAACTGATAAACGGTGATCCCACAGACTTGCCTGTGGGAGATTATCCGATTGAAATCTATATTACTCAATAAACATACCTTGTTTCGTGCTGCTGGATAGAACTTTTCAGCACTGAGACAAGGCGTTTTTTGTTTGTTACAGGCGGTAAGGGCTTAGGATAGATTGAGTTGCTCAGAAGTACTCATTGATTGACCACTTTTTTTGGCGATTTTTGGTTAAAATTGCCCTTACTCACATCACGGATCTTTGGCTAGTTGGTTCTAGCTAGAACCTTTATAGGTGATAATCCAGCAAGATTTAGCGGGAGGTTTGTCATCCACGACCTCCGTCATGTGCACACTTCTCTCCATTTACCAAAAAAACAAATAGGCAGCTGCTAATACCTGCAGCTGCCTGTTTCATCGATTATTCTGAACCTACCACAACTTTAAAATTATCATTCACTGTTGCATCAACTACAGGATTCTTTTTGATGTACTCTCCAATCAGTTCGCTCATGTCAGTTGTTACTTCACGTACGATTTTTGTCCCATCGAACATGCTGTAATCTCCACCACCAACAGCACGGTATTGATTGGTAACTACTTCTAACAGTTCATCATCCAGAATCGCTTTGCCATCTTTGGTCAAATCCACAATTCTTGATCCTATGGGCTTAGCGACATCAACAATGTATTCAATACCTTCATACATATCGTAATTGTAGTGTTGCGGCTTCGGTTCCATAAAATCAGGATTTACTCCGATCGTGCCATCACTTTCCAGAGCAAAATATCCTGCCGACTGCTCCAATGCTGCTCTCAAATCAGCCCCGGTAATACATAATACAGCCAGTGTATTAGGATAAATGTAGTTCGTTACGATATCTCGTGTAGTGATCGTATTTCCAAACCCGATACCTTGATTATTGAATAAAGCTGTTCCTGAAATATCAGCTCCCGTTGCATCCATCTGCACTTTTTGAATCAATTCAATATAAGGGTGTTCCTTGATTCGAACTTGATGAGGATCAGTGATTCTCATATCCCCGTCCACTACACCAACTGTTTGATCCAACCAGTCTTCCACTTCTTGATGCAGCGGTTCAAAGTGGCGGCACAAAGTCTCATCGCCTTTCACATCTTTCACTGAAATCAAGCTTGGAGTCATCACTACGACCTTGTATCCATTAACGCCTTTATCTAGCTCCACTGTTACTTTTCCTACATAACTCCCTTTATCGCTTGGCTGGATGACAGCTACCCCATTTACTATTTCTGCGATAGTGCGGTGCTGATGCCCTGTCAACAATACATCGATTCCAGGTAATTCACTCACCAATTGATAGCCTTCATTTTCTCCTGTCAGTGTTTCAGTCGGTTCGCCTGTCTTTAGATCCCGCTCAAATCCACCATGGTAGCTGACCACCACAATATCAGCTTCTTCACGCAATAAAGGAACGATTTCTTTGGCGCATTCGACAGCGGACTGGAAATGCAAACCTGCATAGTGCTTCGGGTGTTCCCATTGCGTAATGTACTGAGTCGTCAACCCTAAAAAGCCGATCTTCACACCCTCTTTTTCAAACACAGTATATCCTTTACCGAAAGCAGGTTTGTTTTGAGCGTTCAAAATATTGGCTGACATCACTGGGAAGTTAGCTGCTGCAATCCCTTTTTTCAAATAATCCAGCCCATAGTTAAAGCTGTGATTGCCTAGAACTCCTACATCATATTCCATAGCATTCAACGCTTGCATCAATTCACTGGGATCTTTACGCTGTTTAGCTAAATAATAGCTTAAAGAGGAACCTTGAATGTAATCCCCATTTTCTACTACAAATACAGGTCCATTTGCTTTCCGGAGTTCTTCTTTAAAGACTGTAGCTGCTTTTAAAATACCAAACGGTTCGTTCATATCTCTTTCTTGGTAAGTAGTTGGAAATAAATAACCGTGTAAGTCACTTGTTTCTAGGATCGTCAATTCCATTTGCGTCATCTCCATCATTTATTACTTTTGATTTTAACACAGAAAACCATTCAGCCGTTGTCGCCAAATGGTTTTCTATTGTATTATTTTAGTTATGCCTCATTTCAGTTGCAGAATAGATTTTTCCTTTTTCTGCTAATAAAGTGGGCACCCCTTCTTCAATGAAACGTTGGTGCATTTTCTCTGGTTCAAATGTATGCCAAGGTATCGTTTGTTTGGCTTGTACTTTTTTAGCAATCCGGATCAAGTCTTCTTGAGCCGCGTGACCACTAGCACCAAACGCCAAGAATTCAAACTGATGAGCGGCTAATCTGTCCAACAACACGGCATAGTTGCTATCATAATCCCCAAGAGGTTCTCCATTGCTGTGTACATAAATCCCTTTTTCAAATCTTGATACCGCCTCAATATTTTTAAAGCTGTTTTGCAACACATATTGTTCAGGATGTTGCTGCAATTCTGTTAAAGAAACCCAATTTGTATAGGATTCTCCATGAGAACTTGCAGCAGATTCTTTCAAGACAGTCCAGGTTTCATTTGGATAAAAACCGTGCATCAATTGCGCATAAGCTGCCTCAAAGACCAATGTTCGGCCACACTCTTTTGTTGCTAAAGAAATTTTTCTTAATCGATCCACATTTCGAATATACGGATTGTAAAAAATGATTTGATCTGTTATGGATCGAAGTAATTTCTTCCAATTTTCCACTAAAGCTGTTTCTGATTCGAAGCCGGATTCGTTTGGTTTTTCAAAGCTAAATGTTGTTCCTTCCAGCAGCAATACATCCGGTTGCCAATTTGCTGCCTCCTGCACCCATTTTTCCACACGTTCCGGATAATAACCTGTCAAACGCACATCGCCTGAATGGATCAATTTTAAATCCGGTGCTTCGATGAAAAAGGCACAAGCTCCAATCGTATCATGATCCGTCAACTTAGGTTGGACTTGAATATCTCCGATCTGGATCTTCTCGTCGTCTCTAAATATAATTCGTTCTACGCGACTCTCATCTTCTTCCCCAACAGCCACTAACGTTCGGTAAAGCTTGTCGGTTTCTTCTGAAAGATAAACTTTCGTAATAGCCGGCAAGTATTTCAATAATCCCATGTGATCCAAATGCAAGTGAGAAATAAAAATTGCTGTTTCTAGTGTACTGTCTTCAAATGAAGTCAGTTTTACTGTTTGAAAAGCTGCGGTGTCATATAATTCAGGAATAGCCGGCATAAAACCATGCTCAATCAAATACTCCATTTCGCTAAGCCCATCGGTATTTCCAATGACCTTTCCTATACCGGTTAACCCAAAATCACAAATGACACGTGCTTTTTCAGTACGTATTTCAACAATATTACCGCCAATTGTATTCAGACCATTCCAAATTTGAAATGTCGTCATTCAATCGCTCCTATTTGTTTTCGTCTAAAATCGCTTGAGTAGATTCTTCTAGTTGGGACAATGATTCTTGGATATCAGCATCATTCACCAACACACTGTCTAATGTTTCCAATAAATTGTTGCGGTACTCTCCAGAGCCTACAAATGAAGGAGAAGACATTCCATATTCCAATTCCAAGTTGGCTGCTTGAGCACGAGGATTTTCTTCTAAATACGTTTTGTATTCTTCCACTTCCAATGCAGAACGACGAATTGGTACATAACCTGTTTCGATTGCCCACGTAGCGGTATTTTCAGGTTCTAACAAGAAAGCCATGAAGGCAACCGCAGCTTGTTGTTCTTCTTCCGTTGCAGAAGAGAACACTCCTAAGTCGTTTCCAGCAAATAAAGTCAATTGAGTGTCATTGTAAGCAGGCAGTTCAGCAGTACTCCAATTGATACCATTTTCTTCAGCAACAGGAGCTACGTGAGCTAATCCAGCACTTGAACCAATATACAATGCACTTTCTCCACGGCCGAATGGACCAGAGAAGAATCCATCTTCTCCCGCTGTACGAGCATATCCTTGATCGATCAAGTCCATTAAGAATGTTAAAGCTTCAACGCTTTCTTCTCCACCGATATCCGTTGTCATCGTTTCACCGTTGATAAATTCTGCATCATTTTGACGAGCCATTGTTTCATATTCCATTTCATAAGAATTCTCAAGACCAAGAGCTACAGCATCGTCTC
This sequence comes from Desemzia sp. RIT 804, assembly GCF_016892605.1. Lineage (GTDB taxonomy): Bacteria > Bacillota > Bacilli > Lactobacillales > Carnobacteriaceae > Desemzia. The sequence goes on from NZ_JAFEMV010000008.1 coordinate 35,664, forward strand.
CAGCAGCTACCATTTGTTCTCCTAAAGCTTCTACTTCTTCCCAAGTTGTTGGGACTTCAACACCATATTCATCTAGAATATCTTGATTAAAATACATTACCCGAGTGGATTTGGAAAAAGGCATCGCATAAAGTTCTTCGTTATACGTTGAGCTGCTTAAGAAACCTTCATAAATGTCATCCATTGCTTCTTGAGTAAAGCCGCTGTCGCTAACAAGCATATCTGTCAAAGGAACCAGCAAGTTGTTTTCAGCCAAATCTGGAACGTCTCCTGGTGTTAACTGAGCCATAGTAGGAAGATCGCCAGATACCCCAGACGCCATAATTTTTTGTTGCAGCGTATTGTAATCGCCTTGATTCTGCTCTTCAACAACATATTGGTCTTGGGATTCGTTAAAAGCATTTGTCAACTTAGTGATCGTTTCTTGATGTGGTCCATTCATCGCATGCCAGAACGCGATTTCTGTTGCTTCGCCTGAAGAACTGCTCTCTTCCGTTGTATCTCCTTCACCAGCTCCACAAGCGCCTAATACAAATGCACTCATTAATGTAACCGCTCCTGCCAAAAACTTTTTAGACTTTTTCATTCTTTTTTTTCTCCCTTGTATGTATATTTTTTGGGCTTTTACCCTTTTAACCCACTCTTAGATATCCCCGCAATGATTTGTTTTTGAAGAAAAATGTATATGATCACCATTGGGATAATGACAATAGTCGAAGCAGCCATCAACAATTCAAAGCGCGTTCCAGCTTCAGTTGTGAAAGCTTGCAGTCCAACTGGCAAAGTCCGAAGCTTAGTATCATTGGTCACGATAAGCGGCCACATGAATGAATTCCAACTTCCAATAATTTTTAAGATCGCAATCGCTACAATAGAAGATTTTCCTAATGGCACCATGATTGACCACAAAAAGCGAAAGTCGCTTGAACCATCAACTTTTGCGGCATAATACAACTCATTGGGCACTCCCTGGAAAGTCTGCCGCAACGCAAATACCGAAAAGATACTCGCCAACCAAGGAACGATCAAGGCAGCATAAGTATTGATCAAACTAAATCGAGACAATGTAACAAAATTTGGAATAATCAACAATTCTCCAGGGACCATCATAGTAGCGATTAGAATAGTAAAGAGAATGTTCTTTCCATAAAACTCCATTTTCGCAAAAGCAAAAGCAGCTAAAATAGTAGTGATCAATTCTCCTGCTGTCGAAAGCACTGTCACCAACACACTATTTAAGAAATAACGTCCAAAAGGCGCTGCATTCCAAGCCTCAATGTAATTTTCGAACTTAGGATCTTCAGGGATCCATATAGGCGGCATCTGCATCGTTTCGCCGGCAGATTTGATTGATGTTGACAACATCCATACAAAAGGAATCAACATCGTAATAGCACCAAGTATTAGTAAAGCGTATAAAACTGTTTTTTGTACTTTTTCACTCATTTAGGCTAATTCCTTTCTTAGTAATGGACAAATTTGCGATTGTACGCTAACTGAAGCACTGTCACGAGCAAAATAATGACAAACAAGACTACTCCAGCTGCTGCCGCTTCACCATAATTGTATTCGGTATAAAATTTTTCATATAAGTAATACACTACTGTCAATGCAGAATTACCTGGACCAGGTCTGCCTTGGAACATCGCGTAAACTTCATCGAACACTTTAAAATTATTGATGAATCCTGTAACAGTCACTAAAAATGTTGTCGGGCTCAATAATGGGATCGTAATGTTTAAAAATCGTTTCCAAGGATTCGCCCCATCGATCTTAGCTGCCGAATAATAACTTTCATCAATATTGTTCAACCCTACCAAAAAGAGAATGATGTTAAATCCCAATCCTTTCCAGATAGACATAATGATCAATCCCAATAAAGCATACTTTGGATCAGTCAGCCAATTGACTGGATCGATTCCAAACCAACCTAAAAAATAGTTCATCAATCCAAATCGTGTATGGTAGATCCAATTCCAAACCAATGAAATGGCTACAGTACTCGTCACAAAAGGCAAGAAATAAATCGTTCTAAAAAAACTGGACAATACTTTTATGTTATTCAGCATCAGTGCGATCAATAATGATAAAGCGATTGATACAGGAACTACTCCCAGTACAAAAATAAAAGTATTTTTCAACGCGATATGGAAGTTAGGATCCTGAAAAATATCTACGAAGTTCCCAATGCCATATTCATTGACGATATCTTGGAAAAAATTGTAGTCCGTGTAAAAGCTCATCGCCAAAGATTTAAAAATAGGATAAATATTAAATGTCAACATGACGATCAACATGGGCGCCAAGTACATATAAGCTTTTAGAGAACTTTTCCAGGTTGGTTTCTGGATCATTGAGCAACCTCCTCCATCAATAATGACTGACCAGCAGCATCAAAATAAAGAATATCTTTTGTATCAGCTGTCAGATGAAGAGTCTCACCTATTTGAAATTTACCTGCTATGTTGGTTGTCACAACAGCTAACCCATCTTGATTTAATTTGATAGAGGTGTCTTTTCCGATACGCTCGACATGAGTGACCTCTCCTGTGTAAAAGGCTTTGGCTGAATCCATTGTTTGTACAATATTTTCAGGGCGGATACCGACTTTCTTCACTTGATGTTGAATCGCTTCAGGGATATCCAACGCAGAAACTTCCACTCGAGGATCTTCTACATCAAACGTGTTGATAGCCGGATTTCCTAAAAATTCTGCTACAAATAAATTCCTTGGATGCTCGTAAAGTTTTTGTGGCTCACTGATTTGTTGAATGTGTCCTTCATTTAGTACCATCACATGATCGGAAATGCTCAAAGCTTCTTCTTGATCGTGTGTGACAAAAATAGTAGTGACATTTGTTTCTTGCTGGATGCGGCGAATCTCTTCGCGCATTTCGATCCGCAAACGTGCATCTAAATTGGATAAAGGTTCATCCATTAGTAAAATATCCGGCTCTTTTGCTAAAGCTCGAGCTATCGCGACACGTTGCTGCTGCCCGCCTGAAAGTTGCTTAGGCTTTTTATGTATATGGTCTTCGATCTGTACAAGTTTGGCTAATTCTAGTGCTCGTTCTTTCCGTTGCTTTTTAGGCATTTTCGCCATCTTCAACGGGAACATGATATTTTCTAAAACAGACAAATGAGGATACAAGGCGTAATTCTGGAAAACCATGCCAACTTTTCTTTTTACCGCATCTTGTTTGGTAACCTCTTTCTCATTGAAAAATATTTTTCCTTTCGTAGGAAATGTTAATCCTGATATCAGCATCAGTGTGGTTGACTTTCCACAGCCGCTTGGTCCTAATATAGAAACCAATGAATGTTCGGGAATAACAAAATTCAGATCATGCAATACTTCTTTGTCTCCATAATCCATGGCAATATCTTCAAAATGAACTTGCACACTTTTCACCTCTTATTTTTTCTTGGTTGCTTTCCTATCCAAAAACATTGTAACAAACCAAAACGAATTTGAACACATAAATTTTATGTAAAGTTCGTGATTTAACTAGTTCATTTATTTTATTTTTGTAAATACATTGCACTAACATAGGATTTGCTATATATTGTAGTACTGGAGATTTTACCTAAAAATGAACTATTATTGAATTTAATATAAAATAGTTCGTTTTAAAAAACGATCTGCAGTTATTAAATCTAAGCAACTACTCCCTTTTTTACAACAAAAAAAGGCTATCTCTTTTTGAGACAGCCCTTTTCTTATCGTGCATATTCATTTTATTGAGGATCAACAATTTCATATTCGCCCGTCACTGGATTCATTTTTTTAACTTCTTCTGTAGACAGACTATATTCAAACATACCAACCATATTGGATATCTCTACCCCATCTACTTCATGAGAGTTACGAATCTCTACTTGATAAGTATCTTCATTTAATTTTGAAGTGAAAAATTGATTATTTTCTGGAGAAATTCCAGTTAATGCAATGACTTGTTCTAAAACAAAAATTTCTTCTTCTTCAGGAGTCAATACCGTTTCAGTACTTCCAGATTCCTCTGATTCAGTACTCTCAGTACTCTCGCTACTGCTTTGAGATTGGTTGTCTTCTGATTGATTCATTTCTTGTTCTTTGTTTGCTAACCAAGTTTCGATTTCTTCATCAGAAGCTTCTAGGATATCGTTCCCTGTGGCATCCGCGTACTCTTGGCTAATCAAAACGGAATTTCGTTCAGCTTTATAAGCAGAATTTTCAACTAATTCATAAGTAGGTTCTTCTTTGATTGATTCTACTTGAGCGCTGCTGATTTCAGCTCTTAGTTCTTGAGCTTTTGCTTCTAAATCAGCATACTCAGAAAGGTCATTTTGTAACAACAAATCGATAGTTCCACCAGCTTCACTATATTTTCCAGATTCAAATAAAATTAAACTATCATCGTACATATTTTGATAAATCTCTTCAGTTTGAGTGACTTCAGCACTCGATTGGCTGTCTGCAGAGCTTGCGTTACTTGCATTACCTCCACCGTTTCCGCATGCTCCAATAACAATTGTGCTTAGAAGAAGAACTGCCGTTGCGATTTTTTTGTTTCTCATGATGTAGCCTCCTTATTTCTTTTTATTTTAAAGCCAACACACTCTTAAACACAATCCATTAGCTTAGAACTCCAAAATTTATTTTTTCTAGAAACAAATATGGAATCCCTTAATTCAATTATATAATAATAAAACTAAATTACTATTAAAATTTGTTATTCTCTTAGTTAAACATTATCTTGTCAATATAATCTATCTAATACTATAATGAATAACGTAAGGAGGTGGAATAAAATGAAAAATTTCGTACAAGAGTTTAAAGAATTTGCCTTCAGGGGAAATGTTCTAGATTTAGCGATTGGGGTCGTTATTGGTTCAGCATTCACAGCCATCGTTACTTCCCTTGTTGACAATATAATCAGCCCTATAGTAGGTGCTCTTACTGGAGGATCTGATTTATCGAATCTTTCTTTCACGATCGTTGGGGTAGAACTCACTTATGGCGCTTTTATCAGTTCAGTGATCGATTTTTTGATTGTCGCACTTGTTATCTTTTTATTTGTAAAAATCATCAATAATGCTCAAGGTAAATTTATGAAGCAAGTTGAAGAAGAAGAAATCGAGGTTGAAGAGCCCCCTGTTGAGCAATACTTAAAAGAAATCCGTGATTTGCTTGCTAAAGATAACGATTCTTCTATTTAATCAAAGTAAAACATACTAAGATTAGTCTTTATCTCTGTCTCATACTAAGTGAGTGCTTTTAAACGCATTCCAAAAGCCTGACCACACGCCTATAAGCCAGTCTCCCCTCATGAGAAAAAGCATCTCATAAGGGAAGACTGGCTTATATTCAATGGTCAAAACGTCTTTTGTCTCGCACTTTTTTTTACTGCTTAACCTTTATAAGTGGCGTATAAAATATCTTTTAATTCTGTGATCAAAGGTTCTTTAGGGTTTGCTGTTGTACATTGATCTTCAAAAGCCAACTCTGCTAATCGGTCTGCAGCTTGATCCAGCTGGTCTTTCGTTACGCCTTGTTCTTTCATACTCATTTGAATATTCAACTTTTTACCTAATTCATAAATCTTTTGAATGAGAGCTTCTACTAATTCTGCCGTTGACTCTCCTTTTAATCCTAGATAACGAGCGATTTCCGCATAATCTTCATCTGCACGGAAATACTCATATTTCGGAAACAGTTGATGTTTCGAAGGAGCTTTGGCATTGTAACGAATCACATGAGGCATCAAGATCGCGTTCGCTCTACCATGAGGAATCTCAAATTCAGCTCCGATTTTATGTGCTAGTGAATGATTGATTCCTAAAAATGCATTGGCAAAAGCCATTCCTGCTAAGGTTGAGGCATTGTGCATTTTTTCTCGCGCTTCTTCAGTTGCAAATGCATAAGACTCTTCCAAATATTCGAATACTAATTTGATCGCTTGTAAGCTAAGTCCTTTTGTATAGTCACTTGCCATTACTGAAACATAAGATTCAATTGCATGTGTCAGCACGTCCATCCCGGTATCTGCCGTAATGGATTTAGGGACCGTCATCACAAATTGAGAATCGATGATCGCTACATCTGGTGTCAATGCATAATCAGCTAATGGGTATTTCACATTGATGGCATTATCTGTAATAACTGTAAACGGTGTTACTTCTGACCCAGTTCCTGATGTTGTAGGGATAGCTACAAACTGTGTTTTTTTCAAATCAGGAATCTTGTACGTTCTCTTACGGATATCTAGGAATTTTTGTTTTGCACCATCAAAATCAGATTCTGGTTGTTCATAGAATAACCACATTCCTTTAGCGGCATCCATTGCAGAACCGCCGCCCAATGCAATGATCGTATCAGGTTGGAATTCTCGCATAGCTGCTGCTCCACGATTTACAGTTTCAATAGAAGGATTTGGTTCAACATCTGAAAAAACACGTATAGATACTGGATTTGGACGCTTATTCAATTCATTTTCCACAATATCTGCATATCCGAATTGCACCATTCCAGGGTCACAAACCACAAAAACCCGTTCCACATTCGGCATTTTTTGAAGGTATTGAACAGAATTTTTTTCAAAAAAGATTTTTGGTGGTAATTTGAACCATTGCATATTATTTCTTCTCTTCGCTACTGTTTTGACATTGATCAAATTCACCGCTGAAACGTTGGTAGAAACAGAATTTCGTCCATAACTACCACATCCTAGTGTTAAGGAAGGCAGCATGTTATTGTAAATATCCCCGATTCCTCCTTGAGCAGTTGGTGAATTAACGATCACACGCCCAGCTTTCATTTGTTCTCCAAATTTAGCTGCTATATCCATGCGATTGGTATGGATAGCGGCAGAATGTCCAAGACCACCCAGTTCCAACATTTGTTGGCTCAATTCAAAACCATGTTCTGTATTTTTTGCTTTCAGCATCGCTAGAACAGGAGACAACTTTTCTCTTGATAACGGATACTCACTGCCTACCCCATCTAATTCCGCAATCAATATTTTTGTTCCTTTAGGAGCTTTCAAACCAGCAAGTTTCGCGATCGTATCTGCTGACTGCCCAACAACAGCTGGATTTACAGCTGTTTTCTCTTTGTTCATAACGGCTTTCTCCAGTAAAGACAACTCTTTCTTAGGCACAACATAGACCTGCATCCGTTCAAATTCTGTTTTTACTTCATCATAGATCTCTTGATCCACAATAACCGCTTGTTCTGAAGCACAAATCATTCCATTATCAAATGTTTTAGAAAGAATGATGTCATTTACAGCACGCTTAACTTTAGCTGTTTTTTCAATGTAGCTTGGTACATTACCAGGTCCAACCCCTAAAGCAGGTTTACCTGTAGAATAAGCTGCTTTTACCATTCCGGATCCACCAGTAGCCAATACAATCGCAATATCTGGATGATTCATCAAGCTATTGGTCGCCTCTAGAGAAGGCGTTTCGATCCATTGAATGATATTTTTTGGAGCCCCAGCTTTGATAGCCGCTTCATACAATATTCTAGCGGCTTCTGCAGAACATTGTTGAGCGCTCGGATGGAACGCAAAAATAATCGGGTTTCTGGTTTTGACAGCAATTATCGCTTTAAACATGGTAGTAGATGTAGGATTCGTTACTGGTGTTACTCCACAAACTACCCCGACTGGACTTGCAATCGTCATCAATCCGGCTTGTTCGTCATCATGAATGATCCCTACTGTTTTATCATTTTTGATATCGTGCCAAATAGATTCGGTAGCAAACATGTTTTTCACACATTTGTCTTCATAAACACCACGTCTAGTTTCTTCCACTGCTAATTTAGCTAGACGCATATGATCGTTAAGACCAGCTAAAGACATTTGATGGACAATATAGTCAATTTGCTCTTGATTAAAATCTTCCAACTCAGCTAATGCTTTTTTGGCTTTAGTCGTGTACCCTTGGATGACTTCCTCAACAGGTGTTTCTTTTGGTTTGATTTCTCTAATAACTTCTTGCATTTACAATTCCCCCAAACTTTGTTATCTATTTCACATATGATAATAACCCATCTATTTGGAAAAGTAAACCTTTTTTTGTGATATATTTCACTTTATTTTACTGTCTTTTTAAATTGACTAACCAGTATATAACAGTGTTTAGTATTTATTGACACAGATATCATGTTCATAAATTAACATGATGTTTTTCTCAATTATTGCTTTTGCATCCTTATTTTCTTTGAACACTTAAGCTATCTTGATTAGTAAAGAAATTGTATCTCAATCAAAAAAAAAGACTGTAAATCTGTATAAAATATTACAGATTTACAATCTTTTTTAAAGATAAATTTAATCCAATTCATGATACTCTGAATAGACTTCTTGTTTTTTCATATTGCGAATTTTAGCTACTTCTTTAATAGCTTCTTTACTGCGTAATTGCTGTTCTTCCATAAAATGCTCAACGTGTTCTCTGACTGTTAGTTCCTGCCAGCTCATATCCTCTTCCGGGAACAATGATCCTTCACTATTTCCTTCGACGATTACGCAAAATTCTCCACGAATCTCGGTATTTTGAGCCCATTCCTGCACTTCTTCTACAGTCCCTCGAATAAATTCTTCATATCGTTTTGTCAACTCACGGCACAACACGATTTTTCTCGACTCACCTAATACCGTTCCCATATTTTTTAAGACTTCCTTTAAGCGATGTGGAGATTCATACAAAATGAATGTTTCCGGCCGTAAGTTCAACTCTTCTAACGCTTCTACTTGATCTTTCTTTTTTCGCGGTAAAAAGCCATAAAAATAAAATGGTTGAGGACTTAAACCTGAAGCAATCAGCGCTGTCAAAGCTGCATTTGCTCCTGGAAGCGGAACTACTGAAATACCTGCCTCAATACAAGCTACAACTAAATCATGGCCTGGATCGCTAATAGAAGGCATTCCTGCATCACTTACTTGTGCGATATCCTTCCCTCCTTCCAACCGTTCAATCAATTGTCCGATCCGTTCATGGGAATTGTGTTCATGAAAACTGATTTGGCTCGTATGGACGTCAAAATGGTTCAATAATTTTTGGGTATTCCGTGTATCTTCTGAAGCAATCAAATCAACTTCTTTTAAGGTACGGATCGCACGAAATGTCATATCTTCTAAATTTCCTATTGGAGTAGGAACGAGATATAAGGTCCCCGTAGATTGTATCTCAAAGCTCTTTTGCTGAAACATATACTGTTTCCTCCTTAGTCTCTAACATTTCCATATTTACCACACATGTTGAATCTGTGGAAAGAGGAAATTTGACTCCTTGTTGCATAAGGTACTGTATTTTCCGTTTTCGTGTTCGCTGTTTAAAGGCATATTCTGCTTTTGTTGCCTCACTTCTTGTTGCAAATGCTTCTGCATAAATCATGCGCAACGGACGCCTTTTAGCAGGTTTAGTATATTTGGCTCCTGTACCGGAATTGTGCTCTTCTTCGCGCCGCTTCAATTCTGTAGTATATCCGCCGTAAAACGTTCCATCATTGCAATACAAGACATAGAAATAACTAATCGTTTTCTTTTCCAAATAACATAGCACTCACTTCCGGTAAATATTGATTCCCATCATCGTAAACAATCAGTGGTGGTAATACGCGAAAACCAGTATCTTTTCCATCTTTGATGCCTTCAATCAAAATCGTATTGGCTTCTTTCCCGATTTTCGGGTACACAAAACGCAATTTTTTAGGTGCCAAACGATTGGCTTTCATCGTTTCTAAGATTTCCAGCAACCGGTCTGGACGATGTACAAAATAGGCTTTTCCATTCATTTTCAATAATCCGCTCGTCACTTTCATCACTTCGTCTAAATTAGTATGTAATTCATGACGTGCAATTGCCAAATGCTGATTCGGATTACGAGTACTTTTTTCTGTGGCTGCAAAATAAGGCGGATTACATGTCACTACATCTACAGAATCCTTTTTGATCCAATCCGCAGCATCCCCTATAGCCCCATTGATGATAGATACTTGTGGTTCCAAATGGTTCATTTGAATACTTCTTTCAGCCATATTCGCTAAGCGTTTCTGCAATTCTATCCCAATGATCGGACTTTTTGTTTTTTGACTTAAAATCAAGCCGATAACTCCATTTCCTGCACACAAATCAATAATTTTACCTTTATGGTGCTTTGGAACTTGAGCAAAATCAGCCAATAAAATAGCATCCAATGAGAAAGAAAATACAGAAGGGCTTTGGATAATATCTAAATTTTGACTAATGATTCGATCTACTCGTTCGTCACTTTGTAGCAACTGGTCCATGCATGTTACACATCCTTCGTTCATTATACTTTTTTTATTATAGCATAATGTGCCCGCTACGTTTTAGGGAAGTTTAGGCTCTGTTATCCTCTTTTTCTAAAGATAAGATAATCTTTCCAGTATTCTTGTTGTCTTCCATATACCGATGCGCTTCCGCTACTTCTTCAAATGGAAAGACGCGATCAATAATAGGGTGGATTTTTCCAGCTTTAAACAACGGCAACACCTTTTCTACAAATTCCCTTGTTAATTCAGCCTTATATCCATCTGATCTTGGTGTCAACACAGTAGCTTTCAACGTTACACGTTTGCCTAATAAGGAACCAATATTTACGTTTTCTACAACTGAACCGCCTAATGTACCGATCAGAATCCAGCGACCATCTACTTTAATCGATTTAAAATTTTTCTCCCAGTAAGAAGCTCCGACAAAGTCTAAAATCAATTCGACTCCTTCGCCGTCAGTGATTTCAAGAACGCGTTCAGAAAAGTCTTCGGTCTTGTAATTGATCGTTTCGTCAGCTCCTAATTGTTTACAAAAATCTAGTTTTTCAGCAGAACCTGCTGTCGTGATTACTTTGGCATCAGTTAATTGTTTCGCCAGTTGAATAGCAGCCGTTCCAACGCCACTGCCGCCTGCATGGATCAACACGGTTTCATCTTGTTGTAATTTACCTAACCAATACAACGTTTGATAAGCTGTTAAAAAAACTTCCGGTATCGCTGTTCCCTCTTCAAAAGAAATTTCATCCGGCAAGTGGATCACTCTTTCTGCAGGAATAGTGACATACTCAGCATAACTACCATTGTTCACTAAACTGGCTACACGTGTCCCTAGAGCAAATTCAGTATTAGAGCTATTATTTTCTTCAACCACTCCTGCCATTTCCACACCTAAAATCGGATAAGGCGACTGCAATTGCTGATTTTCACGCTTCATGATATCTGTTCGATTGATCGCCGTTGCTTTTACTTTTATCAGTAATTCTCCATTTTGAGGAGTTGGTTTTTCGCGTTTTTCAATGATCAATTCTGCTGCGCTTCCTGGTTTATTTATACTTACTGCTTTCATAAATATCCCTCACCCCTTCATCGTATCAAATACATTCACTATAACATGCTTATTTTCATTTTTCTATTTAGGTCTTCTTTCATGTTTTACTGGTTGGAAGCTGTCTAGGAAATAAATATATGCTGAAGATTATTGCAGTTCAACCGTCTGAACTCGTATATTTAAGTTTGATAATATTTCATAAACCACAGACATACAAAAAAGCGGTTGTCTATTTTATGAAGTTGGTAAAGAAATTCTTTCCAGAATTTCTACAAGTGGGTGTTTAAGGAGATTAGACTTTCTACCAACGTTACATGATGAAGAACCAAAAAAGCACTCAGTTTCCACTGGATTTGATTTTCCAGCTTGGACTAAGCACTTTTATCGGTTGGTCATTAACGGCGTTCGCCATAGATTACATTTAAACAAAACGCACAAGATTCGTCATCAACTCTTCTTGAGCCGTAGAATACATTGCAGACATGAAAGCCGTCTTCATAGATTTTTTCAAGATTCAAACGAGATTTAGACATTTCAGTCTCTGCTGGTTCTTTACTAGCATCTTGCTGTTTTTCCAAATCAGTTAATCGGTCTCTTAAATGTTGATTTTCAATCCGTAATGAGGCATTTTCTTCAACCAATGTTCCAATTTCATTTTTTAATTCTGAAATTCGATTCAACGCTGCGCCTGCATCATTCTCTAAACGATTGAAACTATCAAACAATGTTTTTTTGTCCATCTTTTCACCCACGCTTATCATTGATCCTCCTTCAAAACAGAACTTTTCTTGTTTTATTCACTACTCTTTTTACCGCGTCTTTTCTGGCAAATGTGACGCATCATTCATTAAACGAATCGCTAATTGTTCAAATATTCCTTGGGCATTGACATTACTTTCCAATTTTTTCTGACTACCTAAAATTTCTTCTATTGATGAAATAATGATTCTGGATGATTTATTATTCACAAATTGAGTCAATTCTTTTTGGTAGCGGGGAAAAGCAAGTCGAGAGGTTTCAGCATCGTATGCTAGTTTTAAAGCATCACGGTAAATGAGCAGCAAGAGTTCTAAAGCCATTTGGTAATGATCACGTTCTTTAAAATGATTCATGATCGTAGTTTGGACAAAGACAAAACTCTGCTTATCTTTTTTTGCGATTTTCATGAACCATTTCCAAATCATTTGATGAGCATCTATAAACCATTCGTCTTGAACCATTTCATGAGCTTTCGCAATATCATTGGTCAAGTGAACAAGCAAAGCGGATTGGTTTTTAGATACCCCGTTTTCTTCTAATTCTTGCTGTAAAACATTTTTTGGAAGTGGAGAAAAATGAATCATCTGGCAGCGGGATAAAATAGTTGGCAGGATACGCTGCTTTGCAGTAGTCAATAAAAACGCTGTGACGTTTCCACTCGGTTCTTCTAAAAACTTCAACAAACTATTCGCTGCGCCCACTGTCATCTTTTCCACATCGCTTACAATAAAAACTTTCCGATTTCCTTCCACGCCACTTTTACCAAATTCAGACTTCAAATAGCGGATTTGCTCTACCTTGATCGATAGACCGCTCGGCTCAACTTCTACCACATCTGGGTGATGTTCTTCAAACACTCTCGTACAATTCTGACACGTTGTACAAGGCATTCCATTCTGTTTGTTTTGGCAAAAAAGCCCCGCAGCGATCCATAAGGCCAGCTCTTTCTTCCCCGTACCTCTTGCTCCCTCAAAAAGATAAGCATGAGCTAATTTATTATGCTGCATTTTTTGCTGAAATTGCTTCATAAGTACAGGTTGGAGCCGAGTTATTCTATTTTCGATTAGATCACGACCTTGCTGTTAACTTTTGCTGAATCAAGTTTGCTTCGATAAAGATCAAAAACGTTCAAATTGTTCAATTGGCATCACAAATACGGTTGCACCGCCAACTTCTACCTCGACTGGATAAGGGAAGTTCGTCTCCATTGAAACATCAAAGCTTGTTGGAGGAAGCATATATTGTTCTCTTGCAGAACAGTTTTCGCGAATAATGTCTAATACTTCATCTACTCTTGCTTCTTCTACCCCAACAATAAAAGTAGTATTTCCAGCTTTTAAAAAGCCGCCTGTTGTAGATAATTTTGTTGCTCGAATCCCTCTGTCTACAAATTCATTTGATAAACGGTTTCCATCTTTATCTTGAACAATCGCTAAAATAAGTTTCATCAGTAACACTCTCCTAATCTGTCTTAAAATCGTTAGTTAGTTTTTCTATAATAGTGTTGTAGCAAATTTCAACAACACGATCCAATTCCTGATTGGCGTCGATCAATGTGATACGTTCAGGATTCAAATTGACAAGTTTCAAATAGGCTTCGCGAACTTTTTCGTGAAATTCTAATTTCTCTTGATCTAAACGATCAAATTGTCGATTTTCTTTCCCACTATGAATCCGTTCCAACCCAACTTTTGCTTCAATGTCTAAGTAAAGGGTAAAGTCAGGTTTGATATCATTTGTCGCAAATCGATTGATAGAAGCTACTTCTTCCATCCCGATTCCACGAGCATATCCTTGATAAGCAAGAGAGCTGTCTACGAAACGATCGCATAAAACAATCTCGTTTCGTTCCAATGCCGGAAGAATTTTTTCCATTAAATGCTGTCTTCTGCCCGCAGCGTACAACAGTGCTTCGGTTCGGATATCCATTTCTGTATGTTCAGGGTCTAAGATGAGCTCTCGAATTTTTTCAGCAATTCGACTGCCACCTGGTTCTCTTGTAGACAATATATGTTGTTCCAAAGTGTGTTCTAATTTTGGAAGCAATGCTTTAATGACACTCGTTTTGCCAGCCCCATCCGGACCTTCAATGGTAATAAAAATTCCTTTCAACTTCAAAAACCCCTCAATCTTTTTATCTTATTATCATTATACTGTATCTAAGCGTTTCAGTCTAACTGAATTCTTTAACAATAAAAATAGATACGTATTTATTTTTATCTAGTCCTACAATACGATGTTTTTTGTTCAAACTAGCTTGCAAGCTGTCAATATCTGCCGACAAAATCCTTTGTCCTTTCAATACTAATGGGATTCCAGGAGGATAAGGCGTGATATTTTGACCGGCAATTTTTCCTTCAGCTTCAGTAAGCGGCAATTTTTTGACCTCAGCTTGTTTTTGCTCCGCATATCCCATCTCTAAGCTTGTTAATCCTGGATAATCAAAGCTTTGTCTCTTTGTTGCCTCTTTATTTTCCATACGGGTTACTTCTTCCGGCAAATAAAAACTATTAGGAACTTCTAAAGATTTCTCGCTGTCTTTCAATAATGGAAAAGTTAGTAATACCGCTTCGTGATCACTCTTTTCTGGATAAAATCCTTGTTCTTCCAACAGTAACGATAACTGATCTCCGCTATGATCCGCCCAGATCAGTCTTCCTTTTAACGGATCATCACTTTGCCAAAATTCCAATCCGCTTTTTCTGAATAACTCTAGCCATTGATCACGGTAAGCTAATGTTTGCTGCAAATCTTCCCGAGTAAATTGCGATAAAAAATACCGAGCATATTCCAAACTCTGCATCAATAAATAAGATGGACTGCTTGACTGCAGCATATGCAAGTATTGCTTGATCTTTTGGTGAATCGGTTCAAGAACGTGTTTTCCTACATGTAAATACCCCGTTTGAGTTAAAGCAGGCAGCATCTTATGGGCAGACTGGACCACTACATCTGCTCCTTGGTCCAATGCGGATAAAGGAAACGGTGAACCAAGCGTAAAGTGTGCTCCGTGTGCTTCATCAACCAATACGACTGCTCCTTGTTGATGGGTGTATTCAATCAGCTCTTTTAATTCAGCCACTTGCCCATTGTAAGAAGGATATGTCAAAATAAGCGCTTTTATATCACTTATTTCTTCAAATGCTGACTGAACGTGATTGATATCCCATCCTACAGCTTCTTTTTTCTCTTCTTGATAGGTAGGTGTAACAAAAATAGGTTCCGCCTCTGCCAGCTCTAAAGCATGAATGACTGATTGATGGCAAGATCGATCCACTAAAACAGTATCCCCTTTAGAAACCGTCCCTAAAATCATCGCTAAATTTCCAACAGTAGAACCGTTAATCAAATAATAGCTTTGTCGGCTGCCATAAACATCTCTCAGTAATGCCTGACTTTCTTTTAATACGCCCTCTGCTTCATGCAAATAATCCAATCCTGTTACTTCTGTCTGGTCCATCGCCAATACTTGCTTCATGTAAGAATCTACTGGCCAATTCACTCCGTTTTTGTGTCCAGGGACATGAAAAGAAACTTTTTCTTCATGGAGATGATTTTGCAATGCACAAAAAAGAGGACGGCGTTGTTGTTGAACACGTTTCTCTTGTTTCACAACTTTCACCATCCTTACCCATTTTTTTATTCTATTTAGTATTTCCCTGTCAAATCGCCTTTGATATTACGATGCCTAGCTTCTTTAAACAAGTAAAAGAATTTTGCTTCAGCTAATTTGGTCTGTGCAAATAAATGACCATCTTTTTCAATAGAAGAACGTTCAATTCTTTTGGACATCTCCCAATCTTCTCTTAATTTTTTCATGAGGAGCAATAAAGAATCGTCGTATTCTCTGCGTAACTGATATTTTTTCTTCAATCTCATTTTAATTCCAACTTTCTGATTTGACCACATTGCTACAGTGAATTTAAACAGTTTGCTCCGCTTTCTATTTTTAAACGAGCTGCGCAGGACAGCTTACGCGCGGATAAGTAAATAACAACTGCCAGGTAAAGATCACCTGTCTGTTGGTATTTGCTTATCCACGGTAAGCTAAGCGTCCTGCTCCACTCTCTGGTTTTAAACGAGTTGCGAAAAGCAGCCTATGTGCCTATAAGCCAATACCAACTGTCAGATAAAAAGCACCTGCCTGTTGGTATTTTCTTATAGGCAATAGGCTAAACGCTTTTTTCCACTCTCTGGTCTTAAACGCGTTGCGCAGAGCAGGTTTCCTATGATTTCGTTTTAACCTTTTTATTGGGAAAACCTCCCAATTAAAAGGTTAAAAACGAACTCTACGGAACCCTAGACGCTCTGCTCCACGCTCTTATATTTCTCGGCGGCCTTCTACGGCTTTCATTAGGGTGATTTCGTCGGCGTATTCAATGTCGCTGCCGACTGATAGTCCATGAGCTAAGCGAGTAACTTTGATACCAGCTGGCTTAATGAGCCGTGACAAGTAAGTTGCTGTGGCTTCTCCCTCAGCAGTTGCGTTAGTCGCTAAGATTACTTCCTGTACTTCATCAGATTGCAGTCTCTTCAGCAAAGAAGGAATGTTGATGTCTTCAGGGCCTGTGCCTTCTATTGGGGACAGAATACCATGCAATACATGATACAAACCATTGTAGTCTCTTACTTTTTCAATAGAGATCACGTCTTTGGCATCTTCCACTACTAAAATCATGCTGCGATCACGAGCTTTATCTTGGCAAATCTCACAAGGATCGCCTTGAGTGATGTGTCCGCAAATGGAGCAATAGTGCAGATCACGCTTGGCACTGATCAATGCCTTTGCGAAATCTGTGACATCATCTTCATCCATTGAAAGAGTGTAGAAAGCTAATCGAGCAGCTGTTTTAGCTCCAATCCCAGGTAATTTCATAAAACTATCCATTAATTTTGATATCGGTTCAGGATATTGCATTTCAATTTCCTTTCTAGTTTACAGACTTTTTCTTCCCTTTAAAAAAGGGATCCCGCATCGGCATCCCATTTAATTCTTCATTTTTATTATTTTTAGAATCCTGGCATCCCTTTAGTGTATTTACCCATAGATGCTTCTGTTTGTGTTTCGATTTTAGCCAAGGCATCATTTGTAGCTAACAAGATCAAATCTCCTAAAATTTCGCCGTCTTCAGGATCGATCACTTCTGGATCAATTGAAATAGCCGTCATTTTTTTATCTCCAGTAAAGGTCACTTTTACTAAGTCCCCATTTGCAGAGCCTACAAATTCCGTAGCATTCAATTCCTCTTGAGCTTGTTGCATTTCTTTTTGCATCTTTTGCATTTTTTTCATCATACCTTGCATATTTCCCATTCCACCGCGCATATTAAATCTTCCTCTCTTATTTTAATCGTTTCGTACTTCGACGATCTCAGAACCAAACATTTGCATAGCTTGGCTGACGATAGGATCATCTTTTTCTTCTTTTGCTTCTTCTATTTCTTCCTCGTCAGTTGGAATCAATTGATCTAAACTTTCCCAATCTCCTTGGTTTCCTTTTTGGACAGGCACATTTTCACTCGCTTTTTCTGTACTTGGAACCGATTGATTAGGAGCTGCTTTTTTAGCTTTCATTTTATCTTTGTTCTGCTTGATATACGTACTTCTTATCGTAGGCCACTGCTCAGCTGGCACACAGATCATTTGTGGCGAATGTCCGATCAAGCGACGTAAATACTCACTGACAGCCTCAATGAGTTCGTTATCATTGGTAGCCTTTTGACACAAAATATCATATTCAAATGAAACAATCAATCCATTTGGACTAGCCGCAACTGGTGTAGAAGCTTTCATCACTGCACGCTGCGTTACGGACAACATATTTAATAAGTCTGGCCAAACATCTTTTAGTTGAACCAAATCGTCTTTTGTTGCTATTTCCAGCACTTTATAGATAGCTGTTGAGTTTGGTTTGAAAGCTCCTTTAGTAGGTGCTTGCGTTTTTTTCTTCGCTTTTTCAGCTGGCTGCACAGATCCATTAGCCATCATTTCCTGCATTTTCTTTTTCATTTGCATCAATTCAGCTTCTAGTTCCGACATCCGCGGACTGTCTGCTGTCACTTCTGGACTCGCTGTTAGAGCTTGTCCCGCTAGAGAAGCAGCCGCTGTCGGTGCTACACGAAGTTGAGTCAATTTGACCGTTGCCACTTCGATGTAGACATCTGCATGACTTGTTAAGCGCATTTCACGTTGCGTTTCATTTAACGTTGAAATCACTTCATAAAGTACTTGCGAATCGACCGCTTGACTTAGAGCCACAAAACTTTCATCCACATGAGCACTTTCCAAAATATCTGCTTTTTGCGGCGCTTGTTGGTAAACCAATAAGTCCCGACTAAATAAAATGATATCTTCTACGAATCGAGCCACATCTTTTCCTTCAGCAAGAATTTCTTGCACTAAAGACAGCCCTTTTTCAGTGTTGTATTGGATAATGGAGTTGAAAAATTCAATCAAACGCTCTTGCGTCAGACTGCCGGTAACAGCCATAGCATTTTCCATCATCACCACATCATCACCAAATGAAATAGCTTGATCCAGAATACTTAAAGCATCCCGCATCCCGCCTTCTGCTGCTCGCGCGATAACCTTTAATGAATCATCTTCAAAACGAATCTTTTCTTGACCCAAAATATATTCCATGCGATCACAAATATCTCTGACTGAAATACGTTTAAAGTCAAATCGCTGTGTCCGTGAAATAATCGTCAACGGAATTTTGTGCGGTTCCGTGGTGGCCAAAATAAAAACTACATTTTTCGGTGGTTCTTCTAGAGTTTTCAGTAGTGCATTGAAGGCACCCGTTGAGAGCATGTGCACTTCATCAATAATATAAACTTTATATTCTGCTTGTGTTGGCGCGTATTTGGCCTTATCTCGAATATCTCGAATTTCCTCGACTCCATTGTTGCTGGCCGCATCGATCTCGATAACGTCATTTAATTGTCCTGTCGTGATTGCTTGACATGTTTCACATTCGTTACACGGTTCTCCGTCTGACAAATTAGGGCAGTTGATCGCTTTTGCAAAAATCTTTGCTGCACTCGTTTTTCCCGTACCACGAGGGCCAGTAAAAAGATAAGCATGACTCGTCTTTTCTTGAATCAAAGCATTTCTAAGTGTTTGAGTGATAGCCGTTTGTCCTGCGATATCTTGGAACCGCTGCGGACGCCACACCCGATAAAGTGCTTGATAACTCATCTTGCTTCTCCCTTCCTTTAACCACTGTACTAGATATTATTATACGGTAAAATGGAACAAATTTAAACCATTCATGAGACTGTTTTTAAAAGGTTTAATATTTCTTGGATTCTTCACTATTGCTGATTTTTAAACTTGTTTAAGCAGCAGGCATTTGTACATTAACTCGTCTTGAGGTGAACAAAATGACTGCTTTGAGAACGATAACATCGATAGATGACAATCCGGATCGTTTCCCCAGCTGTTTTGTTAGCTACAGCGCAGAACGCCCTCTATCTGCTTTTTCTCTCCGTAAACAAACGAAAACCAGCCGCGTAAACGACTGGTGATATGTTATGATATCTAATTTTTTTAAAAAATTATTCTATGTACATACAGCACATGGTGAAGCAAACTTAGTGCTGCTTCCTTCCAGACCTGACACGATTCATAAGTCCACCATTGCTATATGGCCTTTCGGCAATTCTAATTATACTAAACATTTCTATAAATATCCAGTCTTTTTCGAAAACAATTATTTTTTTGTGTCCTTTATGACTTTTACCTCATCTAGAGGGGTTTAATATTTTTTACTGTGCAGCATCTGTTGATACAATTGGTAGTTTTTATTTCCACCGGACAAATTAAACACTGCTTCAAATCCAAGGTTTAGCAAAATATTTTGTGCTGCATTTCCAGTAACTCCTTTATTGCAATAAGTTACTGTAGGAATCGTTTTATCAAGTTCATTCGCTCTTTTTCTGAGATCAGCTAGAGGAATGTGCACAGCCCCTTTAACATGAGACTTTTCATAGTCATTTTTGGAACGTGTATCAATAATGTACAAGCTGTCCCCTTTACCTTGTCGTTTGATCAATGCTTCTGGAGACATCAATGGATTGCTGTTTAATGCATTATCCAATCCCATACCCGTATACAGAACAGGATCTTTTGTCGTCGCAAATGGAGGTGCATAAGCCAAGTCCAAATGGAATAAATCTTCTGCTTTTGCTTTGAAAGAAATTGCTGTGGCTAGTACATCGATTCGTTTATCAACGCCATTTTGTCCCACAATTTGCGCACCTAAAACTCTTTTCGAAGCTTTATCCGCTAATGCTTTGATTGTCATTTCTTTACCACCAAGATAATCGGCGTGATCCGGTTTAATGTTGTACAGAACTTCTACTTCATAACCATAGTGAGAAGCTTCTTTTTCGGTCAAACCTGTTTGCCCAATTTGCAAATCAAACACACGGTATATTCCCGTACCAAGTATGCCTCGGTGCTCTAATGTGCCGCCAGTTATCACGTCACCGGCAATGCGTCCCATTTTATTAGCTGTTGAGCCGAGTGGACGATAAAGTGGCTGTCCAGTAATGAGTGAGAAACTTTCGACCACATCTCCTACCGCGTAAATAGTAGGAACAGAGGTCTGCATTCTGGTATTCACTTTGATCGCTTTCGTTTTTCCCAATTCGATGCCGATTTCTTCCGCTAAAGCTGTATTCGGACGAACTCCGGTGGCTAAGATGACCATGTCAGCACCTAAAGTATGCCCTTTAGTGGTCAAGAGTTGCTCCGCTCGCTGTTCTCCTTGAATCGAAGCCACTGTATCGCCTAAATAAAGAGCTGCTCCATGTTCCGCTAAATGTTCTTCCACCCGAAAAGCCATATCAGCATCCATAGATGGCATCACTTGATTGGCCAATTCAACTAGACTGACGTTTATTCCAAGGTTCGTCAATTGCTCAGTCATCTCTAACCCAATAAAACCGGCTCCGATCACTACTGCACTTTTGACTTGGTTCATTTGAATGTAGTCTTTGATGTGGCGTGTGTTCTCTATCGTTCGAACTTGAAACACATTTGAATACGTTGATTTATCAAAAGGATGCGGGGTAATAGGGCTTGCCCCAGTTGCTAAAACAAGGGTATCGTAACGATCTAAAAAAGCTTCCCCAGTTTTTAAATTACGTACTTGAACCGTTTGATTGTCTTTATCGATGCGCACCACACTATGTTCTGTTTTCACATCTACGTTGTAGCGCGATTTGAACCATTGGGTATCTC
Source organism: Desemzia sp. RIT 804 (assembly GCF_016892605.1). GTDB lineage: Bacteria > Bacillota > Bacilli > Lactobacillales > Carnobacteriaceae > Desemzia. Next base: position 57,005 of record NZ_JAFEMV010000008.1, read on the forward strand.
TTGGAGTCAACTCTTCAATGCTGCTGACTTCTCCTCCAATAGCATATGGGATCCCACAGACAGAATAAGATATCTCTTTTCCTTGTTCGTACACAACGATTTCTGCTTCTTCCGTATTTCGTCTAGCTTTAGCTGCTACCGAAGTTCCTGCAGCCACTGAACCAATTACAATAATTTTCATCGCATTTCCCCCTTAGTTAGGTCATGAACGTTTCTTTTCTTTTAGTGTAACTTAAGAATCACAAAAAATGAAGAAACATTTATATACAAAAAGCTGGGACAATCATAGCGATTGCTCCAGCTTTTTTATTTGGTTCTTCATTATATAACGTTGGTAGAAAGTCTAAGCTGCTTAAACACCAACTTCTAGAAATTCCTGGAGGAAATTCTTTACCAACGCTATAAAATAGATAGCCTTTTATTTAACGAGTCTCTACATATACAGACGTGCGTTTTTCTAAATAATCTTGCAATATACCAAATAAACTGCAGACGATCCAGTAGACTACCGCTACTAAAATATACATAGTCATGTAGTCAAATTCTCGTCCACCAACAATTTTGGCATTTTGAAACATTTCCGGCACTGTGATCATCGCTGCGAGCGATGTTCCTTTAATAATGTCCAACATTACGTTGCTCAATGGCGGAATAGCGATACGCGCGGCTTGCGGAATGATTATTTTACGCATAATAAAGGACTTCTTCAGCCCTAGAGCATACGCCGCTTCCCACTGTCCGTGATCCACAGAAGATAGAGCCGAACGAATCGTCTCAGCAATATATGCAGCTGAGTTAATACTGAAACCGATAATCGCAGCTGTAACAGCATCAAATTGAATCCCCACAAAAGGCAACCCGAAATAAAGTAAGAACAGCAACACCAATGCCGGCGTTCCTCTCATAAAAGAAATGTAAAAGCGTGCGATCCATTCCAAAGGTTTGACCGGTGATATGCGCATGATAGCTACCACAAATCCAATGATCGTTCCAAAAATGGTGCTGACTAGTGCAATTCCAAGAGTGTAAGGCAATCCTCGCAATATAAAAGGAATACTTTCTATTGCAAGTTGTGCATCAAAGATATATTGCCATTGTATTCCAGACATTCTTTTTTTCCAGCTCCTTAATAGGCGGAGACATCAATTTCACGGAAATCATAGCCTTTTTCAACCGTTACATCTTCACCGTTGTAAAATTCTTTAGAAATTTCGCTTAACGTACCATCTTCGTGCATAGCTTCTAACTGAGCATTGATTTGCTCCGTTAATTCATCGTTTCCTTTTTTGATGGCGTAATTTGTTTCACTTGGATTATAGAAAACATCTTCCAGTACTTTTACAGGAATTTCCGGCAAAGCAGCTGTTGCCATTAGTTGACCATAATAGTCATTCAATACAACGTCTGTACGTCCATTTGCTACATCCCATAGATATTGATCATTCGTTGCATTATCGTAAACTACTAATTCTGCTCCAAAATGTTCAGCTACTTTCATGTAAGAAGTTGTAGCTGCACCAGCTGCTTTTTTCCCTTCCAAATCTTCTAAAGTTTCGATTCCAGAGTTATCTGTTTCTCTAACTACCATAGAACCAAAAGAATATTTGTAAGGTATAGTATAATTGTATTTATCAGCGTTTTCTCCTTTACGGTCGATCCCCAGAGCCGCAACATCGATTTGTTCGCTGTTTAATGAAGTAAGCATTCCGTCTACACCCATTTCAGTAAACTTTATTTCAAGTCCCAGACGGTTCGCGATTTCACGTAAGATCTCTACTTCAAAACCTGTCAGTTCATTTGTGTCTCCATCATGATATGAGTTAGGAAAATACGTTCCTGAAGTAGCGATCTTTAATACGCCATCTTCCTTGATCTCTTCCCAACCTCTTGAAACAAGTGCTTCAGCAGCTTCATCATTATTTTCTTCAGTACTTACTTGAGAACCACAAGCTGAGACAAATAAAACTGCTCCTGCGAGTAAAGTCGTTAACCACATTAGTTTTTTCTTCAACCTAAAAACCCCTCTTCTTTTTAATCACCTCACAAATAGTAACAGCGCGTTTATCTGTCGTCAAACTACCAAGTGATAAATCGTCTTTTTTAACTGAATAAATGTGTTTCTTTTGTAAAAAAGCTTCAAAACACGCAATTTCAAGGCGATCAATAAATACAAAATTGTTTTTATAGTTTTGGAAAACAGTTGGTCAAAACTGTGTTATTTATTACTTAGTAATTGGTTAGCTTTATTTGATGTTTAATATTTGTGCAAAAAGATACAATCTCTACTATTTTTTCGAAGTGTTTTCGGTTATCCTTATTAAAAATAGTACGTTATTAATGCTAGGTATAAAGGAGCAGAATTATGGAACCCATTATAGAAATGAAACAAGTCAAAAAGGCATTTGGGCAAAAAGAAGTTTTAAAAGGCGTCGATTTTAAAGTTTACCCTGGTCAAATCATTGGGTATATCGGGCCAAATGGGGCTGGTAAAAGTACCACCGTTAAAATAATCATGGGTTTATTGTCTCAGGACAGCGGAGAAATACATATTTTCGGTGAACTGCTTCAAGGCAATCAAGAAGAGTACAAAAAACGCATCGGTTATGTGCCAGAAAATGCTGATCTGTATGAAACTTTAACTGCCGCAGAGTACTTGGTATTTATGGGGCAACTGTATGGCCTTGAAGAAGCTGTCATCATTAAAAAAGCTTACCAAATGATGACAGCTTTAGGCATAGAAGCCTCTTTTCATGCTAGATTAGAAACCTTTTCCAAAGGTATGCGTCAAAAAGTGTTGATCATTTCTAGTTTGTTGCATGACCCTGATGTGCTATTTTGGGATGAACCATTGAATGGCTTGGATGCGAACAGTGTCTTAGTGATCAAAGAAATCTTGGTAGGCTTGAAAGAACGAGGGAAGACAATTTTTTATTCTTCTCATATCATGGATACTGTTGAAAAACTGAGTGATCGGATTCTTCTGCTGAATGATGGTGAAGTCGTGGCGGATGGCAGTTTTAAAGAAATCGCTCAAGAAGCTGACAATACACTTGAAAATCTATTCAATCAATTGACCGGTTTTAATGAGCAAGGAGAATTAGCTGATGCCTTTCTGGGAGCTATGAAAGGAGAATTTGCTTATGAATGATCAGCCTAAATCTTTGTATGTCGAGGACTCGAAAAAACAAGATTCGATCATCCTCAAAATAATGGATTTTTTTAAGTTCATTTACCTCAAAAACGACATTGATTATGCTAAATTGCGTTTGATCATACAGACCAAACTGATCATTGATGAGCGTCAGCCTGATTTAGTAGGACAAAATCAATCAGCTAAAAAAGACGGCAATTCTTTTTTCAGGTCGTTAGGGGCCTATTTACTGATGAGCTGCTTTACGGTGATTTTCTTATTTATAGGAAACTCTTGGATTTTGCAATACGCCACTTATTTTGGCTACCTGTTTTTTATGCTATTGTCCACCTTGATCGCCAGCTTTTCTACGATTTTATTGGACACCAGAGATTATGAGCTGCTGGGAACAAAACCTATTTCAACGAAAACGTTAAGTGCTGCAAAAACGACTCATGTACTGATCTATTTATTAGCCTTTACGCTGGTTTTAGGCGGACCAGTGACTATTGTTACTTATTTCATAAATGGAATTGCTGCAGGTTTACTAGTGACCATTTTGACGATTATTTTTTGTTTTTGGACACTATTGTTCACTTTAGGGATCTATTCTGTTGTGTTGATGAAGTTCGATGGAGAAAAATTGAAAAATATTATCTCTTACACTCAAATTGGGCTATCTATCTTTATGGTGATTGGCTATCAATTGATCAATCAGATAGTTGATGTTGTAGATATTTTTGTAGTCTACGCGCCTCAATTGTGGCATTTATTTTTGTTTCCAATTTGGTTTGCGGCTCCTTTAGGGATGGTGCAAGAAGGGGCTACGAGCTATTATATAGTTTATACGATTTTGATGATCGGATTGTCTTTGGTAATGGCTGTCTTTTACCAAAAAAATGCTGGTAAGATGGAAGAAAATATATTGCGTATGTCTGAATCGAGTGAAGGCAGTTCTATAAAAACCAGCCCGTGGTTGACTATATCAAAAAAGTTGATTTGCCAACGTCCAGAAGAATTGCCTTATTATCATTTTGCTTGGAAAACGATCCAACATGAAAGAGAGTTTAAAACAAGGATCTATCCTTCTTTACTGACCTCCTTCATTTTGCCTGTTATTTTGATTTTCAATTCGTTTACAGATGGCTTTGATTTGGCTGAATTAAGAGAAATGGATTTAGCTTATTACCTTTATTTCACTCTCTTAATGGCTCCTGAGTTGGTTGCTTCTATGAAATTTTCGACTTATTACAAAGGAGCTTGGGCTTTCCAATTAAGCCCCAAATCTCATAAGCCCTATTTTGTGATGGCTGCCGGTAAAGCGGTTTGGATGCGGATTTTATGTCCATTGTTTCTTGCTGCGGGCGCGATTTTCTTGTTTTTATTTGGCTGGGATGCACTTTCTGTTATTTTAAATGCTTTTCTGGCATTGACCAGCTCTTTCTTCCTTTATTTAACAGCAACTATGAAATACTACCCTTTTTCACAAGAAAGGAGTGCGCCGAACAATACTGAAGGCTGTTTTACTAGTATTCTCTTTGTCGTGATGGCTGGGATCGTAGGTCTTGTCAACTTTGCGTTAGACAACTATATTCCTTACGGTGGGTGGATAATGACCGCTGTTTTACTGATCATTACGCTGAAATTATTGTTCTTTTCGTTTAAACAAAAGTAGGTTTTCTTTAAAAGAGGTGCCAGCGAGTCGAACCGCTGGCACCTCTTTTTATAATCATTTTTCTATCAACCTAGTTTGAAAAGTACTCTTCTTTTAAAATACTGTAGCATTTGTCAGTGACCGTTTCGCCTTTTACAAATCGATTACTTCGGAATGTGCCTTCATAGGTCATACCTAGTTTTTCCATTACTCTGCCTGAAGCTGGATTTCGTTCATCATGGAAAGCAAAAATTCGTTGTAGCTGTAACTCTTTGAATCCCAACTGCAGCATCAATTTGCCAGCTTCTGTAGTATATCCCTTGCCCCAATAAGCTTTATTCAAGGTATAGCCTATTTCTGCTTTTTTATCTTCTGCATCTACGCGCAAATCAATAGTACCGATCAATTTATGTTTTTCCTTCAGTACAATAGCATATTTGCCCAAAGGACTCATTATAAAGTATTTGGCAATATTTTCTTTTGTGTCTTCTAAACTCTTATGTGTTTCAAAGACGTATTTAGTTGTTTCTTCATCAGATGCGTACTCATACATATCTTCTGCATCGCTCAATTGAATCGGTCTCAACTGTATTCGGCTTCCTTCGATTTGATTATGTAACGCAAAAACGTATTCTTTACTCATCACACCAACCACCTTCTAAAATAATTTAAATCACTTGATTGCGCAAGACATTCGCTGCACTATCGTAATAATAAAAGTGTTCTTGTTTTGCTGGATCTTTGAAAACTTCCAATGTAACTGCAAATCCTGGAGAGCAGTTTTCTTCAGTCAGCTCATCCAGCTCCATCCATTTCAGAGTACCTTCTTCGGTTTCCTCCAACAACTCTCCTTGATAATCAGCCGTTTGGTATAAAAAGACGACATAGCGAAAATCATTTTCCTCTTCATACCAATCTTTTATACCGCACAGTTTCAAATTAGATACTTGAAGACCAGTTTCTTCTTTAACTTCTCTGACAACAGAATCTAAGATAGACTCTTTCGGTTCTAATTTGCCGCCTGGAAAGGTTAATCCCTGCCAGCTCTTCTTCCGTTGCTGCACTAAAACTAAGTCGGTCTCGCTATCTGTGATCATACACATATTGGTCAACATCACTTTACTCACTTTTTTTCGCCACCTTTAAAAAGACCAAGTTCGGATAAAATGCTCTTCGGCAGTATCCACAAAGTCGTCATTTTCTACATCGATCAACTCATCGTCATCTTCTTGACTCACTACAATATGATCGTACATGATATAAGGTGGATTCCGAAAACCGATCTCAAAAAATGACTCGTCGATCAAATGAAATGTGCTTCCTACCATCTCAGTTTCTTCAGCTCCCGCATCAAAAATCACATTCGTACGCTGTTTGAACAGTTCATCTCCTTGCTCAAAATAGAAAAAATTCGCATCTTTTCCGACATAAGTGATGGGTTCTGTGACCGTTTCTTCTCGATACATCTCTAAAGCACGGACACTATCCGGGTCATGCAATTTGCCAAAATATTGCATATCATTTTCAGAACGGTACGTATAATCGCCGAACGTCTTTTGTCTGTCGCGCACTAGCGGTGTAACGTGGTCATTCACTTCTAAAAATTCATTGTATCTCATATGACCTGCGACTAACCAGACACTCAGTCCTAAAATGAGGACCCCGCCTCCTGCTGCAATTTTTTTCTTGTGTTGGCTTTTTGAGTAGCCCAAAATCATGCCGGTCAACATCAGCAACACTAGAATAACAACTGCCACTGCAACCATCGTAGTATTGTAAAAATTTTCTGCCGCTAACCAAAACTCAACTGTCACTCATTCTCACTCCTTTATTGTCTGTTTCTTTCTATTTTACCACATAATAAGCACCTTCTCAGTCAAGTTATTGGTATATATGTCTTTCAGATGCTATTTTTTTCGTGAGAAAAATTGCGAGAACCAACTACTCATGTTTGCCAACTTGATTCAGTCGTTTAGTTACGTCGTTATTTTCATTTGGATATAAGTGAAAATATATTCCGAATGTCATTTCAATACTTCCAAGACCTAGTCATTAGAGTGTAAATCACTTTAACATTCCCAGATTTTAACTCACGATTCTTCCACAGTGAAGGCACACTTTCTCCAAATCGTAAACCTGAATAAGAAAGAAAATGAATCTTAAAAAATATATACAAAAAAAGCCGAATACTTTTATTAGTATAACGGCTTTTCATACTCATATTACAATACTGACTCATCCTAGATAAATTTATCATAATTATCCAATATATCTTTGGCACCTTTGTAACTATAATATTTATCATTTTGCTCAGTTATATCTTCTTCTGTTACTCCCAATTCTACAATTAATTCTAAATGTAACCTTGTAGAATTACTTGTAAAATATTCATAATCATCTCTTTCAAATGTAATAACTAATAAAACTACATCCTCATCTAATGTCTTTAAAGGAAAACAATTCCCCCAAGATTCCGAAAAATATTTCTCGCTTTTTTCATTGTATTTAATTCCATAGACCGATACGCTATTCTCTATTTCTTCTATCGAATACTTACCTTCTGTATATTCATTGATATTGTCCAGCTGTAGACTAAAATATGAACCAAATAGTCGACTAATATCTACACTCTCTAAATCAAACCATTTTTTTAAAATGTTTTCTATTTTTTGCATTATGTCCCCCACTTAATTCATATACACTAAACTATTGAAATTTACTAATGAACCCCAACCGTCTTTATTTGAGTATGCCTGAGTTCCTGTTGATTTCAAATATGCTGATTTTATATTTTTAGGTATTGATAAATAGCCAATACTGACAGTACCAGATTTTGTAGAACCTGTGCTTCTTAATACTTTTGAAAAAGACTTATATGTTTTTCTGTTTATTGCACTCGGGCTTTGTACAGTCACTGTATCCCACCAAAGAGTATTAATTTGACCCGTAGCTTTAAATGCACCTATTAACTCACAACAACACCTGTAGCCCGTGGCATTGGTGCATCTTTACTTTTCTCTAATTCATTAATCAGATTATTTATTTCATCTTCACTTAGTGGTTGATCTGAATCAATGATCTGTACTTCATTATTACCATGATAAACTGAACTATTTAAAGTCTCTGATGCTTCTACACTTATTGAACCTACAAACATATAACTAACAAATACTACACTTAATAACACAACAAATTTCCTTACTTCTTTCAACACTTTACTCATAATAATTGCCTCTTCTGATTTTATTTATTGTAAAACTATTTACAATAAATATAGTATCAGAAAATGCATACTCAATCTATAAAAACTGTAAGCGCTAACTATTCTTTTGTTGTTCTTTTTCAAAAAAAGCTTAATCATCTTCTAACCTGTTTTTTTAAGTTTATTATTATGAGAACATCTGTGAGAACAAAAAGGTAGTTTCTTTTTAATTATGTACAAAACAGAAATAATGAGAATATTGAATTTTAAACACTTTGATACTTTTTACTGTAATTGTTTATTTTACTTTAGAAAAAGTGAAATGAAAACGATAAACAAAAAGAACACTGACAGCAGGATTTAACCTGATAGTTGGTGTTCTCAATTAGTGGAGTTTCTGCTAATGAATCAAACACAGTAAAACGCAAAATTGCTAACAAAAAACAATTTTGCGCTTATTTAAAAAGCTTATCTTTCTTTATCTACGTCCGGAGCTTCAAATTCATCAAACTTCAAATTGTTCAAGTAGACCATATCTTCATCCGAGATCTCAAAATCAAAAATATCGGCATTCTCCACTACCCGTTTAGGATGAGACGATTTGGTCAACGGAATGAAATTGTGTTGCAGGCTGAAACGCAGCAGCAGTTGAGCAATGGATTTCCCATATTTTTCTGTCATAGCTTTGACTTTTTCATCTTCAGACATTTGCTTAAGCGGAGACAAGGGCGACCATGCTTCCACTACAATATTTTCCGTTTCGCAAAAGACAACCGTTTCTTCTTGAAGTACGCCAGGATGCAGACGTATCTGGTTGACCATCGGTTTGATTCGACAATTGGCAATCAGATTTTCCAAGTGTTCCACCATAAAGTTGCTGACTCCGATGGCTTTGACTTTTCCTGACTCATAAGCCTCCTCCATTGCACGCCAAGTTTCGACATTGTCTTCCTGCCAGTTCTCTCCACGACCTTCAACCACCGGCCAATGGATCAAATACAAATCAATGTAATCCAGCCCCAACTTTTCCAGTGAATCATCAATAGCTTTACTAGCTGCCTCATACCCATGATTTGGATTATCCACTTTGCTGGTAATAAATAAGTTTTTGACAGAAAGATCGCCTTGTTGAATAGCTTTTCCTACCTGCTTTTCATTCCCATACATTTGCGCGGTGTCAATCAAACGGTAACCTGCCTCAACAGCTGCTTTTATCGTGTCATCGCAAACTGTCTGATCTTTATTTCCAGAAGTTCCTAAACCAAAAATCGGCATCCTCACACCATTGTTCAATTCAACTGTATCAAAAATACTTGTCATCCTTTTTATCCTTCCTTTCTGTTATCTATTCAAACAAGATCGAATTTCTTATTCGCTTCTCATTGTATCCTTTTAAGACAGACCTCTTCAAATAATAGACTTGACAGTAAAAGCAGGTACTTAATAGTTTATAAAAAAATAACCGTCTATGCTCTAATCAGCAACGGTTATTTCTCAATTATTAAAACACTGTCTCAACAATTACCCTAACTTCTAGTCTTTACTTTGAATAAATACTGCTATTCTATCTGCAATCTCTTCGGGCTCTAAATAAGTATTGTTTATTCTTAAATAATTCACGTGTTGGATTTTTTCCTCTACCTCATTTGGCAAAGAATTCAATCGATGCTTTTCGTGAGTCGTCAGCAACTCATTTCGGGAAAAATCGAGGTTCCTTTTAGAAGGTTTGGCCTTCAAGCGGCTTTCTCCAACATTTCTTTCTAAACGAGTCTCCAAATCTGCTTCGAGTTCAATGAGAAACACTCTGCCTTTTCCGGCTGCAAATATCGCACTGATTTCCTTTAAAAACTCAATATCTTCATCTAAATCAAACGCTGCTACTACCGTAAAAATGATGCTGTCTGTGACATTCGTTTCATTCCTTACAAAAGCTCTAAACAGCTCTTTTCTAGTTTGATCGGAGAGACGAAACGTTTCGTTGCCATAACCTAGAAAATTAGCAAAAAGATCGATCGTTTCGTGATTGTGAAGCAGCTTTGCATCAATCTTTTTTTCTAACTCTCTTCCAATAGTCATTTTCCCCACAGCTTGCGGCCCCATGATGACAATCAAATCCATTTGAATCAGCTCCTTAAAGACAAATCTGGTTCAACTAAGAAGTACTCTTCCCAATGCGAATGTATACTCTGTTGTTTCCCTCTTAAATAAACTTTTCCATACTCATCGATCAATCCATGAAACTTTTGCCATTCTTTCAAAGTAAACGTGCCAGTACGTTCTACATACTTCTTCAAAGTCAGGTAATCGGTACTGTATTCACTGCCTAAGTGACGAAACAATTTGAGCGCGTAAGTATCTGCTACAAACACCGGTTGTTCAAATGCGTACAGCAGCAATACATCGGCTGTCTCATTTCCAATACCGTTGAATTTAAGCAGCCGATCACGCAGACTTTCCGCATACTTACGCTTGATTTTCTCTAAATCAAATTCATACTCTTTCAGCCAGCCAAAGTAATCCAGGATCAACTGCGTCTTTCGTTTGTGAAACCCACTTGAATAAATGAGTGTCTTTAATTCCTCGGTCGATAGATCAGCAATTACTTCAGGATTAAATGCTGTCGCTGCACCAAGCAGAGTTAGCGATAGTGTCGTATTGTGCCAAGTGGTATTTTGCACCAAGATAGCTCCCAGCATCATCTCAAATACAGTATCAGCCGGCCATTCTGTTCCAGCGTCAACATACTTGTCCAATAGTTTATACACTTGATTCAACCCTATCTCTTTCTTCATACGAATAACTTTTCTCCTTACTGCTCTAAGCCTGCAATACCAAATGCACCTGGACCGCCATGTGTCGAAATCACCGATCCTGCTTCGATCCATGTAACCTTTTTAAAGCCTTTTTCCATAGCTGCTGCTTCCATCTGTGTTTTGATACTTTCAGCTAATCCGATAGAAAAGACAAAATAAATTTGCTTTCTATCAATGGGATATTTATCCAAATAGTCCTGCATCAATTCCAATGACACACGGTTCATTTTTCCACGGTATTTCTTCGTCGAAACCAATTTACCATCAACCAATTCGATCATGGGCTTGATTTTTAATAAAGACGCTCCAATGTAAGCTGCATTCGATACTCTTCCACCAGCTTTTAAGAATTCGAGACTCCCCGGCACAAAGACCATTCTCGATTTAGGGACACTAGCTTTAACTTTCGTTACCAGTTCTTCTAAAGTAATTTCCGGATTCTCTTCCAGCAATTCTGCTGCATATAATACGACCACGGATAACCCTGCAGAAACATTCAAAGCATCGATCAAATGAATATTATTAAAATCTTCCACAGCAATTTCAGCGTTATGGAATGAAGAAGAAGCTTTTGATGTATAACCGATATGCACGATCGCACAATCAGGATAGTCTTGTTGGATTTTAGCGAAGAACTCCTCGTATTCATTTGGGTTAGTAGATGTCGTAGACGGGATCAATTTAGTGCGATCATGATACTCATAAATCTCCGTAACAGGCAATGAGCCATCATCTTTATAATCGTTCCCATCCATCACGACATGCATCGGCACAATTTTGATATCATACTTTTCAGCTAAATCCTTTGGTACATCCGCACCACTCTCTGTTGTAAACACAATCTTTTTCATCTTTTCTCCTCCTGGATTCAGTTAGTATTTTATGTATTTTTTACCGACTAGCCCTACATCCCTTACATTTTCTTCTCCAGTATAGCATTTTGCGTGATTAGAAGGAATTATTTCCAGAAGTTTCCTTGAGGCTTGGACAATAGTCTTTATCTCTGTCACATACTAAGAGGGGGCTTTTAAACGCGTTCCAAAAGCCTGACCACATGCTTATAAACCAGCCTTCCCTTCTGAGAAAAAGCATCTCATAAGGGAAGGCTGGTTTATACTCAATGGTCAAAACCTCTTTTGTCCCGCTCTCAAGGAAAAAAGTCTTTTGGTGAATAAATACACTCCTTCTAAATCAATGCTACGAGACTATTTTGAAGGAAGCGTTCTAGTTTCAAAAATAGCTATTGACGTTACTAACTAAAGAAAGAAACCAGGTTCCAGTATTTGGAGTCAAATTGCTTAGTTTTCTAGCAAAGAATAAATTTGCAATAAATCATTCACTTCATAAGTTGCGCTTGATAAATTTAAATTTATATCAGGGCTAAAAAGAACACTATCAATGCGAGCATTTTGTGCTCCTAAAATATCAGAGGATAGACTATCCCCGATCATCAAAAAGGTATCTCTATCGGTAATGTCCAGTGTGTCAAAGATAGTCTCAAAAAAATTCAAATCTGGTTTTTCAAAACCTATTTCTTCTGATATAAAAATCCCATCAAAATACGGCAATAAATTTGAATGAGTCAGTCTTTTTCTTTGTGTAATACCCATCCCGTTTGTACCAGCATAAATTCTGTATTCTTTTTTCTTTAGCTGACTTAAAAGCGTTTCTGCGTTTTCGATTGTTTTACATCCATCGTTCAAAAATCCTCTGTATAATTTTTCTGCTTTTTGGCCGTCTACATTTAGGCCATACTCTTTAAAAAATAACATAAATCGATTAGTAAAAATGTCATCCCGGTTGATTGTTCCGTTCTCTAAAGAAGTCCACAAGCTTTTATTGATTTCTTTATACTTGCTAAACGATTCAAGAGTTTCTGGAATCTCATATGCTTTAAATACGCTTTTAAGAGCTTGTTCTTCCGTATCGTTGAAATCAAGTAACGTATTATCTAAGTCAAAAATTAAATGTGTGTATTTTTTCATTTCCCTCACCTCGCTATTAATTTACTCTCAAATAAAGTATATTAATAGGAGATATATCCTATTTTGAGGTGATTTTTTGAAAAAATTCTCGCTAGAAGAAGTTAAAGACCTTGATTTAACAAGGGAGATTGATCAGCTGAAGAAAACATTTTTTAAAAACTCAACTGCAGTTATGGATCATGCAGTGCTCTTTGAATATGAACCAAAAGAAATGGTCTTAACATTAGGAACAGAACTGGATCATATTTATTTTATCCTTAAAGGACGCGCAAAAATTTATATGGTCCATGAGAATGGAAAACGTTCTTTAGTGCAGTTTATTCATGGAGCAGATATGATTGGCGAATTGTCCTTATTAGAAGTTGAGAAGCAGACAAAAGATATCATGGCAGTGGATAAACTCACTTGTTTAGCCATCCCAATAGCTATTGCTAAAACAATTTTGTTACATGATAATCTGTTTATGAACGACCTCTCAAAGTATTTAGCTCAAAAGTTATTGCTTCGTGTAAATCATTTTGCAAACGGTCAGAATTATGAATTGAAGTATAGATTAGCGACTTATATTCTAGAAGTCGAAGTAAATGGGATGTATGTTGAAAAGAAAACAGAAACAGCAGAATTTTTAGGCGTTAGTTACCGCCATTTATTTCATACGTTGACCTTATTCCAACAAGAGGGGCTCTTATTAAAAAAAGGGAAACATTTTCTGATCAACAAACCCGCATTAAAGACCTTAGAGATAAAAAATTTTTTTTAATCCACAAAAGACCCCAGCTTACTTATACTTTTGCGTTGAAGCACATGCAGCAGGTAAGCTGAGGTCTTTAGTCTTATAAAAAATCAAAAGAGGTTTTTTTGGCCTCCGTAAATCGAATGGTTGCCATTAAAAACGTAAGCTGCACACACTGCTAGAAGAAAGAAAGGCAAATACTCAAATCCAAAAACTTCTGCCCCGATCAATGCCGGTGCAATAAGTGTGTTTGTTGCAGATGCAAAAACACTTGCGTAACCTAGAGCAGCAACAAACTCTATCGGTAACCCAAATAATGGAGCAAGCCAAACTCCTAAACTAGCTCCAATTGAAAAGATAGGCGTTACTTCTCCACCTTGAAAACCCGCTGCTAATGTAATTATAGTCAAGATAGACTTTAAGACCCAATCGTAGCTATAAATGCTTTCTCCGTTAAAGCTAGCGGCTATTAGATTTGTTCCCAGCCCTGAGTATCTCCCCATATGTAAGATCAATAGCAAGACACTCGTTACAATACCCGCAAAGAAAATCCGTTTACTTAAGTCTGGTATTTTCTTTCCAATAGTCTGCTTTGCATGTCCCAACAGATAAGCAAACAACCCACCAACAATTCCAAAAAATACACCCAATACTACTGTTTTTACAATAGTCTGACTGTTCATACTCACAGCAACATCTAAATGGACTGAATATTTTTCTAACCCTAAAAAATGAGAGACAGAGCTGGCTACAAGGGCTGCGATTAAAGCAGGAAATAACGCTAGGTATTCCAATTTACCAACCACTAATACCTCTAATGCAAAAAAAGTAGCTGCAAAAGGCGTCTCGAATAATCCACCGAAACCTGCTGCCATACCTGTGATCAACATTATTTTTGAGGCATTCTTATAAGGGATTTTACGACCAATAGCATGAGAAAAGGTCCCCCCGATCAGCACTGCTACTCCTTCTCGACCAGCACTACCGCCAAATAAATGCGTGATCCATGTACCAATAATAGTTAAGGGAATCATTCGTTTAGGAATTTCCTGCAACTCCTCATTTCCAGCTGCAAAAACTAAACTCATTCCTTTATTTGTATCCTTCCCTATTTTTTGATACACATACACAATAAATAACCCAGCCAAGGATAAAAATGGAATCAAGTATACAATATGATTGTCCCTAAAATCACTAATAAAAAGCAGTACTTTACCAAATAAAGTATCCAATAGGCCAACTACCAGTCCAATAAAAACGGCCATAACCGCATATACCACAATTTCTTTGTATTCTAATACATATTTTCTCATCATCTAACCCTTTCAAAACACAAATGATGCGTGTTGGTGTTTATTGTTCCTCAAAAAAAGCTGATAACAGACTGCGGCCTAAGCGCAGAAGTCATCAGCTTTGAAAAGCGGTTTAAGCAAAGTGCTTAGGGAGACATTCATTCCCCAAAAGATACTATGAGAATACCACTTATTCTTTCGTTAAACAAGTTGTAAAAATTGTAAAATACTACCTAGATCTACCTTTTTAGTTCTTCAATCTTAAAAACATAGCATTGATAGCTACAATAACGGTTGAGAGCGACATGAGGATAGCTCCAACGGCCGGGCTCAATGAAATACCTACAGGAGCTAGGATACCTGCTGCTAGCGGGATGGCAATAAAGTTGTAACCAGCACCCCACAAAAGATTTTGTTTCATTTTGCTTGTTGTTTTATTGGCCAGTTCAATAAAGGATTCGATATCTCCAGGATCAGACTGTGTTAAAATCACATCTGCAGAATCCAAAGCTACTTGAGTTCCTGCACCAACGGCTACTCCAACATCTGCTAAAGCAAGAGAAGGTGCATCGTTCACTCCGTCGCCTACCATAATGACTGTCTTACCTTGGTTCTTCAACGATTCCACCAAATCATATTTATCTTGTGGAGATTGGTTAGCTTCGTAGTCAATGCCTAATTCTTCGGCGACACCTTGAGCTGCCTTTTCATTATCACCGGTAGCCATCAGCGGTTGTATGCCGCTTGATTTCAAAGCTTTTATTAGTTCCGAACTAGTCTTTTTCAATTCATCTCCTAAAGCCACAGTTCCGATCGCTGTCTCATCCTCTACTAAAACACTGACCGTTGCACCTACAGGTATATCAATTGCCAAATCTTGCCCATAGACTTTTTGGCTGATCAATTTGTACTGCTTTCCATTAGACATACCTTCAACACCAGCGCCTGATACGACATCAATGGAATCGAATTGAACTGGCTTAACACCTTCTTTTTCTGCGAATCCTGTAATAGATTGTGCTATCGGATGACTTGATCCGCCTTCAATACCTGCCATTAAAGCTGTAAGTTCCTCTTTTGAATAGTCATTGCTCAATGTGTCCACTTTTAAGACTTTGAAATCTCCAGTTGTTAAAGTCCCTGTTTTGTCGAGCACCATGACATCAGCTTTTGTTGCTAATTCCAAAGCTTCGCGGTCTTTTACTAATAATCCGCGACTTGCACCCAAGCTCGTACTGCGAGCCACTACTAAAGGGATCGCTAAGCCCAGCGCGTGAGGACAAGCAATTACTAAAGTCGTTACGGTAAAAATAACGGCATTCTCTAAGTCCAACACAAACAACCATACAATAAAAGCGATCGCAGCTGCTGCAACTGCAATGTAGAATAACCATCCAGCTACTTTCTGAGCAATGTTTTCAGCTCTTGAAGGCTGATCTTGAGCTTGTCCGATAAGCGTCTGGACTTGAGAAATAAAGGACTTATCTCCAGTTTCTTTCACTTCTATATACAAAATACTGTCGCCATTCGTTGATCCACCGATGACAGTTTCACCTTTAGCTTTTTCAACAGGCTTAGATTCTCCTGTTAATAATGCTTCATTCACTCGAGACTCGCCTTTTTTGATAACTCCATCAGCAGGAATATTTTCGCCTGCTTGCACCCGAACGATATCTCCTACTTTTAATTCAGAAACTGAACGCGTTTCAATAGTCTCATCTTCCAGTACCACGTGAGCATCTTTAGGCAGCAATTCAGCTAATGATTGTTGCGCATCTCCTGCTTCGCCGACTGCTTTCATTTCAATCCAATGGCCCAACAGCATGATCAAGATCAAGGAAGCAAATTCAAAGAAAAAGTCCATTACATGTGTACCTGTCAGATAGCTGGCAACCACTGCATATATACTGTACAAATAAGAGACTGAGACTCCTAATGTAATCAGCGCCATCATTCCAGGAGCTTTCTGTTTAAATTCATCCACTGCCCCTTGATAGAAAGGTTTTCCACCATATACCAGTAAAATCGTCGCTAATACACCCACCACGATGTCAGAATAAGGAAAAGTAAATTGAAATGGAAGCTTGAGTCCCATCATCGGGGATAAAATCAAAATCACGGTTCCTAAAGGCAAGGACTTAAAAAAGATTTCTTTGAAATTTCCATGGTGATGGTGATGACCTCCATGACCTTCATGGCCTTCATGGCCTTCATGACCACTATGATCATGGTGGTCATGATCATCATGTTCCCCGTGATGATGATCATGAATCCCCTCTTCTATTTGCTCTTCGTGATAAACATGCCCGACATGCTCTTCATCATTATGTTGATGAGCATGATGATCCATATGTTCGTGATTATTGTGGTGAGGTGCATCACTGCTATGGTCGTCATGATGTTTGTACAAATCGTGTTCTTTTTTATCCATTTGCTCTACACTCCTTACCTGTGTTATCGAATTTGCAACAACTGCTGCTTCAATAAAAAAACACCTATCGTAGTCAGCATGAGTCAGATAAGCGTTCGATTTTCAATTAAGCATCCAGTTCTTTGATGCCGACTACTGAATAGTTGGTACCAGCTAATGATTCACGCAATGCTGTTTCATTTACTGGAACATCTCCTTGGATCAGAGCACTTTTAGTTTCTAAGTTGATTACTGCTTCGTTTACTCCTTCAACCTCTAAAAAGCGTTGTTTAACTGTATTTGCGCAACCTTCACATTTCATGCCTTCAATCGTGATTTCTTTTCTCATTTTCATTCCCCTTTTCAAATTAGTTATAGTACCAGTGTAATCTATCTTGTTTAAAACAACTATTTATTTGCTATTCTTGATAGCGGATTATCTAGAAAAGTGCTGGCAATTGCATTGTCCCGGAACACAGTCACACGCTACGACATCCACCGCTTCTGTTTTCTTTTTCTGTAACAGCTCTTCCAGCATCGCCACATCATCATGACTCAAAGTGGCTTCTTCCAACAAGTGCGCAATCGACTCTCCTGCTTTCCGGTTGCAAATATGAGCTAAAATATCGCTAGTAGCCTCTTTTATTTCAGCTTCTTCACTAACGGCTGCAGAATAAATAAAACGATTCCCTACAGCTTCCGTAGCTAAGGCTCCTTTTTTCACCAGACGACCAATCAATGTTTTAGTAGTCGCCGGCTTCCAAGCCATTTTTTCTTGCAATACTGCATTGATCTCTTTACTCGTCGCTTGTTTCAAAGTCCACACAACGCGCATGATCTCCCATTCTGCGTCACTGATCTTCACTTTTTCTACTGCTTGCATGGCGCTCTTCCTTTCAATTTTTTTATCTTTTACGTTTACGAATGTAATCTATCTATAATTAATAGTTTACATTTGTAATCGAATTAAGTCAACTTATTTACTCAAGAATTTCAAAAAAAAGTTCTCTATGGTAAAATATAATCAAGTTTGCAGATGCAATTTGAGAGGAGTTTCTACATGAAAGTAGGATTTATCGGTGCTGGTAATATGACAAGCGCTATCGTAAAAGGAATGGTCAAAGTACAACACCTTCCTAAAGAAAATATTTATATCTCCAATAGAAGCCCGGAAAAATTAGAAAAATTGGCCAGTGAAACAGGAACCATCGCATGTTCCTCGAACGAAGAATTGGTGTCTCAAGCAGACGTTGTCGTTTTGGCTATTAAACCCAATCTATTTTCAACAGTACTACCTGAGTTAAGTTCCCATTTGATCAAATACAATCCGGTAGTAGTCTCCATCGCGGCCGGAATCAGTTTATCCCAAATGCATGAATGGATCGGAGCAGACTCTGCTATGCGTCTTATTCGCGTGATGCCTAACTTGAATTCACAAATTGGTGAGGGAATGGCAGCTGTTTGCGGAAATGAACAGGCTACTAAAGATGATGTTGATTTTGTCATCAGTATTTTCCAATCCATTGGTGAAGCCATCGTTATGAAAGAAACAGACTTTGGGGTATTTTCTGCAATTGCTGGTTGTTCACCAGCGTTTACATTTTTATTTATTGATTCGCTGTCACGAGCTGCGGTCAAATATGGCATCCCAAAAGAAATGGCTACTAAAATCGCCGCTCAAGCCGTATTAGGAAGTTCAAAAATGGTATTGGAAAGCGACGAGACGCCTTGGAATTTGATAGATCAAGTTTCCTCGCCAGGCGGAACGACGATTGAAGGTGTCCTGGCTCTAGAAGAAAATGGATTTTTGACATCCGTTGTAAAAGCAGTAGATGCCGTTGTGGAGAAAGATAATAACATGAACTAAGTCAGTCTAAGATTCTCTCAAAATTCTGGTATTGCTCGGATTTGAGAGAACTTTTTTGAAGAGAAAACAAATATTTCAAATAGACGCTATTTCTCTTGTTAGGGCCATTTGCTAGTTTTTTTCTAGCCTTAATGGACGCTATTTCTCTTATTAGTGCCATTCGACAGTTTTTTCTAGCTCTAATGGACGCTATTCCTCTCATTAGGGCCATTTGACAGTTTTTTCTAGCTCTAATGGACGCTATTTCTTTTGTTAGGTGTTAGGCCATCCACGGAAACTTTTTTCTGGCTCAGGCGAGCAAACAAAAAAAGATATCCACTGGTTGTCCACATAATCAAATATGTGGACAACCAGTGGATATCTCATTTTCACAAGTGATTTTGACGCCTATCAACCATGCAAAAAGGACCCAGACAATTGTCAAAGTCCTTTCTTCTTTACTCATTTCTAAGATGTGCAGCTTTTTCCATCAAGTAAGGCAAATCGGTTTCAAATTGCACGCCGAATTTTGGATCTAACTTGTTAGCGACAGTTCGTTGAATAACTTTTTCCACATAAGCGACAGCTGTTTCAGTTGCCGTCTCTAAAGTTGCTTTTTGGAACAACAATCCTGCAACCACGCTGCTGAACAGGTCTCCTGTGCCATCAAAATGGCCAGGATAAATCGGAGAAAAAGCATGTTTGACTTGCCGATCTGTGTAACTGCTGGAGGCTGCCCCAATTTCATGCAGATTTGGCATAACACCTGTCAAAATAACTTGCTGTTGGTTCCGTTCCAGCATTTTTTCCATTAAAGATTCAATCTCTTGTTTCGTATGAGGCCCATTATGATAAGGCGTTTGTGTTAAGTAAGCCGCTTCCGTCATGTTGGGGATAACTACTGTGGATAACTGACATAGTTCTTGCATTTGCTTCACATAAACATCATCAAAACCGGTATAAAGTTCCCCATGGTCTCCCATCACCGGATCTAACACAATAATCGCATCATCCGATGTAAATTCACGAACCACTCGTTTTACAATATTCATTTGTGCATGCGAGCCTAAATAACCAATCAATACACCATCAAATAATATCTCCAACTGTCTCCAATGATCTAGAATTTTTTCCATTTCACTAGTCAGATCCAGAAAAGTATAGTCTTCAAAACCAGATCCCGTATGAGTCGACAGCAGAGCAGTGGGAAGTATACTCGTACTATTATTTAAACTGCTTAAAATCGGCAAAGCTACATTCATTGAAATTTGACAGCTTGCAGAAATATCTTGTATCACTAACACTTTTGGCTGATTCATTTATTTCACCACTATTCCATTACATTCTTCACTTATTATAACAGTTTTACATCTGAATTCAGCTCTCTCTTTCAAATTTTCTGAAAACTACGTTTCGCCTATTTAACAAAAAGGGTATAATAGTTTTAAACTGGGGGGAACAGAAATTGAAAAACAAAACACTTACTACACAAAACATAGTTCTTTATGCTTTATTTATTGCTATGACAGTTGTCATGACTATGATTATACGAATACCAATTCCTTTTGCACAAGGCTACGTCAATATTGGGGATTCTATTTTACTGCTATCTGGAATGTTATTTGGACCAGCAGGTGGTTTTTGGATTGGTGGAATCGGAAGTGCTCTAGCGGACTTATTTACGGGATACTCTTTCTATGCTCCGATCACTTTCTTTGTCAAAGGTATAGAAGGTTTATTGTGCGGTTGGATTTTTCTGAAAATGAATTCTACTAAGCCGATTGTGTCAGCACTCATCGCTGGTATCTGGATGGCTATCGGTTATGTTATCGGGGATTGGATTTTATTTGGTCTTGCTGCAGGGATAGCGGCTTTTCCAATGAATCTGCTGCAAGGAATCGTAGGTGCTGTACTCGCAGTTCTTTTGCACAAATTTATCGGACCGATCTTTATCAAACGACTAACCTAAAAAAACAACAGCGAGCAGTTTTTAACACTGCTCGCTGTCGTTTTTTATGTGGACTTCTAGGTGATCGTTTTCTTTTGCTGCGTCTAGAAAAACCCTCAATAAACTTTTACCGTATCTTCCTAGATGTTCTTCAATGAAACCTGCATCAATAATCTCGATCGTTTGTGGAGTGAAATCTGTCGTCAAACAGTCTTTCAATGCATCTAGATTCCGTCCATAGTAATTAGGCAAATCCAGCTGCTCTTTTAAATAGTCGTGCAGTCTTTTTTTATTGATCATCTCTTGGCCATCCAGAATAATTCGCTTATCCATCATCAACCTCCTAGTACAATTGCTCAAATGTTTCGTAATGATCTCCAGTATAGAAAATCAATCCGTCATTAGAAAAGACGATTCGTTCGGCTCCACGAAAACCACCGTCATAATTGATATCCGCTTCATAATACACGCGACCATCTTTTTCCGGCAGTAATCCTTCATAATTGCCAAATCGATCCCCACCAATTGATAAATAATCGGTGACTTCCCATAAATTGCCTTCAGCATTGTCCCAGCCTAAAGCTTCAGCTTCTTTTTTTGTCACATAATTGGGCGGAAGTTCACTAAATTCGTGAAGATACGCGGCTACTTCTTCTTTTGTAGAGTAAGCTTGGCCTTCCACTACTGTTCCGTCTGCTGTTTGGGATTCCATTTGTGCTTCTTCGGAATCAAGGCTGAATAGCGTATCAAACACATCTAGCTGCTGGCCTCCAAATAAAAGTACCAGTATCCCAACAATTGTCACTATCCAATTTTTCTTTTGTTTCATCTTCTACTCCTCTTTTTCCTGTTCCAATTCTTTACGTGCTTGTTTAGCAGCTTTTTTACTTGCACGCAACGTTCTGAAAAAATTCGTTAGTAAAGCTGCACACTCTTCTTCTAAAATCCCTTTTTCAATCGTCACTTGATGATTGAATCGCTCATCACCGAGTAAATTCATCAATGTACCTGCTGTACCGCCCTTAGGGTCTGGAGCTCCATAGTAAAGCTCTTTGACACGCGACAAAATCATCGCGCCACTGCACATCGGACATGGTTCCAGCGTCACAAATAATTGAGTGTCCTCTAAGCGCCAATTTCCCAAATGTTGATTGGCTTCGCGAATGGCGATCATTTCTGCATGAGTAGTGGCATCGTGAGACACTTCCCGTAAATTATGCCCGCGTCCAATAATCTCACCGTTCAATACCACTACAGCCCCGATCGGCACTTCTAATTTAGATGCAGCTTTTTTAGCTTCTTCAATGGCTTCGCACATAAAGAACTCTTTTTCCGTACTGGTTAATTCCATATTGCTCTCCTTTTGCTCCTCATTTTCTTATCCTATAATAGCACATTCTTCCTCAAACCCTACAAAAAAATCCAAAGCGTGCTAAAATAGAGAAGAATACCAAACTTGTTCAGCTTGACGATTTCAACGCAGAAATGAGGAGCATAAGTGAATTTCAAAGAATTAAAATTTTTGTACCCAGAAGCCATTTTAACCGATCGCAATACATCTGGGGAACATTACATAGCTTTTCCTTATCAAGATAACTGGATTCAATTTGAACGACATCAAAAAAGCGATACTGAATTAGCACTAATCCAATATGCGATAAACCAAAAATCTGTACCTCTCAAAACCAAAAAAAGTTCCAAATGGCAATCCTTTTTGGTAGAAGAGTCATTTGCTTTACCTAAAGAAGAAGGCATCTACCGTATTATCCAGTTTGAGATCATCAAAAAAGATGCGGCTTTCGAGCGGGCGCTTTGGATAAAAGCCTTTAAAAGTTTGTTTACAGGTGTTGAGGATATTTTTTTCACAACAGAAAATAAAGGCATGCTTATCCAAGAAAAACAACCTGATTTATTGAGTAACGAGGAAATGGCCGGTATCATTCGTACCTTGGATGATGATTTTTCGGTTAAGACTGTGTATTATATTGGACAGTTTTGGACAATAA
Organism: Desemzia sp. RIT 804; assembly: GCF_016892605.1. Lineage (GTDB taxonomy): Bacteria > Bacillota > Bacilli > Lactobacillales > Carnobacteriaceae > Desemzia. Next base: position 80,024 of record NZ_JAFEMV010000008.1, read on the forward strand.
ATGCGACTTTACCGAATATCTTCCAAGAAGAACAACGCATTTTTGATTGGCAAAAAAACCAAAAGACTCAAGTTTTCGATTTGTCCTCAGTTGCTTTACACTATTACACTGCCGAAGCCATTTCACAAAGTCCGTTGATGCAGCAACTGAAAGCTCAGTATGTATTGGACGCAGAACTTAAAGAGTTGATTTTAGCCATGTGGAAAAGCCAAGGTAATATATCCGTCGCTGCAAAATCTCTTTACATTCACCGAAACACGCTTCAATACCGCATTGATCGCTTCCATGAAGTGAGCGGGCTCTCTTTGCGCAATATGGACGATCTGTTGCTGTGTTATTTGTTGGCAATAGATTAAGCCGGTTATCCACACTATAAACATAGAACCAAAAAACTTCTCATAAAGAAGCAAACATTATACGTCTGCCTTTTTATGAGAAGTTCATTTTTAAAAGCTTTATTTTTTCACTTTGTCCACAAGAGTATCTTTTTTGTCTGATAACAAATCTGTAAACTCCATTGTGGCGTCTTTCAATTGATGTGTATAATTCGTTACATTCCCACGTAAATTACTTACTTTATCCACAACGTTCAATAAATTGATGACTTCCTCATCTGATAAGTTTTCCACAACTTTCATAGCTTTTTCATTACCATGCAGTTTGTCTTTAACAAAGTATTTAGCTCTTTTACGATTGATCATGCTTTCTGCTTTTTCCATCGCTTTATCTGAAGTGACCATATACGCTGCTCCAATAGCTACTGCAGCTCCAACACCTAATAAAATATTTCGAGTTGTATTCTTCATAAAAACCACTTTCCTCTCAGTTTTTTTCTCAATCACATCATATCAGAAATAAATTTTAATCACGAATAAAACGCCTATCAGAGACTAATTCTGATAGGCGTTTCTTTTTAGATTATTTGACCGGAGCTGTTTCTTTTTTTGATTTAACTTCTTTTTCTATTTTTTTTGGTTCTTTAACTGTAAACCGGATAGCGCCTTTTTGAGCCCCAATGGTGATGTTGTCCCCAATTTTGACTCTTCCGCTCAATAACTCTTCACTTAAAAGATCTTCAATTTTCTTTTGGATCGCTCTGCGTAATGGACGTGCACCATATTCAGGATCAAATCCTTCTTTAGCAATCACATCAATTGCAGCTGCCGTTACTTTAGCATGGATGTCCATATCCTCTAAACGTTTGACGATCGTTTGCGACATCAATTTGACGATCTCATTCAATTCTTCCTTCTCTAATGAATGGAAGACGATCGTTTCATCTAAACGGTTGATAAATTCAGGACGGAAGGTATTTTTCAACTCTTCTTTGATGCGTTTTTCCATCGTATCATGATCGTGTTTTTTGTCTTCCAACGTAAAACCGACTGATTTTTCATCTCGTAAAGCTGTCGCTCCTAAATTAGATGTCATGATCATGATCGTATTCTTGAAGTCTACTTTACGGCCTTTTCCATCAGTCAAGTGTCCATCATCTAATACTTGAAGTAAAATATTGAAGACATCTGGATGAGCTTTTTCAACTTCATCCAACAAGATAACTGAATAAGGTTTTTGACGGACTTTTTCCGTCAATTGTCCGCCTTCATCATACCCTACATAACCTGGTGGTGAACCCACTAATCGACTGGTACTGAATTTTTCCATATATTCAGACATATCCACACGAATCAATGCATCTTCATTTCCAAACATAGCTTCACTCAAAGCTTTGGCTAATTCCGTTTTCCCAACCCCTGTAGGTCCTAAGAACATGAATGAACCAATTGGACGATTTGGATCTTTCAAACCGCTTCTTGCACGACGAATAGCTTTTGAGACAGCTTTGACAGCTTCGTCTTGACCAATAACACGCTTGTGCAATACATCTTCCATTTTCAATAAACGATCCGATTCTTTTTGTTCCATCTGTTGCACTGGAATGCTGGTCCATAAAGCTACTACTTCAGCAATATCGTGTTCAGTAACTTGCAATTCAGTTGGTGTTTCTTTCTTCTCTTGTTTTTTCAAAAGTGTCTCGATTTTTTTCCGTTGTTTCATCTCACGTGTTCTAATGAGACCTGCTTTTTCAAAATCTTGGTTCTGGATCGCTTCTTCTTTATCTTCGATCAACTTTTCCAACTCTTCTACTGCTACTGCGACTGGTGTTGGTTTCCCAGTAACATCGATACGCACTTTAGAAGCAGCCTCATCGATTAGATCAATAGCTTTATCAGGTAATTGTCTAGAGGTGATATAACGATTAGACAATTTGACCGCTGCGTGAACTGCTGCATCCGTAATTTTTACGCCATGGTGGTCTTCATAACGAGACCGCAACCCATATAAAATCTCTTCTGTTTCTTCTTCATTTGGCGGATCAATATGGATCGGCGCAAAACGTCTCTCCAATGCTGCATCTTTTTCAATGTGTTTTTGGTATTCATCTAAAGTCGTTGCTCCAATAGTTTGCAATTCACCACGCGCAAGAGCTGGTTTCAAGATATTTGAAGCATCAATAGCTCCTTCAGCTCCACCTGCTCCGATCAAAGTGTGCAACTCATCTATAAAGAGGATGACTTCACCATCTTGATAAATTTCCTCAATGATTTTCTTCATACGCTCTTCAAATTCACCACGGTATTTAGTTCCCGCAACCAGTGAACCCATATCCAGCATCATCAAGCGTTTATTCGTTAAAGTAGAAGGAACTTCTCCATCAACGATCCTTTGCGCTAATCCTTCTGCGATAGCTGTTTTACCTACACCAGGTTCTCCAACCAATACTGGATTATTTTTAGTTCGACGGCTCAAAATCTGTACGATTCGTTGTACTTCTTTTTGACGCCCTACAACAGGGTCCATTTTGCCTTCTTTAGCTTGAACAGTTAAGTCTCTAGCCAAAGAATCAAGTGTTGGTGTTCCAGCAGTCGGTTGCTTGGCAGCAGGCCTTTGTCGTTTACTATTTTTAACTTGGCTTTGCCCGACTTTTTTTAATACTACTTGACGCGCTTTATTCAAGCTTACATCCAAATTAGCCAAAATTTTAGAAGATAAAATGTCTTCTTCGCGCAATAATCCAAGCAATAGATGTTCTGTTCCAACTAATTTTGCTCCCATACGTCTAGACTCATCCGTCGCAAACGTAATAGCTTGTTTTGCTCGAGGAGAATGAGGTAAAATAGCTTGTTTTGAAATGTATTTCATTGTTCCATACCCAGTAAAGTGTTCAATTTCCTCACGAATATCTTGTTCGGTAATAGAAAATTGACGGAGTGTTTTACCTGCAATACCTTCTTGCTCTTTGACAATCCCTAATAAGATATGCTCAGTACCTACAGAATGATGGCGAAATGCTTTTGCCTCTTCTTGAGCGATCTCTAATACGATCTGTGCTTTTTCGGTAAATAATTCATTCATTTTCTCGCCTCCACATTGTTATTATTCGTATCTTAAATTGTTCAGGCAAGATTTTAATATACGTGCCCTTATTTCTTTAGCAACTTTGCTTTCCAGTCCCAATACTGTTTTATCCATTGCAGCCATCATAATGACTGCTTCTCTTTTATTTAAGAAATCATCGTCATACAGCTTTTGTACGATAGCATAAGCATCATTTTGAGAAATACTATTGCCCACTATTTCTATTATTGTATCTAACATCTCAGATTCGTCCAACAATTTAACTTTGATAATACGAATGTATCCACCACCACCACGCTTGCTTTCTACTAAATAGCCTTTTTGCACGGTGAAGCGTGTGTTGATAACATAATTGATTTGAGAAGGAACACAGTTAAATAAATTAGCCATCTCACTTCGTCTGATTTCAACTTGTTCTGAGTGTCCTAACACCTTTTTCAAATAAGCTTCAATAATATCTGACATATTTTTATTTTCCATGTGCTGTTTGTTATTAAAAAGTTTTGATTATTGGTGTCTAAGTATCATACACTTTTTCATTCCTTATTCCAATATCAAATTTTTAATAACCCTCCTTTTCTTTCAGCCTTCATTCAAGGCCATCTGTTGAGCAAAGGCGCTTTATCCCTTTGACTAATCCTGACTAATATTATACTGGAAAAAACTCTATTTGAAAAGTCCCTCTTCTTATATAGAAGCAACTTGAAGATATTGTATCATTCAAAAATAATTATTTCTTCCTAACTCACTTGCAGCTACTCTCTATCTGAAAATAAAAAAAAAAGCAAGATAGCTTATTGCTTATCTCACTTTCAGACGCTATTTTATT
>NZ_JAFEMV010000009.1 GCF_016892605.1 Desemzia sp. RIT 804
AATTGCTTTGTTTCACAACTTCTAAATGATAACATCATCCGAAGAAAGTGTCAACTGTTATTTTGTGTTTTTAAAATAATAGTTATGAATAAAAATTCATCCCAAAACATTTCTTGTTTCATTAGGACTTAAATATCATAACACGCTGTTCATTACGTTGTCAATACAAAAATTCAAATAGTTGTTTACATTCTTCTATTCAATACTTCTTGCAGCAACGTTTTATATCATATCAAGTTTTTTAAATTCCGTCAATCCTAAATATTCATTTTACAACTATTTTTCATTCTAAACCAAATACCTCTATGTATATATTATTTAATCTCACTAATAAAAACCTAAAAAAAACAAGCCTCCCTCATTATAATTCTCGTAAATGACAGAGGTTGTTTTTTAAATGCATAGTATCAGTTTGACTTAATTTTTAATCCTTTTTTTCTTCTAACAAGTAAGAAAAATCTGTTTCATCTTTCTTTACAATCAGAAGTAAACCGTCACCTAGAGGCAATAGGCTAGATTCTATAGAAGGATGTTTCATGACTACATCCAAAAAGAGATTTAGTTTACGATGGATGGTACGAACTTTACGCGGAATGTTTTCCTTAGGTTCAAGTATTGTTCCCCCTTGAAGAACATCATCCACAATCAACATTCCCCCAACCTTCAGCAACCTCATACATTCCGGTAAAAAATCATAATATTTTGATTTGGCACTATCCATGAAAATAAGGTCATATGGACCATTTAAAGTAGGGAGAATATCTGCAGCATCTCCTTCCAACAACGTAACTTTGTCCGTTATACCTTGTTTTTCATAATTCACTTTAGCTTCTTGAAACATTTTTTCATAGCGGTCAATGGTCGTCACTTGCCCCTTTTCCCCTACATGTTGAGCCATTAAACTAGAAGAAAAACCGATAGCTGTTCCAATTTCTAAAATTTGCTGAGGTTTTAATTGTCCTAACAATAAATTTAAGAAGACTACTGTTTCGTGTGGGATTATCGGAACTCTTCTTTCATGGGCGTCTTGTTCAATTTCACCTAATGTACCAGATAAAGGCTTTTGTGCATTTCGCAAAAATTCTCGAACATCATTATTTATCACCGGTCGATCCATCATTTCATTCTGTTTCATTATTTACCCTACTTTCTTCAACCATTTGCATCATTTTTATTTGTCTAAAAAAATTATATCAAAAGAACTGTTTAGAACACTGATAATATGTTATCATCAAATTAAATAAAGGTTAAAGGAGAATAGCAAAATGCTCATTAAATCACTCTGTATCCCCAAAAAAAATCTAACAACTGTTAATGAAGACGTAACACTACAAGAAGCTATTGATATCTTAGAAGAATCTGGTTACCGTTGTGTCCCTATACTAGATGAAAGCGGCCAAATTTTCCGTGGAAATATTTATAAAATGCATATCTATCGACACAAAGCTAACGGCGGAGATATGAATTTGCCTGTAACTCATTTATTAAAAAATGCTACGAAGTATGTTCATTTGGACGATTCTTTTTTCAACGTCTTTTTCTCAATCAAAGAATTACCTTATATTTCTGTGCTAGATTCAGATAATCACTTTTATGGTATTTTAACACATAGCTCTTTACTTTCAATGCTACAACAATCTTGGAGTATTGACAATGGTAGTTTTGTATTGACGATCGCTTCTGCTGGACAAAAAGGAGATTTAGCAACTATTTCAAAAATCATCAATAAATTCGCTTCTATTTCCAGTTGTATTACTTTAGATGTCGAACGAGAAGATTTGATTCGTCGTACGATCATTACTTTAGAGCCTGGTGTAACTGAAGAAACTGTTAATCAAATCTCAATAGCTTTAGACAAAAAAGGTTTCCGCATTATTGAAAAAGAAAATTTAAACAAATAAACGTTATTTAACAGTGAGTAAATTTCCTTTAAGAACAAAACATACCTCAAAGACTGACCGGTCTTTGAGGTATGTTTTTTTATTTACTATCGTTCATTTTTATTTAGCTTCTAAACGTTTATGAAAATGAATTTTATCATTTAATACTTTCATTATCGGAGCTCCTAAGCCCATAATAACCAATTCCCCAAAAGCTACGGAGGCATAATTCAACCAAAACGGCGCATTAAAAGCAAGTTTCAATTCCCATGCTATAATTCCTGAAAAAATAACAAACATTAAGGTATTGATACCCATTTTGATCCACACATTTGTTGTCTTACGAGTCAAAAATACCATAGCAGCTAACGAAATCAATGAATGAGCAGTTCCAAACACAATGTCATACCAGCCTAATGGTGAAAAAAGATTGGCAATAAAGACTCCCGCTACGATTCCAATAATGTATTTACGGTTAAAAACCGCTAAATGATTAAAAATTTCTGAGATCCTAAATTGGATAGCTCCGTACGCTATTGGTGCTATCACTGAAGTTACAGCTACGTATAGCGCTGCTACAATGGCATTTACTACCATAGTTTTTACTTTCATTTATTTGTTCCTCCTAGTTTTTTTACGTGGGATGGTTGATGAACCACGCTGTTTTCAACTTTATTATCATAACACCACTTTTTAAAAAAAACAACGTCTTAAACGCTCTTTTAAACCAATAAAGAGCCTTTCCACACAAATGAACTTCTTTTGCGGGATCGACTCTTTAGAATAAGTAAATTTAATTTTAAGTACTGAATTTGCTTACTAAACCAAGGCTAACTTCAATAGCTTCGTTGATTTTTTTCATCGTAGCATAATCCAAGTGTGTAACTTTTTCTCTTAGTCTTTGTTTATCTATTGTTCGTATTTGTTCTAGCAAGACCACTGAATCACGTTCTATGCCATGCTTTTCAGCTGAGATTTCTACATGGGTCGGCATTTTTCCTTTTTGGATCTTAGCAGTTATTGCTGCAACAATAACAGTAGGGCTGTAATGATTCCCTACATTATTTTGTACAACAAGCACTGGCCTCATGCCCCCTTGTTCTGAACCTACAACTGGGGATAAGTCTGCATAATATATGTCCCCACGTTTAACCATAGGTACCTCCTCCTGCAATACCTGCTAGTATTGGGAAAGAACTTCTTTCTCGCATTCTTCAAACTCGTTACAAATATCAAGATTGATTCCAGCCATTTCCGCGTAACCTTTGCGCAGGGTATCGATTATATTTAGTTTTTCTTTAACAAATTTTGACATAAAACAGCTAACTAGTTCTTTCTCTTCTAGTTCCTCCAAAGCGCAATATTCTTGTACTTGTTCGTAAACATCCGCCTCTAGGTGTATTTCAACAACTTTAAACTTTTTATTGTTCATGAATTTGCCTCCTAAAGATTACCACATACCCAATAAGCTAGAAAAACAAGCTTTAGCTTATAGTACCATGTAATCTAAAACATTAAAATAGATTTTCGGAGATTCCATTCAATGTTCAGAACTCATTCACAAACTTTTGTTTTTAATGGACATATCTTCTCTTTACTCTTGGAGTAATACCACACGCAACTTCATAGTGAATAGTATCCAATTTATCGGCAATTTCTTGCAATGTAATTTCTTCTTGTCCACTTTTACCTATTAAAACAACTTCCGTTCCAACAGGGATGTTGCCTGGAAGACGAACCATACATTGGTCCATACAAATTCTCCCTACAATTTCACAGCGACTTCCATTGACCAACACTTCTTGACCTTGCAGCTTACGAAGCCAGCCATCTGCATAACCAATAGGAAGAGTACCTATCCACTCTCCTTCTTCAGCTTGGTAAGTAGCACCGTAGCTGATAACATCTCCTTGGTTCATTTGTTTAACATGAATCAATTCACTCTTTAATTGTAATGCTGGTTTTAATTGGTAAGGGGGGGTCATAAGATTACCTGAAGGGTTTAACCCATACATTGCGATTCCAAATCGAATCAATTTCGATGAGTTATTTGGATGAAATAAAGTCGTAGCACTATTAGCAGTATGTACTATTTCAGGTATATTATCAAATGATTTGATTAAACAATTGAATCGTTCTTGCTGTTGTAAAAAAAGTGTATCATCATCACTATCGGCTGTTGCAAAATGCGTAAAAACTCCTTCTAAAAAGAAATGTTCACTTTTATGTATTTGTTGCTCACACTTTTTAACTTCTTCTTCGGTTCTGAACCCGATTCTTCCCATACCTGTATCTAATGCGATATGCACAGCAACTGAACCCGTTATACTTTTTTGACGCAATAAACCTTCAGCTTTTTCAATCCAATCCAAGCGCCCAATCGTTACACTCAATTGTTTTTCCACAATAACATCAGCGTATAAGGGATCAACTACGCCTAAAATCAAAATAGATTCATTAATTTCTGCTTCTCTTAATTCAACTGCTTCATCCAATAATGCTACACAAAAGCCATCAACTCCGGCCTCTTTTGCTGCTTTTGCGACTTCTACAGCTCCATGACCATAACCATCAGCTTTTACTACTGCATAAAGTAACGCTTCATCGGTTAATCGTTTTTTTTCTTGCACTATGTTCCAACGAATGGCGTCTTTATCTACAATCGCAACTGTATTTCGATAATTTCCTGCAACCAAATTACTCTTCCTTTCATCTTAATTCACTTTTCCAATACTACTTGTGCCGCAGCAATCAAATCTGTGTGGGTAATGCTTAAAAATACAGTACCATCAAATGGACTTTTTGTGACTATAGGTTTGCCAGATTTATCAGGTAAAATTTCAATATCTTTAAATCCTAATTTTCCAATTCCAGTCCCCATCGCTTTTGAAAAAGCTTCTTTTGCTGCATAACGTCCTGCTAAAAATTCCATTTGTCTTTTTCCTTTTAATAAGGAAAAAATCTTATGTTCCTCCTCTGTTAAGACCCGCGTTGAAAAAGTATTCTTTCTATTATACGCAATTTCGATCCTTTTTATTTCTGCAATATCCAATCCTATCCCTATAATCATTTTAAACTCCTTTGATGCGGTATTTCTTATTTTCTCTCTAGTATACACCTCTAGAGTGGTCTTTGAATAGCAATAATACTTCTAATTTTAGTATTTTATTATTTCTTAATAAATCTATTTTTAATCTTTCCTTGTTGTTCTATCGCTCTTAAAATAAAAAAAAGAGAACAGAATTTCTGCTCTCTTTTCCTATTTAGTGATTATTTTTGACGAATCGTGAAGTCACGTTTTCCGTTTCCTGAACCACGACGGTCATTTTTTTTCTTGTCCGCTGGAGCAGATCCTGCTCCTTGGCGTTTGTCTGAACTGTAACGTTTTTCGCCACTACGGCTGTTCCCACGACGACTATCATTACGTTTCGCTCCACCACCACGACGGTCTCCATAATTTTTACCTTTTGAGCGACTACGGGCTGCACCGCCGCCACCTTTATGAGACTTGCTTGGCAATGGACGTTCTGGAGTAATTTTTACTGGTATTTCAGTTGAGTCTTTAATCATGCTCTTCAAGAAAGCAGCTGCTAGATCTTCTGCTGAAAATTCTTCCAATAAACTATGTGCAGCTTTTTCATAACGTTCTAACTCATTTTTTTCGATAAGTTCTTGAACTTGATCCATCGCTGCTTTAATTTGTCCTTTGTACGCTTCTGAATCAGAAGGCGGACGTAAAGGAGTCATTTCTTTACGAGTTAAGTTTTCGATCGTACGTAAATATCCCATTTCATTTGGTGTAATGAAAGATACTGACATACCTTCTTTACCTGCACGACCAGTACGGCCGATACGGTGAACATAACTTTCAGGATCTTGAGGAATATCAAAGTTATAAACGTGAGTTACGCCTGAAACGTCTAATCCACGAGCTGCTACGTCAGTAGCTACTAAGATATCTACTTTTCCTGATTTAAATGCTTTTAACACACTCATACGTTTTTGTTGAGAAAGATCGCCGTGGATTCCTTCAGCGCTGTATCCGCGCATTTCTAATCCTCTAGCAATTTCATCAACACGACGTTTAGTACGGCAGAAAATGATAGACAATTCTGGTGTTTGAACATCGAATAAACGAGTCATAATATCAAATTTTTCAAAATCTTTACATTTCACAAAGTATTGATCGATCAATGCACTTGATAATGTTTTTGTTTTGATTTGAACGTGTTCAGGATCTTTCATGAACTTAACGCCGATACGTTTGATTGGAGCTGGCATTGTTGCAGAGAACAATAACGTTTGACGTTCAGATGGAGTTTCTTTGATGATACTTTCGATATCTTCAATGAATCCCATGTTTAACATTTCATCTGCTTCATCTAAAACTAATGTTTCTACATGATTTAATTTCAATACTTTACGTTTGATCAAATCTAATAAACGCCCTGGTGTTCCAACTACAATATGTTGTCCATCTTTTAGTCCACGAATTTGGCGACTAATATCTGCTCCACCATAAACAACTTGTACTTTAACTTTTTTATCGCGACTTAAGCGATACAACTCTTCTTGTGTTTGGATAGCTAATTCTCTTGTTGGAGCAACAACTAATCCTTGAATATTTTTATTTTTGTTGTCGATTTTTTGTAACATCGGCAAACCAAATGCAGCAGTTTTACCTGTTCCTGTTTGAGCTTGTCCAATAACATCTTTTCCTTCTAAAGCTAAAGGAATCGTTTGTTCTTGAATGGGTGTCGCTTCCTCAAATCCCATTCTTTCAATTGCTTTAAGCAATTCTGGTGTTAATCCTAATTCTGAAAATTTCAACTAATTTTCCTCCCGTATTTTTGAAAACCGAAAGAGAGTTTTTGCAAAAAAAACAGGTTTTTCGTTGATCTTCATCAAGGACACCTGCTATGGTCAGTCTTTCTAAAATCTGGCAACTGAGCTCTGTTGTTACCAGCAGCTTCTTCTCATATCAAAGGCTTGTAATCACAAGCTACTTATTTTCTGCGTTTCTGAGCTATTTAAACCCTCAGTGTTTTCATTACTTTTATTTGTTGCCGGTTCGCAACTTGTGTAATATTACCACGTAAATGCTTATTTAGCAACAAATTTAACCGGACGTTTCAATGAACACGTTTCCTTAAAGAATGAAAGGGGTTCATTAGACACATCAGGTTCTTATTTGATTTTTATCCTAGCTTTAAAGCTTCAACAACTGAAAGCAAATCCGTACCAAAACTAGATTTGATCAAAATATAATCATTTTCTTTCAATTTCTGCTTTATTTCTTCTATTAGAGGTTGTTTATCTCCTATGAAGTAATGGATGCTTTCTTGAGAGAATCGGCCTTCATTCAATAAAGCTTCTTGTAAAGCTTTCATTTCAGCTCCATATAAATAGACTTCATCAACTTTAGCCGGATCCAAAGCTTCTTTGACACTGACATGTAATTCTTCTGACAAATCTCCTAGTTCCAACATATCTCCTAAAACAACATATTTTTTTCCGTTGCTTTCTAATTGACTGAAATTTTCTATGACCAATTTCATAGCTGTCGGATTTGCGTTGTAAGAATCATTTAAAATCATACTTCCATTGATTCCTTCATCCCATTCAGTACGATTTTTAGTTAATTGGAACTGTGCCAATGACTCGAAGCTTTCTGCAATAGGAATATCCAGTGCCATACCGGCAGTTAGAGCAGCTAGGGCGTTATTGACATTGTATGTTCCCAGAACAGGAATTTTCACTTCTATTGAAGGCGCGAGATTTGTTATAAACGATGTCTCTCTCATTTGATTCGTTATTTGCAAAGGATAAATGTCGTTTGACTCTTTAGTACCAAATGTTTTTAGCTGGATGCCTTTTAAAAATTCGGCTCTTTCTTCCAGCAATTCTTCTTCTCCTGGATAAATCAACAAACTCTGTTCTTTCATCCCTGATGTAATTTCCATTTTTGCATCCGCAATATTGGCGCGAGAGCCTAAAAATTCAATGTGTGACTCCCCGATCATAGTAATGATGGCAATATCAGGTTCAGCAATGTGAGAAAGAACCTCTATTTCTCCTTTGTCGCTCATACCCATTTCTAAAATAACCACTTCAGTATCAACAGGCATACTTAAAATCGTGATTGGTAATCCGATTTGGTTATTAAAATTCCCTTGCGTTTTATAAACACGGTAACGACTCGACATAACAGCATCTGTCATATCTTTTGTGGTTGTTTTTCCGTTGCTTCCCGTGATCCCAACTACTTTAGGTGCTACTTTTTTCAAGTAATATTGGGCTAATTCTTGTAATGCAAGCAATGTATCTTCTACTAAAATAACAGGAAAGTCTGCTGGTGCATCTTCTAAAGGAGCACTCCATAACGCAGCTTTCGCGCCATTATCGATCGCATTTTGAATGAACTTATGCCCATCATTCTCTCCAATCAACGGAACAAACAAAGAACCCGAAACCATTTTCCGAGTATCAAAACCAACTGCTGTAATTTCTACATCATCCCACTTACTAGTATCATTCAAACTACCTAGGGCTTTAGCTATCTCACCCACCATTAAAGAAATCATAAATCTAACCTCCAGAGAGTGGAGCAAACGTTAGGATTCCGTAGAGTACATTTTTTCTATTTTAATTGCCCGTTTTCCCAGTAAAAATAGAAAAATGAAATCATAGGAAGCTTGGCTTGCGCAACTCATTTTAATAGAGAGCGGAGCAAGGCGTTTTGCTTTCCGTCTATAAGAAGAATACGGCCAGTTGGGTGTTTTTCCCAACAGGACATATTCAGCTTATAGACGCGTAAGCAGCCTTGCGCAACTCATTTTAATAGAGAGCGGAGAAGAGCGTTCAGACTTCCGTAGAGTTCGCTTTTGACTGGTAATTGGCGTTTTTTTGCCAATAACCAGTCAAAAACGAAATCATAGGAAGGCTGCTCTTCGCAACTCGTTTTAATAGAGAGCGGAGAAGAGCGTTCAGACTTCCGTAGAGTTCGCTTTTGACTGGTAATTGACGTTTTTTTGCCAATAACCAGGCAAAACGAAATCATAGGAAGGCTGCTCTTCGCAACTCGTTTTTAATAGAGAGCGGAGCAAGGCGTTTTGCTTTCCGTCTATAAGAAGAATACGGCCAGTTGGGTGTTTTTCCCAACAGGACATATTCAGCTTATAGACGCGTAAGCAGCCTTGCGCAACTCGTTTTAATAGAGAGCGGAGAAGAGCGTTCAGACTTCCGTAGAGTTCGCTTTTGACTGGTAATTGGCGTTTTTTTGCCAATAACCAGGCAAAACGAAATCATAGGAAGGCTGCTCTTCGCAACTCGTTTTAGAGAGCAGAGCAAATCGTTTTGATTTGCACAACTCAATTAAAAAAGAGACTGATCCAAATGGTTTGGTCTAGCCTCTTTCACTTTTTAATTCATTGCATCATAGTTTTTCTTTTGAAATCCTTGGCGCTCTTCAAACCGTTTTAAAGCTAATTGAATCAGTTCTTCAATCAAGTCACCATAATGTAAACCAGTATTTTTCCACAACAATGGATACATACTATAAGCAGTAAAACCAGGCATAGTGTTGATTTCATTCACAAAAATTTCTCCACTGTTGGTCAAAAAGAAGTCACAACGACTTAATCCATTTCCATCAATAGCTTGAAATGCTCGTACTGCATAAGATCTCAATTTAGTTGTTAGTTCTTCTGTTAAAGCAGCTGGTATCTGCATTTGCACTTCATTGCTGATATATTTCGATTCATAATCGTAAAAATCAACATCTTTCAGCAATTCTCCTGGAACAGATGTATGAATATCATCGTTACCTAACAAAGCTACTTCAACTTCTCTAGCTTCTTCAATCCCCTGTTCAACTACTACTCTGCGGTCATATTCAAATGCTTGTTGAACAGCACTTTCTAATTCATCTCGGTTTTCAGCTTTATTGATTCCAACACTAGACCCCATATTAGCCGGCTTAATGTACATTGGATAGATCAACGAGCCTTCACAGCGGGCAAAAACTTGTTCTCGGTTGTTTTCCCAATCAAATTTAGTGATTGGTTCATAAGGAACTTGTGGCAGCCCAGCTTGATGGAATAAATGCTTTGTAACGATCTTATCCATACCAGCAGCACTGGCTAATACTCCAGCTCCAACATAAGGCATACTCAACACTTCAAATAAACCTTGAACTGTCCCATCTTCTCCATTAGGTCCATGAAGTGCTGGGAAAATAACAGCATTTTCTTCTTGAATCTCACTTGGTTTGATCAATTTTCCAGTTGACGGCACAGCATCATCTTTAGTAAACCCAGTTTGTTCTGAAGGTTCCATACGTAACGATTCCGCTGATGCTACTTCATTTGCTTGATGTACGATAGGTCCTCGAATCCATTGACCGGTTCGAGTAATATAAATTGGCTCTACTTCATAATATTGATAATAGATTTCTTGAATGATAGAGTAAGCAGTCAATATAGATATGTCATGTTCTGCACTTTTTCCACCATATAAAAGAAAAATTTTCATGATTTGTTCCTCCACGTTTCGGACTTATCATTTATAAATTGATTACTAGCGATAATTCAGCTGTAATTGTATCATATTTCAAATTATAATCCTAGGTTTGCTAGAAGTTAAACTTTTATAAAACAAACGTTATTTAACAGTTTGTTTACACCTTTTTTTGCCCGTAACGCGTTTTTACAAACCTGGAGCCAGCGTTTGCAACTCTTTAATCGACCACTCTTGCTTTTGATGATCATAAATCACAAGAGCCATCAATTCGCTTTCCTTCATTTGGGATTGTAAGTTTCGCACTCGATCCTCTACTAAATAAACCCCTATCTCTGAAACGGTATCCCGAGAAGTGATCTTTCCAAAAGATAGAGCAGCTCCCTCTCTCAATAAAGGTGTCAGTTCGTGAGTAAGTTCGAGAGGTATACTTTCAATTTTTTTTGTTTTTTTAAATAAAATCCGTTTTTCATTTATACACTCATTTACTCGATTAGTAATTTCGCGAGCAAAAAAATCATAAAACAAATTTAAATCGCGGCAGTAAGTTTTTGTAAAGCCATCTGGTAAAGTAAGCACGATAAAGTTATTTTGCAACTTATAATAGAAAGGTGAGTGCAGCGAAGTGTAAGCATGTGCAATATAAAGGAGTTCAGAAATTTCTACAGGTGTTAATTCATGAAGTAAATCTAAACTTTGGAAATCGATCCATTTGCCCAACTTTTTAATGTATGTGTGGTAAGCTTCACTATCTAAAAATTCTTCCACTTTTTGTGTTCCACGAATTATCCGAAAACCTGTATGAGAATCGTATTCTCCGATATCTTTAGAAGCATTTAGCAACAATAAATTTTTCAGCGGTTGCTGCACAATGTTTTTATAATCTGAAAAGCTGACTTCTTTGCTCAATACTGAATTAGAGACACTGTCCAGATGAACATAGATAAAATCTTTTTCCACAATACATTCTCCTCGTATCATATTCACCCTCATTGTACTACAAAATCAAGTTCGGACTGTATCAATATGATGAAAATAACATTACAATCTTGATTTGTTTATTTTTTCAAGCAAAAAAACTCTTCGAAAAAATTTCGAAGAGTTTTGACAAATCATTAAAATAAATGATCGTTGATTTATTTTTCTGTATTTGTATCTGCAAGACCATATTTTTTGTTGAAACGGTCCACACGGCCATCTGCTTGAGTAAATTTTTGACGCCCAGTGTAAAACGGATGAGAATCAGAAGAAATTTCAACACGGATTAATGGATATGTGTTTCCATCTTCCCATTCAACTGTTTCGTCTGAAGATTTAGTTGATCCTGATAAAAATTTGTAACCTGTAGTTGTATCCATAAATACAACTTGGTTATATCCTGGATGGATTTGTTGTTTCATAATTATATCTCTCCTTATGCCCTGGACCATTTGCTGAACCAGAGTTATTCGCTGTTTTTCACAACAATAGCATATTATCATGTTTAGCTGATGAATGCAATTACTTTTTCCGTCCTTAACTAAGAGCATCTTTTTGCTCAAAAGAAGTGTTAGCGACGGGTATTTCGATAATTTTTAGGCTGGGCTAATGTTGAATCTGAGAAGTTGTCAAAGAATTCATCATTCGTTTTCGCTTTTCTCAACGCTCGAATAAATCGATCTGTAAACTCTAATGATTCTCCAGTCATTGCATGCCTTACTTTCCAAATAGACTCTACGCGACTTCCATCAAGCAGTAATTCTTCTTTTCGTGTTCCAGACTTTTTGATATCGATAGCTGGAAAAATGCGTCTTTCCGCCAACTCTCTTGAAAGGTGCAACTCAGCATTCCCAGTTCCTTTAAACTCTTCATAAATGATATCGTCCATTCGGCTACCTGTATCTACTAAAGCTGTGGCCAATATCGTTAAACTCCCACCTTCTTCGATGTTTCGAGCTGCTCCAAAGAATCTCTTCGGTTTATATAGTGCAGCTGGATCAATCCCCCCGCTTAACGTTCTACCGCTTGGTGGAATAACCAAGTTATAAGCTCTTGCTAGCCGAGTGATACTGTCCATCAAAATGACTACATCTCTCTTATCTTCAACTAAGCGCATAGCTCTTTCAAGAACCAATTCTGAAACTCGAACATGATTTTGAGGCATTTGATCAAAAGTGGAAGATACTACTTCCCCTTTGACTGTTCGTTCTAAGTCAGTCACTTCTTCTGGTCGTTCATCAATCAGTAATAAAATCAATTCGACATCCGGATAGTTTTCTGCAATTCCATTAGCGATATCTTTTAACAAGACAGTTTTTCCAGCTTTTGGTGGCGCTACTATCAGTCCACGCTGCCCAAAACCAACCGGTGAGATGACATCTATGATACGAGTAGAAACTTTTGTTTGAGCTGTTTCTAAGACGACTTGTTTATCTGGATAAAGAGGTGTTAAGGCAGGGAAGTGTGAACGTTCTTTTGCATCTTCAGGATTTTTATCATTTACTAAGTTAACGTGCATCAAACCATAATAACGTTCGGACGGCTTAGGAGGTCTAGCTTTTCCAGAAACTTTGTCTCCATTTCTTAAACCAAAACGTTTGATTTGAGAACCAGAAATATAAATATCTTCCTTACTAGGTGTGTAGTTAATTGGACGTAAGAAGCCAAAGTCTTGTTGATCCATGATATCCAATACACCTTCTACAATAAAGAAGCCTTGCTTTTCTTCCTGTGCACGAATAACCGCTAAAGAAAGCTCTTTTTTGTTCATTTGGCTGTAATAAGGAATTTTTAATGCTTTAGCATATTGATAAATTTCCTTTAATGTTTTGCTTTCTAATTCCTTCAATGTTAAAATTTCATCCATAAATTTGCCCCTCACTCCAGTCTGTTATTAAAATAGATTGTGAAAAGCAAAATCTCTATGACTTCACCTTTCTCCACTCTCTTTTTAAACGAGTTGCGCATGGCAGACTCTCTATGACTTCATTTTTCCTTTTAGTTGGGAAAAGCACCCAATTAAAAGAAAAAGATGAATTCTACGAGAGTCTAAGCGCCATGCTCCACTCTCTTTTTAAACGAGTTGCACAAACCAGGTTTCCTATGATTTCGTTTTTCTATTTTTATCTGGGAAAACACCCGATTAAAATAGAAAAAGCGAACTCTACGGAACCCTAAACGGTTTGCTCCG